>NZ_JAKCWP010000003.1 GCF_028767125.1 Chelativorans sp. YIM 93263
CATGCGGCTTCGTGCGCTCAAACTTATCCTTGGCCATCTGAATTTCCCTGGCGGCGTGTTGTCGATTTCGGATGCGGGGCGATTAGCGGCAAAGCGCACAAAAAACAAGCCCTCTTGCGCGTGAATCGATGCATAAAGCACCTCGCGCGATCCGCGGCGGAGCGTTGGCGAAACTCCAGCGATCAGGAGCATGCGCCTCTGTCTACATACGAATCGAAAACCGGGCCCGCAAGGCAGGCCCGGTCACATCTTCGTTCAACCCAGCAAACGCTTAGTTCGCGGCGGAACGTGCCTCGTCGAGCCAGCCGTCAACCATGTCGCGGTTGTTCTCGATCCAGTCGGCAGCCTGCTGCTCGATGTCGTCATCGCCTTCGTTCATCGCCGCATTCTGGGCGAAAACATCGGCCAGCGGGATGCTCGCGGCCTGAAGCAGGGATTCCACCGCCGGGTTTTCACCCAAGAAGCTGGAGTTTACCACCGGAACGATGTCATTGGCCGGGAAGCCGAGCGTACACGGATCGGCCACACAGCCCTCAACGCCTTCCAGCGTAGCAGCGTCTTCCAGATCGGACATGTCTTCCGGCAGGTCGACTTCCGGAACCTCAATCCACATCACGTCTTCGCCGGGAACCAACTCGTTCACCGTCCAGTTCGGCGTCCACGTGTAGAACAGGATGGATTCACCGTTCTCGTAAGCGGCGATCGCATCGGCCATCGACGCGGAGTAGCCGGCCTTGATCGGGTTCACATGGTCGCGAAGATCATAGGCATCCAAGTGATGCTCAATGTTGACTTCGCAGCCCCACCCGGGAGGGCAGGCGACGAGATCGGCCTTGCCGTCGCCATTACGGTCAAACGCTTCCTTCACCTCGTCACGCTTGAAGTCGTCCAGCGTCTGGATATCGAACTCTTCTACCGATGCCTTGTCGACGAGATAGCCTTCCAGCGCGCCGCCCTCGGCAACAGCGCCGACGACCTCAGCGCCACTCTCGAATGTGCTGCGGTAGGTGTTGTGAAGCGGGAACCAGCCGTTCACCCACAGATCGACATCGCCCTGGGTGACAGCCTGGTAGAAAGGCGGGTTGTCGAGCGTCGTCGGGCCTTCCACGGTGTATCCAAGTTCCTCAAGCAACTGCTTGTAGATTTCGGCATGGAACCAGCCGGTATCCCAGGTGGCGCGCGCCATCTGGACCGTCGTTCCTTCACCGGGCTGGTCCTGTGCGATAGCAGGCGCGAACGACCCGGCGCTCATGAGAGCGGCGGCAGCAAACGCTGGCACGGCTTTCTTAACAGTGAACATATGCCTCTCCTTTTCATGTTTCGTTCAGTGCGAGATGTATCCCGCAATGCGAAGCGGGGTTGCACCCCGCAAAGGCGGGCTTAATTGCCCGTCTTGTTGGTCTCGCCCGTCACGGCTCCGCGCGGGCGAAACACCGAAACCAGCATCTGGCGCAATGAGGGTGTACGCACCCCGCTTTGCTCGCCCAGCGCCTGCGTAATACGGTCGAGAATAATAGCCAGAAGAACGATGCCGACGCCACCGGCCGTCGCACCACCGACGTCAAGCCGTCCAAGGCCCGTGTAAACGGTCAGCCCCAACCCGCCGGCGCCAATGAGGGCGGCAATTACCACCATCGACAGCGAAAGCATCAGCGTCTGGTTCAGGCCGGCCATCACCGTGCGGAGCGCCAGCGGCAGTTGCACTTCCCACAACATCTGCCAGCGCGTCGAGCCAAAGGCTTCGGCTGCCTCGATCAGATCGCCGCGGACATTGCGAATGCCCAGGTTGGTGAGTCTGATGATCGGCGGGAGCGCAAAGATGATCGTTGCGATGATCCCCGGAACCATACCCACGCCGAACAGCATGACGATAGGCACCAGGTAAACGAAAGACGGGATCGTCTGCATGATGTCCAGAATGGGCCGGACAACCGACCACAGCTTGTTGCTGCCGGCAACGAGGATTCCGATCGGCACGCCGATAATGGTACAAAACAGCACAGACGTCACGATCATCGACAAGGTCGTCATCGTTTCCGTCCACAGGCCGATCATATCGATGAAGGTAAGGGCCAACAGCGTGAAAATCGCGATGCCGCGCCCGACCACTCGCCAGGCGATGAATGCCAGGACGAGTGTGAAAACGACCATCGGAATGAACTGGAAGAATGCATCGAAAGCATTCAACACCGTCGTAACTGGAACCTGCAGCGCCCGGAAAAAGGGGCGGAAATTCGGTACGAGATAGTCACGTACCAGCGTGTTCACCCAGTCATCGAAGGGAATCGTCAGAATATCAGCGGGGCTGAGCACATGCGCCTCCCATTCTCGTATTATTGGCACCAACCACGACGATCATGCCGCTGGCGGCGTGTCGGATCGAACGCTGTCCTGCGTTTGCTCGTCGCCGGAAAGCTGCGCAAAAACGGCTTCAGGCTCAACAACACCAATAAGGCTGCCGTTCTTGTCCGTTACGGCAATCGGCAGCCCTGTGCTCGCCAGCCCATAGAGCTCATGTAGCTGCGCGTCTCGATTTGCGACCGGATAGTCGGAAACCAGGACATCGGCCAAAGCGCCATCTGCTTTCCCGTTCTCGCGTATCGCCGTGCTCAAGTCCTGGTAGGTCACCACGCCAACGATCCTCTCGCCGTCGAGGACATAAAGCGCGTTGCGGTTCAGATCCTCCATGGCTTTTAGCGCATTTTGAGAGTCATCTGAAAGCTGCACTGCCTGCGCGTCATTGGCGACATGCCCGGCCGTGAAAACGCGTCCGCGATCGATATCGGCCACGAATGCGCTCACATAATCATCTGCAGGATCGGCTACGATCTCCTGCGCGGTGCCTACCTGAACGAAACGGCCATCCTTCATGATCGCGATCCGATCGCCCAGGATCAGCGCCTCATTCAGATCGTGTGTAATGAAGATGATGGTCTTCTTCAGGCTTCGCTGAAGCTGCAGAAGCTCCTCCTGCATCTCGCGGCGAATGAGGGGGTCGAGCGCGCCGAAAGGCTCGTCCATCAGCAGGATTTGCGGGTTGGTGGCCAGTCCGCGTGCGAGCCCCACGCGCTGCTGCATGCCGCCGGAGAGTTCAGAAGGATATCCATCGGCCCAGGCCTTCAGCCCCACCTGATCAAGTGACTGAAGGGCTTTCTCGCGGCGCTCCGCCGCCGAGACGCCCTTGATCTTCAGGCCGTACGCGGTGTTCTCCGCGATCGTCTTGTGCGGGAAGAGCGCAAAGTGCTGGAAAACCATGGCGATCTTGTTGCGACGGATATCCCGCAGCCGCTCGGGCGAGCAATTTGCAACATCGTCGCCATCGATGAGGATTTCACCGGAGGTCGGCGGGATAAGCCCGTTGAGCATGCGCACGAGCGTCGATTTTCCCGAGCCGGACAAACCCATGACGACGAAGATGCTTCCCTCGCCTACGTCGAAACTCGCGTCCTGTACACCTACGACGTGGCCCGTCTCTTCTAGGATCTGCTCCTTGCTCTGTCCCTGCTTCAGGCGCTCAAGCGCGGTCTCCGGAGCATCTCCGAAAATTTTAAAAAGATTCCTGACTTTTACCTTGGGTTCCATCTGGCCCCTTATAGTTCCCCTAGACCTACAATCCCTCCATTCGATCCAAGCTCCGGGTTCAAAGGATTGAGGCGCGAAGAAGCCACAGCCAGAGCGCAATCCCACCCAAATCGGAGAATGAAGGGAAAATCTATTCTTCGGACAGTATTCCTCCCCCTCCGGCAAATCAACCGCAAATCCATGAACTTCCTTGCTCGGGGCCGAGGGGTGTGACGCTATGACTTCGTTAAGCTCCTCGTTAAGCGGTTCGTTAGAATTTTAGCTTATTGCTCCGCGCCATGAGATACTTGCTGAAATGGGCCGCCCCGTTAGCCGTTCTCCTGATATTAGCCGGTTGCGCGAGCAAGCCGAGCAATATCAACAATGTCTGTTCCGTCTTCAATCAGAAGGATGGCTGGTTCAATAACTGGCATAGCGCCGCCAAGAGCGCGGAACGCAAGTACGGTGTCCCGGTTCCGGTACTCATGTCGACGATACGCATCGAATCGGGATTCCACGCCAGCGCCCGCCCACCCCGGAAAAAACTGCTCGGCTTCATCCCGTGGAAACGGCCATCGAGCGCCTACGGCTTTTCTCAGGCTCTGGACGGTACCTGGGATGAATACAAGCGCTCAACCGGTAATTGGGGAGCGCGGCGCAGCAGCTTTTCGGATGCCGTCGACTTCGTCGGCTGGTATCATACCCAAAGCAATCAGCGTAACGGTATCGCGCTCAACGACACCTACAATCTCTATCTCGCCTACTATGCGGGCCATGGCGGCTATGCGCGGGGCACGTGGAAAAACAATGCGCACATGAAGCAGGCCGCGCAGCGCGCAGCGGATATGGCGCGAGATTATGCCGTCCAGATGCAGCAGTGCGGCTTATAACCGCGACGGCTCAGTCGTCGCGGTAAACCTTTTCGCGCCGCTCGTGCCGCTCCTGCGCCTCGATGGAAAGCGTTGCGATCGGGCGGGCATCAAGCCGCTTCAGCGAGATCGGCTCGCCCGTTTCCTCGCAAAACCCGTACGTGCCGTCGTCAATACGCTGCAGCGCCGCATCGATCTTTGCGATGAGTTTGCGCTGACGGTCCCGAGCGCGTAGCTCGATTGCGCGATCGGTTTCCGACGAGGCTCGATCGGTCAGATCGGGATGATTGGCGTTCTCGTTCTGGAGGCCTTCCAGGGTCTCTCGCGCTTCCCGGAGGATATCGTCTTTCCACTGAAGCAGCTTGTGGCGGAAATACGCGCGCTGGCGCTCGTTCATAAACGGCTCATCTTCGGAGGGGACATATTGGGTATCTACGGGATCACTCATGAATTCACCCCACAACTTGCCGGCGCCTGTATATTCGGGCAAAGCGGCGGCGACAAGTACAAACAATGGCGTGTAACGCAAATGTCAAAAACGGGGAAAACTCTGGAGTTTACGGCAACCGTTCCATTCTCCGCGCGCGCCATTCTTCGTTTTGCCGTTTCGTTTCGTCACCTATATCGCTTCTGCAACCTGTTGAGGACCGCCCTTGCCTGCCCTGACTTCCCTGGCCGACGAAACCCGCATCGCGTTTGATACCGTCAGCGACCGCGCCAGCAGCTTGTGGTCACCTGCGGTCAGGCTCGGCGTGACCGGGCTTTCGCGCGCGGGTAAGACGGTGTTCATCTCCGCGCTGGTGCATAATCTGGTGCATGGCGGGCGTTTGCCGATGTTCGAATCGCAGGCGTCCGGCCGAATCGCCAAGGCCTACCTCGAGCATCAGCCGGACGACGCGGTTCCCCGCTTCCAATATGAAGAGCACATCGCCGATCTCGTGGATGAGCGGGTCTGGCCGGCCTCCACGCGCGCTATATCGGAACTGCGGCTGACCCTCGAATATGAATCCGCTTCCGCGTGGGGCCGCCTCTTGTCGCGGGGTCGATTGTCGATCGACATCGTCGACTATCCAGGCGAGTGGCTGCTCGACCTCCCACTCTTGGGAAAAAGCTATGACGTCTTCAGCCGCGAAGCGGTCGAACTCGCCGAATCCCCTGTTCGCGACGATATCTCACGGGAATGGCGGGAACTCTCTTCCCGGATCGATCCGGATGCCGAGGCAGACGAAGTGCTGGCGCAGCGGCTGTTCGCGGCTTTCGCGACATACCTGAAAGCGTGCAAGCAGGACGGCCGGGCGCTTTCGACCCTGCCGCCGGGCCGCTTTTTGATGCCAGGCGATCTCGAAGGCTCACCGGCACTTACATTTGCTCCACTCTCACGATTGAGCAAGAGATCCAAGCCCGGTTCCATGCAAGCCATGATGGAGCGCCGCTACGAGGCTTACAAGACGCATGTGATCAAGCCGTTCTTCCGGGAGCACGTCGCCCGGCTCGACCGGCAGATCGTCTTGATCGACGCAATGCAGGCTATCAACGCGGGTGCGGCAGCCGTGGAGGACCTCGAAAGGGCGCTCACGGAAATTCTCGTCTGTTTCCGGCCGGGGCGTGGGAATTTTTTGACCGACCTCATCGCGCGGCGCATCGACCGCATTCTCGTTGCCGCCACCAAGGCCGACCACATTCACCACGAGAGTCACGACCGCATGCAGGCCATCGTTCGCCGTCTCACCGAGCGCGCCACGTCCCGTGCGGATTTTTCCGGTGCGACCGTCGAGGCCTTGGCAATGGCTGCCATCCGGGCAACGCGCGAAGGCACTGTCTCGCATGAAGGTCACAAACTGCCCGTCATCATGGGAACGCCTCTCGCAGGCGAGACTATCGGCGACGAAACCTTCGACGGACAAACGGAAACGGCTGTTTTCCCCGGGGATCTGCCGGAAAGTCCGGCAGCGCTCTTCAGGCAAAAATCCTCCGGCTCCGGGGCCGAACCCTCGATCCGCTTCGTCCGGTTCCGCCCGCCCAAGCTGGAGCGGACGGCCGAAGGCGTAACCCTCTCGCTGCCACATATCCGACTGGATCGGGCGCTGCAGTTTCTGTTGGGAGATAAGCTGGCATGAGCGACTCACGCCGCCCGGCCGCATTTCGCCTAAAGCCGGAAAATTCAGGCAACCGTAAGGCCGACGAGGCCGCGCGCAAGCCGCGCGCCGTCACCGTCGACTCAGTTACCATCGATCCGGATGAAATCGATACCATCGAGGCGCTCGACCCACCGGATGCCGCTCCGCCGCCCGCGACCGCTCCGCGAAAGCTCTTTCGCTTCGGGCCGGTCTTCTTTGCTGCGTTCGGACTGCTGATCTCACTTGCGCTCGGACTGTGGACAGATCGGCTGATCCGCGATTTGTACGCACGCGCCGACTGGTTGGGATGGCTGGCCCTCGGGCTTGCTGCTGTCGCGGCTCTATCGCTGCTCATAATCCTTGTACGCGAGCTTTATGCCCTCTCCCGCCTCACTTCCGTCGAGCGCCTAAGACGCCGTGCCGACCAGGCCTATGCGGATGACGATATGAAGGCGGCACGGACGGTCGTTTCGGATCTTTCCGGACTTTTCGCCGGGCGGGCGGAAACAGCCGCGGGGCGCCGGGCGCTCAAGGAGGTGGAGCAGGATGTCATCGACGGCCGGGACCTCCTGAAAATTGCGGAAAAGGAACTGCTTGCCTCCATCGATGCACGAGCGCAGAAAATGGTACTCGACGCTGCCAAACGCGTTTCAGTGGTCACGGCCGTTAGCCCGCGTGCGTTGATGGACGTAGGCTATGTGATTTTCGAGATTGTCCGTCTTCTCCGTCGCCTCAGCGAACTTTACTGCGGGCGTCCGGGTTTTTTCGGCTTTCTGCGCCTTTTCCGAAAAGTGCTCGCCCATCTCGCCATCACCGGCTCCATGGCCATGGGTGAAACGCTGGTCCAGCAAATCATCGGCCACGGGATCGCCGCGCGACTCTCGGCAAAACTTGGCGAAGGCGTCGTCAACGGCATGATGACCGCCCGTGTAGGTCTGGCTGCAATGACGGCCATCCGCCCCCTCGCCTTTCATTCTGTCGAACGCCCCCGCATGGGTGACATTCTGAAAGCGCTCACGCGTTTTGCCGCGAGCCAGGAGAAGGCTGCAGACAAGCTCAAGTGACGCTTGCCGCGCTCGGTACTGTGGCAGTTATGCCTACTACACCGAGCTGCGGTTTCCAGAATGGCGTCGCATTTTCCTATTTCGCTTCATCACGCGCCTTGCCGAGGTCAAAGAAGATGTGGTCGTCCGCCTCGTGGGGAGATCGCGACCTCATTAGGGGCGAATGAGAATATAACCACCTGCGGCTGCCAAACGCTTGCCGGGTCATCCTGACATTCCTGTGCCAAAAGGCTGTGTAACAAGCGACAACGGTGGTGCAATGAGCATAATTAGGGCTAATTGTTGCGCTCATAAATGCAACCGGTGAGAAAGCATTAACCAAAACGTCTCATGCTGATCGTGGCCTAGATCAATAAGCAATCTTTCGGGTGCCCCATGTCCTCGCTGTCGCGCAAAAGTTTCGCTTTATTTCTGGCCGCTGCATTCGCCGTCGGTGGGGCTATTCCTGCAGGCGCGTCCGACCGCGAACGACGCTTCTTCGAGCAGATCGAGGGTCAGTGGACCGGCCCGGGAGAGATCGTCGCCGGAAAGTACGAAGGCACGAAGTTTGTCTGCAATCTCACGGGATCAGTGCCGGACAGAAATGCCGGCATGGCTCTCGAAGGGGGATGCCGCGTTGGCCTCTTCAACAAGAAGATGTCGGCTCGCGTCGAGCGCGCAGGAGGCGGTTACCGCGGCACGTTCCTCGACGGCGCCAATGGCGAAGGCCTAGATGTGACCGGTGGAAGGGTCGGCGACAAGCACGTCGTGTTTTCCATTCACCGTCAAGAGCTGACCGGTGCGATGCAGGCGCGGATCGCCGACGAAAACACAATGAATGTCACGATTTCGGTCCACGTCGGCGATGAGTTGGTTCCGGTAATCGGCGTGAGTCTGAAGCGAACCGACGACCGGACGGTGGGCGCCATCACATCGAAGTGACCCGCTCGCGCGGTGCCGCGCAGCATCCGTGATTCACATTATGCTTGCGGAACACAAGCCGAACATATACTTTATGTTCTGGTTTCGTTTCTCTGTGATTGTGGGGCTCTGACGAATGCTGACGCGCAAACAACACGAACTGTTACTCTTTATCAACGACCGCTTGAAGGAAACCGGTATTCCGCCTTCCTTCGATGAAATGAAGGACGCGCTGAACCTGGCATCGAAATCCGGTATCCACCGGCTGATCACCGCGTTGGAAGAGCGCGGCTTCCTCCGCAGACTGCCCAACCGTGCGCGTGCGATGGAGGTTATTCGTCTGCCCGAATCGATCGCCCCTGGCCTCGGCGGACGCAAGTTCTCCCCCAGCGTCATCGAAGGCGGGCAAAGCCGCACAGCGCCAGTTCCCCGCCCTGCGACCAGCAATGAAAATAGCGGAAGCATCGCTGTTCCAGTCATGGGGCGGATCGCGGCCGGTGTGCCGATCGACGCAATTCAGCACCAGACGCATGAAATCAGCGTTCCGCCGGACCTGATTTCAAGCGGCGATCACTACGCGTTGGAGGTCAAGGGCGATTCGATGATCGAAGCCGGCATCTTCGACGGGGACACTGTCGTTATTCGGAAGACGCAGACGGCCAACCCCGGTGAGATCGTCGTGGCGCTAGTAGATGATCAAGAGGCCACGCTCAAGCGCTTCCGCCGCAAAGGCGCATCCATTGCTCTGGAAGCGGCCAACCCAGCCTATGAGACGAGAATCTTCGGTCCTGACCGTGTACGCATTCAGGGCCGCCTGACCGGCCTGATACGCCGTTACTGATCCGGCACGTCAGTCGGAAGCAAGACCGCGGGCAGAGCGTGACCAGGCCCGATGGTCATGCCAAGGGCGCCATGGCTCGGGCGTTGCAAAGACAATTTCTACCGCTAGAGTTGAGCCTTCCCGCTGGAAGTGAATTGCGGCGCTGCCATTTCGGGCCAAATCACGTTTGGTAAGAACGGTAACCGGTATTCCCGGACAGGGATTTTCGGTCGTCGCGTCATCGAGCACGAGGAGTGCGGCAGTGGCGCAGACTGTTCTCGCCGCTTCCTCATTTTCGGCGTGGGCAATCAGTGCGCCGCTCTCAAGCCGCGTCAGGCAAAGCCCCTCCCCGCACGAAAACCGAAAATCGCTGCCATCGATAGAATTCGCAGCCGGTCTCGCTTCTTTATTGTCGGGCTTCACGACGGTTTCGGCGGCCAGCGCCCTTTCCCAATCACTCATCGTGAAGCCGTTCGGCCGGGTTCGGTTCACGGCAAGAATTCCAGACCCGTCGAGAATCCCGACCAGCCGCGCGTCCTCCGTAACGAGAACATCCGGAAGGTCTCGAGTCATTAGCAGCACGAGGCCAGCGGCAGCGAAGGGCAGAGCCAAAAGCCTCAGTCGCGTGGTCGAAACGACGAGTATGACCAGGGCGCTTGTCAGCATAAGCATTGCAAGGAGCGGTATGAGGCCTACCGAATCGACAGGCGAATTGTCCGAAAACCACTTCGCGACGGCTATTACCGCGGCCAGGACGCGCCCCATGATGGCCAGGAAGACGCCATCGAGACCGAATGGCAATGCCAGCATGGCGATGACGGCTGACGGCATGGCGATCAGCGAGACAAGCGGCATGGCGAGCAGATTGGCTCCCAACGCAAGCGGCGACACGCGCTGAAAATGCCAGACACCGTAGAGTGTCGTCGCCAGCCCCGCGATGATCGAGGTCGCCGCCACGCCCGCGAAGAAAAGCAGGAGAGTGCGCAGAACACGCCGGAGCAGTGACCGCTGCGTGAAATCGGAGCGCACGACACGTTCACGGCGCCAATCCGTCCAGGCGGCATAGGACGCCACGAGCGCGGCAGTCGCGGCAAAGGACATCTGGAAGCTGGGGCCGATCACCTCGTGCGGAGACAAGGCGATGATAATGAGGGCGGCGATGGCCACATTGCGCATGGTCAACGCCGCACGGTCGAACAGGAGAGCAGCGAGCATTATTCCCAGCATGATGTAACTGCGCTGCGCCGCCACGGCCGCGCCCGAAATGAAGAGGTAGAGCGTGCACATGGCGAGCGCGGCGACAGCAGCGTATTTCTTGACCGGATGGCGGGAGGCCAGACCCGGGAAGGCAGCGGCGCTCGTGCGCACGATGACCATCATGGTCGCCGCAACGAGAGCCATGTGAAGCCCCGATATCGCGAGGATGTGCGCCATCCCGGCCCGGCGCAGCCATTCATTCACCTCTTCCGGTATGCCCTTGCGGAAGCCGGTGATGATAGCGACGGCAATCTCGCCCTCCGATCCGTCCACATGCGTCCTGATACGCTCTGCCAGCGCTTCCCGCTTCCTTTCCAGCCAGCGTGCCGGGTATGCCCAGACTGGCAGATCTTCTTCCAAAGCGGCTATGTCCGGCCCGGACATAAAGAATCCGACCGCGCCGCGACCCGCAAAGTAGCTCGCAAACGAGAAATCATACGTACCGGGACGTACCGGACCGGATGGCGACATGAGCCGGACAAGCCCCGAGATACCATCGCCGGGCTGTAATCCATCCGGGACGGATCGGGCCGAAAGCCGCACGCGTTCAGGCGGGTAGTGAAGTTGCGGGCGCTCCGTTGTCTGAATATCGACCGTCAGGCGTATGCGGCCGCTTGCCTGATGTTCGAGGCGGACAAGGCGGCCGGTTATGTTCGTCGTGACATCCGACCCGACCATGGGCGTGTCCGCCCGCCAGGTCTCCAGCTTGGCAACGGCCAGACCGAGTGCAAAGACCAGAAGTGCGGTGGAGAGAGCCATCGCGAACGGACGTTGCCGAGTGACACATGCCGCGATGGCAAAAAACGCACAGTAAAGGGTAAGCGGCAGCGCGCCGGGCTCGAAGGGAAGCGCGAAATAGGTGGCTGCTCCGGCGGCGAGCAGCACGGGCAGGCAGAGAAAGCCCGCGCCGCGCGCGGCGTCCTTTGCAGTCTCAACCTGGAAAAAGCGGAGAACCGCGCGCCACATGCGAACGAGCCACGGCGGCGCGGCACCGCCCGGCGCCGATGCCGGAAAGGCATCTGCGCTGCCAGCCAACGGCCAGGAAACCCGCTCGTCCGCAGGGAGAAACTGGGCACTCTCGTCCCCCACAGCCTCCCCGCTGTTGCCCCCCTTGCCCATTTTCTCTCCACAGGCGCTTGCGCCGCGACCTGCCTATGCTACAGGACGGGCCGCCGATTTCCAGTCGAGCGGAGCTTGGCTCGCAACAATCGAGATGATCATGACAAAACCCGTCGTCACACGCTTTGCGCCCTCACCTACCGGTTTCCTGCATATTGGCGGTGCGCGCACCGCATTGTTCAACTGGCTTTATGCACAGCATACCGGCGGCACGATGCTTTTGCGCATCGAGGATACCGATCGGCAACGCTCGACGCCGGAAGCGACGCAGGCAATCCTCGACGGACTTTCCTGGCTGGGGCTCAGCTGGGAGGGCGACCCCATCTCCCAGTACGCCCGCGCCGATCGCCACCGCGAGGTGGCCGAGGAGCTCGTGCGCAAGGGGGAAGCCTATTATTGCTATGCAAGCGCCGAGGAAATCGAGGAGATGCGCGAGAAGGCGCGTGCCGAAGGCCGTCCGCCGCGTTACGACGGCCGCTGGCGCGACCGGAGCCCAAGCGAAGCGCCGGAAGGCGTGAAGCCCGTGATCCGCATCAAGGCGCCGCGAGAGGGCGACACCGTCGTCCACGACGAGGTGCAAGGTCAGGTGCGGTTTCCTAACAAGGACCTCGATGACTTCATCATCGTGCGTTCGGATGGATCGCCCACCTACATGCACGCGGTGGTGGTCGACGATCACGATATGGGTATCACGCACGTCATCCGCGGCGACGATCATCTGACCAACGCCGCCCGGCAGACGCTGATCTACAAGGCCATGGGCTGGGACGTGCCCGTCATGGCGCATGTCCCACTCATTCACGGTCCCGACGGCGCAAAGCTCTCCAAGCGGCACGGTGCTCTCGGCGTGGAAACCTATCGCGCCATGGGCTATTTGCCGGTCGCACTGCGCAACTATCTCGCCCGTCTGGGCTGGAGCCACGGCGATGACGAGGTGATGTCCACCGAACAGATGATCGAGTGGTTTGAGATCAAGGACATCAACAAGGGTGCGGCTCGCTTCGATTACCAGAAACTCGAAGCACTGAACGGCATTCACATCCGCCAGAGCGATGACGCTACGCTGTTCGCTCTTCTTCTCGACACGTTGCCTTATCTGGAGGGCGGTGAAGCGCTGCTTGGGCGGATGGACGAGGCCCGCAAGGCCCAGCTTCGCGCCTCCCTGCCCGGCCTCAAGGAGCGGTCCAAGACGCTCATTGAGCTTGCTGACGGCGCCCAGTTCCTTTTTGCCGAACGGCCGCTGGCGCTCGATGAAAAGGCAGCGAAACTGCTTGATGGTGATGCGCGCGCGATGCTTGGCGAGTTGGCTTCCGAGTTGGACGATGTCCCGGATTGGTCGGCCGAGAGCACCGAAGCGGTCGTCCGCGCATTTGCAGAGCGCACCGAGCGCAAGCTTGGCAAAGTGGCCCAGCCGCTGCGCGCCGCGCTGACCGGCCGCACCACCTCGCCCGGCATTTTTGACGTCCTCGCCGTTATGGGGCGGGAGGAATCCCTCGGCCGGATTCGCGATCAGGTGAGCGGCTCGTAGGCGCGCGCGTCATCGTCGCCACGCCCGGCTTGTCACCGTCTGGCCATTTCAAAGATCGGGAAACGGGGCGCGTGGTCCGAGCCTCTCTATTAATTTAAGTGGCGCGTTCCACGCGCCCCGCCGGCCGCTGTCCCGCGGTTGGCCGGTCACTCGGGCCTCCCCTCCTTCCCGGCTGCACCCAATTAGGGGGTGGTCTTGGCCGGGCCGAAGAAGAAGCTCTAGCGGCTTCTCCGCGGCTGCCCGGCACCGTCTCTCACCCGGTGCCCGGTTTTTCCGGCGATGCTGTCTGTCACCCAGCACCCCGGCGCCGCCGGCCTGTTGCGGGCCCTCACATGCCTCCAGGTACCGGATCCCTGGAGGGGGAGGCTGCCGCCGCCCTCCCTGATCCCCGGTCCGGACCCGGTTCCCGCGAGAGCGATGGGTTGGATGATAAGAGCGGCTGGGCGTTGTAGGATAAAATCCGCCGAAAAAAATCCGAACTTTTTTCTGATATCGAGCAAAAACAATTGGTTATCTGCCGAAAGAATGTATGAGGCGCCATTTTTTATCCCCGCGCGGGATGCTTTATCCGGAGGCGCCGGCGCGTTTCGTTGCCGCTCAGGCATGGATGCCAGGGGTGTTCGGGTTTGCTCAGCACCTTGGTATGATGAAGGTGGGGAGGTCTGCGCTATTCTTGAGCGTCGGTAATTGGCCGAGGCTCCCCTATCATCCTTGGACAGAGCGAAGCGGCCTAACGCTCGGCTTTCGAGCTCCCTCGTTCCGGAAAGAAGATGGATGCAAGGACCGATCCGCCGATGATCAAGGCCGTCACCGTCAATGCGAGCACGGAGGGGATTTCGATGTAATGGCCGAGAATCATCTTCAGGCCGATGAAGATCAGGACCAGCGAGAGTCCCGTCTTGAGATAGCGGAACGTTCGCAACATGCCCGAAAGGACAAAGAACAGCGCGCGCAGGCCCAGAATGGCAAATACGTTGGAGGAAAAGACGATGAAGGCGTTGTTGGAAACAGCCAGCACAGCGGGGATCGAGTCGATCGCGAAAACCAGATCCGTCACCTCGACCGTGGCGAGCACGACGAACAGCGGCGTCATGTAAAGCATGCCGTCGCGGCGCGTCAGAAACTTCGAGCCTTCATATTCTTTGGTCACGCGCCCGGTGCGCCTCAGCAGCTTGACGACACGGCTTTCTCCCGGATCAACCGAGTCCCCACCCGACATCATCATCTTGAAGCCGGAGAAGATGAGCAACGCCCCCAGCGCCATCGCGACAATATAGAATTGATCCACCAGCTTGACGCCTGGCACGATCAAAGACAGGCGCATGACGATCGCGCCGATGATCCCGTAGAACAACACCCGATACTGCGCCTCGGCCGGCACCTTGAAATAGGTGAAGATCAGCGCGATGACAAAAATGTTATCGAGGGAAAGAGCCTGCTCGATCAAATAGCCGGTGAGAAACTCGGCGCCACGATGCGATCCTCCGAAATAGAACACACCAGCGGCAAAGAGCATCGCCAGGCTGACATAGCCCGCCACCGTTCGCGCACCCTCGCGTGTCGAGATTACGCGATCGCGGCGGTGAAGCACGAACAGATCGGTAAAGAGAATGAGGGCAACGAATGCCAGGAAGCCAGGCCACAGCCAATCGTGCAGTGTCATATCGGCGGATCGGACAATGCGCCGCGTCCGCGCGTTAATGATCGGACCGACATCACAGGCAACGCCTTGCCTGTCAGAGGGGCCCGGCCCGCGTGACACCGTATCTATCTGCGCAAGGTGTCACGCGTTTTCAACCCCGTGGCTCAGTGCCGGGCCATACGGTCCCGGCCCGGCACGAGACCCCGTTACCAGTTCACGCTGTAAGAAGCGGAAATGAATCCGGCCCAGCCGGAATCGACTGCGTCTCCGTAATGGTCTGCATCCGGCTGGTCGATCGTTGCCGAGGCAAGGTAAGTAGCACCACCGCCCAGGCGCAACTCTCCACCAATGGAGTCACTCATATTCACGCCGCCGGCAAGACGCCACCTGTCGCTCCGGAAATCGTAACCGGTAGAAACACCGCGGTCCCACTGGAGGCTGACGACACCGGAAATATCTTCGCTGAAGGAATGGCCAAGGCCACCGGTGACCGTCCAACCGTCGCGCCAGTAATACTGGTTCTGCTGCGGCTGGAACCCGGCGATGGAAAAATCAAGCGTCTCGTTGACGGACCAATCCGTCCATTTGACCGAACCGAAAGCCAGCCATCCCGGCGCAATGCCAGATTGGACCTCTAACTCTACGCTTTGCGGCAATTCACCTTCACCAAAAGCAGGCGCTGGGCCAAACGGAGTGTTGGCAATGCCGGTCGCTTCGTGCTTCGTTCCCGAACGGTACATAAGCTGTGCACGCAGGGCGATATCCGGAATTTCGTAGCCAAGGCCCGCACGCCAGCCATAGGCATCGCTTTCAAGTCCGACATCCAACGGGGCGCCCCCCAGAAGAGGAGGTGCCGCGGAAAGATCGTAATCAAACCGCTCAAGAAATCCGCCGCCAAGCACCGACAGGCGGCCCTGTCCGACGTCCACGAAGACCGCGCAGGTAAGGCCGAACTCGTTCACGATGAATTCTTCGGATTCCTTCCCTGAAGGGCCGTAGGGTACGTCGAAGCTTGAAGCGGCTCCATAAGCGTCCGTATAGGTGCCGGCACAGGCAAGGTTTTCCGTCAGCCCGAGTTTCAAGGCCGCCGACGGAATGACGTAATTATCCAGATAGTTCGTACCGACGAGGCGTGGGTCTGAAGCAGCAGAGAACTTGTGGCTCGGCATGACAACCGTCGCGCCGGCGCGTATGTTGAAATTGCCTTCTTCGTAAAGAATGTCGGTATCCGCCGCGCCGCGCGAAAAACCATTCGCCTGGGCACTTGCGGCTACAAGAACAACCCCCAGAGCGGTATATCCGAAAAGACTGAATCGCATACGAGGACCCTCCCTTACCTTTCAAGCGCTCGTGTGAAGGCAGGATACCAAGGCTGCCATTGCATACAAACAACTTCGCGCGCCTGATGGGAAATGAAGGCGGATTTTACCTGTACGTAAGCCCCATTATTTTTGCCGGCGGCGCTATAGCGGCGCAGAAAGCGGCGCAATGATGCACGTTTTGGCCGCAAATCCGCCTTTTTACAGCAACAATCGCGGTCGGCGAATGCTTCTGTTGCAAAAACGTAACAATTTTCCGAAAAGATGAATCGGCAGCCGAACGGGCCCGATACCGTCCCTTTCTGAGCCCGCGCACCGATGCTGACACGAATCATTCGATCCGACCTGGGGCTTTGCAGCTAGGTTTTACCGTTGCTGTTAACGGAGACGGGCGCGTTCAGCCCGCCTCTCGCACGCGTGCCAGGGCGGCTTCGAGGCGCGTCTTGGCTTCGCCGAACTCGGCCAGCTTCTCTCGCTCGGCGGCGACGATCTCTTCCGGCGCATTGGCGACGAACTTGTCATTGCCGAGCTTCTTTTCCAGGCGTTGGATCTCACCCGTCGTCTTGGCGATCTCCTTCTCCAGGCGCGCAACCTCGGTCTTCAGATCGATCAGTTCGCCGAGCGGGAGGCTGAAGGTCGCCTCGCCCAGCAGGATCTGAGCCGCGCCCTTTGGCGCCTCGTCGGAAAAGACCACATCATCGATGCGCGCCAGGCGCTGGATGGCGGGCTGGTGACGGGCGACGCGCTCGCGCGTCGTCTCCTCGGCCCCGGCAACGACAAGCGGCGCGGTGGCCGACGGCGGGACATTCATCTCCGCACGGACAGAACGAATGCCGGAAACGAGATCGACAAGCCAGTTGACATCGTCGGCGGCTTCCTCGTCCTCGAAGTCGGGCGAAGGCCAGCGCGTCAGCGCCAGGATTTCATCACGACCGCCCTCACCGGCCGTTTGCGCCCACAGCTCTTCGGTCATGAAGGGCATCATGGGATGGAGCAGCTTGTAGGTTTGATCCAGAACATAGGCCGTGCAGGCGCGCGCTTCGGCCTTCGCCTGCTCGTCATCACCGGAAAAGACGGGCTTCAGGAGCTCCAGATACCAGTCGCAGAACAGGCTCCATACGAAGCGGTAGGCGGACGCCGCCGCCTCGTTGAAGCGGTGAGAGGTAATCCCTTCCGTAATTGCATCGGAAGCGCGCGTCAGCTCCGTAAGGATCCAGCGGTTGATGGTGAGCGTGGCATCTTCCGGGATGAAATCGGGATCGCGCTCAACACCGTTCATCTGGGCGAAGCGGGTGGCGTTCCACAGCTTGGTGCCGAAATTGCGGTAGCCGGCCACGCGCGCAGGGTCGAGCTTCACGTCCCTGCCCTGCGCGGCCATGATGGCCAGCGTGAAGCGCAGGGCATCAGCGCCATACTCGTCCATGAGTTCCAGCGGGTCGATGACGTTGCCCTTGGACTTTGACATCTTGGCGCCGTTCTTGTCCCGCACCAGCGCGTGGACATAGACCGTGTGGAACGGCTCCTCGTCCATGAAGTGCAGGCCCATCATCATCATGCGGGCGACCCAGAAAAAGATGATGTCGAAGCCGGTGACCAGAACGGACGTCGGATAATAGGTCTTCAGCGCCGGCGTCTTGTCCGGCCAGCCGAGCGTGGAAAAGGGCCAGAGCGCGGAGGAGAACCAGGTGTCGAGCACGTCCTCATCACGGGTGAGGATCTCGCCCGGCTGGTAGTTCTCCAGCTTCTCCTCGACCCAGGCCTTCCATGCGCCTTCATGCGAGATGTAGTGCTGGATGGCAGCTTCCAGCGCCGTCTCCTCGTCCTTCTCGACGAAAACCTGGCCGTCCGGCCCGTACCAGGCCGGAATGCGATGGCCCCACCAGAGCTGGCGCGAGATGCACCAGGGCTGGATGTTCTCCATCCACTCGAAATAGGTCTTTTCCCAGTTCCTGGGCACGAATTTCGTGCGGCCCGCCCGGACGCTTTCAATCGCCGGCTTGGCCAGCGTCTTGGCATCCACATACCACTGGTCGGTGAGGAAGGGCTCGATAATGGTCGATTTCGACTTTTCGTCGTGCGGCACCATGTGGACGTGGTCTTCCACCTTGCCGAGCAGGCCGCCCTCTTCCATGATCTTTACGATCAGCTTGCGCGCCTCGAAACGGTCGAGCCCTTGCAGTTGCTCCCACAGGCTGCGCTGCGCCTCGGTCGGCTCGAGGCCTTCGAGGAAATCCTCGTTCTCCACGATATCTATGGCGGCCTCGGCAGTCATCACGTTGATCGCAGGGAGGCGATGCCGCTTGCCGACTTCGAAATCGTTGAAGTCGTGCGCCGGCGTGATCTTCACCGCGCCGCTGCCCTTTTCCGGATCGGAATATTCGTCGGCGACGATCGGGATCTTACGGCCGACGATGGGCAGGATGATGTTCTTGCCGATCAGGTGTTTGTAGCGCTCATCGTCCGGGTTCACTGCGACAGCGGTGTCGCCCAGCATCGTCTCCGGCCGTGTTGTGGCAACGACGAGATAGGTTCTCTGATCTTCCGGGTCGAAGGTCATGCCCTCGATGGGATAACGGAAGTGCCAAAGATGGCCGTTGATCTCGACCTGCTCCACTTCGAGGTCGGAGATTGCGGTCAAGAGCTTGGGGTCCCAGTTTACCAGCCGCTTGTCGCGATAGATGAGCCCCTGCTTGTAGAGCGATACAAACACTTCGAGAACGGCCTTCGAAAGCCCCTCGTCCATGGTGAAGCGCTCGCGCGACCAGTCGCAGGAGGCGCCCAAACGCTTCAACTGGTTGAGGATCACGCCGCCGGATTGGTCCTTCCACTCCCAGACCTTCTCGACGAACTTCTCGCGGCCGAGCTGACGCCGGTGGACCTGCTTCTCCATGAGCTGTCGCTCGACAACCATCTGCGTGGCGATGCCGGCATGGTCCATCCCCGGCTGCCAGAGCACATTCTTGCCGCGCATGCGCTCGAAGCGGACCATGATGTCCTGCAGCGTGTTGTTGAGGGCGTGGCCGATGTGCAGCGAGCCGGTTACGTTGGGTGGCGGGATGACGATCGTAAAGGACTCGGCGCCCGGTTCAGCGCCGGCTCCGGCCTCGAACGCCCCTGCGTCGTCCCAGATTTCCGCGATTTTCGGCTCGACGCTCGTCGCGTCATAGGTCTTTTCAAGCATGAAGGATTTCCGCGTTCTGCCCGCGTGTTATTCGGCTGTCCGGTGTAAAGCCGAAGGGTGTCGGCAAGTCAACCATACCGCCTTCGGCAGCGAAAGCTATACACCGCACCTCAGGCGGCCACTTTCTCCGCGAGGCGTACCAATTGCGTCATGACCGTCGCAGCACCCGCTAGGCGCTTCTCCGCCGTCGGCCAATCGCGGATGAGGACAATGCTCTGATCCGGGCGGATCTTGGCGCGCGGCCCCTGCTCGCCAATGTAGCCAACCAGGGCCGCGGGATCCGCAAACTCCTGATTGCGGAAGCGCAGCACGGCGCCCTTCGGCCCTGCATCCAGCTTCTCGACATTGGCCCGGCGGCAGAGCGCCTTGATATAGACGATCTTGAGGAGATGCTGGACCTCCTCCGGCAGCGGCCCGAAACGGTCGATGAGCTCGGCACCGAAAGCGTCGATCTCTTCGGCCGTTTCCAGTTCGCCCAACCGGCGGTAAAGCCCCAGGCGAAGCTGAAGATCGGGAACGTAGCTCTCCGGGATCATGACGGCAGTTCCGACGGTGATCTGCGGGGACCAGCCGGTATCGGCCGTTTCGGCCTCGCCGCGCATTTCCGCGACGGCTTCCTCCAGCATCTGCTGGTAAAGCTCGTAGCCGACTTCCTTGATGTGGCCGGACTGCTCTTCGCCCAGAAGATTGCCGGCACCGCGGATATCGAGGTCATGGCTGGCGAGTTGGAAGCCCGCGCCGAGGGTCTCCAGCGATTGCAGCACCTTGAGTCGGCGCTCGGCGGTGGGCGTGAGCTTGCGGTTGGCCGGTAGGGTGAAGAGCGCGTAGGCGCGCACCTTGGAGCGGCCGACGCGGCCGCGAAGCTGATAAAGCTGCGACAGGCCGAACATGTCGGCGCGGTGCACGATCAGCGTGTTTGCCGTGGGAATGTCGAGCCCCGATTCGACGATGGTGGTCGACAGGAGCACATCGTACTTGCCATCGTAGAAGGCGTTCATGATGTCGTCCAGCTCGCCCGCGGCAAGCTGGCCGTGGGCCGTGGCCACCTTGAGCTCCGGCACATGCTCGGCGAGAAAGTTCTTCACTTCCGTAAGATCGGAGATGCGCGGCACGACATAAAAGCTCTGGCCGCCGCGATAGCGCTCGCGCAGCAGCGTCTCGCGGATGACCAACGGATCGAAGGGCGAGATGAAGGTCCGCACGGCCATGCGGTCGACCGGCGGCGTGGCGATGAGCGAGAGTTCGCGCACGCCGGACATTGCCAATTGCAGCGTGCGCGGGATCGGGGTGGCCGACAGCGTCAGGACATGGACATCCGCCTTCAACTCCTTCAGCCGCTCCTTGTGCTTCACGCCGAAGTGCTGTTCCTCATCGATGATGAGGAGGCCCAGGTTTTTGATGTTCACCGCAGCGCCGAGAAGCGCATGGGTACCGATGACGATCTCGACCGTTCCATCGGCAAGCCCCTTCTTCGTCTCGGCCAGTTCCTTGCTGCTGACCAGACGCGAGGCCTGGCGTATGCGAACCGGAAGACCGCTGAAGCGCTCCTGAAACGTTTTGAAGTGCTGGCGGGCAAGGAGCGTGGTCGGGACGACGACGGCAACCTGAAAACCTTCCATCGCCGCGGCAAAGGCGGCACGCAGGGCCACCTCGGTCTTGCCGAAACCGACATCGCCGCAGACCAGCCGGTCCATCGGCTGGCCAGCGCCCAGATCCTCGAGAACCGCCTCGATCGTTGTCTGCTGATCCTCGGTTTCATCATAAGGGAAACGCGCGGCAAACTCCCCATAGACGCCGTCGGGAGGCACTATCCGCGGCGCGGCTCGCATCTCGCGCTCCGCAGCCAGGCGGATAAGCTGCCCGGCCATCTCCAGAAGGCGCTTCTTGAGCTTGGCCTTGCGCGATTGCCAGGCAACACCGCCGAGCTTGTCGAGCGTGGTTTCGGCAGCGTCGGACCCGTAGCGGGAGAGAAGCTCGATGTTTTCCACCGGCAGGAACAGCCGGTCGTCGCCCGCATAGCGCAGTTCCAGACATTCGTGCGGGGCGCCGGCCGCCTCGATGGTACGCAGGCCTACAAACCGCCCGATGCCGTGGTCGGCGTGGACAACGATATCGCCCGCCGAAAGTGCGTTGACTTCCGAAATGAAATCAGAGGCTTTCTTGCGCTTCTTGGTGCGGCGGACGAGCCGGTCGCCCAGAATGTCCTGTTCGCTGACGACAGCGAAGTTCGCGGTTTCGAATCCTGCTTCCAACGGCAGAATACCGATGCCGGCCTGGCCCCGCGGCAATTTTCCGAGTGCATCAAGACTGTCCACCCGTGAAACGCCGCCCAAACCATGCTCTGCAAGGATCTGGCCGAGCCGGTCGACCGAGCCTTCGCTCCAACCCGCGATCAGAACATGCTTGTCGTCGGCGCGCAGATCGCTGATGTGCCGGACCGCATGGTCGAAGACATTGGCGTTCGGATCGGCGCGTTCCTCGGCGAAGTTGCGGCCGGCGGCAGCGCCCGCGTGGAAGATCTTTGCGGCCCCCGCGTCGGGTGTGGCGAATGGTGTGAAGCGAATGAAGGCGCGTTCTTCCTCGACAGCCGCGATTTCCTCCGGGTCAAGATAGACCTTTAAGGGTTCGACCGGTTTGTAGGGAATGGCTTCGCCCAGGCTGGCGCCCTCGTCGAGCTGGCGCTTGCGCGCGTCATAGTGGTCAGTGATGAGTGTATGGCGCTCGCCGATAGCCTCCTGCGCGAGGTGATCGAGGACGAGCGGCGCATCCGGCAGATAGTCGAATATCGTCTCGAGACGGTCGTAAAAGAGCGGCAGCCAGTGCTCCATGCCGGAGAACCGCCGCCCCTCCGAGATCGCGGCGTAAAGCGCATCATCCCGCGAGGGTGCACCGAAAGTCTCGATATAGTTCCTGCGAAAACGGCTGATCGCATCAGGCGTGAGCGTGACCTCGCTCATCGCCTGCAGGGTCATTTCCGTGCGCTGCCCCGTGGTGCGCTGGCTGGCGACGTCAAAGGCGCGGACGGATTCCAGCGTATCGCCGAAGAAGTCGAGTCGCAGCGCCTCCTCCCAGCCCGGAGCGAACAGATCCAGAATGCCGCCGCGTACGGCGTACTGCCCGACATCGCGCACCGTCGGCACGCGCTCGAAACCGCTGCTCTCCAGACGCGAAACGAGTTCTTCCATATCGATCTGGTTACCGGGCCGGGCACGGAAGCTTTGGTTTTCGACATTTTCGGCCGGCGGCATCCGCTGCAAAAGCGCATTGGCGCTGACCAGAACCACGGCGCGGTGGGGTTTCCGTTTCAGAGCCGCCATGGCCGAAAGCGCGTCCAGACGCCGCGCAGACGCATCCGAGCCCGGCGAGACGCGATCATAAGGCAGGCAGTCCCAGGCCGGCAGTTCCAGAAGGGGCAGACCGGGAGCAGCAAAGCGCAGCGCCTCGGCAATCGCTGGAAGACGCTGACCATCGCGCACGACGAAGATTAGCGGCCCGTCCGGTGCGAGTTCGGCTGATACCCGCGCAAGCGCAAAGGATTCATAGCCGTCCGCGACTCCGTCGACGATCGCCGGCCCGTTTCGGCGCTTCAAGCCAATGGTTTCAAGTAATGCGGTCATATATCAGGCCGTCGCGCCGGCGGTTGAGCGGATCCACGCAAGAAGCGGCGTATCGTATGCTTGCGGCACCTGTGCAGCACCAGTCACCCAAGGGTAAAGCGTGGGATCGGGCACTTCCAGCAAAGCTTCGAACTCAGCTACGTCAGCATCGCTCAACGTGCCGATATGCGCATCGGCGAAGCCACCCAAAACAAGATCCATCTCGCGCATGCCGCGCCGCCACGCACGCACCAGCACGCGGCGCCTGCGCGGGTCGAGATCAGCGCTCGTACGGCTTGTTCCGGTCATTCTCGTGCCTTTTGAATGCGAAAAGCGCATATAGAGCATCGGCTGGCGATTTGGAACCATTCTGTTTCTCGGATGGCGGGATTGGGTTTTGGCGGTAGAGCAGAAGTCCAATGCGAAGGTGCGGGGCGGCGGCTTTGTGGACAAACCAGTCGTCGCAAAGCCGATCGCCGAATGACGTGTTCGGGGCCGGAAGGAGACAGTCCGCTGACGGGCGGTGACCGACCGAATGGGACATTCATTTTCGCCATTTGTCGCATAAGCTCAACGCCTAAATGTACACGGAAGGTTGTCTGCAGTGCTTAAGCGTTTACCGGCCTTGAAGGAACCTTTCGAGATCGCCGAAAGCTGTTCTAAATGTCCGACTTGGGGCCATTCGCAGGGCGCCAGTTCCAGCACCTGCATCTTGTTGAGCTTGGGGATGGCGGTTTAGTCGAAGCTGTCGAGGCTTTGACGACCTGGAAGCGCGCCGCCTGGCGCTGCGCAAAGCGCCAAAGCCGTTTTTCAGCCGCCCGCACATTCAGCTACGGCGAGAGTGCGCAATCGCATCGGGCGTCTTCTAGCAAGATTCTCTGCGAGTAGCCGGAGTTGGGAACAGTCCTCTGAGCGGAGTCTCGCCTATCCCTCCCCTTCCAGTCGTCTGGAACCAGCACGGACTCTCATACGTTATCATTTTAAACAGGCCCGCATTCGGTAGCACTGTAAATTGACCCAGTGTGAACCCTCATGATGGACATCGTCCGAATCATCATCGCCGTTTTGCTGCCGCCACTCGGCGTGTTTCTCGAGGTCGGGCTCGGTAAGCATTTCTGGCTCAATATCCTGCTCACGCTTCTGGGCTACATCCCGGGGATAGTTCATGCCGTCTACATCATCGCCCGCCGCTGATGCCGACGCACGTTCCCGCCGCGCGCGCATCGCCCGGTTAGACCGTCTGGCCCACAGCCTCGACGCCAAGTTCCGCGTCTTTGGAGTTCCGGTCGGTTGGGATTCGATCCTAGGCCTGATCCCCGGGGTCGGCGATGTCGTGACCGCTGGGCCCGGTGTGATCATGTTCTATGAAGCCACCCGAATGGGAGCACGGAAACGCGCCATGGTACTGATTGCGTCCAACACCGGTATCGACATGTTGCTCGGCGGCATTCCGATCCTCGGGGACGCATTCGACGTTGTCTTCAAGTCTCATCGCCGCAATATCGAGATACTGAAACGCGAACTGGCCCGTATTGAAGCCGCGGAAGGAAGGGATGTGGAATGGCTGAGCGGGGAAATTCAGAAGAATTCGGCTTGATGCGCGGTAGGGTGCTTGATAACTATTGCCGTAACCTCGGCTGTCGCGTTGTCATCAGCGATGTCCGCTTCTGGAATCGGGGGCGGCCGGCGCTATGACCGAGTTTAGGCGCGAAGCCGCCTGATCGCCTTGGGGCCGATTCCTGACCATCCGGTCCTGGAGGTTGAGGATGAATAGCTGCCATAAGCACGGGCGACCTCCATGACCGCTTCCGACCCCATATCGGACATCAGCGCTCTATTGGCGATGTCCTAAAAGTAGCCATTCGCATGCTGTCGAAATGGCACCCGGCTTCGCAGGGAGGCCGAGTGCTCGATTTAGATAGTATCAGTGAACTGGGTTCTCATTTGGCCGGTAGCTGGCCAGTAAAAAGAATACAGCGATACCCAAAACTGCGACCACAGCAGCAGCCACCGATAACAATGTGACATGGGCGGCTCTAAAGGCCATCTTGCCCGCCTCGATGAGGGCCGCGCCTTGTTCTTCCGAGAGCTCCTTGGCAATCAGATAGGTATCACCGATAGAACGGCTGGCCTGCTGGCCCAATGACACCGACAAGTCCGGCGGCAACTGGATTGTTTGACTGAAGACGCTCGCCATGAATACGCCAAACAGGGTTATACCGAGCGCCGTACCCAGTTCATAACCCGTGCCCTCCAGCGAGCCAGCTGCACCACCTTTCTCAGCTTCCACAGATCCCATGATGGCGATGGATGACGCCGTCAGTCCAATGCTCAGCGTGAGCCCGACAACCGCGAGAGCGGCTGGGACAAGTAGGCCCGGTTCATGGAAGTCGGCACCGCCCAAATAGGCTATTGATCCGGCTCCGACAAGCAGCGATATGGTTGCCACTTGTCGCAAGCCGAACGTGTTCGATAGAACACCTGCGACAGGCCCGCCGATCGCTGCTGCCACCATGATCGGCATCATGAACAAACCGGCTTCGAGCGGCGTCTTACCAAGGACGTACTGCAGTTCCTGAGCCAGGGTCAGTTCGACGCCAGCCAAGGCGCCGGTGGCAACAAGGGCCATGATTATGCCTGCGACAATTGCAGGGTGGGAAAACAGAGACAGGTCCAACATTGGCTCATCTGAACCAAGCTGTTTTCTCACGAACAGCCACATCATCCAGCTACCGAAAGCCGCGATCGCAAGAACGACTGCGAGCGGATGACTGCCGCCTGATCCGGCCTTTACGGCATAAACAAGCGATATCATGCCGACGATCAACAATAGCGCTTGGCCGATAGCCCACTTGCCGGGCGTCGTGGCTTCAGTGCGTGGCAAAAAGAAGTAGCACGCCGGTGCGACAATGAGCATTACCGGCGCGTTGATAAGGAAAACCGAACCCCACCAGAAGTGCTCCAAAAGTGCACCACCGACGAGCGGGCCAACAGCTGCACCGGCAGAGCCGATTGTTCCCCAAAGTCCAAGAGCGATTGCACGTTCGCCATCATCCTCGAAGGCTCTGCGAATGACACCGAGCACACAGGGCACGATCATCGACCCCCCCAGAGCAAGGAGGACACGCGCCGCGATCAGCATCGGAGCGCTCGGGGAAAACGCGGCGAAGACTGAAGCAATGCTGAAGATTAAGAGGCCCGTGAGCAGAACCTTTCGGTTGCCGATCCGGTCCGCAAGAGTGCCCATGGGCACAAGAAGACCTGCCATCAGCAACGGATAGATGTCGATGATCCAAAGCACCTCTGTGTTGGACGCACCTAGTGATTGGGTCAAGGTCGGCACGGCGACATGAAGGATGGTCATGTCTATGACAACAGGAAGAAACGCTAGCATTACGGCTATGAGCACGAGCCATCGCTTCGGATCGCGGTATGAGGCAGACATAATTACACCTGATTAAAACTGGACGCCGCTCATATAAATACATACGTATGGATTTCAACCGCATGTTTGGCTCAGGAAGGATAAGAAATGGGCAGAAAGCCGACGATCAGCCGGGATGGCCTTCTCACGATCGCCGAAGACATCGTGAACAGCGAAGGGCCGCAAGCGCTGACCATAGATGCCTTGGCGAAAGCGGCGGGCATATCAAAGGGCGGGGTTCAGTATTCCTTTGCGTCCAAGGACGAGTTGATCAAAGGGCTAATCGATCGTTGGAACAACCAGTTCGATGCCTTGGTTGTTGATATCGAGAAATCCGGCCCGATTGAGTTTGTTCGTAGCTACATTGCCGCAATGCGTTCATCCCAAGGGGCGCTCGACGCGAAGTTGGCAGGCTTAATGATAGCGTATCTGCAGAACCCCAATAATCGCGTGGAAACGGCCGATTGGTATCGGTCGATCCTCAGAAAATTCGGGAACTCACAAGAGGCCCGAGCAGCCCGCACTGCGTTCTTGGCGGTGGAGGGGCTCATGTTGATGCGGATCACCGGTGTCGATGACACCGAGGAATGGAACGCTCTTCTGGACGATGTCGAGGCGAGTATGGAGCCGGTTTAGTCGATCAAGGAATGCTGCGCTGACGACTAACAATCAGCAAAAACGGACGATTTTCGCCCATAAGCGGTCGTTCGGCTTCCCACCCCAAGTCAGTCGTTTTGTCTGATTAGCCGGACGGCGGCTTCCAGAAAATTCAAAGGAGACCGAGCGACCGAAATGAGGGCGCACAGAAGTCGTTCGTGAGGGGTGGCGGGAACGACTGGACTGGGCTCTTACCGGACCTTGGAGCGCATGTTGATGATACCTGCGCGTGGATAAAGCATTGCCCTGTGCGTTTGCGGCTTTAAGCTGAGCCCATGCGCCCCTCGCTTCTCGATCCTCTGTTTGCACCAGCCACGACCCTGGATGGCGTCGGTTCCCGTATTGCGGGGTTGATCAGCAATGTCGTGCCCGCGGATTTGGCGAATCGGCCGCTGCGCGTGGGGGATCTGCTTTTCGTCCTGCCCCATTCGCTGATCGACCGCACCAACCGGCCGGAAGTTGCCTATGCTCCGCAGGGCGCCATCGTGACGCTTGCGTTGACTGTCGGCCGGCACCAGCCGCCGCCGCGCGGGCGGAAGAATGTACCTTATCGCGTTTATGCCTTCGATGAGACGGGCGAGATCGCCCTCACCTTCTTCCATGCGCGCCAGCAATGGCTGGAGAAGATTCTGCCTACCGGAGCGGAGGTGCTGGCGTCGGGCCGGATGGACTGGTTCAACGGGCGAGCAAGCATGGTCCACCCCGACTATATAGTGCCGGCGGCGGAGGCCGATACGCTGCCGCCGCTGGAGCCCGTCTATCCGCTGACGGGCGGGCTTTCACCAAAGGTGCTGCGCCGGGCCATCGGGCAAGCGCGCGAGCGCCTGCCCGAGCTGCCCGAATGGCAGGACCGCAGCGTAATGGCGCGACACGATTTTCCGCCTTTTGCCGATGCGCTGGAGCGTTTGCACGATCCGGCCACGAACGAGGACGTTTCGCCCGAGAGCGCGGCCTGGCGGCGGATTGCCTATGACGAATTCCTGGCCAACCAGTTTTCGCTCGCCCTGGTGCGCGCCCGCACGCGAAAGCTTGCCGGAAGGCCGCTGACCGGCGATGGCAGGCTCGCTGCGCAGATCCGCGCGGCGCTGCCCTATACGCTCACTCCGTCTCAGGAACGCGCGGTGTCGGATATCCATGACGACCTTGCACATGACCAACGCATGCTGCGGCTGCTGCAAGGCGATGTCGGCGCGGGCAAGACGGTGGTGGCGCTCATGGCCATGGCCCGGGCGGCGGAGGCCGGCGGGCAGGCCGCGCTCATGGCGCCGACGGAGCTTCTGGCGCGCCAGCACTTCGCCACCATTGCTCCTCTTGCCGAAAAGGCCGGCTTACGGACCGTTCTTGTTACCGGGCGCGACAAGGGCCGGGAGCGGCGGGCGGCGCTGGAGAGCATCGCTGCCGGTGAAGTCTCGTTCGTGATCGGGACCCACGCCCTCTTTCAGGAAACGGTGCGTTTCAAGGACCTGGTGCTGAGCATCGTGGACGAGCAGCATCGCTTCGGTGTGCATCAGCGCCTGGCGATCAGCGCCAAGGGTGACGCGCCGGACATGCTGGTGATGACTGCGACGCCGATACCGCGCACGCTCGTGCTTTCGGCATTCGGGGACATGGATGTCTCGCGGCTTACTGAAAAACCGGCCGGACGAAAGCCCATCCGCACCGTCACCATGCCCACCGACCGGCTGGACGAACTGGTGGAGCGGCTCGGCAATGCCATGGCAGAAGGCCAGAAGATCTATTGGATCTGCCCTCTGGTGGAGGAGTCCGAGGCGATCGAGCTGACTTCCGCGGAGGACCGCTTCGCGGCGCTCAAGACCGTTTTCGGTGAGCAGGTCGGGCTGGTGCACGGCCGCATGGCGGGCGCGGAGAAAGACGACGCCATGCGCGCCTTCAAGGAGGGGCAAACACGGTTTCTTGTGGGCACGACCGTGGTTGAAGTGGGCGTCGACGTGCCGGACGCCACGATCATCGTGATCGAGCACGCCGAGCGTTTCGGCCTGTCGCAACTGCACCAGTTGCGCGGCCGTGTGGGGCGCGGGGATCAGGCGTCGTCCTGCGTGCTGCTCTACAAGCCGCCTCTCGGCGAGACGGCGAAACGGCGGCTGGCGGCGTTGCGCGATACGGAGGATGGTTTCGTAATTGCCGAGGAGGATCTGAAGCTGCGTGGCGAAGGCGATCTTCTGGGCACCCGCCAGTCCGGCATGCCCGGGTTTCAGGTCGCTCGGGTGGAGTTTCACGCCGACCTGCTGGAGACCGCGCGCGACGACGCCCGCCTCATGTTGAACCGCGATCCGGAGTTGCAGTCCGAGCGCGGCGAAGCGCTGCGCCTGCTTCTCTATTTGTTCGGTAAAGACGAAGCCGTGCGTCTGCTGCGCGCCGGCTGATCGGCAGCCGTCTCCAACGCTTCCTCCGCGAGTTCCCTGGTCTTCTCCTGATACTCTGGGGAGAGGAGCCCGGACGAGATAATCAGCTTTGCGCCCTCCTCAACCGACATCGTCAGTTCGGTGATCTCGTTTTTCGGCACGTAGAGCAGATAACCGGATGTCGGATTGGGCGTCGTCGGCAGAAACACCGCCACTGTTGGGCCGGCGGTCTCCTTGGTGCGAGCATCAACTTCGCCACGCGCATCCGTGGCCAGGAAAACCACGGCCCAGAGCCCCTTGCGCGGATACTCGATGAGGCCGACCTTGGTGAAGGATTCCGAACGCTCGGCCAAGACGGTTTCGAATATCTGCTTTAGTGCGCGATAGATGCTGCGTACCAGCGGCATGCGACCGAGCAGATACTCGCCCGATGAAACGATCGTCCTGCCGATGATGTTGGCCGTCAGAAAGCCTACTAGGGTGATCAGCGCCAGGGCCACGATCAAGCCGAAACCGGGAACGGCAAAGGGCAGGTACGTATCCGGATTGTAGCGCGACGGGATAAGCGGCTTTACCCAGGAATCCACCCAGCCGACGAAAGACCAGGCCAGATACGCGGTGATCGCCAACGGGGCCGTTATGATGAACCCCGTCAGAAAATAATTGCGCAGACGGGTCATCACCGGACGGCACCTCGGATCAGCACGAATTGGGAAAGCGGACTTGACACGCGCGCAACTTTACCCGCCGGCACCACATTCGTCCAGCGTGATCACGTCGCAGGGCGGCCTGTATCGGCGCCCTATTCCACCGTGACCGACTTGGCCAGATTGCGCGGCTGATCAACGTCCGTACCCATGGCGACGGCCGTGTGATAGGCCAGCATTTGCACCGGGACCGCGTAAGCGATCGGGGCCACGAATTCCGGCATGGGCGGCAGGATGATGGTCTCGAAGTCCTCGAGCGAGGCACGTTTGGCGCCTTCCTGATCGGTGATGAGGATGATCCGTCCGCCGCGCGCGGCAACTTCCTGCATGTTCGAAACGGTCTTCTCGAAGATGTGGTCATGGGGCGCGATGACGATCACGGGCATTTTCTCGTCGATCAGCGCGATAGGGCCGTGCTTCAACTCGCCGGCGGCATAACCTTCGGCATGGATATAGGAGATTTCCTTGAGCTTGAGCGCGCCTTCGAGCGCCAGCGGGTAGCTCGTGCCGCGGCCGAGATAAAGCACATGGCTGACCCGGGAGAGCTCACGCGAAATCTTCTCGATGCCCTCTTCAAGCTTGAGGCTTTGGGACATATAGCGCGGCACTTCGGAAAGCGAGCGGACGAGCTTCTTTGCTTCTTCCTCGGAAAGCGTGCCGCGCTCCAACCCGGCGCGCACGGCAAGCGCCGCGAAAATCGAAAGCTGGCAGGTGAAGGCTTTGGTGGAGGCCACGCCGATCTCCGGACCGGCGAGCGTAGGGAAAACGCCGTCGCTTTCGCGGGCGATTGTGGAATCCTTGACGTTCACGATCGAGCCGATGGGAACGCCTTCGCCGCGGCAGTAGCGCAGGGATGCCAGCGTGTCGGCGGTCTCGCCGGATTGCGAGACGAAAAGCGCGGCGCTGTTCTTGGATAGCGGCATTTCGCGATAGCGAAACTCCGAAGCGATATCGATATCGACGGGAAGGCGCGCGTAGCGCTCGAACCAGTATTTGGCGACGACGCCGGCCAGATAGGCCGTGCCGCAGGCCGAGATCGCCAGCCGGTCGATTTTGCCGAAGTCGATCGGCGACTCGAAGTGCTTCACGCCGCCATCGGCGAAATCGAGATAGTGAGCAAGCGTGTGGGCGACCACCTCCGGCTGCTCGTGGATCTCCTTTTCCATGAAGTGTCGATGGTTGCCCTTGTCTACCAGCAAACTGGTGCCGACGGACTTATGCCGTGCGCGCTCGACGCGCTGACCTTCCATGTCGAAGATTTCCATGCCCGAACGGCGCACGACCACCCAGTCCCCGTCTTCGAGATAGGTGATCGCGTCTGTGAAGGGCGCGAGCGCGATGGCATCGGAACCGACATACATCTCGCCATCGCCGTGGCCGACGGCCAGAGGCGGCCCCTTGCGGGCGCCGACGATCAGGTTCTCATCCTTGCGGAAGATGATGGCCAGGGCGAAGGCGCCGTGGAGGAGCTTCAACGCGGCGAAAGCGGCCTGCTGGGCCGTTGCGCCGTTGCGCAGTTCGCGCGCAACCAGATGCGCCACGACCTCGGTGTCCGTCTGCGAGGAGAACCTAAAGCCCTCCGCAACCAGTTCGTCACGCAGTTCGGCGAAGTTCTCGATGATGCCGTTGTGGACGATCGCCACATCGTCGGAAAAATGGGGGTGGGCGTTCGTCTCGTTCGGCACGCCATGGGTGGCCCAACGGGTGTGGCCGATGCCGATATGACCGTTGAGCGGCTCGGTCGTGAGCCTTTGCTCGAGATTGATCAGCTTCCCCTCGGCACGGCAGCGGGCGAGTTGCCCCTCGCAGATCGTCGCGATACCGGCCGAATCGTATCCGCGATATTCGAGCCGCTTCAATGCATCGACGATCAGCGGCGCAACCGGCGTGTGCCCGACGATCCCCACAATTCCGCACATGTCCCACCTCTCCCCGAGAGTTTGTTTATCTACCTTCCGCCGACGCCAGGAAAATGGAGTGGCGCAGCAGCAAATTAGCGCGAATCTGTAACGCTGCCCTTAAATGTTCCCAAGACACTTATCGTTTCAGGACTGTCACCAGGTTCCCGAATTTGGATGAGGCTATCCTGCATCGGGATAAAGCATATCGATGATCGCGGCAGTGTCGTGGCGAGCGTCGAGAATGCCGTAAGTCCCGCGCCAATGGCCCGCGAGCCGGGTTTCCACGAAAGCATCGGCGACCCGCCCGGCGCCAAGCCGTCTCAGTTCCGCCGCGGCGGCGGCCAGCGCCATCTGTTCGACCAGGATGCGCGCCGAGCCGGGATCGCTTTGGCAGACGCGGACGGCGGCCTGAAGCACATCCATGGTGCCGCGGCCTGTATCCCCGAGATCCTGGTGAATGAGGGCCAGCACGTCGTCAAACAAACCGGCATTGCGATCGAGAACCCGCAGAACGTCGAGCGCGACGACGTTGCCCGAACCTTCCCAGATGGCGTTGACAGGCGCCTCGCGGTAGTGGCGGGCAAGCGGCGCTTCCTCGACATACCCATTGCCGCCCAGGCACTCCATCGCCTCATAGGTGACGGCGGGGGCGACCTTGCATACCCAGTATTTCACCACCGGGGTCATGAGGCGGGCGAAGGCCGCCTCCCCCCGGTTTTCTGCGGCAAGATCGAAGGCGCGCGCAAGCCGCATGGACAGCGCCGTCGCGCCGGCGACCTCAAGAGCCAGGTCGGCCAGCACACGCTGCATGAGCGGTTGCTGGACCAAGGTGTTGCCGAAGACTTGCCGGTGTCGGGCATGATGGACCGCCTCGGCGACCGAGGCGCGCATGAGCCCGGCTGAGCCGAGCGCGCAGTCAAGGCGGGTCAGCGTCACCATATCCATGATGGTGCGGATGCCCTCTCCCGGCTCACCGACGAGATGGCCGAGCGTGTTTTCGAACTCGACCTCCGCGGAGGCGTTGGAACGATTACCAAGCTTGTCTTTCAGCCGCTGGAAACGGAAGCCGTTGCTCGTCCCGTCTTCCGCAACACGCGGCAGCAGGAAACAGGAAAGTCCCTCCGGTGCCTGCGCCAGCACAAGAAATGCATCGCTCATGGGCGCGGAGAGGAACCATTTGTGGCCATTGATGCGGTAAATACCGTCACTAGCCGGTTCGGCCATCGTCATGTTGGCGCGGACATCGGTGCCGCCCTGCTTCTCAGTCATTCCCATGCCGAGGGTAACGCCGGCCTTTTTCGACGCGGGGCGGTTTGCATGGTCGTATTTGCGGGCAATCACCCTGGGAGCCCAGGCGCGGAAAAGCTCCGTATTAGACATAAGCGCGGCGAGCGAGGCGTTGGTCATTGTGAGCGGACACAGATGACCGCACTCAAGCTGCGCCGTCAGAAAAAAGTGCGCCGCGCGCACCCGGTGCCTAAGCGACTTGTCGTGAGTACTGTCCTCCCAGATGGAGGCATGCAGACCGCCACCGATGGAACGACGCATCAGCGCATGGTACGCAGGATGATACTCGACAAGGTCGATACGGCTTCCGTAGCGGTCGTGCGTCCTCAGCCGGGGTGTTTCGGTGTTGGCCAAACGGGCGAGATCCAGCGCCTCCTGCGTGCGCACGAAACGCCCCAGCGCATCCAGGTCCTTTCGGGCCGGCTCGGAAAAATCTTCCGCCAGTTGCATCAAAAGCGGGTCCGAGCGCCACGCGTTCGTGCCGGCAATCGGCGGGGACTGGTTTTCTACCTTATGTTCCAACGGAATCCTCTAGAATCTACAGCCTGTTGAGATTCATTCCTGAACGGACTGCAAATGCCACTTTTTCGCGCTTCCGGCTCAAGTACACGTATGTACGTTCTGCTCCGGTTCTTAAAAAGCACCACTTCGCCTCGTTCAGCCGTGAATTTTAACAAGCCTTAGGCGGCGACGCGCTCACCGATCATATCGACCTTTCGCCGTGGGTGCACCGAAATCTTGGCTTCCGCAAGGGGCGAGATGCTTTCTGGAAAGGAGAAAATGGCGGGGAGAATTCACGCACAAGGAAATGGCGTGCTTGCAGGAGCCGCCTGCGCGCCCTATAGCACCGCTTTGAGATGAGCAACGCCCCCAGCCTTCCGCTTTTTCCGAATCGCCACCTGCTTGGCATCAATGGGCTATCGCCCCAAGACATCACGCTTCTGCTTGATCGCGCGGACGCGGCCGTCGCCATCTCGCGCCAGCCGGAGAAAAAGTTGGCCACCCTGCGCGGCCGCACGCAAATCAATCTTTTCTACGAAGCCTCCACACGCACCCAGTCCTCCTTCGAGCTCGCGGGCAAGAGACTCGGCGCCGATGTGATGAACATGGCGGTCGCGAGCTCCTCCACCAAAAAAGGCGAGACCCTGTTGGATACGGCGGTGACGCTGAACGCCATGCGGCCGGACATTCTCGTCATCCGCCATTCCGCCGCCGGTGCCGCGGCACTCCTTGCACAAAAGGTCGGCTGTTCGGTGGTCAATGCGGGCGACGGCGCGCACGAGCATCCGACCCAGGCGCTGCTCGACGCGCTCACGATCCGCCGCGCCAAAGGGCGAATCGCCGGCCTGACGGTGGCGATTTGCGGTGATGTGCTTCACTCGCGTGTAGCCCGTTCGAACATCATCCTGCTCAACGCTATGGGGGCGCGCGTGCGTGTCATCGCACCGTCCACGCTGCTGCCCATCGGAATTGAGCAGATGGGGGCCGAAGTCTTCACCCGGATGGAAGACGGGCTGGAGGGGGCGGACGTCGTCATGATGCTGCGCTTGCAGCGGGAGCGCATGAGCGGAAGCTTCGTGCCTTCCATACGCGAGTACTTCCGGTTCTTCGGGCTGGACGCGCAAAAGCTGAAACTGGCGAAGGACGACGCGCTGGTGATGCATCCGGGGCCGATGAACCGCGGTGTCGAAATAGCCTCGGAAGTCGCCGACGGGCCGCAAAGCGTCATCCAGGAGCAGGTGGAAATGGGCGTGGCGGTGCGCATGGCCGTGATGGAAGCACTGCTCGATCCACGCCGCAACGAGGGTGGGCAGCCATGAGCATCACTCTCCTCAAGAACGCCCGCGTCGTCGACCCCTCCCGTGGAATCGACGAGACCGGGGCGGTGGTCATTGAAAACGGCAACGTTGCCGAGGCTGGTGCAGGTGCGCACAACCAGGGCACACCGGAAGGGGCGAAGGTAGTCGATTGCGCGGGCAAGACAATCATGCCCGGACTGGTGGATGCGCGTGTATTCATCGGTGAGCCGGGGGCCGAGCACCGCGAAACCATCGCCTCGGCCAGCCAGGCAGCAGCGGCAGGCGGCGTGACCTCAATCGTCATGATGCCGGATACCTCGCCCGTCATCGACGACGTGGCGCTGGTGGAATTCGTTCTGCGCACCGCGCGCGAGACGGCTTCCGTTAATGTCTTTCCTGCCGGGGCGATCACGAAAGGACTCGAGGGCGCGGCGCTGAGCGAGTTCGGCCTCTTGCGCGACGCGGGTGCGGTGGCGCTGACCGAGGGGCGGCAGACCATCGCTAGCGCACTCGTCATGCGCCGGGCGCTGACCTATGCGCGCGACATGGACATCGTGATCTCCCACAGTACGCAGGATCCGGATCTCGCCTCCTCCGGCGTGATGAACGAGGGACTCCTGGCAAGCTGGCTCGGTCTGCCCGGCATCCCGCGCGAGGCGGAGGCCATTCCGCTGGAACGCGACCTTATGCTGGCGGGGCTGACCGGCGGGCGATACCACGCGGCCGAGATTTCGACGGCTATGTCGGCGGAAGCTGTAAAGCGGGCCAAGCGAGAGGGCACGAAGGTGACCGCCGGCGTGAGCATCAACAATCTCTGCCTTAACGAGAACGACGTCGGGGAATACCGCACCTTCTTCCGCCTTTCGCCGCCCCTGCGCGCCGAGGACGACCGCCTTGCAATAGTGGAGGCGCTGAAGGACGGCACGATCGACATCATTGTCTCATCCCATGATCCGCAAGACGTGGACACCAAGCGCCTGCCCTTCTCTGAAGCGGCAGTGGGCGCGATCGGGCTGGAAACGCTGTTGCCGGCGGCGTTGCGCCTCTATCACAACGGCGAGGTGGCGCTGTTACGCCTGGTCGAGACCCTGTCGACGGCTCCGGCGAAGCTTTTCGGCCTGCCTGGAGGAACGCTGAAACCAGGAGCGCCGGCTGATCTCGCGATTGTCGATCTGGATGCACCGTGGATCGTACGCGAAGCCGAAATCCGCTCGCTCTCAAAGAACACGTCGTTCGAGGGCGCACGCATGCAAGGGCGGGTCTTGCAAACCATAGTTGCAGGTCGCACAGTGTTTTCAGCCTGATTTTTCCCGAGGAATGCAATGTCGGAATTCCTTAGCTGGTCCGCCCTGCCCGTCCTGCTGGCCAGCCTCGTTTTTGGTTATCTGCTGGGCTCTATCCCCTTCGGGCTGGTGCTGACGCGCCTGGCGGGGCTGGGGGATGTGCGCAAGATCGGCTCCGGCAATATCGGCGCCACCAATGTGCTGCGTACCGGCAACAAGGCGCTTGCGGCGCTGACGCTTCTTCTCGATGCGTTGAAGGGCACGGCAGCGGTGCTGCTCGCCGGCCTTTTCGGGCCGGACTATGCCGCCCTCGCCGCTGGCCTCGGCGCGTTTCTGGGTCATCTGTTCCCCATCTGGATCGGCTTCAAGGGCGGCAAGGGGGTGGCAACTTACCTGGGCGTCCTCCTGCCGATCGCCTGGCCCGGCGCGCTTGTCTTTGCAATTGCGTGGCTGGGGACCGCATCGCTCACGCGTTATTCATCGCTTGCCGCGCTGGTTGCCGCAGTGTGCGTGCCCGTTTCACTGTTCCTGCTGGACTACATTCATCCCGCCCAGCTATTCGTTCTCCTCACCCTTCTCGTCTTCTTCAAGCATCGCGGCAACATCGCGCGGCTGATCGATGGCAGCGAATCGCGCATCGGGGCGAAGAGTTGAGCGAGGAGAATGCCGGCAGGGAGCGCAGGCTCACCGATCAACAGCGCCACGACTGGCTGCGCCTGATCCGGTCGGAAAACGTCGGGCCGGCAACTTTTCGCCAACTCGTCAACCAATTCGGGTCCGCCCGGGCGGCGCTAACGGCTTTGCCGGAGTTGGCGCGGCGCGGCGGGGCGCGGCGTATCAAAATCCCCTCGGAGGGTGAGATCGACGCCGAGATGGAAGCAGCGCGGCGCATGGGCGCCCATTTCGTTGCCGTGGGTGAACCGGAGTATCCACCTCTTCTAATGCGGGCGGAAAACCCGCCGCCGCTTATAGCCGCGAAAGGCCGCCTCGACCTGCTGTCGCAACCGGCCATCGGAATGGTGGGTGCGCGCAACGCCTCGCTCTCGGGTATCAAGCTGGCGCAGCGCTTCGCGCGCAAGTTCGGCCAGGAAGGGTATCTCGTCGTTTCGGGCCTTGCCCGCGGCATCGACGCGGCCGCGCACCGCGGAAGCCTGGAGACGGGAACACTGGCGGTTCTTGCGGGCGGGCTCGACCGTCCCTACCCGCCGGAGAACCACGAACTGTTTCGCGAAATCTGCGAAGAGGGCGTGGTGGTGACGGAAATGCCGTTCGGCTGGACGGCGCGGGCGAAGGATTTTCCCCGGCGCAACCGGATCGTTGCCGGTCTTTCCTATGGTGTGCTGGTGGTTGAGGCGGCGCACCGCTCCGGCTCGTTGATCAGCGCGCGGCTTGCCAACGAGATGGGCCGGCTCGTCTTCGCCATACCCGGCTCTCCGCTTGACCCGAGGGCAGCCGGCGCCAACAAGCTTCTCAAGGAGGGAGCGATTCTGGCAACTGATCCGGCGGACGTTCTCGATGCCGTCGCGCCGCTCGCCGGCCAACCGTTACCCGGACCCGAACGTATGGACGAACCGACCGATCCTTCCGCCGTTCCCCCGCCTGACGAGAGCGACCGTGGCCGGGTTCTGGAAGCGCTGGGCCCAACGCCTGTCAGCCCGGACGAGATCATCCGCCACACGGGGCTGCATCCTGCACAGGTGCAGCTTATCCTTCTGGAGCTCGATCTTGCCGGTCGGCTGGAGCGCCACTCAGGCGGTACCGTTTCCCTCATCATGACCGGTGACTGAGCCAGCGCCGCCCGCCTCCGAGGCGCGGAGAACCTCGCTTACCTCGATGCTCGCCAATTCAAGCAGATAGGCGATTACCTCGTAACGTTCCCGCTTCGCCATATGGGCCAGTTCGTCCACCATGGACTGGATGTATTCCAGTGATTCATGGCTGCGGCGGGTATTTTCCATAGGCCGAGTTTCCCGATGAGTGCAGCTTGCGTGCGATCTGAACAACGCCGCCATTTATGAACAAATAACGATAGGGCGGAACGATTGGCTGCGCCGGGCAAATGCGCGAAATGCGTCGAAGCCCTTGACCGCGCGACCTTCCACAGCCATTTCACGGACTGCCGGGCCTTGCCACGCCCGAATCGAAAACAACGGTGCCGGTCAACCAGAGGTACCGAACAAGGTATTGCCAGCGTATGGACGTCGTTATTGTGGAGTCGCCCGCCAAGGCGAAAACGATCAACAAATATTTGGGGAAAGACTATAAGGTCTTGGCCTCGTTCGGGCATGTGCGCGATCTGCCGGCGAAGGACGGTTCCGTTCGTCCTGACGAGGATTTCGCGATGTCCTGGACAGTGGACAATCCCTCGGCCAAGCGGCTGAACGAGATCGCCAAGGCGGTGAAGGAGTCCGATGGCCTGATACTCGCTACCGACCCGGATCGGGAGGGCGAGGCGATCTCCTGGCACGTCATGGAGGTGCTGCGCCAAAAGCGGGCCCTGAAGGACAAGCCGGTGCGCCGCGTTGTCTTCAATGCCATTACCAAGCAGGCAATTCTCGACGCGATGGCCCAGCCGCGTGAAGTCGATGCATCGCTGGTGGACGCCTATCTCGCCCGCCGCGCGCTCGATTATCTCGTCGGGTTTACGCTTTCGCCCGTGCTGTGGCGCAAGCTGCCCGGTGCTCGCTCGGCCGGCCGGGTGCAGTCAGTCGCGCTCAGGCTGGTTTGCGACCGTGAGGCGGAGATCGAGCGCTTCGTGCGCGAGGACTATTGGCAGATAGCGGCGCTGCTGGATACACCCCGCAAGGAGAGCTTCGAGGCGCGGCTGACCGCATTCGACGGCAAGAAACTGCAGAAGCTCGACATCAAGAGCCAGGAGCAGGCGGACGAGATCAAGGCGATGCTCGATGGCGCATCCTACGAGGTGCTGTCGGTCGAGGCGAAACCCACGCGTCGCAACCCGGCTCCGCCGTTCACCACCTCCACGCTGCAGCAGGCCGCGTCCTCGCGCCTTGGCTTTTCCGCCTCGCGTACGATGCAGGTGGCCCAGCGGCTCTACGAAGGTCTCGACATCGGCGGCGAGACGACCGGCCTTATCACCTATATGCGTACCGACGGCGTGCAAATGGCGCCGGAAGCGCTGGAGCAGGCGCGGGCCGCTGTGGGCGCGACCTTCGGCGAGCGCTACCTGCCGGAAAAGGCGCGCCACTATTCCGTGAAGGCGAAGAACGCCCAAGAAGCGCACGAAGCGATCCGACCGACCGACTTTTCGCGTACGCCGGAGCAGATGAAAAAGCGCCTGGATAACGATCAGGCGCGGCTTTACGAACTGATCTGGAAGCGCGCCATCGCCAGCCAGATGCAGGCGGCCGAGATCGAGCGGACCACCGCCGAAATCGAGGCGAAGGGCAACGGGCGCATCGCCGCATTGCGGGCTGTCGGTTCCGTTATCCGCTTCGATGGTTTTCTCGCGGCCTATACGGAAGCCAAGGAAGACGACAAGCAGGACGATGACAACCGCCGGCTGCCGGAGATCAACACCGGCGAGATGCTTGACCGGAAAGATATCAACGTCACGAAACACACGACGGAACCGCCGCCGCGCTATTCCGAAGCGTCTCTCATCAAGAAGATGGAAGAGCTCGGCATCGGCCGCCCGTCCACTTATGCTGCAACGTTGAAGACGCTCGAGGACCGCGAATACGTCGTCATCGACAAGCGCCGGCTGGTACCAGAGGCCAAGGGGCGGATCGTCACGGCATTTCTGGAGAACTTCTTCCAGCGCTATGTGGAATACGACTTTACGGCCGACCTTGAGGAAAAGCTCGACAAGATTTCCGACGGGCAGCTCTCCTGGAAGGACGTGCTGCGCGATTTCTGGCGGGAGTTTTCCGCCGCGGTCGGGGATATCAAGGAGCTGCGCGTCGCGGAGGTTCTCGATACGCTGAACGAGGAGCTTGCGCCGCTGATCTTCCCGCCGCGCGAGGATGGCGGCGACCCGCGGCTCTGCCCCAAATGCGGAGCGGGGAAACTGTCGTTGAAGCTCGGACGCTATGGCGGCTTTATCGGCTGCTCCAATTATCCCGAATGCGGCTATACACGCCAGCTCAGCGAGAGCGGGACCGAAAACGGCGAAGCGGGCGCGGCGATCGACGGAAACAAGGTGGTGGGCACCGATCCGCACACCGGGGAAGAGATCACTTTGCGGTCGGGGCGGTTCGGCCCCTATGTGCAGCGCGGCGAAGGCAAGGAGGCCAAGCGGGCTGGCATTCCTAAAGGTTGGGCGGTTGAAGCAGTGGACTATGAAAAGGCGCTGGCACTGCTTTCCCTGCCTCGCGATGTCGGCCAGCATCCCGAGACGGGCAAGATGATCTCCGCCGGGATCGGCCGCTATGGACCGTTCCTTCGGCACGACAGCACTTATGCGAACCTGGAGTCGGTGGAAGATGTCTTTTCCGTCGGCCTCAACCGGGCGGTTTCGGTCATCGCCGAGAAGCAGGCCAAGGGCCCTCGCGGGCGGGCGAAACCCGCGGCACTCAAGGAACTCGGGGAACATCCCGACGGCGGAGTCATTACGGTTCGCGATGGACGTTACGGGCCCTATGTCAATTACGGGAAGGTCAACGCCACGCTTCCCAAGGGCAAGGATCCGATGTCCGTGACGAAAGAAGAGGCTCTTGAGCTGATTTCGGCGAAGGCCTCGAAGCCGAGCAAGAAAACGACCCGCAGCAAAGCGAGGACTTGAGGATTGGCTCGCAGGATCCCAGGGCGCGCGGAGGCAAAGCCTGCCAAGCAATCGGGCGGCGCGCATCTTCCTTCGCGTGACGATATCCTGCGCTTCGTATCGGAAAACCCCGACCGCACGGGCAAGCGCGACATCGCCAAGGCCTTCGACCTCAAAGGGGGTGACCGGGTCTGGCTGAAGGACATATTGCGCGACCTCCAGGACGAGGGTCTTCTCAAAAAGAAGCGCCGCCGGCTGATGCGTCCGGGCACCCTTCCCCATGTCGTCGTGCTGGACATCTTCTCGCGTGATGCGGGAGGCGGGCTGCTTGCCCGTCCCGCCGAGCAGGAAGAGGAGGAGGACGGACCCGTTCCAATGGTGGCCATTCGTCCTCAGAAAAGCGGCAGAACGCGCCCTGCCGGCGTCGGCGACCGGGTGCTCGCCCGCGTCTTTGCGACCGAGGACGATACCGGCCCTGCTTATAACGGGCGGATCATGAAGGTCTTCGACAAGCGTCGGCGAGCGGTGCTCGGCGTCTTTAGAGAGCTGCCGAACGGAGACCTGCGCATCGAGCCGGTGCGGCGGGGCCAGCCGGAACTTCAGGTGGACGAGGAATTTCGCGGTGGGGCGAAGCATGGCGACCTGGTCGAGGCGGAGGCCGTCTCGAGCAAGCGCTACGGCCTGCCCAAGGCCAAGGTGCTGGAGGTCGTCGGCTCGGTCACGACCGAAAAAGCGGTCTCTCTGATCGCGATCCACGCCCACGAAATCCCGCATATCTTCCCTTCCAGTGTTGTTGAAGAAGCCGAGGCGGCCAAGCCGGCTACTATGAAGGGCCGGGAAGATTGGCGAAAGCTGCCGCTCATCACGATCGATCCGGCGGATGCGAAGGACCATGATGATGCCGTGTTCGCGGAGCCGGATACGGATGAGAAAAACCAAGGCGGTGTGATCGTCACCGTCGCCATCGCCGATGTGGCCCATTATGTGCGGCCCGACAGTCCGCTCGACCGGGAGGCTTTGAGACGCGGGAACTCGGTTTATTTCCCCGACCGAGTGGTGCCGATGCTGCCCGAACGCATCTCGAACGATCTTTGCTCCCTGCGCGAAGGCGAGACCCGGCCCGCGCTTGCCGTGCGCATGCGTTTCGCGCGCGACGGGCGTAAGCTCGGGCACAGTTTTCATCGCGTGATGATGCGCTCGGCCGGCAGCCTTTCCTATAGCCAGGCTCAAGCGGCAGTGGACGGCAAACCGGACGAGAAGACAGAACCGCTGCTGGAGACGGTTCTGCGCCCGCTATGGGATGCCTACGGCATTCTCAAACGCGGACGCTCGGAACGTGAACCGCTGGATCTCGATCTGCCCGAACGCAAGATTCTGCTCAAGGAAGATGGCACGGTCGACCGCGTCATTGTGCCGCCCCGGCTGGATGCGCACAAGCTGATCGAAGAGTTCATGATCCAGGCCAATGTGGCGGCGGCGGAAACGCTGGAAGCCGCGCGCCAGCCACTGGTCTACCGCGTGCACGATCAGCCGTCGCTTGCCAAGCAGGAATCCCTGCGCGAGTTCCTGGCGTCCATCGGCCTGTCGCTTGCGCGCGGCGCTTCGTTGCGGCCTGCCCAGTTCAACGGAATCCTGAGCCGCGTCGAAGGCAGTGAACATGAGCAGCTCGTCAACGAAGTGGTTTTGCGCACCCAGAGCCAGGCGATCTACACTACTGAAAACATTGGTCATTTCGGCTTGAACCTGCGCCGCTATGCGCACTTCACCTCGCCGATCCGGCGCTATGCCGACCTGATTGTTCACCGCGCTTTAATCAGCGCCAACGGTCTTGGCGAAGACGGCCTGCGCAAGCAGGATGAGGAACGGCTGGAGGAGATATCAGCGCTGATTTCGGCAACGGAACGGCGCGCCATGGCGGCCGAGCGGGAAACCGTCGACCGGCTCGTGGCGGAGCACCTGTCGGGGCGCGTGGGCGAGGAATTCTCGGCCCGAATCTCGGGTGTGACGAAGGCCGGTATTTTCGTGCTGCTGCCGGAATATGGCGCGGACGGCTTTATACCGGTGTCAACGCTGGGCAACGATTACTATATCTTCGACGAGGCGCGGCACGCGCTGGTTGGCCAACGGAGCGGGTGCGGCTATCAGCTCGGCGACGTCGTGGACGTGCGTCTGGTAGAAGTCACCCCGCTTGCCGGCGCGATGCGCTTCGAAATGATGACCGATCCGACCCGCCTCCCCGGCTCGTCTAAATCGTATCACAAGACGAAGCGTACGGCAGCCAAGGGGAAACGCACCACGCGGCGTTCAGGAAACGCCAGAGGACGATAGATGGAAGAACATGTCTTCGGTAATACGACCGACAAAACCGGCCAGCGGCAGCGGCCCGTGTTCGAGGCCATGCAGCGCGGCTTTCTTGGAAGCTGTCCGCACTGCGGCCAGGGACGCCTTTTCCGCGCATACCTGAAGACGGTCGAAAGCTGCTCGGGATGCGACGAGGAAATGCACCACCATCGCGCCGACGACCTGCCGGCCTATCTGGTGATCGCCATTGTCGGACACATCGTGGTCGCCGGTTTCATGGCCGTCGAGGTCGCTACGGCATGGCCGAGTTGGCTTCACCTCTCGATATGGGTGCCGATCACGATCATCATGTCCCTTGCCCTGATCGGTCCCATCAAGGGAGCGGTCGTCGGACTGCAATGGGCCTTGCGGATGCACGGTTTCGGTGGCGAAAAGGACGTCGTAGAGTCGCATCCGGAACTTTGAGGGGGAGATTGGCGCGTGGAGGGGTTGAGCAAGGCGGACGTCGAAGCGCGCGAGCTGGCCAGCAAACCCTTGCGTCCCCGCGATGCCGCATCCCTCATCCTGATTGACCGTCGTGGCGGCGAATATTTCGTGCTCATGGGCCGGCGCCACAAAGGCCACGCCTTTATGCCGGATCGTTTCGTCTTTCCCGGCGGCCGGACGGATCCGACCGACAGCCGCATTCGGGTTGCGAGTGACCTTCACCCGAAAGAAGAAGAAAAGCTGATGAACGCCGGCAGGCGGGTGACCGCGGCCCGCGCACGCGCGATCGCACTTTCGGCCATTCGCGAAACCTACGAGGAAGCCGGCCTGCTGATCGGGCGCGAAGGCCCTTTCGTCAGCCCCAACCCGCATTGGCGGGAATTCGAGACCCGGCAAATACAGCCATCGCTTGAAAAACTGCGCTATTTTGCGCGGGCGATCACGCCGCCGGGGCGCGTGCGCCGGTTCGACACGCGGTTTCTGGCCGCCTGGCGGGACGATGTGGCGGTCGAACTTGCCGACGGCGGCCCGACGGACGAATTGCAGGAAATCGCGTGGCTGCCGCTCGAAGAGGCGATGGAAGCAGACGTCCCGCGCATTACGCGCACGATTCTCGGCGAGTTGAAGGAACGACTCGCTGTCGATCCGCAGCTTGAACCCGGCGGTCCGGTACCGTTTTATTTCATGCGGGGAAAGCGGTTCCGGCGCGAAGTGCTGTAGCAGGGGTGGCCTAACGCAGCATGGCAAAGAATCAAGCGCGGGTGACGATCGCTTTGCAGAATGGAGCGGCCCTTCAAACGTGAGGTGCCGTCTCTCGCATGGACTGTCTGTCGAGCTGGTGTTCAAACCAAGCGCCCAACGCCTTGTTATTCATCTTCCAATCAGGGTAGAAGCGATGTACGTCCATCAAGTGTAAGGCTGAAGCAAGTGCCGCTCCCCTGAATTCCTTGACGGTCGGTAGCGGTCGGGTAGTCGCAAGGGTATCAATATAATCGAGGCACCGGAGAGTTCTATTCCGTTCAACTTTTAGCAGAAAGCCCGATCGCTCAGCCACGGAGCGACGGTTTTCGCGTACCCAAAACGCAATCCCCTCAAGAAAACCGGAAATCTGCCCCTCATCGGCAATTGCTGCCCAATCGGCCGGGGAGGTCCATTCAGCGTTTCCCGCGCCGGCGATGTCCCTGATGTAAGCGAACACGCTTCGTGCTTCGGTAATGACAAGACCATTATGAACCAAGGTCGGAACGCGGCCTACGGGGCTGAACTGCAATACTGGATTGTCAACTTGACGGTTGGTGGCTAGCCGTTCCTCTGCAGCCTCCAGAACGCCCCACTCGCGCAGCGCAATCCGAGCTGTCCGGGCATATGGGGAGTTCGGTGTAAAAAAGAGTATCATCCGAATGAATTCCTGCCGCCAAGCATTTCCGATTGGCATCCTACGAGAGTTCGGCAGTAATGACACGTCCCTTCGGCTCAATCGGGTCGTCCGCCCTGTCGGGTCGCCAACGTCGACCTTCAAAGCGAACCCTCAGTATAACAAAGACTTGACTTTCCGCAGTGTGGCTTTATGTGTGCCGCGAGTTTTCGCGCGCCCTATCGCCGATGCGTCACCGGGCGGCATACCAATCACCAGAAACGGACGACTGACATGGCGAAGGCCACGACCATAAAGATTAAGCTCCAGTCGACGGCCGATACGGGTTACTTCTACGTCACCCGGAAGAACAGCCGCACCATGACGGAGAAGATGACCAAGCGCAAATACGATCCGATTGCGCGTAAGCACGTCGAGTTCAAGGAAGCAAAGATCAAGTAATCTTTCCTCCTGCCTTGCTGCATGAAAAAACGGCGCCCATCCAGGCGCCGTTTCCAATGGTGACCCTCTTTGGGCCACGATGCACCGCTCGCTCGGCATTGTCAGTCTGCCGGCGTGTTATTCGGCGCGACCTCGACGGTCGCACCTTGCGGTGCTTAACTCGTCAGGCGGAGCCTTGCCGTAGCGCGGCAGTGCCTTCACGGCCATTATGTTCCTACACCGTGCATTACGAGGCGCTGTCCGCCGGATTACATTTCCGTAAGCTTTTTGTCGCCGCCGCTTAGTGCGAAATCCGACCGGCCTTGATCTGTTCCAGTCTGTATTTCAAAAGCCGCATCATGCGACTTTCGAAATTGATGGATTCGATGCGGTCGAATCTCACCTGGGCAGCGTCGTGTTGTGCGAGGATTTTGCTGGTCGTCTGTTCCACATCTGAAGCAAGTGCGCCGCAATTCCGCCGCCGAGGCAAGGCTTTCAACGCATCTTCCAACATTCGCGCATGATTCTTGGCGATGACGAGATGGCTCTCTTCGTGGCGCTTTATATCCCGCTCCAACGTATCCCAGATCAGCCGGACGTGTGATTCCGCGCGGTTTCGAGTGCGCCATCGGGGCAGTATAACTTCAGCCTCGACGGACACGCGCGTACCCGCAACCTCACAGAAGCGTTGGGCTTCAGCGTATTCGACCTTCGCGGAGAATTCGAGCCGCGTTGCGCCGGGATGCCCGCCGCGCCTTCCGTCCAGCCGTGGTCCGTGCGCCTGCAACTCGCGTTCGATCTCGGCCAGTGTCACACCGCTGACGGGAAAGTAATTATAGGTTCTGGAAATGCTCGCCGCCGAGACCGACATCACTGTAACGGCCAATAGGGAAGAGACAAGAATGATGCGTTTCATACTATTCCTTCCATCTGGAATCGTGCGGCAATCGCAACGGCAATGCAAGTCACTAAACGTTGGTCCGCAAACGAATTGCTGGGCACACATGTGAACGGCAATTGATTTTTGGCGGCGGCCGACCGCACAACAGCAGCCCGAAGTGGGAGGGAACGAGGCAAATGACGAATCCGCAATCCTGGCACCTTGCTCACGGACGTCAGCTCGAGCTTGGCCGCGATGCCGCGATCATGGGGGTGCTCAACGTCACGCCGGACAGCTTTTCCGACGGCGGGCGCTATACGGCGTTGGAGGAAGCGGTGAAGCATGCGCACGCCATGGTGGAACAAGGCGCGGTGATCATCGACATCGGTGGCGAATCCACACGGCCGGGCGGCGCTCCCGTAACCGCCGAGAAAGAGCAATCGCGTGCCCTGCCCGTTATCGAAGCCCTGGCTGGTGAACCCGACATTCTCATTTCGATCGATACCTATCGTGCCGAGACGGCGCGGATGGCCGTTGCGGCCGGCGCACATATCATCAACGATGTCTGGGGCCTGCAGAAAGAACCAGAGATTGCCGGCGTGGCCGCGGAGAGCGGAGCGGGGCTCATGGTGATGCATACCGGGCGGGAGCGGAATAAACTCCCTGACGTCATCGCCGATCAATTCGCCTATCTGCGCCGTTCGCTGGAGATCGCGCATGGCGCCGGGGTGAAGGACGAGCAGATCGTGCTCGATCCCGGCTTCGGCTTCGCCAAGGACCCGCAAGAGAACGCGGAGATCATGGCACGTTTCGGCGAATTGGCCGGGCTCGGCTATCCGCTTGCTGTGGGCACATCGCGGAAGCGCTTCATCGGTCATTTCACCGGGCGCGAAGCAGACGACAGGGACACGGGAACCGCCGCCAGTTGCGCGCTGTTGAGAATGAAGGGCGCGTCGGTTTTCCGCGTACACGATGTCGCATGCAATAGAGATGCGCTTCGCATTGCGGATGCTATGCTGGCGGCGGAAAAATAGGACAAGGCGGCACGCATGTATGTCATCCGCATGAAGAACTGCGCCTTCTTCGCACGCCACGGTGTGCGCGACGAAGAGGAAACGCTGGGCCAACGCTTCTATGTTGATGCGGAGCTGACCGTGGATCCCGGCGGTGCACTCGCCAAGGACTCGATCGAGGGCACGGTGGACTATGGCGTCGCCTTTTCGGTCATCCAGACCATCATTACGGGCAAACGTCGTTATCTCATCGAATCGCTGGCGCTCGAGGTGGGCAAGGCCCTCTGTGACCGATTCCCCGAGATCGTCCATGCCTCCATCACCATCAGGAAGCCCAATGCGCCGGTCCCTGGCGTGCTGGACTATGTCGAGGTAACGGTTGACTGGCCGTCCTGAAACACGCGCATTCCTCGGCCTGGGCGGCAATATCGGCGATCCCGCAACGACAATGGCCATCGCGCTGCGTACGCTTGACGCGACGGACGGCGTATCGGTGGAGCGGGTCTCGTCTCTTTACCGGACACCACCGTGGGGCGAGGTCGACCAGCCGGATTTCCTGAATGCGGTGGCGGAAGTCAGAACTGGGCTCTCCGCGCGTGAACTTCTCGACGCCTGCCTTTCCACCGAAAGAGCACTGAAACGCGAGCGCCGCGAGCGATGGGGACCGCGACTCATCGATCTGGACATTCTTCTTTACGGGGAGGAACGGATCGCGGGGGACGGCCTGGAGATCCCCCATCCACGAATGCTGGGGCGCGCTTTCGTTCTCGTCCCGCTTGCCGAGATCGCACCCGGCCTGACGCTGGACGGCCTGACTGTCCGCGACCACCTTTCCCGGCTCGACACCGGCGGGATCGACCGCGTGAGCAACGGGACAGGCTGGTGGAAGGGTACCGGCGCCGAGTAGAGAATAATCCCGCGTCGTTTTTGATACCTCCGGCGTCGTCTCGCAGCAAGCGAGCCTTCCATTCATACTGCAATGCTCAACTTATGGAGGATGGCTCTATGGCCGATCTGTACGTGGTTTACTGGCGTGACATTCCCGCGCAGGTTATCGTGCGCAAGGGGCGCAAGACAGCCAAGCGGGAGCTGCCGCTGCGCTTCACCGAAGCCATCGACATGTGCGCCATGCGCGTCGGCGCGCGCGACACCGATTCCTATCTGGCCGAGTGGCGGCGTGGAGAGCCTCAAACCGTGAGCGACGATCTGGACGCCGAGGCAGACAGGGCCATGACGGCAATCGAACAGGAATTCACGGAAGAGCGCCTGAAGGCGCTCGTCAAGGCAGGCGGTCATGCCGGGACCTGAGCAGCACAAGGCGGCCATCACACAGGGCACGCTGGTGCGCAAAGCGCGCAGCCTCCTGGCCTATAAGCCGGCCGATGTTTCACCGCAGAGGCGGGTCCAGCGACACTACACCATGCGGCTGTGGTCCGTGCGCCATGCCCGCTTTCTCGAATGGTTGTATGCACGTTTCGCGGACATGTTTCTTACGCTTCACCCCGTGTGGAAAGCAGTCGGCTACGGCCGTGCGGAAAGACCAGTCAAATTCGTCGAGAAGCGCGTGAAGGGCCTTATGTTCGACTGCCGCATGTGCGGGCAGTGCATTCTGTCGTCCACGGGCATGTCGTGCCCGATGAACTGTCCCAAGCAGCTCAGAAACGGGCCATGCGGCGGTGTGCGGGCGAACGGCAGTTGCGAGGTGGAGCCGGATATGCCCTGCGTCTGGGTGAAAGCCTGGGAAGGGGCGCAGCGCATGCGTGATCAGAACGCGATCTGCAACATACAAAAGCCGGTCGACCAGTCCCTGCGCGAAACATCCGCCTGGCTCCGCGTCACCGCGGCAACCGCGGCGGAGCGGGAGAAGGCATCGGAGGCACAATGAACCAACGCCCGCGCCAGCCGGACGAAAACCCGCAAGGCATTGATCTTCCGCTCGATCCGCTCCCCGGTCATTCTTCGCACGGGCGGTTGGAGCGCGTTCTGAAACGTGGCGAGTTCGCCGTCACGGCCGAGCTCAACCCGCCGGACAGTGCCAATGCGCAGGACGTCTATGAGCGTGCCGCGGTCTTCGACGGATGGGTGGACGGGATTAACGCCGTCGATGCCTCGGGCGCCAATTGCCACATGTCGTCCATGGGAATCTGCGCGCTGCTGACGCGCATGGGCTATGCACCGATCATGCAGATCGCCTGCCGCGACCGCAATCGCATTGCCATCCAGGGTGACGTGCTGGGCGCGGCAGCCATGGGTGTCGGCAACATCCTGTGCCTGACGGGAGACGGGGTCCAGGCAGGCGATCAGCCGGGCGCCAAGCCGGTCTTCGACCTCGACTGCATGTCTTTGCTGGAGACGATACGGACCATGCGGGACGAGGAAAAGTTTCTCTCCGGGCGTAAACTCACGACGGCGCCGGCGGTCTTCCTCGGCGGGGCTATCAATCCGTTCGCACCCCCTTACGATTTCCGACCCCAGCGGCTTGCCAAGAAGGTGGCAGCGGGGGCGCAGTTCGTGCAGAGCCAGTATTGCTTCGACGTGCCCATGCTGCGTGAGTACATGAAGCGTGTGCGCGACATGGGCCTGCACGAGAAATGCTTCATTCTGGTCGGCGTGGGCCCCCTCGCCTCGGCCAAGGCGGCGCGCTGGATCCGCTCCAATGTTCCCGGCGTTCATATCCCGGACTCGGTAATTGCGCGGTTGGAAGGTGCCGACAAACAGAAGGAAGAAGGCAAGCGCCTGTGCATCGACATCATCAACGAGGTGAAGGAGATCGAGGGCGTTTCCGGCATCCATGTCATGGCCTACCGCCAGGAAGAGTATGTGGCCGAGATCGTCCATGAATCCGGCGTTCTGAAAGGCCGCCGCCCCTGGAAGCGCGAGCCCGGTCCCGACGACGCGCTGGTGGCCGAGCGGCTTGACCATATTCTCGACAATCCCAGCGAAGAACCGGTGGATATGGTCAAGGATGCCGCGGGATAAGGGGCCAGAGAATAAGGGATCCGGGAGTAGGGAAATAGTGAAACGCGCAAACTGCCACGTTCCCTCCCTCAGCTTGAAATTGCAGAGATAACCATATAAAGAAGTCTTTATATCGTTGGAGAACCGCGCATGACCCGCACCATTGTCGCCTCAGCGACCAAAGAAGTCGTCATCGGCTTCGACCAGCCTTTCTGTGTGATCGGCGAGCGTATTAATCCGACCGGGCGGAAAAAGCTGGCGGCCGAGATGGTGGCCGGCAATTTCGAGACGGTGAAGAAGGATGCGCTCGACCAGGTCGCAGCCGGCGCCACCATGCTGGACGTGAACGCCGGCGTGACGGCTGTCGATCCGAACGCCACCGAGCCTGACCTGCTCGTGCAGACGCTTCAGATCGTTCAGGATCTTGTGGGTGTGCCGCTGTCCATCGATTCCTCGGTTTCCGCAGCCATCGAGGCGGCCCTCAAAGTGGCGAAGGGTCGGCCACTGATCAACTCCGTGACCGGTGAAGACGAGAAGCTTGAGGCAATCCTCCCGCTCATCAAGAAATACGACGTGCCGGTGGTGGCGATTTCGAACGACGAAACGGGCATTTCCGAGGACCCGGATGTGCGCTTTGAAGTCGCCAAGAAAATTGTTCAGCGCGCGGCGGACTATGGCATCCCCGCGCATGACATTGTCGTCGATCCGCTCGTGATGCCTATCGGCGCGATGGGCACGGCCGGAAGGCAGGTCTTCGCGCTTCTGCGGCGCTTGCGCGAGGAGTTGAAGGTCAACACGACCTGCGGGCTTTCCAACATCTCTTTCGGCCTTCCCCATCGCCACGGCATCAATGCCGCCTTCATTCCTATGGTCATCGGTGCGGGCATGACGAGCGCCATCATGAACCCCTGCCGACCGCAGGAGATGGAGATGGTGCGCGGCGCCAACGTACTGAACGGTACGGACGCAAATTGCTACACCTGGATCATGACCTACAAGGACCATCAGCCGGCATCCTCTGGGAACTCAAACGCCTCGGCAGCGTCAAGCAGTAGTGGGGCCCAGGCCAGCGCGGCCGGACGCCGCCGCGGCGGACGAGAGGCACGGCGTACCCGGGTCTGACTGGTCAGCGGAGGCTGCGGTGACCCTTCACCCCGTGGATGCCTGTATCCGCAACCCTCCGGAGGCGCGTGTCCAATGAACGCACCAGCCAACACCGAAGATCACCTGGTGCTGTTCATGCCCTCGGGCAAGCGCGGACGCTTTCCCAAAGGTACGGCTATTCTGGACGCCGCGCGGGAACTCGGCGTGTATGTCGAGAGCGTGTGCGGCGGGCGGGCGACATGCGGGCGGTGCCAGATCGAAGTGCAAGAAGGTCACTTCGCCAAGCACAAGATCTCTTCGTCCAAGGACAGTATCTCAGCAGTTGGCCCAAAGGAGGCGCGCTATGCCGAAAAGCGAAATCTGCCGGCCGGTCGCCGCCTCTCCTGCTCCGCGACCGTTCAGGGCGATCTCGTCGTGGACGTGCCGCAGGATGCCATCGTCAACGCGCAGGTGGTTCGCAAGGATGCGGACCAACGCATCATCCACCGGCACCCGGCCGTGCAACTTTGCTATGTCGAGGTGGACGAGCCAGACATGCACAAACCGCTCGGCGACGTGGATCGGCTGAAAGCCGCACTTGCAAAGGACTGGGGATTCAAGCGCCTGGAGGCTGATTTTCATATTCTGAATCAGGTGCAATCGGCTCTGCGCCAGGGCGAATGGACCGTGACGGCAGCGATCCATCAGGATCAGGACGACGACGTCGCGCAGATCATCGCTCTGTGGCCGGGTTTGAAGAACGAGGCCTACGGCATTGCCTGCGATATCGGCTCGACCACGATCGCCATGCATCTCGTCTCGCTTCTTTCCGGGCGCGTAGTGGCTTCGGCGGGGGCAACGAACCCGCAGATCCGGTTCGGGGAAGACCTGATGAGCCGGGTTTCCTACGTCATGATGAACCCGGATGGCCGACCGGCCATGACGAAGGCGGTGCGCCTGGAAATTTCCAAGCTCGTGGACAAAGTGGCCGCCGAAGGCGGGATCGAACGCGCCGATATTCTCGACGCAGTCTTTGTCGGCAACCCGATCATGCATCACCTCTTCCTCGGCATCGATCCGACCGAGATTGGCGGTGCTCCCTTTGCCCTGGCCGTTTCCGGCGCCATAAAGGCTCGTGCGGAAGACTTGCGGCTGAGCCTCAATCCTGGTGCGCGGCTTTACGTGCTGCCCTGCATCGCGGGCCATGTGGGCGCGGACTCGGCTGCCGTAACCCTCTCGGAGGGCCCTCACCGGCAGGACGAAATGATGCTGGTCGTCGATGTGGGAACGAATGCGGAAATCGTTCTCGGCAATCGCGAGCGCGTCGTCGCCGCCTCCTCGCCCACCGGCCCTGCCTTCGAGGGCGCTGAAATTTCCTCCGGCCAACGCGCCGCCCCCGGCGCGATCGAGCGCGTCCGGATCGAGCGCGAGACCTTGGAACCGCGCTTCCGCGTTATCGGATCGGAGCTCTGGTCCGATGACGAAGGGTTCGCCGAGGCTGTCGGTTCCACAGGCGTGACGGGTATCTGCGGCTCCGGAATCATCGAGGTGATTGCGGAGATGTATCTTGCCGGAATCATCTCGGAAGACGGTGTGATCGACGGCGCGTTGGCGGCGAAGACGTCCCGTATCATCTCCGAGGGGCGGACCTATTCCTATGTTCTGAAAGAACACGCGCCGCGCATAACGGTGACCCAGAACGACGTGCGCGCGATCCAGCTTGCAAAGGCCGCGCTCTATGCCGGCACGAAGCTTCTAATGGAGAAGCAAGGCGTCGAGACGGTGGACGCCATCCGGTTTGCCGGCGCCTTCGGCTCCTTCATCGACCCCAGCTACGCGATGGTTCTCGGCCTCATTCCCGATTGCGACTTGAACAAGGTTTCAGCCGTCGGCAATGCAGCCGGCACTGGCGCGCGGATGGCGCTTCTCAATCGACAGCACAGGCGCGAAATCGAAGAGACAGTGCGGCGGGTCGAAAAGATCGAAACAGCGCTGGAGCCCAAATTCCAGGAACACTTTGTCTACGCGATGGCGCTGCCCAACAAGGTCGACCCGTTTCCGAAGCTTGCTGAACAGGTGGAATTACCGCCGCGCAAAGTATTGGGTTCGGATGAAGCCGGTGGCGAACGTCGCCGCCGCTCACGCGAAAGGCGCGCCAAAGCAGCGGATGCCGCAAAAAATTCAGGGGGCTGAAACGCCCCCCGATTTTAACAACGAGAAAAGTATCGCCTCAGCCAACGATCTCGGTCTCAGAGAACCAGTAGCGGATTTCCTCGGCGGCCGTTTCCGGCGCATCGGAACCGTGAACGGAGTTTTCGCCGATGGACTTGGCATAAAGCTTGCGAATCGTGCCTTCGGCTGCATCAGCCGGGTTGGTGGCACCCATCACTTCGCGGTTCTTGGCGATGGCGTTCTCGCCTTCAAGAACCTGCACCACGGTCGGGCCCGACGACATGAACTCGCAAAGCTCATCGAAAAACGGACGCTCCTTGTGGACGGCATAAAAGCCCTCCGCCTGGCGGCGGCTCATCCATACGCGCTTGGAGGCGACGACCCGCAGGCCCGCGTCCTCGAGCATCTTTGTTATGGCGCCGGTCAGGTTGCCTTGCGTCGCGTCCGGCTTGATCATGGAAAAAGTACGTTCAATGGCCATATCGGCTCCTTGTCTGGGGAAACTCGTGGATGGCGGGTCTATAGCCGCGCGATCGCGTGATGTGAAGAGTGATCAGGCCGCCGCGACGCGGCGCCCCAACCCGTCGTATAGATCCAGACACCGCTCGAACCATTCCGCGACCGGATCGTTGCTTTCGAGGAAGGGGAACGGCGAAGCCACCCGCGCCCATTGCAGCGTGCCGGCGACGATGTGGTCGGGAAAAAGCGGCCCCTCACCGCCAATGAACGGCTGGTGGCGCAATAGGGTGCGCAACGGCGCGAGCGAGGCGCGAAATGCTTCCAGCTTGTCCTCACGGCCGACAGGAACCTCCTCCAGCGGCATGCCGAAACGCTCCTCCCGGCTCTTGCGGAAATAAGCCTGTTCCTCCGCCCCGAGCATGGCGAAGATGTCCAGAAGTGCTGCTTGGCCGATAAAGGCGGTGAGGGTCGGTTGCGTCCACCGCTCCACGAAGCGAGCCATGGCCTTCCCGCCCTCGCCGGCAAAGAGGCTGGGCCGATCAGGGTAGGATTCTTCCAGGTAGAGCGCGATGGCGAAGGAATCCCGCACCACGCGCTCACCATCGCGGATGACCGGGACCGATTTGGATGCGCCCTCCTCCACCTGCAAAATCTCGTGAAAGCGCGTGGGTATGCGCTTGAACGCCAGGCCTTTGTGCGCCAGAGAGAACGCCGTTTTCCAGCAATGGGGACTGAAGGGCCGTGCCGGATCTTGACCGACGAGTTCGTAAAACAGGATTGTCATCCCCTCTCCTTCTCTATTTTTAGGCCGGCCGGAATGAGCCCGCGACATCACGCCGGTGGACCGCAGGATGGACACTCCGGGGGCTGAATTGCAAGGGAGGAAAGGGATTCGTGTTCGCTTACGCCAAGTACCGCGGTTCTGGTGTCCTGATGGGAGCCAGGTTCCCGACGACTACATCCCGCCGGCGCGCATAAACAGGATTGCCATTCCTCATTCTTTGTGGTTTGCCGCCGGGTGCAGCATGAAGGGCGGCAAGAGGCGAGCAGATGAAACGGCATTTCGAAATGATGGCCGCCTATAATCGCTGGGCGAACGAGCTTCTCTATCAGGCGGCGGCGGAGCTGACGCCGGATGAATTCTCGCAGGATACGGGCGCATTCTTCGGCTCCATGAAGGGAACGCTCAACCACATCCTGGTGGCCGACCGGATCTGGATGAGGCGTTTCACCGGCGAGGGCGACGCGCCGACGCGCCTCGATGCCATCCTGCACAATGCTTTTCCGGCACTGAAACTTTCCCGGGAGGCGGAGGACCGGCGCATTATCGAATGGGTGGACAGCCTGGATGAGAACGCGCTCGAAGGACGGTTCAGCTATATGACCGTGGTCAATCCGCGAACGATTTCGCAGCGGTTGGCTCCCGCGCTGACACATCTTTTCAACCACCAGACCCATCATCGGGGCCACGCTCACATGATCCTGTCCGTTCTGGGCCAGGAGCCACCGTCACTCGACCTCATCTATTTCTACAGGACCGCCGCCGGGCGAGATTACGCGTAGCTTTAAAGCTTGCATGAGCCGCCCGGCTCGGACAAAACCGCAATCATGTTGAATATTACAGATATATCACTGCGCGTCGCAGGACGCCTGCTTATCGAGCATGCCTCGGTCTCCCTGCCTGCCGGCACGAAAGCGGGGCTAGTCGGGCGAAACGGGACCGGCAAGACAACGCTGTTTCGCGCGATCACCGGGGAGCTTTCGCCCGAAACGGGCTCTATCAGCCTGCCGAAGAGCACGCGGATCGGTCAGGTCGCGCAGGAGGCGCCCGGCACCGAGGAGCCGTTGATCGATATCGTGCTGAAGGCGGACACGGAGCGCGAACGTTTGATGCGCGAGGCGGACACCGCAACCGATCCGCACCGCATCGCCGAAATTCAGACCCGGCTTGCCGATATCGACGCCCATTCGGCGGAGGCGCGGGCCGCATCCATCCTTTCCGGTCTCGGTTTCGACGCGAAAGCACAAAAGCGCCCCGCTTCGTCTTTCTCGGGCGGCTGGCGGATGCGTGTGGCACTGGCGGGCGTCCTGTTCGCCCAGCCGGATCTCCTGCTTCTGGACGAGCCCACCAACTACCTGGACCTAGAAGGGACCATGTGGCTGGAGGGCTATCTCTCGCGGTATCCACATACGGTGCTCCTGATCAGCCACGACCGGGACCTTCTGAACCGCGCGGTCTCCTCTATCGTGCATCTGGAACAGCGTAAGTTGACCTTCTGGCGCGGCGGCTACGATCAGTTTGCGCGGCAATATGCCGAAAAGGCGGAACTGCAGGAAAAAATGCGCGTGAAGCAGGAAGCCCAGCGCAAGCATATGGAATCTTTCGTCGAGCGCTTCCGCTACAAGGCCTCCAAGGCGCGCCAGGCGCAGTCCCGCCTCAAGGCGCTGGAGAAAATGCGGCCGGTCGCGGCGACGGTGAACGCAAACGTGACGCCCTTTCGGTTTCCCGATCCGGCAAAGCAAGTCGCCTCGCCCATCATCGCCATCGAGGGTGGATCGGTCGGCTACGAGCCGAAACAGCCTGTGCTGAAAAACCTCAACCTGCGCATCGACAATGACGACCGGATCGCCCTGCTCGGCGCAAACGGGAACGGCAAGTCCACATTCGCCAAGCTGATTGCAGGAAGGTTGGGCCTCGAAGAAGGCAGCGTGACGGTCGCGCCGGGGCTGAAGGTCTCCATCTTCGCGCAGCACCAACTCGACGACCTGCGGCCGGATGAAAACGCCTGTCAGCACGTGCGCCGACTGATGCCCGGTGCGCCGGAAGCCCGCGTGCGGGCGCGGGTGGCGCAGTTCGGGCTTGCGACGGAAAAGATGGACACGCCGGCGCGCGATCTTTCCGGCGGTGAGAAGGCGCGGCTGCTCATGGGGCTTGCCGCCTTCGATGCGCCGCATCTTTTCATCCTGGACGAGCCGACGAACCACCTCGACATCGACAGCCGCGAGGCGCTGGTGGAAGCACTGAACAGCTACGACGGCGCGGTGATCCTGATCAGCCATGACCGGCATTTGATCGAAGCCTGTGCCGACCGCCTCTGGCTGGTCTCCAACAAGACGGTCCAGCCTTTTGAGGGCGATATGGAGGATTACCGGGCGCAGACCACCGGCGGGGCCAGCCGCTCGCGCGAACGCCGGGAGGCCGAAAAGGCTTCCAAGGCGGACCGCCGGCGCGAGGCGGCAAAACGGCGCGCTGCAATGGAGCCGCTGGCCAAGGAGATCAAGGCGACCGAAGGGTTGATCGAGCGCACGCGAAAGCGCATGCAAGCCATCGAGGCGCAGATGGCTGACCAGAGCCTGTACGAGCGCGATCCCGGCAAGGTCTCCACACTCGCCAAGGAGCGCGCGGAGCTCGCGCAGATCATAGAGCGGCAGGAAGAAAAATGGCTGTCGCTTTCAAGTGAGTATGAGGAGGGCGTGGCCGGATAGGCGCGCCCACTCACATCGTCTCAACAGCCGAGGGCAATTGCAAATGGGAGCTGCCCCTCGCTCCCTTTCCAGGCCTTACCCAAGTCCACCTCTCCCTTGTGACGGGGAGAGGAACGGTGGCCGCGTGCAGGCCAGTCGATAGCGATGTGCTGGACCTATCCCGCCCCGGGACTGCGGGGTAACGGTCCATTCTGAACCATCACCGGAGCCCATATGCCCGCGCCCATACCGACAGCGGATCAGCGACGGCCTGACGATGTCTATGCGTGGCTGCGGCTCGTGCTGTGCGTGCTTCTGGGAACGCTTGGCAGCGTCGGCATGTGGGCTGTCGTGGTCGTATTGCCGGCGGTGCAGGTCGACTTCGCCGTGGAACGCGCGCAGGCCTCCCTGCCCTACACGATGACCATGGTCGGCTTTGGAATCGGCAATGTGCTGATTGGGCGGTATGTGGATCGCCTTGGGGTGATGCTGCCAGTCGCGGTGGCGGGTACTCTGCTCGGTCTGGGCTACATCCTGTCCTCTTTCACGCAGTCGATCTGGCAGTTCGCCCTGCTTCAGGTCATGGTCGGCTTCGGTGCTTCCGCGACTTTCGGACCGCTGATTGCCGATATCTCGCATTGGTTCGAGCGGCGGCGCGGAATCGCAGTGGCCGCGGTGGCGTGCGGCAACTATGTCGCCGGCGTGGTCTGGCCGACCGTGATCAAGCTCATGCTCGCCGGCACAGGATGGCGGGTGGCGTTTATCTGGATCGGGGTCATCTGCATAGCAGGCATCTTGCCGCTTTCGCTGCTGCTGCGCCCGCGGCCGCCGGCGCCGTCCGATGATTCACAACGAAAGCCCAGCCTGCTCCGCAAACCGCTCGCGCCAAGCCCGTTTTCGCCCAATGCGTTGCAGGGTCTCCTTATCGTCGCGGGCATTGCCTGTTGCGTGGCGATGGCCATGCCGCAGGTGCACATCGTCGCCTATTGCGTCGACCTCGGTTTCGGGATCGCACGCGGTGCGGAAATGCTCTCGCTGATGCTGGCCGGCGGGATTGTCAGCCGGCTCGCCTCCGGTTTCGTCGCCGATTATATCGGCGGCGTGCGCACGCTGCTCATCGGCTCGGTGCTTCAGGGGCTGTCGCTGCTGCTCTACATCCCCTTCGACGGGCTTGCCTCACTCTATATGGTTTCCCTCGTCTTCGGCCTTGCCCAGGGCGGAATCGTGCCCTCCTACGCCATCATCGTGCGTGAATACCTGCCCGCGCGCGAGGCCGGGCAGCGCGTGGGCATCGTCATCATGGCGACAATCGGCGGCATGGCTTTCGGCGGCTGGATGTCGGGGTGGATCTATGACCTCACCGGCTCATACCAAGCGGCATTCCTGAATGGAATTGCCTGGAACCTGCTCAATATCAGCGTGATGCTGCTGATCCTGCTGCGCCGGCCGAGAACGGAGACTGTCAAAGCTTAGAGGTCTAAGAGCGGGTTAGAGCGGGTCAGCAAGCGTTGTTCCTGTCCCCTGCTCTACCCGATTCCCAGCCACCAGGTGGCCAATCCCAGGAAAGCGAAGAAGCCGACGACATCCGTCACCGTGGTGAGAAAGACGGCGGAGGCGACCGCAGGATCAACCCCAACGCGGTCGAGCAGGAGCGGGATCATGATGCCGGCCAACGCGGCGACGAACATGTTGATGATCATAGCCGTGCCGATGAGACCGCCAATCGTGGGTTCCTGGAACCACATCCCGGCCACGAGACCGATCAGCGTGGCGAAGATGACGCCGTTGAGCAGGCCGACACCCATTTCGCGGCGGATGATGCGGCCGGCATTATAGATATCGAGATCGCGCGTGGCGAGCGCGCGCACGGTCACCGTCATGGTCTGGGAACCGGCATTGCCGCCCATGCCGGCGACGATGGGCATGAGGATGGCCAGCGCCACCACCTGCTGAATCGTGGCATCGAACAGGCTGATGACCGAGGCGGCCAGAAAGGCGGTCACGAGATTGACCATCAGCCAGGGCACGCGGGAACGGCTGGCAGCCAGCACGGAATCCGAAAGCTCCTCGTCACCGACACCGCCCAGGCGCAGAATGTCTTCCTCGGCTTCCTGGGTGATAACGTCCACGACGTCGTCGATGGTCAGCACGCCGACGAGCCGGTCGTTCTCGTCCACGACGGCGGCCGAAAGCAGGTCGTATTGCTCAAAGATCTGAGCCGCTTCCTCCTGGTCCATCGTGGCGGGGATGGCGTGGCTCGTCTCGTGCATCACCTCCTCGATCTTCACTGCACGCTTGGTGCGCAGGATACGATCGAGGTCGACGGCGCCCACGAGCCGGAAGGTCGGGTCGACGACGAAAATCTGGGAGAAACTGTCCGGCAGATTCTGGTCTTCGCGCATGTAGTCGATGGTCTGGCCGACGGTCCAGAACGGCGGGACCGCAACGAACTCCGTCTGCATGCGCCGCCCGGCGGTCTCTTCCGGATAGCCGAGCGAGCGGCGCAGGCGCACGCGTTCGGTGAACGGCAGGCGCGCCAGGATCTCGTCCTGGTCGGCCGGGTCGAGATCCTCGAGGATGTAGACGGCGTCGTCGGAATCGAGCTGCTGGACCGCGTGGGCGATCTGCGCATTGGACAGGTGGCTGGCAATGTCGAGGCGGATCGCCTCGTCCACCTCGGTGAGCGCCGTGAAGTCGAAATCCTCGCTCATGAGCTGGACGAGGGCGCGGCGCTGCTCGGGCGAGAGAGCCTCCAGCAGATCACCGATCTCCGACTGGTGCAGGCGGCCGACGTCCTCCTTCAGGGTGAGCACATCGCGGTCGGCGATCGCCGCGCCTATGTGGGTGAGAAAGGGCGCGGACACAATGCCGCCCTCGTCGTAGAGGCCGTGCTCCGGCGCATCGGTCGGCTCGGTTTCACTCACGCGCGTTTCCGGCTCGCTCAACGGCATTCTCCCCGTTTATCCGATAGCGTCTCGTGCCCTATGTCGCAGTGCAGCACCTGTAACGCGCGCGGGCCGGATTACAAGCCCGGGCGAAGCTTATCCTGTCTCCGAAACCGTGGGTCCGGACCGTCCTGTCTTACCGCTTCGAATCGAAATCCGCCGCAACACGCAATTCCCGGAGCGGGCGAACCCGCTTGATTGTCTCCTCATAGATCGGATGGGCCTTATAGGCATCCAGCGCGGCCTGGTCACGGAATTCGCCATAGACCACCACGTCCACCTCACCGGAGAGCTGATCGATCCGCCGGTTGAGCCCGACTTCGAAGAAATCGGAATGCGGGATTTGACCGAGCGCATTAAGCTCATCGGCTATGCGCAAAACATTCTCGCGCTCCCTGGCACTGAAAAAAACGATGTGACGAATCATGGAACGCCTCCGATTGCTTGCTGTCGAGGCAAGTTTGCGCGTGAGCCCGAAATGTCAACGCAGCGAAAGGACGCCGCGCCGAAAGGGCGCAGCGTCAGCGTCTGAATATCAAAGGGTGATGCGATAGTGCGCAAAGCCGCCTTCGCCATCGCCCGCCGGCTCGATGGAAACGCCCTTCACATTGGCGGCGAACTCCGCGCCCTTCGGCCCCGTCTCGAAAAGCACGCTCGTTCCCTCGAGCGGCTCGAAAGTCCAGTTGGCATCGGCTGAAGGGTTGATGGTGCCCTGCTCCACGATATAGCGCACGATCACGTCGCGGTTTGTATCCGGCGCTTCAAAGACGACCTTGTCCGGACCGATGCCTGGGAAATTCCCGCCACCGCCGGCGCGGTAATTGTTGGTGGCGACGACGAATTTCTGAGTCGGATCAATCGGATCACCGTCGAACCTCACGTCCTTGATGCGGTGGGCATCGGGGTTGATCAACTCGCCTTCCGACGAATAGCGCGGTGGCTGGCTGAGATCGATCGTATAGGTAACCCCATCGATGACATCGTAATTGTATGAGGGAAAGGCCAGATTGATAAGCGGCTGGTCCGGCTTGCCCAGTTCCACCTGATTGAAGATGCCCGCCGACATCTCCAGCCATTCCTTGACGTCCGCGCCCGTGATCAGCACCGCCTGCACCGTGTTGGGGTAGAGGTAGAGGTCGGCGACGTGTTTGATGGCGATATCGCCCGCCGGCACATCGGTGTAGTATTCTGGACCGCCGCGACCGCCGGCCTTGAAGGGCGCAGCCGCAGAAAGCACCGGAATATCCTTGTATTCCGTCTCCTTCAGCATCTCCTCAATGTACCAGACCTGCGCATTGGCGACGATCTGAACGGATGGGTCATCCGCGACAAGGGCAAAGTAGGAGTGCAATGGAGCCGAGGTCTCGCCGACCGCTGTGCGCACATAGGTCAGCGTCGCTTCATGATCGGACTGAACGGCTTCTTCGACTTCCGTCTTGCTCTCAACCGACGGCTCGACCTGGCCGTCGACCCGCTCGAAGATGGGCCGCGCCTCGCTGGTGGAGCCCACAACGCGCCACTCATTGCCGTCTCGCTCGAGCATCAGGTCGATCAGCCCCAGATGAGAGCCCCAGAAGCCGCCCATGACGCCCGGCTTGCCGCCGATCGTTCCGGCGGCGTTGTCCACGCCCGCGACGCCGTCGAATTTCGGACCCGGAAAGTCGAGATGGCTATGGCCGGTCACGATTGCATCAATGCCGTCAATGCCGGCGACCTGCAGCGATGCATTTTCCAGATTTTCCTCGTAGCGCGCGGGCCCGACGCCTGAGTGGGAGAGCGCAATGATCACGTCAGCGCCCTCTTCTTTCATCTGCGGCACCCAGGCCTCCGCGGCCTTCACGATATCGCGGGTCATCGCCTTGCCCGTCAGGTGGCCGGCGTCCCAAGTCATAATCTGCGGGGGTACGAAGCCGATCAGGCCGATGCGAACGGGATGCTCCTCGCCCGCGCCGTCCTTCACCGTCTTGTCGAGAATGACGTAGGGCTTCATGAAAAGCTCGTCTTTGCGCGGGTTTGCGGCAAGGTTGCCCTTGGTCAGGTTGGCGCAAACGAATGGGAAGTTGGCTCCGGCGAGGACCTTGAACATGAAGTCCAGGCCGTAGTTGAACTCGTGATTGCCGAGTGTGGAGCACTCGTAGCCCAGTGTGTTCATGGCCTTGATGATCGGATGGAGGTCGCCCTCCTTCATGCCGCGCTCATAGGCGATGTAGTCGCCCATGGGGTTGCCCTGCAGGAAATCGCCATTGTCGATCAGCATCGCGTTCGTCGCCTCGGCGCGGATCTGGTCCATGATGGTCGCCGTGCGGGCAAGGCCCATGGTATCGTTGGGCTTGTCGGCGTAATAGTCGTAGGGAAACACGTGCACGTGCAGGTCCGTCGTTTCCATAATGCGCAGGTGGGCCTGATTGGCCGCCGCCCGCACTGAGAATGGATGCAGCGCGATCAAGGCGCCGGCCGCGCCTGCGCCAGCGAGAAACGAACGACGGGAAAAAGCTTGGTGGGCGTTCACAGGTGATCTCCTCTGGAAGTGCGATTCTTCCTCTAGTGACGCGAGAGACTTTGCGCCGTTAGGATTTCATCCAGCAGATTCCCGTGACAAGGCGATGAACAGATCAACCTTGCTGAGGGCTATGCCATATCGGGCTGAATGCCGGTTCCGGTACGGTCCACCACCTCACGCAGGGCGAAGGAGGAGTTGATCTTGATGACGTGCGGCATTCCCGTCAGCCATTCCTTGTGGATGCGCTCGTAGTCTTCTAGATCCCGGGCGGCGACCCTGAGAATGTAGTCGTAATCCCCGGACATCAAATGGCAGGAGACCACGTTCGGACAGCGCTTGATCGCCGCCTCGAATTCGCTCAAGGTCTTTTCGAACTGGCCCGACAAGGAGACGTGCACGATAACCGTGATCCGATGGCCCAGTGCCTCGTTGGAGAGCCGCGCGTGGTACCCGGTGATGACACCGGCTTTCTCCAGGTTGTCGAGGCGGCGCGAGCACGCGGACTGAGACAGCCCGACCCTTTCCGCCAGGGCGGCATTGGAGATACGTCCGTTCTTCTGGAGTGTCTCCAGAAGCGCAATATCAATCCTGTCTAGCGGCATCTTTCGAATTTCCTCCCTCCGCGCCTGGCTTCTATGCAATTATTACCGAATCCCGTCATTGCCAGCAAAGGTATTCGCAAGGACGTTCCGGGCATTTTGTGGTTTCTTGCGCATAGATTCACATATTTGGAGCTGCAGGGAAATGCGCATCGGATGCCCGAAGGAGATCAAGAATCACGAATATCGTGTCGGCCTCACGCCGGGTGCGGTGCGCGAATACGTTGCTCACGGCCACGAGGTGCTGGTTGAAAGCGGTGCGGGTGCGGGTATCAGCGCTGATGATAATGCCTATCGCGCCGCCGGTGCCGCAATCGCTAAATCCGCGCAAGAGGTTTTCGCCAAGTCGGATATGATCGTTAAGGTGAAGGAGCCTCAGCCCTCGGAGTGGGTGCAGCTTCGCGACGATCAGATCCTTTATACCTATCTTCACCTGGCTCCCGATCCGGAGCAGACCAAGGGCCTGGTCGAGAGCGGCGTTACCGCGGTCGCTTACGAGACGGTGACGGACGAGCGCGGCGGGCTGCCGCTGCTGGCTCCCATGTCGGAAGTGGCCGGGCGCCTTGCCATTCAGGCCGGTGCGACCGCGCTTCAGAAAGCGAATGGCGGACGCGGCGTGCTGCTGGGGGGCGTGCCTGGCGTGCTGCCCGGAAAGGTTGCGATCATTGGCGGCGGCGTCGTGGGCCTGAACGCGGCGAAGATGGCTGTCGGACTCGGCGCGGATGTCACGATCATCGACCGTTCCATTCCGCGGCTGCGTCAGCTCGACGACATTTTCAATGGTCGAGTCCACACCCGCTACTCGACCGTGGAGGCGCTGGAGGAAGAAGCCTTCTCAGCTGATATGGTGGTCGGCGCCGTGCTGATCCCGGGAGCGGCAGCGCCAAAGCTGGTGACGCGCGAGATGCTGTCGGGCATGAAGAAAGGCGCTGTTCTGGTGGACGTCGCCATCGACCAGGGCGGCTGTTTCGAGACCTCCCACCCCACCACCCACTCTGACCCGACCTATGATGTCGACGGCATTGTCCATTATTGCGTGGCGAACATGCCGGGCGCCGTGCCGGTGACCTCGGCCCATGCGCTCAACAACGCTACGTTGCACTATGGACTTCAGCTCGCTGACAAGGGACTTAACGCGTTGACGGACGACCCGAACCTGCGCAACGGGCTCAATGTCCATAGGGGCAGGATCACAAACAAGGCCGTTGCGGAAGCGCTCGGATATGAGATGATTGAACCGAAAGCGGTTCTGGCCGCCTGAGGTATTCCTCCCCAACTCCACGCCCGCCATCAGGCGGGCGTTTTTTGTGCGCGTTCTATACGGCACTGGTAGCAATTGTTTCTGGCCGAGCGCAGATGCACATAGGCAACGTCCGGCCTCTGCAACAATTCATGGGCCTGCGTGCAGACAAGCCGTTTCGGCGTAATCTCTCCCGTTCCGTAAATGATGCGGTCGTCGCGATCATAGCCGCGCATCAGAAATTCCGTTGAAGCTCGAAGCATCTCCGGCATCACGTCACTGTCTTCCGCACGCGGACATTCGTCGGCGCAAAGGAAGATCGGGCCGGTCTCAGCATAGGGTTGGAGGCGCGGGAATGGTCTATAGGCGAGTATCAGATAAGCCTTGCCTTGCGGTATATATCGCAAGCAATGGCGGCACGGCAGACCGCCACCGTCGGAAACGTGACGTTCTGGCGGGATGCCGTAAGCATCAGACTCTCCTCGCTGATAGGCACGCGCCTCGTTGCTGGCCATGGCAATGAACCGGATGAGTCCCATCTGTGATCTCCATGCTAAAACTGCGTGGAGATTAGCCGGGCTCTTCTGCGGGGCCACCCGATTCACGCGGGCACTTGTATGTTGTTATCGAAGCAGAACCTGCGCCTTCTCTTCCGGAGAGAGCTCTTTCACCGTTTCTTCCCGGCGATCAACGGCCGTGAAACCCAGTTTCTGATACAGCCCCAGAGCTGCCGGGTGATCGAGCGTGCACGTTTCAACCGAGATTAGTTGCGGCCTGTGGGACCAGGCCGTGCGTATGGCCGTACCGAGAAACCAGCGCCCAAGGCCGCGCCCGATCGCATGTTTCATCAGTCCGAAATGGACCAGACGGCATTCTTGCTCCGACATCAGGCGCAGCTCGAAAAAGCCTGCCGGACAGCCATCCAAGTTCAACACGCAAACATCCGTGCGCTCACTTTCCAGGCGTTCCGCCAGTTGAGCGTCCGAGAGCGAGAGCGCCGCCGTCCAATGCCAGTCGCGCCCAACACGATCATAGAGGTACCGGTAGAAGTGCAACGGCATGGATTCGCATTTGAGAAGCGCGAGTTGCTGGCCAATTGGCGCCGGCGGATAGGTGCCCGGCGGTTCTTTCATCTGCAAATGCGTGACCGTGGCCTGCAAGGTCCTTCCTCGTCGAAGACTGGAGAAGTTCGTGGTCATTCATCCTCCGTCACCACCGGCGTGTCGTTACGGCTACCCCACTCGCTCCAGGAGCCATCATAAAGCTTGTTTTCTTTGTGTCCTAGCGTCTCCAGCGCAAAGGTGATGGCGGCGGCCGTTACACCTGAACCGCAGGAAGTGACGACCGGCTTGTTCAGGTCGAGACCTGCCTCCTGAAGCGTCTTGCGCAAGCGTTCGGGCGGCAGAAGGCTGCCATTCTCCGAAAGCGCTGTGGCCGGCACGTTGCGCGCGCCCGGCATATGGCCCGAACGCATCCCGGCGCGCGGCTCCGGCTCTGCGCCGGTGAAGCGGCCAGGCGGACGCGCGTCGGCAATCTGCATCTTTCCGTCTTCCACGATGCCACGCATCTCGTCGAGAGACGCCACGCGGCTTTCATCGAAGCGCGGCACGAACGCGGCCGGCGCTATGCGGGTCGGCTCGTCCGTAACAGGGCGCTCTTGGGCGCGCCAGCGGTCGAAGCCCCCATCGAGAATAAAGACCTTGTCGGCGCCCATGACACGGAACATCCACCACACGCGCGGCGCGGAGAAAAAACCAGGGCCGTCATAGACGACGATGGTGTCCCGCTCGGAAATGCCCATCGAGCTGGCAAATTGCTCGAATGTCAGGGGTTCGGGCAGCGCGTGAGGCAGGTCGGAATCGGGATCAACCACCCGATCCTGATCGAAGAACACGGCGCTGGGAATATGGGCTTCGTCATATTCCGCCCGCGCGTTTCGTTCCTGCACCGGAAGATACCAGGAGCCATCGACGATCGAGAGGCCCGGCATTTCCAGGTTTTCTTCCAGCCAGTAGGCTGAGACTACAAAGGGATGCTTTTCACTCATACGGCACCCGTTTCGGTGGCAGTATTCTCGGTAGAGAGATCCGACACCCAATAGATAGGAACGCGGGCGGCGGGACAAGTCCCGCATATCGGCAGTCTCGTTACGCCGGCAGCGGACCGAAGCGAATGCGGAAGCGGCGGTTCTCACGCCCCTTCTTCTCGATCTTGCCGATATGCACCTCACCGATTTCACCGGTCCGGGCGACATGGGTTCCCCCGCAGGGTTGGCTATCAACGGAGGAACCTTCACCAATGCAAACAAGGCGGACCCGCCCGACACCTACCGGTGGACGCACATTCTTAGATTTCACCAGCGACGGATTTTCCGCCAGATCTTCTTCACTGATCCAACGGGTAAAGACCGGGTGATCGGCTTCGACCAGCTCCTTGAGGCGCTCGGTGGCGATCTCCTTTGTCCAGTCCGTTTCCGCCAGATCGAAGTCGATGCGCGAATCCTCCTCGCCCACCGAGGCGCCGGTGATAGGGTGCGGGCAGATGGCGCTCAGCAAATGGCAGGCCGTGTGCATGCGCATCAGCTTATGGCGGCGATCCCAGTCAATGGCCGCGGTCACTTTCTCGCCGATTTCAGGCACCGGCTGCTGGGCGTCGGGTACGTGGATAATCTCGTCCTTCGTGCGCCCGGTCACCGTCGCCGCGATCGCGATCCGCGAGCCATCCTCACGCTCGAGATAGCCCGTATCACCCGGCTGGCCGCCCGACGTTGCGTAGAAGATCGTGCGGTCGAGGATAATGCCACCCCGATCGTTAATGCCGACGACGCTCGCTTCGACCGTTTTCAAATAGCCCTGCTCACGAAAGAGCGGCTCGGTGCGTATCATCTGCTCCACGTTCTTCCTCCGGCATGGTAGTTTCGCATTTAATAACTTCGTCAGCCCCGCAATGAAAGCGGGCGGCTTTGCATTCCTGTATAAGTTGTAGCAAGATTCTTTCTTTAATAGTGGATCTCATGTCGGGAGGTCGGATGGCGCACTGGAGAGCACGCGGCAAAGCCGCGCTCGCGATATGCCTGGGAATGACACTGTTGTTGACGGGCGGTTGCTGGTTCGAGCCGTCCGAGCCTGGCGCATTCTATCAGGTCGATGCGAACACACCGGAAGGCCCGCCGGGAACGATCCTGCGCATAGACGAGCACGCGAAGGCACCGGACGGCGCCCGTGCATGGCGTGTACTTTATCGTTCGATCGGGCTGAAGGGAGAACCGATTGCCGTCTCCGGCGTCATTTTCGCGCCGGCGGATAAACCGCAGGGCGGCAAGCGGCCGGTGGTCGCGTGGGCGCATGGTACGACGGGTGTCGCGAACCGCTGTGCGCCATCGCTTTCGGAGAGCTTTGAAGACAAGATCCCGGGCCTGAAGCAGTTTCTGGAACGCGGCTATGTTGTCGCGGCGACGGATTATTCCGGCCTCGGCACGCCAGGCCCGCATCCCTACCTTATCGGCGTGAGCGAAGGCCGCGCCGTCCTGGATTCCGTTCGCGCCGCTACACGGATCGAGGATGCCGGGGCCGCACCCCGCTTTATCGCGTGGGGGCATTCGCAGGGCGGACATGCCGCGCTCTATACGGGCCAGATGGCCTCGTCCTATGCAGCCGATCTCGAACTGGCGGGTGTGGCCGCGGCGGCGCCGGCGACGGATCTTTCCGTGCTTCTACACGATGACTGGGGGACGAGAGCCGGCAAGGTCTTCACCGCCTTTGCCCTATGGTCCTGGCACCGTGTTTTCGGCGCCCCGCTTGACAAACTGGTGTCGCCATCGACGGTCTCAGCCATCGACCGGATCGCGGAGGGGTGCCTGGAAGGCACGGTGCAGGGGCTCGTGATCGCCACGCGCGAGCGGGCAATCGATCAGGACTTTCTCCAGAAGGACCTTACCGAAACAGAACCCTGGAGAACGCTGCTCCTGCGCAACTCACCGAAAGGGCAGAACACGACCGCGCCGCTTTATCTCCTGCAGGGAACGGCCGATCAGGTGATCAATCCCCGGGTGACGCGGGCATACGCTCAGGCCGCCTGCGGAGCCGGACAGCCTGTCCGGCTCGATCTGCGTAGCGGCCTGGACCATATGGGCGTCGTGGAAAAGGGCGCGGATAAAGCCATCGCGTGGATCATCTCACGCCTCGAGGGCTCAGCGCCAGCCACCGATTGCAACGATATGCCGACACTGTCGGGAAACAGCGGCTGAGCGCCTGCGGCTCAGCCCTCCGCGACCTCCTCGAACGGCACCGCGATATCGGGTTTGCGTTCCATCCAGTCCGGCACGGGCAACCCCTTCTCCCGAAGGAAGGCGGGGTTAAAGAGCTTGGATTGGTAGCGGGTACCGTAGTCGCAAAGGACGGTCACGATGGTGTGGCCGGGGCCCAGCTCTTTCGCCAGCCGAATCGCCCCCGCTATATTGATGCCCGTCGAGCCGCCGAGACAAAGCCCCTCTTCCTGGACCAGATCGAAAATGATGGGCAGCGCCTCTTCGTCCGGGATCTGGTAGGAAAGGTCGGGCGTGAAGCCTTCCAGATTGGCGGTCACGCGCCCCTGCCCTATGCCTTCGGTGATCGAACTGCCCTCGGACTTCAGCTCGCCGGTGGTGTAGTAGCTGAAAAGGGCCGCGCCCTTGGGGTCCGCCAATGCGATCTTGACGTCGGCCTTTCGCGCACGCAGACCTTCGGCAACGCCTGCCAGCGTGCCGCCCGTTCCGACGGCGGAGACGAAACCGTCGATCTTTCCCCCGGTCTGTTCCCAGATCTCGCGGGCCGTCACTTCCCGGTGGCCGTCGCGATTGGCGGTGTTGTCGAACTGGTTGGCCCAGATGGCACCATTCGATTCGCTGCGTGCCAACTGCTCCGCCAAGCGGCCCGAAAGCTTCACGTAGTTGTTTGGATTGCGATAGGGCACCGCAGGCACTTCAAGCAGTTCGGCGCCAAGGATGCGCAACGCATCCTTTTTCTCCTGACTCTGTGTTTCAGGAATGACGATCACCGTGCGGTAGCCGAGCGCCTTACCCACAAGTGTCAGGCCGATTCCGGTGTTGCCCGCCGTGCCGTCGACAATGATGCCACCGGGCCCCAAAAGCTTCCGCTTCTCGGCATCACGAATGATGAACAGCCCTGCCCGATCCTTCACGGACTGGCCAGGATTCATGAACTCCGCCTTGCCGTAGATCTCGCAGCCGGTTTCTTCGGAAGCGCGGTTGAGACGGATAAGCGGCGTGTCGCCGATAGTATCGATCACCGAATGATGCATAATGAACCCTCGCTTTGAACGCGAAAAGTAGAAACCGGCAAGGAAACTGGCAAGGCGTCTTTTTGCACGAGCAGCCAAGCTGCTGGCAAAAGCTTCGGCGAAGTCTGCCCAGCAGGGTCGATTTTTCCTGCGTCAGCGCTCTGCAACTCGCGCGTCGGAGCGCTCAGCTGGTTCCGGGCGAACATCACGCGAGAGGAGGTAGATGAGGACGGTCGTCGCCAATGTCCCGGCATAAAAGGCGAACAGAACACTGTAGGCTGCCGTCGGTTCGGCTGGAACGGTGGCTGCCGTGACCACTCCACCGGTGGCGAACTGCATCAGGCCAGCGCCGCCGATCGAAAAGAAATTAAGCAGCGTCATGCCGCGGCCGGTTAAATGCGCGGGAAGAAACGCGCGCCCATGGGCCATCAACACACCATAGCTGCCGCCACAAACACCGATGAGCACCATGGCCATGGTCACGCTGCTGATGGCAGCAGCCGGAAATACCGCCAGCCAGGTCAGCGCGGCGATGCTGATCGAGTTTCCTGTTACGGCAACCCATTTGCGCGTGCCAAAGATGTTGTCCAGCGGTCCATAGATGAAGGATCCGGCGGCCATAGCCACGGCCATGAACAGTGTTACCTGACCGATGAGCAGCGTCTCGGCGCCATGAACCTCGGCGAGATAGGGCCCGGCCCACAGGCCACGAATGCCGACCGCGGCGGCGTAGTTCAGTCCGATAAGCGGAATAATCGGCCACAGGGATTTCAGTTTCAAAAGTTCCAGATAACCTAAGAAGCCTGCCCCCTCAGTTACTTCTCGCTCGGGGTCGCGTACGATGACCCAGAGCATGGCCGCAGTCGCGAACGTCGCTATCGCAACGCCAGCGATCACCTGACGCCAGCCAAACGCTTCGGCCGCAGCTGCGAAGGGCGACGCCGCGATGATGTTGCCCATTGCGCCGACGCCAATCAGCCACGATGTCATGACCGCCAGGCGGGCCGGCGAATGGGCCTTGGCGAAAATGAAAACCGAGGCCATTAAAATCGGCGCGCATCCAATGCCGATCAGCGCCATCGCGAGAACAACCATCCAGGGCGTCATGGCAAATGCGAGCAACAAGGCACCACCACCGCCGCCGAACGCAAGGAGGACGGACGCCGTTCTGCGCGGCCCGTATCGGTCAAGCGATACGCCGATGACAAATTGCATCGCGGCAAAAGTGATGAACCAGGCGCCGGAAGCAATGGAGAGCTCGGCCTTGGTCGCGCCCAGCTCCGATACTAAGGCAGGTGTGAGGACGGCGAGAAAAGAGCGGTAAAACTGCGAAAGAACGTAGGCCACCGCCAGGGCGGCAATTCCTGCCATCGAGACACTCTCCTCATCAGCGTGAATTCGCCTGTCATCGCCGATTTGTTCCGGCGACGGGTATGCCCGCTCGCTGATCTATCGCAGCTTGCAGTACCGGGCAATTGTGCCACGCCGCCTGTAAAGAACGGCCAGACTTGCCCGCCCGGCGTGCGGGATCAGAACTGCAGCATTTTGTCTTCCACAGCGCAGGTTTCGCAGGTCTTCACTTTCACGGTGAGACTTCCTGGCTTGATCCAGCGCAGGCTTTGCAGATCGATTGTCCAGTTTTCCTGCAGATCGAACGGCGGAAAAGCGTGCGATTCACCGCTTTCTGCTTCTATCATGTAGAGCCACCGAGCGCCCTCCTCGCTGTTGGTCAGCGCAACAAACCGCCCTTCAGGCCCCCAGCTCTGCCAACGCTCGGGGCCATAGTGGCCAGCGAGGGACTTGCGAAACTCTTCCTCTTCCGCGTCAAGCAGCAAGACCGACCAGCAGAGCGCGTTAGCCCCGGTTCCATCACACGCTTGAACGATGCGAAACCGCCCTGACGGCGACGGCGGAAACAAAATAGCCTGACCTGCTGCAATCGGTTTCTGTGCTGACCCGTCATCCTCATACGCTGCGATCAGCGGATCAGCGAGAACGTCACCATCCTTGGAGAAAGCACCGGTCCGGCTTAAGGAGAAGCCGCAGGCCGAAATTCCGGGCGCGATCTCGAGGAAGTCCGTATCGCACTCAGTCTCGCCAGCGGGTTGGGCGGCAGCCGGCGTTGCCAGCGCGACCAACAAAAACGCGGCGCAAAGCGCCGGACCGATCCCTCTACTTGGCCGCACACCCATCACAAACCTCATCGAAAAGACAAGCGAAGTTTGGCCGATCAAGATGAACGATTCTTTTAATAAACCCGGTCATTGCTCAGGAAAGCTCGTTTCCCGCTGCTCTCAGAAACCGCCTGACGGTTTCCGCCATGCCATATTCCAGCGCGTCAGCGGTCAGACCATGGCCGATTGAAACCTCCGCCAGGGTCGGTACGCGGCGGGCGAGTGGCGGGAGATTGGCAACGGTCAGGTCATGGCCGGCGTTGATTTCCAGCCCCAAGGGAACTGCAATGTCTGCGGTTTTCCCGAGTCTTTCCAATTCGCTGGCCGCTTTTTCTGGACTGTTGTGACAAGCGCCGTAGGGGCCGGTGTAAAGCTCTATCCGGTCCGCGCCCACCTCCTTGGCAACGGCGAGTTGGGGCTCATCGGTACCGGGATCGCAAAAAAGCGAAACGCGGACTCCAAGCCGCTTCAGCCGGGCCACGGACTGTTTGAGAAAATCCGCATGCTGCCTGAAGTCCCATCCGTGATCGGAAGTTGCCTGGCTCGGATCGTCGGGCACCAGAGTGACCTGTTCCGGCTCGTTATCCTCCACCAGTTTCAAAAACGATTCAGAAGGATAACCTTCGACGTTGAATTCACAGCCGGGGAACTCATCATCAATGAGGGCCCGGATCGCGGGCAGATCGGCAAAGTGGATGTGCCGTTGGTCGGGACGCGGATGAACGGTCAATCCGTGCGCGCCCGCGGCAAGCGCGATGCGGCCCAGCCCGGTTACGCTCGGCCACGGTAAATCGCGCCGGTTACGCAGCATGGCGATGGCATTTAGATTGACCGAAAGCTTGGCCGGCATGGTCGAGCCCCTGTGGCGGATTTGTGTTGGCTCTTCCTATACTCGCTTTGAGCGGAACTGACAGGGCCAGATGGTGTTGTCCTGGTGGACAAGTCCGAACGGAGAAACGTGAAGCGCTATGCTTATCAACGAGACGCCACCCAGCATACGCCGGATCGATACCAACCGGGAGGACGCGTTTGCCTTCGAGATTACCGGTGAAATCGAAGCAGCCGATGTCGAGAACATCTATGGGCTTCTCGAGGGCGCGTACGAATTGCACGACCAGATCGATGTGATCGTCATCTTCCATGATTACGAAGGCACCGATTGGAGCGCCGTCTGGAGCGAGAACACCATGAGCGGAAAGGGGCGCGCGCTCGAGCACATCCGCAAATATGCCGTTGTCGGCGGTCCTGGCTGGATTCAGCCAATGGTCAGCGTCTTCAAGCCGTTTCTCTCAATCGAGATGAAACATTTCGAGGACGACGACATCGAAGCCGCCTGGGAATGGATCGGCGCGAAGCCGGAGTCTCGCGCTTAGGACGGTCGTCACCTCACGATCGTCAACCGCTCCGCCGCGCGCGTGATCGCCGTGTAAAGCCATTGCTGACGTGTGTCGCGGAAAGCGAAGCTCTCATCGAACAAGACGACGTTGTCCCACTGTGAGCCTTGGGCCTTGTGCACCGTCAGCGCGTAGCCGAAGTCGAAATCGTCGAAGCGCTTCTTTGTCTGCCAGGCGATATCGGCTTCCGGATCCTCGAAGGCCGCCTTGAGCAGCTTGATCTTGGCCACGCCCCGGTCCGTGTCGTCCTCCTCCGGTGACACCAGGAGGTTGATCCCGGGCTTGGTGGTCTCTCGCGACGCGGTCATGACCTTCCAAAGCGAGCCGTTCAGCAGGCCCTTGGTGGGATCATTGCGCAGGCAGACAAGCTTGTCCCCGGCTTGAGGCAGGACCGTCTCAAATCCCTTCAACTCACGCAGGCGTTGATTGTAGCGCCGCCTCGTGCGGTTGATTCCGACGAGCACCTGATCCGCGTCCAGTACGATGTCCTGGTTGATATCTCTCTTGGAGACCACTTGCGCCGTGCCATAGTCGCCGAGCATGAACTCCCTGCCCTCGCGCACATCCAGCGCCAGCCGGATGATGGGATTGTCCCGCGCCTGGCGGTGAATCTCGGTGAGCAGACAGTCCGGCTCATGCTCGGTGAAGAAACCGCCGCCGGAGACCGGAGGCAACTGGCCGGGGTCTCCCAGCACCAGGATCGGCGTGCCGAAGGACATGAGATCGCGGCCGAGTTCCTCATCCACCATCGAGCATTCATCGATGATGACCAGTTTCGCCTTTGCGATCGGGCTTTGCCGGTTAAGCGAGAAAGTGGGCGAGATGAGCTTTCTGCCCGTCATCTCGTCTTCGACCTGCTCTTCGCCACGGGGGCGGTAGATCAACGAGTGAATGGTGCGGGCGTTCGAAGCGCCCTTGGAGCGCAGGACTTGCGCGGCTTTTCCGGTGAAGGCGGCAAACTGCACGTCTCCGTCGACATGTTCGGCAAAGTGCCGGGCGAGCGTGGTCTTGCCCGTTCCGGCATAGCCGAAAAGCCGAAAGAGCGGTGTCTGACCGTCCCGGAGCCAGCGCGCAACGGCCTTGAGCGCCGCGTCCTGTTGCGGAGAGAAATCCATGCGCTCACAAACCAGATTCTGCCCGCGATGAACAGACCGCAAATCGATCGTGTCATCTTTGTCGAGGCGGATGGGAATGGTGCGAGTTGTACGCGGCGAGAATGGGCTTTTTAAAACCGGAGCGAGACGACATTAGGATACTTCCGCATCGAAGCGAAGAAGCGCCATTTGCAGCCCGTTCAGGCATGAAAGCCAACAGACCTTAGCGCAACATCGGCCAGAGCGTTGCTGCCAACGCGATCCCCATGACGATGTTGAACCATTTCAGGCGCACCGGATCGGCTAGAAACCCCCGCAGGGCGACGCCGAAGCCAGCCCAGACCGACACGCTGGGAAAGTTCACCAGTGTGAAGGCCAGCGCCACGAGCAGGATCGAGACGAAGGGCGCCTGGGGATTGGTGTAAATGGCCATGGCTGTGACGGCCATAACCCAGGCCTTTGGATTGACCCACTGAAAGGCTGCCGCCTGAAAGAACGTCATCGGACGGGCCGCACCGGTGGCACCCTGGCTGCCGGTGGACCGCGACATCGCGATGCGCCACGCCAGATACAGAAGATACGCGCCGCCGGCGATCTTCAACACCAGGTTCAATTGCGGATAGGCTGTCAAAAGCGCGCCCAGTCCGAAGCCCACCGCCAGAAGCAGCGAGGCGAAACCCGCTGCAATTCCAAGCATATGCGGGATCGTGCGGATAAAACCGTAATTCACACCTGACGCCAGGAGCATGAAGTTGTTCGGTCCCGGTGTCACCGACGAGACGAAGAAGAATACCAGGAGGGCGAGGAAGACGTCGAGGGACAAGCTCCTACATCCCCTCCGGTCCGCGGTTCACGGCCGCCACGCCGGTCCGGCAGACCTCGACCAGGCCGAGCGGCTGCATAATGGCGATGAACTGCTCCACTTTGGATATCCGCCCGGTAATCTCGAAGATGAAATGTTCCGTATTCGCATCGATCACCTGCGCCCGGAACGCATCGGCCAGGCGTAGTGCTTCGACGCGGTCGTCGCCGTTTCCGCTTACTTTTACCAGAGCCAGTTCCCGCTCGAGCGGGCGGTCGTGGCCGCGCTCATGGGCAGTGACGGTAAGATCCACGACGCGATGAACAGGAACGATGCGCTCAAGCTGGTGCTTGATCTGCTCCAGCACGTGAGGCGTACCGCGCGTTACGATAGTGATCCGCGAGAGATGCCGCTCGTGCTCGGTTTCGGAGACGGTGAGGCTGTCGATATTGTAGCCGCGGCCCGAGAACAGACCGATCACACGAGCTAGCACCCCCGGCTCGTTATCGACCAGGACGGCGAGCGTACGGGTCTCGCTCCTCTCCGTCTCACTGGTAATGAAATAGGCTGAGCCGGTTGGCTTTAGCTGGGCGTTCATGCGCTCACTCTCACATATCTTATCTTATAGAAAACGACTTATACGTGGACCTAAACCAGCGAGCGTCCCTTGGAGTCGATGGCGTTCGCCACAGCCTCGTCCGTCGCCTCGTCGGGCAGGAGCATTTCATTGTGCGCCTTGCCTGAGGGGATCATGGGGAAGCAGTTGGCGAGATTGGCCACGCGGCAATCAAAAATCACCGGCTTGTCGACCTCGATCATCTCGTTGATGGCGTCATCCAGTTCGTCCGGTTTTTCGCAGCGAATGCCGTGACCGCCATAGGCCTCGGCGAGCTTGACGAAATCAGGCAGCGCCTCAGTATAAGAATGCGAGAGCCGGTTGCCGTGCAAAAGCTGCTGCCACTGGCGGACCATACCCATGTACTGGTTGTTGAGAATGAAGATCTTGATCGGCGCGTTGTGCTGCACAGCCGCGCTCATCTCCTGCATGGTCATCAGCACCGAAGCGTCGCCTGCGATATCGATCACCAACGCGTCCGGATGGGCGATCTGCACGCCCAGTGCCGCCGGCAGGCCATACCCCATCGTGCCGAGACCGCCTGAGGTCATCCACCTGTTGGGCGCCTCGAAGCCGAAATGCTGTGCCGCCCACATTTGATGCTGGCCGACCTCGGTGGTGATGTAGACGTCGCGCTCCTTGGTCAACTCATAGAGCCGCTGGATCGCATATTGCGGCATGATGACTTTATTGTTCGGTTTGTAGGCCAGCGAGTTGCGCCCGCGCCACTTTTCGATCTGTTCCCACCAGGGCTTGAGCGTTTTCTTCTCTGTCTTGGCGCCGGCGCGCCACAGCCGCACGAGATCCTCCATCACCCGGCCGGCATCGCCAATTATTGGGATGTCGACATGGACGTTCTTGTTGATCGAAGACGGGTCGATGTCGATGTGAATCTTCCGAGAATTGGGTGAGAAGGCGTCCAGGCGCCCCGTGATGCGGTCGTCGAAACGCGCGCCAATGCACAGCATCACATCGCAGTCGTGCATTGCCATATTGGCTTCGTACGTGCCGTGCATGCCCAGCATGCCGAGCCAGCTTTCACCCGAGGCCGGATAGGCGCCGAGGCCCATCAGTGTCGAGGTGATGGGGAATCCGGTGAGCTCAACCAATTCGCGCAGAAGATGGCTTGCCTCAGGCCCTGCATTCACCACGCCACCGCCGCTATAGATGACCGGCCGCTCGGCCGTCGACATCAATTCGATCGCCTGTTTGATCTTTTCCTGATCGCCCTCGACCCGCGGGTGATAGCTCGTGCGGGGTGCCGTTTGCGGCGACACGTAGGAGCCCTTTGCGAACTGCACGTCCTTGGGGATATCGACGACCACGGGCCCGGGCCGCCCGGTCTGGGCAATGTGAAAGGCCTGATGCAGGGCGGCGGGCAGTTCGCTGATGTCGCGCACCAGCCAGTTATGTTTGGTACAGGGTCTGGTAATGCCGACCGTGTCGCACTCCTGAAACGCATCGGAACCGATCAGCGCCGTCGGCACCTGGCCCGAAATACAGACCAGCGGAATCGAATCCATCAAGGCGTCCTGCAGCGCCGTAACAGCGTTGGTGGCACCCGGCCCGGAGGTGACCAGCATGACGCCAACCTTGCCCGTCGAGCGGGCATAACCTTCCGCGGCGTGGCCGGCGCCCTGCTCATGGCGGACGAGGATGTGCTGGATGTCATCCTGCTGGAAAAGCTCGTCATAGATCGGCAGCACCGCACCGCCTGGGTAGCCGAAAACGTGCTCGACGCCGTTGTCGCGCAGCGCCTGTACCACCATTTCCGCGCCCGTCATCTCCTGCATGCTCGTCTCCTGCCATTTAAGCGCCGGCGCTCGCTGGTCCATCTCTTTATCCTGCCCCGTTTGTCTATCGTCATGTCGTCGTTCGGCCAATAAAAAAGGCCCCCGAAGGAGCCTGTCTTTCGCACATGAGCTGCTTCCGCCGGCGGCTACGCCGCCTTGCCCATGTGCATTCCTACTACGATAATAAGCTGTGTGTTCATGGTAGCGGACAATAAGGCGCATCGCTCCGCAATGTCAACGCTATAAATAATAGAAGCGACGGGAGAGTTCCGGTGGCAAGCGGTGAGTAAATGAGTTTGAGGCCCTTCCCCGGTGCCGTGCAGGACATCGCGTATTCTCACCATCGGGAACGCATTAATCCCGTCTCAACCATCCCGCCTTATTCGGCCTTAACCCTCTGCGCCTATGCTTGCGCAAAATAGAACAGGGGAAGAGGCTTTCATGGATACTGGCGGGTCTGCCGGCTCAGGCGAAACACCTGTGCAGGACCGGCGCGAGGCCGGACAGCCGCAGCGTCGCGTGCTGGGCCATGTGGTTCAATGCGACGGCGCGCGTGCGATCATTGCAACAAGCCTCAATACGAACGAATTATCCGCGAGCGGAAACTGGACCGTCGGCAAGGTGATCTCCATCAACCTGGGATCAATCCGCACGGTTGGGCTTATCTACGCCATCGAGCGCCCGCAACGGCGCTGGGATGACGACGGCAGCAACCCTATCATGATCTTTGTCGAGCTGATGGGTGAGGTGCGCGACGAAAACGGCGTACCCGCGTTTGACCGCGGCATCACCGAATACCCCCATTTGGGTGCGATCGCGCACCGCATCCGCGCGCGCGACCTGCGCGCCATCTACGATCTGGGCGGGCGGCGGTCCGTCACGGTCGGTAACCTTTCCCAGGATAGCGCGGTTGAAGCCTGCGTGGCGGTGGATGAGGCTCTCAACCGGCACTTCGCCGTCGTGGGCACGACGGGTGTCGGCAAATCGAGCGCGGTGTCGCTTCTCCTGCGTAAAACCATTGCCACGCGTCCGGATTTGCGTGTGCTGATTCTTGATCCCCACAACGAGTTCGCCTCGTCGCTTCCGGGCCATTGCGTACGGATCGACACCAACTCGCTCGACCTGCCGTTCTGGCTTTTCAGACTGGAGGAACTCGTGGAGGTCCTTTACCGCGGCCGCGATCCGGTCTTGGAGGAAGTGGAACTTCTGCGGGATCTCGTTGGCCATGCCAAGCAGGTCTATAACACATCCACCGGCACGAGCATTCTACGCCGCGGCACGGACCATGGCGGGCTGACCGCCGATACGCCCGTGCCTTACCGCATGACCGATATCATCAGCGAAATCGACGAGCGCATCGGCCATCTGGATGCCAAGAACGAGCGTCCCCACTACCGCCAGCTTCGCACGCGCATCGAGTCTGCCATGGCTGATCCGCGCTATCGCTTCATGTTCGCATCGCGCCTTATCGAGGATTCCATCCATGAAACGATAGGCCGGATATTCCGCGTACCGAGCGAGGGCCGACCGGTGACCTGTTTCGAAATGGCGGGGCTCCCCTCGGAGGTGGTGAACTCGGTCTGTTCCGTGCTGGCGCGGCTCGCTTTCGACCTCGCGCTGTGGAGCGACGGAAAGCTGAAGCTTCTCGTCCTGTGCGAAGAAGCGCACCGCTATATGCCGGCGGACACGCGCCTTGGCTTCGCGCCTACGCGCCATGCACTCTCGCGTATAGCCAAGGAGGGACGCAAATACGGCTGCTATCTCGGAGTGGTGACCCAACGCCCTGGTGATCTCGACCCGACAGTGCTTTCGCAGTGTTCAACCATTTTCGCCATGCGGCTCGCGAACGAGCAGGACCAGGCAATAATCAGGTCGGCTATTGCGGATTCGGCCGCCTCGACCCTCAGCTTTTTGTCCTCCATGGGACAACGGGAAGCGATCGCCTTCGGCGATGGCGTGGCGACGGCCATGCGCATGAAGTTTGAAAAGCTGCCGGAACATCTTCTGCCCGGCGCAAAAGTTCCCGACGGTGAGCAGGCGGACAGCGGATCGATCGACGATGTCGAGTTGGCGCCGATCGTCGCGCGAATGCGCTATACCGGAAAGCGGAGCCGAACGGGCGCGAGCGTGTATAGCGCGGAGCGACAAAAGCAGTCGGAACCGCTGCAGAAAGTACCGGTCTATGAGGAACCGCGCGGCGCCGCTCCAGGTCGTCCACCCTCCGCCTATAGCCCTTTTCGGCGGTAGCGACTGCCGCAGGATCAAACCTCCGTTTCGCCTCCAGCGGCCGGCCCATCCTGCTCGATTGTTTTGCCTCGGCGCTTTTTCCCTGGTGTCGCACGGCGCTTGGCGTGGCCCCCACCAGCCTGATCTTCGGAACCGGCAGGAGGTAGAGGTGTCTGCAGCGCGGGAGCACCACGACTGAGATGAATCGCGTAATGCGGAAGCGGAATCTCGATACCGCGCTCGTCGAACACCTCCTTGATGATCTCGTTGTAGGCGCGGCCCAAGGCCCATTGCTGGCCGGGAGCGGTCATGATGCGGGCACGCACGATAATCGATGAATCGCCGAACTCGGTTACGCCGTGCATCTCGAGATTTCCGATAACATGCTGCCCCGCCTCGCCGGCTTTGAGCCTTTCGAAGGCTTCCTGCATGGCGAGCTTCACCTCGGAGATGTTCTCCTGATAATCGACGCGAATCATTGCAACGTGATAGCTGAAATTTCTCGTGAAATTGGCAACTGCCTCGACCGAGGAAAAGGGGACCAGATGATAGGCGCCGTCGAGCGTCCGCAGGGAGACTGAGCGAATGGTCAGGCGCTCGACCGCGCCCGTGACACCACCCACGGTGACGACATCGCCCTCGTTGAGTGCGTTCTCGAACTGAATGAACGCGCCGTTGATGATATCCTGAACCAGCTTTTGCGCGCCGAACCCGACGGCCAGCCCGATTATGCCGGCCCCGGCAAGGAGCGGCCCAATGTTCACGCCAAGCTCGGAAAGAACGAGCATGGTGATGATCACGGCAAGGGCGAGGCTGAAGGCATTACGGAACAGAGCGAGCAGCGTGCGCTCTCGCGGACTTGGGACGCGCCCATACTCGGGATTGAGGCGGTATTCGATCCAGGAATGGATTGCGAGGTGGATCAGCGCGCCCAAGAGGAGAATGAGCGCGGCAGAGACCAGGGCCGTTGCGATGCGCTGGCCGAACTCGCTGGAAAGCCAGCCGATCAGGTCGGCTACGCTCCATATCTGGGCCATGACCAGAAGAACCGAAACGGCAATTACCACGCGCACCACCCGAAGGACATTCGGAACGAAGGCATTCAGGCGGCGCTCGAGCAGCGGCAGCCGCGCTTTGACATCGGGCGGGAGGCGCATCCCGCGTTCGGCAATCCGGCTAATGGCCAACGAGAGGACGACACCCGCCGCGATAGCCGCGAGCGACTCCAAGGTGGAGAAGAGGACGAAGGGCAGCGCGGCCTCGTGCTCAACGAGCCATAGGATGAAAACCATCAACAGATAACCTATCGCCGCGATATGCCATATCCTGGATAGCGGGACCACGACCCGGGTCAACGGACCGGGCTGGCCATTTTCGGCAAGGCGCATCAGGCGCAGGCGCACCGCATCACGGTTTTGCAGGATAATGAGGCAGGCCATGGCCAGCGCGCAGGAAACCACGACGACGCGGAGAGCATCGGCCGCGCCCGCCGATACATCCACCGCCAGCAATGGCGCGAGAAAAAGAAAGGTGTAGCCGACAATGCTCACAAGGCGACTTAGCCAGAAATACCAGTAAGCCGCTGTCGTATCTTCCAGCCGTGTAAAGCGTAAGCCTGGCCATTTCGGCGCGAGGAGGACGCGCGCGGCTGCCTTGGCGAGTTCGATAAAAAGGAAGGCGCTCAGGAAATGCGCTTGTCCGCTGCCGATCTGGTCCGACCAACCCGCGTAGAGCGTCGGCAGATAGCCGGCCGCCCAGGCAAGCAGGACTGTCAAAAGATCGGCGGCCGCCGAGAGCACAATGGGACCGGCGCGCTGTATCATGTCCGGCTGGGCGGTGGCAGCGCGGGCCATCGTGCCTTGAAAGCGCCGGAAAATAACGCGCAGAGCCGTGAACACCGCGAACGTGATGCCGACCACAAGGGCGACGTCTCGAACCGCAACCCAGATATGGTGCGTATCGACGGAGGCATTGCCCGTTGCGATGTCGGTAGCATGGTGACCGAACTCGATCACCGCGCGGATGAGATCGACCGTCCCAGCAACCGCTCCGCGCGCATATGCGGCAATCTGATGGGCAATCGCCTGCTCCGAAGCAAGGAGAATGGACGTGTTATCGGGTTGCGCCTGCGGGTCCGCTTCGCGAAGCCTCTCAAGCAGCCGCTCCCTGGCCTGATCATCCTCGAGCACGCGGATCAGAGCGTCGACATCTGCATCGGAAGCAGCAACATCTGCCGACCCGCCAGTCATAACCTGCCCGGGGTTCGACTGCGCAAGTGCCGGCGAAACCAACATTAGCAATATCAAGAGCAGAACAAGCCGCATGGATCGCTTTACGCCGCTGGTTACGGTCAGAGGCAAAGCCTCAGCAGAATCATTGATAACCTGCGATTTATTAGCAAGGAACTAATACAATAAATGAGTGTACAGACATCCATGCGGCCACGCCGTTAAATCCCATCGGCCAGGGAGATCGTCAGGCGCGAACGCGATTGCGCCCGAGGCGCTTGGCCTCGTACAGCATTCGATCGGCGCGGCGGTAGAAGTCGTCCGCCGTTTCCTTTCCGTTCCAGACAGCCAGGCCAACACTTGTCGTCACCCGCAGCCGCGCGCTGCCGGCTTCCACAACCAGGTCGGAAATCACCTTGCGAATGCGCTCGGCCAGCTTCACGAGGGAGTCCTGGTTCATATTCGGAGCTACGATGGCGAACTCCTCACCGCCAAGCCGCGCCACAACGTCGTGATAGCGCGTCATGTCCTTCAGCGTACGGGACACCTGACGCAGAACCTCGTCGCCGATGTCATGACCGTGCGTATCGTTGACATCCTTAAAGTGGTCGAGGTCCAGCACCATGAGGCCAACCGGCTTGTCGATGCGGCCGAACTCCCGAAGGTATTCCCGCAGCGCATCGTCGAAAAAGCGGCGATTTTGCATCCCTGTCAGTCCGTCGGTGAGAGCGGCGTGTTGCAATGACTCCGAGCGGGCGCTCAGAGACTCTGTCATGGCGCGCAGTTTTCCTTCTTCGCGGACCTGGGTACGGATAATGGGATAGATGAAGAAGAGGCCGAACAGAACGGCTAGTGTCAATAGAATGCCGGTGCCCAGAAGCAGACGGGTGAAGTCACTGAGTTCGCGCGGCTCGAAAGCCGGCGCGTTCAGCCGCATCATGCCGTAGGCAAAAACCAGCAAAACACCAGCCCCGAAGACCAGTGCCATGAAGACAAAAAAGGCGGATTCCGCTTTGTGAAGGCGCATGCCGAACCTGCTACATGCCTATCGCCTTCTTCTTTCACAGCGCGCCTTATAATGGGTTAAACAAATTCCGCAGACTGAAATAAACTCCACATCGGGGGATTCCATCAGCGCGTCACGCGCAGCCAGTCCGGTCCAAGTTGATTGCGAAACCACGTCATCTGGCGCTTGGCATATTGACGGGTTGCGGCCTTTGCGCGGGTGATCGCTTCATCAGCGGACATTTCCCCCCGAATGACGGCAGAAAGCTCCGGAACACCGATGGCCTTCATCGCGGGCAGCGACGGAGACAAATCGAGGGCCAGGAGCGCCCTCACCTCTTCCAGAGCACCCTGCTCGATCATGCGGTCGAAGCGCGCCTCAATGCGCTTTGCGAGTAGCGCCCGATCAGGGGCCAGGATCAGTTTTCGCGCCGCTTGCGTATCCACGACGGGTGCGGAATGCCTCGCCTGCCATTCGCTGATCGGCGTACCGGAGGAGTCATGGACTTCCAACGCTCGTACGATGCGCTGCCCGTCGGGCGGGCAAATGCGCGCCGCGGACACGGGATCGACTTGGGACAGGAGCCTGTGGAGGGCTTCGGCGCCCTCGTCGGAGAGCCGCGCGCGCCAATGCTCGCGAACCGCGGGCGATACATCTGGAATCTGTGCGAGACCGTGAATCAAGGCACGGAAATAAAGCCCCGTTCCGCCTACGAAAATCACTTTCCTCCGGTGGAGATCTTCCGTTTCGATCAGCCTCTCAACGTCGCGCAGCCACCTGCCGGTGGAATAGGCCCCGCCTGGGTGCACATGGCCATAGAGATGATGAGGCACGACCTTCAGGTCCTCAACCCCGGGGCGGGCGGTGAGCAGCGACAGCACGGAGTAAACCTGCATGGAATCGGCGTTGACGATGACCTTACCATCGCGCTGCGCCAGCTCGAGCGCCACGGACGACTTGCCGCTGGCCGTTGGGCCCGCTATCAGGGTGACGTCTTTCAGCAAACTCTTGCGGCCTTAATTCCCATGACACTTGTCGCCACGCTCATCTCCAATCCGCAGACCCGCGCGCTGACTCCTTCAGCCGCGAATATGGCAAGCCAAGCGCTCGGCGCAAGCGGTGTGAACTGGCTGGCCGAAGAAATCGCCTGCGATATTCCCCTTCCGGACGGGCTTGAAGCCGAGGCAGCGGACCAACGTCTCCGCGAAGTGCTGGACGGGCGACCGATCGACATAGCGGTGCATTCGGCGGAAGGGAGACGCAAGAAGATGCTGATCGCCGACATGGATTCCACCATGATCGATCAGGAATGCATCGACGAGCTGGCGGACGAGATCGGCATCAAAGAGCACGTTGCGGCCATTACAGCGCGCGCGATGAATGGCGAGGTCGATTTCGAGCCGGCGCTGCGCGAGCGCGTCGCTCTGCTCGAGGACCTGGAGACCGCCGTCATCGAGCGCGTTATCGAAAATCGTATTTCGCTTGCCGCCGGCGGTCGCACTTTGCTGGCGACGATGAATGCCGACGGCGCCTACACGGCGCTCGTCTCTGGAGGGTTCGATCTCTTTACGGGACGCATCGCGGCCAATCTCGGCTTCCATGAACATCGCGCCAACCGGCTGATGGAGCGCGCCGGACGCCTGACGGGCAAGGTTGCCGAGCCTATTCTTGGCCGGCAGGCCAAGGCCGATGCTCTTACAGAAATTGCTGAGCGCCTCCGGCTTGAGCACAGCGAAATCATCGCCGTGGGAGATGGCGCGAACGATCTTTCGATGCTTCATCTCGCCGGGATGGGCGTAGCACTCCATGCAAAGCCGTCCGTTGCTGCCGAGGCGAGCATCCGGATCGACCATGGTGATCTGACCGCCCTGCTCTACCTGCAAGGCTACGCTAAAGCGGAATTTGCCGAATGACCCTGATCACGACTGAGCGGCTCATCATCCGCAATTGGACGGATGCGGATCGGGAGCTCTTCCATCGAATCAACTCGGACAGCCAAGTCATGGAATTCTATCCCTTTCGGAGAGACAGGGAGGAATCCGACCGGATGCTCGACCGTTTGCGCAGCGGGATTGCGGAACGCGGGTTTGGATTCTCCGCGCTCGAGATTCGCGACAGCGAAACGTGCATAGGTTTTGCGGGACTGCATGAAGTGACCGGCGTTCCCTCGCTGCCTGCCGGAACCATCGAGATCGGCTGGCGTCTCGTGCCGGAGTATTGGGGCAAAGGTTACGTCTCCGAGGCTGCGCGTGCTTGGCTCGCGTTTGGGTTCGAAACACTCGGGTTGGAGGAGATCGTATCCTTCGCCGTCTGGAACAATACGCGATCCACCGCGGTAATGGAGCGCATCGGCATGACCGCTGCGCCGGAACGGGATTTCGACCACCCAACGGTTCCCGACACGCACCCTCACCTGAAACGGCATGTGCTCTACCGCATCGCGCGAGAAGAGTGGCAGAGCCGGATACGATAAGACGCGGAGAAGGTGTCAAGCAACTCGCTCCGCGCCGCCGGGTGATCACAGAAGATCACTGCGAATTCCTGCGTCAGCTTACAGTGATGGAAGGATCCCAGTAGCCATAGCCGAGGAGTTCCTGGCTCTCGCCATCGTCAGAAAGCGTGTAGATTGCAATTTTGACGTAGTAATACTCGGTTCCCTTCTGCCTGACGACAGAATCGAAGCTGGCGAAGCTGGCCTGCTGATGGGTGGCCGGCAGGCCGCCATCCGTTTTCCAATCCGGCATTGCAGCATTCTGCCGAACGATCGTGTCCGGGCGGAATGAGTTGAAAACGTAGTCCTGCTTCCAATGCTCAATGCCGTATACGATTACCGCATCCTGTGAATTGGCGGAAAGCGAGACGCCGGAAAACGAAACCATATCGCCGACATTGGCCGTAAATTCGAGATCTGCAGTGGCTTCCCTCGCGACAAGGTTTGCGTGATTGCAAATCATGAACTTTCCTGCGTGATGGAGACCCGTGGGATTATCCGGATCTTGACTGAGCGTCGGATGGTCAGCCTTCAGTTTTTTCGTGTCGATCGCTACAAGAATATTGATATTTTCACTCACTATGCGGCTCCTTATCAGACAAGCAAACTAGAATTTATTAATTTACTAGGTAATTAAAAATAATACTTGAACAAACCACTACAGATGACAACCTCCAAGTGACTTAGGAACCATATTCTATTTTTTTATTTTATATATTGTAGAAAATTACAATCGTCCTGAAGGAACCGACTCGTGACGGAATTGCCCTGGGACGCAGTTCCGCCACAGATCCTAGAGGCTCTGGACACTCCGGCACTGCCTGAGTTTCAGAACGGGCCGTGGTGAGGATCAAGAGATTGCCTAGGCTACAGTTGGCCGGCTTCTTCAGTCCATACGCAAGGTGACGAAGCGTAAGTCGCCGGTTTCAGTAGCCAGCATAATCAGCGCGTTTCTGCGCCCCTGCGTTTTCAGAGCCGATATCTGATCGAGAACTTGCTGGGGAGTGGAAACCGAAGTCTGGGCGATTTCGATAATGACATCACCGGGCTGTACGCCTTCCGCCGCTGCGGCAGAACTTGCGTCCACCTCGGAGACGAGAACACCATTGATGTCCTCGGCAAGCCCGAATTCCGTTCTCAGCGTCTCATCGAGTTCCTGGAGGGTCATTCCAAGCACCTCGGCGGCCGCCGCTGGAGAAGCTCCTTCATCCGGCTCGTCTTGTTCCACAGAGGCACTCTCCGCCTCTTCCAGGCGGCCAAGCGTGATGTTGACAGTTTCGCTCTCGCCATCGCGCAGAATGTCGACAGACACTTCGGCTCCTACGGGGCTTTCGGCAACCGCGCGGCTCAGTTCACGCACATCTTCGATCTTTCTGCCCTCGAAACCGATGATGACATCGCCGGCCTCAAGCAGGCCACCTTCGGCAGGGCCGCCTTCCTCAACCCCGCTGATCAAAACACCCGCGGCTTCATCGAGGCCAAGGCTTTCCGCAACCTCTTCACTCACCGGCTGTATGCGCACGCCAAGCCATCCACGCCGGGTCTCGCCATGCTCGCGGAGCTGATCGACTACATTGACGGCCAGTTCGGATGGAATGGCAAAGCCGATACCGATCGAACCGCCGGTCGGTGATATAATAGCGGTGTTAATCCCGATGACTTCGCCGTCCATGTTGAATAGCGGTCCGCCAGAATTACCGCGATTGATAGCAGCGTCTGTCTGAATGTAGTCATCATAAGGCCCGGAGCCGATCTGCCGGTTGCGTGCCGAGACAATCCCTACTGTCAACGACCCACCAAATCCGAAGGGATTGCCGATCGCCATCACCCAATCGCCGATGCGCAGAGCGTCGGAATCACCAAAAGACACTTCCTTCAGCGTACGCTCACCTGCATCGATTTTTAGAACGGCAAGGTCCGTTTTGGTGTCGGTGCCTACCAGTTCCGCGTTATAGGTGGAGCCATCGGCCATGTTTACAACGATCTCATCCGCTTCGGTGATGACATGGTTGTTCGTAACAATGATGCCTTCATCGGCATCGATGATGAAACCGGAACCAAGAGATGAGCCGGGGCCCGGCATCTGTGGCCCGCGGTCCCCGTCCTGAAAAAAGTCATCGAAATACTCGTGAAAGGGGGAATCCTCGGGCAATTGCGGTGCGGGAATCTGCCCGGGCCCGCCGAATGGGGCACCTTGCGTGGTAGAGATATTGACCACGGCATCCAGCAGTTGTTCGGCCATATCGGCAACGGATTCCGGCCCGCGCGTCCCGGCCACGGCATCGCCTTGCTGTTGCGCGATGGCCGGGGCGGGCCATGAAAGAAGACCGGCCGTGAGGCCGGCTATCATGAAAAATTGAGACGTCGTGTGAAACGGTCTTGGCGATGCCATCCTGTCAATCTCCCGCCGGGCGAAGTGGGCAATATCCCACGTAATAGGATAAGGCGAATTGTGGCGGCGTCGAGAGCTTTACGAAGTTGTGATTTCGCTGGACCTCCCACCGCCAACCGGTCAAGCACCGGAACCTCATCCGCGCACCAGCCAGACGATCAAGACTCCCCCGACCATAACCGCCAACCCGAGGGTACGCATGACGTTCTCCGGCAATTCGGTCACGTCCTTCGCCATACGCTTGGCAAGATGTGGAAAGCCACCATAAAGCAGCCCTTCAAGGACAAGAACGAGGCCGAGGGCAGCGAGAAAATCACTCACTGCCCCCGCTCCCGAACTTTACAGATCTTCGCGGACACGAGCCCTACTGTGTCACTGCTGCACCGGAGGCCGGAGAAGTGCTGGTCTCCGGGGCCAGCGGCTGAGGGTCCTGCCCCTGCTGCGAGGGCGTAAGCGAGCCGGTCAACGGCCCTTCGGCATCGGCAGGTGCGTCGTCATCACCAGTACGGCCGCCGTCGCTACCAAAGAAACGGAAGAACTCCGAGTCAGGCGAAAGCAGCATTGTCGTACCCGATGGGTCCAATGCCTCACGATACGCGGCCATTGAGCGATAGAAGTCGAAGAAGTCCTCGTCACGCTGGAACGCGTCTGCGAAGATAGCGTTACGTTCTCCTTCGCCTTCACCGCGCAGGATTTCGGATTCGCGCTGCGCGGCAGCCAGGATTTCCACCACCTCGCGATCGGCACGGGCACGGATGCGAGCTGCGGCCTCACGACCGCGAGCGCGCAGGCGCTCCGCCTCGGCGAGACGCTCGGCTGTCATCCGATCATAGGTCTGCTGCGAGACCTCGTCGGTCAGGTCCGTCCGCCGGATACGCACATCTTCGATCTGAAGGCCGAGGGAGGCCGCGGCGGGACGCAACTGCTCGGCGACTTGGCGCATCATCGAGGTACGCTCTTCCGACAGAGCAGCCTCAAAACCGCGCTGACCGTAGACCCGCCTGAGTGCGGCATCGAGGCGTGTCCTTAGGCGCTGCTCCGCCAGCATGACGCTACCGGATACAGCCGACCGGAAACGACGCGGATCCTCGATCGAATAAGCGACAAAGGCGTCCACCTCGTAGAACTTACCGCCCGAGACCTGAACCCGAATATCATCAAGATCGAAACGCATGATGCGATCTTCGATAATCTGCACATTGTCGGCCTCGGCGAAGGCGAACGGCAGTTTGAAGTAAAGCCCCGGCACGCGTTCGACGCGGACGATCTCACCAAAACGGATGACGATGGCCTGCTCACGCTCGTTAACGACGAAAATCGACGAATAAAGCAGGTAAAGCGCGACCGCGGCAATGACCAGGATAATAGGGAGACGATTGGACATCAGCTATTTCCTCCCTGCACCTGGCCGGGATTCTGTACGCCGGGGTTACTGTTGTTGTTGTTATTATTGTTGTTGTTGTTGTTCTGCATATTGCCTTGCGACCTCTGGCGCAGCTCGGGCAACGGAAGATACGGAACGACGCCCTGACCGTTGTTCTGCTCGACGATAACCTTGTTGGCTCCGCGCAGAACATCCTCCATGGTTTCGAGATAGAGGCGCTTACGGGTCACGTCCGGCGCATTGGCGTACTGTTCGAACACGGAAATGAAGCGCTGAGCTTCACCTTCGGCTTCCAGCACGACGCGGTTACTATAGGCTGCGGCAGCCTCGCGGATCTGGGCAGCCTCACCGCGCGCCTGACCAAGCTGCTGGTTTGAGTATTGATTTGCCTCTTCGACGAAGCGGTCTTCGTCCTGCTCGGCACGCTGCACTTCATCGAAAGCATCGGCGACTTCCGGCGGCGGCGCCGCATCCTCGATGGAGAGCGCGTTGACCTGCAGACCCGCGCCATACTCGTCCATGGTGCTTTGGATGACATCGCGAACAGCAATAGCAATGCCCTCACGATCATCACGGAAGATGTCCTGAGCCGGACGTCGTCCCACAATCTCACGCATGGCACTTTCGGCAACCTGACGGATCATCCCATCCGGGTCTTCCACGTTGAAGAGGTAAGCCGCAGGATCGGACACCTGATAAGCCACGGAGAAGTAGACATCCACGATGTTCTGGTCGCCGGAAAGCATCAAGCCGGACGAGCCGCCGCTGCGAATGTCTCCGAGATCGATCAATTGCTCTGCGATCGAAGCTTTCTCGACTGTCTCGACAGGCCACCAATGGAAGTGCAGTCCCGGCTCGGAAAGCTCCTGTTTCGGCTGGCCGAAGCGAAGCTCGACGGCGCGCTCATCCGGCTGCACGGTGTAAACCGCCTGGAAGAGCCAAAGCCCGACCAGCACAAGTATAATGAGGCCGAACATGGCGGGGCTCGGGCCACCGCCTCCCGGCAGCATCCCGCGGAGCCGATCCTGTCCGCGCCGGATAATTTCCTCCAGATCGGGCGGAGAACCCTGTGGTCCACTGGGACCGCGCGGCCCCTGGTCCCAGGGCCCCCCCGAGTTCCCACTGCCCCAAGGGCCGCCGCCGCCTTGATTGTTCCAGGGCATTATTGTTCCTTTTGCTTATTGTCGGCCGATGTGCACCGATTCTGACGTCCGGACTGTTATAAGTATGTGGAAGCGCGCTTTCAACGCGATGCCAACCGGTTTACTGCCGTAACCTGGCACTCTCGACCAAGCGGTCTCGCCACACTCACGCATTCTTACGCGTTTTCACGCGGTGTTCGCCGTTCGTAGACGACATAGCGCGTCGGGTAAATGTCCTTTTCACCCACGGGAACCGTCTCACTGGAAATCGGCTGCCAGATATCCTCATCGATTGCCGGGAAGAAGGTGTCGCCATCGATCTCGGCTTCGATATGGGTGACATAGAGACGGTCGGCTTTTAGCATCGCTTCGCGGAAGATATCACCGCCGCCGATAATGCAAATTTCGTCGCAACCCGTTTCGCTCCCCTCCTCCGCAATCGCAACAGCCTCATCTAGGGAAGTTGCCGTCTTGGCGCCTTCCGCGCTGTAATCAGGATCCCGCGTTACAACGATATTGAGCCTGCCGGGCAAGGCCCTGCCAAGACTTTCCCATGTCTTTCTCCCCATGACGATAGGCTTGCCCATGGTGATGGCCTTAAAGCGCTTCAGATCGGTCGATAGGCGCCAAGGCAGGCCGCCCTCGCGGCCGATGACGCCGTTTTTCGTCACGGCAACAACGAATGAAAGTTCCATATCAGCTCCAGGCCAGCGCTATACCGCGATCGGCGCCCGGATGGGCGGATCGGCCACGTAACCTTCCAGGCGGAAATCCTCATACTGAAAGGCGAAGAGATCGTCGATTACCGAATTGATCCACATGGTGGGCAGCGCCTTGGGACTCCGGGTCAACTGCTCCCGCGCCTGATCGAAATGGTTCTTGTAAAGATGCGCGTCGCCCAGCGTGTGAACGAACTCACCAGGCCGGAGGCCCGTAACCTGCGCGACCATCATCGTCATGAGCGCGTAGGAGGCGATGTTGAAAGGCACGCCCAGGAAAATGTCGGCCGAGCGCTGATAAAGCTGACACGAGAGTTTGCCCTCGGCCACGTAGAACTGGAAGAGACAATGGCAGGGCGGCAGCGCCATGTCGTCGACCTCCGCCGGATTCCACGCCGTCACGATATGTCGTCTTGATTCAGGTTTTTCGCGGAGTCCCTTGAGAAGATTGGCAATCTGGTCGATCTGGCGGCCGTCCGGAGCCGGCCACGAACGCCACTGCGCGCCATAAACCGGGCCGAGATCACCATTCTCGTCGGCCCATTCATCCCAGATGGTGACGCCGTTCTCGTTCAGATAGCGGATATTGGTATCGCCCTTCAGGAACCACAGAAGCTCATGAATAATCGACCGAAGATGAAGCTTCTTGGTGGTCAGCACCGGAAAACCAGCTTCCAGATCGAAACGCATCTGGTGACCGAAAACGCTTCGTGTCCCGGTGCCGGTGCGGTCGTCCCGGTCGATACCGTTTTCCAGAACGTGGGCGAGCAGGTCGAGATATTGGCGCATGAATGACGGAGCCGAATCGTGTTGCTTTGCGGATGATACTAGGAACAATCATCACGCCGTAAAGCGGTCAACCCGGCTCCGCCCGTCTTACAGGTCGGTCAGTTTGTTCAAATGCTTCGCGGTGAGATAATAGAATGTCACGCGGTTCTTGGCGCGATCCCCGCTCATTGTCTCACAGACCTTCTCTATGACACTGTCGCAGTGCGTATCATCAGTTTCGCCCAAATGTTTCTTGCACCAACTCTCCCGTACGCGGGCAAGCTCTTCTGGATCTGTACACGACACCAGCGCTGAATCCCGGTTGCGCAACGCGATGCCCAGGTGGCTGACGATTTTCCCAACAACATCCTCATTAGCATCCGCATGATACTTTTTGACGTCTTCAATGTGATTTTGCATGAAATTACTCCCTCCTGTCGATTCGGCACTTTCAATACCGAACAATACCACAAGCGAACAGATCACCTGTTCATCTTGTATTGAAGGCTGGAAATTCTTTATTATAGGTCAACGAAAAATCTCCAATATTGAAACGCCACCCTTTTCCTGTCACCGTGACGGGCCTATATAGGGGACGTCAGCCGTGAGCTGACTATGGCGATAAACTGCCGATGCAATAAGCCTATCGGACCCGGGGGCGGTACCCGGCGCCTCCACCAGAAACCGCCAGTCCATGACGGCTTCTGATGGGGGCGAAACAGGATCGACGAGGGTGTAAAGATCGGACTTTCGCTCGGCATGGTACCACCGATATCGGACCGAACCTTATAGTTGCCAACGACAACTATGCGGAAGCACGTCTCGCCGCGTAAGCGGTGCGATAGCTTCAATTCAAGCCTTAGGCCGTCGCAGGTCTAAGCGGGGTTCGGAGGCACCTGGCAACAGAAGCCTCCACTTCCCCTCTCCTTCTCCTTCTCCTTCTCCTTCTCCTTTTCCTTCTCCTTCTCCTTCTCCTTAACAGCAACATCATTGATGGCGCCCGCATCGCTGCGGGTGGCGCGTCTATTTCGCTATGGAGTAAAATCGATGACTTATCTTGCGTCGTCGCGGAATTTTTTCATCGTCAGCGGCGGTCCCGGGTCAGGCAAGACAACCCTTCTTTCACATCTGCAGAGCGCGGGAGCAGCAACTGCGCCCGAGGCGGGGCGAGCCATCATTCGCGCGCAAACTGCGATTGGCGGCCCTGCCCGGCCCGACCACGATCCCGCGCTCTACGCGGAATTGATGCTTTCCTGGGACTTGCGGTCCTATGAGGAAGCATCGAGCCACCCCGGTAATGTCTTCTTCGATCGCGGTGTACCGGATACGCTCGGCTATCTACGGCTCGTCGGCCAGGCTATACCCTCGCATATGTGGCGGGCTGCGGAGGCCTTTCGATATAACGAAGCTGTTTTCATGCTCCCGCCTTGGCCGGAAATCTACGCGCCCGATACGGAACGCAAGCAGACGCTCGACGACGCAGAGCGGACGTTTGAAGCGCTCCGCCAAATCTATCTGGAGCTCGATTACCGGCCGGTCCTTCTACCGCGCTCATCAGTCGAGGAGCGCGTAAAGTCTATGCTGGCGGCCATTGACGATCACATGAATGAATGAATGAGCGCGGCTGCAAGCCGCGCTCTTTTTCTACTCGGCTGGTGCTTGTGCCGCTTGCTCGGGCTCTCGTCCAAGGGTGACCTGCGTCAGCGTCAGCGCGAGCAGGCCGCCGATCGCGATCGCGGCGACCATCGTCAGTGGGGTACCGTCGAAGAACAACCCGGCAACAGCCATGATCGCGGCGCCCGTAGCGAAGTGCAGCATCCCCATCAGCGCGGACGCCGTGCCAGCTATTTCGCCGTGATCATCCATGGCCATGACAGACGTTGTCGGAATGACAAGCCCCAGAAACCCGAAGCCAATAAACAACAGTGAGATCAAGAGCCACAGCGGCTGGTATCCGGTGGCCATGATAGCAAAAAGCGCGATGCTGGCGACCGCAAACCCGGCGACTGCGAAACGCACCAGCGCGGGAAGACCAAACCGGTCGGCGAGCATTCCGGTGAGTTGCGACATGGAGAAGAAGGAGATCGCGTTGACCGAAAAGCAAAGGCTGTAAAGCACCGGCGAGAGATTATAGTGGTCGATCAACACAAAGGGCGAGTTCATTAAATAGACGAACAGCCCGGAGATGCTGAAACCACCGATGAAGGTGAGCCCTAGAAACCGGCCGTGGCCCAACAGGAAACGATATCCCACCAGGGCCGAACGGAATGAGCTGCCGATGCGCTGTGCCGGGGGACGCGTTTCCTCCAGCGCGGTCAAAAGAAGCACCAGCCCGATTAACCCGACAATCGTCACCGCCCAGAAGACAGCGCGCCATCCGAACGCTTCGATAATCAGGCTGCCAGTGAGCGGCGCCAAAATAGGTGAGACGGAGAACACCAGCATCAGAAGCGACATGAGTCGTGCCGCCTCGTTGCCCGTGTGCAGGTCGCGCACGACTGCGCGGGGCACGACCATGCCCGCTGCAGCTCCGAACCCCTGGAGAACGCGAAATGCGACCAGCCATTCGACTGTCGGCGCAAGCGCAGCGCCAATGCTGCCGGCCATAAAAAGCCCAATGCCGATATATAGCGGCGTTTTGCGGCCCAGCATATCGGAGAGCGGACCGACGACGAGCTGCGCAAGCCCCATCGTGAGCAGAAACAGCTGAAGGCTAAGCTGAACGGCCGTGGTCCCCGCATTCAAATCATCGCCAATGGTAGGCAAAGCTGGAAGGTACATATCGATGGCGAAGGGTCCCATGGCCGTCAAAAGGCCGAGCACCACCGCCATACGGAAAAAAGCAGTCGTCATGATTTGCGCTTTCGAATTTTCAGGACACGGGAATGGTGCCCTGGCTAAAGGACGTTGCGGAGACGGTTTATCCGACAATCATCGGAAGGGGGCTTGCCAATATTTTTATACATTCTTGTCCAAATTGTCAATCATGCCTATATAGGCTTTGTGATGCAACAAACAAACCTCCTGCCAGTCTCATGACACGCAGCCACGCGGCCAAACGCCAGTCGATCATTAATGCAGCAGCAGCGGTTTTCTGCCGGGAAGGGCTCGCCGGCGCCAATATCGATCTGATTGCGGCGGAAGCGGGCGTTTCGCGGCAAACGATCTACAATCATCATGGCGACAAGGAAAAACTTTTCGACGCGGTGCTGCGCCAGGTTACCGATCGGTGCAACGCGCGAGCGTACGCCGTTCTGGACACGTTTCCAGATCATCCGACTGATCTGGAGCGTGACCTGACGGACTTCGCCCTGCGTATGAATAAGATCTGCCTGTGCTGCCAGGATGGGGAGTTTCTGAACAAGCTCATCCAGTTGGAAGGCGAGCGTCATCCGGAGCTCTTCGACGTCTGGCGCGAGGAAGGGCCGGGCAAGATCGAGTCGGCGCTTGCCGCTCGTTTTGCAAGGTTGGCCTATAGCGGTTATCTGGAAATAGACGATCCTGATGTCGCCGCGCGGCATTTCATGGCGCTGAATCAATCCGACATTCACCTGCCATCCACTTTCGGCAGGCAACTCAGTGACGAGCAATTGCTGGCCTCCACGAAGTGCGCCGTGAGCACGTTTCTGCGCGCCTTCGGCCGGAAGCCGATTCGAACACCGGAAACCGAGACGATACGCGGCTGAGCATAAAGGAAACATTTTCCTTTTTTCTTTCAGCAACCTTTCTTCGGTTTACGACGGCACTAAGCTTCAGTAGAGCTAGGCGGAATCGCCACAGATCAGGAATCCGCAACGCCTATGTCCGAGGACCGCATTCGCTACGACATACTCGTCCAGGAGGCTCTGCGCAGTGTCGTGCGCAAAGTGCTGCAGGAAGTAGCGCGCGCGGGGCTGCCTGGAGACCACCATTTCTTCGTCACGTTCCTGACCGGGGCGCCGGGCGTGCGCATGTCCAGCCGGTTGCGGGAGCGCTATCCCGAGCAGATGACGATTGTCATCCAGTATCAATATTGGGATCTCAAGGTGACCGAGAAGGGTTTCGAGATCCTTCTCTCCTTTTCCGACGTACCGGAAAAGCTGGAGGTTCCTTTCTCGGCGGTGCATGGCTTCTACGATCCGGCAGCCAACTTCGAAGTCGAGTTCGAGGTGAAGTCGGAAACGGCCGAATCCGAAGCGCCCGTGAAGGACAATGATCAACCGGCTGAAAAAGACCAGGTCGCACTTGCCGAAGCGGCGGCGGAGGAAAACGAAGCCGAGGAAAACACCGACAATGGCAAAGGCGCGGAAGTTGTTTCCCTGGACGCCTTTCGCAAGAAATAGCGGCGCGATTAGAGCGAGATGAGCCGGCCGGAAAAGCGCTCGGTCACCATTCGAGGACACCGTACCAGCTTTTCGCTTGAAACGGACTTTGTATCGGAACTCGAGCGGATCGCAGCGAGACGCGAAATGACCATGGCGGCGCTCATTGCCGAAATCGACGCCAGCCGCGCGCCGGATACCAATCTTTCCTCGGCATTACGGCTTTATGTGCTTGAAGCTGTGAAGAGCGAGCGCCGATAGACGAGAGACATCAAGCCCAAAGCGAGGCTACGGTTTGTTGTCAAGCAGTTCCAGAAGCTTGTCGACTGTGAGGCTCTGAATATCGATTCCGGTCTGGCCGGTTTGCGATTGGTTGTTGGAGCTGTTTGCATTCCCTTGCGCGGGCGGAAGCGGTCCTCGCTCGATGGGGCTTTGCGACGATTGCGGCTCATCAACTTGTGCGTCCGGAATATCCCCCCCTTGCATTTCCTGCGTTGAGTCATCTTCGGATTCCGCGGCGGCTTGCTCCGCCCTTTGCCGCTCGCGCTCGGCACGTTGGCTCCTCTGCATTTCCGCCTGGCGTTCAAGGCGAATACGCTCGGCCTGCACCGCCCTGCGCTCGTTTGCCCGGGCTTCGAAGTAACGCTCCTCGCGCCGTAAACGCTGCGTCTCCAGCAGGACAGCCTGCATGTGCTCGACGCGCCGCTGCTCCCGCTCAAGCGCACGCTGGGTGAGAAATTGTGCCAGTGGCTCGGTGTCTATGTCGAACCGCGCTCCTCCCATGGGGCCGCTGGCGGTGAAGAAAACACTCGGCTCGGAGCCGGCCATGCCCTCCTCTTCGGGATCGTAGGCTATGGTCCCCGTGGCGGAAACGGTCCGCTCTCCGACATCAGCGACAGCCTCGACACTCACCGACGCGTGTTCGCTCTCAAGCTGCACGGGCGGCGTACGTACAACGCCATTAGCGGCGGAAAAGGCGAACTCCACATCGTTAGCTCTAAAATCGCCGCCTTGCACCAGCGGCGGCGCAAAAGCGGCAACATCCTCGGCATCTATATCGATGCCGAGCGGGTCCGCCCGGTCGAGAATCGCCGGAAGCGCCTCGTCCTCGATACCCATGATCCGCAAATCGCTCAAACTCACCGATCCGGAACCGGAGAGTGAAGCCGCCATCGCGTTCACAGATCTTCCGCTGGATGTCAGGCTGGCGCTGAGATCACCGCGACCAGAGAGGCTCGCATCCGGCAGGAGGTCCTCAAGAACGATATCGTCCAGGGAGAGTTGTGCCGAAAGCAGGCCGGTTCCCTCATTGTTTCGAAACTCGGCAAGGCCTTCAACCGAGCCGTCGAACATCGTCGCCGTCAATTCCGAAACCGAAAACTCGCCCGGCTCCAGCACCAGATGCATTTGTGCGTTCTCCGCACCAATCGTGTTCCCGAACCAGAGGCTATCGGCGAAGAGCGCCACGTCAGCGGAAAATGGAACGCTCGTGTTCTGCCGGAATGGCGTTTGCGGCCACGCCCCTTCATCAGGCTGAAAGGCATTGCTGCCCGCAATCATTTCCGCGCCGATCCCTAGATCGAGGAGGCTAAGCGTCAATTCTCCCGTCAAATGCGGAATTCCCTCACGTAACTCACCGTTGAGATCGCCGCTGACCGCACTTTCGGCAACATGGCCGCTGATGTCGCTCAGTACGGCAAGCTCATTGCTGTATTCCAGCGCAGCAGTGAGGTTAACCGGCAAGCCGAATCCGAAACCGGGGAAAGAGACACCCGTGACGGCGAGCCACGGTTCCAGGTCCGCACTTTCCAAGCTGGCTGCGCCGTGCACGCCAAACCCTTCGTTCGTGAATGCTACCTCGCCCTCAAAATCGGCCGAGAGATCGTCCCCAGCAAATTTGATCGTTGTCTCCATCCCGTCGGCTGGAACTCCCGTGGCGGTAAGGTCCACCTCGGCTTCGCCGGCGAGATCGAGCGGCAGGGCCGGCAAGCCGAATAGCGCATATAGTACCGCCGCCCCGTTCCGTGCGGTGAAATTCACGGTCGTCCGGGACGATGCCAAATCCGCCGGTGTTCCCTGGCCCGATATCGAAGCGCTGAACTCGGTGCCGCCAGCTCTTCCGTCAGCGCTCACGGCAAGGCTGCTGGAACTGTCGCCGTTATCGGCGGCGCTGGCCACAATGTTCACTTCACCATCGGAAAGGAGGCCGGGGAAATTCTCTGCGTTGCGGGCCAGTGCCGAGAGAGGACCGGCCTCCGGAAAGCGCCGCGCTAGCAATTCCGTCAGCGGCGCAAGATCCACGGAAATGATCGTGGCATCCACCCTGCCCGTCGGTGTAGAGCCGAGATCGCGCACTTGTCCCGTCGCGCTGATGCGTGCACCCGCAAGGCCCGTGATGGTGAGCTGGTCGATCTCCACTGCCCCTTCCCGCAGCCGCAACGCGGTTTCGAGCCGCTCGGCGGTCACGCCACGGGCAGTGACAGGACCGGCACTGATTTCGAGATCGACGTCGTGGCTTGCCAGCCGATTGCGCCCGGTGTCGTCGAGAAACAGGGAGGCAAAAGCCTGCATTCCCTCGACATCCAGTCGATCACCATCCAGGTTCAGCACGAGGGAAGGACGTGCATCCTGCGGATTTCGGCGGTCGATGGCCCCGCCAAACCGGGCGTCTCCCAGGATCAGCTCGAGGTTATCGAAAGTCTGACGTTCCGGTGCAAGCACGACATCGGCCGCAAAACCTGCCGAAGGCAAACGACGAATGACGTCGTCAACATCCCGGGCAAGCCAAGAGGCAAAGCCTGACGGCTGCCCGATCGCGAGGAGCATGTGACCGTCGAAAGACAGGCTCTCGCCCGTCTCAAGCAACCCTTCCCCCTCGAAGCGGGTTCGGCCGGGTAGCGTGGCGGCGGCGGAATGGATGGACCAGCCCGAATCCACCGGCTCCGCCTCAATCCGGATATTGCGGATGGTCGTATCGCCCGCGACGATAGCCGGCAGATTGACAGCAACCGTCCCCGGAATCGTAGGCTTCGGCAGGTTAGCCATGAATTCGGTGAGCGCGGCCAAGCGCTCTTGTGCAGAGACCCCGGCAACCCCATCGCCGGATGTGTCCGATGGATCAATTCTGATCTGTGCCCCATCGGCCGTAATCGAGAAGGACGGCTCCGCGCCGAGCATAACCATCGCCCGGCCTTCTGCCGTGTAGGGGTCATCCTCCGGCCCGGTCTCGAACAGAAATTCGTCGACTGCCAAATGTTGGTGATTAAGAGAGAACCGCCCCGAGACCCGGTTGCCCAGGCTTTCGGTCTGGTCGTTCTGCCGCTCTTCACCGTCTTGATCCACTGTACGCACCTGAAAGGTGCCTGCGTAGAGCCCCTCTTTCTCAACGAAGCTGGCGTGACCATCGGTGGTTAATGCAATTGGAAAATCCCGCGGCTCAAGGGATATACGGACGCGCATCCGGCCGTCCTCTCCAACAGAGCCGGTCGCGGCGGATAGGGAGGCCGGCATTCCGTCGATCTCAAGAGATCCGTTGACGCGCCAGGGTCCGGACAGATTGCGGGCGGACAACTCGCTCTCGATATCGCTCAACCTCACCGTGCGTCCGCTGGCCTGCTGGTGGACAGCGATCGTGCCGTCCGAGACGGTCACATTCTCCAGCGTCACTTGCCGTGGATTGAACCGTGAGGAAGGGCGAACGGCCCAGTCCACCGTTCCGTCAGGGGCGATTTCGACACGCATATTCGGCCGGACGAGGCGCATGTCGAAGATGAAGACCTCGCCTCTCAGAAAGGGCGCAAGCTCCGCGTCCATGGAGAATTCATCCACGGTCATCGCTGGTTCGCCGGTCTCCGGATCAACGACGACCACATCCGTGAACGTCACCGAAGGAAAAGGCAGAAGACGCGCGCGGGCCGTTCCCTCCACCTGGACCTCACGTCCTAATATGTGCCCCGCCTCGCGCTCGAACGCGGAGCGGTAAGAACTCCAGTCGATAAAATACGGGGCCACCAGCGCCGCCGTGAGCGCCAGCACCACGAGGCCACCAAGAAAGACGAAAAGGCGCGCCAGTTACTGTCTCCCCGTTCGTATCGAATGCATCCAACAGGTAAGGCCGACTGCAGTGTTCATAAAGTGACCCAAAGCAATTAATCCAGAGCCGGGCCGAGAATCTTGCCGGGGTTCATGATGTTAAACGGATCAAGCGCCTGCTTGATGGAGCGCATCAGGTCAACGCCGTCTCCATGTTCCTCTCGCAGATAGCGCATCTTGCCCTGCCCGATACCGTGCTCGCCGGTACACGTGCCCTCCATCGACAATGCACGCTTGTTAAGCCCGGAGACAAATGCTTCGGCGCGCGCGATTTCTTCCGGGTCTTCCATATCCATCAGAACGGTGACGTGGAAATTACCGTCTCCGACATGCCCGACAATCGGCGCGACGAGGCCGGATTCTTCGATATCAGCCTCCGTCTCGATGATGCACTCGGCCAGCCTCGAGATGGGCACACACACATCCGTGGCCAGCGCCTTGGTGCCCGGCCGGAGCGTAAAGCCTGCCCAATAAAAGTCGTGGCGCGCTTTCCACAGCTTCTGGCGCTCCTCGGCCGCGCGGGCCCATGAGAACGGGCCGCCGGAGAATTCCTCGGCGACCTCGCCGAAGGTTTCGGCCTGTTCAGCCACACCGGACTCGGTTCCGTGGAACTCCAGGAACAAACAGGGGCTCTCCGGATAGTCGAACTTGGAATAGGTGTTGATGGCACGCATGCCGAGCGCGTTGACCAGCTCTATGCGCGCAATCGGAATACCCATCTGAATGGTCATTATGACCGCATTGCAGGCCGCCTCCACGGTGGGAAACGGGCAAACTCCACCCGAAATCGCCTGTGGAATGCCGTGAAGCCGCAGGGTCACCGAGGTGATTACTCCCAGCGTGCCTTCGGAGCCGACAAGAAGCCGCGTCAGATCGTAGCCGGCAGAAGATTTCCGCGCTCGGCGGGCCGTCGTAACGAGGCGCCCATCCGGCATAACGGCTGTCAGCGAAAGCACGTTCTCGCGCATCGTACCGTAGCGTACGGCATTGGTGCCGGAAGCGCGGGTCGACGCCATACCGCCAATGCTGGCGTTCGCGCCGGGATCAATGGGAAAAAACAGTCCGCTGTCGCGCAGGTAGTGGTTTAGCTCCTCGCGGGTGATCCCCGGCTCCACCGTGCAGTCCAGATCCTCCTGATTGACCGAAAGCACCCGGTTCATGTGCGACATGTCGAAACAGACGCCGCCCTGCGGAGCATTCACATGACCCTCGAGCGAAGAACCCGCCCCAAAGGGAATTATGGGCACTTGGTTTTCCGCGCAGATGCGAACAGCTTCCTGTACCTCCTCCTGAGTTTCGGGAAAAAAGACGGCATCCGGCGCCTGCGTCGGGATGTAAGTGGTCGTGTGACCATGCTGCTCGCGCTGAGCATGGCCCGTTTGCAGACGGTCGCCGAAGCGGGAAGCCAATCGCTCGATCGCGGTAGCAATCCCTTTCTCGTTGCGCTCTGCTTCAGCCTTTGCCGCAATGGCCATGTTTTTCCTCCGCTAATTCCTTCTATGCCCTTGTGAAGCAAGGGCCATTTCGTTTCTATGATCCTAGAGGCTGTTTTGGACTTGGGCTAGTGCTGCAGTGCAGCGCTAGCCCCATACCAGCCTTTAGCTCCGATGTCGGATGCGACGAAAGGAGAAAGCATGGATTTGACCCACGCCCCGCATGTTTCGCGCATCTTTGAAATCGAGAAGGACTGGATCGACTATAACGGTCATATGAATATGGCCTATTACACCGTCCTTTTCGATCGCGCATCTGATGAAATGTGCGAGATGGTCGGCATGGGTCCGGATTATGCCCGGGTGCGCGGCCTGACCACCTACACGGCCGAGATTCACTTACGCTACGTGCGTGAACTTCATCTCAGCGATCGCGTCAAGGCAACTTATCAACTCCTCGACCACGACGAAAAGCGGATTCACTCATATCAGGAACTGTACCACTTGGACGGATGGCTGGCGGCAAGCTGCGAAGTCATGACGCTGCACGTGGATATGAGTGGGCCGAAAGTTGCGCCATTCCCTGCGGATATCATGGAAAATGTCAGAACGCTTGCCAAAGCACATGCTTCGCTCCCCCGACCGGAAGGAGCGGGCCGCTCCATTGGAATCCGGCGCCGGAGCTGATGGGAAATGTCTTTTAGGCTCCTGCTTCGGCTTCCCTATGTACTGCGCTCCTGGTTCGAGCCGAACCTGCGCGCGTTTCTGGAAGCCCGGCAGCCTTTCGTCTGGTTTCTGGCGCTGCTGCTGGGCTTTGGCGTGGCCGTTGCGGCGATTATCTTTCGCGAGCTCATAGGTCTTTTCCAGCTCTTCTGGCTCGGCACGCGCTCGGAGCAGGTCTATTCCACGGCGATGGATCTGCCCTGGTACTGGGTAATGGCCGGCCCCATCCTCGGCGGGCTGGCTGTGGGGCTGCTTCTCACGCAGCTCAGCTCACGGGGCACGGGTGTCGTGGCAGATGTGATCGAGGCGCGTGCCCTAGCGGGCCGCAAGCTCTCCCTGCGCGACGGGCTGCTTTCCGCACTGACCACCGCCCTGTCTCTCGGGTCGGGCGGAAGTGCTGGCCGTGAAGGTCCGGTCGTACACCTGGGCGCTGTCCTGGCCTCGGCCGCTGCATGGCGGGTCGAACTTTCCGGTTGGTGCCGGCGTACACTGCTGGGCGCCGGTGTGGCGAGCGCCATTGCCGCCTCATTCAACGCCCCGATTGCCGGCGTTCTTTTCGCGCACGAGGTCATTCTCGGCCACTATTCCATGCGATCCTTCGTGCCGATCGTGATCGCCTCGACCGCGGGTGGCGTGGCCTCGCGGCTTTGGTTCGGCAATTCGGCCGCGTTCGTGATTCCCCAACATGCGATCACATCATATTGGGAGTTCCCCGCCTTCGCGTTGCTTGGGGTAACGGCCGCCGTGGTCGCCATCCTGTTCCAGTTTGCGCTTTTCGCCGGAGAGTATATCGCCCGCGGGATCCAGATTCCCGTATGGCTGACACCGCTTGCGGGCGGCGTACTGGTCGGTACTATCGGCATTGCATTTCCTCAGGTTCTGGGCGTCGGCTATGAGGTAACCAACATGGCGCTCTGGCAGCAATTGCCGCTTTCCATGATGCTTGCGCTCATCGTCGTAAAAACGATCGCCACGTCGGTCACGCTCGCCACCCGCTTCGGCGGCGGCATTTTTTCACCTTCGCTTTATCTCGGTGCATTGACCGGCTGCTCCTTTGGTGTGATCGCAGCGAGCGTGTTTCCGGACCTGGCTTCCAGCGAAGGTCTTTACGCCATCATCGGCATGGGCGCCGTGGCGGGCGCTGTGCTGGGCGCTCCGATTTCAACCACTGTGATCGTGTTCGAGCTGACGGGCGGCTATACGCTGTCCGTCGCGCTCCTGCTCTCCGTCGCAGTGGCTCACGGCATCTGCCAGGCTATTCATGGACACTCCTGGTTCCAGTGGCAGCTCGAAATGCGCGGCATCTTCATTCAAAAAGGGCCGCACCGCGTATACAGCCAGACAACCCGTGTAATGGACTTCATGGAACCGGTCGCGGAGGATGCTGAACCGGAGATCCATGACCCCGATTCCAAACTGCCGGCCTTGAAGCCCACAGATTCGCTGGATGCGGCCCTGCGCGCGTTCGACCAGAGCGGCTATGGCCGCCTGCCCGTCGTGGACCCACGTGAGAACACCAGCATCATTGCCTGGGCATCCCATGTCCGTGCGCTGCGGTCATTCAACAAGGCATTGGTGGAGCTCAGTGAGGAAGAGCACCGGTAGCGACGGATCATTTACCAGCCGTTAACCAAGGCCCTTAACCCACGGACCTTTGCACAAGTTTGGCACTGCCCGTTCCTTTGATGCCGCCCGCCTCCGCGTCACAATTCCCCATACGCGACACCGATTCGCCGCAGGAGGCGTTCTTGAAGATCGACGTGCAGCAAATGTCGGACAGACTCGCGCGTGACCCGACCATCAGCGACTACGATTTCTGGCGCGCACTGAAATCGCTCGAAGACGAGCTTTACCACCTCAGGATTACGAGTGATCCTATACCGATCGACCTGATCTTTGCGCGCGCCATCCTGCGGCGCGCGCGACAAAGCCGCGATTGTGGAGCAGTCTTCTGAAAACGCTCGTGAGGTTTCAGCCGAGGTTCTCTTTCAGGAAATCGACCGTCCTCTCCCAAGCGAGATTTGCTGCCTCCTCATCATAGCGTGCCTCGGAGGTGTCGTTGTTGAAGGCGTGATTCACGCCTTCATACATGTGGATCGTGTAGTCCTTTCCTGCCGCATCCAGTGCCTCCCGGTACTGATCTATTCCCGCATTGATGCGATCATCCAGGCCCGCATAGTGCAACAGCAGCGGGGCGCTGATACTGTCCACCTCCTCCGGGTCCGGCTGAGAGCCGTAATAGGCCACCGCCGCCTTGAGCGAAGGGGCATTGACGGCGAGATTGTTTACAGTGCCGCCACCCCAGCAGAAGCCGATCGCACCGACATTGCCGTTGGTAAAGTCCTGGTTTTGCAAATACTCGATCGTCGCCACACCGTTCGCGATCGTCTGTTCCGGGTCGAGATCGCCGAACATGCTGCGTGCCTCGTCCTCATCGTCCGGGGTGCCGCCGAGCGGTGACAGAAAGTCCGGTGCCAGAGCCACGAATCCCTCCAGCGCCATGCGCCGGGCCACGTCCTGGATATGGGGGTTGAGACCGCGATTCTCGTGCACTACGATCACAGCACCGAGAGGCTGATCCTCGTCGGCCGGGCGAACGAGATAGCCGCGCATCTCGCGTTCATTGCCCGGATATGTGATCTCTTCGATGTTCAATCTCTCATCGTCCTCCGGCACGATCGCCGCACGGGCCGAGTTTGCAGCAAGCATCGGCACCACAGCGGCCGCAGCCGCGCTCGAACCGGCGAGTTTCGTCAGTTTTTCCATGAAGCCGCGCCGGTCGAGCGTTAAATGCGTGTACTCGTCATAAGCATCGATCATCGCCTGTGTAATTCGCGATCCGGGCATTTCTTGCTCCCTATCATTGCGCCCCCCGGCAGCAAGAGCATATGAAGTGCCGTATCATCGGTCCAATCAACGCTACGTGACGAGACTGCCCTTGGCCCGTCCGCCACAAACCGGTACAAAAGGAAAACGTTCGGCCTCGAATGGCCGATTCAACATTTGCGAGACTCATGTCAGGTTCTCCCGACGATCTGCCGTTCTTCGGCGATGAAGAAGCGCCCCGTCCAACCCCGCGGGAGGGCGGAATCGCTGCACGCGCCATGGCAGCGCGACACCAGGCACCACAACAATATCTGGAAGGATTGAACCCCGAACAGCGCCAGGCGGTCGAGACCACCGAGGGGCCGGTTCTGGTGCTGGCAGGCGCAGGTACGGGAAAAACGCGTGTGCTGACGACGCGCATCGCGCACATACTTGCCACCGGGCGCGCCTATCCATCGCAGATCCTGGCCGTCACCTTCACCAACAAGGCCGCACGCGAGATGAAGGCGCGCGTTGGTGTATTCGTCGGCGAGGCCATTGAGGGCATGCCGTGGCTCGGCACGTTTCACTCGATCGGGGTGAAGCTCCTGCGTCGCCATGCGGAACTCGCCGGCCTCAAATCATCGTTCACGATTCTCGATACGGACGACCAGATCCGCCTTCTGAAGCAGTTGATTCAGGCCCAGGGGCTGGACGATAAGCGCTGGCCTGCGCGGCAGTTCGCGCAAATGATCGACGGCTGGAAGAACAAGGGGCTGGGGCCTTCCGAAATCCAGGAGGGAGATGCGCGCGCTTTTGCCAACGGCAAAGGCCGTGAACTCTACGCGGCCTATCAGGAGCGGCTGAAAACACTTAACGCTGTCGATTTCGGCGACCTGCTGCTGCATCCCATCCGAATTTTTCGCGATCACCCCGACGTTCTGCGGGAATATTATCGAAAATTCAAATACATACTGGTCGACGAGTACCAGGATACCAACACCGCCCAATATATGTGGTTGAGGCTGCTCGCACAGCGCTCGAAAGGCTCTGCCTCCTCATCGAGGGAGGATAGCGCGTATATCAACATCTGCTGTGTGGGTGACGACGACCAGTCGATCTATGGTTGGCGCGGGGCGGAGGTGGACAACATTCTTCGCTTCGAAAAAGACTTTCCCGGTGCCACCGTCATTCGCCTGGAGCGCAACTATCGCTCCACCGCTCATATCCTCGGGGCTGCCTCCCACCTGATCGCTCATAATGAAGGCCGGCTTGGCAAAACGCTGTTTACGGACCAGCCGGACCCGGACGAGCCCAAGGTCAAGGTACATGCCGCCTGGGACTCCGAAGAAGAAGCGCGCGCGGTCGGCGAGGAAATCGAGGCGCTACAAGCCAAGGGCCATGCGCTCAATGATATGGCAATCCTGGTGCGCGCATCCTTCCAGATGCGCGAGTTCGAGGACCGTTTCGTCACGCTGGGTCTTAATTATCGTGTCATCGGCGGTCCTCGTTTTTATGAACGTCAGGAAATCCGCGACGCGCTGGCGTATTTCCGTGTTGTTGCGCAGAATGCGGATGACCTCGCCTTCGAGCGCATTGTGAACGTGCCCAAGCGCGGTCTGGGCGAAGCGGCCGTGCGCCAGATACACGATGTCGCACGGATTCGCGGCGTTCCATTGCTTCAGGCGGCGCGTGATCTCGCTGGAACAGAGGAGATGAAGCCGAAGCCGCGCGCGTCGCTTCGCAATCTTGTCGAGAGCTTTGAGCGCTGGCAGGGATTGCTCGACCGTATGCCGCATACGGAACTGGCGGAGCAGATTCTGGAGGAGTCGGGCTACACCGACATGTGGAAGAACGACCGCTCGGCCGAAGCGCCGGGCCGGCTGGACAACCTCAAGGAACTGATTCGCTCCATGGAGGAATATGAGAGCCTGCGCGCATTCCTGGAGCACGTTGCTCTCGTCATGGACACGGATCAGAACGCGGCACTCGACGCTGTCTCCTTGATGACACTCCATTCCGCCAAGGGGCTGGAGTTCGACACGGTATTCCTGCCGGGCTGGGAGGAAGGCCTCTTTCCCCATCAGCGAGCGCTTGACGAAGGCGGGCGCTCCGGTCTCGAAGAAGAGCGCCGCCTTGCCTATGTCGGCGTAACGCGGGCGAAACAGAACCTGCATATCTGGTTTACGTCGAATCGGCGTATTTACGGCCTCTGGCAATCCACCCTCCCCTCGCGATTTCTGGACGAACTTCCAGAAGCGCACGTCGACGTGGTAGAGGACGGCAGCGTCTATGGCGGCTATGGCCAATCCTACGGCGGTCAACAGCCCGGTCGGCCCAATCCTTACGGGCGCTCGCGCTTCGATGAGCCGGGCGAGGTTTTCTCAAGCCCCTATTCAACGCCTGGCTGGCAGCGCGCGCAGAGAAACCGGAGCGAAGCGACTGCACGCAACTGGGGCACGCGCTCAGGGCACCAGGTGGAGCGTGTCGGCTATGGTGAGCCCGACTCAGGCTATGGCGCGGGACGCGGCTCGGTCAAAGGACGCACCATAGAAGGCGAGTTCGTGGCAAAGTCGGTTTCGGACACCCCATCAGCCTTCAAGGTTGGCGATCGGGTCTTCCACCTGAAGTTTGGAAACGGGAATATCGCCGCGATCGACGGCAACAAGCTGACGGTCGACTTCGATAAGGCCGGGCAGAAACGGGTGCTCGACGGATACGTGGAGCGCGTTTAGATTATTTGAAGTAAACGTATTTGCCTTCGGCGTTCTTTTCCCGTTTCAACTCGCCCTTTCTGGCGTAACGGGACAAAGGACCAGAGAAAGCGTTGGCCCTGTATTGCGCGCCAAATCGTTCCTCGCTGGCCCACACCACGTCGCGGATCGTTCGCTTTTCCTCGAAAAAGTCGCTTGCAACCAACTTTTCCAGAACCGCGACGGCGCCGCTGGCGCTCGGCCCCTTTGCTGCTTGCTTCCGTGAAGACCGGGGTGCCCTTTCTCCGGCTCTTCCAAGCTGTCCAGGACCCGATACGTAAGACACGGCTTCGCCTTCGGACAGATGTCCCAAATGTTGAGCTCGCTCTTCAAAAAAAAGCTCAACAATACGCAATTGCACAGCTTCGGATTCGAACCTGTTTATAGTCTCGGAAAGCTCTACGAGCTGCTGTTTTAATTCCCGGAATCCGTCATCCATCAATCCCGCCCCCTGTTCACAGCCTCGCCCCTTATCCCACCTTGTATATGGCGGTATAACCATGGGGTAAGTCAATATCGAGAACAGGGCTGTAATCGACGCGATCTCAGCGCCAGAATTAAGGGGGACTGTTCGCAATGAAGATTGCTAGAAAACGGTCCACAGCTTTCATCTCGCTTTAAATTTTGAGAACCAAATAAAAAACGGGCGCCGGTTCTCCGGCGCCCGTACAATGAAGAATCCGCCTTTGAGGATTAGCGGACGTAAAGAGTCAGAGAGCCGTCCGCCGAGCTTTCGGCCGCCACGACGTCTTCCGTCTGGAACTGTTCCTGCTCAAGACGCTGAGACACCGTGGAGCTGGCCTCGACCGCCGTGCGTAGCTCATCGATGCTGGTCTGGTTATTCGCCAACGCCTCGTCCACCGCGTTCATGCTCTCACCCTGGGCAAGATCGCTGACGCGCACAATCTCAATATTCGAAGCGTCGGTGACCGCCTCTACATCTCCGGCAGCGGTGCCACCCGCCTGGATAGCCGAGATTACTGAACCGAAATTGGCCTCGCCGCCCGTGCTTGCGGTCGTGCCTGTGTCGATGCCGCTCTGTCCGCTCATGTCGTTTCCACCATCAGCGCTTATGCCAGCATCAGCACCTGCATCGGCTTCACTGGAGCCCACATCGGCATTTCCGTTTATCTGCGCATCGGCCTCAACGTTGTTGCTATCGGCGAACGCAGCTCCGGTAAATGCGCCAGAGACCAACAGGGGTACCGCTGCCACTTTGAGAATTCGTTTCATAAAAATCACTCCGTTTTGGTGATCGTCTCTAGGCCGCCTAACGGGAAAGGCGGCCCGAGGGTTCCGCTTCGGAGCCAGCGAAACCGGAGCTATCAATCACAGAAAATTTGGGGCGGAAATGAGCGGGGCCAACTAGGGGCGATCTCTGCCGCCAGTGGCATCGAGAGCTTCAACCACGATAGATGCACCCTTCGGCCTGTCCATCCACGCCGCGGGACACAACGACATGGCTCAGCGTCGAAACCTTGCTTTCCAACTCTTTCCAGATCCATCCGGCAACGTTCTCCAGCGAAGGCACCGACAAACCCTCAATCTCGTTCAGGAACGAATGGTCCAGCCTTTTTCTGACAACTGAAACATGCTTTTCGACCTCGTAAAGATTGGCGGGCCACCCGAATGTCGGGTCAGGCTCACCGGTAAGATGGATACGCACCTTGAAAGAGTGGCCATGGAGCCCCTCGTGGGGCTTCAGCTCATGGGCGGCTTCAAACGTAAATTCCGTAAAGGTTTCCACAGTCGTCGTCATCTTCCCTACTCCCGGTCCAATTGGGGTGCGCGTAAAACTAAGTCTCTGTTTACCAACACGTCAGGCTGCTTCACCCGGTACCCTGTGCCACGCGCCGGTTAACTTTGTATAGATCAGCTATACGGTATCGGTCAGTCTGCAGCATCATCCATCTTAGATGCTGCCGAACGGAGGCCGGACAATCACCTTTAAAGCCAATCCATCCCGGAGACCGAAGCATGTATAACAAAATGGGACAAAAATTCGGATTGTTCCGCCTTCTGACAACGTTCTTCTATATTATTGCGGGAAGCTCTGCGCTCGCACAACCCCTGGATGCTCCGTCCGGTGAGCCAATCCTTACGATTGAAGGTAATATCACCAATACGAATGTCGGCGATACCGCTCAGTTCGACCGCGCTATGCTGGAATCCATGGGGATGGTTTCCTTCGTCACTTCGACCCCCTGGTACTCCGAGCCGTCGGAATTCGAAGGTGTTCCCCTGGCGGAGTTGATGGAACGGGTTGGTGCGCAGGGAACTGAGGTCGAAGTGGTCGCTCTTAACGACTACCGTGCACAGATCCCTATTTCGGATTTTTCAACGTTCGGTACGATCCTCGCACTGAAACGCAATGGCGAGGAAATGCCTATTCGCGACAAAGGTCCGCTCTTCGTAGTTTACCCATACGATGAGGAATCGCGCCTCCAGAATCAGGACTACTACGCGCGATCCGTCTGGCAGGTCTATAAATTGATTGTCCAATAGCCGATGACAGGTGCTTACAAAACGGCTGCCGTGAAGCAGCAGTGGAACGTCCGGACAATCCGGATCGCACTTGCTGTCTTGATGGCAATCCTCTTGTCCGCCGGAATTTATATCACAGGGCTTGTGCTTGAGCGGCAATCAGCGCTGGAACGGCTTTCCCGATACAATGTCGCCTTTAGCGCCGGCCAAGGCGCCAACGAGTTCCTGCGACTCCGGACAGCGCTCTACTCACTAGCATTGAACCCCGAATCCACGGATGAGGCGCGCAACACACGGCTGCGCTACGAAATCCTGATGAACCGGATGAACCTCTTCGAATCCGGGGAATTCGACGGGTTCACCAGAAGTCAGCCGGACATCCAGCAGCTTATTGACCAAATTGAAAACACCCTGTTGGAGATCGCCCCGCTTATCGGCGAGCCAGAGGAAGCAGACACCGTACTCGCGGTTACGAATCCTCTAGAAGCGGCGTTCGTCGAAATCCTATCCAGGGCGAATGCCTACGGGGGCAGACTTGTCGCTCGCGATCAGGAAGAACTATTCGGTCTGCATTGGCAATTTACGACTGTTGCCATCGCGCTTGCGCTGTGTGGATTCGTGCTTTTCCTCTTCAATGGATGGCAGAACCGGCTGTTGATCGCTGCCCAGAGATCGCTGGCAAGCTCAAACGAGGATTTGCAACGCGCAAGCGCGCGTCTTGCCGCATCGGTCGCGGAAACCCGAGATGCCAACACGAAGCTGGTTCGGCAAAACGAACTATTCGAAACCGCCCTGGACAACATGTCCCATGGCTTGTGCATGTTTAACCGGGACGGCAACATCATTGTTACCAACCGTCGGACGGCCGAAATCTTCGGACTGCCCGCCCATTCGATCAGGCATGGAACGACGCTGGCCGAACTCGAAGGCGTTCTGCATCAAGTGGGGCTTTGCTCACCGCGCGGCGCGGCGCGGCTGCTTCGGATGCGTTCGGGCCCCGCGCAGTCCATGGCCCGGCACACCGCAGAGCAAACGCTGGCAGACGGACGGCGGGTGATGGTTTCCCACCAACCGATGGAGAGCGGCGGTTGGACGGCAACCTTCGAGGACATTACCGACCGCTACAAGGCGCAGGCACAGATATCCCACATGGCGCGCCACGATGCGCTTACCAACCTGCCGAACCGGACACTGCTTCGGGAGAGGTTGGAGGCCACGTTGGCACGCGATCATGCGACACAGCAGATCGCGGCCGTCATGTGCATCGATCTGGATAACTTCAAAAAGATCAACGATACCTACGGCCATCCTTTCGGGGACCAGCTTTTATGCGCGGTCAGCGCGCGGCTTATCTCGGTGTGCCGCGACAAGGACACGATATCACGCATCGGCGGGGACGAATTCATCGTCGTCTGCAGCGATATGGAACGGATGGACCAGGTCGATAGGGCCGCAGAACGTATGGTCCGAACGCTGTCTGAGCCATTTCAGATACAAGGACGCGAGGTGACGACTGGCTGCAGCATTGGAATCGCGACGACACGCCAAGCTGCCGACAGCGTTGATGAGCTCCTGAGGTTCGCCGACTTAGCGCTTTATGCCGCAAAAGGCTCAGGCCGCGGCACGTATGCACATTATACGGATGAAATGGGCGACCAGATCGAGCGGAAGGTAGCGGTCGAATCACGGCTTCGCGCTGAAAATTTTTGCGAAGAGTTCGCGCTCGCCTTCCAACCCATCACCAATCTGGCATCGGGACGGATGAGTTGTGTCGAGGCTTTACTCAGATGGAAAAGTCCCTCGCGGGGCACAACCGAAATTCCTGAAGTCATCCGTATAGCTGAAGAATCCGGGGCTATCGTGGACCTCGGCGCGTGGGTTTTGAAGGAGTCTTGCCTTTTCGCCACGCAGTTGCCGGATGAAATTCGCATGGCGGTGAACATCTCGGCGGTCCAGTTCAACCGGACCGATATCGTAAAAACGGTCTCGGACACTCTGAAGGAGACGAATCTGCCGGCCAAGCGCCTGATTCTGGAGATTACGGAAACGCTCCTGCTTGAGGACAACACCAAAATCACGACGGAATTCAAGGCCTTGAAGGAGTTGGGGATCAGCCTCTCACTTGACGATTTCGGTACCGGCTATTCCTCACTCAACTATCTGAGGAAGTTTGCAGTCGATACGATCAAAATCGATCGGGTCTTTGTCAAAGAGATCGGGAGAAATCGCGACCACGACGCCATCGTCGCCACCATCATCAACCTGGCCTCCAACCTAGGCATGGCGACGATCGCGGAAGGCGTGGAGACCGAGGATCAGCTTCAGATTCTGCGCGCCGCCGGCTGCACCGAAATCCAAGGCTACCTTGTTGGCCTACCAATGCCGAAGGAGGCGCTAGACCGTTACATCAAGAATTTACCGGAAAATGGTGTTCTTCCGCTTCGGGAACAAGCTTCCGGTTCGCTCTCGAGCGGCTCGCACGGAGCATCGCGCTCGCGCCGATAACGAGTATCTTCTTCAGTAGTTGCGGAACGCGAACCTTTCCTTGCGGGTTAAAGAGAGCGAGGAGGGACGGACGTGATGAGCGAGCAGACCGAATCCTCAGACCAGGATGCGGAAACCGACGATCTGGACGACGAACTGAAGTACCGCCTGCGCCAGCAGGCATTGATGGGCCAGTTTGCACTTTTCGCACTGAAAACACACGACGTTCAGGCGCTACTTCAGGAAGCTACCCGAGTCTGTGCGCGCGGCTTGCGAAGCAAGCTGTGCAAGATCATGGAGTATCTGCCGGAGGAAGACGAGTTCCTCGTGCGTGCGGGCGTGGGTTGGCGGCCGGGCGTGGTCGGCCAGTCACGGGCGCGGGCCGATACAAAAAGCCCCACCGGGTACGCCTACAAGGTCGGCAAGGCGTTCATATCCAATCACCTGGAACACGAACGCCGGTTCCGCACACCGCGTCTCCTTGCCGAATACGGCGTCAAGCGAGCAATCAACGCGCCGATCCATCGGGGCGGGACCCGATTCGGTGTTCTGGAAGTGGATAGTCCGCTAGACGGAAAGTTCACCAATGCGGACCTCGTTTTCGTCAGAGGATTCGCCGATCTGCTCGGAGTTGCTCTGGAGCGCCAGCGGAGCGAGGAGATGCTGAAAGAAAAAGAAGCTCAGCTTCAACGCGCGCTCAAACACCAGGAGACCCTCTCCGAGGAAATCAGCCACCGCGTGAAAAACAGCCTCTCGATCGTCGCCGGCCTCCTGCGGGCGCAGAGTCGCCTCTCCTCCGATCCGCACCTGCAGCAGGCCCTGTTCGAAGCACAAACCCGAGTCGAGACAATAGCCAAGGTGAATGATCGCCTGTGGCGGGCGAACGAGGTTCACGCCGTGAATCTGGCGGAATTTGTCGGAGAGCTTTGCGAGCATGTCGGTGCGGCATCGTCCTCCCACGATCTGACCTATACGATCGCACCGGTGACGATCCCAGCCGAAGAAGCGATTTCGCTGGGCTTGTTGACCAACGAGTTGATCACGAACGCGCTGAAGCACGCATATCCCGGGAGTTCCGGCCCCATATCGATCACGCTCGAGCGCGCTGGACCGCACGATCTTTGTCTCACGGTCCGTGACTACGGCGTCGGGAGGCCCCACGGAGAGTCAGCAGAGTCCACGAAAGGCACCGGCAGCCGGGTCATCCTGAACCTGTGCCGGCATCTTGGCGGACACTATGAGTGGCAGAACGCAGACCCGGGAACACGCTTCACACTCACTTTCACTCCCTCCGATCTCTCCGACAGGGTGGCGCCACCGCCGGTCGAAACAAACCCGGCGGAGATCGCCGGAAGCCCGCACGATCATCATGAGTGAGCCGGGCCTCAGCCGGATGCCTTCGGTAGGCATTGTGTTTCGTAGATCTTGTAGAGATCGAAAACGATACCGGTGAACAGGACCACGAAGCCGGTAATCTCCACGGCAAAACTGTAGTTGACGAACATCGCATAGGCGAGCATCCCCGCCCCCAGCCCCGTCAAGAAAAGGGGGGCCGGCTGGCGGTGGAGACGAAGATTGAAGCCCGTTGCAATCACCGCGATCAGTGCGGCCGCCACAATGAAGCCAGCCCACGCGGCTTCCGGCAGGGCCATGCCGATCCCGAAAAGCGACAGAATCCCGAGCAGGCCGAGCGTACCATAGCAGGCCACCAGGGATACGCAGGCGGAGACCGCGCCCCATAGCCCACGCTCTCCGATCAATCTCAAGCGACGCGGATGCAGTCGCCGCGCAAAGCGGTTCCACCACGGTACGGGCGCCTTCTCCTCGACACCCCGGCGCATCCTCAGTTCGATCGTTCGTGCGCCGAGCCCGGCGGCAATGCGCCGCGTATCGGCACTGGGGCTCTCGGCGAAATAGTCAAAGCTCCGCAGCACTTCGATGTCCTCGAAGCCGGCTTCCCGGAACAGATTCAGATAATCCTCGTCAATCGAGGCGCCGACAACGCATTCGGCCCATAATTTCGGATCGCTGCGCCCGCCAACCGGGACAGGCTTGGCGATGACGATATCAGCGATTTGCACCCACCCTGTTGGCCTGAGGACACGGAAAATCTCCGCGCACGCTTTTCTCTTGTCCAGAACGAGATTGAGCACGCCGTTGCTGGTCACCACATCCACCGATTGTTCCGGCAGCGGGATTTCTTCCGCATTCGCCTCTATGGGCTCAACGTTCTTAATCCCGGCCTCGCGCAGGGTCTTCTTCAGTTGTGCCACCATCTCGGGAGTCAGGTCCAACGCGAACACCTTTCCACCGGAACCGACTTTCCGGCTGGCGAGAAGCGTGTCGGTTCCCGCACCCGAACCAATGTCGAGCACCGTGTCGCCCGGTTCGATCGCATCGGCGCGAAACGGATATCCTACGCCGACGAACCGGTCGACTGCAGCTTCCGGCACCTGATCCAGCAGGCTTTTCGGATACCCCACGGCAAGGGCGGCCGGCCTGCCGATCGGGAAATGGAAGTACTGCCCGGGATCTTTCGCAACGTCTCCATACATAGCTTGCACAGCCGCAGCGATCTGGTCCTTTGAAAAGCCTAGAATAGCAACCATCTTCGCCTCCCTCGAATAATGGATGTCCCGAGCGGTCGACGCGCGGGAACTCGAAAGTCAATAGCGCTCCACAAGTGCGCGAACGCGGTGGCGTAATGAATCGGGAGCCGCAGCCCGCCCGGCCTCGTTGATCCGGGCGCGCAGCCTGCGTTCAAACTCCGCCCGCGAGTAGCAGGCGCGGCAAGTCTCCATGTGATTGGCCAAGGCCTGCTCCGTTTCTGAATCCAGCTCGCGGTCGAGATAATCCAGAAGCTTCTCGATCACTTCCTCGCAGCGCAGATCGTTTATCATTTGGCCGCCCCTTTCTCCGGTCCCGCAGCGATACCGAGCTGACATGCCTGCTCCCACAGCGCATGCTGCATCAAAGAGCGGCCGCGGCTGAGACGCGAACGCACAGTCCCGACCGGAAGCCCGAGGGTGTCTGCCGCTTCGGCGTAACTGAACCCCCAAAACTCGACCATGACGATCACCAGCCGAAACGTTTCGGGCAACGTATCGAGCGCGGACTCGATATCCTCCCGCAGCAGCTTGTCCAAAAGCCGTTGCTCGGGATTGCCCCACCATAGCAGGAACGGCTGGTGCATCTTCTCGAACAGGGAAAACTCTCCCGGTGGCGCATCCTCCTCAGCCAAGACTTCCTTGGGACGCGCTTTCTCCCGCCGTTGGGCGCTGATGAAGGTGTTCACGAGAATGCGGAAAATCCATTTCTCGAAGCTCTGGCGGTCCTCCAGGCTTTCCAATCTTGCCCAAGCTTTGGCGAATGTTTCCGCAACCAAATCCTCTGCGTCCGCTTGTTCGCGGGTCAGACGCAGGGCCGTGCCGTAGAGCCGGTCCATCAGGCGCTCGGCTTGCACCTCGAAAAACTCCCGAGGCGGACACGTTTGCCAGTTGTCACCGCCGGAGCTTGTCATCGTAAAGGCCCCATGGCGGCCCGGCCGTTCAAAGCCGAGGCCACCGTTCCGAGACATTCTAGGCTGCCTAGCGCTTGATTGCGAGCAACGACACGCTCTTGACGCCGAACTTCCGGCTTGCGCCCTGTGCATTCTCCGAAATGAAACGGTAGCTTGTGTTGTCCTCGACGGTTTCCATGCGCATGCCAGCCGCTTCGATCATGGAGCGATAGTTTTCCTGCTGAGCCGCCCCACCGATACAAGCGGCCCAGAGCGTCGAGTTGCCGACAATCGTATCCGGAAGCTGGGTCTCGGTCACGATATCGGAGATCGCGAATCGTCCGCCAGGCTTCAGCAGGCGCGCAGCTTCCCGAAACACCCGATCTTTCGTCGGCGAGAGATTGACGACGCCATTGGAAATGACGACATCGGCTGTGCCGTTGGGCTGTGAGACCTCTTCGATGTATCCTTTCTCGAACGTGACGTTTCCAAAACCCGCGTCCTTGCGCAGTTTCTCGGCCTTTTCGAGTTGCGCATCGGTCATGTCGACGCCAATCACGCGCCCGCCCTCGCCGACTTTAAAGGCGGCGATGAACGCATCCATTCCCGATCCGCTGCCCAAATCGATAACCGTTTCGCCCGGCTTGACTGCCGCCAAGTGAAAGAAATGCCCGACACCGGCAAAGGAATCGATCGCTTCAGCGGGGATCCGGTCGAGTTCCGCCGGATCGTATCCGAGCCGCTCGGCAAGCGCCCGTCCCATTTCGAAGTGGAAATCTCCCGTAGGATCCCGGGCGACGTCTCTGTACATGTCCTGAACCTTCGATTCCAGTTCCCGGGGGTCGAAGGCGGTCGTAGTTGTTGCGCTGTTCATGACGGTTCTCTCCATTTTGCTCGGTGCTCACGCCTTGCGGATGACGATCTCGAGATATTCGGACGGCACCACCATCGTGCCATCTGATGCCTGGTTGGCCTGCCGAATAAGGTTGAGAATGTCGGCCTCAAGATTCTTGGCCCCCTCCTCGTCCAGGGCGCCAAAGGCCTTCAGCATCGGCCCGTACCACTTCCGGAAAACATTGAGCCAATGCTCGGGCGAGCGATAACGGAAGACGAAATCCTTGCTGGTGATGCTGATTTCCTCGGCCTCTTCGCCGAAGGCTTCTTCTAGCCAGCCTTTCGTCCCCCACCGCACCGGGGGCACGGCACCGGGAGGCGGCGAAACATGACTGCCGATCGTTTTCAAAAGCCGGCCGATGAATCCCTCCGGGGTCCAGTTCGCCATCGCGATACGGCCGCCCGAGCGGACGACGCGCTTCATCTCGGCTGCGGCGCGGGCGTGATCGGCGGTAAACATGATGCCGAATGTGGACAGCGCCACGTCGAAGGAGCCGTCCGGAAAATCCAACGCTTCCGCGTCCGCCTCCCGGAAATCGATCTCAAGCCCCTCCGCTTGGGCGCGTGCACGGGCTTTGTCGAGCAGAGCGGAAACGTAATCGGTCGATGTCACCTCAGCAAAGCGACGGGCAGCGGCGAGCGAAGCGTTGCCGTTTCCCGCCGCGATATCGATGACACGTTCGCCGGATCTCAGATCTACGGCCTCGCACAGCGACTCTCCGACGATCTGGAGCGTCACGCCGATGACCGAATAGTCCCCGGACGACCACGTACCCTGCTGTTTTTGCTTAAGCGCAGCGAGATCGGGCGACGCTCCCCCGGCCGGCTGCTGTTGGTTCGTCTGTTTCTGCATAATAGTTCCTCCAGTGCAGGTGTGCGCCCATGGAGCGCGCAGCCACGCGATCGGCGGCCAGACTTCAGAAGCTCAGTGTCGCGGCCCCAGCCTTGATGCGCTCGTGCATGGGGCTTGCTCCGGTGACGATCACGCCCTCAAGCAAGTCTTCCTCGGAATAGCCGCGTGCCTTGACGCATGGGGTGCAGGCCCAGAGAGTTCCGCCACGGGACAGGAAATCCCGAATGAGCGCCGAGAGCGGCTCCAACGGCGCCACATGGGTCATTTCGATCCCGCCCTTGCGGACGAGATCCACGGCAGCGCTCGTGAGGAAAATCGACACATTCAAGCCGGCGGTCAGCCCGCCATTGGCGATGGTGAAACCAACCGATGACAGTTCATGGTCGGCGCCATGAGTCATCAGTACGACGAGTTCTTCCGTTGCATTGGCCATTGCATTCCTCCTCACGTTACTGGACTAGAAAGGCGCTGCCGTATCCGGCGAGTTGTCGCGCGAAGGATCGATCCGGGCGCAGCTGACCGCGTCCCCGGACCGGCCCGGAATCATTCCGTATGCGGAACCATGATCGGCTCGCCGGCGGGTCCCACCTGAAAGACGATGAAACTGGCGCCTTCGTCGGCAGAGGCGGTGCCCGCCACCATCGGCTTGTCCGGCAGTTCATAGAAAGCGTTGCCGGCGGAGACGCTTCTGCGCTCCTCTCCCTCGACGTCAACGTCGATAGTGCCTTCCGTCACATACACGAAGACATGGCCCGGATGGATATGACGCTCCGTTTCCCATCCGGCTTCCACCTCGTACAGCACGATGTTGGCTTCCGTCCCTTCATCGCCCACGAGTTCGGTCTGGAGCACCGCCGTCGTCTCGGCCTCTTGGGCGGAAGCACCTGTCACGCCGGTGGCGGGCAATACCAATGTTGCTACAGCGGTAACCGCCGCGAAGCTGGCAGATCTTCTCACCATGAACTCTTCTCCCTTTTCCGCTCGGCCTCGTCCGGCCCATCCTTTCGGGGCAGAGGGTCTTAAAAACGATACCGGAGCCTAGCGGGCTTCCAGGTTACGGGTCTTGGCGTTTCGGGAAGGCAGAGTTTGCGATTTGCGCACTACGCTCGGCCGGCATGGCCGATTTCGGCCCCGGGAACTTTCTTGAACAAATTGCGTCCTGTGCTGCCAAACACAGTGCTGAGGGGAAGATATGACCGAAACCGCTTATGTGCGCCCACACGAACCGGCAACGCGGGTGCCGGCAGCCCCCAGAGAGCCGGACTCATGCGACGATCACGGCGAAAGCCGGAACATCGCCTACCCTGCACTCTGGAACAAGACGATCGAAATCCTCTGCGATCGCCCGAACGCATTCAGAATCCAGAGTCGATCCATCGCCGAAACCGCTCTCGCGGAAATCAGCTCTCCCCCCGTAACCGTGACGCAGAACAACGTCGCCGCAGGCGATCCCCATCGCTACCATCTCATTCTTCTTCTCGAGGGGCACGGCAGGTACGCGTGGATGAACGGCGCTGTTACGCAGAGCCCCGGCGACATCGTTCTCATAGATACCGCCGAGTGGTCCCAGGTAATATCACCGGTGGAAACACGCCTTGTGAGATGGAGCTTTCCCGAGGCGCTCGTCGCGCCTTTCCTGCCGCAGCGCGACAGCGATGCGATACTGCATCTTCCCGCGAGCAACGGCCTGAACACGGTTTTGATGCGGCACACGCGCGAACTCGCCCGGGAAGCAGAACGGCTGGATCACGCCACTCAACACGGTGTGCTCGCGCATCTATGCGGTCTTCTGGGGCTGGCATTGGAGGCGGCGGCAAGGCCACGCCAGGCGCGAACCAGCAACTACCGTACCTTCCAGCGCCAGCGGGTCCTTACCTACATCGAAACGCATCTGGCCGATCCTCGCCTCACTGCAGGACGTGCGGCGAAGGATCTCGGAATATCGCCGCGGTGGCTGCATGCTCTCCTGGAAGACATGGCCGCTGGTTTTTGCGAGCTCGTGGCATGCCGCCGTCTGAAACGCAGTCGCATGCTGCTCGAGGATCCCGCCTCGGACAACCTCTCCATCGCCGAGATCGCCTTTCTTTCGGGTTTCAACGACCTGTCGACATTCTACCGCCGCTTCGGCGAACGCTACGGCATAACGCCAGGTGCGGCACGCCGGACGCGCAACAGTTTCGAGCAGCGTTGATGCAGCCTCAGCGCCGGCGCAGCAGATAGGTGTCCATGATCCAACCTTTTCGCTGGCGGGCCTCTTCGCGCTTTTCGGCGATCTCGTCGGCCACATCGCCGAGTTTGCCGGATATCGCGATCTCGTCCTCCGCGCCGAGATAGGCGCCCCAATAGATGGTGTAATCGTCACCGGGTAGCGCCCGGAAGGCCGTCCTGCCATCGAGCATCACCACGGCCGTGTCGGCATTCTCGGGGAAGCCCGCGGAAAGGTTGCGGCCAGTAGTGAGTTGCACCGCCCCGCCCACTGTATTGAGCGCTATGCCGTGGCTGGCGGCCAGCGCCTGAATGCTGGTGATGCCGGGGATGACTTCGCGCTCGAAATCGTAGCCGGCCATCGCCTGCAAGCGGTCGAGAATGCGCAGCGTGCTGTCGTAGAGCGAAGGGTCGCCCCAGACGAGGAAGGCCGCTGTGCCGTCTCCGCCTGTGTGTTCTGCAATCAGGTCGCGATAGGTGGCGGCGATCGCCTGATGCCAGTCGGCCACGCGTTTTGCATAGGAAGGCTCCGCCTCGTCGCGCACCGGCAGTTCGAATTCGACAAGCCGGGTTTGTTCATTGGTCAGAAAACGCCGGCAGATCTCGCGCCTGAGTTCGGCCAGATCCTCCTTCTCCTCACCCTTGCGCGGCACCAGCACGATGTCGGCGCGGTTGAGCGCGTTGATGGCCTGCACGGTCATGTGCTCGGGATTGCCCGTGCCTATGCCGATGACGAGGAGCTTGCGCATCGCCCTACCCTCCCGAAACGCCGGCTTCCGCGAAGGTCGCCATGCCGTTGTGTGAGGCGAGCGCAGCGCGCAGGATCGAGATCGCTACGGCGGCGCCGGAGCCCTCGCCCAGCCGCATGCCGAGATTGAGCAGCGGATCGAGACCAGTCGCGGAGAGCAGCTTGCCATGCGCGGCTTCCGCCGAGACGTGGCCGGCGAGCGCATGCGCCAAGCCTTCCGGATCGATACGTGCCAGCGGCGCGACCGCCGCCGTAGAGACGAAGCCGTCGATCAGCAGGGGAATGCGCTTCCGCCGCGCGCCGAGGGCGGCGCCAAACATGGCGGCAAGCTCCCGCCCGCCAACAAGCCGCAGCGCTTCGAGCGGATCGGCGAGCGCATCTCCATGGAAAGCGAGCGCGGCGTCGACCACCTCTGCCTTGCGCTTCAACCCCGCTTCGTCCACCCCTGTGCCACGCCCGACCCACTCCGCTCCCGTGCCGCCGAAAAGGGCTGCGGCGACAGCGGCTGCCGTCGTCGTGTTGCCGATTCCCATTTCGCCCAGGCAGATGAGGTCGGCATCGTCCGACACCGCGTCAAAACCTTTTTGCACCGCCTCAGCGAATTCGGTTTCCGACATGGCGGGTTCGCGCGTGAAGTCGCCGGTGGGCTGCTCGACGTCGAGCGCCATGACGCTGAGCTGGGCGCCGGACGTCTTCGCAAGCTGGTTGATCGCGGCCCCGCCGGCCTCGAAATTCGCCACCATCTGGTGGGTCACCTCGGCAGGAAAGGCGGAGACGCCTTGCGCCACCACGCCGTGCGAACCGGCGAAGACGAGGATATCCACCCGGTCGAGTGCCGGCTTCTCCCTTCCCTGCCACTTCGCCAGAAAAACCGCGATCTCCTCCAGCCTGCCGAGGCTGCCGGGCGGCTTCGTCAGCGTGTTCTGCCGTTCGGTCGCCGCGCCGGCGGCCCCTTCGTCGCCTTCCGGCAGGTGGCGGCAGGCGGCGCGGATGGCGTCGAGGGAGGAAAGTTCGGTCATCAGGTCTCCGTCAGGTAAGAATTGCGGACGCGGTGACGAGGATTGCGATTTCGCCGCCTTGTTGGAGCGTGCCGAGCACGTCGCCGGTCTGACCGCCGATTTGATGGCGGCAAAGCCGCTCCAGCCCCCAGAACCACACCGCCAGGAGGATGGCGGCGAGCAGCGCCAGGCCCGCCCCCAGCAGGACCAGCGAGGCGGCGCCGATCAACAGCGCTACAAGGGCAGTCTGCCCCTCGATGCGCCCGAGATTGGCCGAAAGCCCATCCTCGCGCGCCGGCTCAACACGCGAGGTGAAGAGCACCATCAGCGCGCGAGAGGCCGTATGGGCGGCCAGAAGGGCGAAAAACGCCGTGCCGGCCCCTATCCCCGCCAGGGATGCCAACGCCGCCCACTTGATCAATATCGTAGTGCCGAGCGCGAGCACCCCATAGGTGCCGATGCGGCTGTCACGCATGATGGTGAGCTTCTCGTCCCGGCTCCGCCCGCCGCCAAAACCGTCGGCCAGATCGGCCAGCCCGTCCTCGTGCAGCGCGCCTGTGGCTAGCATGGCAACGCCGAGCGCGATCGCCGCTGCGACCGTTGCCGGAATACCGGCCCAGAGGCAGGCAAGCAGGACCAAGCTCGAGATGAGTCCCACCACGGCGCCGGCCACAGGTGCGGCCCATTGCGCGGCGGCGAAGTCGTCCACCCGCGCCCCGACCGGCAGGCGCGTATAAAAGCCGATGCAGGCCAGGAGATCGGCGCCTAAGCTGCGGCTGGACACCTCGCGCTCCATGACTCAACCCCGCGCAATGGCGTGGAAATAGGTGCCGGTAACACGTCCGCGCCGCCCGCCGGAGTGGCCGCGCGCATTGCCCATCGCATCGGCCAGATCGGCCAGCGGTTCGTCGGAGCCGGGCTCGGTCAGGCGCGAATAGTGAAACTCGTGCCCGCGCACCGTCTCGCCCGCCTTTCCAAGCGGACAATCGGAAAGAAGGCGCGCTTCGCGATAGCCGAGATTAATCTTACGCCGGGCGAAGCTTGTGACGTGACTAAGCAGGCCGGACATCTCGTGGGTCACGCCTTCGGCATCCTCCAGCGCCTTACCCAGAACCATGTAGCCGCCGCACTCGCCGTGCACCGGGCGCGTTTCGGCGAAACTGACGAGCCCCGCCTTGAAATTAGCGGCCGCGGCGAGCTGGCCGGCATGAAGCTCCGGATAGCCTCCGGGCAGCCAGCAGGCATCGCAGGAGGCGTCCGGCGCATCGTCGGCAAGCGGCGAAAAGGGGACGAGTTCGGCGCCTACCTCGCGCCAATGCCGGGCGGCGTGGGGATAGACGAAGGAGAATGCCGCATCCTGTGCGATGGCGATGCGCTGGCCCGGAGGCGGGAGGAAGTGCCCGTCCGCCCCGCTGACGGTGGATACGGGACCCGCCGCACGCAGGACCGCATCGAGGTTTAGCGATTTCTCCATCGTGTCTGCCAGCCGCTCGATAAAGGCTTCTAGCGCGGCGTGCTCGCTCGCCTGGACGAGGCCCAGATGCCTTTCGGGAAGCGCCATGTCGGGGTTGCGGTAGATCGCGCCGAGCACGGGGATGCCCGACGCTTCGATCGCCGCGCGCGCCTGCGCCTCGTGCCGTTCGCTGGCGACCTGGTTGAGCACGACGGCGGCGATTTTCACGCCGGGATCGAAGGTGGCGAAGCCGTGGGCGATGGCGGCGGCTGTTTGCGATTGGCCTGAAATGTCGAGCACCAGGAGGACCGGGAGACCATAGTGCCGCGCCAGATCGGCGGCGGCCCCCGAGCGACCATCCTCCTTGCGCACCCCGTCGAAAAGCCCCATGGCGCTTTCCACGATCAGCGCGTCGGCGCCATCCACCTGCTTCGAGAGCAACGAATCCAGCAGGCCGGGTGCCATCGCCCAACTGTCGAGATTGACTCCGGGGCGACCGGTTGCGGCGGCGTGGAAGCCGGGATCGATATAGTCCGGCCCGGACTTGGCGCCAGCGACCGTCAGCCCTTGCCGCCGCAAAGCGCGCATAAGGCCGATGGTGACGCTGGTCTTGCCGGAGCCGGATCGCGCGGCTCCGATGATGAGGCCACGGGTCATGGGATCAATGTTCCTTCCTGCTGCAACTGGCGCAGCGTTTCGCGCATGCGGACGATCTCCCCCACCACGATCAGCGCCGGAGCGCCGAAGCCTTCCGCGCGCGCCTTTTCGGCTATCTCGGAGAGCGTACCGGTCAGTACTCTTTCGTCAGTGGTTGTTGCGGACATGAGGATGGCGGCTGGCGTGGTGCCGGAAAGCCCGCCTTCCATGAGGGCGTCGGCGATCCGGTCCAGATTGCGCATGCCCATATAGATGACGAGCGGCTGGCCGGTTTTCGCCAGCGCGGCCCAGTCGAGATCGTCCGACGTTCCCGCCGCATGGCCGGTGGCGAGGATGACGGCCTTGTTGACGCCACGAAGCGTCACCGGAATGCCCGCCCCCGCCAACGCCCCGACGGCGGAGGTGATGCCCGGCAAGAAGCGGAAGGGAATGCCGGCCTTGGCGAGGGCCAGCGCCTCCTCGCCGCCGCGCCCGAAGGTGTTCGGGTCGCCACCCTTCAGCCGCAAGACACGGCGCCCTGCCCGGGCGTGCTCGATCATGAGTCTATTGATCTCTTCCTGCGGCGTCGAGGGCTTGCCCGCGCGCTTGCCGACAAAGAAATGCTCCGCCTGCACGGCTACCTGCAACACATCCTGATCGACAAGAGCATCATAAATCACCACGTCGGCCTGTCCGAGCGCCGCCACCACGTCAAGCGTCAAACAGCCGAGCCCGCCCGGTCCGGCACCGGCAAGCCAGACATGACCCGGCTCGAAAGGTGCGGATGCATAAGGCAGCCGCGCTATGGCTTCACCAAGGCTCATAGGCTCTCCCGTCCCCTGAAACGGCGCTGATAGCCGGCATCGTAGAGCGCGCTCTCCCGGAAATCCCCGGCTGCCAGGCCATGTCCGACAAAGACGATGGCCGTGCGCTCGATTGGATTGCGCGCGGCTTCCGTCTCGATGGTCGCCAGCGTGCCATGCAGAATGCGCTCATCCGGCCAGGTTGCGCGGGCGACGATGACGACCGGACAGTCCGGCCCGTAGAGCGGGGTGAGCTCGGCCACGATCTCTCCGAGCTTGTGGATGGCGAGGTGGACAGCAAGCGTCGCGCCCGTGCGGCCAAAACCCTCCAGCGTCTCGCCTTCCGGCATTTTCGAGGCGCGTCCGGAAACCCGCGTCAGCACCAGGCTCTGCGCGACTTCCGGGATCGTCAGCTCCCGCCCCAGCGCTGCCGCGGCGGCGGAGAAGGCCGGAACGCCGGGCGTGAGCGTATACGGGATGCCGTGCCGCTCCAGCCGCCGGATCTGCTCGGCCACAGCGCTCCAGACCGACAGATCGCCCGAGTGCAGCCGTGACACGTCCTGCCCCGCCTCGTGCGCGGCCACATATTCGGCCTCGATCTCGTCCAGCGCCATGGGCGCGGTGTCAACCAGTCGCACATCCGCCGGGCAGTAGGAAAGCAGTTCGGGCGGCACAATCGAACCGGCATAGAGGCAGACCGGGCACCGGGCGAGCAGGTCGCGTCCCCTGACGGTGATGAGATCCGCAGCGCCGGGACCGGCGCCGATGAAGTGTACGGTCATGTCTCGTCCCTGTTCTGCGCGATGGCGCATGTCACGTTGCCCTCGGCGATGCGCGGGCCCAAGAGCCGGCTTCTCTCCCCGGCCGCCGCGAGCGCCGCCGCTTCTGAGAGTGAGGCAATCCCGGTCGCCGCGAGGGAAGCCTCCGAGCGTGTGAGGCAGCGGTCGGAGGCGCGCTGCAGGTCTGCTTGAGCGACGGCGATGAGCGGGAGGCCGAGGGCCTTTGCCGCCTCGATGATTGCCGGCTCGAGAGCCTTTGCTTCGGATGTGGCGAGGGCTTCCAATCGCTCGTAAGAAATGTCGTTCTCCGTACCGGTCTCGTTCGAGGCGCGCCCCCCGTAGTGACAGGCTCGCACTCGCTTGGCACCTTTGCCTTGTAGAGGCAGGGCCGTTTCGCGTGGAGACTCTTCTGCCGATTCCCCCACTCCGTCTCGACCTCCGGCCGATCCACCTCTCCCCCAACGCTGTTGGGGGAGAGGAAAGGCGCGCCGCATCGCGGCCGGCGCTTCCTCTACCCCGTTACGGGGGAGAGGTGGATCGGGGCGAAGCCCCGAGACGGAGTGGGGGAACGGCGTCTCCACATCCAAAAAACCTGCCCGCAAAGGAGGAGAAGAAATTCCAGCCGAGTTGCCGTACACTTCTCCTCTCCGCATTGGCGAATCGTACAAAACAGCAAGCGCCGCCTCCACCGCTGCGATCACCTCGCCCGCGGAAATACCTTTCCGGCATCCAATCCCCGCCACCCTCATGGCTTCCTCCAGACCCACTGGGTCACGGGCATAGCCGGACGCCATCCGTTCATGCCGCCGATGGGGGCGGCACGGGAGAGCGCGATCCGGGTGAGATCGCCACCGAAACGGGCGTGGAGGCCGAGCAGCACCGTCTCCATTTCCAAGGTTACCGCATTGGCGACGAGGCGCCCGCCGGGCTTCAGCACTTCCATTGCCGAGTCCGCCACCCCGGCATCGCTGCCCCCGCCGCCGATAAATACGGCGTCCGGCGCGGGCATCCCTTCGAGCGCGGCAGGCGCGGCGCCTTCGACCACCTTCAGATCCGGCACGCCGAGTTCGCCCGCGTTGCGGCGGATGCGTCCGGCCCGCTCGGCAGCGGCTTCCACCGCCACGGCGCGCATCGATGGATCGGCCAGCATCCACTCGATGGCGACGGAGCCCGCGCCGGCACCGATGTCCCACAGCATCTCCCCGCGCCGGGGCGCGAGCGCGGAGAGCGTGAGCGCGCGGATCTCGCGCTTGGTGATCTGGCCATCGTGCTCGAAGAGATCGTCGGAAAGGCCGGGGGCAAGCGGCAGGATACGCGCGTCCTCAGCTACCTCCACCTCGATCGCCACCACATTGAGCGGATCGAAGGTTCGCTCGCCGACTTCTTCAGCACGGAAGGTGCTCACTGTCTCGCGGGAACCGCCCAGCGCCTCCAGCACATGAATGCGTGAGGCGCCGAAACCCTTTCGCGCCATCAGGGTGGCGACCGTTCTCGGTCCCTCGCCATCCGAGGTTAGCGCTATGATATGCCGGCCGGGATGCAGGAGCGGCAGGATATGTTCGACCGGGCGGCCGTGCAGCGAGACGGTCTCCACTTCCTGCAAGGCCCAGCCGAGCCATGCTGCAGCCAGACTAAAGGCCGATGGGGCGGGCAAGACCAGCATCTCGGAGCTATCGACATGGCGGGCGAGCGTGGCACCAACGCCGTAGTAAAACGGATCGCCCGAAGCGAGTACGCAGACACGGCGGCCGCGTAAGGAGAGCACGTCCTTCATGGCGCTGTCGAAGGGTGCCGGCCAGGGCCGTGTTTCGCCCTCGATCAGCGCTCTGGCGAGGTCGAGATGCCGCCGGCCGCCGAAGACGAATTCAGCGCCCGCAACGAGGGCGCGCGCATCAGGGCTCAGGCCGTCGCTTCCGTCCTCGCCGATGCCGACGAGAGCGAGCCATTTTCCCGTTGCGTCGGCATGGGTCCATTCCCTAGATGGCATGATGACCCCTCGGCGCGTTCTCATACTCGGCGGCACGGGCGAGGCGCGGCGGCTTGCCGAAGCGCTGGCCGGCGAATCCGCGCTCGAAATCACCCTGTCGCTTGCCGGGCGCACGGCGCAGCCGCGCGCGCAAGCGGGGAAAGTGCGCGTCGGCGGCTTCGGCGGGGCCGAGGGGCTGGCGCGCTGCATTCGTGACGAGGGCATCGGGATTCTGGTCGACGCCACCCATCCCTTCGCTGCCCGCATTTCGGAAAATGCCGAGCATGCGGCGGCTCAGGCGGCGGTGCCGCTCGTTAAGCTGGAGCGCCCGCCCTGGCAGGCTGTCGAGGGCGACCGCTGGATCGAGGCGATGGACGCCACTGACGCCGCGCGCCTTCTGGGCGAGCCCCCACGCACGGTCTTCCTCGCCATCGGCCGGCAGGAACTTGCCCCTTTCGCCGCCCTGCCCCGGCACCGCTACATTATTCGCAGCGTCGATCCGGTCGATCGAGCGGAGGCCCCGGCCAATGCGCGCTTCATTCTCGAACGCGGTCCCTTTGGGGAAGCGGCGGAACGGGCGCTTTTCGCGGAAAACGGCGTGGAAATCGTCGTTGCCAAGAACAGCGGCGGCGATGCCACGTATGGCAAGATCGCCGCGGCGCGCGCGCTTGCGCTGCCCGTCATCATGGTGCGCCGCCCCCGCCCAGTGGCGGAAGACGGTGTTGCGACTGTCGAAGAGGCGGTCGCGCGCATCCGTCATCTGACGGGCCTCCCGGCCGAGCGCGGGGAGTAGACGAGCGGCGCCTTTCCCGCGCGTGCGATCACGCGTGTTTCTTGCGAGCCGACGATAATGCAGGTCGCCATGTCGGCCTGATCGGGATGGACCTCAGCCAGCGTAGCGACCGCCATGCGCTCGTCCGGACGGCCGACCGCGCGGCCGAAGATGACCGGCGTCGCGGAGGGCAAAATCTCGCGCAGAAGCTCGAAGGCACGGCCAAGCTGCCACGGGCGGGCGCGGCTAATGGGATTGTAGAAGGCGAGCACGAAGCCGGCGCCAGCGGCCGCGCGTAGGCGGCTTTCGATCAGTTCCCACGGCTTCAGATTGTCGGAAAGGGAAAGGGCGCAGAAATCGTGCCCGAGCGGCGCGCCCGCACGTGCGGCGACGGCAAGCATGGCCGTGATGCCGGGCACGAGCCGGAAATCGATCTCGCGCCAGGCGGCGGGACCTTCCTCGATCGCCTCGCACATGGCCGCGGCCATGGCGAAGACGCCGGCATCCCCGCCCGAGACCACGGCCACGCTACGCCCAGCCGCCGCCATTTCCAGCGCGGCGCGGGCGCGGGCAAGCTCTTCGCGGTTGTCGGAGGCATGGCGCCTCTTGTCGGAGGCAAGCTCCAGCCGGTCGAGATAGGGGCCGTAGCCGAAGAAGTCGCTCGCCGCCTCGACCGCGGCGCGCGCTTCGGGCGTCGTCTGGTCGGGGCTGCCGGGGCCGAGGCCTATGACCGTGAGGCTGCCGGTCATGGGCGTGTCCTCGGGCTTGCGGGGGCGTCAGCGGCTGCAGCGTTGGTTTCATCCAAATGGTTGGCTTTCGCCTGTGGAATTTCCTCTGCCGGGGACCCCCTCACCGACCCCGCTTCGCGGGGCCACCTCTCCCCCACATTTTGTGGGGGAGAGGAATGGGCACCTTTCATCGCGGCCAGCGATTCCTCTCCCTCGTCCTGAGCCTGTCGAAGGGCGGGGGAGAGAGCCTGCCCCGGGCTTGATCCGGGGTGGTCCGCGACGTCCGCATTGATCTCTTGCCCACGCCATCCCGGCACGAGCACAATGGAAAAATAGGCTGCCTTGTCGTTCGGCTTCTCGGAAAGGGGCATGGTCACCATCGCCTCCATGGTGCCGCGCTCTACGAAGACAGCCTCGCCAAGCTTGCCGGCGGTCTCGAGCGCGCGGCGGATCTTCGGCAGGTTGCGGCCGACCTTCATGATAATCGCGGCGTCCGCGCCGTCCATCCGGCGGGCAAGCTCCGACTCCGGCAGCGTACCGGGCAGTACGGACAGCACATCGTCGCCCTGGGCGATAGGCAGGCCGACAGCCGACCAACAGCCGGACATGGCGGTGATGCCGGCGACGACCTCCGTCGGATAAAGGTGCGCCAACCGTACATGTAGGTGCATGTAGGAGCCGAAGAACAGCGGGTCGCCTTCGCTCAGCACCACGACCGTGTGGCCCGCCGCAAGGTGTTCTTCCACGGTCCGGGCGGATTCCTCGTAAAAGTCCTGGATGACCTTTTTATAGGCCGGGTCGTCCTTGGGGATTTCCGTCGTCACCGGATAAAGAAGCGGTAATTCCACTGCTTTCCGACCGATATGCGCGGCGGCAATCGTGCGCGCATTGGAAACGTGGCCGCGCTTTGCGAAATGGGCCACGACATCGGCGCGCGCGAGCGCGTTGACCGCCTTGAGCGTGATGAGTTCCGGGTCGCCCGGCCCGGTGCCGACGCCGATCAATTGTCCGCTCATATGCCTGCCCTCGCCAATGCGTTCACCGCCGCCGCCGTCATGGCGCTGCCGCCGAGCCGCCCGCGCACGACGGCGAACGGAATGCCATGGTCGCCCGCCGCCAGCGCTTCCTTCGATTCCGCCGCGCCGACGAAGCCGACCGGCATGCCGATGATGGCCGCCGGCCTCGGCGCATCGGCCGCGAGCATATCGAGGAGATAAAAGAGTGCCGTTGGCGCGTTGCCGATGGCGACAACCGAACCTTCCAGCCGGTCGCGCCAAAGTTCGAGCGCGGCGGCCGAGCGGGTGTTGCCGACCTTCTCCGCCATCTCGGGCGTGCGCGAATCGCGCAGCGTGCAGACCACATCATTGCCGGCGGGGAGCCGGGCGCGCGTGATGCCGTGGGCCACCATCTCGGCGTCGCAGAAGATCGGCGCGCCGTTTGCCAGTGCGGTCAGCGCCGCCTCCACGAAGCCGGATGAGAAGATGAAATCTCGCGCCGCCTCCACCATGCCGCAAGCATGGATCATGCGGATCGCCACAGCGGCTTCGGCTTCGGAAAATCGCGACAGGTCCGCCTCCGCCCGGATGATGGCGAAGGACTTTTCGTAGATGGCGGCGCCGTCGCGGATGTAGTCGGAATGGGTGCTCATGAATGTTGCCCTTGCGTGGAGGCGCGCTCTTCCTCGGCCAGTTCGACGAGCAGCGCCTTGAGATCCGGTGCGGGGTCCGCGCCGTCGTTCACGATGCGATAGCCTTCGCCGCTGCCCAGAAGCGATATCACGGGGCCTGAAGGCCGGGCGCACTGTTTCTCGCAGCCGGAAATGTGGACCGGGCTTTGGCGCGCAAGATCCGGCCGCCGCGCCACCAGCCGGTCGGCCAGGCGTTTCGTGGCCAGATGCGCCGAAGCGCATGCGGGACTGCCCGCGCATGTGGCGATAGCGAGGCGTGGGTCGGCAGGCTCGGTGACGAGGCCTGCCCTTTCGGCGGCGGCCAAGAGCGCTGTTTCTTCTCCGCCCGCAACGTCGAGAACGATCAGGCCGCGACCTGGCGCCAGGCGGATTTCGCCGATGCTTTGGGCGAAACCGGCGAGCGCTTCGCTTTCGATCTGGCCATAGGCGAGCGCGACGCCTTGCGCCTGTTTGCCATCGCATAGCGCATAACGGCCAACTGGTGGGCGCGTTGGTTCGGTGCGGGCAGCTGTGGGTGAGGATCCGCGACCGGTGATCGCGGCCAGGTCGCTTTCGGAAAGATCGCGGGCGCGAGCGTTCAGACCTCGCTCGGCGATGGCCCGAAGGATACGGACGGTGGTCTCGACCGCATTGTCTTGTGAGAAGTGGCCGAGCACGCGGGCGGTAGCCGATGTGCCGCCGACGCGGATAACCCACGTTATATTGGAAGCACAATGGCCGGTATTGCCGCCGCCGCTCCCCCTTACCGTCTCATTTTCGTTCGAGCGGATATTCTTGTGCCGCGTGACCCCCTCACCGCCTCGCATTCGCTCGGCACCTCTCCCCCATAGAGGGGGCGAGGAATCGCCGGCCGCGATGCCCGCGCGCCCTTCCTCGCCCCCGCTTGCGGGGGAGAGGTGGCCCGCAAAGCGGGTCGGTGAGGGGGGCACTCCACCGGACCGACTAGAATCCACTTCAACAGTGTCCGCGAAAGACTGCGCCATCCCCTCCAGTTTCACATCCGCGGTGATGCCACCGAGGCCAAGCGCTCCGCCGCCATCCACAGTAACAGACACCTTCGGCCCCAGCCGCTCCGACAATCCGAGCGCCGCGGCGCGCTCGGCGATCTCGCGCGCAAGATCGCGCGGGTCAGCCACCTCTTCGCTATCGCGTCCGGCGAGCGGGTTGGTGTCGATCGGCAGCCCGGATCGCACGGCGATCCCGAGCGACTCGACTTCGGCAGCTAGCCCGCCGGTGCTTTCCTCCGTCAGACCGCGGATCTGCAGGCTGCCACGCGCGGTGATCTCGATGATGCCGTTGCCGAAGCGTTTTGCGGCCTGCGCAAGGCCGGCGAGTTGGCGCCCGTTGAGGGCTCCGCCCACCGGATTGAGGCGCGCGAGCAGGCCGTCGCCGGTCTGCATCGGCTGGAACAGTGTGGGACAGGCGCCGCGTGCCAAGCTCATGCCGCTTCCTCCGCCTGTGCTTCGGCGATCAATTCGGCAAGATCGTTGTCGACGGAATTGCGCCGCGGGTGCCATAGACCGCGGCGGCGGGCGTCGGCGAAGCGCTCGGCCACGGCGCGGAGTGCGGCCGGGTTTTCGCGCAGCATGAAGTCGCGCACGTGCTCGTCTTCCAGATAGGCCTCGTGCACCGCTTCGATCAGCGCAGGAGAAATGGCCTCGGTCGTCTCGGCAAAGCCGACCAGCCGGTCCACGGTCTCGGCGAATTCCGCCGCTCCGCGCGGTCCGTGGCGCATCTGGCCCTCGATGAAGCGCGAGTTGAGGGCACGTGCCCGGACGGCGCGGGTAACCGCCGAAGCAAGCGAACGGGCGCGCGGGCGGGCAGGGTCGGTGGTGTCGAGCACGACGAGATCGGCCTTGCCGCCCAGTGCGGAAACGGCCGCCGAAAAGCCGCCAATGAAGGCCACGTCGGCCGTACCTTCGAGAATGTCGCGGCCGGGGTCGTCCCCGGTGTGCACCAGGAGGTCGGCGCCGGCCACGCGCTCGGCGAAGGCGCCGGGCACCTCGCGCCCCTCCCCTTCCGCGCCGCCGAAAGCGTGCGAGGCGGCGCCGAGATAGGCTTGCCCCAATTCCGTGCGTTCCTCCCACTCGCCGCGTGATAGACGCTCCTCTATACCAGCGCCATAGGTGCCGGGCGCGGAGCCGAAGATGCGCGCGGGCGCTCTGCCCTCGCCTCTCGCGGCCTGCGCCAGTGGGTTTTCGTCCTCCGCCTCCTCACGCGCGGCGACGGCAGCGACAGCCGCGTCGATAAGCGCGATCTGGACGGGGAACATGTCGCGGAAGAGACCGGAAATGCGCCAGGTCACGTCGATGCGCGGGCGGCCGATGGCGGCGGGCGGAAGCACCTCGATGCCGGTGACGCGGCCGGTGGCCGTGTCCCATTGCGGGCGGCAACCCATGAGCGCCAGGCCTTGCGCGATCTCCTCGCCGCCGGTTCGCAAGCTCGCGCTGCCCCAAAGATCCATCACCAGCGCGCGGGGATAGTCGCCATGCTCCTGCATGTAGCCGCGCACGATCTCCTCGGCGGCGGCTTGGCCGAGCGCCATGGAGGTCGGTGTCGGAAGGGTGCGTGGGTCGGCTGTGAAGAGATTGCGGCCCGTAGGCAGCACATCGGTGCGTCCGCGCGACGGCGCGCCCGAGGGGCCGGGAGGCACGCGCTTGCCGTCAAGTGCGGCGATGAAGGCCATGCGCTCGCGTTCCGCGCTTTGCCGCCGCATGGGTTCGGCGTTCTCCTCCGATCGGCCATAGATGTGCAGGCCGTCCTTGACGGCGAAATCCTTGAGGTCGCAGAGCCAGGCGTCGATCCTGAGCAGGGCTTCTTCCGGATCGTCGCTCTGCGATACCCCGGCCTCGCCGGCAAGCCCGGTCCTTTGTGCCGTCTCGACGATCAGTCCGGCCAGCCGGTCGCGGCGGCGGCGGTCGAGGCCTTCGGCCTGCGCGAACTCATCGACCAGGCGCTCGAGCGCCTGCTGGTCCTCGGAAAGACCAGCGCCGGCAAGCGGCGGCGTGAGATGGCCGAGCGTGACGGCGGCGATGCGGCGCTTGGCCTGAGCCGCCTCGCCCGGATTGCTGACGATGAAAGGATAGACGACGGGCAGCGGTCCCGCGACGATTTCCGGAAAGCAGGTCCGGCTCAGCGCTACCGCCTTGCCGGGCAGCCATTCGAGCGTGCCGTGGGCGCCCAGATGCACGAGCGCGTGACAGCCAAGCCCCTCGCGCAGCCATATGCCAAAGGCGATCAGGTGATGCCGGGGTGGGAGGAACGGGTCGTGATAGTCCACCCGCCGGTCGGCCGAGCGGCCGCGGTCGGGCGCAAAGCAGATGGTGACATTGCCGAAGCGGGCGGCGCGGAATTGGAAGGCACCGTCGACGAGATCGTCTTCCGGCGCGCCCCATGCGGCTTCAACAACTTCGCGGGCTTCCTTCGGCACTTGGGTAGCGGCGGCGGCATAATCCTCGGCGGGAAGCGCCGCGCCTTCGCGTTCGAGGCGGCGCATCAGATCGCGCGGCGTCTCGGGAATATCTTCGACGTGATAGCCTTCCGCCTTTAAGTCGCGCAGCATTTCTATCGCGCTTTGCGGTACGTCAAGGCCCACAGCGTAGCCGCTGCGCCCGGTCGCCGCCGGATAATCCGGGAGGATGATGGCGAGCTTTCGATCCACACGGGGCGTAACCTGCAGCTTGAGATTGGCGGCGATGCGGTCGGCCACCTGTTCCACCCGGTCGGGCTCGGGCCGGTTCACCTGCAGGCCGACGGCAAGGGCGGGGTCGGCCTCCTGCGGCTCCTTGAAGGAGATGGCGCCGGCCATGATGCGCCCATCCAACTCGGGCAAAACCACATGCATGGCGAGATCGGCCGGGGCAAGGCCTCGGTCGCCATCCGCCCACGCCTCGCGCCGGGTGGTGGCGATGGCGACCTGGAAGACCGGCAGGCCGAGGCGGTCGAAAAGCGCCTCATCCTCGCCTTCCATGCTGCTGGCAAAGGCGGTGGCGGTGATGAGAGTGGCGGGCTGCAGTGCCTTCACCATCTCATCGAGGAGCTGGCGGGAGATGTCGTCGCGCAGGGTGGCGACGAAAACGGGCACGGCGAGGATGCCTCGCTCCTCCAGCGCCTTTGTCAGAGCGTCGATGGGGGCGACGTCGCTGGCCAGCAACATTGAGCGGTAGAAGATGATGGGTACGACGGGGCGATGTGATGGACCATCGGCATCGGCTGCGCGCGCGATGCTCGCAAGGCTGGCGCCAGCATGGGCCGCTTGGCCCTGTAAGGCGGTGAAATGCTCCAAGTCCACCACGCCCTTGCCCGGCGCGTAATATCCCGCCCTTTCCAGCGGGCGGGGCTCGCCTGCCTCTACTTCATGACCCGCCAGCCGCGCCATATGACGCACGGCAAGGCCGATATTCTCCGGCCCGCCTTCGCGGAAGCAGGCGAGCAGCCTTTCGTAGGCTTCCCCGGAAACCGTGGAGAGCGACGCCAGCCGGTCGTCGCGTTCACCGCCTTCACCCGGCAACAGCGCCAGCGCGATGCCCTTTTCGCGCGCCGTCGCGGCGAGTTGGTCACAGCCATAGCGCCACCAGTCATAGCCGCCGAGAACGCGGGCGACGACGACGCGCGCATGGGCCGCGACACTGTCGATCCACAGATCCACGGACATGGGGTGGCGCAGTTCGCGCAACGGTGCGAGCCGAAGTGACGGCAGCACGTTTTCGTCCGCCTTCCACGCGGCGGCCAGACCTGCCAGATCGCTGTCGGTGAAGGACAGCGCCACCATCTCCGCCGGGGACTGGCGAAGGTCGACCGGCTCGATCAGGTCGTCGAGCGAGGCGGAGCTGGTGGCGAGGATATGCATGGCTTCATGCCGCCAGAAGCTTTTCGACTGCCGCCCTGTCGAGGCCCTTCAGCCCGATGACGACGAGGCGCGTTCCGCGCTCTTCATCCGGCTTCCAAGGGCGATCATAATGATGCGTCACGCGCGGGCCAACGGCCTGAACCACAAGCCGCATCGGCTTGCCTTCCACATGGGCGAAGCCCTTGAGACGCAGCACGTTTTCCGCTTCCGCCGCGGCAGACACCTTGCGCGCCAGCTCGTCAGGGCTAGTCACCGTCGGCAGGTCGAGCACGAAAGTGTCGAAGTCGTCATGCTCGTGATCGTCGGCACCGTCATGATGGGTCTTTCGGTTTTCGATGTCGTTTTCGACAGCAAGCCCGAGGCCGAGCAGCACACCGCCATCGACCTTGCCGTTCATGCCGGGCACGATCTTGGCACCGGGGCGCACGTGGCCGTTCATCCGGCCCTCGGCACTGACCAGATCGCCCTCGTCCAGAAGATCGGCCTTGGAGAGAATGATGAGATCGGCGCAGGCGACCTGATCGTCGAAGACTTCCTCGATGGGGTCGTCGTGGTCGAGCGACTCGTCGGCTGCCCGCTGCGCTTCCAGCGCCTCCATATCGGCGGCCACGCGGCCCTCTGCCAGCGCCGGCCCGTCGACCACGGCCACGACGCTATCGACCGTGACGCGGCTCTTGATGCCTGGCCAGTTGAAGGCCTGTACCAGCGGCTTCGGCAAGGCAAGGCCGGAAGTCTCGATCAGGATGTGATCGACTTTGGGCTCGAGCGCTAGGATCCTATCGAGCGCAGGAGCGAAATCGTCGGCCACGGTGCAGCAGATACAGCCATTGGCGAGCTCCAGAACGTCGTCATCCGAGCAGCCTTCGAGACCACAGCCGCGCAGCACCTCGCCGTCGATGCCGATATCGCCGAACTCGTTGACGAGAACCGCGATGCGGCGGCCGTTCGCCTGCTCCAGCACGTTGCGGATCAGCGTCGTCTTGCCGGCACCCAGGAAACCGGTGATCACCGTGCAGGGTACGCGTTGGAGAGCGGCGGTCATGTTATCTCCTTCAAGCTGTCATAGGTGGGAATGCGCGCGATGAGGCCGCGCTTGAGTGCTTGTGGCCGTTCGCGGAAGGGTATGAAGCCGTCCTCCGAGCGGGCGAACAGCGTCGCACCGGCAACGAGGTCTGCGCCGCTGTCCGGCTGCAAATCGCCGAAGACATAGGACCAGCACCCCTCGCGCAGCAGAGCGGCGGAGAGGCCGCGCTTGCAGTTGCCGAGGCAGGCCACCTGCCGAACGCGCACGCCGGCTTCGGCTCCGGCTTCAACCGTGTCTTTGGCAAGCTTGCTGCCCGGACGGGGTACGTCATCCGGATCGCCGGGGCGGCGGCATGAGCTGCAGACCACCACGGTTACCGAGCCAAGTGGGTCCGGTTCAGTGACATTGCAGGCAGGGAGGGAGTCCGCCGGTTCTGAAAAGTCGTTTTTCAAAGTCATATCCTTTGCCCGGGTCACCCGCCAGGCGGTCGGAGTTCACAATTACGACGGCAGGTCTCCTGGCTCACGGATCCGCGCCTTCCGCCGCCTTCCCGAACGCCCGGGCGGGCTTTCAGTGGCCTCGTGGCGGAGGCTCTCCGATTACAGTTGCGGGGACAGCTGCGGAGTTGCCCGAAGGCGCACCGCATTCCCTCTTAGCTCCCGCCCGTCACAGGCGAGAGAACCATCGGCGGCCATTTAGAGCCGGGACGACGACGCTGTCAACGCGAGAAAAATCATCTTGCCCGCGCGCACATTTCAGTTAAGGTTCGCGCGTCGTCGGTTCCCTTTGGGGATGAAAGAGGGAACGCGGTACGGGCGAACACCCCAATCCGCGGCTGCCCCCGCAACTGTGAGCGATGAGCTTAGCCCGAGCGCCACTGGAGCCTTTGCGTTCCGGGAAGGCGGGCGAAGCCGAGACCCGCGAGCCAGGAGACCTGCCGCCGGCGGAAACGAAGCCTCCAACTCCCTCGGGTGGAGGGTAAAAGGACTGACCAATGACTGCATCAACGACACTCGGCGCAGCCGAATCAGTAAGATCCCGTCTTTTTCCACTTCTGTTGGCCGGCCTCCTGGGGACGTTCATCGTCGGATTCGTGGGCTTTGCCCAATCCGACGTGCTCCACAATGCCGGGCATGACTACCGGCATTCCATGGCATTTCCCTGCCACTAAGCAGCCGAGGCTCAGATATGTCGGTTTTACGCAACGCGGTGTTCCTCGCCGCGATCGCCGGTCTGTTCGCGGGTATCGCGATGACGGGCCTGCAGACCTTTTTCACCGTGCCGTTGATTCTCGAAGCGGAAACCTATGAGGCAGGCGCCAACGCCGCCCACGGCCACGCCCATGAGCATGGCCACGAGGATGCGGCTGCGTCCGGGCACCATCATAACGAAGATGCCTGGGCGCCGGCGGATGGTGCCGAGCGGACAATCTACACAGCTCTCGCCAACGTCGTGACCGGGGTTGGTTTCGGCCTGCTGCTGGTCGCTGTTTCAGAACTCGCCGGTGGGATCAGCAGCTGGCGCCAGGGGCTCGTCTGGGGTTTTGCCGGATTTGCGGTTTTCACGCTCGCGCCGGGACTTGGCCTGCCGCCGGAACTGCCGGGGATGCCGGCAGCAGACCTGCTCGCCAGGCAGACGTGGTGGATCGCAACCGTGTGCGCGACTGCCGGCGGCCTGGCGCTTATCGCCTTCGGCAGGCAACCGCTTCTGGCCGTGCTCGGAGTGGCGCTGATCATCGCGCCCCACTTCGTCGGCGCACCGCAACCGGCAACGCACGACACCGCGGTGCCGGCCGAACTGCATCACAGCTTCGTGGTGGCGGTGACGCTGACCAATCTGGTGTTCTGGGTGCTTCTGGGGGCAGCGGTCGGCATTCTCCGGACGCGCTTTGCCGAAGGGCTGGGCGCGGCGCGCAGCAGCTTTGCGTGACAAGAGGCATCTGACCTTCATCCTCGGCGGCGCGCGCTCGGGTAAGAGCCGCCACGCTGAGGCGCTCGTCGAGGGTCATCCCGCACCGTGGACCTACATCGCCACGGCCCAAGCCTATGACGAAGAGATGCGGGAGCGGATCGCAGAGCATCGTGACCGGCGCGACGGACGCTGGAAAACGGTCGAGGCGCCGCTGGACCTTGCCGGCGCCCTCGTCCGGAATTCGGGCGGAGGCCCGGTGCTGACCGACTGCCTGACATTGTGGCTGACCAATGTGATGCTGGCGGAAGGCGACATCGACGAGGAATGCCGACGCCTCGTCGAGATCCTTGGAAAGCCGCATGGCCCCTGGTACGTCGTTTCGAACGAGGTGGGCATGGGGATCGTGCCGGAGAACGCGCTCGCCCGGCGTTTCCGCGATGCGGCGGGACGCCTCAACCAACTGGTCGCGGCGGAGGCCGACAATGTGGTCTTCATGGTCGCCGGCCTGCCGATGAAGGTGAAGTGAAATGCGCGAGATCGAAGAAAAGGACGCCGAACGCCATAAGGCGAAGATGGCCAAGCGCAAGGCCGTTCAGGACGCCGAGGTGGCGGAGAAGAAGATCGAAAAGGGCCTTCTGATCGTCAATACGGGTCCGGGGAAAGGCAAGTCCACCGCCGCCTTCGGCCTGGCGCTGAGGACGCTGGGCTATGGCGGTCGCGTCGGCGTCGTGCAGTTCGTCAAAGGTGCCTGGCACACGGGCGAGAAGGATGCCCTCGCCCGCTTCGGCGACCAGGTCGAGTGGCACACGATGGGTGAAGGCTTCACTTGGGAGACGCAGGACCTGAAGCGCGACATCGCCGCTGCCGAGCGTGCCTGGCAAAAGGCGACGGAGCTGATGGCCGACCCGTCCGTCGGCCTCCTCATTCTGGACGAACTCAACATTGCGCTGCGCTACGAGTATCTGGATCTCGAGAAGGTCGTCGAGACGCTGGGAGCACGCCGGCCCGACCTGCATGTCGTGGTGACCGGGCGCAACGCCAAGCCGCTACTCGTCGAGGCCGCCGATCTGGTCACGGAAATGGGACAGGTGAAGCATCACTTCTCCGCCGGCGTGAAGGCGCAGCAGGGCATCGAGTTTTAGCAATGTCCCGCGCGCTGATGTTCCAGGGCACCGGTTCCGATGTCGGCAAGTCGCTGATCGTCGCCGGTCTCTGCCGCGCCTTCGTCAATCGCGGTCTCCGCGTCCGGCCGTTCAAGCCGCAGAACATGTCGAACAATGCCGCCGTGACCGCCGACGGCGGGGAAATCGGCCGGGCGCAGGCGCTGCAGGCGCGCGCGGCGCGCGTGGAACCGAGCGTTCACATGAATCCGGTGCTCTTGAAGCCGCAAAGTGACGTCGGCGCGCAGGTGGTGGTCCAAGGCAATGTGTTCGGCACGGCCAAGGCAGCCGCTTACCAGTCCTGGAAACCTGACCTGCTTCCCCGCGTGCTCGATAGCTTTCACCGCCTGCGGGAGGAGGCCGATCTCGTCCTTGTCGAAGGTGCAGGCAGTGCCTCCGAAACCAATCTGCGGAAAAACGATATCGCCAATATGGGCTTCGCGCAGGCGGCGAAGCTTCCCGTGATGCTGATCGGCGACATTGACCGCGGCGGTGTCATCGCCAGTCTCGTGGGGACGAAGCACGTGATCGATCCGGCGGACGCGGCGCTGATCCGTGGCTTCGTCGTCAACCGCTTCCGCGGCGACCCGGCCCTGTTCTCATCGGGCATGGAGGAGATCGCGCGGCTGACCGGATGGGCGCCCGTCGGGCTCATCCCCTTCTTCGAAGAGGCGCGGCGCCTGCCGGCGGAAGATGCGCTGGCACTAACGCAGAAATATGTCCCACGCAGTGTCGGTGGCCGCATCAAGATCGCCGTGCCGATCCTGCCGCATATCTCGAATTTCGACGACCTCGACCCGCTTGAGGCCGAACCGGACGTGGAGTTGGTGCGGGTCTGGCCCGGTGCGGCCTTGCCGGGCGATGCCGCGCTTGTGCTGCTCCTCGGCTCCAAAACCACGATCTCGGACCTCAATGCCCTGAAGGCCGCCGGATTCGACATCGACATCGCCGCCCATCTGAGGCGCGGCGGCTATGTGCTCGGCCTTTGCGGGGGCTATCAGATGCTCGGCCGAACGATCGCCGACCCGAGCGGGATCGAGGGAGCGCCCGGCACGGTGGAGGGCCTCGGCCTCCTCGATGTCGCGACCACGCTCATCGCGCAAAAGACGCTCACCGCTGCCGAGGGCCGGACGGCGGACGGTACGTCCTTCAAGGGCTATGAAATGCACATGGGGCGGACCGAAGGGCCGGACTGCGCACGACCGTTCGCGCAGCTTGCCGACGGACGGGCGGACGGCGCCGTATCTTCAAACGGGCAGGTTTTCGGGACCTATGTGCACGGGCTTTTCGCCGACGACCGGCAACGCTCGGCCTGGCTCAGGCGGCTGGGCAGTGCAGCCTCGAGCCTCGACTACGAGGCCGGGGTCGAGAATACGCTGGACGCGCTGGCGCGGCATCTTGAAGCCCATCTCGGCCTCGACGGTCTTCTCAGCCATGCAGCATGAAGAGCCCCGCCAATACGCCGAGAAGAGTGATCAGCACCGCATCGGCCGCGCGGTAGAGTCTGAGGGCGCGGCGGATATCGGCGGCCGTCGCCTCGTGCCGTCCGCCCTCGCCCATGGTGGCGTCCTGCACCAAGACGCCGCCATAATTGCGCGGTCCGGCAAGCGCCAGGCCCAGCGCCCCCGCCATCGCCGCTTCCGGCCATCCCGCATTGGGCGAACGGTGCCGGCCGGCGTCCCGAGACACCGTGCGCCAAGCCTTTGCCGGAGAGCCCTCGCCGGTGAGGTGCGCGGCGATGAGAATGAGCAGCGCGCTCAGACGCGACGCCGGAAGATTGACGAGATCGTCGAAGCAGGCAGCAGCCCAGCCGAAGGCTTCGTGGCGCGGGGTGCGGTGGCCGATCATGCTGTCGGCGGTGTTGACGGCCTTGTAGGCGAGCGCCCCCGGCAGGCCGATCACTGCCAGCCAGAAGGCCGGCGCCACCACGCCGTCGGAGAAATTCTCCGCCAGGCTTTCGATGGCCGCGCGGGAGACGCCTGCCTCGTCGAGTGCCGCGGTATCGCGGCCGACGATTTGCGAGACGGCCCTGCGCCCGCCGTCCAGCCCTTCCGTTTCCAACGCGTGGGCGACCGCCTCGACATGGATGCGGAGGCTTCGCTGGGCGAGAAGCGTGCTGGCGAGGACGGCCGTGACCGCAAGCCCCACGCCCGCGCCGAGGAGCGACTGGATGGCCCAACCGGTGATTCCAGCAATTGCAATCAGTATGATGAGCGCCGCGACGCCGCCGGCGCGGCGGCTTTGCTTGGTCCATTCTTCCCGGTTGAGCGTCCCGTCCAAAGAGCCGATCAGCCGGCCCATCCAGGTGACCGGATGACCGATGGCGCGGAACAGGCGGTCCGGATAGCCGAACGCCAGTTCAATGGTGAGCGACAGGAAGGCTAGAAGAATCGACATGGCACTTCGTATGGACAACCCGGTGAAAGACGTGACCGATCATGGCGGCAGCCTGGCGAGCGCGGAAGCGCTTTTCCCGAACGCTCCGAAGCCGTGGCTCGATCTTTCCACAGGCATCAATCCCTACTCCTATCCGCTTCCCGACTTTCCGGCCAGCGCCTTTGCGCGACTTCCAGAAGAGACATCGCTTCAGGAGCTCTCAGGCATCGCCGCCCGGACCTATGACGCCCCGGACGGCGCCAATATCGTGCCTGCGCCGGGAACGCAGATCCTGTTGCCGCTGGTCGCCGGACTGATATCGCCCGGTAAGGCGGCCGTGCTCTCGCCGACTTATGCCGAGCACCGGCGCGCGGCGGCGCTTGCCGGGCACTCGGTCTGCGAGGTCGCCGAGTTCGCTGGGCTCTTCGAGGCGGATTTGGCCATTCTCGTCAACCCGAACAATCCCGACGGCCGGGTCATCCGCCGCCGCGATCTTCTAGCGCTCGCCGAGCATATGCGGGCGAGGGGCGGGCTTCTCATGGTGGACGAGGCCTTCATGGACGTGGGACCGCAGGAGGAGCGTCTCGACGCGGATGTGGAGGCGGGCGGAATCGTGGTGCTGCGCTCCTTCGGAAAGTTCTTCGGGCTTGCCGGCCTGCGCCTCGGCTTCGCCGTCGCCGCGCGCCCCCTTGCCGAGGCTTTGCGTTCCAGGCTCGGTCCTTGGGCAGTCAGCGGTCCCGCGCTTGCGGTCGGCCTTGCCGCCCTTTCTGATATCGATTGGCAGACGGCAATGCGCGCGCGGCTGGCGAAACGAATGGCCGCGCTTGACGTTCTGCTCGCCGAAAGCGGATTTGCCGCCGCCGGCGGTACGCCGCTGTTCCGCTTTCTGCGCACGCGCGAGGCCGAAAATCTCTTTAATGCACTCGGGAAAGCGGGAATTCTCGTGCGCGCGTTCGACCGCGATCGCGATGCACTACGGATCGGGTTACCGGGCAGCGAAGCGGCGTTTGAAAAGCTATCAGCCGCATTGCGGCATTGGCGCGAGAACGAGAGCAAGGTGCAAGCATGATCCATGTAACCCCCCTCTCCCGTCTTGAAGCGACACTCCAGACCACGCGTGCCAAGCATCTGATCACGCTGCTTTCTACCGGATCGATTTTTGAACGCCCGGCCCATCTTGAACCCGCCTGCTGCCTGCACCTATCCATGCACGACATCATCGAGGAGATGCCGGGCTATGTCGTGCCTTCGCGCATGCATGTCGAAACACTTCTGGAGTTTGCGCGCACCTGGGACCGCTCATCGCCACTGGTCGTCCATTGCTTTGCCGGCATAAGCCGCTCCACGGCCGCCGCATACTCGATCGCCGCCGCGTTGCAGCCGGATCGTAGTGAGACCGCGATCGCACAGGAACTACGCAGGTTTTCTCCATCTGCCACGCCGAATATCCGCATCGTCGCGCTCGCCGACGAAGTATTGCAGCGTCAGGGCCGGATGGTGGAGGCTATTCGGAGCATCGGCCGGGGAGCGAATGCCTTCGAGGGCGAAGCCTTCACGTTGCCCCTCACCTGAGGCAGTTCGCTTCACCCTCACGCCCATTTCTCATTTGCGCCGATTTTATCCCTGCTTACGCGACGTACCCAGGCGCCACTTTCAAATCACTTTGACTGTTGACGAGAACATTTACAGAACATATAAGGCTCATATCAAGATCATATTGCACCTTATGCACAGGGAATTGAAATGTTTGATCTCGTTCAGGACGTTGTGTCGCTCGTGGCCGTCAGCTCGTTTATCGTCGTCGCCGCAACATGGATCGGAGCTCTTTGAGCGCGTCCGGCCCGTTGGCCGGCAGAAACCGCCAATCAGATTTTTCGGTCCGGCTTGTCCGATTCTAGAATTGGGCAGGCCCGAGTATCTCCTCAAAGGCCTGCTTGAGCGCGATGTCGAAATCGTCCAGCGTGACCGGCAAGCCAAGATCGACGAGGCTCGTGACGCCGAAGCCGGAAATACCGCAGGGCACGATGCCAGAATAGTGTGAAAGGTCGGGTTCGACGTTCACAGCTATGCCATGAAAGCTGACCCAGCGGCGAAGGCGAATTCCGATGGCAGCGATCTTGTCTTCCATCGGTGTGCCGTCGGGCAAGGGGGCCTTATCGTGGCGCTGAACCCAGACGCCGACACGCCCGTTCCGGCGCTCGCCGCGCACATTGAATGACGCGAGAGCGGTGATAACCCAATCCTCAAGTGCGGTGACAAACCCGCGGACGTCTTCCCGGCGCCGCTTAAGATCCAGCATAACATAGGCGACCCGCTGGCCCGGGCCATGATAGGTGTATTCACCGCCGCGCCCGGTCTTATAAACCGGAAAACGGCTGGCATCGAGCAGATCGTGCGAATCGGCGCTCGTTCCCGCTGTGTAGAGCGGCGGATGCTCGACAAGCCACACCATTTCGCGGGCATTGTCCGCGCGAATGGCCTCCGCCCGCCTCTCCATAAATGCAATCGCTTCGTCATAGGGCGTCAGACCCGGCTCGATTCTCCACTCCACCGGCTGTGTCGGCACGTGGGGGAGGAATCCCGGGCGCGATGCAACGGCTTGGCTCATGTTCTTGGCTCCACAGGGCGGCGTGATCTGCACATTTGTTCCTACATAGGCGCGCGCGACCGGCAATGCGACCTTGCAATCTTTTTAACGGGTTTTGCCAATCATCGGGCTTGTCTCGCGAAAAGCGATTTGCTACATGCGCGTTGGCCGGTGCGAACCGGTCTTTCCGTGTGCGGTCGTGGCGGAATTGGTAGACGCGCAGCGTTGAGGTCGCTGTGGGGCAACCCGTGGAAGTTCGAGTCTTCTCGACCGCACCATTCTTTCCTTTTATCTGAAATCGCTAGCTGATTTTGGAATCCTCCGCACATGTCTGCAAAGTGCGAGGAAATGATTGTTCCACGCTCCCAGCGCCAAAGCCTACTGCGCGCCGCCGACCTCTACCAGTTGCCCCTCCGAAAGGGTCACCTGCCGGTCCATCCGGGCGGCAAGTTGCTCGTTGTGCGTGGCAATCAGAGCCGCAAGACCGGATTGGCGCACCAGCGCTTCCAGCGCATCGAAAACGTAACTAGCCGTAGTAGGATCGAGATTTCCCGTCGGCTCGTCCGCCAGGAGCACCAGCGGTGCATTGGCCACGGCCCGGGCGATGGCCACGCGTTGCTGTTCGCCGCCGGAAAGCTCTGCCGGACGGTGCTCCATGCGCTTCTCAAGCTTCATGTAGGCAAGAAGCTGGCCGGCGCGCTCGCGCGCGTCGGCCGGCCCGAGGCCTGAGATAAGCTGCGGCATCATCACGTTTTCCAGCGCCGTAAATTCCGGCAGCAGATGATGAAACTGGTACACGAAGCCGATCTCGCTCCGGCGTATCGCCGTGCGTTCGTCGTCCGGTAACGCGGCGCAGGAGCGCCCATTGATGACGACATCGCCGCCATCGGGCTGTTCCAACAGGCCGGCGATATGCAGAAGCGTCGACTTGCCCGCTCCCGACGGGGCGGCAAGAGCCACCATCTCGCCGGACTTCAACGTAAAGGCGGCACCGTTGAGAATCGTTAGCCTGTCCGTCCCCTGGATAAAATGCCGCTCGACCGACTTCAGCTCAAGGATGGTTTCGGACATTTATTCGTATCTCAACGCTTCGACAGGATCGAGACGCGAGGCGCGCCAAGCAGGGAATAACGTGGCCAGGAAGGACAGGATCAGCGCCATCAACAAAACCGAGAGGGTCTCGCCCGTCTCCATCTTGGCGGGCAATTGGCTAAGGAAATAGACTTCCGGATTGAAAATGGTGGTTCCGGAAAGCCAGGAGAAAAACTGGCGGATGGATTCGACATTGAGGCACAGGAGAGTTCCGAGAAGGAATCCGGCAAACGTTCCGGTCACGCCAATGGCCGCGCCTGCCATCAGGAAAATGCGCATTATCGAGCCGGCCGTGGCACCCATGGTGCGCAGTATCGCGATGTCGTGCCCCTTGTCCTTCACCAGCATGATCATGCCGGAGATAATGTTAAGCGCGGCAACCAAAACAATCATGGTTAGGATCATGAACATCACATTGCGCTCCACCTCGAGCGCGGAGAAAAACGTGCGGTTCCGCTGCCGCCAATCTGAAATGGCCACCGGACGCTGCGCGGCTTCCTCGATCAGTGGCCGGTAGGAATCAACATCGTCGGGGTCGTTCACGAAAATCTCGATCAGCTGCGCCAGATCTTCCACGCCGAGATAAATCTGCGCTTCCTGGAGCGGCATCAGGGCGATTGTCGCGTCGTACTCCGACATGCCGACTTCAAAGATCGCGGTGACCGGATAAGATTTCACCCGCGGCGTCGTCCCGAAAGGCGTGACGTCTCCTTCAGGGGAGACCAGGGTGATAGCGTCCCCCACCACGAGACCGAGAGACTGCGCCATGCGCGAGCCGATAGCCACCCCCTCACCCGCTGCGAAGTCTACCAGACTTCCCTGTTTAACGTTTCCAGCGATAAGGTCCATGCTGGTCAGGTCCTCGGTTCGCATTCCGCGAACGATGGCACCAGTCCCTTCACCGCTTCGGCCGGAGGCCAGCACTTGCCCTTGAACCAGAGGCGCGGCGAGTTCCACGCCCGGAATTTCGGCAATGCGGGCGGCGATCTCATCGTAGTTGTCCAGCGGCATGTCGATCGGCTGGACCACGATGTGGCCGTTGACGCCGAGAATCCGCGTCATCAGCTCATCGCGAAATCCGTTCATGACCGCCATAACGACTATCAAGGTCGCAACGCCAAGCATGATACCGATGAAGGAAATCGAGGCGATGACCGAGACCACGGCCTCCTTGCGCCGCGAGCGCAAGTAACGCCACGCTACAAGACGCTCGAAGTAGGAGAAGGGCTTTATGCCCCCGTGTGCCTTCGCGGCTTCCGCCATCAGCGTGCGCCGAACCGATCGGCCACGGACGGAATCGGGACGGTCTCGCGCTCCCCGGTCGCGCGATTTTTCACCTCGACCTCGCCATTGGCAATGCCGCGCGGACCCACGATGATCTGCCAGGGCAAACCGATCAGGTCGGCAGTGGCGAATTTCGCGCCAGGCCGCTGGTCCGTGTCGTCATAGAGCACTTCGCGGCCGCTATTCTGCAGCCCGCCATAGATCTCCCCACAGATGCGATCACACTCGGGATCTCCAACCTTCATGTTGATGAGCGCGATATCGAATGGCGCCACGGATTCCGGCCAGATGATGCCATTGTCGTCGTGACTCGCCTCGATAATGGCGGCGGCAAGGCGCGAAGGACCGATGCCGTAGGAGCCCATGGACACGAAATGCTCCTGCCCGTCGGGCCCCGTGACGGACGCCTTCATGGGTTCGGAATACTTGGTGCCGAAGTGGAAGATGTGCCCCACCTCGATGCCGCGCGCCGTAAGCCGCTTGTCCTCCGGCACCTCGGTCCAGGCCGTTTCATCATGCATTTCGTCTGTCGCTGCATAAGGTGCAGTCCACTCCGACACGATACCGGCAACCTCGGCATCGTTGCCGAAATCCACGTTCTCTCCCGGCACGGGGAGGTCCAGGAAATCCTTGTGGCAGAACACCTCGCTTTCGCCCGTCGAGGCGAGGATAATGAACTCGTGGGAAAGATCGCCGCCGATAGGCCCGGTATCGGCGCGCATGGGAATGGCCTTCAGCCCCATGCGGGTGAAGGTTCTCAGGTAGGCGACGAACATGCGGTTGTAAGCGGCTTTGGCACCTTCGAAATCCAGGTCGAAGCTATAGGCGTCCTTCATAAGGAACTCGCGCGAGCGCATGACGCCAAAGCGGGGGCGCACCTCGTCACGGAACTTCCACTGGATGTGATAGAGGTTCAGCGGCAGGTCCTTGTATGACTTCACATAGGCGCGGAAGATGTCGGTGACCATCTCCTCGTTGGTGGGGCCGTAGAGCATCTTGCGCTCGTGCCGGTCGGTGATGCGCAGCATCTCCTTGCCGTAATCGTCGTAGCGTCCGCTCTCTATCCACAGGTCGGCCGATTGGATCGTGGGCATCAGGATTTCCTGGGCGCCGGCGCGGTTCTGCTCCTCGCGAACGATACGGCAAACCCGGTCAAGCACGCGCTTTCCCAGCGGTAGCCAGGAGAAACTGCCCGCCCCTTGCTGGCGAATCATTCCAGCACGCAACATGAGCCTGTGCGAGATGATCTCAGCCTCGCGGGGGTTTTCCTTCAAGATCGGTAGGAGATAGCGCGACAATCGCATGAATGAGCCTGCATGAGAGGTGAGAACGGAATCAAATCCGCCGATGAATATGGCCTTCGCTTCTTATCCATTTCGTGGCGCGTTGAAAAGCCAGGCATGAGGACGCGGCTCACGCAATCTCATCGCGCGTGGTAACCATGTCGGTAACAGGAAAGCGATATTGCAAAATTTTTCGTGACATTGGATGACAATATAGTCTAGTGTAGCACGTACAAAAAAGGGAGTGGAGTTCAATCCGCTTCCCATAAGCGCGGTCAAAAGTCTTGGGAGGATACGGTCTTGGCGCGGTGTCTCGCAGCCGCCGTTTAAGAAACGGAAGAAGGCCGGACGCGTTTAGTTGCAAGGCGTAATGCCTTGCATTTTTTTTGCCCTATTCTTCCCTAAAGCACTATCAGTAAAAATCAGGAACAATGCGCGGGATATCGTCGATAGAATATCCCAGCACACGCGTGAGCACGTAAAAAATCGCAAACACAATTGTGGTCAGCACAGTTGTGCGGATCAGAGCTCTCAGCATATGGGGTCCGCGTGGCGCACTGGATGTCGTGCCGAGAACAACGTCCTCCTCATCATCCTGGGTGCGCAGCCCGATCGGGAGCGAGACGAACAATACGACCCACCAGATGATGAAGAAAACGGCGAGGAGTGAAATCCAGTCCATAGGAAAGCTCGAAAGTTGAGGCAAATGCCGCTGGTGTAAACGCCACTAGAGGCTGCTTAACGGTTGGTCTGCTTTGCGCCAAAATAGCGCTGAAGGGCAATGGTTTAAATTCTTGTGCGACGCGGCGTGCCGTCACACCTGTTCCAGCTCAACAAGCGTGCCCATGAAGTCCTTGGGATGGAGAAACAAAACCGGCTTGCCGTGGGCCCCGATTTTCGGCTGTCCATCTCCCAGCACCCGGGCGCCATCGGCAAGCAGCCGATCGCGGGCAGTCCGGATGTCATCCACTTCGTAGCAGATATGATGTATCCCACCGGAAGGGTTCTTCTGCAGGAAACTCTCGATGGGAGAGGCATCCCCCAGTGGCTCGAGCAGCTCGACTTTCGTGTTATCCAGATCGATGAACACGACTGATACGCCATGCTCCGGCAGGCTCTGCGGCTGGGAAACGCGCGCGCCCAGCGTGTCCCGATACACCGCGGTGGCGGCTTCCAGATCGGGAACAGCAATCGCTACATGATTTAGCCTGCCGAGCACTTCACTCACTCCTACTGGGTGACGAAGACCGTGGTAATCGGTTTCTTCCCCCACGCATCGTTGGCCGCGGCACGGACAGCACGCCGGACCGCTTCCCCCACCAGATCAAGATCTTTCCTTCGCGAGCGCGGAATACCGTATACGGCTCCGATCGCCGCTTGCAGCATGATCTCCTCCAAGGGCGCACCGCGCGCGTCGTTCTCTGCAACTCCGAGAGCGACAAGGTCGGGATCGCCAGCCAACTCATAGCCTTCATCGAGCACGACATTGACTGCAACATGGCCGGCAACGGACAGCTTGCGCCGCTCACGCACACCGACTTCATCATCGTTGCCGACGATTTTTCCGTCCTTGAAGATGCGCCCTACTGGCACCTCGTCAATGATCTCGGCCGGCCCCGGCGCAAGCCGCAGCATGTCGCCATTGCGCACCTGTGCAACTTCCGGAATGCCCGCGGTAGCTGCGAGCGAGGCATGAGCGGAAAGATGCGCCGCCTCGCCGTGAACAGGCACAAGGATTCGCGGCTTCACCCATTCGTACATTTGCTTCAGTTCGCTGCGGCGGGGGTGGCCCGAGACATGGACAAGCGCGTCCTTATCCTCAATGATCTTTACACCCTGCTCAATGAGCCGGTTCTGAATGGTGAGAATCGGCTTTTCGTTGCCGGGAATTACGCGTGACGAAAACACAACGGTATCGCCAGGGGACAGCGCAACATTGCGCATCTCATCCCGAGACAGCTTTGCCAATGCCGCACGTGATTCACCCTGGCTTCCTGTGCACAGAACGACGGCGTTTTCGCGTGGTATGTAGCCAAAATCCTCTTCCGACAGGAACGGCGGCAGGCCCTCCATATAGCCGAGTTCAGCGGACACTTCGATGACCCGCTGAAGGGATCGCCCGAGGACGAGAACCTGCCGTCCGCAATCGCGTGCGGCTTCAGCAACCGCGCGGATGCGGCCGACATTGGACGAGAATGTGGTGACGACCACGCGGCCCTCGGCTTCCTCGATGACTCCCCTCAGGCCGGCACCCACCGCCTCCTCGGAAGGCGATTCACCTTCACGCATTGCGTTTGTGGAATCGCAAATGAGCGCCAGGACGCCATTCTCTCCCAGCGTGCGGAAGCGCGCCTCGTCCGTCTTGGGGCCGAGTGCGGGTGCCGGGTCGATTTTCCAATCGCCGGTGTGGATAATGGTGCCGGCTGGCGTGGTCATCGCGAGCGACACAGGCTCGGGAATCGAATGGGTGACCTGGATCGCCTCAATTGAGAAGGGACCAACCGTAAAGGTCTCCCCCGCTTGAAAGATCGTCACCGGCACATCACGCGCCGTGGGATCACCAGCCCGCTTCGCCTCGAGAAGGCCGGCGGCAAAGGCCGTCATCCAGACGTCCGCTTTCAGGCGAGGCCACAGATCGAGCACCGCGCCATAGTGGTCCTCATGGGCATGGGTGATGATGATGCCGGCTAGATTTTCGACCTCTTCTTCGAGAAAGCGAATGTCCGGCAGAACCAAGTCGACGCCCGGCAAGTCCGGCCCGGGGAAGGTGACACCGCAATCGACAACGATCCATCTGCGCGCATTCGGCGGGCCATAGCCGTAAAGCGCAAAATTCATTCCGATTTCGCCGACGCCCCCCAACGGGCAAAAAACCAGTTCCGCTTTGTCGGACACGCTTTCTCCTTCCATTGGCGGTCACGCGCGAGCGGACGCCACTGCACCGAAATGCACATCACCGGCTGCGATCCGTAGACGCGAACCATCATTCTCACGAATTACAAACCGGCACGATTCGTCGATTGTTTCAAAGACTCCGCGAACGACACGGCCATCTATCCGAAGTGAAACCTCACTACCGAGACCGGCCGCGCGAGCAAGCCATCGCTCTCGGATTGCAGCCAATCCGTGACCGCCGTTCCACAGGCGGATGTTGTCCACCCATGCGTCCGAGAGCGCAAGGAAAAGCTCTGCAGCACTTACGCCCGCCCCGAGACGCGCAAGCGAAGTTGCGGGATAAGGCACATCTTCCGGATGGCTGGTAACGTTCACGCCTATTCCTATCGCCAGCGCGAAGCGTCCTTCGTCGAGCACGGACGATTCCAGGAGGATACCGGCCAGCTTGGAGCCGTCCGCCAGAACATCATTTGGCCACTTCAACTCAAAGCGATCACGTCCAGCACTCGCACTATCCACCCCCATCGCCACCTTTCCGTCCGGCACAATGGCTGACAGTGCATCGCCCAACGACAGGCCCGCAACAAAGCCGAGTGTGGCCGCAGCCGACGCCTCAAGCTCGCCCACAACCAACAAGGTGGCAGCCAGGTTACCCGGCGGCGTGGCCCATGGCCGCCCTCTCCGGCCCCGCCCACCAGTCTGCTGCGAGGCTGCGATCCAAAGCTTTCCAGGATCGCCCGCGCGCGCCCTTTCAAGAGCCATCGCATTTGTGGAACCGACACTCTCATGCGCCTCCAGCCGATAACCGGCGGCGGATGCATGAGGCGCAAGGGCAAACATGGCCGAAACCACGCCTTTGCTCAAAAGAAGGTCATGGCTGCGGCATTCGCAAGGCGACTGACAGGACCGCCGAAGAAGACGTAGAACAGAACGAACGCACCTGACAGGGAGAGAACAAAGCGCAGTTCCCCTGCCATCGGCTGAAAGCCGCCGACCGACTCGTCGAACCACATGACCTTGATAACGCGCAGATAGTAGTAGGCTGCGACAACCGATGCCAAGACACCGATAACCGCAAGTGCATAGAGCTGGGCGTCGATGGCGGCGAGGAATACGTACCATTTAGCCCAAAACCCGGCGAGCGGCGGAATTCCGGCCAGCGAGAACATGAGGATGGTCATGATCGTCGCCATCATAGGATTGGTGGCGGACAGCCCCGCCAGATCATCGATCTGCTCGACATTGGTATCGTTACGCCGCATGGCCAGGATGAAGGCGAAGGTGCCCAGCGTCATGGCCAGATAGATCAGCATGTAGATGATAACGCCGCGCACACCTTCCTGCGAATTCGCCGCCAGCCCGACCATCGCAAAACCGATATGGCCGATAGAGGAATAGGCCATCAGCCGCTTTATATTGCGTTGGCCGATAGCGGCGAAGGAACCGAGCAACATCGAGGCGATCGCGATGAACACCACCACCTGCTGCCAGTCGAACGCAATTGGTTCGAATGCGCCGACTGTTATGCGCACGAGCAGCGCCATGGCCGCCATCTTCGGCGCCGCCGCGAAAAAGGCGGTCACCGGCGTCGGCGCGCCCTCATAGACATCCGGAGTCCACATGTGGAAGGGCACGGCTGAAAGCTTGAAGGCGAGCCCAGCCAGCACGAAGACAAGGCCGAAAATCAAGCCGAGCTGCCGCTCTTCGCCGGACAGCGCCGCCGCAATCGCATCGAACCCCGTGTTGCCGGTAAAGCCATAGACGAGGGATATACCGTAGAGCAGCATACCCGAGGAGAGCGCGCCCAGAACGAAATACTTCAGGCCCGCCTCAGTCGCACGGATACTTTCGCGGTTGATCGCGGCGACCACATAGAGGGCGAGCGACTGCAACTCAAGTGCCAGATAGACAGTGATCATGTCGTTGGCCGACACCATCAACATCATGCCGAGCGTGGAGAGCATGATGAGCACGGGATACTCAAATTTGTCGAACCGTTCGGCCTTGGCGAAACCAACGGACATGACGAGCGTGACCACAGCGCCGATCAGGGTCAGAAGCTTCATGAAGCGTGAGAACGGATCGCTGATGAAAGCGCTGCCAAACGCCGCACCCTCCGTCGGGAAAATCACCACCCATGCGATAACGGCGAGAAACAGCGCCACCGACAGACCAGTGACCGTGGTGTTCGCCCGGTCACCGGAGAAAACGCCTACCATAAGGAGCGCCATGGCGCCTATCGCCATCACCAGTTCAGGGAGGGCGAGGATCAGGCTCGAGGTCAGATCAAACGTCATGCGTGATGTCCCAGTTTAATTGGCCGCCACGCCGGCCTGCGCCACATCGGTGGAAACACTTATCTGGTTGAGCAGGGCATCGACCGAGGTCGCCGTCGCATCCAGCAGCGGAGCCGGATAGACACCGAAGAAGATAACCAGGGCGACGAGCGGATAAAGAATTGTCTTCTCGCGCAAGGTGAGGTCCTGAAGGCCCTTCAAACTTTCCTTGGTGAGGGAACCGAATATCACCCTGCGATAGAGCCACAACGCATAGGCCGCCGACAGGATGATCCCCGTCGTGGCGAAAAGGGCCACCCAGGTATTGACCTGGAATGCGGCGAGCAGGGTCAGAAACTCACCAACGAAAGCGCTCGTCCCCGGCAAGCCCACATTGGCCATGGTGAAAACCATCAGGGCGACAGCGTATTTCGGCATATTATTCACGAGACCGCCATAGGCGGCGATATCGCGCGTGTGCATGCGGTCATAGATCACGCCAACGCAGAGGAACAGTGCGGCCGAAACCAGCCCGTGCGAGATCATCAGAAAAATCGCGCCCTGAAGTCCCTGCTGGTTAAGCGTGAATATCCCCATGGTGACAAAGCCCATATGCGCCACGGATGAATAGGCGATGAGCTTTTTCATGTCCTCCTGCATCAGGGCCACCAGCGATGTGTACACAACGGCGATGACCGACAGGACAAAAATGAAGGGGGCCAACTCCATGGAGGCAACCGGGAACATGGGCAGCGAGAAACGCAGGAAACCATAGCCGCCCATTTTCAGCAGGATGCCGGCAAGGATGACCGAACCAGCGGTGGGAGCCTCCACGTGGGCATCCGGCAGCCAGGTGTGCACGGGCCACATGGGCATTTTCACGGCGAAAGAGGCGAAGAAGGCCGCCCATAACCAGAACTGCATCTGCACGGGGAAGACGTGCGTGAGCAAGGTGGGGATCTCTGTCGTACCGGCCTGCCAGTACATGGCCATCATGGCCAGCAGCATGAGAACGGAGCCCAACAGCGTGTAGAGGAAGAACTTGAAGCTGGCGTAGACGCGCCGCTTTCCGCCCCAGACACCGATGATGATGAACATCGGAATCAGGCCCGCCTCAAAGAACACGTAAAACAGAACGATGTCGAGCGCGCAGAAAACGCCGATCATCAGCGTTTCCAGGATGAGGAACGCGATCATGTATTCCTTAACGCGGTTCTGGATCGCTTCCCAGCTCGCGAGGATACAAAACGGCATCAGGAATGTCGTCAAAATGACGAACAGCACCGAAATGCCGTCGACGCCCATGTAATAGGTAATTCCGGAATCCAGCCAATCCCGCTGCTCCACCATCTGGAAACCCGGCAAGGAATTGTCGAAGCCGATCCAGATGAAGAGCGACAGGATGAACGTGAATACGGTCGTCAGTAGTGCGACGTTGCGGATGTTGCGGCGCGCGATATCTCCGTCATCCCGAATGAGCAGGATGAGCAACGCACCGACAAGCGGCAGAAAGGTGACCGTGGAAAGGATTGGCCAATCGGTCATGGTTCAGAACGAGCTCCCGAGCATCATCCAGGTCACAAGGGCTGCGATGCCGATCAGCATCGCAAAGGCGTAATGGTAGAGATAGCCGGTCTGCATCCGGACGACGCGGTTCGTCACGTCGACCACGCGAGCGGAAATGCCGTCCGGGCCGAAGCCGTCGATGAACCAGCCGTCACCCTTCTTCCACAGAAAGTGGCCAAGGCGCTTAGCCGGATTTACGAAGAGGAAGTCGTAGACCTCGTCGAAATACCACTTGTTGAGGAGGAAGGCATACAGTCCGCGATGCTGCCCCGCGAGCCGCTTAGGCGTTTCCGGCGAACGGATGTAGAAGTGCCAGGCAACTGCTAGGCCAAGCAGCATGGCCACGAAGGGCGAAAACGCCACCCAAAGCGGCACATGATGGAATTCTTCTAGGATCTCGTTGCCGGGTAGCGTGAAGAGCGCCCCCTTCCAGAACTGATCATAGTCGTGGCCGACGAAGTATTCATGGAACACCACGCCCGCGAAGATCGAGCCGGCTGCCAGCAGGAAGAGCGGCACGAGCATGACCATCGGCGATTCATGCACATGATGCATGACATCGGCGGAAGCCCGCGGCTTGCCATGAAAGGTCAAGAAGATGAGCCGCCACGAATAGAAGCTCGTGAAGATCGCCGCCACGACGAGCAGTGTAAAGGCAATCGGCGCCACGGCATTGTGTGCCATAAACGAGCCTTCGATGATCGCATCCTTGGAGAAGAAACCGGCCGTGCCGAGGATCGTACCCGGAATGCCCACGCCCGTCAGGGCCAGTGTGCCGATGATCATCATCCAGTAGGTCTTGGGGATATGCGTGCGTAGCCCGCCCATCTTACGCATGTCCTGCTCGTCGGAGACGGCATGAATGACCGAGCCGGCCCCCAGGAAGAGCAGCGCCTTGAAAAATGCGTGTGTGAAAAGATGGAAGATGGCCGCGCTATAAAATCCCGTGCCCAGCGCGACGAACATGTAGCCGAGCTGTGAGCAGGTCGAGTAGGCGATGACGCGCTTAATATCGTTCTGCACGAGCCCGACTGTAGCGGCGAAGAATGCGGTGAAGGCGCCGACCGCCGTCACGACCACCAGCGCCGTCGAGGACAGCTCGAAAATCGGCGACAGCCGCGCCACCATGAACACGCCCGCCGTCACCATGGTCGCGGCGTGGATGAGCGCCGAAACCGGTGTCGGACCTTCCATGGCATCCGGTAGCCAGGTGTGCAGCGGCACTTGTGCCGATTTACCCATCGCCCCCAGGAACAGAAGCAGGCAGACCACTGTCAGTGCCGCATGATTGTCGAGCGCGAACCCGAGAAACGTCAGCGCCGGTTGGGCAGCTTCGCTGCCCTCGCCCGGCATGAAATTGGCCGTATTGGCGAAGATGGTGTCGAGATTGACCGAACCGAACAGTACGAACAGGCCGAAGATGCCGAGCGCAAAGCCGAAGTCTCCGACACGGTTTACGATGAAGGCCTTCATGGCCGCGGCATTGGCCGACGGCTTCTTGTACCAGAAGCCGATCAGCAAATAGGAAGCCAGACCAACGCCTTCCCAGCCGAAGAACATCTGAACGAGGTTGTCCGACGTCACCAGCATGAGCATGGCGAAGGTGAACAGCGACAGATAGGCGAAGAAGCGCGGACGGTGCGGGTCGTGGTGCATGTATCCGATGGAATAGATGTGCACCAGCGCCGAGACCGAGTTGACGACCACCAGCATGACCACGGTCAATGTATCGATCCGGAGCGCCCAAGAGACGTCCAACGCGCCCGAGGAGATGAAGTGCAGCACGGGAATGGTGAAGGTCTCGCCACCGCCGAGCCCGACCGAGAAGAATGCGATCCAGGACAAAACGGCCGCAATCACGAGCAGGCCGGACGTGATGAACTCCGCCCCTTTCGCGCCGATGGCACGCCCGAAGAGCCCAGCAATCAGGAAGCCGACAAGCGGAAGAAATACGATCGCTTGATACATGAAGGTTCCCCTCTAGCCCTTCATCATGTTGATGTCTTCCACCGCGATAGAGCCGCGGTTTCGGAAGAAGACCACCAAGATGGCAAGGCCAATTGCGGCTTCGGCCGCAGCAACGGTGAGCACGAAGAGCGCGAAAACCTGGCCGACGAGATCCCCCAGAACTGCCGAGAAGGCGATGAAATTAAGGTTCACCGCGAGCAGAATCAGCTCGACCGACATCAGGATGATGATGACGTTTTTTCGGTTGAGAAAGATACCAAAGACGCCCAGCGTGAACAAAATCGCCGAGACGGTCAGATAGTGCGCGATGCCGACTTCCATCGTTAGATCCCCTCGCCCGTTTCGACCTTGCGGACCTCGATAGCCGTGGCCGGCGTGCGTGCCACCTGTTCGGAGATGTTCTGGCGCTTGATACCCTCCTTGTGGCGCAGCGTCAGCACAATGGCGCCGACCATCGCGACCAGGAGAATGAGGCCCGCAATCTGAAAGAAGAAAATGTATTGCGTATAGAGAATATCGCCGAGAGCCGCGGTGTTATGCCTGTCGGCGGGTATGGGCTGGGCAATGTCCGCCGCAACCTCGGGCGAGAAGACGTAGCCGCCGAGCACAACCACCAATTCAACTGCCAGGATGATGCCGACAGTAGCGCCAATGGGCGCATATTGCAGCGCGCCGCGCTTCAGCTCAACGAAATCCACATCCAGCATCATGACCACGAACAGGAAGAGCACCGCCACAGCGCCGACATAAACGATCAGCATGATCATCGCGAGGAACTCGGCACCGGTCAGAAGAAACAGCGCGGCCGAATTGAAGAAGGTAACGATCAGGTAAAGCACCGAATGAACGGGATTGCGCGCGGAAATGACCATAAAGGCCGCCGCGACCGTAACAAAGGCGAACAGGTAGAAGAATATCGCCCCAAGTCCTGTCAGCATCGATTCCCTCGGTACTTTCCCACGCCCGGAACAGGTGTCCCGATTGTTGTTGACTGCCGCCGGCAGCATTGTTGTTTGCGGGCGTCTTAAACGAGCGACCCGCCCTCGTCCACTCCCGCCGGATTATCGATACGGCGCATCCAAAGCGATATTACGGGCAAGCTCCCGCTCCCAGCGGTCACCATTTGCCAGGAGCTTCTCCTTGTCATAGTAGAGCTCCTCGCGCGTTTCCGTCGCAAACTCGAAATTCGGCCCCTCGACGATGGCATCGACCGGACAGGCCTCCTGGCAGAAACCGCAATAGATGCACTTCACCATGTCGATGTCGTACCGCACGGTACGGCGCGTGCCGTCGTTGCGGCGCGGCCCGGCCTCGATGGTAATCGCCTGCGCCGGACAGATCGCCTCGCAGAGCTTGCATGCGATGCAGCGCTCCTCACCATTAGGATAACGGCGCAGCGCGTGTTCACCACGGAAACGGGGGCCGATCGGCCCTTTTTCGTGCGGATAGTTCAGCGTCGCCTTCGGCGCGAAAAACTGCCGCATCGAGAGGACAACGGCACCGACGAATTCCCTGAGGAGCAAGGATTTCGCAGCTTGTGCGAGAACTGACATGGTCATTCTCCGGCAAAAATGGTCGAGCGCGTCAACGGCATGATCACACCAGACCTGTGAATTTCAGGAACGCCGCCGTCGCCACGACCATGAAGAGCGAAATCGGAAGGAAAACCTTCCAGCCAAGACGCATGAGTTGATCGTAGCGGTAGCGTGGCACGAACGCCTTCACCAGCGCGAACATGAAGAACATCGCCACGAGTTTCAGCGCAAACCAGATAACGCCCGGCACCCAGGTAAACGGTGCGAAATCGAAGGGCGGCAGCCATCCTCCCAGAAAAAGGACGGTGGACAGCGCGCACATCAGAACGATCGCCACATACTCACCGAGGAAGAAGAGAAGGAACGGCGTCGAGGAATACTCGATCATGTGGCCAGCCACGAGCTCCGACTCGGCCTCGACGAGATCGAAAGGCGGGCGGTTCGTCTCCGCGAGCGCGGAGATGAAGAAGACGATGAACATGGGGAACAGCGCCAGCCAGTGCCAATCGAGGAAACTGTTGGGCAGGCCCACCATCGTGCCAATACCGGTCTGCTGCGACAGCACGATATCGGTCAGGTTGAGCGAGCCGACTGCCAGCAGAACCGTGACGATAACGAAGCCGATGGAGACCTCGTACGAAACCATCTGTGCCGCCGAGCGCAAGGCGCCGAGGAACGGATATTTCGAGTTGGACGCCCAGCCGGCCATGATGACGCCATAGACCTCGAGAGAAGCAATGGCGAAAACATAGAGAATGCCGACATTGATGTTGGCGATCGCCCACCCTTCATTGACCGGAATGACCGCCCAGGCGGCAATCGCCAGAACGGCCGCCACAACCGGGGCTATAAGGAAAACCCCCTTGTTCGCGCCGGAGGGGATGACCGGCTCCTTGAACACGAACTTCAAAAGATCGGCAAAAGGCTGCAACAGCCCCCAGGGGCCGACGACATTCGGGCCGCGACGCAGTTGAACGGCTGCCCAGACCTTGCGGTCGGCATAGAGCAGGAACGCCACGCTGATCAGCAGTATGACGATCAACAGGGCCGACTGGAGGACGACCAAGAGCCCAGGAAGCACATAGATATTGATAAATGATTCCATGGTTCCGTCTCTATTCCGCCGCCTGTTTCAGTTCGCCGCATGCTAGCGCTGAGCATTCGGCCATAATGGCAGAGGCCCGCGCGATTGGGTTGGTCAGGTAGAAATCCCCAACGGGCGAAGCGAAAACCGCCTTGTCGAGCACGCCTTCCAGCTTGGCCAGTCCCGACACATCAGCCGGATTGCCGGGCTCAACGGAGTCCACCGCCGCCAGGTGCGAATGTTCCGCATAAAGCTTTGCACGCAGTGCTGCAAGCGAGTCGAAAGGAAGCTTGTGACCAAGGACGTCAGAAAGGGCACGCAGGATCGCCCAGTCCTCCTTCGCGTCGCCGGGCGCAAAGCCGGCACGGGAGGTCATCTGGACACGCCCTTCCGTATTCACATAGGTCGCGGACTTTTCCGTATAGGCGGCCGCGGGTAGGATGACGTCGGCGCGGTGCGCGCCGGCATCGCCGTGGGTCCCGATATAAACGGTGAAGGCGTCGCCGATTGCGTTCATGTCGACTTCATCGGCTCCGAGCAGGAAGAGCACATCCATCGCGCCCATCATGCCGGCGACATCCTTTCCGCCCTCGCCTGGTACAAAGCCGATATCCAGGCCGCCCACGCGCGCCGCAGCCGTGTGCAGGACGGCGAAACCGTTCCATTCATCCGAAACCGCACCCACGGCAGTGGCGAGCTTCGCTGCCTGCCCGATCACGGCACGGCCGTCGGGCCGGGCCAGCGCCCCCTGCCCCACGATGATCATCGGACGCTTTGCCTTCTTCAGCACGGAGACGAACTTGCCCTTGCCGCCAGCCAGTTCGGCAAGCGTTTCGGGGCCGGCGCCCAGGTGCTGGTAATCATAACGCAGATCGGTAGGCTCGCCGATGACTCCGATGGGAAACTCGCCCATGCGCCAGCGCTTGCGAATGCGCGCGTTGAGCACAGACGCTTCAAAGCGCGGATTGGCGCCGACGATGATCAGCGCATCGGCTTCCTCGATGCCCTCGATCGTGGGATTAAAAAGGTAGCTTGCGCGTCCGAGAGCGGGGTCGAGCGCCGTCCCGTCCTGCCGGCAGTCGATGTTCGGGGAGCCGAGCGACTGCATCAGGCCCTTGAGCGCATACATTTCCTCGACGCCCGCGAGATCACCAGCAATCGCGCCGATCTTCTCCGGCGCTGTTTTTGCAAGCTTCTTCTTGATGGCCTCGAACGCTTCCGGCCAGCTCGCCGGCTGGAGGCGCTTTCCCTTGCGCACATAGGGCCGGTCGAGGCGCTGCGTGCGCAGCCCGTCCCAGACGAAGCGGGTCTTGTCCGAAATCCACTCCTCGTTCACTGCCTCGTTGACGCGGGGCAGGATGCGCATGACCTCACGGCCGCGCGCATCGACGCGGATGGCCGAGCCCACGGCGTCCATGACGTCGATGGACTGCGTCTTGGAAAGCTCCCACGGGCGCGCCTGGAAGGCATAGGGCTTGGACGTCAGAGCGCCAACAGGGCAAAGATCGATGACATTGCCCTGGAGCTCGGAGGTCATCGCCTCTTCCAGATAGGTCGTGATCTCCATGTCCTCGCCGCGCCCGGTAGCGCCGAGCTCGGAAACGCCGCCGACCTCGGTTGAGAAACGCACACAGCGCGTGCAGTGAATGCAGCGCGTCATGATCGTCTTGACCAACGGGCCGATATACTTGTCCTCTACGGCGCGCTTGTTCTCGTGATAGCGCGAGGAATCGACGCCGTAAGCCATCGCCTGGTCCTGCAAGTCGCACTCGCCGCCCTGATCGCAGATCGGGCAGTCGAGCGGATGATTGATCAGCAGGAACTCCATCACGCCTTCGCGCGCCTTCTTCACCATCGGGGTCTTCGTGAAGATCTCCGGCGGCTCGCCTTCGGGACCGGGACGCAGATCACGCACGCCCATGGCACAGGAGGCGGCCGGCTTGGGCGGCCCGCCCTTCACCTCCACCAAGCACATGCGACAATTGCCGGCAACGGAGAGGCGCTCATGGAAGCAGAAGCGCGGAATCTCCGCTCCCGCCTCCTCGGCAGCCTGCAGCAGCGTGTAGTGATCGGGAACCTCGATCTCCGTGCCGTCGACTTTCAACTTTGCCATTATCGCCGTCCGCTAACTATCTGCTCACACGAGCAAAAACCGTTTTCTTCCCTACTCAGCCGCCACCAGCGCGGGCTCCGCGCGATGGGCGTTGAGAGTAAATTCGTCGATGCGCCGCTCGATCTCCGGGCGGAAATGCCGGACCAGTCCCTGGATCGGCCAGGCGGCCGCATCGCCCAAGGCGCAGATCGTGTGGCCTTCCACCTGCTTCGTCACGTCAAGCAGCATATCGATCTCATGCTTGTGTGCCTCGCCGCGCACCAAGCGCTCCATCACACGCCACATCCAGCCTGTGCCCTCGCGGCATGGCGTGCACTGGCCGCAGCTTTCGTGCTTGTAGAAGTAGGACAGGCGCGCAATCGCCTTCACGATGTCTGTGGATTTGTCCATCACGATCACTGCGGCAGTACCGAGACCCGACTTTAAATCCCGGAGCGAATCAAAATCCATCGGCGCATCGATGATCTGATCGGCCGGCACCAACGGCACCGAGGAACCACCGGGGATGACGGCCAGGAGATTGTCCCAACCGCCGCGAATGCCGCCACAATGGCGTTCGATGAGCTCGCGGAAGGGGATCGACATCTCCTCTTCCACCGTGCACGGGTTCTCCACGTGCCCGGAAATGCAGAAGAGCTTCGTCCCCGCATTGTTCTCGCGACCGAAAGATGTGAACCAGGATGCACCGCGGCGCAGGATCGTGGGAGCGACTGCGATCGATTCCACGTTGTTGACTGTCGTCGGACAGCCGTAAAGGCCGACATTGGCGGGGAACGGTGGCTTCAGGCGCGGCTGTCCCTTCTTGCCTTCCAAGCTCTCCAACAGGGCCGTTTCCTCACCGCAGATATAGGCGCCGGCGCCGTGGTGGAGAATAATTTCGAAATCCCAGCCATTCTTGTTGTCTTTGCCGATCAGGCCTGCCTCGTAGCATTCGTCGATCGCGGCCTGCAGCGCCTCGCGCTCGCGGACGAACTCGCCGCGTATGTAGATGTAGGCCGCATGCGCGCCCATAGCGAAGCCCGCGACGAGACAACCTTCTAGCAGCGTGTGCGGATCGTGACGCATGATGTCGCGATCCTTACAGGTGCCCGGCTCCGATTCATCAGCGTTAACGACGAGATAGTGCGGCCGGTCGCCTGGCTCCTTCGGCATGAAGGACCATTTCAGGCCGGTCGGGAAGCCCGCACCGCCGCGCCCACGCAGGCCGGAGGCCTTCATCTCGTTGAGTATCCAATCCCGCCCCTTCTCCAGGAGACCTTTCGTGCCGTCCCAGTGGCCGCGCGCCATCGCGCCCTTCAATGAACGGTCGAAGCGGCCATAGATGTTCGTGAAGATGCGATCCTTGTCCTGAAGCATCTCTATCTCCTCAGCGCGGCTTCTTCTGCGTGCCGCGTCGTGATTTCGCAGCCGGCCTCTCACTTTCGACCGGCGTCTCGGGACCAGGCTGCGTTTCCTTGCTGGCCTTCGCTTTCTTCAATTGCGGCGACCGCAGCTCCGGCTCTTCGGATTTCGGCCGGTCGCTGTGCGTGCGTGTGCGCTCGGTCTGCTCTGTCTCTTCGGCAGGCCGATCCGCCTGGGTATCGTTTTCCTTCGGCGCTTCGGCGCTGGCGCTTTTCTCGTCAGCGCCGGATGCTTTAACCGGCGAAGGCGATTTGACCGCTTTGCTCGTCTCCATAGCTCCCGTTTTCGGCTTGCCGGCACGGGAGGGGGGAATCATCGTTCCCGCCGTCTCATCACCCGCGGACTGAGCGCTCTGCGGCTGTTTCAGGATCGCGTTTTCATCGGTGAGCGTGGTGAATCCAGAGGCCGGCGCCGAAGTGTAGCGGTCGACCTGCGGTCCAGGCTCGATGCTGTCGCCCTTATCCGCCTCGAATGCATCGATGATCTCTTCCAGGCGTTCAGGAGTCAGATCCTCGTAGGTATCCTTGAAGATCATCACCATCGGTGCGTTAACACAAGCGCCCTGGCACTCCACTTCTTCCCAGGACAGCGTGCCTGCGCCATTCGTCTTGAATGGCTCCGGGCCGATCTTCTTCTTGCACACATCGATCAGGTCCCCTGCCCCACGCAGCATGCAGGGCGTGGTGCCGCAGACCTGTACGTGTGCCTTGGTTCCCACCGGCTCAAGCTGGAACTGCGTATAGAAGGTGGCAACCTCGAGCACGCGAATCAGCGGCATGTCCAGCATCTCAGCAACGTGCTCGACGGCCGCCCGCGTCACCCAGCCGTCCTGATCCTGCGCCCGCATGAGAAGCGGGATGACAGCCGAATACTGGCGCCCTTTCGGATACTTCTTGATCGTCTCCTTTGCCCAGGCCTTGTTCTCCCTGGTGAAGGCAAAGCCCGAGGGCTGGATAGCTTCGTCTGCGAGACGGCGAACTGACATTATCTGTCTACCTCACCAAACACGATATCGAGGGAGCCGAGCACGGCGGCAACGTCGGCCAGAAGATGCCCGCGGCACAGGAAATCCATAGCCTGTAGATGAGCAAAGCCCGGCGCACGGAGCTTGCAGCGGTATGGCATGTTCGTACCATCGGAGATGAGATAGACGCCGAACTCGCCCTTGGGCGCCTCGACGGCAGCATAAACCTCGCCGGCCGGCACGTGATAGCCCTCTGTATAAAGCTTGAAGTGGTGAATGAGCGCTTCCATCGAGCGCTTCATGGCACCGCGCTTTGGTGGCACGACCTTGCCGTCCTCATTGGAAACAGGCCCGACGCGCTCCTTGCCAAGAAGACGTTCCACGCATTGGCGCATAATCTTTGCGGACTGACGCATCTCCTCCATGCGAAGGAGATAACGGTCGTAATTGTCGCCGTTCTTGCCGATCGGAATGTCGAAATCCATTTCCGGGTAGCATTCATACGGCTGACTCTTGCGCAAGTCCCAGGCCGCGCCCGAGCCACGCACCATCACCCCGGAAAAGCCCCAAGCCCAGGCATCCTCCAGTGAAACCTTAGCAATATCGACATTGCGCTGCTTGAAGATCCGGTTTTCCGTCAGAAGCTCGTCAAGATCGTTCAGCGTCTTATGGAACGGATCGATCCACTTGCCGATGTCTTCCACCAGTTTCTCAGGCAAGTCCTGATGAACGCCGCCGGGGCGGAAATAGGCCGCGTGCATTCGGGAACCGGAAGCCCGCTCGTAGAAGACCATCAGCTTCTCGCGTTCCTCGAAGCCCCAGAGCGGTGGCGTGAGCGCGCCGACGTCCATGGCCTGTGTGGTCACGTTCAGGAGATGGTTCAGAATGCGGCTGATCTCGGAATAGAGCACGCGAATGAGTTGCCCACGGATCGGCACATCGAGATCGAGCAGCTTCTCAACCGCCAGCGCAAAAGCGTGCTCCTGATTCATCGGCGCGACATAGTCGAGCCGGTCGAAATAAGGAATCGCCTGCAAATACGTCTTGTGCTCGATCAGCTTTTCCGTCCCGCGGTGAAGCAGGCCGATGTGTGGATCAACACGCTCGACGACCTCGCCATCGAGCTCGAGCACAAGGCGCAAAACGCCGTGCGCGGCCGGATGCTGCGGGCCGAAATTGATGTTGAAGTTGCGGACGGAAGTCTCAGGCACGTGACACCTTCCTGATCACTGCTTGGCCTTTTCGTCCCCGGGCAGCACATAGTCCGTGCCTTCCCAGGGCGAGAGGAAGTCGAAATTTCTGAACTCCTGGCGCAGATTTACCGGCTCGTAGATAACCCGCTTCGACTCGTCGTCGTAACGCACCTCGACAAAGCCCGTCAGCGGGAAGTCCTTCCTGAGCGGATGACCTTCGAACCCATAGTCCGTCAGAATACGCCGCAGATCCGGATGCTCGGTAAAAAGCACGCCGTACAAATCATAGATCTCGCGTTCGTACCAATCGGCCGCCGGGAAGACCTCCACGACCGAGGGCACGGGCGTGTCCTCATCCGTCGAAAGCTTGACGCGGACACGCTGGTTCTGGCGCGGGGAGAGCAGGTGATAGACGACCTCGAAACGCTTGTCGCGCGCGGGGTAGTCGACGCCCGAAATGTCGATGAACGCGAAGAACTGGCATTGAACGTCGTTCTTCAGGAAGTTCAGAACGTCGATGATGTCGCCAGATTCCACGAACAGCGTCAGTTCGCCGTACGCAACCATCGCGTCTTGAATCTGCGCGTCGAGCTTTTCCGTAATGTAGGCTGCAAGATCCTTCAGCGCTTCACTCATACCCCACCCCTAGCGCTCGATGGTGCCGGTCCGGCGAATCTTCTTCTGCAGAAGAAGAATGCCGTAGAGCAATGCCTCGGCGGTCGGCGGACAGCCGGGCACATAGATGTCAACGGGCACGATGCGGTCGCAGCCGCGCACCACCGAGTAGGAATAGTGATAATAACCGCCGCCATTGGCGCAGGAGCCCATGGAGATGACGTAACGGGGCTCCGGCATCTGGTCGTAGACCTTGCGGAGCGCCGGCGCCATCTTATTGGTGAGCGTGCCGGCAACGATCATGATGTCCGACTGACGCGGCGAGGCGCGCGGCGCAACGCCGAAACGCTCACTATCATACCGCGGCATGGAGGTCTGCATCATCTCCACCGCGCAACAGGCAAGCCCGAACGTCATGAACATGAGCGAGCCGGTGCGCGCCCATGTGATCAGTGCATCGGACGATGTGACGAGGAATCCCTTATCCGTCAACTCATCGCTGATCGAATTGAAAAACGGATCGTTCTCCCCCACGGGATTGCCCGTCTTGGGGTCCACAATGCCGCGAGGTTTGGGCGCAACCAGGGTATTATTCAATCCCATTCCAGCGCTCCCTTCTTCCATTCATAGATGAAGCCGATCGTTAGCACGCCCAGGAAGATCATCATCGACCAGAAGCCCAGCCAGCCGATTTCTCCGAAAGAGACTGCCCAAGGGAAGAGAAAGGCCACCTCAAGATCGAAGATGATGAAAAGGATGGCCACCAGATAAAAGCGTACATCGAACTTCATCCGGGCATCGTCGAATGCGTTGAACCCGCATTCGTATGCTGACAGCTTCTCCGGATCCGGATTGCGGTAAGCGACCACGAAGGGCGCGATCACCAGCACCAGACACAACCCTAGGGCCACGCCGAGGAAGATGATGATAGGAAGATATGAACTCAAAAGATCGTTCATTGCTCGACTTTCCGTTGCCCGCTGATGCGAGGCTCCGTACTGGGCGCGTTGCGATTTGTGATACGCTCGCCCCCGCAGCGCGGCAAGCCCATGTTGCGACGCGGCGAGGGTTAGCGCAGGCAGTCAGGGGACGCAAGTCAAACCTTGTCGATTATGCCCCGGTCTCGCGACCATAAACCGCCTCCCCCGTAGGGTACCGACCCTCATGTAAGATCAAGAGGGCGTTGATTTAAGACCGTAGGTTCTTGTTCGGAAGAAACTGTCAGGAGTCTGCGCCGTCACGAGCGCATTCGGGTGGTTTGCCCGCGTCTCAGCCTGTAATTTCCGACCGCAAAATCGAAGAAGGACATGTTGATGGCGAATGAGCGACTGACACGCAAGCAGGTGCGGCGAATCGTCCTTGCCGCGCAGGGCTTCACCCGACGACCACCGGCCGGTGTTGTGGAAAGACGGCATATAGCCCGGGTCCTTGATCACATAAACCTATTTCAGATCGACTCGGTGAATGTCGCCGTTCGCGCGCACTACATGCCGCTTTTCTCCAGACTCGGCCCCTACCCTTGCAAAACTCTGGACAGGGCATCCGCGCGCAAGCCGCGGGCTCTTTTCGAATATTGGGCGCATGAGGCCTCGCTGCTACCCGTGGAAACACAACCTCTCCTTCGCTGGCGCATGGAACGGGCGGCCGAGGGCAAGGGGATCTATGGCGGGCTTGCACGATTCGGACAGGAGCGGCGTGATTTCATCAAAACGGTTTTGGCCGAGGTGGCCAGTCACGGGCCGCTGGCCGCCGCCGACATTGACGGCCATAAGGGTACTTCTGGATGGTGGGAGTGGAGTGATGCCAAACGCGCGCTGGAGTGGCTGTTCTGGGCCGGGCAGATCACCACCCATTCGCGCCGACCAAGTTTCGAGCGCCTTTACGATCTGCCTGAACGCGTACTTCCGGAGGCGGTTCTGTCCACGCCGACCCCAACGCCGGAGGATGCGCAGCGGGCACTTGTGGAAAAAGCAGCCCGGGCTTTGGGAGTGGCTACGGCAAGCGACTTGCGCGACTATTTCCGCCTGTCCCCGGAGGATTGCCGTCCCCGCATCGAGGAACTGATCGAGGCCGGGACGCTCCTTCCCGTCACCGTCAAGGGTTGGACACAACAGGCCTATATGCATCGTGACGCGAAGCTGCCCCGGAAGGTCGAGGCGCGCGCTCTGCTCGCTCCTTTCGACCCACTGATTTGGGAGCGCTCACGCACTGAACGGCTGTTCGATTTCTACTATCGCATCGAGATCTACACGCCGGCGGAGAAGCGTATCTATGGCTACTATGTTTTCCCCTTCCTGCTCGGGGAACAACTGGTTGCGCGCGTCGACCTCAAGGCGGACCGCCAGAATGGTGTTTTGCGTGTTCAGTCGGCTCATGCCGAGCCCGAAGCCCCGCCGGAGACCGCCACCGAATTGCTGCAAGAATTGAGAAAAATGGCACAGTGGCTGGGACTAGGAGCGGTCGATATCTGCCCGGCGGGCGACCTGGGATCGAGGCTGATGGCTGCAGGCGACGCGAAAATCGAGGTATAAAACACTATGACAGGATCAACGCCGTCGTGCCGGCTTCATGGCTCCCAGTTCCGTACGCGACGCCCCACGCGGTGCCGTATCGTCAGGAAGTCTTCTGTGGTTCAGGAATCTTGCGGAAGCGGAAAGCGTTTCTGATCCGCTCAATTTTTTCCGAGTCCTGCGGGTTCCGGCTCGCGTTACGCAATCCTGAGTAAATCAGCACGCCGACGAGTGTCAGGAAGCCAGCCGCCATTGCCGCCAAGAGCGCAATCATTCGCGCACGGTTTGCCATCGGTGCATCGGCCAGCGTGGGTTCTTGTATGATATCCGATTCGGAGACGGAGCCTGCCAGCGCCATCCGGGTGGTAAAGATCTCCCGCTCATTGCTTGCGATATCGTTGATCAAGGCAACCAGCGAGCTTCCGATCTCGCTCGTGAACACCACCGTGCCACCTGAGCCGCCATCCGTTGCGTTTTCATAGTACTCGTTGACACGGTTCAGGCTGGCGCTCAGTTCGGATTGGGTGCGCTCAAGCGTCTGAAGTCTGTTCTCAAGCGCTGCTCGCGCATTTCCGCGCGGCACGGAACTCGCGATGAGCGCCTCCACAAGCCCATTTAGCAAACGATTGGCTGCGTCCGGAGAACGGTCAACGATGCTGACCCGATAGTAATCGACCTCATTCATCTTTTCGACGGTCATGTTCCTGGAGAGCGCACCGCGCGCTTCCGTCAAGCGCCCGTCGAACCTTTGAAGCCACCCCGATTCTCTGATGGCCGGATCGATCACTCTAGCACTCTGCAGCAGGGCGGCTTCACCCGCCGAAATCTGGAGAATCGCGCTGGATTCATAACGATCACTTTGGAAAAATTGCAGCCCGACAAAAGCGGCGGCGCCGACGAGAACCGGGACGACCAACAGCAATACCCAGAACTGAGCAATTGCCGCCGCAATATCCAAAAGACTGATCTCGTTATCAGACTCGGGCAAGGGTTCAGTCATCAGGTCTCACTTACATCGCTGACAGTTTGTTACACGCATAATGCCTCCCGATAGCCACCGCAAGCGCTCGTCACCGGTTTTACAGACGCCAACGCTGGACCTAAACTTCGATAGCTACGTCCCAGCATCCACCTTTTCAGGTCTCCTAGGATGAAACATCATTTCAGCGCAATATGGCGGATTGGAGGAGCAAGATCGACGGATGGGGAAATGCCTGCCAGCCGAACCTCTAACAAGACGATCACGACCGGCGAAGAAATGGTGGGCGATGAGAGACTCGAACTCCCGACATCTTCGGTGTAAACGAAGCGCTCTACCAGCTGAGCTAATCGCCCTCCGAATGGCTTTTTGCCATTGCGTTTCAGCCCGTCCGTTTAGGCGGTTCACGCTTTCTGCGCAAGAAGAAATAACCCCGGAAACACATATCTCGCTCCGGTGTGGATTCTTGGGCGACAAAGCCTCCATGCCTGCTTGACAGCTTGGCTGGAACCGCCTAAGTGACCGCCACGATGTCGAAACGACGACATCAAGCGCGGGTGTAGCTCAGCTGGTTAGAGTGCCGGCCTGTCACGCCGGAGGTCGCGGGTTCGAGCCCCGTCACTCGCGCCATTCTTCTCTCAACAGATAAAATTTTCGACATGCCGATGCGTTGTCTTGCGCAACAGCAATGGCCAGCGCGCGCAAATTCGTCTTAACGAAGAAAAGGCCAGGAAGCTTTCCCGGCCTTTTCAATTCGGTTCATTGGACGAGAGATCAGTTGATCGCGTCTTTCAGCCCCTTGCCGGCAGAGAACTTCGGCACGTTGCGTGCCGGGATCTGAACCTCTGCCCCCGTCTGCGGGTTGCGGCCCGTCGACGCCTCGCGCCGCGAAACGCTGAAATTGCCGAAGCCGATCAGCCGCACGTCGCCCCCCTTTTTGAGTTCGTCGGTGATCGTCGCAAAAAGCGCATCGACAGCCGACTGAGCGTCACCCTTGGAAAGGCTGGCCTTCTCAGCAACGGCGGAAACTAGCTCATTCTTGTTCATAAATGAATAACCCCTTCCTGTGTGTGGCCGGAAGAGCGACTCAACCGGCAAGGTCGGCAGTGTATGAAGAAGTAAATAGCTGACCAAGTATGAAATGCGCTGAAACCGGGGAAAAACGCGGGTTTTTGGCCATTCTTCATACAAAAAGGGCCGGCCCCGGAGGGCCGACCCCATTCAATCGGTATTTATGCGCCTATCAGTGGGCGACGGTCTGGTTCGCCGCTTCGTCAGAGACATCCACGGCGGTCGGCGCCGTGACCGGCTCGACCCATTCTATCGGCTCTGGCTGGCGCACCAGAGCGTACTGCAGCACCTCGCCGACGCGGCTGACCGGCACGATTTCCAGGGCGTTCTTCACGTTCTCCGGAATATCCGCCAGATCCTTGGCATTCTCTTCCGGAATCAGCACCTTCTTGATGCCTCCGCGAAGTGCGGCCAGAAGCTTCTCCTTCAAGCCGCCGATGGGCAGAACCCGTCCGCGCAGGGTAACTTCGCCGGTCATGGCGACCTCCTTGCGCACCGGGATTCCCGTCATCACCGAGACGATCGACGTGACCATGGCGATACCAGCCGACGGACCATCCTTAGGTGTCGCACCTTCCGGCACGTGCACGTGGATGTCCTTCTTGTCGAAGACTGGCGGCTCGATTCCGAAATCGACGGCCCGCGAGCGGACATAGGATGCCGCGGCGGAAATCGACTCCTTCATCACATCCCGCAGGTTACCGGTCACGGTCATCTTGCCCTTGCCGGGCATCATGACACCTTCGACAGTGAGCAACTCACCGCCAACTTCGGTCCACGCCAGCCCGGTCGTAACACCGATCTGGTCCTCACCCTCGGCCTCGCCGAAGCGGAAGCGCTGGACACCGAGATAGTCGGGCAGGTTGTCCTTGGTAACCTCGACACTCTTGGTGCCGGTTTTGACAATCTCCGTGACCGCCTTGCGCGCCAGTTTCATCAGCTCGCGCTCAAGGTTACGCACGCCGGCTTCCCGCGTATAGGTGCGGATGACCAACTGCAGCGCTTCGTCGGTGACGGAGAACTCCTCTTCCTTCAGGGCGTGCTCACGCACTGCCTTGGGAAGGAGGTGCCGCTTTGCGATCTCGACCTTCTCATCTTCGGTGTAACCGGCGATCCGGATGATCTCCATCCGGTCCATCAGGGCCGGCGGAATGTTCAACGTATTCGCCGTGGTCACGAACATCACGCTCGACAGGTCGTATTCGACCTCAAGGTAGTGGTCCATGAAGGTCGAATTCTGCTCCGGATCGAGCACCTCGAGAAGGGCCGAAGACGGGTCACCACGGAAGTCCATGCCCATTTTGTCGATCTCATCGAGCAGGAAGAGCGGATTGGACTTCTTGGCCTTCTTCATCGACTGGATGACCTTGCCGGGCATCGAGCCGATATAGGTGCGGCGGTGGCCGCGGATCTCGGCCTCGTCGCGTACGCCGCCAAGCGCCATGCGCACGAACTCACGGCCCGTAGCGCGGGCGATCGACTTGCCGAGCGAGGTCTTACCGACACCGGGAGGGCCGACAAGGCACAAAATCGGCCCCTTCAACTTCTTCTGCCGGCTCTGCACGGCCAGGTACTCGACGATGCGCTCCTTGACCTTTTCCAGGCCGAAGTGATCGATATCCAGCACCTCCTGAGCATGACCGATGTCATGGCGCACCCGGCTGTTCTTCTTCCACGGAATGGACAGAAGCCAGTCCAGGTAATTGCGCACCACCGTGGCCTCGGCCGACATGGGTGACATCGTCTGGAGCTTCTTGAATTCAGCTTCCGCCTTCTCGCGCGCTTCCTTCGAGAGCTTCGTCTTCTTGATGCGCTCCTCGAGTTCGGCGTTCTCGTTGCGGCCGTCCTCGCCCTCGCCCAGCTCCTTCTGGATCGCCTTCATCTGCTCGTTGAGATAGTACTCGCGCTGAGTCTTCTCCATCTGCCGCTTGACGCGGGAGCGGATGCGCTTTTCCACCTGCAGCACGGAGATCTCGGCCTCCATGAACCCCATGGCCTTTTCCAGGCGCTCACGCACAGAGAGCGTGGCCAGCATTTCCTGCTTCTCGGGAATCTTGGTGGCCAGATGCGAGGCTACCGTGTCGGCCAGCTTCGAATAATCCTCGATTTGGCTGGTTGCGTTCACGACCTCGGGCGAAATCTTCTTGTTGAGCTTTACGTAGTTCTCGAAGTCGCCGACGACGGATCGCGCCAGCGCCTCTATCTCAACCTGATCCTCTTCCGGATCATGCAGAATCTCTGCCCGCGCCTCGTGGTAATCTTCACGCTCGGTGAAGCCGGCAAGACGCGCGCGCGAAGCGCCCTCGACCAGCACCTTCACGGTGCCGTCCGGGAGCTTGAGGAGTTGCAAAACGTTAGCCAGCGTGCCGACATCGTAGATCCCGCTTGGGTCGGGATCGTCGTCGGCCGCATTCATCTGGGTCGCCAGCAGAACCTGCTTCTCGGCGCCCATCACCTCTTCCAGAGCCTTGATCGACTTTTCACGCCCGACGAAGAGCGGCACAATCATGTGGGGAAAGACCACGATGTCCCGCAAGGGCAGCACCGGAAAAAGCGTTTCACCGGATGTTTTTGTGACTTCAGTCATTTTTCAGCCTTTCAAGCCGCGGCCGCGAAAAAGCCGACCGCAGTTGTTACCGTCTAGGGGCGGCGTCCCGCCCCGGAAGGGCTTGCCTTGCAACACCGATCCTGGGGAATGAAACCCTCGCCACCAACTGCCCTCTAGGTGGCGACGGGTCACCCCGATATCAACCCCATCGGGGTGACAATCGGCCCCCTATACAAACTGCTTTGCCACCGCCCCGGCGTGTTGAAAGCAACCCGGATCACGCGCTGACGCTGTCCTTCTCGCTTTCACGCTCGGAGTAAATGTAGAGGGGCCGCGCATTGCCAGCGACGACGTCCTCGGAGATCACAACCTCCTGAACACCCTCCAGCGCGGGCAACTCGAACATCGTCTCCAGCAGTATGGCCTCCATGATGGACCGCAGGCCGCGCGCGCCGGTCTTGCGCTCAATGGCCTTCAGAGCGATTGCCCGCAACGCGTTCTCATGGAAGGTCAGTTCCACGTCCTCCATCTCGAAGAGCCGCTGATACTGCTTGACCAGCGCGTTCTTCGGCTCACTCAGGATTTCGATCAGCGCCTCCTCATCGAGATCTTCCAGCGTAGCCAGAACTGGCAGGCGGCCGACAAACTCAGGAATGAGACCGAACTTCAGAAGGTCTTCCGGCTCAACCTGGCTCAACAGTTCGCCCATGCGCCGGTCCTCCGGACGGGCGACGTCGGCGCTGAAGCCGATGGAGGTGTTGCGGCCGCGGTCGGAGATAATCTTCTCCAGCCCGGCGAATGCGCCACCGCAGATGAACAGGATATTGGACGTGTCCACCTGCAGGAATTCCTGCTGCGGATGCTTGCGCCCGCCCTGGGGCGGCACGGAGGCGACCGTGCCTTCCATGATCTTCAGCAGAGCCTGTTGTACGCCCTCGCCCGACACGTCCCTCGTGATCGAGGGATTGTCCGACTTGCGCGATACCTTGTCGATTTCATCGATATAGACAATGCCCCGCTGAGCACGCTCGACGTTATAGTCGGCCGACTGCAGAAGCTTCAGAATGATATTTTCCACATCCTCGCCGACATAGCCGGCTTCCGTCAGCGTCGTCGCGTCGGCCATGGTAAAGGGCACATCAATGATGCGCGCCAGCGTCTCGGCCAGCAGCGTCTTGCCGCAACCGGTCGGGCCGATCAGCAGGATGTTGGACTTGGCCAACTCGACTTCCTGGTTTTTACCCGCATGGGCCAAGCGCTTGTAATGGTTATGCACGGCCACGGACAACACCCGCTTGGCGTACCTCTGGCCGATCACATAATCATCAAGGATGCCGAGGATCTCCTGCGGAGTCGGTACACCCTCGCGGGATTTCACCATCGAGGACCTGTTTTCCTCGCGGATGATATCCATACACAGCTCAACGCATTCATCGCAGATGAACACGGTAGGCCCCGCAATCAGCTTGCGGACCTCATGCTGGCTCTTGCCACAGAACGAGCAGTACAGCGTGTTCTTGGAGTCACCACCGCCGTTGCCGATCTTGCTCATTTCTCATGTCCTTTCAGTACCACCGGCTCCCCTTTACGCGGAAGCTGCAGGGAGTGAAACGACGGCGCTCGCCAACCGTTGCCTCACGTTTTTCCATCTCCGAACGAACCATAAATCGGAAAGCCCGGCAACAACTCAATCCCGTACACGCTAAGGCACCCAAATCAACATAGGCTTAACCTAGGCCGTTGCCAGCGGTTAGGGAACAGGAAATCGTGGCAGAATCGATGCAAATCTGCGCGACCCTGCCGTGATTGAGTGTTTGTTGATTACAAACCGGTCTGCTTCTCGATCGCTTCGCGCGTCGATATGACATTGTCCACAAGGCCGAAGTCCTTGGCCTCATCGGCAGACATGAAGTGATCGCGATCCAGGGTTCGTTCGATCGTATCGTAGTCCTGACCTGTATGTTGGACATAAACCTCGTTCAAGCGCCGCTTCAGCTTGATGATGTCCTGGGCGTGACGCTCAATGTCCGAGGCTTGCCCCTGGAAGCCGCCGGAGGGCTGATGCACCATGATGCGCGAATTCGGCGTGGTAAAGCGCATGCCTTTGGCACCAGCGCACAGAAGCAGCGACCCCATGGAAGCCGCCTGCCCTACGCACAACGTGGAAACCGGCGGCTGAACGAACTGCATCGTGTCGTAAATCGCCATACCGCTCGTTACCACGCCGCCCGGCGAGTTGATGTATAGGGCGATTTCCTTTTTCGGGTTTTCCGCTTCCAGATAGAGAAGCTGTGCGCAAACCAGCGAGGCCATGCCGTCCTCAACCGGGCCGGTGATAAAGATGATGCGTTCTTTGAGGAGGCGTGAAAAAATATCATAGGCGCGTTCGCCGCGATTTGTCTGCTCGACAACCATCGGGACGAGGTTCATCGCGGTTTCAACAGGGTTGCTCATAGAAACGCCTTTCAGTTCGGAAGCTTGCGCCAAAAGATTAGGTTCGCTAGCAGCAGATTCGCTTTCCGTCGATATAAGGTGCACACTCCCGCCTGCGCAAGGCCGGGTTTCACAAGGCGCCGCCTCAGTTAACGCGAATAGCCGCGAAATGAGAACCGAGAAGCTGTTAGGGAATCGATTGACGATCGCCCAAGAGAAACGCCGCGCCACCGCGACACCTATTACTTCCATGGTATGGAGCGGCTGACCTGCCATTGGTAAGCGATGCAAATTACCGTGCGCCGAAGATCATTTCGCGGAGCCAGAAGGAAAGCAGCTGATCGTAAGCTCTGCGGCTGGCCTCGCTCGAGAGTGCATGGTCCGCGCCGGAGATAACCCGGTAAGTGACCGAGTGCGCCCGGACAAATGACGAGAGATAGCTGGCAATCGTGGGGTGGGGGACGATCTCGTCATACTCTGATTCAACGATAAGGACATCTCCAGTAAACCGGCTGCAGTGCCGCAAGGCCAGATTGCTGTCGGGCGTGACCAATGAACGCCTGTAGGCGGCGAGATCCTCTTTGTCGAGTTGCGCCTTTGGCAGACCCCAATCGTCATCGCGGTAGAGTGCCGGCACACGCAAAGCCAACCAGCGCACCGGGCGCTGCGCCAAGGCAATGCCGGCGAGGTAGCCGCCATAGCTGCTGCCCACCACAGCAATGGACGAAGGATCGACCTGCGGCTGCTTGGCCAGAGTGTCGTATGCCTCGCAGACATCGTGAAGGTGATCTTCCCGGGTCATTTCCTGAATATCGTTGGACGAACCGCCATGCCCGCGAAGATCAAAGGTGAGACTGATAAAGCCGAACTGCGAAAGTGCCCTCGCCCGAGCCGTGTCCCTCTCCTGGCTGCCGGCCCAGCCGTGAACGAACAGGACGCCTGGAACGCCCGTCCGCGGCTCCACCAGACGGGCCGAAATCGAGTCCTTTCCAACAGGAAATGCCAATGGCTTAACGCGCAATAGTTTCCTCCACAAATGCGCATTTGAGCAAGGGACCGACCTCCGGGTCATCACCCTGAAAGCAGATCAAGGCACCCTCGGGCACGCTCTGCTCGTCTCCGTATATCTCGGCGGATCGGGCACGAACGGCTCTCGCGTCAGGATCTTTAACGAGAACTTCCGCGGCAACAAGTTCCGCTCCCGTTGCACCCCCGACGCGCCGGGACTGGTCGATGATTCCCATTCTCAAAGCGCCGTCGTGCGCCCGGCCGCAGGCAACGTCATAGTTGCGGCGCGAGGCGATCAACCCCGGCAGATACTCGTCCACGAGGTCATCGAAGCCGGCGGCGTAGCGGACTGCCTGAAGCATTTCCTCCGGCAGGATATCGGCAGGCAGGTTGTCGTACCCGCCCAGCACCGCAGTCAGTTCCGAGCCGCCATAGGCCGGACCGCCCGTATTGTCCTCGGTCAGAAACTGGGTTCCGCAGTAACTGACCGTGCACCTCGGCAAACGCGACTGGCCGACAGTATAGGTATCCACATCAGAAAGATTGGCCTCGATTACGAACCCGTTCTCCGGAGCGTTGACGGCAGAAAGCTGCGAGACAGTGTTGGGAAGCGCCTGGATATCCGTCACAACCATCTGTCCATGGCCTCCCTTGCCGTAAACCGGCTTCAGCCGGACCGGTCCTTCCAAGAGAAGATCCTGGCCTCCGGCGACGGTATCAGCCGCTGAAAAGGCTGATGCTCCGGGAAGCACGTATTCTTCCGCCATTGCAGCCAGCTTCTGAGGCCATCCAGGGGGCGCCGACGCTTCCGGAGAAACAAGCGGGTGCAAAATCGCCTTGGTGGCCATATAGGCCTCCGGCACCCAGCCGCCCAGGATATCGCCCTCACCGGCAATCTGGAAACGTGGTACGCTGTCCGTTCCGCAGAGAGTGTCTCTCGGAATCAGATAGCACGACTCATCCAGTCTGGCGCTCTCGCACTCTCCACCGTATTCAAAGCCTAGCAGATGGCCAATCGCCGCGCCAGGACCTGGTGGGCGGCCGTTTCGTGACCGTTCTGCATACAGCCGTGAGTGAACACAACCCGCCTTTTGGGCGTAATACTACTGCCCGATCCTGTCATTCCGCGCCTTTTCGGTTGCGTGAGAGCGTTGAACAGACCGAAATAGGGGATTGTTCCGTGTAATGTCGGCCAGATTTCCGCAATAAGGCTAGCGGCGGGACACTACATCACGTGTCTCGCCGCTCGAATAAGCACGCGCTGAATACGCCCGACTGACAAAAATCGCACCATCACCCGCTGTCTGCCAGCCGGGCGATCAGAGTTAGTGCGTATGGCGCTCGGCGGCTACTTCGCCTTCGGAAAAGCTCCGAACCAGCGGCATGAGCTGCCAGAGCGCCGAAAGGCCGACAAGGATGTAGATCAACCGCGAGATTACGGACTCCTGCCCGCCAAAGATGGCCGCCACAAGATCAAATTGAAATGCGCCGACCAAGCCCCAGTTAATCCCACCGATGATAACCAGCACCAACGTTATCAGATTCATCGCACGCATGGCTTTCCTCCACACTGAAGGTTTACACTTTCTAAACGCCGATCGGGGCAGTCCGTTCCCGCATTCGGTGCGGCCTCTCAAGATCGAGGGGTGTTCGGGAAAGTTTAGCCCTCCAACCGGAACAATTCGGCAAAAGCGCAGGTTTGGCCGCCGAAGAACGGACGCGGCGGACGCGACCGTGCAGTTGGAGGAAATTATGAAACGCATATTGCTGATCACAGCAGGATTGCCGGCAACTCTCGCGCTTGGGGCTACCGCCTTTGCGCAAGATGGCGACCAGGTTTCGGAAGGTGAGACACTGTTCCAGCAGCTATGCCAGCAATGCCACAGCCTTGAAGAAGGCCAGAACGGTTTGGGACCGCATCTGAACAACATAGTCGGCCGCGAAGCGGCGGCGGTGGACGATTTCGACTACTCGGAGGCGATGGAAGAATCGGATATCACCTGGACACCCGACAACATCGACCAGTTCATCGCCGATCCGCAGGCGTTTATCCCGGGCAACCGGATGCCCTTCACTGGAATGCCCGACGAAGACGAGCGCACGGCAGTGGTCGCGTTTCTGGAAGATATCTCGGAGTCCGACGGGGAATCCGATGCCGGATCCGAGGGCGCCGCGCCAAACGACTCGCCGACGTCTCCAGAAGCCGGAGAACCGGACGACACGTAGCGCGACGAATAAAATTCCCCATTAATCCGACCAACCAAAGGGGAGCAGCCACCGAGCGATGGATCTCGCCATAGCATACTCGTTATGATTGTATTTTTCTTGATTTCAACCTTTACGTTGAGTGATAAACATTCCCGGCACTTGGCGAGATGGGCATGTGATGGGGGCACGACGGATATGGCGTTGCGATGGCTGCGGGGACGAACGCCCCCTCCGCAAGATCGATGAATGGCGCATCGTTCAACTTTCGATCGCACCTGCGAACGGCCCTCCCCTGCTTTGTGCGGACTATGAGCTCTGTCCGACATGCCAGACGCGGCTGCTCGGCGTCTCGGATCCGCATAATTGGCAGCGAGCAGCTTCTCACCCGAAGAGAATAGGCCGCCAGGATCTGAAATGAGAAGTTGCCCCTCGGGGCATGTTCGCACCCCGCTGACCGAGGCGCTGAAGAAGACCATCCACGTTTCGACCCGCCCGTTGGCAGGCGAGGTTTTGGAGTTCGTCGAGGTTGCCCGATTTTCGCAGAGCGCATTCTTTTGACGTCAGGTACATCGGCAGTCTACGGCGAAGCTCCTGGCCTAAAGGGGCTTTGAGCCCCACGGGCTACGATTCGCTGGGTCTGCTGTGCACGGGGACATTCTCGATAGGCCTTACCTCGCCCGTGCCATTGAGCATTATCGGTGTAAGGCATCATAAGTTAGCCGGCATTCAGGTTCCGTTCACATTGTATACCGTATCAGCCCAACACGCCATGATTGAGACATAACCGCGCCACGATCGGGACAAATAGGGACGGGCCGCGCCGGGACAATGCAACTCGATTTTCCCACCCTCTACGTCATCATTTTTCTAAATTCGCTCAGCCTTATCGTGGTCTGGGCGGCCATAGTCGTGGTCTATAAATCCTTTATCGCGGCGCGATACTGGCTCGCCTCCATGCTGATGAGCGGCACCGGCGGCGTCTTGCTGGCGATTGACAGTTCAGGTCCTCCGGCTGCCTCCACCTTTGTCGGCATGTGGCTCATTGGAACCGGCTTTTGTTTTGTGTGGCAGGGCGTAAGGGTATTTTACGGCAAGCAGCCGCTTTGGAATGTCCTCGCTTTTATCGTTGCGATAAGCGCGATCTGCGTAGCAATGTTCGAGGACCGTCGCGCGCAGAACGTGGTTTATGCGAGCATTCAGATCGTTCCCATTGCGCTGGCAATGTTGACCCTCTTTTTTGCTCGCCCTCGACAGTTGGGCGCGCTGGTGGCTGCCGGCGCCATCTTCATTGCTTTTGCTGGTCACGCCGGCGAGATCGGAACAAATCTCGCACGGCTGGCGGGGTACATGAGTACTGAAAGATACTATGATTTCGCGGCCTGGTTCCTGGTTGCGGCCATCATCGGAGGCAGCATTTGGAATCTCGGGTTTCTGCTCATGGCGATCGATCATCTGCGGGCGGATCTCGCTACTCTTGCAAGCAAGGACGATCTCACGAGACTGCCGAACCGGCGCGGATTCCGCGAAAGGGCACGTTTATACGAGAGAACGGGCCGGCAAAGGAGGACGGGAGCCGCCGTCATGATGATCGATCTCGATAACTTCAAGACGATCAATGATCAGTATGGACACGCCGCCGGGGATGCATGTCTGGTGCATATGGTGTCGATCGCTGACAGCATGCGACGCAGAAGCGACTTTCTGGCCCGTTTAAGCGGCGACGAATTTTGCCTGCTGTTGCCTGATACCAATGTTCAGCAAGCGGCGGCGATGGCGGAGAGGCTGACAAGGGCCGTCGCTTCCTCGCCCCTTGAATGGAGGGGTCATCTCATCTCATTGTCGATCAGCGTGGGTCTGAGTGAATGGCGGCCCGATACAGATGACGAGATCAGCGACGCTCTCATTGATGCCGATGCGGCACTCTACTGGACCAAAAGCGCAGGGCGAAACGGCTATACGATATACGCCGGTGAGGAAGGCCCTAGTGTGAACGGCGGCGGCTCTATCAAGACCAGAGCGTAAACTGCTTCGCTTGAAGGGCGCAGATCGTTCACGTTAAAATCTCCTGGTTTATTCTGAAAGCAGCGTCCGCGTTAGCGCGTGATGCGGATCGATCAGCCCGTCAATAACGTTGAAGTGGTGTCTATCCGGCTCGACCACAGTGGAGGTTGTCGCGCCCAATCCGGTCCAGATATTAGCGAGCAGCGCATTCTGGCGCAGGAACTCCGCGCGCTCGCCACCGCCCACCCAACACGTGATGCGGGCGCCCTCCACGGGGCACAGCAGCGCGGGGCTTTCGGCCAGCGCCTCGGCCTCATCGAGCCCCAGGTTCTCGTTCATTGCCGTGCGCATCAGCGGGCGCAGATCATGCACGCCGGAAATCGAGATGACGCGGCGGATGCGCCCGCGTACCGCGGTTGAAAGCGGTGTCGGCTCAGAAACCACGCGGCTGACGAGATGCCCTCCCGCGGAATGGCCGGCAAGCATGATCGGTCCTTCGACCATCTCCGCCGCCTTTTCGATCGCCGTTGCGATCTCGCGAACGATGCCGCCGATTCGAATGCCTGGACAAAGCGTATAGGAGGGTAAAGCGACAACGTAACCACGGGCGAGTGAACCGGCCGCGAATTGAGACCAGTGGTTCTTGTCGAACTTCTGCCAATACCCTCCGTGAACGAAGACAACCAACCCCCTGGATAATTCCGCCGGCTGGAACAAGTCCATTTGCTGGCGAGGCGCGTCGCCATACGGAACGTCCAGTTTCGCGCGGCCCGTGGCGGCTAACTCTTCGCGAAACGCCTGCGCCTTCTCCGCCCACAATGCCGGCCAACGGTCCCCGCCGGGAATATGCGGCCCGTTTGCATATGCGTCATCCCAATCCTTGATCGAGCGCTCCAACACGCGAGTCCTCCCCCCGTTTCGTCCCGTTTCAAGTTGCATAGGAGCGGACGCATCACCGGAGAGTCAACCTGCGACTTTTGAAAGCTTTATGCTTGAAGTATTTTCTATTGGGTGCGATGCTGCGCCCGATGGAGGAAGATCGGGAGGCCCCACCATGCTATGCGAAACACAGCGCCCCTGCTGGCGCGACGCTCGGTCAGCGTACCCCGCTCCCAAAATCTGTCCCTGGACCGGCCATAGATAGGGAGCGCGGACATGCTGGGACCTACAGTTCATGTCGATACGTTTACGCGGGACAATCTCCCGCCGCAGGAAGAATGGCCCGATTTCCTGCTCGATGGCTTCGACTACCCTGAGTTTCTCAATGCAGCGGTGGAACTGACCGATCGCCAGGTGGAGCGCGGTTTTGGCGACCACGTCGCCCTGATCGGCAACGGCCGGCGGCGCACCTACAAAGAGCTTTCCGACTGGACCAACCGGCTGGCCCATGCGCTGATCGAAAACTATGGCGTCAAGCCGGGCAATCGGGTCCTGATCCGTTCGGCCAACAATCCCGCCATGGTTGCGTGCTGGTTGGCCGCGACCAAGGCCGGAGCGGTCGTGGTCAACACAATACCCATGCTGCGCGCCGGCGAGCTCGCCAAGATCGTCGACAAGGCGGAGATTTCACTGGCCCTGTGCGACACAAGGCTGATGGACGAGATGGTGGCGTGCGCAAAGGGCAGCCGCTTCCTCGAGAAAGTGGTCGGCTTCGACGGTACGGCCAACCACGATGCCGAGCTTGACCGTGTAGCGTTGGACAAACCGGTCACTTTTGATGCCGTGAAGACCGGGCGCGACGATGTCGCGCTGCTTGGGTTCACTTCCGGTACGACCGGAGTGCCGAAGGCCACGATGCACTTTCACCGCGATCTTCTCATCATCGCCGATGGCTACGCCAAGGATGTGCTTGGCGTAACACCGGACGATATCTTCGTCGGTTCGCCGCCCCTCGCCTTCACTTTCGGCCTCGGCGGGCTGGCCGTTTTCCCGTTGCGTTTCGGTGCCGCAGCCGCCCTTTTGGAACAGGCAACGCCCGCCAATATGATCGAACTTATCGAGACCTACCGGGCAACGATCACATTCACCGCGCCGACGGCTTATCGTGCAATGCTCCAGGCGTTGGATGAAGGCGCGGATCTCTCCTCCCTACGCGTTGCCGTCTCTGCGGGCGAGACCCTGCCGGGCCCGGTGTTCGAGGAATGGGTCCGGAAGACAGGTACTCCGATCCTGGACGGAATCGGCGCGACCGAGATGCTGCACATATTCATTTCCAACCGCTTCAACGACATGCGGCCGGGATGCACCGGCCGACCGGTGCGTGGCTATGAGGCGCGGATTGTCGATGAGGAAATGCAGGGAGTACCGCGCGGTACGGTGGGGCGCCTGGCTGTTCGTGGGCCGACCGGTTGCCGCTACATGGCGGATGATCGCCAGCGGGAGTATGTGCGGGATGGCTGGAACCTTACCGGGGACTCATTTTTGCAGGACGAGGAAGGCGCGTTCCATTTCGTCTCCCGCTCTGACGACATCATCCTGAGCGCAGGATACAATATCGCCGGACCGGAGGTCGAAGCGGCCCTGCTTTCGCATTCGGATGTCGCCGAATGCGCTGTTGTCGGCGCGCCCGATCTCGACCGGGGGCAGATCGTTGAGGCGCATGTCGTCCTCGCCAACGGCGTGACACCGGACGAGATGTGCATCAAGCGACTGCAGGACCACGTCAAGGCCACGATAGCGCCCTACAAGTATCCGCGATCGGTGAAATTCCTGGACTGTCTGCCCAAAACCCAGACCGGCAAGATCCAGCGCTTTCGGTTGAGGACAAAGGAGACGGCTTGAGCAAGCCCTACGATCCGGCAAAGGAAGGTGCGCAGATCTCGTTCGAGGACCGCATGTCCTATAGCGACTATCTGCATCTTGAGCAGGTTTTGAACGCGCAGGCGCCGCTTTCGTCCGCGCATGACGAAATGCTGTTCATCATTCAGCATCAGACTTCCGAATTGTGGATGAAGCTTGCTATCCATGAAATCGGATCGGCCATGCGCGCTATCCGCACCGATCAGTTGGAGCCGTCCTTCAAGATGCTGACCCGGGTCGCCCGGATCTTCGAGCAGTTGAACAGCGCCTGGGACGTGCTGCGCACGATGACGCCCAGCGAATATACAAGCTTTCGTGATGCGCTCGGCCAGTCCTCGGGCTTTCAGTCATGGCAATACCGGGCCATCGAATTCATGGCTGGTAACCGGAATCCTGCTTTGCTCCGGCCGCATGAGCACCAGCCAGACCTCCTGGAAAAGCTTGAGGCAATCCTCATCAAGCCTTCTCTCTATGACGAGGCCATTCTTCTGCTTGAGCGCAATGGCTTCGATATCGGTGCGGATGCAAAGCGCACGGATTGGCGCGAGACGCGGAAGGAAAACGAGGCGGTGCTTGCGGCTTGGCGAGCGGTCTATCGGGAGCCGCAGCGACATTGGATGTTCTACGAACTGGCGGAAAAACTGGTCGACTTTGAAGACTATTTCAGGCGCTGGCGCTTTAATCACGTAACGACCGTCGAACGCATCATTGGCATGAAGCGGGGAACCGGCGGCACGTCCGGCGTCACCTATCTGAGAAAGATGCTGGAGGTTGAACTCTTTCCGGAACTCTGGAAAGTACGTACACAACTGTAACAAACGATCTTTAGTGGGAGGAAATGAAAATGAGAAGTATTCTGGCCACGGGCCTGCTCGGCTTGTCGCTCTCGGTCTCAGGTCTTGCCAATGCCGAACCGGTCAAGATCGGCGTGATCACCACGCTCTCGGGCGGTGGCTCGGGCCTTGGTATCGATATGCGCGACGCTTTCACACTGGCTATCGATCGGTCCGGCAATGAGGATGTCGAGCTTGTCATAGAAGACGATGCACAGAAGCCCGAGATGGCGGTGCAGATCGCCAACAAGATGATTCAAAGCGACAATGTCGACCTTATGACCGGCATCATCTGGTCGAATCTCGCTATGGCGGTCGTGCCCAGCGTAACGGCGCAGGACGTTATCTATCTCTCACCCAACGCCGGCCCTTCGGCCCTTGCCGGTGAGCGCTGCCACCCCAACTATTTCAACGTCGCCTATCAGAACGACAATTTCCACGAGGCGATGGGGCAGTACGCCAACGAGGATTACAAGAACACATTCATCCTCGCGCCCAACTACCCGGCCGGGAAGGATTCGCTCACTGGTTTCAAGCGCTTCTATGAGGGCGAACTGGCCGGCGAAATCTACACCCAGGTGGGTCAGACCGATTATGCGGCGGAGATCGCGCAGATCCGCTCGTCAGGGGCGGACTCGGTCTTTTTCTTCCTGCCCGGCGGCATGGGGATTTCCTTCATGAAGCAGTATGCCCAGTCCGGGCTCGACATTCCGGTCATGGGCCCTGCCTTCTCCTTCAGCCAGGATGTCCTGCCAGCCGTTGGTGAAGCCGCTCTCGGCGTGAAGAACTCGGCGACCTGGTCGAAGGATCTCGACAACGAGGCCAACAAAGCCTTCGTAGAAGCCTTCACGGAAGAGTATGGCCGCCTGCCCTCGGTCTACGCCGCGCAGAGCTGGGACACCGCGAACCTGATCCTCTCGGCGCTCGAGAAGGCAAGCCCCGACGATAAGGAAGCCTTCCGCGCGGCGCTCAAGGAAGCCGATTTCGACTCGGTGCGTGGCGAGTTCGCCTTCAACACCAACAATCACCCGATCCAGAACGTGTATATCCGCGAGGTCGTGGAGGAAGACGGCGAGTTGACCAACAAGGTGGTCGCCACCGCGTTCGAAGATCACGAGGATGCGTTCGCACAAGACTGCAGCATGTAAGCTGATTCATCCCGCGCCGGTGGCCCTGAGCGGCAGCCGGCGCGGGCTTTTTGAGCCTTCCCGAACGCCTTCCGGATCACCCTTGTCCCTCGCGCTCCTGATCGAACAACTCCTCAACGGGCTTCAGCTCGGCGTCATGCTGTTCCTCATGGCGGCGGGCCTTACGCTCATTTTCGGAGTCATGGGGCTGATTAATCTTGCGCACGGCTCCCTCTACATGGTGGGCGCCTTTGCCTGCGCGATCGTCGCGGCGGCCACAGGGTCGTTCTGGATCGGGCTGGCCGCCAGTCTCGTCGCGGCGGCTGCTGCGGGCGCTATTGTGGAGGTCACGGTCATCCGCCGCCTCTATGACCGAGACCACCTCGACCAGGTGCTCGCCACTTTCGCGCTTATTCTCGTATTTTCCGAGGGGACGCGCTGGGTGTTCGGCTCCTTCCCTCTCTATCTCGACATTCCCCCGCTGCTTCAGGGCGCCGTTCCACTGCCGGGAGGAGGCCAGTATCAGCTCTACCGGCTGGCCATCATCGGCGTCGGCATCGCCGTCGCCATCGGCCTTTATCTCCTGATTTCGCGCACGAGGCTCGGCATGCGCATCCGCGCCGGCGAATCCGACCGTGAGATGATCGCCGCGCTCGGCGTCGATATCAAAACGCTTTATACGGTTGTGTTCGCGCTGGGGGCTGCCTTGGCAGGCCTTGCCGGGGCGCTTGTGGGTGCATTGCAGTCGGTGCAGGTGGGGATGGGCGAGCCGGTGCTCATTCTTGCATTCGTGGTCATCGTGATCGGCGGCATCGGCTCGATCAAGGGCGCGCTCTTCGGTGCGATCCTCGTCGGCGTGGTCGATACCATGGGACGGGTTCTCCTGCCCCAGGCGCTCTCCCTTATGCTCCCGCCATCCCAGGCCGGGCTGGTGGGCGGGGCCTTGGCCTCGATGCTCATTTACATCGTGATGGCGCTGATCCTCGCGTTCAGGCCCAGCGGACTTTTCGGGGCGCAGTCATGAAGGCGACGGGAGCCCGTGAAATCATCGCCAACGCGACCATCGCGCTGCTGCTTCTGGCCGTTCCGCTGGCCGCGTCCGCGATGGGCGAGCCGTTTTACGTAACGCTTGCAACGCGCATCACCATCCTGGCGCTCGCGGCGGCGGGGCTCAACATCGCGCTGGGCCTGGGCGGGCTGGTATCCTTCGGCCACGCGGCCTTCTTCGGCCTCGGTGGTTACGCGGCCGGAATCATGGCGGCGCATGCGTTCAATGCGGAACCGTTCTTCCTCGGCCTCGACTCCACGACCTCCATGCCGGTGATCTGGCTGGTCGCGATCGTGACGTGTGGGCTCGTGGCGCTACCCATCGGGGCCATCAGCCTGCGCACCTCGGGCGTCTATTTCATCATGATCACGCTCGCGTTCGCGCAGATGATCTACTATTTCGCGAACTCCTGGCCGGCTTATGGCGGCCAGGACGGCCTTCCGATCTTCATTCGCAACACCTTTCCCGGAGTGAACACCGCGCAGCCCCTGCCATTCTTCCTGTTGTGCTACGCTGCGCTTCTTCTGGCGCTTCTCATGTTCTGGTCGTTGCGCAATTCACGTTTCGGCGCCGCACTGCAGGCCGCGAGGCAGAATTCCGTGCGGGTTTCCGCCGTCGGCATCGCCCCTTTCAATGTGCGGCTGGTTGCGTTCGTCATCTCGGCGATGGTCACGGGGCTGGCCGGCGCGTTATTTGCCGATCTGAACAGGTTCGTCAGCCCCTCAATGCTGTCGTGGCACATGTCCGGCGAGCTGATCGTTCTTATCGTCCTGGGCGGCATCGGCCGCCTCTTCGGTCCGGTCGCCGGAGCGATGCTTTTCGTCCTGCTCGAGCATTTCCTCGGTGGGGTTACCGAGCGCTGGCAGCTCTTCTTGGGGCTCATTCTGCTCGGCGTCGTCCTGTTTGCGCGTGGCGGCCTTCTGGGCATGATCGCGGGGAAAGCGCGCCATGGCTGAGCCGGTCCTGACAATCCGGGAGCTCGAAAAGAGCTTTGGTGCGCTGAAGGCTACCGACGGGGTGAGCATCGATCTGATGCCGGGCGAGATCCATGCGCTCATCGGCCCCAATGGCGCCGGCAAGAGTACACTGATCCATCAGGTTTCCGGCTCCATCAAGCCTGACCGCGGCACGATCCATTTTCTCGGCCAGGACATGGCCGGGCTGGATGTGGCAGCACGGGCCCGGTTTGGACTGGCACGCAGTTTCCAGACGTCGTCACTCGCACAGGAATTCTCGGCCTTGCGCAATGTCATGCTGGCGGTTCAGGCCAAGCAGGGCTCCAGTTTGCGCGTTTTCCGCCCGGTGATGCGCGACCGCAGCCTGATCGAGCCTGCGCTGGCGATACTCGAGCGCGTCGGACTGGCCGGGCGCGCGCATGTCCCCGCGGCGGAGCTGTCGCACGGCGAGCGCCGGCAACTCGAGATTGCCATCGCGCTGGCGCTGGAGCCGAAGGCGTTTCTCCTGGACGAGCCGATGGCCGGCATGGGGCCGGAAGGCTCCAAGGTGCTGACCGGGTTTCTCGACGATCTGCGGCATGAAGCGCCGATTCTCCTGGTCGAGCACGATATGGATGCCGTCTTTGCGCTGGCCGATCGCATTTCCGTTCTGGTCTACGGACGGATTATCGCATCGGGAACGGTCGAGGAAATCCGCAACGATCCGGAGGTCCGCCGGGCCTATCTTGGAGACGCCGCATGAGCCTGCTGGACGTCAGGAACGTGGAAACCTTCTATGGCGCGTCACAGGCGCTCTTCGGCGTGAGTCTTGATGTGAAGGAGGGAGAAGTCGTTGCGCTCATGGGCCGCAACGGTATGGGCAAGACGACGACGATCAGCTCCATCTTTGGCCTCACCCGTCCGCGTTCGGGATCGATCCGTTTCGCGGACCGGGAGATTGCCGGTATGCTGCCCCACCGTATCGCACGGCTGGGCCTCGGTCTTGTGCCCGAAGGCCGCCGCTGCTTTCCCAACCTCACAGTGTCGGAAAATCTCATGGCGGCGGCGCGCGGAGAGGACTGGACATTTGAGAAGGTCGTCGAGCTCTTTCCCCGGCTGGGCGAACGGCGTGACCAGTACGCCGACTCCCTTTCCGGAGGCGAGCAGCAGATGCTGGCGATAGGCCGAGCCCTGATGACCAATCCGAGACTCCTCGTCCTCGACGAGGCGACCGAGGGGCTGGCACCCGTCATCCGCCATGATATCTGGCGTGCGATCGCCAGGCTCAAGGCGGAAGGCCAGTCCATTCTCATAGTCGACAAGACGCTCTTGGAGCTTTTGGCCCTGGCCGACCGCTGCTTTGTTCTGGAAAAGGGCGTAACCGTCTTCGAAGGCTCGCCCCAGGCGCTCACACCGGAGCTTCAGGACCGCTATCTGGGGGTTTGAAAGCTGACGAGTTCAGACCAGGTTCGCTGGCATGATCCCCGAATTTTCGTGTTCTAAGTCACCGGTGCCCTGACGGCATAGCGTTCGTCTTTCCACGCGGCGGTGCGCAGAACCTCGTCCAGAATATCGACAGCGCGCCAAACATCTTCATATCCGATGTAGAGCGGAGCAAAGCCGAAGCGGATGGTGGACGGCGCGCGGAAGTCACCAATCACCCCGCGAGCGATCAACGCCTGCATGATCTCGTAAGCGTGCTCATGGGCGAAGGAGACCTGGCTTCCGCGCCGGGCTCCTTCACGGGGGCTCTCGAGCGACAGGCCGAAGGAGCCGCACCTGACCTCCACCAGATCGATGAAAAGATCGGTGAGAGCAATGCTCTTTTCGCGCACGACGGCCATATCGACATCCTGCCAGATGTCGAGGGCACCCTTGAGCACCCGCAGTGATAAAACCGCCTGCGTGCCGCACTGGAACTTGCGGATGCCGGGGTCCGCATCGAAACTCTGTTCGAATGCAAAGGGGCGCGCATGGCCCCACCAGCCGCTCAATGGCTGGCGTGCCTCGGCCTGATGCCGTTTGGCCGCGTAGATGAAGGCCGGGCTTCCGGGGCCGCCATTCAGATATTTGTATGTACAGCCGACGGCGAAGTCCGCGCCTGCAGCGTCAAGCTCGACCGGCAAGGCGCCGGCCGAGTGGCAGAGGTCCCAGATCGCCAGCGCGCCGGCGTCATGGATCTTGCGTGTCAGCGCCGCCATATCCTGCAGCTCGCCTGTCTTGTAATTGACGTGATTGATGAGGACGGCGGCGACCCGCTCGTCGAGCAGATCCTCAATGACGGGCGCATCCACGCCTGCGAGCCGAACCTGCGTCTGCGGCCGGGATGCTGCCGCTCCCGCTGCCATGTAAATGTCAGTGGGAAAGCTGTCGCCTTCCGCGACAATGACGGTGCGATCCGGCCGCAAGCCCATGGCCGCGTGCAGTGCTTTGTAGATGTTGATCGACGTTGTGTCGCTGACGACCACCTGCCCGGCGGCGGCACCGACAAGGCGGCCGATCCTATCGCCGAGTTCCAGTGGCAGGTCGAACCATCCTGCATCGTTCCAACTGCGGATAAGCCCTTCAGCCCATTCCTCCCGCGTGGCTCTTTCAAGCTCGCCTAATACTTCCTGCGATGCCGGCCCCAGGGAATTGCCGTCGAGATAAATAACGCCTTCGGGGAGAGTAAAGCGTTTACGCATGGAGCGTAACGGGTCGGCAGCATCCATCGCTTCAATAGCGGCTGAGTCCGGCGTTCCAGTCATACTGATATCCTCCAAGGCAGCCGAGGGGTTGGACCGGACGCTCAGAATCGGCGGCTGACATAGGGTGAATCCTTCAGTCCGAAGCGCCACGGCGTTTCAGCCGCGCGAGTGATGCCAATACGCGTCCCGACAGCGACAGGAACATTCTCCGTTGCAAGCCTTAGCGCAAAAGGTGCCGCATAAAGGGGTGCTCCGTCCAGCGTCCCGTCCACACCGAGCGCCTGACAGAGGCGGCCCGGACCCGAGCAGAGCTGCAAGGGAGAGGTCATTCGCCGCCGCTCCTGCATCCGTTCTATACCCGCCGTCGGCTGTAGCGCACGGATCAGCACCGCACTTCCTGGAAGGCAGACAAAGTTCAGACACCAATGAATCCCGTAGGATCGATAGACATACGCATGCGCGGGCGCCCCGAACATAGCCCTGTTCCGGGGCGTCGGCCCTCGGTAGCTGTGCGAGGCCGGGTCCTCGTGATCGTAAGCCTCCGTTTCTACAATAAGGCCGCCCGCAGAACCCAAAGAGAGCTGCGCCCCTACAAGGTCCTTCGCCACCGCAGGCGCGGGCTGCGAAAAAAACTCAATCAGTTTGGTGCTATGGGACGTATTCGGTGCACACATCTGTACCGTCGCTCAGTCCGGAACCACTGCCATGGCCTGTATCTCGACCTTGGCACGGTCTTCCATGAGTGCAGCGACCTGCACCGCGGCCATTGCCGGGAAATGCCGGCCGATTACGTCGCGATAGGCGCGTCCGATTTCCTTCAGGTTCGACAGATATTCCTGCTTATCGGTATAATACCAGGTCATCGAAGTGATGTGCTCGGGCCGGGCGCCGGCCTCGCCGAGTATCGCGACGACATTCGCAAGCGTCTGGCGCACCTGCCCCACCAGATCGTCGCTTTCAAATTCGGAGTGGCTGTTCCATCCGATCTGGCCACCGACGAAGACCAGCCTTCCGCGCGCGGCAACTCCATTTGCGTAGCCGACGGGCTTGGCCCATCCATCGGGTTGCAGAATTTCGTGCATTCAAATCTCCGGGCGATTGGCGGGAATAGAAGCGAGCAATGGGGCCGGCGGGACGACACCGGCGGCAGAGCGGATCATTAAATTCATTTCATACCCATTGTCTGCCTGGAAATGACGACCTTCTGGACATCGCTTGCACCTTCATAGATGCGCAGGGCGCGTATCTCGCGATAAAGGCTCTCGACGATGTGGCCCTTACGCACGCCGTCTCCGCCGTGAAGCTGCACTGCCTTGTCGATGACCTGCTGGGCGCGCTCGGTAGCGAAGAGTTTTGCCATGGCCGCCTCGCGCGTGACACGGTCCGCACCCATGTCCTTCGTCCATGCGGCGCGGTAGACGAGCAGGGCCGCCGCGTCGACGTCGAGTGTCATGTCGGCGATATGGCCCTGAACCATCTGCAACTCGGCCATCGGCGCGCCGAACAGTTCGCGTTCGCTCGCCCTTTTCAGGCTCTCATCGAGTGCGCGGCGGGCGAAACCCAGCGCCGCCGCGCCCACAGTGGAGCGGAATACGTCTAGCACGGACATGGCGATGCGGAAGCCCTTGCCCGACTCGCCGATCAGGGCCGAGGCGGGAATGCGCGCATCTTCAAAGGACAAGCGCGCGAGTGGGTGCGGCGCCATAACCTCCAGCCGCTCGGCGATGTTCAGCCCCTTGGTATCAGCGGGGACGAGAAAAGCCGAAAGGCCCTTGGCGCCCGGAGCCTCTCCGGTACGGGCGAAGACCACATGGACATCGGCAATGCCGCCATTGGATATCCACGTCTTCTCGCCGTTAAGCACGTAATGGTCGCCCTGGCGCTCGGCCGTCATGTCCATATTGGCCACGTCGGAGCCGGAGCGCGGCTCCGTGAGAACGAAGGCCGAAATCGCCTTCCCCGCGCGCGTTTTTTTCAGCCAGCGTTGTTGCTCGGGCGAACCGAAAAAGCTGATCGCGCCCGTGCCGAGACCCTGCATGGCGAAGGAGAAATCAGCCAGGCCGTCATGACGCGCCAGCGTCTCCCGCGTGATGCAAAGCGTGCGCACATCGAGCGGTGCGGGAGTGTCGGGATCGACGCCCGTCGGTTTCAGCCAGCCATCTTTCCCGAGCTTCGCCACCAGTTCCCGGCAGGCGGTATCGACATCATCATGGGCAACGGGCAGGTTGGCCGCACACCATTCCTCCAGCCGCTCGGCGTAGTGGCGATGACGGTCCTCGAAAAAGGGCCAGGAAAGAAAGGAGCGATCAGGCATTTCCAAGCTCCTGAGTGGAAACGAGCAATCGCAGGCCGTGATGAGAGGCGCCCCTCCTCCCCCTCGACAGGGGAGGTGCCGAGCGCAGCGAGGCGGAGGGGGTGCGCCTGCGTGGACAGCGAGGGACGAGCACCCCCTCCGGCCCACCTTCGGCAGTCCACCTCCCCCCTCGACGGGGAGGTGGGACAGCTAACCAGAGCCGGGACGATCGGGTGTGAAGTCCAGCGCTCATCAGTTCCCCTCGAAGACCGGTTTTTCCTTGGCGACGAAGGCTTTGTAGGCGCGTTCGAAATCCTTCGTCTGCATGCAGATCGCCTGCGCCTGGGCTTCCGCCTCGATCGCCTGCTCCAGGCCCATCGACCATTCCTGATTGAGCTGGGTCTTGGTGATTCCGTGCGCGAAGGTCGGGCCTGAGACGATGCGCTCGGCGAGTGTGAGCGCCTCCTCGTCCAGTTCTTCGGCCCCAACAAGGCGGTTGAAGAAGCCCCAGCGCTCGCCCTCCTCCCCGCTCATCGTGCGGCCGGTATAGAGAAGCTCGGCGGCACGCGCCTGTCCGATTATCCTCGGCAGGATGGCGCACGCGCCCATGTCGCAGCCGGCGAGGCCGACGCGCGTGAAAAGGAAGGCCGTCTTGGCCTCGGGGGTGGCAATGCGCATGTCCGAGGCCATCGCCAGAATCGCGCCGGCGCCCACGGCGACACCATCCACGGCGGCGATAATCGGCTTTCCGCAATTGAGCATCGCCTTGACCAGATCGCCAGTCATGCGGGTGAAGGCGAGCAATTCCTTCATCTCCATGCCGACCAGCGGGCCGATGATGTCGTGGACATCGCCGCCGGAGCAGAAATTCCCGCCATTGGGCAGCAGCACCACCGCGTCGACATCATCGGCATGAGCAATGTCGCGAAACGCATCGCGTAGTTCGGCGTAAGATTCGAAAGTGATCGGGTTCTTCCGTTCCGGCCGATCAAGCTGCACAATCCCCACGCGCCGCTGCACCCGCCAGCGGAAATGTTTCGGCGCAAAATCGGCCATCTGCACAGGCTTCAATGTTCAGCCTCCCAGTTGCTGCGGAACGCATGGAGCATTTCGGACAGGCGCTTCACCTCGTGCGCATCAATGCCACCCAGAAGTTCCGAAATCCATTTCTCGTGCGCCGCCGCCATTTCCCGAAAACGTTCTGTCCCGGTTTGCGTCAGCTTGACGACGGAAGTGCGCCTGTCGCCGTCGCGCTTGGCTCGGACCACATGTCCATCCGTCACCAGCCGGTCGACAATGCCCGTCACATTGCCGTTCGAGACGAGCAGGAAGCGCGACAGGTCACTCATCAACATGCCGTCCGGCTGACGATAGAGCGCCGACATCACGTCGAAACGCGGCATCGTTGAATCAAATTCACGCTTGAGCCGCTCGCGCAGTTCCGATTCCACAATACGCGTCGTGCGCAAGAGCCGGATCCAAAGCCTCAGGCGCTCTTTGTCTCCGCCCTTCGGATCGATCACCGACAACGACGCGCTCACCATGTCTCGCCCCCCGAAATGGAAACCGCTTGCCCGTTCACGGAGCCGGCGCCCTTGCTGCAGAGCCAGACGACCGCGGAGGCGACTTCGTCGGGCTGAATGAATTTCTTCTGCGGGTTGCCGGCGAGCAGGCTTGCGCGTGCTTCTTCTTCCGTTCGTCCGGTCTTTTCGACGATCCGGGCAACCGACTCCTGCAGCATCTCGGTTTCGACGTAACCCGGGCAGACGGCATTCACCGTCACGCCGGTTTTGGCCAACTCGGTGGCCAGCGCGCGCATCAGTCCGACAACGCCATGTTTCGATGCGACGTAAGGGGCGACATAGCCGTAGCCCTTCAGCCCTGCCACAGAGGCAATGAAAATGATGCGTCCGGCCTTTCGCTCAGCCATTCCCGCCAGCGCGGGCTGGACGGTCAGGAAAGATCCCGTGAGATTGACGTCGAGCGTCTTCTTCCAGTCGGAAAGCTTCGTTTTTGCCGCCGGCGCGCTGGTGGCCGTGCCGGCATTGGCGACCACGATATCAAAGGGGCCGCGCTCGGACTCGGCTTGTGAATACAGGCGCTCGACCGATTCCGGATCCGTGATATCGGCGGGGATGGCATGAATGTGCGGATGCTCGCTGGCCACCGCCTCGAGAGCCTCGGCGGTTCGCCCGCATATGGTGACCGCAACGTCGGCCTCGGCGAGCGCCAGGGCGATCTCACGGCCGACACCCGAGCCGCCGCCTGTTACCAATGCGTGCCGTCCGGCGATCATGGGAGAGGCCTCCTAGGTCTGCAGGTGTTTCGGTAAAGCAGCATCGTCACACCTTACCCGACATCGCGTCCTGCCGCTCCTGGAGGCGATAGGCCTGATCGCGGCCGGGCAGATAGGGATCCGGCCATTTCATATGCCGATCGCCCAGGCTCACCGCGGCGTGCAGCGTCCAATAAGGATCGGCCAGGTGGGGCCGCGCGAGGCAGACCAGATCCGCCCTGCCCGCCATCAGGATCGAGTTCACGTGATCCGGCTCGAAGATATTGCCGACCGCCATGGTCGCCATGCCCGTCTCGTTGCGAATGCGGTCGGAGAACGGCGTCTGGAACATGCGGCCGTAGACGGGCCGTGCACGATTCGAGGTCTGTCCGGCCGAGACATCGCAGATATCCACGCCGGCCGCCTGCAGCATGCGCGCGATCTCGACCGCATCCTCCGGCTCTATGCCTTCGTCGCCCACCCAGTCATTGGCGGAGATGCGCACGGAAATCGGCTTCTCCTCCGGCCATGCCGCGCGAACCGCACGGTACACCTCTAGCGGGTAGCGCATGCGGTTTTCCAGGCTACCGCCGTACTCGTCGGTACGCCGGTTGGTCAAAGGCGTGATGAAGGACGACAGCAGATAACCGTGCGCCATGTGCAATTCAAGCATGTCGAAGCCGGCGCGGTCGGCCATTTCCGCTGAGGCGACGAAGGCGTCGCGCACCTCATCCATATCCTGCCGGGTCATGGCTTTCGGCACCGGGTTAACCTCGGACCAGGGCACCTCCGAGGCCGCCATGACGGGCCAGTTGCCCTCGGCGAGCGGGGCATCCATCTCCTCCCAGCCTAGCTGAGTCGAGCCTTTCCCTCCGGAATGGCCGATCTGGGCGCAGATCTTGGCTTCGGTTTCGCTGTGCACGAAATCCACGATCCGCTTCCAAGCGGATTCGTGCTCCGGCTTGTAAAAACCCGGACAACCCGGGGTAATACGTCCCTCGGGGCTCACGCATGTCATCTCGATGTAGATGAGGCCCGCTCCGCCCTTGGCGCGCTCGGCGTAATGCGCGAAATGCCAGTCGGTCGGGCAGCCATCCACCGCCTTGTACTGCGCCATGGGCGAGACCACGACGCGGTTCTTCAGATCCATGTCGCGCAGCCTGAAGGGGGCGAACATCGGGGCACGCGGGCCGTTGATGTTGTTGCCGGCGCGGCGTTGGAACCACGCTTCCGCTTCGTTCAACCAGTCAGGATCGCGCATGCGAAGGTTTTCGTGGCTGATGCGCTGTGAGCGTGTCAGCAGCGAGTAGTTGAACTGGACGGGATCGAGATGGAGATATCGCTCCACATCTTCGAACCACTCCAGCGAATTGCGTGCGGCCGACTGCAGTTTCAAAACTTCCGTGCGGCGAGCGTCCTCATACTTTTCGAAAGCAGCCGGCAGCGTCGGTTCCGAATGGATATGGTCAGCCATCGCCACGGCGCTTTCGAGCGCTAGCTTGGTGCCGGAGCCGATGGAGAAATGCGCGCTCGCCGCCGCATCGCCCATCAGGGCCAGATTCTCGTGCGACCAGCGCTCGCACAGCACGCGCGGGAAGTTGATCCAGGCCGAGCCACGGACGTGATCGGCGTTTGATATGAGCCTGTGCCCGTCCAGATGCGCGGCAAAAATCCGCTCGCAGGTGGCAATCGACTCTTCCTTCGACATGTCGCCGAAGCCGAACTTCGCCCAGGTCTCCTCCGAGCACTCGACGATGAACGTCGCCGTATCGTCGTCGAACTGGTAGGCATGGGCCCAGACCCAGCCGTGTTCCGTCTCCTCGAAGACAAAGGTGAAGGCGTCGTTGAATTTCTGATGCGTCCCAAGCCAGACGAACTTGCATTTGCGGACATCGATGTCGGGCTTGAAGACGTCTGCAAATGCGGCGCGGCTTTTGGAATTCAACCCGTCCGCAGCAATAACAAGATCGTGCTTAGCCATAAGCGGGCGCGGATCGTCGATTTCCGACTGAAAGTGCATCTCGACGCCCAGCGCGCGCGCCCGCTCCTGCAGGAGCGTAAGCAGCTTCTTGCGCCCGATGCCGCAGAAACCGTGGCCGGTGGAGACTGTCCGCGTCCCGCGATAGACGACGGCGATGTCGTCCCAATAGGCGAAATGTTCACGGATCGCCGAGGCGCTTACGGGATCGTTCGCTTCAAGATTGGTGAGCGTCTCGTCCGACAGAACGACGCCCCAGCCAAACGTGTCGTCCGACCGGTTGCGCTCATAGACCGCGACCGCATGATCCGGATCACGCAGTTTCATGGAAACTGCAAAGTAGAGCCCGGCTGGTCCACCTCCAAGAACCGCAACTCTCATTCCATCCATCCTCCTTGCAGGCCATCCAACGACTCGCACTGAAAGGAAGATATTTCAAGTATAAAATTTATGCGCCGGCCGAGTGCAGAAGCCGGCGGTCCCTCCAGACCCATGAGCGACCTGTGGAAGGCGACGGGGCCGCGATCAGCCGCGGAACCGGTGACTCTCGATAGATGCAGGCTTCATTTCAATCGAGAAGCCCGATTTCTCGGGCGGCATGTAGGCAGCGTTCTCAATGCGACAGGGATCGAGGAAATGCTCGTGCAGATGATCGACATACTCGATGACGCGGTCCTCCCTGGTTCCCGAGATCGCCAGATAATCGATCATGGATATATGTTGAACGTATTCGCACAATCCAACTCCGCCGGCATGCGGCCACACCGGGAGCTCGTATTTCGCGGCCATGAGGAGGACGGCGATGACCTCGTTCAGTCCGCCCATGCGACAGGCGTCGATTTGGACGATATCGATGGCGCCCTGGGCAATCAGCTGTTTGAAGATGATCCGATTCTGGCACATCTCGCCCGTGGCCACCTTCACCGGCGCGACGGCCTCTCGGATCTTGCGATGGCCGGCAATATCGTCGGGACTGGTCGGCTCCTCGATAAAATAGGGATCGGCAAAAGCCAGCGCCTTCATCCAATCGATGGCTTCGTTCACCTCCCAGACCTGGTTGGCATCGACCATAATGCGGCGGTCCGGGCCGAGCGCCTCACGCGCGATCCGCAGACGGCGGATGTCATCGTTGAGATCGCCGCCGACCTTCAGCTTAATATGGTCAAAGCCGGCCTCGACCGCTTCTCGGCAAAGCCGCCTCAGCTTGTCGTCATCATAGCCGAGCCAGCCGGCCGACGTTGTGTAACAGGCATAGCCTTCCGCCTCCAGTTTGGTGATACGCTCAGCTTTTCCCGGTTCAGCCTTCTTCAGAAGTTCAAGCGCTTGATCGGGCGTGAGGACGTCGTGCAGATAACGGAAGTCGACAAGCCGGACGATTTCCTCCGGGCTCATCTCGCCAACCAGACGCCAGACTGGCTTGTCTTCCGCCTTTGCCCAGAGATCCCAGACGGCATTGACGACGGCGGCGGTCGCCAGGTGCATCGCGCCCTTGTCGGGCCCGATCCAGCGCAGTTGGCTATCGCCGGTCACATGGCGCCAAAAACGCCCAGCATCAGCCTTGATCCACTCGAGGTCGAGCCCCACGATGAGATGGCGCATCGCCTCGATCGCGGCACAGCAGATGTCGTTGCCCCGCCCTGTCGTAAAGGTCAGTCCATGACCCGCCAGCCCCTCCGTATCGGTTTCGAGGACGACATAAGCCGCCGAATAGTCGGGAGCGGTATTCATCGCGTCCGAGCCGTCCAGGTTCTGCGAGGTCGGGAAGCGTAGATCGAAAGTTTTGAGGTCTGTGATCTTGGTCACGGATGCTGTCCTGTTTCGCGGATTCAATTTTCAGCGGGCGTCAGTCGTCGGCGCGAACGGCCTGTCTCTGGCTTCCCAGACCTTCAATACCGAGTTCGACCGTATCGCCGGACTTCAGGTATCGGGGAGGCTTCATGCCCATACCGACGCCCGGCGGCGTGCCGGTGGATATGACGTCGCCGGGCTGCAGCGACATGAAGCGGCTAAGATAGGAGACGAGGAAGGCCGGTCCGTAGACCATCGTCTTCGTTGAGCCGTCCTGCATCGTCTCGCCATTCACCTTGAGCCACATCTTGAGGTCGAGCGGGTCGGCCACCGCGTCGCGCGTGACCAGCCACGGGCCGACCGGGCCGAAAGTATCGGCCGATTTGCCCTTGGTCCACTGACCGTGATGTTCGATCTGGAAGGCACGCTCGGAGACGTCGTGCACCGTGCAGAAGCCGGCCACATAATCCAGCGCTTCGTCCTCGGAAACGTATTTTGCCGTCTTGCCGATGACGATCCCGAGTTCAACCTCCCAATCGGTTTTCTCGGAACCGCGCGGGATAATCAGATCGTCGTTCGGTCCGCAGATCGCGGAGGTTGCCTTCATGAAGATGATCGGCTCGGGCGGGACTGTCGCGCCTGTTTCGGCGGCGTGGTCGGAGTAGTTGAGGCCGATGCAGATGAATTTCCTGGTACCGGCCACGCAGGGGCCGAGGCGCGGGCTGCCCTCGACGGCGGGAAGGTCAGCGGTGTTGATACGATTCAACCCGGCAAGCGCTGCCGGATCGAGTGCAGCACCGGAAAGATCGGAAAAATGGCCGGAGAGATCGCGGAGAGTGCCGTTCTCGTCGAGAAGACCGGGGCGTTCCTCACCGGGAGCGCCGTAACGCAGCAGTTTCATAGTGATCCTTTCACAGTCAGATGGTCCAGCCGCCATCGATGGCGTAGGCTTGGCCCGTCGTGTAGGTGGCGCTGGCTAGATACATCGCCAGGTCGGCGATTTCCTCGGCCGTTCCGAGACGGCCCATCGGCTGGCGCGCGATGAAGGCGGCCCGTGTGGCCTCGTAGTCGCCGCCTGCTTTCATTCTCTCCTGCAGCGAAGGGCTTTCCACCGTGCCGGGGCAGATGGCGTTGCAGCGGATGCCCTGGTCGACATAATCGGCGGCAACCGACTTGGTCAGGCCAATCACCGCGGCCTTGGTCGTCGTATAGACGAAGCGGTTGGGTACGCCCTTCATGCTGGAGGCGACGGAGGACATGTTGATGATGGCGCCCTCACCGCGCTCAAGCATGCCCGGCAGGACGGCGCGAATGGTGCGCATCATCGAGCGGACATTCAGGTCGAGCGCGAATTCGAAGTCCTCATCTGTCGCTTCCAGTATAGTGCCGGAGTGGACGAAGCCCGCGCAATTGAAAAGAACGTCGAACGCGCCATGCTCGGCGACAAGCGATGTCACAGCCGCATCGTCACGCACGTCGAGATGCGCCGTTTCCAGATCTGCCTCACCAGCAAGTTTGTCGAGCGCCTCATCATTGATGTCGGTAGCGAGTACGCGGGCACCGGCTGCGGAAAAGGCCAGAGCGCTTGCGCGTCCGATCCCCTGCCCGGCCGCTGTCACCAGCACGCGTTTTCCTTGCAGCTTTTCTGTCATGGCTTCTGAAGGCCTCCGTGTTTGCCGCGCCTCAGCCGGCGGATTTACGACGTTCGACGATGTAAATGTGATCGGTGACCAGAACAACTTCGTCGTTCTGGTTGATGACTTCGCACCGCTCGAAGACACGGCCTGCCTCGGGGCGCTTGGGATCGTCCTCCTTTGCAACGATGCTGATGCGGGTGCGGATTGTGTCGCCGATGAACACCGGCTTGACGAAACGCAACCGGTCATAGCCGTAGGAGAAGGCTACCGGATTGATCTCGCTCGCTGTCAGGCCGACGCCGATGGCAAACACCATCGTGCCATGGGCGATGCGCTGGCCGAAGGGCGTATCTTCCATGAATTCCGCATCCATGTGATGCGGGAAGAAGTCGCCCGTGTGGCCGGCATGTACGACGAAATCCGTCTCGGTTATCGTGCGTCCGTTGGTCTCCCGGCCGTCACCGATCTCATAGTCCTCGAAATAGCGTGTTCGTTCCATTTGCGATTGGCTCCCGTGTTCCGACCCGCTCAGGGGCGCTGCTCAAGCGGCGTCGCAGGTGCTGCGCTCGAACGATAGGCGGCTTCCACAAGCGCCATGGTGTTCCACGCATCTTCCGCGGAGCCGATCAGGCGGTCATCCTCGCCGCTGACAAAGCGCTGAAGATTGGCCATGCGGCCGACAAAGGCGTCGGGAAACCACGTACCTTCCAGCGGCACCTGCACCCATTCGCTACCGCCGGCTGGAAAAACCTCGAGGATATCCGGCTCGCCGTGCGGATAATCCAGGTTGACGCCGAGTTGCAGATAGGCCGCCCCTTTCGTTCCGCAGACGCGGAACTCGCAGGCCTGGTGGCGGCGGCCGAACGGGTGGTCGTGGTTGACCGAAAGCTGGCAGCGGACGCGGTCGCCATAGTCGAGGATCGCGCTTGTGCGCGTCTGCGCCATATCGTGGTTAGGGTGGCCGATGGTCTTGGCGTGCACGCCTTTCGGATCGCCCAGCATATGCCGGATGGCATCGAGATAGTGGATGGAGTGCATGGCGATTTCTACGCGCGGCAGGTCTCTCAGGAAGGCCCACAGGTGCCAGGGCGTGTCGAGCGCGAGCCAGACATCGAAGTCGACGATTTCGCCAAGCAGACCCTTCTCAATGGCATCACTTAGCGCCAACATCATCGGGGCGAAGCGAAGCTGGAAATTGACCGCAGCAACCAGTTCTTTCTCGCGGCACACGGCCAATATGTCGGTCGCCTCGCCAAGATCGCCGCCCATCGGCTTCTGTATCAAGACCGGTGCGCCATTGGGCAAGCCCCTCAGGACGTCGGCATGGCGGGCGGGCGGCGTGGCGAGGTCGAACAGCGCACCTTCGACGGCGGCGGCCTCCTCGGGCGTCTCAAAGGCCGTCACGTTCCATTCTCGTGCCAGCTTTTCGGCCTTTTCCCGATCCGGGTCGTAGAGCCCGGCAATGGGGATGCCGGATTTCTTCCAGGCCGGGAAGTGAGCATCGCCGACGATGGAGCCAGCACCGAAGGTGACGACCGGGCGGGGGTTGGCGGGCGCAGGCCAGTGCTGGCGCAGGCTCGCCGGATCGAATAGCGCGTCAGTCATGATAGAACACCTCCTCCATCATGGCCCACCACTCGCCCTCCTTACGGGTTTCAAGCGGCTCCTGACAGGGCATGCAGACCGACCACCATTCCTGGGTCACGGGATCGGCTGCCATCTTGGCGGCGTCGGCCTCGAAGTCTTCGCCGTGATACTCCCAGTAGCCGAACAGCAGGTTTTCCGGCTCCTTGAGGAAGATCGAGTAGTTTCGGATGTTGCAGGCGGAAATCATGGCCAGGACATCCGGCCACGCCTCCGCGTGCAGGCGCTTGTATTCGGCCACCTTGTCGGGCTTGAGACCAATGACCATGCCCATGCGTTGCATCTCGTCCTCCCTGCGTTTCACGTCAGTTCGCAAGTGAACTCTTCGACTGCGCGGTGCGCAATCACCTCATGATCCCAGTCTATTCCGAGTCCCGGCGTGCTTGGCGCCAAAGCCATGCCGTCCTCGACGGTCATGCCGGTGTGGGTCAGCTCATCAAGTTGAGGGATGTATTCGACATACTTTCCGTTCGGCACGGCGCAAACGAGGCTGACATGCAGCTCCATGAGGAAATGCGGGCAGACCGGGATGTCGAAGGCTTCCGCGGCATGTGCCACCTTCAGCCAAGGCGTGATGCCGCCGATGCGGCCCACATCGACCTGCACAACGCTGCAAGCGCCCTTCTGCATGTACTCGCGGAAATGGCGGATGGAATAGAGCGACTCGCCGACGGCGATCGGAACCGAAGTGGCGGTCGACAGCCTGATATGCCCGTCGATGTCATCGGCCGGCAGCGGCTCCTCGTACCAGGCAATGTCGAGCTCGGCGAGGCGCGCGGCGCGGCGGATGGCCTCGTCCACACGAAAACTCTGATTGCAGTCGGTCATGATCTCGTAGTCGTCGCCGACCGCATTCCGAACCGCGGCAAGGCGCTGGAAGTCCTCCGACCAGTGCGGCTTTCCGATTTTCACCTTAGAACCGCGGAAACCTTTCGAGCGGGCATCGAGAGCGTCCTCCACGAGAGCTTCCGGCGCGATGTGCAGCCAACCGCCCTCGGTGGTATAGAGAGGACAGCTATCCTTCGCGCCGCCGGCGAGCTTCCATAAAGGCAAGCCCTGCTTGCGGGCGCGCAAATCCCAAAGCGCGGTGTCGATGGCGGCAAGCGCGATTGCGGTGATGGGGCCCACCGTGGTGGCGTGGGTGGCGTATTCCAGATCGTGCCAGATCGCCTCGATCATATCGGCATCGCGGCCGATAAGCCTCGGCGCGAGGTGATCGCGAAGCAGGCGCATGACGGAGGAACCGCCCGTACCGATGGTGTAGCTGTAACCGGTTCCCGTGGCTCCGTCGGAATCCGTTATGGTGACGATGGGCGTTTCCTGGCTAACGAAACTCTGGATCGCATCGCTGCGCGGAACTTGCGGAGGCAGGTCCACCATGCACAGCTCGACTTTCTCGACGCGGGCCATTCGCTCAGCCTCCTAGCCTGCGGCCGGTCTCGGAATCGAAGAGATGCGCATTGGATAGATCTATGTTGAAACGGTGTGCCTCGCCTGTTGCCAACGGCTTCGGATTGAGCATGCGCGCAATCCATTCATGCCCGTCGACCTCGGTGTAGATGAGCGTCTCGTTGCCCAGCGGCTCCATGATGCCGGCAGGCAGGTCGATGGCGTGAACATCGGACTCGCCACCGGAATGAAGGCCATGGCCTTCCGGATAAAGATCATCCGGTCGCAGCCCGAAAACAACCTTACTGCCCGTCTCGGTCTTGTCCTTGAAGGCACGCGGTAGGGGAAGCCGCGTTCCGCCGGCGAATACAAGCCCTCCGTCGTCCACCACCGCTTCCTGGAGGTTCATCGGCGGCGAACCGATGAAACCTGCCACGAAGCGCGTGGCCGGCTGATGGAAAACATCCTCCGGTGTGCCCACCTGCTCGATATGGCCGTCACGCATGATGACGATGCGGTCGGCAAGCGTCATGGCCTCGATCTGGTCGTGGGTCACGTAAACAACGGTGGAACGCACCTTGGCGTGCAGCTTTTTGATCTCGGTGCGCATCTGCGTGCGCAGCTTGGCATCGAGATTGGAAAGAGGCTCATCGAACAGAAAGACCGCCGGATTGCGGACGATGGCACGGCCCATGGCGACGCGCTGGCGCTGTCCGCCGGACAACTGTGAGGGCCGACGATCGAGAAGCGGCTCGAGATCCAGTGTCCGCGCGGCCTCGGCCACACGTTGGTCGATCTCATCCTGCGGGCGCCGGGCGATCTTCAGCGAAAAGCCCATGTTCTCGCGCACCGACATGTGCGGGTAGAGCGCGTAGGACTGAAAGACCATTGAAATGTTGCGCGAGCGCGGCGGCAGGTCGTTGACCACCTCGCCGTCGATGCGAATCTCACCACCGGAGATGTCCTCCAGCCCGGCAATCATACGCAGGGTCGTGGACTTGCCGCATCCGGAAGGACCCACAAGCGCGATGAACTCGCGATCCGCGACCTCCAGGTCAATGCCGTGCACGACCTCTACTGACGCGTAGCGCTTTACCAGCTTGTGCAGGGACACAGTTGCCATGGAGCTATCCTTTCACCGCGCCGGAAGTCAGGCCGGACACGAGATGTTTTTGCACGATGAATGTCAGGGCGAGCGCCGGAATGATCATGACCACGGCCAGCGCGCACATGCCGCGCCAGTCGGTGGTGAACTCGGCGGTGTAGTCGAGAAGACCAACGGGCAGCGTCTTGGAGTTCGTCGAGCGCGTGAGTTGTGAAGCCAGGGCGAATTCATTCCATGAAATCAGGAAGGCGAAAATGCCCGCCGACGCGATACCCGGACGCGCCAGCGGGAACTCCACCTGCCAAAAGGCCTGCCAGCGCGTGCAGCCATCGATCTGCGCCGCCTCGGCCAGATCCTTCGGTACCTGGCGGAAGAAGCCGTCGATGAGCCAGACGGTAAACGGCACGTTCAAGGCGACATAGGCCATGATCATGCCGAAATGGGTATCGATGACGCCGAGCCGCGCATAGACGTAGAAAAGCGGGAGCGAAAGCGCGATGCCGGGAACCGTGCGGGTCAACATGAAGCCGACGAATATCGCCGTCTTTCCACGGAAACGGTAGCGCGCAAAGGCATAGCCACCGGCCATTCCAACCACCAGGGCAATAATTGTCGAGCTCGCCGCGATGATGACCGAGTTGATGAAGTAGTCGAGGACGGGAATTCCACCGCGTCCCGCCCCGCTGAACATGCTGACATAGGCGTCAAAGGAAAGCTGCTGCGGTATCCAGACCGGCGGCTTGGCCATGATCTCTACTGTCGGGCGCAGCGAACTGAGCACGACCCACAAGCCCGGCAGACAGATAATGGACATGGCCAGGAAGAGGCTAATTAGATGGCCGATCTTCAAGAGGCGCCGGTTCAGGCGGTTGAGCGTGTTTGCCTCCATCGTTACCACTCCGCTCCCACCTGCTGGCGTGCCTTGGCAAGCTGCCGGAAGAAAATCAGAGTGAAGACAATGGACAGGAGGATCGCGATGTAGGCCATGGCGTTGGCCAGCCCCATGCGGGCGTCGGAATAGCCGGTGCGCGCGATCAGCGTCCATAGAATTTCGGTGCGTCCGGCCGGACCGCCGTCCGTCATGATCTTTACGATGTCATATGCACGCGCGATATCGAGCGAGCGGATCGTCATGGCGATAAAAGCGAAAGGCATGATGAAGGGCCATACTACGTAGCGAAAGGTCTGCCATGGGGTGCACCCATCGACCCGCGCCGCCTCGATCGGCTCGCGCGGCATCGCCATCAATCCGGCCAGGATGAAGATCGCGAAGACCGAGGTGGATGACCATATCTCAGCGGTGAGAATGGCGAAAAAGGCGAGATTTCCGTCGATAAGCCAGGGTATCGCCTGATCGGTGAGACCGAGCGATTGCAACGCGTTGTTCACGAGCCCGACATTGTCGTTGAACATGAACTTGAATTGGAAACCCACCAGGACCGGTGAGAACATCATCGGGAACATCATCATGGTTCTGAGGATGCGCTGCCCGCGAGTGGCCTTTTCCACCAGCATTGCAAGGCCTAGCCCCAGGACCATCTCCAGATTGAGCGCCACGGCGAGGAACAGGACAGTGCGGCCAAAAGCCGTCCAGAACGCCCAGTCCCCGAACAGGCGGATGTAATTGTCCAGCCCGATGAATACCCAGATGCTGTCCGGGCGGGTCAGCCTGAATGGCGTAAAGCTGGAATAAAGTGAGAGGAAAAGCGGTACGACAACGACCGCGGAAAGCACGATAAAGGCCGGCATGAGCAGAAGAACCGGCGCCGGCAATCTCCATGCTTTCATGATTTTCTATCCGTCGTCTCGCAATAATCGGGCTCAGCCTGAGGGCATCTTCGCACGCACCGGCTGAAGAAAAAGGGGCGCGCACCTCAAACGGGTGCCGCCCCTGTAGTTTCGGCGTCAGAGTTCGCCGGTTTCCTCGAGGATTTCCGTGGCCTGAGCGGCGGCATCGTCGAGCGCCTGCTTGGCGGTTTTATCACCAAGGATCGCCGCTTGCAGCTGCGGATAAACTGCATTGGAGATTTCAATCCAGGCAGCAGTCTGCGGCACGGGATAGGCAACTTCGGCAGCACCCTGGAATGCAGTCAGGACCTCCTTGCGGAAGGGATCGTCGGCCGCTTCCTCGATCACCCAGTCCCATACGGCGCTGCGTGTCGGCAATGGACCGGCGGAAGCCTCAAGCTGCTGGCTCTCCTCATTGGTGAGGAACCAGACGAGAGATGCGGCCGCTTCCTTATTATCGCAGCTTTCCGTGACCGAGAAGCCATGATGCCCTGACCATGCCGAGTATTCTCCGGCAGATCCCTTTGGCGGCATGGTGATGCCGACATCGCCGGCGACCTTGGAAGACTCCGGATCATTGAAGAATCCGGCCCAACCCGGCCAGTCCAGGTTGATCGCGATGGTGCCGGAGGCGAAGCCCTGGCCAATATCGTCCCAGAGATAGTTGGTGGTACCGGCCGGTACGGCTTTCGCCTCGTAAAGATCGACGAACCACTGGAGAGCGCGTACACCGGCTTCCGAGTTGAAAGCCGGGCGTCCCTCGGCGTCGAGATATTCACCGCCCTCGGCAATCAGCATCTCGTAGAAGCGGCCGTTAATGGCTTCTTCCTTCCCGGCGAACTGCGTGCCGTAAAAATTCGGCGGGTCAGCAAAGAAAATGGCCTGATCCTTGACTTCGTCCCAGGTTTCCGGCGGACGAAGCTCGTAGCCATACTCTTCCTCGAACGCCGCCTTGCTCTCCTCGTCCTCGTAGAGGCTCTTTTGATAATAGAGCGCCGAAACGTCGTACTGGGCGCGCGGAAGCATGACGAGACGACCGTCCAGAGTCGACGCTTCGATCGTGCTCGGCACGAAGGCGTCGATCTCCTCCTGCGGCAGGAGTGCGGCAAGGTCCGTGTAGATGCCCGGATATTGCGGAGCGAAGGACGAATGGTTGGAGCCGACGCACCAGTTGATCAGGCCGGTTGCGAGGTCCGTCTTGATTTCCTTGTCGAGCTCGAAGTGGTTCTGCTTGGAGGCAATGTTGACCGTGGCGCCGGTCGCCTCCTCCCATTCTCCGATGCGCTCGTAAAGCGCCTCGTATTGCTGACCGCCGATCAATTTTACGTCGAGCCTTACACCCTCGAAGCTGCCCGGCAACTCCTGTGCATATCCTCCCGCCCCTGATAGCGCCAACGCGACAGTGGCTATGGAAACGCCGAGATAAGTACGCCTCATGGAATCCTCCCAGTTGCATTTACATACGTGCGAGACAGACGGTCACTTGCGTCATCTCATAGGTGATGCTTTAATTCATTAATGAATGTCTCGGCGGATCGTGTCAAGCGCTTCCGCCGGTTGCGCCAGTATGTTTTGTATATATGAAGGTCACCATTCACCTGGAATGGGCTAACCTGGGGGAACGATTGGCTAACGACATCGGAACGGAGCAGAACAATGGTGAGCGCTACCGCGCGCCGGCGCTCGACAAGGGACTCGACATTCTCGAGCTGCTTGCATCCGTGGAAGGCGGTCTGACGCAAGCGGAAATCGCCAAAAGGCTCGGGCGCAATCCAAACGAGTTTTATCGCATGCTCGACAGGCTGGTACGGCGCGGCTACGTCACACGCACCGACAGCGACCGTTACTCACTGAGCCTGAAGCTCTTCGGACTGGCGCAGATGCACGCGCCGATCCGCCGGATCGTTTCCTACGCCACCCCGCTGATGCGCGAACTGGCGGAGAATTCGCTGCAGGCGAATCAGCTGGTCGTATTCGACCGCGGCGCGGCCGTCGTCATCGCCCAGCAGGAAGCGCCGAATTACTGGGGCATCTCGATCCGGGTCGGATCGCATATCAGCCTCTTCGATACCGGTTCGGGGCACATCCTCCTCGCCTTCCGCTCCCCGGAAGAGCGAGAGATGATGATTGCGGAGAATGCGCGCAACCGCGAAACGCCAAAGCTGACGCAGGATTTCTACGACCGGCTCGATCAGATCCGCGAGCGCGGCTACGAAATGATGCCGAGCGTGCAGACCGCAGGTGTGCTCAATCTATCCGCCCCCATTCTCGGCCCGGATGGAAAGGCGTTCGCCGCCCTCACCGTCCCCTATATCACGATCATCAACACCCCTTCTGCTCCGGACATTTCCGGCACGATCGAACTTCTCAGGCGAACGGCCGACGAACTCTCGAGGCTCGCGGGCGCCGACATCGCGCACCAGGCGAAGAGTTCTTCTTTGGAAACGTAATTTCCATATGAGACCATCGTCGAGAATGGCGGCATTTCAGGAGGACACGTATGCTCATCGATACACATTTGCATATCATAGACCAGTCGGCCCTCAGCTATCCCTGGCTTGCGGGCGTCGACGCGCTGAACCGCGACTTTCTCTATGCCGACTACGCCCGTCAGGCACGCCGCGCCGGGATCAGCCAGGCCATGCATATGGAAGTCGATGTCGATCCGGCACGAATCGACAATGAGAACGCCTATGTCGCAGGCCTTTCAAAAAAACCGGACAGCCTGATCACGGCCGCCATCGCGGCCTGCCGGCCCGAGGAAGAAGGATTTGCCGTCTATCTCGAAGAGCAACGGGCCAACCCTTTCGTGCGCGGGTTCCGCCGGCCCCTCCACGTCGTACCCGATGAAGTTTCCGAGCAGCCGATCTTTCGCGAGAACATAAAGCGGCTCTCCGGCACCGGCCTGACATTCGATCTGTGCGTGCTTCCACGACAACTCGACAAGGCGATCGCGCTTGCGGATACGGCACCCGACGTACAATTCATTCTCGATCATTGTGGCGTGCCGGATATCGCTGGCGATGCGCGTGAGCCCTGGCGGAGCCGGATTGAGGATATCGCCCGTCGTTCCAACGTGACGGCCAAGATTTCCGGCGTTGTTGCGTATGCCGATCAGGACGACTGGACAATCGACACGCTTCGTCCATGGGTCGAGCACGTGGTCGCCTGCTTCGGCTGGGACCGTATCGTCTGGGGCAGCGACTGGCCCGTCTGCACGTTGGGTGGTGGGCTGGCGACCTGGGTCGCCGCCACCCATGCGCTTTTTGCCAACGCCAGCGCGGATGAGCGTGAAAAGCTCTTTGCGGGGAATGCCCGTCGGATCTGGCGGCTGTAACGACGTTATGCCTCGAAGCTTTCGCGGAACAGCGCATTGAGGCGCTTGACCGCCGCGGCCGCCGGCTCATTCTCCGCGAAAACGGCATTGACCACCTCAGAGGCGGACTGCTGGAAGTCCATGTACCCGCGATGGCGCGGGCGCAACCAGCCGCCCTCCAGCGTTTCGCGCGTGGCGCGGTAGAAATCGCCTGTCATGGCGTTGACTGCATCGTCCTCCCACGCCTCGCCATGGCCGGGCTGTCCACCGGACTGCGCATAGAGGCCGCGCTGCACGGCGCCGCTTGCGACCCAATAGGCAAAATCCTTGGCCGCTTCGCGGTCGCTCGAGAAGGCCGAAACGGCAATTCCCGTTCCGCCGATGGCCGAGCCCACCGGGCCCGCCGTGCCTGCCGGCGGCAGGTCGCCGAACAGAACCCGCCGGTCCCGAAAACCTTCCACGGAGTAGCTGACATAACCATAAATGAGCGGAGAGCAGGCAATCGGGCTATCCTTTTCCGCCATGCGCTCGAGCACCGCGATGGGATCCATGCCAAGGCATTCGCGGTCGATCAGCGCCGCCATGGCGCGCATCGTCTCCAGAACCTCTTCGCCAGCTGGCGCATCGACGAAATCGCCGCCGCCATCGTTGCGGCAGGGACGACCCGTGTTCGCGGCGAGGCTGTAGAACGTCATCAGCGAATGCGGCGGGCGCAGCGGAAGCAACACCATGCCGCGCCCGGCAAGTTCCATGACCTCGTTCCAGTCCGCGGCCGGGCTGTCGATCAGATCAGGGCGCCAGGCCTGCACCTGGGCGGCAGCGTCGATGGGAAAGGCCCATTGCCGGCCCTCCCATTCGTAGCTCGGGTAAGAGGCGCCGACGCTCGCCGCCTCCAATGCGGCGCGCTCGGCTTCGCGGCCCGGCACATCCAGCGGCGCAAGGCAACCCTGGGCCGTGATTTCCCCCACATGGGGATGGTCGATGACGATCAGGTCATACTCACGTGCCAACGTCTCGACGGGGAAGGACTCGAAATCTTGCAGAGAACGTTTTTCCCAGTCGATGGAAACGCCGGTTTTTGCCTGCCACTCCTTGGCACAGGCCTGCATGGGATCGAAGCCGCGCGGATGGCTCCATGTCATGCCCTTCAGCCGGACGCCGCTCACAGTCCGAACTCCGCTCGGATCTTCGCGCTGTGCTCGCCTATGCCCGGTGCCGCCCGGTCCGATGAGGGGCGCACACCGTTGATGCGGATTGGCGAGCGGGTGGTGCGGATGGAAACCTCACCGCCCCGCTCAACGGTCTGGAGCATATCGAGCACGCCAAAGCCTTCGCTGTTCATCAGATCGTTCCAATCCATAACTTTCGCACACCAGATGTCGTGCGGTTCCAGAAGCTGCACCCATTCGTCAATCGTGCGCGCGGCAATCCGCCCGGCGATGATGGTCTTGATCTCGTCCCGGCGCGTGAACCAGCTCTCGGGCTGATCTCGATAGGGCGCCAGTTCCTCGAGCTCGAGAATATCGGCCAGCTTAGGAATGGGTGTCATCGCGATTGCAAGGAAGCCGTCGCGCGCCGGATAGACACCATACGGAGCGGCCAGATACGCATGTGCGCTGCGCACACTGGAACGGCGCGGCATACGCTGGCCATCATTGAGAAATGTCGTCAGCACCTCGAACTGCAAATCGACCAAGGCTTCCAGCAGGCTTGTTTCGACATGGCTGCCTTTGCCGGAGACGCCGCGCTTGACCAGCGCCGCCAGGATGCCTTGCGCAGCCGCCGCGCCCGCCAGCATATCGCCTATAGCCAGACCGAAAGGGACCGGCCCCTGTCCGTCATCACCGTTCAGCCACATCACGCCCGAGCGCGCCTGGGCGAGCAGATCCTGACCGGGTCGCTTCACCCAGGGGCCTTCCTCGCCATAACCGCTGATGGAGGCGTAAACGATGCCGGAATTGAGCTTGCGCACGTTATCATAATCCAGGCCGAGACGGGCGATCACGCCGGGACGGAAGTTCTGGATCACCACATCGGCCTTCTCCATCAGGCGGCGCAGAAAGGCCAGATCTTCCTCATCCTTCAGGTCAACGGCCAGACTTTCCTTTCCACGATTGATGGCGTGGAAGATGGTGGAATCGCCACCGATCTCCGTATCGCTCAGGTAAAGCTGGCGCGAGAGATCGCCGAGGTTCGGGCGTTCTACCTTGATAACCCGCGCCCCCAGATCAAGCAGGCGTAACGAGCAGTACGGCCCGGATAGAAACTGGCTGAGGTCAAGGACGGTAATGCCCTCGAGCGGCAGGTCCGACTGGGTGGCTGTCATCAGGATATCTTCTGTTTGCGTTGTTCAATGAAATCGGCGCAAGCTCTTCCTGCCGGTCGTCGCATTCCCACCGACGACATCCGTGCCGTCCGCATCAAGGTCTCCCACATCGTCAAATCTCCTCCCCTTCGCACGCCACTGCTGCCGCACAGGAATCGGCTCACGTTTTCTTAAATGAAGAGTTTATTCACATATGATTTGCACTTCAAGGCTTTCGACGACACGCCTGATCTTCTGCCGGGGGAAGATCCGTTTGCGCAGACCGTGAAGTAGGCCCAAGGTGACCTGCTATCGTTCTGAGATACGATTTTGCACTTGCGTCTGACGTCGCGAGAATATAGGCATTTGCACGGCTCGGAGCGTAGCGCAGCCCGGTAGCGCACTTGACTGGGGGTCAAGGGGTCGTGGGTTCGAATCCCGCCGCTCCGACCATTTAAAATCAAAGCCTGGATTGCACGGCTGTCTACACGGGAAATCCTTGTAGCCACGCAGGCAAAGCCTGTGGAAGCGGGCTGGACCGCGGGGAGCACGTCCCTCGTGCCCCCTGCGACAATCCGTACGTCTTGCCGATTGCCTGGAATGGCACTATCTCGCATGTGTCGGCCATCTCCTCCTCCCAGATGCGATGCCGACGGCGAAAGCGGCGCACCTCCTCCCGCGCCGCAATCGAGTTAAGCCCGCCAGATCTCCTCCCCTGGCGGGCTTTTTCGTCCCCCCGATCGCCCCGCCATTCTCCTGACACGACATTTAGGACGAAAGGAATGGTGCCCGGCGCACTATCGTTCTTACGAGGTGCGGACCGCTACCTTTCAACCGTCCGGCAGCGGTATTGTAACTCGCTCTGCAACTGATCTGGTTGCCCTTCTCTGAAATTCCGAGGGTTCAATGCTCAGGCGCTGATATATTCGCAGCCGCATTGCATCTATACTGGCAGCGATTCGTGTTCATAGGCGTACTGTCGCGTTATCCAGAGAGCCGCGTCCTGCCTGCGGGGTCCTATACGCATGAAAAAATTCCGTCTCGCCTCCACGATTGTTGGCGCAAGCTGTCTTCTAGCGTCCGCGGGCTTTGCTGAAGACAATACGGGATATTTTCTTCAGCCCGGCATCCATTCGGACCATTATGAACTTCGGTTGGGTGTGCTGGCCTATGATCGTGGCCCGTTCACGACGGATCAATTCAGCGGCATCGTCGTTAATGGCGAATTCCTCTTCAAGTCTCCGGAATTTTTGAGCGCGATCGGATCTCCAAGACCCTATATCGGAACGGACATCGCCATAGCCGATGATGCGTTCCATTTTGCCTATGCGGGGCTGAACTGGGATTTCCGCCTTACCGACCGCTTCTATCTGAGCACCAGCCTTGGCGGCGCGGTGACCACGGCGGACAATCTGAAAGATCCGACAGGCTATAAAGCGCTCGGTTGCCGGGCGCTTTTTCATCTCGGCGCCGCGCTCGGATACGATGTGAATGACCGGTGGACGGTTCAGGCCTATGCCGATCACTTCTCGAACGGGCAGCTTTGCGAGCCGAATGCTGGAGCCGAGGCGGCGGGAGTTCGGATCGGTTATCGCTTCTGATCGACGGGGGTGAATTCCCCTCGCCCAAGCTGGCTTTGGTGTCGCTGCTCCAGCGCCATCATCCCCCAGAGCATACCAAGCATCAGATAGAAATGGCGCCAATGGTCCGTGTCGATGACAGTGCCTAGCGCAACGTGGCCCACAAAGACGATGAAGGTGCATACGAAATAGGGCTGCCACGGGCGCGCGCGAAAGATGTAGCGAAATGCGCCGGCGATCGTCCAGACGATGAGGAGAAAATAGGCCGCAAAACCCAACCATGAATAGGCGAGCAATGCCTTGAGCCAGATATTGTGCGTGTCTTCGCCGTACATCCTCCCGAAGACCAGCGGGCCGATGCCGAGAGGATTTTCCGTAGCCAGCATGAAACCGATGAAGTGGCGGGCAAAACGGCCGAGCCGGGCGCCGTCGTAGTCCTGGGTGAGTTGCGCGCGCACGCTGAGCAAATCGGCAACGGCTGGAATCTGAAGAAGGATAAGCAGAGCCAGCCCAACGATCACCGTCGAAACAAGACTCATGGTGACGATACGCAGCCTCACATGCCCTTCTCGATAGTGAATGAAAAGCGCCACGACCAATCCTACGGCCGAGAAGGAAAAGAGGCCCCATGCGGCGCGCGAGAAGGAGAGAAAGATACCAAGCACGATAACAAGGAATGGCAGTACTGCGAGAAGCGCGAGCGTCAATCTGCCGGTCATGATCTTGTAGAGAAGAAACGCGGCCGGGAGCGTCAGAAACGGACCGAAAACATTAGGGTCCTGGAAAACACCGGTCGCCCGTCCGTAACGAGTAAACATTTCGGCACCGGGAAAGGCTTGAAAATAACCCGCTATGCCAAAAAGGGCAGTGAAAATACCTGCGACAATCCAGCCGCCGATGATGGCGGGGAGAATACCCGGTTGGGTCTCTATGACTGCGGCGACGAACACAGAAGTGATGGCGAGAAAGAACGACACTGCCAAGTAAAGCGGAATGTCACCGAGATCCGCAAGCTGGCTCATGGAAATGAGGCCGCCGATGTTGAACAGAACGAGCAACAGCAACAACGGCATCTGATGCCGCGAGAGTCGCAGGCCGAACAACGCCCAAATGGGGATCAATCCGGCCATGTATAGTTCGTATGGCGCAGGTTCTTGGATCACGAAACCCGAAAGGAACACCGCAAGCGAAATCGCGCCGGCTCGCACAATTGCAAGTAGCCGCCGATTAACGGCCGCTCTTGGCAAAGTGATCGGGTCTGTGTTGTCCAGCCGCGTCGTCAATAGGCGTTATCCGAACCGAGGAGCCGAAACGGCGTCAGCAACAGGATTTTCAGATCGAACCACAACGACCAGTTCTCGATGTAATAAAGATCGAATTCGGTCCGCTTTCTGATCTTCTCCTCCGTATCCGTCTCACCGCGCCAGCCGTTGATCTGTGCCCAGCCGGTCACCCCTGGTTTGACTCGGTGGCGTGCAAAATACCCGTCGACGACTTCATCATAGAGCCTGTTCTCTGCTTTGGCGGTCGGCGCGTGGGGACGCGGGCCCACCAGCGACAGGCTGCCCGAAAGTGAATTGAAAAACTGTGGTAGCTCATCAATCGAAGTCTTGCGAATGAACCGCCCTACCCGGGTAACTCGAGGATCATCCTTGGTGACCAGGTTCCGCGCCGTCGGGTCACACTGCTCAATATACATCGAGCGGAACTTGAAAACGTTGATCTCTTCGTTGTTGAAGCCATGGCGCTTCTGCCTGAAAAGCACCGGACCCTTGCTATCGAGCTTGATGGCTATCGCTGTGGCCAGCATGACGGGAGAAAAGACGACAATTCCCAGCAGGCTGAACAGGATGTCGAACGCGCGCTTGGCAACCGAATCCCAATCGTTGATAGGACGATCGAGCACGTCGAGCATCGGGACCGAGCCGATGTAGGAGTATGCGCGTGGGCGAAAACGCATGTGGCTGGAATGGGCAGAAAGGCGAATGTCGATCGGCAGCACCCAGAGCTTTCTCAACATGGTCAGCACGCGCGCCTCAGCCGTGATCGGCAGCGACACGATCATCATGTCAATGCGGGCGATGCGAGCGAACTCGATCAGTTCGTCCACATTGCCCAACTTGGGATAGCCTGCCACGATGGGCGGCGAGCGGCGGTCGTCCCTGTCATCGAAGATGCCGCAAATGCGAATGTCGTTGTAGGGCTGGCGCTCAATCGAGCGGATCAGGAGTTCGGCGTTTTTGCCGCCGCCCACGATCACCGCGCGCCGCTCGATCCGCCCGTTGCGGGTCCAGCGGCGGATAACCCGCGAGGTCACCAGCCGCAGGACGAAGACCACCCCGAGCCCGCTCGCGAACCAGGCACCCAGCCAGAGCCGCGAGAACTCTTCAGAAATCTTGAGAAAGAAGAGCGCGACGAGGAGAACGGCAAACGACGACGACCAGCATAGGAAGATGCGCCCCGCGTGAGACATGGGATTGCGCAGAGCGGGCATCTGATAAGCGTCGCTGAACTCGAACAGGATCACCGAAAGCAGCGACACGCCGGCAATCACCAGTGGATACTCAAGTGACAGGTGTGTAGAGAGGCCCACATGGCCGGCATAGATAGCAAAGCCGGGCAGAAGCAAAACGCAAAACTCGATAATGCGCATGACCCCACTCACCATGACGGGGGACATGGTGTCACGCCGGTACTGCTCGGCCACTTGTCGAGCCACGGGACCGAGCGTCGGTCGAGCGCGCTGCTCCCGCTTGGAGTCAGCGGCGTGAACGGGCGTGGCAGCTCGGTTCTTCGGGTCGACGGGATTCATTTTCATTATTCGTCGCGTAGCACTCAGAGTTAAACATTCCCTTGATATTTTCATATCATTGATTGCTTAACTCGTGCGCACCCCGCGATAGATCGCATCGACCGCCGAGGTCATCGCCTCCACGCTAAACCGTTCCTTGAGCGTTTCCTCCGACGGCATTTCCCGGCAAAAGGCGGCTTCGTCTGAGAGTGCAAACGTCATTCTCTCGGCAAGGGAGCCGGTATTCGGGTCGCACAATGCGGCCGTTTGCTTTGCGAAGACTTCCGGTATCCCGCCGACCCGCGTGGCGATCATCGGCTTGCCGGCGGCGAGTGCTTCCAGAACGATATAGGGCATCGCTTCGGCGCGGGAGGGCACGACCATTATCCGCCCCAGCGCGAAAGCCGCGCGCGCCGGCATGGCCGGGTGAAACCGGACGCGGTCGGAGAAGCCGAGCGCGTCCACCTGCGCGATGTATTTGTCGCGGTCGTCGCCGTCGCCGACCATTACGGCCGTCAAGGTCCGCCCGCTCTGCCGCTCGGCTTCCTTGAGCGCGTCCAGGAAGAGATCCGGCCCCTTCAGGTCGCGCATCATGCCGATGTAGAGAAAATCCGCCGCATCCGGCGCATTCCCGACCGGGATGAACTCCTCGGCGCGCAACCCGTTGTAGACCACGCTCACCGGCGCGCGCGGGCGGCCGATCTTCTTTTCGTAGGTGCGTTTTTCATAGTCCGAGACAAAGAGGATATGGTCCGTCGCGCGCTCCATCATCCGCTCGATCCCGAAGTAGAACCGTCCGGACCGCGTATCGGGATCGTAGTGAAGACTGCCGCCGTGTGGGGAATAAAGTCGCGCGACGCGGCGCCCGCCCACGCGCATCGCGGTACCGAAAAGGCGTGCGTAGATCCCGCCCTTCGCACCATGGCCATGCAGTATGTCGGGCCGCATGCGCCGGAACACACGCAATGTACGCCAAGCCGCACCCAGGTCACCAAGTCCGACATTGCGCTGCATCGGTGTACGGATCAGGCCGAGCGGAAGCTTTCTCCCGATTTCCTCGAGGCGCCGATCCTCATAATCACCACCGGTCGTGGAATCGCAAACGATGCCAACTTCGTGTCCGGCCGCGATCTGTGCTTCGCAAAGGTCGCGGACATGGCGAAAGATTCCGCCAACGGGAGACCGGAAGCAATGGACAATGCGCATGGAGTGGCTACCTTGCGGCCGTCATTCAGAACAGCCGCTCACGCACATAGATCGTGTCACCTGGCATCAGCGGGTCTGAGATGAAGACGCGGCCAGTCATGACCTCGCCGTTGATCTCGCGGGTCACGTCCACGTTTGCCTGCTCGGCGCGAGGGGTAAAGCCGCCCCCCACTGCGATCGCTTTCTGGACGGTCATGCCGGGCACAAAGGAATACTGCCCCGGTTCTCCCACTTCGCCCATCACAAAGATCGGGCGATACTGGGCCACCTCCACGGTTACATCGGGGTCGCGCAAGTATCCGCCGCGTAGTTTTTGCGCGATTGTCTTCTCGATCTGCGCCGCGGTCCTCCCGCGCGCCGGCACCGAGCCGACAATCGGGAAGGCCACGTTACCGGACTGGTCCACACTATAGCTGTTGGTAAGCTCCCCCTGCCCCAGCACAGTGATGCGCAACTGGTCGCCCGCACCGATCAGATAAGGCTGGTACAGCGCCTCGTGGAAGGCGGGAGGTGGCGGGCGATACCCGGTGCATCCCGCCAGCAGGGCGAGCGCCATAACCCCGACAGCGAATTGAAACGGCTTTCCCATGCGTCTCGGAACCTAACCTGTAGCACCCGGCATCCAACTTTCGTGATTGGCTTTATCGAACACTTACGGTTAATGGGCGGTTAACCAACAGCTGCTGTGCGGCTGATAAAGGGTTAACCCTATGGTTACCATGCACACTTAAGTTGCATGGAGATACTTTCCCGGAGGGCGACGCATGAAAAGCAGTGAGCCGATGGCCAACGATGTCGATGTCGACCTCGGCCGGCTGCTGGCCAGTCTGAGGCGGAACTGGTGGCGCATCGCTCTCGTCGCGCTGGTCATGACGGCGATCGTGTATGCGCTTCTGGTCACGGCCACGCCGCTCTACCGTGCGGAAACGCGCGTGCTGATCGAGCCGCGGGAATCCGTCTACACGCGCCCGGAAGGTTCGGTGCAGAACGACCGGGCGATCCTCGATGCGGAGGGTGTAGCGAGCCAGGTCGAGGTCATGACCTCCTTGGACCTGCTCAGCAACGTGGCCAATGAGCTCGATCTCGCCAACCATCCGGAGTTCGAGAGCCAGCCCTCTCGCATCGACCGCATTCTCATGGCGTTCGGGCTGGAATCCGACCCCGACAATGCGGCGTCGGAGGAAAGCGTCCTCGGCACACTTAGCACGAATCTCGACATCTATCGCGTTGAGAACTCGCGCGTTATCACCATCCAGTACTCCTCCGAAGACCCGGAGCTTGCCGCGCGCGTGCCCAATGCGATTGCCGCGGCCTATGTGGCGGACTTGCGCGAGGCTGAGCGGGAGTCCAACGCAAGCGCAACCGCATGGCTTGAACCGGAGATTGAGGACCTGCAGCAACGGGTACGCGAAGCGGAGGAACGCGTTGCGAACTTCCGCGCTCAGTCGGATCTTTTGATCGGGCAGAACAATACGGTTCTGGCCACCCAGCAGCTTGCCGAGATTTCCAGTGAGCTCTCGCGCGCCCGTGCCGAGCGCGCCACCGCCGAGTCCACACTGGAAAGCGCACAGGCTTCTCTGGACCGGGGAGCCAGTTTGCAGAGCCTTCCAGCTGTGCAGAATTCCAGCCTCATCCAAGTCTTGCGCGAGCAGCAGGTGAGGCTGGATGCGCAACTTGCCGACCTCTCGACCGACCTCATGGACAATCACCCGCGCCTTCGCGCGCTCCGCTCCCAGATTGCCGATATTGAGGCCCAAATCCGCGCCGAGGAGCAGAATATCGTGGAGGGACTGGAGACCTCGGCGGATGCTGCGCGCAGGCGCGAAGCCGAGCTGAGGGCCAATCTCGACGAGCTAAAGACGGAGGCCGCCCGCGCCGACGAGCAGCAGGTTCAGCTTCGTGCCTTGGAGCGCGATGCGACCGCCCAGCGAGAACTTCTTGAAAGCTATCTCACCCGATTCCGCGAAGCGGCTGCACGTGGCAGCCGGGACTATCTGCCCGTCGATGCGCGTGTCTTTTCGCGCGCCGTGGTGCCGAGCGAGCCATATTTCCCGAAGGTTATGCCGCTCACCGCCGCCGCGTTTGCCGGCTCTCTCCTCCTGATGGTCGTCCTGGTCCTGCTTCGGGAGCTGTTTAGCGGACGCGCCATGCGGCCGGCGCAGGGCAGCACGACAGTCACGCCGCAACCGCAGGAACTCGCGCTGATCGAGCAGGTCGACCATACGGCTTCCGCAGCCGCCACAGGCGCCGCTGCCGGCGCGGCTATTGGCGGGGCCGCTATGGACAGAGAAGACGAAGAAGATGTCGAGGAAGACGTTCCCGCGACGGCCGAACTGACTATCGACGATGCCGCCAAGACCTTGATTTCATCGGGTGTGTCGCGCGCCATCTTCATTTCGCCGGAAGGCGACGAAGCTGCCGCTTCCGCCGTATTGGTGGCGCGCCAGGTGGCCGATCAGGGGCAGCGCGTCATCCTGCTCGACCTGACCGATACCGGTGCGGCTTCACAACCGACGCTGGAGAGCAAGTCCTACAGCGGGATCACCAATCTACTGGCAGCACAAGCGCAGTTCGCCGATGTCATTCACGCCGACCTTCACTCTTCCTGCCATGTGATTCCCATCGGCACGGCGGACCGGGAGCGCGCGATGCGTGCCGTCGAGCGTCTGCCGATCATCATGGATTCGCTGGGTACGGCCTATGATCTGCTGGTCATCGAGTGCGGCCCGACCGACGCGGACGGAGTCGCACCGCTGATGGACAGCAATACACAGCTTCTGATCAGCGTGCTCGATCCGCACGAAGCCCGGGTGGCGGAAACCGAACAGGCCTTGGAGGAAAGCGGCTTCGACAAGCCCCTGCTCGTCACGCCCGATGAGAATGCGCCCTCCCCGACCCCCGACCGGGACGTCGCCTGATCGCGGCTAACGCTCCCGCGTTCAGCCGCACTTACCGGCGCCCCTCACGTGGCTTGCCCTCCATCCACTTGATGATCAGCATGGCCGGCAAGACCCACAAAAGGCCTGAAAACAGATAAAAAGCCAGGTGAACGACGGCGCTGCTGTCCGCCAGGTGCGCGACGGCAATGGCGGTCGATACGAGTGCATAGACAATAACAAGCGCTACCAGCGCCAGCATGCCGATAAACTTCTTCAGGCGAATGGGCATCGCAAGTTCCTTTCGGCGCCTCCATAGACCATTCGTGTGCAGCCCGACAGGCCTTAAGGCCCGTGGCGACCGCATGTCGCGCAGCGAAGGCTTGCAAGACGGGCCGCGCTGGTTCACCTAACATTCGATTTTCCCGCGCAGCGGACCTTGAGAATGGCCACGTCCACAGCATCGAACCTTGAACCTGTCACCGAGACCGCCCGAAACCGAGCGTGGGTGCGCGTATGGCTTTACGTAGTTCTGGTGACGCTTTTCGCGTTGGTGGTTGTCGGCGGCGCCACGCGGCTGACGGAGTCAGGCCTCTCGATCACGGAGTGGAAACCAATCCACGGCGTCATCCCGCCGCTCACCGAGACGGAGTGGAATGAGGAGTTCGAGAAATACCGGCAGATTCCGGAGTATCAGCAAATCAACCGGGGTATGAGCCTGGACGACTTCAAGACGATCTATTGGTGGGAGTGGACCCATAGGCTGCTGGCGCGTGGTGTCGGTTTCCTCTTCGCCCTGCCGCTCGCATTCTTCTGGCTGACCGGAAGCCTGGAAGATAAACTCAAGCCCAAGCTTCTGGGCATCCTGGCGCTGGGTGGGCTGCAGGGCGCCATCGGCTGGTGGATGGTGGCCTCCGGCCTTGTCGAGCGAACCGATGTCAGCCAGTACCGCCTTGCCACCCATCTCACAATCGCCTGCATCATCTTTGTCGCGGTCATGGCCGTGGCACGCGGGCTTGCACCGCACAGCCGCGGAGAAGCAGTCGGCAGTACGCGGCGGTTCGCCGGCTGGCTCGTTGTTGCCGTCCTTGCGCAGATTTATCTTGGCGGGCTCGTGGCCGGGCTCAATGCAGGCATGGCTTATAACACCTGGCCGCTGATGGATGGCGCTCTCATTCCCGGCGGACTGTTCACCCACACGCCGGCGTGGATCAACATCTTCGAAAATCCAAAGATGGTGCAATTCATCCACCGTCTGGGCGCCTACGCTGTTCTGGCGCTCGCCCTTTGGCATGCGGTGTCGGCCTGGCGCGCCGAACCTGGCACGACTCACGCCCGCCGGGCATGGCTTCTTTTCGCACTCGTCGGCCTCCAGGCAGCCATCGGAATCGTCACGCTGCTGATGGTCGTGCCCATGGACTGGGCGCTCGTACACCAAGGCATGGCGCTCATCGTTCTGGGCTTCGCCACTGCCCATTGGCGCGCGGCGAAGGGCAGCTACCCTCTCCCTGCCCAGGTGCCGCAACCCGCCGAGTGAATGTCCGGAGCCGGTCTTTCTGAGAGGCCGCCTGGGGCGGTGACCCGCGATGGGCGCATCAAGCCATGTCGCCGAGCATCAAATCCAGGTTCTGGACCGCCGCACCCGAGGCGCCCTTGCCGAGATTGTCGTAGACGGCGATCAGCAGCGCCTGGGCGCGGGTATCGTTGACGAAGACGTGGAGGCGCATGGTGTTGGTGCCGTTGTAGCGCTCGGGCTCGATTTCGGGGGAACGCTCCAGCGCCTCTAGCGGCGCCACCTCGAGGACGCTTTCCTCCAACCCAGCATAATGGTCGGCTATAGCGGCGTGCAGCTCTTCCCCCTTGGGCACTCGGTCAAGATGCCCGAGCTGGAGCGGCACGGCCGCGACCATGCCTTGCGCGAAATTGCCGACTGCCGGCTGCATGAGCGGGTCGCGCGCAAGGTTTGCATACTGCCGCAACTCGGGCAGGTGCTTGTGACTGAGCGAAAGGCCATAGAGCAGAAATTCAGGTGCATCCTCGCCCTTTGCCTCATAGTCCTCGATCATCGTCCGCCCGCCGCCCGAATATCCGGTGATGCCGTTTACGGTCACCGGGAAATCCGCGGGAAGCAGGCCGGCGGAGACCAGCGGGCGCAGGAGCGCGATGGGGCCCTGGGGCCAGCAGCCGGGATTGGCCACGCGCCTGGCCTCGGCGATTGCCCTGCCCTGCTGCCGGTCCAGTTCGGGAAAGCCATAGACCCAGCCGTCCGCCACGCGGTGGGCGGTGGAGGCGTCGATCACGCGTGTCGTGTCATTCTCGATCAGGGAAACGCTTTCGCGCGCGGCATCGTCCGGCAGGCAGAGAATGGCGATATCGGCGGCATTCAGGCACTCGGCACGCGCCGCCTTCTCCTTGCGCCGCTCCGTGGGTACGGAGATGAGTTCGATGTCCTTGCGGTCGGCGAGCCGGGAGCGGATCTGCAATCCGGTCGTGCCGTGTTCGCCGTCGATGAAGATTTTTGCGGTCATTCCTGGGGCCCCAAAGAAAACGGTAATGAGGAGTTCTAACGCGCCTCAAGGCGCAAGCATATCGTAGGCGATCTATTCTCGTCGCTTCTCGGCCAACAGGCCGATGTAGTGCATCGCCACCGACGCGCCCGCGACCGCTGTAATGTCGGCATGATCATAGGCCGGTGCAACCTCGACGATGTCGGCGCCAACCAAATTCAGTTTGCCGAGATGGCGCAGGATTGAAAGCATCTTTGCCGAGGAAGGGCCACCCGCAACCGGTGTGCCCGTGCCGGGCGCAAAGGCCGGGTCCAGGCAGTCGATGTCGAAGGTGATGTAGGCCGGCGCATCACCGACGCGCTCCACAATCATTTTCGCGACCTCGGCTGCGCGGATCTCTTCGAGATCGTAACCGTGGACGATCTCTATACCGCAATCCTCCGGCGCGTGCGTGCGGATGCCGACCTGGATGGAACGCGCGGGGTCGATCACGCCGTCGCGCACCGCCCGGCCGACGAAGGAGCCGTGATCGATGCGCTTGCCGTCGTCATCCCAGGTGTCCTGATGTGCATCGAACTGAACGAGCGCCAGTTGTCCATGCCGGGCCGCATGAGCCCTGAGAAGCGGCCAGGTGACGAAGTGATCGCCCCCGAGCGTAACGAGAAAGGCGCCGGCGCGCAGAATTTTCGACGCCTCCCGCTCGATGATGCCGGGTGCTTTATCGTGCCGGCCGTAGTCCAGCAGGCAGTCACCGTAGTCGATCACCGCAAGGGCGTCGAACAGGTCGCGGCCAAAGGGATACTGCGGGTCGTTGTCGAAAATGACCGAGGCACGGCGGATCGCCTGCGGCCCGAAGCGCGCGCCCGGCCGGTTCGAAACCGCGGCATCGAAGGGAATGCCCCAGACCACCACGTCCGCGCCCTTGACGTTCTTGGTGAACTTGCGGCGCATGAAGGAGAGCGCCCCCGCGTAAGTCGGGTCGCTGGCCGCGCCGACGCTCTGGCGCGCTGTGAAAGCATGGTCGATGGTCTTTGATGGCATGCACGCTCCTCTAGACCAGCCTATGGCTATTAAACGAACCTTTGTGTGCGCAATAAAAAAGCGGGCGCAAGGCCCGCTTTTTCGAAAGTTGCTTTTGCAGCGGCTTTAGCGCTTGGAGAACTGGAACGAACGGCGGGCCTTGGCGCGGCCGTACTTCTTGCGCTCCACAACGCGGCTGTCGCGGGTCAGGAAACCGCCCTTCTTGAGCACAGGGCGCAGATCCGGCTCGTAATGGGTCAGCGCCTTGGAAATGCCGTGGCGAACGGCACCGGCCTGGCCGGAAAGTCCGCCACCCACCACCGTGGCAACCACGTCGTACTGGCCCTTACGGTTCGATGCCATGATCGGCTGCTGCAGAATCATCTGCAGAACCGGGCGGGCAAAATACTGTGCAAACTCTTTGCCATTGACCGTGATCTTGCCGGAGCCCGGCTTCACCCAGACACGGGCGATCGCGTTCTTGCGCTTGCCGGTGGCGTAGGCGCGGCCCTGCTCATCGAGCTTCTGCACGTAAACCGGTGCGGCCTGCTCGGCGCTCTCCGCCTGCGTTGCGGCGCCCAGATCCTCAAGGGAGTTAATTTCAGCCATATGCCTTGACCCTTACATTCTTCTTGCTCATCGCCGCGACGTCCAGATTCTCGGGCTGCTGCGCCTCGTGCGGATGTTCCGAACCGGCGTAGATGCGCAGGTTCTTCATCTGGCGGCGTCCGAGCGGCCCGCGCGGGATCATCCGCTCCACGGCCTTCTCGACCACCCGCTCCGGGAAGCGGCCTTCGAGGATATCGCGCGCCGTGCGCTCTTTGATGCCGCCGGGATAACCGGTGTGCCAGTAATACTTCTTGTTGCGGTATTTCCGCCCCGTCAGCACCACCTTGTCGGCATTGACGACGATGACATTGTCGCCATCATCGACATGCGGCGTATAGGTGGGCTTGTGCTTGCCGCGCAGGCGGTTGGCGACGATGGAAGCAAGGCGGCCGACGACGAGCCCTTCGGCGTCGATCAGCACCCACTTTTTCTCCACCTCCGCAGGCTTCTGCGAAAAGGTTTTCATGGTTGTCTTATCCGTGTCTGGACCCTGCCCGAAGCAGGGCTTTTCTTGTTGCTTGAACCGATGGCCCGAAGACCCTCGAAAATGCAGCTTTGCTGCGATGACGTGCTTATATGGACAGGTGCCGCACGAGTCAAGCGCATCTTCCTGCCAGATATATGAAATATGCACGCAAAAACAATGGTTTATAGAATAGGTATTATTTTACCACACCCGCAGGCGCGGGCGGCAGTGAATAGGTGCCCGTGGCATGGGCAACAAGCACCTCATCCGGGCCGGCGGTGATCGCCACGTCGAACACCATCAGCGATCTGCCGAGCTTGAGAATGCGGCACGCGCCGTCGACACGGCCGGCCTGCGCCTTGCGCATGAAATTGATGTTGAGGTTGGTTGTCACGGCCAGGGCCTCGCGCCCGACATGCGACAATGCGCAGACATAACCGCCGATGTCGGCAAGCGTGAACAGCGAGGGACCCGAAACGGTGTTTCCCGGGCGCAGGTGGCGCTCCCCTGCTTCCAGCCGCACCGTGCACCCGCCCGGGCGCACGGCGACCGCGCAGTAATCCGAACGGTCATCGTTGAGCTGCGGGTAGACCTCCGCGAGATAGGCGTTGACCTCCTCGACCGACAAGACCGGCTGAAGCTCCCTCCCCGCGCGCACATTCATTCCACGTCCTCCCTGCTTCAGTTTGCAAGACGATGACCTTTTCCTCCATGATCTTCAAGCTATCCTGTGTTAGGCCCACATAATCGGAAGCCGCCGGAAGGCGGAATGCATGACAGGGAGAGAAAAGTCATGGCCGAGGTAGCGACACCCAGCCGCGAGGACGCGCAGGAACTGGTGGAACGCAGGCTTGAGACCGGCATCCTGACGCTGACGCTCAAGAACCCGCCGGCCAATGCGCTCTCCACCGGCATGATGACGGCATTGAAGAGCGCTCTCGACGAAGCGCGGGATGACAAGGCAGTGCGCGTCATCATCCTGGCGCACGAGGGCAAGGTCTTTTCGGCCGGGCACGATCTCAAGGAGATGACGGCGCACCGCAGCGACCCCGACCGGGGACGGGCATTTTTCGCCGAGACCATGGAGCTGTGCGCCAGCCTTATGCAGACGGTGGTGCGCCATCCCAAGCCGATGATCGCGTCGGTCGGGGGCGTGGCGACGGCAGCGGGGTGCCAGCTTGTCGCCTCCTGCGATCTCGCCGTGGCAAGCGACGCGGCGCGCTTTGCCACACCCGGCGTGAACATCGGCCTGTTCTGCTCCACGCCGATGGTGGCGCTTTCGCGCAACATCCCGCGCAAGCAGGCGATGGAAATGCTTCTCACGGGAGAGATGATCGGCGCCGAAACCGCCCTTTCCTTCGGAATTGTCAACCGTGTCGTGGCGCCGGAGGCGCTTACCCGCACCGCTCTGGAACTAGCCGAGACCATCGCGTCCAAATCCCCGCTGACGCTCAAGATCGGCAAGGAAGCTTTCTACGAGCAGGCCGAGATGGGTCTTTCGGACGCGTATGAATACACCGCGCGCGTGATGGTGGAGAACATGCTGGCGCGCGACGCGGAAGAAGGCATCGGTGCCTTTATCGAAAAGCGCAGGCCGGAGTGGAAAGGCGAGTGATGGAACCGCGCATCTCGATCATCACCCTGGGCGTGGACGATCTGGAGCGCGCTGTCCGCTTCTATGAAGCCATGGGGCTGGAGCGGAACGAGCGCTTCACCGAAGGCGTTGCATTCTTTCAAATGGGCGGCATGGCGCTTGCGCTCTGGCCAAGAGACGAGCTTGCGGCGGACGTTGGCAGGGAGAACTATCGAGCCTCTCATGGACAGGCCGGCGGCGACGATTTCTCCGGTGTCGCGCTGGCCTACAACACGCGTGAGGAATGGGAGGTCAGCGATACCCTTGAACGCGCCGAGAAGGCCGGAGGCCGCATCGTGAAACCGGCCCAGCGCGCCTTCTGGGGCGGCGTTCAGGGCTATTTCGAGGATACCGAAGGCAATCTTTGGGAAGTCGCGCACAATCCCGACTTCCCAATCGACGCCGAAGGCAATATTACGCTACCCGAATGAACCACGATCGTTACGAAGAATCCTATATCAGCGACATTCTCAACGGCGTGAAGAGCGTCGCCATCGTCGGCGCCTCGGCCAATGAAGTGCGCCCCAGCTTCTTTGTCACAAAATACCTGATCGACAAGGGCTATCGCGTATTCCCGATCAATCCCGGCCAGGCCGGCAAAGAGATCGCCGGTGCGAAGGCCTACGCCTCGTTGGCGGACTTGCCGGAGCCGGTCGACATGGTCGATATCTTTCGCGCCTCCAGCGCCGTGCCCGGCATTACGGACGAAATCCTGGCCATGGACCCGTTGCCCAAGGTGGTTTGGATGCAGTTGGCTATCCGCGACGACGCTTCCGCCGCCCGCCTGGAAGAAAAAGGCATCAAGGTCGTGATGGACCGCTGCCCCAAAATCGAATACGGGCGGCTCTCCCGCGAGATCGGCTGGAACGGCGTTAACAGCCGCGTCATCTCGTCGAAAAAACCGGTTCTGCGCAAGGGCTTTCAGAGTTTCGGTATTCGGCAGAAGTAATGATGGGTTGGGGTTTATCCTCATTTCCCTTCAGTCTGCACCTTCGCCTTGAAAGCGGTGAGGCAAACGCCGGTCTACTGCGTTACGGTTGGCGAGCCACTCTGGTCGAGCAATCTCATTCCCGCCGTTGAACGAGTTGCCCGCGCACGCGCACGATCTTCCTTCTGTCCACCCGAAATTAGACAAATCTTCTTTGCCTTGGCGTAGCGGGTCTGTATTGATGCGGGAAAGAACGGTCGAATGGAGGAAACGATGAACGAGCGCACACCCGGTTTGAACACACTTGCCGTCCATGCCGGCGCCCAACCGGATCCTGCAACCGGCGCCCGCGCCACGCCGATTTATCAGACAACCTCCTACGTCTTCGAAGACGCCGACCACGCCGCCTCACTCTTCGGCCTGAAGGCCTTCGGCAACATCTACAGCCGCATCATGAATCCCACGGCGGCGGTACTTGAGGAGCGCGTCGCGGCGCTCGAGGGCGGGACGGCGGCGCTCGCCACCGCGTCGGGACACGGCGCGCAGCTTCTCGTCTTCCACACGCTGATGCAGCCGGGTTGCAACTTCATCGCTGCGAAAAAGCTTTATGGCGGCTCGATCAACCAATTCGGCCACGCCTTCAAGAACTTCAATTGGGAAGTGCGCTGGGCCGATCCGGACGATATCTCTGCTTTCGAGAGCCAGATCGACGAGAACACCCGCGCCATTTTCGTCGAAAGCCTGGCCAATCCCGGCGGCTCGTTCGTCGACCTGGGAGCCATCGCCGAGGTGGCGCACCGGCACGGGCTGCCGTTTATCGTCGATAACACGATGGCCACGCCCTATCTCCTCCGCCCGGCCGAGCACGGGGCGGACATCATTGTCCACTCGCTCACGAAGTTCATGGGCGGGCACGGCAATTCGGTCGGCGGCGTGCTGGTCGACTGTGGCACGTTCGACTGGTCGAAGTCCGGCAACTATCCGATGCTGTCAGAGCCCCGGCCCGAATACGGCGGCATGGTTCTGCACGAGACCTTTGGCAATTTCGCCTTTGCGATCGCCGCGCGCGTTCTGGGGCTGCGGGATTTCGGCCCCGCCATCTCGCCCTTCAATGCGTTCCTGATCCTCACCGGCATCGAGACCATGTCGCTGCGCATGCAGCGCCATTGCGACAACGCGCTCAAGGTGGCCGAATGGCTGCAGAAGCACCCTGCCGTCGCCTGGGTCTCCTATCCGGGCCTGCCGGACGATGCGAACCACGCGCTGATGCAAAAATACTCGCCTAAGGGCGCTGGCGCCGTCTTCACCTTCGGGCTGAAAGGCGGCTTCGATGCCGGCGTGAAAGTGGTCGAGGGCGTGGAGCTCTTCTCTCACCTTGCCAACATCGGCGACACCAAGTCACTCATTATCCATCCAGCCTCCACCACCCATCGCCAGCTCTCCGACGAGCAGAAGACGGCGGCCGGCGCGGGGCCGGATGTGGTGCGGCTTTCCATCGGCATCGAGGACGTCGAGGACATCATCGCCGATCTGGAGCAGATACTGGCGAAGCTTTGAAGTGAGTATTGTTTCTCGCCTGCATGGCAGGCTTCGGGAGCGATAAGAACAGCTCTCCTGCGGCAGTGCAAAATGCACCGCCGCTTTCTTCGTACCGTCGAGGAACCGCGCCGATATGGCGCGGCAGACAGATTCCTGACAAAAACTGCGACCAGAGCCTTGTCTTCTACGCTTTTCCCGTTTATCCGAGCCCGCGGAGAGGTGGCCGAGTGGTCGAAGGCGCTCCCCTGCTAAGGGAGTAGACGGGCAACCGTCTCGAGGGTTCGAATCCCTTCCTCTCCGCCACCGGATTTCGGAAGCGAATCGACTCTCCGCCAATCTGCGGCCAAACCGCTGATGATTTTTCCGCCGGAACCTGGCAAAATAAGGTTCGCGACGATGGAATCACGGTCGGATGTATCGCTCGATGTAGCGTCCGAAGTATCGTTCAATGAATCGCCCGGCAAAGGGCATCAGCCTTCTCCTGCAATCGGCGGCAAGGGACCACGGTCACGGAATGGCGGCAAGCCGAAGACCGCTTCGCCCGGTCGCTATCGCTCAGGATCGCCGCGAGATCGACAAGGTAGCCGACGGCAATCCCGTCATCGTCGACAACGCAGAAATGCTGAAGGCGCAGTATGTCGAAAGCTTACGCCGGACCAGGGTTCCGGTTCGGAAGGCGTGGGGGAATCACCGAAACGGGAGAACGCGCCCGTCCCAAATGCCGAGACCGCTGGGCCGGCAGCGCCGGAGCACGCTCCTGACAGCCCCGCTCCGGGCCCTGTAGCTACGCCCGCCTCAAAGACAAACGTCAGATGCAACGATCTGCGGTCAAGCCGGTGATCCGCCATATCAGAAGCGAACACGGGATAGGCCGCAACTGTCTCGCCCACGCCTCAACGGTTCTCACGGCCGCGGGGACACAACTTCTCACTCCTGCTCGAGTAGCGAAAGGATTTTTTGCCGCTCTTGATCGTTGTGCTGTAACCCCGGCCAAAACAGCCGCCGCTTAGGATATGGATTGTTCAGGTCGACCAAAAAAGCGTCTCTTCTGCCGTTTACTGGGAACCATTGTCGCATCGTTTTCCTGTGACTACACGTAGCAGGGACCTTCGATTAAAGGATGCGCGGCTATGAATTTCTCGTCCACTTCCACTCCTAACCCGGGTCCATCCTTGGGACGGACGCACCCATCCTCATCAAGTTCATAGGGTGAACCGCATACCTCGTCCCGGAATGGATTGTGTCGAGCTAAATCGCCTTCGAAATATCCTGGATTGTCCACTGCAGCCAAGAGATGGATTGTCGCCGCCATGTTGATCCCGGTGGCTGACGTGTGGGGATTGAAGCTCATCTTCCACGACGAACACAGGATGGCGATACGTGTGCACTCGCTAATGCCTCCCGCCTTTGAAAGATCCGGCTGAGCAAATCTTACCGCTCTGTCTTCGATCATGCGGGTAAATTCGAACCTGGTGAAATGATTCTCGCCAGCTGCCAAGGGTACGCGGCCCAGTCCAGCAGCAATCTGGTAATTGCGATAATCCTGTGGCGGAAAGGGCTCCTCGAGCCAGCCAACGCCGAGTTCCTCATAAGCAGGCATGACACGACGTACATCATCAAGTGAATAGCCAGTGTTGGCGTCGACCAGAATGTCCACGCTATCGCCCACAGCCTCTCGTACTGCCCGGACCCTAGCCACGTCGATGACTGGGGCATCTCCCACGCGAAGCTTCAGCGCGCGGTTTCCCTGCGCGACATAAGCCAGCGCCTCTTCAGCCAGACTTTCCGGCGCTTGCCAACCAAGCGCTATGCCTCCTCCGTAAGCGGCAATCGGACGATTGCCACCCCCTAGCAGTCGATAGAGAGGCCATCCAGACACCTTGCCGCGAATATCCCATAGCGCAATGTCTATACCTGATTGTGCCATGGCAGCCGCCGCTCCCATTCCGTGGCTCGAGAGCTGCATCTTGTAAACCTTCGCCCAGACACCGTGCACGTCGAGCGGATCCATTCCGAGGACAAGATCCGACATGGTCGTGTCGATCAACTTCGCAATCGCACCGGGGCAGCGCCCATGATGTGCCTCGCCCCAACCGATAATCCCTTCGTCAGTCGTCACCTTAACCAGCACTGCGTCGCGCTTTACCGCTCGACCTATGCCGAGCGTGACATTTTGTCCTTCGGGAACACGAAAGGAGACCGGAACGGCCTTAATCTCAGTAATACGCATGGGGCACCGCCCTCCTTCGGCAGTACGTGGCTTCAGCTGTCGCGAATCTCGGGATTGACGAAGTTCAGGGGTGGCTGCCCGGAGAGAATAAGGCGCATCTCCTCGGCTGCTCCCACGCTCATCGCACGCATGCTTGTGGCCGTTATTGCGGCAACATGAGGAGATAGCAGCAGGTTAGGACAACGAAGCAGCGGATCATCTTCACTCAGCGGCTGTATTTCGAAGACATCGAGTGCTGCGCCAGCCAGCCGGCCGCTCTCCAACGCTTCCACCAGGGATGGGGTTTCGACAACTGCTCCGCGCGAAACATTGATCAAGACTGATCCAGGTTTCATCAGTGCGATGCGTTGAGCATTCGCAAGGCCGCGCGTTTCATCGGTGAGCGCGCAACTCAGAACAACCACATCGGCCTCTGCAAAAAGCCTGTCCAGCGCGACCTCTTCCACGTTGCCCGGCATCTGGCCGCTGCGTCGCGAAGTGCCAATTACCCTCATCCCAAAGCCGTTCGCAGCTATCTGCGCCACCCGTGAACCGATGGCCCCCACCCCCACGATACCCAGTGTCTCAGCGCTTATTTCGGCGGTTTGGCCGGCCGCCCCCCGCGCGCGATCCCATCCTTCGTCCCGCAACATCGCATCAAAGCGCGCGTGCCGGCGCTTCAGGTTCAGAAGGGCTGCCACCACGAATTCGGCTACCGCATTCGTGTTGCTTCCGGGAAGATTTGCCACTGCGATCTTCTTAGCTGTCGCTTGAGCAACGGGAATGAAGTCCAAACCGACGCCGTGTCGCACCATACCCTTCAGTCTCGGCGCATGGTCGGCGATATCATCGGGCAGTTTGGCCCGCACGACGATCCCGGTGGCGTCCCGCGCGAAGCGTCGCAACGTATCCGGCTCGGTGTCGGGTGCAACAACCAGCTCTGCATGCTCTTTGAGTATCGCTTCCCCCTCCGGGTGTATCGGGTTGGTAAGCAGGACGACGTCATCTGCCATGGAAGGCGGCCTCACTTTCAACAGGATTACTGAGTTGCCCGAACCCTTCCATGGCGACGGTCATCACCGTGCCCGGTTTCAGCCACGTTGGTGGCGTTTGCACGGGTGCGACACCAGCAGGCGTTCCGGTGGCAATCACTGTGCCTGAAGCGAGCGGCGTTTCGTAAGACAGCAGAGAAATCAACTCGGCGATGCCGAACACCAAATCTGCGGTTGACCCGTCCTGCCGCATTTCTCCGTCAATTGACAACGTCAGCCGAGGACCTGTCGCAAGATCGACTTCTTCCGGCGTTGCCAGCCACGGCCCCATTGGGCCGAAGGTCCGAAAGTTCTTTCCCCTCTCAAAATGACCGTCGGCCTTGATCACCTCGCTTGCGCTCACGTCGTTGAACAGGGTGTAGCCCGCCACATGCTCCAATGCCGTTTCAGGTGCTACTTTCTCCGCACGCTGACCAATGACGACCGCCAGCTCAGCTTCATAGGTCACGCCGCCGGCACCCTCTGGCAATACCACCGGCACGTCCGGGCCGATTACACTCGTAGGGAGCTTCTCGAAAAGGACAGGCGCATCGGGGAGAGGCAGACCCCTCTCGCGCAAAGCACAGCGATAATTGTGCGCTGCCCCCACGATTCGCGGCGGGTTTGGCAGGGGCGCCAGCAAACTGACCTCTGCGAGTGGCAGCCTTGCGCCTGCCTCCACATCGCTTCTCGACATTATCCGCCTGGCGATATGCGCCAATCCGGTCTCAATCATTGCCAAAAGGTGCGGATCTGTCCCCTTCAGGCAGTGGGAGAAGGTTTCGTGAGAGAGATCAAGAACCTCGCTTTTGCCTGATGCCGCACTGTCTAGAAGTGCACCGGCACGGGTGAACCCGTCATGATTGAAGGTAACGAAACGCATTATGTTACCCGGTACTGCGCAATGATTTCCCGATCAACGTCGATGCCAAGTCCCGGACCATCCGGCACCGGCACCATGCCGCCCTTCTGCACGATGGGATCGACGGCCAGGAAGTCTCTGAAGGGATTTTCCTCCTGCTCGAACTCCAACAATACCGGCTGGGGCACGAGGCATGGCGGTTGATCCGGCAATGAGGCGAGGAAATGGATGGTCGCCGATAGACCTACTGCCGATCCCCACGCGTGCGGCACGCATTCTACACCGTGGGTGGACGCGAGCGCGGCAATCTTCTTGCATTCGGTCAGACCTCCTGCTGCACACACGTCCGGCTGCACGATGTCCATCGCCTTGCGAACAATCTTGTCGCGGAAGCCCCAGCGGGTAAAGTCGTTTTCGCCTCCGGCCACGGCGATGTCGAGAGCGCGGGAGACCTCCACATACCCATCTACATCCTCAGGGGAAATCGGCTCCTCGAACCAGTCAATGTGCAGCTCTTCTAGTCTGCGACCGAGGCGAATGGCATTTGGTACAGAATAGCAGTGGTTCGCATCCACCATCAGCCGCACATCGGGCCCGATGGCCTCGCGAACTGCAGCAACACGGTCAATATCCTTCTGGAGCGATCCCAGACCGATCTTCATCTTGATCGCGCGGAATCCCTGTTCCACAAACTTTGCTGCTTCCTCGACCGCCTCCTCGGTTACCCGGTCCATATCGATAAAGTAGAGCCCCGTCGCATAGGCCTGCACCTCGGTGCGAAAGGCGCCCCCGATCAGCTTGTGAACGGGTTTGCCACAGGTCTTTCCAATGATGTCCCAGAGCGCGATGTCGATCCCGCTGATTGCAGCGATGGCCATGCCCGTCTGGCCGTAGTCTTTGATTCTATTGTAAAGATGCTCCCAGATCACTTCGACATCGAAGGGGTCGCGGCCGATGATCTGGCTGGCGAGCTGGCTTTCGATGAAAGCGCGCGCCACCGCCGAAGGACCATAGCATTCGCCCCAACCCACTGTTCCGTCGTCTGTTTCTATTTCCACCAGGCAGGTATTGCGGGTTGTGTACAGCCAGCCACGCGAGGAGGTGAATGGACGTTCGACCGGCGCGCTCAGCCAGTGACAGGCTACTTTCTTGATCTTCACTCTTTACTCCTCGGTTGGAACGTTTGCATGGGCAGAGGCTGACCGATCAGCGCGTATCTGCCTGAGTTTCATAAGCGTTGGCAGGACAAGGATCGTGACGGCGAGAATGACGAGCACCGCCGATACCGGGCGCGTCAGGAAGGTCATCCAGTCGCCCCCGCTGATTACCAGCGCTCTTCGGGTTTCGCTCTCCAGCAACGGGCCGAGAATGACGCCAATGACCATCGGGTAGACAGGGATAGCGGCGAGCGTTGCTATGAAGCCGAAGACACCCAGGCCGAGCATAATCACGACGTCGAACCAGTTGTTCGACAGTGCGTAGGTCCCCACGACAGCTAGCACGAACAGCGCAGGCGCAAGCAGGTGCTTGGGAACGTCGAGCACCCGGATGAAGAAGCGGAATCCTATTGCCCCCACCACAATAATTGCCATATTGGCCAACAGCACTGCAGCAAGAATATTCCAGACAATATCGCCACTCGTCTCGAACAGCCGCGGCCCAGGTTGCAAGCCATGGATCATGAGGCCGCCGAGAAGCATTGCTGTCACCGTATCTCCGGGGATGCCGAGTGTAAGAAGGGGAATCAAGGAGCCGCCGGTCACGCCATTGTTGGCGCTCTCCGACGCAATCACACCGCCCGGCGCTCCCTTGCCGAACTCTGCCCTATTCTTAGAAAATCGCTTGGCTTGGTCGTAGGCGATTAGCGCACCTACGCTGCCACCGAGTGCGGGGACGATCCCGGTCACCACGCCGATTACCGAGGAGCGCAACATGTTTACAAACTGCCCCGCAAAAGCAGTAGCTGTGGGAAACATGCCCTTGACGGATTTCGGCGCCACGACCTTCGCGTCGCGCTGAAAAAGCGTCATCATCAATTCGGGAATGACGAGCAGCCCGATGAGTGCCGGCATTATGCCGATGCCGCGCGTGAGCTGCAGACTGCCAAAAGTCCATCGCCCCTCCCCGGTGATCTGGTCGAACCCCACCACCGACAAACCAACACCGATTACGGTGGCGAGCACACCCTTGATCAAAGGTGCCGGGACGACCGAAGAAATGATCGCAAGTCCCAGAAACGCTACGGCTGCGTATTCGGCCGAGCCAAGCTTCAGCGCCAGTCGCGCCAATGCCGGAGCAAGCGAAACCAGCGCGACCCAGGCCACTATACCGCCGACGACCGACCCCACCAGTGCCCAGCCGTAAGCCTCCACCGCTCGGCCATTTCTTGTCATCGGATAGCCGTCGATGGTGGTCACGACCGCAGATGGCGTTCCGGGTATATTGATGAGGATGGCCGGGATCGCCCCGCCAGCCATCGATCCACAATAGAGCGCAATCATCATGCTGATGGCCATGTCGGCGGGCAGCGGGAAAGTCAGAGGGATGAACAGCGCTACACCCATGGTAGCGGTTAGCCCAGGTGTTGCACCAAACGTGAAGCCAACCATCACGCCAAAGAGGATCAGCGCGAGAGATGCCGGGCTGGTAAGCTCGTTGCCGAAGGCAACTGTCAGATTTGAAATGATTTCCATCAGACTATCGCAACGGCACTTTGAGAAGATACGTGAATACCAGCCACACACCGATCGAGAAGAGCACTGAGGTGAGGACTATTGTGAACATCCCGCGCCGTGTGCGCGCACCGCGAGGCGCGATGACCAAGCTCACCAGAGTTACAAAGACTGCTGTGGTCAGGGGAAAAGGCAGCGGGCGCCAAGCAAAGACATAGGCGGCTAAGAGCATCATTACGCCGCCGCCGACCAGCGCCACCTGCCTCCCTGGCGCGAAAGCCTCTTCCGATTCCACGCCGCCGTGACGCGAAGCCCGCCATCTCCGAAAGTCGCTGACGACCGATAGCACGGCCAGCATGACCACCATCACGACCACGAACTGAGGCAGCGCCCCCGCCTGAAGTCCGCCTCGCGGTCCGATGCTCACCAAGTCGAAAGCCGGACCCGCGAGAAGTGCGGAAAGACCGATCAGAAACAGGCTCACGGCGAGGCTGGCAATGAAGTGCAGTGTCGGCACGGCGTGAAATCTCCCAACGTGTCAGGCCCAGCGGCTACCGCGGGCATGACACGAGGCTGGTGTGAAGAACTATTCAGAGAAGACCTGATTGGCCACTTCAGCGATAGCGGCTGCGACGCCATTCACTTCCTTGTCCAGTTCCTCGCCTCGGATTGGATCGATCACGAAGCCGTTCTGCACTGCAAAAGCCTTGAACTTATCACTTGTCAGAGCCGCTTCGAATGCATCGGCCAGCTTTTCCTCGACGGCAGGGTCGAGCCCCGCGGGAGCCTGAATGTAAGCCATCTGTACCACCGGCCCGTAAGGAAAGACATCTACTCCTGCCTCTCCAAAAGTCGGCACCTCGGGCAGCACCTCAAGCCGCTCCTTGGAGAATGCTCCAAGAGCCTTGAGTTCGCCCGCTTTGATCTGCTCGATGGTCTCGGAGGGTTTGAGTACCCCGGCCTCGACTTGGTTACCCATGAGCTCGGCGATCACACGGGAGCCACCCGGAAAGGGCACGTGGCGATACTCCACCCCAGCCCCACGTGCGGTCATGGCGGCAAATATGTGGTTCAGGTTGTTAGTGCCAGGCGTGCCGATTGACACTTCACCCGGATTCTCCTTCATATGCGCGAGAAATGCGTCAAGCGTCTCATATTCGCTGTTTCCCGGTACCACAAGGATCAGCGGGTCCACCGAAACGCGGATCACATTGGTGAAGTCGCTGTTTTCGAGCGGCGCCTTTTTTTGTGCGATGATTGCCAGAGTCGAGCTCGTGCCGTTGCCGATCGTGTAGCCGTCAGGCTGCGACGTTGCGACTTCGCCCATGCCCACCGCACCAGTGCCGCCAGGTAAGTTCTCGATCACCACAGACACGCCCTGCTCCGCAAGGAGCGGCTGCAGGAAGCGAGCCATGATGTCATTCGAGCCGCCAGCATTCCAAGGAATAATCCAGCGGACCTCCTTGCTCGGATAGTCTTGCGCGCCTGCGGGTGCAGTGGTGGCTGCGGCCATGAGTGCAGCTGCCGCGACAGATAGAATCGTTTTGGTGATCATGTACCTTCCTCCCTTTGTTGTTTGTTATAACAAGCATGATATAAGAGGTTTGTCAAATCTCTATCTTGGGTGCTATTCTCGCGAGCTAAAGGAGAGAGTTCATGGCGGCGGTCTCAGCGAAAGCATTCAAAAAAATAGACAGCGCGCCCCTCTGGGATCGGGTGCGCAGTCAAATTAAGCATGCACTGCTCGCCGGTCGATTCGAGCCCGGAGAAACTTTGACCTTGCGTTCGCTCGCGGAGATGTTTGGCACGTCAGTAACTCCGGTCCGTGACGCAGTTAATCATCTGGTTGCCCAGGGTGTACTGGAGGCCGGCCCCCGCAACGCCGCAGTCGTGCCTGACGTCGCGACGGGGACGCTCCGTGAAATCATGTGTGTTCGTACCGAACTGGAAGGAAGAGCGGCGAGAGAAGCGGCTTATCGCTCAAACCTGGAGACGGTCTCATCACTACGTCTACAGCTGGAGACGATGCGAGACCTTATCCACAAACGCCGTCTCGACAGCTATCTGGACGTGCACCGCAATTTCCATTTTACCGTCTACAGCGGCGCTGAGATTCCACTCCTGTATGAAATGATAGAGAATTTGTGGCTGCGGACGGGTCCCATTCTGGCATACGTAATCCCCGACTACGTGATCTCGCTCAAGGGAACCGACCATCACGAAAAGATCGTCGCAGCGATAGAGGCAGGAGACGGCACGACGGCAGAAGCTGAAGTAGTAGCGGATATTGAAGAAGCGACGAATTATCTACTGACTTGCTCCGATGATTTGGGGCGAATACGCCGGCCGCTAAAAACGCCGCTGTAATGGACGTTACGGCCTCCTCGACTTGTGAATAACGTTTTTCGGCGCATACTGATGATTTTGCTCACGCGCACTGCAAATCGACGGATTATCGGGGCGGCATAGTTCGTCAGCGCCCACGCATACATGCCCATGCAATGCTGGACCGATTGCGGCTTGCCGATATAATGCTCGACGCGGTGGCTGGTGGCGTTCGTCATGCCGACGCACCAGGTCAGAGCACCGGCGCTGTCCTTGTAGGTCTGGCGTGCAAGCGCCTCATGCGCGGCGACTTCCATCGACGTCAAAAACGACGCGCATCGTCTTTCCTCTCGGTTTTCAGCTGGTGAGCACGGGGGAGAACCACCCAGTTACACTGGGAGTTCTCCGGGGTGTACAGGTCATTTCCGGCGGGCTATGAGGCTCGCATGGAAGATATCTTGTATTTCGCCTCGTTCATGCTGGCAGTCGCCCTGGGGGTGTGCATCCTATGGGAGTTCTTTTTCGGGTCGAGGGACCGGCCAACAGACCTGCACGAAAATCTCGCCTATGAAGGTGATGACCAGGATGGCGATGCGGATGATTAGCGCTGGCCTGCACCGGGCCTGTTTGAAGGCGAGGTCGTGGCGCCGCTGCCATTTAGAGTGCTACCGCCATGATGGCACCAGCCACCTCATCTTGCAGTGCGTCTAGGAAAACGCTTCGACGCCAGACTGCAAATGTGCTATGGTTCCTAGACCGCTGGGGCAATTAGGTGATAACCAGCGACCGAGAGCTCGTTCGGTCCGCCAGAAGATTTGAGCGCTCCCGTACAGTTTGGAGTAGCCCCCTGTCTTCATTTCCTAAGAAATCTTCGCAAAGCGACCCGCAGGGCGTTCAAACAAGCCTCGAGGAGGCTGACGCCCGGAAAGTCGAAGAAGCGCGCGAGACCGAGCGAGGTTTGACCGTTTGGTCGATAATGGTGGTGGTCATTATCATCGCCTCTATCCTCTTTGTGATCGCGACATACGTTTGAGCCTCACCAACCCCGCCGCCCCGGCTGCCCTACGGCGCAGTAGATCGTTCTATCTCGCGCGCAGCCGCTTGATGTGATCTACGATCAACCTGTGATCGTAAGGTTTTGCTAGATGAGGGCCTTCCTCACACAGATCTCCGGCCGTATCGGCAATGCGTTCTACGGCACTGGCGAGCAGAATCTTCACCTGGGGCATGGATTTGCGAATCAGTGTGACAGGTCGAAACCGCTGGTTTCGCCAGGAAGCTCCACGTCGGATAGAACGATGTCAATGGTAAAGTCCGGATGCTGGAGCGCCTGCATGGCCTCCGTTCCGGTGCCTGCCTCGACCACGCGGTAGCCGCAGTGGCGCAGATACTCGGCGATCACAGTTCGAGTTATCACGTCGCCGTCGACGACGAGAATCGTCTCGGCTGCGGTTTCATGCTCCATCAGCCGTCCGCCTTGCAGGGCCTGCGTCAATCATTTCCACTATCGCCCTTGCCAGCCGCTCACTCGGAGTCGGCTTCGGAAAGAATAGATCGAAAAGGTGCTTGTGCTCGTCGGCTGGCTTGAGATGGGCCGATATCACGACAACACTCACACCCGGTCGCTCCTCTCTTACGGTCCGCGCCACATCGAAACCATCGTGTTTGCCAGGCATCCATAAATCCGTCACGACAATGTCTATGCGAGCCGTGGACCTCAGGACGTCGATTGCCTCATCGGCGCTCCCGGCCTCTATCACCTGGCACCCCCGCTGTCTGAGTTCATCGGCGATGTCAAACCGGATGAAAAATTCATCCTCCGCCAGGAGCACCACGTGTTCGTCGGTATCGACTTCATGCCAGAGTTTAGATGCAGCCACGGGCTGCATCCTTGCGTGTGATTATCATGTTACCCATGGCGCCCCTGTTAACCCCGATCAGAATGAACTTTCCACGGACTACCTGGTTCCCCATTCTGCAAATGGATCAACAATGTTCCCTGAGCCCAGCCACTCGAAGGCCCGCGCGCCGCTTATCTCACATGTGCTACCCGGCTACCACTTCGGCAGCGTTGCAATCCACCGCCTTCCCGCAATGATGGATTTTAGTCGAAGCTCGCTCCCTCCGGCCACGCCGCCGGCTTCCGGCAGTGTTGTTGGATACAGTTCCCCCGGTAACCAGATGGGCGTCAACGCCCATGCTGTCCGCCATTTCCACCGTTACCGCCACTGGATCCGTCTTCTCCACCAGTTCCGCCGGAGCCGCCATCGCCGCCAGAAACGCTCCCTGAAACTCTTGTGCTCCCATTGATAACCTGATCTCCGAAGGGCGCCGCGCCCCCCGTTTCCGCCATAATTGCCGGAACCATGCTTGCCGCCTTTGCCGAGATTTCGTCATCGGAGCGGCGGCGCTGTAGACTAGGTAGCGCTGTCCCCGTTCAAGTCGCATCCATGATAACGCGCACCTTTGCCGCGAGCTCGTCGATCGTATACGGCTTCACGATAAGCTCAACGCCGGGATCGAGCACGCCGTTATGTACAATGGCGTTGCGGGTGTATCCTGTCGTGAACAGCACCTTCAGGTCCGGCCGGCGACGTTGCGCCTCTTCAGCCAGCTTGCGGCCATTCACGTCCGGCATGACGATATCGGTGAAGAGCAATGAGACTTCCGGATGAGCGTCAAGAACCGTGAGAGCAGCTTTGGCGCTATCCGCCTCGAGCACGCGGTAACCGAGATCCGTCAGCGCGTCCACGCTGAACTGACGTACGGAGGGCTCGTCTTCTACGACCAGAATTACCTCCTGATACTCTCCCGTGGGAAGAACTGAAGTGCTCTCCTCTTCTATTTCCTCCTCTTCGGTCGAGAAGTACCGTGGCAGATAGATCTTCACCGTCGTGCCTTGGTCAATTTCCGAGTACACTTTGATGTGCCCGCCTGATTGCTTCACGAAGCCGTAAACTTGGCTCAATCCCAACCCTGTGCCCTTGCCCGCCTCTTTGGTCGTGAAGAAGGGATCGAACACCTTCGCCGCGACTTCGGCCGTCATCCCCGTTCCGGTATCGGTTACGGCGATCATCACATATTGACCGGCAGGTACGCCGATATGAGCGGCGGCGTATCGTGTATCGAGAAAGCTGTTCAGGGTTTCGATCGTTAACCTTCCCCCTTCAGGCATGGCATCGCGCGCGTTTACGGCCAGGTTGAGCAGCGCGCTCTCAAGCTGATTGTGGTCGGCATGGATTTTCCATAAGCCTCCCGCGAGTACTGTCTCAAGACGCACCTCAGGACCCAGGGAACGGCGGAGCAGATCCGACATGTCTGCCACAAGTCTGTTTACGTCGATCTGCTCGGGCTTCAGAGGCTGCTGGCGAGCAAAGGCGAGGAGGCGCTGAGTCAATGTGGCTGCCCGTCTGGCGCCCTCCATCGCCGCGTCCACGTAGCGCCGGGCCCTCGGCTCCGCGCCGATTCGGCGTGTCAAAAGGTCGAGCGAGCCGATCACGACAGCAAGCATGTTGTTGAAATCGTGAGCAATCCCTCCGGTAAGCTGCCCTAGCGCCTCCATCTTCTGCGCCTGCCGCAATGCCTCTTCCGCTTCCTCGCGATCTGCAATAGCTTGCGCGACACGTTGTTCTAGGCTCTCGTTCAGTTGCCGCAGATCCTCTTCAGCGCGCTTGCGGGCCGTTACGTCCCGTGCCGTAATCGAGACGCTGACAATCCGGCCGTCTTCGTCGTGAACGGGTGCGAGACTGACCTCCCCGTGAACGCGCACCTCACCAGCCTCGATCCTTAGGGGAAGTTCGCACTGCCGAACGATTTCATCGCGCTTGGCGGCCTCGATCAGCCGCTCAATCTCGGCACTGTACTCGTTCGGGAACAACTCTGCAGCGGGAAGCCCCATCATTTCATCGGAGTAGACAGCAAACAGTTGCTTCGCCGCTTCATTCCAGGCGACAAGAGCGCCCAGACTGTCGACCGCCAGGAACGCATCTGGCGACTGGCTGAGAAGCGTTGCCAGGTATCGCTCCGACAGTGCCAGTTGCGACCTGCGCACGTCGCTCTCCGTGCGCTGCGCGCTGGATGTGAGCTGGAGGTTGATGCGCCCGAATAGGCTTGCTGTGTCCGCGCGTTCGCGCGATGTATTTACCGCCTCGTGAACAACCGAAGCCATCCGTTCATCGGTGGCATCGATGCTCACCGTCCAGGTGGCGCCGAGGTGGGGCACGAAAGGAAGGCTTTCGCGAAACCGGTCTACGCGGTCCGGCGGAAGAAGGAAGACAATTTGCGAGCGCGGGCTGAGTTGCCGGAGAAGGCGCGCGTTCTTCAGCGGGTTGGAGACCCCGGAACCTATCACTACCGCGTCTGGAGGCTTTGCCCTGACCTGCTCGACAAACGCGTCCTCCTCCGCGGCCTCTCCATCTACGGCCTCGATGCTGGAGTCGCCCGTATCCGTGGGCAAAGCTGCCCTGAGCCGGGCCGCTTCCGCCGGGTCGCCAACGAATAACACGTGAAAGCTGTGACCCACCCGCATTCCTCATGTTCCGAGCGGGGGGAGCCCCAGGAGAGACCGGCCGAGCCAGCTTTTCAGGAGCTGGCTTGTAGGCGCCATGATGTGTGATGCCTGGGCATCGCGAACCAACTGGCCGATTGCTCCGTCGCGGCCATACGCACGACCGCCACCGAGAATCATTGCCTGCTGAGTTACGGCTGTAACTGTTTCCGCAATATCCGCCTTTGCTGCGAAAAGCGCCAGAGACGTCTGCGGATCCCCCGCGTCGCCGATCGATGCTGCATGATGGATAAGTCGTCTGGAGCGTTCGATTTTCATCCACATCTCCGCGACCTGCTGGGAGATGACCGGAACCGTGCTCAAGCTTTCCCCCGTGTGGGCGTGGACGCGTTCTTTCAGGTGAGAGATCGTCTTATCCAGAGCTGCTTGCGCAATGCCAAGGTAGACAGCTGACATGCCTACGATGAAGAACGGGGCGACGACCTCGAAGACGTACCAGATCTCGTCGCCTTCCGACCCGAGCATGTCCTCCTTCGGGATCCGCACCTGCTCAAGGCGCACGCCGCGCGAACTGTTCCCACGCATGCCGAACCCTTGCCAATCCGGCAGCCATTGAAGACCGGGTTCTCGCCCTTCCACCACAAAGCAGGTGAAGGTTCCGGGGTCGAGCTCAGAGCCTGGCGGGACGGCTGACATCACGTATGAGTCGGCATGCCCGCCGCTCGTAACAAAGCTCTTCTCCCCCTCAAGGACGACCTCTTCGCCCTCGAAGGTAAACTGGGTGCGCGGAAGGAAGAAGAAGGCACCCGTACCCGGCTCGCTGAGAGCCAGCGAGGTGATGTGCTTTCCCTCCGCAATCGGGCGAAGGAAATGTTCCTCGTGATGAGGCGTCGCCTTGCTCGCCAACACCTTGGTGGCCACGCTATGCATTCCGAAGCACATGGCCGTGGAGCTACAACGCTTGCCGAGTTCCTCAGTGACCACTGCCAACGCCAAGAGCCCCTGGCCGTGCCCCCCGAGCCGTTCTGGGACATGCAGCGCCATGAGCCCGGCTTCGGCAAGTGTTCTTAGGCCGCGTTCGGGCCAATGGCCATCTCGATCGACTGCCTCGCGTTCCTTTGCGAGAACCTGCGCCGCCGTGTCGGCGGCGACTTGGCGCAGCCGTTCAATTCTGGACGGCAGCCGCTCCACTACAGATTCTCCAATAATTCCATGCAGAAATCCCCCGCAGCCATTTTTCTGCGACTCTAGTAATGACCTAGCTCGCGCTTAAACTAGCAAACGTAACAAGCCTTCTGAAGGTTCCGTATTCTCTTGTGAGAGTAGCCTTCTGGGGCTGCAGTGATCGGCGGTTAGAGAGCCTCAGAGATACCGCTTCGCCATGTCGCCCAATGGCACCGCTCGAATTTTTTCGGCCTGCCCTGCCGTCCCGAAACCCTCGAATTTTTCCACGCAGAGCTTGGTTACCGCTTCCCGGGCCAGCATCAGATATTTGCGCGGGTCGAACTCGGCCGGCGCCTCACCGAGGGTGCGCCGGACGGCGGCCGTGATGGCCAGGCGGATATCGGTGTCGACGTTGATCTTGCGCACGCCGTGTTGAATCCCGCGCTTGATCTCCTCCATCGGGACACCCCAGGTGGGTTTTATCTCACCACCATGAGCATTGATGATTTCGCAAAGATCCTGCGGGACGGAAGACGATCCGTGCATGACGAGATGCGTGTCGGGCAGCCGATTGTGAATCTCCTCGATCACGTTCATGGCAAGGACCTCGCCGTCAGGTTTGCGGCTGAATTTGTACGCACCGTGGCTCGTCCCCATGGCCACCGCCAGGGCATCGACACCTGTTTCGGCCACGAAGCGCTCCGCCTCATCAGGGTTTGTGAGGAGCTGGTCGTGGGAAAGCTTGCCGGTCGCGCCGTGGCCATCCTCCTGATCGCCCATGCCGGTTTCGAGTGATCCCAGGACACCCAATTCGCCCTCGACGGAAACGCCGGCCGCATGGGCCATTTCCACAACGCGAGATGTTATCTCCACGTTATAGGCGTAGTCGGCGGGCGTCTTTCCGTCCTCCGTGAGGGAGCCGTCCATCATGACAGACGTGAAGCCGTGCTGGATCGCCGTGACGCAGGTGGCCAGGTTGTTTCCATGGTCGAGATGCACGCAGACCGGAATATGCGGGTAGAGTTCGACCAATCCATCAATGAGCCGGGACAGCACAATGTCGTTGGCGTAGGTTCGCGCGCCACGGCTCATCTGCAGGATCACCGGAGCGCCGGCCTTGTCCGCGGCGGCCATAATGGCCAGTCCCTGTTCCATGTTACTAATGTTGAAGGCGGGCACGCCATAACCGTTTTCGGCGGCGTGATCGAGAAGTTGGCGCAGCGTGATACGTGCCATTTGTGATCAGTCTCCTTGGGAATCCAGATAGCTTTGAAGCGTAACCACCTCCGCTGCGGAGCCGAAGACCAGCGGAGTTTTTTCGTGAATCTCGGCGGGCGTGCGGTCGAGGATGGGCCCGTCTCCATCCGTTGCGGCGCCACCTGCCTGCTCCATCAGAAAAGCGATCGGGAAGGCCTCGTATAGAAGGCGCAGATGCCCTTTTTCGTACCCCGGGCGAGCATCGGCCGGATAGAGGAACACGCCGCCCTTCAGCAGAATTCGGTGAAGGTCGCCAACTGCGGCTGCGATCCAGCGCATATTGAAGTCCTGGCCGCGCGATCCCTTGCGACCGGCAAGGCAGTCATCGATATAGCGGCGCAGCCCGGCAGGAAAATGCCGGTGGTTCGAAGCGTTATAGGCGATCGTGCTGGTTCTTTCCGGAATGACGGCGGCACGGCCTGCCATTTTGAAGCTGCCGTCGCGGGGATCGAGCGTTGCAAGCATCACACCGTCACCAACGCTGAAGCCGAGATCGACGCTGTGCCCAAAGGAGACATAGCCAGCCGCAACGATTTCGCGGCCCGGCCGGAGAAACGTCTCCCCCTTCGGAAAAACGGCAAACAAAAGGCCAAGCGGCGCCCCAGTGCCAATGCTGCCCGATCCGTCGATCGGATCGATGGCCACATCCAACAAACCTGATCCGTTCAAGACGATCGGATCCCTGGCCTCCTCTGAAACCAGCCGGGCAACCCGCGCCCTGTCCAAAGCATCGAGAATGTGCGTGTGCGCGGCCAGATCCAACGCCTTCTGGACGTCGCCGCTCTCGTTCTCCGCTAGAGGTGCAGCCGGATCGCCCGGCAGCCGCGCCAACGCCAGACGCAGAGCAAGCGGAACGGCAGCCTCGGCGATACTAGAAATGACACCGGTGAGCGCACAGCGACCGTCATCCGCGCCCGCCCATTCCGACAGGAATTGAGATAGAGACGGCGCCTTAACGGGATGGTCACCGGCCAGTTCAAGAGCCGCAAGACCGGCCATCGGCATCAACCTTTCACCAGTGCGAATGCCCGGCTTACGACCGCGTCGACGGTTATCCCGAATTTTTCGTAGAGAATTCCGGCCGGCGCCGATGCACCAAAATCCTCCATCCCGATGACATCCGATTCAGAAGCCACATATCGGGTCCAGCCGAACTTGCTTGCCGCCTCGACGGCAACACGCGGAGCCGTGCCAAGGACACGCTCTCTGTACTCGGTGGACTGCGCTTCGAACAGTTCCCAGCATGGCATGGAAACGACTGCCGCTCGCACGCCCTGTTCGCGGAGATTGCGCGCGGCATCGACTGCAAGCGAAACCTCGGTCCCCGTCGCGAGAATGGTTATGTCACGCGGACCCTCTGGTTCCTGCAGGACATAGGCCCCGCGAGCCGAGAGGTTTTCTTCTCCGTCCTTACGCAGTTGCGGAACGCCCTGGCGCGAGAGGGCGAGGAGCGAAGGCGTCTTGCGACTGCGCACCGCGAGATCCCAGCACTCAAGCGTTTCCACCGCGTCGGCCGGCCGAAAGACATTCAGATTGGGCATGGCGCGCAGACTCGCCAGATGCTCGACCGGCTGGTGCGTCGGACCGTCCTCACCCAGTCCGATGCTGTCGTGAGTCATGACGTAGATGGTCCCGATCTTCATCAGGGCGGAAAGCCGTATGCCATTGCGCGCATAGTCGGAGAAAACGAGGAACGTCCCGCCATAGGGAATGATGCCGCCGTGAACGCTCATGCCGTTCATGACCGCGGCCATTCCGAACTCCCGAACACCGTAGGAGATGTAGCGCCCTTCCGGGGTATCGGGCTGGAAGTCGGTTTTCATCGCCGCGACGCGCGTAAGGTTCGATCCGGTGAGATCGGCCGACCCGCCGATCATTTCGGGGCAGACTTCCGTCAGCGTTTCCAGCGCCATCTGGCTGGCTTTTCTCGTGGCCACCTTTTGTGGCTCGGCAAAGAGCCTGGCCTTCGCTCCGGCGACAGCCGTATCGAGCTCGGCTGGCACTTCACCCTTTTGCCGGCGTTCGAATTCGCTGCGACGATCGGGGTTGAGAGCGGCAACGCGCCCTTCCCAGGCTTCCCGCGCGGACGCACCGCGCCTTCCGGCTTCCCGCCAGGTGGAAAGCAGATCCTCGGTGATTTCGAAGTCATTAGCAGACAGGCCCAGCGCCTCGCGCGCCAAAACGCGCTCATCCGCACCCAGCGGCGCGCCGTGCACCGAAGCTTCGCCTGCCTTGTTTGGCGCACCCAGACCAATTACCGTTTTCAAGGCAATCAGCGTCGGTCGGGATGTGTCGGCCTTTGCCGTTTCGATTGCGCGATCAATCTCCTCAACGTCGTGACCGTCACACGCCAACATCTGCCAACCCGCTGCTTCGAAGCGACCATGCGTGTCTTCCGTGAAGGCTTTGGCCGTATCACCGTCGATCGATATCCCGTTGTCATCATACATGACGATCAGCTTTCCGAGCCTGTGGTGCCCCGCGAGGCTAATCGCCTCCTGGCTGATGCCCTCCATGAGGCATCCATCACCGCAAAAGACCCAGGTGCGATGATCGACGATTTCATCACCGAACTGCGATGCAAGCGAGCGTTCGGCCATTGCCATGCCGACCGCGCCGGCTAGGCCCTGCCCCAGCGGTCCCGTTGTGATGTCCACGCCGGTGGCGTGACCGTATTCAGGATGTCCGGCCGTCTTTGAACCCCATTGGCGGAACGCCTCGAGTTCCCCGAGCGGCATATCTTCGAACCCGGTCAGATAAAGCAGACTGTAAAGCAGCATCGAGCCATGACCGTTCGAGAGCACGAAGCGGTCGCGGTCCGGCCAATCGGGCCGAGAGGCATCGAACTTCAAGTGCCTGGTCCAAAGAACGGTCGCGGCTTCGGCCAGCCCCATCGGAGCGCCGGGATGACCGGACTGGGCCGCTTCAACGGCATCGATCGACAGAGCGCGTATGCAATTGGCAAGCGCGAATTGCCCGGCGTTGCTGCTGGCCCGAGCGAGCGCGCGGCTATGTTCGGTCATTATCTATCTCCCCAAACAATTTGTGCCAATGTTAAGGAGTTATGATAAAAACCACAATATCAAATCGCAAAATCACACGCGATATGTTGCATCTCACGTTCTCAGTGTTATATCTTATGTACCGGAATGCGGAAAGGCGCTGCGAGTGAAACCGGAAGATCGTCGGCACGATATCGTGGAAATGCTGGTCGAGGTGGGGTCTGCCTCTCTGGAGGAGTTGTCCCAGCGCTTTGGTGTTTCCAAGATGACGATCCATCGGGACCTCGACGAGCTCGAGCAGGAGGGGCTTCTGCGCAAGATGCGCGGCGGCGCGACCATCGAAGCGAGCGGACAGTTCGAAAGCGATTTCCGTTACCGCGCCCGTATGGCGGCAGAAGAAAAGAGGCGGATTGCATATCGGGCGGCGCAGTTTCTTGAGCCGGGCATGAGCGTGATGGTCGATGATGGCTCGACTTCGCAAAACCTCGTGCCCTTTCTCGTCGAAAAGCGCCCTCTTTCGGTCATCACCAACAACCTTGCGGTCATCGGCGGGCTATCCGGCGTTTCGGGAATAGAGTTAATCACGCTCGGCGGCACATATTCCCGCAAGTTCAACGGCTTTTTCGGTGTACTGACCCTTTCGGCGCTGGAAAACCTGCGCGCGGATGTCGTGCTCCTGTCGAGCTCCGCCATCGACGGCCGGACAGCATTTCACCAGGACCAGGAAGTGCTCGAGGTAAAACGCAGGATGATCGCCTCCTCGGCGCGCCGTTATCTCATGGTCGATCATGAAAAGTTCGGGCGCACCGCGCTTCACCTGATGTCCAACCTGGATGTCTTCGACGGCGTCGTGACGACGCGGGCTCTGCCCGAAGCAAAAGCTCGGGCGCTCATGGACCAGGGTATCAAACTTTATTTCGCGGAAGAGGAGTAAGCATGTCGGAGTCGCCTCAGGCTTGGATCGGCACAAGCTGGAAAATGACAAAAACCCTGCACGCGGCGATGGCATTTGCCGAAAGCGTACGCCGAGTCGCACGCGATCCGCGCATACAGCGTTTTGTAATTCCGCCTTTCACTGCCGTACGTGAAGTTAAAGCAGCTCTTGCCGAAACCGACTTCAAGGTCGGCGCTCAGAATATGCATTGGGCCGAGTCCGGCGCCTGGACGGGTGAAATATCGGCCGGGATGCTGACGGATTGCGGCCTGGACATGGTGGAACTCGGGCACTCGGAGCGGCGAGCACATTTCGGCGAAACGAATGAGACTGTGGGTCTTAAAACCGAGGCCGCGGTGAAGCACGGGCTCATCCCCCTCGTTTGCATCGGCGAAACGGCCGAAGACAAGGAGGCCGGTCGGGCGGATACGGTTTTGAAAGCCCAGATCGAAGCAGCGCTGGGCCGGCTCGATGACGAACAGAAGGCCAAACCCGTTTTGCTGGCTTATGAGCCGGTCTGGGCGATTGGCGAGCACGGAACGCCGGCCTCGCCCGATTACGCAGACGAGCGGCATGCGCTCATCATCGAGGTAGCGGAAACCGTCATGGGGAGACCTCTGCCGTGTCTCTATGGCGGCGGGGTAAACCTCGAAAACTGCAGTGAGCTCATCACTCAGAAACACATCGACGGGCTTTTCATCGGGCGCTCCGCCTGGACCGCCGAGGGTTACCTCGCGATTCTGGAACGTTGCGCCCGGATTATCTAAGAAGGACATGACCATGAAGATTGCAATCGCAGGAGACAGCGCGGGCGCTCCGCTCGCCAAGACCATTGCCGATCACCTGTCCAACAAGGACACGTATGAGGTTTTCGAAGTAAGCAACCCGCCTTCGGACGAGAAGGAGTATTACGCCAACCTTTCGGATCGTGTCTGTCAGGGCGTTCTGGACGGCACGTATGATCGGGCTATCCTGTGCTGCGGAACCGGTATCGGGGTTTGCCTGTCGGCCAACAAAGTGCCAGGCATCCGGGCGGCACAAACTCACGACACCTACTCGGCGGAGCGGGCGGCGCTTTCAAACAACGCACAGGTCATCACCATGGGCTCCCGCGTCATCGGCCCGGAACTCGCCAAGTCCATCGCCGATGCCTATCTCGCCTGCACATACGATCCAAACGGTCGCTCTGCCGATAACGTGAAGGCAATCGACGCGCTCGACGCGAAGTATAACCAACGCGCCTGAACGGATGTGGAGTGACGGCAAACGCGGCGCGGTCTCACGGCCGCGCCTTTTTTTCATTTATAGCGGCGAGAGATTGCGCGTACGCAGCGTATCAAGCGTTTCCTCCAACTCCGCTCGCCGGCGTGGCTCCGACCAACCGAGGACGAGCCCTGCAATCTGTGAAATGCTTTCCAGGTCACGCGTTGTAAGCCGCCCCGTTACCGCGAGTGTCGTGCGGCGAAAGACAATGTCGGCGAGATGGACAACCGCCTCGTTCTGCGCGATCCAGGCTATCTCGGAGTGGCTTACATCGGGCGTATCCTCCAGGAATCTCAGCGCTGGAGCAGCCGCCTCTTCCCGAAGAATCTGCGCGGCAGTGGTGCCGTAGCGTTGGAGCAGCGTTTCGACACGTTCTTCCGATACCCCGATTTTACCGGCAAGCGTGGCCACCAGATGCCGGCGATCCACCTCCGACATGGGATATTCACGCCCGCCACCGATGGGAAGCTCACGGGTGGAGATCCGGCGTTTGCGGCCGAGACGCTCCAGAACCGAATCCGCCACTTCCTCGGCAAATCCGCGAAACGTCGTCCATTTGCCGCCGACCAGTGAGAAAACCGGAAAGGAGCGGTCGCGTTCCGGTTCCGCAACGGGCGCGGAATGATCGCGGCTGATCAGCCCCGGTGCCGCGCTGTCCGAAGCCGGCAGCGGACGTATCCCGCTATAGGCGTACACGATCTGGGAGCGCTCGAAGGTCAGGCCGGGCAGCAGTCCGCGCAAACTTTCGAGGAAGTACTCAACCTCGTCATCCTCACACCGGACATTGTCAGGATCGTCGGCGGGAATATCGGTCGAGCCGACCAGAACGCGGCCAAGATATTCGTAAACCAGACAAATACGGCCATCATCCGCCTCGAAGTAGATCATGCGGCCGGCGAGCTGGCGCACGAGCGCATCGTGATCCAGAATGATGTGAGATCCCTTGGTCCCGCCGATAAGCTTGCCGGAGATGCCGAGAAGGCGATTGACCCGATCAATCCATGGTCCTGCCGCGTTGGCGACCAATCTCGCCCTGACGGATCGGGTTACTTTATCCGGTCCCGCAAACGCCAGCACTCCGTCCTTCTGCCCCTGAAGGCTTGTGGCATTCCAGGCTTCCGACTGCGGGTTCGCCGCAAGGCCGTCGCGGATCAGCTCCCAAACCAGGCGCTCCGGTGCGATCACCTTTGCGTCGTAATAGTTGCCGGCGGCCACGATGCGCGGCGTCAAGGCAGGCAGTTTCTTCAGCGCGTCCACCCGCCTCCAGAGACGGTGGCGCGGCATCATCTTGCCTCGGCTGCCGTAGAAATCATAAAGCGCAAGCCCGACTTTTACGAGTGCAACACCCCGGCTGCGCGGCGCGGTCTTCGACCCGAAGAATGTGCGCAACGCAGCGCCTATTCCCTTCGTCCAGGAGAAGATGGGGATGACCGTTGGCAGCGGCCGAACCAGATGCGGGGCGTTGCGGAGCAGTAGATTGCGCTCGAGTGTCGATTGGGCCACCAGACCGAACTCGCCTGTTTCCAGGTATTTGAGGCCGCCATGAATGAGGCGCGAGGGCGCAGCGCTCGTCCCGGAACCGAAATCATTTTTGTCAACCAGCAGGCAATTGATGCCCTGTTCGCAGAGATCGCGAAACAGCCCGGCACCATTGATGCCGCCCCCGAGAATGACGACGTCGAACGACCGGATATCGGAATTGCTCATTGTGCGAGTGTCTCCGATCCAAGCGACTCAAGCTTTTTCCAGATCGGCCGAAGAGCGTCGACCGCTTCGAGATAGACACGATAACGGCGATCGTATTCCGCATTGCGGTCCATGTCGGGCTCGTAACATTGCGTCAGCGCATCGATATCGCGCGGATCGTCAAAGGGCGTTTCGAACATACCCACAGCCGCACCTGCGCAGAGAGCAGCGCCCCATGCGGCCGCCTCCCCCGTTTCACTCGTGGAAACAGGCATTCCGAGCACGTCAGCCATCATCTGCGCGAAATCCGGATTGCGCGACACCCCGCCGGTCAAGCGCGCAGCATGGAACTGAAAGCCTTCCCCCAACGCGTCCACGTGGTAACGGTGATTGAAGGCAATCCCTTCCAGAACCGCACGCAGCAGCTCGCCACGGTCTTGCCAGGCGTGCAGACCGAGGAAAGCAGCGCTGGCACCGGTTGCGTGCGGCGAGCCGAAAAGGAACGGGTGAAACAGCACGGTTGAATGCCGCTTCATGGCCTCACGAATTTCCGGTCCGATTCTTTCATGTATGGAAGCCTCTTCGCTCTCTGCCTCGCCACGGCAGAGCGTCTCCAGAAACCAATCGTAATTTGTGGTCGAGGCCGGAGAGATCGACATGCTGTTCCAGGTGCCGGGCAGAATGCCGCTGCGGCAGAACCAGCGCGGATCGGTGTTGGGGCTATCCGACACGATCTCATTGATCGAGTAGGTCCCTGCCACCAAATCCACCACTCCCGCGCGATGGCCGCCGATACCGAGTGCGGAAGCGGTAACATCGTGCAGCCCTGCCGCCACGGGCGTGCCTGATTCGAGCCCAGTCTGTTTTGCCACAGCTTCCGTCACGTGGCCGATGATGGACGCCGGCGGCTCAATGGAAGGCAGAGTCTGCGATAAAGCGCCAAGACCGAACAGCTCCAATGAATCGCTTGTATATTCCTGCGTTCTCAAATCCGTGAAGGCCGTGCTGCCTTCGGTGCGATCCGTACCGACGGTGCCAGTGAGACAAAAACGCAGCCAATCTTTGCAGGCCAGGATATGAGCGATCCGCTCGAAGCGAACCGGTTCCTCCCGGGCAATCCAGGCCAGCAAGGCTGAAGGCGCGGCAGCATGGGGCGTCTGGCCGGTCAGCGCGAGCGCACGCTCAAACAGGTCCGTCCGCGACCATTCGGAAACGATGCCTTCGGCGCGGCTGTCGAGAGACAGAATTCCCGGTCCTAATGGTCTGCGTTCCGCATCGAGCAGATAAATGCCGTCCCCGTGCGCGGTCGCGGCAATAGCGGCAATGTCGCTCGGCGGACGTCCGCTTCTCTCGATCACTTCAGCAATCGCCTCGGCCGTTGCCGCCCAGAGGTTATCCATGTCACGCTCGACATGCCGTGGCCGAGGAATGTCCTGCGGCACCCGTCGCCGGGCAACGGCGATCTCGGTGCCATCGGTATCGAAAAGCACAGCTTTCGTGACCGTGAGTCCGCTATCTAATCCAAGCAGGCTGGGCATGCCCTGCTCCTTCGTCAGATCGTTTCGGAATGACAGCCCGGCTCACCACCGCGCTGCGCGTGCGGAAGGTCGTTACTGAGTGACTGAGGCGACGATGACGTTGACACCTTTTGCGCGCATCCGGTCGAGATGTCGCTCCGGCGTCCTGTCATCCACGATCACCGCATCGAACTCATCCAGAGAAGCCATGCCGTAAAGCGCACGCCGCTCGAATTTAGAATGGTCGGCGAGAAGAATGCGCTTGGCAGAAGAATCGAACATCGCGCGTTTGGTATCGACCATTTCGGGGGACTGATGAAAAACGATATCGTCTGTGATTGCAGCCATGGAGAGGAAGAGTGTGTCGGCCCGTAGCTGCGAAATCTCGTTCGTAGTCATGCGACCAATGAAAGCATTGCACCAATTGTGGAATTGGCCTCCGAGGCCGAGGAGCGAAAGATCGCGCGTCCCCTTGAGTTCATTCATGAGCGTGAGCGAGTTTGTGATCACCGTTAGGGGAGTTTTTTCCGGGATTAGGCTGGCGATCTGGAGGACCGAGGTCGAATCGTCCATGAAAATCGCCTGGCCGGACTCGACAAATTCGAATGCCGCCGCCGCCATAGCGGCCTTTTCCGCGGATTGACGCACAGAACGATAAACGTCGCTAGCCTCGATGAGACTTGTTGGAGCCGCTGATACCAGGCCCCGCATTTTCCGTAGCAAACCGCGATCAACAAGGTCGTCCAGATCCCTATGCGCGGTCATCAGGCTAATGCCAAAACGCTCCGTCAGATCCTCGATGCGCATAGATCCCTCGGCCATGACTGTCTCGGCGATCGTCTGTCGGCGAGCCAACTGACGCGCCTGCCGGGAATCGCTCGGCACCTCCTCGGCCATAAGCCGGTTCATTGCGGGGAGTGCACTATTCTCGTTCATCAGACACAACCGCGATGAGAAAAGATTCGCACGGTAGCAGCGATGTACCCCGCCTGAATGGAACAGTAAACTGCCACATACGAGCCGTTGTCTTGACTGCCCCGGCAGGTAGCGGAACTTGCCGGGGCAGCGGTGCAATCGCTTGCGAAAGCCCGCGCTTAGTTGCTCATGCTTGCCAGCGTGAACGGCGCGACGTACTGATCGACGTTATCCGGCGTGATGAGCACGCAGTCGAAAAGCTGTTTCTCTTGCTCGACCTGGGGCTCGCCATTCTTGATGTAATAGTCGGCCTGCCGAACCGCTTCCTCGGCGAAGACGGCAACCGGCTGAAGAACCGAATATGCCATTTCGCCGGCCTTGATGGCCTCTACGGCATCGGGCGATCCGTCGAAGCCGCCGACAACAACATTGTCGAGCATGTCCGCCTCTTTCAACGCGGCAATCGCACCCAGGGCCATCTCGTCATTGCCGCTGATAACGGCATCAATCTCAGGATTCGCCTGGATGATCGATTGCATTTTGTTGTTGCCCTGAGTGCGGTCCCAGTTGGCCACTTCCTCGGCAACCTTCTCAAGGCCCGGATACTGGCTGAGAACGGTTTCGTAGCCGTTCGAGCGCGTCGCCGCATTGTTGTCGGCAGGGTTGCCGAAGAACTCGACGTATTTAGCCTCGTCGCCGACAACCTCGACCCACTGCTGAGCGCCGAGCGCCGCGCCCTGTGCGTTGTTCGAAACGAGCTGTGCAACGGCCAGCCCACTCTGATTGATCTCAGCGTTCACGAGGAAAACCGGGATGTCCGCCTCAACAGCTTTGCGAACTGCACCGACCGATCCGTCGGCATTGGCCGGGTCCAGAATGATGGCCTTCGCCTGATTGGTGATGGCGGTGTCGATCAACTGGCTCTCGGTGTTAGTGTCACCCTTGTGAGCGCTTACATTCGCTTCATAGCCGAGTTCCTCGGCCGTCTTCCTGGCGACTTCACCCTCTGTGTACCAGTAGGGATTGGACGGATCGGTGACGATGATTGAAATCAGCCCCTGATCCTGCGCCCAAGCGCTTCCGGAGAAAAATGGGGTCGCTGCGAGGACGGCCCCGAACAACAAAGTAGCTCTTCTGGTAAGCATGGTTGGTCTCACTCCCTTTGGTTGAAAAAGCCGGCTATCCGGCGGACTTCCGCAATCGGATCACTCGGAAGCTGTCCCTTTTTGCGGAGAACTCAGTTTGGCGGGGCCTTTACGGCGTCCGCCTCGGTACTGAATGGAGTTGAGCAGAACCGCCAGCACTATGACTGCGCCGGTGAAAACCGTCTGCCAGTACGAAGACACCCCGATGATGACGAGGCCGTCAGACAGAAAGCCGATCACGAATGCGCCTAGAAGGGTGCCGCGTACCGTGCCCCGGCCGCCCGTCAACGCTGCGCCGCCGATCACCACGGCTGCGATGGCAGTTAGCTCGTATGTTTCGCCCGCAGTCGGACCGGCGGAAGTCAACTGGGAGCTCAGGACGAGACCCGCAATGGCCGAACAAATGCCGGATAGAATGTAGACGGTGACTTTCACGCGCTTAACCTGAACGCCGGAGAGCTCAGCCGCGCGCTCGTTACCCCCCGTAGAATAAATCCAGCGGCCCAGGGCGCTGCGGTTGAGCATGAGGCTGCAAGCGATTGCCACGAGAGCCAGGACGATCACTCCGATGGGTACGCCGAGAAGACGATTGAATCCGAGCCATTCAAATCCTGTATTGCCGAGCTCCGGGCTCCCATCCAGATTGTTGTAGGTCAGCCCGTTGGTCATCAGCAGCGCGACGCCGCGCGCCACATAGAGAAGGCCAAGAGTGGCGACGAAGGCGGGCACCTTGAAAAAGGCCACCAAAACGCCGTTTATCAATCCAACGAACGCTCCAACCCCGCAGGTCAGGATCACCACGACCCAGACTGGCGGATAGAGAACGACGCCGAACATTTCCAAAGACACACCCTGCATCAGGAATCCGGCAACAACACCGGAAAGCGCCAGGGTCGAGCCGACCGACAGATCGATTCCGCCTGTGAGGATAACGAGCATCATGCCAAGCGCCAGCAGGCCGAATATGGCCACGTGCGAGGACATGATGAGAAAATTGTTGAGCGAGAAGTAGACCGGCGAAAGCAAAGAAAACGCGATTATTATCGCGATCAGCGCAAAGAAAGCCCGCCCCTCCAGAAGCAGTTTCACCAGGTCGAAATCAGCGCTCGCGACGTCGCCTTGAGCCTGGTTCGGAGCTGTTGTTGTGTCGCTCATAGGGTGACTCCGGTAGATGGTCTTATGGCGCTTACGGCCTCGCCCGAAGCTGCCATGATTTCTTCTTTGGTCACGTCGTTGGAAAATTCCGCCGATATTCGACCACGCCGCATGACAATGATCCGGTGAGCGACGCTGAAACATTCGCCCACCTCCGAGGTGGAAAAGACAACGGCCAACCCCTTTCGCGCGCCTTCCGCGAGCAAACGAAAAACTTCGGCTTTCGCGCCGATATCGATCCCGCGGCTCGGCTCGTCGAGCAGAACGACTTTCGGATCCGTGGCGAGCATCTTGCCGATTACGACCTTCTGCTGATTGCCGCCCGACAGCGATCCGATCTCGGCATCACTGCCGGAAGTCTTGATCGTCACGTTCTTGATGGCGCCTTCGATGATATTCCGTTCGCGACGGCGCGATATGATCGATGCGCGGGTGAAAGCCTGGATATTGGCCAGCGAAAGGTTCTTGCCGACTGACATCGTCTGTACCAGCCCGTCCCTTTGCCGGTCCTCGGGAACGAGCACCAGTCCTTCTTCGATCCGTTCGGCGATCGAGAGGGAAGAAACCTCCTGACCCAGGAGGTTCACCGAACCGGATGCATTGGGCAGACGTCCCGCGATGCATTCCAGCATCTCGGTGCGCCCGGCGCCCATCAGGCCGTAGATGCACACGATTTCGCCCGCGCGGACTTCCAGAGAGACACCATCAACGACGTTGCGATCCTTCCTGACCATGTCGGGAACCGTGAGATCACGGACCGAGAGCGCCGTATCGCCCATCGCGTACCCTTCGGGCGGTGATCCCAGATCGAAATTCTCGCCGACCATATTCTGGACGATCCATTCCAGGCTGATGTCGCCGCGCGGTGCGCTTGCCGTCACTTCGCCGTCGCGCAGGACCACCGCGTGATCGGTGATCTGCAAAGCCTCTTCGAGATGGTGCGAGATATAGACGATGGAAACGCCGCGGTTCTTCAGATCCCGTACGACCTTGAAAAGCACCTCGACCTCGGATGCGCTCAGCGCCGAAGTGGGCTCGTCCATAATGAGAATGCGTGAATCGACTGAGAGCGCGCGGGCGATCTCGACCAGTTGCTGCTGGCCAAGTCGGAGGTCCTCCACCAGGGTCAGTGGATCAATATCCTCCTCCAACTCGCGCATCAGCGCTCTGGACTGCTTTTCTTCCTCTGCGTAGTCGACACCGCCTGCCCCGATGATTTCGCGGCCCATGAAGATGTTGTCGCGCACGTTCATGTTGGGGGCGAGACTGAGTTCCTGGTGGATGATCGACACGCCGAGATCGCGCGCGTCCGAAGCCGAGTGGAAAGCAACCGGGTTTCCATCCAGCACGATCTGGCCTGAGCTCGGCTGCATGACCCCGGACAGGACCTTCATCAAGGTGGACTTTCCGGCGCCGTTCTCGCCGAACAGCGTAGTGACCTGACCATGGTGAACGTCGAAGTTCACCCCCTTCAACGCATGCACATTGCCGAACGATTTGGCGATGTTGCGCGCCGAAAGCACGATCGAGGACGACTGCTCGGAAGCGATTTGCATCTCGTGCAGTGTCATTGGACGCTCATTTCAACGGGCGTGACGAGCCAGTTGCTGGGATTGATCAGCTTGAAGACACCGGTCACCGTGATGGTCTTGCCAGTGAGATTCTCGGTATCGATGTCGGCCAGAACCTGACGCTTCATCTCATTGTTAATGCCCGCGCCGGCATCCTGGTATTCGATCTGGTTGGTAAACTCGCCAAAGGTGATCTCGCCGGTCGCGTCGCGCAGATCCGTTCCGTTAATGGCCGGCCCCGTCTGAACACGGATGGTGGTCTCCTCCGGCACACCCTCGACGTTGACGGTGTAGACCCCGGAGCGCGCCTCGCCAGCCACTCCGGTGAACTTCACCGGGACTACGGGGCCAATTCCGCCTCCCACCCCGTATTCCTTGCCGGCAGCCGCCGCATCGTCCGAAATAGCCGCGGCCAGTGTCGGCGCCTCGACCGCGCGACTTACGACGCTTTGCCTGATTTCGGGGAACATTTCCTGGCCAAAGCGCTCTGGCGAGAAGGTTCCTTCCTGAACGTCTTCCTCGGACCCGATGACGACGACTTTTGTATCCAGTGCCATTGTCACCACGAGCCCAATGACGGCCAGAGCACCGATTGCAGACTTCACTCCTGAGCCGTTGCGGCGCACAGAATGTGCGATGTCGGATTGAGAACTCATTGAGACGCGCCTATCGCCTTAATTCTTGGATCGTGGGGGAGATTAGAACTGCGGGGGAGATCCGACGCTGTCCTGATGGTCCGTCACAGGACCATTCCGACCTGAAAGCCACGCCCAGCCAACTCAGGCTCTGACGCGTAGCGGTATACAGGCAATGAAACGACTGGATCATGGTCTCCTCCCACGCATCCGAGCGCCTCTTCTCCCCGGTAGGTAATTCCGTCAGTGAAGCGGAACGCTCATGCCTCCCAATGTTAAGTTTGTGATATCTTGTGTGACGATAGTGTTAGATTTCTGTGACGATGTCAATCATTGAATCAACGCCAACACTGATGGCTATCGCCTGTCTCCTTGAATGCCGACGCGAGGGTCACTGTTATACGCTCCTCGATTGCGTGCGCTCTTCCGAAAAGTCTATGGGAGAGAAATGCCCGAAAATGGCAGGATTCGGGCGAAGCATAGGGAATACTTCATATAAAACCTCTTCCATAACGGCCACTATCTGCTCCGTACCGCGGATGGCCGCGAGGCTAAGTCCGTCAAGGCTCGCTCCTCGGCAGGTTTCCTGCCTCGCGCGAATGTTATGTGATTTTATTGACAGTTTCATGTGATTTGAACTACTTTTCTAACACTGAATTTTTTTTCACCCTCTCTGAAGGTCACATGGAAAAGCCGCTCAACCTGCGCGACCCCAATGACAGTCTTCCGATCCGGGCGGCATGGCTACATTACGCCGCGGGAATGACGCAGGCCCAGGTCGCGGCCCGGCTAGGTGTCTCAACGGTAAAGGCCCACCGCCTCATCGCCTCCGCGAACCAGCAAGGCGCAGTCCGTATTACGGTCACTGGTGAGATCGTTGAATGTCTGGAACTCGAAGAGCGTATTTGCGATGTCTTCGCTCTGGACGAATGCAAGGTGGTGCCCGATCTGCATGAGGCGGGCTTGCCGGTCAAAGCGCTGGGCGTCGCAGGTTCGTCCTATATTCAGCAGGAAGTCGAGAAGGAAGAACCACGGCTGATCGGGATCGGTCACGGCAGAACGCTTGCTGCTGCGGTCTCCGCCCTGCCCGTCGTGCCTGCAACGAATACACGTTTTGTCTCACTCATGGGCGGATTGACGCGCAATTACGCGGCCAATCCCCACGATGTCATGCATCGTCTGACCGAGAAGACCGCGGCAGAGGTCTACGTCATGCCGGTGCCCTTTTTTGCGAATTCCGCCGAAGATCGCGAGATCCTGCTCGCGCAGCGGGGTGTGCGCGAAGTTTTCGATTTGGCCGCGAACGCCGATCTTTTCCTTGTCGGTATCGGCACCGCAAGGCCCGATGCTCAATTGGTTGCCTCACGCATGATCGAGCTCGAGGAAATCGCCGAGGTGCAGGACAAGGGCGGCGTCGGCGAAATTCTGGGGCACTTTTTCAACCGGGATGGCCAACCGGTCCGCACCTCGTTAAGCGCGCGCACACTGGCGCCCGATTTCGACGTGATTTCAAGACGGCGCGCAGTCGCTATTGCCGGCGGCGCGGGCAAGGAACAGGCAATACTTTCGATACTGCGAAGCGGCCTTCTTTCAGGGCTGATCACCGAAGAAAAGACGGCGCATGCCCTGCTCCGCACGAACGCCGAATAGGACGCCGTCTCAGGGAGGATGAATTGACAAAACGTCTCAACAGCTCAGCCGCGCGGGCGACCTCATCTTTCCCAGCATGGCTGAGGAGCAGTGCCAATGGCTGAACCGGACATCCTTATCGGCATCGACGCCGGAACGTCGGTTATCAAGGCGGTTGCTTTCGACCTGAGCGGGCGCCAGGTCGCCGACGCCTCGGTCCTGAATCACTACCAAACCGGGCTGGACGGGTCAGCCAGCCAATCTCTGGAACAAACCTGGGCGGACTGTGCCTCCGCACTACGCCAACTGTGCGATAAGCTAGACAGCCTCGCGCGCCGCACCGTCGCGATCGCAGTGACGGGACAGGGTGACGGCACCTGGCTGGTTGGCGCCGACAACAGGCCGGTCGGAGACGCCTGGCTTTGGCTCGATGCGCGCGCAGCGCCGACCGTGCGCCGCCTTGCCGAGGATCCGGCCGACCAGGCACGGTTCGAAGCCACCGGTACGGGATTGAACACGTGTCAGCAGGGCGCGCAAATGGCACATATGGATGCGACGGTGCCTGAGCTTCTCGACCGCGCGGAAGTCGCTTTGCATTGCAAGGACTGGCTCTATCTGAACCTGACCGGTGTGCGGGCCACCGACCCTTCTGAGGCCTCCTTCACCTTCGGGAATTTTCGCACCCGCGCCTATGATGACGGAGCGATCAGAGCGCTCGGCCTGAAGGGCCGTCGTAAGCTGCTTCCGGAAATCATCGAAGGCACGCAGACGACGCATCCGCTCACCGCAGACGCGGCCGAAGCGAACGGCTTGCGCCCAGGCACACCGGTCTGTCTCGGCTATGTGGATATGGTCATGACCGCGCTGGGCGCTGGCGTCCATACCGGTGACGAAAACGCCGCCTGCTCGACTGTGGGTTCAACCGGTGTGCACATGCGGGCCGTCCCTGCAGACGCCGTACGCCTCAATGCGCAGCGGACCGGCTACACCATCTGCCTTCCCGTACCCGGGCTCGTCACCCAGGTTCAAACGAACATGGCCGCCACGCTCAACATCGATTGGGTGCTTCGGGTGGCCGCGGATCTGATGAGCGAAACCGGGCACGAGCACTCCTACAAGGATCTCGTCGATCGCATCGAAGGCTGGATGAGCCGCTCGCATCCCGGTGCCCTGCTCTACCATCCCTATGTTTCGGAAGCCGGCGAACGAGGACCATTCGTCAACGCGGATGCTCGGGCCGGCTTTATCGGGCTGTCCGCGCAACACCGTTTCCCTGATCTCCTGCGCGGAGTCATCGAGGGCCTCGGAATGGCGGCACGCGATTGTTACGCGGCGATGGGCCCGATGCCGGCCGAGCTGCGCCTGACTGGTGGCGCGGCCCGGTCAGCCGCTCTTCGCTCCGTTCTGGCCGCATCCGTCGGCGCACCGGTTCGCGTTTCGGCCCGCGAAGAAGCCGGAGCTGCCGGTTGTGCAATGATGGCGGCGGTGGCGACGGGTATCTACCCGGATATGAACGCGTGCATCGACGAATGGGTGAAGCCGCTCCTCGAGCAGGCGGAACCGCCCGATCCGGAGCTCGTGCAAGTCTATGACGGGCTGTTTCCGGCCTACGTTTCGGCGCGTCAGGCGCTCTCTCCGGTCTGGGACAGCCTTGCCGCGCATCGCGCGTCGCTTGGCACCGAAACACACGAAGAGAAGACGGGAATGACGCTCGACGCAGCGAAAAGAGCGCAGGGGGCTTAAGCGCAGATGAAGGAACAGGACACAGTCGATCTTTTCGTCATCGGGGGCGGCGTCAACGGGGCCGGCATTGCACGCGATGCCGCCGGGCGCGGGCTTTCCGTCATTCTATGCGAAAAGGACGATCTCGGCGAAGGAACCTCTTCGCGCTCCGGAAAGCTGGTGCATGGCGGCTTGCGCTATCTTGAATACTATGAGTTCCGGCTCGTGCGCGAGGCCCTGATCGAGCGCGAGGTTCTCATGAACGCCGCGCCCCACATTATCTGGCCGCTGCGTTTCGTCCTGCCCCATTCGCCCGATGACAGACCCGCCTGGCTCGTGCGGCTCGGCCTGTTCCTCTATGACCATCTCGGCGGGCGGAAAAAGCTTCCCGGCACGCGGACGCTCGACCTGCAGCGGGCGCCGGAGGGCGCACCGATCCTCAACAAGTACTCGCGCGCCTTCGAATATTCGGACTGCTGGGTGGACGATGCACGGCTTGTGGTGCTTAACGCGATCGACGCGGCTGCACGCGGGGCGACCGTGCTGACCCGAACGCCCTGCATCTCGGCGCGGCGCGAGAACGGCGCCTGGAGCGTGACCACGCGCAACGAACGCACCGGCGAGACCCGCGAATTCCGCGCCAAGGTGCTCGTCAACGCCGCGGGTCCCTGGGTCAACGATGTCATCCAGCGGGTGGCCGGCTCAACTTCGTCCCGCAATGTCCGCCTGGTGAAGGGCAGTCACATCGTCGTGCCTAAATTCTGGGAAGGCGCAAACGCGTATCTCGTCCAGAACCACGACAAACGCGTCATCTTCATCAATCCTTACGAGGGAGACAAGGCGCTAATCGGAACCACGGACGTCGCCTATGAGGGTGAGGCTGGACAGGTGAGCGCCGATGAAGCCGAGATCGAGTATCTGATGTCTGCGGTCAACCGTTACTTCAAGGAAAAGCTGCGCCGCGAGGATGTCCTTTCCGCATTCTCCGGCGTGCGGCCGCTTTTCGACGATGGCCAGGGCAACCCGTCCGCCGTCACGCGGGACTATGTCTTCGATATCGACGAAAACGATGGCGCGCCCCTCCTCAACGTTTTCGGCGGTAAAATTACGACCTTCCGCGAACTGGCCGAACGGGGCCTCGGCAAGCTGCGGACCTTCTTCCCCGAAATGGGCAAGGACTGGACGCACTCCACACCGCTTCCCGGCGGCGACATGGAAAACGCCGATTTCGAAAGCTTCCAGGCCAAGGTAAAGGCAGAGTACCCCTGGATGCCCCGCTCGCTGCTGCAACACTATACGCGCCTTTACGGAACCCGCCTCTCCCGGATCGTGGGAGAGGCAACGTCAGTCGACGGACTTGGCCGACACTTCGGGGGTGATCTTTATGAGGCCGAGGTGCGCTATCTGATGGACCAGGAGTGGGCAACAACCGCGGAGGATGTGCTCTGGCGGCGAACAAAGCATCGCCTGCACCTCACCGAAGCACAACAGGCCGAGTTTGCCACCTGGTTCAGTGCCGAAATGCGGGAGGCCGCCTGAGATGCCTCTTACACTTTCCCTCAACACCAATCCGCTGGTGAACCGCTTTGCCGAGCCGGACGATCTTATCGATACGGTCGCGCATGCCCTACGCGTGCGGGATTTGCAGCTCACGCACGAGTTCATCAACCCATCCTGGCCGCCTCGTCTCATCCGCCGGCTGATGCGTGACATGAATCGTGCGCTTGATCGAACCGGCGTGCGGATCACCTCGGGAATGACGGGACCTTACGGCCGGCTCAACCATTTCGGACACCCGGACCGGGAGGTCCGCCGCTATTATGTTGATTGGTTCAAGACCTTCGCCGACATTATCGCCGACCTGGGCGGCACCTCCATTGGCACCCAGTTCGCAATCTTCACCTATCGCGACTACGACGACCCCGCACGGCGCGAGGAACTGATCCGGATCGCCATCGACTGCTGGGCCGAGGTCGCCGAACACGCAAAAGACGCCGGGCTTTGCTTCCTCTTCTGGGAGCCGATGAGCATCGGCCGGGAATTCGGCGAGACGATTCAATCCTGCATGGCTTTGCAGGATCGCCTATCGGCAGCTGACATGGCCATACCCATGTGGATGATGGCAGACATTGATCACGGCGACGTCACGTCGCCCAATCCCGACGATTTCGACCCCTATGCCTGGGCGCGGTCAGTGCCGAAAGTCAGCCCGATCATTCACGTAAAACAATCGCTTCTGGACAAGGGCGGGCACCGGCCCTTTACTTCCGAGTTCAATGCCAAGGGGCGAATCCAGCCTGAGCCGCTGCTTGCAGCGTTTGCCGAAGGCGGTGCGGAGAACAACGAAATTTGCCTTGAGCTATCGTTCAAGGAGCGAGAGCCGAACGACCGGGAAGTGATACCGCAGATCGCCGAAAGCGTGGCCTTCTGGGCACCTCACATCGATTCGGGTGCTTCCGATCTCAAGGTTTAGAGGCTGAACAATTTCCCTTCGACGCCGAAGCGAACGACTGTCTGACACCGCTCTCGCAATTCATTGCTGGATCGATTTCTTAAAATGAACACCGATGGTTTCGATGATAATTCTTGCCGAAGCCGCGCCCGGATCGATGTGACCGAGCGAGCGCTCGCCGAGGCGAGCGGCCCGCCCTTTTGATGCGATCATCGCCCGCGTGGCGGCCGCCCCAGCGGCCCCCGCCTCTGCTGCTTCGCGCGCGATCTGGTCGACCGAAGCGCCGCGCTCATAGGCAGCGTGGGCGGCTTCGGCGGCCGGCAGCCACGCGTCAAGCATCGTTTTGTCGCCACGCGCTCCCTTTCCGCGCTCCCTGATTCCCTCCGCGATTGCCGCAAAGATCGAACACAGGAAACGACCGTCGACACAATCGTGCTGCCGCACTGCCGTTGCGGCGCACAGAAAGGCAGTCGCGTAAAGTGGTCCAGTCGAGGCACCGACCGCGTTGAGAAAGGCATTGGCCGCAGTAAAAAACACGTCCGATGGAGTGCAGTTCTCCATGTCCAGCTTTGAAAGTGCGGAATTCACGGCGAGAAAACCGGTGGACATCGTAATACCGTGATCGGCATCGCCGATAACCCCGTCGAGACGGGTCAGGGAACCTCTTTCGGCCTCGATCGCCTCGGAAATCGCGTAGAACATTGAGACCAGTTCGCGAGCCTGATTCCTCGACATGATATTCCTCCCGTTTCTCCCCTCGCCATTCTATCAGCTACTTTATGGAGAGGAATGCGGTATCGCAGGGATGGTCCAGCAACTCCGCGAGTTGGTCGTCCAGATGCAGCACGGTGATAGAAGCGCCAGCCATATCCAGAGATGTGCAATAGTGACCGGTCCAACTGGCGTGGACTGCTATGCATTTGGCCTCCAGCCGCTGGCGTACGCGCCGGTAGAGAATGTAAAGTTCCATCAGGGGAGTGGCGCCGAGCGAATTGACCAATACGGCAACGCGGTCGCCACTTCCGGCCTGCATCTCAGAAAAGATGCGGTCCATGACTGCATCCACGACCTCGTCGGCGGGTCGCAGCCGGTCGCGGGCGACCCCCGGCTCGCCGTGAATGCCGATTCCGATCTCCATCTCGTCCGGCCCGATCTCGAAATTGTGCGTGCGCGTCTGCGGCAACGAGCATGGCTCGAGCGCAACGCCGACTGTATAGGTCCGCCGGTTGGTCTTGCTGGTAACCGCTTCACAGGCCTCAAGCGGCCACATGCGATCGCATGCTGCGCCGGCGATCTTGAAAGTGAAGAAATTGCCGGCCACGCCACGCCGGCCCTCGCGGTCCTCGACGGGTGAGGAGGCAATGTCGTCCGTGGTGATGACGGTGCGCACCTCGATGCCTTCTGCCTTGGCGAGATCTGCGGCCATCTGGAAATTCATGATGTCGCCGGTATAATTGCCGTAGACGAAGAGCACGCCCTTACCACCCGAGGCTGCCTTAGCGCATTGTGAGATCGGATCCGGTGGAGGGGCCGAAAAGATGTTGCCGATGGCCGCCGCGTCCGCCATTCCCTTTCCGACATAACCGAGAAAGCACGGCTCGTGCCCGGAGCCGCCGCCGATGACGAGCCCCACCTTGCCCTCGCGCGGCCCGCGCTGGGCCACGAGTGCGCGACGATGGCCGTCGATCGGCCTCAGATAGCGTTCATGGGCATGGACGATGCCATCAAGCATCTCCTCGATCACGTCCACAGGCTTGTTGACAAACTTCTTGACCGCACTGCGGACGTTGACGACGCCGGCCTCCGGACCGCGCTGGGGCGCAAGCTTGCGGTCCAACTCCGCCACGCCGTCGGCCTTGAGGATGCCGCGGCCGGTTGCCGCGTCGGTGACGAGTACATCGATATAGCCGCCGCGCAGAGCGCCCAGGATCGCGGCCACCTTGTCGATGCCGCCGACCACTGCGATCTTGGTCTCGATGCCCTCGAACCCGTCCAGCGTGATGCCGATGGTGCGCTCGTCGAGCGGTCCGGAGACCGGCCGCCCGTGGTCGTCGATGAAACGGCCGGCAATAACGCCCACGGCGTTCTTCTCCAGGTAGAGTTGGGTGGCGACCGAATCGAAGAAGCCGCTTGTATGGATGGTCGAGTTGGGACGCAGGGAGGAAATGCCGAAGAGAAGCCGGTTCGCTCGCGCCAGCGCCGCAAGCTGCCCCGCAACCACCGGCTCCTGCAAGAGGAGGTCGCGAACTTCGGCCGAAGAGACGAGCGCCGGCGCCGTCAGGTTGACGCAGCGTGCATTCAGCGCGGCGGAAAGGCATGCCGCGCAAGCCTCGGGCGTGTATTCGAAGGTCGCCGTGGTGCCGCCCGTCGCCTGGATGACGGAAACGTCTTGAAGGTCGCCGCGCCGGGCACGCTCGGCGACTGCCATCACAGTGCGACCCCAGGCGACAGCGATCGTGTCGGCGGAGCGCACCGTCTGGTTGAGGACGCGTGCGCCAGCGGTCCCGAGACGCTCGATCAGCGGATGAGCGCCGCCGTCGCTGGGTATGACGAGGCAGTCGTCGAGACCGAAATGGCGCTTCAGCTCCTGGGCGATGGTGAGCGCGGAAAGCCGCTCCGGATCAATGGTGATGTTGACGATGCCGCGCTCGCGCGCCTCGGCCAGATAGGCGTTGACCGTGGCGCGCGAGATGCCCATCGTCTCGGCGATCTCGCCCTGGGTAAGCTGATCCTCATAGTAGAGCCAGCAGGCCCACACATAGGGATCGTCGCCATAGCGCAACGGAATCGACTGTGTCGTGCCGCCCTTCCCGTTTACTGCCTTAGCCATTCGCGCACCTGCATCCTATGCCGGCCCTGCCGGAACCCGCAATGTCGTATCGCGGTGTACAGTGCGGAGCAAGCGGTGCGCGGCTCAGGGGGCTCCTGGGCCACCTGCGCCGGAAAGGCTCTCCGCCATCACCTCGATAATGATCGCAGCCGAGGCCGCGCCCGGATCGACATGGCCGCGTGCGCGCTCGCCGAGGCGGGAGGAACGTCCTTTGCCTGCGATCATGTCGGCCGTCGCCTCAGCCCCCTTCGCAGCGGCCGTGCTCGCCGCCTGCAAGGCGATGGCGAGACTGGCTCCGCCTTCGCGTGCCTCGGCAAGCGCGTCGGCCGACGGCCGCCAGGCATCCACCATCGTCTTTTCGCCGACGACGGCCTTGCCGCGATCCTCAATGCCTTGTGCCATCGCCTGGAAGGCCTGCGCCATGTCGTCCTCCGTCGCGACCTCCTTGCCCTTCAATGCCGCGCCGGCGCGCATGTAGGCGGTGGCGTAAAGGGGACCGGACGAGGCACCGACAGCGTTTAGAAACGCCTTTGCGGCCGTGTTGAACACGTCGCTCGGCGCCACCGCACCGGGATCGAGATCAGTCACGGCGGCACGCACGGCGTTGAAGCCCTGCGCCATAGCAATGCCGTGATCGGCGTCGCCGATATGGCCGTCTAGCGCGCACAGGTGGTCCTTCTCGGTCTCGATACGTGTGGCGACGGCCTCGAACATGGCGATCAAACGTGCGCTGTCGAATGTGCTCATTGCCGCCTCCTCAGCCGTTGAACATCGCGCAGGCGCAGGGGTGATCGACCATCCGGGTCAATTCGTCGTCGAGATGCATGAGCGTGATCGATGCCCCGGCCATTTCCAGCGAGGTGCAGTAACCGCCGACCCAGGTCTTGTGCGCGGAAAGCCCCGCCTCCCCCAGCCGCTGATGAACGCGGCGGTTCATTATATAGAGCTCCATCAGCGGCGTGGAGCCGAGAGAATTGACGAGCACCGCGACCCGGTCGCCCTTTTGGGGCGCCATTTCCTCGAAGATCGAATCCATGATGCGGTCGGTGATCTCGTCCGCCGTCTGCAGCGACTCGCGCATCATGCCGGGCTCGCCATGGATGCCCATGCCGATCTCCATGTCGTTCTCGCCCATCTCGAAATTCCATTTGCGCGTCTGCGGCAGCGAACAGGGCGAGAGCGCGACCCCGATCGTATAGGTGTGGTCGTTCGCCTTGCGGGCAATCCGCTCGCACTCGTCGAGCGGCAGCATCATGTCGCAGGCGGCACCCCCTGCCTTGAAGATGAAGAAATTGCCGGCGACCCCGCGGCGCTTTTCACGCTCGCTCACCGGGGCGGAGGCGATGTCGTCGGTTGAAAGCACCGTTCGGACCTCGATGTCCTCCATGGCGGCCATTTCGGCGGCCATGTCGAAGTTCATCACGTCGCCGGCATAGTTGCCGTACATGTAAAGCACGCCGGCGCCGCCATCGACCGCCTTGGTGCAGGCCAGCACCGGGTCCGGCGGAGGCGAGGCAAAGACGTTGCCAATTGCCGCAGCGTCGGCGAGCCCCTTGCCGACAAAGCCGAGAAAGGTAGGCTCGTGGCCGGAGCCGCCGCCGATCACCAGGCCGACCTTGCCCTTTCGCGGCCCCTCCCGCGCGACCAGGGCGCGGGGATTCTCGGCAAGCTGCATCACGACATCGCCGTGAGCAGCGATCACGCCATCCAGCATTTCGTCAACGGCATCATCGCCACGATTGATGATCTTCTTGGTCGCCATCCCTGTCCTCGCTCGCCGTAGCCTGTTCGTCGCGTTACGTTCCTAGACTTCCGCCCCGGTCCTCTGCACCGGCCAGGTGTTCATGCATTCCAGCGTGTGCTCGAACGATCGGATCCCCGCGTCGGAGCCCAGTCCGCTCGCCACGAGCCCGGCGGCGGCCTGCGCGAAGCGCACGGCATCCTCGGGGTTCATCTCGTGTTTCAGCGCGGTGATGAACCCAGCATCGAAGGCGTCGCCGCAGCCCGTCGTATCGATCACCTCGATCCGGTAGGCGGGTATGGTGAAGCGTGTCCCGTCGGCATGGGCGTAAAACGCCCCCTCGCCGCCCAGGGTGAAGACACAGCAGGTCGCCCCCTTGTCGAGGAAATGGTCGGCTGCTTCACCTGCGGTCCCGCGCCCCGACATCACCATCGCCTCCTCGATGGAAGGCATGAAATAGTCGATGTGCGGCAGCAGCGGCTCGACGATCGCCGCCGTCCCGGCATCAGCCGCGATGAGGTCGAAGGTGACGGTACGCCCGCGCTTCTTCGCTTCCTGCAGGAGCACGCGGCTCGGCTCGCCATCGAGCCGGCGCAGGAGTCCCGTGCCGCCCAGATGTACGATCGGTGCGTCCAGGACGAAACCGTAGGCATCAGCCGGCACGTCGAAATGATCGGACGCGCCGCGCGCATGCAGCGCCGGCCGTTCTCCATTGGCGCGCACGTTCAGGATCGTCGCCGAGGTCGGCACACCTTCAAGCCGCTGCATGGCGGAGACATCGATGCCATGCCCGCGCATGGTCGACAGCATCCAGTCCGCCTTCTCGTCGTTGCCCACCGCCCCGACCGCTAGGCAGCCGAGGCCGAGCTTGGCACAATCCACCACGGTTCCGCCGGCCGTGCCGGCGACCGTCAGCCGGATCTCGTCGATGAATTCGACATTCCCCCCCTCGGGAATCGCGTTTACCGGGCGGCCGAGCACGTCGAGGATGTACAACCCGATAACCGATACATCATGCGCCATCGACTGTGCTCCTCCCCTCAGCGCCTTCTTTCATTTCAGCCCCGACCCGCGTGCCGTTTGCGAAGACGCTCGTCCACTCGGGATCGGCCGAAACGTAAACCGCATCGCCAGGCCGCACGCCGTCGAGGCCGTCAACCTTGGCCTTGATCTCGAAGTCCTCGAGCGCAATGCGGATGATCGAGCGCCCGGCGATGCCGACATTCATGTCCTTCAGCCTGCCTGCCACCGCGCCCGGCCGCGGGCGCGCCGAGACGCGCACATGTTCGGGGCGAACGCCGACCTTGATCTCGGCCGCACCATCCAGCGGACGTTCGGGGGTGTACACGCCACCGCCCAGCGCACTGGTCACCCCGTCCCCTTCCCGTCGCGCCGGCACGAAGTTCATGCCGGGATTGCCGAGGAACCAGCCGGCGAACTCCGTCGCGGGCAGCGCGTAAAGATGCTGCGGCGTGTCGTACTGGATGATCCGCCCGTCACGCATCAGCGCCACGTGATCGGCCAACGTCATGGCCTCGGTCTGGTCGTGTGTGACGTAGATGATCGTCTGCTTCAGGCGGCTGGTGACCAGCTTGAAGGCGCGGATCAGGGCAAGCTTGGCCTGAACCTCGACGTTGGTGGTCGGCTCGTCGAAGAGCACGATATCCGAGCGCCGCGCCACGGCGCGGCCGACGGCGACCTTCTGCCGGCTGCCCGCATCCAGCTCACCGATGAAGGCGCCCCCGCGGTCGCGCATGTCGAGAACGTCGAGCACCTCGTCGATCCGCCGTCGCCGTTCCGCGGCATCGATGCTGCGGTCCTGGTTGAGCGGCAGCGCGATGTTCTCCTCTACCGAGAGCGTGGGGTACATGACCGGATACTGGAAAACCATGCCGACGCTGCGCTTGCGCGGTGGCAGGCCGCCCATATCCTTGTCGCCGAAGAGGATGCGCCCCGAGGTCGGCGTCTCAAGCCCGACGATCATGCGCATCAAAGTGGTCTTGCCGCAGCCGGAGGGCCCGAGCAGGCAGGTGACGGCGCCATCCTCGAAGGTGGTGCTCAGGCAATCGACGGCGGTGAAGTCACCGAACTTCTTGGTGACGTTGTCGATGACGACCTTAACCATGGTCCACGGCCTCCCTTTGCGGCTGAGCGCGCCCGATCCGCTCGCCGGTGGCGGCGTCGAAGACCATGATGCGCTGCGGGTCGATCGCGATCCTGACCTCGGCGTCGATCTCCGGCAGCGCCGCATGGGCGGAAGGGAAGGCCGCCGTCATCGGCATGCCATCGCTTTCGAGATAGACGACGATCTCGGACCCCAGATGCTCGACGATGCGGACAATGGCCTTGGCGCCCACCTCACCCGCGCCGTCGAGCCGCACGTCCTCGGGGCGCAAGGCGAGTCGCACCGTTCCTTCGGGCACATCCGAAGGGAGCCCAAAGCGTAGTCCGCCCGTCTCTACGACCCCGTCGCGCGCGGTGCCGTCCCAGACATTGGCCTTGGGGAAACCGATCAGCTCGACGCTGCGCGCGAAACGCGGTTCGCGATAGAGATCAAGGACGTCATCCTTCTCCACCACGCGTCCGTCATCGATCACCACCAGATCCTGCGCCATGGTGAGCGCCTCGAGCGAATCGGCCGTGGCGTAAAAGAAGGTCGCCTGCAACTCCTCGCAAAGATGCTTCAAGTCGTCCATCAGCCGTTCGCGCAGCTTGTAGTCGAGACCGACCAGCGGATCGTCGAGTACGAAGACCGTGGCGCTGGTGAGCAGGCCACGAGCAACGGCGACGCGCTGCTTCTCGCCGCCCGAGAGCTGGTCCGGCGTCTTCTTCATGAGATGCCCGATCGACAACATGGCCGCCGAGCGGTCGACGCGTTTGGCCACCTCGGCGGAAGGCGCGCGTGCAAGGCGCAGCGGATAGGCGATGTTCTCGAACACGGTCATGTGCGGATAGAGCGCGAAGCTCTGCGGCACGTAGCCGAAATTACGTCCTCCCGGCGGCAGATCGGTGATGTCCACCCCGTCGGCCAGGATGCGTCCGCCGTCCGCCTTCTCCAGCCCGACCAGCAGGCGGAACAGCGTCGACTTCCCGCTCTTCGGCGGACCGCAGAGCACCGTGAACCGTCCAGGCTCGATGGTGAGCGACAGATCGTCCACGGCCTTGTCCCGGCCGAAGGTCTTGGTCACGGATTGAAACTCGACCGCCGGCATTTAACGCCCCAATTGTGCGAGAAAGGGCACCAGGAAGATGCCGAGACAGAACAAGGCGACGATCACCGCCAGGATGATCAGCGTGCGAACGGCCGTGCCGGCAAAGCCCAGATGCTTCGGCACGTTGCCCACGGCGATCTGCAGGAACGTCGCGGCGACCAGTACGACGAGGCCGAAGCGGTAGACGTCGATCGACCAGCGCTGCGCCACCAGCACGATGCCGCCGAGCATGGTGAAGATCAGCACCATCTCGGCGCGTTCGGCGAAAGGCACTTTCTGCATCGTCTAGACCTCCCCGCGCACGGTACCGAAGGTCATGCCGACCAGCAGATACTTCTGGAACAGGTAGATAAATACCACCGGTGGGATGATGTAGATCGACGTCAGCGAGGCGATGAAGGTCCAGTTCAGCCCGCCATCCGAATAGGCCCCGACCGCCAGCGCATAGGGAATGTTCTGGGTCGACACGCCGCCGATAATGAAGTTGAACAGATACTCGTTCCACACGAAGATCAGGTTGAAGATGAAGGCGGCGATCAGCCCCGGCTTCACCTGCGGCAGCACCACCTTAAAGATGATGTGGAACCAGGAGCCGCCATAGACGCGGCCCGTCTCGTCGAAGCGCTGCGACACCCCGTCCAGGAAGCCTTTGAGGATCCACACCGAAAAGGGGATCGAGAACATGGCGTAGAACAGCGTCAGCGCGATGTGATTGTCCTTCCAGCCGAAGGCCACATACATCAGGAACACCGGCAGGATCACCGCCGGCCCCGGCAGCATGCGGATCGACAGGAGCAGGAACATTAGGAAGTCCGTCGCCTTGGGCCTGAAGCGCGAGAAGCAGAAGGCAGCGAGAAACGAGACGAACACCGCGATCACCACCGCCGCTAGCGACATCAGCAGCGAATTGGAAAGCTGCAGCCAAAAGGAACGCGTGTTGGTGAACAGGTCCACATAATTGGCCAGCGTCGGCGAGAAGATCAGCTTGGGTGGCGTCGCCAGCATGTCGGAGCGCGACTTGAAGGACGACAGGATGATCCAGGCGACCGGCGAGAAGAAAATCAGCGCGACCAGCCAGAGGGCGGCGTAATAGGCGCGGCTTTTCCAGGCGGTGGTCATGGTCAGGTCCTCCTCCTGCGGCGCGACAGGACATAGATGAAGATCGAGGTCATGGCGATCGAGATGAGCAGAAGCAGCACCGAATAGGCCGACGACCAACCCATATTGAAGCTCTCGAAGCTTTGCTTGTTGAGTTCAACGGCGACAAGTCGCGTGGTCTGGCCAGGCCCGCCCTTGGTCATCGGAATGACGAGATCAAGCGTCTTGAAGGAATCGATGGTGCGCAGGAGGATGCCGAGCATAAGGATGAACTTGCCGTGGTGCCAGACGACCAGCGTCAGGCGCTTGTGCCAGGGCAGCCGGTCGATCTCTGCCGCCTCCAACTCCGCTTTCGGCACGGAACCGAGCGCGGCCAGCGTCATCAGCGTCATGAAGGGGGTCCACATCCAGCAGTCGACCGCCAGCACCGCCCAGAAGGCGATCTGCGGATCGCCCAGGAAGTCGATCCGTCCGGTGCCGAAAATGCCCTGCACCATAGCGTTGAGTACGCCGAAGGTCGGATCATAGATGAAGCGGAAGAAGGTGCCCGTGGCGATCGGCGTCAGCACCATCGGCGTAAAGAGGAGCGTCAGCGCCACGCGCCGGCCCGGCATGGCCTTCGAACCCCAGAAGAGAAGACCCAACAGCACGCCAAGCGTCGTCTGGATAGCCACGCCGACGCCAACGAACACGAAGGTCCGGTGCAGGTCGGACCAGATGTTGTTCTTGTTGTAGTAAATGTCGACGAAGTTGCGGAAACCGATGAACTCCGGCGGCATGCCGCTGATCAGCGAGAACTTGTGGAAGGAGAGGCCGAGAAGCCACAGCACCGGGATCGTGTTGAAGACCAGGAAGAAAGCCAACACCGGAACCAGCAGCGCGACTGTCAGAAACCGCCTGTCATCGAAGACGCGCAGGAAAGACGCTTTGGACATGAGCAGACCAGATACTTAGCATCAGCCCGCTCCCGGTTGGGCCGGGAGCGGAACAGGTGCTGGGGATCCTTAGAGCGAGGTGCTTGCGCAGGCATCCGAAGGCCGTTCGGACGCCGTACCGTCGTCGTAAAGAATCTGCTGCTGCTGGCAGGCAATATAATCCAGCGCCTGCTTCGCGGAGGCGGTGGTTCCCGTCAGGTAGGAGGTAAAGCCCTCCTGCTGGACAGCAAGCATCTCCGAGTAGCGCGGGTGGTGCCAGAAGTCGCGCGAGCGACCGGGCTCAAGCATGTACTTGTAGGCCCTGTTCCACGGATTGATGTTGTTGAACTCGGGGTTCGACAACGTCGCCTTGTCCGTGGGGTTGCCGCCGCGCTTGGCGAATTCGAGCGTCGTCTCCGGCAGGTACCACCAGTTGAGGAAGTCGATGGCGACGCGCATCTTGGTGTCGTCGTTGAAGGCGTTCAACACCCAGGGCTGCCCGCCCATAGTGTAGACGCGCTTGGCTTCGGCGCCCGTGCCGTGCTTGGGCGGCGGCACGACGAGAACCTGGTCGCGGTTCTCCTCGGTGATCATGGCGAGGCCGACGGCAGCCCACTGGAAGGCCGAGAAGACCTTTCCCTGGGTGAACACGTCGATGATCTCGGCAATGCCGTAATTCAGCGCGCCCGACGGCTGGTACTTGAGGAAACCCTTGTACTGCTCCATCGCCGTGGCGTTGATCTCGGAGTTGAGGATGCCCTCTACCTGTCCCGTTTCCGGATTCCAGACCTCGCCGCCCTGGCTCCACATGAAGGGGTAAAGGAAGCAGGTGCAAAAGTCATAGACCCGGCTGTATTGCGAGGCGGTCCCCCACAGCTCCCGGTCGGGGCGGGTGAAGAAGTCGGCGATCTTTTCGAACTCCTCCATGGTCAGGTCTTCGAAATCTTCAAAGGTCTGCGGCAGAGGCTGGCCGTACTTTTCCTGGAAAGCGGTGCGCTCGTCCTCGTTCTCCAGCAGGTCCTTGCGCACGAAGAGCGCGATGGTGTCACCCTCCTGCGGCAGGCCCCAGCGGTTGTTGGAGCCGTCGGGATAGGCCATGTAGGTGTCGACGACGGTCTGCGAATACCACTCGAGTTGTAGGTTCGGATTGTTGGCGATGACGTCGTCGAGCTGCAGGATCCAGCCGGGCTGCGCCAGTGCACCGAGCCACTGGCTGTCGGAAATGATGATGTTGTATTCCTGGCTGCGCGTGGCCAGCGAGGTGGCCGCCTTCTGGAACAGGTCCGCAAACGGCGCCTCGGCGAAACCGAAGCTGACATCGTAGCCGTATTTCTCCTTGGCGTATTCGGCAAAGAGCGGCGACATTTCGACGCCAAGCGAGGACGGTAGCCAGCCGGCGATGCCGAGAATGTTCATCTCGATCGACTGCCCGGCGAGCGGATGCTCCTCCTGGGCGCAAAGCCTGTTGATGAAGGGGGCGGAAACGGCGCCCGAAAGCCCCAGCGCGGCGCTGCCCTTCAAAAAGGTGCGGCGCGGAACGACGAGACGGCGCCCGGAACAATTGTTGTGCTCTGTCACTGAAACTCCTCCCTTAGAACTAGACGATCTGGACACAGGGGCTGCCAGTTCGCGCGGTCTCCTCCAACCAACGTTATCGCCGCTGAAGATCAGGTATTTGACAAAAATCGAACGAAGATCGACATTTGTCAAGTCTCAATTGTGAGTATGCGAAAGCGTGCGGCGACGCACACCGCATCCGTAGCATCTATCTAAGGACTGAAGGGAGGCTGACTCGACCAGTCAGAGTGGCGTGAGGCCAAGGGTGAGCAGCAGGACGCTTGCAACTTTCTGGCAGGAATGGATCGTGTATGAGACTGAGAACGGATGTCTCGGGTCTCCGCGTCCAAACCGGCCGGCTGCTACGCGGGGGAAGCTGCGTACGTTGAAACAGGGCGCTCGAACTGCACACGGGACAACGGCATCATCCAAGGTCAATTTTCCGAATGGGTGCAGTCGAAATTCCTAGCCGATGAAAAGCCTGACGCACCGCTGGACATGCATGGATGATTGCGCGCCGGCAACGTCTTGAAATTGCACGTCCTTGCAAGAATGTGAGGTGCTCTTCTGCGAGAAGCGCGCGTCACCGGAAAAAGCCCTGCAGCAAGAACTTCTGCAAGGCTCTTTTCGTCCAGGACGGCGGCTGCTCGGGATCAAGCAAATCGTTCTCCGCGAGCGCCTCTTCAATGTCTGCCGGCTCGTCCGGTTCGTAGGGAACAAGCGTGCGGCCGCTGCCGCGAAGTGCGTCGATTGCTGCAACCAGGCTACCTCCGCGGTCCATCGCCTCCCTCATCTCTTCGACCGTGATCCCAAGATGCTCCGCTACCAGATCGTTTCGAACCCCCGTAATCGCAGCGCGGATCGCCTGGGCAGCGCGCGGCGGGCCGGCCGCCTCGACGACGAGGTCGCATTCCGTGTCGAAGCCCATCGATCGGTTGTTGAAATTGGATGAGCCAACGCGCAGCAACCGGTCATCGGCGATCGTGATCTTCGCGTGGACATAGATCGGTTCGCCATTCTCCGTGACTGGCGTATAGATACGGAACCGGTCATGCTTGTCAGCTTTGTGGATGAGCTTCAGCAATCGGTATCGTGCCGTGTCCATCGTCACCGATTCAAGGAAGCCGTCGGCGGATTCCGGATTGACGATGATAATCTCGGGGCCGTTCGTCTCCCTCAGCCGCTCGGCCATCGCTTCAGCGATGCGGCGAGAGGCGAAGTACTGGCTTTCGCAGTAAAGCACCTCCTTGGCCGACGCGATAGCATCGAGATAGAGGCGCTCGATCTCCCGAACCTCTTTGCGCCCCTCGTACTGAGGGATTGTCCGTGCAATCCCCACATCGATGTCGCGGAAGGTAGGCTGGATCGACTGCGGCCAAATGGTGGAGCAACCCTCCGGAGGTATCAGTTCCTCACCGCCAGCCCACCGCCACCGTTCACGAGCCAACTCACCTAGTGCCTTGGGAACATCTCCATCGACTACGATCGATGCATCATGCCACGGGCCGTATCGTCGGCCGCTCGGCCGTCGGCGTCGTGGATCCTTGTCGCGGTGTTCCCGTGTATCCCACCTGTCAGCCGTCATGTCTATGCCGCCGCAAAATGCGATTACATCGTCAACGACAACTATCTTCTGGTGATGCACTGATGCTCTCGGATGAGCTCCGTCGAGCTTGAAGTGGATTCGTTTGCTCGTCAGCCAGTTGAGAATGGCAAGGGGCGTCGTTCCACGCCCCAGTGCCTGTACCGCCCCGAGGTCCCACTTCAAGACAAAGACCTCCACCTCAGGCCGGTTCTTGTCGATCCACTGCAGAAAGGGGCCAAGCTTGTTCGGCCCTTCCAGAGTCTTGCCCTCGGGCTCGAACTTGATGCGCGTATCGAAATCCCAACCGATCAGATAGACGGAGTGGTGGGCGTGCAGGATCGCCTCCTTGACCGCCTTGAAATAGTCTTCCGCGTCGACGATGAGCGCCAGACGGCTGGCACGTTCTATGCGCCAGCAGTTCTTACCCGGTCGCAATATCTTGGCTAGTTGCGACATCTGGCTAGGCTTGTGCCTGTCCCGCCACGCCGTTGAACAACATCAGAATATCAGCATTAGAATGCCGACGACGACCAGCACCCCCACGAGAAAGATGAAACCTATGGTGCCGCCGATGAACTTGAGCATGTTTCCTCTCCGTTAAACCTGTTTTCGTCGAACGCGGGGCAGGCAGGATTGTTTCGTGAACAGGATCTTCGGGTACCATCGACTTGCGCTGTGCGCCGGCTATGCCCGTTTCCGGGATCTTGGCACACCTGCGCCACCGCCCGCTTTCCAAAGGGACGACGTCAAGGAACTTCACCGGCTGACTGTGATTTGTCGTGCAGGCATTTCGGTTTTCTTATTCGATGACACTTCTGGTCCAGCCGCGACTTGTGAACGAGCCTTACTCCGACCCGGCCCTGTTGCTTGATTTCAGGTTCGGCGCTCGATCCATCCTGTTCGACCTCGGAGACCTGTCACCGCTCTCCGCCCGCGAGATCCTCCGAACGACCCACGTCTTTGTATCGCATATGCATGTGGACCACTTCTTCGGCTTCGACCGGCTGCTCCGGCTGTGTCTCTACCGGGAGAAACAGCTATCCCTCGTCGGTCCACCCGGGATCGGAGACGCTGTAGAAGCCAAGCTGCACGGCTACACCTGGAACCTGCTCGATGAGAGCTCTCCCAACTTCTCGATTGTGGCTTCCGATTGGACGGAGGACGGTTTTCTTGCCCGGAGTACCTTTAAGGCCCGCAACGCATTCGCCCGGGAGGAGCAGTCCGCGGATCACGGGGAGCTGCCACTTGATGACGCTGAGTTTCACGTCGAGGCAGCGACACTTGATCATGGCATCGCAAGCCTCGCCTTCGCGTTCCAGGAAAGGGTCCGGATCAATGTCCACAAGGCACGACTGGACGATTTAGGACTCCCAGTCGGTCCGTGGCTCAGCGAAGCTAAGAAGGCAGTACGCGTCCATGCTGACGCAGAAACGGAATTCATGCCCACCGAAGGCAGATCGGTTTCGCTGGGCGAGTTGCTCGAAGCGGGTGTACTCCAGCGCGCCAGAGGGCAGCGGATCGTCTACGCAACAGATCTTGCCTACCATAGTGAGAACATCGCCCGCCTATGCCGCCTGGCACGGGGTGCTGATCGGCTGTACATCGAGGGCGGGTTCCTGGAAGAAGATCGAGATCTCGCAGCCGCCAAGAAACATCTGACCGCGCGGCAGGCGGGGGAGATCGCCCGACGTGCTGGTGTACATTCAGCCCAACAGATCCATCTCTCTGCGCGTTATTTTGATCGCGAGGCTGAACTACACGAGGAGTTTGAACAAGCCTTCAGATCTCCCTGTTGGCGCTCGGCGAACCAGCATTGAAAACCAATCGCGCCCTTCTATCCACGGACTTCGCTGGCGAGGGCTGATTTATGGTGTAAACGGTCTGCGACGCGAGGAAGTGCCTCGCTACCTGCGTCCGCCGGCCAGAAGCCGCTTGCCCGACACGATCTCTGCGCTATGGGGCGAAAGCGGTCCGCAGGAGCGCAAGTACACAGAAAGCGGTTCAGCTGACGACCCAAAGCAGACTCGCCTGAAAATTGGACTGGCATCAATTACGAGTTCCTCGTTGACGGCATCACGGCTTGCATCGTCCGTCGCAGTTCACGAGAACGGCCTGGAAATGATTTGCAGGCATGGGGAACAAGGGCGCTTGACTTCATGCCCTCCACGCGCGTGTCCTTCTTCAGGGAGACCCAGATGCCAATCCTTCGTGATGGTCCAGAAGATGCCTTTGCCACCATATTGCTAGCGCACGGCGCAGGTGCGCCGATGGATTCGGCAGCTATGAATGGCATCACGGGTGTCTTGGTTGGTGTGGGCTTTTGTGTCGCCCGGTTCGAGTTCCTTTACATGGCTTCTCGCAGGCAGGGAGTACGCAAGCCGCCGCCCAAGGCAGAGTTGCTTCAGGACGAGTACCGAAAAGCCGTCGATGAATTGGGTGCAACTGGGCCGCTGATCATCGGCGGCAAGTCGATGGGCGGGCGTGTCGCGTCCATGATAGCCGACGCGCATTTTGCTGATGGCCGGATCGCAGGCTTGCTGTGTCTGGGCTATCCTTTTCACCCGCCTGCAAAGCCGCAGCAACTGCGCACGGCTCATCTTGCTGAGTTGAAGACACCAACCCTGATCTGCCAGGGGACGCGCGACCCGTTCGGGACGCAGGGCGAGGTCTCGTCCTACGATCTGTCCGACCAGATCGAAATCCTGTGGCTGAATGACGGCGATCATGACCTGAAACCACGCAAGAAGGTGTCCGGATTTTCCACGGCTGACCACCTGAACTCTGTTGCCCGGACAGCCGAAACATGGTCGCGGCGCATTATCGTCACATGAAGATCGCCACGTTCAACATAAATGGAGTGAACAAGCGGCTGGCGAACCTGCTTGCCTGGCTGAAGAAAGCCCAACCGGATGTCGCTTGCCTTCAGGAACTGAAGGCGGAACAGAACGCCTTTCCACAAGAGGCTATAGCCGGAGCAGGCTATGATGCGGCTTGGAAGGGTCAGCGCAGCTGGAACGGCGTCGCGATCCTCTCGCGTGTGGGCGAGCCGGTGCTTACGCGAACGCGGCTTCCCGGCGATCCTTCAGATGAACAGGCCCGGTACATAGAGGCGGCGGTTGCCGGCGTGCTGATAGCTTCCATCTACGCGCCAAACGGCAACCCGCAGCCGGGTCCCAAATTCGATTACAAGCTCGCCTGGCTGGAGCGCCTGCGTAAACATGCAGCGTCCCTGCGCAAAAGCGGCGCGCCGGTGGTGCTCGCCGGCGACTTCAACGTCGCGCCGACCGATCTCGATATCTATCCGACCAGTTCGTGGGACGATGATGCGCTGATCCAGCCCGAAAGCCGCGCTGCTTTCAGGAGGATCGTCGGGCGCAGCTGGACGGATGCATTGCGGCACATGCATCCGAACGAGCGCATCTACACCTTTTGGCACTACAGGCGCATGCGGTGGCAGCGCGACGCCGGGTTGCGTCTAGACCACCTGCTTCTCAGCCGGAACTTGCGCGGCCAATTGGTGGAAGCTGGTGTCGATCGTGAGATAAGAGGGCTGGAGGGTGCCAGCGATCATGCGCCCGTATGGATCACGCTGGGTCAAGCGTAGAGCGTACGATCACAAGGACGGCGCATTGCTGCCTGGCAGCAGCCTCGGGCCAATGCAGTCCGTCCGTTTACGGGTGCCAGGCCCTGGGAAGCTTTCATTCACTAGGCTTACGCACCTGCCGCAATCTGCTCAACGTAACGACGGTCGATGACGATGAGGTCGTAGTTGCGGGCGAGGTCCTTGACGAGAGCTCTCGAACTCCTGGAGACTAGACTGCTCCCATACGACCAATGCCGGTCTTCCGCCGCCATTCTTGAGATGTCGCAACCATTGGATCTACGCCGCGAGGGTGGCGCCAGTCATGCCTTTTAGCGTCGTCAATTCAGTCCCAAGGGATCGATGAAGGAGCTGCAGTTCAGCCGCTCACGAGTTCTGCATTATGGTCGTAAGTTCCTCTGCGGCGGCGATGACCTTGTCCAGCACCGCTTCGGCCGCAAGGCGCATCCGCTTTTGCGGTAGAAAAGGGACGGTGATGGCACCCAGAGGCTCTCCTGCCGCGTCGAGAACGGGTTTCGTCAGGTTGATGACCCCTGCGGTGACATCGCTTTCCCGCTGCTCAAAACCGTCGCGCCGGATCGCTCCGAAGCGTTCCTCGAAGGCTTCTCGTTCAGCCCGCGCAAATTCTTCGAGCAGCGCATTCTGACGCGAAGGGGAAGCAAAGGCGGCGATGGCCACTCCAGAACTCGTCTCCATGGCTGGAAATCGGGAGCCAAGCTTGACGGTGTAGTGCATCGGCATGGGACTATCGGCTTGCGCCAGGATCACTAGCGACGTGCCGGCAATGGTTGCAAGGTGGCATGACTGATCCGTTTCTGCGGCCAGGTGCTGGAGGATGGGAGTGGCTTGGTGGATTAGCCGCTGCAGGGGCGGGTGCCTTGTTGCGATCTCGTAGAGCTTGAGCGAGAGGCTATAGCGGTCCGTAATCTCGTCGCGTCGCAGCACGCCCAGGCGATGCAGGGACACCACGATGCGGTAGACCTGACTGGTGGAGCGTCCGAGCCGCACCGCAATGTCGGTGACGGTCAGGCCCGACACTTCACCGGCGACGAGATCGATGATTTCGAAAGCCTTGTCCACGGCCGGCGCCGAATAGCTCGGCTGGCCGCCGACCGCATCTGTTTCGTGAAACTCGCTCATACTCCCTCCCCTACAGGTACGCCAATCCAGTGCTGAGTACGGGAATGCCAATCAAGCACAGAGCGAAAAGAAGATATGCAAGGATCATGGGCCAAACAGCTCGCATGAATTCGGTCAGCGGTGTCTTGGTGACGGTGCAGGTGGTGAACATTATTGTGCCCACGGGCGGCGTCACGCCGCCGAGGTGCGCCATCAGCACGAAAACCACCCCGTACTGTACGGGATCAATTCCAAGAGCGTTGGTGACGGGCAGGAAGATCGGCCCAAGGATCAGGATCAGTGCCGTGCCCTCGATTAACGCTCCCGCGATGAGTAGGAAGACAGCAACGAGCAGGAGCAGCAGGAGCGGATCATTCGTAAATGAGAGCAGGCCCTCGGCGATGGTCTGGGGCACCCGCTCGAAGGTCAGCACCCAGCTGAAGGCGGCCGAGGCGGCAAGGACTAGGATGATCGCGGCAGTAGTCGAGACGGTGGAGCGCAGTGCTATCCAGATCTGCTTCCATGAGGCTTCCCGGTAGGCCAAGACGCAGACGAGCGTGTAGACCACGGCAACACCCGCCGCTTCTGCCGGGGTGAAAACGCCGCCGCGGATCCCTACGATGATGAACACCGGCAGCAGGATGGCGGGTAGCGCGCCGATGAAGCTGCGCAGGAGCGACGGATCATCAGGCTGCGGTCGCGTTGGCGGGTCCCACTTGTTGCGGCGGGTGGTGAGATAGGTTTGCGCCATCATGACCGCGGCCAGCAACAGACCCGGCAGGATGGCACCGGCGAACAGAGCGCCGATCGAGGTGTTGGTAACAAAACCAAAGAGAATGAGTCCGATCCCGGGAGGGATCATCGGCGCGATCAGCGACGACATTGCAGTGATCGCACTGGAGAACCCGAGCGGATAGCCACGCTTGGTCATCTCAGGCACCAGGATCTTGGCCTGCATGGCGGCATCACCATTGGCCGAGCCGGACATTCCCGCAAGCAACGTGGACAGCAGAATATTCGTCTGCGCCACGCCACCCCAGACCCGTCGGGTCGCCGCCGAGGCGAAATCCAGCACCCTCCGGCTGATGCCGGAAATATTCATCAATTCACCGGTCAGGATAAAGAGTGGCACGGCCAGGAGCGGAAAGCTTTGTGTGCCCTGCACGATCCGCTGGGCCAGCACGACGTCCATGACGGCGGGCTCAAGCAGCACATAGGCCACCGAGAGGCTAAGGAGGATAAAGCCGACCGGAACGCCGAGCAGCAGGAAAACGGCGAAGAGGACTGCGATGAGCCAGAGCATGGTCAGCGGCTCCAGTTCGCAAGATGGCGCACGATGCGCCCGAGATAGGACAGGGTGAGCAGGCCGAAGCCTACGGGCATGGCTGCATAAAGCCAGCGCGCCGAGATGCGCAGTGAGGAGATCTGCGCGCCCGTGCGCTGAAACAGCAGGTAGCCGATCCAGGCCAGATAGGCGCTAAGAGCCAGGACAAGGAGGTAGCGAATGGCGATCAGAATATTCTGAAGCGCGCGGCTGGAGAGACCCGAGATAAGGTCGAGCCCCATGTGGCTTTCATCGCGATCGGCGATGATGAGCCCGACGAAAACGATCCAGGCAAAGAGTACGGTCGACAAGTCGAAGGAAAACAGCATGGGCGTGTTTAGGACATAGCGCATGATGACCGCGGCGAAGACGACGCCGACAAGGATCACCAGGCAAGCGACCGCCAGAACAATCAGCAGCCGGTCCAATCCGCGCAACGCAATGTCAAAGAACCGCGTAAACGCCGTCACCCATTTCTCTCCTTAGGGCCGGCCCGGAAGTTGCCGGGCCAGCAGCGTTCATTATTCGCCGTCGACGACTGCCTTGGCGCGCTCGTAGAGCCCTTCACTCCACTCGGGGAAAGCTTCAGCGATGCCTGCAGCTCGGTCGGCGAATGCGGCGCGATCCACATCGGAGATGATGACCATGCCTTCGGCGGCAAGCTGTTCGATGCCCCGCTCGTAGCTGGCGATGGAAGCTTCGGACATGCGGTCGCAGGCTGCACTGGCCTCTTCCTGGAAAATAGCCTGGTTCCCCTCAGAGAGGTTGTTGAACCAAGACGCGCTGACGGTGATCGGGACGATGTCCATCATGTGGTTGGTCTGGATCAGGAACTTGGCATTCTCGTAGTGCTTCTGATCGATAATCGCGGAGGGCGGTGCTTCGGCGGCGTCGATCACACCCTGCGCCAGCGCGCTGTACACGTCGGGCCAGGGCATCGGCGTAGCGGCACCACCGAACACTACGCGGACCATCTCGGTGTAGATCGTGACCGGCTGCACGCGGATGCTGAGGCCCTCGGAGTCGGCGGGCGAACGGACCTCCACGTCACGCGTGTAGAGGTCGCGCACACCGAAATGCGCGTAGCACATTACCTTGATGTTGTTCTCGGCGACCTTGGCTTCGAGTTCTTTGATCAGGTCGCTGCCGAGCAGGCGCTTGGCTCCTTCGAAGTCCGAATACATGAAGGGGTACAGCACGATGGAATAATCGGGGGCGTAGTCGGCAAGCATGCCAATACCCACCTGCCCCATCAGATCGGCTCCGAACGACATCTGTTCGGTAACCGCGCCATTCTCACCGAGTTGGCCGCTGGGGAACAGCTCGATTGTCACGTCGCCATCTGTGCGCTCGACGACGGCTTCGGCCATTTCCTGCGCCGCTACGTGCACGAAGTGCTCCGGCGAATTCATGTGCGCGAACCGGACGACGGATTGAGCCTGGGCCGGAGCTGCCATGAACGCAGCAGAGATTGCAACCGCCGAAGCGGTGAACAGCAGTTTCATAGAAATCTCTCCCTTCGCTGCAAACCTCGTCCCGCAGCGATGATTTTTGTATATGATAATTGTTTTTCATATAGCGACGCACCAGCAGTGTCAATAAACGGTGCGCTAGGAGGAGAAATGACCAATCTGCAGGGGAAATGTGCTCATCACCGCTGTGGCGGGTGGTAAAAACGAGCTCCGGCGCCACACACGGAGCGGCCTGTTCGGCGTTCATTCTGCGTGCCTGCCACTTGCGGATGCGAACACCAGCGCTAGTTAGCAGTTTTATCCTGCGACAGGTCAATACACGCCGACGTCCAGCCGCCCTGGGCCTGGAATTGAGGAGTCAGAGATGACCAAGAAAGAGAAAACACCGAAGCAAGGCGCACCGGAACGGACTCTCACCAACAGGCAGGGACATCCGATTACGAACAATCAGTCCCAGCGCACGGTTGGCAGCCGAGGACCGGCGACGCTGGAGAACTACCCGTTCCTCGAGAAGATAACGCACTTCGACCGCGAGCGCATACCCGAACGGGTGGTGCATGCGCGGGGGTTCGTCTGCTACGGGGAATTCGAGGCCACAGGTAAAATTGGTGATGAGCCTGCCTCCAAATACACCCGCGCAAGGCTCTTCCAGGAACCAGGTAAGAAGACGCCGCTCGCCATCCGCTTCTCAACAGTCATAGGGGGGCGCGACTCCTCGGAAGTCGCGCGCGACCCGCGCGGGTTTGCGGTGAAGTTCTATACGGAAGACGGCAACTGGGACCTGGTGGGCAACAATCTCGCGGTCTTCTTCATCCGCGATGCAATCAAGTTTCCCGATGTGATCCACTCGTTGAAACCGGATCCCGTGACGTTCCGCCAGGAGCCGAACCGGATATTCGACTTCATGTCGCAGACTCCAGAGTCGATGCACATGCTGACGCACCTGTTCTCACCGCGCGGCATCCCGGCGAGCTACCGTCACATGGAGGGGTTCGGCGTGAACACCTACAAGATGGTGAACGCGCAGGGCGACACGGTGCTGGTGAAATACCACTTCCATCCACGCCAGGGCATCGCGAGCCTCACCGCCGAGGAAGCCGGGCGCGTGCAGGGCAAGGATCTCGGCTCTGCCTCGAAAGATCTTTATGAGGCGATCGAGCGTGGCGACCATCCGCAGTGGGACATGTATGTGCAGATCATGGAGGACCACGACCATCCCGAGCTGGACTGGGACCCGCTCGACGACACGAAAATCTGGCCGGAGAAGGACTTTCCCCTGCGCCATATCGGCACCATGACCCTCAATCGAAACGTGGACGACGTCTTCAACGAGAACGAGCAGATCGCGATGGGAACCGGTGTGCTGGTCGACGGTCTCGATTTTTCGGACGACAAGATGCTGGTCGGCCGTACCTTTTCCTATTCGGACACTCAGCGGTATCGGGTCGGCACCAACTACCTCCAGCTGCCGGTCAACCAGGCAAAGAACGCCAATGTCGCAACCAACCTGTCGGGCGGCACGATGTCCTATCGGCGCGAAATCGCGCATGGGCAAAACCCGCACGTCAACTACGAGCCCTCCATACATGGCGGGCTGGAGGAGGCGGGTCGCGAGCGGCCTAACAATCCGCCAGAAATCAGGGGTCGTTTAACGCGCAGTGTGATCGAACGGCACAATGACTACGTCCAGGCACGCGGGCGCTATTGCACCATGATGGATTGGGAGCGGGATGATCTCGTTCTCAACATGGGCACCCTTCTCGGGCAGTGCGAGCGCGACGTTCAAGAGCGGATGATCTGGCACCTGTTCCTTGTCCACGATGAATACGGCAAGCGCGTCGGCGACATGATTGGCATCACCGCGGATGACGTTCGCCATCTTCCCCCTTTGCCGAAACAGGTGCTTACGGATGAAGAGCAGCGACGGCTCGAGCACCTGGGCAACAATGGCGACGAAATCGATAACTTGGTATGGGGCCAGTGGACGAGCTCTGTGAAGAACCTGCAGGTGTCGGCGGATGACGTCATTTCGGGGAAACTGCCTTCCGCCCAGAGGGGCATGAGCGATCGTGCCGCCGAGTAGCCGTTGTTGGCGACACTCCTGGCCGGGCACGTTCCGACCAGGGCACTGACCTGTCCTTCAAACCGGGATTAACCCACATCCATGACGATGTGGTCACACTCCCCCGGTCGGTTCCAGTTGTGCAGAAGGTCGACGGCAGAAAAACAGCAGGGGCGAACTAAGTATCGCCGTGCGGCTCTTTCTAGTCGTCGGCATCGGGAATTTTCAACTGGTAGCCGCAAGCCTTGCAATGAATTGCATCGGGATCATGGCGCTGCAGTCCGCATTGCGGGCACGGATAGCGGACCTTGTAGGGTCGAAAGAGCGCCTGAGCCAGACGGATGAAAAGCGAGATGCCGGCGATCATGACGACGACCGAGGTTAGCTTACCCCACATGCCCGGCAGGAGGATGTCACCATAACCGGTCGTCGTCATGCTCGTGACGGTGTAGTAAAGTGCGTCGACATAGCCGGTGATGCCTGAGCCTTCCCTGAAGAAGAACGTGTAAATGAAGCCGGTCACCACAAAGAGGAAGGTGATCAAGTTGAGAGCCGATTGGATGACCTCGCGCCACGGGCCGTAGCCACGCCGAACAAGCGGGCGCCATAGAAAACCGCTGCGCGAAAGCGACCATAGCCGCAGGACACGCAAGAACCCGAGATTGGCCAGCCAAAGCGGAGCGAGCAGCGTGGCCAGAATGAAAATATCGACGATAGTTGTGGACCGCCGCAGCCAGCGCAAAACGTCGTTGGCTGCAAGAGCACGAGCCAATATGTCCGCGGTGAGTATCGCCGCGATGGAATAGTCGATCCAGAGGAAGGATGGCCGCTCGCGCAGCACCGGGCTGGCAACGAAAAATGCGATAATCAGAAGATCGACGACCATTATGGCGAGTTGGAACCGCAACGCGCCTTTTGAATCACTATGATAGAGCACGCGCAAACGCCCTCGCAGGCGGTCCAGCGCATTCGCCTCCCGTTTACTGCCAGCAGTGTCTGAGGAAGAATGCATCGCAGTCTTCAATGCACCGTAGCGAGAGGAGTTCCGAATAATCGGCGTTGCCGTGCGCGCGGGCTGTCGGTCCGCTTTGCAACAATTGCAGGATCAGTCGTCCGAGCAGGTCCGGCAGGGACCGATTTGTGGGGACCCTCTTTCGGGTCGGGGCCCTACAGATTTCGTTCAGTTTCCAGAAGCGCATCTCCTTGAACATTTCAACGCGAAGGTTTTAAGCTCGCTCCAGGGCGTGTGAAGGCTCACTCTCCGCGACGGGCCGCCAGCAGGTTTATCTTACTGTATTGAGGATCTCCCGTTACTTCTTGGCCGATCCAATCTGGCCGGCCAAACTCCTGGCTTTCGAACTGGAGCTCGACCTCGGCGATTACCACTCCCGCGAGTACGCCTCCGTATACATCCACTGACCAGGTGAACCCCTCGTGCGGAACGAGGTACCGAACCTTCTCGACCACTCGCCCCTCACACACGGTCCGTAGCAAGCCCTCGGCTTCGTGCAACGGCAAGTCGTAGGTAAACTCGCTGCGAGCTAATCCTTGCCGACGCCCCTTTATGGTAAGCGATCCAGAACCATTGCAGATCCGCACTCGAACTTTGCGGCCCGCGTCATCTGCGATCAAACCGTCGCGCAGATGGAGTTCCTCCTGCACTGATGATCGCCAGCCCTCATGCGCGATCAAGAATTTGCGTTCAATTTCGAGATGCAACCGTCGCCTCCAATAATATGCCAGTAATGAGGTGTGTCTCGGCTGGCGATTGTCAAACCGCTTCTCTCAGGGGCAAGACAACAAAGCCGAGGCACGCCTCAGTGCCTGCGACAAAACTGCATAGCAAAAACGCAGTGTATGGGCTTGCCGGGTTTTCGGCCCCGCCATATATGTCCGCGCGTCGGTCGACTAATCCTCCCGGTTTTAAGACCGACATGATGCGGTGTATCCTCCTCCCACACCGCAGTTAGATTGAGCCCGCCAGTTCCTCCCCTGGCGGGCTTTTTCGTGCGGGTTTTTCGCTCTGCCTCATCGTCTGCCAAAAATTTTCACTTTCTGGACGCAACCTTTTCAAGCTGCTGCCCGATTTGTCGCCCACTACACGGCAAAATCAACAAAGCACGGGTTGGGGTCATGATCCGAAAGAACGCGGGCGCGAAGCTCGCAATGAGCGTTTTCTGCATAGTATTTTTTGCCGGCTCGAGTATCGCCCACGCGGTGCCGCGCCCTTCTCCCCGGCCGGAGAACAAGCCCATATACCTGTCCTACAAACAGGAGGTTACCTGTCTGGCCGAGGCGGTCTATTTTGAAGCGCGCGGCGAACCGGTCGAGGGGCAAAAAGCCGTGGCTCGCGTGGTGCTTAACAGGGTCGACAGCGCCTTCTATCCGGACACGATCTGTGATGTGGTCTATCAGAACGACCACATGAAGAATGCCTGCCAGTTTTCATTTGCCTGTGACGACATCCCGAAGAGGGTCAAGGAGTTTGACGCGTTCAAGAAGGCTCAGATCATCGCAACGAAGATTTTCGAATGCGATCAGGCCTGTCGCGAGCGGGAGCACCCGGTCGGGCGTTCGACCCACTATCATGCCGATTTTGTTCATCCCCGGTGGGCAAACAAGCTGGAGCGCACTGGCAAGGTCGGCCGGCACATCTTCTATTATACCGCTTCCATGTAACGGTTCGTCGCGGGGAACCCGCCGAGGGCGGAATGGTCGGCCGGCGGGGATACCCCTTAAACAGACGATTACCGGCCGCGTTGCCAGATCGTCAACTTTGAACATTCTGGCATTCACTGCTATGGCAACCTCGACATTTTTCATGAGGTTGCCATGCGGAAGCGCCCTTCCCTCACGCCACTTATCGAAAGCCTGCCGGCGACGGTTCCCTTCGTCGGGCCGGAAACGCAGGAGCGAAATCGCGGTCGGCCCTTTCGCGCGCGGCTCGGTGCCAATGAGAACGGTTTCGGTCCTTCCCCTGCGGTCATAGAGGCCATGCGTGCGGCAGCACCCGAGATGTGGAAGTATGGTGACGCGGAGAATTACGATCTCAAACAGACGCTTTCGGTGCATCATGGCGTGGCGCCGGAAAACATCGTAATCGGTGAAGGCATCGACGGCCTGCTTGGTCTCGTCGTGCGCCAATACGTGCCCGAGGGCGCGCCGGTCGTCACCTCGCTCGGGGCCTATCCCACCTTCAACTATCATGTTTCGGGCTTCGGCGGACGGCTGGTCACCGTGCCCTATGAGGACGACCGGGAAAGCCTCGAAGGTCTTCTTGATGCGGTGAAGCGCGAGGCCGCACCCCTCGTCTACCTCTCCAATCCCGACAATCCCATGGGGACGTGGTGGGAGGCAAATGACATCCAGGGCTTCACCGACGCGCTGCCCGAGACCACCATGCTGGTGCTGGACGAGGCTTATGGCGAAACCGCTCCGGCCTCGGCCCTTCCGCCGCTGGACCGTTCGCGGCCGAATGTCTTGCGCATGCGCACGTTCTCGAAAGTCTACGGCCTTGCGGGCCTGCGCTGCGGCTACTGTATCGGCGAACGGGAAGCAATCCGCGCCTTCGACAAGATCCGCAACCATTTCGGCATGACCCGCATGACCCAGGCTGCCGCGCTTGCCGCGCTGAAGGACCAGGCGCATTTGGAGTGGGTCGTCGGGTCCGTCGATGCCTCCCGCCGCCGCCTCGCCGCCATTGCCGGGGCGCAAGGCCTATCCGCCCTGCCCTCGGCCACCAATTTCGTCACGATCGACTGCGGCCAGGATGGAGAATACGCGATGAACGTGCTCAAGGCGCTCGGCGAGCGCGACGTCTTCGTGCGCAAGCCGATAGCCCCCGGTCTTGACCGCTGTATCCGGGTCAGCGTCGCCCCGGACGACGAAATCGACGTTTTCGAGGCCGAGTTGGCGCCGGCGCTGGAGGCGGCGCGGGGGCGCTGATTATGGAGACCCGGTCATGGCCGTAATTCAGTATTTCGCCTACGGGTCGAACATGTCCACCGAGCGCTTGCGGGGGCGGTGTGTGTCGGCAAGGCCACTGGAGGTCGCCTGCGCGGAGGGGTGGTCGTTCAGCTTCAGCAAAATCGGCAGGGACGGATCGGGCAAGGCCACAATTGCCGCAGCACCCGATTCGCGAGTGTTTGGTGTCGTCTACGAACTGGACGAGAATGAGCTCCCGAATCTGGATCTCGTCGAAGGCGCGGGACAGGAATACAGCCGCGAGGATCGCTTTTCCGTGTTCATCGGCGGCGCACCGCGTGAGGTGGTCACCTATATCGCTCTTCCCTCGCGAATCAACACCAGCCTGAAACCCTCCGAGTGGTATCTGGACTTCGTCATCACCGGAGCCCGGCAGCACCGCCTGCCTCCGCACTATATCGATTTGATCGAGGCGGCAGCCAATCCGGCATGATATACCCGGAGGCAGAGGATTGGGCTGCAAGCCGCCTGCCATGAAGGCCATCGGTTCGGAGAAACCGTTCCCCGCTCAGTGCTGCGAATTGGCATAAAGCTTGTGGATCGTGTTCCAGTTTCGAGCGGTGCCCGGCTGGCCCAACTGCTTTTCAAGCACAGCCCCTGTCAGCTTTGACCGGCTGATACCATCGACATAATCAATGTAAACTTCCCGGCCGAGGACCTTGATCTTCTCAGGCCCTTGATATTGCTCCAGCGCGCCGGCCGCACGCGCATCCGCGTCGCGTTCCAGGAACAGAACCAGCATCTGGCTGGCTCGTTGAGCTGCGGCCTCGGGAAAAGGATTCCTTTTCAAGACCTCTCCCAGTTCGGCCGGCCGCCGCAAGAAGACATTGTTCGTCAGGCCATGGGATAGAATGATATCAGCGATCTTGTCCCTGATCTCTTCGGTGTGCGCGGGGGCAGAGAAGATGACGTTGCCCGTGGCAAGGACCGTTCTGCGTTCTCAAAACCGGCATCGCTGCACGCCTCACGAAGTTGTGCCATGGACATGAGCTTATGGGTCCCCGCCCCGATAGCTCTCAGCAAAGCGATCCACGTTGTTGGCTGAACGGTCATCGACGCTTGAGCATTTCCGTTGCTGAAGGTGAAAGGTTTTCGACCTTACCTTGCCGCTCGACTTCCCGGCAAGTGCAACGCATGGCTTTGGCGAGTGGTCCGCGCTTTCGTCACGATATCCGCGCGCCTGAACCGGCCATGCAGGCAGGCTCCTCAGCCTCACGGGCACCGGGCAACCGTCACCCCGGCCTTGCGGAGTGACGGTTTCGCCATTGTGGTGTGGCAGCAGCCGAACCGGACGTTGCGCAAGATTACGCCTTTTCTTCCCGCGTTCCGAACCGCTCGATAACTTCCGAGAGCGAAACATGCCCCAGACAAGCGCCCGTCCCCGGGCGCATGTCGCCATCCTCCAGCGCCGTCGCGTAGATCACCGCCGGATCGGCCTCCAGCCGGCCGCGGAGAGCCGCGAGCTTAGGCCATCTGTTCTTGTCGGCAACTTCGTGGAAGTCGAGCCAGCGCGCCACGCCGATGAGCAGCGCATCCGCCAGCGTCGGCCGCTCACCGAGCAGAAAGGGGCTCTCGCCGATCATGTCTTCGAGCCTGTCGTGGCGCTCGATGACGCCTTCGCGGCCAAACTCCCGCAGGGCGGACTGCATCGCGGGGTTTGGCTCTTCCATTTCCATCGCCACCCAGAGCGGGCTGAAAGCACCGGTAAAGCCGGTGTTCACGAAAGCCTTCAGCTGATGCATCCGGTCAGCTTCCGGCGATAGCGGATCGAAGCTTATACGCCGTTCGGAGTCCCTGGCTTCCAGCCACGCGGTAATCGCCATGGTTTCCGTCAGCGGCTGCCCTTCTTCGGTGATGAAAACTGGTGTCTCATGCCGCGGGTTGATACGCGCATAGGATGGATCGCGCATCTCGCCCAGCATGTCGACCCGGCAAAGACGGTAAGGTTTGTCCAGCCATTCAAGGGCTGCCACGAGCCCCATGGAGCTTCCCGCCGGGAAGCCATATATTAGAATCGGTTCCATGCTTATTCTCCGTGATTTCTGATGATCACGCTGCGCAGCGGAACCGCACCCTACTCGCGCCGGCAGGCAAGTAAATTACGCACCTTTTCGTAACCACGAGCCGTCCATGAAAGACCTTATCTCCCGTTGCCCCATCGAAGAAGTGATGCAGGTCTTGAGTGGCCGCTGGCCCACGCTCCTGATCTACTATCTGAAGGACGGCACGAAGCGCTTCAGCGACCTGCGCCGAGATAATCCTACGATCTCGCACAAGATGCTGACGGCCGAACTGCGCAAGCTGGAAGGCGCCGGCATTGTCCAGCGGACCGTATTTGAGGGTTATCCGCTGCGCGTCGAGTACGACCTCACCCCGGAAGGGCATAGACTCGTGCCGCTTATCGACGCGCTGGGCGACTGGTGGGAATCCACCGACGACACAAGAGAGCGTATGTCCGGCGGCGTTGCCGCCGGACATACCTGAAGACTTACTGTTCCGAAGCGGGCACGTCGGGGTCCGCGTCGGCCAGGCAGTTGACGGTCTCACCACCTGAAGAGTTCATCTGCTTGCCCTCGGGCCGGCGCAGGCCGGACGTCATCCGCAAATGCGCCTCGAGCCCATCGGCCATGGTCTGTCCGAGCTCCAGCGCCTCCATCGCGCGTGTGGTCGCGTAGTGCGTCAGCAGCGCGCGGGCGTCATCGCGCTGATCGGCATCGATCAAACCTTGTGCCGACGCCTCGACCCAGCCCAGATCCTCCTGGCTTTGCGCCTCGAACCCTTCGAGCATGTCGGTGACGACCGGGAGGTAACTTTCCGGGTTCTCGCAGGTGAAATACATGACCTGCTTGAACGTGCGGCCGGCGAGGTCCGTCGCCTCCTGAATCTGGAAATCCGGATCCAGGAAGGTGGAAGCCGCGTCCTTGGTCAAATAGCGGTGCGCGCCGTATTCCATCGGCACCTCCTGAACGCCCAGCCACCAGGGATTGAAGGGTGCGGTGACCGAGCCGGTGGGGGCCACCCAGATCTGGATCATGTCGGGGTCGACGCCCTCCTCCAGGCTAGCGACCTGCCCATAGCCCGCCTCGTCGTCGGCAATACGGCGGTCGCGGACGGCAGCCATCATTTCGTCTTCGGAAACGGGCGCCATTTCCTCAAGATCCTGTTCGATCTCGGCCTGAGTCCGATATTTGAAGCCGCCGGTGCGCGCCTCGTCGTCCTCCGCCTGTGAGCCGTAGACCTCGAAGATGTTGAAGGGCTCATCGCCCTCCGGGTCGAACCAGCCCTGCTCGACGGCGAAGTCCACGATGTTGTCGGCGCCCATATACTCTGGATTGTCCTGGAAATCCTCCGGAAAATCCTCGATGTAGCCGGGATAAAGCACGCGGATATCGTCGGGCCCGAGCCGCTCGGCGGCCCAGAGGCCCTGCCCTCCGGCAAACTCCCATACGACCCAGCCTTCGTTCGGATCGGCGATCAGATGGGTGTTGCCGCCATAGGTCGAGTAGCCGTGCTCCTCGATGAGCTGCCCGATCAGTTCGACACCCTCGCGCGCCGTGGTGGCGCGCTCCATCACCAGGCGCGCAAGGTCGCTGTACTGCGGCCCCTCCTGGGGCCTCGGCGTCATCTCGATCAGTTCGGAGCGGTTGGTGGCCCAGATATCACGGACGGCGACCTGGTGTTCGTTGATGCCGCCATTGGTGAGAGGCGCGGGAAAGCCGGCGAAATCCGAATAGAACATCGACAGGTAGCGATAGGCCTCGGAGACCTGCGGGATTTCGGTCGTCCGGCCGGGGATACTGGCATCTTCCGTGACCCCGACCTCGACCGTCGTGCCTTCCTCGTGCGTCTGGGCCGGCACAATCTCGAGCCAGTGGCTGGAGACTTCTTCGCCCGTTCCGCCGATCAGGACTCCACCCGACTCGGTCTTGTTCTTGCCGACGTAGAAGCCATAGCTCGCCAGGGCCGGCGAGGCGGCGAGCGCGGTGGAAGCGGCCAGCACCGCCACGAGGCACCGGGGAATCTGCATGTCTGAATCTCCCTTGTTCAATGGGGCACGTGCCCCACACCCGCAAACAGAGAGCAGGCCGGCAGGTTCCCGCTCCGGCCGCTCCCGGTTTGGAGACGGCCGCCGGAGCCCTGTCTCGTTCTTTACATTTCAGGGAGTGCCGAAGTTTGAATTCGGGCAAGCCGGTCCGGCGCGCCACACGAGGCGGCCAGTGGGTGCTCTGCTCTAGAACGCGCCCTCGATCGAGGCTAGCCCGGAAGTCCATCAATTTTGGGGAGGTCTTCTAATCTCACCTCCCACTGCGCCCGGCTCGCGAAGCAGATATGCGCATTTGGCCGCATGTTTAACACGCTATCAAGACTTCCGGCAGGCACGACCAGCAAAGCACCTTGCGATTGAACGCTCGGTAGAGCTGACCCGCATTCAGTGCAAAAGCTTTTTTCATGCCGGGTCGCAGGAACTCTGTAGGACTTGATGCTGTCACTCCCGGACAGCCAAGTAATCGTCGCTGTCGATGAAAACAAATTGGCCGCATGTGCCGATCCCGTGTCCTTGCGGCAGCGCGCACAGTGACAAAGGAAGAAACTCTCGAACTCGCCGCCAATCTGGAATGTAACGGCACCACAGAGACAACCGCCATTTATGATTTGTGTCATGCATATCACCCCCGCTAGGCTCCGGACCTGGGGATCACCAGCTAGCACCTCTTCTGTACGGCCCGCGCTTCCTCGGCTTCGGCGCTTCCGCGTGCATCCACTATCGCAACCAAATTGTCCATTGACCAGAGCGTATCGGCTACGCCGGCGGCCATTGGCGACATGCGAAGCGACTTATCAACGCGGATGAGTCGGACCAGACCGTGTAGAGCACGACCAGGAGCCCGGCGTCACGTCGTCATAGACGGCGACGGCGAGGATACATCCAGAACGGTCCCGGCCGGATCGCGCATCAGCATGCGTCGTTGGCCATAGAAGAGGTCGGTCGGGGGCTCGATGATTTCGGCGTTCATGGCCTTGGCCTGCTCGAAGGCGACGAGCACTTCGTCGACCACAAAGGTGAGATACCCTCCCCCGTGTGGCCGCGTTGCGGGGTTGGGCGTCACCTCGCTATTGCGCGCGATGATGCCCAGTTCGAAGCGTGGACCTTCGACCGGCACGAGAACGATGTACCAGTCGCTCTCGTAAATCGCTTCCATGTCGAAGAGCGCGCAATAGAAATCCCGGAGCGCGCCGAGGTCATCGGCGGCGATGTTGTACATGGTTCGCCGGATAGTCGACTGCGGCATCGAGTGCCCTCCTTGTTTCCTGCGGCCTCCGCATCAAGGGATGGAGCCCTTCTGAGCCGATTTACCTAAAGCGCGTCATCGTCCGTGCCGGGGCCATATCGGCGGTTCAAAATCTCCACAAGCTCCGCCACACGCCCCTTGGGCAACGGGCGGAAATCGTTCACGAGCGCATCGTCGTTTGTCACCCAGGCATTCGCTTCGGCCAGTTCCTCTTCGCTCGCGCCGGTGGTGGCGAGTTCGGCCAAAAACGCGTTGTCCACCGGACCCAAAATGCGCCGCACCCCGTCTTTGGTCAGAGTGGCCATCGCGATCTCCTCGTTACTGGTGAAAAACCCTCGGCGGCAACGTCCATGGCGCCAGCGGGTTCCACATTGCGATCCATACGAGGATGCTAGGCAACCTGCGATCTTCATTCAAGCAGCGAGCTCTTGCTTTAATTAAACGGTCGTTCTATTAATTTTACTCCTGGAGGATGCAAATGGCGCGCACGGTCGGTTCGCAAGGAGGAAAGACGAAGGCGGCGATCCTCGAAGCCGCCCTGGAGCTCATCGCGCACCGCGGCTTCGAGGCGATGTCCATGCGCCAGCTTGCCGATAAAGTCGGCGTGCAGGCGGCGGCGATGTACCGCTATTTTCCCACCAAGGAAGACCTGCTCGACACGCTTATGCGCGCGCATATGGAGGCGCTCATCGCCTCCTGGGAAGACGCGCGGCCCGCCGGAGACGATCCGGCTTCGCACCTTGCCGCCTTCGTGGACAACCACATCCGCTTTCACGTGGCGCGGCGGCTTTCCACCCACGTCAACAATATGGAGTTGCGCAGCCTCTCGCCCGAGCGGCTGACCCATATTCTGCGCCTGCGCACCGCCTATGAGAAGGAACTCAGGCAGATCCTGCGCACGGGCGCCGAGGCAGGCCGGTTCCGCGTCGAGGATACCGCGATTACGACCATGGCCATCATACAGATGATCACGGGCGTCATCGTCTGGTTTCGGCCGGACGAGCGCCTTTCCGTCGAACAGGTCGCGAAGACCTATCACACGATGACCCTGCGCCTTGTCGGCGCGGAGGCTTAGGGAGACAGAGATGTACACGCATACGATGTCCTTCGGGCTTGGTGAGGAGATTGAGGCGTTGCGCGATATGGTGCATCGTTTCGCACAGGAGAAGATCGCGCCATTCGCCGCTGAGATTGACGAGAGCAACGAATTCCCCGCCCGACTCTGGAAGGAGTTGGGCGATCTCGGCCTGCTAGGCGTAACAGTGGAGGAGGAGTTCGGTGGCTCCGGCATGAGCTATCTTTCTCATGTGGTCGCCATGGAAGAGGTATCCAGAGCCTCGGCTTCGGTTGGCCTTTCCTATGGCGCGCACTCCAACCTTTGTGTCAACCAGATCCGCCGCTGGGGCACGCCCGAGCAGAAGCACAAGTATCTCCCTGCTCTCTGCTCCGGCGAGACGGTCGGCGCGCTGGCCATGTCGGAGACCGGCGCGGGTTCGGATGTCGTCTCTATGCGTCTGAAGGCCGAGAAGAAGAACGACCGTTTCGTCCTTAACGGCAGCAAGATGTGGATCACCAACGGCCCGGACGCCGGCACGCTGGTCGTCTATGCCAGGACGGACCCGGACGCCGGTCCGCGCGGCATCACCGCCTTCATCATCGAGCGCGACATGAAAGGCTTCTCCGTCGCGCAGAAGCTTGACAAGCTCGGCATGCGCGGCTCCAACACGGGCGAGCTGGTATTCGAAAATGTCGAGGTGCCGCTTGAGAACGTACTGGGCGAGGAAGGCCGGGGGGCTGAGGTTCTGATGTCCGGCCTCGACTATGAGCGCGTGGTACTTTCCGGCGGGCCTCTCGGCATCATCGCCGCCTGCCTCGATGTCGCGGTGCCCTATGTGAAGGAGCGCAAGCAATTCGGCCGGCCAATCGGCGAATTCCAGCTCGTACAGGGGAAGCTTGCCGATATGTATACGGCCATGAACGCCTCCCGCGCCTACACCTATGCTGTCGCTGCGGCCTGCGACCGTGGCGAGACGACGCGCAAGGATGCCGCCGGTTGCATCCTTTATGCAGCCGAGCGCGCCACGCAGATGGCGCTCGATGCCATCCAGCTGCTGGGCGGCAACGGCTATATCAACGAGTTCCCCACCGGTCGCCTGCTGCGTGACGCCAAGCTCTATGAGATCGGCGCCGGTACGAGCGAAATCCGCCGCTGGCTGATTGGGCGGGAGATCATGGAGGCCTGAGCAGCGACGAACAAAGCCAATGGCAATGCGTTGGAAGCAAAGCCATTGCGACAGGAGTACACAAATGCCGCTCAACGAGACTCAGAACAGGTTGATCGCGGAGAACACCATCGATTTCTCCAACCTCAAGGCGCTCTTCATCAACACCACTTTGACGCCGACCGAGCGTGGGCCTTCCCACACGGAAGACCTCATGCGCGATTCCATGGAGATCATGGAGCGCTGCGGTGTCGCCGTCGAATATCTGCGCGCAGCCGACTTCGATATTGCTGTCGGCATCTATCCCGACATGCGCGAGCAAGGGGCGGCCAAGGACGCCTGGCCGGACGTTCTATGGCCGAAAGTGCAGGCGGCCGACATCCTCGTTCTCGGCTCGCCTATCTGGCTGGGGGAAGAAAGCTCGATCTGCCGCATCATCATCGAGCGGCTTTACGCGCATTCCGGCCAGACCGTTGACGACCAGTTCGTGTTTTTCGGAAAGACTGGCGGCGCGATCATCACGGGGAATGAAGACGGCATAAAGCATGTCGCCAAGACCATCCTCTACTCACTGCAGCATATCGGATGCACCATCCCGCCGCAGGCCGACACGGGATGGATCGGCGATGCCGGACCCGGCCCCTCCTATGGTGACACGCTGGAAGACGGTAAACATGTCGGCTATGACAATAGCTACACACGGCGAACGCTAACCTTCATGAGTTTCAATCTGATGCATTTGGCCAAAATGATGCGCGACAATGGCGGCATTCCCGCTTACGGCAACCAGGTCTCGCACTGGCAATGACCGTTATTAAGTCGCAGCTCTCGACCGCCTCCGAGGCCTTCCGCGAAAACGAAGCGCGCATGAAGGCTTTGGTCTCCGACATGGCCGAGAAGGCCGGAACGATAGAGCGCGGCGGCTCGGACGAGGCCCGCTCTCGACACACGAGCCGTAACAAGCTCTTACCGCGCGAGCGCCTTGCCCAGCTACTCGACGTTGGCGCGCCGTTTCTTGAGATCGGCCAGTTCGCGGCTTACGACATGTATGGCGGTGACATCGCGTCCGCCGGCCTCATCGCCGGGGTCGGGCGTGTGGAGGGCCGCGAATGCATGATCGTCGTCAACGATGCCACGGTGAAGGGCGGCACCTATTACCCTCTCACGGTGAAGAAGCATTTGCGCGCGCAGGAGATCGCGCTCGAGAACAATCTGCCCTGCATCTACCTGGTGGATTCGGGCGGCGCGAACCTGCCCAAACAGGACGAGGTCTTCCCGGACCGGGAGCATTTCGGCCGCATTTTCTATAACCAGGCCAACATGTCGGCTGAGGGCATTCCGCAGATCGCCTGCGTCATGGGCTCTTGCACGGCGGGTGGAGCCTATGTGCCGGCCATGTCCGACGAGACCGTCATGGTGAAGGGCAACGCCACTATCTTCCTTGGCGGGCCGCCGCTCGTGAAGGCCGCCACCGGCGAGGTGGTGACGGCGGAGGAATTGGGCGGTGCCGAGGTGCACACGCGCGAATCCGGCGTGGCCGACCACTACGCACTGGACGACGAACACGCGCTTGCCATCGTGCGGCGCATCGTCAAAAACCTGAATCGGAAGAAGACGATAGGTCTCGATCTTCAGAAACCGATTCCGCCCCTTTACGATCCACGTGAGATCTACGGCATCATTCCGGCCGATGTCCGCCAGCCCTACGATGTGCGCGAGGTGATCGCGCGGATCGTCGACGGCTCGGAACTCGACGAGTTCAAGCAGAACTACGGCTCCACACTCGTCACCGGCTTTGCCCATCTGCACGGAATGCCGGTGGGCATCATCGCCAATAATGGCGTGCTCTTCTCCGAATCCGCGCTGAAAGGCGCACATTTCATCGAGCTGTGCTGCCAGCGGAAGATCCCCCTCCTCTTCCTGCAGAACATCACCGGCTTCATGGTCGGCCGCAAGTACGAGGCGGGCGGCATCGCTCGTGACGGCGCAAAGCTCGTCACCGCCGTCGCCTCCGCCCGCGTGCCCAAGATCACGGCCATCATCGGCGGCTCCTTCGGCGCGGGGAACTACGGCATGTGCGGCCGCGCCTTCTCGCCCCGCTTCCTCTGGATGTGGCCGAATTCGCGCATCTCCGTCATGGGCGGCGAGCAGGCCGCAACGGTCCTGTCCATCGTCAAGCGCGAGGGAATCGAGCGCAAGGGCGGCACGTGGGGGCAAGCCGAAGAAGCCGAATTCCGCGCACCGATCCTGGAAAAATACGAGCGCGAAGGCCACCCGCTCTATTCCTCCGCGCGGCTGTGGGACGACGGCATCATCGACCCCGCAAAGACCCGCGAGGTGCTCGCCCTCTCGCTGTCCGCCGCGCTCAACGCGCAGATCGAGGAGACGAAATTCGGCGTCTTCCGGATGTGAGGCGGCGGGCGCCGCCTCAGCTTTTCTTTTCCGGTCCCTTGCTTGCGGGGCTCGCCGGCGCGACCCTGTCCGACGCGCTTCCGGCCGGCTTCGGCGGCGTCACCGCCCCCGGTCCGCTGCTCGTGCTGCTCGAGGAGCCTGACGAAGAGCCTGTCGAAGAGCCTGTTGAGGAGCCTGTCGAAGAGCCTGTTGAGGAGCCTGTTGAGGAGCCCGACGAAGAGCCTGCCGAACCGGTCTGCTTATGCGTCTGCTTTTCGGCTTCCCGTTCGCCAGCGCGATAGGCCTCGTTGGCCACGTTCTTCGCGCTTTCGGTGCCGCGGTTCACAGCCTCCTTTGCGCTCTCCTGCGCCTTGTCGGCATAGGGGCCGACATACTCTTCCTCGACCCTCGTGCGCGGCAGCATGGCGGCGATGGCCGCGCCTACGGCGAGGCCCAGCGCGCCGATGATCAGCGGCTCCTGCTTGAGCGTGTCGGAGAACATGCGCTGGACGCGGCTTCCGGCATGGCGCGCCTGAGCGGAGGCGTTCCGCGCCGCATCGCTCACCCTCTCGCCGGCATGGCTGGCCGTATCGGACGCAGATCCGGCGGCGGAGGAGACCCTGCTGCTTGCCGATTCATAAGCCGAGCTCGCCTTGCTGGTGGCGGAGTGCATGGCCCCGCCGGTGCTGTCCTTCGAGCTCTTGTCTCCGGTTCCCGAAAGCCCCGTACCGCGATGCGAAGCGGCGGTGCCGGGTGCGCCGTTCCACACCTCGTCGGAGGACAGCCCGCCTCGGGGGTGCGTGCCGGCCGTGTCGGCGTGGCTTTTCGTCCCGCCGCCCATGATGAGCCAGGCTATGCCCGTGCCCACCAGCGCCAGGGGCAGCGGATTGTCCCGCACCTGCGTCTTCATGTTCTCGAGGGCCTTCGCGCCGTCCGAGTGTCTGAAGTAGTCGTTGATGTCATTCATCATCCGCCCTGGCGTCATCCGGTTCTGGAGTGCCTCCGCGGTCTGGATGATGCCGGCGCGCGCCGCCTCGGCCTCGCGCTCCAGCTCGGCTGCTGATTTGCCTGTCATTTCACCTGATCCTTCACGGCCCGCGCATCGCTGCTCAACTGGCTCTGCGTGCGCTCGGGCATAAGATTGGACTCGGACATGTTCGACGTGCCCATACGCACGAGGATCACGCCAATGATTGCCACCACGACGCCGACGGCCAGCGAGGCCCATCCCGTGCCGAGGCCCAATTCGGCCAGCGCCACGACCAGCGCCTGCAGCAGGACCAGAAGCGCGGCCAGAAGACAGATCGCGCCTGCGATCATCTCCGCCAGGCCGTTCCTCACCTGCCCTACCTTTTCGGACATTTCGGCACGCAGAAGCTGGAACTCCGACTGCACGAGGCGCGTGGCGTTGTTCGCCAGATCGGAGAAAAGCGTGGTGATGCCGCGCGGATCTTCCCGAGTACTCATCGTCCGCCTCCTCTTGTTCCTTGAGTTTCACCGCGCGAGGCGTGGCCGCTGTCCATGGCGTCGCCTAAGCCGGTGCGTGCAAAGCGGCCGAGCGCCATGCCGACCAGCACCGAACCGGCGACGAAGGCCGTCGGGTTGCGCCGGCCGAAGTCGCGGACATCGTCGACGATGTCCTCCAGCCGCTTTTTCCCGAGCGTGCCGGAAAGCTCTTCCAGCCCGCCGGCCGCCTCGCCGAGAAGCCGTGCGGCGGGGCCCTCGTCCTTCTTCTTCAGCTCGTCGCTGGCCGAGCGGATCGCCTCGGCGAAGCTGTGCAGACTCTCGGATGTCCGGTGCTTCGCCTCTTCCGCCTTTCTGCCGGCCTCGTGCTTGGCCTCGGAGCCCAGTTCGGAGGCTTTCGAGCGCATTGTGTCCGCGGTTTCCTGCGCGGTGCGGCCGGTTTCCGATTGCTTGTCGTTTCTCGGTGTCGTCGCCATTGCGCTCTCCTATGCCAAGCCGAGGAAGGAGAGGATCGCCAGAACCACGACGATAAGCCCGATCAGGTAGATAATGGAGTTCATTCGGACTGCTCCCGTTGAAATATACGTCTAACGACCGGGACCGGCCGCTGTTCCCATGCGGCCGCATAAGGCCGAAAAATATGCAAATGCGATTACCGTCGCCCGCCTTGGGCGCTGCCGTCGAACGCCCTTCCCAACCGAATGTTCCCGGGCAAATGCTTGGAAAACGCGCCTGAGAAGGTCATCATGCGAATATAACCGGCCGGAGTATCGAACATGCCCGTCACCGACCGCATCACAGCCGTCACCGGCGACATCACGAAGATCGAAGCCGACGCCATCGTGAACGCCGCCAACAGCTCACTGCTCGGCGGCGGAGGCGTGGACGGCGCGATCCACCGCGCCGCCGGCCCCGAACTGCTGGAAGAATGCCGCCGGCTGAACGGCTGCGAGACGGGCGACGCGAAGATCACCAACGCCTACCGGCTGCCCGCCCGCCACGTCATCCACACGGTCGGCCCGGTCTGGCACGGCGGCGGCCAGGGCGAGGCGGACCTGCTCGCCTCCTGCTACCGCCGCTCGCTGGCGCTTGCTCGCGACCATGCCTGCCGCACGATAGTCTTCCCCGCTATCTCCACCGGCGTCTACGGCTACCCGAAAGACGAAGCCGCCCGTATTGCGGTGCAGACGGTGGCGGATTTTCTGGAGGGGAGTGAGACGCCGGAGGAGGTTGTTTTTGTGGGGTTTGATGAGGAGACGACGCGGGGGTATGCGGGGGAGATTGCAAAATTCAAGAAGATCAATTGGTCGGCATATAAGACAGCTACGGACCTGTGAGGAAAGCTTGCATCAGATGCACGTTACGCTTGCAGATGCGTATGTCAAACCAATAGGTTACACGGCAAGCCGCAAGACGACAGGCTTGCGGGCATCTGGGAGGCGGCATGCAGAAATGGGCCACACGCATGGTGGGCAAGCTCCGTGCTCAGCCAAACAGCAAGGAGCTGTCCGCGGATAACGCCGCTGGCCGGGGCTCTCGGCACATGACACAGCTCGACCACTATCTGGCCTTCTACGAATCGCGCGAATGCCCCGGTTATGCAGTTTTCATTACCGGCGAGTGGGGCATTGGCAAGACCTTTCAAGTGAAACGGGCGATTCCGGACGACCGATGTTACTACGTAAGCCTATTCGGAATGCAGAGTGCCAGCGAAATATTCGCCGCCGTCTTCGCTTCAATGTTCCCCGCAACCGCCAAAAGGAAGGCTGATGCAGATTCTCACAAAGATGTTTCAGCTCTGGGATTTCCAATCGGTGCTCTCAATTGGCAACTCGAAAACATTTTCATACGGGATAAGGTGGAGACCGATCGCGTAATAATCTTCGACGATCTCGAGCGGTGCAAGATCAAGCCGACTGACCTACTCGGTGTCATTAACCGATACGTCGAACACCACAAATGCCGCGTGATTGTAATTGCGCACGATGGCAAGTTGCCGAAAAAATTATTGGAGCAGCAAGAGAAGATATTCGGCCAAGTCATCAAAGTTATTCCCGAGGTCGAGGCCGCTTACACCGAATTTGCAAAGGAGTTTGGCAACGGCAGCGAAAATGACCCACTTTTCCGTTTCCGCGAGGATCTTGTCAGTCTCTTTAAGGAATCGCAGGTCGGCTCACTGCGTATTCTGCGCCACGTCATGGAGGATACTGTCCGTCTGTACAATTGTCTTTTGGAAGAACAGCGCAATCATCCTGAAGCGACAAGGGAAATCATCCGCCTAGTTGCAGCACTGGATTTTGAGGCGCGTGCGATGAGGATCAAGCCTGAGGATATTCGAGATCGAGTTGGCAGGCAGCTGATTTACGAGATGGAGCGCCGTAATCGTGAAGGCGAAGCAGAGCTGCCGGAGCCCGCATTCGTTACTGCCCAAAATCGCTACCAAACGGTTCAACTTGAGAGCACTCTCCTGTCCGATGGCCTACTTCAGGAAATACTTTTCGAGGGCGTTTATGATGCCAAACGCATTGCCGGTTCCGTAGCCGCAAGTGTTTATTTCGCGAACCCGACGGAGTTACCGTCGTGGAGAGTCTTTATTGAGTTCCAGAGCCAACCGGACAATGTTGCCGAAGCGGCAAAGACACGCATGGAACAGGAATTTCGAGACCGTGAAGTTCTTGAACCGGGTGAGATGCTTCACGTATTCGCACTTCGGCTGATGATGGCGCAAAACGATCTTCTGCCAGAATCTCCCCCTGAAATCGCTGCCGAATGCCGAGCTTACATCGATGACCTCAGAGCAGCCAATCGCCTGAAACCAACTCCGATGACTTGGGATGACCGAGAGGATCTTAGTCGTGCGTACGCGGGTTACGGCTATTGGGTTGAAGAGCCTTATCGCGCGCAGTTCGAAGGCATCTTTGGCTATCTTAGCGATGAGCGCAAAGCTGTGATGTTGGATCAGTTGAAAGATGCAGGACCTGGAATTCTCCATTTGGTCGAAACCGATGGGGAGACGCTGTATTCGCGTCTTAACCACACGGCTAAGGGCGGAGCCACCTATGCAGATGTCCCTGTGCTCGCCGAGATTCAGCCTGCTGATTTCGTTGCAAGTTGGATGCGCTCGCACCCAAAGAATTGGTACTGGATTCAGAATGCAATCTCCGCGCGCTTGCGGCCTGCTGTCCCTCAAGAGCTCAGCGATGAACTAGCTTGGGTAGACCGCGTCGTTTTGGAGCTGGAAGCAGAAGCCCAGAGGGCCAATGGTATTCGCGCGCTACGCATTCGGCGGCACCTCCCGCGAAATCCGACTCGGATTAATGAGGAAGAACTGCAAGGGTGAGGTCTCCTCACCCCCCATTCACCAGCTCAAGCACCAGCCGGTGCACATTGCCGCCCTCGCTCATCTCCTCGCGGTCGAAGGCGCGGTTGCGCTGTTTGAGTTCGGCGGCGATGGGGACGAGGCGGCGCTGGAGTTCGGCGCGCGTTCTGAGCGATCCGGGTCGTCGGCCATGGTCAGGCCGACCGACATGGCCGCGATCTTGCGCGCGATGTCGGTGATGATCTCGCCATGCACCCGCTCATGCTTGGCCACCGTCGTCACACCAAATCATCGATAGACACGCCTAGCGCCGCAGCCAGCTTCTGCAGCGTGTGCACGGAGCCCGTCTTCCTGCCCGCCTCGATCTCGGCGATCTGCACCCGGTTCACGCCGGAGCGTTCGGCAAGGGCCGATTGGGTGAGGCCCCTGAGATCGCGGAACACGTGCAGCGGACTTTCACCGTCCACCATGCGGCGCACATATTCGGCGGGAATGGCTTCGCCGGGATCGGCCATCGCCCGGTCATAGGCCTCGATGTCGGCCAGTTCCTCGGCGGCCTCGCGCAGCTTCGTATATTCCTCGCGGGTGATCGTGATCATATCGGCCATGCTCACCTCCATCAGTCGTAAACGCCGCCACGCGGCCCGATGCGCAGAACGTCCAGAACTTCACCGTCATGCATGATGACCCGCCAATCGCCGACCCTGAGCCTGATGCCCTCGCGCCCTTTCAAGGCCTTCACGTTGTTTGCCTGCGAGGCTGGATCGGCGGCATAGGCTTCGATCTTTTCCATGATCCGTCTGGCTGTATTGGCCGGCATACGACGGAGCGCCTTGGCAGCGGCGGCTCTGTAGGCGATCCGCTTCATGCCCTTATGTAGCTTACAGCTACATTGTCGTCAACAGCTACAAAAAATTTCCCGCGCATTCCTGCGTAAGCGCCTCACCCCCCATTCACCAACTCCAGCACCAGCCGGTGCACGTTCCCGCCTTCGCTCATCTCCTCGCGGTCGAAGGCGCGGTTGCGCTGTTTGAGTTCGGCAGCGATGGGCACGAGGCGGCGCTGTAGCTCGGCCCGCGTCTTGGCACAGTCCGGGTCGTCGGCCATGGTCAGGCCGACCGACATGGCCTCGATCTTGCGCGCGATGTCGGTGATGATCTCGCCATGCACCCGCTCATGCGCGGCCACCCCGTCGATGAATTTGTCCCAGCGTTTTTGCATGGCGGGCGGCAGGTCGCCGGCGAGTTCGGGCAGGCGGTAGGTGATGATGAGCTTCGGCCTTGCCGAGGCAAGCGTGCAGCCGCCGCCGCGCGGCTGGTAGTCGCGCGTCCAGGTCAGCTTGAAATCCGTGTAGGCGATGGCGCGCCCGATCCCGACCTTCGGCCCGCGCTCGCCGATGGACTCGTAAAGCGCGATGCCGGTCTCGCCGGAAACGGCGTAGGTTTCGACCGTTTCCACCGGCTCCCACTCGGCCTGCGCAGCGACCGGAAACGGGAGAAAACAGGCCGCAAAAAGCGCCAACCGCAAAGCCGCCTTCATCGCCACTCCTCTGGTTTTTTCGTGAAATGACGGCCAAACCGCCCGCAGGTCAAGGCTTTCCATGCCCGAGGCCCGCGCTGCCCCCGGGTGGTGAGCTTCCGGAAGCGCTGTCGCGTATCGTCACCGCTCTGGCATGGATTCCAGGATCAAGTCCTGGGATGACGACCGAGGGAACGGCTCCGCCAAGCACCAACCTTCGAGATTAGCGCCGCCATCCCCGCCTTCGTCATACCAAGGCTCGACCTTGGTATCCATGCCTGAGCGGAGACGAAACGCGCCGGCGCCTCCGGATAAAGCATCCCGCGCGGGGATAAAAAATGGCGCCTCAGACACTTTTTCGGCAGATAAGCAGTTGTTTTTGCTCGATATCAGAAAACAGTTCGAGCTTTTTTCGGCTGATTTTATCCTACAACGCCCAGCCGCTCTTATCATCGGATCCATCGCCCTCACGGGAACCGGGTCCGGACCGGGGATCAGGGAGGGCGGCGGCAGCCTTCCCCTGTGGTGCTCCGGTAGCCACAGGCATGTGAGGGCCCGCAACAGGCCGGCGGCACCGGGACACTGGGTCAGAGACAGTGTTTCGGAAAAACGGATGCTGGGTTCCAGACAGCATCGCGGAAGCCGCGGAGAAGCCGCTAGGTCTTCTTCTTCGGCCCGGCAGAGACCACCCCCTAATTGGGTGCAGCCGGGCAGGAGAGGAGGCCCGAGTGACCGGCCAACCGCGGGACAGCGGCCGACGGGGCGCGTGGAACGCGCCACATAAATTAATAGAGAGGCTCGGACCACGCGCCCCGTTTCCCGATCAAAGGCAAAACCCGGCGGACCACCGCGCGGGAACGGATGGGCATGGGCTGTGACAAGGTTTTTCGCCACACTGAATCGAAGGAGAGAAGGCGCGCAGCCCCGGTCCCTCACCCGCCCTTTGCCGCCAGCGGAATGCAGAAGGGGCGGTCGGTTTCCTCGTCGTGCAGCACGCGGCAGTGGATACCGAAGACCTGCTCGATGTTCTCCGCGTGGAAAACGCGGCCCACCGGCCCGGCGCTCGCCACCTTTCCTTCCCGGACGAAGACGATGTCGTCGGCGAAGCGGGCGGCCAGGTTCAGGTCGTGGAGGACGACCACCACCGTCTTGCCCTCCTCGTGGCTGAGCTTGCGCACCAGCGAGAGCGTATCCAGCGCGTGGGCGATGTCGAGGTGGTTGGTCGGCTCGTCGAGCAGGATGACCGGCGCGGCCTGCGCGATGACCATGGCGATCCACACGCGCTGCATCTGCCCGCCCGACAGCGTTCCGATGGGCCGGTCGGACAGATCCTCGATGCTGGTGGCGGCGAGCGCGGCGGCCACCGTCTCGCGGTCTTCCGCGCCCGGCCGCCCGAAGCGGCGGCGATGGGCGTAGCGGCCGAGGCGGACGAGATCGACCACCGTCATTTCCTCCGGCGCGCTGGGGCTTTGGCTCAGCATCGCAATGCGTCGGGCAAGCGCGCGAGGCTTCCAGTTCTCAAGCGGGTCGCCGTCGAGATGCACCGCCCCGGCCCTGAGCGGCAGCATGGCCCGCATGGCCCTGAGCACGGTGGACTTGCCGCAGCCATTGGGCCCGCACAGCGCCGTGACGCGCCCGCGCGCGACCGAGAGATCCAGTCCCTCGAAGACCAGCCGCTCGCCATAGCCGGCGGCGGCATCGCGCATTTCGAGGGCGGCGTGGTCTTGCAGGGTGTTGTCATGCATGGGCGCGGCCCGATCGGAAGAGAATGTACAGGAAATACGGCGCGCCTATCAGCGCGGTCACCGCGCCCGTCGGCACTTCGAAAGGCGCGAACAGATAGCGCACCACCACATCGGCCAGCACCACGAGCACCGCGCCAATGAACGCCGTGCCGATCATGACCGGCAGGGCGCGGGTGCCCAGCAGCAGGCGCGCGGCGTGCGGCGCGATCAGGCCGACAAAGCCGATGGCGCCGACGAAAGACACCGCCGCCGCCGTCAGCACGACCGCCAGCGCGAGCAGCAGGGCTTGCGTTTGCATCACCGGCAGGCCGGAAGCCTCCGCGCTGGCATCATCGAGCAGAAGCTGGTCCATCCGGCGGGCGAGAAGCAGCACCACAGGCACGATGGCCGCCAGCAGAACCGAAATGATTGCCACATCGATCCACCGCGCCTGGTGGACCGAGCCGGCGAGCCAGGTGGCGGCCTGATTGGCGCGATAGACGGGGCCGACGATCATCAGCATGGTCACGCCCGCCTGCGCCAGCTTGCCGAGTGCGAAGCCGTGCAGAATGAGGCTCACCGGCCCGCGTGCCGCACCCTTTGCCAAGACGGCCACGAGCACGGCGAAGACCGCCGCGCCGCAGGCGGCAGCAAGCGGCTGCCAGTAGATGCTGACGGTGAGCGAGTTGGATTCGTTGCTGAACAGAAACAAGAAGCCGACCGCGCCCAGCGCGGCGCCATCGGTAATGCCGAGCACGGAGGGCGCTGCGAGCGGGTTGCGCGTCGCCCGCTGCAGGAGAAGCCCCGCAAGCGCCAGTGTCATACCCGCCAGTCCGCTGAGCAAGACGCGCGGCGCGCGCAGGGTCCAGATGATGAGTTCGTCGGTCTGCGCGCCCTGCCCTATGACCGCAAGCAGCAGGCGTTCAAGCGTCATGGACGAACTGCCGATTCCCAGGCCCAGCAGCGCCGACAGAAGGAGAACCACGGCGAGGCCGATGAGCAGGGCTGTCCCGTTGCGCGTCTTGGGACGCGGCTCGGCTATGACCGTCACGCCCGTCATGCAGCCGCCGTCCCTTTCCGCCGCAACAGCATCAGGAGCACGGGCACGCCGATCATGGCCAGCACCGCGCCAACCGGGGCCTGCGCGGGATAGATGAGGAAGCGCGAGGCGATGTCGGCGGCAAGCGCCAGGCTCGCGCCTGCCAGCATGGAAAGCGGTATCAGGCGGATGTGGCTTCGCGCACCCAGCCGCCGTGCCAGATGCGGCGCGGCTAGGCCGACGAAATTGACGGACCCCGCCAGAGCAACACTGATGCCCGCAAGTATGGCCGCTGCCGCAAAGGCGGTACCGCGCGCAGCCACTACGGGCACGCCCAGCGCTCCCGCCGTCGCATCATCGGCGGTCAAAACATCCAGCAAACGCGATGAGAATACGCAGCAAGCGGCAATCGTACCCATGATGAGCGCGGCCGGCAGGAGAAGCGCAACCTGCCCGTTGGTGAAGGCGCCGGAGAGCCAGAACAGCAGTTCCTCCATCGCCCGTTCGCTTGAAACGAGCGCAACCTGCACGCCGGAGGTGAGCAGTGCCATCATGACGAGACCTGCCAAAAGGAGATGCAGCGGCGAGGCACTGTCATTGCCGAGCCAGGCCATGCAGTAAATGAGCGTGGCGGTGGTCAGCGCGCCGGCACAGGCGGCGAGCGTCAGCGGCAGGGGTGCCTCGATGCCCAGAAGCGTCACCATGAGCACCGCGGCGAAAGCCGCACCCGCGTTGATGCCGAGAAGCCCCGGCTCAGCCAGCGGATTGCGCGTCACCGTCTGCATCAGCAGCCCGGAAAGACCGAGCCCCGCCCCGACCAGAACAGCGATGATCGTGCGCGGGACACGCAATGTGGTGACGATGAGCGCGGCCTGATCATCGCCGCCCACCGTGAGCGCGCGCCACACCTCGGCCGGCGACGTATAGTGTACACCGAACTGCAGGCTGGCGGCCGCCAGCACGGGAACCAGCAGGCCGAGTATCAGAAATGCGCGCTTCATTTCATTCTCCGCCGCCCCGTTTCCATAAGATGAGAATGCAAGTCAACTTATAACTTGACTTCATCGGTAATCTTTCTGCATGACCCGCGCCGGATAAGCTTGAAAGGGGAACGCGAATGAAGCCGTTCAAGACGATCGCCGCCGCGGCGGGCTTTCTTCTCGCCGGTGGTGCAGCGCAGGCTGCCGAAGTCACACATGCCATGGGCACCACGGATGTGCCGGATGATCCGCAGCGCGTCGTGATTTTGACCAATGAGGGCACGGAAGCGGTGCTGACGCTAGGCGTTCAGCCGGTGGGTGCGGCAAACTCCTGGACCGGCGATCCATGGTACGATCACATCGAGGATGAGATGGGCGACGCCACGCCGGTCGGCAAGGAAAGCGCTGTCAATCTCGAACTGATCGCCGCTCTTCAGCCCGATCTGATTCTTGGCAACAAGACACGGCACGAGGCGATCTATCCTCAGCTTTCGGCCATCGCGGCGACGGTCTTTTCCGAGCGGCTTCGCGGCGACTGGCGCAAAAACTTCGCGCTCTATGCCGAAGCGCTTGGTCGGCAGGAAGAAGGTGAGAAGGTGCTCGCCGAGTTCGACGCAGATGTGGAAGAGCTGGCTGCGAAACTGGGCGACGCGACCGAAGAGAAGGTCAGCGTCATCCGCATGACCGCCGGGCAGATCCGCATCTATCAGAAAGACAGCTTTTCCGGCTACATGCTGGAGCATATCGGCTTCCAACGCCCGGCCAATCAGGATGTGGATGAGTTCGTCATGCGTGTTGGCAAGGAGAGTATCCCGGACATGGATGGCGATCGCATCTTCTACTTCACCTACGATACCGGCGATGGCGAAGGCGAAAAATTGACCGAGGAAGTCATCAACGACCCGCTCTGGAAGAGCCTCGACGCCGTGAAGGCCGGCAAGGTGCACGTCGTGGACGACACGATTTGGAACACGGCGGGCGGTATCATTGCCGCCAGGCTCATGCTCGAGGATGTTGCCCGCATCTACGGCGTCTCGGAATAGCTCTTTTCCGGCGCGGCTTTCTGTGGTCAGGCCGTGCCGGGACATGACCAACTCCGCCGGGTGCGCTATAGCTTTGCAAAGCACAAATACGCGCGACCCTGGAGGGCGGATGTTCAAGAAGATCCTGATCGCCAATCGCGGCGAAAGCGCCGTTCGCGTCATGCGAACGGCCAAGCGCATGGGGATCGCTACCGTCGCCGTCTATTCCGACGCCGATGCGCAAGCCATGCATACAACGTTGGCCGACGAGGCCGTTCACATCGGTGGAGCCGCCGCCAGTGAAAGTTACCTGAACGGCGAGCGGATCATCCAGGCGGCGAAGGCGACCGGCGCAGAAGCAATCCACCCCGGCTACGGCTTCCTTTCCGAAAATCCCGACTTTGTCGAGGCGGTGGAAAAGGCGGGACTCGTTTTCATAGGTCCCTCGGCCAAATCCATTCGCGCAATGGGATTGAAGGACGCCGCCAAGCAGCTGATGGACAAAGCGGGCGTGCCGGTCGTGCCCGGCTATTTCGGCGATGCGCAGGAGGTGGTGGTGCTCGCTACGAAGGCACGGGAAGTGGGCTATCCCGTGCTCATCAAGGCGCGCGCGGGCGGCGGCGGCAAAGGCATGCGGCGGGTCGACAATCCCGATCGTTTCGCGGAGGCGCTCGCGGCAGCAAAACGCGAAGCCAAGGCGGCCTTCGGCGACCAGCGCGTAATCGTGGAAAAGCTGATCGAGACGCCACGCCATATCGAGGTGCAGGTCTTCGGGGACAGGCACGGCAACGTCGTGCACCTGTTCGAGCGCGACTGCTCGGCCCAGCGACGGCACCAGAAGGTTATCGAGGAAGCCCCCGCCCCCGGAATGAGTCAGGCCATGCGCGCGGCGGTGACCCAGGCCGCGGTGAAGGCGGCAAAGGCTATCGATTATTGCGGCGCCGGCACCATCGAGTTCATTGCGGATGCGTCGCAGGGGCTGAAGCCCGACCGCTTCTGGTTCATGGAGATGAACACCCGGCTGCAGGTGGAGCATCCAGTCACCGAAATGGTGACCGGAGTCGATCTCGTGCAGTGGCAGTTGCGCGTGGCTGCCGGCGAGGCGTTGCCGCGCACGCAGCAGGAGATTGCGGTGTCCGGCCATGCCGTCGAGGCGCGCGTCTATGCTGAGGACGCTACCCGCGATTTCCTGCCGGCAACCGGGACGCTGCACCATTTGCGATTTCCCGACGAGACCGCCGGCGCAACACTGCGCATCGACGCCGGCGTGCGGCAGGGCGATGCCGTCACGCCCTATTACGACCCGATGATCGCAAAGGTGATCACCCATGCGGAGAACCGCGGTGCAGCTCTTGCCGCGCTCGCGGAAGCGCTGGAAGCGACGGAAGTAGCCGGCTCGACGGTCAACACGCGTTTCCTCGCCCGCCTTGTCCGCAATCCGGAATTCGCCGCCGGCAGGCTCGATACGGGGCTGATCGCGCGCCATCAGGAGTCTTTGACGACAACGGCCCAGCCGGAGTCACGGACGATCGCGGTGGCCGCACTTGCCGCCTCGGGCGCAAAGCATCAGCCGGACGCGATCGAGCCGTTCGACGCCATCCCGGCCTATGGCCATTTTCATCCCCTCACCCATCGCCGCACGATTCATCACGGCGAGCGCGCGCTTACCTACGCCATTACCGGCGATGGCGACGGCCGCTTTCGTGTTCAGGCGGATGGCGACGATGACGAGACATGGCAACTTACCCCCGCCGGCGATCTGCGCATGGCAGTGTGGCCGGGGCATTTAACGGTTTTCGAGGATGGGGAAAGCTTCACCTTTGCCCTGCACGATCCTCTGGCGCTTGCAGAAGAGGCCGGCGCGGGCGGAGACAGTCTTCGCGCCCCCATGCCGGGGCTCGTGAAGCTGGTACGCGGTGCGGCAAAGGAGGCGGTCAAGAAGGGCCAACCGCTCCTGGTGCTCGAAGCCATGAAAATGGAGCACACCATCACCGCACCCCATGACGGCATCATCGCCGAGATCGCCGGCGAAGGTACGCAGGTGAATGATGGTGCGGTGCTGGTGAGGTTCGAAGAGGTAGGAGATGGGCAGTAAGAAAGAAACGGCGCGTAGGCGCGGCGCCAGCTCAGCTTAAGCTCATCGCCTACCGCCCCATGCCCTATTGCCTTCCTCTCAATGCATCGTCATCCATTCACGCGCTTCGCGGAGCGCGCGGGCGATATCTGTCTTCGACATATTCGAGGCCAGTTCCGCCCGCAGCTCGGCAGCGCGGTTGGAGCCCTTGATGGCGGCAATGTTGAACCATTTGTGCGCGGCCACGAGATCCAACTCGCAGTCCCGGCCGGTGGCGCACATCATGCCGAGCCGCAGGAGAACATCCGCCTGAACGCCGGCGTTCTGCGCGCCAGCTTCCGTCCTGTAAAAGTCGTTCTGTGCCATCGTTGCCATCGTTCAAATTCCCTGTTTCTCACCTGAGAGCAGCCCGCCTTTTTTGTTTTGGGTGGCGGTGTTGCCTTGTCCGTGAGAATGGCAGGAACAGTTGAAATGGCTGTTAAAAGGCGTGCTTAATCGGAAGCAAATAAAACTCAAATATTCCGTAAACCGGAGGGGTTTGTTAACCAGAGAAGTTACGGTAAATCAACCAGTTACGGCAATTTTAAGGGATATTTGAGAAGTCCCTCAGCAACCTTTCTCTAACCACGACTCCCGATCCGCTCAGCCCCTGCGTAGAGGATTGTCTTGGCACAGGCGGCGAAGCGCCGCGGTACTTCCTGCCGGGGCTTGATAGAGAGCGCTTCCAACCTGCCCCGACTTCCATTACTCTTACGTCTGCGTAACATTGCAGCGCGGGAGGAGATACGATGCGCGGAATGCTTTTGAGCACGATGGCGCTCCTGGCGACAACGGCTGCTGCCTTTGCCGATCCGATCGAAGGGCAGTGGAAGACGGGCTCCGGCAGCACGGCGGAGATTGCGGCCTGTGGCACGGCTTATTGTATTACACTGAAGACCGGGAAGCACGCCGGCAAACAGATCGGCCGTTTCGAGGCACAAGGCAACGGCGCCTATGTGGGAACGGTGACCGACCCCGCTAACGACAAGACCTATAAGGGAAAGGGAACGCTCAAGGGCGCCTCCTTCACCATGGGCGGGTGTGTGCTCGGCGGTCTTATCTGCCGCAACGAGACCTGGGCACGGATGTAGGATGCCGCCTTTGCCCGTTGCCTTCCCGGAGATGTCCGGGACGGCGTTAGAACCACTTCAGCGCGCGCGCTGACCGAAGAGAACCTTCTTGGCTTCGTCGTCATCCGCGATGTTGCGCCGATGCTCCTGGCCGACGGCGAGACCACGCTCGACAGCCGGCCGGGCCATGAGCGTGTCGAACCAACGCTTGAGATTGGGGAAGTCGTTAAGGTCCTGCCCCTGCCCCTCGTGCGATTTTACCCATCCGACAGAGGCCATATCGGCGATCGAATACTCGCCGGCGAGAAATTCGCGGTCGGCAAGGCGCTTGTTCATAACACCATAGAGGCGATTGCACTCATTCGTATAGCGCTCGATGGCATAGGGCACCTCCTCCGGAGCATATTTGCGGAAGTGGTGGGCCTGGCCGGCCATCGGCCCCAAGCCGCCCACCTGCCAAAAGAGCCACTGATCGACCTCGACGCGTGCGCGCTCGTCCGAGGGATAGAAGCGGCCGAACTTGCGGCCGAGATATTGCAGGATCGCGCCGGACTCGAAGATCGATATGGGCTCGCCACCCGGCCCTTCCGGATCGATGATCGCGGGCATGCGGTTATTGGGCGAGATTTTCAGAAATTCCGGACGAAACTGCTGGCCGCGGCCAATATTGACGTAATGCACCTCATAGGGAACACCAAGCTCCTCGAGCATGATGGTGACTTTCCAGCCGTTGGGCGTGGGCCAATAATGCAGTTCGAACAGACTGTTCTGAGTCGTCATTCATCTCTCCTTTCGCGACGCGGGGAACCACATAGGGGGTGACCGCGCCAATACGCTTCAACTCAACGGCCGGATCGCCGTTCCATCGTGCACTCATATCGCGATTCGTCCGGTAAGGTTTCTGAACTCAGAATGAACAGGTGCCTCAGCATGCGTTCAAAGCTGCTGGCGTATCTTCAGGGCAACAGTCGGGAAACACATCGATATCGCCAAAGACGGATGCGCAAAATGAAAACCACAATAGACACCCTGCGCCTGCTGCCAAAAGCGCTCATCGTTGCTTCCCTTTTTATTGCGCCGCTGATGGCGATGGAGACCGTTCGGGCGGGCGACGAGCACATCCTCGAAGGTACATACAAGAAATCGAGCGGCGCCGGACTCGTGTTGATGGTGAGCCTTCAGCGGGCGCGTTGATCCCTTGGCGTGAAAACCTCGGTGGTGGCGGCAATCCTCCCGGTCTCAGGGAATCATCCTGTCGTCCAGCTTGCCAGTATGTCTCGAAAACGCCGCACGAAATCCCTATAAAGGGATATGGACAAGCGAATCTATCCTCAACCGATCGAGACCATATCCAGCCCGGACTCGTGGAAGCGAAAAAACTTCAGCAGCGCCAGGCAAGCCGTGGACGCGCTGAAGGCGATTTATGAGCGCAATACGCGCTTTCTCCGCGACGCCTTCATGCATGTTGCGCAGACGGGCGAGTGCGATGAACGCTATCGCGCCTTCTATCCGGAGGTGAGCGTCTCCACACCGTCCTTCGGCCATGTCGACTCGCGGCTGGCCTACGGCCATGTGCCGGCGCCGGGAACCTACAAGACGACGATCACGCGGCCCGATCTCTTCGACGCCTATTTGGTCGACCAGTTGGACCTCATCATACGCAATCACGGGATTTCCGTGGCGGTGGCGGAATCGGAGACGCCTATTCCGCTGCACTTCGCGTTCCTGCAGGACACCTATGTGGAAGCCTCGGTGGCCGACCGGCTGACCCGGCCGCTGCGCGATCTCTTCGATGTGCCGGACCTGAACTATATGGACGATCACATCGTCAACGGCACCTACGAGGTCACCCCCGGCGAGCCGATGCCGCTGGCACCCTTTACCGCGCAGCGTATGGATTATTCGCTGCACCGGCTCTCGCACTACACGGCCACGCGGCCAGGCCACTTCCAGAACTTCGTGCTTTTCACGAACTACCAGTTCTATATCGACGAGTTCTGCGCATTCGCCCGCGCGGCCATGGCCAGGGGCGGCGAAGGGTATGAGGAATTCGTAGAGCCCGGCAACATCGTGACGCGGGCGGGGGAGGACGCGCCGGTCGACACAAGCGGCCAGCGCATGCCGCAGATGCCCGCCTATCACCTGAAGAAATCAGACCGCTCCGGCATCACCATGGTCAACATCGGTGTCGGGCCTTCCAACGCGAAGACCATCACAGACCACATCGCCGTGCTGCGGCCGCATGCATGGCTCATGCTCGGCCACTGCGCGGGCCTGCGCCACACGCAGGCCCTCGGCGACTACGTGCTGGCGCACGCTTATGTGCGCGAGGATCACGTTCTGGACGACGACCTGCCGGTCTGGGTACCCCTGCCGGCATTGGCCGAGGTGCAGGTGGCGCTGCAAGAGGCCGTGGCGGAGACGACCGGGCTTTCAGGATACGAATTGAAGCGCATCATGCGCACGGGCACGGTTGCCACCATCGACAACCGTAACTGGGAACTGCGCGAGCAGCGCGGCCCGGTGCAGCGGCTGTCGCAGTCGCGCGCGATCGCGCTGGATATGGAGTCGGCAACCATCGCGGCCAACGGCTTCCGTTTCAGGGTACCGTACGGTACGCTTCTATGCGTGTCCGACAAGCCGCTGCATGGGGAACTGAAGCTTCCGGGCATGGCGAGCGAGTTCTACAAACGACAAGTGGCGCAGCATTTGCAGATCGGCATCCGGGCGGTGGAAAAGCTTGCAGCTATGCCGCCGGAGCGCCTGCATTCGCGCAAATTGCGCAGCTTCTCCGAGACAGCGTTCCAGTAGTGCTAACGACGGCGACCCGCCCGCCGCTGCTGAAATGAACGGCTGACGGGTCTCTCAAAAACAAGTCCATAGCACCTGATCGGTCACCCTAGGTGGGGCCGGACTCAACAGGGTGGTGAGCTTGCGGGACGGGCCGGGGTTGCCGCCATCAGTTCGCGGAGAGAGAGGCGGCGCTGCGGAGCAATAACAGTCAATTCCGGTGAGAAGAACCTTGCTCCCGCCGCAATCGAGCCGTTAAAAACGCACCATGTCCGACAATCGCCGCCTTCTGCCGCTTCTCCTTGCACTCTGCGTAACACTGACCACCATTCCGCTGGTTCTGGGGTTTCTCGGCGGGCTGCATCTGGCGTTCGATTCATTCGCCCATTTCCGGGTGCACCTCGCCTTACTCGTCGTGGTGCTTGCACTGCCCCTTCTGCTCTACAGCGGCTGGCGCAGGATTGGCCTCATGGCCATCGTTCTTAGCCTTTCCAGCATAGCGTCCGTCACCGTCCCGACCTCTAGCGAGGCACGAGCCAACGCGGCTACCGCTCAGGGTGAGCCCGCGCGCTACCGGCTGCTTCAATTGAACTTGCGCTATGACAACCGCTCGCCGCGGGAGGTGTTGTCGCTCATCGGCCGTGTGGCGCCCGATGTCATCACGCTGGAGGAAGTCTCGGGCATGTGGCGGGATGAGCTGGGCCTTGTCGAAAGCGCCTATCCATACCGCATCATCTGCGACTCCCCTTCGCCCGTCGGGAGCGTGGCGATCCTTTCACGCCGACCGTTCCTGCATCCATCCACGGCGCGGTGCTACAACCGCGGCGCGCTTGCAATCGCGACGGTAAAGTTCGGCGGCACGGCAATCGATATCGCCGCGCTGCATCTCGGCTGGCCATGGCCCTTCGAGCAACCCTGGCAGATCCGGCACGTGGAGCCGCCGCTGACACGGCTCGGCGGCACGGCGATCCTGGGCGGTGATCTCAACGCTGTACCGTGGAGCGCGATCGCCCGGCGTGTCGCGACCGCGGGCGGGCTGACGCCAATCGGAGATATCGGGCCGACATGGCTTGCACGGCCACTGCCGAATGCCTTGCGCAGAAACGTGGGCCTGCCAATCGACAACGTGTTCGTCAAAGGCGGCATCGTGCCGCTCAGGACGGAGCGCCTGAGGCAAGTCGGCTCCGATCACCTGCCGGTTCTGCTGGAGTTTGCGGTGAACCCGCAGGGTGGGGAGCCAGGAGTGATGCAGGCCACGTTAGGGCAGTAGGCAACAGGCGGAATCTTGCCGCCGTACTGCCCTATTCCCTCACATGTTCTGATACACCGGCCCCTCGCCGCCCTGCGGCGGCACCCAGTTGATGTTCTGGTTCGGGTCCTTGATATCGCAGGTTTTGCAGTGAACGCAGTTCTGCGCGTTGATGACAAAGCGCGCCTGGGCGTTTCCGGGCGAGGCGCCGCCCTTTTCCGCTGCGCCCGGCCCACCGGCGAGTGCATTGCCGTCCGCATCGACCCATTCATAAACACCGGCCGGACAGTACCGCGTCGAGGGCCCCGAGAAAACGGCATATTCCGAGCTTTTCTGCAGATCCTCGTCCTTGACCTGCAGATGCACCGGCTGGTTTTCCTCGTGGTTCGTGTTCGACAGGAACACCGATGAAAGCCGGTCGAAGGTCAGCACGCCATCGGGCTTGGGATAGTCGATGGGCTCGTGCTTTTCAGCCGGCTCCAGCGTTTCGTGATCGGGCTTGCCGTGGCCCAGCGTGCCGAAAAGCGAAAAGCCGAAGAGCGAATTGCACCACATGTCGAAGCCGCCGATGCCTACGCCCAGCCAGGTGCCGAAGCGCGACCAGAGGGGCTTCACATTACGCACCTTCCTGAGGTCCTTGCCGATCTCCGAGTCGCGCCAGGCATCCTCATAGGCGGAGAGTTCGTCGTTGGCACGGCCGGCGGCGACCGCTTCGGCCACCTGCTCAGCGGCAAGAATCCCCGACAGCACCGCATTGTGCGAGCCCTTGATGCGCGGCACGTTGACGAGCCCGGCCGAGCAGCCCATCAGCAGGCCGCCGGGAAACACCATCTTCGGTACGGACTGATAGCCGCCTTCCGTGATGGCCCGCGCGCCGTAGGAGATGCGCTTTCCGCCCTCGAAGGTATCGCGGATGGCCGGGTGCGTCTTGAACCGCTGAAACTCCTCGAAGGGCGCGAGGTACGGGTTTTTGTAGTTGAGATGGACGACGAACCCGACGGCCACCAGATTGTCGTCGAAATGATAGAGGAACGAGCCGCCGCCAGTACTCCGATCCAGCGGCCAGCCGAAAGAATGCTGCACGAGCCCCGGCCTGTGCTTCTCGGGCTCCACTTCCCAGAGCTCCTTGAGCCCGATGCCGAATTTCTGTGGCTCTCGGTCGTCGGAAAGACCGTAGCGGGCGATCAGCTCCTTGGCGAGCGAGCCACGCGCGCCCTCCCCGATCAACACGTATTTGCCGTGCAGTTCCATGCCCGGCTCGTAGCTCGGGCCGTGACTGCCGTCCTGCTGGACGCCCATGTCGCCGGTCGCAACGCCCATGACGGCGCCTTCGTCGTTATAAAGCACTTCGGCGGCGGCAAAGCCCGGATAGACCTCGACACCCAGAGCTTCCGCCTTCTCGGCCAGCCAGCGGCAGACATTGCCCAGCGAGACGACGTAGTTGCCGTGATTGTTCATCAGCGGCGGCATCATGAAGTTTGGCATGCGCACCGAGCCGGCCGGGCCCAGCACGAGAAAGCGATCGTCCGTGACGGGCGTCTTGAAAGGGTGGCTTTCGTCCTCGCGCCAGTCAGGCAGGAGCCTGTCGATACCGACCGGATCCACCACCGCGCCGGAGAGAATGTGGGCGCCGACCTCGCCGCCCTTTTCCAAAACCACCACCGACAAATCCGGATTAAGCTGCTTCAGCCTGATCGATGCCGCCAGGCCCGCCGGCCCCGCGCCGACGATCACAACATCGAATTCCATGCTTTCGCGTTCGCTCATCCGAACCTCCAATGATGCGTCTGGAACCGCTCCTGCTTTCGCCCGCATGGCTATAGCGCATCGTAACGGGCCGTGAACAGCCCCGTGCAAATTTTCATGGCGCGGCCCCTTCGCGTAAACCTCATGGCGGCGTAGAATGACCGCAATGGGCCGGAACGATGCCATGGGCCCCGGCCACGCGGGAGCATCTAGCCATGTGCCTTGCTCGTATCGCCGCCGTTTTATCTGCAGCGCTCCTGATCGGCGCCGGGCCGGCTGATGACGGCACATGGGTGGCAGGCGGCTACAGCTTTTCCGATGAGATGGGCGAGTTCCGGATCCTCGATATCGCCGGCACGGGCACGCGCTCCGACCCGATCGTCCTGACACAGGAGCTTTACACGGCGAGTGCCGAGGTTCTCGTCATCCGCACCGTCGGGCCGCGGCCGAGGGCGGAAACGGACCGGACGGGCATGGTTCTCTACCTCCAACTCGAAACGCTCAATGCCAGCGGCTTGGCCTGGGTCGAGTTCGGGTTCGAGCTTCAGGAGCAACTGGGCAAGCCGAGCACTTATGGCGACGGAGTTTCGTTCGATCAGGTGCGGACCGAGCGTGGGAGGATTTCTTCCAACGCTTTCGCCAGCCACGAGCGCAACTTCGAGCCCTATGACCGGATTCTCTTCCAGGAAGGCACCGTCGACCCACACCAGACCGTGCAATTCTCCCTTCTCATCACCGACCTCACGCCCACCTACCAGTTTCACCTCGTGCAGGATCCGCGTATTCCGTTTTCGTGATGGGTTGGGTCGTGCCCCGGCTCGGACTTCCGGCTCTCGGGCATCATACGGCCTTTGACGGGATCGGCCGCATTCTCGTTAATCCGAACGCAGCGAAAACAAGAGCGATGCCCGAGGCGATGGCTCGAACCTGGTTCCAGAATTGCCATCGTCCTGAATAGCCTTCCCAAATCTCCCGAGCAGTCTCAATGTCGGTTGGAACGGGGACCGCCGCCAACGTCTCGTTCATAGGCACGTTCACAGCCATTGTGAGGAAAAGGCCGAAAGCCAGATAGATCATAGCCGCAGCCAGGAACCACAACGCAGCGGCGCTCTGACCGGTAAAGCGGGTCACAGCCGCTGTGACGGTCAGGATCACCGGCGTCAGAAAAAAGGCGGGGAAAAACACCGCATTGCGCACCGAAGCATTCATCGCCTGCATGGCTTCGATTGCGACGCGGGGGTCCGCCTGGTCCAGCCCCCACATCGTCGAGCAGACCCAGGCGTAGAAGAACCCGAAAATCGCACCGCAAAAGACAACAGACGCGATCGGCAGCATAACGAGTAGTGCGGCCATGGCTGTCTCCATTCGACCCGTACATATATGTACGTATTTACATTTTCCGTACATAAATGTACGCATTTGGTCAAGACGTTTTGGAGATTGGGATGCGCAAAGAAAATCGGGCTGATCGGCATCGGCAGATCGAGCAAGCGGCCTACGAGATTTTGCAAAGGCGGGGCTATGGGGGAACGTCCATGCTCGCCATCGCCAAGGAAGCCAAGGCATCTAACGAAACGCTCTATCGCTGGTATGGCGATAAACGGGGCTTGTTCAAGACCATGGTGGAGGGCAATGCGAGGGCGACGACAACAGCCCTGAACGCGGCAATCAGCGGTGGCGCCGATCCTCTGCAAACCCTTGAAGAGGTTGCCCCGGTTCTGCTTTCGATGCTGCTTGGCGAGAGAGCCATTTCCCTGAATCGGGCGGCGGCGGCCGACGAAAGCGGAGAGTTGGGCGAGACCATCGCCGCGGCTGGCCGGGAATCCGTGTTCCCTTTGATAGAGACGTTGGTTCACAGCGGCCTGGAGGACGGAACGCTTACAGCCCCGTCTGCCCGCACGGCGACGGAATGGTTCCTGAGCCTGTTGATCGGCGATCAGCAAATCAGGCGGGCTATCCGCGCAGTGCCGCCGCCTTCGGACAAGGAAATCCGTTCGAGAGCGACTGCAGCGATCGGCGCCTTCAAAACGCTTTGCGCCGCTTAAAAACAAATTTGACCCGTCCTGCCCTACAGGAGAACTGCCTCTCACCTACGGCTGAGTGTTAACGCGAGACACTGCCGACGCCTCCGCCCTTGCATTGTGGGCTCGGGCGAAGGACATTGAGGGCATGACACCGAACCCTCCCCTCGATCCGGCGCAGTTGCGCGACCTGCTTCAGTTCTACGCCGATGCCGGCGTCGACGAGGCGCTGGAGGACGAGCCGCAGAACCGGTTTGCCGAAGCGCCACCCAAGCCGGCGCAGCCGAAGCCGGCGCCAAGCGGGAAGGCACCGGAGCAACCGGCGAAGGCATCCGCGCCGGCGGCACAGCCGCCTTCCGCGGCCGTTCCGGACGAGGCTCAGGCGGCGCGTGCCCGGGAGCTGGCGCGCCAGGCGGACAGTCTGGAAGCGCTACGGGAAATTCTGGCCGATTTCGACGGCTGCAATCTGCGGCACACGGCGAAGAATCTCGTTTTCGCTGATGGCAACCCCGAAGCCGAGGTCATGTTTGTCGGCGAGGCGCCGGGCCGCGACGAGGATTTGCAAGGCCTGCCCTTTGTCGGGCGATCCGGGCGTCTGCTCGACCGGATGCTCGCGGCCATCGGACGTGACAGGACATCGGCCTATATTTCCAATGTCATTCCGTGGCGACCGCCGGGCAACCGCGATCCCTCTCCGCTCGAAACCGAGATCTGCCGGCCGTTCATTGAGCGGCATATCGAGCTGGCCGCGCCGAAGGTCCTCGTGACTCTGGGAAACCCGTCCACGAAACTGCTTCTGCATACCAAGACGGGAATCATGCGCATGCGCGGCAAATGGTCGGTGCACACCACGCCGGGCGGCGCGGAAATCGCGACCATGCCGACGCTTCACCCTGCCTATCTCCTACGCAACCCGGCGCACAAAAAGCTTGCCTGGCGGGATTTCCTGGAAATCAAGAAGAAGCTGGGGGAAGTTAACGGATAAGCCCCGGCCGGGTCCCCATCGGCCGGGGCTTTCGCATGCATTACGCGGGTTTCGGGGCTGCGCGCAGGCCGGCAAATTGCAATATTGCAAAGAGGGCTACCGCAAGCGCCTGGGCGCCGATGAACAACACACCGAGAATGTTAGGTGTCACAAGGCCCACAGCCATGATGGCGAAGCTTGCAACCACCCACAATGCGTTGACGAGCACGATATCGACCAACAGCAGGCGTGGTGCTGCCTCCCGGCGAGCGAGCATGAAGAGCAGCGCGACGAAGGGGACGAGCGCGAGGCCGGACCAGAACAGAAGCGCAGTCGGCAAGTTCAAAAACGGGCCGAGCAGCCCGGCACCTGTTATCATCAGGGCCGCGGCGGCGCCGCTGACAAACGCGTCAACAAGGAGGGTCTTGCGCAGAAAGGCAGAGATAGCGAGCGTCATTTTCAGTCTCCTTCGTCTCTAATGAGCCGGCAATTGCCGCCGGAATGTGAAGGAGAATGACGTTATTCGCGCAGCATGGCGATTACCCGCCAGGTAATCGTTCCTTTCACTTCTTCGGGCTATGACGTTGTCCATGCAGAACACAATTGAACTGAACACAACCAGAGACAGCGTGGGCGACCTCCTGCGCGAATGGCGGCAGCGTCGGCGCGTCAGCCAGCTTCACCTCGCTTTGGAAGCCGGCATTTCCCAGCGACACTTGAGCTTCGTCGAGAGCGGCCGTTCAGCACCTTCGCGTGAAATGGTACTCAAGCTGGCCGAGACGCTTTCGGTGCCGCTGAGGGAGCGCAATCGCTTGCTGCTGACGGCAGGCTACGCTCTGCCCTTTGCCGAGCGTTCCCTCGGCGATCCGGCTCTGAAGCCGGCCATGGACGCCGTACAGCGGGTCCTCGACGGCCATGCGCCCAATCCCGCCTTGGCGATTGACCGTCACTGGACAATGCTTCTCGCCAACGGCGCTGTCGCCCCGCTTTTGGCCGATGTAGAAGACAAGTCACTGCTCGAGCCACCGGTCAACGCGTTGCGCCTGAGCCTGCATCCGAAAGGGCTCGCTCCGAACATTCTCAATCTCGCGGAATGGCGTGCCCACGTTCTGGAGCGCCTACAGGGCCTCAACGACCTCGTGGCCGATCCCGTGCTTGCCGAACTGGAGAAGGAGCTTTCGTCCTATCCGGGCGGCAAGGTCAGCGTTCGCCCGAGGACCGATCGTTCCGGAGGCATCGCCGTGCCATTACAAATACGAGTTCGTGGGGCCGAGCTTTCCCTCATCACTACGACCACCGTCTTCGGCGCACCGCTCGACGTCACGCTTTCCGAGCTTGCCATCGAAAGCTTCTTTCCAGCGGATGAAGCGACGGCGCGGTTTTTGAGAGAGGCGCAGGCCGACCTGCGGGCCGGCTGAGATGTTGAGGTATCCGGCTGGCTGATAGTGTTCGAGCCGCACGTGTAACTGCCGCTCATTACGTTTGAGGTAATCGACCGCTTTCCCTTCTCCTGGCAAAAACAAGCACATCAACACGAACCGCTGCCGGGATTCGACCGCAGCAGCTAGGAGAGCGCCATGTCCGTCAATCTTACCGCCACCACGAAGAGTTCAGTCGCCAACGCAAATGCAGTCACCGAAGCCACGCGGGCGGTCGTGCAGGAGTTCCTTGCCGCGCGATTGGCCGGGGACACCGCGCGGCTCGTCGCGCTCTTCGCCGACAAGGTCGACTGGCAGCTCGCCGAGAACCCCGCCGCCCCGTGGATCCGCCCGCGGTCCACCGCCGTCGAATGCGCGGCGCTGTTTACGGAACTGATGGAGCACACCGTGCCCGAGGACGCACGCGCCTCCGTCGACACTTTTCTCGTCGACGGCACGGACGCGGTCCTGATGGGGCACCTTTCAGGAACCGTACGCGCGACGGGAAAGTCCTTCGAGGGCCCGTTCGCGCTGCGCCTTACGGTCGAGAACGGCCGGATCACGCGTCACCACCTCTACGAAAATAGCCTGTCGATCGCCGAGGCCTGCACCGCGTAAGGGCGGCGGACGACCGCTTCCACTGCCCCTACTCTCACCCCGAATGCACGAAACGGCGTGCGGCGGCACGCTTGAGCCCGAGCTGGCGTTCGCGCCAGATGATGAAGAGCCCGGCACCGATTACAATTGTCCCGCCGACAAGCGTATAGAGTGTCGGCACATCGCCGAAGGCATAGTAGCCGACGACAATGGCGAGGATCATCGACGTGTACTCGAAGGGCGCGATGGTGGAGAGTTCTGCGTAGCGATAGCACTGGGTCATCAGGATCTGCGCGGTGCCTCCGCAAATGCCCGCGCCGATCAGGGCTAGAGTCTCTTCCCAGGAGAGGGCAGTCCAGCCAAACGGGATTGTGAACAGGGAAATCACAGTCGCCGTGAGCGAAAAGTACATGACGATGGTGGCGGTCTTTTCCGTTGCCACGAGGCGGCGCACCAGCAGCATGGCAACGGCGGACAGGCCTGCCCCACACAGGGCCGCGATAACGCCGAGGGCCTGCCCGCTTTCCAGATTGGATTCGCCGGTCAGCAGCTCGAGCTTCGGCCAGGCGATGATGATGACCCCCAAGAAGCCGATGAGGACGGCGCTCCAGCGATAAATGCGCACCGTCTCGCCCAGAAAAATTGCGGACAGGGCGATGACCATAAGCGGCTGGGCATAGTTGAGGGTGATTGCATCGGGTAGCGGCAGGCGCGTGAGGCCGAAGAAAGTGGCCGCCATGGCTGCCACGCCGATAAGCCCGCGCATGAGGTGACTCACCGGATGGCTGGTTTGAAGAGCCGTCTTCAGTTCACGCCGCCAGGAAAGCATGAGCAGGATGGGGAAAATCGCGAAGAACGAGCGGAAGAAGACGATCTGTCCGGGCGGAACCGTTTCAGCCGATTTGATGAGCGACGACATGACGACGAAAATCGTCACGGAAATGATCTTGAGCGTGATGCCGAAAAGCGGGCGTGGTTCAGTATCCAGATCGTTGGCGGCAACGGCCATGACGTTACCTTTCGAGCCGGTGGCGAGCGCACACCCTTCCCAAGGGGGAAGTGGACAGCCGTCTCACGCGGCTGAACGAGCGGGCTTCTCTCGGACGGGCGCAGTCTCGGGAAATCGGGTGGCCGGGGCCATGGACCTCCTCTTGCCGCTTTGCGGCCATCTCCCCCTCAAGGGGGGAGAACGGCGCCTTTGAAAGATCGCTCACCGTGCCGCCCGGGCCTCCGCGATCGCATTCCAGACGCGGGACGGTGTCGCCGGCATTTCGATGTGCGAGATGCCGTAGGCGCGATAGAGCGCATCGACCACCGCGTTGAGCGCGGCCGGCGTGGCGCCGACGGTGCCGGCCTCGCCGGCGCCCTTCATGCCGAGCGCATTAGCGCTGGAAGGCACGTTGCGCGTCTCGAAGTGGAAAGACGGCAGGGTATCGGCACGCGGCATGGTATAATCCATGAAGCTCGCCGTGACGAGCTGACCGTCCTCGGAATAAACCGTCTCTTCGACCAGCGCCTGCCCGATCCCCTGCGCAATGCCACCGTGGACCTGGCCAGCCAGCAGCACGGGGTTCGCCGTGGCGCCGAAATCGTCCACCACCGTATAGTTGACGATCTCGGTCTCACCCGTATCCGGGTCGATCTCCACCTCGCAGATATGGGTGCCGTTGGGATAAGTCGGCTCCTTCTGCTCGAAGTCGCCCATGCCCTTCAGGTCGTCGGGGTTCTTTGCCGCCTTGGCAATGGCGGCAAAATCCATCGACCGATCCGTGCCGACGATGCGCGCCTCGCCGTCGACAAGCTCGATATCGGCGGCGGCGGCTTCAAGTTCATCCGCGGCGATCTTTTTGATCTTCTCGGCCAGATCCTCGCCCGCCCGCGAGGCGGAAACCCCGCCGATGGGAATGGAACGCGAGCCGCCCGTGCCGCCGCCAGAGGGCAGATCGTCCGTATCGCCCTGGCGCAGCTTGACCTTGTCGACGTCGATGTTCAGCTTCTCGGCCACGAACTGGGCATAGGCGGTGGCATGGCCCTGGCCATTCGACTGGGTGCCGATGGAGAGCGTCACCGTGCCGTCGCCATTGAGGATGAGGCGCGCCGGCTCGGAGCCCGGGAAGGCGCAGGCCTCGATATATGTGGACATGCCGATGCCGCGAATGCGGCCGCGCTTCTTCGCTTCCTCCAGCCGCTCCTCGAAGCCGGCCCAGCCGGCACGCTCCATGGCGAGCGACATATGGCCATCCAGCTCGCACCGGTCGTAGGTTCGCCCGCCCGGCGTACTGTAGGGGAACTGCTCCGGCTCGATGAAATTGCGGCGGCGGATCTCCTCGCGCGGAATGCCGAGCTGCCGCGCGCACTCTTCCACCAGCTTCTCGATGAGGAAGGCGGCTTCCGGCCGCCCTGCCCCGCGATAAGCGTCCACCGGGCAGGTGTTGGTGTAGACACCCTTGACCGTCACATCCATCGCCTGGATGTCGTAGACGCCCGTCGTCATGGTGACGCCGCCGGTCGGGATAGATGGCCCGAACTGGTGAATATAGGCGCCCATATTGGCCAGCATCTCGACCCGCATGCCGAGGAAACGCCCGTCCTCGTCGAGCGCCATCTCCGCGGTCGCGAAGTTGTCGCGGCCTTGGCTGTCGGTCATGAAATGTTCGCCCCGGTCGCTCAGCCACTTGACCGGTTTGCCGAGCCGCTTCGCCGCCTCGAGCACAAGCGCGTATTCGCGGTAGGTGAACGCCTTCGTACCGAAGCCGCCGCCCACGTCGTGCGTGATGACGCGCAGCTTTTCCTTCGGGATGTTGAAGACGATGCCGGTCAGAATCGACTGCATCATGTGCACGCCCTGCGTGCCGGTGGTCAGCACATAGCGGTCCTCGTCGTCGTGCCATTCGCCGACGGCGGCGCGCGGCTCCATGTAGTTGGCCACGAGACGATTGTTGATGAAGGAGATTTTCACCACGCGATCCGCCTTGTCGAAGGCAGCTTTCGTCGTGTCCTTGTCTCCCATGTGAAAAAGGAAAGCCTGGTTGGAGCCGACTTCCGGCCAGACCAGCGGCGCATTGCTCGACAGCGCCTCGACGGTGCCCACCACCGCTTCCTCGTCCTCATAGTCGACGTCGATCAGTTCGGCGGCATCCTGCGCCTGGTCGCGCGTGTCGGCCACGATGAAGGCCACGGCATCGCCGACATAGTTCACCCGGTCGCGGCAGAGGATGGGAATGTCATGCGTGGGCGCCTTGGTGCCATCCGGCTGCTCTGGCATGGCAGCGGATTTGAGATCGCCCAGATGCGCGAGCTCGGCGCCTGTCAAGACGAGGTGGACACCCGGCGCGGCCTTGGCCTCGTCCACCGAGCCGATGGTGAATTTCGCTTTCGCCACCGGCGAGCGCAGCACATAGCCGTGCAGCGTGCCGGCCGGCATGATATCGTCCGTGTAGCGGCCCTTGCCTGTGATAAAGGCCCCGTCTTCCGTGCGCAGCACGGATGCACCCATGCCGAATTTCGGTGTGAGAACCGTCATACCGCGTTCCTTGCGATTGGATTGGAGACGACTGAAGACATCTTTCGAACAGTTTTGTCGACAGGTTCCATCGTGTAAAGAGCCAAGACTCGAAAATGTTGCGCCAGTCGGCGCGCGGACCAGAATTCGCCAGCAGGAGAAATGAATGCGCACCGATACCGGCCAGGCCTTCCGCCTCGAAGACTACCGCCCGACCGATTATCTGATTCCGGAGGTGGATCTTTCCTTCCGGCTCGATCCGGACGAGACGCTGGCAACGGCAAAGCTGACAGTCGAGCGCCGCGACGGGGTTGCGGCCGGCACGCCTCTGGTGCTGGACGGCGACGGGCTGACGCTAAAGGAGCTCCTTGTCGACGGCACGCCGGTTGCGGACGCTGCTTTCGAGGCGACGCCTGACAAGCTGACGCTCATGGCGCCGCCCGAAGGGAAGCGGTTCGAGCTTACCATCGTCACCAGGCTTACGCCTGCGAAGAACAGCACGCTGATGGGGCTTTACGTTTCCAACGGCGTCTATACGACCCAGTGCGAGGCGGAAGGTTTCCGACGCATCACCTATTTCTTCGACCGGCCGGATGTGTTGTCGAGCTATCGCGTGCGCATCGAGGCGCGTAAAGCCGAAGCCCCGCTGCTGCTCTCGAACGGCAATCCAGCGGACAGCGGCGACCTTGATGGCGGCTGGCACTATGCCGTCTGGAACGACCCTTTTCCCAAACCGTCCTACCTCTTCGCGCTGGTGGCGGGTGACCTAGGCTCGGTGCACGACACCTTCACGACTGCCTCGGGACGCAATGTAAAGCTGGGCATTTATGTGGAGCACGGGAAGGAGCCGCTGGCTACCTATGCCATGGACGCGCTGAAGCGCTCCATGCGCTGGGACGAGGAGCGCTTCGGGCGCGAATACGATCTCGACGTGTTCAACATCGTCGCCGTTTCCGACTTCAACATGGGGGCGATGGAGAACAAGGGCCTCAACGTCTTCAACGACAAGTACGTCCTGGCCGATCCCGAGACCGCGACCGACGTCGACTACGCCAACATCGAGGCGATCATCGCGCACGAATATTTCCACAATTGGACTGGAAACAGAATCACTTGCCGGGACTGGTTCCAGCTTTGCCTGAAGGAAGGGCTGACGGTCTATCGCGACCATGAATTCTCCGCCGACCAGCGCTCGCGTCCTGTGAAACGCATCTCGGAAGTGCGCACGTTGAAGGCGCTGCAGTTTCCGGAGGATCAGGGGCCGCTTTCACATCCCGTGCGCCCGCGGCGCTATCGCGAGATCAACAACTTCTACACGGCGACCGTCTACGAGAAGGGCTCGGAGGTCGTGCGCATGATCCACACCATGCTGGGCGAGGAGAACTTCCGCGCCGGCATGGACCTCTACTTCGACCGGCATGACGGTCAGGCCGTGACCATCGAGGACTTCCTGCGCTGCTTCGAAGAGGCGTCAGGCAAGGACCTCGACCAGTTCGCGCTCTGGTATCATCAGGCCGGAACGCCGAATGTGTCGGTCAAGACGCAGTACGATGCGGACGCCAAGGAATTTACACTGGAGTTGGAGCAGTCGGTACCGCCGACGCCGTCGGAATCGCGCAAGAAGGCCCTTCACATTCCGCTTGCGTTCGGACTTGTCGGTCCGAACGGGCAGGATATGGCCTATGACAGCGTGGAAGGTGCGGATGTCGAGAACAGTGTCATCCAACTGAAGGAGCGCAAGCAGACACTGCGCTTCACGGGTGTGAGTTCACGGCCCGTTCTTTCGATCAATCGCGGCTTCTCCGCGCCCATCGCGCTCCACCATGAAACGGCGAAGGAAGACCGGTTCTTCCTTGCCCGGCACGACAGCGACCTGTTCTCGCGCTGGCAGGCGCTGAATACGCTTTTCCTTGAATCACTTATCGATGCTTCTTCACGTATCCGTGGCGGGAGGGAGCCTGAGTTCGACGCAATGCTGCTCGACTATCCGGCGGAGATCGCCGCGGACGAGACACTGGAGGAAGCCTATCGCGCACTCGCGCTGACGCTCCCGGCGGAAGCCGATATTGCCCGTGAAATCGGTGAAAATATAGACCCGGACGCGGTCCACAGGGCCCGGGAAGCGCTCCGGACCGCCATCGCGCGTGAAGCAGAGAAGTCTTTTGCCGATGTCTACCATGCGCTCAAGGATGAGGGCGCCTTCAGCCCCGATGCGGCAAGCGCCGGGCGGCGGGCATTGCGCAATATCCTGCTCGACTATCTGGTGGCCGGTGCGGGTGAGCCGGATCGCGCGGAACGCCAGTTCGCGGCCGCAACCAACATGACCGAACGCGCGGCGGCATTGAACGTTCTGGCACATCAATTTCCGACGAGCGAGGCGGCGGGCAAGGCACTCGCCGATTTCGAGACGCGCTACAAGGGAAATGCGCTGGTGCTCGACAAGTGGTTCATGATCCAGGCCACGATTCCCGGGCCGGAGACGGTCGAGAGGGTGCGCTCGCTGATGGCGCATCCGACCTTTTCGACCACCAATCCGAACCGCCTGCGCTCGCTCATTGGTGCATTCGCGAACAGCAACCAGACCGGCTTCCACCGGGCCGACGGTGAAGGCTACGACCTCCTGGCCGATACGGTTCTGCAGGTGGACGGGCATAATCCGCAGGTGGCGGCGCGCCTGGCCGTGGCCTTCCGCTCATGGCGGTCCATGGAGAAAGCCCGGCAGGAGAAGGCGCGCAAAGCGCTCGTTCGGATTTCCAGCGAGGAAAAGCTTTCGCGAGACGTGCGCGATATCGTGGAGCGCACGCTGGGATAGGATCGCGCTCTTCGCGGTTCCGGAACGCGGTGCTGTTCGGGACAGCGCCGAGTGGGGCGGCTTTCCGGATACGCCGGCGCGCTTCGTGATCGCTCAGGCATGGATACCAAGGTCAAGCCTTGGCATGACACGGTATTTATGTGCGCGCGACGAAACGAGCCGGCGTTTGTGAAAACGCACCCTACGCTCCTCGCCTCAACGCAAGGTTCAGGGACAGATCCCGGACACCCGCCGCTGCCTCGGATCCCGCAGCGAATCACTTTTCTGTCATATTTTGGCCACCTACTGGACAAGGTGAATCAGCTCTGATTCCTTATCTATGATTCGCGGGTGGAGTAGGCGGATCTGCCAGCGACAACAAGGCGAGGGATCAGATGGGAAGGGCTGCTGCGTGGGCCACGCCCGCGAAAGCCATATTTTCAAGATGGGGGCGCGCCAGGGGCGCGGCCGGCGTAGCAGGGAATGCGAAGATTATCGCCGCTCCAGCCTATGAGCGCCTGCTGGCCGTCGAGCCCTATCTGCGCCACGCGATCCCCGTTCTGGTCATCATCTTTCTTCTGGTGATCGCCGCGGCGCGGTTCCTCGCGCTCATGAGCTGGCGAGACGATATCGAGCAGGATACCAAACAACTCCTGGGGCTTTCCGCGCAGAATTTAGCGCAATCCCTGCAATTGTCGGCCAGCGAAGGCGTGCCTCCAGCACCCGAGGCGCGCGCCATAGTCGCACGCGCGGACCGGCAGGCAGACAGCGGCTGGACGCTTGCGGTCACGGATCCCGCCTTCGTCGTCGTGGCGGCGACACCGGAGGCGCAACGCCTGCAAGGCCGCTCGCTCGAAACACTGGTTACTGGTGGCCGGCCGCTGTTCATGTTCGGTGACCGCGCGGGCGTCCACGAAGTGCACCTCAACGGCACCGAATGGTTCGCGGCGGTCAGCATCGCCAAGGAAGGACGCGGCGCGGCGGTGGCGCTTGCGCCGATGGACGGGATCTTTGCCGAATGGCGCCGCTCCATGTCGCTCAACGTGACGCTCTTCGTCATGACGGCTGGTGTGCTGATGGCCATTCTCTATGCCTATTTCAGCCAGGCCGCGCGAGCGCAGGCGGCAGACCGCATCTATCTCGAAGCGCATCAGCGGATCGACCTGGCGCTGGTGCGCGGCAAATGCGGGCTGTGGGACTGGGACATGGCGCGCGGCAAGATGTACTGGTCGCGCTCCATGTACGAGATGCTGGGCTACAAGGCTGCGGACGTCATGCTTTCCTTCGGGGATGTGGCGAGCCTGATCCATCCCGAAGATGGTGACCTCTTCGCTGTTGCCAACCGTATCGTCTCGCGCGAGACGGACCAGATCGATCAGGTATTCCGTATGCGGCATGCCGACGGGCGGTGGATCTGGGTGCGTGCCCGCGCGCAGGTCGTCGATCCGGACACGCCGGACATTCACCTGATCGGAATTGCCGTCGATGTCACGGAGCAGCGCGATCTCGCGCGGCAATCCGAGACCGCCGATCTGCGTCTGCGGACCGCTATCGAGAACATCACCGAGTCCTTCGTACTCTGGGATGCATCGGAGCGGCTGGTCATGTGCAACACGAAGTACCAGCAGGATACGGGTCTTTCCCACGAGGAAATCGTCGCCGGCGCTTGTCGCAGGGATATCGAGGCACGGATGAACCCGGTCCGTTACGAGCGGCGGCTGGGGAATACGACGAACCGGGACGGCGGAGCACGTTTCGAGCGCCAGCTTGCCGACGGCCGCTGGCTTCAGGTCACCGAACTCAGGACGGGCGACGGGGGCACGGTGGCGGTCGGCACTGATATCACGCAACTCAAGAAGAACCAGGAGAAGCTGGTCGAGAGCGAGCGGCGCCTGATGTCGACCATTCACGACCTGAGTGTGGCCCGCCATGCGGAGCAGGAGCGCGGCAAGGAGCTGGTGGAACTCAACCGCAAATACATGCGCGAGACGGAGCGCGCGGAGGCTGCCAGCCGCGCTAAGTCCGAATTCCTGGCCAATATGTCCCACGAGCTCAGGACACCGCTTAACGCAATCATCGGCTTTTCGGAGCTGATGCAGTCCAAGATGTTCGGCGCGCTGGGATCCGAGCGCTACGAGGAATATGTCGGAGATATTTACGCCAGCGGCAATTACCTGCTCGGCGTCATCAATGACATTCTCGACATGTCCAAGATCGAGGCAGGTCAGTTCTCCGTCAATCGGGAGAACGCAGACCTTTCGCCGCTCATCCAGGAGGCGGTTCGCGTCGTGCGGCTTCAGGCACAGAAGAAGAATATCGCCGTGGAGACCGATATTCCGGAAAGCATCGGTCTTTTCGCGGACCGGCGGGCGGTCAAGCAGATCGTCATTAATCTGCTCTCCAATGCGGTGAAGTTCACCGGCGACGGCGGAACGGTGGCTCTGCGGGCGCGAAAGGTTGCCGGCGCCGTGACGATCTCCATCGGGGACAATGGCTGCGGTATTCCGGGGGGCGCGCTGAAGAAGCTCGGCCGCCCGTTTGAGCAGGTGGAAAATCATCTTTCAAAGAGCCACACTGGTTCCGGACTCGGGCTGGCGATCTCCCGTTCGCTGGCCGAGCTTCACGGTGGCAGGCTGCGCATCCGCTCGAAGGAAGACGTGGGCACCGTCGTCTCCGTGCGCCTTCCCGTTGCTGAGCGCATCGAAGCGGCGGCGTAGAGCGCGCGAGGGTGACGGTCTGGGAGGATTCCGGAAGCGCGCTCGAATTTGATCGTAGCGCGTCACCTTTCACTCAGCGTTCCCGAAGCTGTTGCTGGCTGCGGTAAAACCTGCTTTACGTCCTTCCCGCAACCCGGTTCACGAACAACTCGAATCCTGGAGGATGCTTGACAATGCGCATCGGTTTCCTGGCCGTGCTCCTGTTTGCCGTGTGCGGCGCCCCGCTGCCGGCAGCCACACAGCAGAAAAACGACGAACCCGAGAAGGTTCTGCAACGGCTTTTCGAGGCATCGGACATCGAGGAGGAATGGTTTACGCAGGCATTCCTGGATCAGGTCCCAGTTGCGCAGGTTTCGGCAATCGTTTCCGACCTGGAACAGCGATTCGGCTCGTTCGAATCCGTTGCCGGCGCGGGAGAGAGTTTTACGATCAGCCTTGAAGAGGCTGAGGTGCCGACCCGGCTGGCACTGGATTCGGAGGGCCGGATCGCCGGGCTATTCATCGAGCCGCCAATTGCCGCCGGCACGCTGCTTTCGGATCAGATCCAGCACATCGCCACGCTGCCGGGAGAGACTGCCGTGTTCGTCACCAGAAATGGTGAGCCGGAAGCGGAGCATAATCCCGACGAACCGCTTGCCGTGGGTTCGGCGGCGAAGCTTGCCATCCTCAAGGCTGTCGCGGATGCAGTGGGGGCGGGAGACCTGCAATGGGATCAGGTGGTGCCGCTCAAGCCGGAATGGCGCTCGCTTCCGACCGGCATTCTGCAAGACTGGCCGGAGGGAAGCCCGTTAACGCTCTCGACGCTCGCCGGCCTGATGATCTCGATGAGCGACAATGCGGCGACCGATGCGCTGATCGATCTGGTAGGAAGCGACTCCGTGACCGCGGAAACACCGCGCAACGCACCCTTTCCAACGACGGCCGAGCTTTTCAAGCTGAAGGCAAAGGATAATGCTAACCTCCGTCAGGCTTGGATCGAAGGGGACGAGGCGGCGCGGCGGGATGTTCTGAATGAACTCGCCTCCAGGCCACTGCCGGAAGCATCGAAGATGGAGACGGATCCTAGCATCGAGGTCGAGTGGTTCCTCTCGGCCGACGAGCTATGCACGCTCATCGCGGAGCTTGCCGATCTGCCGGCGTTCCGCATCAATCCGGGGCTGGCTGAGGCGGCAAACTGGCAGCAAATCGCCTATAAGGGCGGCTCGGAAGCGGGCGTTCTTAACTTCACCACATGGCTGACGGACGGCGAGGACGCATACTGCGTTTCGGCAACGTGGAACAACGCCGTTTCAAATCTCGACATGTCGCAACTCGTCTCCCGCTACCGGGCCATTCTGCGCATCTTGAGAGAGGGTGACTGACTCAGCCCTTCCGCAGCAAGCGGTCGAAATGTCCCCTCACCCGGCCCTCGGTTTCCTCCACATGGGCCTTGAGCACGGTTAGCTCCGGAAGGTCCACGGTGCGCAGGAGGATATCGGCCAGGCCGGGTGGTACATCATCGGGGTCGAAAGCTCCCGTCAGGCACAGGCGGATGATCTGAGTCAGCGTGCTGTAGAGGCGGTGCGCTTCCACGAGTTCCCCACGCGTCTGCTCATCCACGAATTCCGGCGCAAGGCCCGCCAGCACCTCGGTCGTTTCGGTGGGGCGCGGACCTTTCTGGTGGAAACCTTGCAGCACACCAGCCTGCGCGATGAATTCCAGGTCGATGATCCCGCCCGGCGCGAGTTTCAGGTCCCAAGCGCTTTTGGCCGGCTTTTCGGTTTCCAGAAGCGCGCGCATTTCCACTACATCATGCGCAACCTTCTCCCGGTCTCGCGAAAGAGCGACGATCTCCTCGATCTCCCGGTGTGCCTCCTCGCATAGGCTGCTGTCTCCCGCCACGACTCGGGCACGCGTCAGCGCCATATGCTCCCAGGTCCATGCGTCCGATCGCTGGTATTTACGGAAGGCCTCGATGTGGGTCGCCACCGGGCCCTTGTTGCCGGAGGGACGCAAGCGCAGATCCAGCTCGTAAAGCACGCCCTCGGCCGTCGGCGCGGACATCGCCGCGATCAGGCGCTGCGTCAGCCGGGAGTAATAATGCGATGGCGCAAGGGCCCTGCGGCCGTCGGATTCCTCGGCATCCGGCGCATGGTCATAAAGCAGGATGAGATCGACGTCGGAGCCGGCAGTCAATTCCCGGCTGCCAAGCTTGCCCATGCCGACGATTGCCGTCCGGCCGCCGGGTACCCGTCCGTGGGTCTGGGCGAACTCGGCCTCGACAGCATCGAACGCTGCGCCGATGGTGAGATCGGCCAGGTCGGAAAACGCCTTGCCGGCGCGCTCGGCGTCGATGCTTCCCGTCAGGAGCCGCATGCCGATCAGGAATTTCTGCTCGGCAGCAAAGATCCGCAAGCGGTCCAGCAGATCCTCGAAGGCACGGGCGCCGCCGAGAAAGGTTTCCAAGCGTTCCGTCAAATAGGCTTTTTTGGGCAGCTCCGAAAGCAGCGCGGGATCGAGCAAACCATCGAAGACATGCGGCCTGCGCGTGATGATTGCCGCCAGACGCGGTGCTGCCCCCATGATTGACGCCAGCAGGTCCAGAATACGCGGGTTGGATTGCAACAGTGAAAAAAGCTGAACGCCGGCCGGCAGTCCGGACAGGAACTCGTCGAAGCGCAGGAGGGCCTCGTCGGCGCGCTGCGTACTGCCGAAAGCTTCCAGCAATGCCGGCGTCAGTTCCGTCAGCCGCCCGCGCGCCTGTGCCGACTGGGTTGCGCGGTAGCGGCCGAAATGCCAGCCACGGATGACACGACATATATCGCTCGGCCGTTCGAAGCCGAGTTCCGAGAGCGTGGCGAGGGTGCCGGGATCATCCACATCGCCGGTGAAGACCAGATTGCCGATGCCGCGCGAAAGCTGCGGCGCCGTCTCGAAGAGCGCTGCATAATGAGATTCGACCAGATGCAATGCCTTCCGGAAGGCCTCGGCCAACGCCGCGCCGTCCTCATAGCCAAGAAGCCGCCCGACGCGCTCGAGCCCCTCCTCATCCGCCGGTAGCGTATGCGCCTGTTCGTCGGCGATCATCTGGATGACATTCTCGACATCACGCAGGAACCAGTACTGAGCGATCAGAGCCTCTCCGGCTTCGTCCGAGATCCAGCTCCGGTCGGCAAGTTCGCGCAGCATGGAAACTGTCATCCGCCCCCGCAGTTCTGGAAAGCGTCCGCCGGCGATGAGTTGCTGTGTCTGGACGAAAAACTCGATTTCGCGGATGCCGCCGCGGCCGAGTTTGATATTGTGTCCGAGCACGGCGATCTCGCCATGACCTTTGTGGGCGTGGATCTGGCGCTTTATGGAATGGACGTCCGCGATTGCCGCATAGTCGAGATATTTGCGCCAGACATAGGGCTGAAGCTCACGCAGAAAGCTGTTTCCGGCCTCCAAATCACCAGCGATGGGATGGGCCTTGATCATGGCCGCGCGTTCCCAGTTCTGCCCACGGCTTTCATAATAATTGAGCGCCGCTTCGAGCGGAATGGCCAGTGGCGTGGACCCAGGGTCCGGTCTCAGGCGCAGATCCGTGCGGAAGACGTAGCCATCGCCCGTGCGGTCCTGAAGAATGCGCACGAGCCGCCGTGTCAGCCGCACGAAGAGATCAGGCGCCTCCAGCGGGTCGAGCACGGCGGGCGCTTGCGGATCGAGAAGAACGATCAAATCGATATCGGAGGAAAAGTTCAGTTCGCGCGCGCCCAGCTTGCCCATGGCCAGTACGATCCAGCCGCAGCCCGCCTCTGGCTTATCGGGGTCCGGCAGGCGCAGCTTTCCCTGCCGGTGCGCATCGCGCAGAAGGAAATTGACGGTCGCGCGGACACAGGTCTCGGCCAGAGTGCTCAGGCGGGCGACGGTTGCGGCCGCGTCGTCGGCCCCTGCCCGGTCCGCCAACGCGATGAGGAAATGCGCCTCGCGCTTCAGCCGGCGCAGGTCCCGCATGACGCCCGACTCGCTTGCATCCTTGGCAAGTGCGATGGCAGCGATCGCTTCGTTTATCGTTTCCAGTCGGGCTTCTACGGGCTGGTCGAACAGTGCCTCAAGCGCTTGCGGCCCATTGCGTGCGCAGTCGCGTAGGTAGGGCGAGAGATCAAACACGGCGCCGAGAAAGCGCGCGAGCGGACTCTCGCTGCGCAACAGGTCTGCCACGCGCGGGCAATCTTCCCCTTCGGCTCGCTCCGAAAGTTCGGCCAACTCCTCGCCGGCCCGATCGGGATCGAGCGGTCGTAGCTCACGCACCGGAGCGCCGAACCATGCCGTGCCGTCGTCGTTTTTCGAGGCGGGATCATCTAACATTCAAACATTGTCGCCCGTCGGGAAGACCATCGCAACCGTCAGACCGCCATCGTTACCGGAAAGTTCCAGCCGTCCGCTGTGAAACGACATCACCGCCTTGGCCAAACTCAGGCCAAGACCGGAGCCCGGCTGGCTGCGGCTCGCCTCCAAGCGGACGAAGCGCTCGGTGGCGCGTTCCCGCTCCTCCACCGGGATACCGGGCCCGTTGTCGCTCACCGAGAGCCGCGCCGCACCGCCTTCCTGCCGCAACGAGACCATGACCGTTGGATTTTCACCGGTCCCGGCCGTGTACTTGATCGCATTGTCGACAATGTTCGACAGGGCCTGGCCGACAAGCTCCCGGTTTCCTCCGACCTCGACCGTGTCGACCTGTTCGGTTTTCAGCGTGACGCCCTGATCTTCGGCAAGGGGTTCGTAAAGCTCCACGACATCGGCAACCGTCGCGCTGAGATCTATCTTTGTCACCGCCTCGGTCGAATAACCGGCCTCCAGCCGGGAGATCATGAGAATCGCATTGAAGGTGCCGATGAGTTGATCGGATTCAGCGATGGTCCGCTCCAGCGCCTCGTTTCGGTCTTCCGTTCCCTCCGCGCTCGCCAGCGCCGCCTCGGCGCGATTGCGCAGGCGTGTCAGCGGTGTTCTCAGGTCGTGCGCGATATTGTCGGAAACCTGCCGCAGCCCCTCGTTCAGCGCGGCGATGCGATCAAGCATCGCGTTGAGATTTTCCGACAGCCGGTCGAATTCATCGCCCGCGCCGGAGACGGGCAAGCGCTGGGTCAGATCGCCGCCCATAATCTGTCGGCTTGCTTTGGAAACGCTGTCGATCCGTTTCAACGCCCTGCGTCCGACGAAGTACCAGATGAGCAGTGCGCCAAGGCCCATAAGGCCGATGGCGGCGACCAGCGTTCGCCGCATGATCGTTCGAAACTGCTCCGGCTCGCCCAGATCGCGTCCGACAAGGAGCAGCATCTGATTGGGCAGGCGGATGACCTGCGCCATTGCGGTATGATTTGAGCGGTCCTCCGCGTCGCTGTCCTCCCCATAACGGCGATAGGTGAACGGGCGCTCCGTCCATCCGCGCGTATCGAACACGCCGGGCTGCAGGCTATCCACGTTGCCGGAGAGAATGCGTCCGGTCGGGTCGGCGACAATATACAGGTTGGCGCCCGGTTGGCGTGCTCGAATGCGCACGACGCGCACTAGCCCGGGCAAGCCGCCGCGCTGATAAGCCTGGGCCAGTCCGCTCACTTCCTCGTTGATAGCCTCACGCGTCTGCTCCGTCAGCATGCGCATGCTGAGCGCCTCGATGTAGAACACCAGCGCCACGGCGCAAATCGCGAAAAGCAGCAGGTAAAGTGCGGAAAGCCGTGCCGCCGTGGTTTTCATGATTGCCGGAATGGCCATCACTCGTCCCGAAGCACATAGCCAGCGCCGCGCACCGTGTGCAGCAGGGGCTTGTCGAAGCCCTTCTCGATCTTGCCGCGCAAACGCGAAATATGGACGTCAATCACGTTCGTCTGCGGGTCAAAGTGGTAGTCCCAGACATTCTCCAGCAGCATGGTGCGTGTGACCACCTGCCCCGCATGGCGCATCAGGTATTCCAGAAGACGGAATTCGCGGGGCTGCAGTGTAATTTCCTGCCCGCCCCGCCGGACCGAATGGGCGAGACGGTCAAGCTCCAGATCACCGACCCGGTAGACCGTCTCAACGTCCTTCGAACCGGAGCGTCGTTTCAATACCTCGACGCGTGCGAGCAGTTCGGAAAAGGCATAAGGCTTGGTGAGATAATCATCGCCGCCGGCGCGCAGACCGGTCACGCGGTCGTCCACCTCGCCGAGAGCGGAAAGGATCAGCGCAGGTGTGGTGTTTCCCCTCGCCCGGAGTTCTGCGATCACCGACAAACCGTCGCGGCGTGGCAGCATTCTGTCGACGACGAACACGTCATAGCTGCCCGAATCGGCGAGAGCAAAGCCGACCTCGCCATCGGACGCGATATCAGCCGTGTGCCCGACCTCTGCAAAGGCCTTTTTGAGGAACCCCGCCGCTTCGCGGTCGTCTTCGATAACCAGAATCTTCATTTTCTACGTATTACACAGGATTATCCGGAACGAAAACGGCGGCGGACGACGCCGCCGCCGTGGCCGGGTGTGACCGGCATTCTCCTGCATCCGCCTGCAGACGGTTAGCCCATCGGCAGGGCGATGAAACGGTTGGTTCCATCCCGCTCGATCATGAACAGGACTGCACCTCGCCCGGCTTCAGCCGCTGCCTCCACGGCCGCGTGGATATCTTCGGCGGAGTTCACCGGCTGCGAGTTGACGGAACGTATGATGTCATTCGGCATGATGCCGTTGTTCCCGGCAATGCTGCCCGATTCGACATCCTCAACGACCAGCCCGTTGCCATCTTCGGCCGGCGCCACGCTCATCCCGAAATCGGTCTCTGCACCCGGCTGACCTTCGGGTTCACTGGGTTGCGGCGTCGCGGCGCTGGCGTCGGGCATCTCGCCAAGCGTCACATCGATCGTCTGGCTCTCGCCGTTGCGCCAGAGGGTGACCTCGACTTCGCTTTGCGGATCGTATTCCGCGACTATGCGGGCAAGTTCCCGCGGGGACTCTATAGCCCGGCCGTCGACCGCGGTGATCACATCGCCGGACTGAATACCCGCCTCGGCCGCCGGATCGCCTTCATTGGCATCGACGATGAGCGCGCCGCTCGCCTCATCCAGGCCGAGTGAATCGGCGATTTCCTCGGAAACGGGCTGAATCTGCACACCCAACCAGCCACGCTGCACCGTCCCATCATCGATGAGATCCTGGACGACCGTGGTCGCAAGACCGGCCGGAATGGCAAAAGCGATACCGACATTGCCGCCCGAGGGAGAGAAGATCGCCGTGTTCACACCGACAACCTCACCGGACAGGTTGAATGCCGGGCCGCCGGAGTTACCGCGGTTCACCGCGGCATCGATCTGAATGAAGTCGTCATAGGGGCCAGCGCCGATCTCGCGGCCGCGCGCCGAGACGATGCCAGCGGTGACGGTGCCGCCAAGACCGAACGGATTGCCGACAGCGACAACCCAGTCGCCCACGCGCACGTTGTCGTCGTCGGCAAAATCGACATAGGTGAATTCGCGATCCGCGTCGACTTTCAGCACAGCCAGATCGGTGCGCTCGTCGGTACCAACCAGGTCAGCACTGAGCTCGGTCCCGTCATCCATGACGACGATGTACTCGTCACCGCCCTGGATGACGTGATTATTGGTGACCAGGAAACCATCCTCGGAAATGAAGAAGCCGGAGCCCTGAGCCGAGGGGCGAAACCCGCGCCCCGGGGGCTGTGGCGACCGCGGCTGCTGCTCACGGAACTGATCGAAGAAGCGCCGCAGCGGATGATTCTCAGGGAGCTCCTCAAATTCCGGAAGCCCAAAAGGCGCCGCCACGTCAGCCGCCGGTGCGTCTCCGCGCACGCGAACGCTGACTACTGCCGGGCTCACGACCTCGACCACGTCACCGAAGCTGGGTGCCTGGACAGGCTGATCGAGCTTGACCGGATCGGAAAAGGCGGGGACGACGCCCGAGCCGACTGCTCCGGCACCGATTGCCCCCGCTGCCGCCAACGAAACGATGGTCGCAGCCAGGCGTTTGCGATTTCTGCTTGTCACTGAATTGTGTGAAGTCATGTGGAAATCAACTCCTCTTGCTGTCGAACCCCAAGCTCTGCTGCCGAGGGCATTGTGATAACCAGTTGGTCGACAGATAGGGTGACTTACCTTACGTGGCCATTTCCAGAGCATGAAACTTTCGTAATCTTCTGCCGTTCCCAGATTCCAGAGACAAAATCCGGTGCACGCCACGAGGTTATCACTGTCGAATCTGACAGCCGTGCCGCGGGCTCAATCGCGTCCTTTCAGAAGATCGTGAAGTTCGGCCTCTTCCTCGGGCGAGAGCGCGCTGGTAGCCGACCGGCCGGGGCGCCGTCGAAAACTGACGAACGCGAGGATACCGCCGCCGAACAGAACGAGCACCGGGGCTCCCCAGAGCAGCGCGTTGCGCACGCTGAACCGTGGCTTCAGAAGCACGAACTCGCCATAGCGCGAAACGACATAGTCCAGCACCTCCGCGTCCGTGTCGCCCTCGCGAAGGCGCTCGCGTACCAGAATGCGCAGGTCGCGGGCCAATTCGGCATTCGAGTCGTCAATCGACTGGTTCTGGCAGACCATGCAGCGCAACTCGGCCGAAAGCGCGCGCGCCCGCTGCTCCAGAGCAGGATCGTCGAGAACCTCATCGGGCTCGATTGCCGCCCCCGGTCCGCTCAACGCCAAACATAGCAGGAGCGCGAGCACGGCAGACCACAGGGTTTTGAGCCCCGGCATCGTCATGAGGAAGCTCCCTGAGCGGCGGTCGCCCGCTGGCGCGACGGCGCGCCGACGCGCAATCTGCGATCGAAGAGCGAGACAGCGCCGCCAACCATCATGAACAATGTGCCGAGCCAGATCAGCGTTACAAGTGGCTTCCACCAGACACGCACGACGATTCCGCCATCATTCGTTTTATCGCCAAGGGAGACGTAAAGCTGGCTCAGCCCCATAGTCCGGATGCCCGCTTCCGTCGTAGGCATGTTGCGTGCCGTATAAAAGCGCTTGGCGGAGACAATCTCGCCAAGCGGCCGACCGCCGACTTCAGAGACGGCGAAGTGCGCGCGCTCTTCCGTGTAATTGGGGCCGGTGAAGGGCTGCAATGCCTCGTATTCCAGCGAATAACCGCTGATTTCCATGCTCTCGCCGGGTTGCATGACGAGGACACGTTCGGTCTCGAGAATTGTCACGCAGACGACGCCAAGGGTCGTGATGCCGAGCCCAGCGTGCGCGAGCGTGGTGCCAAACATCGAAAGCGGCAACCCCTTGAGCCGGCGCAACGCCACTGAGGGTTTCACCTTGCCCACGCCCATCTTGAGGGCGAGATCGGTGACCGCTCCGAGAATTAGCCAAAGCCCAAGTCCGATGCCCAGGGCGGCGAAAACGGAAGCGCGATCGATCAGGAAATAGCTGACCAACCCGCTCACAGCGGCGCCGGCGAAGGCGAACTGCAAACGCTGGGCGGCCGCGGGCAGGTCGCCCCGCTTCCAGGACAGCATCGGGCCAAAGGGAACAGCCGCCAACAGCGGCAGGAACAGCGGAATGAAAGTGAGATTGAAGAATGGCGGGCCGACCGAAATCTTTTCGCCCGTCAGCGCCTCGATCAGGAGCGGATAAAGCGTGCCGACGAGGACCGTAGCCGCGGCAGTCGTCAGGAGAAGGTTGTTGAGGACGAGTGCACCTTCGCGCGAGATCGGATGAAACAGACCGCCGGGCGCGAGGCGGGAGGCCCGGATAGCGAAAAGCGTCAGCGCCCCGCCGATGAATGCCATCAGGATCGCGAGGATAAAGACGCCGCGCGTCGGGTCACTGGCAAATGTGTGAACCGACGTAAGGACACCGGAGCGCACAAGGAACGTGCCGAGCAGCGAGAGTGAGAACGTGAGGATGGCCAGCAGTACCGTCCAGATCTTTAGCGCCGCCCGCTTTTCCATGACGATTGCGGAATGCAGCAGCGCCGTACCGGACAGCCACGGCAGGAAGGAGGCGTTCTCCACCGGATCCCAGAACCAGAATCCACCCCAGCCAAGTTCGTAATAGGCCCAATAAGACCCCACAGCGATCCCGCCGGTTAGGAAGGCCCATGCAGCCAGCGTCCAAGGGCGCACCCAGCGCGCCCAGGCTGCATCAATGCGGCCTTCGATCAGGGCGGCAACGGCGAAGGAGAACGAAATCGAAAAGCCGACATATCCGATGTAGAGCAATGGCGGATGAATGGCCAATCCGACATCTTGCAGGAGAGGGTTCAGGTCGCGCCCCTCCATGGGCGCTGGGTGCAGGCGGGTAAAAGGATTCGACGTAAGCAGGATGAAAAGCAGGAAGGCGGCCGCGATCATGCCCTGCACTGCCAGGACATTAGCCCTGAGGGTCGGCGGCAGATTGCGTCCGAAAAACGCCACCATTGCGCCGAAGAGCGCCAGGATCAGCACCCACAGGAGCATGGATCCTTCGTGATTGCCCCAAGTCCCGGTGATTTTATAGAGCATCGGCTTGGCGGAGTGGGAATTCTCCCACGCATTCAGAACCGAAAAATCCGACTGGACATAGGCAAGCGTGAGTGCGGCGAAAGACGTCGCGATGAGGGCGAGGCCGGTGACAGCAACAGGCTCGCCGACCCGCATCAGCCGTTCGCTGCCAAGCCGCGCGCCGGAGAGCGGCACAACCGACTGCACCAGGGACAGGACGAAGGCGAGAACGAGGGCAAAATGGCCGATTTCCACGCTCATGTCAGCTCCCCTCCTCGTCCGAGCCGTCTTTCCAGACGCCCTGCTCCTTCAGCCTGTCGGCCACCTCGCGCGGCATATAGTTCTCGTCGTGCTTGGCAAGAACGGTGTCGGCCACGAAAACACCGTCCGAGCCGAGCGTCCCTTCCGTCACCACGCCCTGCCCTTCTCGAAAAAGATCGGGCAGGATGCCATCATAGATTACGTCCACGGCACTCTGCTGGTCCTCGATCGCAAAGCGCACGAACGTTCCTTCGCCGCGTCTGACGCTGCCGTCCTGCACAAGACCGCCCAGGCGTATCCGGTCCCCGGCCTCCGCCGGCTGCGTCAGGATATCGGCGGGCATATAGAAATAGGAGGTCTGCTGACCAAGCGCGTAAAAGGTCAGGCCCGCGGCCAGGCCCAGAAAAGCCATGGCGGTTCCGATCACAGCCAGCCGCTTCTGTTTGCGCGTCACCCGTTCACCTCTCGGTCAAGCCCAACCCGTTGGCATACTCCGCCAGCGCTTCAGCGTCTTCGCTGTCCGGCCCGAGGGCCGCGAAAGCCCGGCTAAGGGCCTCTTCCGCATCATCCCTTCTGCCCAGAACGACATAGGAGCGCAGGAGCCTCCGCCAACCCTCCGGGTCGTCAGGATTTTCACGCAATCTGGCATCGAGTCCGGAGACCATGCCCTCGATCATCTCGCGCTGCTCCTCCGGCATCATCTCTTGCGCCGCGGCCTGTTGCTCGCGCGTGGGGCCAACGTCTTCCTGGTTCGTTACCGCCGGCGCAAGGCCTTCGGCGGCTTGGCCGGCTGCCTGCTTCCATGGCGAGTCGTCTGGAAGCTCCGTCACCATCGCTTCCCAGATCGCCCGGGCGCGATCGACATCGCCTTCCTGGGCGCTTCCCATGGCAGTGTAGAACCGTGCCCGAGGATTCCCCTCGTCCAGGTCCAAAGCGCGCTGGAAAGCGGCTTCCGCTTCCGCGGTCACCACACCGCCCGCCGCACCCACCAGGACTTCACCGAGAGCGGACTCCCGCTCGGCCGTTGCCCCCTCGAGTTCAATCGAGTTGCGATAGGCGGTCGCCGCGTCGTCGTAACGTCCGATGCGCGCGTAAACGGGCGCCAGCGTCTCCCATCCTCGTGCATCGTCGGGGTTGGCCGACAGATGGTTCTCCGCCCGCGCCAGGAGCTCTTCCAGCGAGGCTCGTGATGGATCCTGCTGCAACCGCGCCTGAAGCGGCATCGACGGCATCCCGGGCGAGCCGAGCAGCAGGTATCCGCCCCAGCTCAGCACAGGCACAGCGAGTATCGCGGCCGCCGCGATGACTTTAACCGCGGTCCGCGATTTTCCGTCCTGTCTTGCCGTCTCTTCGTCAGCAGCGTCTTTCAGGCGCAGCATGCGCCGGGCGATTTCCGCGCGCGCTTCTTCCGCATCGCGTTCGGGAACAATCCCCTGCTTTACCTCGCGTTCGAGTTCCGCAAGCTGGTCGCGGTAAACGGCAAGGTCGTGCTCGACGCTCTGCGTGCGCGTACGACTTCCCCGGACAAAGGGCTGTATCACAGCATACGAAGCTGCGAGCGTGAAAAGCGCGGCGATAATCCAGAATACCATGCCTATCCAATACCAGCCGGGCCGTGCTGTTCCAACGCTCCACGCGTGCGGCCAATTGGCCCCCGCCAGTTCGTGCGCACGTCAGTCGAGAAGCGTCCAGCTCCCATCCTGGTTCCTGCAGGCCGTTCCCTCTAGCGTGCGTTCCCTGCCGTCGGCTTCGATGGTGTGAGTATAAGCACGGCAATCTTGTGAACCCACACGATAGGGCTGTCTGGCGGTCACGGTTCCGTGATGTCCCGAGTTGTCGTCACGCCACGTCACCATCTGCCCACCGGGCGCTGTTTCCAGCGCGCGATATTCGGCTTTTAGTGCCGTCACCCGTTCACGCTGCGTCAAGCCGGCATCACCGGCACGCATCACCAGACCGCCCCCGACGATGCCGCTCACCGCCTCTTCCGCATCGCCAGCACCAAAGGCCGCGTTCCGCCCCAGACCGCCAACGGCGCATCCCTGAAGGACAAGTCCAAAACAAATGACAACAGGCAAAAGCTTCATCGTCGCATCAACCGACTTTAATCATCCCCGATAGCAGGCCGCTATAGATCACGTTTCACAGGATTTTGTCCATGCGCCTGAATCAAAACGCGCACGAAGGGCGCTGAGTATCAAGAATACCGACTTACAGCTGTATTGCTAGGTCCATGCACAATCAGGCAGATGCAAGTCGCACCTGCGCTTTCAACCCGCCGAGTGCGGAACGCTCCAGCAACAGCGCGCCGTCATACTCCTCGACAAGGTCGGCGACGATGGCAAGGCCCAGGCCTGTTCCGGGCTTGCTTTCATCCAGCCGGCGCCCACGTTTCAGGGCCTGGCGGGCTTGGTCTTCCGGTATACCCGGCCCGTCATCCTCAATCGCTATGACGAAGCGCTGATCCTGCGTGGCTTCTTTTTCGGGCGTTCGGAGCGTCAGGACCACAGTCTCGCGTGCCCATTTCATCGCGTTTTCCAGCAGATTGCCGGTAATCTCCTCCAGATCTTCCCGCTCGCCTGAGAAAACGACCTCCCACTCCGGCAGTTCCAGTTTCAAGGTCTTATCCGGGTTGAGTTTTTGCGATACCCGCGCCATCCGTGCCAAGGTGTCGTTGACGGGTGTGCGCAGGGCCAGCGGCTGACGGTGCGCCGCCGCGCGAGCGCGTTTCAGATAATGTTCGATCTGCTGCTGCATCGCCGAGGCTTGGCCGGAGATCAACGCCCCCTTGTTCCCGCCGAGGCTTCGCCCTTCGTTCATCATGACCGCAAGCGGCGTTTTCAACGAGTGCGCCAGATTGCCGACCTGTTTGCGCGAGCGCTCGACGATGCGGCGATTGCTATCGATCAGCGCGTTCGTCTCCTTGGCAAGTGGTGCGATTTCAGCAGGGAACGGCCCGGAAAGGCGCTCGGCGGCGCCCGTGCGGATGTTGGCGAGCGCGGTACGGATGCCGCGCAGCGGTCCAAGCGCGATCATGATGGCAAAGACGTTGATCGCCACCATCCCGAGCCCGAATACGCCGAGATAAAGAAAGAGCTGACGCCGGAAATCGGCGATCTCGGCTTCCAGTTGGCTATGATTTCCCATGACGCGGAAGCGCGCGATGCGGTCGTCCTGTCCCAACTCGACTTCCGCCTCCATCACCTGGACCATGTCGCCATCCGGACCCTTGGCAATGTATTCACGCTGAAACTCCCGGTCGAAGGGAATCAGGTCCGTGGACGGTGTGGGAACAGAGCCCCTCAGCGAGGCTGATCGGATCGGATTGCGCAATTCCTCCGATACTGGTTCCACCGACCAGTACCACCCTGAATACGGTTCGACGAAACGAAGATCGCCCAGATTGGGATTGCCCGTCAGCCAACCGGCTTCGGTCGCGCTCACCGATGCGATCAGATTGAAAAGATGGGCGGAAAGAACATCCTCGAAGCCGCGCCGGCTAACCTGGTTGAAGAGCGCGGAGATGATCGTCGCTATCACCACCAGCGCAATGATCGCCCATACGGATGAAAAGGCGATGACGCGGAATGTCAGTGTTTGTGAGAGATGCCGCAGCTGCGCTACCAAACGCGACAGCCAGTGACGCTCCCGCCCGCCAGCCGTTTCAGACATCCGGCTCGCGCATGCGGTAACCCATCCCCCGCACCGTCTCGATAAGGTCGACACCCAGCTTCTTGCGCAACCGCCCGACAAACACCTCAATGGTGTTTGAGTCACGATCGAAATCCTGATCGTAGAGATGCTCTACAAGTTCCGTGCGCGAGACCACCGATCCCTTGTGATGCATAAGATAGGCAAGCATCCGGTATTCGTGGGAAGTCAGCTTCAGCGGGATGCCGCTAATGGCGGCTTTCGAGGACTTCGTGTCCACGCGCAGCGGTCCGCAGGTCAGCTCCGATGAGGCGTGCCCGGCCGCGCGCCGGATGAGCGCGCGCACACGCGCCAGCACTTCCTCCATATGGAAGGGCTTTGTGACATAGTCGTCCGCGCCCGCATCAATACCCGAAACCTTGTCGCTCCACCGGTCGCGCGCGGTCAGGATGAGCACCGGCATGGTTCGGCCATCACGCCGCCAGTGCTCGAGTATGCTGATGCCGTCCATCTGCGGCAGTCCCACGTCGAGAACGACCGCATCATATGGTTCGGTATCGCCGAGAAAATGTCCTTCTTCACCATCGAAGGCCCGATCCACCACATAACCCGCATCCGCCAACGCATCGCAGATCTGCCGGTTCAGGTCCTTATCGTCCTCGACAACGAGAATACGCATCGAATCCCCTCGCTTACTTTGGCAGCCATTTGAAGCTCGCCCGCCGAATTTTCGGTCAGAGAGTTATCCCGCCGGGACGATAACTTCGGCCCGTCGTGGCCGCTCACCCTCGCCGCCGGGCACCAGTATCACGATGCGGCAGACGGTTTGACCGCCCTGCGTTTCCGCCGTTGCCCTGGCCAGCTCTCCGCCACGTTCGGCGGCGACCCGCTGTCCGATTGCATAACAGTCCGAGTCCCCCTGAGCCAGCAATACCGTTGGCCCGGCGGAGCTTTCCTGGCCATGGGCATAGCCGACGGCGAGCATCATCGCCACGGCAGTCGTCATGAACCGGATACGTGTAAAGTTTGCGCGTTTCATGCTGTCCTTTTAGCCCATGGCGGCTGAATGGAGAATGAATGACAGCCAGCCTCTCCCCTTTAGCGGTTTTAGCAATCCCGTTCTCAAACCGCCAGTGGCCTTGGCTCATCTGGACCCTCTCCCCGCCTGTATTTCTGCGGGGAGAGGAAATCGCCATTTGCAGCCACCCGGGCGACTTTAGGCCACCAACCAGTTCAGGCGATACGGCTCGTCGCGCGCACCCGGCCGAGAATGGCGAACAGGCCGGAAACCGCGATCACCGCCTGAAGCAGCGTGTCGGTTAGAGCCTGACGGTCTATATCCTCGACGGGCAGGCCGAACAGACCGCCCATTCCGGAGACGACCGTCACGATGGAGGCCCAGATCGTGCGCGAGAGATACCAGGGCTTTGTTTCAGCCATTTCATGCTCCTTTCGTTTGTGTTGTGAAATCAGGTAAGCGTAATCGTCCGCCGCATGGGCAGGCCGGCACCCACCGCCGCGCTGATCTGCCGGACAGTGACGTCCAGCGTGCCCGGCGGGTCGCCGAAATCGGCGGCAATTGCCGCCGCCTCATAGCTCCACGAGGGATGCGGGACGATCACACGACGCACCGCCTCGCCGCCCGTCGGAGCGACCTCCACGCGGTAGCGCTCGCCTTCCTCGCCGAGCGGAATGTCCTCGCCCCGCCAGCTATCGGCATCGATGCGCCCGCGCCTGATCCAGGAGAGATGCAGGTCGCCATCGGCCATCCGCACCCTTAGGTGCACCGGTGAAAGCGGAAGCAGCGCACGCTCGCCTCCCGCTACTGTCTGCGTCATAAAGTGCGCGTCCGAAAGGTCGTAGCCTGCCGGTCCCACGCGCCAATTGAGTTCGAGCCCGATTTCCCTGCGCTTCAGCCCGGCTGGCGTAATCGCCTCATCGAGCAGCACAAAGGCCGCATTCCCCTTCGCGCCCGCGGCCATAGCGTCATTGGTCCCAAGCTGGCCGCGCAGCAGTCCGCCAAGCCGCCAGATTGAGGACTCGATCTCCTCCGCCGTCTGGAACTGGAGAATCTCCCACGCGTCATTTTGCGCCTGCACGGCGGCGGCGTTCGCTCCGTTCAGCATCTGCAACCGCGAAACGCTTTGAAGCTCACCATCGAGCAGCCGCACCGTAAGCCGCGCCGAGCGGTCTACCCGACCCTCCATCGTGCCGCCGGGCAGCGGCTCCTGCAGCATCCCGATGGTCGCCCGTCGCTCGATCGTACCGCGCAGTTCGAAACCAGTCGCCTCAGGCGAGGTCAACAGCGCCTGCCGTCTCCATGGCCGCGCCCGTGCCGCAACTCGAAACTGCTCATGCGCCGCATCGTCCGCGCTTCGCATTGGCAGGTCGAGGAAGAGCGCATGCGGTTTGCCCACGACATAGCCGTCTGCATTGCGGCTCCCGCCAGGCCGGTCCGGTTCCCGGCCGGGTGCTGAGGCTACACGCACGATGCGCCGCGCGCTCACCCGGCGGAACAGCCCGTCCTCGACCTCGCTGACCAGATATTCCGGCCCCTCCGGCAGTCGCACGACGCTCCCGGGTCCGACCCGCTGCTCCGTTGGCGGTAGAGCGAAGCGCACCTGCTCCCGTCCGTCCCAGAGCCGGCGCAGATAGTCGCGTATGTGCCCCTCCGCCTCCGAGGCGGCCAGAACGCCGGGAAAGCTTAAATATCCCGTCCCGCTGCCCTGCGCACCGATGTAGTCGGCCGCGGCGGTTGCGCTCTGGTGTTCGTTCAGCACATCACGAAAATCAACCTGCGCCAGCGCGGGCAGCACATGGTCCGGCTCACGCACCCTTTCCACGATCTCGCGCCCATCTTCCAGGACCAGTTCCTCAAGGCGCAAGGCGTCTCCCGCGCCCGCACCCTCGCTTGCAAAGACCAGCCCGTTCTCGCCCTCATATGCCGCCATGCCGAAAAGATCGGCAACGGGTTCCAGAGCCGCGCGTGCAGTGGTGGGATTGCTGACGATATAGCCCGACACCGTCCCGTCCGCCCGCGCTGTATCGGCGGGCGGCAGCCCGTGATCGCTGAGAATGGCATCGATCAGCGCGGCAACGGACACGCCGCTCAGCCGGCCGTTCAACCAGTGCCCGCGCGCCCAGTTCGGCCCGTCGCCCCAAACGTCGGTGAAAAGCGGAAAGGCCGGGAACGCACGTGCGTCCCACGCCCAGAGGCTGATCTCGTCCACATCGACCATTGGCCCGCCATAGACGGAGGAGACGGGGTTCGCCGTCGTCCCGCCTTCCCGCCAATGCAGATAGTGAGCGAGCAGAAAGCGGTATTGCGCCAGGTCCGAGCGCCCGCCATTGGAGAAGTAAGGCAGTGCATTCTCCGCCGACTTCGCATCGACAAAAACATTCGGCTGGTTCGGACCCTTATCGATGGCCGCGCAGCCAAGTTCGGTGAAATGGATGGGCTTGGACTGCGGCAGCCAATCCGTGGGCTCGCTCGCCTCCACGCCTCCGATGCGGTTGAAATGGCGATTGGACCACCAGCCCACCAGATCCTTAAAGCGGAAGACCCAGTCCTTCCCATAAGCGCCGTCGCTGATCGGCGAGCGAATCTGCGCCCTGCGGTCCGCCTCACTCGCGTAGTACCAGTCGAAGCCCTCGCCCGAGTTGATCCCCGCCTTGAGCGCTTCAAGATCATACGGCTCGGTAAAACCATCCGGATTGCCGCCACTCACGTCATGGTCGCGCCAGTCCGAAAGCGGCATGTAGTTGTCGATCCCCACCGCTTCGATCGCCGGGTGCGCCCAGAGGCTGTCCAGATGGAAGAAAACATCACCCGACCCGTCCCCCGGCTGATGGCCGAAATATTCGCTCCAGTCCGCCCCGTAGGTGATTGTCACCCCGTCGCCTAGGATGGCGCGGCTTTCCCCCGCCAGTTCCTCCAGTGCCTCGACAAAGGGAAAGCGGTCCGCACTGTCGCGTATCGTTGTCAGCCCGCGCAACTCGGAGCCAATGAGAAACGCATCCACCCCACCAGCCGCCGCAGCCAAATGGGCATAGTGCAGCAGGAAACGCCGATAGCTCCATTCGTTCGGATTGCCCCTGAAGTAAACCGTATCGCCGTCAGGCGCGAATTGCCTCCCCCTTGCGTTCCCCACCAGCGCCGACACTTCGGGGCGCGCCGCTGCCGTCTTGTCCGGCGTTCCGGGCCTGCCCGGGGCGGGATCGCAAGTTATACGTCCGCGCCAGGGATAGCCCGCTTGCGCCGCGCCGCCATAAGGGTCCGGGAGCGCGTTTTCCGCCGGCACGTCCATCATGATGAAAGGATAGAGCGCGACCTTCAGCCCCCGCGCGCGGATCGCCCCAATGGCCTCCTTCACGGATTTATCGGTGGGCGTTCCACCATAGGCCGCCCCGCCACCCGCCCGCGAAACCAGTTGCGCTTCCTCGCGGTCTATACCGGACACCCGCCATTCCGCCGAGAGCCCGTCCGGATTCCCCTGCGTCACCATCGGGCGGATCTTACATTCGCCGGCACGCAAATCGGTGCCGAACCACGTCACGACCAACGAGACGGTCCTCAAGTTCGGGCAGAGCACTTGCAGTTCATCGAGCGAGGCTTCGAGATCCGTCGCCCCCGCCAGCACGTGCCGGTTCACCGCCTCCGTCTCGCCGGGATCGCCGCTTTGCGTGACAAGGCTCGGCGACAATCCATATTCCGTAGCACCAGGGATCAGCGCCACGGATTTAATGCGGCGGTTGAGCTCGCCCACAGGCCGCATCACCTCGAACTGGAACTGTGGCAGCCGGCGCCCATAATCGTCAATGGGAAAGCGCTCAATCACCACATACGCCGTTCCGCGATAGGCGGGTGCATTGCCCGCCCCCTGCTTTGCCTCCAAAAGCGGATCGACTGGCTGGTCCTCGCTACCCGTATAGACGCGTATCTCAACCTCGTTCCGGTCCACCTCCTGCCCATCCGCCCAGATGCGGCGCACTCCGGCGATCTCCCCCTCGCAGAGCGCGAAAGCCGCGTTGGAGAAATAGGAATAGGTGGTCACCTTCGGTCCGCCCTTGGCGCCTTGCCGCGTGGTCGTGCTCGTCTCCTCGAAGCGTGTTGCCCAGATCAGCGTCCCGCCGATCCGCACCGTTTCATAGACACGTGGAAGGGTAGCGCCTTCCTCCGCCGTAAAGGGCTGTGCGGCGCTCAGCCTTGGCCCCTCATAGCGCCTTGTACTGTTGATCAGCGCGCGGTCGACCATATAGCCGGCAATCGCGCCGGCCGCCGTTCCCACCGCCGATCCGACAGCACCGAACGCGCCGCCGAGAAAGCCTCCGGCAGCCTGCAACAGAATGGTTGCCATTTGGGTTTTTCACTCCATCAGTGCAGGAAAGGCAAAGACTCCCGCAACCCGCCTCCGCCACTGCGGCACGAGGCTCGACACAACCACACCCCGCCCCTCATAGGCGTGGATGAAAGCATCACCTTCCACCATGATGCCCGCGTGCTTCGCCGGTAGATGCGGTCGCCAGCGAAAGAGCACCAGCCGCCCCCGCCTCAGTGCATCGCAATCCACGAAATGCCGCCGCGCGGCCTCTAACAGCCGCTCGCCGCCGCCCGTTTCCGCCCAGTCCATGCTGTAGGCGCCCGTCCGCTCCGGCTCCGCACCATAAAGCCCGCGCCACACGCCGCGGATCAGCCCCAGGCAATCGCAGCCCACGCCCTTGCGGCTGGCCTGATGCCGATAGGGCGTGCCGATCCAGGCAAGCGCCTCGGCAATGACGGCATTTGCATCCGCGAACCTCATTCGACCAACGGCCCGCCGTCGAAAAGCTGCCCCTCGACCACATAGCCATAAGCCGCGTCATTCCCCGGCAGATGCGGAAGGCCACGAAAATTCACCCCATTCGAGAACTTCGTCCTGCATGTCGAGAACCGCTTATCGCACCCCGCCACCACGATCAGCGCGTCTCCCGGCGAAACAGGCGCTGCAACATCGCGCCACAGATCGAGCGCGACACCGCCCGCCCCTTTCCGATGTGCCGAAACGCGTTCCTTGCGCCCCGCGCTCGCCCCGGAAGTCCACGTCACAATCCCATTGGCAAACCAGCCGTTCTCGAACCCACCGAGACCCGACACCGTGATGCTGTTTCCCTCGATACTGACGAGCGTTCCCTCGCCCCTGAACTGGGGATCGTCCAGATCGACGCCGCACCTTGCATCGCCCAGCTCCGCGTCGCAGCTTCGCCGCACTACCCTCCCATTGGTCTGGTCGAGCGCTGCTTCCGGGCTTTCGAGCTCGGCCACGAAGCGCCCGTCCCGGCGCGTGATCTTGCCGATCACGGCCCGCCTCAGCCGGGCGAATTGCTGCGGGTCCTGCCAGTTGACCAGCAGAGTCTCAACGCTTGCGCCGTCATAGCGCCCCGCCACGATATCGGCCTCGCTGATGTCGGCCGTAGCCAGCGCGCCCTCCACATCCATGGCATCGACCGCTAACCCCAGCGAGCGCCGCGCCTCGCTGGCCGAGAATCCCGTCTCAGGCATAAAGACCGCGCCGTCGCAGGCGATCCGCCGGTCATGGTCCGTGAAACCCATCACGGTCCGGTCGCTCAGCGTCAGCCGCCAGCAATGGCAGAGCGTCGTCACCTCGCCCTCAAGATGGCCCGCGAGTGCCTCGGATACCCCTGCCATCACAGCACCTCCACCAGCGGAATCGACGGGATCTGCCCAGCCTTGAACGCCGTCACGCTGGCCGAGAGCCGCTCGGTATCAAAGCGTACGGGCACATCGAACTCGAAGCCCGCCGTCACTGCCTCCCCGGCCTGCGGCACCGCGCTCTCCGCGAAGATCACCTCCCCGGTTTCCGCATCGATCGTGTAATCAGCCGAAATCTGCATCGGCACGCCCGCCACCGTCACAAGCACGCTGCCGGCAGCCGGTTTCGCAATAAAGCGCCGATAAACGTCCTCGCCTTCGCCATAGATCTTCAACAGGGCAAAGCGGTCGCGCACACCATCTCCCGTCCCGATCACCTGGTCGAAGGCCGTCGGCTCTTTATGCGGCGGGCAGGACTTCATGTCGAAAGGATCGCGAAAACGAAACCCGTGCAGCGATCCCCGCCGTGCCTCGAAAAACGCCAGCACCTCATAAAGATCGTCCAGCGACCGCACCCCTGTCCCGGCATCATAGCGCCGCCGCGAATGCGCCGTGCGCGCATTGCGCTTTTCCTTGCCGGAAGTGAGCTGCACGATCTCGTTCAGCCGCTCCGGCCCACCCGTCGCCCCGAACGAGACGCCAAGCGGAAACCGCACGTCGTGAAAGCTGTTCATGTTTGTTCCCAAGCTGCCCTGTTTGGCAAACATTTTGCCGGTTGGGCCGCTCAGGCATGGATACCAGGGTCATGCCCTGGTATGACGAAGGCGTGGATGTCCGCGCTAATCTCGAACGCAGGCGATTAACCGGAACGCCCTCAAAGTCGTCATCCCAGGACTTGATCCTGGGATCCATGCCTGAGCAGCGACGAAACGCGCCGGCGCTTCCGGCAACGCTCCATTCGTGAGCAGAGCGAAGCGAAGACCCGATGACGATAAGCATCGCCACCACCCGGCGATCGCTCGCCAGCCTCACATCGTCCGGCTCCCCCGCGACACAGCCCTCGCCAGCATCCCCGTAATCTGCGCCTCGGATTTGCGGAAGGAAGTGGCATCCGTCGCCGTCACATTGAAGACGATGTTCGGTGCCGCGTTTCCGCCTCCGCCCGTCGCCACCCCCAGACGCCCGTCGGAGCCCCGCTGCAACGGCAAAATGGCCTCCGCCCCCGCCTCGCCCATCAGCCCGATATTCCGGCCCATCGGAAAATAAGTCGGCGACGAAACGACCCCGCCGCTGGCAAACGGCACGACACCGCCCTTGGCAAAAGGCAGGGCGCCGCCCATCAGGCTGCCAAAGAGCGAATTCCCCAGCCTCTGCAATGGCTGCAACCCCTGCTCCAGCGCCATGCTCGCCAGGTTGAGCCCGATCTTGCGCAGCACGTCTTCCAGCGATTTTCCACTCACCGTGGCGCTCTTCAGCGCGCCCGTCAGTTGGCTGCCGAAACTCGACGAAAGCTTCGTCAAATTCGCCAACGCCGTCTCGAATGGCGCCGTATCGGCCACGATCGGCACCCGCACCTCATCCGCCATTCGCTTTCTCCACTTTGTCAGGAAACATCCGCATCATACGCGCCAGTCCATCGCGCCCCGGCGAACTTCCACCGGAGAGCCCCAGCGCCTCCAGCGTCGCATTGAACTCGCGCGGCGTCATGGCCCAGAACGCGCCAGGCGAGAGCCGCAACAGGCCAAAGGCCACCCCCATCACCTCCTTCCAGGGAAAGGGCGGCCTATCGCCCGTCACGGCTTCGGAGGGTTTTCGGCTGCGCCCTCCTGCGGCGCTCCACCAAAAGTCACGGTCAGAAGCTCGCCCACCAGCGCAGCAAACCCCGCCGCGCCGCCCTCACACTGCATGGCGCGCACATCCTCATCGCACACATCATGCCCGCCACCCCTCAGGCCGGCAGCAATGATCGCCGTCATATCGCGCGCTGAGAGCCGCCCGCTCGAAAAGCGCTCGGCCAGCCGGTTCAGATCCTCCGCCTGAAATGCCGTCTCGAGCTCCGCCAACGCACCCAGTGTCAGACACAACCGGTATTCCTGCCCGTCGAGTTTCGCCGCCACCTCGCCGCGCCTTCGGTTCACGCTCATGCCGCCTCCGCAAAACTCACGGCGCCTGCCGATTCCAGCGCGATCTCGAAGGTCACCTCGCCATCGTGATTGCCGGAATATTCGAGCGCTGTGATCTGAAAAGGCCCGGCAACCAACCCGAAACCCGGAATGGCAAACTGCCAGTCGGCGATCTCCCCGGCAAAGAACCGCGCCCGGATCGCCGCGTCGGACTGGGCATCCTTGAAGATGCCGGAGCCGCTGACCGAGGCCCGCTGCACACCGCTGCCAGCCAGCAGCTCGCGCCACCGCCCCGCCGAGTCCGCATCGGTGATGTCCACCGTCTCGCTGTTGAAGGCGAGGCGCTTTGTTCTCAGCCCCGCCACAGTAATGAAATCTCCCAACCCGTCCTCATCGAGCTTGAGGAGCAGGTCCTTGCCCTTCTTCGCGGCCATTATTCGTTTCCTTTGTCAGTGAGTTTCGACGTGAGGGGGAGGAGTGGCGCCCCTCGTCGCGGCCGGCGTTTCCTCGCCCCCTCACGGAGGAGAGGTGCCGAGCGAATGCGAGGCGGTGAGAGGGTCACACGGCGCAAGGTTCTCCCCATGCGACGGCCCTGCGCTCAGGGGGAGAGAGCTACTCCTCCTCCACCACCGCCCGAAAGCGCATGGCGCCGTCATAAACATGCAGGTCCTCGTCGAACCGCACCTCGGAAGATTCCAGCCGCAGATTGACGAGATGATGCCCCTCAAGGCCCAGCGCCCGGTCGTGCAGAGCCTCGCGCGCCAATTCCATCAGCTCCAGCGCCTCTTTGCGCCCGCGATGCTTCGACCACACATGCAGGGTGAAGAGATGCTCGCTGCCAGTCTCCGTGTCCGTGCTCCAGTCGTAAGCGGTCGCACGGCCGAAGGTGACATAGGGAAAGCGCTGGTTGGCCGGGGTCACATCGTGGAACCTGGCCCCGCCCAGCGCCGCCACCAGCGCACCGCTCTCTTTCAGCGCCTCGAAAACCGCCTGCTGCAGGTCAAGGATCGCGGCGGTCATCTGTTTCTCCTTTCCGGCGCGGGCTTCCTTTCCTCAGCGCCTCGCGGCGCGGCCCAATGTGCTCAGCCTCCCACGTCCCGCTTTCCACGATCTCGGCCACCTCATGCGCCTTGATGCGCATGGCGCGCACCAGCCCGTCCAGCGTCAATTGCATCGAGAATTTCATCGTCCCTCCTCGCGCACATGGCAGACGAGATAGCGGCCCGTCTCGTCCGCATCCCGCACATTGGTGATCTCCAGCACCCGCCCCTTCCTCAGAAGGCGCATGCCGCTTCGCACATCCGCGCGATGGCGCAGTGTGACGCGGTGCGTCACCGTCTCGTGCTCCTGCCCCGCGCCAAAGCGGCTACTCGCCCGCACCGGCTCAAGTTGGGCAAAGAGCGTCGCCACCTCCTGCCAAATCTCCGTATGCCCGCCGACGCCATCTTCCGCGATCTCAGCTTCCTGCAGGATCAGCTCGGTGCGAAACCGCCCCGGATCGATGAAAAGCATGTTCATGAGAGCCTCGGCGCACGCCAGCCGGCGATCAGCCGCCTGTATTCATCGGGAATGGAAACCGGCTGGCTGTCCGCGTCAAAAGCGCCGCGAAACTCATACCAATGCGCAACCAGGATCAGCATGGCCCGCTTCAGGAGGTCCGGCGCATCCGTTCCTGCCTCGCCGAACCCGGCGGTAAAATCGATCTCGATCCCGTTCAGCACCAGCCCCGGTTCAGGTCGGTTATCGAGGTAGAGCCGAGCCGGCACGGAGACCGCATCGAGCTGATAGTTCTCCGGGGCCAGTACAGAGGCCGCGCCGTCGCGGTCATAGACCGTGACAGACAGCAATTCACGCACCGGTCCGCGCCTGACGGGCACCATGTTTCCCTTCGGCCAGTCGTCCAGCACAAGCCGCCAGGACTGGTCGATCAGCGCCAGGCCAGTCTCCCGCTCCACCTCTTCCCGCGCCGCGCGGATCAGGCCGGAAAGCAGCTCGTCCTCGCTCTCATGGTCGATGCGCAAATGCGCCTTCGCTTCCACAAGCGTTATCGGCTCGACCGCCGGGTCGACCGTTCGAAACAGCGTCATAAACGCCTCTCTTCATTTGTTGATCTAAGTCGGAGCTCGATGAACGAGCGCCGGCGCGTTTGTGAGTGCTCAGGCATGGATACCGGGGTCGAGCCCCGGTATGACGAAGTCAGCAATGTCGACGATAATCTCGATGTCCGTGACTAGCCGAAGCGTCCCGTCCCACTCGTCATCCCAGGCCTTGATCCTGGGATCCATGCCTGAGCGGCGACGAAGTGCGCTGACGCTTCCGGCAACGCACCCCTCACCCCGGAGTCTCCACCCTGCGTTCCGGGTTTACAGCGCTGGCGTCTTTCCAGCCTGGTTCATCTTGTTCCGGGTGGTTAAGCCTCGACCTTCAGAAGCTTGATAGCCTCGAAGTTCTGGATGCCGCCGCCCACGCGCTTGGTCGTGTAGAACAGCACGTAAGGCTTGGCGGAGTAAGGATCGCGCAGCACGCGCACGCCGGTACGGTCCACCACCAGATAGCCGCGTCCGAAATCGCCGAAGGCAATCGGCGTCTCGCCCGCCGCAATGTCCGGCATATCTTCAGCCTCCACGACGGGGAAGCCCATCAGCATGGCGCGGCTTCCAGGCGTTGCCGGGGGCTGCCAGAGGTAGTTTCCGTCGGCATCCTTCAGCTTGCGCAGCGTGGCTTGCGTCTTGCGGTTCATCACCCAATTGGAGTTCTGGCGGTAACCGGCCTTCAGCATGTAGACCAGGTCGACCAACACGTCCGACGGCGCATTCACCGGCAGACCGCTGGCCACCCCAGTCGCAACATAGCCGACATTCCCCCAGCTCCATTCCAGGTCATCCACCTGCGGATAGCTAAGGAAACCGCGCGGCTTGTTCGCCCCGTCGCCGCTGATAAAGGCTGTGCCCTCCTGTTCGGCAAACGCCGCCTCGATCTCGCCCGCAATCCACGCATCCAGTTCCACCACCGCGTCGTCCAGCAGCGTCTGGGTCGCCGCCGGCATGGCGTAGAGCTCCGCGGTCGGAAAGCTCAGCTCGTCGAGCGTGCTCGAAGCCGTCTCCGGCCGCGCCGCTGTTTCACCGACCCAGCCCGTCGCCGGTCCATTGATCGCGAAGGGCTTCTTCAGCACGGCCGCCGAGACCTGCCGCACCGAGGCGATAGAGCGGATCGGCGAGATTTCCGCCAACCGCTTGCCGATTTCCGCCTCGACCTCGTCCGGCACCAGATAGCCGCCATCCTGGCCGGAGCCGTAGGACATGGCCTTTTCCTCCAGCGCGCGAAGCTGGCGCTCATCGCCGGAACGCAGATAACCCTCGAAAGCCTCCTTGTGCTCCGAATGCGCGAGCGTGTCCGCCCCGTCACGCGCAAGAGCCGGCCGCGCCTTCTTCAGCACCAGCCGATCGAGCGCCCTCCTCTGCTCGTCCAGCGCGCTCGAAATCCGGTCCACCTTCTCGCTCGTCACGGGGTCCGCCGCCCTCCGCTCGATCTCGCCAAGGCGCCGGTCATTGGCCTCCTTGAAAGTCTCGAAGGAGGACATGAACTCCTCGAAAGCGCCCGAAAGGTCGCCGCCGCCGGCCGATTTAACTTCCAGCCCGCGCGTGTTCTCAAGTTTTTCCATGAGATGATCCTTATTGTCGTATGCGTTTTGCCGCCCGGCGGAATGCCGCCGCCAGGCCTTCCGATGTCCTCGGCGCGGCGTCCCGCTCGCGCATCAGGTGTGCGAAGCCCTGTGCAATCACCGTCTTGGCCTCGCTTCGCGTCAGCCCAGCATCCCGCTTGAGCCAACGCTCGAACTCTCTAGGACTCGGCAGAGCCCCGCCCTTCACCTTGTCCACCCGCGCTTCGGGCAGCATGGGAAAGGTGACAATTGAAATCTCCCAGAGATCGGCCTGCTTGATCCGCCGTATCCCGGTGCGCGCCTCATTCGCCGCACGCACGGTGCGAAAGCCGATGGAAAGCCCGTCCAGCGCGCGCTCGCGCATAAGCTCCCTCACCTCGCGCGCCCTCGCCACGCCGGTCGCCAGCTTGCCACGCACGAAAAGCCCGTTCGCGTCCTCGCGGATCTCCCGCCACGCGCCGATCGGCTGGTTCGGATCGTGCTGAAACAGCATGCGGATGCCCGCCGCACCGCGCTTGGTAATGGAGTCGGCAAAGGCCCCGCGCTCCACCACGTCCCGGCCCAGATCCACCCGGCCGAACAGGCTGGCATAGCCGGAGAAACTCCCGTCCTCCTCCACCGCCTCCACGTCGAGCCCAGCAAATTTCCGCTCCTCCGCCCCGGCGGCGATCTTTGTTCTCATCGCATCTCTTCCTTGCTTGTCTCGTCGGACGCCTGCTCCGCCCCGCCGCCCAGAAGCCGCATCACGAACCCAATCGCGCCCCAGGCACACAGGCTCGCCGCCGCCGAACCCATCAGCACCAGCTCACCCGGCGCCAACTTGCCGGCAATGCCCAACTCGGTGGCGATCTTCAGCCCCGCCGTGCCACCGAAAACAAACCCGCAAGCCACCCCGACGCCAAAGCGGATCGCCGCCTCGCGCCGCCCCGAAGGCAGGAGGTAGGCAATGGAGATCGCCGAACCGGCCACCGCCCCCACCATTTTGGCAAGCCATATCCAGGCCGCCTCGGAAAGTCCGTACATCTCGTCCTCCTTCGCGCGTCAGCCGGAAAGCCGGAACCCCATAACGCCGATTGCGATGCCGTTTTGGAAATGTCGGCGCGCGGCGTGACCGCTCAGGCATGGAGACGAGGGGCAAGCCCTGACGAAGCTGCGGATGCCCACGCCAATCTCGAACCTCGGCGATTGGCTGCAGCGCCCAACCCTCGTCATCCCAAGACTTGATCTTGGGATCCATGCCTGAGCGGCGGCGAAACGCGACAGCGCTTCCGGAAATGCGCCTTACACGCGCACCCCGTACCCCACGGCCTCACGCTTCTCATCATCGGAAAGGAAGGTCGCCCCATTCACCCGCGCCCACAGCGCCTCGCGCTCGGCGGAAAGCCCCTCCACCTGATCGGCATCGAACCACAGCCGAACATCCCCATCAAAGCGCGGCCCCAGAAATCCGCCCAGCTCCTTCGCCACACGCCCCACCAGCGGCAGCACGGTCAGCCGATAGAAAGCCCGGTTCGCCTCCTGATAATTCGCATAGGTGTTGTCGCCGGGAATGCCGAGCAGCATGGGCGGCACGCCAAGCGCCAGCGCGATATCCCGCGCCGCCCCGTTCTTCGCCTGCATGAAGTCCATATCCCGCGGCGAAAGGCTCATCGCCTTCCAGTCGAGCCCGCCTTCCAAAAGAAGCGGCCGCCCCGCCCGGCTCGCGCCCGAATAGCCCTGCTCCAGTTCGACCTTCAGCCGATCGAACTGCTCGTCCGACAGGTTCCCGCCCTCCTTCGGCGCATAGACCAGCGCGCCGGAAGGCCGGGCGGAGTTGTCGAGCAGCGCCTTGTTCCAGCGCGCCGCGGCATTGTGGATGTCCAGCGCCTGCAACGCCGCCGCCAGCGGCGCAAATCCATAGTGATCGTCCAGCGGATGAAACAGCGTCAGGTGAAGCCCCGTCCCGTCCTCCTCCAGCGAGACCCGCCGCTTCGCGCTGCCCGCCCAATGCTCCAGCGCCACCGGCCAGCCGGACCGGTCGGCGACCACCGCCACCCGGTCGGGCCGCAGCAGATGCATTTCCCGCGCCCCCGTCCCGGTCTCCACCAGCTCCAGATAGGCATTGCCGGATAAAAGCAGATGCCCATAGAGCATCTCCATGAAACCCGGCCCCGCCTGCCGCGCGTTGGGCCGCGCCAGAAGCGCCAGCAGCGGATGCGCATCCAGCTCCGCCTCGCCCTCATAAGCAAGCCAGGGCACGGCGGCGGCTGCTTCCGCGATCATCCGCACCGCCCGATGCGCCACCGGATTGCGCATGAACCCCTCGCGGGAAAGCGCGCCATAATCCCGCCGCGTCCAAAGCGCCTCGCCCTGCCCATGCAGCGCCACAAAGCCATACCCGCCCGCCTGCTTCCGTTCCACAGACGCAACCTCTCGTCCCGGACGCCGCGCCCAGGGCCAATTCCAAGCCATGTGATGTCCTTTTGGATGTTTGTGGTGCGCGTGCGCACTCAAAACCGCCCTCAGGCAGCCGAAGGCGGACAGCACCATTAACGAGGGAGGATTTTACTTACCGACCTGCTGCCAACTGGCAGAAAATCAGCTCAGCAGTAGTTCTGAACGTCGTCTGAATTTGTTTCGATATCCAGACCGGTAATCTCGGAAAAGCGTGCCCAGGCGTCCTGTTGCTCAAGCTTTTCCTGGATTTCCTTAATCTCTTGAGAAAGGTCGTCAAGGCGCTGATCGTAATGTTCGGCAAGCTGCTTTATCGCGTCCGCAAACGCCTGCCGTTCTTCAGCCGCGCGGCGTGCCGCCGACCCCGGCTCAGGCACGGCCTGTTCCAGCTGCTTTCGCTCCGCGATCCAATCGGTAATGGCTTCGCGCGTGTTTTGAAGCGCTTCTTCCGGTGTGTCGCCATCAGACATGCATCCGACAAGATCGGGAACCTTCCCGACGTATCCGCCACCATCTTCTTCAGAAAGAGGAATGATTACAATGGCATAATCCATTACTTGTTTTCCTCTCTTTCCTTCGCACGCAGATGCGCTTCACATAACCCTACCAGACTGCGGATGTAAACGGGTTTGATTGGCCGTTTGGCCGGCACCGTTAAGATCCCATCGAGCAACGGGCTACTCACAGTATAATGGCTTCCACCACTGGGCGGCCGAATTCTGACGCCCATCTCTTTACATAGTCTTTCAATATCTGAGATGCTCCAATCGTTCCGCGGATTGGCTTTCATCTTTTTGAGGAGAGATTTCTTCGGCGCCATGAACGTACTGAGAACTAAACTCGTTCAGCCAGGTCAACTTCTGGTTTATAGTTTCCCCAAAAGATAGATCTCAAACCTCCCTCACCCGAGGCTCCCCCGCCCTCCCCAGCATCAGCTCACTGATCGCCCAGACCAGCGCATCCACCCGGTCCGGCGAACGGCCACCCGACAGCCCGTCCGTGCCGAAGTCGCACATCTCGTCCTCCAGCTCGGGAAAGCGCCGCGCATGCCGCACCCGCCCCTGCGCATAGCGCGCGGCCACCGGCTCGGCGCGCAGCCACTTGCCCCGGCTCGCCCGCACGGGCTTTACCGGCACATTCGCATCCACCGTGGCGATCACGCTTTTGACCATATCGCCGCCCTGGTTCACCTCGGCGACGATCCCGTCGGCCTGAAACCGATGATAAAGCGCCACCGCCCGAGCCGCCCAGTCCTGCGGCCTTGCCGCCCGCATCGTCCCGTCATGCAACACGATGGCGGCACCGTGTTCGTCCAGCCCCGCCACCACGATCCCGCACGCGTCCGAGCTCCGCCGGCTCGTCACCGGCGGGTCCACCGCCACCACGATGCGCCGCAGCGCGCCCTCGCCCCAGCCGGTCGCCGCCTCGAGTGCGGCCCGCGTCCACAGCGCGTCCTCGCGATCCTCGATCAGCTCGCCGTCAAGCTCCTGCCGCCCCAGCCGCGTGCCGGCATATTGGCGCTCCACCGCGCGAATGAACCCCGGCGAGAGGTGCGCGGCGTTCTCCGCCGTGCGCATCCTTGTGACGGTCACCTCATCGCTCCCCACCAGCCGCCGGATCAGCGGCACCGGGTTCGGCGTCGTGGTCAGAAGCTGCATGGGCCGTGTCCCCAGCCGCAGGCCGAACTGCAGCATGTCGAAACAGGCTTCCGCATGCTTCCACTTCGCCACCTCGTCGCACCATGCGGCGTCGAATTGCGGCCCGCGCAGGCTGTCGGGATCTTCCGATGAAAAAACCTGCGCCACCGCCCCATCGTCCCACACCAGCCGCCGCCGGCTCGGCTCATAGCGCGGCCGGTCGGCGCGCGAGACGGCCAGAAGGCCCGAAGGCCCCTCGATCATCACCTCGCGCACATCGCCCAGCGTCTCGCCCACCAGCGCGATGCGGCCATATTTGCACCCCGCAAAAGGCGAAAACCCGCGCACCAGCGCATTCACCCATTCCGCCCTCAGCCGCGTCTTGCCGCAGCCGCGCCCGCCCATCACCAGCCAGGTGTCGCGCAGCCGCGCCCCCACCGGATATTGCGGCAGCCGCGCCTGGCCGAACCATTCATGCGGCAGCCGCTCCGCCACCGCCCGGCTCAACCTCTCTCCCGCCCAGCGAGGCGGCGAGCTCGCAAGCGAGCTCCACGATGCGGGCATCGATGAGGGCGAGTGCGGCGGCCAGTTCTGCATCGTTCCGTTTCTGCTTTTCTGCGGCTCGTTCGGGCACACGGGTCATCTCGCCCAGCTTCTCGACCATCCTCAGCATGGCTGACAGTGCATCCACCTTGCCCTTGTCATAGGCGCCCGTCGCCCGCCCCTCGCTGCTGGCCGCTTCCAGGTCCCCCACAAGCGTGTCGGAAAGCGCCATCAGCCGCGTCTCCAGCTCTTCCGGATCGAAAGGCGCGCCATCTTCCGGCGCCCGCCAATCCTCTCTCTTCGCCTTCCGCGCCAGAAAATCCGTGGACCGCCCCGTGGCCCGGCCAAGCCGCTCGAGCGTAGCCGGCGCCCCTTCAAAAAGCTCCCGCGCCGCCTCGTTCACAACTCCCGCAGGCACATGTCTCGCTGCCATCCTCATCTCCCGAAATCCGCGCAATAAAAAAGCGCTGGGGCCGACAAGCCACAGCGCTTCACCAAACTCGAATGCCGAAAATGCCCGACGCAGCACGCAAACTGCCGCGCCGCCGCCAGACCCACTTTTCCGACGATGCCTGAACCCTATCAAAGCACCGTCACGGTGTCAAGGACTTTTTTCCTACTTATAGTTGAGGTAGGACCCAAAATCGACCGCCATACGAGGCCCTATCACTCCGTGGAGCGCCACTGCACACGACAAGGATCATGCGCCGGCAAGCGCCTGCGCAACCGCCTTGTAAAGCGCGTTCGGCACGTCCGTAACAGGGAAACCCTGGGGAGTGGTCGGTGCGTCGGCTGCGCCCGTGTAGTAGACGAGTGGCGGTAGCTTAAGATTGGCGTTCCTAATTGTGTCTGGCAGATCAAGGCCGCTCTCCTGCTTTCCCGAACGCGCAATGTCGCTAATGATAATCGAAGCGGACTTTTCCCGAAGCTCTTTCACAGCTTCGGCGTTGCTGACGGCAAAGGTCACGTTAGCGCCAAGCGCCTCGAACATGGCAGCCTCATGAAAGTTATAAGCTGGATTGTCGTCCACCCATAGTACCTCACGTCCTGCCCAAAGCGACGCGACTGGCGGGGCGCTGAGCGCGGTGCTGCCGCCCTTTTCCGAGGTGGCCTTATCAAATTGCTGTTCAAAGAACTCTAGACTGAGGCCGTTGGAGTTCGCATCCACTGACTTAATACTTCGAAGCTTTATCCTGACTTCCTCCGGGAAGCGCCAGAGAGTGATTAGAAACACGACGAAGAGAAAAATCAGTAGGTATGAAATGATCTGAACGGTATCCGACACTGTCTGTAAATCCTAACGGTAACAAAGGTGCAAGGTATCTAGCATTTCATGCTTGGTCCACCCCTGCTCATCGCTCCTTACCTCTTAACCCATGCTGCCCTCCCGCAGTGCTGCCTGAGCCAACGCTAACCAGGAGCTTTCAATAGTCTATGACCGTAAGCACGATAACCTGGAGCCGCATTGTCCTTCGATCGCCACGTTCCTGCGAGAGCGGCGCATGCCAGAAGCGCACCGGTCAGAATGTTCGACATGAAGAGCCAGAAATTGATCTCCGGGCGGGTAAGGTCCATCCGCCCGGTCTGCCAAGCAAGGTGCGCGGCGATCACCGACATGCCAACCACGTAAGGATTGCGCTACACTACAAACCGCTCGTCACCCTCAATCTCCGTATTCGCCTTTTCCACCGCCTCAGCCGCAATAACATCTTCCTGCGAAAGCTTGTTGTTCTCATGCAGCCAGCGGGCAACGCTGGACCACCGCCAAAGCGGGCTTTCCGTCGTCACCTTGAACGAAGGCGAGGGAAAGCCCGAACCCCGCTGCCCCTTCGCATATTGCGTCATTGCCGCACGAGTCATTCCGGTCCGGGCGGCAATATCGGCAAGGCTCACCAGCGGATCCGGCTCGATCCTGTCGACATGGGCGCCGGCTGCCCTCACGTCGCGGACAGCCGTAGCAATAGCTTCGTCGATGCTTTCCGCTTCCCGTGCGAAATCCACAATGATGTGCCCCTTCTGAAAGGCGATGGTCGCGTCGTCACAACCGGCATCATAGAAGCGGGATTCAAAGTCATCCGCGTTCGGGTCCAGCCCGGAAGCGATGATTGTGAATTCAAAGGTTTTCATCGTCCTGCTCCTCATTCTCATGCGGACACCTGTCTATGGCGCGCATCAGTTGTCGCGCGTGTGCAGACGGGTTCCTCGGCGTGCCGTTCACGCCGACCTGGCAGCCTTCCCGGTCGGCGAAGGGGCAATAGAGCCGGCCCCAATGCCCCTGCTTGCGCCACGTCCATCCCTTCGATTCCGCATAAGCAACTGCTTCCTCGATGTCCTTGTTCGGATGCCGAGGCCGCCTCATTTCGCTGCAGCCAATATGGCTATTCTGTTAACATATGTCAACAAAACAATCCCCCTTATCTTGTTCCGAAGAGATCGCCGAGCGTACCAATTTTAGTGCGTGTTTTTAGCCTCCGATACGATGCGCGTCATGCGATCTCACAACAATCGCGGGAGATGAACCTCTCCTGCCACCAAGCTGTCAGGAGCCCTGTGTTTCATAGAAGCCTTCCAAACTCCGAAGAGGGAGCACGACCTATGAAGCGAACACCCGTCAATCCGTGGCCATGGTCGCTGAAACTTGGCTACAACCAAGGCGAAGTACTCGAGGGAGCCAACCGGCAGCTGATCTGCGCAGGCCAGACCGCCGTCGATGCCGAAGGCAACCCGCAGCACCCCGAGGACATGCGAAACCAGCTCACGCTCGCCCTCGACAACCTCGAGGCCGTTCTGGGCGCCGCCGAAATGGGGCTCGCGAATATCACACGGCTCAGCATCTACGCCACGGATGTGGACGAAGCCATGAAGCACTTCGACGTGCTCGGCGCCCGTTTCGGCCCCGTTAACGCCTCTCCGCCCATGACCTTGCTCGGCGTCACCCGGCTCGCCATGCCCCAATTGATGATCGAGATCGAGGCCACGGCCGCCGACTGACCGAACAACCCAACGGTCCAGACATGCGTCAGGCAAGACACCTCTGCGCGCTCGCATAACGGACGATCAACGTCCAGCTACTGCGGGTGCGCCGACACGAGTTGAAGAACGCCGAAGCAGGAGCGGTTCAAACCGTCACGACAATCTTGCCGAACTGTTCGCCCGATTCCAGAAACCGATGCGCCTCGACGATCTGATCGAAGGGAAAGGTTTTGGCGATGACTGGCTTAAGCGCGCCGGCCTCCAGGCCTTTGAGAATATATGCCTTGGCGGCCTCCAGCCGGCCCTGGTCGCCGGTGATCTCATGCACGAGGTAGCCGCGCAGCGTCAGGGTCTTGCTCAGCACGGCAAACAGCGGGAACGGTGTCGGCTCAGGGCTCAGGCCTCCATATTCAATCAATATCCCACCCGGTGACATCGCCGCCGTCAGAGGCTCGAAGATCGGGCCGCCCACGGGATCGAACACGACGCGCACACCCTGCGAGCCGGCGATGTCCTTCAGCCGCGCTTCCAGATCTTCCTCCTCGGAAGCGATGACATGGTTGGCGCCGGCATCGAGCAGAGCCTGCTTCTTGGCAGATGTCCGGGTAACCGCGATGGCGGTCGCGCCTGTCAGGTTGGCGATCTGGATCGCGGCGAGGCCGACACTGCTGGATGCCGCGGTGATGACCGCAAAGTCCCCGCTGTGGAGTTTGGCGATATCGATCAACGCGCCGTAGGCGGTGAGATATTGCATCCAGACGGCCGCTGCCGCTTCCCAGCTGAGCGATGGCGGGTGCTTTACGACCAGTTCGGCAGGAAAGGTGACCAACTCGCCATAGGCCGGCCACCGCGTCATCGATACCGGCGGCACCACGCTGACGGCGTCGCCCGGCGCGAAACCGTCCACGCCCTCGCCCACCGTTTCGACGACGCCAGCGGCCTCCAGGCCGAGACCGGACGGGAATGTCGGCGTCTCGATATAGGTGCCCCGCCGCAACAGGGCTTCGGCCCGGTTGAGGCCCAGCGCCTTGACCCGGATCTGAACCTCCCCCCGGCCGGGCTTCGGAACGTCGACGTCCTCGATGCGCAGAACCTCGGGACCACCATGCTCGTGAATGCGAACGACGCGAACCATCTGCCAGCAACTCCAAAATAATTGAATTGAATGCTCTATGCCGATAGGGGAAAAGCAGATAAAGAGCCGAAACAGCAATATAGTCGAAACCATGGGTTTTTAATCATGGATCGCCTCACCAGCATGGCCGTCTTCGTCAAGGCCGCCGATCTCGGCTCGTTCGCGGCGGCTGCGGCGGCGCTTGATCTGTCGGGACCGATGGTCGGCAAGCATGTCCGCTTCCTTGAGGAGCGGCTGGGCGTGCGCCTCATCAACCGCACCACGCGCCGCCAGAGCCTGACCGAGTTCGGGCGCGCATACTACGAGCGCTGCCGCGTGGTGCTGGCAGAGGCCGAAGCCGCCGATGCACTCGCGGCCGATCAATTCGCTGAGCCGCGCGGAAAGCTGCGTGTCACCATGCCCGTGCATTTCGGCCGGCGCTGCGTTGCCCCCGTCCTGCTGGAACTCGCGCAGCAATATCCTGCACTGGAACTCGATCTATCCTTCAACGACCACATCACCGACCTTGCGGAAGATGGCTACGATCTCGCCATCCGGACCGGCAGCCTGCAGGACAAGGCCGGTGTGATCGCGCGCCGCGTCGCGCACCAGCGCATGGTGGTTTGTGCGTCGCCGGCCTATCTGGAGAGGCATGGCCGACCGCAACGGATCGAGGATCTGGAAAGGCACCATGCCGTCGTCTACCGCCGGTCCGGCCCCGCCGCGCCGTGGCTGTTTCCGCGCGACGGCGAACCTGCGGTGGCAATCACGCCGCTCAACCGGATGCGGCTTGACGACCTTGACGCGATCGCCGACGCGGCAACCGTCGGCCTGGGGTTGGCCTGGCTGCCCTATTGGCTGGTGCGCGAGCGCATTCGGTCTGGCGCGCTGATCGAACTCCTGCCTGATGAGCCGGAATTTCTATACGATGCCTACGCGCTGTGGCTGCAGACGCCTCACCTCCCATCGAAGATCCGCCTCGCTGTAGACGCGTTGGTGGCTGCATTGCCCAGGTACATGGCTTGAAATTGGAGAGAACGGCCATGAAGGCGCAGCATGGAGCAATTCTCCGGCGGTTGCCTGTGCGGCGACGTCCGAATCGTGGCCTCGGGACGCCCATACCAGGTTGGCGTTTGCCTGGACTGTCGCAAACATCATGGCGCCGTTTTATGCCTTTGCGCGTCGTCGCATCCGGCATCATAGAAGCGCGTTTTCAAGTCATCCGCATTCAAGTCACTTCACAAAAACGACCTCCGGCCCTTTTCCGCCGCTCCACACCAGCCGGTATGACGCCCCGCGCGTCACCTGCCTGATGCAGTCGGGCCGCAGCGTGGCGATGCAGGTTCCGCCCGCGTGGCGGACGGCGGGATAGATGATCCCGCCGAGCCCCTGCCCGCGCATTTCTTCTGCCAGCTTCTGTCCGGCCGGGTAGCCGACCGCCGTGTCGGGATCGAGACAGGGCTCGCCCTCGCGCCCCACGAGCGAGGCCATCCGGCCCGCAATATGCGCCAGAAGCTGCACATATTGCGTGGTGTTTTCCGTTTCGCCGGTGTTCTTCAGTTCGCGCGTCAGGTGAAACCCCACTTCCGCCAGGCAGGTCTCGACGGCCAGCGCCGCATACCAGGCGCCGCGCCCTTCGCCGTTGAAGCGGTTGCCGCCGACGCGCGTGTAGACAAACGCTGCGTTCACGTAGGTCCAGCCATAGCCGAAAGTCTCGGTCAGAAGCTCGCCGGGCGAAACCTCGTCCAGCTTTCCGGCCTGGCCCAGCAGGCGGCTGCTGGTCCTGGCCTCAAGCGCGTCCAGAATCTCTTTCTCGTCGTCATCGTCATAGAGCGGGGCGATGGCCGGTTCGTCGACATAGGCGCTCGAAAGAAGCCGGTGCGTGTGCGCCTCGTTGAAGTCCACCAGGGGGAAGTCGATCACATCCCGCCCCTCAGCCCGTCGATATGCCGGCGCATGCGCATCATTTCCGGTATGCCGCCCTCGATCATCACGTCCACCGGCGTCCGTCCGCCAAATCCATCATTCGGGCGCTTGGGCCAGCCATAGGTGAGCGGTCCGTTGAAAAGAAGCCGCAAGCCTTTGAAAAGGCCGATCAAAAGGCTCGCGCGCATCAACTGGTCCTGGTTGAGGTTGCCAGCAAAGGTTCCGTCCTTCATGCGCGACCATGTGCGCACGTTCACGCCGGCAAGCGCGGCCGCCTCGTCATTGGTCAGCTTCCATTGCGCGGCAATCCGCGAAAGCGCCTTAACGACCGCCGCCTTCTGATCTTGAAGCGGCGCATCTTCGGTAATATGAAACGCGAGAGCCATCGTCTATCTCCTGCCATATGGCAAAGATATGGGTTTTGCCATATGGCATGTCAATCGAAATCGATTGCGAGGAGAGCGGTCGACTGGCCAAATATTCTCAACTGCCCGAACAAATATGCTAACAATTATCCGGGAACTGCCTTCCGCTCTGGCCGTTGGGAGATTTCTCGACAGTTAAGGAAGAAGGCTTGAGGAACAAGGTTCCAGGCAGTCCGGCCATGGAAGAAAAGCGCGTGCCGAAGGAAAGACAGGTGCCGAGGGCGACAAAGCTCCTCGACATTGACGCCTGGATTGACTCTAGCCTCTACGAACTCCGGTTCAAGGCGGCAGAGGTCTGGGAGAATCTGACCATTTTCTTCCGCCGCTTCCGCGTGCGCGGGCCGAAACGGGCGGTGGTCGAGATTTTCGGCGAAGGCGCCACGCTTCTTGCCGCCGGTTCTGTGGTCATGCTGGGGCTGGCCACTCCAGCGATCGAGGCCAGCAAAGAGGACTGGCGCGCGCAGGACGATTATGCTGTCACATTCCTCGATCGCTACGGCCACGAGATCGGCCAGCGCGGAATCCGTCAACGCGACTCCGTGCCGGTGGAGGAGATGCCGCGCCACGTCATCAAGGCCGTATTGGCGACGGAAGATCGTCGGTTTTTCGAGCATTTCGGCATCGATATCGTCGGGCTCGCGCGCGCTCTGACGGAGAACATGCGCGCCAACACCATTGTCCAGGGCGGCTCGACGATCACCCAGCAGCTCGCAAAAAACCTTTTCCTCAGCAACGAACGCACGATGGAGCGCAAGATCAAGGAGGCGTTCCTGGCGCTGTGGCTGGAGGCCAACCTTTCCAAGCGCGAGATCCTGCAACTTTATCTCGACCGCGCCTATCTGGGCGGCGGCACATTCGGCATCGGGGCGGCCGCCGACTTTTATTTCGACAAGCATGTGCGAGACCTCACGCTCTCCGAGGCGGCCATGATCGCCGGACTTTTCAAGGCGCCCTCGCGCTACGCCCCGCACATCAACCTTCCGGCCGCCCGCGCCCGCGCCAATGAGGTTCTCACCAATCTGGTCAATTCGCACTTCATGACCGAGGGGCAAGTGCTCTCCGCCCGGCTCAATCCCGCCAGCGCTGTCGAGCGGGACAATCGGGAAAGCCCCGATTATTTCCTCGACTGGGCCTTCGAGGAGCTCAAGCGTATCGTGCCGCCCGGCACGACGCATTCGCTGGTCGCGCGAACGACGATAGATCTGAACCTGCAGCAGGCGGTGGAAGAGTCGATCGAGCATCACCTGCGCCAGCACGGCAATGCCTATGACGTCGAGCAGGGCGCGGCAGTGATGATGGAAACCAATGGTGCCATCCGTGCGCTCGTTGGCGGACGGGATTACGGCCAAAGCCAGTTCAACCGCGCCACAAAAGCGCAGCGCCAGCCCGGCTCATCCTTCAAGCCCTACGTTTATGCGGCAGCGATGGAGGCGGGATTCACCCCCGAGTCGATCGTCCCCGACGCGCCCATCAACTGGGGCGGCTGGGCCCCGCAGAATTACGGCCGCAGTTATGCCGGCCGCGTCGATCTGGCCACGGCGCTCGCCCGCTCCTATAATACCGTACCCGTGCGTCTCGCCCACGATCACCTGGGTATCGACGCGATCCAGCAGCTTGCCGAGGAAATGGGAGTGGAAACACCGCTTAACGGCCATAAGACGATGGTCCTCGGCACCTCCGATATGACGGTGATGGATCAGGTTACCGGCTACAGTGTCTTCGCCACGGGCGGCTATGCCGGTCTGCGCCATGGAATATCGCAGTTGCGTACGCATTCCGGCGAGATCATCTACGATCGATCGCATGATGCGCCGCCGCCGCACCGCGTGCTGTCCCAGCAGGCGGTTTCGCACATGAATTCCATACTCGTGCAAGTACCGGAACGCGGCACCGGACGGCGCGCGGCGCTGGCAGGCGTGCGCTCGGCCGGCAAGACCGGCACGACCCAGTCCTATCGCGATGCATGGTATGTCGGTTACACCGGCAACTATGTCGCCGCCGTCTGGCTCGGCAACGACGACTACCGCCCCACCGAGCGCATGACCGGCGGCTCGCTGCCGGCAATGGTCTGGCAGAGGTTCATGACCTACGCGCATCAGAACGTCGAGCTGAAGCCGATTCCCGGCATTGAAAACCCGCTTCCCGAAGAGGGTACTGAGGTTGCTGCAACCGAAATACCCGAAGGCGGGCCGCCTGTTCGGCACAGACCTCCCCGCCGTCTCTCCTCGGCAACGCGCGTCGTGATCGAAGGACTGACGGATCTCTTCGGGCAAAACACCACTCCGCAGACCACCGCTGGCCGCACGCTCGATCTTCCAGCCCTATGACCGGAAAGTGAGCGACCGGCACGCATGCTGAGAACGGCTTTCCTAACCCTGGTTGTCCTTGCCATTGCGCTCGGCGGCGGCACCGCCAGCGTCTGGTACGTGCTGGAGGAACTTCCGGCGTTCGGCATCGTCAGGATCGGCGAATGGACTGCCTCTCCCCATTTCGGCACGCCGGATGCCGGCCCCTACGTGCGGGCGCGTTTCGCCCGGGAGGGCGGCATTCCGCTCGGCCAGTCGGAGGGCATTGCCTTCACCGCAACGCGTGATTCCGGCGGCGCTCCGCTGCGACGCGAGTGCAGCTATCACATTGAAGGTCCGTTTCCGTCAGCGCGCCTGTGGACCCTTTATGCCGCCGCACCCTCCGGTGAGCCCCTACCCTCCTTCGCGCGTCGCCGGCCAGCACTTCATTCCCGGATGCTACTGCGGCAGCCGGATAACGGGTTCACCATCACGGTTGCACCGAAACCCGCGGCGGGAAACTGGCTGGCAACCGGAGGAAGCGGCCCCATGCACCTCGTCCTGACGCTTCTCGACACACCCGTTTCCACGGGTCTCCAGCTGGGCCAGCCACAAATGCCGGAAATCACGCGGACGGAGTGCGATGTATAGGCTGCTTTTCGCCATCGCACTCGGCCTGGTCGGCGCCGGGATTGTGCACATCCTCATTCTTTTCATGCTGCCCGTACATTCGGTGCAGGATGCCTGGAGCCGGATCTCACCGGTCGCCGCCCCTTTCGAAACCGTCCAACTCAGCGAAAGCCCGTCGGCGGACAACCTGCCGGCCCCGGACAACCCATTTCTCGAGGCGGCCGCCTGCCGTTTCGATCTGTCGGATGGCGCGGTCCGCGTCCAGGCGGAAGGGCAAATGCCGTTCTGGTCGCTGTCCATCTTCAACCGTATGGGAAACAATGTCTTCAGCATCAATGACGATGCCTCCCATGAGCGCGCGTTGGATTTCGTCCTGACGGCAACCGATGACGGCCAGCAGGCACGCGAGATAGCCAACGACCTGCTGGAAGAGTCCATTGTCGTGGAAGGGGTGCCAGAGGAGGGGATTGCACTGGTGCGCGTCTTCGTCCCCGACGAGACCTGGAGCAACCTCGCCCGTGACTTTCTGCGCAGCCTCGACTGCCGGCCGATGTAACTCCGCGGCAACGTGACGGTTACGTTATAGCGCCGGCTCTCAAGAGCGCCAGTTCACAACTCGCAACGCCCAGTCAGCTTCGCCGTCGCCGCACGCGCTTGCAAGCCGGCTCCGGTTCATTCTCGGAACCGTCATCCTCGATGCGTTCGTATTGTACACCGGTAAATACGATGATGGTCGCCTCTCCGCCCGGTGAGGATGACCTTGCCTTCTCATCCCGCGCCGGCGGCGTGAAGGACAGGATTGTTGCCATGCCTTGCTCCCGCATTGGACCAAATTTTGGTACGCAACGCCCTCCCGCTGCAATGAACGCATGTCATGGTTAACACATCGTTAGCATTCATACTCCTCCGCCAAATTGGTGAATACAAGCCTTAAGAAGGCGGTTAATGGGTCGCTAACGGATTGTCTCTAATTTGAACAATCAGGCTTCGCCGGCCAGTTCGGCGGATGCGCGTGTTCATCGTCTTTCCGGTTCCAGGTCATTGTTGCGTGTTGAAGGCGGATTTCAGGCATATCGCGTTTACAGGAAAGGAGCGCAATCGCGAGCGCCTCTTCCGTGCCGCCATAACCGCCTTTTGCTCGCTCACCCGGCCTACGCGAAATGAAATCGCCCAGCTCGACGATCTGACGCTGGGGCTCTACGATGCAGTGTCCACCGAAACGCGGCGCTTTGCGGCCGCGGCCTTGTGTGAGTGTGCCTTCGCGCCGCCCGGTATCATCCACCGCCTTTGCGCCGAACCCATCGAGATTGCCGCGCCGCTTCTGGTGCGTTCACGTGCCTTGAGCGACATCGACCTAATTGCGCTGATCGGCCGGCATGGCCTCTCCCATGCGCGGGTGATCGCGCGGCGTGACGGCCTCAACCCGGCTATTGCATCGCTGATCCGCACCCTGATCGCCCGTGCGCAGGCGGAAGGCGCGCCAGTGATCTCAAAGTCGGCGATCGAGTCAGCTGGCGATATCGACCGGCTCGAGCCGGTTCGCGAGCGGTTGCGCGAGGTCATGCGGGACAGCAACCGGACCGCCGAAGAAGGCGATCAATTGCCCACACACGAGAGCGGTTTCAGCGCATTGCTCAACCCCGCCCTCGCCGGAGACCGGGATGCGTTCGCCGCTGCCTTGGGCCGCGCGATCGATTTTCCGGCAAGCCGCGTCCGCGGCATTGCCGCCGCCGCAACCTATTCCGACCTGATGATCTGCCTGAAGGCCGCAGGGCTTGGCGCCGAGCAGGCATTTGTGATCACCGCGGCAACTTACCCCGCCCAGGTCTCCCATCCTTCCGCTATCCGGCTTTTCCTTCAGCGCTATGACGCGCTAGGCGCAGAAACGGCACGGGAAAAGATCGCAAACTGGCGGCAAGCCCGGCTCGAGGAAAATCTTCAGTCGGTCGCAAGCGCCAGATAGTCCGATATGTCGCTATCCATCTCGACCTCGACGATCCAGACATCGGGGTCAAAACGCATCTCCTTTTCCAGATGCCGCTCTATGTCGGCCTCCTCCGTGGTCGTTGTGACGTGCGTGAACTGGCGATCATCGGGCTTTGCCTCGTCATAGCTCGTCTGCGGCGCAGGTCCGTAGAAATGCAGCTCACCCAGCCGGGTACGCCGGATCAGGAAGATCGCGCCGGCCTCCCGCGCGCCCCGGCGCCGGATCGTGGCAAAGCCGCCATCCGAGAAGATGCGTTTGAGCAGGGCGGAAACCCAGAGATCGCTTGTCACGCGCATCGGGCGCGTCCTTTTACTTTTCCGTTTTGCACTTGATTACATTTGTCCGGGGCGAGATAGGATGGGATTAGTAGAACGAGAATAACATTCTCAATTATCGATGAAATTACGGGCAGTTCCCATGCCAAAAACAATTCAGGGCTTGGCCTTGGCAATCCTGTTTAGCACTTCCGCCGCTCATGGCGAAAGCCAATCGCAACAGGCGATCGATGACGCCTTCAATGCGGTTGACAAGGTGCTTGCACGCAAGGATCTCAACAACATTCCGGACTACAAGGACGACCGAAGTTCGCCTGAGGTGCTGATCGAGTCCTTTTACAACGCAATCAACAGGGGCGAGTTCTCGCGCGCCTACAGCTATCACGATGGCCTGTCGGACTTCCCTTCCTGGGTTCTTGGATATGAGAACACCCGCAGCATCAAGCTGCACACCGGATCAAGCGAAGGAGATCCCGGCGCGGGCGTTCTATACTGGCATCAGCCGGTTGCCATCGAAGCGGAAAGCTATGATGGGAAAAAGGAAGTTTTCAGCGGCTGCTATGAAATCTCACAGGCCGCTCCGCTCAACCAGGAAGCTCCGCCTTTCCGTCCAATGACGATCTCGAGCGGCTCACTGGAAAAATCCACGGAGAGCCTGGAGAACAGCCTGCCCGAGAGCTGCATGCCTGATTGAGGAGCTGTCCAGGCCTTGGGGCAAGCCACTGGACGGGTGGCGCACAGACGATCAGTTGATCAGGCCGACTTCCCGCATCTTCGCCAGGAATTCGTCGTCCGGTTGGCCCGTGACGGAAAGGCCGAAGAGCGACTGGAACTCGCGGATCGCGTCCTGCGTGTCTTTGCCCAGAACGCCGTCCACCTCGATACCGTCGTTTCCGAAAGCCCTCAGACCCGCCTGTACCCGTCGGACTGTGGGGTCGGCATTGTTGAGGGACGCCATTTGCAGGTCAGCCCCTGAACCCGAGCCCGGCGCCGATACACGCCGCTGCTCCCGTGCGGACGCTGGTTCCGGCTCCTGTGTGGGTGCGGGCTCTTGTTCCGGTACAGCGGGTTCCGGCTCCGCTTGCCTGTTCGCGGTCAGTTCCGGCCTTGGTATAGGCGTGGGCGCCACGGCGGGAACAGCCGTTTCCTGTGACTCGAGACCGAGCTGCTCGAGCAGCGCAGAATCGATACCGCCATCAATCTCGAGGCCGACAATTCGCCGGTAATTCTCCACTGCCGCGCGGGTTTGTGGCCCGATCATGCCGTCGACCTCACCGTCATAAAGGCCAAGCTCCTTCAGAACGCCTTGAGCTGAACGCACCGTCGGGTCTCCTCCGGTCGGATTGACGGACCCGGTCGATTGCGGTTCCGGACGCGGCTCGACATTCGCGGTCTCCTGCTCGGGCGCGATCTGCCGGACATCGGATCGCGAACCGTTGGCCGGCTCCGCCTCCGCTGGCCGGGGCTCTGGCGCCGGCTGTGGCGCCGGCGGAATAAAGGGCTGCTCGCGTGTGGCGACGAAGGCTCCCGGATGGGACTGTGGCTGATACCAGACCGCGTTGGCCGAGACGAATGACAAGGCGACGACAAACGCCGTCGTGCCGCCCACTGCCGCGGGGTTGCGCGCGGCGAAACGCCCAACGGCGGCCAGCGCCGCCCCTGCCATTGCCCCGACGCCGATGCGGCGCTCAGGCTGTCTTTCGTAAGCCGTCATTGGTCCACCCGTCATTCCATTTCCCACCGTCTTCGTCGGTGCCCGATTTTTCCTCGCCCTCCCCATCCATCTGTCCCGCAGGCAGCGAGACATGGACCCGTGTTCCGCAGCCGGGCGTGCTTTCGATCGCGATGCCGCCGCCCATGCGCTCCAACAGTCCCTTCACCAGCGCCAACCCGAGCCCCGCTCCATCGTACTGGCGCGTATAGTCGTTCTGCACCTGCGTGAACGGCGTTCCGATCCGCTCCAGATCCTCGGCCGAGATCCCGATTCCGGTATCGCTGACCGTGAAATCGAGGCGCTCCCCCCGCCGACGCGCAGATATGGTGACCGCACCTGAAGGCGTGAACTTGACCGCGTTCGAGACGAGATTGACCAGCACCTGCTGGACCGCGCGCCGGTCGCAGTGCACGGTGCCGACATTCTCCGCGATATCCGCCCGCAGAATAACCGACTTCGCCTCCGCCTCCTGCCCCATCATTGTGAGACACAGCCGAACCGCCTCAGCGAAGGAAAAGGTTTCCGGCTGCAGCGTATACGACCCTGCCTGCAGTTTGGAAACATCCAGAATGGCGTTCACCACGGAAAGCAGATGTCCGCCTGCAACGCGAATCGTGGCGACGTATTCGCGCTGCTTCTCGTTGGCAAGCTTGCCGAACATCTCGTTTTCAAGCAGCTCGGAGAAACCGACAATGGCGTTGAGCGGCGTGCGCAATTCGTGGCTGACGGAGGCGAGAAGCCGGTCCTTGGTCATAGCCGCATTGTCCGCCGCGTCCCGCATGTCCGCGGCCCTTTGCTCGAGCTCGGCCGCGACATCGTTGTCCCGCAGCACGGCCACGAACGTCCCGCCTGCCGGGGTCGCGGCAAGGTCGAGAATGCAGGGCCGGTAGATCACGCTCACGGGCGCATTCGGCTCGGCGGCCATGCGCAGGCGCAGATTCACTCTCCGCGCCGCCGCGCCCTCCTTGAGATCCGCGAGCGCCTCAAGATAGAGGATCCGGTCGTTCAAATGCACGCGGTCGAACAAGCCTGTGCCAAGCACGATCTCCGGCGCCACATTGAGAAGCGCCTCGGTGCCCCGCGAGGCGTCGACCACCTCGCCAGCGCCGTTCAGGCGCAGCACGGCCGCCCCGATCATCTCCTCGACAGACGGAGTTGCCTGCTCGGGTTCGTCGGCCGTGCCGGCGGCTTCAAAAGTGGGAACGCGCGTAAGGACAAAGCCGCCATAGGCGAGCGGAATCAGCCATTGCCATGGTGAAGGTGCCATGGACGCCAGGTCGGAGAAAGCCGTCACGCCCAGCCCGGCGCCAGCGCCAAGGGCTGCTATGGCTGCCGCGACACCCCATCCAAGGGCGGCACGCGTGCGCGCTGTCCAGGCGCTCTCTACAATGAGAGCCGCGCTCAAGGCGGCAAACGGCGAAGCCAGTCCACCACCGGCCGCAATCAGAATCGCGACGGCAGCCGCCCCGAGAGCGAGCGCTGCCGGCTCGATGAATTGCCGACGGGCCGTAACCATCAGCGTGAAAGGGGCCATCAATCCGATCCCGAATACCAGTGGAATGGCGGCAAGCGCCGTGCCACCGCCAGTGCGCCCTATGACGATCTGGGCTGTCGCAACGGCCACCAACACCGCCCCAACCAGCAAGGCCTGCAACAGCCGATGCTGCCGCCCGCGTTCCTCAACGCGGGTGACGGAGGGGTGGACCAGGCGGTCGAAGGCCGCCTTGATGCTCATGGACCAATCCGCAAATGAAAACGCTCGTGTGCTCAAAGTGACGCGCTCGACTTGTCTTCGCTTGACGCGTTTTTCTTCTCGAGCCGAACCTCGCACCCAGCCTTTAGGAAAGGATAAACGCGGAGACTGAAAACAGCCGGTACAGTGGAAAAACACCCCCGAAATAGCCCCCTCCCACCGGTAGAATGCGTGCATGGTTAACAAAGGGTCGATGAAGGCCGCGCCCGCTTATGGTCAAATTAGAGGCGCGAAAAGTCGCGCCGAACGAAAAATTGCCAAACATATACAGCAGGTTAAATGATTTCCGCCGGGTCACCGAAATCGTATGCAATTGATTAAAAGGCGTTTCAAAGGCCGACATGTACTGATTTGAAGCGAGTTTGCCTTCGATTTGACGCGCATTTTAACGACCTGGTTGCCCACGGCAGGCATAATCGAAATAGACAAACGCCGGGAGCATTCACGCAACATGATCAGTTTCCTGATCCGCTGCATATTCTGGTTCTCACTGGTTCTCCTGTTCCTGCCCATCAATGTGAGCGAGCAGGCGCCCGGAGTGGAGTCCGTCAATCCCCTTCAGGCAATCGCGGCGGTCCGCGACACCGTGCGCGATCTGGCCGATATCTGCATGCGGCAGCCGGACGTCTGCGCAACGGCAAGCGCCGCCGTGCAAACGATCACCGCGCGGGCCAAGGAAGGCATGCGCATCGCGCGGGAGTTGGTGGAGGAAGAGCATTCGGCCAGTCCCGAGGCCGCCCAGCCGGCCGTCGAGACACCGGCGGAGGACGACGCAGCCGAATCGCAGTCGCAATGAGCGAAATTTACCCGTGACGCCCGCCGTCTCAACCACTATATGCGGCGCATGATGACGAGTATCGAGACAATCCGCGAGGACTTCGCCTTTCTGGACGACTGGGAAGAGCGCTACCGCTATATTATCGATCTCGGTAACGACCTGCCCGAATTTCCCGAGTCGGCACGCGACGAGCGGCACAAGGTGCGCGGTTGCGTGAGCCAGGTCTGGCTTCACACAGAGATCGGCGAGGGAAACGACCCGGTGGTGACATTCCAGGGCGATTCGGACGCGCATATCGTGCGCGGGCTGGTGGCGATCGTCCTGTCGCTCTTCAGCGGCCGGCGCGCCAGCGAGATCCTCTCCATTGATGCCGAAGACACGATGCGCGCGCTCGGCCTCGACGAACACCTCACGCCCCAACGCGCCAACGGCCTGCGCGCCATGATCCACCGCATCAAGGATGAAGCCGGCACCGCGATGACCGCGGCGTAGCGTTTACTGGGGCAGTTACAGCACCTTTTAGATAATCCGCCGCCGGAGCGTGCCGGCCACCACCTCACCCGCAATGACAAGCGCCAGGATCGCCAGCAGGACCGTCGCCGCCTCCTGCCAGTTGAAGGTGTCGATCGCGCCCTGGAGGATCAGGCCGATGCCGCCGGCGCCGACCAGGCCGAGCACTGTTGATTCGCGCAGGTTGATGTCCCAACGCAGGATGCTGACGGCCCAGAACGTCGGCATCACCTGGGGCACGATGGCGTAAAGGATCACCTTGAAGCGCGAGGCACCCGTTGCTTCCAGCGCTTCGACCGGCCGCCGGTCGATTTCCTCGATCGCTTCGCCCAGAAGCTTGCCGATGAAGCCTATGGAGCGGAACATGATGGCCAGAATGCCAGCGATGATCCCGGGGCCGAAAATCGCCACGAACAGGAGTGCCCAGATGATCGTGTTGACCGAACGGCTGGAGACCAGGATCAGTCGGCCGAGCCAGAGCGTCGCCGCGTTCGGAGTCGTGTTCTGCGCGGCGATATAGGCGACCGGCAGCGAGACCATAACGGAGAGCGCGGTCGCGATGGTGGCGATGTTCACCGTTTCCAGAAGAACCCAGAGAATACTGGACAGGTTGGCCGTGTCGGGTGGCACCATGCGACCGAAGAGATCGGCCATCTGCTCCGGCGCGTCATAGACCCAGGCCCAGACAACGTCGATGCTGGTAAGCGCCCAGACGATGGCCGCCACGCACACGAGATAGATCGCGAAGCGCTGCAGCCGCTGGCGCGGCGTGAAGCGCACCCATTCGTCCGGTGTCGCGTCGAGCCCTACCATATGCGTTTCCTGATCTGTCCGCTGATCCCCTCACTGATGAGGATCGCGCCAACAATGACCATGGTGATGGCCAGCGCGAAGTCGTAATCATAGCGCCCGAAGGCGTTGGCCAGCGTGGAGCCGATGCCGCCGGCGCCAACGATGCCGACCACGGCCGAGGCGCGCAGGTTGGAGTCGAGCTGATAGATGCTGAGGCCGATCTGGCGCGGCATGATCTGCGGGAAGACGGCGTAGATGATCGTCGGCAGATAGCCTGCACCGACGGCGCGCATCGCCTCAACCTGCCCCCAGTCGATCTCCTCGATCCGCTCGGCCAGCATCTTCGCCACGAAACCGATGGAATAGACGATGAGCGTCAGAACGCCGGCAAAGGGGCCGAAGCCCACCGCCTTGACGAAAATGATGGCGACGATCACCGGGTGGAAGCTGCGGGCGACGACGATGATGGCCCGGCCCAAAAAGTAAACCGGCTTCGGCGCCAGGTTCTTGGCGGCCATGAAGGCGATGGGAATCGACAGAAATACTCCGGCGACAGTCGCCAGAATCGCGATCTTCAGGCTTTCCAGGAAGCCGTCGATCAGAAGCCCGCTGCGCTCGAAGCTCGGCGGGAAGGCGCCGCTGAAGATGCGGGCCGCGCGGGACGCTCCCTCGGCCATGCGCTCCCAGTCGAAGGGAAGCATGTAGACGGCCCACGCAACATAGGCGAGGACCGCCACAGCCAGCGTATAACGCAGAACCGGATTGGCGATCATGGGCGGCTTGCGCCAGGTGTCCGGCAGCTTGCCGTCATTGGCGGGCGCGTGGGCGCTCATGCCGTTTTCACCTTGAACTCGGTTTCGTCGCCGCCTCCGACCGCGCGCTCGTCGGCGGGCGTGCCGGCATAGATCTCGTCCATGGCGGCGCGGTCGAGCGCCGAAGGCTCCGCATCGAACATGATGCGGCCGAAACGCATGCCGACGATGCGGTCCGAATAGGCCTTGGCCTCGCCGACATTGTGAATGTTGATGAGCACGGGCAGCGAGAACTCGCGCGACAGGGCGCGCAGAAGCTCCATAATCTGCTCGGAGGTTTTTGGATCGAGCGATGCGGTCGGCTCGTCGGCCAGAAGAATCTCCGGCTCCTGCATGAGCGCGCGCACCACGCCCACGCGCTGGCGCTCGCCGCCGGAAAGCTCGTCGGCGCGCTTGCTGGCGTAATGGGCAATGCCGACGCGCTCCATCAGTTCATAAGCGCGGCGGATGTCCTTCCTGGGATAGCGGCGCGTGATCGCGCGCCAGGTCGGCAAGTAGCCAAGCCGGCCCGACTGCACGTTCTCCATCACCGTGAGTCGATCGACCAGATTGAAGCCCTGAAAGATCATGCCGATGCGCCGGCGCGCCGCTCGCAACTCGCTGCCGCGCAGCGACGACAGCGTGACATCGTTAAGCTCGATGGTTCCGGAGGTCGGCTCAACCAGGCGGTTGATGCAGCGCAGCAGTGTGCTCTTGCCAGCCCCCGAGGCACCGATAACGGCGACGATGCTCTCGCCCGGAACTTCGAGGTCGAGCCCCTTCAAAACCGGTTCGCCGTTACCATAGCGCTTCACCAGTTGCGAGATTTTCAGCATGTTCCAAGGGCTCCACGGAAGCGGCAACGCGCGACCGCAAAGCGACCGCGCATCCCCTGCGTCATCCCGATTCTACTCGCTTGCCAGACCCTGCGGCGTGTATTCGACGCCATTGGCCTCCTGGATCTGGCGGATCACCGCCCAGTCCTCCTCGTAGGTTATGGGGACGAACTGGCTCACGCCCTCGAATTCCTCGCCCAGGGCCGTTCCCTGGAAATCAAACGAGAAGAATGCCTCCTTGATCGAGTCGACAAGCTCGGGGTCGAGATTGTGAGCGTAGGTGTAGGAGGTCGTCGGGAAGGGCTGAGATTCCCAAACGATCTTGACTTCCTCGGGATCGTACAATCCGCGATCGGCCATGCGCTCAACCACTTCGGAAGCGACTGGTGCGGCATCGTAGTCACCCGCGGCCACGCCCAGCATGGATTGGTCGTGCGAGCCGGAATAGATCACCTCATAATCCTCATCCGGCACGACTCCGAGATCCGGGAACAGCGCGCGCGGTGCCTGATTGCCGGAGTTCGAGGTCGGCGAAGTGTGGGCAACTCGCTTTCCGGCGAGGTCCGGCATCTCATCGATGCCGCTATCGTTTCGGGTGTAAACCTGAAGCGTATAGCCGAAGCGGCCGTCTTCCGACCCCATGATCGCAAAGGGCACCGCACCGGCGAGATTAACCGCGAAAGGCGTCGGCCCGGTCGAGAAGCCGGCGATATGGAGCCGGCCGCTGCGCATGGCCTCGACTTCGGCCGAGTTGGACTGCACGGCAAAGAACTGCACGGTCTTGCCCGTAACCTCCTCAAGATGATCGATGAAGGGTTCCCAGATATCCTCGTAGATCGCGGGATCCTCGACCGGCGTGTAGGCGAAGACCAGCGTGTCGGGATTTACCGACTCGGACGGATCGCTCGGCGGGTCCGCGACCAGATCCCCGTCAGCATCGCAATAGGCGGTGTCCAGCTGGCCGCGATTGGGACAGTCATCGTCCTGCGCCTGGGCCGGAGCGGCAAGAAGCAAGGCAGCGAAGCTCACGGCAGTGGCCAAGCCGCCGCCCATAAACCACGTTCTCTGTTGCGTGTGTGTCATCTGATTATCCTCCCTGGAAACTCTTGGCGGCGCGCCACCCGCCAACTGTTTCGAGCGTAGCCAGCTTTTGTGGTACTTTGCAATAGTTTGCGCTGCAAATACCGACTACCCTCAAAATTTACAGAACCTTTGGTCGAACAAGTGGGAAGTCAGGCATTTCAGGCGCGACGAGGAGTCTGCCGCGACCACAGAAATTCGGGCGCGGAAGTGCAGCGCTATAGCCTGATCGCTTCGATCCACCGGCATTGTAGCAAAACTGCCATCGAATCATGTCACATAGGTCGATCGGAAAATAAAAAAATGGCGATGGGACACCTGCTAGTTCAACATCTGCACGTAACCGGCTGCAGAGACTTCCGTTTACACTCCGGTCTGGGGCTTCTGAAAAGCGACCATGGCGCGGTGGCGACCGCCTTTGGCGCGGAGACGCGCTGATGTCCCGCCTGCGCAAGCGCGACCGGCAGGAGCAGATTCTTCTTGCGTTGCGCCACCATCCGCATGTCCGCACGTCCGATCTCGCCGCCCAGTTCGGTGTGTCGACGGAGACCGTTCGGCGCGACGTGAATGCCCTTAGCCACGAAGGCCTCATTCAGCGCGCCTATGGCGGTGCCGCCGCCAAGCCGATGGGCGCGCAGCCCCCTTTCGGCGAACGCGACAGGGCCCGGACGGAGGAGCGCGCGCGTATCGGCAGAAGCGCCGCGGAAATCGTGCGCCCCGGCGAAGTGCTGGCCATCGACGCCGGATCGACGACGCATCAACTCGCTCTGAGTCTCGCGGCAATTGGTAAGGAACTCACCGTATTGACCAACAGCCTCGCCGTCGCCACGGCGCTGGGGCGCAACGACACCATTCACGTCGTGATGTGCCCGGGCGATTTCATGAGCGAGGAAGCCGGCGTCTACGGCCCCGAAACGCTGGATTTTTTGAGCCGGTATAATGCCAATCGCGCATTCATCGGCTGCAGTGGCGTCAGCACCAAGGGCGTGACGGATGCCAACCTCGCCGCGGTCGCGGTCAAGCGCGCGATGATCCGACAGTCGCGCGAGACCTGTTTGCTGGTCGACCACTCGAAATTCGGCGTGGAGCTGGTCGCGACCGTCGAACCGCTTTCGGCCCTGAACGGGCTGGTGACCGACCGGCCACCGCCCATGCAACTCCAAGAGGCGCTCCAGCGCTCAGGGGCGACAATCCGCATAGCCGGCAGATAGCAGCCGCCCAACGCTACGTCCGCAGGCGCGGACGATAGTCCTCCGCACCCCAGTGCAGAACGCTTTGGCGTCGCGGCCGCGGCGGCGGTTCATAATGCCGGCTGAGGGCGGCAAGCGCGGTTTTCAGCACCACCTTGGCGGAGCGCACCGGCCAACCGCGCTCTGCCTCCACGCGCTCAAGGCCCTTTAGAAAACAGCACACGTCCACCAGAACCCCGGCCAGCTCCGGACCCACGGCCGCGAGCGCGTGCTCCACCCGCTGCCGGGCCGCCAGGGCTGCCTCCGTCAGTTCCGCGATACCGTTCTCCCGCCCGCCGCGTTTGCCCCTGTTGACTGGTTCGCTCCAGCTTGCGCCAAGACGCGGCATGATCTGCCCGCGCGTGAAATCTGCGCGCAGCCGCTCGCCGGCACGGAATTCCGCCTCGTCCAGAAAGGGCCGGCCGTCCTTGCCGCGCCTGCGGGCGAGTTGACCCAACGGCGATTCCGAAAGGTTCACCTCGACCGTCTCGGGACCGTCCTCCGTGAAGTCTGTGCGTGTGCCGCGCTCTATGTGCTGTTCGCGGAAGGGCTCGTCCTTGGCGCTCGCGCGCCGCGTCAGTGCCCTTCCCTCAGGTGTCAACGCGAGCACACCATTCTCAATGCCGACCAGAGCCGCGCGCTGCAAATCGCACAAGGCCGCCGCGGAGATCGAGATAACGCCGCGTTCTCCGCCGTCGAGCAGCAGCCTGCCCTCTTTCGCCGCCTTTCGTATCGTCCCCGCGCCACTGGCAAGAAAGCGCACGGCGCGCAAACACTCCTTGCGGGCGCGATCTGATTCCATCTTCTGCCGCTTCATTGCACCACCTCAACCTGCCGAAATGCCGCTGCCGTCACGCGTTCGACCATCAGGACGATGCAATCGAAGTCCTGATCGTCACGCAGATCCTCCACCAGATGGCATGCGTACTGAACCGTCGTACGGTCGCGCCCGAAACCGCGGGCGACATCGGTCATGCTGAGACCGAGTACGACGTGGGTAACGTACATGCTAATCTGGCGCACACGGGTCACACTCGTGGAACTTCGCCCCGGCTGCCGCAACTCCCGGCCGCTGATATTGAAGAGCGCAGCGGCCATGTCCATTACGCACTCGCAGATATCGGTAATCCGTTCATCGCTCACCGGGCTCAGCCGGCACGGGAAAAGCTCCGGGCCCTGGGCGGCCGTCTCCTGTTCACCTCCGTGAACATCCTGCATCTGACCGACGGTCTTCAATAGCACTGGCACACCCCTTTTTCGAATTTATGAGGAATAAATTCTTATATCGCAGTGCGCGCTAGACGTGAACAAAAACAGAACAAATTAATTGGAGGGATTCAGTTAAACCCTTGAAACATCGGGAGCTTTTATTTCAACAACCAGAAAAAGCATGCAATTTTATCCCCGCCCCGCCCGCCGGCCTCACAGTGATCTCGCGTGAAAATGGAGATCAGCGCATGGAAGCATTAAAGAAGCAGGCGGCTGCGTTTCTGGACGCAAAGGAGGATCGAACGGCGGAAGCGCGGCAGACGGCGGCGTTCTTCCTGGTTTCAGGGATTGATCTGAGCGCGGCGCTCAAGATGTCGGATCCGGAGAAGGCCATCGTGCTGGCACGCATCGGTCGGCTGATGCGGCGGGAACGGCTGAAGGGGGTCAGGCGCAATTGGAGCTACGACCTCAACCGCCACATCGCGCTTAAACAGGCCTACGACCGCCTGAAGCGCTCGCGTGCCGCCAACCAATAAAAAACTCGCGGGCCGAGAGGCCCGCGAGTCTACATATCAGTAATGCAGCATAGAAATGCCGCATCTTCTGTTTCGTCAGCGGATGAAGTCTACTTCGACTTCCGCTTGCGCCCCAGGCCCATCTTTTTCGCCAGTTCAGAACGAGCCATGGCATAGTTCGGCGCAACCATCGGATAGCTGGGGTCGAGACTCCACTTCTCCCGATACTGCTCCGGCGTCAGCCCGTAGTGGGTCATGAGATGCCGCTTGAGCGATTTGAACTTCTTACCATCTTCAAGGCAAACGATGTAATCGTCGTGAACCGAGCGTTTGGGGTTCACAGCCGGTTTGGGCTTCTCCGCCGGCGGCTCCTCGCCGCTGCGGGTCACCTTTCCGAGTGCTGCATGAACATCAGCAATCAGATTCGACAGCTCCGAAGCTGGAACCGGATTATTGCTGACGTATGCCGCGACAACATCAGCGGTCAACTCGATAATCGTTTCGTCGTTTCTTGTTTGTTGTTCATCCATTTCCATCGCCCTTGCCCAGTGGCCCTCCCCACATCCTGAAATCTCATTGCAGTGCTGGGTAATTAAATTTTGATAACTTTCTTACGATCACCCAACCGATATACAGCAGGCAATATTCACTTTTGGCATGCCCCGTCAACTCACAAAATCTTTCCTGTAAAGACTAGGATTTGCCGTTTACTTGATTTTCACTGAAGTATCACAACCTTCAGTGTAGTAGATAACCAATTTTCATGCCTTGGTTTTATAAATACGTATATAGAAGTTGTACTGAGCCAGTTCAATATGTGCGCTGGCCTTGCTTACGAACTGCCGCACTGCCCAGCAGTGCTATTTTAGCTCGCCATTGTCTTCGTTGCGGATCGTGTCCACCATATCATCGTGAACGGAGCCGCCCCACATGCGGTAGCCGGCGACGTAGGCCGCCTTGGCCAGCAAGTGCGCCGAAACCGGCGCAGTCAGGATAAGAAAGACTATTGCCGCCAGGGCCCGGGTCACAATGGCGGTTTCAGCGGAGAAGAGTGCAAGGGCGATCAGAATACACCCTGATCCCACTGTTCCCACCTTCGAGGCAGAATGCATACGCGAGTAAAGATCAGGCAGACGCAACAGACCGACTGTAGCGATAAAAGTAAAACCGGAGCCGATGAGGAGCAGGACGCCTACGGCGATGTTCTGCAGAAGCTCAATCATCCTCATTCTCCACGAACAGGTGGAGCGGATCCTCGCTGATGAATTCCTCCTGGTATCGCTGGCTCATCACAAAGCGTGCGAAGGCCACCGTTGCGAGGAAGCCGACCAGGCCGAGTGCAATGGCGATGTCCAGGTAGAGTGTGTAGCCCGTGCGGATTCCGATCACGACGATAAAGCCAATGGCGATCATCACCAGCATATCGAGGCCAAGAATCCGGTCCGGCAGCCCGGGCCCCATGACAACCCGCAAAACCGCGAGCAGGAACGAGAGGCTCAGCACGCCGAGGGCGACCAACTCGGCGAATGCAAGAAAATCCTGGCCATTGGTCATTGGAACGCCTCCATGATCCTGCGTTCGAAGCCGCTCGCGATATCTTCGCGCAGCGTATCCGGGTCGGAGCAGTCAAGTGCGTGGACGTACAGGTATTTTCGATCCTCGGACACATCCACCGACAATGTGCCCGGCGTCAGCGTGATCAGATTGGCCAGGAGCGTGATCTCGAAATCGCGCTCCAGCCTGAGCGGATAAGCAAAGATGCCCGGCTTTACATCCATGCGCGGCGAGAGCACCAATATGGCCACCCGCCATGCCGACTTGATCAATTCAACGATGAACAGCGCTGCAAGCCGTATAAACTGGAAAGTCCGCCGAAAGTAGCCAAGCGATCCGACCTGTTCCCGGATCAGGTACAGTGCGGCGGCGCCGAGAACATAGCCGAACACGAGGTTCACCAGCGTGAAGCTGCCCGTGACAGCGGCCCAGGCGAGGGCCAGCAGGATGTTGGCGAGGTACAGGTTCATTGCGCCGCTCCCTCGGGAAAGACGGTGCCGATATAGGTCGTCGCGTCAATGAGACCGCCGGCAGCACTTTCGGCAAGACCGATAACCGGATCGGGATAAAGCCCAATGATAAGCATGGGCAGCGACAATGCCGTCAAGACGCCGTATCCCAGCGCCGGCGACATTCCTGCCTTGATCGGTTCCGCATTCTCCGGGAGCGGGCGCCAGATCGCCAGAATGAAGACGCGGCCGAGCGCGACCGTCGTCAGGAACCCAGTCAGGAGAATGGTGAAGCCGAGCCACGACCAGCCGGACTCCAGCGAGGCCTGGACGAGCATAACCTTCGGCCACAGGCCGGAGGCCGGCGGAAGCCCGGCGATGGAAAGGACGAGGAACAGCGCAAAGGCGGCAATCAGCGGACGGGCGGCATAGAGCCCGCCGAGATCGCGCAGCGAATAGCTCCCGCCCAAACTGTTCATCACACCGGCGAGCAGATAGAGCGCGCCCAAGACGATCATGGAATGGAGCGCGTAGAAAACCGTTCCGGCGAAGCCTTCCGGCGTCCCGATAGCGATGCCCGCCAGCATGATGCCGATACCGGAAATGACGACAAAGCCCAGCGCGCGCCGGATATCGGTCTGCGCCAGGGCTCCCATGATCCCAAGTATCATGGTCGCCGCCGCCACCCAGGCGATCAGGACGGAGAGAATCTCCAGCTCCGGCGGAAACAGCATGCCGAAGGTGCGCAACAACCCGTAAATGCCTACTTTCGTCAAAACTGCGCCAAAGAGGGCAGACGTGACGATGCGCGGCGTGTGATAGGACGCCGGCAGCCAGAAATTGACCGGGAAGGCCGCCGCCTTCATGGCGAAGGCCAGGAGATACAACACGGTGAGCGTCATCAGCGGAGCGGTATCCCGCAGATCGCCTGCCTTGCGCGCCACATCGGCCATGTTGAGCGTGCCGAAGATGCCGTAGAGATAGGCCGTCGCGATCAGAAAGAACGTCGTGCCGATGAGATTGAGGATCGCGTATTTGGTCGCGCCGTCGAGTTGGCGGCGTTCCGACCCCATGACCAGGAGGCCGAACGAGGAGATCAGGAAGACCTCGAACCAGACATAGAGATTGAACATGTCGCCGGTCAGGAACGCGCCGTTTACGCCGGCCATCATCAGGATCAAGAGGGCATAATACCCGTAGCGCCGGCCCACCGTGCCGATATCGCTCGTGGCGTAGAACGCGCAGACCACCGCGACCAGCGTTCCGGCGACCGCGAAGGACGCGCCGAGCGGATCCGCCACGAATGAAATGCCGAAGGGCGGGAGCCAGCGGCCCATGGTCATGACGACGATGCCCTGCTCCAGCACCCGCATGAGCAGCAGTACAGTGCACACGAGCGTTGCAAGGAGCCCGCCGGCCGCCAGCCAGCCGTGCATGCGCGTTTCGCGGCGCGCGACAAGCAGAATGCCCCCTACCACCAGCGGGATGGCAACGGGCGCGACCACAAGCCAATCGGCCAGCGGCACGGGTTCCAGCACCATGGCACCTGAAAGATCGGCGGTATATTCAGTTTCTACTGCCATTCTTGCCTCAATACCCCAGCGGCGGGAGCTCGTTGCCCTTCGGCTCCGCGACCCTCATCTCGTCCGTATCGTCCGTGCCGATCTCCTGATAGGCCCGGAACGCCAGGACCAGAAGGAAAGCGAAAATGGAAAAGGCAATGACAATCGCCGTCAGGACGAGCGCCTGCGGCAGGGGGTTTGCCGTCGTCTGGCTCGGCGTATCTGCATCGATCGGGATGATCGGTGGCATCTCGCCCAACAGGCGACCGGCCGAGAAGATCGTCAGGTTGACCGCGTTACTGAAGATCGAAACACCGAGGAGAATGCGGATGATATGCTTGGAAAGCATGAGGTAGATGGAGACGGCAAAGAAGACGCCTACGGTGAAGACAAGGGCCACGTCCATCAGATACGCTCCTCCCGCTCTTCAAGCCCAAGGGCAATCGAGGTCAGCGAACCGAGGACGACCAGATACACACCGACGTCGAAGAGCAGCACGGACGACAGGTCCACGTGAACGCCGAGCACGTCGATCGGGGCCCACAAGCCGGTGAGAAACGGCGTGCCGGCAAAGATAGACATCAAACCGGCGCTCGCAGCCGACAACAGGCCTATCCCCGAAATGGTCATCGGATGAAAATAAATCGCGCGGCGTACCGGCGAGACGCCGCAGGCGATGCCGTAGATGGCGAAGGCGGAGGCGGCGATCAGGCCGGCGATGAAGCCGCCGCCCGGCTCGTTGTGTCCGCGCAGCAGCACGAAGATCGAGAAAAGCACCATGAGACTGGCGAGATACGGCGCGATGGTGCGGAATATCAGCGTGCGCATATCAGCTCTCCCTTTCCCTTGCCGACTTCAGGTCGACCTGCGCGCGGCCTGGGCGAATGCGCACGAGCGCGAGGATGGCCAAGCCCGCTATCATGACGACGGCGATCTCGCCCAGCGTGTCGAGCCCGCGGAAGTCCACGAGGATCACGTTCACGATGTTACGGCCATGGGCGATCACACGGGAGTTTTCCGCAAAGAACACGCTGAGCGTGGTGTCGAACGGCAGCTCGATAACACGCAGCAGAAAGAGCGATAGCCCGAGACCGCAAGCGACAGCGATGAGAACGTCGGGCACCTTCTCGCGGGTCGGCCGGTGGTCGGTCGGCGAGAGGCGCAGCCGCGTCATCACCAGCGCCAGGATGACCACGGCCAGCGTTTCCACCATGAACTGGGTAAAGGAAAGGTCCGGCGCCCCCAGGAGCATGAAGATGAGCGCCACGGCAAAACCCTGGATGCCGAGCGAAACGATGGCCGTCAGCCGGTCGCGCGCCCAGACGACAGCGCCAAGGCCGATGAAGGCGACGGCGAGCACGGCCCACTCGTAGAAATGCAAGGGGGAGAAGGTCGGGATGGCAGGCAGTTCATCGAACACCAGCATCGGCACGAAGAGTGCTGCTATCAGAACGGTGAAAACAGTCGTTACGTAATTGTCGAGACGTCCGCTCTGAATCACACCCGTGACGGAGTAGGAGGACCGGATGAGCCCGCGGATCGCTTGATCGAAGCCCCGGTCGGGGCCCCAGCCGATCGCTGCAAGCGTGGAGGTCATCGCCGCGCGCCCGCGCGCCAGCGACATATAGGCCAGAATGCCGAGCGCGACCGTAATCACCGAGAGCAGAAGCGGCATGCCGATGTGCGGAATTACGGATATGTGAATGCTGACGGGCTCACCATAGACGGCGCTCGCCATTGGGCTCGATATCAGGTGGTGGCTGCCCTCTGACAAGAGCGCCGAAACAAGTCCGCTCACCGCAAGAACGAGCGGCCCGAGCCACAGCAGGATCGGGCCTTCATGCGGCGTCTTCGGCGTTTCCACCCTGGCGCCGGTGAACGGTTTCAGCCCCACTGCGAACCCGATGGCGAACATCAGCGCGTTGCCGATCAGCGCGACCACCGTCAGCAGAATGCCCCAGCCGGCACCGGTCGCAAGCCCGGCGTAGATCTCTTCCTTGGCAAGGAAGCCGAAGAAGGGCGGCAGCCCGCCCATGGAAAGGGCGGCGAGCACCGCGGCGGCAAAGGTGATCGGCATGGCGCGGCCGATTCCGCCGAGCTGGGTTATGTCGCGCGTGCCGGTCTCATGGTCGATTGCGCCGGCGACCATGAAGAGCGCGCCTTTGAACATGGAGTGGGCAATGAGGTACAGCACCGCCGCCTCGACTGCCACTTTGGAGCCGAAACCGGTGAGCATGACGAGCAGTCCGAGCGAGGCCACCGTCGTGTAGGCCAGCATCAGCTTCAGATCGGTCTGCCGCACGGCCAGAAGGGTGCCGACGAGCAGCGTCGTGCCGCCAAAGATCGGCAGGATCGTCTCCCAGGCCACGGTCTCGCCCATCACCGGGTTCAGCCGCATGAGCAGGTAGACGCCCGCCTTCACCATGGTGGCCGAATGCAGATAGGCCGAAACGGGTGTGGGCGCTTCCATGGCGTTGGGCAGCCAGAAATGGAACGGAAACTGGGCCGATTTCGTGAAAGCGCCGCCGAGAATGAGAAGCAGCGCGGCGATGTAGAGCGGCGAGGCGCGCAGGGCGTCGCTGTCCAGGATCGCGGAGAGCGAGTGCTCACCCGTGATGCTCGTGATCACCAGAAGTCCGGCCAGCAGTGACAGACCGCCTGCCCCCGTTACGACCAGGGCCTGAAGCGCGGCACGGCGGGAGGCCTCGCGCACATGATCGAAACCGATCAGCAGGAAGGAGGTGATCGAGGTCAGTTCCCAGAACACGAAGAGCATGAGGAAGGAGTCGGCGACCACCAGCCCCTGCATCGCTCCCATGAACATGAGGATGAACGAGAAAAAACGGCCCTGCTGCGGATTGCCCTTGAGGTAGCCGCCCGAGTACAGCACGACCAGCGTGCCGATGCCGGAAATGAGCAGTGCGAATGTCAGCGAGAGCCCGTCCAGATACCAGGAGAACTCGACGTTAAGGCGCTCGATCCAGCTATAGCCGCCCGCCACCGGTTCGCCGGCCGCCACAGACGGCAGGAAGCCTGCAAAATGATAGAAAATGAAGAGCGGGGCGAGCGCTAGGACCCAGGCGGCGTTGTGGGCCAGCCAGCGAGTGAGAAGCGGAGCAAGTCCTGCCGCGATGAACGGCAGGATCAGCACAAAAAAGGTCAGCAACGGCCCGTCGGCTGCCATGAATAGTCCCCGCTAGAAGCCCCCAACTCTCTTGTTTGCGATGGTGAAAGCCACGACATTCGCCGCCGTCACATAGACGTTCATGCCGCGCCGGGCAAGACAAGCCGGGTTGCAAGCCGGTTTATTCACGGGATTGCCGCGCAGACACTGCAAAGGTGCGTCGTTGCGTCCTACATATGCCATGACGACGGGCAAAGAGGTTTGATATGGCTGAAGACACCCCGCTGAAAATCCGGAAGACGAATGAAGAGTGGCGCGAAAAACTCACGCCGGAGCAGTATTACGTCACCCGAGAACACGGCACCGAACGCGCCTTTACCGGCCCCTACTGGGACAACAAGCGCGAGGGCCTTTATCGCTGCGTGGCCTGCGCCCGGCCGCTGTTTTCGTCCGAGACGAAATACGACTCCGGCACCGGCTGGCCGAGCTTCTATGCCCCGGTTGATGACGACGCGGTGTCGCTTCACAAGGACCGCTCGTGGTTCGCCACGCGGACGGAAGTCCGCTGTGCCGATTGCGATTCCCATCTGGGCCACGTTTTTAACGACGGGCCGGAGCCGACGGGCCTGCGCTATTGCATGAACGGCCACGCGCTCGATTTCGAAGAAAAATAGGAACGGGCTAGCACGTTCTGGGCATCAGCGTCTTTTCGACGCAGGATGGCAAAAAGTCCCGTCACCGGTACAGCGCTTCGCTCTGATAGGCTCGCTTCGCATATAGGTGATTCGCATTGTATCCGTGGCCATTGGCTTTGATCGTCTCGCACAGTGGGACGGCTCGGGCACCGCGCCGGCGGTCAAGTATTAATACCGCCCAGCAACTCGATTTTTCAGGAGTATCCTTCCCATGTCGCAGGCCGCCTCCCCCACAGCGCCGAAAGCAGAAAAGCGCCCCGCCGAGGACACCCGGCACGGGATCACCCGGACGGACGACTATGCCTGGCTGCGGGCGGACAACTGGCAGGAGGTGCTGAAGGATCCTTCCAAACTGGCGGCGGATATTCGGGCCCATCTGGAGGCCGAGAACGCCTATCAGGAGCAGCTTTTGGAGGACACGAAAGCGCTTCAGGAACGGCTTTTTTCCGAGATGAAGGGGCGCATCAAGGAGGACGACAGCTCCGTGCCGATGCCGGACGGGCCGTTCGCCTATGGCACCGCCTTCCGGAAAGGTGGCGAGCATCCGCGCTTCTTCCGGACCCCGCGCGAGGGCGGTGATGAAGATGTCCTGCTGGACGGCGACACGGAAGCCGAAGGCAAGGCTTACTTCCAGATCGGCTCGGCTGATCATTCCCCGGACCATACGCGCCTTCTTTGGAGCGTGGACGACAAGGGCTCCGAGTTCTACACACTGCGGGTGCGCGGGCTTTCCGACAAGCGCGACCTAGACGACCGGGTGGAAAACACGGGCGGCTCCGGCACCTTCAACGCCGATGGCAGCGGGTTCTACTATGCCCGGCTGGACGATAACCACCGTCCGTCCAAGATCTGCTTTCACGAGATCGGCATGGATGCTCAAGGGGATCGGCTCGTCTACGAAGAGTCGGATCCGGGTTTCTTCATGAATGTCTCCGGTAGCCGGCTGAACGACTGGATTTTCATCGACATCCACGACCACGAGACGAGTGAGTACCGCGTGCTGCCCGCCGGCGGCGCCGGTAGTGCGGAGCCCGTCCTTGTCGCGGCGCGCGAAACGGGCGTCATCTACGATCTGGAGCCGGGCGGGCAGGAGTTCTTCATTCTGACCAACGCCGACGACGCCAAGGACTTCAAGATCATGACCGCTCCGGCCGAAGCGCCGCAGCGGGAGAACTGGCGCGAACTGGTGCCGCACGAACCGGGCCGGCTAATCCTCTCGGTGCTCGCCTTCAAGGACTACCTCGTTCGGCTGGAGCGGAAGGACGGGTTGCCGCGTATCGTCGTGCGCGAGCGGACAAGCGGCGAGGAGCACACGATCGCCTTGGATGAGGAAGCTTATTCGCTGGGGCTCATCGGCGCGCTGGAATACGATACGGAGACCTTCCGTTTCGTCTATTCATCCATGACGACGCCGGCGCAGGAATTCGACTACAATATGCGCACGCGCGAGCGCACTCTCCTCAAGACGCAGGAGGTTCCTTCCGGCCACAATCCGGAGGACTATGTCACGCGCCGGCTGATGGCGCCCGCGCCCGACGGCGAACTGGTGCCGATCTCACTTGTCCATCGCCGCGACCTGAAGCTCGACGGCTCCGCGCCGTGCCTGCTCCATGGCTACGGCTCCTACGGCATCACGATGCCGGCCTCCTTCCGCACCAACCCGTTATCGCTGGTCGATCGCGGCTTCGTCTTCGCCATCGCCCATATTCGCGGCGGAAAAGACAAGGGGTTTGCCTGGTACGAGGATGGCAAGCGCGACAAAAAAGAGAACACCTTCACCGATTTCATCGCCTGCGCGCGACATCTGGTGGCGGAAGGCTATACGAGCCACGACCGGCTGGTGGCCGAAGGCGGCTCGGCGGGGGGCATGCTGATGGGCGCCATTGCCAACATGGCGCCGCAGGATTTCCGCGCCATCGTCGCGGCCGTTCCCTTCGTCGATGTGCTCAACACGATGCTGGACGACACGCTGCCCCTCACCCCACCGGAGTGGCCGGAATGGGGCAATCCCATCGCCAGCAAGGAAGACTACGACACCATCGCCGCCTATTCGCCCTACGAAAATGTGCGCGACCAGTCCTACCCGGCCATCCTGGCGCTTGCCGGCCTGACGGACCCGCGCGTGACCTACTGGGAGCCCGCCAAGTGGGTCGCGCGCATCCGCGATCACAATACGGGCGACGGACCGATCCTGATGAAAACCAACCTCGACGCCGGCCACGCCGGCGCCTCCGGCCGCTTCGCGAGCCTGGAGGAGAAGGCGCTGAGCTATGCGTTCATGTTGAAGATGGTGGGGATAAGGGACTAGGGCACTCATGAGGTGCAGCACGCGTCGGCAATCTGGGAGTTCGCGAGCGTACTTGGGAGAGATGATGGCAAAGGCAGTTGGTATTGGAGGGCTATTTTTCAGGGCGGCGGATCCGCAGGCTTTGGCGCAGTGGTACGAAACGCATCTTGGCGTGACCGAGATGAGCAAGGGTGTCTGGCAACAAGAACGTGGCCCGACCATAATTGCACCTTATCCAGTATCTTCTGATTACCTGGGGTCACAGGATCAAAAATGGATGCTTAATTTCCGCGTCGACGACCTTGATGGTCTGATCGGAAATTTGCAGGCAGCCGGAGTCGCGGTAGAGACGAGTGACGAATGGAATTCCTATGTAGGCCGCTTTGCGAGGATCCATGATCCCGAAGGCAACCCGATTGAACTTTGGGAACCAACCGATCAAAGCAGTTGGCAGTAGGCGGCGGATTGGCCGCACCCAGCGTTGCGAACCGCGCGTGACCTACCGGCAACCGGCGATCTCAGTTGAAGTTTTCACCGGCGCTGCGACAAGTGGGGTCACCGCAAGGCCCAGATAACCCCGTATTGCGCGCGACAGACGTTGCTGGAGGTCATCAAAGTCTCGCTGGTCGGACTGGATCGCGGCGTCGGAAATACCGCGCGACAGTGCCATCAAGTCGAAGGCCGTACGCTCCGGTTCCATGATGCGCCGTTCCCTCAACACCTCTACGATCAGTTCGCGCATGCGCGCCTTGAGCGCATGGATCTCGTCATTGAGCTGCAGTTCGGATTCCACTCGCTCCAAGGCCTGCGCTAGCGCCGGCCGGCGCAGGTGGTGCCGCAGACTGGCGGCGATCAGCGCATCGAGGGCAAAGGCGAGATCCTTACCCTTCGCCTCCCGTGCCGCTTCCTCGAAGTCGGTGAGCATGTCCTGCCGCATCTGGCGGATCAGTTCGGCAAGGATCGCCTCCTTGCCGGGAAAGTACTGGTAAAGCGTTCCGACCGACACGCCTGCCCGTTCAGCGACGTGATTGGTGGTCAACCTGTGACCGCCCTCCGTCTCCAAAATGCGAGCAGCCCCCTCCAGAACCGCTACGTAAGTCGCCTGGCTGCGGCTCTGTCGCGGTGTTTTTCGCGGATTCAGTCTCGGCTTTGTCATCATCATCGGATGCGAGTAGAATATGAGTAATTATTCGCATTATCGTTTGCACCAAAGAAACGGTCAAGCGGAGCGCATATGCGCGATAGTTTTGAATTTCGCGGCAAGAAGGTCCTCGTGACGGGCGGCGCGCGCGGCATCGGTCTTGAGCTGTCGCGCCAGCTGGTTGCGAAGGGAGCGAGCGTCGTGGCGGTCGGGCGCGATGCGGAGACGCTCGCCGCACTCGCAGAAGAGCTCGGGCAGGCCGTTGCGACACGGCAGGCCGATTTATCTCAGCCCGAGGCGGTCCCGGCGTTGACCGCATGGATGCATGACCAGCATTCGGATTGCAGCGTGCTCATCAACAACGCGGCGGTCATGCATCATCTCGACTTGACCGAGGATAGCCTGGACCGGCTTGAGGCTATCGGCACCGAAGTGGCCATCAACACGACCGCTCCGCTGCAGCTTGCTGTCGCGATGCTGCCGGTGCTGCGCGCCCATTCCTCTGCAGTGATCGTCAATGTCACCTCCGGCCTTGCCATCGCGCCCAAGCGGGATGCTGCGGTCTACTGTGCCACCAAAGCAGCTCTACGCAGCTTCACACGTTCGCTGCGCGATCAGTGCCGCGCAGCAGGCCTGTCCGTTCGTGTGTGCGAGGCCGTCATGACACTGGTCGACACGACCCTCTCGCGCCCTGCGCCCGTGCGCAAATACCCGCCGGCTGAGGCCGCCAGGGACGTGATCGCCGGCGTCGAGCGTGGACTGGAAGAAATCTGGATCGAGAAAACCAAGCTCTTGCGCCTCGTCCACCGCCTCTCGCCCAGCCTCGCCTATCGCATCATGCGTGATCGCTGACCCGGTATACGCCAACGCAGGAATATCCGATGCCCAAGCTCACCACCTTCTCTGCCCAGCTTCTGCGTAGGCCGCGCGAAGTGTCCGCGCTTGCACCCTCCTCCCGCCATTTGTGCCGGGCGATGGCGATGCAGATCCCCTCTTCGGCCCGGCGGGTGGCCGAACTCGGCCCTGGAACCGGCAATGTCACGCGCGAGATCATCGAAGTCGGCATTCAGCCGAAAGACCTCAGCCTCTTCGAGATCAATCCGTATTTCAGCCAATGGCTGCGCAATACCTATCCCGCTGCTACCGTCTTCAACGAACCGGCACACAAGCTCGCCCTTGCCGGACCCGAACCGATCGATGCGGTCGTGTCCGGCCTACCGCTTTTGTCGATGACCGCCGGCCAGCAGCAGGAGATCCTGTCAGCAGTCTTTTCCCAACTCGGTGAGGACGGGGTCTACATCCAGTTCACATACGGCCCGGCATCGCCGGTGCGGCAGAACATCGTCACAAGCCTGGGTCTGACCTACACCCGCACAAACCGGGTGTGGTTCAACCTACCGCCAGCCGTTGTCTATGTTTATCGGCGCGCGCCCCGCCGCGTCCAGCAGCTGGCATTCGTCGCTTTGTAGCTAGCCGGCGCGAGAAACCGCCAATCAGCGCTGTTTTACTCCGGCGGCAACCCAGATCTGCGGCGACATGCATTCGACGCCGATGCCCCCACAGCCCTAATTCGCCGCCGGTATCGCCTTCAGATAGGCAGCGATCGCCCGACGATCCTCATCCGGAAGGCGCGCCATGTTCCGCTGCACGTCCGCCATGGCGCCGCCGACCACATCGAAGTCCGGCGTGAAGCCGCTTTCGAGGTAATAGGCGATGTCGCCCGCCGACCAGGAACCCAGACCATCCTCACTCGGCGTGATGTCGGGGGCACTGCCCTCCCCTTCCATCATCGGCGCACCGGCCAGCCACCGGTCGAAATTCTGGCCGCCCATGAAATTGCGCGGCGTGTGGCATTCGCCGCAATGCCCCGGACCTTCGACCAGATAGCGCCCGCGCAGCACCTCTTCCGGCGCGTCGGCCGGCAGGTCGACAACCGGCTGATCGTGCATGTAAAGCAGCTTCCACAGGCCGATCCCGCGGCGAATATTGTAGGGGAAAGAAAGCTCGTTCGCCGGCGCGGCCTCGGCCACCGGCGGCAGTGCGTTCAAATAGACGAAGAGATCCGCCACGTCCTGCTCGTCCATTCGCGCGTAAGAAGAATACGGAAAAGCCGGATAGTAATGCTCGCCTTCCGGTGAGACGCCGCGCATCATGGCATTGGCGAAGTCCGCTTCGCTCCAGTCACCGATGCCGTGCTCGGGGTCCGGCGAGATGTTGGGCGCGATGAAGGTGCCGAAGTCGGTTTCCAGCGCGCGGCCGCCGGCCAGCTCCAAAAGTGCATCGTCCTCGGCGTCCGGGCGGGCGTGACAGGATGCGCATCCACCGGCCCAGAAAACGCGCTCGCCACGGTCCGGATCTCCGGGCCCTGCCGCGGCGAGCGCCGAGCCGTCCAGCCGCTCGGGCTGCGTCAGAAGCCAGAAGGCCGCACCCGCCGCCACAACCAGCGCGACGATAACGTAGAGCGATTTGCGCAGCATGAAGCTCCGGCCGATCAGTTATCCTGGATGCGGAAATCTTCGTGGCAGTCCTTACAGTTCGAGAGCACCGGCTGGATCGCTTGCTGGAAGGCGGCCAGGTCTGCCGGGCCGTCCTCGCCGGCCGCTTGGACAGCAGCCGCCGTATCAGTTTGGAAATCGGCAATCGCCTGCTGGAAGCCTTCCATGTCCTCCCAGATACGCGGCGAGGCATCCGAATCGCCTTCCTGAGTGCCTTCGGGGAAGTAATCGCCATAAGCCTGCGAAACGCCGTAGAGCGTGGCGATGGCCGCCTTGGCGACGGTCGGGTTGTATTCGATCTCGCCCTTCATCATGCCGGCCGAGGTGGCCGCGGAGGCGGCGGCCGCCTGCATCAGTGACTGGCGCACGACAATCGGATCGTCGGCGGCTGCCACACCAACCATTGTAAAAAGCAACGCGGAAACGGAAATCGCGAGTCTTTTCATATAAAGGGCTCCCTCTCTTATGATGCGCTACCATAGCGGCTCACTCGTTGCCGATATTTAACAATCAGGGCTTTTCCAATCACGGTTTTGTGAGTCGGCCCCTCTTTTGGCGCTGAGGCGCTCGCACGGGGAGACATTTCCCGGCAGCGCCAACGCGCTTCGTCACCGCTCCGGCAGCGCACCCCCTCCAAAAACAGAAAACCCGGCACGCGGCCGGGTTCTCGAAAGTGGAGTCGCAAAAGGCGCTTAGCCCGTCGCCTTCTCGTAGCACTCGAGGACGTAGTCCCAGTTGATGAGGTTGTCCACGAACGCCTCCAGATATTTCGGCCGCGCGTTGCGGTAGTCGATGTAATAGGAATGCTCCCACACATCGACGCCGAGGATCGGCGTGCCGCCGTGAACGAGCGGGTTCTCGCCGTTTGGCGTCTTCATGATCTCCAGCTTGCCGTTCTTGACGGCGACCCAGGCCCAGCCGGAGCCGAACTGCGTGACACCGGCATTGATGAAGTCGGCGCGGAACTTGTCGTAGCCGCCGAGATCGCTGTCGAAAGCCTTCTGCAGCGCACCGGGCAGGCTGGTGCCGCCGCCGTCCTTCTTCATCCAGTTCCAGAAATGACGGTGATTGTAATGCTGACCCGCATTGTTGAAGAGGGTCTGGTTCTTACCGAAGGACTGCTTGACGACCTCTTCGAGCGAGAGGTTGTCCATGCCGGCCTCGGCTGCCAGCTTGTTGCCGGTGTCGACATAGGTCTTGTGGTGCTTGTCGTGGTGATATTCCAGCGTTTCCCGCGACATATAGGGCTGCAGAGCCTCGTAGTCGTAGGGCAGGTCCGGCAGTTCAAAGGCCATTTCGGTCTCCCTCGTAACGATGTTGAATATCTACGATGCGCAGATGGGGTAGCCCCTCTGCTTTGGCAACTCCCCTCGCCGGTATCTTCGATTAAAAAGTTAGCCGGCGGGGGTCGAATGCGCCCACTCCCAATAGAGTGTCCGCGCCTTTTTGGCTACAGGGCCGGGCTGGAGCTGGCGGTCTTCTATGCCGATCACCGGCACAACCTTGGAATGATTTCCTGTGGAGAATATCTCGTCAGCCTCCATGAAGTCCTGAACGCTCAGCGTCCTTTCAATCACCGGCATTCCGGCGCCACCCAGGAGGGTCATTACGCGGGCACGCGTGATGCCGGAGAGAAACGTGCCGTTCGGCGCGGGGGTGAATATCTGGCCATCCTTGACCACGAAGACATTGGACGTCCCCGTCTCGGCCACATTGCCGAGCATGTCGAGCACCAGCGCGTTGTCAAAGCCGCGCGCCTTGGCATCGAGAATAGCCCGGCCATTGTTGGGATAGAGACAGCCGGACTTGGCGTTCGTCGGCATGGTCTCGAAGCTCGGACGGCGGAAGCGCGACACACCGACCGAGAAGCCCGAGGGTGCTATCATCGGCGCCTCGTGAAGACAGAGGCAGAAGCGCGTCGAGTCCGGGTCCGCCGGCACGCTCATATAGCCGCCATGCTCGGCCCAATACATGGGCCGGATATAGACGGCGGTGTTGCCGTCGAATTTCTTCAAGCCCTCCCAGGTCAGCGAAACGATTTCTTCCGCGGGCATGGTCGCATTGAGGCCTAAGGCCCGGGCCGAGGCATTCACGCGTTCGGCATGGCGGTCCAGATCCGGCGCCACACCCTCGAACCAGCGTGCGCCATCGAAAACGGAAGAGCCCAACCACATGGCGTGCGTGCGAGGGCCGGCAATGGGCACATTGCCCTCATGCCAGTCGCCATCGATATAGGTCCACGTCGCGGACTGCGCCTCGGGAAGTTTCGTCATGTCTCGCCATGCCTCTCGATTGCTTATTACAGGCATAACGCTTTGCGCGAAGCCGTCAATCGCCACGTTTCCAGGATGCGTCGGTCCAGAATGCAACGCAAATGCGGGCGACCGGCTTCATCAAGCGATAACTACCGCGAAAGAATCCTGCGCCCGTTTCACATCTCCTTTCGGGCGTTTCGCGTATTTCGAGTATCTCTGAACCTACCGGCATCGCGAGCTGTTGATAACGATGTTGCCTCCGAGTGTTGCAGAAAGGTCATAGGAGAGATGGCGCGTCATGGGATAGCACAAGCTGCCTTGGTTTCTCCATCTTGGTTCTGGAACAGTCCCGGGGTCCCAGCCAGCAATCTGGAACCAACCACCCGGCCTGCTGCTTTGACAGGCATTACGTTGTTTATGAGAGTGAAGTCTTCCCATGTCCGAGAATGAAGCCGTGTCCTCCCTTTCGCGCCGTGCTTTCCTGGCTGCAGCCGCTGGTGCGGCCACGGTCTCGCTGTCGGCATGTGTGAGCGTGCCCTCCGAGCCGCGCCCGAACGCATTTGTCGAGCCGGAGCCGGTGATACCGCCGGGAAGCAACCGGGAAATGTATGCCGCAATGGTCGATGACGGCCATGAAATTCCGGCGGTCCCGATCGAAAGCATCGACCCGCAATTCCTGCGGCAGGAGGTTTCCGACCCCACCGGGGAAACCCCCGGCACCATCGTCGTGGATACCTCCCAGCATTTCCTCTACCTTGTGCGGGAAGGCGGCCGTGCCATGCGTTACGGCGTCGGGCTCGGCCGGGCCGGGTTCGAGTGGTCCGGACGTGCGGAGATCGCACGCAAGCAGGCTTGGCCGAAATGGTATCCACCCGCCGAAATGATCGATCGGGAGCCGGACCTGGAGAAATACCGGCCCGAGTACGACAAGGCTTCGGGCGAATGGCGCGGCGGCATGGAGGGCGGCATTATGAATCCGCTCGGCGCCCGCGCGCTCTACATATATGAAGATGGCAAGGACACGCTTTATCGCGTGCACGGCTCGCCGGAATGGTGGACCATCGGCAAGTCCGTCTCTTCAGGCTGCGTGCGCATGCTGAACCAGGATGCAATCGATCTTTACGGACGCGTTCCGGTGGGATCTCCGATTCTCGTGACAAGCGGCCTCGAAATTACGGTATAGGTCCTGGCAATCTTCCTCTCACGACTGCCGGAAAGCGTGTTGCGTATGCAACACTACCGGCCAGACCGGTCAGAGCCGCCTTGCCATAATCCTGCCACCGACTTACCGTCCCCGGCAAAAGCATCCGAAGGATGCATTGCGGCGAGCGGCAGGTCATCCTAAAATCGACTGACTGCAGCCAGGCTCCGGCAGGGAGGGACGATGGATCGCTCGATCCTCAGGGATACAGAATTTACCGCCGTCGATCGTCGACGGTGGCTGGAGTTCGTTGCCAAATCCATCGGCAAGGACACCGATTACGAATCCCTGGTGCGCCATACGGATGACGGCCTGCCGATCGAACCATTGCACGAGCGGAGTCCGGACGCCGCCCCTCTGGCGCGCCTCGATCCGCATTCCTCCTGGAAGATCATGCAGCGGATGGATGATCCAGATCCGAGGCGTGCCAATGCCCAGGCAAAGATAGACCTGGAGCAGGGAGCGACGGGGCTATCGCTGATCTTCGCCGGTGCGCCCAATGCGTTCGGCTACGGGCTTACGGCAACCCAGGAAAGCCTGGAAGCGGCGCTTGCGGATCTGTCGTTCGAGAACATTCATCTGCGTATCGATGTTCATCCGCAAAGCCGTGCATCCGTGGACTGGCTCGTCCATGTGCTGCAGGTCAAGCGCGCCGATCCGGAGAAGCTCAGCCTCTCCTTCGGCATCGATCCCGCCTCGCTCTTTGCCGGGACGGGGCGCATGCGCATGTCCATCGAAGCGCTGGAAGCCTCCATGCCGCAATCGCTGGCCGGTTTCTTCGCCATGTCGCTGCCGGGCATCCTTCTTGAGGCGGATGGGCGTGTCTTCCACAATGCCGGCGCGAGCGAGGCGCAGGAGCTCGGCATCATGCTCGCCTCGGCCATCGCTCATCTCAGAATGTTCGAGGAAGCGCGGCAGCCCCTCATCTATGCTGTGCCGCATATCGGTTTCTCGGTCAGCGTCGATCAGAACCAGTTCCTCTCCATGGCCAAGATCCGGGCGCTGAGGAAGCTCTGGGCGCGCATGCTGGAAGCCTGCGAAATAAAGCCCGTTCCTGTGGCCATCCATGCCGAGACTTCCTACCGCATGATGACGGCGCGCGATCCCGAAACCAACATCCTGCGCAACACCATTGCCACCTTCGCCGCCGCCGTGGGCGGGGCCGACTCGATTTCCGTGGTGCCGCATAGCATCGGTCATGGCCTGCCGGATGGTTTTGCCCGCAGGCTGGCGCGTAATACCCAGCTCATCCTGGCCGGCGAAAGCCATCTCGATTTCGCGACCGATCCGGCAGTTGGATCGGGCAGCGTCGAGACGCTCACCAACGGGTTGTGCGAGAAAGCCTGGGACGAGTTCCGCAAGATCGAGGCCGAAGGCGGCGTTCTGCGCAGCCTGGCGGCCGGGAATATCCAGAAGCGCGTTGCGGAGGCCCGCGCCGCGCGGCTTTCCTCCTATCGCGAAGGCGCGCACAACATTGTCGGCACAACGCTCTACGAAATGGAGAAAGAGCCGGCCGTGACCACGCTCAAGGCCACCAGGCAACCATTGCCCACGGATGGCGTGGTATCGTGCGAGCGCCTTGCCGCCTCGCGCATTGACGAGGGTCTCGGAGAGACCGAATGATTCCGGATTTTTCGGGTCTCACCTGGTCGCCGCCGGCCGGGACGGGCAACGAGCCGCCCCAGGACTCGAGAGAGACGCCCGAAGGAATTGCCGTCCGCCGCGCCTATGGCGAAGCCGACCTGAAGGGTCTGCCTTATCTCGACACCTATCCGGGCCTCCCGCCTTTTATCCGAGGCCCCTACCCCACCATGTATGCGCAGCGGCCATGGACCATCCGCCAGTATGCGGGGTTCTCGACGGCAGAGGAATCCAACGCCTTCTATCGGCGCAACCTCGCCAATGGTCAGAAAGGCCTTTCCATTGCCTTCGATCTGGCTACGCATCGTGGCTATGATAGCGATCATCCGCGTGTGGCGGGCGATGTCGGGATGGCGGGCGTGGCGATCGATTCCATCCTCGACATGCGCCAGCTCTTCGACGGCATCCCGCTCGACGAGATGACCGTATCGATGACCATGAACGGCGCTGTGCTGCCGATCATGGCGCTCTACATCGTGGCGGCCGAGGAGCAGGGCGTTCAGCAGAAGGACCTTGCCGGGACCATTCAGAACGACATCCTGAAGGAGTTCATGGTCCGCAACACCTATATCTATCCGCCCAAGCCCTCCATGCGGATCATTTCGGATATCTTCGCCTATACGGCGGAGCATATGCCGAAGTTCAACTCCATCTCGATCTCCGGCTATCACATGCAGGAGGCCGGCGCGACGGCCGACCTGGAGCTTGCCTACACGATTGCCGACGGCATCGAATATGCGCGCGCGGGTATCGCGGCCGGTCTCGATATCGACCGTTTCGCTCCTCGCCTCTCCTTCTTCTGGGGCGTCGGCATGGACTTCTTCATGGAGGTAGCCAAGCTGCGGGCGGCGCGGCTCGTCTGGGCCGCACTTGTGAAGCGGAACTTTGATCCAAAGGACCAGCGCTCCCTGGCCCTTCGCGCTCACTGCCAGACCTCCGGCTGGTCGCTGACTGCGCAAGACCCGTACAACAACATCATCCGCACGATGCTCGAGGCGATGGCGGCTACCCAGGGCCATACGCAATCGCTTCATACCAACGCGTTTGACGAAGCACTGGCCTTGCCCACCGATCATTCGGCCCGCATCGCGCGTAATACGCAAATCGTACTGCAGGAGGAATCCGGCACGACAGGCATCATCGATCCCTGGGGCGGCTCAGCCTTTGTCGAGCGCCTGACGCATGATCTTGCCGCCCGTGCTCTCTCCCACATCGAGGAAGTGGAAAAGCTGGGCGGCATGGCTCAGGCGATCGAAAAGGGCATTCCAAAGCTGCGCATCGAGGAGGCCGCCGCACGCACGCAGGCGCGCATCGATTCCGGTGAGCAGCCGGTGATCGGGGTCAACCAGTTTCGCCCCGACGAGGACCGCCCGGTCGACGTTCTCAAGATCGAGAACTCCGAGGTCCGTGCGCGCCAGCTCTCTAAGCTGCAGCAGCTTAAAGGCACGCGCGATGTCGGCGCGGTGGAACGCGCGCTCTCCGATTTGACGAAGGCGGCCGAAGAAGGTCAGAATCTCCTGGAACTCGCTGTCAAAGCTGCCCGCGCCCATGCCACGGTGGGCGAGATCACCCAGGCGCTGGAAAACGTCTTCGGCCGGCACGTTGCGAAGATCCGCACCATCTCCGGCGTCTACCGCAAGGAAATGGGTGATAGCCCGGCGGTTGCCCGCGCGGAGCAGAAGATCAACGCTTTTCGCGAGAAAACGGGAGGACCGCCGCGCGTTCTCGTAGCGAAGCTCGGCCAGGACGGGCATGACCGCGGCCAGAAGGTGATCGCCTCGGCCTTGGGCGATCTCGGGTTCGAGGTGACGGTGGGCGCGATGTTCCAGTCCCCCGAAGAGGTGGCAAAGCTGGCCGGCGAGAAAGATGTCCACATCATCGGCGTTTCCTCGCTCGCGGCTGGCCATCTGACGCTTATTCCGGAATTGAAGGAAGCGCTCGCAAAGCGCGGCCGCGAGGATGTGCTCATCGTGGCCGGCGGGGTGATCCCGCCGGACGACTTCGAGGCCGTGCACGCGGCGGGCATAGCGGAAATCTTCCCGCCCGGTACCGTCATCCCGGAAGCGGCGGGGCGGTTGGTCGACACGCTGCTTGAACGGGACTGACAATGGCGGCATCTTCGATGACCGGAGATAGCGCCGCCTCTTTGCGCCCCCCTTTGTTCTGCCGGACATCTCCTCCACATATTGAGAGATTGCGCCGGCCGCTTGCCCCGGTATCTATTCTGCAACGTTTACGATTGGTGAAGGTCGTCGCGACGGCCGATCTCCCCGTGTGGAGATGTCCGGCAGGACAGAGGGGGCATGAAGGACGCCGGCACCCCCAAACAAGGGCAACACCATGATCCAGGTCTTTTGTATCGAGGACGATTATCTCCTGGCGGTCGAGGTTCAGCCAGGCGAAGCATTGCCCGACAATGCCTTATGGATCGATCTTTTCAACCCGAGCGAGGACGAGGACAGGGCCGTCGAGACCTGGACGGGCGCGGACATTCCCACCAGCGAAGACATGGTGGAAATCGAGGAGACGAGCCGCTTCTATTCCGAAGCGGGCGTGCAATATCTGACCGTTCCTATCCTTCACACCGTTGACGACGAACACAGGACGGTCGCGCCGGTCTCTTTTGTGATCACGGGCGGGCGTCTCGTCACGGTGCGCCACTCCGATCCAAAGGCGTTTTCATTCTATATCAACCGCGCGACGAAGCCGGGGAACAGACTGCTTGGAAAGAATTCCAACGGCAAGACGGTGATGATCGGCCTCATTGAGGCGGTTACCGATCGCTTGGCCGACCTCCTGGAGAACGTGACCGAGGACATCGATACGGCCTCGGACAGAATATACCACCGGCCAGTGAATTCACGCCCCATGAGCACGAAGGAATTTCGCCGCATGCTGACCCGCATCGGTCGGCAGGGCACTTTTCTTTCCAAGGCCCGAGAAAGCCTGTCCGGTATCCGGCGTTTCGTTGCCTATGCCACCACCATCATGGGCACGGAAAAGCAGCAGGATCTGCGCACGAGGATCAAGGCACTCGAACGCGACGCAAACTCGTTGGAAAACTACGTCGATTTCCTCTCAAACAAGATCACCTTCCTGCTCGACACTATCGTCGGACTCATTTCGGTCGAGCAGAGCGCGATCATCAAAGTCTTCTCGGTGGCGGCGGTCGGCTTCATGCCTCCGACGCTGATCGCCTCCATATACGGGATGAACTTCGACTTCATGCCGGAGTTGGACGAGCGCTGGGGGTATCCGCTGGCGCTTTTGCTGATGTTCCTCTCTGCCGCCCTCCCGCTCTACTACTTCCGCAGAAAGGGGTGGCTCTAACCCGCCAAATCCCCCGCCGGTCGCAATCCGCCCACCTCGATACCGCGCCAGTTCTTCTGTACCGGCCGTGCCATCGCGGCAAGCTGGCCGCGCAACGGATCATCGGCTTTCAGCAGCCTGGCAGCCGTGGAAGCGATCATTACCTCGGCAGCCCGCGTCGCGCCGTCGTCGCATTTTAACGCGATGCCGAGCCCGAGCTCCGGGATCGCAGCACAAAAGACGCCCTCCGCCCCTGTCTTGGTGAAGAGACGCCCCTTTCCCGCTTCAATCATGACCGTGTCAGCGCGATCCGTGCCAGCGACGAAGAATGGCTCAGCCATGCAGGCGGCAAAAAGGCGCTGGGCGGCCCTGGCCCGCTCCGGCGAAAGTCCGTTGCCCGTGGCCATGCGGGCAAAGCCGGTTGCGAGATTCTTCAGGGGTACGGCGTAGGTCGGGATCGAGCAACCGTCCGTGCCGCAGGTGTCCGTCGCGTGGGCCGCGCCCGTCACGTCTACCAGCGCCTCTCGGATCATCTCCTGAAGCGGGTGGCCATGGGCCACATAGCCCTGGTGATCGATGCCCGCGTGTGCGCAGGTGCACAGGAATCCGGCATGCTTTCCGGAGCAATTGTTGTGCAGTTGTGAGGGTGCGCCGCCACTGCGTGCGAGCGCAAGATAGGTTTCGTGGTGCTTGGGCCAGTGCACGCCGCATTCATAGGCGTTCTCATCAAAGCCGGCGCAATTCAGCATCGCGCGCGCGGTCTCCGTGTGCGCCGGTTCACCCGAATGGGAAGCGCAGGCAAGCGCAAGTTGCCGGTTGCCGAAGCGATAAGCATCGGCCGCGCCGCTTTCCACGAGCGGCAGGGCTTGAACCGCCTTCACTGCCGAGCGGGGGAAAACTGGCCGCTCCACGTCGCCGATCTCGAGCACGAACTTGCCGTCGCCGTCCACCACCGCGACTGCCCCGCGGTGCCGGCTTTCTACAACGCCGCCACGGAACGCTTCCACAAGAACAGGGTTTGCCATTGTCTCACCATCTTTGCTGTACGTTATAGCTGCACTACCATGGACGAGCCCCTGTGCGGAAAATCAAGTTTTTCATAGCCTTCATCCTGATCGTCTTCTTGCTGCCGGTGGCAATTTATGCCGGCTGGTGGATGGTACAGGAGCGCCCCTCCTCCTGGCGCGCCGCCGACTGGGGTGCTTCCGGCCTGCTGCCGGCGGAAAATGAGAATCAGGATGCGGCCATATACGTTCTGGCGGCGCGCACCGGGGGGCTGAAAGGTGCGCTTTCCGTGCACACCTGGATCGTCCTCAAGCCGCAGAACAGTGTTTACGAGCGCTATGACAAGGTTGGCTGGGGCAGCCCCGTGCGGCGCGACAGCCGGCCACCGGACGGGCTGTGGTATTCCAATACGCCTTGGGTCGTGGCGGCCATACACGGGGGTGACGCACAACGGCTGATCCCGAAGGTGCGCTCGGCGATCGAGAACTACCCCTATTCCAACAATGGCGACTACAGGATCTGGCCGGGGCCAAACTCCAACTCGTTCGTCGCTCACGTGGCGAACGAGGTGCCCGAACTCGGCGTGCACATGCCGGCCATTGCCATCGGCCGCGATTTCCGCCCCGGCTGGTTCGTGTTCGAGCACGATGCGGATTGGTCGGATTACAGGGTTGCGCTGGGCGGCTATGCGGGGCTGGCGCTCGGTCTCGATACCGGATTGGAATTCAATTTTCTGGGCCTTGTCGCCGGAATCGACTTCGTTAAGCCGGCGATCAAGCTTCCGGGCTTCGGCCGGATCGACCTGTGGTCCAATGCTCAGGCTCAGTCGCCGCGCGAAACGCCGGAGACTGAAAAACCGCCGTCGACAACCAATGTGTGGCCAGTGACCGAACCGGCCTCCGAGGAAAGCAAATAGGCAACCGCCGCGGCGATCTCGCCAGGGCCGACGCAGCGTCGCTGCGGCGTTTGCGCCAGCCAGCGGCGGCGGCGCTCGATATCCGCATCGAAGGAAGACGCCGGGTCTTCCACGATGCCTGGGGCAACGCAGTTGACTCGAACGCCCCGGCCAGCCAGTTCCACCGCCATGACCTCCGTCATCATCTTCACGCCCGCTTTCGACGCGCCATAGGCCATTGCGCCCGCATTGGCGCGCAGCCCGCTGACCGATGACAGATTGACGATCGCCAGCGTGTCGTCCATGCGCTCGAGCGCGGCCTGTGCCGCAATGAATGATCCGACAAGATTGATTTCCAGAATCTCGCGGAAGAGTTCGGCGCTCGTCTGCTCGACTGACAGTTCGCGCCGCAGCCCGGCGCAATTCACGAGTGCGGAAACGGGTCCGAACACATTCACCGCCGCATCGAAGGCGTCGGCAAGCTCGTCCTCATCCGTGACGTCGGTAGCTAAGAACACCGCTTCCTCGCCATTGAAGAGATCTTCCGCCTCGGCCAACGCTTCCCGGTCTGCATCGATTGCGGCGACGCTCCAGCCGTCATCCAGCAGGCGCTCGAGCACGGCGCGTCCCACACCCGCGGCCCCGCCCGTAACGACGGCCATTCGGTTCATTCCGCACGTATCCTTGGCAAGAGCATACCCACCAACGCCTTTCCTCCTCTCCTCCGGCGGAATGGTAGCATATCGCGCCGGGGCGGTCGCGGGTTTTGACGGGATAGAGGCATGAAACCGGGATAAGGTTTTCATTGATTGACCAGTCAATCAATATTATATGGGCGCCATGCCCAAGGTTGGAATGGAACCCCTTCGCCGCCGTGCGCTCATCGATGCCGCAGTCGCCGCGATTGGCGAGCGTGGCACGCTGGACGTCACGATGTCCGACATTGCCCGGCGTGCGGGTGTTTCGCCGGCGCTGGCGCATCATTATTTCGGCGGAAAGGAGGATCTGCTTTTCGCTACCATGCGCCACATCCTGAGCGAACTGGGCCGCGACCTGCGTGAGGCCATCGCCGGACGAGAGGGCGCGGAACGGGTTCGCGCGATCATCGCAGTCAACTTCTCCGCCAAGCAGTTCCGGCCCGAGGTGATCGGCGCCTGGCTTGCTTTCTATGTCGAGGCGCAGAGATCGGAGGCGCTGCGGCGCTTGCTGCGCGTTTACGCCCGCCGACTGCATTCCAACATCGTCTTTGGTTTGCGTCCTTTGATGCCGCATTCCGCCGCGGAGCGCACGGCCGAAGGGATCGCCGCCCTCATCGACGGGCTTTACATCCGCCGCGCGCTGAAGGACGGGCCGCCCGATGCGGCGTCCGCGATCGCGGCGGTGGAGGATTATCTGTCACTCAGACTCGGGATAAGCACACATGCTTGAAGCCGATTATGTCATCATCGGGTCCGGCTCGGCCGGGTCTGCTCTTGCCTACCGGCTTTCGGAAGACGGCAAGCATTCGGTGATCGTCATCGAGTATGGCGGCAGCGATTTCGGACCGTTCATTCAGATGCCGGCCGCCCTCTCCTTTCCCATGAACATGCGGCGCTACGACTGGGGTTTCCAGAGCGAGCCGGAGCCGCATCTGGGCGGGCGCAGGCTCGCCACGCCGCGCGGCAAGGTTCTCGGCGGCTCTTCCTCGATCAACGGCATGGTCTATGTGCGCGGCCATGCGCGCGACTTCGACCATTGGGCCGAAACGGGCGCGCACGGCTGGGCGTTCAAGGATGTTCTGCCCTACTACAGGCGCATGGAGAACGCACCGGAAGGCGAAAACGGCTGGCGCGGCACCGAAGGTCCGCTGCACGTGCAGCGCGGCCCAGGCGTCAACCCGCTTTACCAGACCTTTATCGAAGCGGGGCGCGAGGCGGGCTTCGAAACCACCGACGACTATAATGGCGCGAAGCAGGAAGGCTTCGGCCCCATGGAGCAGACGATCCACAAGGGTCGCCGCTGGTCCACGGCCAACGCCTATCTGAAGCCGGCACTCAAGCGAAAGAATGTGAGTCTTGTCAAAGGTTTCGCGCGGCGTGTGATCATTGAGAATCAACGTGCCGTCGGTGTTGAGATTGAAGCTAAGAATTCGATTCAAGTTGTTAAAGCACAATGTGAGATTGTTATTGCCGCATCAGCGATCAATTCACCCAAGCTCCTCATGCTCTCTGGAATCGGGCCGGCGAACGAACTCCAGCAGCATGGCATAGAGATTGTCTCGGACAGGCCGGGCGTGGGGCAGAATTTGCAAGACCACTTGGAGTTGTACATTCAGCAGGCCAGCCTGCAGCCGATCACGCTCTATTCCAAGCTCAACCTCTTCTCCAAGACGATGATCGGGGCGGAATGGCTGTTCTTCAAAACCGGGCTCGGCACGTCCAACCATTTCGAGTCGGCGGCCTTCCTGCGCTCGGCCGCGGGCGTCGAATACCCGGATATCCAGTACCACTTTCTTCCGGCTGCGATCCGCTATGACGGGAAGGCTGCCGCCAAAGCGCATGGCTTCCAGGCCCATGTCGGCCCGATGCGCTCCAAGTCTCGCGGCTCGGTCACCCTCGCTTCGCCCGATCCGTGGGAGGCGCCGAGCATCCTGTTCAACTACATGTCTCACGAGGACGACTGGCGCGACTTCCGTCATTGCATCCGGCTGACAAGGGAGATTTTTGCCCAGGACGCTTTCAAACCCTATCGTGGGCACGAGATTTCTCCTGGGGAAGATATGACTTCGGACGAGGCGCTCGACGACTTTATCCGCGAGCATGTGGAAAGCGCCTATCACCCCTGCGGCACTTGCCGGATGGGCGATGCCGACGACCCGACGAGCGTCGTCGATCCTCAGCTGAAGGTGATCGGCGTGGAGGGCCTGCGAGTGGCGGACTCGTCCATTTTCCCGCGGATCACCAACGGCAACATCAATGGCCCCTCCATCATGGTTGGAGAAAAAGCCGCCGATCACATTCTGGACAAATCGCTCCTGCCAGCTTCAAATCAGGAACCGTGGATCAATCCGCGCTGGCAGGAATCGGACCGCTGACATTGGAGAGCCCCATGCACGCGCAACCGAAAGCATCGCACTACATCAACGGGGATTTCGTGGAGGATACGCACGGCGATCCGCTCGATGTCTTCTATCCGGCGACGGCGGAGAAAATCGCTCAAGTGCATATCGCCACGCCCAATATTGTCGAGCTTGCCGTCGAGGCGGCACGTTCCGCTCAGGACGCCTGGGCGCGCCTCAGGCCGATCGAGCGCGGGCGCGTTCTAAGGCGTGCCGCCGACATACTGCGTGAGCGCAATGACGAGCTGGCGCGGCTGGAAACGCTCGACACCGGCAAGGCCATTCAGGAGACGCTGGTTGCCGATCCCGCCTCGGCGGCGGAAGCGCTGGAGTATTTCGGCTGCGCCGTCGCCGCCCACAACGGCGATCATATCGAGCTCGGAGGCCCCTTCGGCTATACGCGGCGCGAGCCGCTCGGAGTCTGTGTCGGCATCGGCGCATGGAATTATCCCATCCAGATCGCCGCGTGGAAGGCAGCACCCGCACTCGCGGCGGGCAACGCGATGGTTTTCAAGCCATCGGAGAACACGCCGCTTTCAGCGCTGGCGCTTGCCGAGATCCTAACCGAGGCGGGCCTGCCGGACGGGCTTTTCAACGTCGTTCAGGGCGCGGGAGAAACGGGTGCCGCGCTCACCAGCCATCCCGGCGTGGCAAAGGTCTCCGTCACCGGTTCCGTCGCCACGGGCAAGAAGGTGATGGCGCTTGCCGGCGAGCACATGAAGCACGGCACGATGGAGCTTGGCGGGAAATCGCCCATTGTCGTGTTCGACGATGCCGATGTCGAAAATGCCAGCGGCGGCGCGATGCTCGGCAATTTCTATTCCACCGGACAGATCTGCTCCAACGGCACGCGGGTCTTTCTGCAGAAGGGCATTTATGACCGCTTCCTCGAGCGGCTGACCGAGCGCACGCGCGCCATCCGGCTGGGCGATCCGCTCGACCCGGACACTCATCTGGGCCCCCTCATCTCCGCCGCGCAGCGCGAGCGCGTCATGTCCTATATCGATATCGGAAAGCAGGAAGGCGCACATCTCCACTATGGCGGCGGCACGCCCAGCTTGCAGGGCTTCGAGGACGGCTTTTACATCGAGCCGACAATCTTCACGGAAGTGGGCGACCACATGCGCATCGCCCAGGAGGAGATCTTCGGGCCGGTCATGTGCGTCTTTTCGTTCGACACGGAAGAAGAAGCCATCGAACGGGCCAACGACACCGCCTTCGGCCTCTCTGCAGGCGTCTTCACGCGCGACATGGCACGCGCGCACCGCGTCGTCGCCGAGCTTCAGGCCGGCACGTGCTGGATCAATGCCTACAATTTGACGCCGATCGAACTCCCCTTCGGCGGCGTGAAAGATTCAGGGATGGGCCGCGAAAACGCCCTTGCGGCGCTTGATCACTATACCCAGATCAAGTCGGTCTATGTCGAGACCGGCGACGTCGACAGCCCTTACTGATCCGTGTTAGGCAAACAGGGTTTTTCGGCTTGCGAAGGGGCGGCACGGCAGCTATAAGCCCGCCGTCGGGTTACGGAGTGTAGCGCAGCCTGGTAGCGCACCTCGTTCGGGACGAGGGGGTCGCAGGTTCGAATCCTGCCACTCCGACCAGACAAATCAGTGACACACTATACTCATCTCGATTCACGGCAACGGCAATGAAAACACATTGCCCTCTCCCTGCTCTGCCGCTGGTGAATGCATCGCCATCCTCAGCCTGATGCTCGGGTAACGGTGTATCCCCTTCAAGCGTACGAGGTCAGCGGCCAGCCAACATTCGTGCCGGCCTGCATGAGCCAAGTGGCCGCGGTGTACCGAAGTAGTGGACGGCGCAATCGCGCTCATCACCACCGCATCGTGCAGCGCGCGCTGACCATGGGGACATGGCAGTGCCTATCCATTTAGACTTCAGTGTCTACGGCCAGACACTGCAAAGCGTGCAATGTTCAACAGGCCCAGTAGAGGCTTTTCGCCTGCTGGTAAGCACGAAGTCCTTGCAGTCCTTTTTCCCGTCCAAGCCCGGAAAGTTTGAAGCCGCCGAATGGTGCCGCGATCGAGAGCTGCTTATAAGTATTGATCCAGACGGTTCCCGCCTCGAGCGCCCGCGCCGCGCGCCAGGCTTTCCGGTAGTCGTTCGTCCAAATTCCGGCGGCAAGGCCGTAGACGCTGTTATTTGCATCCGCGATCAGGTCGTCCTCGCCGTCGAAGGTCATGAAGCACAGGACAGGGCCGAATATTTCCTCCTGCGCGACCTCGGCGCTGTTGTCCATCCCGCCGATGATCGTCGGCTGATAATAAGCGCCATCGGCGAAGACCTCGCCTTCGGGGCGGCATCCGCCCAAGAGGATCTCGCCACCGGCCTCCACGCCGCGCCGCACGAAATCCTCGACACGATCCCGGTGCGCGAAGGAGGCTAGCGGCCCCAGCACGCTTTCGGGGTCGCTCGGCGGACCGAGCCGCATGCCCTCCGCCTCTGCGACCAGCAGGCCCTGGAACTCATCCGCCACGGATTTTTCCACGAACAGACGCGAACCGGCAACGCACGACTGGCCGGTTCCGCCAAAAATACCCTTCGCCACCGATTTGGCTGCGGCTTTCAGATCGGCATCGGCAAAGACGATGTGGGGCGACTTACCGCCCAGTTCGAGGATCATCGGGACCAGCCGGTCGGCCGCGCCCCTGGCGATGCTCTGGCCCGTCGACGTGCCGCCGGTAAAGCTGATGAGGCCAATGCGGGAATCTTCCACAAGCGCGACCGCAGTCTCGACGCCGCCAGCGACCACCGAGAGGAGGCCTTCGGGAAGTCCTGCGGCAACGACGCACTGTCCCAGCGCCAGCGTGACAAAGGAGGTTGTCTCGGCCGCCTTGAGCACCACCGAATTGCCCGCCGCCAATGCCGGCGCGAGCTTTTGCGCGCCCATGGTCAAAGGCGAATTCCAAGGTGTCAGCGCGGCGACCACCCCGACCGGCTCATGAACGGTCATCGTGAAATAATCGCCGCGCGCGGGCGGCATCGCGTCCTCGATGCATTCGCACACGGCCGCGTAATAGCGAAAGATGCCCGCCGCCGCCATCGCCTGCGCCCGGCTTTCGGTGCGGGTTTTGCCGTTCTCGTTCATCTGCAGCTCGGCCAGATGGTCGGCCTGTCTCTCGATCTCATCGGCAGCCCGCGCGAGAACACGCGCGCGCATATGGGGCGGCTGCAGACCCCAGGCTGTGCTGCGTCCGGCTTCCTGCGCAAGCGCGATGGCGTTGCTGACCTGTGCGGGCGTGGAAGTGCCAATACGTCCGATCCGCTTGCCGTTTGCCGGATTGATGACGTCCATGACCGGCCCGTCGCCAGCGACGGGACGGCCGCCGATCAGCAGATCCTCGATCCGGTCCGGCAGTGGCATAGTAGCCGGCTCAGCGAACAGCGACATTAGCGAATTCCTTTCTTCAATGGCCGAGATAGGCAGCACGGATTTCCGGGCTTGCCAGCAATTCGTGACCCGTACCGGTGAGTTTGACGCTACCGGTCTCGAGCACGATGCCCGTTGCGGCCAACGACAGCGCCATCTGCGCATTCTGTTCGACGAGCAATACCGTCATGCCCAGCCCACGGCTGATCTGCTCGATGATGCGGCCGAGTTCGGCAACGATAATGGGTGCAATACCGAGCGACGGTTCGTCGAGCAGGAGAACGCGCGGTTGCGCCATCAGCGCGCGGCCGATAGCGCACATTTGCTGCTCCCCGCCCGAAAGCGAGCCGGCCGCCTGCCTTTTTCGTTCCTGCAGGCGGGGGAAGTACCCGTAGACACGCTCCAGCATTTCTCGTCGGGCGCGGCGATCGGATACCGTGTAGGCACCCATCATCAGGTTCTCCTCCACCGTCAGCCTGCCGAACAACCGCCGCCCCTCCGGCGATAGCGCGACGCCAAGCCTGAGGGCGGCGCCAGGTTTCGGCGCAACCGCTTCGCCGCCAACGGTGATGGTGCCTTCGACCGGCTCCACCAGCCCGCATATTGCCTTAAGAACGGTGCTCTTGCCCGCCCCATTAGAGCCGACCAGTGCCGCAATCTGGCCCTCCGGGACGTCGAAGCTGACACCATGAAGCGCGCGGACGGGCCCGTAATTGACCGTCAGTTCGCGGATAGACAGATCACTCGGCATGTTCGACTCCAAGGTAGGCCTCGATGACCTTGGGGTCGTTCTGCACATCGGCAGGCCGGCCATCTGCGATTTTTTCACCGTGGTCCAGCACCACGATGTGATCGCACAACCGCATGATGAGGCGCATGTGGTGCTCGACGATCAGGATGCTTAAGCCAAAGCGGTGCTTGAGATCGGAAAGGATGGAAGCGAAGCGATCGATCTCGTCCGGATTGAGCCCGGCGGCGGGCTCGTCCAGGAGCAGAAGCGAGGGACGGGTTGCAAGGCCGATGGCCACCCCCAGACGTTTCTGATGACCATAGGCTAGCGTCCCCGCGATACGCTCGGCATGAGCGGTCAGCGCCAGCACCTCCATCACCTCCTCGGCCGTGGCATGGGCGGCGGCTTCGGCCTCGCGCGCCCGCTCGCCCCCAAACAGTGAGGGAATTAGCCCCAGCGGGTAACGCAGCAATGCGCCACGCAATATGTTTTCCCGGACCGTCGCCTTGGGAAAGGTCGTGGCAGCCTGAAAGGTGCGGGCAAGGCCGCGCCCCACGATGCGGTGCGGCGGCAAGCCGGTGATCTTACTGCCGTTGAAAACAACCTTGCCCGCAGTGGCCGGCAGGGTGCCCGTAATGAGATTGAAGCAGGTGGTTTTGCCGGCGCCATTGGGACCGATAACCCCCGTTGTTTGGCCCTTTTCCGCCGTGAAGCTTACATCGGAAAGCGCTGCCAAGCCGCCAAATCTCTTGCTGAGCCCTTCGACCGTTAGAATACTGCTCATCGCTGATCTCTCCGCAAACGGGCGATTTGCTCCGGCAGCCCGGCTAGGCCCTGCGGCAGAAACCGCAGCACTGCAATCAGGATGACACCATAGATAATATGCTGGTACTCCACCGCTCCGCGCAGGAATTCGGGCAACGGCGTCAGGAAAACAGCGCCCACCAGCGGTCCCCAAAGCGCAAGACGTCCACCCGTAACCAGCATGATCACGTAGGAGACGGAGAGTTGGAAGGCGAAGGTCTCCGGAGAGACGAAGCCGACATAGTGTGCCATGATCGAGCCGGTGGCACCGGCAATGGCACAACCGATGACGAACGCGAGGCTCTGCGTGCGGGCCGTCGGGATTCCGGAGGATTCGGCCAGCGCCGGGTTTTCCTCGACAGCGGCGAACCGGCGGCCAAGCTGGCCATTGCGGATCAGCCATAGAAGCGCCATCACCACGGCGAGGCAGATCAATGTGAAGATATAAACCTGCCATTGGGCGGCGAGCGTTATCCCGAACAGTTGGATCTTGGGAACGCCGGCGATCCCGCTCGAACCGCCGGAGATGCCAGGGAACTCAAGCATCACAAGACGGAACAGCTCGTTCAACGCGAAGGTGATCAACACGAAATACACCCCGCGCAGGCGCAAAAGTGGCGCACCTATGATATAGGCGACGGCCCCGGCGACCACGGCAGCTGCAGGCAGCCCGACCAGAAAAGGCAGATCCAGGCGCGTGACCAGGAGAACCGACGTATAGGCTCCAATGCCGACAAAGGCGGCATGCGCCAGCGACAGCTGGCCCACCCAGGCGATGACCGCCAGACCACCCGTCGCCATGCCGGCCAAGCAAACCATGATGCCGATATGGAAATGGAAGACGCTGCCGGTGAACCACGGCACCGCGGCTAGAGTTGCCAGCAGCGCCACGAACAACCAGCCGCCGAATGCGCTTGCCATTGGGGGCGCAGAAACCGAAGTGCTCATGCCTCCCCCCTTCCAAGCAGGCCGGCTGGCCGGATCAACAGGACCACGACCACCAGCGCGAATGTCACGATGTCGGCTGCCGAAGCACTGACGAAGGAGCTCGTCAGGCTTTCAATCAAGCCAAGCAGGATTGCAGCCAGCGCAGCACCGGGGATAGAGCCGAGGCCCCCGAGGATCACGACGATGAAAGCCTTCAGAAGCGGCGTCGCACCGATGAAGGGCGAGACGCCGAAAAGCGGCGCCATCAACCCACCGGCAACGGCGGCAAGCGCCACACCAAGTCCAAGCCCCAGCGGATACATGATCTCAAGCCGCACGCCGTAGATCGCTGCAACTTCCTGATCCTGCACCAGGGCCCGCAATGCGCGCCCCATGCGGGTGTGCATCAGGAAGACGTAGAACGCCAGCAGGATCACCACGCCCACGCCAAGCGTGAGGGCGCGCGATTGTGGAACGATGAGGTCTCCGAGGCGGTATACCCCCGACACAAGGGCGGGGAAGGATTGAGGATCGGGCCCGAAGATTATGAGCGCGGCGTGCTGCAGGATCATGGCCAAGCCGAGCGAGGCGATCATGCCCGACAGCTCATCCGCGCGAAAAGGCCTGAATACGATCCGCTCCACCAGCGCCCCGAGCAGGATCGCCAGCGCAGCGGTCAAGGCTAGCGCGAGTGGGAAGGGAAGCCCAAGCCAGTTCACCCCGATCAGTGCGAGGAAAGCCCCGATCATGTAGAATTCGCCATGTGCGAAATTGACGATTCGCATGACGCCGAATGCAAGGGTGAAGCCTATCGCCATCATCAGATAGAGCGTTCCGAGAATCACCCCATTAATGATCGATTGTGCGATCAGAAAACTCACGAACCGGACCTTTCGTTGAAGAAGATCGCGCGCGAGCGGAGCTCGCACGCGGTGTTTGCGCTATTCGCAGCCCGTCGTGGTGCATCTGGCGACGATGACCTCGGCGCCGTCTTCCACCCGGGCGATGTAGAACGGGGAGTCGAGCTGATGCGCAATGCCGTAGGGCTCCTCGCCGGTCCAGTTCATGGTGCCCAACACGCCTTCGTAATCGGTTAGTCCTTCGAGCGCCGTCTTCACAGCCTCGGTGTCCTCGACAGTGCCGGCCTCCTGCATGGCAGCGAACAGCATCTTGGTGCCGTCGTAGAAGAAGGGCGAGAAGCCGTTCATCGTCTCGCCATACGTTTCGACATAGCGCGCTTCGTAAGCGGCGGCTTTCTCGACGCCCGGATCGAACGCCGAATGCACGAACATGCCTTCGGTAGCCGCGTTACCGGCGACATTGACGATCTCTTGTGTCGCAGGACCGCCCGTGCGCACGATGACGCCCTCAAAGCCTATGTCGCGGGCCTGCTGAACGATCTGCCCCGCCGTAACCGGAGAATTGCCGTCCAATTCGATCGCATCGACGCCCTGCGCCACGATGCGTGTGAGCAGTGGGATGAAATCGACGCGGTCGCGCTCGAAGAATTCCACGGCCGCCAATTCCGCGCCGGCCGCCGAATAGGCCGCGGCAACATCCTCGGCGATCGCTTCGCCCGTCTCGTCTTTCGGAAAAAGGGCGCCCACCGTCTTGATGCCCTGGTTGGCCACGATCCAGTCGATCTGTGGTTGCGCCACCTCGGCGGTCGTCGGATTCGGCCGGAACGTGTACGGCTTCTCCGGCGAAAGCGCCTGCGCGGTGAAGCCGAGCGTCATCGTGATAACACCGTTTTCCTCGGTGATTGGCTGAATGGCCAGAATTGGTGCGGAGCCGACCGTACCGATGATATACTTGACCTTCTCCTCGAAAACGAGGCGATTGGCGGCTGTGACCGCTTCATTTGCCTTGTAGGAATCGTCGTACGGGATGACCTCGACCTTATAATTCGTGCCGCCGACTTCCAGCCCGCCATTCTCGTTTACGTCTTCGGCCGCGAGTTCGGCCGCGCGCAGCATCCCTTGCCCCCAGCTTGCTCCGGCACCGGAAAGGGTGACCAGCGCGCCGATTTTCAACGTCTCTTCCTGCGCTATCGCGTTGCCGGCCATCAGGGCCACGGCAGAAGTTATTGCCAGAATTCTGCTCATTCTCATCATATTTCCTCCCGTTTCATTTGGCCGGCGTGCTTGCTTCAGCCGGCGGAGCCGAGGCTGCGATTTCCTGCAGCACCGGATGCAGGTAGCGGGCAAACTGCCCGTAATTCTCGCTCATCGGAAAATGGCCCAACCGTTCCATTACGATCGCGCCGCATCCCGGAATCTGTTCCGCCGTGGCCAGCATGTCCTCGGGCCGGCACGAGAAATCGTACTCGCCTGCCATCAGCCATAGTGGACAGCGCTGTGTGTCGATCCGACGAATCGTCTCGCGCAGGTCGCCATCGACGCGATAGAACCAGAGGTCGCCTTTGAAGATGCCCGGACCGCCCTGCATGTAGTGCCAAAGGGTCTCGTGCCGGTCGGCCTCGGGGCCACCGGGCGCGATCAAGCCCGAGATGAGCGCGGCGCAAACTTCGCCGCCGTGAACGTCGGGGCGATGCAGCCAATCCGTGTCGTACCACGGCTCCTGCCACGCCGCGCCCTGCGCGCCGATTAGCCCCCGGAAACAGCCGGCGTGATCGGCCGCGAGCTGCAACACGATGCGCCCGCCAATAGAGCAGCCGAGCACGACCGGCCGGTCAAGGCCGAGCGCCTCGCAGACTGCAAGAATCGTCGAGACATAGGCGGCAGTAGTGAGGCGGTATTCCTCGTCCTGCCAACCTTCCGGCGGGCTGGATTTGCCGTGCCATGGCATATCGAAAGCAATGACGCGGAAGCGGCTCGTCACTTCAGGATCCAGGAGAAGGTCCCGGTACTGCCGGCCGTCCGCACCCGCCGTGTGAAGACAGAGAAGCGGGATGCCCTCGCCTGCTTCCTCAACATAAAGGCGATGTGGCCGCCCACCGATTTCGAGGCGCAGATAGCGTCCGGTGATTGAGTCAAAGCGCGCGGTCACGACGCGCCCCTGGGCAGAGCGACGATGTCCTTCACAAGTTGAAGGTGGCGCATCAGCGGCAGGAAGTTGCCTTCAATGCGCATGCGTCCGTGCCGGGCCATGCCGAAAATATCGTTGGCATCGGGCCGGGGAAACAGCGACCAATGATCGGCCCACGCGTCCGGCGCAGCCCTCAGCGCCACGTCCCACCCGTCCATCGGACCGGAAGTGTCCTGGATCTGAAGCGTTCCACAATCGAGCCGCAGCCGCTTGCACTCTTCACCTGCCTCGAGCAACAGGGTGATCCGGGCTCGCGCGGCCCCCCGAACCAACGCTTCAGACGCTGCGAACAGGGCAGGAATTCGCGCAAAAGACTCGGCAATCCCGCTCCCCATCTACGCCTCCATGTGGTTTGTTTGGCAGAACATTTGGTCTGTTTTATAAACGCACTGTCAGCGGTTTGGCAATGCGTTTTCGTTTTCGAGCTCCCGCCAGCCCTGTTGAAACGCATCCTAACGAAACAAATTGTTGCGTCTAGCAGAATTTTAGGTCTATTTCCTGAAACAGGAGGTACTGAATTTGTCTATCGATCCAAAATCTCCCCTATGCCCCCTCGAGCAGGTCACACGCATCGGCAGCGGCCTGGAACGACCTGAATCCGTTCATGCGTTTGCAGATGGCACCCTTGCCGTTTCGCACCGCGGGCGCGGCGTAAGCCGCATCTCGGCCAACGGCACCGTCACTACGATCGGGCCCGATCCGGCTCTTGCGGGCGGGCACGAGTTGGTTCCGAACGGAATCGCACCACAGCCCGACGGAAGCTTCCTTTTGGCCAACATCGGAGAGGGCGGCGGAATCTGGCGGCTCGCGCCGGACGGCAGCCTCTCGCCGCACCTGATGGAAGCCGACGGCGTGTCACTGGCTGCGGCCAACTTCGTGATGACCGATCACGAAGGACGCACCTGGATAACCGTCAGTACGGTCCGACAGCCGCGATTCGCCGCCTACAGCGACAAGGTGGCCGACGGTCTGATCGTGCTGATGGACGGTAAGGGCGCGCGGATCCTCGCGGACGACATCTGCTTTTCGAACGAATGCCGCCTTACGCCGGATGGTGCGGGCCTCGTCATCAGCGAAACCTTTTCACGACGAATCACCCGCTTCGATCTGGCCGATGGCGGCCTCACCAATCGCCGCACCTTCGCCCAGTTCGGCCGCGGCGATTTCCCCGATGGCATCCGCTTCGACAGCCGTGGCAACCTCTGGGTAACCTGCATCGTCTCGAACCGTCTGTGGCGCCTTTCGCCGGAAGGCGCGAAGAGCCTTATCCTTGAAGATTGCGACGATGCCCTTGTCGACCGGGTGGAGACGGCGCTGGCTGAGGCGCGCATGGGGCGCGAGCACTTCTACGACACCGGCGCCAGCCGCCTCGGCAACATGGCGAGCATCGACTTCTCCGCTGACGAAAGCACGGCCTATCTCGGCTCGCTTTGCGGCGATTCGATCCTTTCCCTCCCTATCAAGCACATTCCAGGAGAACAGACATGACTTCACCGACGATCGGCTTCGCCGGCCTCGGCGTGATGGGCGAGCCCATCTGCCGCAATATCCTCAGCAAGTCCGGCGCGGCGATGCATGTCTTCGATCTCAAGCCCGAGCCCGTCGAACGGCTGGTGCAGCTTGGCGCGCAGCGCGCCGAAAGCGCGGCCGAACTGGCAGAAAAGGTCGATATCCTTTTTCTGTCGCTTCCCGGCGGCAAGCAGGTGGAGGCGGTGGTGCACGGTCCGGGCGGGGTGCTCGAAACGGCACGCGAAGGCCTCCTCGTGGTCGATATGTCCACCGCGCCCGTCGGTCTGACCAGAAGCCTTGCCGATGACCTAGCCGCCAAAGGGATTGCCTTCGCCGATGCACCCGTGGCGCGTACACGACAGGCGGCAGAGGACGGAACGCTATCGATCATGGTCGGGGCCAGTGACGAAATTTTCGCACGTCTTCGTCCAATCCTGGCCCACGCGGCGACCGACATCACCCATTGTGGCCCCGTCGGTTGCGGTCAGGTGGTCAAGATCCTAAACAATATGGTGCTGTTCGAAACCGTCGTCGCGCTTTCGGAAGCCTTGGCGCTAGGCAAGTCCGCCGGCGTGGATGGGAAACTGCTGTTCGAGACTCTGTCCAAGGGATCGGCAGACAGTTTCGCGCTGCGCAATCATGGCATGAAGGCGATGCTGCCGGACGTGTTTCCCGAGAGCGCCTTCCCCACCGACTACGCCCTGAAGGACGTCGCCTGCGCGCTCGATCTGGCGGAGCTGACCGGCATTCGGGCACCGGGCGCGGAGCTGGCCAAAGCCCGCATGGAGAAGGCACGCGAGGCCGGCTTCCCGAACGCTTACTTCCCCGTTCTTGCACGCGTCATCGACAAGGTCTGAGCGCCGCAGGGGTTCTCTTGGTCGAACGCCCCATGGCAGATTCGTCACGGTTTTTCGCTATCTGGCAATAGCGCGATATGGCTGGGGACAAGCGATCGATGTCGGTTTCAGGTTAAAGGCGCCGTGGCAGAATGGCCGCATTCGCCAGATGGCCGATTGCAGCGAAATGATCGTTTCGTTAAACAGAACAGATGCGCAGCACACAGGCAACGAGGTAGGCGCGTGAGCATGGATCAAAAGTTCGATATGGATGCGGACAAATCGCAGCGTGGCGTCGCGGCGGTGGACCGGGCCCTGTCGATAATTGCGGCCCTGGAAGCCTGGAGCATGCCGCGAAACCTGTCAGAGATTTCGCGTGCAACCGGTCTCTATAAAAGCACGATCCTGCGTCTCCTGCAGTCGCTGCAGGACGCAGGCTACGTGATACGTGTTGACGAATCCAAATATGCCCTCGGCCCGACGGTCATGCAGCTGGGCCTCGCTTACGAGCGCGCTAATCCGCTGCGTCATCTGTTTTTGCCGGTCATGCAGCGGCTGGTCGACGCCGGTCTGGAAAGCCCCTCCTTCCACATTCGCCAGACCGCCGAGGAACGCGTGTGCCTGTTCCGGCTGGACTCCAATCACTCGACGCTCGACCGTGTGCATGCGGGGGATCGCCTTCCGATGCGCCGCGGCGCGGCGGGCAAGGTTCTGCTTGCTTTCGGCGAGGATCACGCCGAAGGCGAGGAGATGGATCAGATCCGGCGTGACTGCTTTGCCGCATCCCTCGGCGAGCGTGACAAGTTTTGCGCCGGTGTGGCCGCTCCGGTCTTCACCCGCCGCGACCGGCTGATGGGTGCCCTCTCCCTCTCCGGCCCCAAGGAACGCTTCACCCCTGAAGATGTCGAACGGATGAAGGGGCCCTTACAGGCCGCTGTCCGCGAATTGACGACGGAGATGGGCGGGACCTATCCCACTTGAGCCGGCATTACTCCGGCCGCGACCTTAGACGGGGCGAAAGAACGGCAGTGGCGGCCCCTCCCCTTGCCGCCTGAATTCCACCTCCACGGCGTCGCCGATGGCGAGCTTTTCGGGCGCATCGGTCAGGATTTGCGTCATCATGCGAGGTCCTTCCGCCAGATCGACCAGCGCGACTGCATAGGGCAAATCCTCCTTGAAGGGCGCCGCAGCGCGATGCACAACCGTGACCGCATGAACTGTGGCTCGCCCAGACACCGATACCCATTGAAGATCGTCGGAAAGGCAAGACGGGCAAACGACGCGCGGATAAAAGACATGCTCGCCGCAGCCGGTGCATCGCTGCACCTTCAGAACGCCTTGGGCAGCGGCTTCCCAGAAGGGCGTGGTTTCGGAATCCGGAACGGGAACGGGCTTGTTGCTCATCGGCGTGGCTCCTTGCCAAGGATAAGGGTGGATCCGGCGGAGAGCGCGCCGCCGGTTCCATGAACGAGGGCGAGATTCACCGGCACCTGCCGCTCGCCCGCCTCGCCACGGATCTGGCGCACGGCCTCCACGAGAAGAAAAATGCCGTACATGCCCGGATGGGTATAGCTGAGACCGCCGCCCTGGGTGTTCATCGGAAATTCACCGTCGGGCGCAATGCGTCCGTGGGACACAAAATCCCCGCCCTCGCCTTTCCCGCAGAACCCCAGGTCCTCCAGTGTCATCAACGCGGTGATGGTGAAGCTGTCGTAGATCATCGCCAGGTCCATGTCCTGTGGCCGCAGGCCGGCGCTCGCAAAAGCCGCGGGCCCGGTGCGCGCGGCGGGCGTTACCGTCAAATCGGGCATGTTGGCGATCGAGGAATGGGTATGCGTCTCGGCCGAACCCCACAGCCAGACGGGTGCCTTGCGCGCATCCCGCGCCCGGTCGGCCCGGGTGACGACCACGGCGCCGCCGCCGTCAGTCACGAGACAACAATCGAGCTTGCCGAGCGGCGTGGCGATCATCGGTGCCGCAAGCACATCTTCAACGGTCAGCGGCTCATGCCGTGGCGCGTCAGGGTTTAGCCTCGCCCAGGCGCGCGCGGCGACCGCAATCTCAGCCAACTGCTCGCGGGTGGTGCCGTAGAGATGCATGTACCGGGAGGCTGCCAGCGCATAGGCGCCGGTCATCATCGGCAAGCCCCAGGGCGCCTCGAACTGCGAAAAAGGCAACCAGGGATCCGTGCCGCCGCCGAAGCCTGCACCGCCGCTCCGCTGGGTCGACCCGTATGTGATCAGGCAAGTGTTGCAAAGACCGGCATCAATGGCGAGGGCCGCATGCTGCACATACGCTTCGAATGAGCAACCGCCCAACGAGGTGGAGTCACTGTAGCTGGGGCAGATGCCGAGATACTCAGCCACCTGCACCGACGGCATCCTGGTGCCGTGCGACGAGCCGATCGACAACACGCCGTCCACTTCCGACAGGGGAATGCCCGCATCTTCGAGAGCCCGCTTGGCCGCCTGCGCATGCAGCTGCATTTCCGTGCGGTGCGGCAGGATACCGACCTCGCTTTCGGCGGCACCGGTAATCGCCACCGCATCCCTGAAATTGCGCCCCATGCGCTCAATCCTCGCTGTTTCGTTCTGCATTCCATTCGGCGAAGCTGCGGCCTTCGCCTGCCAATTGGGCAAGGAGCGGCGCCGGCCGCAACCTTTCCTCTTCCGCCTCCCGCGACCAGGCGTCGAGCGCAGAAGCGATCCGGTCCAGCCCCTCCTGGTCAGCCCAGTACATGAGGCCGCCTCGCCAGGCCGGGAATCCGTATCCATGGACATAGATCACGTCGATATCGCTCGGGCGCGCAGCGATCCCTTCTTCAAGGACGCGCGCTCCCTCGTTGACCATCGGATAGAACAGCCGCGCGATGATCTCTTCCTCGGAAAAAGTGCGCTGCTTGACGCCCAACCGGACGGCGATGCTTTCGATCAGCCTGTCTGTTTCGGGATCAGGAATGGGCGTGCGCCCGTCTTCGTAGCGATAGTACCCCGCCCCGGTCTTCTGGCCGAGGCGCCCCATCTCACACAGCGCGTCGGCTACCGGCAGATTGTAGCCCTGGCTTTGCCGGACAAGGCGGGAGACATCGAGGCCGGCCAAATCATTCATCTGGAAGGGGCCCATGGCCATGCCGAAGCGCGTCACCGCGCCGTCCACCTCAGCCGGCCGTGCGCCCTGCTCGAGCAGCAACTCCGCCTGGTGGTGGCGCTGGCGCAGGATGCGGTTGCCCACGAAGCCCGGACAATTACCGACGACAGCCGGTTGCTTGTCCAGCCGCCCGGCGATGGCAAGGGCTGTCGCCAAGCTATCGCCCGATGTTCTGGCGCCCCGTACGATCTCCAGCAGGCGCATCACGTTGGCCGGTGAGAAGAAATGCAGGCCGATCACGCGTTCTGGATGTTGTGTGGCGGAGGCTATGGCGTTGATGTCGAGCGATGAAGTGTTGGACGCCAGCACCGCCTCGCCGGCAACGATTCCGTCGAGATCGCGAAACAGCCGCTGCTTGAGTTCCATATCCTCGAAGACAGCCTCCACCACCACATTGGCGCCGTCCGCCGCGTCCAGCGCGGTAGCGGGGGTGATGAGTGCCATTCGCGCCTCGCATTCGTCCGGGCTGATCCGCCCGCGACCGACCGAAATCTCGTAATTTTTACGAATCCGCGCTAAGCCCTTCTCGAGCATCTCCTGCTTGGCATCGATCAGAACCACCGGAATGCCGGCATCGGCAAAGCTCATCGCAATGCCCCCGCCCATGGTGCCCGCGCCCACGACGGCCGCCCGATCAATAGTCCCAGCCGTTCCGGAGACGTCCACGGGCAGGCGCGCAGCCTTTCGTTCCGCGAAGAAGAGGTGCCGCATCGCGGCCGATTGATCCCCCGAACGCAGCTCCTGAAAGCGTCGCTGCGCCTCCTTTTGTGCCGTCGCATCATCCTGCCGGAAGCTGTCGCGAACCGCCTCGACAAGCGCCGCTAACGCATCGGCCCCGCGTGCGCGGCGCAATACCTTCTCGGCGGTATGCTCGAAGTCTTCACGATCAGCCCGCGCAGCCGCCGCCGTTTTCGGATCATCCGCCAGCTGCTGTGCCAGCGCGATGGCGGCACCCTGCAGATCATGCGAGACGGCGTCGACCAGCCCCATGCTAAGCGCCTCCTCGGCATCAAGCCGGCGACCCTCGGCCATGAGCCTGAGCGCCGCCGCCGCGCCGATGAGCCTTGGCAGACGGAACGTGCCCCCTGCGCCCGGAATGAGACCGAGGCGTATCTCGGGCAACCCTATCTGCGCATCGGGCGCGGCGACGCGGCCATGACAGGCTAGCGCCAGTTCGAAGCCGCCGCCGAGGGTGGGACCATGTATAGCAGCGACCACTGGCTTCTTCAGCGCTGCGATGTGCATGAATATCTCCGGCGAGGTCGGTTCTTGCGGCGGAGCGTTCAGCTGACGGATATCCGCTCCGGCGCAGAGCGAGCGCCCTTTGCCAGCTATCACCACTGCCCGCACGTTGGAATCAGCGGCAGCCTTATCGAGGCACGCCTCCAGGTCGACGCGCATATGGTGGCTGAGCGCGTTGACCGGCGGGTTGTCGATCATCAACAGCGCCACATCGTCCACGCGCTGAAGGGTTACGGCACGTTCAGTCATCCTATGTCTCCATTGAAGTGGTCACCGCATTGCGCCGGCGCCACGCCCGCAACGCCTGCCACAAAGAGAGCAGGAGCAAGCCCAGGGCGAGAGCGAGAAGGCCAGCACTGATCGGGCGCTCGATGAAAATGGCCAGATCCCCGCGCGATACCAGAAGCGCTCGCTTGAAATGCTCCTCGATCAGCGGGCCGAGGATGAAGCCCAGCAGAACCGGAGCGGTCGGGTAGCGAAGCATGTTCATGAAGAAGCCAAGAATGCCAAAGGCGAGAGCAACGCCGACATCGAACGGGTTGGATCGCACCGAGTAGACACCCACGCAGATGAGGAAGAGCATGGTCGGGTAGAGCACTCGATAGGGGACTGTCAGCAGCCGCACCCAAAGGCCGATCAGCGGCACGTTGAGTACCAGCAGCATGATGTTGCCGATCCAAAAGCTGGCCACCAGTCCCCAGAACAGCGTCGACTGCTCCTGAATGAATTGCGGCCCGGGGATGATGCCGTGGATCATCAGCGCGCCCAGCAGAATGGCCATCACCGCATCGCCTGGCACGCCGAGGCTGAGCGTCGGGATAAAGGCCGCCTGCACGGCGGCGTTGTTGGCCGATTCCGGCGCCGCGACACCTTCGACGGCACCCTTACCGAAGCGGGACGGGTCCTTCGCCACGCGCCGCTCCACCGCATAGGCGATGAAGGTCGCCATCGAGGGTCCGGAGCCCGGCAGCGCCCCGATGATTGAGCCGATGCCGGCGCCGCGCAGCGACGGCCACGGAATCCGGCGCCAATCGTCGCGCGTCGGCAGCAGGGAACGAAACGTAATGTCGCGCGCCAGGACCTGCGGTTGTTCGCGCCGGACTAGGGTCGACAGGATTTCCGATATGCCGAACAAGCCCATGGCGATGGCGACAAGCTGAAAGCCCTCCGCCATTTCGTAGCGGCCGAAAGTAAAACGCATGAGGCCGGAATTGATGTCCGTCCCGGGAATGGCGAGCGCCAAACCCAGCACCACCATGGCGAGCCCTTTGAGAGGCGAGCCGACGCTGAAGGTCGAAGCGGCTACGAGACCAAGGAACATTGCCGAGAAATACTCTGCCGAGTTGAACGAAAGCGCCAGGTTCGCGAGCATTGGCGTAAAGAACATCATCAGGCAGATCGCGAACATGCCGCCGAAGAAGCTGGTTATCGACGTCGTGAACAGCGCCACGCCGGCGCGCCCGTCGCGTGCCATTGGATATCCGTCGAGGCAGGTGACGGCCGCCGTCGCGGTGCCTGGAATGTTCAGCAGGATCGCAGCGGTCGAGCTGCCATACTGAGCGCCGTAGAAGATGCCAGCCAGCATGATCAGCCCGACCATCGGGTCGAGATAGTAGGTGAGCGGCAGGAGCATCGCGATTGCCGCCAGCGCGCCGATGCCGGGAAGGACGCCGACAAACGTGCCGACGGATACACCGATGAAACAGAAGAGCAGCGCGTCCAGGCTGAGGGCGGCCGAAAAACCGTGTGAGAGATTGGCGAGCGTTTCCATAGCTCACCACCAGAACGGGTCGAGCGAAACGCCGAGCCCGGGAACGAAAAGGAGGTAGCCGGCAATGGCAATGACTGCCGCCGACAGCAGGGCCGGCATCGCCCGGAACGGCGGGTCGGCGAACGCCGCAAGCACGATCATGCCGAGGGTTGCCGGAATCATACCGATGTGGCGTACCGTGAAGGCGAAGAACAGGATCGACAGGCCGATGGCAATGAGCGGTCGCAATCGGATCTCAAAGACCTCCTCCGGCGCGCGCAACGCCTCGAAGAGCAGACCGACGCCGAAGAGAGCGAGGAGCGTGCCCAGCGCCACCGGCATGAAGCCCGCCCCCATCCGGCGCAGCGACCCCAGTGGATAGTCCATGCCTTTCGCCGCCATGAAGACGCCGAAGGCGAGCACGGTCAGCGCCGCCGCCGTCTCCGGCCAGTTGATGTGTCGTCCCTTCATGCCGCCTCCCTATTGTCGCCTTACCAGGCGTCGACCATGGGTCGTTTGGACTCTTTCGGCAGTCGCGCCCGCGGCACCGCGGCCAATCCCGCCGCCAACAGGCTTCTGGTCTCGGCCGGGTCGATGACAGCGTCGATGCTGAGATAGGGGGCGATATTGACGGCCTTGCCCGCCTCATACATGCCGGCGACGATCTCGCGATAGCGTTCATCGCGCGCCTGCGAATCCGTGATCGCCTCGAGCTCCTTGCGGAAGCCCAAACGCGCAGCGCCTTCAAGGCCCATGGCGCCAAATTCTCCGGACGGCCAGCTGAGCGTCATCTGGCTGCTTTCGTGAAAGCTGCCGCCGCTCATGGCCATCGCCCCCAGGCCATAAGCCTTGCGCAGGATCACCGTCAGGAAGGGCGTGTTGAGGCTGGCTCCCACCAGGAACATCCGGCTGAAATGGCGGACATTGGCGCGCGTTTCCGCGTCCGGGCCCACCATAAAGCCGGGCGTGTCGACGAGACTGATGATCGGCAGGTCGTAGGCATCGCAAAGCTGCATGAAGCGCGCCGCCTTGTCCGCCTCGTCACGATCGAGCGCTCCGCCATTGACGGCGGCAACATTGGCCATGACGCCGCACGGGCGGCCTTCGATGCGGATAAGCGCCGTCACCAGCGCGGGACCGAACTGGCGGCGCAGTTCAAGCACGCTGTCCTTGTCGGCCACCATCTCTATCAAGGGCCGTACGTCATAGGCGCGTTTGCGGTCTTCAGGAACCGCGCCGCGCAGCATGCGCTCATCACCCGCCTCCCAATCCTCAAGTGAACCCTGGAAATAGGACAGATACTTGCGGGCGGCAGCTGTGGCTTCTGCTTCGTCCGCAACGAGGACGTCGATAACCCCGTTCGGCGCCTGCACCGAAACGGGTCCAACCTCTTCCGGCCGGTAAACGCCAAGCCCCGCCCCTTCGATCATCGCCGGTCCGCCCATACCGATATTTGCATCCTCGGTGGCTATCACCACGTCGCAGACCCCCAGTACGGCCGCATTGCCGGCAAAGCAACGCCCCGAAACGATACCCACCATCGGAGCCACGCCAGACATGCGGGCGAGCTGCCAGAATGTCGGGTTGGCGAGATTCACGCCCGGGCGGTTATCCGTGTCACCTGGACGGCCGCCGCCGCCCTCGGCATAGATGACGACGGGCAATGCTGACCTTTCTGCCACCCGCAGAAGCCGGTCCGTCTTACGATGGCCGATATTGCCCTGGGTGCCCGCAAAGACCGTATAGTCATAGGACATGACCGCCGCACGTGCCCGTTCGGAGCCAAAGATCGAGCCATTGATGGTGGCAAGCCCCGCCACAAGTCCGTCGGCCGGGCTGATCTGCCGCAGATGCTCTTCCGAATGGCGGCTGCGCTGCGCGGCGACGGCCAGCGCGCCATATTCGACAAAACTGCCTTGATCGCAGAGATCCGCGATATTCTCGCGCGCGGTACGCTTGCCCTTTGCATGCCGCCGTTTGACGGCTTCGGGCCGGGCGGCGTCGAAACCCATTTGGCGGCGCTTCAACGCTTCTTCCAGGTCGGGGCGAATACGGTCGGGATCGAAAGCTTCTTCGCGCGTTGCCGTATTAGCGGCGACGTCAGCCGGCTCCAGTACCACAAGGGCCTCTCCCGCGGCCACCACGGCGTCGACGGGGGCAAGACCGCGAACGTAGCCGGCGATCTTGGAGCTTACCACATGCTCCATCTTCATCGCCTCGAGAACGGCAACCGGCGCACCCTGCGCCACCGCATCGCCCTCGGCGACGAGCAGGCGCACGAGCACGCCGCCCATCGGGGCAGCCACGGCCTCGAACCCAGGCGGCACCGGAATGCCGCCGACCTCGCCGTGCAACGTCTCGGCCTCGCCGGCTCCCATCTGCTGCGGCGGATCCTCCGCCGCGACCAGGGTAGCCGCATGCTCGTCGACGAAGCGGGTGGTGATGGCACCACTTCGCACTTCCTGGAGCGCCAGGATCTTGCGCAGAAAGCCCAAATTGGTCGGCACGCCGTCGACGCGGAACTCCGCCAGAGACCGGTCGAGGCGCGTCAGGGCCTGCACCCAGTCCTTCCCGCGCACGATGACCTTGGCGAGCAGGGAATCGTAATGTGGCGACAAGTTCAGGCCGCGATAGCCCCCGCCGTCCACACGCACCCCCGGGCCTCCGGGTGTCTCGTAGGCGTTGATGCGCCCGGAGGCCATGCGGGCACTGCCGTCGGGACTCATTACTTCCGCATTGATGCGCGCCTGGACAGCGATGCAGCGTGGCTCGGGAATCGCCTCTTGCTCAAGGCCAAGTTCTTCAAGGCTGTCACCGGCGCATACGCGAATCTGCGCAGCCACGAGATCGAGGCCCGTCAGTTCTTCCGTAACCGTGTGCTCGACCTGAATGCGCGGATTGACCTCAATGAATGCGTAGTCTCCTCGATTGAGGTCAACCAGGAATTCCATCGTGGCAAGGCCGCGATAGCCGACTTCGGCTGCGATCCGGCATGCGTCCTGCAGCATGGCGTCGCGCATCGTGCGGTCGATCCACGGGCTTGGCGCGATTTCAAGCAGCTTTTGGTTGCGGCGCTGCAGCGTGCATTCGCGCTCCCACAGATGAACGACGCCACCCTGCCCATCGCCCAGTATCTGCACTTCTACGTGGCGCGCCCGCTCGATCAGGCGCTCGACATAAAGCGCGCCATCGCCGAAGGCGCTGCGTGCCTCGTTGCGACAACTCTCCAGCGCTGCCGGCAACTCCGCCGCGTTCCGCACCACCCGGATGCCCCGCCCGCCGCCGCCAGCGACGGCCTTGATCATAATCGCGGTGCCGCGCGGCTGAGCCTCGAAAAAGGCAGTTGCGCTCTCAAGAGTGGATACGTCATCGGCGCCGTCGACCACCGGGACGCCAAGTCGCCGCGCCAGGTCCCGCGCACGTGCTTTATCGCCCAGTTCCCGCAAGGCCGCCGCGTCCGGACCAATGAAGAGGATGCCTTCCTCCTGGCATCGGGCGGCAAACGCCGCGTTCTCGGACAGAAAACCATAGCCCGGATGAACCATGTCACAACCGGACCGCTTCGCAGCCTCGATCACCGCATCGATGTCCAGATACGCGGCCGCGCCTCGACCCGGCAGCAAAACAGCCTCATCGGTGCTATGAACATGCCGCGAGGCGGCGTCATCCTCAGGATGGATTGCGCAGGTGTAGAGGCCGAGATCCGCGGCCGTGCGCGCTAGACGGATAGCGATTTCGCCTCGATTGGCGATTAGCATGCGGCTGGACGTGAATTCGCTCGTCATGCAGCCGTGCGCCCCGCGCCATCCCCGCAGAACGTTCCATTCATGTCCATCCTCCTTCAATTCGTTCTCTCTGAAAGAACATATGTTCTAACTTGAGATCAAGTCCTTTTCTGCCGATCGGCTGTGAATTTGCCACCAGCTGAATGCAGACCGCCCCAAAAATTCCGCGAGGGCATTGCAAAATTTATTATTTGGTGCTCAGAATAGAACACATGGGCTATGTAACAGACCATTTTTCTTGAAAGGGAGGAACTCCATGCAGAAATTACGACCACTCGCCCTCGCGCTTATGCTCGGCCTTGGTTACGGCAACTCGGCACAGGCGCAGGACTGGCCCAGCGAACCGATCAAGATCATCGTCGGCTTCAGCGCCGGCAGCTCGATCGATTCCGTCGCTCGAATCGTCGGCGAGAACCTGACGAAGTCCCTGGGTCAGCCTGTCGTCGTTGAGAACAGGACCGGCGCCAACGGCATGCTGGCCGCTACGGCGGTGGCTCAGGCCGAGTCTGACGGGCACACCATACTGTTTTCGAACTCCAGCTCGATCACCGTGAACCCCACATTGTTCAACGATATACAGTACCAACCCCTGGAGGACTTCGAGCCGGTAACCAAGGTGGTGGCCACTCCCTTCATTCTGGTGACGAATCCCGAGAACGAGCGCACGGCCGGCGTTACCGATGTCGCCTCCCTCGTCGAACTGGCCCGCGAGAAACCGGACGAGCTCTCCTACGGTTCGGCCGGCATCGGCAATCTCATCCACATCGCGACGGAGCTGCTGTCGCAGCAGGCCGATGTGAAGATGACGCACATCCCGTACAAGGGCGCTGCGCCGATGGAAGTGGGTCTCTTGGGCGGCGAAATCGACCTCGCCTTCGACACGCCCGCCGGTGTTCCGCAGATCGAGGCCGGCAAGCTGACGGCACTTGCCGTTTCCGGCCCCGACCGCTGGCCGGGCCTGCCTGATACGCCGACAATGATGGAAGCGGGATACCCGGATTTCGACGTTACCTTCTGGACCGGCGTTTTCGTGCCGGACGGCACCGACCCGGCAATTGTGAAGGCGCTGTATGACGCCATCGTCGCTGCGACGGAAGATCCGGCGACGCGGGAGAAACTCGAAATGCAGGGTCGCCCCGTCGTTCCGACGCCCGAAGAGTTCCGCGCCCAGATCGCCGAGGAAACCGAGGTTGCAGCGCAGACCATCGAGGCCGCCGGCATCGTCGTCGAGCAATAGCGTAAAAGAATAGCACCGGGCCGCCCCTCGCGGCCCGGTGCGTCTTCGTTACTTCGCAGGATAGCCATGAATCACGATCCCGTCCAAAGCGCCGAGCGTCTCGCCCGGCTGTTCTCGCCCAGGTCCATCGCCATCGTCGGAGCCTCGGCCAACAAAAGTTCCTTCGGCGCACGCTTCATGGCCAACCTTGCGGGCTTCGAGGGGCGCCTGCACCTGGTCAACCCGCGTTATGACGACATCGACGGCATGCCGTGCAGCCGCTCGCTGCGGGATCTGCCCGAGGCGCCCGATTGCGTCATTGTGGCAACCGGTCTGGCGACCGTAGAGGCGATCTTCGAAGATTGCATCGCTGTCGGCGCAGGCGGCGTCGTGATGATTGCATCGGGCTTTGCCGAGACCGGCGAGGCGGACACGGCCGCGATCCAGGACCGACTCGCCACCCGCGCCGCCGAGAGCGGCGTGCCTCTGCTCGGGCCCAACGCGATCGGTTTCGTCAATTTCTCTTCTCGCGCCGGAGCCACCTTCCTGACGGGCCTCGATTTCGAGCGCGGCTTCGACCGCGCGCCGGAGGATCGCCGCATAGGGCTTGTCAGTCAGTCCGGTGCACTCGGCCTGTCATTGGCCCAGGCGATGAACCGGGGTGTCTTCTTCAGCCATGTTCTGTCGTGCGGCAATTCGGCGGATGTCGATCTCGCCGATTGTGCCAACTTCCTGGTCGACGACCCGGCCTGCAAGGTCATCGTCTGCCTGCTGGAGGGCCTCACCGCGCCGCGCCGCCTGGAGGAAGTCACACGGCGTGCCACCGCCGCCGGCAAACCCATTATCCTGTGCAAGATGGCGCATGGAGACACGGGCGCCCAGGCGGCCGCCTCCCATACCGGCAGCCTCGCTGGCTCCCACGCCGCCTACCGCTCAATGATCGAGCGGGCCGGCGGCATCGTGATCGACGCTTTCGAGGACCTTCTGGAAACGGCCTGCTTCCTCTCCAAAGTGGATGCGCCGACCGGCGACGGTGCCATGGTCATCGCCACCTCAGGCGGCGCCGCGATCCTGTCCGCAGACGCCGCCGAAGCGGCCGGCGTTCCGCTTCCCCAGCCAGACAGTGCGGTGCGCGACACCCTGCGCGCCCATATTCCCTCCTTCGGCAGTGCGCGCAATCCCGCCGACGTCACCGCCGAGGTGGTCAACAATGTGGAATCCCTCACCGCCTGCGTGCGCACGGTGCTCGACGAGGACGGCTATGCTGCCCTGGTGGTCCCGCACCCGCTGGCCTACGAGACAGCTTATCCCCGCATCGAGCTCCTTGATCGGCTTGGCCGGGAGGCAGGCAAAGTGATTTCGCTGGTCTGGCTGTCGGGTTGGCTGGAGGGACCTGGCGCGCGGGAGATCGAAATTGCCCGCAACCTCGCCCTGTTCCGCTCCATGGACCGCTGTTTCGAGACCATCCGCATCTGGACCGACTGGCACCGACGCCGCGCACAGTTGCAGACCACCGCCTCGGTCCGCGTCAGCGTTGATGAAGCGGGACGCGAAGTTGCCACGGCGCTTGCCGCATCGCCGCACCGCACGATTGCCGAACGCGAAGCCAAAGCGCTTCTGGCCGCGTATGGAGTGCCGGTGACGACGGACTGGCGCGCGACCTCCGCCGAGGCAGCGCGGCAGGCGGTGGTCGAAATGGGCGGCAGGCTGGTCATGAAGATCGACAGTCCCGACATCGCCCACAAGACCGAAGTTGGCGGGATCGCCCTCAATCTCGACACACCGGAAGCCGTTGCCGCCGCTTACGAGCAGATGATGGACGACGTTTCCCGCAATGCCCCCGATGCCGCCATCGACGGTGTAATCTTACAACGCATGATCCCCGAAGGCATAGAGATCGTCGTCGGTGCGCGCATTGATCCCGCCTTCGGACCCCTTGTTCTTGTGGGGCTCGGCGGCGTGATGGTCGAACTGCTGGCCGACAGCGTGACCGCCCCTGCACCCGTAACCCCCGACCAGGCCTTACGCATGCTGGAGAACCTGCGCGGCGCCAAACTGCTCGACGGCTTCCGCGGCCTTCCCGCCGTAGATCGCCAAGCCCTGGCAGACATCATCGCACGCGTCTCTGAATTTGCCGCAGACCACGCGAACCAGCTGGCGGAACTCGACCTGAACCCCCTCATCTGCCGCGGCAGCGACATCATTGCCGCGGACGCGCTTATCGTGCTCGCCGATCGAACGGGGTCGCGGCAGCATCATGCCGCTGCCGAATGAATAAGCCCGTCCTGCCGGCAAATGGCCCGGAAAAACTCTACGTGGCTACGTGCCAGGGTACCGCGCCGGGGGCATAGCGGCGGCCAAAGAGTTCGAAGAGCAAAGCCAGCAGCACGGTGACCGCCACGATGACCGTCGCCAGCGCGGCAGCGGCAGGGGAATTGCCCTCGTATTGCAGGAAGAAGACCATGATTCCGAGGGTCTCGTGGCCAGTCGACCAGAGAAGCGCCGACAGGGTTAGTTCATTGAATGCGGTCATGAAGATGAGCATGGCGCCCGCCACCGCAGCGGGCGCCACAAGGGGCGCGCCGATGGCGAGGAGGCGCCGCATTGGGCGAGCGCCGGCGATGGCCGCGGCTTCATCGAGACCGGTTTCGAGCGTTGCGAAGGCGGCATTGATCGGGCGCAGAGCGAGAAGGAGAAAGCGGGCGAGATAGGCAATCAGCAGAATCCAGATCGTGCCGTAAAGCGAAAAACCGAGGAGGGGCAGCGGCGGCAGGAACACGAGGATGATACCGACGGCGAGAACCGTCCCGGGGACGGCATAAGGCGCATCGGCGGCTGCATCGAGGAATCGGGCGACGGGCAATTGGCGGACGGTCGAAAAATAGGCCAAGGGGATGGCCGCAAGCGCCGAAAGGATGGCGGCGGCGGCCGCGAGGGTGAAGCTGTTGGCGAAGGCACGGCGCGTGCCTGCACTTTCGAACAGGACGAAGGAGAAGTTCTCGAGCGACATCGTCTCAAAGCTGAGCTTGACGCCCAGTGCAGGAACGAGCGCGCGGGAAACGAGCGCAATCAGCGGAAGGATCGAGAAAAAGAGTGTAGCCGTCCAGACGAGCGCGCTCACGGTCAGACGATGGCGGCCGAGCGCGAAGCTGCGCAGTGCGGGGCCGATGCGCGTCTGGACGGTGCGGCTGCGGGTTTCGAACACGATACGGATAACGATACCGAGAATGGAAAGGCCTACGAGGAGGTAGGCGATTGCGGCGACCTCGCCGAGGACCGAAGGGCCAAAGCCATTGAGACGCTGGTAGATGAGCGTCGTTAAGACCGTGACGCGGCCGGGGATGCCCAGAAGCGCGGGCACTCCGAAGTTGCCGATGGCCGAGACATAGGCGAGCGCACCCCCGGCAATGATCGCCGGCAACAGGAGCGGAACAACAACCGAGCGGACGATTCGCCAGGACCCGACACCACCAATGCGGGCGGCTTCCACGAGGTCGTTGGAAAGACCGCTTGCGGCAGCCGTAACCGCGAGGAAGACCAGTGGGGCGTGCTCGAGTCCCATCACCCAGATGATGCCGCCCATCGAATAGAGCGGGTTCGTCGTGCCCGGCGGCGGGGCGAGACCGAGTAGCTGAAGGATTACGCTCGAGGGACCAAGGAGTTCGATCCACGCCAGTGCCGAAATCTGCGGCGGGATCAGCATGGGGAGCATGGCGAGGAAGACGATCGCCTTGCGCCCCCATATGTCGGTGAGCCGAACGAAAAGCGCAAAGGCAACGCCTACGACGACCGAAACGCAGGTACTCAGCGAAGCGATGAGCACTGTGTTTGCGAGCGCGCGACCGACCGAACGGCTGCCCCAAGTATCACGCGCAAGGCCGAAGATCTGCCCCTCCTCGCCCGGCGCGAGGCCCTCGAGAAGCAGGCGCGCGAGCGGGATGACGACGACAACGACGACGTAAAGCAGAAGTCCGGCAAGAACGAACGTCTCGCCGGACGGGATACGCCTTAGAGTTGATGCCATCAACGCGCTGTTAGCCGCCGAAGAGATCGGCGAAGTTGCGCTTGTTTTCTTCGTCGGCTTCTAGCATCGCGGCGGGGTCGGCCTCGAGAATGGAGAGTGAGGAGACCTGCGGATAGCCGGCCGGGGGCTCGACGCCGTCGTAGATCGGGAAGTAACCTTGAGCAACCGACTGCTCCTGGGCGGTCTCGGAAAGCTGCCAGTCGACAAACGCCTGGGCGGCTTCGAGGTTGTCGGTGCCTTCGATGATCGCGACTGGCTGGGTGATTGAGGTGACGCCTTCCTCGGGGAAGACGAAATCGACAGGCGAGCCCTCAGCCTTGGCGTTCAGGGCCATGTATTCGATGATGATCCCGTAGGGTTTTTCACCGCGCGCGACAGCTTCGATCACGCTGCCATTGCCCTGGCCGGCGACGGCACCGTTGTCGGCTAGGGTTTCATAGAAGTCCCAGCCGAGTTCGGGCTGTTGGACGATGGTGCCGACGTGAATTACCGCGGCGCCGGAGTAGAGCGGGCTGGGCATGATAAGGCCCGAAGCCACCTCAGAGTCGGTCAGATCGGCCCAGGACGTCGGGGCTTCTTCGACGAGATCGGTGTTGTAGACGATGCCGGTGGTAATGAGCTTCGTGCCGAAGAACGTCATGTCGGGATCGACGACGCTTGCGGGCAAGTTCTCGACCGGGGCATCCTCGTAGGCGTAGAGTTGGTCCTGGTTCTTGAGCTGGGTCATTGCGACGGCGTCGGCGATGAGCACGACGTCGGCCTGGACGTCACCAGCGGCAATTTCCGACTGCAGACGGGTCATCACTTCGGTGGTGCCGGAGCGAAACAACTCAACGGTCACGTCGGGATAGTCTTCGTTAAATGCAGCGATGACCGCTTCCATCTGCTCGGTCGGCTGGGAGGTATAGACCGTGATGGTGCCATCCTGGGCGATGGCGGGGGCGGCGCCCGCGAGAAGAACGGCGAGTGTGGTGAGGAAATGACGTTTCATGGCAATGGCCTTTCAAGGAGTGCGTTACCGTGACGGGCGACTCTCTATTGGGCGTCCGTTACAGTGCGGTGACAAAGTTCGAGGCGGGTTTGCCATTTTCCCCAAGCGATAGAGGAAGTGGGTGTTCGCCTCAATGCCGGGTGCCTACCCCGGTAGAACCCAGCCGCTCTTGATGCCAAAATCCACCCGGTCGCCCTCAGCGTAGGCGACCGGAGATGCGGCTTCAAGGCGGGTGCCGTTCAGGCTGTCGGGGGCGAGTTCCAGCGCGAACATGCCGCCGCGATATTCGACGGACATGACGGTTGCGGCGAATCCGGCGGTATCAGCGGGGGGGATTTCAATGTCGCCGGGACGCAAGCAGAGCGTGCGCTCACCCGTGCCCTCGGGCCCAGACAGTTCGATCAGCTTTTCCGATAGAAGCGCGCGCAGGCGCCCCTGCCCCAACGTTTCAGTGACCTCGACCGGCAGAAGCGCGCCCTTGCCGACGAAACGAGCAACTGTGGGATTGGCAGGTTGGCCATAGACATCCTGCGGGGTGCCCAGTTGCAATATGCGGCCTTCGTGCATGACCGCGACGCGGTCGGAGAGCGCCATGGCCTCGTGCTGATCGTGTGTGACGAAGACGAAAGTTGTGCCGGATTCTCTGTGGATACGCCGGAACTCCCTCTGCATGGTGCCGCGTAGATTGGCATCGAGGTTAGCCAGCGGCTCGTCGAGCAGGATAAGGCGCGGCTCCATGGCGAGGCAGCGTGCAAGTGCGGTGCGCTGGCGTTGGCCGCCGGAAAGCTGCGCGGGTTTCCGTGCCGCGAATTCGGCGAGGCCGACAGCTTCGAGCACTTCGGTGACGCGGTCCTCGAGCGCCTTGCCGCGCAATTTGGCGACGCGCAGCGCGAAGGCAACGTTTTCGAAGACCGTCATGTGTGGCCAGAGCGCGTAGGACTGAAAGACCATGCCGAGCTTGCGGTCTTCGGGCGGAACGAAGATCGATTGGGACGCGACCGTGTCCGAGCCGATGCGGATTTCACCGCTTGTTGGGCGCTCAAGCCCGGCGATCATGCGCAAAAGCGTAGTCTTACCGCAGCCGGACGGGCCGAGGAGCGCGAGGAATTCGCCGTCCTGGATGTGCAGGTCGACGTCGCGTACCACCGCCTTCTGATCGAAGCGCTTGGTGACGCCGCCAAGTTCGATGCCAGCCATTGCCCGCTCCTGATTTTGGATAAAGCGCTACCGAAGGTTTGCGACGGTTTAACGACAGGTGCCTTCTCACGCTGGCCGTCTCTAACACTGGTGCGCATGCTCCAACTGCGCGTCCTTGACATTGACGTGGATGGGCCGGTGCCGCTGTCGGAGGCGGTGCAACCCTGGGCGGATATGCAGGATCACACCTCGAAATCTCGACAGCAGCAAGGCAAACTGGAGTTGCGCCCCTCTCGTCCCGAACGAGGCGCGTATCTGTCCGCGTGAAGTTATCGGCATCCAGCCGTGGAACAAAGCCGCTGCCGAGGTGTTAGCGGGGCCGTAGATCCCACGGGAGGCTCTCATGTTGAAGCATTTGACTGGTTCCGCCGCGATTATCACACTTGCGCTGTCCGCTACGCCCGCCATGGCCCAGGATGCCGTGGAACTGACGGTCGGGGAGAGCGAGGAATACGGCAGCTATCTGGCTGACGGCGAAGGCCGCGCCCTCTATCTCTTTACGACCGACACGCAGGGAACGGGCGATAGCGACGCCCAGGTCTCGTGCGAAGGCGAATGCCTGGACGCATGGCCGCCCGTCTATAGCGAAGGCGAGCCCCAGGCTGGCGATCAGGTCGACGCCGAAATGATCGGCACCCTCGATCACGAAGGGCAGATGATGGTCACCTATAATGGCTGGCCGCTTTATTATTTCTCCCAGGACGAAGGCTCGGACGAGCCGACCGGCCACGAGATCGAAAGCTTCGGCGGCGAGTGGTATCTCGTCTCACCCGCAGGCGAGCAGATCGAAGGCGAGGAGTAATTCTTTCCGAGGCAGCGTCCGCGCGGCCGCTGTCGGCTACGTCATATCAAAATTCACCGCCGAAACCATGATCATCTCGACCTTCATGTCGGGGCTGGCGAGCCGTGCCTCAAAGCACGCACGCGCCGGTGGATCCACGTCCTTGACCCACTCGTCCCAAACCTCGTTCACGGAATCGTAGTCGACCATGTCCGCGAGGATGATGGCCGTGAAAGCCAGCCGGTCCTTGCCGCTGCCGATCTCGGCGAGCCGTGCGTCCGCCTTTGCCAGAAGCTGGCGGGTCTGTTCGGCGGTGCTCAGGCTTCCGTCATAGGGCGCTTGCGGCGTTACGGCAAAATAGCCCGTCCCGTTGAGGGCGGTTGCGAGGCTGGCGCGCTTACCGACTCCGAACCGCTCGAAAAAGCTTTCGGTCATGGTTTTTATCCTTCTTTCGCGACGCGGCTACTGTTCAATGACGAATACAGATTCCGGCAGCCAGCTTATGCAGCATTCGTCACCTTCCTCCAGAATGATGACATCCCGCCCCAGGACGCGCGCGCGCATGTTGAGATCACCGACGCGGCCCATGACGAGAGCGTTGTCGCCGTAGTTAACGATGGTATCCACCTGCATGCGGGCGTTTTTTCGCCCGTCCACCGGCTCGCGCGAGAGCCTGATGTGCTCGGGACGGATGAGAAGCGTCACGTCCTGGCCGTCCGCCGCGCCGTTTGCCTTAACTTCGCAGTTGCCAAGAACCGGACTATCCGCCTTACCCGCGGCGGCATCCGTGATCCGCGCGGGGATGAGATTGCTCTCGCCGACGAATCCCGCGACGAACCGCGTCTTCGGGCGGTGATATACATCGAGCGGCGAGGCCGCCTGCTGGATTCGGCCTTGTTCGAACACCACGATCCTGTCGGACATCGACATGGCCTCGGATTGGTCGTGCGTGACGAACACAGTGGTCACGCCCAGCCTGCGCTGAATGCGCTTGATCTCGATCTGCATCTGCTCGCGCAGGTTCTTGTCGAGCGCGCCCAGCGGCTCGTCCAGAAGCAGGAGCGAAGGCTCGAAAACGAGCGCGCGGGCAAGAGCCACACGCTGCTGCTGGCCGCCCGAAAGCTCCTTCGGATAACGGTCACCGAAGCCTTTCAACCCGACGAGGTCGAGCATCTCGGCGGCCTTTTCCAGCCCCTCGCCCCGGCCGTAGCCGCGCATCTGGAGCGGGAAATAGACGTTATCCGCCGCCGTCTTGTGCGGGAACAAGGCATAATTCTGAAAGACGATGCCGATGTTGCGCTGATAGGGCGCCAGGCCGGACAGGGACTGTCCCTGCACCAGAACATCCCCGCTCGTCGCCTTCTCGAAGCCGGCGATGATCATCAGGGTCGTCGTCTTGCCCGAGCCACTGGGGCCGAGAAAGGTGACGAACTCCCCCTTCTCCACCGCGAGACTGACCTCATGGAGAGCGGTGAAATCCCCGAACCTCTTCGTGATGTTTTTGATTTCAAGATAGCTGTTCATGGTGAAATCCCGTTACTGGCTACCGAGGATAGCTGCCGGCGGTGTTTTGGAACGCAGGCGCTTGCGAATGCTCTTCCAGCCCGCCGGTGCGACCAGAGCCAAGATTACGACGGCGAAGAGAAGGGTGGAGATCACGGCGATCACCGGATCGGCTTCCTGGCGGATGCTGTCGAACATCTTGCGCGGCAGGGTTTCGGCGTTCCGGCCCGAGATAAAGATCGCGACCACCGTCTCGTCGAAGGACTGGATGAACGCAAAGAGCGCGCTGATCATGATACCCGGTCGCAGAATCGGCAGCGTCACGTGCATGAACGTACGCACGGGGCTGGCCCCGAGGCTCTGCGCCGCACGCTCCAACGTCCGGTCGAAGCCCTTCAGATTGGCCGAGAGCACCAGAAACGCGATCGGCACCGCAAGGCAGGTATGGGCAAGGATAACGCCGAAATGCGTGTGCACCAGGCGCAGATCGCCGAGGAACGAATAATACCCCACCGCCATGACGATGTGCGGCACGGCCAGCGGCATCATCATCATCAGATCGGCGACGCTCTTGCCGTAGAAGCGGTAGCGCACCAGCGCGAAAGTTGCCGGCACGACGAGGATCATGGTCAGCACCATGGTCGCCGCCGCGATGATGATGCTGTTCCAGGTAGGTCTCAGCCAGCCCCAGTCGTTGAAGAAAGCGTAATAGTAGCCGAGCCAGTATCCGGGCGGCGGGAATTGAAGCGAACGCGCGTCGGAGAATGACATCGGGACCACAATGACCAACGGTGCCGCGATGAAGATCACGACGAGGACGCCCAGAATGCGCATGAGACGGTTCATGTCACCCCCACAGCTTGTCGAGGCCGAAACGGCGGTGATAGACGGCCAGAATGGCCAGTGTGATGACCAGCAGGATGATCGCCATCGCCGACCCCATGCCGAAGGCCAGGAACTCCTCGATCTGCGTGCCGATGAGACCTGCCACCATTTGCTCGCGTGGGCTGCCCAGCAGCACGGGTGTGACGTAGAAGCCGATGCAGATGACGAAGACCAGCACACAGCCATTGGCAATCCCGGGTGCGGTGAGCGGCAGGTACACGTGACGGAACAATGACCACCCCCGTGCGCCAAGGCTTTCGGCCGAGCGGATAAGCACGGGATCGATCTTCTGCATTACCGTGTAGATGTTCATGATCATGTACGGGGCCAGGATGTGCACCATGGCCAGCGTCGACGAAAAGCGCGTGAAGAGAAGCTGCGGCGCAGGGTCGACGCCGATGGCGGCCAGGAAGGCGACGACTGGCCCGTTATTGCCAAGCAGCACCATCCAGGCATAGGTGCGCACCAGGAAGCTCGTCCAGAAGCTCATGGTCACGAGCAGCAGGATGAGCATCGCCGTGCGCCGCGTCACATGATTCATCAGATACGCGAGCGGATAGCCCACGAGCAGGCACGAGAGGGTCACCAGACCGGCCGTCATAAACGTGTTCATGAAGACCTGCTGATAAAGCTTGCCGGTCAGCACCCGCTCATAATTGGCGAACGACAGTGAGGGTTCGGTAAAGCTCATCACCGCAACGTCGAAGAGCGGCACGGCGAAGAAGACGGCCAAATAGAGGGCCAGCGGCGTCAAAAGCAGCCACGGCCACAAATTCGGCTTGTCAGCCAATCTGGAGATTGTCGCTCCCACTGCTGCTCCTCTTCTTATTCGTTATCGATTCTTGGCGGCGCCGCCGCGAAGCACGTACCATGGGTATTCGCGGCGGCGTTTTGCGCGATCGGATGCAGCACCCGATCGTGTCATTCAGGTGGCAAGCCACTCTTCGAAGCGTTGAGAAATTTCCGACGGATCGGCGCCGAGATTGGCGATATCCTGCTCAAAGCATTTCGCATAGTTCTCCGGTGAGGTCGGCATGCGCTCGGCGTCTTCCTCCGGGATGTATTCATTGGCGGCCGGATTGAGCGGCCCGTAGTTCGCCTGCATCACAAATCCAGCCAGCGGCTCGGGGCTCGTGGCGAACTTGATCAACTCTCTGGCGATCTCGGCGTTCGGCGTGTCCTTCGCCACGACCCAATAGGCGCGGTCGATTTCGCCTTCGTTCCAGGTCATCTCAAGCGGCGCGCCCGTGTCCTGCGCCTCGAAGAAGCGGCTGTGCCAAATGCCGATGAGGTCCACTTCGCCGTCCCGCAGGATCTGCGCCGACTGCGCACCGGCGGTCCACCAGACGATGATGTTATCCTTGATACGGTCGAGCGATGCGAAGGCCCGATCGATATCGAGCGGGTAGAGCTCGTCTTCCGGTACACCATCGGCCAGGAGCGCGATCGGCAGAATGCGCGCGGGATAACGCTGTAGCGAACGCGGTCCGGGGAAACGTTCCACGTCCCAGAATTCCGCCCAGTTCTTGGGGCCGCCATCGGGGAACTTGTCGGTCCTGTGGCCGATCACGGTTGCAAAGGCATGTGAGGCGACGCCGTTCTGGAACAGGGCGCCCTCATAAGGCGCTTCGTTCCAGGTCTCGATAATACCGGCTTCGTTGGCCCGGACGAGTTCGCTACCGCCAAGCGTGGTGATGTCGAATTCATAGGTGCCCGTGCGTACCTGCTGGGCCAGTTTTGCGAAGGAGACCGGCGAGACCGTCCTGATCTCGACACCCGTCTCGGCGGTGAAGGGATCGAAGAGATTCGCGCGTGCGGCCTCCTCCCAGGGCCCGCCCCAGGTGTTGATGTAAAGGACGTTTTCCTGGGCCCGCGCAATATAGGGTGCGGCGAGTGTCGTGGTGAGCGCGGCACCGGATGCCTTCAGAAATGTTCGGCGGTTTGGCGCGAGCAGGCCGAAGGGCCGCTTGTTGAATGCCGTCATTGTGCGTTCTCCTCTTAGGTTCTTCTGAAAGTCGCTTCGTAGAGGCGAAGCCAGTTTCCGTGGGTTATCTTTGCGACCTCTTCTTCCGAGAAGCCCACTGTGCGGAGGCCGTTTGGTATGACGTTCATGTCCTCGACGGACTGGAACCAATCCGGCGGAGGAGCCTTGCCCGGACGGGCTGCCGACCCCGCGCCATAGTCGATACCGCGGGTCCAGCGGCCCTGACGCATCCAGGCGTAATCCGGTGCGGTGAAGTTGTGGCTGCGGTCCGTGCCAATGGCGACGGAGTCGATGCCAGCAATTTCTACTGTCTGAGCCACCATGCCGCACCACGCCTCGATGGACTTGCAGTAATCGTCGCCGGTGATGTTGCGGTAGGCCGCGCAGCCGATGACACCGCCGGTCTGGCTCAATGCCTTCAGCACGTCGTCGGACTTATTGCGCTTGTGGTCGAACAGCGAGCGGGCATTGGCATGTGTCACCGCGATCGGCTTACCCGAGGCCTCAATGGCGTCGAGCGTCGTGCGGTCGCCCACATGGCTGCAGTCGACCAGCATCCCGGCCGCGTTCATCTCGCGGACCACTTCCTTGCCGAAGCGGGCAAGGCCGGAATCTTCCGCCTCGTAACAGCTTCCGCCGAGCTCGTTCTGGTTGTTATAGGTGAGTTGAACGACGCGCACGCCCAGTTCGGCAAACAGCTCGACGAAGCGGATGCGCCCCTCGAAGAGATTGGCGTTCTGGAAACCCAGAATAACAGCCACCTTGCCGGATTCGCCGATCCGCTTGACCGCGTCGGCTGTGGTCCCGATCTCCGCGATATCGGAATTCTCGCGCACAAGGTCGCGCCAGCGGCCGAGGGAATCGAGGGACTCGACCGTGCCTTCCCAGAAGCCGCAGGTGACCACCACGCCACCGACGCCGGCCTTCTGAAGCGATGCGAAGGCTTCACGGTCGAAATGGCCGCACTGCAATCCGTCAATAATCATGTGTCTGCGCCCTGTTTCTGGACCCCGCTGCGGGCGGAGGTCAGGAAAGAGATGTCCGTCTCGTCGTCATTGTCCTTGCGGCCGATCACCGTGCCGTCGTCGTTCACGATCAACGGGCCGGCATGGCGGCGGGAAACGACGCTGTCCGGGGTTAACGCCTTCTGCGCCAGGCGATAGATGCGCCACCACAGATCCGGCTCGATCTGCGCACCGTCCTGCAAAAGGGCCCAAAGAAGCGGCTCGTCCTTGCGGAGATCACCGGTTGCGGTAATCGCGGAAGCGGTGAGCTGCGCTTCCTCCCCGCCTGTAAAAAGCACCGCCAGCCCACTGCGGGAACCGAGCGCCACTGCGATCTGCAGCTCTGCGGGATAAAGCGTGTTGACGACCGTAACGCGAGCGGAGCCGGAACGCTGAACCAGTTCGCCCATCAGGTCGACAAGCGTCAACGCGACAAACCAGGCATGTTGGCCGCCGCCGTCGAGGCACAGCTCTCCATCACCTTCCGATGCGATCCGGATTCGTGACAGATCGGCGTCCTTCAGCGACTCGACCCGGTCCTCCAGATGCGCAAATCCGCCAAGCCCGAGCTTCTCCGAGATCATCACCACATCTTGCGCGGCCGGGACGAACCCCTTCGGCAGGTTGGTGAGCGAGAAGATGCGTTCCGTCATCATGCGCATCTCGCGCGGCATGATGCGCAGCATGGCCTCTTCCCCTGCCCCGCTCATTGGCGCGGCTCCGCCGGATAGGCCCAGGGTCCTCCATGGCCGGCGCGGATGTCCGCCGGGGTCGGCGCACCGTGATAGAGAACACCGCGCAGGTTCCGGCGCAGGAAATCGCGAGTCTTGTCAATGCCGTGGATGCCGACATTCATAAGACGAACGAGATGAATAGGAATGAATTCCTCCGCATTAATGTTTGCCATGGGTGTGTGATATTCGTAGTCACGCAATGCCTGAATGCGGGCGACCATGTGACGGTGGCCGGGATGCTTGAGCAGAAAGCGCGCCATCGTCAGGTCCGGCGGTTCCGCGCGCAAATCGGCATCGAGGCGCTGGATCTCGCCACAGATGTCGAGGCCGAGGTCGAGCGCTTCAGGCACTTCCTCGCGCGCGCCGCGGCGCGGCTCCTCGGCCGACTCGGACTTGTACCAGACATACTTATATGCGTCGGGGTCGGACATATCCGTGTCCAAGGCCCACCGGTATTGCTCCTGGATTAAATCGATCAGCTCCGCCGCAGTTTCAGCCGGCGCGACGGTCATCTCGTCCGGACCTTCGATCTTCGCCGACAGCGCATCCGCCTCCTCGGGTACCAACTCAATGAGCAGGGACAGAAAGGTCTCGAAGGATTCGGGGTGGAGCGCCGTCTTGAAGTGCCGAGCAAGCGCATCCAGCGGGAATTCCCTGCGCTCGCCGCCGACCAGCCCGGTCTCTTTCAGTTCGGCCAGTGCGGCCGCGATCTTCTCCAGATCGTCGGCTACATCCGCGCTGGAGGCGAAGGTCTCGTAAACCATCCTGTCTTCGCGCCGAAAGGTCATGGCGCGGCGCACCAGCATTAAAAGCTCATCGATCTTCGCGTCGCCCTTTTCGAGCTTGAGCCCCCTCGCCCGCGCAATCGCTTCCTCGCGCGCGGCGATAAAGCGGCTGATGAGGCGCGGGTGCTTCTGAACAAAGAATATGAGGCCGAGAGCGGACCCGTTACCGACTCCGAGAAAACGGCGGATCGCCGGATCCAGCGGAACGGCCTCGTCCGATTTCAGCCTCGCCAGGTGCTCCACCAGGTCGCAGGAAAACTCGCGCATCAGATAGGCGGTGAGAAGCTGGGCCTGCAGGGGTCCGCCGAGCGCATGGTCCCGCCCAAGCGAGGGGAAGGAGCGCGTGCCGAAAGTGCCGTTGCCGTCGAGGCCGGTGTTGCGCATCAGGTAGCAGACCTGAGCAAGCTCATCGACGGAGGGTTGGCGCCCTGCAGCCAGAGCCTCCAGCGTGCTGTCGAACACCCGCATCGACCGGTTTGAGCGGCACCAGACAAGCGCGTTCGTCGTCGCCCGGCCACGATAGAGCTTCGGGATTTCCTGCCGTGCGGACTCGATGCCCGCTTCCGTCGCCGGGCCTTCGTTCAGCGTGCCCATCATGTCCCAGGCCTGGCCGATAATGCGGCCGGTGCGCGCTTTTCGGCTCGGCGGGCGGGAGAACGCAATGAAGCTGAATTCCTGCCCCGGCGCCTTGATGGAATAGACCACGGTGCCGGAAGCACTTTCGTCGATGTCGAAACGCTCAATGGAGATATCCCAGCGCTCGCGCAACATCCTGTTCATCAATGCGCGCGTGACGCTGACCCGGCTCGGCTGGATCGCGGACAATCTTTCCGGCCGCATCACATCGTGACCAGACCGCGGCCGCGGCATCTCCGTCGACAGGCCATCCATCTATCGCGCCCCCTGCTGCAATTCGCTTATTTTTCTGGCTGCCTGGAGAAGCAGTCCCTTCACCGCTTCCAGATTGAAGCGCGTTTCCGGCATGACGAGAGAAAGCGTGGCACTGCACTTGCCATGGACATCGAAGACGGGTGCCGCGACCGCGCGGACGCCAACCTGGCTGTAGCCACTCGACAAGGCATACCCGTCGGCGCGCGCGGCGGCGAGGATCTCTTCCGAGGCCAGTTCCTCTTTCCCTTCCTTCAGCCGGCGCAGCGTCGCCTCGTCCGCAAACGCCGCGAGAATGCGCCCCGAGGCGGAGCCTTCGAGCGACATTGTCGTGCCGATCTTCTGCTCCGCGCGCAGAACACTGTCGGACTCCACGCGCGAGACGATGCAGGGAACGCCCCGATCCAGCACGGCGAGCGACGCCGTTTCCTTCGTCTCGTGCACCAGTCCTTCGAGGATCGGCTGAACGCGGGTGCCGAGATCGGCCTGCTCCAGGGCCGCGGCGGCCAGCCGGGACACATGCATGGAAAGGCGATAGCGGGACTGCTCATCCTGCTCGACCCAGCCGGCCTCCACCAGCGTCAGCAAGCGCTGATAGGCGGTCGGGCGGGAAAGCCCCATTGCCGCGGCGACCTCGGGTAAGCGCATCGGCCGCGAGCTGGAGCCCAGCGTATCGAGGACCGCGAGAGTTTTCAGAGCCGTCGACAGTGGACGGACGCCCCCGCCTTCGCCCTGTATTCTATTTGAATATATCGTATCCATTTCGGATACATGATTACAAAATGATCCGGCGAGTCAACCGCCATGCTCAAAATTTTTTACATTTCGATGTGATCAAGCGGCGCTTTCGACGTGGAAATCTGGGTGGCAAAGCCTTGGCGGGCTAGGGAGATACCGGCTGACGTGCTAGATCAGTTAGAGCGCTAAAAATGTTGTCCAGAGGCCCATGTCCGAGACAGAAATCCCTTTGAACTCCGCCGAGTCGCGAGACGCGCAATTCGACATCGGCGCGCGGCTGCGCACACTCAGGGCCGCCGCCGCGCTTTCCCAACGTCAGGTGGCCGAGCGGGCCGGCGTTCCGCACGCGCAGATTTCCAACGTCGAGAAAAACAAGATCAGCCCGTCCATCTCCACCCTGCGAAAGATCCTGAGCGGACTCGGCGTGGGCATGGCCGACTTCTTCGAGCCCGAACGCGAGGCGCCCCCCGGACCCTTTTTCAAGCCGGAGGATCTGATCGATCTGACGTCCAAAGTGGCGATGAACGCCATTGGCGACGGCCCCGGTCGCATCGCGCTGCGCCAGATCGGCAATGCGCGCGAGCACAACCTGCAAATCCTGCACGAGGTCTACGAGCCGAACGCCGACACTGGCGAGACGCCGCTCCAACATGGCTCCAGCGAAGGCGGATTCGTGGTGGAAGGGGAACTCGAAGTCACAGTTGGGGACAATGTGCGCGTGCTCAAGGCCGGCGAAGCCTACCTTTTCGACAGCCGCACGCCGCACCGCTTTCGCAACGTATCGTCCCGCCGCACCGTTGTAATCTCGGCCTGCACACCACCCTATCTTTGAGTGTAGTCATTGATCAATATAATGAGCAATGCTACAGCCCCGTCCGATCCGGGGCAGCGCATTGCTCGTCACCGCCCAATCTGACATACGTCGCGGGCATTCACGGCGGCCACCAAACTGGAAAGACGCCGCCAGCAAGGAGAATGAGAAATGGCGCAGAATTCGAACTATCCCGACACGCAGCTCTTCATTGACGGCGAATGGCGCCCCGGCGCCGAGGGCAAGACCATCGACGTGGTCGACCCGGCGACGGAAGAGGTCATCGGAACTGTCGCTCATGCCACGAAAACGGATCTGGACGCCGCTCTCGCGGCGGTCGAGCGCGGATTCAAGACCTGGAGCGCGGTTTCCGCATTCGAACGCGCCAAACTGATGCGCAAGGCAGCCAACCTGCTGCGCGAGCGTAGCGACCGCATCGCCGAAATCATGACCTTTGAGCAAGGCAAGCCCCTCGCCGAAGCCAAGGGCGAAGTGATGGCTGGCGCCGACGTCATCGACTGGTTCGCTGAAGAAGCGCGCCGCACCTACGGCCAGGTGATCCCCGCCCGCGCGCCGGGCGTTATGCAGATGACGGTCAAGCTGCCGGTCGGCCCCGTGGCGGCCTTCACGCCGTGGAACTTTCCAATCAACCAGGTGGTCCGCAAGCTTTCAGGCGCGGTTGCCGCCGGCTGCTCGATCATCGTGAAAGCGCCTGAAGAGACGCCAGCCTCCCCGGCCGAGCTGGTACGGGCCTTTGTGGATGCCGGGATTCCGGCCGGCGTGGTCAATCTCGTCTATGGCGTGCCTGCCGAGATTTCCGAGTATCTCATCCCGCACCCGGTGATCCGCAAGATCTCATTCACCGGCTCCACCGCGATCGGCAAGCATCTCGCCGCTCTCGCGGGCACCCACATGAAACGCGCGACGATGGAACTCGGCGGCCATGCGCCGGCCATCATCTTCGAGGACGCCAATCTCGACAAGGCGGTCAAGGTGCTCGCCGCGGCCAAGTACCGCAACGCCGGACAGGTCTGCGTCTCGCCCACACGCTTCCTCGTGCAGGACCGGGTTTACGACCAGGTAGTCGATGCCTTTACGGATGCGGCCAAGGCGATCAAAGTCGGCAATGGCCGCGAGGAAGACACGAAGATGGGGCCGCTCGCCAATGAGCGCCGCATCCCGGCACTGGAGAGCCTCATTCAGGATGCCGTCGACAACGGCGCAGAGCTGAAAACCGGCGGCCGGCGCATCGGCAACAAGGGCAACTTCTTCGAGCCGACAGTGCTCTCCAACGTGCCGAAGGAGGCGCGCATCATGAACGAAGAGCCGTTCGGACCGGTGGCCGTGTTCAACCCGTTCTCCACTGTCGACGAAGTCATCGAGGAATCCAACCGCCTGCCCTACGGCCTCGCCTCCTACGCCTTCACTGGATCGACCGAAACCGCCCAGCAGCTGGGGACTCGGATCGAGGCCGGCATGACGACCATCAATCACAATGGCCTGGCTCTGCCTGAGGTGCCGTTCGGCGGGGTGAGGGACTCCGGCTACGGCACGGAAGGCGGCTCGGAGGCTATCGACGCCTATCTCGTCACCAAGCTTGTGACCCAAGCCAGCGCCTGACGGGAACCAAGAAGAGAGGGAAGCGAATGAACGGGGCCGACCGCCTGTGTGATGTGCTGCTGGAAAACGGGATTGACGTCTGCTTCGCCAATCCCGGCACGTCGGAGATGCATTTCGTGGCGGCGCTCGACCGCAAGCCGCGGATGCGCTGTGTGCTCGGCCTCTTCGAAGGCGTGGTGACCGCAGCCGCCGACGGCTATGCGCGCATGGCGGACAAGCCGGCCGCGACCCTGCTTCACCTCGGCCCCGGTCTCGCCAACGGTCTGGCAAACCTGCACAACGCCCGGCGTGCGCGCACGCCGATCGTCAATGTGGTCGGCGACCACGCGACATATCACCTGAAATATGACGCGCCGCTGACGAGCGATATCGAAAGCCTCGCCCGCCCCATGTCGCAATGGGTCGGGCGCGCTTCGAATTCAAGCGACATCCGTGCGAAGGCGGAGGAAGCCTATGTGGCCGCGCTCAGCCATCCCGGCATTTCCACGTTGATCCTGCCGGCCGACGCCGCGTGGGGTGAAGTCGCGCCGGAAAAGCTGACGCCGGCCGAAGTTCCGGACCGCCCCGCTATCGACCCCGATACTCTAGAAAAGGCCGTGGTCGCACTGCGCAGTGGCCGGAAGACCGCGGTCTTCCTCGGCGGGCGCGCCGTGCGCGCCGATGCGCTGGAGGTCGCCGGACGGATCGCGGCAGGAACGGATGCGACCCTGTTCAGTGAGCGGCCGGCGCGCTCCGAGCGGGGCGCGGGACGTGTTGCCGTGCGGCCTGTGCCCTACAATATCGATCTTGCAGTCGAAGCCTTGAAGGAGTTCGAGGTGGCGATCTGCATCGGCGGGCGGACGCCCGTCGGCTTTTTCGCTTATCCGGACAAACCCGGCTTCCTACTTCCCGAAGGCTGTGAGGTCATCGAGCTTGCCGGTGTCGAGCACGACCTGCATGGCGTTCTGGATGCGCTGGCGAGCGAATTGGGACCGGACCACCTCGCAGCCCCGACACGCGGTCAGTATACCGCGCCGGAATTGCCCGCCCCCACCGGCGAACTGACACCGGATGCGATCTCGGTCGCGGTGGCCCGTCTTCTTCCCGAAGGCGCGATCATCTGCGACGAGTCCATCACCTCCTCTGGCCGTTTCCCGGAACTCGCCCCCACCATGGCGCCGCACGACCACCTGCCGATCACCGGTGGCGCCATCGGCATCGGCATTCCCCTGTCCGTGGGTGCCGCGGTTGGCGCTCCCGGCCGCAAGATCGTGACGCTCCAGGCTGATGGCAGCGGCATGTACACGCTCCAGGGCCTGTGGACCCAGGCCAGGGAAAATCTCGACGTGCTGACGATCGTCTTTTCCAACCGGGGCTATTCGATCCTCAAAGGCGAAATGCGCAACGTCGGGGTGAATACGTTCGGGCAGAACGCCCGGCGCATGCTGGATATCGACGATCCGACGCTGGACTGGTGTTCGCTGGCACGCGGCATGGGCGTCGAGGCCGGCCGCGCGGAGACGGCCGAGGCGTTTACCAGGCTGCTCGAGGCCGGCCTGTCGCGCCAGGGGCCATTCCTGATCGAAGCGGTCATCTGAACCACCTGTAAAAACCAGCTCAAGATCTCGCAGCGCATCTCACGATGCGCTGTTGACTTTCTATGCGTGCTTGTGAACGATACTTCTAGTATTTTGCGTATTTTATAAGAATACATCAATATATACTAAATAAATATTATTCTAATTGAATATATTCTAATTGCATCCAAGAAAAGAGTATCTCTTCAGAGAGGGCGAAAAAGCGGAGGAATGATATGTTGTTCGATATAAAGCCCGGGATTTCGCGCAGGCGTTTTCTTACAATTACGGGAGGCGCGGTCGCTGCATCGTTGGCAGCTCCTGCTGTTTTACGCGCGCAGACACGCACTATTTCGGTCAATTCCTGGGGTGGTCCCTGGCTCGAAAACGCCAGGAAATACCTCTTCAATCCTTTCACGGAAGCCACCGGGATCGAGATCCAGACAGTTTCGCCGGTTTCCTTTGCCAAGCTTGCGGCGCAGGTGCGCACCGGCACCTACGAATTCGACGTCACGACTCTCGGCGGAGCCGAGCTCGTGCGCGCAAACAAGGCGGGCATCATCGAGAGCTGGGACGTGGCGCCCTATCCTGGCGGCTTGTTTCAGAATGGAGTCGGATCACACGCCTTTTCTACGGTTATGGCGTGGCGTGAAGACAAGTTCGGTGAGGGACCGAAAGACTGGAAGGATTTCTGGGACGTGGAGCGCTTCCCTGGAACGCGCTCCCTTCAGCGATACGCTTCGCGCGTCCTACCCATTGCGCTTTTGGCGGATGGTGTCGATCCGGACGAGCTTTATCCGCTCGACATCGATCGCGCCTTTGCGTCCCTCGACCGGATAAAGGACCACATTCTTGTGTGGTGGACGGCGGGCGAACAATCGTCCCAGCTACTTCGCGACGGCGAAATCGATATGATCGGCATCTGGCAGACCCGTTTCTTTGCCGTCCAGGATTCTGGCGCTCCGGTGGCGATGACCTGGAACCAGGCGGAACTGGACAAAGCGTATTGGGTCGTGGCGAAGGACACCCCCGCTGTAGGAGCCGCCAAGGAATTCGTGGCGTTCGCAACGTCACCCGAGCCGCTGGCCGGCTTCACGGCGGCCCAGATGGACGGTCCGCTAAACCCGGCGGCAATGGACCTCGTTCCGCCGGAAGAAGCCAAGCTGATGCCCACCCACCCGGATCATGCTGACAAGGTCTTCGAACAGGACATGATGAACTTCGGCGGCGACCCTGCAGAAGTGACGATGCGCTTCGAAGAATGGCTGATGACCTGATTAGCACCGCGTGCGGGAGCACCGTTCCCGCACGCTTGCCGAGCGATGAACGGACAGCTATAGGCTCATAAGACGATCTCTTTGTGCTGTTCATCCAGCTTCGGAAATCCGGAATCCAATCTCATGAGCCTAGCCAACGGGCGAAACTATCTCGCCATTCCCGGTCCGTCAGTCATTCCCGATCGCGTGCTTGCGGCAATGCAGCGGCCGGCGCCCAACATCTATCACGGCGAGATTATAGAGACGACGCGCTCGATCCTCGACGATCTGCGCCGGGTCGCTCGGACGTCGGGCAATGTCGCCATATACATCTCCAACGGTCACGGCACCTGGGAAGCGGCGATTACCAACATGTGTTCGCGCGGAGACAAGGTGCTGGTAGCGATGACCCAGCATTTCGGCCGCGGCTGGGCCGAATGGGCGAGCGCCATGGGCCTTGAAGTCGAAACAATCGATTTCGGCAGATCGAGCGCCATCGATCCGGCGCGTATCGAGGAGGCGCTGACGGCGGACCGGTCGCACAGTATCCGTGCCGTGCTGATGACCCATGTCGACACGGCCTCGACAGTGCGCAATGACATCAAATCCGTCCGTGCCGCGCTCGACGCCGCCGGGCATCCCGCCCTGCTCGCCGTGGATGCCATCGCCTCGCTCGCTTGCGAAGAGCTTCACTTCGACGACTGGGGCATCGACGTCATGGTCGGCGCAAGCCAAAAGGGGCTGATGGTGCCACCGGGGCTGGGCTTTATCTGGTTTTCCGAAAAAGCCGCCGCCGCGTCAAACGAGGCGGACATGTCCACCCCCTATTGGGATTGGACGTCGCGCACCACGAGCACAGAATATTACCGCTACTTCGCCGGCACCGCACCGACCCATCATCTCTTCGGCCTGCGCGAGTCGCTCACCATGATTCTCGAGGAAGAAGGGCTCGAGACCATCTGGCGGCGGCACCGCGCGCTTGCCCGCGCGGTATGGGCTGCTTTCGAGGCTTGGGGAAAGGATGGTGAAATCGCACTGAATGTCAGCGACGCCGATGTGCGCGCCCATGCGGTTACCGGCGCGCGGGTGGGCGGCGGCGGCGCTTCCCGGCTGCGGCAATGGCTTGAAGAAAACGCCGGCGTGACGCTCGGCATCGGTCTCGGCATGGCTCCGCCCACGGAACCGGCTTATCACGACTACCTGCGCGTGGCGCATATGGGGCACGTCAACGCCCATATGACGCTCGGCGCGCTGGCCGCGATGGAAGCGGGCATGCAGGCGCTCGACATCCCGCATGGCAGCGGCGCAGTCGAAGCCGCCGCCGGCGTGGTGGCCCGCGAGGTGGAAGCGTTCCGCGTCGGACGATAATCCGGGTGCTGGCTCCCCCTCGGCGTCATCACGCTCTGCCGAATGGCTAGCCCCTGCCCACCAGCGGCATCTTGGTCGCCATGACCGTCATGTTCAGCACATTCGCGTCCAGCGGTAGGCTCGCCATATAAACCACCGCTCTCGCGACCTCGCTCACCGGGATGGTCGGCTCGCTAGCGATCTCGCCATTGGGCTGAAGCACACCCTCGCTCATGCGCGCGGTCATCTCCGTCGCCGCGTTGCCGATGTCGATCTGGCCGCATGCGATGTCGAAGGACCGACCGTCCAACGCTGTTGATTTCGTCAAGCCGGTAATGGCGTGTTTGGTCGCGGTATACGGAGCCGAGTGCGGCCGCGGCGCCGTTGCGGAAATCGAGCCGTTGTTGATGATCCGGCCTCCACGCGGCTCCTGCTTCTTCATCAGGCGTACGGCCTGCTGGGTGCAGAGGAAGGCGCCGGTCAGGTTGACGCTTACGACGGCGCTCCACTGGTCGAAGGTAAGGTCCTCCATCGGAACGGCCGGCGCGCCAATCCCCGCATTGTTCACCAGCAGGTCGAGTCGCCCGAAGGTGCTCTCTATCTCACCGAACAACGCCTCGACCGAGCTCGGCTCGCCGACATTGACGGGTATCGCCATGAAATGTCCGCCGATGTTCGCTTCCATCTCCCGAACTGCCGCATCCAGGACGTCCGCACGCCGGCCGCAAATGACGACCTTATAGGCTTCCGCGCCCAAGGCTTCGGCTATCCCGCGCCCCAGGCCGGTGCCGCCGCCGGTCACAAGTGCCACGTTGCCAGCTTTATCCGCCATATGCCTCCTCCCATGTTCTTTCCCGCGCGAGCGTCGCACGGTGTCGTTCGCGTCGAGGTGAAGCCCGTTATAGAGTGCGTGCGCCCTGCTAGCCAACGGATTCCGGTGGGCTACACGTGGTCCAAACCGATGTCGAGGATGGGCGCGCTGTGGGTGAGCCAGCCTATGGAGATCAGGTCCACGCCGGTGGCGGCGATTTCCGGTGCGGTCTCCGGCGTCACCCGGCCCGAGGCTTCCGTGATCGCGCGGCCATCCACCAGGCCGACAGCCCGCTTCAGCGTTTCATTGGACATATTGTCGAGCAGAACGGCATCGACTCCGGTCGCCAGAGCCTCCTCGAGCTGGTCGAGCGTATCCACCTCGACCTCGATCTTCACCATGTGCCCGCAATGGGCCCGCGCCCGCTCGATCGCCGGGCGAATGCCGCCGGCCATAGCGATATGGTTGTCCTTAATGAGCACCGCGTCATCGAGGCCGAAACGGTGGTTCGCGCCGCCGCCCGCCCGCACGGCATATTTTTCGACCGCGCGCAAGCCGGGCGTGGTCTTGCGCGTGCAAACGATCTGCGCCTCATGATCGCGCACCGCGTCGACCACGGTGCGGGTCACCGAGGCAATACCGCTCAGATGGCACAGGAAATTGAGGGCGGTGCGCTCCGCCGTCAGAAGGCCGCGCGCTGGGCCCGTCACAGAGGCGATCAAATCACCGGCGGCGATCTGCTGACCCTCCGCCCGCTCGACCTTCAATTTCACGGAGGGATCGATCAGGCGAAATGCGAGCGCAGCGAGATCCAGCCCCGCAACCACGCCCGGCTGGCGGGCGCGCAAATGCATCGAGTCTTGAAGCTCCGCGGGAACAATGGCGTCGGTGGTGATGTCCCCGGCGCGGCCCAGATCCTCCAAAAGCGCATTGCGCACAAGAGGTTCGAGCATGATCTTGGGAAGAGGAGTCAGAGACATTCTACGCGCTCCGAGCCAGCGGCATGGAGTTGCAAGCCAGCTCGCGTGCCTCTTCCATGGCGTCCCGAAGGGTCAGAAGCGCACGGCTCGTCGTGGCGCGCTTTTCCGGGTAGTCGAGACGATGGTGCGCGCCGCGGCTTTCGGTGCGCCGCAGTGCGGCCACCGCGATCAGGAGCGCCAGGGCAGCGGGATCGGCGTCTGCGCTTTCCTCTTCGGCCAAGGGCAACAGCGTCTCGATTCCGTAGCACAACCCTTCGCCAGAACGAACGACACCAAGAGACTGCGAAACGATCGGGCGAATGGCGGCGAGGTCAGGCGGCAATGGCACGTCTATCGGAGGCGGCCGGCGAACGGTTCCTGCCGGCGTGTCGACCACGCTCTCCGCGATCTTTCGCGCAAAAACCGCTGCCTCGATCAGGGAATTGCTGGCAAGCCGATTGGCGCCGTGAAGTCCCGTGGAGGCCGTCTCGCCGCAGGCCCAAAGACCCGCCACCGTGCTGCGCCCCTGCCCATCCACGGCGATGCCGCCCATGTGGTAGTGCTCGGCAGGACGTATCGGAATGGGCTCGCACACAGGATCGATGCCTGCTTCGTGACAGAAGCCATTGATGGCAGGAAAACGCTCCGGGAAACCCGATCCGATCGCCTTTCGCGCATCGAGAAACACCCGGTGGCCTTTGCGCATATGCGCGGCCACGCCGCGCGTGACCACATCGCGAGGGGCGAGCTCCGCGCCCGGCGTATCCCCCAGGAAGCGCCGACCGGTCTCATCGATCAGCACCGCGCCCTCGCCGCGCACGGCCTCGCTGACGAGCCGCATCGGCCGGCCGGCACCGTCCAGCGCCGTGGGATGAAACTGGATGAATTCGAGATCGACCAGCGCTGCGCCAGCACGAGCGGCCATCAAAAGCCCCTGCCCCCAGCAGCCGATAGGATTGGTGGTGTCTTCGAATAAGCCACCGATGCCGCCCGTGGCCATCACCACGCGGTTCGTGGGAAAAGTGATTGGCCCATTGCCCGACTGCGCCAGCACACCGCAAACAATACCGTCCGCCAGCAGAAGCCGACGCGCCTCCACGTGCTCGAAAACGGTGATGGAGGGCGTCTTGCGCACGGCCTCGGCCAATGCGCGCATGATCTCACGCCCCGTTCCGTCACCGCTGGCATGGACAATGCGCTTGCGGCTGTGCGCGGCTTCAAGACCGAGGCTCAGAGTGCCGTCCGAGCCTCGGTCGAAACAAACGCCGAAGCGCTCCAGCGTTGCGATGGCGTCCGGCGCGGCCTCGGTGACCTGCCGCACGATTTGCGGGTCGCACAGGCCGGCGCCGGCCGTCATGGTGTCGGCCATGTGCAGGGCCGGGCTGTCATCGTCGGCAATGCTCGCCGCCAAACCGCCCTGGGCAAGCTCGCTCGAAGAAACAGCGCCCAGCGGTGCCCTGGTGAGCAACACGACGGGGTCCGGCGACAGATGCAGTGCCGTCAGCAGTCCCGCGATTCCACCGCCGATGATGACCGGCTGCCCGGCCAGATGCCGGGTCGTCATACGGCCAGCATCCGCTCGACGGCAACGCGAGCCCGGTCTGCCGTTGCCGGATCGAGGATCACCTCATAGCGATCCTGCTCCAGCGCGTCGCGGATATTGGACAGCGTGATGCGCTTCATATGCGGGCAGAGATTACAAGGGCGCATAAACTCCACCTCGGGATGCGCGGCGGCGATATTGTCGCTCATGGAGCACTCGGTCAACAACACCACACGGCCCGGCGCCTTCGTCTCCACGAAATTGGACATGGCGGCGGTGGAGCCGGAGAAATCCGCCTCGGCCACGACATCCGGCGGACACTCGGGATGGGCCAGTACCGTCACGCCGGAGTGTGCCTCGCGCAACTCACGGATATCGTCCGCGGTGAACAGCTCGTGTACTTCGCAATGGCCTTTCCAGGCGATGATCTCGACATCGGTCTCCTTGGCGATGTTCTGCGCCAGGTATTCGTCTGGGATCATGATGACGCGCGGCACGCCGAGCGATTCCACCACGGCGCGGGCATTGCCCGATGTGCAGCAGATGTCGGATTCGGCCTTCACCGCTGCCGAGGTGTTCACGTAAGTGACGATCGGCACGCCGGGATAGCGCTCGCGCATGAGCCGGACATCCGCCGGTGTGATGGACTCGGCCAGCGAACAGCCCGCCCGCGTATCCGGAATGAGCACGGTCTTTTCCGGGTTCAGCAGCTTGGCCGTCTCGGCCATGAAGTGAACACCGGCGAGCACGATGGTACCTGCCTCCACCTCCATAGCCTTGCGAGCAAGCGCCAGGCTGTCGCCAACGATATCGGCCACGCAATGGAAGATTTCCGGTGTCTGGTAATTGTGCGCCAGTATGACGGCGTCGCGCTTTTCCTTCAGCTCCAGAATGGACTCGATATCGCTTGTGAAGGCCGGCCATTCGATAGGCGGGATAACGTTGCGCACCCTGTCGTAAAGTGAATTCAGCTGTGCGGGTGTGTCTAGCATTGGCCGCTCTCCTTATACTCAGCTCGAGTATAAGTAAGGATATGCTTGAGATGAGCATAAGTCAAGAGCGCATGACTGGCAGGCGTGTCCCCATCAAGGTGCGCTGGATATGCACCGCTGGACGGAAACGGAAGAGCTTTGCCGGGCGTCCGCCGGTGTCCGAGGCCATTTCCCCCGTCTCCTCGATCAATTCCTGCTGTTCGATCAGGCGGCGGAAGTTCTGCTTGTGGGCCAGCCGGCCGGAGAGCGCCTCGACAGTCTGCTGCAATTGCAGGAGGGTAAAAACCGGCGGCATCAGTTCAAACACCATGGGGCGATATTTGATCTTAGTGCGCAGCCGGGCGATCGCCGTCGCCAGAATGCGGCGGTGATCGGCAAACATCGCCACACCGGGAATCTCTTTTCTCGGACAGTCTGCCGCTTTGCGCCTGCGCCGGGCCTCTGCAACCAGACCTGCTTCGTAGAGAAGCTCGTAACGCTGCAACGCCAGTTCCTCGTTCCAACGCTCTCCATCGAAGCCAAAGACGCTGGCCATGCGCCGCCGACGCTCGTCCCGGAGTTGCCGGTCGGAAGCACTTTCGGCCCACTCGTCGAGAAGCGGCTGGATCACCTCTTCCAGCAGCGGGGGCGTGCCGTCGCGATGATCCTCCCAGGGGAAATAGTCGTACCAGCCGACCCAGTGGGGCGCGGAGGCAGCGTGCGGCTCCTCCGCCCGGGTCAGCCCGAGATAGCTGATTGAAATGGCGCGCCCGGCCTCATTGTCGATCCGGTCACGGTCGGCAAAAGTGTAGAGCTGCTCGATATAACCGAGCGGATGGCCCGTCTGCTGCTCGACCCATGCACGCAGCCCTGCCTGGAGCGAGCGATGCTCGAATTCGAAAGGCCCGGACGGCAGCATGTCTCCCTGGCGAATCGTCAGCACTGAAGGGGCCCCCGCTATAACGGACACCAGAACGGCAATCAGATCTACCTGAACGTCATGAGACTTGCGTGACTTCCGGGTGTCGTCCATCGGCTGTGCGCACCTGCTTGTTTTGCTCCTCGCTTATGCACAAAACAGTGGCCTTGTGCCACCGTGGGATGATCGTAGGTGCAATCTTCGGCGCATCCCGATACCGCCGAGGCCGCTCGGACGCGCGCAGCTCGCGCATAGATTTGCGCTTGCATTTTCGCCATTGCTTGTTCAACATCGGTATACATCTAGTATTCCATAGGGAGGACGCAATGGGTTCCACATCGAGCCTGCAGGACATTATCGAGGAAAACGGCAATATCGTTCGGGTGCTCCGGAATTCCAGAATCGGGATGTATGTATACCCGGTCGTCGCGCCGGAGTTTTCCAACTGGCGGGACGAACAGCGCGCGTGGCGCGACTCCGCCGTATTGTTCGACCAGACGCATCACATGGACGAGCTGATCGTCGAGGGTCCGGACGCCGCAGCGTTCCTAGACCATATCGGCATCAACAGTTTTTCCAATTTCGACCTGAACCGGGCGAAGCATTTCGTCCCGGTGACGCCGGCAGGTCATGTCATCGGCGACATGATCACCTTCCGCGAGCGCGAAGACAAATTCATTCTTGTCGGTCGCGCCCCGACGGCAAACTGGGTAAAATTCCAGCAGGCGATCAGCACATTCAAGGTGCGCCTGACCCACGATCCGCGCTCCGACAGCCGCCCCGACGGCAAGGCGATTTACCGCACTCATTACCGTTTCCAGATCCAGGGCCCCGACGCCAACAAGATTTTCGAGAAGATCAATGGCGGGCCGGTCCCGGAGGTGAAATTCTTCCATGTCGATTGGATCAATGTCGGCAGCAAGCGCGTGCAGGCGCTGCGACACGGCATGGCCGGCGCGCCGGGCCTGGAGATCTGGGGCCCGTATGCCGATAAGCACTATATCCAGTCGACGATCCTCCAGGCGGCGAAGGATGTCGGGGTCGACCTGCGTCAGGTCGGTGCGCGCGCCTACTCCACCAACACGCTGGAATCGGGCTGGATCCCCTCGCCTCTGCCGGCCATCTACACCGGCGACGGCATGATGAAGGATTACCGCGAGTGGCTCGGGCCCGACAGCTACGAGGCCATGGGCTCGCTCGGCGGCAGCTATGTCAGCGACAATATTGAGGACTATTACGTCAATCCGTTCGAGCTGGGCTATGGCTTCTACATCGGATGGAAGTCCGACTTCATTGGTAAGGATGCCCTGGCCGGGATGAAGCAGCAGAAGAACCGCAAGAAGGTCACCTTCGAGTGGAACCGCGAGGATCTGCTGAAAGTCATCGCTTCCGGGTTCGAGGATGGCACGCCCTATAAGTGGGTCGATTTCCCGCAGCCGAACTACGCCTCGACGAATGCCGATAAGGTGATGCACGGCGACAAGATGGTCGGCATGTCGATGTTCAACGGCTACTCCTTCAACGAGCGCTGCATGCTGTCGCTGGGCGTCGTCGATGCCGATGTTCAGGAAGGCGATGTGCTCACACTGATCTGGGGCGAGCCGGACGACACCCAGAAAACTTCGGCGGAAAAGCATAAGCAGGCCGAAATTCGCGTGCGGGTCGCGCCGACACCTTATGCCCGCGAGGCGCGCGAGAATTATGCGGAGAGCTGGCGGAACAAGAAAAGCGCCTGACATATCCGATGCCGGAGGGGTCGGCGCGTGTGCTGCCGACCCTTAGCAACCAGCAACTATAACCGGGAACCTAGCCGGGCTGCTCCGGAACACCTGTATTTCCGGGAAAATTTCGTTTGCCCAAATTTCATATGTAACAAAAACTTATAGCTAGACAGCAGAACGAATTTCGCCTCCCTCCCCCGATCGCTTAATCTCCGGCTTGCTTGGTCCCGCCTCGTTCGCAATGGTGGGGATGTGCAACAGGGAGGTAAAGCAGATGTTTCGACAGATGATTTCCAGTGTCGCGGTCCGCACGGTGGCCGCCGCTGCATTCGCCACCACGTTCGTGGCAACGCCGCTTTCGGCCGAGACCTTGTCGCTCGCGCACTTCGTCGCGCCGGGTCACGTTGTGACGGGGTCCGTGGTCGAACCGCTGGCCGAGGGCGTATCGGCGGACACGGACGGCGAACTGACCATCGATGTCTATCCCGGCGGCGAACTGGGTGCGGGGCCGATGGAGCAGTATGTGCGCGCGCTGCAGGGCGTGGCGGACATTACCTGGGGCCTGCAGGGCTACACCTCCTCGCAGTTCCCCAAAACCATGATCGTCGAGATGCCCGGGGCCATTCCCGACGGCATGACCGGCTACGAGATGCTGTGGAATGCCTATGACGCGCATCTGACGGACGAGTTTCCGGGCACCAAACCGCTGGCGCTGTGGGCTTCCGAACCCAACATCATCATCATGAAGAACCATGAGGTTCGAACGCCGGAGGACCTGGCCGGGCTGAAGATCCGCGTCTCCGGCTCAATCGCATCGTCGGTCGTCGAAGCGCTCGGCGCAACGCCGGTCCAGATGCCGGCCGGCGAAATCTACAATGCGCTGCAGACGGGCCTGATCGACGGGCTGATCACCGGAGCCAGCGCGGTCGCCGACTTCAAACTGGACGAGGTCGCAAACAGCTATACGGTCGGCGCGCCGCTCGGCCATATCAGCTTCTATCTCGTCATGAACCAGGAGCGCTATGACGGCCTTTCCGACGAATTCAAGGCCGCCGTCGACAACCACAGCGGCCTGAAACTGTCCCAGAGCGGCGAGGAATCCTGGAACGAGCGCGCTGACGAAACCCTGGAGTCCATTCGCGCGTCCGATGACAACACGGTGATCGATCTGACGCCCGAGGAAGCGGAGGCGTTCGCCGAGCTGACCTTGCCGGTGACCGATGAGCTCGTCGCAGAGATGGGCGCCGAGGATGTTCTCGCCACCATGCGTGGGGAGGGAGATTAGTCCTTCATGCTGCGCAATTTGCGAGGCTTCGCGGACGGGCTGATCAGCCTGTCCGCAACAATCGGCGCCCTCGGGCTGCTGTTTGAGGTCGTCGTCATCCTGATCGACGTGGCTGAGCGCTATTTCGGCATCCCTCTTAGGGGCGCCCAGGACCTCTCGCAAATGGGCATGGTCATACTGGTCTTCGGTGCCATGGCGCTGTGCGACCGGCTCGGCGGGCATATCGCGGTGGACATCTTCGAATCGCGATTTCCGCACTGGCTCAACCACCTGGCCAATGTGGCGAGCGCGCTGCTCGGTGCGGTGATTTTCGTCGGCATTGCCTGGGCGGTTTACGAGTCCTCCAAGATCTCGCAGATGCTCAATCTCGCCACCAACATTCTCAACCTGCCGAAGGTTTATTTTCAGTGGGCGCTGTCGGCGTTCGCACTCGTAGCCGCGCTCGGCATGATCATGCGCGCGCTCGAGCTCACCATTTCCGGCCGTGACGTCCGGGAGGAGCGGCCATGAGTCCGATGGCGGTCGGTGGCATTGGAATGGCCGTTCTGCTGGCGCTGCTCGTGCTGCGCGTGCCGGTGGCCTTTGCCATGTTCGCCGTCGGCTTCGCCGGCATCGCCATTCTCAACGGCCCCTCCTCGGCGATCAATCTCCTAGCCTCGGAGACATTCACCCTGGCCTCTTCGGCGGAGCTCGTCGTGGTGCCGCTTTTCATCCTGATGGGCAATGTGGCCTCCGCGACCGGCATGAGCAGCCGGCTCTACGATGCGGCCTATGCGATCATCGGCTCGATCCGGGGCGGCCTCGCCTCTGCCACCATCATCGGCTGCGGCGGCTTTGCGGCGCTCTCCGGCTCCTCCGTGGCGTCCGCGCTCACGATGGGCAAGGTCTCGCTCGCCGAGATGAAGCGTTTCAACTACGATTCGCGTCTTTCCACCGGCTCGGTTACGGCGGGCGGTACGCTCGGCATCCTGATCCCGCCATCCACCGGTTTCGTGATCTACGCAATCCTGACCGAGCAATCGATCGGCCGGCTCTTTCTTGCGGGGGTTCTGCCGGGGCTTCTGCTGCTTACGCTTTTCATTTTCACGATCACGCTTCTTTGCTGGTGGCGTCCCGCGCTCGGCCCCAGCGGCCCGAGCACCTCCGTGCCGGAAAAGGTGAAGGCCCTTGCCGGGGCGCTGCCCATCGTCGGCGTTATCCTCCTGACGATCGGCGGCATCTATGGCGGCCTCTTCTCGCCGGTGGAGGCGGCGGCGGTCGGTGCAGGGTTGATCATCCTGCTGGGCGCGATCATTGGCCAGCTCTCCCTATCCGTCCTGTGGCAGGCGGCAAAGGACTCGGTCGTCACCACGGCCACCGTGATGCTGATCCTGACCGCCGCGCACCTGCTCAATCCGTTTCTGGCGCTCAGCCACATCCCGCAGGCGGTCGGCGCCTTTCTCGAGGGGCTGAATGCCTCCAACCTCACGGTCCTGGGGCTGATCCTGCTTTGCTATCTCGTGCTCGGATGCTTCATCGAAGGTTTTGCGATGCTCGTGCTGACGATGCCGATCTTCTTTCCCGTCGTCACGATGCTCGGCTTCGACCCGATCTGGTTCGGCGTTCTGGTGGTGGTGACGCTCGAGATGGGGCTGATCTCCCCGCCCGTGGGCGTCAACGTCTTTATCGTGAAGTCGGTGGCACGAGACGTGCCCATGGGCAAGATTTTCGCAGGCGTGATGCCGTTCTGGATCGCCATGCTTGTGGCGCTGATCCTGCTGGTCGCGTTTCCACAGATCGCGCTGTTCCTGCCGAACACGATGATCAACTGAGCGACCGAAAGGAATGAAGGAGAGTGGATTTGACTGAACCGTGTTTCGATGTCGCTCATCTCGGCCATGTCGAGGTGCTCACCGACCGTTTTGAAGAAAGCCTCGATTTCTTTGTCAATGTCTACGGCTTGACCGAGAGCGGACGCGACGCCGACTCCGTCTATCTGCGCGCCTGGGACGATTACGAGTTTCATTCGCTGAAACTCACTCGCTCGGAGACGACCGGCATGGGACATTGCGCCTACCGCACGTCATCAGAAACCGCGCTGCATCGCCGAGTTAAGGTGATTGAGGAGATGGGGCTCGGTATCGGCTGGACTGACGGCGATCTCGGCCACGGACCGTCCTACCGCTTCAAGAGCCCTGACGGACACGTTTTCGAACTCTACTGGGAAACCAAGAAATATGTCGCGCAGGAAGGCGAAAAGCCGGCGCTGAAGAACATCGCCCAGCGCTATCACGGCCGGGGCGTTGCGCCGCGCCGGCTCGACCATTTCAATCTGCTTGCCAGCGACGTGTCGAAGATCCGCGATTTTATGGTTCAAGCCCTGGGCAGCCGCGTCACCGAGATGATCCAGCTCGACAATGGGCGTATCGGCGGCTGCTGGTTCACCGTCAACAACAAGGGCTACGACATGGCCTGCACGGAGGACCATTCCGGCGCGCAGGGCCGCTTTCACCACATCACCTACGCCGCCGATCACCGCGACGACATCCTGCGGGCGGCCGACATCTTTCTGGAAAACGGCGTCTTCATCGAAACCGGCCCGCATAAGCACGCCATCCAGGGTACTTTCTTCCTATACGTCTACGAGCCCGCCGGGAACCGGGTCGAGGTCGCCAATGCCGGTGCGCGGTTGGTTCTTGATCCCGACTGGGAACCGATCGTCTGGACGGAGGCCGAGCGCAGACGAGGCCAGGCCTGGGGAATGAAGACGATTGAATCCTTCCACACACATGGAACGCCGCCGGTCAGTACCTCGGCGGGAAAAGACTAGGAGTTAATGCATGAGTAAGACCGCATTGGTTGTAAGCGCGCATTCGGCCGATTTCGTTTGGCGTTGCGGCGGGGCGATCGCGCTGCACCAGAAGAAGGGCTATGACGTCACCATCGTCTGCCTCTCCTACGGCGAGCGCGGCGAGAGCGCCAAGCTCTGGAAGCAGGAAGGCATGACGCTCGACAAGGTCAAGGCCGCCCGCCGCAAGGAAGCGGAAAACGCGGCCGCAGCCCTCAACGCCCACGACATACAGTTCTTCGATCTCGGTGACTATCCGCTGGAGATGGACCGCGCGGCGAAGGACCGACTGGTCGACGTCATCCGCAAGGTGCAGCCTGATTTCATGCTCTCGCACTCGCTGGACGACCCCTACAACACCGATCATCCCTATGCCACGAAGATGGCGCTGGAGTGCCGCATGATCGCACAGGCCTGGGGGCACAATCCCGGCGAAAAGGTGCTCGGCGCGCCCCAGCTTTACCTGTTCGAGCCTCATCAGACGGAGCAGTGCGGCTGGAAGCCGGACACAATCCTCGACATCACCGATGTCTGGGCCGAGAAGCGCGCGGCCATCGAGTGCATGGAAGGCCAGCAGCACCTCTGGGACTATTACACCAATGTGGCAGAGAACCGCGCTAACCAGTTCCGCCGCAATTCCGGCGGGCAGGCAGGCGGACGGTCGGCCAAGCATGCCGAGGGCTTCCAATCGATCTTTCCCAAAACCGTGGATGAGCTGTGATGAGTGTTGTTGTTCAGAATATCGAGCGCGCCGATCCGGAGGTGATCACCGGACTGGCCGAATGCGGGGTGGCCACTGTGCACGAGGCGCAAGGCCGCAAGGGCCTGCTCGCCTCCCATATGCGGCCGATCTATTCCGGCGCGCAGATCTCCGGCTCGGCCCTCACCATCTCCGCCCCGCCCGGCGACAACTGGATGCTGCATGTGGCCATCGAACAATTGAAGGAAGGTGACGTGCTGGTGCTGGCGCCCACCAGCCCTTGCGAAGACGGCTATTTCGGCGACCTGCTGGCCACGTCGGCCATGGTGCGCGGGTGCCGGGGATTGGTGATCGATGCCGGCGTGCGGGACGTGCGCGATCTCACGAAAATGGAGTTTCCCGTCTGGTCAAAGGCGATCTTCGCCCAGGGCACGGTCAAAGAGACGCCCGGCTCGGTCAATGTGCCTGTGGTCTGCGCGGGCGCGCATATCAATCCGGGCGACGTGATCGTGGCCGATGATGACGGCGTGTGCGTTGTGCGCCGGGAGGAGACCGAAAGCGTGCTCGCGGCCGCGCGCAAGCGCATGGCCAATGAGGAAGAAAAACGCCAGCGCCTCGCGGCAGGCGAACTCGGCCTCGACATCTACAAGATGCGCGAGCGGCTGAAGGAAAAGGGACTGAAATATGTCTGACGGCATCCGGGCCATGTGGATGCGCGGCGGCACGTCCAAGGGAGGCTACTTCCTCGCCTCGGACCTGCCGCAGGATACCGCGGAACGCGACCGGCTTCTTCTGCGCATCATGGGCTCACCCGACCCGCGCCAGATCGACGGTCTCGGCGGGGCCGACCCGCTGACCTCGAAGGTCGCGGTGGTGAAGCCTTCCGAACAGGAGGGCGTCGACGTCGATTACCTGTTTCTCCAGGTCTTCGTCGATCAGGCGATCGTCACGGACGCGCAGAATTGCGGCAACATCCTTGCCGGTGTCGGCCCGTTCGCCATCGAGCGCGGGCTTGTCCCGGCGCAGGATGGAACGACCGATGTGCGTATCTTCATGGAGAACACGGGCCAGACCGCCGTGGCGACGATCCAGACGCCCGGCGGCACGGTGACTTATGAGGGCGAGGCGCGCATCGATGGCGTTCCCGGCACGGCGGCGCCCATCCCGATTGCGTTCGAGGATACGGCCGGCTCCTCCTGCGGGGCGCTTTTGCCCACCGGGAACGCCGTCGACCGGATCGATGGTGTCGACCTCACCATGATCGACAACGGCATGCCCTGCGTGGTCATGCGTGCCGCCGATCTCGGCATCAGCGGCTATGAGGACCGGGCCGAGCTGGAGGCAAACGAGGACTTGCGGCGGAAGCTGGAGGCCATCCGACTGAAGGCCGGGCCGATGATGAATTTGGGCGATGTGGCGGAAAAATCCGTGCCCAAGATGACGATGGTCGCCCCGCCGCGCCATGGCGGCGCCATCACCACGCGCACCTTCATTCCGCATCGCTGCCACGCTTCCATCGGCGTTTTAGGCGCGGTCAGTGTGGCCACCGCTTGCCTGCTGCCGGAAGGCCCGGCTGCCGACATGGCCGAGACGGGCGAAGGTGCGGAGCGCACGCTTTCCATCGAGCATCCAACCGGAGAGATGACCGTGGTGGCAAAGCTGGACGCCGAGGGCGGCGTGCAGCGTACCGCGATCCTGAGAACGGCACGCAAACTTTTCGACGGCCAGGTGTTCTGAATGACTCACGGCATGAGCATCGCCTTCATCGGGTTCGGCGAAGCGGCAAGGGCGTTTCAGGAAAGCCTTGCCGCAGAGGAGCCGGAGCTACGCTTTTCAGCCTACGACATTCTTCTCGATGCGCCGGGCTCGGCCGGAGAGATGCGCGCGGCTATGAAAGAACGCGGTATCGAGATTTGCGATGCACCTGCGGGTCTGTCTACCGCCGATTGGGTCATCAGTGCCGTCACTGCCGATCAGAGCGGCAATGCGATCGATGCGCTAAGCCCGCACCTCAAGCCCGGACAACTCGTCATCGACATCAACTCGGTCTCGCCGCAACAAAAGCGCGCCAACGCCGCGCTCGTCGAGCAAAAGGGTGCGGGCTATCTTGACATGGCGGTGATGGCCCCCGTTCATCCGCGCAAGCACCGCACGCCGGTGCTGATCGCCGGGGCTTCGGCGGAGGCTCTTCGCGCTCGACTCGATGCGCTCGGCTTCGACTACGCGGTTGCGGGCGAGTCGCCTGGTAAAGCGACGGCTATCAAGATGGTGCGCTCGCTTTTCGTGAAAGGGCTGGAGGCGATTACGGTCGAAACGCTTCTGGCGGCGGAGGCCTCGGACTGTTTCGACGCGGTGTATCAATCGCTATCCCGCGATTTTTCCGGTCTCGGCTGGCCGGACTTCGCCGCCTACGAATTCGAACGGAGTTTGCGCCACGGACGCCGGCGCGCCGCGGAAATGCGTGAAAGCGCTGCAACGGTGGAAGAGCTGGGGCTCAACGGAGCGCTCGCGACGGAGATTGCCGAGGTGCAGGAGCGGATAGGCCGAACTCAAGCCCCGGCGCCCGAAGCCGAGGCGCTTCGCGACGGCATTCGCGAAGTGTTGCGCGGCCGATTGGAGCAGGAAACCGGACAGGAGCAGAAAAAGTGAGCTACAGGTCTCTGGAGGAAAAGCTGCAGGCGGTCGGCAACCCCGCCACCATGATGCAGAATTCGCCGATTGGCCGCTACGTCTATCCGATTCCGGCCGAGTTCACGAGCTGGATCGCGGAACAGCGTGCCTGGCGCGAGACGGCCGTGCTTTTCGACCAGTCCTTCCACATGACCGATCTCTACGTGAAAGGGCCGGACACAATCCGGCTCCTCTCCGACCTCGGCGTCAACAGTTTTGCGAACTTCGGAAAGAACAAAGCCAAGCAGTTCGTCTGCTGCAACTATGACGGCTATGTCATCGGCGATGTGATCTGCTTCGGCCTGGAAGACGACATGGTCAACCTCGTCGGCCGCCCGCCGGTGCCCAACTGGGTTCAGTTTCACGCCGAGACGGGCGATTACGACGTAAGAGTGGAGCGCGACGAGCGCAGCGCTGACAAACCGGACAAGCCCCGCAAGATCTACCGCTACGAGGTGCAGGGGCCGAACGCCATGGAGATCCTGGAAAAGGTGAACGAGGGCGGGCCGCTCACCACCAAGTTCTTCAATATGGGCGAGATCACGATTGCCGGCTGCAAGGCGCGAACGCTGGCTCATGGTATGGGCGGTGCGCCGGGGCTGGAGTTGTGGGGGCCGTTCGAGGACGGGCAGAAGGTGAAGGCCGCGCTCCTGGAAGTCGGCGAGGAATTCGGCATCAAGCAGGCTGGCGGCCGCGCCTACTCTACAGTGGCCATGGAGTCCGGCTGGATCCCCTCCCCGCTGCCGGCCATCTACACCGGCGAGAAGATGAAGCCTTACCGCGAATGGCTCTCCGGCAACGGTTTCGAGGCGGTGTCGTCCATCGGCGGCAGCTTCCAATCGGACAATGTCGAGGACTATTACCTCAAGCCCTGGGATCTGGACTATGGTCGCGTGGTCCGCTTCGACCACGACTTCATCGGCCGCGAGGCGCTGGAGAAAATGGCCGACCAGCCGCATCGCAAGAAGGTGACCCTCGTGTGGGACAAGGAGGATGTGCTGAAGGTCTTCGCCGGGTTGATGGAAGATGGCGAGATGCCGAAGCTGATGGAAATGCCCGCCGCGCACTACGCCGCGCATCCTTACGACAAGGTCGTCAAGGATGGCCGGACTGTCGGTATTTCGACCTACCCCGTCTATACGGCCAATGAGCGCGCGTGGATTTCGCTGGCAATGGTGGAGGAAGGGCTTTCCGAGCCGGGCAATGACTTGACGGTCGTCTGGGGCGAGGCGAATGGCGGCACCGCCAAGCCGATGGTCGAACGCCACCGCCAGACCGAAATCGGAGCCGAGGTTCATCCCTGGCCGATCCACGAGGCTTCGCGGAAGTATCATCGCAGCCAGAAATAGGGTTGGCCTCCGCCCGCACTTTCAACATGATGCGCGGCATCGGCCTCGGCGCGGGGAAACACGGTTTCCCCTGCCCGGGCCGCCTCGAGGGGCCATCATGAAGCAATATCCGAACCTGCGCCATGTGCGGCTGTTCTGCCAATGCTTGCAGTCCGGCTCGGTTTCGCGCGCGGCTGATCTGGTCGGCATCTCCCAGCCCGCCGCCTCACAGGCGTTGGCGCGGCTTGAGGCCATTTTCGACGCCACGCTGATCGACCCGCAACACAGCACGCCCGTTGCCACGGAAGAAGGGCGCATCGTGCTTACGCGCGCACAACGGGCGCTGGAATTGATCAGGACCGGCTGTGCGCGGCTGCGAGGCCCGACAAACGAGCGCAACGACAGCTCCGTCGAAGGTCGGCTGACCATATCGCATCTGCGCGCGCTTTCGGCCTTTGCCGAAGGCGGAAGCTTCAGTGCGGCCGCGCGCATCCTCGAGCAATCCGAACCTGCGGTTCACCGCACCGCGCGGGATGCGGAACTGACGCTGGAAACCGCGCTCCTCGAGGGCTCCGGGCGGGCAATCCGGCTTTCGAGCGCCGGCACATCCGCGGCGCGCTGGTCGCGCCTGGCGCTGAACGAACTGGAGAACGCCGCCGCCGAGCTGCGCGAGTTGCGCGGCCGCTATGAGGGTCATGTCTCGGTCGGAACCCTCCCGCTGGTACGGACCAGCATCATACCGGAAGTAATCGCCAGGATTAGCGCCCGCCATCCGCTGGCCAGCTTCGCCGTCGCGGAGGGCCGCTACGATGACCTGCGGCGCGATCTCGAGATGGGCCGCATCGAAATTCTGGTCGGTGCGCTGCGCACCACGCTCAGATCGAACATGCTGGTTCAGGAAAAACTCTTTACCTACCAGCTGTCAGTGGTCGCTCGGGCCGATCATCCCCTTGCCGCGAAGAAGGCCCTTACGGCGGCCGGTCTGGCGGAGTATCCTTGGGTGGTCGCGCGCCAGGGCACACCGTCGCGCGAGACCTTCGATGCATTGACCGCGCGGTTTCCGCCGGGCAGGCCGGCCCATCGCGCCGTCGAGACCGGGTCACTGGTCGCCGTCCGCGGCATCCTGATGAAATCCGACCATCTGGCCCTCTTATCCCAGCATCAGATCGAATACGAAATGCGCGCCGGATTCTTGGCGCCGCTCGATTTCGACCTTCCCAGTCCCGAACACTCGATCGGCATGACCACGCGCCGGCAGTGGAAACCGACCGCGCTTCAGAGTGAGTTCATCGAAACACTGCGGGAAATACGGCCGGAGGGTGATTAAAGCCCGCTATTCCAACTCCCTGATTACGCCGCCTACCATTTTTGCGGGTCCAAGCTTCGTCACGATCGGCGGATTTAGCGGAATCCGGTTGTCATTGTGCTTTTGGATCGCGGGTCAATGCCACCAATTTCGTTGTCACGCATTTCCACTATGTGCTGATCAGCGGAATGGGTTTTCGTTGTTCGCGGCCTTCGTGCCGCTCTGTTGTTCGTTGCAACCCTGTGATTGCCTGGAGCCGGCTGTGCGGAGGATGAAGTGCTAGAGCAAGAACAACCGACTAATCTGGAAAAGGTGCTCGATAAGGCGACGCAAGCCGGTGACGGAAACAAGGAGATTTCCGTATCCCAGATTATGAGTGCCGTGGGACGGCGCTCATTCGGACCCCTCATACTCGTCATTTCGCTTATCGGTCTCACGCCGCTCGGCGGGGTTCCGGGTGTTCCCACCATGCTGGCGGTCGTGGTGTTCCTGATCGCCGTTCAGCTCGTGGTCGGCCTGGAGCATTTCTGGCTGCCGCGCTTTTTGCTGAATCGTACTTTGAACAGAGATCGGTTTCGCACAGCCATCAGCTATATGAGACCCGTCGCCAAGGTCATCGACCGGGTGTTGCGGGAAAGGCTGATATGGATTTTTCAACCCATCTTCGTACGCCTCGCCGCCGCGATGTGCATCCTCGTCACCCTCACCGTGCCACCGCTTGAGCTGATCCCCTTTGCAGGCACAATACCTTGGGTGGCCATTGGCATTTTTGCGCTCGCGCTGATCGCCCGCGACGGCCTCCTGGCCCTTGTCGCCCTCGCATTCGCGCTCGGATCCGCTTATGTCGTGATAAGCGTTTTGTTCGTCTAAAGGGCTACGCCGTTGCTGGCGTTCACCGGCCCGGCCGCAAGGCGACCGGGCCGATAATTGTCGCTGATCAGAACGGGCTGTCGGGGAAGTAGAACTGCTCTGCGTTCTCCGGCGTAACGAGCTGCGAACCGATGATGAACTCGCCGGTCACAGGCGTGTTCGAAACCAGCCCGAGGGCTGTCAGCTCGATGGCCGTGGAGATCTGCGCCGGCGGATAGGTGACGTCGACGGGAATCTGGGGGTCGCCCTCCATCACGCGCCTGATGATCTCCTTCATCCCGGCCCCGCCGACGACCCACATCTCTTCCTCGCGGCCGGCCTGGGAAATGGCCTCCAGCACGCCGACGGCCATATCGTCATCGGCGGCCCATACGGCGTCGATGTCGTCGTATCTCGACAGGAAGTCCTGCATCACGTTGAAGGCGTCATCGCGATTCCAGTTGCCGTGCTGCATGTCGAGCACATTGATGCCGGAGCCTTCAATGGCTGCCTCAAAAGCCTCAACGCGCTCATTGTCGAGCGTGGTCGGAATGCCGCGCAGCACGACGATATTGTCGCCTTCCTCGAGGTTTTCAGCGAAATACTCGCCGGCCATACGGCCAAAGCCGGGGTTGTCGCCGGCGACGTAAAGATCCTCGATCCCCTCGACGGAAAGCCCGCGGTCAACCACCGTGACCCAGATGCCCTGCTCCGCAACGGCCTGAACGGGCGACGTCAGCGGCTCGCTTTCGAAAGGCAGCACAACCAGCGCGTCGATATCGCGGGTGGCAACCATGTCCTCGACGTCATTGACCATCTTGGAGGCATCGCCTGCCGTCGCAAGCACGAAGTTGATCTGCGGATAAGTCTCCTCGACCCGGGCGATGGTTTCGCGCGCGTGGAAGTTCAACCCACCCATGAAGCCATGCGTGGCCGAGGGGATGGCGACGCCGATCGTATAGCTTTCATCCTGCGCAACAGCCGCCGTGGTGGTGGCCAGCGCGCCGGCCAGCATCGCACTCTTTAGCAAAGTTCTGCGTTTCATAGTCCTCTCCCTTGGTTACAACTCCTCCCGTGCTAGTCAGCGGTTTTCCTTTCACGCTGCAAGACCACGGCGAGTATGACGACCACGCCCTGAATCGCGCCGTTCAGATACGGGCTGACGATCGAGGCGAGGTTCAGAATATTATCGATGAGGCTGAGAATCAGGACGCCAACGACGGTGCCCCAAATCCGGCCGTAGCCGCCCTTGAGCACTGTGCCGCCGATGATCACCGCGGCGATGGCCTCAAGCTCCCACAAAACGCCCGTCGAGCCGGATGCAGAGCCGAGCCGCGGAACGTACATGATGGTTGCCAGCCCGACCAGCGTGCCCAGCAGCACGTAGGTTGCGGTGCGCGAACGGTCGACATTGACTGCGGAATAGCGCGCCACTTGCTCATTTGCGCCGATGGCCGCGCAATGCCGGCCGAAGGCCGTGTGGCGCATGATCAGTTCGCCCAGAATGGCAACGACCGCGAAGACGATGATGGGCCAGCTGATGCCCAGCAATCCATCGTAATAAACAGGCCTGTAAAGTCCGCGGAGATCGAAATTCAGCGACAGCGTGCCACCATCGGCAAGCCAGGTCACCAGGCTGCGGTAGATGCCCATGGAGCCCAGCGTGACGATGAAAGCTTCTATCTTGACCTTGCTGATCAGCACTCCATTCAGCATACCCGCGGCAAAGCCCGTCAGGAGCGCAATGCACATGCCAACCACGATCAGGGGAATACCCACCCCCATGGCTGGAATGAGCGCGTTCATGCACATGATCATAACGCCGGCGACGAACGCGGCCATGGAGCCGACGGACAGGTCGATACCGCCTGCCGTAATGACGAACGTCATGCCGATGGCGATGATGCCGATGAATGCGGAACGCGCCAGGACATTGGTCACGTTACCGTAGCTCAGGAAATTGGGGTTCAACAGCGCACCGAGGATGATCAGCGCGATCAGAGCCAGAAGCGGCCCGAGCACGTGAAAATTAAACCGGCGCAGGTTGATCTTTCTTTGCGTGTTCATTGTCGCTTCGGTCATCCCACCTCCGCCTTGCGTTCGGAGATCCCCATTGCCAGACGCAATATGGCGTCTTCCGTTATGTTGTCCCCTTCGATCTCGCCCGCTATGCGCCCGCGCGCCATGACGACCACGCGCGACGCCAGGCCGATGACCTCCGACATTTCGGACGAGATCACGATGACGCTTTTGCCTTCGGCTGCCAAGCGGCTGATGAATTCGTAGATCTGCTGCTTGGTGCCGATATCGATGCCGCGCGTCGGCTCGTCGATAATGACGATATCCGGTTCGGCCAGCATGGTCTTCGCCAGGAGCAGCTTCTGCTGGTTGCCCCCGGAAAGATTGCCGGCCTTCATCGTTCGATCTCCAGCGCGGATGTCGAACTCCTTGAAGGCGCGGGTGAGGGCCTCATCCTCCGCGCGCGCATCGATGGCAACGCGGGTAAAGCGATCGAGGGCAAGCAGCGTCAGGTTCTCACGCAGGTTCTTGCCGAGAAGAAGGCCTTTTTCCTTACGGTCTTCCGTTAGATAAACCAGCCCTGCCTCACGAGCAGCCAGAACCGATCCGGACTTGATCGGCTTGCCGTTGACCAGCACGCTACCAGTCCCCTGGCGCAGGCCAACTATCCCCTCCATCAACTCGGTGCGGCCCGCTCCGACGAGACCGGCAAAGCCGAGGACTTCGCCCCGCTTCAGCGAAAAGGAGGCGTGCTTTACATGACCGGGTACGGTCAGGTCGCGGACCTCTAGCACAGTCTCGTCCTGCGGCTCGGCCTTTGCGGGATAGAGATGACTCAACTCGCGTCCCACCATGGCTTCGGCCATCTTGTGCTCTGTCAGATCGCGCGCATCGGCCTGCAGGACCTTGTGGCCGTCACGAAGAACGGTGACACGGTCGGCAATGCGCGAGACCTCATCAAGCTTGTGGGATGTGTAGAGAACGGCAGTGCCGGCGGCGCGCAGGCGGTCGACCTGTTCAAGAAGAATGTCGGTTTCCCGACTTGTGAGCACCGCCGTCGGCTCGTCCATGATGAGCACGCGCGCGTCGCGCCCCAGCGCTCTGGCAATCTCGATCATCTGGCGGTTCGGCACGGAAACGTTGGAAACCTTTTCCGTCGGATCGATATAGCAATCGAGCCGCTCCAGCAGCCTCCTGCTTTCGGCCTGCATTGCTTTATGATTGAGCAGGAGACCGCGCCACTTCTCGCGGCCGAGGAAGATGTTCTCTTCGACGGAAAGCTGAAGAGCGAGGTTGAACTCTTGGTGGATCATGATGATCCCGGCCGCTTCAGCGTCGCGGAGAGAAGCGAAGTGCACAGGCTTCCCTTCGAGAAGAACGTCCCCCTCACTGGGCTGGAGATAGCCACCGAGGATCTTCATCATCGTCGACTTTCCGGCGCCGTTCTCCCCAATAAGCGCATGGACTTCGCCCGGACGCAAATCGAAGTCGACGTCGAACAGAACCTGAATAGGCCCAAAAAATTGCGAAATCTTACGGAGAGCGAGCACCGAATCGCTCATAATGCAGCCGTCCTAAAAACGGCCGGGATCTCGTCCAACCGCCTCGCAAACACGACATACCCAAGGGAACAGGCAGGAACCTCACCTGTGCCCAATCGCATACCCACAGCACTCGCGCCAGGCGTCGCTCGCCGGGTGTGCCCCCGCAAAACCATCAAATTATGCGCTCCTCCCAACGGCAAGCGTTATCTTGTCACCTGCTCGATGTAATCGATTTCACAATCACTTTACTGATCATGCCGGCGATTACAACCACCAGATTTCGCACGTACGAAACCGGCGATAAAGTCGTTTTTTCACCCCATTGCCGCCGGAAGCCACAGCACCAAAGCGGGAAACGCCACCAGAAGTGCCAAGCGCACCACATCGGCGAGAATGAACGGAAGAATCCCTCGGACCACATCGCCCTGTGTCAGGCCTGGGGCTGTAGCCTGGACGACAAACAGATTCATGCCGATAGGCGGCGTTATGAGGCCGATCTCGGCTACCGTCACCACGATGATACCAAACCAGATGAGATCAAAATCCAGTTGCAGAACGATAGGCGTGAGCAGCGGCACGGTGAGCAGGATCATGGACATGGAATCCATAAAGCATCCCAACACCACGTAAAACACGAGGATAATGAGCAACACCATGAACGGGGTCAGCCCGGCCGTCTCGATAAGGCTGATCAGCAACTGCGGCAGGCCGGTCTCCTCGAGGAAGAAGTTGAAGAGTGCCGCCCCGATCAGGATGAAGAAGATCATGCCCGTCAGGCCGGCGGTTTCCACGACGGAGGCGTGCAGCATCTTGACGGATAACTTTCCCGAGAGGAGAACCAGCAGGAAAGCGCCGACGGCTCCGACGGCAGCCGCCTCGGTGGGAGAGAAGACGCCCAGATAGATGCCGCCGATCACGGTGGCAAAGAGCACAACGACCGGCCAGATCCGGCCGAGCATCCTGAGACGATCCGGCCATGCCGTGCGCTCGGCGCGGGGCGCGAGATCGGGTCTGAAGCGTGTTCTTACCAGAATAGCGAGGCTGTAGAGCAACGCGCCCAAGAGGCCCGGTATGAGCGCAGCAACAAAAAGCTGTCCGATGGAGCTCTGGGTCAGCAGGCCATATATGACCAGGAGAATGGAGGGCGGAATAAGCACGCCAAGGGTGCCGCCGGCGGCCACCGTGGCCGAGGAAAGCGACTTGTCATAGCCGTGGCGCTGCATCTCCGGCAGCGCAACGCGCCCGATCGTGGCGACTGTCGCCAGGGACGACCCGCAGATGGCTCCGAAAAAGGCGCTGGCGCCCACAGTCGTCATGGCCAGCCCGCCTCGGACATGTCCGAGGAAACTGTTGATGACGTCGAAGAGCGAGCGCGACAGGCCGGCATGTGAGGCGAACACGCCCATCATCACGAACAGGGGAATGACGCTGAAGGAATATGGAAAGATGGATTCGAAAGGTGCGGAGCCAACGACATAGGCCGCGCCCGACCAGCCATTCAACCACCAGTAACCGGCAACACCGACAGCCCCCATTGCAACCGCGACCGGCAGGCCCATGGCGATCAAAAGCAGAGCCGCGAAAAAGCCCAGCAAACCGAACCAGGCCTCATTCATGGATGCCCTCCTCCCCGGCCTGATCGACAGCAGCCACGAGCACGCCGAGAACGGCCACCGGAAGCGCGACCAGGAATGCGTACCAGTACCAGGCGATGGGAATGCCAAGCTGTTGCGAGCGATCGCCGAACATGGTGCGGGTCTGGAAAGTCTCAAAACCTTTCCAGACCATGAGGGTCAGAAGAACAGCCGCGACGAGCGCGCCGAAGATATTCAACGCCAAGGAGATCCGGCGCGGCTGTGCGTTTGCAATGAAATCCACGCTGACATGCGCGCCCGTCATGAAAGCGAAGGGCATGACCAGCCATGCACCCGTCACGATGAAAAGCTGCACGAGATCGACGACGCCAATCACGGGCAAGCCGACAAGGCGGCCAAGAACATCAGCAACCGTGACCAGGGCAGCGGCGGCATAAGCCAAGACGCCCAGAAGCGCGAGCACCGAGATCAGTCGGCGCGCGCCCGTCAAAGCGATTGTCACAATGCGCCTCCCTTCCCGGTTCGGCGTTGACCTGATGCCTGAGCGGTTCCGTTTATAAAACAGCCGAAGTCAGCCCACAGTTATCAGATAACCTGGATAAAGAGGATGCAGGCCGTTAGGCCTGCATCCTGTCGCCGGCATTATTGTTGTTGCTGCTGGTACTCGGCGACCTTTTCCTGCATCAGCCGATAGATTTCCTGAGCGTTTTCGACGCCTTGGGCTTCGATCTCTTCGATGTAGGATGCGATCATCGGCTGAAGGGCTTCGCGCCAGCGTTCACGCTCCTCATCCGATAGCTCTGAAATCTCGTGGCCGGCCTCAATGGCACCTTCCCGGCCCGGTTCGTCCCACTTGTCCCACCAGTCGTCGAACTTGGAGACAAGCGCGTCGCCTGAATATTGGTCGACGCAGGCCTGCGCCTCTTCGCTGAGCTGATTGTAGGAATCCTCGTTCATCACGAAGAAAAATGAGACTGTGTAGGCGCCGGCATCGAGGTGGTAGTTCAGAACCTCGTTCAGGCGGAAGGAACTGACGGGATCCCATGGGAAAACGGTGCCGTCGATAACCCCGCGCTGCAGGCTTTCATAGACCTCGCCCGGTGGCAGACCCTGCGGCGTCGCGCCCAGGAAGGTGAGCATTTCGGAGACGGCCGGGCTCGGCGTGCGGATGCGCAGACCTTCCAGGTCCTCCATGGTCTCCACCTTTTCCTCGGCCGTGTGGATCAGCCCGCCATTATGGGCGTGCAGCCCCAGGACGTTGAGCCCCTCATATTCCTCCGCGAGGTAGGCGGGATAAAGCTCCCAAAGGGCATGCGTGGCCGCGCCGGCATCCGCCGTCAGGAACGGCATGTCGATCAGCGAGGTGCGCGGGAAACGCCCGCGCGGGATGCCGTGCAGGCCGTGGGCAATGTCCACCACGCCGCTCATCACCTGCTCCTGCTGGCGGGCGACGTTGCCCATTTGCGAGCCGGCCGGGAAAATCTCGAACTGCACCTCGCCATCGGTGCAAGCAGTGATGTCCTCCGTCCACGGCACGATGAAATCGGTGTGGATCCCGTGCACAGACGGCAGGAAGTGGCTGAGCTTGAGCGTGGTTTGGGCCTCGGCCGTTCCCGAATATGCCGTAAGCGCCAAAACGCTGGTGAAAGCCAGTCCGATTCTTTTCAACATGAGCGTTCCTCCCTGGGATGTTTCGTTAAACCATGTTCTTTCTCACCGACTCACAGCGCCACCTTGAGCCGGCATCCGCCGAGCGCGCGCGAGCAGCAACTCATCATGCGATCATTCCCTGCCTGCTCGGCCGAAGTGAGAACCTTGTCGCGATGGTCAATGCCGCCTTCCCGCACCGCCACCTCGCACGTGCCGCACAGACCTTCCTCGCAATCACTGGGCACGTCGATTCCGGCGGCGCGGAGCGCCTGCAGCAGTGTTTGGTCTGCCGGCACACGCACGTTCAATCCCGAATCCGTGAGTTCCACGTCGAAGGGGGACTCACGCTCGGGATCGAGCAGCGCGCCATCATGGCTGAAATGCTCGAAACGCAGCGCGTCTTCAGGCAAGTTTTGCGTGACCGCCTGCAGATGCTCGATCATGCGCTCTGGCCCGCAGACATAGATCTGCGTGCCCTCCCCGCGCCCGGTGGCGAGTGCCGAGAGATCCGCGCGGCGGCCCTCATCGGCAGGATAGAGGCTCACATGCCCGACGTGATCGCGCTCAAGCCGCTCAATGAAAGCCATGGTGGCGCGCGAGCGGCCCGCATAGTGAACTTCATAGTCGTGCCCGAGCGCCTTCAGCCGGTCAGCCATCGCGATAATCGGCGTGATGCCGATTCCGCCGGCGATCAGAAGGTGTCGGGGCGCGTCCTCATTGATGCGGAAATGGTTTCGCGGCCCGCGCAGATTGAGCACCATGCCGTTGCGCGCGGCCTCATGAATAAAACGCGAGCCGCCGCGCCCCTGATCCTCGCGAAGCACCGCCACGGAGAAGGTGTTGGCGTCCGCATGGCCGCAAAGGGAGTAGCGCCGCTCATATTCGCCGCAAACGAGCTCGACGTGAGCTCCCGCGCTCCAGGCCGGCAGCGGACGGCCCTGCACGTCTTCAAGCGTCAGGCCAAGCACCCCCTCGGCCTCCTGCCGCACTTCGGCAATGCGCACCTTGCGCACGATGTCCTTCTTCGACGGCGCACCGACGGCAAAAGAAGCGCGCGGTTTCAGTAGGTTCCCGTCGCAGCGCTCTGGATTCTCTTGCGGGTCCCATTCCACCCAGAGGTGGTCCGGCCCGCGAAATGATGTGTTCGGCAGATAGGTGAATTCCTGCTCGGCCAGGCGCATATGCGGCAGACGGCGGGTGAATTCCTCGAGGAATATGCGCATCTCCATGCGCGCCAGGTTCTTGCCCATGCATTGATGGCTGCCATAGCCGAACGTCAGGTGATCGACGGCATTGTCGCGATAAATGTCGAACGTGTCGGCGGCTTCGAAATGGCGGCTGTCGTGATTGGCCGAAGCCGTCACGATCAAAAGCTTCGCGCCTTCCGGAATGGGAACGCCGCCGATTTGCGTGTCGGCCATCGCCTGCCGCCGCCAGGCGACCACCGAACCGGCGTAGCGCAGGCATTCTTCCACCGTATTGGGGATCAGCGACGGGTCGGTGCAGATGTCCTCCCAAGCCTGCCGGTGCGTAAGCAGCAGCTTGAGCGCGTTGGCGGAGGCATGGGCGGTCGTCTCGTGCGCGGCGACGATGATCGCCATCATCATGGAATGCAGATAGCTGTCGGTGACGACCTCCGGGATCTCCTTGTTCTTGCGAATCGCGTAGTGCATCCAGCCGGGGCCGTCCGGCTCCGCCCGCATTTTCTCAAGCACCTTGCCGGCATATTGCCAGAAATTGCCGACCGCATGCGCCACCGCTACCTGCTCTTCAGGCGAAGGGCGGCCCCAGGTGTTGACCGTGTGCGCGATGGAGTAGCGCCGCAGCGTATCCATGTCCTCTTCCGGAACGCCGAGGAAGTGCAGCGCCACGGTGAGCGGGATCTCCCACAGCATCTCGTCGACGAGATCGGCGCGTCCCGTGTCGATGATGCCATCGACCTTCTCGCGCGTGAGACGGCGCACCATGTCTTCCTTCACACACAGATTTTCCGGCAGGAAATGATCCAGAAGCGCACGCCGGCGCTCCATATGCGCCGGCTCGTCCTCGTTCACGAGCGTGCGGTTCATCGCATAGTCGTATTGCTTGAGCGTATCCGTCGCCTCCTGCGTGACGGGCGTGATCTTCTCCAGCGCGATACGCGGCGAAAACAGGATATTGTCGCGGAAGACGGCCTTGATGTCGTCGTAACGGCTGACGACCCAGTAGCCCAGCTTCGGGCTATAGAACACGGGCTCCTGAGCGCGCGACCAGCGCAGCGCATCAGCCGGATCGACCTGATAAGGCGCCTCGAAGGGATCGAACGCCGCCGCGCGATGAGAAACGGGACAACCGTTCGGAGCGGACAATGCCGCCCCCTCTCCCGCATGCACCGGACAGCCCTTCGCGGCAGAATCCTTACGGCCCGTCTGGACGCTCAAGCTTTCCTCCCTTTTGGCGTAGCGACTTTACTTTTATCGCACACTCTTGTGCTATTACCGTACGATGTGTAATTTTCGCTGTCAACGCGGGCGTGGCCCGGAGAGGGGAAAATCGGGAGACTTCATGGAAACGAACAAGCTGCAGACGCTGGATCGCGGGATCGTGGCGCTGCGGCGGGTGGCGGACAGCGCCGAGGGATTGAGTATTGCCGAGCTTGCCGCGGCACTCGGCGTACACCGGGCCATCGCCTATCGCATCGTCGGCACGCTGGAGGCGCACGGCATGGTCCATCGCCGGCCGGACGGACGCGTTATGCTCGGCAGCGGCGCCTTGACGCTCGCGGCGCAATTCGATGGCCATCTGCGTGGCCACGCGCGCCCGTTGATCGAGGCCTTGGCCGAAGAGGCAAGGGCCGCCGCCTTTCTTTCGGTCGCGCAGGGAGAGGAATGCGTGGCGGTTCTCGCCGCCGAGCCCCGGGAGGCTTTTCTCAATATCAATTACCGCGTCGGAAGCCGGCATCCCCTGAACGTCGGTGCCGCCGGCATCGCCATCCTGGCGGGACGCGAACCGCACCCGGACGACATGGAGGCGGTGCAGCGCGCCCGGCGGCAGGGCTATAGCGTAACGCGCGGAGAACTGCAGCGCGGAGCCGTAGGGCTCGCCAGCCCCGTTCCCCTTTCGCGTGCGCTTCATCCGGGGCTGGAATGCTCCGTCGGCGTGGTTGCGATGGAGGATCTCGACATCGAGAACGCCGCGAGCATTACCATGGCGCGGGCCGCGGATCTCGCCCGACTGATGGGGAAGCCGGAGAATTCCTGACGGCGTTAGAAGATCGTGAGGGCAAAGCAGATGCCCCGCGCAGACGCTAAACGGCGATCTCGACGTCCTTCCCTTCATGCCTGAAACGCGCCGTTGCTGGGTCGAAGCGGTAGTCGCTCTCGTAGTCCTCGGCATCGCGCGCGAGGCGGTCGACGGCCGAGATGATGAAATCGGCCTTTTGATCGCTCAGGAGATAGCTCAGATTGAGCCGCACCCAGCCCGGCTTGCGGATTTCCTCGCCCGAACGGATCGCATCTCGCAGTTCCGCGGATTGTGCCTCGTCGATCTCCAGCAGGCGATGCGCATAAGGCCCGGCGCAAGCACAGCCGCCGCGTGCCTGAATGCCGTGAACGTCACTCAGCATGCGGGTGAAAAGCTGATGGTGCAGGAGGCTCCCGTTGCGCCGCCGCACGCGGAAGGAAAAGATCGGCAAGCCTGGCGCGTCCAACCGGCCCAGAAGCTCTATGTGCGGGTTTCTTGCCCAGGTCGCCAGCGCGCGCTCGCGCAATTCGCGGTCTTGCCGGTCGATAAAGTCCTGGCCGAGCACCTGTTTGATCATAACGGTCAAGGCGGCCCGGATGTCGCCGATCACGTTCGGCGTTCCCGCCTCTTCCCGCGCGCTGATGGACTCCGAATAATCGTGCCCCCAGGGCGAAACGAAGGTGACCGAGCCGCCGCCGGGCATGGAAGGCCGGGGCTCGCGCGCGATCTCGTCGCGCAGAACAAGCACGCCGGACGCCCCAGGCCCGCCCGGGAACTTGTGCGGTGAAAAAACGATCGCGTCCTTGGCGCAATCGGTGCCGGGACGCATGTTCATCGAAAGGTACGGCGCGCCGCCGGCATAATCCCAGATTGCCAGAGCGCCGTTTGCCTTCAGGACCCGCGTGACCGCGTCGGTATCGGTCACGATACCGGTCACGTTGGAGGCAGCCGAAAAAACGCCGACTTTCAGCGCCTTTGCGCCGTGTTCTTTCAAAGCGGACTCAAGCGCGGCGCGATCGGGCCCGCCATTCGACCCCTCCGGGATTTCGACGATCTCCGCACCGCTTTCGCGCCAGGGCAGGATGTTGGAATGGTGCTCATAGGGTCCCATGAAAACCACGGCGCCCTGCCCCGCGCTTGCGGTCTGCGCCACCTGCAACAGGCTGGCCAGACGGTTTATTCCGGCCGTCGCGCCCGAGCCGGTGAAAACCACGCTGGTGTCGCTATCGGCGCTGGCGACGCGGTGGATTACCGCGCGCGCTTCGCGGCGCAGGCGCGTGCAGAATGCGCCGCAGTAAGAGGCTTCCGTGTGGCTGTTGGCATAGAACGGCAGCACTTTCTCGCGCAGGAAATCCTCCACCTGGGCCAGCGCCCGTCCCGACGCCACGTAATCGGCATAGACGAGCGTTTTCGGCCCACAGGGACCGTCGATAACGGCATTCTCGCCAATCAGGCCAGCGCGGAGGAAAGCCGGCAGATCTTCCCGGTTTAAACTCCCGCAGAAAGCATCCAAAACTTGATCCCGCATTGCAGAACTCCCGAAACGAGCATCCCTATTCCCGGGAAAGATTCGCACAGGATGCGGTAATCATGGCCACCTATTTTTTGACTTTTTGCACCTTCCGTTGGTCACATGAACGATAACATCGAGAACTGTCGTTCAGTATTCTCTCAGAAACCGAGAGCGCCTTTCACCCCCATTGCCGGCCGGCACCGCTGCCCTACTTGCCGGTACATGGCAAATTACGACAAACGACAGGATGAAGACGGGCAGTGGGAAGTCTTCGACGGCGACAATGATCGCGTCGTGAGCGTCGACGGATTGCCGCTCTCCGGGCTCGATGAAGACGAGGCCGATGAGGCTATCCGGCAACTGAGTAGAGGTGAGCTATCGCCGGATACCAGTCCGGAATCTCCGTAGCCGGTTAGATGCCGAACACTTCGTCGTAGACGGCCACCGCGGCGCGGGCCTTTTCGCCGACTTCGGCTGCGCTGGCGCCGGGCGTGTAGAGGCTGGAGCCAAGGCCGAAGGTGCGCACGCCGATCTGCGCATAATCCTCAAAATTTTTCTCCGACACACCGCCAACGGCGCCGACCGGCACATAATCGGGCAGAACGGCCATGATCGCCTTGATGCCGCCGGGCCCGAGGGCCGAGGCCGGAAAGAACTTGAGAGCGGAGGCCCCTGCGCGAACCGCTGTCAAGGCCTCGGTTGCGGTGAAGACACCAGGCATGGTCGCCATGCCGAACTCGGCTGCACGGTGAATCACGGCCGGCTCGACATTGGGGCTGACCATGAGATTGCCGCCAACGTCAGAAAGACGTTCAAGGTCATCTTCGGTCAGCACGGTGCCTGCGCCGATCAGTACGTGGTCCGGCGCAAGGCGGCGGGCGGCCTCGATGGAATGGAACGGATCGGGGGAATTGAGCGGTACCTCGATCGCCTCGAAACCCGCTTCGAGCAGCACTTCGGCGATCGCCGGCGCTTCTTCGGGTTTCAGTCCGCGCAGGATGGCGACGAGGTCACGACGAAGTTTCGGCCAGACGATCCGGCTCATGTAGCACTCCTTTCCGGCCACAGGGCGAGAGCCGCACTGTAGAGTCCACGCCTTACAAGATCGTGACCATCCAAGATTCCGCACCCTACTCCAGCGACGGAAAGTGCCGTCTCGTAAGCCCCTGCTTGTGCGCCGCTGGCAATCAGCGTCGCTGCCGCGTCGCCCTGAAGCGCCTCGCGCGTGGCGGCGATCTCCGCGCCAATAAGCAAGCCGGAAAGCCGCGCCCTTGCATCCGGAGCGTCATTGGCGAGCAGTGACGCAGCGCGAATGGAAAACAATCGCCCGGTCAATGCGGTTCCGCCCAACATCTCCGACACCGCATCGGCAAAGGCCGGCGATGTGCTGTCGCCGGTGCCTTTCGCGATCATGTCTGCGAGCACGGAATGCCCGGTCATGAGGGCGAAGAGCTCGCCCGTCATGAAGGTCGTGAATTCGGTCAGCCGCCCCTCCTGCAGCCGCACCCACTTGGAGTGCGTTCCCGGAAGACAGAACAGGCCGGACCGCCGCCCTTCGGCACAAGCACCGGCAAGCTGTGTTTCCTCGCCGCGCATCACATCCTCGCGGCCCTTCCGGCGCTGGCAGACGCCGGGAAGGATGCGCACGTCCCGTTGCGCTTCTTCCACGCGCACAGCTTTCGCGTGGAGTGCATCGAGCTGTGCAGGTGTGTCGAGGTAAGCGGCTTCCTTCCATGCGCCGCGCGCACCCGCCATGCCGGTCACGACGACCGGAAGATCGGCCGGCGCGTCGAGCCCTTTCAGGTGCTCCTCGATTACGGCGTTGAAGCTGTGGTCAGGCAGGCAGGTGCGCATGCCCTGCCCGCTCGATCTTTCCGCCAGAACGCCGCCACTCGCATCGAGCAGCCACAAGCGGAAATTGGTGGTGCCCCAATCCGCCGCCGCGCAAAAAGGCGCAGTGATCATGAGCCTCCGCCGTTCCGAAGATCTTCGGGAAGCAGATCCGCCGGGATGTCCTGGAAGGCGACCGGACGTAGAAAGCGGCGGATGGCCAGGGTGCCGACCGAGGTGGTCGAAACGTTGGTGCTCGCCGGGTATGGCCCGCCATGCATCATCGCGTCACTGACTTCGACGCCGGTGGGGAAGCCGTTGGCGATCAGCCGGCCCGCCTTGCGGGCGAGGATCGGCATTAGGCTGGAGGCGAGCGCCGTATCGGCGTCGTCCATGTGCAGTGTGACCGTAAGCTGCCCTTCCAGACCGCTGGCGATCTCGCGCATCTGGTCCTCGTCCTTTGCGCGAACGACAATGCCGAGCGGCCCGAAGACCTCGTGTTGCAGGTCGGGATTGGCCAGCCAATCATCCCCTGTCGCTTCCAGAAGGTCAGGCCCGGCATTGCGGCCTTCGGCCTTGGAGGCAAGGCGAGCCTGCGCACAGCCGAGGCCGGAAAGCTTATCGCGACTACGCCGGTAAGCGTCCGCGATCCCCGCCGTTAACATCGGCTGCTCGAGCACGTTTTCGAGCGCGGATTGGGCGGCACCGACGAAGGTGTCCGCATTCTCCCCGTCAAGCGCAATCGCCACACCCGGATTGGTGCAGAACTGGCCGACCCCCATGGAGAGCGAACCGGCCCATCCTTCTGCGATCTTCTCGCCGCGCGCGCCGAGGGCGGAGGGCAGCAGGAACTGCGGATTGACCGAGCCAAGCTCGCCGAAGAAGGGAATGGGCTCGGGCCTCTTGCTTGCCAGGTCGAAGAGCGCACGCCCGCCGCCGAGCGAACCGGTGAACCCGACGGCGCGCACCAGCGGATGTGTGACGATTGCCTCGCCGGCTTCGTTGGTGTTGCTTTGAATGAGTGAGAAGACGCTGGGATTCTGGCCAGTTTTCTCGATAGCCATGGCGATCGCTTCGGCAACGAGTTCACCCGTACCCGGATGAGCCGGGTGGCCCTTGACGATTACCGGGCAGCCGGCGGCCAAGGCAGACGCCGTGTCTCCGCCGGCCGTGGAGAAGGCGAGCGGGAAATTGGATGCGCCAAACACGCCGACCGGGCCGATGGGAAGCTGCATCAGCTTCAGGTCCGGCTTGGGCGCGGGCTTGCGCTCGGGGTCCGCCGGGTCATGGCGGCGGTCGAGGTAGTCGCCCTTTTCGATATGCTTTGCAAAGAGGCGAAGCTGCCCGGTTGTCCGCCCTCGCTCTCCGTTAATACGCGCCTCCGGCAGACCGCTCTCCTGCGTGGCGATCTCGGTGATCGCCTCGGCACGTGCTTCGATCTCATCGGCAATCGCATTGAGAAAAGCAGCACGGACCGCGCGAGTGGACGGGCCGTAGGTCCAGAAGGCCTCCTCTGCGGCTTTCGCGGCACGGTCCACATCAGCGGAAGAGCCGACCGCAAAGCTGTGTGAGGGGCCCATTACCGGATCGGAGGCGAAGGTCTTGTCACCGCCGACCCATTCACCGGCAATCAAGTGTTTTCCGCGGGGCTGAAAGCTTTCGGGCATGGTGCACTCCTTGATTGTCTGTAGGGGCAGTTGGGGGTCTGTCTATTCGTGAAAGGCCTCGACGTCCACAGTCCGGCCGGAAAGAAAAGAGTCCGCCACGAGTTGCAGCGGGGCGGGGTCGACATCGCTTTCGCCTGACTTCAGGAGCTCGGCGAAGCGGTGATAGATGCCCTCATATTCCGCCTCGAGCCCGCCATCCTGCCCCTGACCAACAACGGACATCTTTGAGCCACCTTCGGTCAGCGTGAGTTGGCCGGCATCCGTCTCGATACGGATGTCCCAGGTCTGGGGCCCTTCTTGCCGCCAGTCGAAATCGGCGGCCACGTCGAAACCTGCTTGGCTGCGCATTTTCAGCTGCGCGGCAATCGGCATTTGTACGTTTTTGGGCACCTGCAACACGGCTTCAGTGACGAAGACCGGCGGCACGATGGCCGTCAGGATCGAAAGCGCGTTGATGCCGGGATCAAACACGCCGAACCCGCCGGCTTCCCAGATCCAGGCCTGGCCGGGATGCCAGCGCCGCACATCTTCCTTCCAGATGATCTCGACATGGCGGATTGTCTTGCCGGCAAGCCACTGCCGCGCCGGCTCAACGCAGGGCGCGAAGCGCGAATGCCATGTCGCGAAGAGCGAGACGTTGTGCTGCCCTGCAAGCTCGGCCAGCGCATCGACCTCGCCCAGCGTCGCGCCGGGCGGCTTTTCCAGGAGCACATGGCGGCCGGCCTTTATGCTTGCAACGGCCATGTTGTAACGCACGGAAGGCGGCGTGCAGAGCGCGACCGCCGGAATGTCGGGGCGCTCCCGCAGCATGGTCTCGAGGTCGGTGTAGTTCTCCACCACATCGACCTTGCCGTGCCGGCTTACGGCAGCGGCCAATTCGAACTGGGTGGACGCCTCTATGACCGGCAGGTGCTGGTCCCGCGCAATCTTGCCGATGCCGACAACGGCGATCTTGGTGCCGTTCATGCTACGTATCTCCCTCTACTTCCGGGACACTCATTGCCCCTCTCTTGCAAATTCTAAGGACGTGAGCATGGCTCAAGCCCAAGAATTCGCTTTCTCTCCCGCAAGGGGAGAGATGGAGCGCTGCTACACACACTCCGCAAATCGCCATGCTCGGCGATTAACTGCGTGTGTGCGGCTGCGTTGTCTCCCCTTGGGGGGCAAACCTTCTTTAATGCGACTCCCGCGCCACCGGATGGCCGCGGCAGCCCTTCAAAAAGTCGAAGTCAGCGCCCGTATCCGCGCCCTGCACGTGGTCGTGGAAGAGCTGGGCGTAACCGCTCTTCGGGCGGTCAATTGCCGGCTTCCACTCCGCCAGGCGCCTTTCCAGTTCCGCATCGGTGATATCGAGATGCAAACGGCGGCTGGGAACGTCCAACTCGATCATGTCGCCATTGCGCACCACTGCGAGCGGGCCGCCCACCGCCGCTTCCGGGGAGGTGTGAAGGATCACCGTGCCATAGGCCGTGCCTGACATGCGTGCGTCCGAAATGCGGATCATGTCGGTAATACCCTTCTTCAGCACCTTGGGCGGCAGGCCCATATTGCCGACTTCGGCCATACCGGGATAACCCTTGGGCCCGCAATTCTTCAGCACGAGAATGCAGGTCTCATCGACCTCAAGCGTCTCGTCATTGATCTTGGCCTTGTAGTCGTCGATGTCCTCGAAAACGACGGCGCGGCCGCGATGATGCATCAGATGTGGCGAGGCGGCCGACGGCTTCAGAACCGCCCCTTTGGGCGCCAGATTGCCGCGCAGCACGGCGATCCCCCCTTGCTGCGTTAGCGCCTTTTCGACCGGACGGATGACGTCCTCGTTCCAGTTCTTGACGTCCTTGACCTCGTCCCAGATCGGGCCGCCCGAGACCGTGAGGGCATCCTTGTGGAGCTTGCCGCCCTCTCCGAGCATCCTGATGACGACGGGCAGGCCGCCGGCATAAAAAAACTCCTCCATCAGGTACTTGCCGGAAGGCATTAGGTTCACAATGGTGGGGATATCGCGGCCATGCCGGTCCCAATCATCTAGCGTCAGGTCAACGCCGATGCGGCCGGCCAGCGCCAGCAGGTGAACGACGGCGTTTGTAGAGCCGCCAATCGCCCCGTTGACGCGTATAGCGTTCTCAAACGCTTCGCGGGTAAGGATATCGGAGGGCTTAAGCTCGTCCTTGACCATGTCGACGATGCGCCGGCCCGACAGATGCGCCATGACGCGGCGGCGGCTGTCGACGCCCGGGATAGCGGCATTGCCGGAAAGTGCCATGCCGAGCGCCTCGGCCATCGACGCCATGGTGGAGGCGGTGCCCATGGTGTTGCAAGAGCCCGGCGATCGGCTCATGGCTTGCTCGGCCTCGAGAAAATCCTCGTTGCTCATATCGCCGGCCTTGATGGCCTCGGACATCTGCCAGAGCGCCGTGCCGGAGCCCACGCGTTCGCCGCGGAACCAGCCATTGAGCATCGGCCCGCCGGAAACGACGATGGAGGGCAGATCGGTGCTGGCCGCGCCCATGAGCAGCGCCGGGGTTGTCTTGTCGCAGCCGGCAAGCAGAACGACCCCGTCAAGCGGATTGGCGCGTAGCGCCTCCTCCACGTCCATTGCCGTCATGTTGCGATACATCATGGCGGTGGGACGCAGGGAGCTTTCACCGGGCGAGAACACCGGAAATTCGAGCGGCAGGCCGCCTGCCTCGTATATGCCGTGCTTCACGCGTTCGGCGAGATCGCGCAGATGCGCATTGCAGGGTGTGAGCTGGGACCAGGTGTTGCAGATGCCGATCACCGGCCGCCCGTCGAAGAGGTCTGCGGGCAGGCCCTGATTCTTCATCCAGGAGCGGTGGTAAATGTGGTCGCGCGTGGTCCCGCCGAACCACTCCTGCGAGCGCAGCTTGCGTGGCCAGGGCTTCGGGGTGAAAGCATTCATGCGTTTCTGTTTCCTTTCCAAGTCCGCTGCCCGGAGGTGCGGGTTAAGTGAATAGGAGTCAGAGAATTTCGACTGTTGCCGCCCGCTTCTTCTCCCGGGCGTGCGGGTTCCGGAGCGGCAGCCCGAACTCGGGCGCGGATATCTCGAATTCATCCCCCTCGCCGCAGGAGATGCCATCGGCAAAGGAGAGTGTCGCCGTGCCGAACATGTGCACATGCAGATCGCCCGGCTGGCAGAACAGGCCGTATTTGAAGTGATGAAACTCCAGATTGGCGATCGAATGGGACATGTTGTCCTCGCCGGAGAGAAATTCCTTCTCCCAGATCACCTTACCGTCGCGCAGGATGCGCGAGGTGCCGCGAATATCGGCCGGCAAGTCGCCGACCAGAAGCTCAGGCCCGAAGGAGGCCGGGCGGAGCTTGGAATGGGCGAGATAGAGATAGTTGATGCGCTCAGTCACATGGTCGGAGAACTCGTTGGCGAGCGAGAAACCGATGCGGGAGGGCCGGCAATCCTTGCCGATAATATAAAAGCCGGCGATCTCCGGCTCCTCGCCACCATCCAGCGCGCAGTCGGGCGAGGCAAGCGGATCGCCCGGCGCGACCGCGGCGACGCCCGTGCCCTTGTAAAACCATTCGGGCTGCACGCCGTCCTTGCCGGCCTCCGGCTTGCCACCCTCGATGCCCATGCGGAACATCTTCATGGAGTCGCTCATGCCGGCCTCATCGGCATGCATGGCGTCACGCGCCGACGCGGAGCCAAGATGCGTGAGCCCCGTCCCGGTCAGGTGCATATGCGCCGCGTCAGGATGGCGAACGGGTACGTCGAGCGCGCCTTCGCCAGCCAGCTTTTCCAGATCGACCGTATCGCCAAAGCCGTGGCTTTCGATCACCGTTAGCAGCTTTTGTCCCGACTCCACCGCCTCCTGCGCCAGCGCATAGGTGGTTGTCGCCCCGTTCACGAGCCGAGCATCGCTCCCCTGGCGGCAGACCACGCCACCCTTCTTGAGCTGTGAAAGATGCATCCTATCCCTCCTATGCCGACTTGTTCTTGTTGTAGACGTCGAAGATCACGGCCGCGAGCAGCACCAGACCCTTGATGACTTGCTGGTAGTCGATGCCGATGCCGACAATCGACATGCCGTTGTTCATCACGCCCATGATGAAGGCGCCGATGATCGCCCCCGTAATCTTGCCCACGCCGCCGGACATGGAAGCACCGCCGATGAAAACGGCCGCGATCACGTCAAGCTCAAAGGCAACGCCCGCCTTCGGCGTGGCGGTGTTCAGACGGGCGGCGAAAATCAGCCCTGCCAGCGCCGCCAGCATCCCCATATTTGCAAAGGTCAGGAAGGTCAGCCGTTCTGTGGGAATGCCCGATAGCTTCGCCGCCTTCAGATTGCCCCCAAGCGCATAGATCCGACGACCAATCGTCGTGGAGTTGGTCAGGAAAGTATAAGCCGCCGCCAGAACGGCCATGGTGATCATCACGTTCGGGAACCCGCGATAGGTGGCAAGCAGATACGACAGGAAGATGATCGCGGCGGCCAGAAGACCGTTCTTGGCGACGAAAAAGACGAACGGTTCTTCTTCGATGCCATAGCTGAGATTTCGGCGCCGGTTGCGCATCGCCATGAACAGCAGGAGAGCCGCCGTCGCCGTGCCAAGCAAGATTGCCGTCACGTTCGGTTGCCCCACGCCGAAAATGTCAGGAATGAAGCCGGTGCTGAGCAACTGGAATGAGCGTGGGAACGGACCGACCGACTGCCCCTGCAGAACCCACAACGTGAGCCCGCGGAACACGAGCATTCCAGCCAGCGTGACAATGAAGGAGGGAATGCGCCAATAGGCAACCCAGTAGCCTTGCGCCGCGCCGATCATAAAGCCAAGGGCCAGACACGCGGGAATGACGAAGAGCGTCGGCAGGTTGTAATCGACCAGCATCACCGCGGCCACGGCGCCTACAAAGGCTACGACCGAGCCTACGGACAGATCGATATGGCCGGCAACGATAACCAGCAACATGCCGATTGCCATGACGACAATATAGCTGTTTTGAAGAATGAGGTTCGTCAGGTTCACCGGTCGCATCAGCGTGCCGTCGGTCATGACCTGGAAGAATGCCATGATGATGACCAGCGCGAAGAGCATGCCATACTCGCGCAGGTGGTTCTTTACATGGCTGGCAATGGAGACCGCAGCCCCTTCGACTGCATTATCACCCAGGCCCTCGCCGGGCTGCTTTTCGCGGGCGGACACTTCGGACATTTCTACGTCCTCACAATCATGGACATGATTTTCTCCTGGCTTGCCTCGCTCGCGGCGAGTTCACCTAGGATTTTTCCTTCGTTCATCACATAGATGCGGTCGCACATGCCGAGCAGTTCGGGCATCTCGGACGAAATCATGACGACCCCCTTACCCTGGCCGGCCAGTTCGGCGATGATGTTGTAGATCTCGAACTTGGCGCCGACATCGATACCCCGCGTCGGCTCATCAAGGATGAGCACGTCCGGCTCGGTGAAGAGCCATTTGCCGAGCACGACCTTCTGCTGGTTGCCGCCTGAGAGGTTGACCACTTTCTGGAAGACACTCGGTGTGCGCACGCCAAGTGCTTTCCGGTAGCGCTCGGCCGCTTGCCGCTCCTCGGCCTCATTCAGCACGCCATTGTGCGAAACGGCCGGAAGATTGGCGAGCGTGATATTCCTGAGAATGTTCTCTTCCAGCACCAGTCCCAGCGATTTGCGGTCTTCGGTGACATAAGCAAGCCCGTTGGCCACCGCGCGCCCGACTGTGGAGACATCGATCTCATTGCCCCGCAGCTTGACCGAACCAGAGATTTCCCGGCCATAGCTGCGGCCAAAAAGGCTCATGGCGAGTTCGGTCCGACCCGAGCCCATAAGCCCCGCAATTCCAACCACCTCGCCCGAGGCCACGCGGAACGCGGCGTCGTGGATCACCTGCCTGTCCGTGTGAATCGGATGCCAGACGTTCCAGTCCCCTACCTCCAAAAGTGTCTCGCCGATCTTCGGTGTGCGCTCGGGATAACGGTGCGCCATGTCCCGGCCGACCATATCGCGAACGATGCGGTCTTCGCTCACCTTGTTAGTCCGCGCATCCAGTGTGGACACGGTCTTGCCGTCGCGCAGGACGGTGATGGAATCGGCAACGCGCCCTACTTCGTTCAGTTTGTGCGAAATCAGGATCGAGGTGATCCCCTGCGCCTTGAATTCGAGCAGGAGGTCGAGAAGCTTCTGGCTGTCATTCTCCTGCAGGGAAGCGGTGGGCTCGTCGAGAATGAGAAGCTTCACCTCCTTGGACAGCGCCTTGGCAATCTCCACGAGTTGCTGTTTGCCGACACCCAGCGTATCGACACGCGCGCCCGGCTTCTCCTTCAGACCGACCTTTTGCAGCAGGTGTTCCGCCCGCGACAGCGTTGCCGGCCAGTTGATCACACCGCCGGACGCCATTTCGTTGCCGAGAAAGATGTTCTCGGCAATCGAAAGCAGAGGCACGAGCGCCAGTTCCTGATGAATGATGATGATTCCGACGCGCTCGCTGTCGGCGATACCGGAAAAGGCGACGGGTTTACCGTCAAAGACGATTTCGCCGTCATAATCGCCGTGCGGATGAACCCCGCTCAAGACCTTCATCAAGGTCGACTTGCCGGCGCCATTCTCACCGACAAGCGCGTGGATTTCACCCGGAGCGACCTTCAGATTGACATCGTCCAGAGCCTTCACACCGGGAAAGCTCTTGGTGATGCCGCGCATCTCCAGAATCGGTTCCATGGACATTCCCGTGCCGAGGCGGCCGGCTCACTGACCGTGGCCAGCCGCGCCGATCCATATCGATGGCCTACTGCAGCTGATCTTCAGTGTAGTAGCCGCTACCGACCAGCACTTCTTCCCAGTTGTCGGCATCCACCGGAACCGGCTCCAGCAGATAGGAGGGGACGACCTTCACGCCGTTGTCATATGTCTCGGTGTCGTTGATCTCCGGCTCTCCACCCTGGAGAAGCGCATCCACCATGCCGACGGTCACGCGGGCAAGCTCGCGCGTATCCTTAAAGACGGTGGAATACTGCTCTCCGGCGAGGATCGACTTGATCGATGGGATCTCGGCGTCCTGTCCGGTCACGATTGGCATTTCGAGATCGCCCGAACCGTAGCCGACGCCCTTGAGCGAAGAGAGAATGCCGATGGACAGGCCGTCGTAGGGCGAAAGAACGCCGTGAACTTCTGCATCGGTGTAATAAGCCGAGAGGAGGTTATCCATGCGCGCCTGCGCAACCGAGCCATCCCAACGCAGCGTACCGACTGTGTCCATGCCCATCTGCTCGGACGGAATGACGATATCGCCGGAATCGATCAGCGGCTGCAGTACCGACATGGCGCCGTCGTAGAAGAAGTAGGCGTTGTTATCGTCGGGGGACCCGCCGAAAAGTTCGACGTTCCAGGGCTTGTCGTCCGGAAAGCGCGCCTCCAGGCCTTCAACGAGCGAATTTGCCTGCTGGACGCCGACCTGGAAATTATCGAAGGTTGCGTAATAATCGACATGCTCGCTGTCACGGATCAGCCGGTCATAGGCGATGACGTTGATCCCGGCGGCGTTGGCGTTTTCGAGCGCGTTGGACAGCGTGGTGCCGTCGATCGAAGCTATGACCAGAACATCGGCGCCCTTGGTGATCATGTTCTCGATCTGTGCAAGCTGGTTGGGAATGTCATCCTCAGCGTATTGCAGATCGGTCTCGTAACCGGCCTCCTCGAACTGCTTGACCATGGAGTTTCCGTCGGAAATCCATCGCGCCGAGGATTTCGTCGGCATTGCGATACCGACATACCCCTTCTCCTGAGCCGCTGCGGTGCCCGCGTAGAGCGCGGTGCCCATCGCGAGTGACGTGAAAATGGCGGTAAGCTTTTTCATTGATAATCCTCCCATGCCGCAGTGACGCGGCGTCATCCTCTTCTCGCCGCGCCCGATGGCTTGTTGTCGCAAGAGTGGTGGACCTTGCTGATCCGCAGACCAAACTAAAGAGTGGGAATATACCAATCAAATGCATTTTAGGTTTCTATGTATATCTTAATTGGTATATCTTTCAGCATGGCAAACGATCATCCTTTCCGACTGAAACTCAATCACTTCCGGCTCATTGCAGCGATTGCAGAGCATGGGCAGATCAGCCCGGCGGCCGCCTCGCTTTCCATGACGCAGCCGGCGGCATCGCGCACACTCACGCAAGTCGAAGGAATTGTCGGCGCGCCTCTGTTCGAGCGCCACGCCCGGGGGATGAGACCGACCGAGGTCGGCCAGGTGCTTTCGCGACATGCAGACGCACTGCTGACCGAGATGCGCGAGACCATGCGGGAGGTGGAGGAGTTCAAGCGTGGCGTCGGAGGGCGGGTGCGTGTGGGGGCCGTCACGGGTGCGGCCGTCGGCTATGTCATGCCGGCCATTCACCGGCTCAAGGAAGCATCGCCCAACTCCGACGTGCATATCGAGGTGGCGCCGAGCGACACGCTGATCCGGGACCTTGCCAGCGGTCATCTGGACTTTGCGCTGGCGCGTGTGCCGCCGCCGTTCGATCCGCGTGATTTCGTCATCGGGCGCGGGCGTGGAGAAATTGTCGACCTGCTGGTGCGCAAAGGCCATCCGCTCGCCGACGTTACGACGACCTCCATCGTCGACCTCGGTCATTTTCAGTGGATCATGCAGGCGGTGGGCGCGCCGTTGCGCGTGGCCGTGGAAAACGCTTTCATAATTGCCGGAGCGCAACCGCCGCGCAATACCATCAACACGACCTCGTTGCTCGCCATGATCGCACTCTTGCTCACGTCGAATGCCATCGCCCCCCTGTCGCGTGAGGTAACGGAGATGCTTGACGCGACCGGCAGCGAGGCCCGGCTGCAGGTGCTGCCGATCCATCAGTCGATCACGATCTCGCCCTATCATCTTCTCCAGCCAAGAGGCCGCCCCCTTTCGCCACTGGCAACCCGGCTAAAAGAGCTGATCTCGGAGGAACTGGCGCGCGAGAACTGAGCGGCTGTCACGTTCGGGATTGACGTCCAGCGCTTAGAAGATGCGGCAGTGGCAGGGCGGAGGGAGTTTATCGTTGTATGCGCCCCTCCGAGAGCCCTGCGCCTGTCCGGACGGAATTCGAGCCGCGCGGTAACTCAATAACTGAGTCACCTCAGCCTAAGTCCACTGGCCGGGTGCTGCTGCAGCGAGCAACAATCCACCTACGACAGCAATGTTGATCGTGAAGGCTGAACGAATGCTTTGTCTTTCGGGTCCAGAATAGCTCCAGAAATTCAACATCATCAGGCTTGCCGCGATCGTAAATGCAATGAGCGCCAAGGCTGCGTAGGGCCGCCCAACCCCGACAGCGAGGCAGAGGCCCGCAACGATCTCCAGCGCCGACCCGGCCGCCAACATCAAGCGCGGGTACGGAAATGGAAGTTGAGCCGCAATCTGTCTGAACCGAAGGAAATGCTCAATCCCGGCACAGACGAAAACTCCGCCGAGCATGATGAGACCTACATTCTCCAGATAGAGGCTCATTATTCGCCTTCGCTCGCAGACCATACGGCAAGTTCGTATCCGTCAGGATCCTGGAAATGGAATCGCCTACCGCCCGGAAATGCAAAGACTGGCTTGACGATCTTCGCGCCCGCTTCCTCGAGGCGCCTCTGCGTCTCGGCAAGGTCATCCGCATAGAGGATGACAAGCGGCCCGCCAGGCTTCACCGGTTTGCCGGTGGTCAGGCCGCCAGTCAACCGCCCGTCGGTGAATTCGCAGTAGGTTGGTCCGTAGTCGGTGAAGGTCCACCCGAACGCCTGCCCATAGAACGCTCGCGAACGGCCGATATCACTCACGTTGAACTCGATGTTGTCGATCTGCCGATCATTGCCCTTGGTGCCCATTCTGTATCCTTTCGTCGTTGAACGAAGCAGGACTGTAGGATGAGGGACGCTGTCCGTATTGGAAAAAACGGCCAATTTAACGAGCCAACTGTCGGACGAACTCCCCAGCGGTCATGCCGCAAAGGGATTGAATCTCCCGGTTGAGGTGGGCTTGGTCCGTGTATCCGTTCTCGTAGGCGATGTCGGCCAACTGAGGAGCGTTCGACCTACGTACGGATGTTATGGAAGCCTGGAGTCGCAGAATTCGATGCAGGGTCTTGGGACCGTAGCCAAATATTTCATGGGTTTGGCGCCGCAGGGATCGCTCGCTGGTGCCTAGCGCCACGGCCAATTGACGTATTCCCCTGTCGGACTGCCTGGTGGCATTCTTCTGGAGGAAACCAAAGATCGCCCTGCCGTGCTTGGATACGCCGTCGATCGAGGGTGCCGTCCCTGCGAGGTGCTTCTGCAGTCTCACGAGCCGTTGTTGTGCATCCCCGGCTTCCTCCATGCTTTCAGCGATCCGGTGCGCCTTCTGGCCCCAGACATCCTGCAACTCGATCTCCTTTCCCACGATCTCTGCGATTGACAGACCCAGCCAGCTGGCGGCGGCGCCGGGCTCGAATCGCAGACCGAGTACGGTGTCTCCACGTTGCAGAACAGGCCGGGCGGCGGTCAGATCGGGACCGACAACCGACAGGCGTTCGCCTCGCCAGATCAGATCAATACACCCATCAGGAACGACGGCGACCGTTCCCACCTCCTCGTCAGGCAGCCTATTTATCCATGCGCAACGAAAAGAGCAGCGCAGGGCAGCTATCGGCGCGGTTTCGAGGTATGTTCCAACAGAATTTGCAAGAACGGCTTCTTTCGGCATGGCTTCTGGATAGCGCTTATCTGCGGAAAAGAGCATGGGATCAATTGCAAGCTTGGGGACAGGAAAAATCAGAGTCTCCGTCGGCAGCGCCTCGCCAAACACTTTCTTGACGTTCCTGGTCGACACCTCAAGCTTGGAACGCCGCCGCCTCTCTGTCACGTGAGGTGACGGATCTGCTCAACGCGACCGGCAGCGACGCCGACCTTCGCGTCCTGCCGATCCGCGAAACGACAAGTCCCGCAGCCACGGACGGGCGTCTTCATAGCTTTCTTGCCACGAGGAACGGCCGCGCGTCCCTGCCGCGCGAGGCGTGGCGCGCGCGCTCAATGATCTCAAATCCCGCGGCCGCTATCTCGCGCTCCAACGCCTCCTCGGATAAGAACGCCACATAGGGCGCCTTGCCGACGAGTTGCATTGCCGAAACGGCTATCCGCACGAGCGGGTTCATTTCCTCAAGGCACGGCGTCTTGGAAATGAACAGCCCGTCGGGCTTCAGGAGCCGATGGATGCCTTTCAAGGCCGCTTCCCGAGCCTCTACCAGATGCAGGACATTGAAGCCTAATGCGACGTCAAAGGCCCCGTCCGGCCATTCCGCGGCATCGGGCGTTGCAACCTCGAACGTCGCGTTGGCGCAGCGTTCGGACTCGCTCTTCTCACGCGCGATCGCAATCATCTCGCTGGAGATGTCGGTCGCCACAATACGCGCGACGGAGGGCGCAAGCTTGAGCGCCGTCGCCCCCGTTCCGCATCCGAACTCGAACGCCGCTTCGTCACCCTTCAGATAGTGGCGTGCGCTCGAGGGTGCGCTCATAGCCAGCCATGTCGGTGATCGGACCGGCGGCGTATTTGCGCGCAGTGCGGTCCCAAAAACGCGCGTCGTTGGCGGTACTGAACATGCGGCCTCCTATGGACCGTCCTCTAGCACATGCGTGGAAATTTGAAATTGTGAATTGCGGTAGAAAATTGCACGCAATGGGCTCCAAATCTGTAAAGGGGCACCGCGCCACACGACCTTATGGTTACGAGGAGACCGAACGTTTCGTTGAATTCATTTGAGGCATTCGTGAGCTAATCTTTCGAATTTGATCATCGCATCAGCCTTGGATCAGGTCGCTCAGTTCCTTCACCTTCTCATCCAGAAGCTCTTGGTCAGCGCGGGTCTCGACATTGAGGCGCAGGAGCGGTTCGGTGTTGGAGGCGCGCAGATTGAAGCGCCAATCGTCGAAGACCATGCCCAGCCCGTCGATGGTCTCCATCTGCGGGTTGGCCCTCTGATAGTGCTCGGCTACGCGCTCCTGCGCCGCCTTGGCGTCATTGACCGTGAAATTGATCTCGCCCGAGCAGGGATAGGCGGCGATGCGCTCTTCTAGAACGTCGGCGAGCTGCGCGCCGGTGGCCGACAACTCCGAAACCACATCGAGCCAGGCAAGCATGCCGGAATCGCAATAGGCGAAATCGCGGAAATAGTGATGCGCGCTCATCTCTCCGCCATAGACGGCGTTTTCCTCGCGCATCATCTGCTTGAAATAAGCGTGTCCGGTGCGGCAGGGCTTCGCCACGCCGCCCATGCTTTCCACGATGTCGATCGTGTTCCAGGTCAGGCGCGGGTCGTAGAGGATCGTGCTGCCGGGATGCTTTTCCAGCATGCGCTTGGCGATCATGCCGACGAGATAATAGCCTTCGACGAAGCGGCCCTTGTGGTCGTAGAGGAAGCAGCGGTCGAAATCGCCGTCCCAGGCAATGGCGAGATCCGCACCATGGTCGATCACGGCCTGGCTCGCCTTCTGGCGCTTCTCCTTGAGCAGTGGGTTGGGCACGCCATTGGGCAGCCGCGGGTCCGGCTCGTGGTCGATCTTGATGAAGGTGAAAGGCAGATGCTTTTCCAGAAGGTCGATGATCGGACCCGCACAGCCATTGCCGGCATGGCAGACGATCTTGAGCGGCTTTAGCTGCTGGCCGGCCACTTCCTCTAGCAGGCGCTCGATATATGCACTGCGGTCGCATACGGGTTGAAGGCTGCCGCGCTCGGCGTAGCTTGCGGCCGTCGCCAGGTCCCTGCCCGAGCGCATCACATCCTCGATCGGGTTGAAGGCGTTGTCCGGCGTGGCGGCCGAGGCCCCCTTCAGCACCATCTTGATGCCGTTATAGTCCGGCGGATTGTGGCTCGCCGTCACCATCAGCCCGGCATCGGCGCCAGAACGCGCGGTGTGGAAATAGACCTCCTCGGTGCCGCACTGGCCAACCGGTAGCACGTCGACACCGCTATCGAGCAGACCCTGAGCGAGCGCACCAGCAAGCGCCGGACTGTCAAGACGCATGTCGTGACCGACCACGACCGCCGCCGGAGAGAGCGTCTCCTTCACCGCCTGGGCAAAGCGATAGGCAAAGGGCGCATTGATCTCACCCGGAATCTGGCCACGAACATCATAAGCCTTGAACGGAGCACTCATGCCATTTTCCTCTCGCCTGCTTGTTCTTTGCTGATTTGTTAGATGGGAAGCATTCGCAAAGCAATTGGGCCGGTTTTCACCGCGTGTAACAATGCCGCCAGCAGTTTGAACGTTCCTTCCTGTTGCGAAACACAATTCACCCGCCTATTCACGCTGCCATTCGGGCAAATATCCCAAGGGGTGAGCGGCATATGCAATTTATCGATCTCGGCGCGCAGCGAGAGCGCATTCAGGCGAGGCTTGAAAAAAGGGTGGCCAAGGTCCTGGCGGAGGGCCGTTATATTCTCGGGCCTGAAGTTGCCGAGTTCGAGGAAAAGATTGCCGACTATATCGGCGTGAAGCACGCGGTCGCTTGCGCCAATGGCACGGATGCTCTGCTCATGCCGCTGATGGCCTACGGTATTGGTCCAGGCGACGCGGTCTTCTGCCCGAGCTTCACTTTCGCCGCCACGGCTGAAGTTGTCGCGCTCGCCGGCGCCTCTCCGGTCTTTGTCGATATCGATCCGGACACTTACAATATCGATACGGAAAGTCTCGAGGCGGCAATCGCGTTTACCAAGGACGAAGGCAGCCTGACGCCCAAGGCTATCATCCCGGTCGACCTGTTCGGACTCGCGGCTGACTACTCCCGATTGGAGAAGATTGCCCAGCGCGAAGGCCTGCGCATCATCGAGGATGCGGCGCAGGCGACCGGTGGCTCGCGCGGCAACACGATGTGCGGCGCCTTTGGCGACGTGGCGAGCACCAGCTTCTATCCGGCCAAGCCGCTCGGCTGCTACGGCGATGGCGGTGCGATGTTCACCAACGATGCCGAATTGGCCGAGATTTTGCGCTCGGTCGCGTTTCACGGGAAGGGCGAAAGCCAGTACGACAACGTCAGGGTCGGCCTCAATTCGCGTCTCGACACCATTCAGGCAGCCATTCTTCTGGAAAAACTTACGTTGCTGCCCGAAGAGATGGATTTGCGCCAGCAGGTGGCGAACCGTTACGCGGAAGGCCTTGGCGATGTCGTGAAGGTCCCGGCGGTGCCGGAGGGCAGCCGCTCGGCGTGGGCGCAGTACGCCATCGAGACGCCAGTGCGCGACGCCGTGCGCGCGCATCTCAAGGAGGCGGGCATTCCTTCCGTCGTCTATTATGAAAAGTCGCTGCACGTGCAGCAGGCCTACGCCGACTATCCCCGGTCGCCAAAAGGCCTGCCGGTTTCCGAGGAACTGCCTGGAAGGATCATGTGCCTGCCCATGCACCCATATCTGTCGGAGAAGGATCAGGATAGGGTCATCACGACCGTTCGGGATGCCGTGCGGTTGAACCGGCCCGAAAAATAATGGCGGGAGCCCGTCGAGAAGAACTTTCCCCGATTGGCATGCACTGCGAAAAATGCACGTCAATCGGCGGCTTCGGTTGGGTTGCGTCGCCTTGAGGGCGCCATAGTCCCCGTGGTATCCCCAGAGCAGTTTCACGCCGGAAAAGCCGGTCCCAGAAAATCGTCGGAGACACATCTATGCCGGCAACGCTCACCCATCTCCAACGGCTGGAAGCCGAGTCGATCCACATCATGCGAGAGGTGGCCGCGACTTTTTCCCGGCCCGTCATGCTTTATTCGGTCGGCAAGGATTCATCGGTGCTCATGCACCTGGCGATGAAAGCCTTCTATCCCGCCAAGCCGCCCTTTCCTTTCCTTCACGTCGATACGACCTGGAAATTCCGGGAGATGATCGAGTTCCGCGACCGCATGGCGCGTGAGCGCGGTTTCGATCTTCTCGTCCATATCAACGAGGACGGCGTGCGCGAGGGCATAGGGCCGTTCACGCATGGCTCGAACGTCCACACTCATGTGATGAAGACCGTGGCGCTGCGCCAGGCGCTGGACAAGTATCAGTTCGACGCGGCCTTTGGCGGCGCCCGGCGCGACGAGGAGAAAAGCCGCGCCAAGGAACGCATTTTCTCCTTTCGCACCGCCAGCCATGGCTGGGACCCGAAGAACCAGCGGCCGGAGATGTGGAAGATCTACAATACCCGCGTGGCGCAGGGCGAATCCATTCGCGTCTTTCCGCTATCGAACTGGACCGAGCTCGATATCTGGCAATACATCCTGCAGGAAGACATCCCGATCGTGCCGCTTTACTTCGCCAAGAAGCGCCCGATCGTGCACCGCGACGGCATGATGACGATGGTCGATGACGACCGCATGAAGTTGCAGCCGGGCGAGACTGTGGAAGAGCGGAAAGTACGGTTCCGTACGCTGGGCTGCTATCCGCTGACGGGTGCAATCGACTCCGATGCCGAAACGCTTGAGGATATAGTCTCCGAAATGCTCACGGCCCGGACCTCCGAGCGGCAAGGGCGGCTGATCGACCGAGACGAGGCAGGCTCGATGGAAAAGAAGAAGCGGGAAGGGTATTTCTGATGCTGAAGTCGGAGCAGGAACAGCTTCCCGAAGCGCAGGCGGAGGACATCCGCTCCTATTTGGCGAACCAAGGCAACAAGACGCTCCTGCGTTTTCTCACCTGCGGTTCCGTGGACGACGGCAAGTCGACACTGATCGGCCGGCTATTGTTCGATACCAAGCTGATTTTCGAGGATCAGCTTGCCGCACTCGAACAGGAGTCGAAAAAATACGGCACCACGGGCGAGGAAATCGACTTCGCTCTCCTGGTGGACGGGCTGGAGGCCGAGCGTGAGCAGGGCATCACCATTGATGTCGCTTACCGCTTCTTTGCCACGCCGAAACGCAAGTTCATCGTCGCCGACACGCCGGGCCATGAGCAATACACGCGCAACATGGCGACAGGCGCCTCAACGGCGGATCTCGCAATCGTGCTGGTGGATGCGCGCCAGCGCGTGCTGCCGCAGACACGGCGCCACTCCATGATCGCTTCGCTGTTGGGCATCCGGCATATCGTTCTGGCGGTGAACAAGATCGATCTCGTCGATTTCGACCGCGACGTCTTTAACGACATCAAGGCCGACTTCGAGGCCTTCGCCAAGGATCTCGGCTTTGCCTCGATCCAGGCCATCCCAATGTCCGCGCGTTATGGCGATAACGTCACCCACGCCTCGGAAAATACGCCCTGGTATTCGGGCCCCTCCCTTCTAAGTCACCTGGAGACGGTGGACGTTGAGCAGGATGCGCGTGAGCGGCCGTTCCGTTTTCCGGTCCAGTATGTCTCGCGACCCAATCTCGACTTCCGCGGCTTCGCCGGTACGATCGCCTCGGGCACCGTGGCCGTCGGCGACGACATCGTGGTCGCAAAATCGGGCAAGCCCTCGCGCGTAAAACGCATCGTTACATACGACGGTGATCTTCAAGAGGCGGCCGAAGGCGAAGCGGTCACCCTTGTCCTGGAGGACGAGATTGACGTTTCGCGCGGGAATATGCTCGCCGCCCCGGAGGACCGCCCGCAGGTGGCGGACCAGTTCGCGGCCAATCTCGTCTGGTTCGACGAGCATCCGCTGATGCCCGGCAGACCGTATCTGCTGCGCACGGAAACGGATGAGGTGAGCGCCACGGTCACTTCGCTCAAGCACCGGGTGAACATCAACAATTTCGCCCATGAGGCGGCCAAGAGCCTGGCTCTCAACGAAGTGGGCGTGTGCAACTTCTCGCTTCAGGCGCCCATCGCCTTCGACCCCTTTCAGGAAAATCGCACCACGGGCGCCTTCGTTCTGATCGACCGGCTGACCAACGCAACGGTCGGTGCAGGCATGATCCAGTACGCGCTTCGCCGGGCGGACAACATCCACTGGCAGTCACTCGACGTCTCGAAAGCTTCGCGCGCCGAACAGAAGCACCAGAAACCAGCTGTGCTGTGGTTCACCGGGCTTTCGGGCTCCGGCAAGTCGACCATTGCCAATCTCCTGGAAAAGAAGCTGCACGCGGAAGGCCGCCACACTTACATCCTCGACGGCGACAATGTACGGCACGGGCTTAACCGCGATCTCGGCTTCACCGAGGAAGACCGGGTGGAGAATATCCGCCGGGTCGCCGAAGTCGCCCGGCTGATGGCGGAAGCGGGATTGATCGTGCTCGTTTCCTTCATCTCACCATTCCGGTCGGAACGGCGCATGGCGCGCGATCTGATGGACGAGGGCGAGTTCATCGAGGTTTTCGTCGACACCCCGTTCGAGGAATGTGCTCGACGTGATCCGAAGGGGCTTTATGCCCGGGCTCTCAAAGGCGAGATCAAGAACTTCACCGGCGTGGACTCGCCCTATGAGGAGCCCGAGCGCGCCGACGTTCACCTGCGCACTGCAGGCCGCTCGCCCGAGGAACTGGTGGACGACCTAGAAGGCTGGTTGAAGGAGCGTGGCTATTGCTGACGGAAACCGCGACCCAGTTGCCGCGGAACGAGACCGAGCTGCTGGCCTTCTTTGAGGAACTGGCGCTTGCCGCAGGCCGCGAGATCATGCGCCACTTCGAGGCCGGCTTCGATGTCGACCACAAGGCGGATGCCTCTCCGGTCACAGAAGCGGATCGCGCAGCCGAGCGCATCATCCTCGATGGCCTTCGAACAAAGCTGGGCGCCACGCCTTGTGTCTCGGAAGAAGCCGCCTCCGCTGGCGTTCTGCCGGTCTGCGACGGTGATTTCCTGCTGGTCGATCCGCTCGACGGGACGCGCGAGTTCATCAACCGCAGGCAGGACTTCACGGTCAATATCGCGCTCGTGCGAGATGGCACGCCTGTTCTGGGCGTAGTCTACGCGCCCGCACGCACCACGCTCTACTCGGGGCGGCCGGGTGTGGCCTTCGAGGCGCAATGCCCAGGCGGCCTTTCCATTGGCAGCCGCCGCGAGATCAAGACGCGAGCACGCAGCGCGCCGCTTGTAATCGTCGCAAGCCGCTCCCACGCCACGCCGGAGACGGCGGAGTTCATCGCCCGCTATTCGGGCGCGGAAACCGTCTCCGTCGGCTCCTCGCTCAAATTCTGCATGCTCGCTGCCGGCGAGGCAGATCTTTATCCTCGTTTCGGGCGGACCATGCAGTGGGATACGGCAGCCGGCGATGCGGTGCTGCGCGCGGCCGGAGGGCGGACCGTCAATACTGACGGCACCACCCTCACCTACGGCCCCAAGGATGGCGAGGGCCTTGAAGCCTTCGCCAACCCGTTCTTCATCGCAGAGGGACGCGCCGCATAAGTCTACCCGACTTTCACGCCCCAGAACGTCGTGTGGTCGGCGGCGAAATAGCCGTCATCCTCGCGGAAATAGCCCTGTAGCTCCACCGTGTTGCCAGCCGAGAGCGGCACGAGCGTAGTGAGTGTCAGCGCCGTCGCCAGCGATTGGTGCGCACCGGAGACCTCGCCCAAGGTACCTTTGATCACACTGGAGCCGTTCAGCAGCATCCGTGCGCGCATGCGAGAAGCCGTCGTGTTGTTCACTTTATAGAGCAGCGATGCGCCAAAGAGGTATGTTCCTGCCACAGGCGCGGTAAATCGGTTCGCGGCGGTGTCGAAGAAGCCCTGGTCATTGTATTCGGTGACGTTAATCGCAATCGTCGTCCAGGCATCGAGCCCGACGTAATTGTCATGGTCGGTGAATGCCTTGAAAGCGCGGCAATGCCGGCTCGGAGACGACACCAGTCGCGCGGTCCACGCGGATCGCCTCGTGCCAGGTATTCCCGTCAGGACTCACCTTGAACGAAAGATCGTCCGACCCGATGAGGCCGAGCTCCGCCCGGCCCGACCAGTTCGATTGCATGAGCAGCGACAGGATGTTGCCAGATGCCTCCTTATTCATCGTGTAGCGCAAGTGGCCGTCGCCCCCCTCGCCCACATGCTTCGCTGCCCACAGTGTCTTGTTCAGCTTGGCGGAAAAGACATTCTCATTATCGGCCTCCGTCCCCACGCCAAGCAGGGGGACGTTCTGGAGTTCCGCATTGCTGCTGTTCCAGGCGCTGCCATCCCATACGACAAAGCGACCTTCATCGGCCACCCATGCCTGCCAGCCGGGCCGTGGCTGAAAATAACTCCACGCCCCATCCTGAAAAGCGGCGACCTGCCCGTCCCGCCTGTCCCAGGCGCCGCTCGCGCCAGCCGGCACGATGTAGCGATCGCCCTCAGCCGGCTCTGCGGGCGCATCGGTGAAATCACGATCAATGACGGAAAGCTGCACGATGCTGTCGAGCATCGACAGGCTTTCATTTAGCGTGACGTGCTTCTGTGCCTGTGAGGGCAGGATGAAGGGAAGTTTCAAATTCGCGGTCTCGTCCATGCGATACCTCCTGTGCTTGGCACAAGAGTAAGACCGTTCTCGAGGGCGGGGATAAAATCGCTGCGGACAGCAGTATTCATATCGAGGTGCGCTGATCGCGTTCCCGCGCGATGAAAGAGGCCCCGCGGAGCCACATTGCAACCGGACATCCAGTTTGGCTGGGGCGGCAGGATTCGAACCTGCGAGTCACGGTACCAAAAACCGATGCCTTACCGCTTGGCTACGCCCCAATTTTTCCGGGACTTAGGGGGGAATCCCTGGATGCAGCCCATATAAAGGCTTGGGCGCGCCGACGCAACGCCGAATGCGTCGTATATGCACACTCACAACACAGCGGCCACTATGCCGCCCCGCACCCCCGACTGGCCTCACGACCAGGTGCTTGCGCAGTGGCGTTAGGTCGCTTGCTCGTGAAAATCAGCTCCATTATGGCGAATCTTGCGCGGCTAACGTCTAATCTTGTAGAACTGCCGAAAAACTTGTGACGTAAAGTGCCGTGGTCAGATTCTGCGATAGCTTGTGCAGCTTCCTGCTTTCCTATATTCCCGCTGACAAATGATATCTGCTCATCAGGCGGTGCGGACGGATTGCTTTTGGTGCGTGATATGAGCGAGAGCCTCTCAAGTCAGGAACTGGTCCGTGGGAAGGGGGATCCCGAGGATCAGCCACGACGAAATCGGAGTTTTCCGCATCCCCGGCGCGCTGCGCGATCGAAACACAATCCCTCCACATGACTCAGTATAATGCTGCCGGTATTTGGAATTGAGGACTATGATTGAAAAGCTTCTATCAAGACTCTTTCAATTGAAGCGCCGGCAGAAGTTGGCAATCCAGATCATTGCCGATTCGTTTATCGTCGTAGTGACTTTCGCAGCCGCGATGGCGCTGCGCCTCGAGCATTTCGATTTCGCTTCAAAGCCTGAGGTATGGCTGGCGATCGCACTGTCGTTGCCGGTCGCCATCATCGCCTTTATGCAGCTCGGCTTCTACCGATCCGTCATCCGCTATATTTCGAGACGGGCGCTTCGCGTAATCCTGCTCGGGATATTTGCCTCATCGGTTGCGCTCTTCGCATTCTCTCAACTGCTCGACCTGCCGATCCCCCGGTCTGTTCCGGCAATTTACGCGGTGTTGGCCACAATTTCGGTCGGTGGAGCGCGTTTCCTTCTGCAATTGTTGTTTCTGCACCAGCAAGACCAGCAGAAGACACGCGTTATCGTCTACGGAGCGGGAGAGTCCGGACGCCAATTGCTGAATGCTCTCCAACACGGGCGAGAGTACGCGCCGGTTGCGCTCGTAGACGACTCCGTCGCTCTGCAAGGCACCGACATCGGCGGCTATCGTGTCCACTCGCCCAATTCGCTTGAGCAACTCGTCAGCAATCGCAAGGCTCAGATGATCCTTCTTGCCGTCCCAAGCGCCTCACGGACGGCACGCAAAGCCATACTCGAGCGGCTCGAGCCATTGCCTGTGCACATTCAGACCATTCCGGGTATTGCCGATCTCGTCTCCGGAGATGCGCAGATCAACGAGTTCCGGGAAGTCCCGATCGAAGACCTCCTCGGGCGTGATCCGGTTCCTCCTCGTGTCGAACTCATGGATGCCAATATTCGTGAAAAAGCCGTCCTGGTCACGGGCGCCGGGGGATCCATCGGTAGCGAATTGTGCCGCCAGATTATCCAATATCGACCGGCAAAGGTGGTTCTCTTCGACGTCTCCGAGATAGCGCTTTATTCAATAGACATGGAGCTGAAAGCGCTCGCGGCCGAACTGAACGTTGAAATCATACCGGTGCTTGGTTCGATTCAGGATTTCAGCCGCGTCGAGAATACACTCACGTTCTTCAATATCGATACCGTTTATCACGCCGCGGCCTACAAGCACGTTCCTCTCGTTGAGGAGAACGTGATTGAAGGTCTACGCAACAACATCTTTGGTACATTGAATGTTGCCAGGGCGGCTGCATCCTGCGGGATCGAAAATTTCATTCTGATTTCGACCGATAAAGCGGTGAGACCCACAAATATCATGGGCGCTTCCAAACGCATGGCCGAATTGATCTGCCAGGCGCTGGCGGAGCGAACGCAAACCCGCTTCTCCATGGTCCGATTCGGGAATGTCCTCGGCTCTTCGGGGTCTGTTATTCCGCGTTTTCGCCAACAGATCGAAGCCGGCGGCCCCATCACCGTGACCCACCCGGAGATCACGCGCTACTTCATGACCATTCATGAGGCTGCACAGCTCGTCATTCAGGCGGGGGCGATGGCAAAAGGTGGAGATGTTTTCGTATTGGACATGGGCGAACCCGTCCGGATCGTAGATCTGGCAAAGCGGATGGTTAAGCTTTCCGGCCTTACGCCCTATTTTCCGAATTCCGCCGATAAGGATGCAGGGGGCGATATTCCAATCGTGTTCACCGGCCTGCGACACGGGGAGAAACTCTACGAAGAGCTTCTCATCGACAACACAACAACAAGAACCGACCATCCTCGTATCTTGACCGCTAAAGAAAGATCCATGTCCTGGCCGGACTTGCAAAGGCTGCTCGATCAGCTGTCCGCCCGTTTTGCCGATAACGATATCAACTCTATACGGGCGATCCTTAGAAGCGCGCCAACCGGCTACGCTCCTTCGAGTGATATCGCGGATGTTCTGTGGAGCAAGGACCTCCTGAAGCCCGCTCAAGATCAGGATATCACTGTTGAAAGCGTCTCTCTGAAAGGCGGGATCAGCTCTGTTCCCCTGGCAGCGCCTTTACAAGCGAAAAATTAGAGTTCTCGGGTTGGTTTGGACCGCCCTGCCAACGGCGGTAGGGTCGGGAAGTCGACAAAGGCGGTGGTGAAAACGCGGTCAAGTCAGAAGTGAAACCACGCAGCCTCTCTCAAAGTCGGTTTCGCCGCGCAAGCACTTCTTCCCAACGCAGGGCGTGGCTGACGATTTCCTCCAGATTATCGTGCTGCGGCTTCCATCCCAGTTCATTGAAACACCGTTCGGCGCTTGCCACGATGGCCACGGCATCGCCCGGTCGGCGGTCGCTTTTGCGCACCTGGAAATCCTTGCCCGACACGCGCTTGACCGTGTCAATCACTTCCAGCACGGAATAGCCGCGGCCGTAGCCGCAATTGGCCACCAGGCTGCCGCCGCCCTCACGCAAGCGCTGGAGCGCCAGATAGTGCGCATTCACGAGGTCCGAAACGTGGATGTAGTCGCGGACGCAGGTGCCGTCGCGCGTGGGGTAATCCTCGCCGAAAAGTTCCATGTACGACCGCTTTCCCGACGCGGTCTCGCACGCGACCTTGATCAGATGCGTGGCGCCCTTGGTGGATTGGCCGGTGCGCATTTTCGGATCCGCGCCCGAAACATTGAAATAGCGTAGAGCCGTATAGGCAAAATCATGCGCCGCGGCCGTGTCGCGCAGCATGATTTCGGTCATCAGCTTCGAGGTACCGTAGGGCGATTCAGGCGTGAGCGGCTCGTCTTCCGTCACCGGGCTTGCCTCCGGGCTGCCATAAACGGCGGCGGTGGAAGAGAAGATGAAGTTTCGCACGCCGCAACGAACTGAGGACTCGATCAGCGCGCGTGATTTGACGGTGTTGTTGAGATAGTAGCCGAGCGGATCTGCGACCGACTCCGGCACGATGATCGAGCCGGCGAAATGAATGATCGCGTCGACCGAGCGCCGCTTGATAACGTCCTCGACCAGCTTCTGGTCCCCGATATCACCGATCACCAGCTCGGCAGCTTCCGGCACGGCCCAGTCGAAGCCGGTGGAAAGGCGATCGAGCACCACCACTTCCTCTCCATGGTCCAGGAGCTCCCACACCATGTGGCTTCCGATATAGCCCGCTCCACCCGTCACCAGGACTGTCAATTTCCCGCTCCCCAATCAAAAACGGCCATGGGCAATATGCCCATGGCCTCGATCAAACGTCAGGCACAGCTTTTCGCGAGCCGCTCAGGACCGGCCAGCCCCGAACCGTCCCAGCAGCGTCCACCCCGCCGGCACCAGGCAGGCAGCAAGGGCAACTTTCATGAGATCCGGCAGGATGAAAGGCAGGACGCCGAACGTCCAGGCGTTGCCTGCGCCGAGCAGAACCGCAAGCCAGGCAAAGCCGAGCGCCATCATCACCACTTCGGCGGCGAGCATCGCGCCGAAGAGCTTCACCACACTGCGGTCCCAGCCACGATCCGCCGCAGAGCCGACAATGGCCGCCATGGCCACAAAGCCGAGCAGATAGCCGCCCGTCGGGCCCATCATATAAGCCAGACCGACACCCTGCTCCGGCGCGCTCTGGAATACAGGCAGCCCCATAGCGCCTTCCGCAAGATAAAGTAGAAGCGTAGCGACAGCCAAGCGAGCTCCAAAACCCGCGGCGATGCCGAGCACCGCCAGCGTCTGCAGCGATATGTCGACCGGGCCGAGCACGACTTTCGTCTTGGCCGAGAGCGTCAGAAGAAGCGTACCGGCAACTGCGAGCAGTCCCTGCGTCAACAGGCGTGACGCGCCGGACTCGGGTAGCGAGAGAGAAACTAGCGAACGAGAAGCAGTCGCCTGCATGAGAGCCTCCAGGGAATGGTTCCTTTGAAATGGTTCGTTTCTCTATATTCGCTTCCATGATAAGCGGCAACATGCTCGCGATCTGCATACACGAAAAGCGGCGCAACATTCGCAAACGGGGATGGGTTGCCTGATGGCTCTGGAGTTCGACACGCGGTTCGAGCCGCGCCATGGCGAGGCTGTTGAGGTGGTGCCGAACATCCGTCGGATCACGGCGCCCAATCCGAGTCCGTTCACCTTCCATGGCACAAACTCGTATATTGTGGGCGGCAAGGGACCGCTCGCAGTCATCGATCCGGGACCCGAAGACGAAGCTCATCTAGCCGCCCTGATGCGCGCCTTGGACGGACGGCCGGTCAGCCATATTCTGGTCAGCCACACACATCGGGATCACTCGCCGCTGGCCGCGCGGCTTGCGGAACTAACCGGCGCCCAAACCGCCGCCGAGGGACCGCATAGACCGGCGCGGCCTCTCGAGATCGGCGAGATAAACCCACTCGACGCCAGCGCTGATGCGGATTTCCGCCCGGACCTCACGCTTGCCGATGGTGAGTTGGTTGAGGGGGATGGCTGGAAGCTGCGCGCGCTCCACACGCCTGGCCACACGGCAAATCACTGCGCCTTCGCGTTGGAGGGCACGGGCATCACGTTCTCCGCCGACCACGTGATGGCTTGGTCGACCACGATCGTTGCCCCGCCGGATGGAGCCATGACGGACTATATGGCTTCGCTCGACCGGTTGCTTGAGCGTGACGATTACCTTCTTTTGCCCGGACACGGCGGGCCGGTGGGAAACCCCCGGCAGTTCATGCGAGGGCTGAAGACGCACCGGAAAATGCGCGAACGAGCGATCCTGGAGCGCTTGCGCGCCGGCGAACGCCGTATTCCAGAAATTGTGAAAAGCATTTACCGGGATACGGATCCGCGCCTTCATGGCGCGGCCGCGCTGTCGGTGCTAGCGCATCTGGAAGACCTCGTCAGCCGGGGGCGAGCCAAGGCGGACAACACGCCTTCCTTGGAAGCGCGCTTTTCTCCAGCTTGAGAGCCCAGCAGAGTATCTGCCGGCCGCAATATGTCTTGAGAATACATATAACGATGGCCCCGCCTATGCCGAATCGGCCATAGTTCGAGCGCGCATGGAACCTTTGCAGGCTTCGTGCGTTCAACTCCGGCCCAAGGGGGGCAAGGAAGTGATGGAAGTTAATGGAAAAATCGACGGTACGGTCAGGTGGGCCCGTCCCTACGCTTGAGATTGTCGAACTCGAGCTTGCCTTACAGCATCAGGATTTTGTTGAAAAAGGTTTTGAGGGCTCGGTGCGTCAGGCGCTGGAGCGAATCGGCGGAACTCTCCTTTTTCGCACGCGCATGGGCGGCGTGGCAGGGTGCGATTGGGTCGCGGCTGTTGCGCTGGACGCCGATGGCGAGCGCAAGCTTGCAATTGTCGCGCAGCCGACCGACGGTGGGCCGCTGCGCGTGGAGGATGCAGAAACCAGCGAGATGCCTGCCGCGCGCCTCGCAAAAGCCTATGCCGACCTGATGGGAAAACTCAACCGATAGCGGTGTTACCTAGCGTCGGTAACCTCAAACGGCCAATCCGTGCCGCCGGAGATCCTCGCGCAGCGTTTCGGCATCGATGAATTGCACCGCTTTCCAGCCCGCAGCCTTGGCCCCGGCCACATTTTTCGGGCTGTCATCAATGAAAAGAGTAGCCGCCGGCTCCAGATCAAAGTTCGCGATGTGGTGGTCGTAAATCTCGCGATCCGGTTTTATCATGCGGATTTCCCCTGAGACGGTGACGCCACGCGGGCGGCTGAGGAAGGGAAATCGCTCGCGCGCCTCGATAAACGTATCGGCGGCGAAATTGGTGAGCATGGTCACGTCGTGATCCGAGTCGACCAATTCCTCGAGAATGGCGACGGAATCGTCATAGGCATGCGACACCATCTCGTGCCAATGCTTACGGAAAGCGCGGATATTTTCTTCATGCGTCGGGTGAAGGGCAATCAGCGCGGTCTCCGCCTCGTCCCAGCCGCGGCCCCGGTCCTGCTCCAGATTCCAATCGTGGGTGCATACATTCTCAAAGAACCAGCGCCGTTCTGCCGCGTCGGGAATAAGGCGGGAATACGGGATATCCGGATCGTAGTGGATGAGGACCTTGCCGATATCGAACACGATATGCCGAACTTCGCTCATTTTGCCGCTTTTTCCCTTTTTCGTTTGGTCGCGCCGGGTATAGCCGTTTCGATCGCCTTTTTCATGACGCTCGGCAGGGCTTCCCCATGAAGCACGTCGCACGGCGACCACCAACCACCCACCGCTGCCATATCGTTCCCAACCAGCGCTTTGTAAACCGATAGCTGCAGCGCGAAATGCGTGAAGACATGCCGGGCCGTGCCGCAGTCCTGCCAGTCGGCGGTGAAGGGAGCTGCCGTTATGTCCTCTCGACCATCTTGGCGCGCGTTCCACGCGGTGGTCGGCACCTCACACATTCCGCCCAGCAGACCGGTTTCCGGGCGCCGGCGCAGGAGCACCGCCCCATCCTCCCGCACCGCCACGAAGGCCGCCCCGCGGCGCAAGGGCTTTTCCGCCTTGGGTGCCTTGAGCGGAAAACGCTCCTGCGCGCCTTGCCGACGGGCGATACAATCGCCGGTTAGAGGACACAGAATGCAGGAGGGCCGGCGCGGTGTGCAGATCGTCGCGCCGAGGTCCATCATCGCCTGTGCGAAGTCACCCGGGCGCTCGGCAGGCAGGATAGCCTCGACCAGCTTCTTGATTTCCGGTTTGGCCGCAGGCAGCGGCGTTTCCACTCCGGCGAAGCGGGACATGACGCGTTCAACATTGCCGTCGACGACCGCCGCCGGCCTGCCGAATGCGATGGCCGCGATCGCCGCTGCCGTATAGTCGCCGATGCCTGGCAGCTTCTTCAGTTCGGCTTCGGTGTTCGGAAATTCACCATCATGCCGGTCAACCAGCATGTCCGCACATTTCTTCAAGTTCCGCGCGCGGGAGTAGTAGCCGAGCCCGGCCCACGCTCGCATGATCTCGTCGGTTTCGGCGGCGGCAAGCGCCTCGACGTTGGGCCATTGCGCCAGAAATTTGTCGTAATAGGGCTTTACCGCGGTAACCGTGGTCTGCTGCAGCATAATTTCGGATAGCCACACGCGGTAGGGATCGGGGTGGAGCCCCTGCCCTGCTTCACTGCGAGAGAGTCGCCAGGGAAGTTGCCGCTGGTGGCGGTCGTACCAGGCGAGAAGCGCGCGCCCGGGCGCCTCGCTTAACTCTCTTTCTGCCGTCATTTGCGATGTCATCGGCGGCGGTTATGCGTTAGGTTGCCCGGTGGAGCAAGGTATCTTCGGATGGCAGGACGAAAGTACGGTAACTACCCCATCCCGGTTAGCGATCTCGCCAGCGAGCTGATCGATCCGGTGCTGCGCCGACGTGCAGGGCTTTCGATCGATCTTGTTCAGTCTTGGAGCGAGATTGTCGGCGAGCGGCTGGCCGGACGCACCCGCCCGGAAAAGGTCGCCTGGCCGCGGCGTGCAAGAGAGGACGATCCATTCGAGCCGGCAACTCTGGTCATCGCGTGCGAGGGCCCAGCCGCCCTCCATGTCCAGCACGAGACATCGGAGATTATCGCTCGCGCCAATGCTTTCCTGGGATTTGGCGCGATCGGGCGGGTGAAGATCGTTCAGAAGCCCGTCTCCGGAACTGCGGTGAAGCCGCGCCCGCGTCCCCGCCCTTTGACGGCAGACGAGAAAAGCAAGCTCGCCGGCATGACCGCGGGGATAGAAGACGAGGGGCTGCGCGCAAGCCTCGAACGCCTCGGCGAGAGCGTTTTGTCTACGCGGCGCAAGACAGACCTCGCGAATTCGTGAGCGATCTGCGTCAATTAGCGATTGGCGGAACGGGACACTTGCCTTTAATTACGTGCAAAAATGACGAACGCTCCCGTCGGGAGTAAAATCTGGGTCTAACTTGGTGATTCGCATGATTGAACTGACGCGCAGGCGTATTCTCACTTCTCTCGTTGTCCTCATGGCCTTGCCGGTGCTGGCCTCCTGCAGCGATAACGGGCAGGCCAACGCCGACGACGCGCCGTCGAATGCCACGACCGCGGCGGTCGATGCACCCGCATCGTCTGGCACGGCCGACGTGGATGAGTTGATGGCGTCCGGAGCGCTGCCCGACAAGGCGCTTGGAGATGAGGATGCGCCCGTAACGATCATCGAATATGCATCCATGACCTGCGGCCATTGCGCCAATTTCCACAACAACACGTTCCCGGCGCTCGAGGAGGAGTACATCGACACGGGCAAGGTGCGCTTTATCATGCGTGAGTTCCCGTTCGACCCGCGGGCCGAGGCCGGCTTCATGCTTGCGCGCTGCGCGGACGACAAGTACTTCCCCATGGTCGATGTGCTTTTCGAGCAGCAGAGCAGATGGGCACGCGCTGAAAACGCCAGCGCCGAACTGCTACGCATCGCGCGGCTCGCCGGTTTTACACAGGAGTCCTTCGAGGCATGCTTGACGGACCAGCAACTCCTGGATGATGTGAGGTCGGTGCGCGCACGCGCTGCGGAGAATTTTGGCGTGGAGGCGACGCCCACCTTCTTCATCAATGGGAAGAAGTATTCGGGAGCCATGTCGATTGCGCAGATGTCGGCGATTATCGATCCCCTGCTCTAACGCAGGCATCAGCCGTATCGGCAAGCACCGCGATGCGCGCCGGGGCGGACGCGCATGAGGTTCACGAAGCTCCGCCTTCTTGGTTTTAAATCTTTTGTCGAGCCCGGCGAATTCATTATCGAGCCGGGCCTGACGGCCGTCGTGGGCCCCAATGGCTGCGGCAAGTCCAATCTTGTCGAAGCTCTGCGCTGGGTGATGGGCGAAAGCTCGTACAAGAACATGCGCGCCTCCGGCATGGACGATGTCATCTTCTCCGGCTCGGCGACGCGCCCGGCGCGCAACACGGCGGAAGTCACTCTCTTTCTGGACAATTCCGACCGCACCGCCCCGGCAGCCTTCAACGATCAGGACGAACTTCAGGTCTCCCGCCGCATCGAGCGCGAGGCGGGTTCGGTCTACCGCATCAACGGCAAGGAAGCGCGCGCCCGCGACGTGCAGCTTCTTTTCGCCGACCAGTCCACCGGCGCCCGCTCGCCCTCCATTGTGGGACAGGGGCGTATCGGCGAACTCATTCAGACCAAGCCGCAGGCCCGCCGGGCGCTTCTTGAAGAAGCGGCGGGCATCTCCGGCCTGCACACCAGGCGTCACGAGGCCGAGTTGCGCCTGCGCGGTGCGGAGCAGAACCTTGAACGGCTCGACGATGTGGTCGGCGAGTTGGAAAGCCAGATCGAAAGCCTGAAGCGCCAGGCGCGGCAGGCGAACCGCTTCAAGAAACTTTCCGCCGAGATCAGAAAAGCCGAGGCGATCCTGCTGCATCTCAACTGGTCACAGGCCAAGGAGCAGGAGGCAGAGGCGAAATCCGCCCTCGCCGCGGCCACGGCTGAGGTGGGCGAGCGGGCAAGCGCGCAAATGGAGGCGGCGAAGGAGCAGGCGATCGCGGCCAAGCGCCTGCCGGAATTGCGCGATGCCGAAGCCGCCGCCGCCGCCGCCCTGCAGCGCCTGACGCTGGCCCGCACCCAGGTGGAGGAGGAGGCGCGGCGCGTTCGCGACCGGGCGGCGGAACTGCAAAAGCGCATAGAGCAGTTCGACGCCGACATCGCTCGCGAAGAGCAGATGGTCAGCGATAACGCGCAGACGCTAAAGCGCCTCGATGAGGAAGAAGCCGGGCTGAAGCAAGCCGAGGCCGGCTCCGGTGAGCGCGAGGTGGAGATGCGCGCCACACTGGAAAAGGCCTCGACTGAGCTTTCCGGTCACGAAGAGGCGCTGACTGCGCTGACGGCCAAAAAAGCTGAGGCTTCCGCGACCCGTTCGCAGGCCGAGCGCGCCACGCGCGAGAGCGCGGAGCGGCGCGATCGCCTTGCCGGGCAACTGGAGAGCGCGGACCGCCAGCTGACCGAGCTGAACGAAAAAATTGGCGCCCTGCCAGACCCTGCGAAGAAGCAGGAAGAGCTTGAGCGGGCGACTGCTGCACAAGATGAGGCCGAGAAGGCGTCGGCGGAAGCTGAAGACGTGGTGGCCAAAGCACGCGCGGCGGAGAATGCAGCGCGCCAGCCCGTCAACGAAGCGCGCGCGGAGGTGCAGCGCATCGAGACGGAGGCCGCCACGCTTTCCAAGATCCTCAATGCCGGTGGCCATGACCGCTTCCCCGCCGTTCTTGAGCAGGTGCGTGTGGAGCGCGGTTTCGAAACGGCGTTGGGTGCGGCACTGGGGGAAGATCTGGACGTGCCGCTCGATGCCGAAGCCCCGGCGCATTGGAGCTCGATTGCGCCAGCGGGCGACGACCCAGCACTGCCTGAAGGCGCCAAGCCACTGGCGAAACAGGTCCGCGCGCCGGAACAACTGTCTCGACGGCTGGCACAGATTGGAGTGGTCGAACCGGAGGACGGGCCGCGCCTGCAAGCGCTTTTGCAACCCGGCCAGCGGCTTGTCACACGCGATGGCGCGCTATGGCGCTGGGATGGCTACATCGCCAGTGCCGACGCACCGACCGCGGCCGCTCAACGGCTTGCGCAGAAGAACCGCCTCGCCGAGCTCGAAAGCGAGGGAGCGGCGGCGCGCGAAAAGCTGCAAAACGCCGAAACGGCCCTCGCCGCTGCGGGCGAGGCCGTGAAGCAGGCGGTGGAAGGCGAGCGGCTCGCGCGCGAGCGCCTTCGCGAGGCCCAGCGAGGGGTAAGTGCGGCGCGGGATGCTCTTGCAAGCGCGGAGAAAGCATCCGGCGAACTTGCAAGCCGGCGCTCCGCGCTGGAGGATTCCCGACGCCGGCTGGCGGAGGACCACGAAGAAGCGCTGAAGGCAGTCGCCGGAGCTGAGGCCGCCTTCGCCGATGCGCCGGACCTTTCCGAGCTCCAGGCCGAGCTCGACCGAGCCAACACCGAGGTCTCGGCGGCGCGGGCGCGCGCATCAGAGGCTCGGGCCAATCATGACGGGCTGAAGCGCGAGGCCGAGGCCCGCCGCAAGCGCCTCGATGCGATTGCGGAGGAGCGCAAGAGCTGGACCGCACGCGCCGAGAACGCCGACAAGCAGATCGCCTCGCTTTCCGAGCGGCGCGCGGATGCCGCCGGCGAGATGGAGAAGCTGGCGGATGCGCCGGACGAGATCGAGGCGCGCGGGCGCAAGCTTCTCTCGCAGATTTCCGAGGCCGAGGCCGCGCGCAAGGAAGCCGCCGACAAGCTGCAGGAAGCAGAAAATCGGCAAAAGGGGCTCGACCAGGCAGCTAGCGACGCCATCCAGGCTCTGGCCGGCGCGCGGGAAAACCGCGTGCGCGCGGAAGAGCGGCAGACGGCAGCCGAGCAGCGGCGCAAGGAGGCCGAAGCACGCATCCAGCAGGCGCTCAACGTGCCACCGCATCTGGCGCTGCGCCATGCAGAGCTGGCGCCGGACGAGCCCTTGCCCAAGGCGGTCGATGTCGAGAAGCAACTGGAGCGGCTGAAGATCGAACGCGAGCGGCTGGGCGCGGTCAACCTTCGCGCAGAGGAGGAGCAGCAGGAGCTTTCCGGGCGGCTGGAAACGATTGTCGGTGAGCGCGAGGACGTGATCGAGGCGATCCGCAAGCTGCGCCAGGCGATCCAGAGCCTGAACCGGGAGGGACGCGAGCGGCTCTTAGCGGCATTCGAAGTGGTGAACGGTCAGTTCCAGCGCCTGTTCACGCATCTATTCGGCGGCGGCACGGCGGAACTGCAGTTGGTCGAATCCGATGATCCGCTGGATGCGGGGCTGGAAATCCTCGCCCGGCCGCCCGGCAAGAAGCCGCAGACCATGACGCTGCTTTCGGGCGGCGAACAGGCCCTGACGGCAATGGCGCTGATTTTCGCGGTGTTCCTGACCAATCCGGCGCCGATCTGCGTGCTCGACGAGATCGACGCGCCTCTGGACGACCACAATGTCGAGCGCTTTTGCAATCTCATGGACGAGATGGCCGCTTCGACAGAGACGCGCTTCGTCCTCATCACGCACAATCCCATCACCATGGCGCGCATGAATCGTCTCTTCGGCGTAACCATGGGCGAGCAGGGCGTCAGCCAGCTCGTCTCCGTCGATCTCCAGACCGCCGAGCAGATGCGCGAGGCGAGCTAGGGCCCTTTAACAGCCACGCTGCAAGCGCACGGATTCTGGCGCACTTGTTCAGCGATGGGTGAGATCACATCGGTTTTGCTAGCAGACCTGTGGCCAAGCAACGGAAGGCCTCGACAGCTTTCGGAAAAATTTCCTCCGGCTCTTCGCTGGCCGCAATCCAGAGGGCTGCATTGAGCGCGGCCCCATTCAGAAGCCGGGCGGCGGCCTCCGCGTTGACCGGCTTCAGAATTCCTTTCACGATCAGCCGCTCTACTGTCTGCTTTGTCGCCTGCAGGCAACTGTTCTGGCTGGGCCATTGGGATGGATCTCCAAGGACCGCTGGTCCGTCGAGCAGCACGATACGCTGCACTTCGGGATTGAGCGCCATTTCGATGTAGGCCGCCCCCTCTGCAAGCAGCCCTTCCCACGGGTCGTCCGCCCGGGAACCGATCTCCTGCGCCCGCGACGCCATTTCAGCGTCGATCTGGTTGACGACTGCGGCCAGAAGCCCGCGCTTGTCCCCGAAGTTGTGGTAAAGCGCCCCTCGCGTCAGGCCGACTTCGGCGGTCAATTCGTCCATCGAGGCGGCAGCGTACCCCTTCTCGGCAAACGCCTTTCGCGCGGCCACGATCAGCTTTGCGCGGTTCTCCTCCATCATCTCGACGCGTCGCTTTGCCATCTCGCAACTCCTATGCTCACATACGCTTCGTATATGGATTGACATACGCTGCGTATATCAGCTACTTCACATACATGGCGTATATAGAAATGTGCGGCAGCGTGTAAAGCGCCCGAAGCGTGGCGTTCCGCTCATCGAGTGCCATCCAGCAATGATGAAGAAGGATTGAAGAATGACGCAGCGCGACGCAATTTTCCCTGCCGACAGGCATGCACTTTACGAGGCACACGGCTATTCAGCCGCGATCAGATCCGGCGATCTCCTTTTCGTCTCCGGGCAGGTTGGCAGCCATCCTGACGGTACTCCCGAACCTGACTTCGGGAGTCAGGTCCAACTGGCCTTCGACAATCTCCAGGCAACGCTGGAAGCAGCGGGCTGCAGTTTCGACGACATCGTCGATGTGACCACGTTCCACACGGATCCCGAAAACCAGTTCGAGACCATCATGGCCGTCAAGAACCGGATCTTCGGGAGCCCGCCCTATCCAAATTGGACCGCTGTCGGTGTGAACTGGCTCGCCGGGTTTGATTTCGAGATCAAGGTCATTGCCCGGATTCCTGAAGGGGCATAGCTTTCTTCCTGCCGGAGCGGTCCTGATCCAGGACACGCTCCGGTCAACAGTTTTGCTCATCGCGTGCTTTGCCGGACCACAGCGATATCAGCACCGCAAAGAGCGCAAGGCGGAGAACTAGAGAATGTTTGCCCGGCCATAATCATTGCCGCGCCTTCCGGACGACCAGCCGGAAGGCTATGATGTTCCGTGGTCCGTACGAGACAGCCTGAGGACAAATTCGGTCCGGGGAAAAGAGGATATCGCTCGTCGGCGTCGGCCTTATTCTCCTGAAAAAAGAGCGAAATCCGTAGGCTCGCGCAGGAAATACACCTATCCACAGGGCCTAAATCGATTTTCCTTAGCGATGCGGAAACGAGCCCTTGGAGTAGAGAACGTTTTTCGGCTATCGCCTTGTCAGCAGACTTGCTGGAGGATTGCATGACCAAATGGGTCTACTGTTTCGGTGATGGAAAAGCCGAGGGCCGCGCTTCCGACCGGAACCTTCTCGGTGGTAAGGGCGCAAATCTTGCCGAAATGTCCAATCTCGGCCTGCCGGTACCGCCGGGCTTTACGATCACCACCGAGGTCTGCACGCATTATTTTACCAATGGCCACACCTATCCTCCGGAACTGCGCGAGCAGGTGGGCGAGGCGCTGAAAGAGGTCGGACGCGCGACGGGGCGGCGCTTCGGCGACCCGGCACGGCTGCTACTCGTCTCCGTGCGCTCCGGGGCACGGGCCTCCATGCCGGGCATGATGGACACTGTTCTCAATCTCGGCCTCAACGACGTGACGGTGGAGGCGCTTGCGGCCGAGTCCGGCGATCCGCGCTTCGCCTATGACAGCTATCGGCGCTTCATCCAGATGTACAGCGACGTCGTGCTGGGCCTTGATCACGATCTTTTCGAGGAAATCCTGGCAGATGAAAAGGGACGACACGGCTATGATGTCGATACCGAGTTCTCGGCGGCGGATTGGAGGCGCGTGATCGCGCAATACAAGGAGCGGGTCGAGAGCGAGTTGGGGCATCACTTTCCGCAGGAGCCGGAAGAGCAGCTCTTGGGTGCCATCGGTGCTGTTTTCTCGAGCTGGATGACCCCGCGTGCGGTCACCTACCGCCGGCTGCACGAAATCCCCGAAAGCTGGGGCACGGCAGTCAATGTCCAGGCCATGGTGTTCGGCAACATGGGGGACGACTCGGCTACCGGCGTTGCCTTCACGCGCAACCCCTCGACCGGCGAGAAGAGCCTTTATGGCGAGTTTCTCGTCAATGCGCAGGGTGAAGACGTGGTAGCGGGCATCAGAACGCCTCAGAACCTGACGGAAGCCGCGCGGCTGGAGGCCGGCTCCGACCAGCCCTCGCTGGAAAAGATCATGCCGGCGGCGTTCGCGTCTTTCGTGGAGATCGCAGACAAGCTGGAAAGCCATTACAGCGACATGCAGGACCTCGAGTTCACGATTGAACGGGGCAAGCTGTGGATGCTGCAGACCCGCTCGGGCAAGCGCACAACCAAGGCGGCGCTGAAGATCGCGGTAGATATGGCGAATGAAGGCCTGATCACGCGTGGCGAGGCCGTGTGCCGGATCGACCCGGCCTCGCTCGACCAGCTTCTTCACCCGACGATCGATCCGAATGCCAAGCGCGACATGTTCGCCACCGGCCTGCCAGCCTCCCCCGGGGCGGCGACGGGCGAGATCGTCTTCTCCTCGGACGAGGCGGAAGAGATGAAGGGGCGCGGGCACAAGGTGATCCTGGTGCGCGTGGAAACGAGCCCCGAGGACATACATGGCATGCACGCGGCGGAAGGTATCCTGACCACGCGCGGCGGAATGACGAGCCATGCGGCGGTGGTCGCGCGCGGTATGGGCAAGCCCTGCGTCTCCGGTGCGGGCACGATCCAGGTCGACTATCGCGCGGGTACCATGTCGGCGCTGGGCCGGACTTTCGAACGCGGCGAAGTGATCACCATCGACGGGTCAACAGGGCAGGTTCTCAACGGCGCGGTGCCGATGACGCAGCCGGCGTTCTCCGGCGATTTCTCCACCATCATGGAATGGGCGGACGAGTTGCGCCGCATGAAGGTGCGCGCCAACGCCGAAACACCCGCGGATGCGCGCACGGCACGCTCCTTCGGCGCGGAGGGAATCGGGCTCAGCCGCACTGAGCACATGTTCTTCGACGAGGAACGCATTGCCGCCATGCGCGAGATGATCCTGGCCGACACGTCGGAGGAGCGGCGGGCGGCACTTGCAAAACTGCTGCCGATGCAGCGGGCCGATTTCACCGAGCTCTTCGAGATCATGGCAGGGCTTCCGCTGACAATCCGCCTGCTCGACCCGCCGCTGCACGAATTCCTGCCCAAGACGGAGGAAGAGATCGCCGAAGTGGCTGCTGCGATGGGCGTGGAGGCGGAGCAGCTTCGCCAGCGAGCGGAAAGTCTGTATGAATTCAATCCAATGCTCGGCCACCGCGGTTGCCGGCTAGCCATCACCTATCCGGAAATGGCGGAGATGCAGGCGCGCGCCATCTTCGAGGCGGCAATCGAGGCCGCGCAGAAAACCGGCGCGCCCGTGGTGCCGGAGATCATGGTGCCGCTGGTGGCTGTCGCATCCGAGTTTTCTTTCGTCAAAGCCATTATCGATGCTGCCGCGAAGGAAGCGATGAACGAGCGCGGCGTAGAAATCGAGTATCTCGTCGGCACAATGATTGAGTTGCCGCGCGCCGCGCTCAATGCGGGCGAGATCGCGAAGGAGGCGGAGTTCTTCTCCTTCGGCACCAACGATCTGACCCAAACGACATTCGGCATCTCGCGCGACGACGCATCGAGCTTTCTGGATGTCTACCGCCAGAAGGGCATCATCGAGCGGGATCCGTTCGTCACACTGGACGAGGATGGCGTCGGCGTGCTCATCAGGCTTGCTTCGGATAACGGGCGGGCAGCGCGGGAGGCGATGAAGCTCGGCATTTGCGGCGAGCACGGCGGCGACCCGTCATCGATCGCATTCTGCGAGAGCGTCGGGCTCGACTATGTTTCGTGCTCGCCCTTCCGTGTGCCGATTGCCCGCCTGGCCGCCGCACAGGCAGCCTGCCGGGCTAGGCTTGACGGGTAGAGGGAACCGCGTTCGCCACCGTCAACGGCGATGCTGATTGTGGCGAACTGTGAAATTTCGCGGGGGCATCCCACAGTCGTTCCTCGGACCTGACCCGAGGACCCACGCCTGAGTGGAACCAATTTCACCGACGTTTCCGAACGCCACCCGCGTGCCATCTACTCTGAAGCAGTTGTTTCAGGCGCCCACGGCGAGCAGATTCTGGCGGGCAACCCGGCGCAGCTCGTCGATTGGTTTCAAAGCGCCCTCCTGCTCGAAATGCCAGAAGGTCCAGCCATTGCAGGCATCGAGCCCCTGAACATGAGCCCCTAGGCGGTGGATCGAGCCGGCTTCCTGGCCTACCGCGATGGTGCCGTCCGCGCGCACACTGGCGGCCCAACGCTTCTTCCTGTCGAAGAGCTGCGTGCCGGGGGTGACGAGACCTGAATCGATCAGGCTGGCAAAGGCGACGCGCGGCTCGGCGCGCTTGCCAGGCATCGGGGCGAGGATCCCATCCTCGAGCGGCTCGACGGCGGCGATACGGGCGTTGGCGGCATCGATATAGCCCTGATCGCGCTCGATGCCGACGAAATGCCGGCCGAGCTTCTTGGCGACCGCGCCGGTGGTGCCGGTGCCGAAGAACGGATCGAGGATGATATCCCCGGGTTTCGAGGATGACAGGATCACGCGCGAAAGCAGCGCCTCCGGCTTCTGCGTCGGGTGCGCCTTGGTGCCCTCGGCATTCTTCAGGCGCTCATGGCCGTTGCAGATGGGAAACAGCCAGTCGGAGCGCATCTGCACGTCGTCATTGGCGGCTTTCATGGATTCATAATTGAAGGTGTAGTTCTTGGTATCGCGCTCGCGCGAGGCCCAGATCATGGTTTCGTGTGCGTTCTGGAAGCGCCGGCCGCGGAAATTCGGCATCGGATTGGTCTTGCGCCAGACGACGTCGTTCAGGACCCAGAAGCCGAGATCCTGCATGATGGCGCCGACGCGGAAGATGTTGTGATAGGAGCCTATGACCCATATCGTGCCGTTCGGCTTCAGGACGCGGCGGGCGGCGAGCAGCCAGGCGCGTGTGAAGGCATCGTAGGCGGCGAAGCTCTCGAACTGATCCCACGCATCATCGACGGCGTCGACCAGGGACTGGTCGGGCCGATGGAGTGCCCCTTCGAGCTGCAGATTGTACGGCGGGTCGGCAAAGATGACATCGACCGACTTCGCCGGCAAACGATCCAGCGCGGCAACACAGTCTCCCCGCACGATCTTGTCCAGCCATTCGGCCTTTGCAGGGGTTGAGGAAAGATCCTCAAGATGACGCACCGCTGACATTTACACCCACCTCGAACAGAGTTGTTTAGTGTGCGTTATGGTTACCGAACTGGGTAAATAATCCGTAACGAGCAGAAACTCCCCTCCCCTCATTTTGGGTGCGCGGGTTGCAACCAATCGCACTTCGCGGGTATTGGCTTGCACCTTACCCGTTCCCTTCAGCCAAGAGAGCCTTGCAATGCCCGCTCCCGACCTTGTCATTTTCGATTGCGACGGTGTCCTCGTGGATTCGGAGATCGTCGCCGCGCGGGTGGAAGCGGAGCTTTTGCGCCAGGCCGGCTATGAAATCACGCCGGAGGAACTGGCGGCGCGCTACTCGGGCCTCACCTTCCGCGACATTCTCATTTCCATCGAGAAAGAGGCGCAGATGCTTTTTCAGGCCACACTGCTCGACCACGCGGAGGCAAAAGTGGACGAGCGGCTGCGTAGGGAGGTGAAGCCCATTCGCGGAGTCGCGCAGGCTGTTGCGGCGCTCAAGACGAGAAAATGCATTTGCTCGAACTCCAGCGATGAGCGCATCAAGGCCATGCTGCAGAAAACAGGACTGGCGCCGCTCTTCGAAGGTGTGATCTTCTCCTCGCTGGATACACCCAGCCAAAAGCCGAAACCGGCGCCGGATGTTTTCCTCCACGCTGCCGAGAAGATGGAAGCGGAGCCGGGCCGCACCTTCGTGATCGAAGATTCGGTCCACGGCGTGAACGGGGCGACAGCGGCCGGCATGCGCGTCATCGGGTTCACTGGGGCATCACACAGCCATCCCAATCACGCCAACATGCTGATGGAGGCCGGCGCGGAGACCACGATCCACCGCATGGCCGACCTGAACACCGTTATCGACGCGCTGTCGGACTGGGCGGCGAACTAACTGAATCCGATCAGGAAGACGGGCCTTCGTCGTAGCCGACGATGATCTGCATTCCCTGCTCCACGCCACCAGGGATGGCGACATTGTTGTCGATGTACAGGAATTGCGTGGCGCCGGACGTATCGTTGACCGAAACCGAATGCCGGTGCAGCTCGGAGTAAAGCACCTCATCGCCACGGACGACCGCGACGCGGATCGGCATCGTGATGGTGCCTGTACGGCCTTGCGGGCCGGGCACGATCTTGCCCGCTATCCCCACGGTCATGACCGTCGCGTCCGCCCTGTAGTCACAAGAGCGCGTAGTATCGCTGATGGATGCCTGGTAGATGAGCTTGTCCGGATCATCCTGCGCATTGCCTTGGTACGTCCTGAAGAAGGCGGTGCCATCGCGCAGGCGCACTGGAGGGCAATAGGCTCTCAACTCGCTCGCTCGGATGGGCTCGCCTTCCCCCTGCGCGGTATTGTCGCGGGAACCCGGCTCGCCCGGCACGCCGCCGGTCTGACAAGCCGCCAGAAAGGCTGAACCAGCAAGGATGAGTCCCGCCGCAAATGTCTTCTTGAACAATGGAAACCCCGTAAACTGCACTTTCTACAACAAGGCCGCTGCTCTATACCAACGGAGCGGGAGGATTTCGACCGTTGTCTCATTCTTTCCCGCTTCTCCCCACGGCTGTAGATAATCATTAAATGATTGGCTGTGCCAAGGGAATATCGCGGTCTTAAGAACGGAGTGAAGAGCATGGAGTATGTCAGCACGCGAGGCGAAGCGCCGGAATTGGGCTTCTCGGACGTGCTCCTCCAGGGACTCGCCCGGGACGGCGGGCTCTATATGCCGCGCGCCTGGCCGCGGTTTTCCACGGAAGATATCCGCGCATTCAGGGGACGGCCTTACGGCGAGGCCGCCTTTGCAATTCTGAAGCCATACGTTGGAGGCGCTGTTTCCGACGACGCGCTGAAGCGGATCATCGACGAGAGCTACGCCACATTCCGCCACGAAGCGGTGTGTCCGCTGGTGCAAACCGGGCCTTCGGAATTCATTCTCGAGCTTTTCCACGGCCCCACGCTCGCCTTCAAGGATCTGGCGATGCAATTCCTGGCGCGCATCATGGATCATGTGCTCGCCGAACGCGATGAGAGGGTGACCATTGTCGGCGCGACGTCCGGCGATACGGGCGCGGCGGCCATCAAGGCCTTTGCCGGCATGAGCCGGGCGGACGTGTTCATCCTCTTCCCTCACGGCCGGATATCACCCGTGCAGCAGCGCCAGATGACCACATCGGACGCCGAGAACGTGCAGGCTATCGCCATTGAGGGCACATTCGACGATTGTCAGCGCCTCGTGAAAGAAATGTTCGGCGATCATGCTTTTCGCGATCAGCATTCGCTCTCGGGCGTAAACTCGATCAACTGGGCGCGCATCATGGCCCAGATCGTCTATTACTTCACCGCCGCAACGACTCTCGGCGCACCCGACCAGCCGGTTTCGTTCACTGTGCCAACAGGGAATTTTGGAGATATTTTCGCTGGTTACGCCGCCAAGCAGATGGGACTGCCGATCGAGCGGTTGATCATCGCAACCAATGAAAACGACATTCTCGCGAGGACGCTGGCAGAAGGCGAATACGCGACGCGGGATGTCGTTGCCACAACTTCGCCATCGATGGACATTCAAGTGTCATCGAATTTCGAGCGGCTTCTGTTCGAAGCATCCGGCCGGAAGGCCGATGAGATCCGCGGATACATGCACGGTCTCCGGCAATCGGGCGGGTTTACGATCAGCGCCGATACACTTTCCGCCATGCGTGCGGATTTCACCGCCGGTCGGGCCGACCAGCAGGAGACGGCGGGGGTCATTCGTGCCTACAACGAGGGGTGCGGCTACATCGCCGATCCACACACGGCAACAGCCCTGAAGGTGGCACGCGACGACGCAAGGCCCGGCGAGATGATGGTGGTGCTATCCACCGCGCACCCGGCCAAGTTTCCACAAGCAGTGGCGGAGGCGTGCGGTATCGAGCCCGCCCTGCCGGACACGCTGAAGGGGCTGATGGAAAGAGAAGAGCGATACACAGTCCTTTCTTCCGATCTAAAAATGGTGAAAGATTATATAACCCGTCATCGTCACGGCGGGGGTTAGGGAGTGAGTTTATGGCAGTAGAAGTAAGCCGTCTTTCGAACGGTTTGACCGTTGCGACGGAGACCCTTCCCCATCTGGAATCCGTCGCGATGGGCGTTTGGGTCAAATCCGGCTCGCGCGACGAGCGGGAAGACGAGCACGGCATTGCCCACCTGCTGGAGCATATGGCCTTCAAAGGCACCAGCAAGCGCAGCGCCTTGCAGATCGCCACGGATATCGAGGACGTTGGCGGCGAGATAAATGCGGCCACGAGCGTCGAAACAACCGCCTTCTTCGCTCGGGTTCTTCGGGATGACCTGCCGCTGGCAATCGACATCCTGTCCGATATCCTCATGGATTCCAAATTCGACCCCGCGGAACTGGAGCGGGAGCAGCACGTGATCCTGCAGGAAATCGGGGCGGCGCACGACATCCCCGACGACGCGGTGTTCGACCGCTTCTCCGAGACCGCCTTCCGCCATCAGGCGGTCGGACGGTCCATCCTCGGCACGCCGGAGACGGTGCGCGGCTTCACTTCCGAACAGTTGCACGGCTATCTGGAACGCCAATACGGGGCCGACCGGATGGTGGTCGTCGCGACCGGCGGCGTTTCCCATGACGCATTCGTCCGCGAAGTGGAAGCCCGGCTCGGGACCTTCCGCAGCAAGAGCGAGGCCATCGTGCCGCAATATGCGCACTACGTCGGCGGGGATTATCGCGAGGACCGCGAACTCATGGACGCGCAGGTCGTCCTCGGGTTCGAGGGACGCGCCTATCATGTGCGCGACTTCTACGCCTCCCAAGTGCTTTCCATCATCCTGGGCGGGGGCATGTCCTCACGCCTGTTTCAGGAAGTGCGTGAACGGCGCGGCCTGTGTTACGCTGTCTACGCGTTCCACTGGGGCTTTTCCGATACCGGTATCTTCGGCGTGCATGCGGCTACCGGGAGCGAGGGCCTTGAGGAACTCGTGCCCGTCATTCTGTCGGAATTGCAAAAAGCCGGTGAGTACATCGATCAGGCGGAACTCGATCGGGCGCGCGCCCAGTACCGCGCCGCACTGATGATGTCGCGCGAAAGTTCGGCCAGCCGGGCCTCGCAGATTGCCCGGCAACTTCTGCTTTACGGCCGGCCAATCGAGACAGAGGAGCTTATGGATCGTCTTTCGGGGCTGACCACCGATCGCCTTAGCGACCTTTCCACGCGCCTTTTCACCTCCAGGCCGACGGTATCCGCCATCGGACCGATAGGCACACTGGCGCCATTTGAAAGCATCCGTGACGGGCTGCTCGCTCCTCACAGCTCGCCGCAGAAACTCGCCGTTTGAGCACGCGGCGCCATGTTTCAGATGCCCCTCTTCCGCCGCGACTTTCCGTCGCTTGAAGGCAAAGAGGTGCATCTGCGCATGCCGCTGTCCAAGGACCATGCGGAATGGGCTACATTGCGCGCGGAAAGCCGTGCCTTTCTTGAGCCCTGGGAGCCGCGATGGGCGTCGGACGAGCTTTCCCGCCACGCTTATCGCCTTCGCCTGAAACGCTATTACAGCGAATACGACCAGGGTAGCGGCGCCGCGTTCTTCATTTTCGAGCGTGCGGGCGGGCGGCTTGCCGGCGGTATATCGATCAGCAATATCCGGCGCGGTGTCGCTCAGTCCGCGCATATCGGCTACTGGATGGGGGAGCGGTTCGCGGGCCAGGGATTGATGCGCGAGGCACTTCACCTGGTTATCCACTTCAGCTTCGGCGAACTGGCGTTGCACCGCCTGGAAGCAGCCTGTATCCCGAATAACGAACGCTCTATGCGGTTGCTTGAAAAAGCCGGATTTCAGCGCGAAGGATTGCTCAGATCTTATCTCCGCATCAACGGGTCGTGGCAGGACCATTGCCTCTATTCGCTGATCGCGGGGGAATACCAAAGGCAGGAAAAACGGGACTGACGGCTTGGAACGATCACCGGCATGGCTTACGGCACTACTTGCGGCACTTCTGCTCGCCATCGCTATGAGGCCGGCCTGGGCCGTCGAGCCGATCGGGATTTCTCCCGGCGATGTGGCGCTGGACTTGTCCGGGGCTGTGGAAATCTATCGCGACCAGGGCACGAATTTTCAGGTATCGACCGCCCCCGGGGCGGACGGGATCGTACGGCGCATCGAGGTGGAAGCACAGGACGAGCAGGCCACCGGCGATTGGGCCGTGTTTGCCCTTGCCAACACGACGGACGAACAGATCGACCGGCTGATCGTGGCACCGCACTTCCGATTCGTGAGGTCCGGGATGCTGTGGCCGGATCTCGGCTCGCAACGCATCCGAGCGATCACGCCGAGCGAAGGCTTCGCACTCGACCGGCAGGAAAGCCGCGACGGCGACACATTTCTTGTGACGCTGAATCCGGGCGCCGTCGTAACCTTCGTGGCGGAACTTTCCTCGCGTAGCCTGCCGCAGATTTATCTCTGGGAACCGGACGCCTACAAGGACACGGTTAACTCCTACACGCTCTTCCGCGGCATCGTCATCGGTATTGCGGGTCTGCTAGCGCTGTTCCTTACAATCCTTTTTGTGGTCAAGGGCACATCGCTCTTTCCCGCCACGGCCGCACTGGCCTGGGCCACGCTGGCCTATATTTCGATCGATTTCGGCTTTCTCGGACGTTTCATCGACATTACGCCCGGCAGCGAGCAGCTCTGGCGCGCCGGGTCGGAAGTTGCACTTGCGGCGACACTGGTGGTCTTTCTGTTTACCTACCTCAATCTCAACCGCTGGCACGAGCGCTTCAGCTATGGGATGCTGGCGTGGGTGCTCGGGCTTGCAGTCATCGGTGCAATCGCCTTTTTCGATCCCTCCATCGCAGCAGGAATCGCGCGCGTTTCAATCGGTGCGACGGCGGTCGTGGGCGCAGGGCTGATCGTCTATCTCGGGCTGCAAGGGTACGACCGCGCCATCATGCTCGTTCCAAGCTGGCTGATGCTCCTGGTCTGGTGCACCGGCTCCTGGATGGCGGTGACCGGGCTGCTCAACAACGACATCGTGCAGCCGGCCATCGGCGGAGGCCTCGTACTCATCGTTCTACTTCTTGGCTTCACGGTGATGCAGCACGCACTCTCCGGCAGCCCCCTGTTCCAGGGTCTTTTCAGCGACATGGAACGGCAGGCGCTCGCCATTAGCGGTTCGGGCGACATCGTCTGGGATTGGGACGTGCTGCGCGATCGCGTAATCACGAAGCCGGATATCAGCCGCCAGCTCGGCTTGCCCGCGGGCAGCCTGCACGGGCCGGTGAGGAGCTGGCTTCCGCTTCTGCATGCCGACGACCGGGACGCCTTCCGCACCACGCTGGATGCCGTCCTGGAACTGCGGCGCGGGCGACTTGCGCAGAGTTTCCGGCTGCGCGGGGCCGACGGGCACTTTCACTGGCTGTCTCTGCGCGCGCGGCCGGCGGTTGGTTCCGATGGCGAGGTAATCCGCTGCGTGGGAACCCTGGTAGACGTGACCGAGCAGAAGAAGGCGGAGGAGCGTCTCCTGCACGATGCCGTGCACGATAACCTGACCGGACTTCCCAATCGCGAGCTCTTCCTCAGCCGGCTCGATGCGACCATCTCGATGTGCGGCCAGGAGAACAATATTCGTCCCACGGTCTTCGTCATCGACATCGACCGCTTCAAGCAGGTGAATGACGAGCTTGGCATTTCCGCCGGCGACACGATCCTCCTGACCGTGTCCCGCCGCCTGCACCGCCTGCTGAAACCGGGCGACGCGCTCTCACGGGTGGCGGGCGACCAGTTCGCCATGATCATCGTTTCCGAGCAGGACCCTGCCCGCATCGCAACCGTTGCCGATGCCGTACGGCAAGCCATCACCGCACCAATCACATTCGCCCGGCGGGAGATCGTGCTCACCCCCTCTGTCGGACTGGTGTCCTGGACCTCTAGCCAGAATTCGGCCGAGGAGATGTTGAAAGACGCGGAACTGGCCATGCACCAGGCCAAGCGCGAAGGCGGCGACCGCATCGAGCCGTTTCGGCCGGCATTCCGTTCCGTGGGCACGGACCGGTTGCAGATGGAGTCGGACCTGCGCCGGGCGCTGGATCGGAAGGAGCTCCGGCTCGACTACCAGCCAATCATTCGGCTCACCGATGACGGCATTGCCGGTTTCGAGGCACTGCTGCGTTGGGAGCATCCCAGACGGGGGAGTATCGCGCCGTCGGACTTCATCCCGGTTGCCGAGGAGTCGGGCCTCATCGTGCAACTGGGCCTGTTCGCCATGCAGCAGGCGGCAGAGGATCTCCACGACTGGCAGGCGCAATTGGGGGAGCTTCCGCTTTTCATGTCGGTCAACCTGTCGAGCCGGCAACTCATCCGACGCGATCTGGTGGGCGATGTCCGCTCGGTTATCGCGCGCGCCAATATCAAACCGCACTGTTTCCGGCTGGAACTGACGGAATCCCTCGTCATGGATAACCCGGAGCAGTCAACACATGTGCTCAGTCGGCTCAAGCAGCTCGGCATCGGCATTTCACTCGACGATTTCGGCACCGGCTATTCCTCGCTCGCCTATTTGACGCGCTTTCCCATCGACACGATCAAGGTCGATAGGAGCTTTCTGGAGGACAACAGCGCCAAGGGCAGCCTGCTTTTGAAATCCATGGTGAGCATGGCGCATGATCTGGGCCTGGAAGTCGTTGCCGAAGGCGTCTCAACCGAGGCGGATGTGCGTCAGTTGCGCCAGATCGGCTGTGAATATGCGCAAAGCTTCTATTTCGGAACGCCGGCGGATGCGGATGCAAGCCTGCGGCTTCTGACGGAGCACAAGGAAATGCCCGAACGAGAGGACGCCTGAGGACCGGATCAGGCGTGGCCGGTGAGGTGGCTGAGATGGGTCGGATCGATGCCCATGGAGCCGAGTATACGGTCGTAGAGGGAGTCGACCTCATTCTCGAAAAGGAGCTCCGGCGTCGCGGGACAGGCGAGCCAGCCATTCTCTGCAATTTCCGCTTCAAGCTGACCGGCGCCCCAACCGGAGTAGCCGAGGGCCATGAGCGCCTGGCGCGGCCCGCGTCCGCTGGAGATATCCCGCAGAATGTCGACCGTCGCGGTAAGACAGATATGCTCGGAAACCGCCATGGAGGAATCCACCACATAGTCTCCGCTGTGAAGCACGAAACCGCGACTGCGATCCACGGGGCCGCCACTGCGCACCGCCATATTGCGCGCTGGGGCGGGCAGGCGGATGGACTGGCTGCGCTCCACGATGCCAAGCTCTACCAGAACATCGGTGAAGCCGAGCTGCTGTGTCCTGTTGATGATCAGCCCCATTGCGCCGTCATCGCCATGAGCGCAGAGGTAGATCACGGAGCCGGAAAAGCGCTCGTCACGCATGCCCGGCATCGCCACCAGGAAATGGTTCTGAAGCGTGCCCTCGGAAAAGGAGCTGGTTGCGCCAGTATTCGGTTCCATAGGTCCAAGCCTAACGCTTTTTGATGACCCTTGAAAGACGTTTATGAGAACCGGATCTCACGCGAAAATGAACGCACGTACCGCCGCCGCGATTGCAAACTTTTCGTCCCCTAGCCATTCTCCACGAATGCTTTTTCGTCGACTTCCACTTCTGTTCGCATTCTTTGCCGCCGGGTCGGCCGCCGCATCCACCAGCAACTGGATGGAAAATGCCGGTGGGGCGGTCCGCCTCGTTACCAGCGGGCTGGCAGACGAGAGCGGCCGGCTGCGGGGTGCCTTGGAGATCCGGCTCGAGCCAGGCTGGAAAACCTATTGGCGCGATCCCGGCGATGCAGGAATTCCGCCGCAACTCACCTTCTCCGAGCTATCCGACATTACCGGGGCGGAACTGCGCTACCCGCCGCCCGAGCGCGTCAAAGACGAATTTTCCACGTGGGCCGGATACACAAAGAGCATTGCGTTGCCGGTCATCTTTGACGCCACGCCCGGCAGCAGCGGCATTGTTGAAGGCGAGGTTCTGCTTGGAATCTGCAAAACGATCTGCATTCCGTTTCAGGCATCCTTCTCGTTCGACGCCGGCGTGGACTACGAGAACGTCGAGCACGCCATAACGGTCGAGCGCGCCTTCGCCGCCCTGCCCCGCACGGCGCGCGACGGATTTCAGGTGACGGACGCCTCATGGCTGGAGGACCGTATCCTGATCCAGGCCGAGGTTCCGGCGGATGACGCGCAAACGGCGCTATTTCTTGTCTCGCCGGAGGGCGTACGCCTTGCCGCGCCGACGCTTGAGGAGGTGAATGGATCGGAAGCGACGTTCTCCGCCGAGATCATCTCCGCGTCCGATTTCTCGCGAGGAATCGAACTCGACTACACGCTGACTTCGGGGGGAAGCGCCGTAAACGGCACGGTTTCAATTTCAAAGTAGTGCTGGCGGTTCATCAGGGGGTGCCCTAGGTCTTTCTCGAACACCTACCTTTTCTCATCGAGATTCTGCAGGAGAGTATCACTATGACAATTGCTGTTGGCGATCGCTTGCCGGACGTTACCATCAAAAGGGTGGCCTCGGACGGCGCTGAGGATATCAACACGGCGGAGTTTTTTGCTGACCGGAAAGTGGTTCTGATCGGCGTTCCGGGGGCTTTCACGCCCACCTGCACCCACAATCACGTGCCGGGCTTTATCGAAAACTACGATGCGATACGTGGGCGCGGCGTGGACAGCGTTGCGGTGCTTGCGGTGAACGATCACCACGTCATGACTGCCTGGGCCCGCTCTACCGGCGCCGAAAACAAGCTGGACTTTCTGGCCGATGGAAACGGCGCGTTTACGCAAGCGCTGGGCATGGATGTGGATCGTTCCAGCTCCGGGCTCGGGAGGCGTTGCAGGCGCTTTTCCATGGTGATCGAAGACGGCGTGGTGAAGGAGCTCAACATCGAGGAAGAACACGGTCAGGCGGTCACGAGCGGCGCCGCACGGATTCTCGAACAGCTTTAGACGAACAGAAGAGAAGCGAGCGGCCTTACGACGGCTGCTCGCTTTTTCGCGTTTCACGGCTCCAGATGCCGATCAGCACCATGCCGAGCGATAGCAGCTGGGCCATGTAGTAGCGGTCGCCGTGAAACGGTGCGACGAAGTATTTCGCCACAGTCGCAGCGGCCAGCGCACAGACGAGCACCAGTTCGCGGTCGCGCATGGAGACCCTTCCCAAAACCATTCGGCCGAGGATGATCAATTCCATAATGAAGAGGACCAGCCAGGTGTTCTCCACTAGCGAGCGGACAAGAACCCGCACCAGCATCTTGAGATAGACGAGAATGGAGAAATCGGGGTTGAAGCCTTCGAGCGTAGGAACATACTCGATGTTGGTGAACCACATCTGGATCCACCAGCCCGGGTGACCGGCGGCCTGTGTGATAGGGAAATAGGCGACCAGTGCGGCCAGGAAAGTGGCAATCGCCATGATGTAGCCCTGACGGGTCATGACGGCTGCCACGGCGAAGACCCCGAGGAAGGCCAGCGTGTCCGGCCGCGCGAGAAACGCCAGGAAAAGGGCGACCGCGCAGGCGAGGTCAAGCCGTCGCAGATAAAGCCAAGTACCAAGCACGAAGAAGGCGGCCGACAGCATGTCGGGTATTACGACGCGCGCCTCATGCGGCACGCCGCTGAGGATGACGACCGCCAGAATGAACGGCGCGTAGTCCAGAAACCGCTCCCGCGCCGCCCAGGCGACAAGAACAGCGCCCGTCACTCCGGCCGAAACAGTCGAGATGAGACGCAGGGCATCGACCGGTTGCATCCATTGTGAAAGCCATTCGGTGAGCACCACGTACAGGAGTTTCACCTTGTAAAAGCCCAGCATCGTGGCAAAGGCCTGGGGATCGGCATACTGGCGCACGCGGTAGGGCCTGTCGGCAGTCAGCATGAGGAATTCGCCCTCGCTGACGCGCTCGCGAACCGCGTTCCAGGCGGCCTCATGAAGCTCGGCCGCCGATCGGCTGCCGTCATCCATGGCCGAGGCGACATAGGCCACCATATCCCAATCGGCCTGCGGATAGACGACCGAGACGACAACCACCGTAAGAAAATAAGCGACGAGCAGAAGCAGCCCCAAAAGGCCGCCCCAGGATGACCAGAGCTGCGCAAAACTGCGCGCTGAAAAATACAGCAGTCTTCCCAGGCTCATGTTTTCCCCGCCTACACCGCGCGCACCGTGCCCCGTGCCGTGGAGAAAATAAACCCGGAATTGCAAAGAAGGTTAAGCAAAGGGTTGCGCGCGCCGGAGCTTTTTGAACGGTGCCATACCTTCACGCGCCAGCGCGTCGGCGCGCTCGTTTTCCGGATGGCCGGCATGGCCCTTGATCCAGTGCCATTCTACCGTGTGGCGGTGCCGAGCCTCATCCAGCGCCTGCCAGAGCTCGGCGTTTTTCACCGGCTTTTTCGCTGCCGTTTTCCAGCCGTTGCGTTTCCAGCCATGAATCCAGCCGGATATGCCATCGCGAAGATAGTTGCTGTCGGTATAGAGATGGACCTCGCATGATCCCTTGAGCGCATTGAGCGCCTCAAGAGCGGCCTTCAGTTCCATGCGGTTGTTGGTGGTTTTGGCCTCGCCGCCGGAAAGCTCCTTCTCCACGCCGTTATAACGCAGGATTGCACCCCAACCGCCGGGGCCAGGATTGCCGGAGCAGGCACCGTCCGTGAAAACCTCGACCTTCTTCACGCCAATCCAACCCCGTATTCTGATGGCGATTTCACCTGCCGGTGAAAGCGGACGCGGCGAAGATAGTCCATAGGATCACGCTTTTCGACCAGCGGGCCGCCGGCGGTGCTGAGCCAGTCGTAAAGGCGCGTCAGCATGAAACGGAGCGCGGCGCCGCGCGCCAGCTGCGGCAATGCCTGCACCTCCGCGGGTTCCAGCGGGCGCACTTCCTGGTAGCCGGCAATGAGGGCGGCACCCTTGGTGATGTTGTAGGACGTGTCCTTTTCAAAACACCAGGCGTTCAGGCACGTAGCGATGTCGTAGGCCAGCAGATCGTTACAGGCGAAATAGAAGTCTATCAGGCCGGAAACTTCATTGCCGAGAAAGAACACATTGTCTGGAAAGAGATCGGCGTGAATGACGCCGGAAGGGAGGTCCTCCGGCCAATTCCCAAGAAGGTCGTCGAACTCCCCTTCGATCTCGCGCGCCAAGCCGGGCTCCACCTCGTCGGCCCGAGGCTTCGTTGCATTCCAAAGCCTTTTCCAGCCATCCGGTGAAAGCGCATTCTCGCGCGTCATGGAAAAATCCGCCGCTGCCTGATGCAAGCCGGCCAGTGCCTTGCCGACCTCGCGGCAATGGTGCGGCGCGGGCCGGCGCAGCCACATGCCTTCCAGAAATGTGATCAGCGCGGCCGGACGCCCCGCCAGTTCGCCAATCAGCGTGCCGTCGCTCCTGTGCACCGGCAGAGGGCAGGAGACGCCCTTTATCGCCAGATGCTCCATCAGGCCGAGAAAGAAGGGCAGATCGGCCTTTTCCACGCGGCGTTCATACAGCGTGAGGATAAATGCCCCCTCGGAGGTATGTAGAAGGTAATTCGAGTTTTCGGTGCCTTCCGCGATTCCCTTATAGGACAGGAGATCGCCGACCGGATAATCGCGGAGGAACGCGCCGAGTTCTCCCTCCGAAATGTCGGTGTAAACAGCCATGGCGTTCTGTTAGCCCATGCCGTTGACGAACGCCATGTCGGATCGGGTGAGTTCCACATCCCGGAGGGGGCGCATCACAGGGAAATTCTCCCGCTCTTCCGCCGTCACTGCGAGATCGACGCGCACATCGTAGCGTTCGCGGAACGCATCGATGATCTCGTCGACAATGATTTCCGGCGCAGAGGCGCCTGCCGACAAGCCGAGCACGGATGGCGAGCCGATATCCTCCCACGGGATTTCCGAGGCTCGCTGCACCAAAAGCGCGCGCTTTGCCCCGGCCCGCTTGGCCACCTCTACGAGGCGGCGGGAATTTGAGGAGTTGGGTGCGCCGACGATGAGAAAGAGGTCGGATCCCGGTGCCGCTTCCTTCACCGCCTCTTGACGGTTGGTCGTGGCGTAGCAGATCGATTCGGCCGCCGGGGCTTGAAGGTTCGGGAACCGCTTTTCCAGCGCCCGGATGATATAGGCCGTGTCCTCCACCGAAAGGGTGGTCTGCGTAACATAGCCAAGCTCGACCCCGTCGGGAGGCGAAAAGCGATCGGCGTCTTCTACCGTCTCGATCAACGAGACGGTGCCCTCCGGCAACTGCCCCATCGTGCCGATCACCTCCGGATGGCCGGCGTGTCCGACGAGCAGCACATGGCGGCCGAGCCGCTGGTGGCGCATGGCCTGCTTGTGGACCTTGGAAACCAGCGGGCACGTGGCATCGAGATAAAAGAGATTGCGCTCTTCGGCGTCGGCGGGAACGGATTTCGGCACACCATGAGCGGAGAAAACGACCGGACGCTCGCGATGCTCATCCGGAATTTCGTGCAGTTCCTCGATGAAGACGGCGCCGCGCTCCTGAAGCCCCTCGACCACATAGCGGTTGTGCACGATTTCGTGGCGCACATAGACCGGCGCGCCGTACTTCTTCAGCGCCAGAACGACAATCTGAATGGCGCGGTCCACGCCGGCACAAAAACCGCGCGGGCCGCAAAGCCGCACCGTCAGGCGCTTATTCTCTACCGGATTCGACATTCCGTCATAACTCCTGTCCCGCCGGAAGGTGGGTTTGTGCAGTACCACGTGTCAAGCCTAATCCTTGCGCCCGCGCAGGAACCAGTAGACCAGCACGCAGACAAGCGCAAAGGCGAGGCCATACCAGGTGACGACGTATTGCAGATGATTGTTCGGCAGATTGATCCGCGTCACCCCACCAACCGGCAGCCCTCCCGGATTTGCGGCGTCATCCGCGTCCACATAGAAGGGATAAACCTCTGCCTCGTCCAACCCCGCCGAGCGGGTCATGGCAGGGAGATCCTTCCAGAAGAAGATATTACCGGCTGGATCGTTCTCGGGGACGATGAAAGACGGCTTCTCCTGCGGCGCGGTCCTCGCAAGGCCCCCTATTTGCACGGTGCCGGAGACCTGACCTTCCTGGCGCGTCTCCGGCTCCTTGCGGTCATAGGGCACGAACCCGCGATTGATGAAGATGTATCGCCCATTCTCCAGCGCTAACGGGGTATGAACGAAAAAGCCGGACTGCCCCTGCCAGGTTGCGAGATAGTGGCGCTCCCGGTCATGGTCGAAGTCGCCCTCGATAGCGGTCGGGCGGTAATCGACGTCCTGTCCTTGTGCGTAGAGTTCCGCGATGTCTTCCAGTGGCACGGGCGCGTCGGTGATACGCTCCTCGATACGCTGGATGAGGCCTTCTTTCCATTGAAGCCTTTGCACCTGCCAGGTCCCCAACACCAGGAGCAGGATCAGCACTGGGATGCTGAAGGCGAGCAGCAGCCAGCTTCGACGACCGCCGGGCCTCGTCTCTTTGGAACTCATTTCCTCACATCCAGGCGCCCTTCAGCGGCCTTGTTACAATATTGCAGCGTAATCAGGAGCCCCTTGATCAGTCTCAGCGCGCCGAGGGAAAGCACCACTGTGAGAGGTATCCACAGCACGAAGTGCAGCCAGAGCGGCGCCTGCGTCGTGACCTCCATCCAGAGCGCGAGTCCGACAACGATAAAGCCGATAATCAGGATGACGAATACCGCCGGACCATCGCCCGCATCGGCGAACTCATAGTCCAGGCCGCAGTTCGCGCAATGCTTACCAATTGTAAGAAACCCGGAAAAGAGCCGCCCCTCACCACAACGGGGACAGCGCCCGGTCAGCCCGGCACGAACGGGGTCCACCGGCGGCAACACCGCCTTGTCCTCACTCATGGCCAATCTCATCGTGTCATCCGAACGCACCCAAAAGACGAAGGGGCAGCTTTGCAAGCCGCCCCTCCCCGAACATGCTGCCTCTATCCGATCAGTGGGCGTAGGTCGCGCCAGCGGATGCCCACACGTAGACGAAGGCGAAGAGGAACAGCCACACCACGTCGACGAAGTGCCAGTACCACGCGGCTGCCTCGAAGCCGAAATGCCGCTCGGGCGTGAAATGCCCGGCGATCGCCCTGAACAGGCAAACTGCCAGGAAGATCGTGCCGATGATGACATGGAAGCCGTGGAAGCCGGTCGCCATAAAGAACGTCGCGCCATAGATCGAGTCGCGGAAGGCGAATGGCGCTTCCATATACTCGTAGGCCTGCACGAACGAAAACAGGATGCCCAGAACCACGGTCAAGGCGAGGCCGGTAATGAGCCCCCGGCGGTCGTTCTCGAGCAATGCGTGGTGCGCCCAGGTGACCGTCGTGCCGGAAAGCAGCAGAATGATGGTGTTGTAGAGCGGCAGGTGGAAAGGATCGAGCACCTCCACACCCTGGGGCGGCCATTCACCGCCTGTAAACTCCGCACGGCTGACCTGCGTAGCGTCGCCCGGAAAGAGGCTGGCGTCGAAAAACGCCCAGAACCAGGCGACGAAGAACATCAGCTCGGAAGCGATGAACATGATCATGCCGTAGCGCAGGTGCAGCGACACAACCTGCGTGTGATGGCCTTCCTGGCCTTCCTTGATGGTGTCGCTCCACCAGGCGAACATGGTGTAGAGGATGACGAGCAAACCGACCAGGAACACCCAGTACCGGGCCGCCGCCAGATCCACCCCGAAAAGCTCAAAGGAGGTGCCTTGGGCTGCCTTCATCCAGGCGATGGCGCCTAGCGCCATGATCAGCGCACCTACAGAGCCGAGGAACGGCCAGGGACTCGGATCAATGATATGATAGTCGTGCTTCTTCGTGTGGGCGGCAGCCATGTTATCCCCCGAGCTTCTGGTTCTTGTTTGCACCCGTCGTCGGCGCTTCGGCCGACTCCCGGTGCAGCGGGTAGAAAGTGTAAGACAGCGTGATGGTGCTAAGGTTCTTCAGCTCCGGCGCGTCGACGATTGCCGGATCGACAAAGAATTGCACTGGCATTTCGTACTCTTCACCAGGCTGCAGCTCCTGTTCGGTAAAGCAGAAGCATTCAACCTTGTTGAAATAGGCACCGGCAATCGCGGGCGTGACATTGAACGTAGCGGTGCCGGTGGTCGGTCGCGATGCCGTGTTGCGGGCCAGGTAAGATATCTCAGACGTTTCGCCTATGCGCAGCTTCACCTGGCGCTGCTTGGGCTTGAACTCCCAGGGAATGCCATTCGTGTTTGCGTCGAAACGGACGGTAACCGTCTTGTCGAGGATCGTATCGGAGTATTGCTCGACACGCTGTGTGGTACCTCCGTAGCCAGTGACCTGGCAGAACATCTCGTAGAGAGGCACCGCCGCGTAGGACATGCCGACCATCCCGGCAAACACGCCGACGCATGCGATCGCGACAGTGCGATTACGCCGGTTACGTACTTCGTCTGATCGAGTGCCCGTCGTACCCATGTCTCACATAGCCCTGTCGAAAACCGCGGGTCCCAGCTTCATGATGCTGGCGAGGTAAAGGAGGATAACGAAGATGGCGAGCGCAACGGCGATCGCGATGGAGCGGTTGCGACGCGCATTGAGCTGCGCTTTCGTCGGCTTGATGCGGTCACTATCGCCATTGTCGTTCGGCTTGCGATTATCCTCAGGCACTTGTCAGCCCCCGAAACGCGCTATCAGACCGTCGCACAGAAGAGCGGCAAAGATGGCGAAAAGATAAACCAGCGAAAAGCCGAAGAGCGCTTTCTCGGGCTGTGCATTCTTATCCGCTCCGCCGTCGCGCAGCACGCGCCAGGAATACCAGACAAAGCCACCGCCAAGAGCAGCGGCGACAATGCCATAGGCCAAACCGGCAAAGCCAAGCACTGTCGGCAAGACGCCGCACACCGCAACAAGAACGGCATAGGCGAAGATCTGTCGGCGCGTATGCGCCTTACCGGCCACGTTGGGCATCATCGGAACGCCAGCGCGCCCGTATTCATCGGTCTTGAAAAGCGCCAGCGCCCAGAAATGCGGCGGCGTCCAGAGAAAGATGATGAGAAAGAGAACGAAGCTCTCCAGCGTGACAGTGCCCGTCACGGCGGCCCAGCCGATCATGGGCGGCAGGGCGCCGGCGGCCCCGCCGATGACGATGTTCTGCGGGGTGGAGCGCTTCAGCCACATCGTGTAGACGACCGCGTAGAAGAAGATGGTGAAGGCGAGCAGCCCCGCGGCCATCCAGTTGGCCAACAGGCCGAGGATAACCACCGAAAAAACTGAGAGAAACAGGCCGAAGCCCAGCGCTTCGCCCGGTTCGATGCGTCCCAGCGGCACTGGCCTTTTTGCCGTGCGGGACATGACGGCATCGATATCGGCGTCGTACCACATATTGAGCGCGCCGGCTGCGCCCGCGCCCACGGCAATGGCGATCATGGAGATGACCGCCAGGAGCGGATTGGGCGTGGCCGGAGCCAGCACCATGCCGACAAAGGCGGTAAAGACGACGAGCGACATGACGCGCGGCTTGAGAAGCCCAATAAAATCGCCGGCGGTCGCCTCGGAAAGGCGACCGGCACGCTCATCTATATGTTCTCGCTCGACCAATGCCATGTCTACACGTTTCATTCATTGCTTGTGCGCGGCCGGTAAACTGGCCCGGCTCGCGCCTGTTTTCTGCCTTAGCGGACCTTCGGCAGTTCTTCCCACTGGTGGAACGGCGGCGGAGAAGGAAGCTGCCACTCAAGCGTGGTTGCACCCTCACCCCACGGATTGGCGCCGGCGACCCGTTGCTTGGCGAAGGCTTCCGCCACACCGTACAGGAAGACGAGAACACCGATCGCTGCAAGGTAAGACCCGTAAGAGGACACCATGTTCCATCCGGCAAACGCGTCCGGATAATCGATGTAGCGGCGCGGCATTCCCGCAAGGCCCAGGAAGTGCTGCGGAAAGAAGATCAGGTTCACGCCGATGAAGGTGATCCAGAAGTGCAGCCGGGCGACGAAGGAATTGTACATGTAGCCCGACATCTTCGGGAACCAGTAGTACCAGGCGGCAAAGATCGCGAAGACGGCGCCCATGGACAGCACGTAGTGGAAGTGTGCCACGACGTAATAGGTGTCGTGCATCGCCCGATCGAGGCCGGCATTTGCGAGTTGCACGCCGGTCACGCCGCCGACGGTGAACAGAAAGATGAAGGCGATGGCCCACAGCATCGGCACCCGGAAGGAGATGGACCCGCCCCACATGGTCGCTATCCAGGAGAACACCTTCACCCCGGTCGGCACGGCAATCACCATCGTGGCGAAGACGAAGTAGCGCTGCGTGTCGATCGACAGGCCCACCGTATACATGTGGTGCGCCCAAACGACAAAGCCAATCGCGCCGATCGCCACCATCGCATAGGCCATGCCGAGATAGCCGAAGACCGGTTTGCGAGAGAAGGTCGCCACGATGTGACTGATGATGCCGAAGCCGGGCAGGATGAGGATGTAGACCTCCGGGTGCCCGAAGAACCAGAACAGGTGCTGGTACAGAATGGGATCACCGCCGCCATCGGGGGCGAAAAAGGCGGTTCCGAAATTCCGGTCCGTGAGCAGCATGGTGATGCCGCCGGCGAGCACGGGAAGCGCCAGAAGCAGCAGAAAGGCCGTGATCAGCACGGACCACGCGAACAGCGGCATCTTGTGCAGCGTCATGCCCGGCGCGCGCATGTTGAGGATCGTGGTGATGAAGTTGATGGCGCCGAGGATGGAAGAGGCACCGGCGATATGCAGGGCCAGAATGCCCATATCCACAGCCGGGCCAGGCTGGCCGGAGGTTGAAAGCGGCGGATAGAGCGTCCAGCCCGTGCCGGCCCCGAAGCCGCCGGGCGCTCCCGGCACGAACATGGACAGAAGCATGAGTATGAAGGCCGGCGGAAGCAGCCAGAACGAGATGTTGTTCATGCGCGGGAAGGCCATGTCCGGCGCACCGATCATGAGCGGAATCATCCAGTTGGCAAATCCGCCGATCAGCGCTGGCATGACCATGAAGAAAATCATGATCAGCCCGTGAGCGGTGGTGAAGACGTTGTACATCTCCTTGCCGCCATCGATCGCCGCAGCACCTTCATAGCCATAGACCATTGAGGCGAGGCCATGGAAGAGCTGGATGCCCGGCTCGGCCAGCTCCCAGCGCATCATCACCGACAGAAAACCACCAATGACGCCAGCGATGATCGCAAAGATCAGGTAGAGAGTGCCGATATCCTTGTGGTTGGTCGAATAGAACCAACGCACCCAGAATGCGGGTTTGTGATCGTCGTGGGTCGTCTCTGTTGCAGCGCCTGCCATGTCCTACCGCTCCAAATTGTTCCGAAGATCGCCGGGCTTATTCAGCCGCGGACGCGACCTTTTCGCCGTCATCGCTTTCGAGTTCCGCCATCAGGGCACGGTTGGCACCCTCCAGGTCATCCTGCGCAGCCGCGTACCAGGTCTGGAATTGGTCCTGCGAGACGGCACGAATGGCGATGGGCATATAGGCATGGTCCTTACCGCAAAGCTCGGAACATTGCCCGTAATAGATGCCTTCACGCTCGGCCTTGAACCAGGTCTCGTTGATGCGACCGGGGATCGCGTCAGTCTTGATACCATAGGAAGGCATGGCGAAAGCATGGATTACATCACTTGCCGTGACAAGAACACGAACGGTGGTGTCGACCGGCACGACCACCTCGTTATCCACCGCCAGCAGGCGCGGGTACTCGCTCGTGTCTTCCTTGCCGGCCGCAGCGCGATCGTCCTCCTGAAGCATCAGCGAGGTGAAAGAAAGCGGGTTCTCCTCGTCCTGATACTCATAATCCCAATACCACTGCACGCCGGTGGCCTTTATGGTCAAAGCCGGTTCTTCCGGCGGCGTGTACTGGTTCGTCAGAAGCTGGAAGGACGGAATGGCCAGGAAAAGCAGAACGATCACCGGCCCCACCGTCCAGAGCACCTCGATCACCGTATTGTGGCTGGTGCGCGAAGGCGTTGGATTGGCGCTGGCGCGGAAGCGGAAGATACACCAGGCCAAGAGCCCCATGACCAGCAGAGTGATCGGCGTGATAAACCAGAGTGTGTAGGCTTCGAACCAGGCGACTTCGTCCATGATTGCCGTTCCGGCAGACTGAAAGCGCACCTGCCAGGGCTCCGGCTGCGCGGCAAACGCGCCGGTTGCGCAAAGCGAGAGCGCGAGAAGTGCCAGGCTTGCAGCAAATTTCTTCATCAGCTTCGTCATCTCCCGAACAATGCGTCCTCGGCCGGTGCAGTAGCCATCAACTCAGCCCCTCCGAAAGCCGCATTGAAAATTTCTGGCTTTCATACGGGCGCGTTCAAATCATACTCTCGTTTGAACCGCAAGAAAGGCGTCATGCGTATCGTGCGGCATTTTTGCGCTCCTCGAGCACTTTTGCCCCAAAATTGTCGGCCCGAAGCCGTTGGATTCCACGCGCACATCTCAATTCCGTCGGATTTTTAGAGAATCTGGCGCACCGGGAACCAAAGTCACGGAGGAAAGGCGTTGACGGGCGCCATTTCCTTTCCGTTGCGCCATCATTCAGAGTAGATTGCCATGATTCGCTGGAAGAAAGAGGGAAATATGCCTTTGGTCGCACGTGTCGCCGCCCTGCTTACCGGGCTGATGATGGCCACGCCCACCCTGGCGCAACAGCAGCCGAATACCAATGATGGTACGGTACGCTCCACGCATGGCGCATGGTCCATCGTGTGCGACACACCGGCGGGTGCTGCGGATGAGCAGTGCGCAATGATGCAGAATGTCGTGGCCGACGATCGGCCGGAAGTCGGTCTTTCGGTCGTGGTGCTGCGCACCGCGGACAACGAGGCGGAGATCCTGCGTGTACTGGCGCCTCTCGGCGTGTTGCTGCCCAACGGGCTCGGGCTCAACGTAGACGGGGAGGATATCGGCCGCGCCTATTTCGTGCGCTGTTTTCAGGATGGATGCTACGCAGAGGTGATCCTGGAAGATGAGCTGCTCGAGACGCTCGGCAATGGCGAGTCGGCCACGTTCATCGTCTTCCAGACCCCAGAAGAGGGAATCGGCATCCCCGTCGACCTGGACGGCTTTGACGAAGGTTTCGCGGCTCTACCCTGAAGGGATTTCCTTTGTCGGCACTGGATTGACTGGCCCCTCCCCCTTACATGGTCGGGAAAAGGACAGGATAGGCCATATGACACGCTCGCTGATCGATTCGTTTGACTGCTCCGCAGATAAACTGAAATCCCTCCTCTCCGATACCGTTTCAGGTGCAGATGACGGTGAACTCTTTCTGGAGTACCGGGAAGGCGAAGCACTGGTCTTCGATAACGGGCGGCTGAAGACAGCGAGCTTCAATACGGATCAGGGTTTCGGCCTGCGCGCAGTCGCGGGGGAAGCGGCCGGGTACGCTCACTCAAGCGAGCTTTCCGAAGCGGCCCTCCGCCGGGCGGCCGACGCGGTGTCGGCGGTCAAGGACGGGTATTCCGGCACGCTTGCCACGCCGCCTGCCAAGACGAATCAGCGCCTGTACGGTGATAACAATCCGATCGTGGCGCCCGGTTTCGAAGAAAAAGCCAAGCTCCTGCAAGAGATAGACGCCTGGGTCCGGGCCGAGGATTCGCGCGTGCGGCAGGTTTCGGCATCGCTCGCGGCATCATGGCAGCAGGTGGAGATCCTGCGCGCAGACGGCCAGATCGCCCGCGACATTCGCCCGCTGGTGCGCATGAATATCTCGGTCGTGGTAGGCGATGGCGATCGCCAGGAAACCGGCTCCTACGGCTTGGGCGGGCGCAAGAGCTTCGGCGAGTTCCTGGCCGAGGACTCCTGGCGCTTTGCTGCCGGCGAGGCCTTGCGCCAGGCGCTCGTCAATCTGGAGGCCGCTCCGGCACCCGCCGGCACATTCGACATCGTCCTTGCCAATGGCTGGCCGGGTGTGATGCTTCACGAGGCTGTCGGCCATGGGCTGGAAGGCGATTTCAACCGCAAGAAGACCTCAGCATTCGCCGGATTGATGGGCGAGCAGGTCGCCGCCAAGGGCGTGACCGTTGTGGACGACGGCACGATCGCCGAGCGGCGCGGTTCGCTCACGATCGACGACGAGGGCACACCCTCGGGCCGCAATGTGCTGATCGAGGACGGCAAGCTGGTCGGCTACATGCAGGATCGCCAGAATGCCCGCCTCATGGGCATGAAGCCAACCGGCAACGGACGGCGCGAATCCTACGCTCACGAGCCGATGCCACGCATGACAAACACCTACATGATGGGCGGTGACAAAACACCGGAGGAAATCATCGCCTCCGTGAAGAAGGGCGTTTATGCGGTCTCCTTCGGCGGCGGGCAGGTGGACATCACCTCCGGCAAATTCGTCTTCGGCTGCACCGAGGCGTATATGATCGAGGACGGCAAGGTCACGCATCCGATCAAGGGCGCAATGCTGATCGGCAACGGCCCGGACGCCATGCACCGCGTCTCGATGATCGGCAATGACATGAAGCTCGATAGCGGTATCGGGATGTGCGGCAAGGCCGGACAGGGCGTGCCCGTCGGCGTCGGCCAGCCCCATTTGCGCATGGACGGAATCACAGTCGGCGGCACGCAGGCGTGATGCCGAACGCCATCGTCATCCTAACCGGTGCCGGTGTTTCGGCCGAATCGGGCGTCGATACGTTTCGGGACACCGGCGGGATCTGGTCACGCTACAATCTCGAGGAGGTTGCGACACCAGAGGGCTTTTCCGCCAATCCGACCTTGGTCCACGAGTTTTACAACGGTCGGCGCAGCCAGCTCAGCCAGGTGGAGCCGAACGCCACCCATTTCGCGCTGGCACGGCTGGAGCGCGAGCACGAGGGCGAGGTTCTGCTTGTTACCCAGAACATCGATGACCTGCACGAGCGGGCCGGTTCGAAAAATCTCATCCACATGCATGGCGAAATCGCCAAAGCACTGTGCGCCAAGTGCGACGCGCGGTGTGAATGGCGCGAGCCGCTTTCGGCAAAAGTACCCTGCCCTTCCTGCGGTGAAGCAGGGGGAATGCGGCCCGATGTGGTCTGGTTCGGCGAGATGCCCTACCAGATGGAGCGCATCTATGAGGCGCTCGGCCAGTGCGGCGTCTTCATCTCCATCGGCACGAGCGGCAGCGTTTATCCGGCCGCGCAATTCGTGCAGGAGGCTGCGCGGGCCGGAGCGCATACGGTGGAGCTGAACCTGGAGCCGTCGGAGAACAGACTCGACTTCGATGAGGCAATCCACGGGCCGGCGAGCCGGGTTGTCCCGGAGTATGTGGAGCTCATTCTCAAAGGCGATATTTCAGCCTAGAGCCTGTCCTGAGTGTCGTTTTCAAGCTGCTTCGCCCAGAGGTTCCTGAACGGAAGGTCCAGTCTATGTCCCTGCGTTCCGGTCGCTGATTTGGAGCGACATCCGAGACTGGCTACTTCGACGGCTTGCGTCTCGACAATCAGGGGCATCTGGACCAGCGCAGGCGATGGCGTGCACTGCTACGATCCCGACGGCTCACTGCTTGGGAAGATATTCGTGCCCGAGACCGTGTCGAATGTCTGCTTCGGCGGCCCGAAACTGAACAGGCTTTTCATCACCGCCTCTACCAGCGTTTATGCAGTGTGGTTGCCGACGAGTGGCGCAAGCTAAGCTCAGCGTGTTGATGATCCAGCTCGCTTGCCAGTTCAGGGAGAGCTAGGTCGCTTTCCCGATCGCTCCAGCAAAGCCACGACCTCCACATGCGGCGACCAGAGAAACTGGTCGATGGGTGTTACCTCCGCAATGCGATAGCCGCCCTCGACGAGAATGGCGAGATCGCGGGCGAGCGTGCCGGGATTGCAGGAGATTGCGGCAACGCGGCGGACTTTCGACCTTGCAATCTGCTGGCTCTGGGCCTCCGCGCCGGCGCGCGGCGGGTCAAAGACGAGACCATCGAAAGCGTCAAGTTCCCTGGGCAGAAGCGGCCTGTGAAACAGATCGCGCTTTTCGCTGCTGACCGGCTTCAGGCCGGGAGCCGTTCTTGCTGCGTGCGAAAGCGCGGCCAGCGCCGCTGCATCCCCCTCCACCGCGTGAACCCGCGAATGGCGCGCAAGACGCAAGGTGAATGTGCCGCTGCCGGCGAAAAGGTCGGCAACGTTCTTTGCGCCGTCCAGATGGCGGAGAATGTGGGCTGCCATGGTTTTCTCGGCATGGGCGGTTGCCTGCAGAAACCCCCCGGGCGGCACGGCCACTGGCACATCGCCGAACTGGACGACCGGCTTTTCGCACTCGACCAGGACCTCGCCATCGAAAGAGAGCCGCGCGAAGCGGCCTGCAAGCGCACATTCCACTGCCTTTTGCCGCCTCTTCTCTTCCAGGCGGCCGGCGGCTCCGACGGCGATGTCGAGACCGGTCGCCGTTGCCGTAACGGCAAGGCGCAGGGGTTTGTTGCGGGGCGCGAGAATGCGGGCGAGTACACGCATATCTTCCAGTGCGGCCACGATCTCCGGGGCGGCAATGGGGCATTCCTCGATATCGATGAGATGGTGTGACTGGGCAGCATTATAGCCCAGCAGAATGCGGTTTCCGAGGGTTCGCGCGGTGAGCGTGACGCGACGGCGGGAATTTGGCGGACATGTCACAAGCGGCGCGACTTCGGCTTCCAGACTACGGCTTTGCAGAGCGCGCACCACCTTGGCGCGCTTCCATGCGGCATAGGCCTCCGGCGCAACGTGCTGGACAGCGCAGCCGCCGCATTCGCCGAAATGTCTGCAGGCGGGCTCTTGCCGCTGCGAAGAGGCAGTTTCCACTGTGCGCAACGCAGCGCGCCCTTTGGCGCGGATTTCCGCAAGGACCGTCTCTCCGGGCAACGTAAACGGCACATAGAGAGGGCCTGCGGGGGTCTGCGCGATACCATCGCCCTGCGCGCCAAGCTCGTCAATGACCACCCGCTCACTCATCGTTTGCGCCCCGCCAGAAGGAACTCCCGGTTACCGTCGCCGCCCTCGATCGGAGATGGTGAAAGGCCGATCGCCTGCCAGCCCGCGTTCGTTTCAAGCCAAGCCTCGATGTCGTGCGCTATTTCGCCAGCCTGGTGCGGATTACGCAGCAGCCCGCCTTTGCCGATGGCTTCCCGTCCGGCTTCGAACTGCGGCTTGATGAGGAAGAGGCCGCGCGCACCGGGCACCGCCAGTTCGAGGGCTGGCGGCAGGGCCAATTTCAGCGAAATAAAGCTCACGTCGGAGACGAGGAAATTGGGCCTTCGTCCTTCAATGGTCTCAAGGGTGAGATCTCGCGCATTCACCCCTTCAAGGCAGCTCACGCGGGGGTCGTGGCGCAGTTTCGCGTGGATCTGGCCGGCGCCTACATCGATGGCGGTCACGTGAGCCGCCCCGCGCTCCAGCAGCACCTGTGTGAATCCACCGGTCGAGGCGCCGATGTCGAGCGCTTCCGCGCCATCCGGATCAAGGCCGAAGGTCTCCAGTCCATGCAATAGCTTGAGCGCGGCGCGGGAGACATAGTCTCGCGCGGGATCTTCCACCTTGATAGGCGCCTCGGCAGTGACCAGCTGACCAGGTTTTGCTGCGACGATGTCATCAACCCGAACCGTGCCGCGCCGGATTGCGTCCCGCGCGCGGGCGCGGCTTTCGAAGAAACCGTGCTCGACCAGAAGTTGGTCGAGGCGGCGGCGGGTTTGGGTGGTCAGGCTGATCATAGGTTTTCAGTGACCGATGCGGGCGGCAATGACAAGCGGGGTGGCTCTTGAATGGAGCGTTTTCGGAGGCGCTGGTGCGTTTCAGAAGCGCTGTCGCGTCTCCTGACCGATCGAAATCAACGCAGACTCCCCGCCTTCGTTATACCTGGGCTGGACCCTGGTATCCATGCCAGAGCGACGGCGAAACGCGCGGGCGCTTCCGAAAGTCCAATCTGTCAGCAGATGTCAGTAGGCAGAGGATTTTTTCTAGGAATTTTATCCCCGCCCTCTCAGCCACCCTTATTCTGTGCCCATCGCCCTCGCGGGAACCGGATGCGCACCGGGTGTTCG
>NZ_JAKCWP010000004.1 GCF_028767125.1 Chelativorans sp. YIM 93263
GGCGGGACAATGAGGGCGATGAGAAGGGGAACCTTGCGGATGCGGTTCGGTCATGGTGCGTTTCTTCTGACCGCCAGCGCGTCGGTTCTGGCGCTGCTGATGCCCGCGGCGGGGGCGCAGGAGGCCTGCACGGACGGTGCCTGCCTGCCGGCTGTCACCGGCAAGGCGCTCAACGACAGCGCCAGCGGCACCACGCCGGTGGGGGCGAACACGGAACGGGCGCGTGCGGGAGACGAACCGTCCATTCCCTTCCGTATCAGCGTCGATGGCGAGACGGTGGACGAGAGCGCCGCGGCTGGCGAAGCCGCAGCCGATCTGGCACCGGGAGAGGCAAAGCCGCCCCTTCGGCAGGCTCAGGAACGCCCGGTTGACCGGCAGCGGCAGACGGATGTGGGGCTTTCGGCCGTCGACATCCAGGTGAAGTTCGACGGGCTGGAGGTGGAGCCGCTGCTCAACGTGTCCACCATGCCGGTGGAGCGCACCTATCGCGCCGGCGAGACGGTCACCTTCTTTGCCACCAGCAACTATCCCGCCTTCATCGAGCGCGCCGAGATCCGCATCTATCAGGCGGACCGGGTGGCCGAGGGCCGGCCGGTGGCCGTTGTCCCGGTGGCCATCAACGGCACGGCGGACTGGCAGATGCCGGCGGCCGGCGATGGCGACTTCGCCTATGTGCTGCGCGTCTACGGCGAGCGCGAGCGCTATGACGAGACGGTGCCGCTGACGATCGCCCGCTCCGAGCGCGAGCTGGAGCGCCATCGCGCCGAGGCGGTCGCGCCGGGCTGGGGCGAGGACCGCACGGCGTTCAGGAACATTCCGCTCAATGGCGGGGCGGTGACGGTCTATGGCCGCAACGTGCCGCCGGGCTACCGGGTCGAGGCGCTCGGCGAGACCATTCCCGTCGACCCTGACCAGGCGTTCGTCGTGAGCCGCATCCTGCCGCCCGGCGACCACGCGGTGGATGTCGGGGTGAAGGGGGCGTCGAAGACGGGCGGGCTGTCCTTCTCCCGCGACATCAACATCCCCGACGACGACTGGTTCTATGTCGGCCTGGCCGACCTGACGATCGGCAAGCGCACCGGCGACGACGGCATCGAGGCGGTGCGGCCGGGCGAGTATGACGAGGTCTATTCCAAGGGCCGGCTTGCCTTTTATCTCAAGGGCAAGATCAAGGGCGAGTATCTGCTGACGGCCGCCGCCGACACGGGCGAGGACGATCTGGACAGCCTGTGGCGCAATCTCGACAAGCAGGATCCGCGCCGCATCCTGCGCCGGCTCGACCCGGACGACTACTATCCCGTCTATGGCGACGATTCGACCATGGTCGAGGACGCGCCAACCAACGGCAAGTTCTATGTCCGGCTGGAGCGCGGCGACAGCCATGTGATGTGGGGCAACTACAAGACGCGCATTTCCGGCACGGAGTTCTTGCGCTCCGACCGGGCGCTTTACGGCGCCAGCGCCACCTACCGTTCGCAGGAGACGACGTCGTTCGGCGAGCGGCGCACGGAGGCCACGGCCTATGCCGCCCAGCCCGACACGCTGCCGCAGCGCGAGGAGTTCCTCGGCACCGGCGGCTCGGCCTACTTCCTGAAGCGACAGGACATCGTCGAGGGCTCGGAGACGCTGACGGTTCAGCGGCGCGACGCGGTGACCGGCCGTGTGATCGAGCGCACGGTGCTCACCTATGGTGAGGACTATTCCTTCGACTACATGCAGGGCGTGATCATCCTGCGCCGGCCGCTCCACTCGATGACGGGCACGGACGGACCGGTGCGCAACGGCGCCATCGGCGGCGACGATCTCTATCTGGTGGCCGATTACGAGTACGAGCCGGTGGCCGGCGAGGTGGACGGCTATGTCTATGGCGGCCGCGCCCAGCACTGGCTGAACGACCATGTACGCGTCGGCGTGACCGGCATGGACGAGGACACCGGGATGGCCGACCAGCGCGCCTATGGCGCCGATATCCGCATACGCCATTCCGAGCGCACCTTTCTGGAGGCCGAGATCGCCCACTCGAAGGGGCCGGGCTTCAACCGCTCGGTCTCGACCGATGGCGGGCTGAGCTGGGGCAACGACCTGGACGACGCCGATGATCCGATCGACCGCGCGGCGACGGCCTGGCGGGTGGAAGGCCAGGTGGCGCTCGACGAGATCGGCGCCGGTGTCGACGGCACCGTGGGCGGCTATTACGAGGAGAAGGAGCGGGGTTTTTCCACGCTCCACGACCAGGCCCGCGCCAACCGGCGCGTGTGGGGCGCCCATGCCGATCTGGCGCTGAGCGAGGACGCGGCACTTGCGCTGTCCTATGACGATCTGAGCGACGATGACGGGCAGCGCAAGCGCGATGGCGCGGCGGCGGTCAGCTGGCAATACGACCAGCACTGGAAGATCTCCTTCGGGGTCACCTATTCCGAGATCATGTCGCGCTTCGACCACCGCGGCGACAAGCACGCCCGCGACGGCTCGCGCCTCGACGCCGGCGTGCGGGTGGACTACCGCATCGACGACGACCGTCTGGTCTATGCGTTCGGCCAGGGCACGCTGGACCACACCCGCGACATCGACCGCAACGACCGGGTCGGCGTCGGTGCGGAGGTTCAGTTCACCGACACGATCGGCGTGACCGGCGAGGTCTCCTACGGCACGCAAGGGGTCGGCGGGCTGGCCGGGGTGACCTACGATCCGACGGCCGACGAGCACTATTATCTCGGCTACAAGCTCGATCCGGACCGGGCCTTCAGCCTGACCCGGAACCGGACGCTTTCCGGGCGCGACAAGGGCACCATCGTGGCCGGCATGCGCCGGCGCATGGGCGATACCCTGTCGTCCTACACGGAAAGCAACTACGACCTGTATGGCGACCGCCGCTCGCTCACCCAGACCTATGGCGTGCTCTATACGCCGGACGCTCAATGGACCGTCGATGGCGGGCTGGAAGTCGGCCGTGTGCGCGACGACACGGTGGACGACAACGGCAACCTGCGCGAGGACTTCGACCGTTATGCTCCTTCGCTTGCCATCGGCTATGAGGACGAGGAGGCGGGCATCAAGGCACGCGTGCGCGGCGAGGTGCGCATCGAGCGCTCCGATGACGAGACCCGCGACCAGAACACCTACCTGTTCGCCGCCGGGCTGAACTGGAAGACCAATCCGGACTGGCGGCTGTTGACCAGCGTCGATGCCGTGATCTCCGACAGCGGCTCCAACCAGACCGCCTTCACCGACACGGACTATGTCGAGGCCTCGCTCGGCTATGCCTACCGGCCGGTCGAGCACGACAAGCTCAACGCGCTGTTCAAATACACCTGGCTCTACGACCTGCCGGGCAACAACCAGGTGATCAGCGGCGCCACGGGCGACCGGTTTGCCCCGGCCCAGCGCAGCCACATCGTCTCCGCCGACGTCGTTTATGACGTCAAGCCGTGGCTGTCGGTGGGCGGCAAGTACGGCTTCCGCTATGGCGAGGTGCGCTACCGCGTCGACGACGGCACGGGCACCGGCTTCGAGAACGAATGGCAGAAATCCTCCGCCCATCTCGGCATCCTGCGCACCGACCTGCACTTCGTGAAGAACTGGGACCTGCTGCTCGAAGGCCGCGTCATGCACATGCCCGAGGCCGACACCACCGAATACGGCGCCCTCGCCGCCGTCTACCGCCACGTCGGCGACAACTTCAAGGTCGGCCTCGGATACAACTTCGGACACTTCTCCGACGACCTTAGAGACCTGACAATGGACGACCAGGGCGTCTTCCTCAACATCATCGGGAAGTTGTGAGGAAGGCATGGAGTCTCCGCCCAGGCGGGCGGAGACTGGGACTACAGTTGTAAACCGGCGGAACAGAGGGGTGCGGCGGAAAACAACTGTAAAGCTGGCCCAAATCATCCTCCTTGCATTGTCCAGATCGAGCGGACAAAGTGCGCTAAATCGAGAGTAGCGCATTTGAGGAGCGGATGATGCCGGTCATCAATCGGATTGCAGAGTTTCACGACGACATCACGGAGTGGCGGCGCGACATCCACGCCCATCCGGAGCTGCAATTCGAGGTGCACCGTACGGCAGCACTTGTTGCCGAGAAGCTGCGGGAGTTCGGCGTCGACGAGGTGGTGACCGGGATCGGGCGCACCGGCGTGGTTGGCGTGATCAAGGGGCGAAAGGCGGAAAGCGGCAGGACTATCGGTCTGCGCGCGGACATGGATGCGCTGCCGATCGAGGAGGCCACAGACGTACCCCACAAGTCCAGGACGCCCGGCATAATGCACGCGTGCGGCCATGACGGGCATACGGCCATGCTCTTGGGCGCGGCACGCTACCTGGCCGAGACGCGCAATTTCGATGGCACGGCAGTGGTGATCTTTCAGCCCGCGGAAGAGGGCGGCGGCGGTGGGCGCGAGATGGTTGACGACGGCATGATGGAGCGCTTCTCCATCGACGAGGTGTACGGCATGCACAACGCGCCGAGCATTCCGTTCGGTCAGTTCGCACTGCGTCCGGGGTCGATGATGGCAGCGGCCGACATGTTCATCATCGACATCGAAGGCGTCGGTGGCCATGCGGCACGGCCGCAGCGCTGTATCGACACCACGCTCGTGGGCGCGCACATCATGACCGCGCTTCAATCCGTGGTCTCGCGCAACGTCGATCCGGTCGAATCCGGTGTCATTTCGGTGACCACCTTCAAGGCAGGTGACGCGTTCAATGTGATCCCGCAAACCGCGCGCCTGACCGGCACTGCGCGCACTCTCTCGCCGACGGTGCGTGACCTGCTCGAAGAGCGCATGGCAAAGGTCGTGGAGAATACGGCCGCCGCCTTCGGCGCAAAGGCGACGCTGGATTACCAGCGTCATTATCCGGTTCTCTCAAACCATCCCGCGCAGACGGAATTCGCCGCCGAAGTGGCGCGGCAGGTGGCCGGAGACAAAGTCGATCCGGAAACGCCGCCGGTGATGGGCGGTGAGGATTTTGCCTTCATGCTGGAGGCCCGCCCTGGCGCCTTCATTTATCTCGGGCAGGGGGACACTCAGTATGTCCATCATCCCGAATACGACTTCAACGACGAGATCATCCCGATCGGCTGCTCCTATTGGGCAAGGCTCGTGGAAACGGCGCTGCCTGTCATGTAGGCACAGTAACGGACCTGATATATCAGAGATATATCAGAATTCGGTCAACTGGGCTGATATCACGTGCTTCCGTAAAGGAGACAGCGGACGCTCGTGTTCCCGGCATGTTCCACCGGAGGTATAACCGTCTTGCAGTGCGCCATAACGCGCGGGCAGCGGGGATGAAAATGACATCCGGGAGGTGGTGTGATCGGGTTGGGAATCTCGCCCGCGATGGAGCGGCGCTCAATGCCTTCCATGGCGATATCTGGCACCGCATCGAGAAGCATGCGGGTATAAGGATGTTTCGGCTCCGAAAAAAGCTCCTGTGCGGAAGCTTCCTCCACTAGGCGGCCGAGATAAAGGACGCCGACTTGCGATGCCATGTGACGGACGACCGCCAGATTGTGGCTGATGAAGAGATAGGTGAGGCCGAGGCGCTGCTGGAGATCGCGCAGCAGGTTGAGGACCTGAGCCTGCACGGACACGTCCAGCGCCGAGGTCGGCTCGTCGCAGACGATGAACTCCGGCTCGGATGCAAGCGCCCGGGCGATGGCGATGCGTTGGCGCTGGCCGCCTGAGAACTCGTGCGGGAACTTCTGTCCGTCACGCGGATCGAGGCCCACCAGCGACAGAAGCTCTGCGACACGCTCCGCCCGGTCGGCCGGGTTGGTAATGAGCCCGAAGGCTTTGATGGGTTCGGCGATGATCGATTGAACGCGCCAGCGCTGGTTCAGACTGGCGAACGGATCCTGAAAGATCATCTGGATGCGCCGTCGCATCGCCCGCTGCTCAGCGGCTTGCGCTTTGGCCCAGACATCCGTACCCGCGATGCTGACGGAACCGGCCGTGGGTTTCAGGAGCCCGACCACCATTCTGGCGATGGTCGATTTGCCCGAGCCTGACTCTCCAACGAGTGCGTAGGTCTCCCCCCTCCTGATGGAGAAATCCACGCCGTCTACGGCAGTCAGGGTAACGCGTCCCTCGCGCTCGATCAGACGGTTGAGCCAGGGGCGGGACAGGTCGAAAACACGGCGCAGATCGCGCGCTTCCACCAGCGTTTCCTGGCTGGGGACAGTGCCCGAAGCAGGCTGCTTGATCTCCGCGACATTCATGAGACTGTATCCTCGGTTCGGCCTTTCACGGCGATTCCCGCCTTCTCCGCGCGCCGGGCATTTTCGACCGGAGGGAGTTTGGATCCACCCGTGTCGTGCAGGAAACAGGCGGCCCGTCCCGATGTCGTGGGATAAGGCTCTGGACGCTCCGCACTGCAGCGCTCGAAAGCGAACTGGCAACGCGGGTTGAAAGCGCAGCCGGAGGGGATGGCGCCGAGACGTGGCATGGAGCCGGGGATCTGCGCAAGGCTCTCGTGGGGATCCATCGTCAGCGAGGGAATGGCTGCCATCAGGCCAACCGTGTAAGGATGCTGCGGCCTCTTCACCACATCCTGAACCGAGCCAATCTCGGCCATCCGACCGGCATAGAGCACGCAAACCCGGTCGGCAGTCTCTGCGATCACGCCCATGTCATGCGTAATCAGCAGGACCGACGTGCCGCGATCCTCACACAATCGCTTCAATAGCGCGATGATCTGCGCCTGGACCGAAACATCAAGCGCGGTCGTGGGCTCATCGGCGATGACCAGGTCCGGATCGGCTGCAAGTGCCAACGCGATCACCACCCTCTGGCGCATGCCGCCGGAAAACTGATGCGGATAGGAGGACAGGCGCTCCCCCGCAGCCGGAATTCCGACTTCTTCCAGCAGTTGTCGCGCCTTGGCGCGCGCGGCTGCGTGCGACATGTTCTCATGGGTCAGGATTGTCTCGATGAGCTGGTCGCCGATGCGGTAGAGCGGGTTAAGGCTCGTTAGCGGATCCTGAAAGATCATGCCGATGCGCCGGCCTCGAATGCGGCGCATGGCGTCCGGCGGAAGCCCGTCGATACGCTCACCCTGAAGGCTGATTTCACCGGCGGCAACATGACCGGGCGGTTCCAGCAGACCGATAATTGCCGAGCCCGTGATCGACTTGCCGGCGCCCGACTCCCCCACCATCCCCAGGACTTCCCCAGGGGCGATGTCGAAGGATAGATCGTCGATCGCCACCAGCGTGCCGCGGCGTGTGGGGATCTCGACCCTGAGATTCTTGACGGAAAGAGTAGGTGTCATCGCAGCTTCGGATTCAATGCGTCGCGCAGCCAGTCTCCGAGCAGGTTAACGGCGAGGGCGAGCACTGCCAGTGTAACGCCCGGGAAGATCGTGATCCACCATTCGCCGGAAAACAGGAAGTCGTTGCCGACCCGGATCAGGGTGCCAAGCGAGGGTTGCGTCAGGGGAGCGCCGACGCCCAGAAAGGAGAGCGTGGCCTCGGTGATGATGGCGAGCGCCAGATTGATCGTCGCAATGACCAGAACCGGCCCCAGCACGTTTGGCAGGACATGGCGGAACATGATGGTGATCGGCCCCAAGCCGATGAGCCGCGCCGCCAGAACATATTCCTTATTGGCTTCCACGATCACGGAGCCGCGAACCGTACGCGCGTACTGAACCCAGAAACTCAATCCGATGGAAAGGATCAGCACACCGAAGACGATCTCATCATAAGCGTGCGAACCGGCGAGCCCTCGCGCCACCCCGTCGATCAGAAGCGCGATGAGAATGGCTGGGAAGGTAAGTTGCACATCGGCGATGCGCATGATGATGCTGTCGGTTTTTCCGCCGAAATAGCCCGCTACGAGCCCCAGGGTCACGCCGAGAACCATGGCGAAGATCACGCTGGCAAAGCCGACAGCGAGCGAAGTGCGCATACCGTAAAGGATCGTGGAAAGCAGCCCTCGGCCCTGGTCGTCGGTGCCGAGCAGAAACCGGGGATCACCGTCGGCTTCCCAGGCAGGTGGATAAAAACTGTCCATAATGGAGAGCGAGGAGGGGTCATATGGATTTTGTGGTGCAATCCAGGGCGCAAAGACCGCTGACAGGACCAGCACCAGGGTCACGACCGCAGCCACCATGGTCAGCGGCGATTTGCGAAGTGAATAGATGAGGTCGCTGTCGAGAGCGTTCTTCAGGCGGCTGGATCTGCGCGCAGGGACCTGTGTGAGGGTTTGTTCGCTCATGCCGGGCTCCCTCCAAGCCGGATCCGGGGATCGACGGCAACGTAAAGCAGATCGACGATGAAATTGATCACCGTGAAAAGGAAGGCGATCAGGAGCAGATAAGCCGCCATGATCGGAATATCCACGTTCTGAACTGCCTGCAGGAACAGAAGCCCCATCCCCGGCCACTGGAAGACAGTTTCGGTGATGATCGCGAAAGCGATAATCGAGCCGAGCTGCAGGCCCGTGATGGTGATGACCGGGATGAGCGTGTTCTTCAGCGCATGACCGAAATTGATCGCGCGCCTGGAAAGCCCCCGCGCGCGGGCGAATTTGATGAAGTCGGTGCGCAGCACCTCCAGCATCTCACCGCGAACGAGGCGCATGATCAGGGTCATCTGGAAAAGGCCGAGCGTGATCGAAGGCAGGATGAGCGATAGAAGTCCGGACTTGGTCAGGAATCCGGTTGTCCAGAAGCCGCCGATCTGAACGGTGTCGCCGCGGCCGAAGGAAGGCAGCCAGCCCAGATGAACCGAAAAGACGAAAATCAGCAGAATGCCGATGAGAAAGGTTGGCAGGGATATGCCCGCTAAGCTTATGGCCATGAAGAGGCGCGAAAGAAGCGTGTCGCGGTAAAGGCCCGTATAGACGCCCATCGGAACACCGATGAGAAGGGCGAATAACGCCGAGACAAGCGACAGTTCCGCTGTCGCCGGAAAGCGGCTTGCGATCAGTTGCGCTACCGGCTGCTTCATCTGATAGGAGATTCCAAAGTTGAACTGCACGGCGTTGCCGACGAAGCGTGCGAACTGAACAATGATCTGGTCGTTCAGCCCGAGATCCTGGCGCAGTTGCGCACGTTCGGCCGGGCTCGTGTCCACACCAACCATCTGGTTGATGGGGTCGCCGACGAAGCGGAACATAACGAAGGAAAAAAGTGCGACCACGAGAAGCACGCCCGCAGCCTGAAAAAGACGCCGAATGGTGAATGCGAGCATTTAACCGGCCCTAAGACCGCTCCCAACCGGGGATTACCCGGCCGGGAGACGGTCGATCATGTGGGGTTTCAGTGAACCTGGGCCCAGTAGAACAGGACCTGGTTGTCCGAACGCTGAACGATATCGACGTTCGACCGCTTACCCCATGCTAGGGACTGCTGGTGCAGCGGGATATGCGACGTCTCGCTGGTCAGGATCTCATAGGCCTGCTTGATCATCGCGTCGCGTTTTTCGATGTCCGTTTCGACCACGATATCCTTTGCCAGCGCGTCGACCTCTTCGTTGCAGTAGCCGCCGAGGTTGAACGGTCCGCCAGCGCCGGACTCATCGCGGCAGGTCGCCAGGTTGGTCAGAACATTCCACGAATCGAACGAACTCGGCGTCCAGCCCAAGAGAAAGAAGTCCGTGTCATAGCCGCCGGGCGCCAGCACTTTCGCAAAGTACTGCGCCTTAGGTTGCGCATTCAGATCGATGTTCACGCCGATACCCGCGAGCATGGACACAACTGCCTGGCAGATAGCCTCGTCATTGACGTAGCGGTCGTTGGGGCAGTCCATCCCGACCGTAAAGCCGTCCGGATATCCGGCCTCGGCCAGAAGCTCCTTGGCTGCGTCCGGATCGTAGGGCCAACGCTCGAACTCGCCCGAATCGGCGAAGAGTTCGTTGGCGATGAGCAGCGGCACCGGCGTAGCAAGGTCGCGCATTACGCGTGTCTTGATCGCATCGATGTTGATGGCCTGGTAGAAGGCTTTGCGGACTCGCGCGTCTCGAAACGGATTCTCACCCTCGACGTCGGAGGTCGGCAGTTCATCCCGGATCTGGTTGAAGCCGAGATGGATGACGCGCAGTTCCGGTCCTGTCAAAACGTCGGTATCTGGGTTGGAATCCACACGACTGATATCCTGGACCGGCACTGGTTCGATCAGATCGACATCGCCCGACAGCAGCGCTGCAACGCGAGTGGCGTCGGACGCGATCGGCGTGAACACGACCTGATCCAGATTGTGTTCGACCTCACCCCACCAGTCTTCGTTGACTGTGTAGATGGTCTTCACGCCCGGCTCGTGGCTATCAATCTGGAAAGGCCCCGTGCCGTTTGCCATGTAGGCCGCTTCACCCGGATTCGTGTCCCGCGCGGAGATCGGGTTGGTCAACCCGTTTTCCTCGGACCACTCCTTGTCCATGATGTACCAGGTGTCCCATTCGGCAATGAGAATGGGGTTGGGCGTCTGAAGTTTGACATCCACCGTGTGGTCATCGACCTTGACCCATTCCGAATCCGCCGGAATGCGGGTTTTCATATCGGAATTCTCAGCCCGCACGCGCTCGGCGGAGAAGATGACGTCGTCCGCCGTGAACGGATTGCCGTTTGCGAAGGTCACATCCTCGCGAAGATGGAAGCGCCAATGCAGCGGCTCGAGCATTTCCCAGCTTTCGGCAAGGCCGGGAATGATCTCCAGATCCTCGTCGCGCTTGGTCAGACCTTCATACACGTTGCCGAGCATACCCAGCGTGAAGGTCTCGTTGAGCGAGTACGGATCGAGAGCGTTCAGCGTTCCTTGAAACGCGAAACGCAACGTATTCTCCTCCTGGGCCGTTGCCCCGGTCACGGATGCCGTCATTGCCGTTGCGGCAATGATCGCCGCCCGGAGCGATCGGGCTCCTGCAATTTTCCTTCCCATACGGTCTTCCCCTTCTCTTCGATGAGTGATTGTTTTTATTTTATCTGGATAATGTCTACCGAAACGATGCCGTGTACACAACATGCGAGCAACCCGCGATCAATATAGCGCCAGTTGAGGCTTGGCTTCCGCAGCTATGTTTTGCGCCACGCTTCATCGAGCGAAGCGGGGTCGTTGCGATCGCTGGCGAATTCGCGGGAAATCGGACGGGCGATTAGGCGACGATTGCCCTCTTGAATATACACGTTCCTGATAGCCTCTAACCCGAAGAACCGGAACCAGCAGATTATACCCCGATAGAGCCGAGCGCTTCAGCGCGAGCCTGCAGCGAAGATTGCGCGCGTATGGTGCCGGCCTGCGAAAGCAGCGTGTTGACTTCCTCGGTGGCTAGCCCGGTAAGCCCGAGCGCACGCGCCTCGTTGTCCCGATCCAGTAAGCCGTAAATGAGTATGACATTGCGCTTGTGCTGAAGGTTGGCGTCGGGATTGGACGCGACCCTTTGGACGATCGGCAGCGCCTGGGCATCATCGTTGGCCAGCGCTGCCGCGAGCGCCATGTTGATCTGGACATCCAGATCGTCGGGCGCGAGCGAAAGCGCACGAGCGAACGTGTTCATTGCCGGCTGGGTCTGGCCTGCAAAGGTTTGCGCCACGCCGAGGCGGTTGTAGGCTTGGCTGGTGTTGACGCTCTGAGCACCCTCGGAAAGCGTTCTTATACCCGCTTCTGCATCGCCCTGATCGATCATCGCCCAGCCCAGTCCGACGAGGGCCGGGCCATACTTTGGTGAACGCGATAGGGCGGCGCGGTAGGCCTCCATTGCTTCGTCCGGATAGCCCGAACGCATGTAGACGTCTCCCAGACCGACAAACGTGCTGGCTGGAGCACCCGGTAGCGCAGCAGCCTGTTCGTAAAGTGTGATAGCGGTTTCCCATTCGCCGCGCTGCTCGAGATCCGCCGCGAGACTCATGAGGCGAGAGGATTGGCTTGCCGGCTCCGCGCTCGTGTCTTCGCTTCCGCCTTGCGTTGTAGCGCAACCGGTAAGCGCGATCGCACTCATCACAAGCACAACCGCCATGCGTCGTCGCATATTCATCTCCCACCCATCGCGCGCGGCTTGACAGCCCCTCCGCAGAATGCCCATTTCGCCTATCATGAGCAGGTCATAGGCGAAACCCATGACGCAGGAAAGTGAGGAAAAACAACTTCCTCCCACTGAAAAGAAACTCAGGGAAGCGCGGCGCAAGGGACAAGTGCCGCAAAGCCGCGATCTGCCGTCGGGTTTGTCTATCTTCGCGGCCCTGACATACCTTTTCTTTGCGTGGCCCGTTATGTCCGACAGGCTTGTCGAACTGATGGACACGATCGCCAGCCGGCAGAACGATGATTTTGCCGAGGCAAGCGCCTTTGCCGTGCATCAGACGCTGATGACGGTGCTGGCGATAATCACGCCGCTGGTGGCCATCACGGCTGCGACCGTGATTATTTTCGGCATTTTTGCGACGGGCGGCCCGGTCTTCTCTTTCGAGCCTCTCAAGCCGCAGTTTGAAAAGGTAAGTCCGGTTCAGGGCTTCAAGCGGCTGTTTTCGCTCCGCAACCTGGTCGAGTTCGGAAAGAACCTGCTCAAGGTCGTATTCCTCACCGGACTTTTGACCTTGATCCTGCTGAATTGGCTGCAGCCGCTTTTCGAGGCACCCGGGTGTGGCACGTCCTGCCTGGCAGGAACGGTCGTGGGTATCCTCACCCCGCTTGGAATAGCGGCCGCACTCGCCTTCGTCGTTATCGGCTTTCTCGACATACCGATTCAAAGTTGGCTGTTCCGGCGCGACATGCGCATGACGCGCACGGAGTACAAGCGCGAACGAAAGGACATCGAGGGCGACCCGCAGATTAGGCAGGAGTTGCGGCGTCAGCGCCGCGACGCAGTTACGCGGCCAGTCAAGCGGGGTTTGGAGAACGCATCTCTGGTTGTTTACCACGGGGACCGTTCGGTAGCGCTGAGATACGTTGCGGGAGAGACGCCGATTCCGGTCATTGTCGCCAAGGATGAGGGACCCGCCGTCGCTCTGTCGCTTTCTCGTGCGCGCAGCCGCGGATGTCCTGTGGTCGAGGATGCGGCACTCATCGAGGCGTTGTTCCCGAACGCGCGGGTCGGAAATGACTTGCGTGAAGATCTCTTCCCACTAATTGCGCGATATCTCGTGCGGTTTGGCCTCGTGTGAGTGCAGGAAGACCAGGTGCGGCCCCGGTGTCGCCCGAGCCCCCGTTAGCATTACTGTTGTGAACTGGCAGTCATGATAGTCAGCGCCCATTCGCGCCCCCGCTGTCCTGCAGGACAGATGGGCGCGAATGGGCGTGGCTGTGGCTGTAAAGTTACAGCGCCATGTCTGTCGTGGCCGCGCGTTCATGAGCCCCGCCGAGCGCGTCGCCTTCTTCATAAATGTAGCGGCGGGCGGCTCTGGCCGAGGGTGCTGCTGGCGCGGCTCCAAGCGCGCGCCCCTCGATGAGATCACGTTTCTGCTCTGCCATAAGCTGCAAGTTGTAAGCGTTGGCACAGCCGGGCGGCAGGTGCGGTCCCAGTTGCGGAACAACCGTCATATGGGTTTCCGCCGGTTCCGGTGACTGATCCGCAGGTGCGCCGAGACAGGCCTCCGGTACCAGAACCGATTGGCCGACGCCCTTTCCGGTGCTCATATAATTGTTCGAAGGCATGTAGGCGAAATTCGATGATACATCCCTCGGCGTGTTCGTGCAGCCGGCCATGACAAAAAGGGACAACACCGCAGCGGCGCGAAATTGGTTTACTGTAGGCATCGGTGTTCTCCCGTTACTTTACGATCATTCCGACGTCGGATGCGCTTTTCTTGCGCGGTTTTGGCGCCGGTCTATCCATGGGCGTTGCAAGCTTGTCATGGCTGACGGGCTCGACCAGAAAGGGCGTGATGAGGATGACGAGCTCGGTCTCTTCCCGCTGATAACGCTGGGATTGGAAGAGCGCGCCAAGAACAGGTACATCGCCTAGAACCGGGAATTTCTGAAGATTGCGTGTCAATCTTTGCTGGAACAGACCGGCAAGAGCAAAGGTTTGGCCGCTCGCAACTTCCACAGTCGTATCCGCACGACGCACCACAAAGCTGGGCAAGGTCAGGCCCTCGACGGAAACGCTCCCGCTCTCCGACAGCGAACTGACCTCCGGTTGGACGTTGAGCGCAATCCGATTTCCCCCCAGAAGCGTCGGCGTGAAACCAAGCGAGACGCCGAACGTTTTATAGCTGACGGTTATGGAATCGTTGCCCTGCGGCATGGGAACGGGCACCTCGCCACCAGCCAGGAAACTTGCTGTCTGGCCGCTGACGGCGGTGAGATTTGGTTCTGCAAGGATCTTGACGATCCCGTTACGCTGCAAAGCCTCCAGAAACACCTCGATGTTCACATCACTCGTGCCGATGCTAAATCCGAGATTGGGGTCCGCGGTACCGCCTTGCTTGAACATCCCAAAGCTGAAGCCGCCATCGCTGATGGTGGTGTTCCAGTCCAGGCCGTAGGAAAGAAGCTCCGAACGCGAGACTTCCGCGAATCGAACACGGATGTTGACCTGCTGGGAGCCTTCGATTCTGGTGTTGTTCAGCGGCGGATGATCCGGTGGTGAATATGTGCGTGCCACGCTGTCGATATCGACAGCTTCATCCATGTTACGCACCCTTCCCGTTGCAACAATTCGATCGCCGAAGAATGTCAGATCAGTCATTGATGTCGGTTGGAGCCGGTTGCGGGCTTCCGTCGCGGAGCTGTTATCCACGCCGACGCGAAATTCCATCGAAGCTTCGATCTGCTGGCTGGCAGTGACCGCAATGAGATTGGTCACACCGGGCTTCAATCCAAAAACGTAGATAAGATCAGATGACACGATCTGGAGGTCGGCAATCGTTGTATCAGCGATAAGAACGGACTCTACGGGCTGATCAAAACGCAAAACCTTGCCTTGGCCTACATACAAATCAACCAGTTGCACGCCGGGCTGTTGCGCATTCGCTGGAGTGCCACCCCCCTGCAGCACCATGAAAAGGCTGACGAGTGCTATTACAAGCCAGGACACTTCCTGTTGTCGGTCGAGCCAGACCCCGCCGCAGGCGCGGGGCTCGGTGGCAGAAAAACTCATTCTAAAGTTCCCCTCTCAAGCAGTAGGCTATTTAAACGGTTGGTCTAAGTTGGCTCCTTGGATCACTTTCGAGCATCTTCGACACATTTAAGGGCGACTTTGGCCCGGCCCTGAAGGGCCCGCGCACAAACTTGCCGGTTGGCGTCGCTGTCGCCGAATGTGCTCGGCATGTCCTTGCTTCTCGCTCTAAGAGCCGACAGGATTTGCCCCGAGGCGCAGACAAATGGCCACCACTGCTCCTCATGTAATTCGACGGCTCGGGCATGTTCACGTTTGCGCAGCCGGGAGCGATTTTGGTCGCTCTCGTGCCTCCACCCGCTGTTGCCGGCTGGTTATGGTGGCCAGTGGCTGGACGTTGAGTTCCGGCGCGAGTTCCTGATACGAAAGCACCGGGAGTTTCACCTTCTGGCGCGTTAGCAGACTGCGCACGTGACGCCGCACATCCATTCCCGTCAGAACCACCGGGGCGGTTCCGGCCGTCGCCTTTGAAAGCGCCTCTTCTATCTGCTGGGCGATGAACCGCGCCTCGTCGTCGCCGATATTGACGAATCCACCGGCGGATGTGTTTTGGACCGCCTTTCGCAATGCTTCTTCCGCCGAAGGCTGCAGGATGTAGGCGGCAATGATCCCGTCGCGGTCGGCCATACGAAAGCTGATCTGACGCCTCAGCGCGATGCGCACATACTCACACAAAAGTGCCGCATCTTTCTCTCGTTGGCCCCATTCGATAAGTGCTTCCAGTATGATGCGCAGATTGTTGATTGGAATGTCCTCAGCGACGAGCCGGCGCAGGATTTCCGAGAGCTTTTGAAGCGGTACGATCTCCTGTGCCTCGCGAACGAGATCGGCGTATTCATCTTCCTGCGAAGACAACAGTTTGCGCGTTTCCTGAATGCCGATGAAATGGTCGGCGTAGCCGCGCAATGCGTGCTCGATGACCTGTCCAAGAAATTCCGCATGCTGAAGATGCCCCAAATTCGCCTTCGCCAGGTTAGCCACGTGGCGGCTTTCAACCCATATCGGCTTCTGCCGGCCTGCTACCGGTGACCCCGTCGTATAAGGCACTTCCAGGAGCTCCAGGTCCGTTGGATTTGCGGTGACAAGCACCTGATCGCGTGGAGCCTCCACGGAGAGAATGGGGGCGCCTTCAAGATCGACCCGCATGCGATTGGATTCAATTCCGTCGTCGACATAGGTACCGATGGACGGCACTTCGATGCCGAGGTCGGCCTTGAGGGCCGCCCGGACCTGTTCACATCGCGCGCTGAGCTCTGCCTTTGGCACCAAGTTGCCGAGATCGTTTCCAAGCCACACAACAATGCGGTCCGGTGCGGGCAGGCTGGGCGCTTTCTCGTATTCCAATGGTCGGGGTTCGGCGTCTGCCGGTGTTTGATCCTGATCCTCGGTTGACGGGGTAACGTTGACCGGTTTGGTCTCGCCTGGGCGCCGGTAAATTCCATAGGCGCCAGCCCCCAGGATTGCGCCCAGGATGAGAAATACCAGCGAGGGGAAGCCTGGCACCAGGCTCAAGGCTACGAGAATAACGGCACCGAAGGTGAGGGTTCTGGCGTCACGCAGCAATTGTCCGGTGATTTGCCGGCCAAGGTCGCCCTGATCTTCCGCTCCCGTGACCCGTGTAATCATCGTACCCGAAGCCACGGAAATCAGCAGCGCCGGGATTTGTGCAACAAGGCCGTCTCCCACCGTCAAAAGGGAGTAGGTCTGCATGGCGTCACCGAGCGACATACCCCGCTGCAGCGTTCCGACGGCAAAACCGCCGATCAGATTGACCAGGATTATGAGAATGCCGGCGATCACATCGCCTTTGACGAACTTCATGGCGCCATCCATCGCGCCATAGAGTTGGCTTTCATGCTCGAGTTGCTTGCGCAGGCGCCGAGCCTCGGCCTGGTCGATATCGCCATTGCGCAGTTCGGCATCAATGCTCATCTGTTTGCCCGGCAAAGCGTCGAGCATGAAACGCGCAGCCACTTCGGCGACTCGTTCCGCGCCCTTGGCAATCACCACGAACTGCGCGACCGTAATGATGAGGAAGATGACGAGCCCGACCGCGATACTGCCGCCGACGACGAAGGCGCCGAAGGCCGTCACGATCTCGCCCGCGTCGGCCTGAAGGAGGATGAGCCGCGTCGTGGTGATGGTAATGGCAAGGCGAAAGAGCGTCGCCAACAGGATCACCGACGGCAGCGACGAAAATTGCAGGGGATGCGTGACGTAAAGCGCCGCAAGCAGGATCAACACACTGAATGCGATGTTGGCCGTAATGAGAATGTCCACAAGCCACGTCGGCAGCGGAATCAGCATCATCGTCACTGCGACGAGCATAAGGACGGCGACAACCAGATCGCTGCGCCGGGAAAGCTTCGACAGGAACGGCAGAATCCGTTCAAGCACGTGCTTCGTCCTCCTGCCCGGCAAGGAACTTCCGGAAAGACGCACGTGCTTCATCCGTCCGTCCGGCAAGCGTCAATGCGCGGCTCCTCAACAAGGCGAGGGCGGGATGTCGGGCAGTGTCTTCCATGGTCTCCAGCCGCTCGATCGTAGCCAATGCCTTATCCGCTTCGCCATCACGAACAAGAAGATGCGCGAGAGTACGCAGGATGCCGGAATCCTCGGGAGCGAGTTGAACTGCAATCAGCAAATAGGCCACCCCTCGCTTCACCTGTCCGTGACTGCCGTAGAGGTGACCGAGAACATGCAGCAGATGCACCGTGTCACGCACGTCAATCAGGCTCCACTCCCTCCTGCATCCTTTCGAGAAGGTACTGATGGCGTTCTATTTCCTCCTCTATCAAGGTGGTAGCCATCTTGTGGAGCTCTTCACCCCCTCTCAGCTCTGGAACCAGCTCGGTTACGAATTGCTCCAGGATGGATGCAGAACGCTGAAGAATGTCCCCATCCGGAATTCCAGGTGCCACGAAATCGGCAAGGAGTTCGTCGGGCGAGCGCTTCCGATCGGGGGACGCCGAACGGGCCGGGTCTTGAAGTTCCGCCCCGCCGGGCGTTTGCGATTCCTGTGCGCGGTCCGCCTGGAGTCGGACTTTATCGATCTGCTGACGCCGTACAGCCTCGTCGCGCTGCACCTCGGGATTCTGCGCCGAGCGCGCGTTCGAATGGATGCTGGACGTATCAACCCGAAGTGCTTCGATGCGCCGCGTCATCGATACTCGATGGCCATTTCTGTCCCACCTTTGGCCAGAAGCAGCCGCTCTTCCCCAATTTCCTTGATGATCCAGCCGCCATCGACGAACGCCCCTTCGTGGTAGCGTGCGCCGCCGGCAGTAATGATATAGGGGCGCTCGCCATACCAGATCGCCCGCAACGGAAGCCGCGGTACTTCGCTGGCGTTACCGATCACGACATTGGACATCAACAGAAGTCGCCCGCCGTGAACCTCGTCGAACCAGGCTTGAACAGATCTCCACGCCTCGGCTCTGTGATCGGGAACGCTGCCGGAGACGACGATACGGCCTTTCTCGGCCGTTAAGGAGAGGCCGCTAAGGCCCGCCTGTTTCATTTGCGACTGCAGCGCACCAAGCGCTTGCTGTTCTGGCGCGGGTTGTTCTTGTGAGGTCGCACCGCCTGAAGCATCTGCGCGCGCCAAGTTTACATGCGCGCTGTCCGAATCTTCGGCATTGCCCGGAGAAAGCGTGTTGGACGCGACCGGAACGGCGAAGATCGCCGCCGCCAACCCGACTGCAATCATGAACGAGCGGTTCGAGAATGGCAATTTCGCCGGGCGCGGTGGACGTGTGTCGAGCAGGCGCAAATTCGCACCGCCGAGGGAAATCTCCAAGGGCAGCCGGCAGCGCCGGCCATACCCTTCCGGGACGGTGTCTCCGTCGATAATTCGAACTGCCCCGCCAAGCGCTTCCAGATCCACACGGTCGTCTACGATACGCAGCCGCACATGGATGTCCGCGATTTCGGGATCGCTTAGGACAACATCGGCTTCGACACTCGATCCGACGGTGAACGTCGTTTCGCCAAAATCCAGCCGGGCACCCGAATGCAGGCCACCGGTCACTTCGAAATCGATATAGGGCTCACCGCTCTGCACGCGATCGGCATCCATTTCCAGGCCGGGAATGTTGTGTGAAATCCGGAGTACGAGGGCCGTGTCCCTAACGCGGTCAACAAATTTCGTCATCTCGGCCATCATTCAGGCGCACCTCCCAAGGACTTGCGATATGCTCGAACACCGCGGATCAAATTCCCATGGCCCGGAATGCGCGTGTCGCGTCAAGGCCCGCGACACGCGTTCCGCGTACACGCTGCGCTAGGCCTTCTGGCCAGCTTCACCGATTTTTCGCGAGATGCTCATATTGTAGTCGTGCTCGGACTTGGCCATCTCGGCCTTGATGCTCAGATTGAACATCTCCTTCTGGTGCTCAACCATCTTGTCGAGATTGGCATCATTGCTCGACGCGCTGGAGATGGCGCCGGGTGAAGAGTCGCTCATTATTCACTCCCTCGATGTGAACCAAACCATGGATGTGCAAGTACCCCTTGATTCAATGGGTGTGCGCACCAAGCGAGTGTAGGATACCGATAGCCGAAATGAAAGTCCATTTGGAATTTTTTTAGAACCTTGTTCCAAATGTTGCATTTTTATGAAGGTGGCCGTAATCTTCAACCGGGCAAGGGGCAAAGAGACAGAGATGAAACAGGGACCATTGGCAGAGCTTTTGATCGAGCGATACGAGTCGATGCCGCGGCAATTGCAGATGGCGAGCCGTTATGTACTCGACCATCCGGATGATGTTGCGCTGATGTCCATGCGCGAGCAGGCAAACCGGGCCGGCGTTTCGCACAGCACCATGATGCGCCTGGCGCGCACGCTGGGGCTGAAAAGCTACGAAGATATCCGTGCGCTTTACGCAAGGGAACTGCGTAACCCCCACGCCGAGATCGAGCTTTCCGCGCCGGTCGATATCGGGGGCGATGACCAGGGGCTTTTTTCTCGGATTGGCAGCATGTCGGATACGCTTGCCGCGCAGATCGCGAGCCTGGGCGAATACGTTAGCGCAAAGCAGCTCCTTGCGGCGGGAGACGCGCTCGCCGGAGCGCGACGTCTGTTTTGCCTCGGTGGCCAGGCGGAACATGCTGTTGCACACCATTTCGCGCATACGCTTTCCTTTCTCGGGGAAGATGTGATCCTGCTGGATTCGGGTGGAGGAACGGGAGTCGAACCTCTCCGGCACGCCGGCGCGGGTGATGCCATCCTCGTCGTCGGGCTCGAGCCCTACGCACGTACGTCCGTGGAGATCGCACGGAAGGCGGCCGATCTCGGTGTCACTCTTGTGGCCGTTACCGATAGTCCTGTCTCGCCACTCGCGCGAGTGGCGCACCATAGCCTTATCGTTACGGCTCGTTCGCAATCGGGTTTCCGCAGTGTGGTGCCAGCCGTCGCGGCTGGTGAGCTGTTGGTTGGCCTGATTGCTGACCAACGTGGGATCGACGTCGAGGGCGCTCTGAGCCGCGCGAAGGAGGAGCTCGCCGCCTTCGAGGTTTATTGGAAGCCCTGAGAGCGCTTGTCCGCTGGGGAGGAGATGGCCGGCGACGTTCTTCGGGCTTGATTTGAGGGAGAGGATACTGATGCCCGTACGCCGGATTTCGCCGCTGATGAAAGCGCCGTGGGAAGCGATGGCCGCCATCCGGGCTGCCGTGGCGGAGCTCCAACGCCAGCAGGCGGAGGCCACGAAGCAGTCAACGACGGCTTCATCGCAGGTAACTCGCCCGTCGAGCGGAGATAACTCTGTCAACGGCAGTAACGGGACACAACCGACCAGTGCCACGCCCGCCGATTGGACACCCTCGAATGATGGTCAGAATGCCGGTGGTCCCGTGCCTGGCAACGACCCGGACATGCGATTCACATTCACGGCTGTCAGCTTCGAAGACGGATCGCTTCAAAACAAGCCTTCTGAGGCTGACCAGGAAACAGCGGATGCAATCCTGGAGGATATTGAAGCAGGTCACAGCATCGATGCCGTAGCCGAGGACCAGGATTTGTCTCGCGACGAGGTGGCCGAAGCGCTTGAATCCGATGGCTATTCGGTCGAAACGGCGGAACCGGAGAGCGGCGACGATGGCGTACATACCACCGAGATCACCGATCCGGACGGTGAGCGCACCGTAACGGAATACCATGACCAGAGTGATGGAACGTACCACACCGGTATCCAGGAGGAGGGCAGTGAGGAGGAACTGTCGTCCGTTCGTGATGAGCGCGGGTGGAAGGTTGAAGAGGAACACGATTCCGAAACCGGCGTGACAACGACCCGTTACGAAGATGATCTGGATTCCGGCACGGTTGTCGAGGAACGAGAATTGCCGAGCGGGGTGGTTGTGCGAGAGACCACGCCAGAGGACGGTGAGACAACCACGGTCGTTATCTCGGACGGAGAGGAGACGGAACTCGCCGCGGATCAGGACACGACAAAAGGCGGAACTGCTAACATTCTCGATGATGTGGTCGAGGGCAAGAGCATCGGCACCATAGCAGAAGAGCGCGGCTTGACGCGAGAACAGGTTATCGCCCAGCTCGAGGCGGCCGGATACGAGGTCGACATTTCAGACCCGGACCAAGACGTCCCGATTTCCAGCGAGATCGAGATCCGGGATGCCAAATCCGGTGAAGTCGAGGCCAGCTATTTCCGACACTACCGAAACGGCACGATCATCCAGGAATACGTGGATGAGGATGGTAACCGGGTTAGGCGTGTCGAACAGGACGACGGAACGATACGCGAAACGGTGACCGATCCGGAAGGACGCGAGACCCTTACGACCACTACGCCTGTCAATGATGGCGTCCCCGTAGAGCACGAGGTCGACGAGGGTGAATCGCTGCACTCCATCGCCGAAGAGTACGGTGTTCCCGTCGAGGAGTTGAAGGAACAGAACGAGGAACTGTTCGAAGGCCGTGGTGATGTCATCCGTCCCGGTGAGACAATTATCATCGATGGCGCCACCGAAACCACCGTCGAAGAGATATTCAACGGTTATACGCTGACAACCGGTCCTGACGGCGAACTAGCGCTGGAGAACCACGAGAACGAGACGGAAATAGAGATCGAAGCGGGGAGTATCGAGGAAGCGCTGGCCCGCACCCTGATCTCCATTAATCCGAACAGTGACAATGCGTCTGAGGCCGAGGAAGATGCGATCGTCAAAACCGTCATCGAAGGCATGTTCGCTGGCGAAACCTATGGGGATGTTAAAGGCGACGCTGAAGAAGCAGCCGCCGCTACTGACGCAGCGATCGAGGAACACGGGCTTGGCCCGGAAGCGACGCCCGTAACGGAAGTCGATGAAAACGGCAATGTGGTGATCATCGATTTCCAAGGCGAGCCGCCGCAAGACCCGGACGTCGATCATGTGCCGGTCCAGATCGAGGGGACCTGGCATTGGGTACACCCCGAGGTGGCCGAAGCCATCATGGCTCAAAAGGTGGCTCTCGGTGAATTGATCGCGCACCAGACCGAAATGGAGCGCATACAGGCGCAGATCGATATCTGGGCCCTTGATCCCGGTTCGGAAGATGCCTGGAACGCAGCGGGCAACACGCTCGACGAGGTGTTCCGCGAGGCACTTGGCGATCGCTATTCCTGGCGCAGACCGGAACCGCAAGCCGATGATCTTGAGGATGCACTGGAACGGTTGACGGATGCCGAAACCAGTGTGGAAGAAGCCGGCGAAGCTTTGGAAGCCTCTGAGGAAGCCGAGCGCCTCATGGGAGAGGCTATCGAGAAGCGCGGTGATATGCCCTCGATGCGTCCTGATCCGGACGGCGAGAATATCACCGAGCCGGGCAGCGATTTCGACATAGACGAAGAAGTTAAAGAGTACGACGAGGATTTCGCCGAGTTCAAATCGCTCGTCTACCAAGCCGATTACCAATCCGCGCTGGGGGACAGCATCCTGACCGACTTGATGGTCAGGAATATTGAAAGCAGTTTTGATACCTCGGTCGAGGGGTTGCCGGATGATGTGGATCGGGTGGAAATCGAAGTCGGCGACCAGAGCGTCGAAGTCGCGCCGGAAGTCGCTGAAGCCTTTGACGAAGAGGGACTGTCGGCGCTTGCTGACGGCGGGCAGCCCGTCAGGATACGGTTTGATGCCGATGGTGACGGTGCGGCGGAATGGCATTGGGTCAGCGCGGAGGAGGCCGCATCCTGGCTTCAGTTCAAGGAGGAACAGGCCGCATTTGATAAACAACTGGAGATAACAGGTGCTTACGCGGAATTCTATCAGGTCAGGAGTGATCGTGCCGCGATGGAGCTCGAAGCACACGACATCAAGGAACGACTGCTGGAGGCTTATAACGAAGGGAATGAACATCTCTTCGAGGAGGGTAAAAAGCATTCGACCATAGGCGGTGATTATCTTGGCACTTTGCGAGGCCAGGAAGTGATCGAGGAAGACGGGCAGCTCTGGATCGTCAACACCTTTTCGGATGGCGAAACACGGCAACAGCTGACCTACGATCTGGCGGATGTCGAAGGGGATGAAAGCTACCGCTTTCATGAGCTGAACGAGGAATGGAATTCGCTGCTGATAGGCGAGCCGGACTCCGGCGCTCCTGTCTGTACGCAGAATCACCCGGCGGCCTTGAGGGCCGCAGAGCTTCAGGCGGGCGAAACCGTCAATCGCACCCTCGAGGAGCAACTGGACGTCCGGATCGAGGATATCAATGGCCAGATCGAGGAACTCGAACAGGAGTACAACGAACTTCTCGAAGAGCATGGTTTGGGCAGCATAGAGCCGCCGGAAGGCGCGCTCCCGGATGGGATCGACCCGGTCGAGATCAATGTGAACGGCACGCCGGTGAAAGTGCACCCCGACGTCGCCGACGATTATGAGGCACAGGGCCTCGAGGCGCTGAATGGCGATGCGCCGGTGGCCATCCACATCGACACCGATGAAGATGGCGAGGCGGATGAATGGCGCTGGGTTGCCCCCGAAATCGCGCAGAGTCGGATCGCCCTGGATCTGGCGCGCGACCTTCGTGACGAGCTCGACCAGATCCGCGCCACCGCCGATACAGCCGCCGACTGGTACTCTTTCCAGCAAACGCAGCCCTTGAAGCTTTTGGACGACAGCGCCTCTCACGAGCATGCAAGAGAGCTGGAGTTCGCTTATTTCGACGAGCGCAGGGACGACGTGCTGGAGCGTGTCCAACTCCAAGTGCAATCGCTCTACGATGGCGGATATGATGAAACCTTCCGTTCCGTGACCGATGAGACCATCATCGAAGCCTTGCACCTCGATACCTCGACCGATGAAGGCAGCGAAGCGCTCGATAAGGTTCGCGAGGAGATCCGGGATATCGGCGGTGATAACGCCGAAGTCCGCACTGTGCCGATTTTCTACATCGATAACGAAATCGGCATGCAGCAGAGCGCACTCTTCGCCGTCAAGAATGATGATGGCGACACGCGCTATGTCGATGTCGCGGGAAAGGCCTTCGACAGCGTCAAGGACTTTCAGGACAACAACAATCAATACTCCGAAGACGGCGATCTGATTGTTCCTACCGATTTCCGGATGAATCCGGATGCCGATGGACACATCAAACTCGATGTTGTTCAGGCCCGGAACGTCTCGGCATTGGACAAGGTGGTTGATCCGCTGGTCGGTATCGGCACCGGAGTTGCGACCGTCCTCTCATTTACGCCCGCCGCACCGGTCGCTGCGCCACTGGCGGTTGCCGGAGCAGGTTACCTCGGCACACGCGCCGCTATACATCAGGTTAATCACCTGCGGCACGGCGGTGAATGGGGCGAAACCGAATCCTGGATGAACATGGCGATGGTCGCCACGACCGTGCTGCCGATGGCAGGCAGCGGCCTGCGAATGGTTGGAATGGCGCGCAGCCTTAATATGACGAAAGGCCAGGCGTTCCTGGCCGGGATGGGCGCACTGCGCACGACGGGTACGGCCAATGCCGCGGCCGATGCCGGGCGTCTCAGTCAGCTTTGGCACAAGGCTCCCTATGCCGCCGGACAGGTGGACGACTATATCCGGACAGCAGGCGGATTAAACATGGCCGCACACACGCTCGATGCGAGCGCGATGGCAGTCGGTACTCCGCTGATGTACGTCACGGCAAAGGATCTTGCCCTGCATCACGACCAGATGTCGGGACTGCAGATTGCCGATGCGATAACTGGCTTTGCGACAGGGCTTGCCGGCACCGGCCTCGGAGCAAAAAGCATTTCCGCTTATGCTAGGGCCGACAAGAAGCCGTTCACCCGCGCGACCGACGAAAATGGCCAAAGCATCAGTGCCGCTGTCTCTGGGCGTCAGCCGGTGGACGAAGACCAGGTTTATGTGCCGCGGGCGGACGGTCCGCAGATGCGCGGGGATGAGCCGGAGCTCGCGGGCAAGACGCATATTCTGGTGCGCGATCCCGATATGGGAGAGTCGTCCATTGCACCCCCCTGGGACCGTGGCGGACCCCAGAATCATCGAGCGGCTTCTTCTTCAGAACCGGACGCTTCGACCGGTGAAATCGTAAGCATCGATCTGCCATTGCGCTCCCATGCCGATCCGGCTGGATGGCCATCCTTCTCTCTCGATGGAAAAACGGTTCGCGGCTTTTCCGCCGATGACATCGCGAACCTGTCAAAGATTGAACTGCGCGCAATCGAGCCAAAGGCGTTTGAGCAGCTTTCCGCCGAGCAGATGGCGGCATTTTCACCCGAGCAAATTAACTGGATGCGGTTCGACCAGATTGCCGCTCTTCGTCCCAAGCAGCTTCGCGCAATGAACGGTGAGCAGTTGCGGGCGATCCGGCCGTTCTCGCTGGAAGCCATCAAGCCTGGACGGCTTACTTACTTGAGTGCAGAGCAGACGGCTTCCTTCACCCCGAGACAACTCGCGGCAATGACGCCGGAACAGGTTGCAAAGCTGACGCCCGATCATTTCGCCGCCTTCAACGATGATCAACTTTTTGTATTCAGGAGCGAACAGTCGGCTGCCATTCGACCCGCTCAAACGGCCAAACTGGACCAAGCGCAGATCGACCTCCTTCGAACAGATGGTCAGGAAAATAACCATCAAACGAGGAATGTAGCAGGCAGAGCAAAGGATTTGGCCTATCATTACGGGCCTTATCTCGGCTCGAATGTGACGCTCGCTGCTACTCTCCCGCCTGAAGTCCTGATCGCAGGTAACGGCGCTAGCCTTATCCTCAGGGGCATGGCAACCACCCCACTCGCACTGGCGCCGAAGCATACGGACGTCAATACAAAGCTCGGTCGCAGCTTGCGGGGAGCGATCGCGATCTCCTTCTTTTTGAACGGTCCTTACCACGTTACCTCTTTCTCCACTGGTGAAGGGACACCGTATAATCAGCTTTATGCCGTCTGGGATCACACCGAAGGAGCGCAGTACGGGCATCAGGCAATAAAGGGAAAGGAGTACGAACCCTCGAAAGTTGAAAAGTATGCGGGATTGACGGCTCTGGGTGCGGCCAATGCCCTCCTCATGGCCACCTACTCGGTTCCCGCCGGGCCTAGTGCTTGGATACCGAATGCTCTCTCTGGTATCGGGTCCGCGTATTTGGGGTATAAGAGCGTGCGCGCCGATATAGACGCTTTCCGCGCCTCAAGGAGAGGCCCAGGGGATACCACAGCATCGACGGAACCAAAGAGCAGTGGCCTTTCCGACGCGGCAAAGGAACGGCTGGCGAGAGGGGCTGTCGGAGTCGGAGTTACGGGCTTTGGTATCCATTATTGGATCGAGAATGTATTGGCGGGGGACGAAAACGAGGTGACAACTCCCGTGGAGGAGAGTTCTCCGCCTGGTCAGGAAGAACCGGAGGAAACTCCGTCGCCGTCGGCGCCCGGCGATTCCGATGGGCCGACCGAGCCCACTCCGACGTCCGAGCTGCAGCCGGAGGATCGGGAGGAGTCGGACGAACGGCCGCAATTACGCGAGGAACCGGGGATCGGAGACAACCGGAAAACCATGCTCCAGCCGGCCGCCTTGATAGAGGAAAACGGCAGGCGTGAAACCGACGAGACCGGTCGGGAATGGGGTGCCGTGCGCGGTCGTGACTGGGCGGGCAATGAGCATGAAGGCTGGGTGTCCACCAACTATGTGGAACCGCACGAGGAAGGCGAACAGACCCGCGATGGTCGCATCAATCCGGATCTCGAAAATGAAGGCTATGAATGGATCGAGGTGAAATCCGGGCAGTCGTTTGGCAGTATAGCGCGAGAAAGGTCAATCGATACTGCCGAAGCTGTCATGCTGAACGATCATATTTTCGACCCCAACATGATCTTCGAGGGTGACCGGATCTATCTGCCTCCCGCGTAAACGAGTACACGGCAGGTGAGTGCGCGCGGTGAGGGTCAGCCGGTTTTCGCCTGTAGCATCACCTGCCGCTGCATCGAGTAGGTCTTTGCAACCTTGGCGGCCAAAAGGGCAGCGTGCTCGGCAATGGGATTGAATGGATCCATCGAAAAAGACGCTGTGAATTCCAGGTTCGAGGGGTGCCATTCGCAACTGATGGTCCGCAGCTCGCCTCTTTCCAATGGCTCCGCCACGACATCGTAGGGAAGCGCCCCGATACCAATTCCATTGACGACCATGCGCAGCGCAGCGGCCAGCGAGTTGACCGGGAACATCCGCGGCGGATCGTCCATGTCCGTACTCAGCTTGTGGTAGAGCTCGTTGTGTGGGCGCGTCGTGCGGGCGTAGGTGAGGATCGGAAAACGCACCAATTCGCAGAGCGTCACTGTCGTCTGCGGCAGACTGAGATGCGGTGCGCAGACCCAGACCAGTGGGACCGAGGGCACATTGATGTTTTCGATCCGGTACTCCGATACAGGGCCCATGAGAATAGCGGTATCGAGCCGGTGCGAAATAAGGTCGTTGCGCAGATTTAGAGTGACGTCCACGACCAGGTCGACGTCGATCCGTGGATAGTTATCGTGGAATTCCTTCAGGAAATCGGACAACCACGTGTGTACAATGGTTTCGGCAACGCCGAGACGCAGCACACCATTCACCGTCGACAGTGTGTTGGCCGCCCTTTGTAGGCGATCCGCCGTGCGCAAGGTCCGCTGTACCAGCGGAAGTAATTGCTGGCCCATCGAGGTAAGGCGAACGGTGTTGCTTAAACGCTCGAAAAGCCGCACGTCCAGTGCTCGCTCAAGACTTGCGATGCGAGCGGAAACGGCCGGCTGTGTCGTGTTCAGTTGATTGGCCGCCTTGCGGAAACTGCCGAGGGTGGCCACCCAGATGAATGTCTCAAGCTGCTTGATGTTAAAGGGAATCACGGCGATCCTCGCGTCACAATCTGCAGCCACAACCTTTGCATGCAGACCCCGATGTCCACAATCGCTGCCCGTCTCTGTCGAAAATTACGATCCCGCCATCAGTCCCGGACAATGACCGTTGCGCCAGTTGCTACCCTCTCATAAAGATCGATAGCATCCTCATTGGTCAGTCGAATGCAACCGGACGAGGTCGCTTGACCCACCGTCCAGGGCTGGTTCGTTCCATGAATGCGATAAAGGGTATTCCCGATATAGAGCGCGCGCGCGCCGAGCGGATTGTTCGGCCCGCCTTCGACATGCGCGGGCAAGATATTGCCTTTTGCCGCCTCCCGCCGACGCATTTCCTCCGGCGGTCTCCAGTCCGGCCATTCGCGTTTTTCCGTTATGCGGTCCCGACCGCTCCAACTGAAGCCTTCGCGTCCAACGCCCACGGTGTATTGCAACGCCTTTCCGTTGCTCTGCACCAGATATAGCCGCCTCTGTGACGTGCTGATGACGATCGTACCGGCCGGTACGGGTTCCGTAAACGGCACCACCACGCGTGTAGACTGGCCCCGATTCGAATGCGTACCGGGATATCCGTGCATCTGGGGCTGTCCGGGATCGACGAGGGTGTGCGTCGTCTCGTCAAAGGTCCAGGTCCTGGGATCGTAGCCGCCCGGCTGCGCAAGCGCACCGGAAGCGGCCAGTGCCAGGATGCCGATCAGCGCATATATCCATCGAGTGAGGCGGCATACGACGTTGGCTGCCGGAAGAAATCGGCAAAAACAGTCGCACGCCAGGTCCAGCCATAACTTCATTCGAATCCCATTGGACTATCCATAAGATTCTGCAGCATACCCGGTTCTTTGGGTGATGCAACATTTGGAATTTTTTCCGCATGTCGGTCCAATTGGACTTTTCTTTCGGGCCGGCTGGCTATAGGGTGAAGCAGGATCTCCTTGTGTCGGCCGACCGGCAAATGCGGACTGCGAGAGCATGGAATTCAGCTTCGGCGAAATGACGAGACCGTCCCTTAGGTTTTACGGCTTCGTGCTTGCTGCATGCGTGTGCGTCAGTGCTCCGGTCCTGGCCGCGGAGCCGGAGTGGCCTTCCGGCACGTACAAGTACATCACCATCGAGCAGCCGGTGGAGAACGCTCTGCGTGAGTTTGGACGCAATGTGGGCATGCCGGTGCAAGTGAGCGAACAGGTGCGGGGCACGCTTAATCACGGCATGCCGCGGGGCACCGCGCAGGAGTTTTTGGAGTGGATCTGCGACCGGTACGGTCTTGTCTGGTACTATGACGGTACGATCCTGCACGTGGCCGCGGAAGGGGAGGTGCGCACCGAAATGGTGAAGTTGGCCGCGGAGGATATGCAGGATGTTCGCCTGCGCCTGGACGGCCTCGGTGTCAGTGATCCGCGCTACCCAATCCGCCTTCGCGACGAGAACATTCTCTCGGTTTCCGGTCCGCCGGCCTACATCGGAGCCGTAAGAGAAGCACTGGGTTTGCTGTCAGGGCCGGCGACCTCTCATATCGCGAGAGAAACGGAGCGTTCCGGCCCCGTTCGTGTCTTTCGCGGACGGAGCGTGGCCGAAGTCGAACCCGGTGGGAATTAGTAATAGGGAGAGATGATCATGCGAGTAGATGCTTCTGGGACGGATCTGCAACTCCAGGCAAATCAGAAAGTGAAGTCCAAAGAGCATGCCCTGGAGGCGCAGATAAGCAACGCGATGGCCGAGCAGCCCCTGAATAAGGGTACTCAGGTCAACAACTCCGCCAATGAGGCGATCAAGGAAGCGCAGCAGGGCGAGTCCGACGAAGGATAGCTGGTCCTGCAAGGCGGTTTAGGAGAGGGAATTATGGAAGCGACATCGGGAATTGCTCCCTCGCAGGCATTCTTGCCGTCGGAGGTTCAGCCAGCTCAGGCCCCCGTTTCCATGGAGCAGAACCTTTTCGACTACATGATCGAGGTCGAAAAGGGGACGGGCGTCGTCGGCGGGTTCAACGATCCGTCGGCTTTTCTCGGCTCCGCGCTGGAGACGGTCGACGGGGTAGCGCAACAGCTCAAGGACGCATTCGAAAAAGCGGCGCCTCAATCCGAGAATGCGCAGGCTTACAATTCGGCAACTGAGATCGCGCCGCAGGGTGGCTCAAGTGCGAGTGAAACCAGCACCGATCTTGCAGCGACACTCGATCGGGCGATTTCGGTCATGTGGGCGGCCGCAAACGCATCTATGGCAGTCAATGGGATGACGGCAGCCTCTTCGTCCGCAAACACATTGATCAAGCAGCAGTAGCTCGTCTCGTGAACACAGCCTTTCTGCAACGGCCTTCATTTGCCAGGTGGCTGGGCCAGCGCCGCGGCGTATTCGTTGTCGCGGCGATGCTGCTGTTGCAGGCCTGCTCCGTCGAACTCTACACCGGCCTGGACCAGCGTCAGGCGAATGAGATCGTGGCTACGCTGGTGCGCCATGGAATTCCCGCTCAACGGCGTGCGGATAACGATGGCGCCATGACGGTTACGGTCGAGAAGGGGCGTTTTGCCGACGCTATGGCCGTCCTGGACGACGCAGGACTTCCCAAGACCGAATACGAGACCTTGGGGGATGTATTCAAGCGGGACGGCCTTGTGTCGTCTCCGGTCGAGGAACGCGCGGCCATGGTTTACGGGCTCAGCCAGGAGCTTTCCCGGACGATAGCGGATATCGACGGTGTTCTGTCAGCCCGTGTGCACTTGGTCCTGCCCGACAATGATCCTCTTCGCCGGGAACTTGTGCCTTCATCCGCTTCGGTTTTTATCCGCCACCGCGCTTCGGTGGAGATGGGCGACTATGTTCCCCAGGTGAAGATGCTCGTTGCAAACGGGGTCGCCGGCCTGACCTACGATAATGTTTCCGTGGTTCTGGTGCCCGCCCGGGGTGCCCCGGTTTCGGCTTCCGGCAATGCGGGGTTCACCACCTTTCTCGGGATGTGGCTGCATCCGGACAGCGTTGCTCGCGCACGGTGGCTGTTCTACGGCCTCGGTTTGCTTGTCCTCGGCCTGGCGGGCGGCCTCGGTTTCGAATATTGGCGGCAGCGCCGCAATGTCTACACGCTTCCGGTACCCGCGAAGAAGACATGACACGATCCAGCGAGGCAGGAACAGACGAACCGCACGTGTGGCGGTCCTTTTTGCAGGAGCCTGCTGCATATGCGGACCCGGAGCATCTCGCGCGGTCATTTAACCATGCAGTCAGTCCGGCGGGATGTAAGCGTCTCCTGCAAAGCGAGCGGTTGCACGAACGCCTGTCGGAATTGCTTAACGATCACTTCGAGTTGCCCGCTCCTTCCGCCACACCCGAAAGCGATGTCGACGAGGCGGATCGCCGGGTCGCATCGACAAGCCGGGAGCGCCTTGATGAAATCGTGCTGCGTGCCGGCGCGGTCTATTGGGGGAATGTTCTTGCCGGCACCATTTTGGGGCGAAATGCAGCTGCCCTGCGGGAGGTATTGAACACGGAACTGAGCACCTTCGCGGTAGCGAACAAGGATCTGGCCGGCCCCATGCAGCCGCTTGAACCGCTGGAGACCCTGCGCGAGCGTATAGAAGCGGACGGATGGCGGTGTTTGGCGGCTTGGTGCGAGGTCGTCGATCCTGCCATCAGTACGCGATTTCGCTTGAAGGCCCCGCGATCCTCTCCGCTCCAGGAAGCGCCGGCGGAGAGTTTTAACGAGACAGGACCGGCGATCATTCGCCGGACAGCGCTTTGAGCCATTCTTTTGGGGAGGCGAGATGGTCAAGATAGGAGAAAGCGAAGCGCTTCACGATCTGCTGCCTGCAAAACCGTCCGGGCGCGTGCTCAAGCCGGCGGAAGCGCAGGCATGGCGGAGCGGCTTCGACTTCTTCGAAACGGCGAAGCACGAAGCCAGTCAAATGCGGGAGCGGGCCCGCCAGGGATATGCCAGCGAGTACGCGCAAGGGTACCAGGACGGAAAGGCAGCAGGTGAAGCGGAGGCAGCCCGTCTCATCAATGACACGGTTGCCAAGGTTGACGACTATTTGCACGGCATTGAGAACGAGGTCGTGGGGCTTGCACTCGACATCGTAAGGCGTGTCCTGGGCGACCTCGATATCAAGCAACGCGTGGTTCAGGCGGCCAAACAGGCCATCGCCGATATCCGGCGGGCGAAGTACATCCGTATCACTGTTCATCCAGACATGGTGGCCGATGTCGAGAGCGAACTGGCGGTATTGGTGGACGAAGACACGCTCGGTTGCACGGTGGAGGTCGATGGCGACAGTTCCCTGACGATGCAGGCGTGCATTGTTGCCACGGACGTTTCAGTGTTCGACGCCAGCATCGAAGCCCAGCTCGAAGCGCTGGCGAACGCTATCGGCGTTGAAGGAGCGAGCGGGCGATGAGCCAAACAACGCCTGCCGTCGACGCCCGGCTCACCGGAATTGTACCGCGACTGCGCGAGCGGCTGCGTGATGATGCGGCCCGTCCGCGAAACGGCCGTGTGCGGCGGGTGATCGGCGTTGTCATTCATGCTGCGGTCGACGAGGTAAGGCTGGGTGAGATCTGCGAGCTCGTGGATCCGAAGACCGGACGTCGGGCCAAAGCGGAAGTCGTCGGGTTCGCGGATGAGGAGGCCGTGCTCGTACCATTGGGCGATGTGACTGGGCTTTCCAGTCTGACCGAGGTGGTACCGACGGGAAAGGATTTGCAGGTCCCGGTGGGAAGAGGGCTCCTCGGACGTGTGATCAGTGCGCTGGGCGATCCGCTGGACGACGGACCCTGGCCGCCTGGCGAAGTTGAAGGCACTTATCCTGTCCACGCCTACCCGCCGCCTCCGCTTTCGCGCGTTCTGATTTCAGAGCCGATCCAGTTTGGCATTCGGGCCCTGGACGGCCTTTTGAGCTGCGCGCGCGGTCAGCGTCTGGGCGTCTTCGGTGAACCCGGTGTTGGAAAGTCCATGCTCACTGCCGATATCGTGCGCGGGACGGATGCCGATATCGCGGTGGTGGCGTTGGTCGGCGAACGCGGCCGGGAAGTGCGCGAATTCGTGGAACGCCAGCTCAGCTCGGAAGGGAGAGCCCGGACCGTCATCGTTGCCGCGACGTCGGACCGACCGGCCATCGAGCGGGTCAAAGCCGCCTACGTGGCCACCACCATTGCCGAATATTTCCGCGATCAGGGCAAGCATGTGCTTCTGGCCATGGACAATATCACCCGTTTTGCCCGCGCCCAGCGCGAGATCGGACTGGCTTCGGGAGAGCCGCCGACGCGGCGCGGATTTCCTTCGTCGCTTTTTGCGGCTTTGCCAAGATTACTGGAGCGTTCCGGGCCGGGAGAACGCGGTTCGATCACCGGACTGTACAGCGTTCTGACAGAGGGCGACGGCACGCTCGACCCTGTCGCGGAAGAGCTTCAGGCGCTGCTGGATGGCCACGTGTTCTTGTCCAACGATCTCGCCCGGCGCGACCACTTTCCGGCAATTGATGTTCTTCGCAGCCGGAGCCGACTCATGGACAACGTCGTGCCCCAGGAGCACAGGGCCGCCGCGGGTAAGTTGCGTTCTCTCCTGGCGCGCTATCAGGAGGTGGAACTTCTGCTCCGTGTTGGTGAATACAAGGAAGGCGCGGATCCGCTGACCGACGAAGCAGTGCAGAAGATCGACCGCATCCACGATTTTTTGCGTCAGCCGTCGAACACGCGTGAAACCATGAAGACGACGCGCGAACGCCTGCAGGAGATAGCCGATGCGTGAGGCTGAGATCATCGCCCGGCTCCGTGACTTGCGCCGCCTGCGCGAGCAGCGCGCAAGGGAAACCGTTATCCGCCGGAGTGCCGCGGCGGTCGATGCGGAGATAGCCATGCGGGAGGCCTCCGAGGCTACGGCTTTGCACCTTCAGCAAGCCGCATCGGAGGAAACGGCGAAGCTGGGTTCCCTGGTTGGGCAACAAGTCGATGTAAACAGCATTCATCAACTCCAGGGGCTGTTCCACCAGCGCGCAGATGAACTTGCCCGGTTGCGCGAGGCCGAAGACAACGCGGCTGCCTCCGCACGGCGGCGTGAGAGGGATTTGGCCGATGCTCGCACGGAGCACCGGACGCGTACCCGGGCGGTGTCAAAGCTGGACCTGGTTCTGGAGAAGCTTTCGTCCGATCCCGTTTATGGCAAGACGGCTCGCGAAGAGCTCGGGGAGGAGGAAAGCACAGCCGAACACGGGACCTTCAACAAGAAATGAGCATGGCCCAAGGTACGGCTGAAAAACCGAAAAAGCGCCGCGCGTCGAGTGCAAAAAGGGTGCGAGAGTCGGCTTCGCCCGTCAAGCTTCGCGAGATCGCTCTCCCGAGGATGCGTGCGTTCAACCAGCTATATCGCTGGCGGGCGCCTTCAAAACTGACGATTTTCGGAGAGCGGGTTTTGGTTTCCGCCGTCTGGCCGCCTTCCGATGACGGCGTGGCGCGCGGGACGGTCACCTTTGCCATTGATAAATCGCGCGGCCGCCTCGCTGTCCCGCTGACCGCAATCGATGAATGGATCGCGAAGTTTGATCCTGATGCCGATCTCGCGCGGCTCGCGCCGGACCATGCCGCACTCCTGCTGGAATGCCTGCTGGAAGACGAAATAGGCCAGCTCGAACAATACTTCGATTGCCGGATCGCGCTGCTGTCCGTCGACCGCGCACCAGCGACGGCCCGCGAGTATCCTTATGCATTCAAGTTTGTACGTGGCACAGAGGAAAGCGAGTGTCTTCTCGACCTTGAGGACGGCTGGGCCATTCGCCTTGGGCGCGCTCTGAACGAAATGCAGCGGAAGACACGTTCACCGCGCCTGGATATCCCCGTCAGTGCCAGCATCTGGCGCGGCGCGATCAGCCTGCCATTTGCGGAATTGCGAGGCCTTCAGCCGGGGGACGTGATTGTTCCGGACGAAATCAACCCGGCCGAGGACGTTGCGGTAGCCATCTTTGCAAATCGCTTTGCCGCACCCGTCCGGGCGACCGAGGACGGTTGGCTTTTAACGGCGCGGCCCAGCTCCGTTGCGGCCACGAAATGGGAGTGGATCATGGATCAGTCGAAAAGATCGGACGCAGCCGCGATCGAGGATTCCGAACTCGAGGAACTGCCGCTGACGGTGGCGTTTGAGATCGGGCGCGTGGGAATGTCCTTGAAGGAGATTTCCCAGCTTACTCCCGGGGCCGTTGTCAGGGTTACCGATGTGCCTGATCAGACGGTGGACCTGCTGGCCAATGGCAAGCGCATTGGGCGCGGCGAGATCGTGCGGGTCGGGGAGGGGCTGGGCGTGCAGGTCACTCGGATTTTCGGCGATGCTTGAGAGCTCGCCTAATTTCCTGGGCATTCTGGTCGCCATCGGCGCCATCGGGATATTCCCGCTGGCGGTGGTAACGATGACAGGCTTCCTAAAGATTTCGGTGGTGCTGTTTCTGATCCGAAATGCGCTCGGCATCCAGAATACGCCGCCCAATCTGGTGCTCTATGGAATAGCGCTCGTCTTGACCGTTTACGTCACGGCACCCCTGGTCAGCGAAATTTCGGGGCGTCTGGAAGAGAACAACATCACCTTCCAATCCAGCCAGGATATGCAGAGGGCGGCCGAACTTATCCGTCAGCCTCTAACGCAGCATCTAATGAATTTTACGCGCTCGGACGAACGGTCGTTTTTTCTCCAGGCGACCAATCGGCTCTGGCCGGAAGGCGCACGCGAGGACATTCAAGGTGATGATCTTTCGATCCTGGTCCCTGCTTTCGTGGCTTCGGAGTTGAGCCGGGCGTTCGAGATCGGATTTTTGATCTACCTGCCATTCCTCGTCGTTGATGTGGTGGTCGCCAGCGTCCTGATGACGCTCGGCATGATCATGGTTCCACCGGTGCTCATTTCCGTCCCACTGAAGCTGTTTTTGTTCGTCGCCGTCGATGGCTGGTCACGGCTGATGCAGGGACTTATCCTGAGCTATGTCTAGGGTGGGCTATCATGAGCGGTGATCTGGTTCTCGCCAAGGTCCAAACCTCCCTGGTGGTCATACTCCTTGTCTCGGCTCCCGTCATCATTACTGCGCTTGCTGTCGGTCTGCTCATCGGCCTGGCGCAAGCTCTCACCCAGATCCAGGACCAGAGCCTGCCGCAGATCGTCAAGCTGGTGGCGGTGCTGTTGGTGATCCTGTTTTTCGGTCCTTTCATGGCTTATCAGGTTGCCGATCAAGCCTCGCTCGCCCTTGAGCAGTTTCCGCGCGTGACTCGATAGGCATGCCGGATTTGGGACCATTCCTGGAGGGGATACAGGGGTTCGAATACTATGTCGTCGCCGCCACGTTTGCGCTGGCGCGCATGATCGGCCTTATGTCGATTATGCCGCTATTCACGCGAACACGGCTGACGGGCGTGTTGCGCAACGGTGCTGCACTTGCTTTTGCCATTCCGGTCATTCCGATGATCGCGGCGTCGTTGCCGCAAATGGAAGCGTCGGCGCCGCTCATCATACTTTTCATGTTCAAGGAGGTTCTGATCGGGCTGGTTCTTGGCCTGGTCCTCGGCGTTCCGTTCTGGGCGGCGGAGGCGGCGGGTGATATCGTCGACCTGCAGCGCGGTTCGACTATGGCCGGGCTGCTGGATCCCATGATGACGCAACAGACCAGCCCTACGGGAACTCTGCTGGGCATCGTCATGCTGATGATTTTTCTGTCCGCCGGAGGTCTCGAACTGATTCTCACGCTGCATTACCGCAGCTACGAATTCTGGCCGATGGATAAACTCGTTCCGCAGTTCAGTCCCGAGGCAGCGGAAATCCTCCTCGAACTGCTCGATCGAATTCTTGGAATGGCCGTGCTTTTGATGTTTCCTCTGATCGTCGGTCTTCTGCTTTCCGATGTTGTCCTGGGCTTTCTTACGCGCGCATCACCGCATCTGAACATCTTTGCGCTTTCCCTGGTCGTCAAAGCGCTGGTCTTCAGCGTCATGCTCGTTCTGTATTCATCCTTCCTTGTTCATTACATGGATGCCAACATCAGCTTTATGCGTGATGCATCACGCTATTTCGAGATGATCGCCTGCCCGTCTTGCCCTTGAACAATCAGGCATTTCTTGGCCTGAAGGCATCCAGGTAAAGAAAAAATCTATTGCGATGGAAAAAAACTAAAAATTTGACAGTAATCGTCGCTGTGAAGATGTTCGACACCACGCGAACAAAGCCGAGAGGGGCGGCGTTGTGGTGTTTATCCATCGTTGTCGAGCGTTATCGTTTCACGAAGCGCTAAGCGCCAAAGATGCCGGAGGACTGCGGAAGATCATCCGGCAGGGTGCTTACGGGGGACAAACCTCGGGGCTCGCGCCGGGGAAACTGCAGGCCAATCTGGTCATTCTTCCCCGTCGGTTCGCGGACGATTTTCTGCGATTCTGCAAGCGCAACCCCAAGCCGCTGCCGCTGGTTGGCGTCAGCCGCAGTGGCGTACCGGCCATCCCCCAGCTCGGCGATCTGGATCTGCGCACGGATGTGCCGCGCTACGATGTCTATCGGTTTGGAGCGCTTGTCGGCCAGCCGACGAATATAAGTGCTCTCTGGCGAGATGACTTCTCGGCCTTCGTTATCGGATCCAGCCATACATTCGACCACGCCCTTGCGGCGCGGAGCATTCGGTTGCGCCCGATGGGCGGATACAAGGCCTTGCCGATGTATCGCACCATAATTCCCGTCGCGCCTGCGGGGCGCTTTGGTGGGAATTGCGTGGTGTCCATGCGAGCCATCCGCAAGGCGGATATAGACAAGGTTCGGGCCGTGACAGCCCGGTTTCCCCAGGCCCATGGCGCGCCGGTTCACATCGGCGAGCCGGGGATTATCGGCATTTCAGATCTGGACACGCCGGCGTGGGGTGAGCCGATTGACTTGGAGCCGGATGAGGTCCCGGCTTTCTGGGCTTGCGGTGCAACGGCCCACGACGCCTTGCGGCGCGCCCAACTGGATATTTGCATCATGCAGTCGCCTGGTCATATGTTGCTGACCGATATTGACGGTCGGGCGGATATCGGCCCCTTTAAGGTGTATTGAACCAAGCGGCCGCTCCTCCCGCGAAAACATATAAATGCGGCGGCAGGAGAAATGCATGTTCGGCTTTCGCGACATCGAGATTGTGCGTGAGATTGTACGCGCTGGTGGTTTCCGTGCTGCCGCCCAGCGCTCCGGCCTCGCCCAGTCGGCTATTTCCACCCGCATCGCGGCATTGGAGAAGCGGCTTGGCATTGTGCTGTTCGACCGCGTCGGCCGCCAGGTGCGTCTTTCGAGTTGCGGCCGGCGATTTCTGGAAGAAGCGGACCGGTTGATCCAGACCCGCGACCGCATCATTCAGGAGCTGACCCGAAAAGGGGGGCTGAATGGAACCGTGCGCATCGGCGTTGCCGAGACGATTGTCCACACCTTCTTGACCACCATGCTCAACCTTTTGCGTGTCGGCCACGAGACCGTCCGCTTCGAGCTTTCCGTCGACACTTCGGAGCAGCTCTCACGCAAGCTTGTGGAGGACGAGATCGACGTTGGCATTCTCCTGCGTGAATCTCTGCCGAAGGGGGCGGTATCGACGCCTCTCCAGCCGATCGAACTTGGCTGGTACGCCAGCAGCGCCATTCCCCTTCCGCCTGAGCCTCTGACGATAGCCGAGTTGGCGGGCCATCCCGTCGTTACCTTCTCCAAAGGCACGACGCCCTTCGAGCAGATTGAAAGACTGCTTTCCCAGGCTGACGGCGCGCCTCCCGTCCTACACGGATCGGCCTCCCTGTCCACCGTAATGCACCTTGTGGCTGACGGATTCGGGATCGGCGTGGTCCCGACCCGTATGGTGGAGGCCGCCGACCCACTCGGCCTGGGGGAGCGCATCCGACGGCTGCCGACGCGGCCTGAAGCGCATATCCAGAACCTCCAGTTCGTCGCCGCCTACTTCCATGAGAGGAACCATAAGGCCGGCGAGGTCATTACAGCTGCGGCAGTTGAAGCTGATCAAATTGATCTTAAAAAGAGATCGTAAAAATATCTATCCGATACATTGACAAGATCATTCCATTCTGAAATGTTCAGTTTGGGAGAACGTGAAATTGAACGATACAGCGAATAAAGCCGGCACCACCGGTCGCGAGATGGGTATAGTTTCAGACGTCGGAGGCGATACGCCGGTGACTTTGCGGCGGGCCATCCGTGCACAGGAGCATAACGGGCAGACCGCGGGTCGAGCCCCGGGCTATCTCCAGGGCAATCTGGCCATTGTGCCGAAAGCGCTCGCCGCGGATTTTCTTCTGTTTTGTCAGCGCAATCCGAAGCCGTGCCCCATTGTGGGGATTTCCGAGCCTGGCTCCCCGGTTATCCCGAAATTGGGGGCGGATCTCGATATCCGCACGGATCTCCCCGCCTACCGCGTCTTTCGAAATGGCCGGTTTGAGGAGAATGTGCGCGATTTGACGGACATCTGGCGTGACGATCTCGTCGCGTTCGTGCTGGGGTGTTCGTTCTCGTTCGAAGAGGCCTTGTGCGCGGCGCAGATCCCGTTGCGGCACATTGATGCCGGCCGCAACGTCGCGATGTATCGCACATCGATAGAGGCCGTGCCGGCGGGGCCGTTTGCGGGTCCTCTCGTTGTCTCCATGCGGGCTTTTCGCCCGGCAGACGCAATTCAGGCGATTCTTTTGTCGGCGCGCTTTCCGCTAGCTCATGGCGCGCCAATTCATATCGGTGATCCGGCACGGATCGGGATCGCGAACCTGCAAGAGCCCGATTTCGGCGACAAACCCATCATGGATGAAGGCGATATCCCGGTCTTCTGGGCGTGTGGGGTGACTCCGCAACTGGCGTTGCTTTCGTCCGGGGCGGATATCATTATCACGCACGATCCGGGTCATATGCTCATCACCGATGTTCCCGTGGCTGCCGCCGAGACGTATTTGTCCGGCGTGGTCGCGCCATAACAAAAACACGTCAAACGACCAACAGAGAGGACCGAGCAATGAAATTCTTTCGAAATGCATGCCTTGCCGGCACCGCCATCATCTTGGCCGCGCCTGCTTCTGCGTGGGCAGTGGATCTGAACGTCGTGGGGAGCTGGAGCAATCTTCCCCTTTACCAAAATTATGAAGAGAAATTCTGGCGTGAGACGCTACCCGCCGCCTCCGACGGCGAAATCAACGTCAACATGACCACCTTCGATCAGATGGGCATTGCAGGAGCTGATGTTTTCCGGCTTCTCGGCGATGGCGTTTTCGATGTCGGAATGACGGTGGCTGATTACACCGTTGGTGACGCGCCGGAGCTTGAAGGACTGGACGTGCCTCTGGTCGCGACGACCGCCGACGAGGCTCAGGCCATGGTGGATGCTGCGCGCCCCATGGTCGAAGACATCATGGAAAGCCGCTTCAATTCCAAGCTCCTGGCAATCGCGCCTTATCCGCCGCAGGTGGTCTTCTGTCGCGATGAGGTCAAGTCCCTGGCGGACCTGGAAGGCCGGCAGATCCGCGGCTCCGGCCGTATGACGACGAACTTCATCGAGGCATTGGGTGCCGAGGGCATTAATGTGGCGTTTTCGGAGGTGCCGGGCGCGCTCGAGCGCGGTGTAATCGATTGTGCGGTCACCGGTGCCGGCTCGGGCTATAGCGCCGGCTGGTGGGAAGTCACCGATTATCTCATGACGCTGCCACTTGGCGGTTGGGATTCCGTACCCACCGCGATGAATCTCGACAAATGGAACAGCCTGTCGGAAGAACATCAGGAACTGATCCAGTCCCAGATCAAGACCGAGTTTGAGGAGCCCGTCTGGGCGAATGCTCAGGGCGCATTGACGGAGGACGTGGCCTGCTTGACCGGCAATGGCGAATGCACCCGAGGCGAGCCGGCGGGGATGGTGCTGGTAGAGCCGACGGAAGAGGATGAGGAAACCGCGCGTGAGATCCTCACGCAAACCGTCCTGCCGGATTGGGCGGAACGTGCCGGCGACGACTGGGCCCAGCGCTGGAACGAGAGCGTCGGCGAGACCGTCGGAACCCAGATCCCGCTGTAATACAGGGCTGGCGGTACCGGAGACAATGACATGATTTTCGAGCGCATTCTGGCGGTCATGCGTCGCCTCAATACGGGTATCGCCCTGGCGGTCGGCGTACTTCTGACGCTGACCGTCGCCTTCATCATCGTTGACATCACCATGCGCCAAGTCAGTCGATCGCTCGGCGGCTCCGATGAGGTATCGGGCTATGTCATGGCAATCGTCGCGAGTTGGGGATTGTCCTACGCCCTGCTCGAACTCGCGCATGTTCGCATTGATCTATTGCGTATGCGCCTGCAATCGAGCGGGCGCTTTCTGCTGGACGTGCTGTCGATGTTCTCTGTGGCGGCAATCGCCTGTGTTGTCGCGTTCTATGCCTGGCCGGTGCTGGCAAAAAGCATCCAGCAGGGCTCGCGCGCCAACACACCGCTGGAAACGCCGCTTTGGATCCCTCAGGTCCTCTGGTTTTCCGGTTGGGTCTGGTTTGCTCTGACGGCAACCGTAATGCTGATTTGCGCGATCGGAATGCTCGCGCAGAGGCAGACGGCTCAGTTTGAGAAGAGCTTCGGTGTTGTTGCGGATCAGGCAGCGGAGCCGGCGGAATGATCTGGGTTGTTGGTTCCTCCCTGCTTGTGCTGCTGACGGTTTCGATTCCCGTTGGCATCGTCCTGTTCCTGCTGGGCATTGGCGTTGATCAGTTCTTTTCGCCGCTTCCCCTTATGCGGGGGCTCGGCCAGGTGGTCTGGTCGTCTTCCAACAGCTCGACGCTGATAGCGATTCCCTTCTTTGTGCTTCTGGGGGAGATCCTGGTCCGCAGCGGGATTGCCGCGCGTACTTATGCTTCGCTCGACAAATGGTTTTCCTGGCTTCCGGGCGGGTTGATCCATGCCAATATCGGCACGGCCACCATGTTCTCTGCTACCTCCGGCTCGTCGGTGGCGACGGCCGCCACGGTGGCGACAGTCGCAATGCCGCAGGCCGAAAAGCTTGGGTATGACCAGCGGTTGTTTTCCGGCGCGATCGCGGCGGGCGGAACGCTGGGCATCCTTATACCGCCGTCCATCAATCTGATTATCTACGGCTTTCTGACCGAGACCTCCATTCCTCGCCTGTTTATGGCCGGCCTGCTTCCCGGGGCGCTCATGGCGGTTATGTTCATGGTGATGGTCGCGTTCTTATGCACCATTCGCCCGGAACTGGGCGGGCCGAAGCGGAGCTTCTCCTGGTCCGAGCGTGTCGCCAGCCTTCTGCAGCTCTTGCCCATCATCTTGCTTTTCATAGTCGTGATCGGTTCGATCTATGCGGGATTGGCCACGCCGACCGAGTCCGCCGCAATCGGGGTTGTCATGGCATTGGCCATCGCCGGTGCGAGTGGCGGAGTGAATTTTTCAGTCCTGCGCAACGCGCTGCTCGGTACGGTCAAGATCACGGCCATGGTCATGCTTGTGATCATGGGTGCCTACTTCCTGAATTTCACGCTGACCTCTGCGGGGCTTGGCCGGGAATTGACCCAGCTTCTGGAGTCCTCCGGGCTGACGCCGTTCGGCACTCTTTTGCTGGTCATCTGTTTGTACGTGGTGCTGGGCTTCTTCATCGAAACCCTGTCGCTCATGGTCGCCACCATCCCCATCATCGTGCCGATCATGGCCGGCCTTGGCTATGACAAGATCTGGTTCGGCGTGCTCTTGATCGTCCTGGTGGAAATGGCGCTGATCACCCCGCCGGTGGGCCTCAACCTCTACGTCGTGCAAGGCGCGCGGCGGTCGGGGAACCTGGGCGAAGTGATGGTAGGCGCCTTGCCTTTCGTGCTGATCATGCTGCTCATGGTGGCTTTGCTCATCATGATCCCCGGCCTGGCGCTCTATCTGCCCTCGGTGATTTGATTTGCTTGAGCTGGCGTGCGCGGGGCCGGCTACTCCGCCCAGTTCGGCCCGGCGGCAGGACGAATGCGGCGTCCGCGGGGCGGCCGCCGCATTCGATGCTTCTGCCGATTACTCGATGATGTAGACTATCTCGCGCGTATCGGGGTCCACCAGAACCGTCCGATCTTCGACCACAACGTATCGGTACTGGACGTCTAGCTCCGGCGCCTCAAGCGGATGAAGCTCGACGGTGTCCGGCAGGGTGGTGCCGACTTCTATGGTTACATCCGCCGGAACTTCGCTCGGTGCAACCTGTTGCGTCGTCACGTAGTCCCGAATCACTGTTTCCTGCTCGGGTTGAATGACAACCTCCTGCGCGGCCGCCATACTGGCGCTTGCGAGAAAAACGAGGCCGGCAAGGATGAAGCGTTTCATCAACATCTCCTTTGTAGTTGGAACCGGCTAACGAACTCTCACCCGCCGAACTGGTTCCAATGGCGTTTATTCATTACCGACCGCCAATTCCCGCCCGCATGTAACCACAACTGATGGACGTCCCACCATCCGGTTCTGGGCAGCGCTATTTGCTAACTGGATTACTGCCTGGCTCGCGTCGGAGTGTCGCGCAATCGGCAACGACATAGTGCGACTGAGGATGCGTATCTGACATCCGGACTTTATCTCCATCTGAACAGCGCATCGATGCGCTTGCCCGCATCACCAAATGTCCACCGGTAAAGACGAGAAGCCAATAAAGCCACGTCCTTCGGGAGACCTACCGAGGCGAGAACCCAAGAGGAGAGCGGAGAGCCCAAAAGTGAGCCAGCAGGTCTGTGATTTAGGAGAAAGCGAGGAAACCAAGTGGCTGGGGAACCAGGATTCGCAGCCAGTATCGATATACCTCCGCGCACTCTTGGAAATCCAAGGAGTGTTCGCCGCCCAAGGCCCTCTGTGTATTAGTTTTGTGCCCCGGTTTGGTGCGGCGGTCAATAAAGGAATATGATTTCCGGTCGGAAGCTGATCGCTAAGCCGAAAGAGCGCCACGCTCGGATCATCCGCAACCGGTGATGCGATGCAAAACATGCCGTATGGGCGCGCGGGTACATCGTCAAGACGGGCGTGCCTTGGCGCTGGATGCAACCAATAATCTGCCGTCCTGGGAGATCGTCTACCAGCAAGCCCAGCGCTGGTTGCGGGCTGGTTGTTTCGAGGCCCTTGGCCGAAGACTTGCGTAAGCTCTTGCGCCTAGCCGCCGGCAAGGTGCGCAGCCGAGCGCGGCCATAATCGACAGCCGCACCTGCGCTCCACGCCCGAGAGCGGCGCAATGCCGGGTATGACGGAACCATGCGCAAAAGCGCTCAAAGCTGCATCTGGCTGTTGACACGCTCGGTCATCTGCTCGCCCTGCATGTCACGCCGCCACCGCCGACGACCGCGCCGAGGTCGACCGCATGGCCAGGCCATCCAGGCCGCCACCGATATAATGTTGAGATCGCCTTCGTCGATCGCGCTATACCGGCGACAGGCCGGCGGCGGCCGCCAATGCACACGGCATCGAGCTGGAGCTCGCTAGGCTGTCCGAGGCCAAATGCGGCTTCGTGCTCTTGCCCAGACGCTGGGTCATCGAACGATCCTTCTGTGAACCCCGCTTCCGGCGCATACGTTCGATGTAGTCCTGCCACTGCTTGAGAGTGCGAGGAAGTCTCGCGTTCTCTGCACGCTCTGCGGCGAGATCTTGAACAATCCTCTTGGCGAAAACACCCAGAGCCTTGGCCTGGCCGACAACTTCATCGACGGCCGCCGCATAGGAGGCATCTTCACGCTCTGCGTGCTCCCCGCATCGCGTTGGCAGCGGCTTTCACAGTGCCGCCGATAGCTGCGCCGGCGAAACCGCCTGCGGCGATGGTTTGGAAGTTGAATATTCCCCGGGTGCGGCTCCTGCATCGTTAACCTCCTTTAACTGATCCAGTCTTTACCGGGTTTCGATTCCCTTTTGAGCCCTGAATCGAAATTTTTTCAAGAAAAATTCGTTGACAAGCTACGAGACCAAAAGGTTTCGTAAACACATTTTGCATTTCGGAGGACTTGCTTTTATTTCGCCGTCGGCAAATCATTTTGTTTATACATCAACAAAAGGGATTGCTTCATGCTAAGAGTACTTTCAACATTCTCAGGAATATCTGCTGCCAGCATTGCCTGGAGAGGGCTCGGATATACTTTCGTCGGATTCGCAGAAATTGAGCCGTTTCCGTGCCATGTCCTCGCCAACCGCTGTGGGGCTTCGAGGCCGAAATATTTGCCCGATCCCGATGAGCTGGGGATCGATGGCAAGGAAAAGAAGACGAGGGCTTCCCGGATCAAAGCCGTCGCCGATCTTCCGGAAGAGGGCGTAATCAATTTTGGCGATATCAGCCAGATCACGGATCACGATCTCCGGGCACTGGGCCGTGTTGATGTCCTTGAAGGCGGATCTCCATGTCAAGGATTCAGCTTTGCAGGCTTGAGAGGCGGTCTCGAAGATGACCGCAGCAACCTGCTTTTACAGTTTGTAAAAGTTGCTCAAAGGATGAGGAGATATAATGACTTACGATATGTCGTGTGGGAAAACGTTCCGGGAATTCTTAGCGACCGGACAAACGGATTTGGAAGTCTGTTGGGAGCTCTTGCCGGAGAGGACAGGCCGCTGGTCGCGCCAGGGAAACGGTGGTCGAACGCAGGTTGTGTGTTGGGACACGAGGGGAGCGTCAGCTGGAGAATACTCGACGCACAATTTTGGGGAGTGCCCCAACGTCGCCGTCGCGTGTTCGCTTTCTGCGATTTTAGAGACCGATCCAACGCATCTGGAACCGTATTATTTGAGTCGAAAAGCGAAATCCGGAATTCTCCGGAGGTCGGAGAAACGGGGGAAACCGCTGCCAGAGGTGGTCGAGGTGGCCCTGAGACAATAGTAGCACACCCCCTCGGCATGGATCCAAAACTGTGTACAGGGTTCGAGAAAGCCTTTGCGCTTAAATCCACAAACGGTCAGAATCCGCAGTGCGTAGCGTACGCTTTACCTGACGACTGCGAGCCGAAAACCGCAGAAAGCGTCGCTTACACATTGCGGTCTGGGTCGCCGACAGGCGGCGGCCGGCATCAAATGGTAGCGCATTCTTTTCCTTGCATCGCCTTCTCCGCAGGGCAGGGCGCGAAAGCCGGAGGCATAGGAGCATCGGACAAGGTCGCTCCGACGCTCAAAGCTTCGGAAAGCGGCACCAATATGGTTCCTTCGGTTGTCCATCCGACATTTGCAGGAACTCATTTCGCCAGCGGAGCGGAACTCACTCGCCCCGCTGGAATGGCATCTGACGTCGATATCGTTCATCCTGGCGACGCCATTCGCTGGATCGTGCGCCGCCTGCTTCCTGTTGAATGCGAGCGGCTACAAGGCTTCCCCGACGGATGGACCGACGTAGTATTCCGCGGGAAGACCGCATCTGACGGCCCCCGTTACAAAGCGATCGGCAATAGCATGGCGGTACCGTGCATGTCCTTCATTGGCCGCCGTCTCCTCCAATTCCATAAAGAACAAATCCTGAACGATGTAAGGCGGGAGGCGGCATGAACGATGACCATTGTCCAAACGCCGTCCGGAAAAGAGGTGTTATTGAACCGGATACCCTTTGGGCTGGCGATTCAGCTGTAAACGCCGTTTGGTGAAGTAATGGGGGGAGAACACAGGGCAAGGTAAACGGCGTTTGTTAGGAGATCGCCACCAGGATGTTCGAATCCGCAGCGAGACTCGAAGCCGAGGCAGCGCAGACGGGACCGAACAGGGTCAGGCTTCGGCATCGTCCTCATTCGGCTCGGTGTCTCTGTCCTCGATAAGATGCCGCTTGCGTTGAAAGCTCCAGCCGGAGCGGTACTTGTCGACGAGATCTTCAAGCACGGTTTCGGTTTCCTTTTTGTCGAAACCCTGTTCCTGAAGACTGGCGACGATCCGGTCCAGAAGACGTCCGAGTACCTCCTAGCGGCCATGCCGGACGTTTTCGGTGATGGCGAAGTGCAGCAGCGCCCGGGCGATGTCGTCGCGCGTCGGCCTGCGCCGTGCCCTGGTGGCCGCGCGCAAAGCCCGCTGCCGTTCCCTTTGCCGAGCCAGCCTCTCGCTCCGGGACTGTGCCATGGCCGTCTCCCTTCCTTGTCTCCGCCCGTCCGCCTGCCGCGCAAACGCCGTTTGCAAATGTAACGGCAAACGGGTTAACGGAATCGTCTTTCCAGAGCGCTGAATCGGTTTCCAGGCGTTTTGAATCGAAACAGCACAAATCATTTCGACTTACCCGCATGTCGCGATGATTTGCATGCAGGCTGTTTTTTCAGTTTGACTCAGCCGTCCGGAACGCGGCAGCGCTTGTGTGTCGTCGGTGCCGGTCACGTAACGTCAGGCGTGGCACTTCTCCGGCGATCAGGCGGATTCCAAGGGACTTATTCAACTGCCTTTCGGCTGGCACGCGATCACTTTCGACGTTTATCTGCCCGGCCGGAAGTCTTGGGTTGCCCTTCGATGCGGCTTTGTCGAAGGATCTCTTCAAGCACCGGTGGTTCGTGCCTTTCCTCCGGTGGCGGATCGAGGGTCAGGTCGTACGGTCGTCCCTTCCGTCCGAAATGCGCGTTCACGTCCTTTCCGGTCGCATTTTTTGGCTTCATTGCGCCCGCTCTCGACCGCCTCGGAGCGCTGAACCCGGCCTAGATCTGAGGAAAGAGCGAGCTCATCCGTTGGGAGCTGACGAGATTAGCGGCTGGGCGGTTTAGACGCCCTCAAGCTTTCCTCGTAGCGGGCCCCTTCTGTTGTGCAGAAGCCGGTCAGTGTCGGCACGGCTCGGATGAGACATGGAATTCTGTCAATGATCATGGAAACGGGACCCCTGGTTTTTCGCCCATGATCATTGACACCAGTGCCCGCGCAGAGGGGGCGACCGTGTCGCCTGCGTCCGGCGCCGAAGTGGCGATTGGGCTCGGGGGCACCCTGATACTTGCCCTCAGTTCTCTGAACTTCGACTGAGCCGCCAATCTTGCGGTCAACGCGCCAACGTGTTCAGCCACGCATTCTCTAATTGTTGATGGCTCCACGACCGGCGCGCCTTGGCGCTCGAAGGCGACTTTGCCTTCATGAACGCACCTGTCCAAGGCAGCAAGCAACGTCAATTGGTCTTTGGTCCCATCCAGTTCGGGCAGTAACCACGCATCAACGACGCCAAGATGTACTGGTTCGTGCCAGGCGTTAAATGTCGTCGCGGAGCCTTCGTTGCGTAAGATCTCCGCGGTCCGCCGGATCGTCCTGTCTATGTTGAGAGGCTCGCCTGCGGGGGCAATTGAAACCGGAGACAAGCGGATCCTTGCCCAGCCCTTTATAATGAGCATTTCCAGCAGCTCATCCACGATGGCTTGGACAGCCTGACGCCATGCCGACGCGCATTTCTTGGACGTGCGCTTCACCAAGTCGTCGTAGGAAACGGTTTCGGCCAGCTTGCCGAGAGGATTTCAAGTGCGGCCTTCATTTCGACCCGCTGTGTCGTGATGCTGGATCCTGTGGCTCCGAAAGTTTGGGGAGAGTCGTCTAGGTGGCTTTCACCGTCGAGGCAAGGCAGATGGGCCGCATAGTGGAATTTGCGCAGCCTCTCACCGTCGAGCCGATACCGGATTTCGCTGCCTCTGTCGCCGTTAACCAGAAGGGTTTGCCTGAAGGTTCGATTTACGATGAAATCGAGATATTGCTCGACCAGCACCTGGCTATGGCCACACTCCTTCAGCAAAGGGGCCGCGACCTGTTCACCATAGTTGTCGGCAAACATTGTCGATGGGTGGGCTTCTGCCAGATAGGCGAGTCCGTGGCCGTTGGCGCGTTCAACGAATTGCTGGAAGTAGCAGGGGGCGTTGAACGGCTCCAGGTATTCGTGGGCAAGGTAATAGTCTTGCTGATGCCGCAACTCCGGCAGGGTCAGTTCCATGGTCTTGGAAAGGACGCTGTCCTTCGGCGCGACTTGCTCGAGAAAGTCGAGCATCCCCTTGGCGTAGCTCAATTGCTCGGCCGATGTGGCGCGTGAGCCGCCACGCAGCATCATGGCATCGCGAACGATTTCCTTGGCTTTCCAGCCTGGGTACACATTGTAGCTGACATAAGCGACGCCATTTGCCGTGAGGTTTTCCTTGCAGATGCGCAGGATCGCGTCCTGCACATGCGGTGGAACCCAGCTATAGACGCCGTGGCAGATGATGTAGTCGAAGCTGCCGAGCTCCTTGGAATCCAAGGCTGAAAGATCGCCTTCCATGAGCTTGATATTGGAAACGCCGAGGGCCTCGATGCGCTTTCTGCCCATGTCGATCTGCACGCCGGAAAGGTCGATGCCAAGGGTCTGTGCTTCAGGCGCGCGAGCGGCAAAAGGGATGAGATTTCCACCGGAGGAGCATCCGAGTTCCAGGACGCGAGCGGTAGCGGCAGGCGGTGTGTCCAGCCCGAACAGGTGTGCGACCGCCGCTAAGTTCTCCGGAGCCGAGTGGGGAAATGGGTGCGAAGCATATGGAACCTCGTCATACGCACTCTTGAGTTGGCCGACCGCGATACTCATGGGCAAAGCACCTTATTTAGAAGTTTTAGCTGCCATTGATGGCGCTGAGGCGGTCGAGCGCAGCGGTAAGACCACTGAGTGATACAGGGAAAGTCATCGACGTGTTTGCCGCGGTTGTAACGATCAGCTTCAGCGTCGAGCCGGTTCGCATTCTATCGAGCGTTGCTTGATCGGTGGGCATCACAGCGATGCAGCCCCTCGGCAGGCAGGTCCGGAACCGTACAGGTGGCAATGGCGCCTGGTCATCAATTTGTGGGGTTACGCCGGGTTCGAAAAGGATACCGAAGGGAAGGAGTAACGTTGCGACAGCTCCATCCGAACCCACACCGATCTCGACAGCCAGCAGTCTTTGACCATTCTCCTGTGTCTGGTCCTGCGATACGGCACACGCTCGCGTATTCTCACGAACAGCGCAGCTTAGCTGCCAATCCTGATATGTCTCCTGCAGTGAGTTCGCACCGTTCGGAAGCGTGGCTTGCTGGGCCAACGCCGGCATCGATAAAGTTAGCATCGCGGCGCATAACATCGGCTGCAAACGCAGCAGTGCCCAGCGCCCCTTCCAGGCCGCGCTTGGCACAGTACGTTTCTGATTGAAATCAGGTGGCATGAATGTCGAGACAGGCAAGTGACGCGCCCTTCTGTTTTGAGTCCAACTCCTCAAGGACGCGATGCCGCTGGTTCAGCATTATGTGCAAACCCATTCACGAATTTCGCATTTGCCTTCGCCGGCTTTACATGCACGAAGAGCTTGGTCCTCAGCCTCGCGGCGGGTTGGCGCCGATCTCGCGCCCCAAGGCGTGATCTGGCCCGGCTGCTCCTCGCTGATCGCCAGGGCACCGCAAGGATAGTACGGAAAGCCGGTCTGGTCGTCATCATTCCAGTGCCGGTGATTGCGGAAGACCTCAACGACCTTGCATGCCTCCCCGCCAGCATTCACGCAATGTTCAAAAGCGATATCCATTGCCTCCTGGCGCTTGTCGGCGCCCCAGAAGAAGCCGTGTTTCCGGTCAATTTCGGAATAGGCGATCGCAGCCCAGATACCGCGTTCTTCCTGTGGCGGTGGAATTGTTGCTTCTTGAGATGACGGAACCGGCGCTTCAATCATGGCGCTCGGGAGATCGGCCGCAGCAATGTGTCCGGTTTGAATCAAGAGAATTGCGGCTGCGACGAGAGCGGCGATAGCAGGACTAATCTTCATTGTGACCTCCCCCTCGGCTGCTGCATCAGCCCTGAACTGCTGATGCTATTGAAACAACTATGCACGTTTCGCCTGCGGGTAGAAGGAGTGCATCGCCGCCATTGTTGGCAAGCGAATAGACGGCCACGTTTCCAAGATTGTTGGCGAGCTTGCTTCCAGCGGGCAGAAGCGCCGAGATGTCGTTACACGGTCTTGAGAACGGTGCCACCCGGACCATGGAGCCTTCGCAGACTGAACCCGTTGGAGCGGCAAATACGAAACCTGCAGCCGTTCCCGTGTAGCTTTCGGCCTGGTAAGTCATGCCTACCAAAGATTGCACCGCATGCTCGTCCGGCTTTTCGGAGTTCCAGGTTGATTGAACCTGATATTGCGATCCGTTTGTCAGCAGTTCTCCAAGTGCTGGAAAGACCGTGGAGCATGTCTCCAGGCCGGCCTGTTCAGCGTGCTGCAGGAACGGGGTATCGGCCAGTTCGGGCACAGCTTCTTTCGTTTCAGCGACTGCCTCCTGTGAGAAGAAGCCCCTGACCGCATCAGAGCGCATGGCCCCATAACCGGCCGCCGCAATGACGACAACGCCGAGCAGAGAGAGGGCGGCTGCTTTCAGCCATTTTCTGTCGAACTTGCCCAGCGTGACGTCTCCGGCATTTTCCAGAGGATCTGGCTGATTGCGAGACATTATCCGATCGTGAATCGATTTCTGGCTCATTGAATTCCTATCAGTTGATGGCCTCGACGGCCGTCGAAAGGCCCTTCAGCGTTGCGGTCACGGTAATCGTGCTTTCGTCTGTGGTCGTATAGGAGATCTGCGGGGCTGCACCTTTCGATATCTGCTCGCGCATGATCGGGCCGACCGGGACCATGCCGACACAGACCACCTCGTTGCACCCATCAAACTGGACGTTGACCGGCTCCTTGCGTCCTGCGAATTTCAAAGAAATGAGCCCGTCGCTGTTCGCATGAGGGGCCGTGCGCAAAATCATGTAAGGTTTCCCCTCCTCCGTGGCGGCCAGCGACCAACTGAACGCCATCTGTCCCGACTGATCCTCGATGATTTGAGTCACGTTACAGACCTTCCGGCGCGCTTCCAGATTTTCGTCGCAAATCAGGGTCCAGTTTTCGAACGGGCGAGTGATCCGCTGGTAATCCCCAAGCTTCACGTTCGCCGGCACAGCCACTTCCGACGGCTTGATCCGGTAGTCGGGAGGGGCCTGCTCCTGCCCGGCTGCGAGTGAGCCGGGCAGGAGCAGGCAAGCCAGCAACAGTGGGGGTCTGTATTTGACTTGCCTCAGCATACCGGCCTCAGTTCAAGGTAAAGCTGAGGCCGGCACCAACACCCCAGTTTCCGCCGGCGGTCGTACCCGAGACATTGGCGCGAACACGTCCGTTTTCGCTCGTGTAGCCGGCACCGAAGGCCAGTGCCCCCTCGCCTTGCCAATAACCTCCGCCCGCCGCAACGCTCAACTTGCCGGGCCGATCGTCGTAACGAAGCGATGCCGCGGCTAGGCCAATCGCCGCTGCCTGTCGCGCTTCTTCCCTGACCTCGCCGAACTGCTGGTTCAGCTGCCCGAACTTCTGGTCCGTGTAATCGTTGGCCTCGTCCAGCGTCGTCGCGGCGACTTTATCCGTATATTCGTTGGAGGTCTCGATAGCGTAGTCGACGCGCTCGTCCGTGTAGGATTTGGACTCGGTAATGCCCTCATTCAATTGCGAGACGTTGACGGCGTCGTTATCCTCGACGCCCTTGCCGACATTCGAGATGACAACCGGCGCATTCACGTCGCCACCGACCAGGGTGACACTGTTCGTCTTGTCGCCATTCTCATCGACGCCATACTGGACCGCATTCTTGTCGAGTTCTCCAACACCGGTCTGCAGATCCTCGATCGCCGTATTGGTGGCATGAAGCTGCGACCCGTTCACGGCATCCGTGCTGTCCTCCGAAATTCTTCCGGCGGCCACGTTGGTGACCGTCCGTTCCGCTCCGTCGTCGCCGACGCTGACGGTGCCGGTCGGGGACTTGCCGGCAAATTCGTACCTCTCGCCATTGATGGTGGTGCCGAAAGTGCCGACGGCCTTGTCTGTCACGGAACCCGAGCCCAGGGCGACATCATTGGCATTGTTGGCTTGCGCACCTTCGCCGAGAGCGACGGAGCTCTGCCCAGCCGCTGCCGCACCATGGCCTGCGGCCAGGCTGTCGGTGCCGCTTGCAACGCTCTCGGGACCGATCGCGACGCTGTCCGTACCGGTGGCCGAGGAATCGGCCAATGTTGAATTGGCGTGGAAGTATTTGATGCCGCCGCCATTGTTGATGTTGGTTATGACGTTGTCGATCGCCTCAAAGCTTTCATGAACGGTCGTGTAGTTGTCTCCTTGGATATTGTAAGTCGGGTGGATGATCGTGCCGTCCTTATGAACCTTCGAGCCACCGCCGAGATGGTCGGTAAACTCGCTGGCCACGGCCCTCAACTGGCTCACATTCACGGCGTCCGTTTCTGCCGAACCGGCGGCGACATTGGTCAGCTTGCGTTCCGATCCGGCCGAACCGACGGACACTTCGCCGACCGATGTCTGTGGTGCTGCGAGCCCGAATGCCGTGTAGCCGATTTGCGCGCCCACCGTTGTGATTGACGATCCGCCGATCGCGACGCTGTTACCGTGAAGGCTTTCGGCACCTGCACCGAGAGCAAGCGACTGAACCCCTCCGGCTTTGGCCTGCGTGCCCAGCGCCACACCATCGGCCCGCATGACATGGGCGTTCTGCCCTATTGCCGTGCCTCCCGGTGCAATCTGATCGACGATTGCACCATTGCCGACACCGATTCCATTGTCAGCGTTGACGACGGTTTCCGGACCGACCGCGATCGACTCGGCTCCGACGGCCAGGGAGTCATTTGCCGCCGAGTTGGCGTGGAAGTATTTGGTCGGAGTTACGGCGAACGAGGCCAAGGCCCCCTGGAGCTGCCGAACTGTAACCGCATCGTGTTCGTCGGTGCCGTCCGCTACATTTGTGATCTGCCGGTATGACAAGGCCGATCCGACCGAGACGGCGCCGAGCAACGTGTCATCGGTGGTGTTGTACGGGACGCCCCCACCAAGATCTCCCGAGGCCGGAGCCAGGGCACGATCGGAGATCGATCCCGACCCGAGAGCGACGCCGCCGTCAATTGTGACTTTGCTCTCACGGCCAAGCGCGAGGGAACTGTCTGCTGCGGCGGTCGCATTGTAACCGACCGCGCTGGAGCCAATCCCTTGCGCGAAGGAGTCGCTTTTCGTCAGAGTGCGTTCGTTTGTCCTGACATACCGGATACCCATGCCATTGGCGTCGGTGTAGTTCTTGGTCGTGTCGCCGGCGATATTGATGAAGTTGTTGTCAAGATTGGCGATGTCCGTCGTGTTCTGGGTGACCTGCTGGTTTGTCGCATAGAGCTGTGAGCCGTTGACGCCATCAGTCGAGGTGGCGCTCAGCCGGCCGGCCGCAACGTTCTGGATCTGCCGTTCTGCTCCTGCCGAGCCCACCGAGAACGCACCGCTCGGCGTATCTCCGGCAAACGTATAATTGTTGCCGCCGATCGTCGCACTGGCGACGGCCGTCGTCGCGCTCGATTCAGCATCCAGACCGATCGCCACATCGCCCGCATTGTTGGCCACCGCGTTCGGGCCGATGGCAACGGAATCCGTTCCGATCGCCTGTGAGTCCGGCAGCGTCGAGTTGGCACGGAAATACTTGATGCCGCCGCCGGTATTGATGTTGTTAACCGTGGTCGACAGGCTGTCTACTGCCTGATTGGTCGCAAAAAGCTGCGATCCGTTGATGCCGTCGGTCGAGGTGGCGCTGATGCGGCCCGCCGCGACATTGGTGATCGTGCGTTCCGCCCCTGAGTCACCAACACTGACCGTGGAGCCCGGCGTGGTGCCTGCGAAGGTATAGGTCGTGCCGGCTATGGTCGCGCTACCCGTTCCGACGGCGGCAGCGGTCGTGGAGCCGGAACCAAGCGCCACGTCGCCGGCATTGTTGGCAACCGCCGTATCGCCGAAAGCGAGCGAGCCGGCTTGCAGCGCGCTCGAGGTGTTGCCGAGCGCGACCGAGCCCTGGCCGACGGCCTTGTTGGAGTTGCCGATGGCGACCGCGCCATTGGCCGTATTGGCGGCGGTGGCGCTCGCCGTTCCGTCGGCGTTGGCGATGTTGTTCGCGCCGCCGACAAAGGCGCCGGCGCCGCTGGCATAGCTCGGATCGCCGATCGCGACCGCGCCATCGCCGAAGGCGGTGTTGCGCGAACCGATAGACACGGCCCTGCCGCCGGTTGCCACCGCGACGGTGCCGATCGCGACCGCTTCATCGGCATCCGCCTTTGCACCGGTGCCCATCGCCATTGAATTGACCGCCGAGGCGTTCGCGTCCACACCGATTGCCGTCGTATTGTTCGAACTCGCATCCGCACGTGCGCCGATCGCGGTCGCGCCGCTGATTCCGCTTGCACTCGCTTCAAGGCCGATCGCGACAGTATTGGCGCCATTAGCGCTGGCCAGGTTGCCCATGGCGACTGACGCCTGGCCTCCTGCTACAGCCTTGAAGCCTATCCCTGTCGCAAACAGTCCGGCTGCACCGGCCTGGTTGCCCATGGCAATTGAGTTCTCGCCTGTCGCGTTCGCCGCGGCGCCCAGCGCCAGCGAACTGGCCCCCGAGGCGACGGACGAACGACCCACTGCCGTCGCGTTAACCCCGTCCGCCAGCGCGATTCGGCCGATGGCGACCGCGCCACTCGCCGCCGCCCTGGCGGCCGAACCGAGAGCGGTCGAAACGTCGCCCGAAGCCTCGGAATTGAAGCCGAACGCCGAGGCCGCGCTGTCGAGGGCCCTGGCTTCGCGTCCGACCGCCGTGGCGTTCGTACCAGTCGCCTTCGCCAACGCGCCGATCGCCGTGCTGATTGCCCCCGATGCTTCGGTGTTGAGTCCGAGCGCCGTCGAACTGTTTCCACTTGCCGAAGCGGCCACACCGCCCGCCAGCGATTTGAGGCCGGTGGCGCCGTCATTGTTATAGTTTCCACCGACCGTGCCGCCGTCATTCACGCTGTAATAATGCGTTGCCGCTCCCGCGATCGTCGACTGCAGCGCCTGGTTGGTCGCATAAAGCTGCGAGCCGTTAATAGCGTCCGTGGAGGTGCTACTGATCCGGCCTGCGGCGACGTTGGTGATCGTGCGTTCTGCCCCTGCGTCGCCAACACTGACCGTGGAGCCCGGCGACGTGCCGGCGAAGTTATATGTGGTTCCGCCGATAACGATGCTTGGCGTGGCCACGGCCGCGGCGGTCACCGAGCCCGTGCCGAGCGCGACCGCATTGGCATTGCCCGCCGTTGCATTGGCGCCCAGCGCGACCGCGTTGCCGCCGCTTGCATTGGCGGCCGATCCGGCTGCCAAGGCGTATACGCCCGCTTTCGTGTTGACGCCGAGAGCCGTCCCGGCAAAACCGGAGGCGGTTGCCTCGGGGCCGACAGCGGTGGCGAGCCCCACCGCATCGGCCCCCCTGCCGAGCGCCGCCGCATATTGCCCGCGGGCAATCGCCGATTCACCGAGTGCGGTGGTGCCCGAAGCAACTGCCTGGGCCCCGTTGCCGATCGCGGTCGCAGCGCCAGCCCCTGGGGCATTCGTACTGTCGGCGACCGCATTGGCGCCCATGGCGATGTCACCGCCCAGGGCGGTCGTTGCCGTATCGCCGATAGCGATGGTTCCGGCTGCAGCCGCAACATTGTTGTTGCCCAGGGCCACGCTGCCCTGACCGACGACGGTGTTCTGATAGCCGATGCCGACCGCGCCCTGTGCCGCCGTGCCGGGGGTGCCCACCGCCTGTCCGCCGCCACCGACCATGTTGGTGTTGCCCATTGCCACCGAGCCATTGCCGGTCGCGGTGTTGTCCATGCCCTGCGCCACCGCGCCGTCGCCGGTCGCTGTGTTGGGATCGCCAATGGCGACCGCGCCGTTGCCGCTGGCCAGGTTGCCGGCGCCCACCGCAACCGCCCGGCCGCCGGTGGCGGTCGAGCCGTTGCCGATGGCAACGGCATCCTTTGAATCGGCGGTGGTGTTTGTACCCATGGCGACGGCGTTGGCTGCGCTGGCCATCGCATTGAATCCGATCGACGTCGTCGCGTTGCTGGCAACGCCAATGCCCGCATTAGTGCCGATCGCGATGTTGTCGTCGCCGGTTACATTGGAGCCCGCAGATGCTGGGATCGTGGGGTCATAGTCCACGGTGCCATCGCCGGAGCCCAAGGCGATGTTCCGCGTGCCTGTTACGCCCGAACCGGCACCTCTCATGAGGGTGGCATCGGTGCCACCTCCGCCGACGGCAACATTCTGCGAACCGCTGACGAATTGGCCCGCAGCGATGCCCATGGCAAGTGAATTGGTGTTTCCGGTTGACTGGCTACCCGCGCCGTGTCCGACAGCTACCGCGCCTGTGCCGACGGCATGTGCCGCCCAGCCAAGAGCCGTGGTTCTATCGTTTACCCCTAGACTGCCACTGCCGATGGCCGTCGCGCCTTCCCCTGTCCCCTCCGCCGAGCGTCCGAAAGCCGTAGCGAGTTCTGCCGATGCGATCGAGTTCGAGCCAATCGCCGAGGAATAAGCGGAAGTGGCTTCGGCCGTCCAGCCAATGGCGGTGCCGTGAAACCCGGACTCCGCCACGCGCCCGATCGCGACGCCGGAAGCGCCTTCAGCCACCGCCTCTGAGCCTATAGCGATGGAATAGAGGCCTTTGGACGTTGTATCGGTGCCGATGGCGATGGATTGCGATGCTTGCGCACTATCGTTGTTGTAGTTGCCTCGAACTGTGTTGAAGTCGTTGATGCTCACATAGTGCGGCGCCGCGCCAGCGACCGCCGATTGCAGGGAGTCCTGCACGGCATAGAGCTGCGATCCGTTGACCGCGTCCGTGGAGGTGCTGCTGATCCGGCCTGCCGCAACATTGGTGATGGTCCGCTCGGAACCGCCGGCACCGACGCTGACCGTCGAGGTCGGATTTGTGCCGGCAAAGTTGTAGGTTGTGCCCCGAATCGTCGTGCTCTTCGTGGCCACGGCCGCTGCCGTCACCGAGCCCGAGCCGAGCGCCACGTCCCCGGCATTGTCGGCAATCGCCGCATCGCCGAAAGCGAGCGAGCCGGCCGCAAGCGCTTGGCTGGTGTTGCCGAGCGCGACCGAGCCCTGGCCGATGACCTCGTTCTGATAGCCGATGCCCACGGCGCCCTGCGCGGGCGTGCCGGGGGTGCTCACCGCCTGGCCGCCGCCGCCCACCATGTTGGTGTTGCCCATCGCCACGGAGCCGTTGCCGGTCGCGGTGTTGTCCATGCCCTGAGCGACCGCGCCGTCGCCGGTGGCGGTGTTGGGATCGCCAATTGCCACCGCGCCGTCGCCGCTGGCGAGGTTGCCGGAGCCGATCGCGACCGCCTTGCCGGCGGTGGCTTTGGAGCCGTTGCCGATGGCGACGGCGTCGGCAGCGTCCGCCGTTGCATCGGTGCCCATGGCAATGGCGTCCAGCGCGCTCGCCGTGGCGCCGCGGCCGAGGGCCGTCGCATGATCGGCGCTCGCGGTCGCGCGCCGGCCGAGCGCCAATGCGGAGGCGGAGCCAGAGGCCTCGGCGAAGATGCCGAGCGCGACGTTGCTCTGCCCGGTGCTCTGGGCACCGTTTCCTATGGCGACCGAATTGATGTCGGTGACGGACGTGTTGTAGCCGATGGCGAGCGAGGATCCGGCCGCCGCATCGGTTGCGGCGTTTTGGCCGATCGCGATGGAATTGGAGGCGGCCGCCTTGGCGCCAAAGCCGATCGCCGTGCTGGTGCCGGCCGACGCGGCCGCGCCATCGCCCAGCGCGATCGAGCTCTTTCCCGAAGCCGCTGAATTCACGCCGAGGGCGGTGGCCCCCTCAGCCGAAGCTGTCGCGCTGCGCCCAAACGCCGAAGCCAAGATTCCCGAGGCGACGGAGTTCTGCCCGACAGCAGTAGAAGCATTGCCGGTTGCGGTGGAACCCACACCGACTGCCGTTCCAGTCAGGGCCGCACTTGATGATGAGCCGATAGCAACCCCATATTTGTCAGTGACCGTCGCTGACCAACCAAGCGCCACGCCATTGAGGCCCTGGGACTCCGCCAGGCGCCCGACTGCGACCGCGGAATCGGCATTCGCGACGGAAGCCGATCCAAACGCGATGGAGGCAACGCCCTCGGATTTTGCCGCGATGCCCATTCCGATAGCATGATTGCCACTGGCAGTGACGTTTCGGCCGATGCCAACGGCGTGATCCCCGCTGACGACGGTGTTCATTCCCATACCGACCCCAGAAAGCCCGCTTACCGTGACGGTGCAGCCGATGCCGGTGCTGTAATCGGCCACGAAAGTATGGCAAAGCGGACCCGTGCCGATTGACACCGCGCCCTGACCAGTGCCGGTGAGCTGGCCGTTGCCGGCGGCGTAACCCGCCAGGGCGGAGGTCGCGGACATGCCCAGGGCGACTGCCGCAATCGAGCCGCCGATACCGAGCGAGCCGAGCCCCAGCCGGCTGCGCCCCATACCAAGGACCGAGTGCGCCTTGCGCAGCACCGCCATAAGCCGGCGCCGGAGCGAGCGGCTTTCGGCAGCACCCGAAATCCAGTTGCTCACGAACCCGCGATGCGAATCACCCTGCAGGCGCCGATTGCTCGGTTCAGTCATGGCAAGTTCTCCTTGAATTCCGCGGGGGTCGCCTGGCGCACCTCTGCGCCGTTGCTTGCGCGGACCTCTCCAGTGCGTATCTGTTCTGCTATTTCGCGCCCCATTTCGGTGCCGCGATGCTCCATGGTCTTGTACGCTGATGCCACCCATGGCTCTTTGGAAACCGGAATTGCATGCAGGGCATCGTGGGCGCGTTCAGGCGGCACATTCAGTTCGAGCAGGGCTCGGCAAATATCCAAATGCGCTGAGGGTTCGTCGTCGTCGAACGAGGGAGCCGTTAAGCCGTATATGAAAACTGCATAAAAATGATCGATCTCCGCGTCGGATATTTTGGAAGCGAAGCGGCCTCTCAGGGCCTTCCACGCGGCCTCGGCCTTCGGAGCGAAGACATCGATTTCCGGATTCCGGTTTGAACAATGTGATTCTGTCATTGGTTTTGCCAAGCTGTCTGGTAAATGGCGCCGAAGACGTCCTGCTCTGTCGCAAGGTCTGGTTAAAGCCGGTCGCTTTCTGCTTGGTACTGACGACCGTAAGAACCGCGCCCGTCGCGGAAGCGTGCAAGCTGTGCTGAATACGGATATTACCCGGTAGCCTAGAGAGATACCGGCCGCGGGCAATCCTAGGACCAGTGAGCCCGCATATATCGTCAGTTGTATTAACGATCGTTGGTCGAACGCCGCATTCGACACTATATCCCCCATTAACACTTGATGCGACGAGGAAGGCATAGATCTGCAGCCATTTCTATAGACAAAGCTACGAACTTTTATAGAGAAATCATGCTCCAGTAATGTTCTTTCCCCGTGATGCAATAATACAACAGCAGTCCGGACGAGTTCAGAACAGGACTTGGCAGGATGGGCCAGGACAATGGGAGAAGCTATGAATCTGATACAAGATACTTGCGTTTGTGGCTTATGAAGCAGAAGCCTCAGGTTGAATCCATCTGGGATCGCCATCTTCAAAAGGTTGTCGAACGCCACGCTAAATTTTGTTCACCTCACCGTCATGCTTCCCGGCAGCAGGCGAGGGCTTTCATTCGTTCAGACATCCCGCTCGAGCTCCTGGAAGCTGCCGGTCCGCGATGCCGCTGCTGATGTCCAGAATGGGGTGGTTTGCCGCCGGTCGGTTTTCGAGCGATAAGATCAAAAGCGGACAACGACGGCGCAACGGAGCACAGTATGATTTTTGGCCTTCTCGCTCTGATAACAGCCGCGTTCTTCTCGGGCGCTGCAATCTACATCAATGTCGCTGAGCAGCCTGCGCGGCTCATGCTTGATGACAGGTCGCAGCTCGCGGAATGGAAACCCTCGTATAAGCGCGGCTTTGCAATGCAGGCATCTCTCGCGGTGATCGGCTTTCTTCTTGGTCTGATTCGCCTGGTGGCAAACCGGGGTGATTGCGTTCCTGGTGGGTGGGAGCTTGATGATTGCCAATTGGCCATGGACGCTTGTCGCCATGATGTCGATCAACAACAAGCTACACGAAACCGACCTCGAGGATGCAGGTCCGGCGTCCCGAATGTTGGTGGAAGAGTGGGGCGGCTTGCATGCGGTTCGTTCCGCCCTCGGACTGGCTGCCACCTTTGCCTTCCTCATCGCTTGCTCGTCTGTGTCGCTTTAGGAATCGGACGGTTCGCCGAGGTTGAGGCTTGGTGGATTCCTGCCCGACTGCTTTTGGGGGCGGAGCTGGGAAATGCCAGGCTGCGCTCACAGGGCTGCGCGAATATGCGGCGATGAACGAAGGCAATCTGCTCGAGGCGGCCATCGAAGCGGCACGCGCGCGGGCGACCTGGGCGAGATTTCTCAGGCCATGGAAGATGTGTTCGGCCGCCACGCAGCCTTTACCCGTGTGCTCTCGGGCGTTTATGGCGCCCATTATGCCGATGATCCCCAATACTCCGCCATGCAGGACAGGATCGCCCGGTTTACGGATGCCCACAAACGCCCGCCCGCGATCTTTACCGCCAAGATGGGCCAGGATGGGCACGACCGGGGGGCCAAAGTGATCGCTACGGCCTTTGCCGATATCGGGTTCGAATTCCATATGGGCGCGCTGTTCGACACCCCCCCACGAGGTCGCCGCCCATGCCGAGAACCTCAAGGTCGATGCGGTCGGGGTCTCTTCGCTCGCCGCGGGGCACAAGACGCTGGTGCCCGAGTTGATCGATGCGCTCAAAGCGCGTGGGCTCGATCAGGTGGCCGTGTTCGTAGGCGGGGTGAATTCCGCGTCTGACTATGACGAGCTGTTTGCCCTGGGCGTTGCCGAAATCTTCGGCCCGGGCACCAATGTGCTCGACGCCGCGTTCGCCGCGCTCGACCGCATCGAAAAAAAGCGGACCAACCGATGATCGGCAAGCTCAATCACATCGCCATCGCCGTGCCCGATCTCGTCCAAGCCGCAGCGCAATATCGCGACCGTCTGGGTGTACTGGTTAGCGCCCCCCAGGCATTTCCCGAACACGGTGTGACCGTGGTGTTCATCGATACGGGCAACACCAAAATCGAATTGCTCGAGCCCTTGGGGGAGACCTCACCGATTACCAAATTCCTTGCCGCCAATCCCGACGGCGGCATGCATCACATGTGCTTTGAGGTTGATGACATCACTGCAGCGGCAGCCCAGCTTGCCGCCACGGGCGCGCGCGTTCTGGGCGATGGCAAACCGAAGACTGGTGCTCACGGCCAGCCGGTCCTGTTCGTGCACCCCAAGGATTTTTTGGGCACGCTGATCGAACTCGAACAGCGCGCCGGCGTTGAGCGGGCAGGGGGCACGTGTGGCTGAAAAGTCGGGAGGCAAGGCGAGATTATTTCGAGGGGATTGCAGGACCGGTGGTTTTGCGAATCACAAGCTGGCATTTGACCTGAACGTGGTCGTAAGCGCCCTCGTCCCGGTTCATGGCCGACTCGAGAATCGCCATGGTCGCATTGACCATCTTGGGCACGTCCTGACGAACCGTCGTCAGTTCCACGCCCGTCCATGCGGCCATATCGATATCGTCAAAGCCCACGACCGAAACATCGCCCGGCACTTTGAGTCCAAGCTCGTACCGCAGCGCGAAAAGGCCGCCGATTGCGAGTCGGTCATTGGCAAAGAAAATGGCCTCGGGCGCGCTGTCCATGACCTGTTTAGCGGACAGCACACCGGCCTCGTGGGAATATTCCAGCCCGCCGCCCACAGCCGTCAGCGTCATGCCCAGTTCCGCCAACCTTTGCGTATAGGCCGCCTCGCGCTCCATGCTCGTCGGCGTGCCCGTGGGGCCGCCGACAAACGCCACCCGGTTCAGGCCAAGCGAATGAAAATGGTCTGCGACCGTTCGGGAGCTGCCGAAATTGTCCGAATGGACATTGGCGACCTGGCCTTCGGTCTTGGCCCTGTTCACCAGGATAACCGACCGCCCGTCTTCGGCCCATTTGGCGACCGCGGCATTGGAAATACGGCCCGAAATCACCACCACGTGACGGACATTGTACTGGCGCAGCACATCGAGCTGGTCGGACCCATCGGCCCCGGCGGGCAGGTTGAACAACAGCGGATGAAGTCCGATCGCCTGCATCCGCGAGGATAGCTTGTCGAGCAGGTCCAGATACAAGGGGCTGTGGATATCGGCCGTCACAACGCCGACGATGTCAGAGGTGTGCTTTGAAAGGATACGGGCGATGGCGTTGGGGCGATAGCCCAATTGCTGTGCCGCTTCTATGACTTTGCGGCGTGTTTCGGGCGATACGCTGTCCTGTTTTGAAAAGGTGCGCGATATCGTCGATTGGCTGACGCCAATCATCCTGGCCAGCTGACGCGAAGTCAGCGGTTTCTTTTCCATACGCTTGGCGACCCCTCCGGTAACTGCCACGCCTATTCTCAAGCCACCGCGATCCCGCCTTGTCAACAAATTATGCCAGAAAAGCCAAATTCACCCTATTGCATCCGGATGCATAAGCCAATAGGCTGCCTGCAGGAGGAATAGATGTCTTCACCATTCAGTTCGCTGCATGTGGTCGACCTGAGCGGATCGATCGCTGGCAATTATTGCAGCCGCTTGTTTCTGGATTTTGGTGCGCAAGTTACGCTGGCCGAACCCGAAAACGGCGCGTCCGTGCGTCATGTGCCCCCCTTTGACAAGGACAGGCGCTCCTTGGCGTTTCATCATCTCAACACCGGCAAGCGGGTGGTTGATCTGCCCAAGTCAAAGGCGGAACTGGCCGATCTGGTTGCCGGAGCCGATGTCGCCATCGTGCCTCAGGGGTTCAAGGACGAGATTGCCAAACTGGCCGGTGACCGGTGCGTTTGCGTCGAGGTATCTGCCTTTGGTGCGGATGGTCCCTATGCTGGCTGGCAGGCCAACGAGATGGTGCATCAGGCGCTTTCGGGGATGATGTCCAACAATGGCGAGCCGGGCAGGGAGCCGCTCTATGGCGTGGGCAACCGCGCCTCCTATGCGGGCGGGGTGGCCGCTTATATCACCGCGATGGTAGGGCTGTTCACCAGGGAAGACGACGGGCAGGGCCAGAAGGCGAGTGTCGATGTTGCCGAAACCGCAGCGGCCATGTGCTTTCCCTATGTGCTTCAATATTTCTACAACGGCACCAACCGCCGCCGCGGCGATCAGGATATTCCGGCCGGGCAGGTCCTTTGCGAGGGCACCTGGGTGTGCATCTGGATCTATCCCCATCGCTTTGCGGCCATGTGCAAGGCGCTTGGTCTGTCTCAGCTGATCGATGATCCGCGTTTTGCACAGGTCGCCGACCGGGTGAAGAACTGGGCGGAAATGTTCGACATCATCCAGGACCATGTACGCGACGAAGATGCTGAAGACGTCGTCTCGCGTCTTCAGGAGGCCCAGGTCATTTCCGCGTGTGCCTATCGTCCCAGCGAGTTGCTCGAAAATCCGCATCTGGCTGCGCGCCAGTATTGGGATGGACCCGATGCCCAAGGGCTCCCGCGTTTGGGGGCGCCCTTTCGTCTTTCGCGAATGCCGCGCTCGCGCGTCAATGAAGTCACAGAGTGAACAATGCTACCTTTCGAAAACATCCGCGTCGTTGAACTGACGACGGCGTGGGCCGGTCCCATGGCTGGCCGCATTCTGGCGCACTTTGGCGCTGACGTAACCCATATCGAATCGCCCACACGCACCAACACCTGGCGCACGAACAAGGGCGCCCCATCGCCCGTCAATTACCCTGATTTCGATCCCGGCGAGCGGCGATGGGACCGGGTGTTTCTGTTCAATTCCCAGAATGTGAACAAGCGCTCGCTCGCCATCGATCTCAAGGCCGAAGGTGGTGTTGAAACCGTTCGGGACCTGGTGCTGCAAAGCGATGTGCTGATCTGCAATTTCCGGCCCGGCATGTTGCGGCGGCTGGCGCTCGACTATGAGAGCCTGTCCAAGCACAAGCCCGAAATCATCGTCGCCGAAATGCCGGCCTTTGGGCTCGAGGGACCCCATTCGTCCTATGCGGCCCTGGGGCCGACAATGGAAATGGCAGCCGGGATGTCCGCGGCCATCGCCTATCACGACGGCAAGCCGACCGTGACCGGACCGTCCTATCTCGATCCCATCGGCGGCTTCAATGCGGCTGCGGCCATCGCGACCGCGCTTTATCATCGGCGCAAGACCGGACTGGGCCAGCATATCGAGGTTTCCCAGGTCGAGGCGGCAATGCAGTTCATCGGCCCGGAGATTCTCCATGCCGCGGTAGAGGGCAAAGATACAAAGCCTGATGGCAACCGCGTTGCCCATGCAGCGCCACACAATGCCTTCCCGGCACAGGGCGAGGATGAATGGGTCGTCATTGCCGCACAAACCGACGCGCAGTGGCAAGCACTCTGCGCCGAAATGGGGCAGGCCGAACTGGCCGGGGACCCCCGGTTTGCGGACGTTGGATCGCGCAAAGCCAATGAGGACGCACTCGAGCGCATCATCGCCGATTGGACGGGCGCGTTCGACAAACATGAGCTGGCCGCAAAACTGCAGTCGGCAGGCGTCATCGCCGCACCGGTGAACACGCCTCATGATCTGGCACATTCGGACTATCTCAGGGCGCGCGGATTTTACGCCGAGATCACCCATCCGGTTGCCGGAACCCATCCCCATCCGGGCTTGCCGTTCCATCTCGAGCGCGCGCCGGGGGACTATCGGCGCTCTGCCCCTGCGTTCGGCGCCGACAATGCCCACCTTCTGGGCGAAGTTCTCGGGTTCGACTCCGAACGGATCGACGCCATGGTCCGCTCGCGCACCATTGCCGATGCGCCCAACAAGGAGGCTTGAGCATGACTGCGCTCGAACACGACTATGCCGTCACGGCCGTTCTGGACGACAACCCCGGCTACAAGGGCAGCGTGCACGAGGATTCGGTCGCGCGCGCCCAAGGTTTCCGCGCCGCGTTGATCCCGGGGGCCTTCGTTTATGACTATGCAACACGGCTGGCGACCCGCGCCTGGGGCGTCGAGTGGCTGGCACGGGGTGCCATTGCGGCCCGGTTCCGTCGCCCGGTGTATGATGGCGATGAGCTTGTCGTTAAGGCGACACCTGCCGGGACATTCGAAGGCGGCCCCAAGGTCGATGTCACCATCACCAATGCGGAGGGCGAGCAGGTTCTCGTGGGCTGGATGGCCCTTGCGGATTCGCCGCCTTCGGTACCCGCTGTCGAGGCATTGGCATTCCATCCCTTTGCCACGCCAAAGCCCGAGCTGCGGGTGGAAGACCTTGCCCACGGGCTCGAGTTCGGCACAGAAGACCGCGTACTGACTGCCCAGGATATAGCGGACTCCCGCACCGCCATGGGCAACACCGAGGCAATCTACGATGATGGATTGGCCCATTCGGCATGCATGGTCCGGCTGACCATGCGCGATGTCCTGACCAGCTACAAATTCCCGCTCGCGCCGGTGTTCACCGAAGTGGAAACACGCAACTGCGCGCCGCTCAAAGCTGGACGCCGGATCCAGACGGCAGCGCAGATCCTGGACGTGTTCGAGAGCAATGGCCGGCATTATTTCAAGAGCGAGGAATATCTGGTCGCCGATGGCACCGAGATTGTCGCCCGTCACATTCGCACCAACCTGATCGCAGGATGACCAGCAAGGGGCTCAACTGATGCAAGTCAAGCCAGACGATACAATCACTGTCGCCAAGACCGTCAGCGAATTCGATGTCTACCAGTTCGCGGGACTGTCGGGCGATTTTTACGAGGCGCATGTCAACCAGGCCTTGATGGAAAAGTCGGCCTTCGGTGAGCGGATTGCCCACGGGGCGCTGCTGGTGGGGTTCATGTCGGCCGCCGGCACGGCGCTGATCGCTCTCGTGCGTCAGCGCGGCGACCAGTCTACGCCCGTATCGCTGGGCTACGACGGCATCAAATTCGTCGAACCTGTGCGGTTCGGCGACACGGTCACCGTTCGTTACACCGTTGAAAGTCTTGATGTCGAGCGGCATCGCTCGACCGCCGCAATCACTGTCACAAATCAGCACGACCGGACCGTCGCGGTGGCCAAACACATCATGAAATGGTTGCCCAAGGATTGATTTATTTTTCATTACATCCGGATGCACCATGCGCTAGGTTTCTGAGGGGAGAGGGAGGAGATCGCCAATGAATGTGACGACGCCAAACATGTGCGTGGTCCATGGCCCGTCGTAGTCCGAGCTCGCGTTCGGCCTTTGACACATTCGTTACGATCACGCCGAGATGGAACGATATCGATGTCTTCGGCCACGTGAACAATGCCGAATTCTACGCCTGGTTTGACACTGCCGTGCTGACCGTCCTGCACCGGCTTGATGCTGTGGCAGCAGAGGGCAGCGCCCATGCAGCCCTTGTGGTCGAAAGTGGCGCGCAGTTCTTTGCCCCGGTCCTGTTCACCGACACGGTTGAAGTCGGTCTGTCCGTTGACAGGATCGGCACCAGTTCAGTCACCTACAAGCTGGGTGTGTTTGCAAACCAGGACGACACAGCGGCGGTAGAGGGCGGTTTTACCCATGTGTTCGTAGATCGCGCAACCCGGCGGCCCGTGCCCATTCCCCAGACCGTTCGGAGCGCCTTTGAAACGCTCATGCCAGAGAAAGCCAGCCAATGACACGTCTTCCGATCGACAGCATTGAAACATTGCGCCTGCGGTGGAACCCAAGCGATCCATCCAGCCGCTACACAGCCTTGGTCCGGATCAAGTCGGGTGATCTCGTGGGATACGGCGAAGCGTCGCCAATCCTGGGCGGCGAGCACTCGCTGGGCATCGTCGATCGCGACATCGCTCCTGAGCTTTTGGGCAAGGATGCTCATGATACCAGCGTTCTTTATGACCAGTTGCTCCACAAATGCGTCAAGCTGGGCCCAGAGGGTGCGGTCACCGGCGCGCTGGCGGCAGTGGATATTGCGCTTTGGGACATCAAGGGCAAAGCGCTGGGCCTTCCGGTCTACAAGCTGCTGGGCGGAGCTTGGCGGACGCAGATCCCGTTCTATTCATCGATCGGCGGCAATCATGGCCGCACCGTCGATGAGACCGTGCGCGCTGTCGAAAAGCGCTTGATGGCTGAAAAGCCTGCGGCCATCAAAATTCGCTGGGATGGGGATCGGACCACCCAGGACGCCGATCTTGCGGGCGATATTGCCAAGGCAAAGGCGGTGCGCAAACTCGTCGGAGACGATTTTCCGCTCGGGTTCGATGCCAATAACCTCTACAGCGTCGGTGGCGCCATGCGGGTGGGTCGGGTGCTCGAGGATTTGGGGTACCTCTGGTTTGAAGAGCCCGTTCAGCACTATGACATTCACGGAATGGGCGAGGTCGCGCAAAGGCTCGACATCACGGTTTCCGCCGGGGAGCAGTCCTACACCACTCAGGCGGTCCTGGATCTGATCCGGGCCGGGGTCCGGATGGTTCAGCCCGATATCATCAAGATGGGCGGGATTACCGGCCTGATGAAATGCGCTGCATTGTGCCAGGCGCATGGTGTCGAGCTGGTACCCCACCAGACGCAGCCGATTGTGGGTCACATGGCCAACCTGCATGTGCTCGCCACGATCATGCACTTTACCAAGCCTGCCGAGTACGCAGACCCGTCCGGCAGGATGGACATAGCCTTCACCGCCCCACCGAAACCCAAAAACGGATGTTTCAGGCTCGATGACCGTCCAGGTCTCGGGTTGGAGGTGAATACTGCCGAGCTCGATCGGCGGTTGATCTAGCAAGACCAGCAACATGGGAGGAGACCTTTATGCGGATATCAAGAAGAACTTTGCTCAAGACCGGTGCTGCCGGCATGGCCAGTACCGTGTTCCTGCCTGGACTTGTCCGTGCACAGAATGCGGATGACGTTATTCGCCTCGCTGTTGCAGCAGGCGGACCCCGCTCGGCCGATCCCAACCAGACGACACAAGGTGCCGACAACTGGACGACCGAACAGATGTTCGAGCAACTGGTACGGCCGCCCGACGGACTGTTCGCTGCTGCCGACGACGAGTATGTGCCCACGCTTGCGACGAGCTGGGAAACCTCTGAGGACGGGCTGACCTGGACGTTCCAGCTCCGCGAAGGCGTGCAGTTCCACAAGGGCTATGGTGAGATGACCTCCGAGGACGTCGTCCACAGCTTCGATCGCGCGCGCTTCGATGGCGTCAATACCGCCGTTTTCGGCAACATCGAGAGCGTTGAAGCCACAGGTCAATACGAAGTCACGTTCCGGCTGCGGGGGCCGGATCCGTTGTTTCTGGGATCAACGATTTTCCAGAACGGGGCATCGATTGTCTCCAAGAAGGCCGAAGAGGAAAAGGGCGACAGCTTCAACACCGACTCGATCGGTACCGGTCCTTATGTCCTGGACTCCTTTGACAGCTCGAACGGCACCCGTTTGACTCGTCACGATGATTACTGGGATGGTCCGGCCAATATCAGCAACGTCGAAGTTGCCTATATTGCCGACACCACGGCCCGGACGCTGGCTCTGATCGCTGGCGAAATCGACATCATCGAAGCGGTCCGTGCGCCGGGCTGGATCGACCAGATCCGTCAGCGCGATCCTGATCTGCGTGTGGATATGACCAATCCGGGGTCGTTCATGACCCTGCATATCAACCTCAACCAGGAGCCGTTCGACAACCCGATGGTTCGCAAGGCTATCGCCACCGCAATCGATTCTGCTGCGGTCGCCAACGCTCTTGCCCCGATGGGTATGCCCACGGTCACGCTCTCCCCGCCGCACTACCCGACAGGTTGGGCGCGCGAGGAGCTGCCTGAAGAGCTGCGCTACGACTACAACCCCGATACGGCCCGCCAGATGCTGGCAGACGCCGGCTTTGCCGACGGCATCAGCTTCGAGGCCAACGTCAGCCAGCGCGAGGACTATCGCTCGACAATGCTGATCGTGCAGGAACTCATGCGTCCTGCAGGTATCGACATGCAACTCAATGTGATGGACCACTCGGCCTATCATGGGGCAAACCGTGAAGACCAGAACACCCTGGCTCTCCATGCTGCCAGCTATCCGCCCGTGCCGCTCGACTACATGAGTCGGTATCTCTCGAGCGGGGCCGAAGTGAAGGCAGACGGAACCGGTGGGGGCAACTATTCCCACTATGGCGTGGCCATTCCCGGTGTTGACGACGAGCTCGCTCAGATGCAAGTCGCGACGAGCTTTGATGAGTACGTATCGATCGGCCGTGAAATCGAACGCAAGGTGCAGGACGACCTGCCCGTGCTCGGTGTGATGACCCTCGGGTTCACCGCGGTGCGCAGCGCCCGTGTGGATCTCGGATACGAAGTAGACGGTGGCTACGCTCGCTGGCGTTTCCACAAGGCAACCAAGTCCTAAAAGGAGCGTCGCATGGCGAGATATATCTTCGTCAGAGCATTGGACTCGATACCAACGATCTTTCTCGTTCTTACGTTGGTTTTCATCGCCATGCGCATTCTTCCGGGCGATCCGGCCATTGCGGTTCTCGGTGAGAACGCACGGCCGGAAACCATTGCGCTGTTCCGCGAACGGTTCGGTCTCAACGATCCGATCTGGCTTCAGTATCTCCACTTCCTGCGGGACGTGGTAACGCTCGATTTCGGCACATCCTTGATGAAGGGTGTGCCGGTCGGCGACCTGATTTTGCGCAATATTCCCTATACGATCGAACTCACGATCGCCGCGATGATCATCGGCATTTCCGGCGGGATTCCGCTCGGCGTCTGGGCGGCAATCAACCGCAACAAGGCTCCCGACAACGGCTTTCGTGTCTTTTCGCTCATCGGCTATGCCGTGCCCGATTTCTATCTCGGCGCCATGCTGCTGATCATTTTCGCGCTGAACCTGGGCTGGTTTCCCATCACCGGGGCGGGCGTGGAATTCACCGATCGGCTCCATCATATCGTCCTGCCGGCGGTGACCCTGGCGATGCTCAAGATCGCCTTTCTCGGTCGGCTCTCGCGCACGTCGCTGCTCGAGGTCATGGGGCGCGACTATGTCCGCACGGCACGCGCAAAAGGGGCCCGCGAGCCTCGGGTGATCTACCGGCACGGCCTGCGCAATGCCCTTCTGCCGCTTTCGACTGGCCTAGGCCTCTCGGTGCTGACGACCCTTTCGGGTTCGGTGGCCGTCGAGTTGGTCTTCAACCGCCCGGGTATCGGCCGGTTGCTGATCGATGCCATTTCCGAGCGCGACTATCCGGTCATTCAAGCTGGGGTGATCGTGTTCGCCGCAGCAGTGGTCATTGTAAATCTGCTTATGGAAATTGTTTACGTCGTGGTTGATCCGCGCATCAAGGTGAAGTGATGAGTGCAGTTGAAAAAATCGAGCTGCCCAAAGAACCAAGTGCTGTGGGCAACCTGGTCAAGGCGATCCTGCTCAAACCGGCAGGGCTGATCTCAGCCGTCGTGGTGCTGATCTTTGCGTTCATTGCGATTTTCGCGCCAGTTCTGGCACCCTATGACCCGCTGGCTCAGAGCTTTCTTTCAGTAAACGCCCTGCCCAGCGCAGCCCATTGGCTGGGCACCGACCAGTTCGGCCGCGATGTGCTCTCGCGTCTGATCTATGGCTCGCGCAACTCGTTGATCATCGGCTTTCTCTCGCCGGTCTTTGCGGCCCTGATCGGGACGACCCTGGGTGTGCTGGCCGGGTATTTCGGCGGTATCATCGACCGGGTCGTCACCCGGCTTATCGATATGCTCATGGCCTTTCCCGAGCTGTTGCTGGCGATCCTGATCGCCGCGGCCCTGGGCGGCGGGTTCTGGAACGTGGTCGTGGTGCTCACCGTCGCCTTCACTCCTGGCTTTGCCCGTGTGGCCCGTGCGTCCACACTCTCGGTCAAGGAGGAACCTTACGTGGAAGCTGCGGTCGCCGCTGGCGTGCGCACGCCGCTGATCATCATCCGCCACGTCGTTCCCAATATCGCGGCACCCGTCGTCGTGCTGCTCACGCTCTGGACCGCGTCCTCGATCCGGCTTGAAGCCACGCTCAGCTTTCTGGGCATCGGCACGCAGCCCCCGGCGGCAAGCTGGGGCAACATCATCCGTGAAGGCCTGTCCAACATTTTCGCGACCTCGTGGCCGATCCTGTCTGCCGGCCTGGTGATCACCATCGTGGTCATGGCGATCAGCATTATTGGCGACAGCATGCGCGATATTCTCGATCCCGAGATCAACTGATGAAAAATTTGCTTAAGATCGAAGACCTGTGCGTCGAGTTCGGGCCTGCCAACAATGCCATCCATGTGCTCAACCACGTCAATATCGAGTTGGGTGCAGGCGAGGCAGTTGGTCTGGTCGGGGAGTCCGGGTCGGGCAAGTCGATTACCTCGCTCTCGATCCTGCGCCTGCTGCCCGAGCCTCCGGCTCGCGTCACCAGCGGAAAGATTTGGTTCGAGGATCGCGACTTGGGCCAGTTGCACAAGTCCGAGCTCCCCACGATCCGGGGGCGCGACATTGCAATGATCTTCCAGGAGCCGATGAGTTCGCTCAATCCGGTGATGAAAGTCGAAGCGCAGATCTCCGAAGCGCTTATGCTGCACAACCCGTCCATGAAGAAGGCAGATCGTCGAGCCCGTGCCGTCGAGTTGTTGACCCTCGTGGGCATTCCCGATCCCGAAGAGCGGCTCAATTCCTACCCGCACGAGTTCTCCGGCGGCATGCGTCAACGCGTGATGATCGCTATGGCTCTGGCCTGCGACCCCAAGCTCTTGATTGCCGATGAGCCGACCACGGCGCTGGACGTGACCATCCAGGCCCAGGTGCTGGACCTGATGCGCCAGTTGCGCAACAAGTTCAACACCGCTGTGCTGCTGATCTCGCACGACCTCGGGGTGGTCGCCGATGTGTGCGACCGGGTTGTGGTCATGTATGCGGGCCATATCGTGGAGGATGCCGAGATCTCCTCGCTGTTCTCCCATCCCCAGCACCCCTACACCAAGGGCCTTCTAGCCGCGGTGCCCTCGCTGTCAGACACACGCGAGCGGCTTTACCAGATCCCCGGTTCGGTCCCGGCGCCCGGCACCATCAAGAAGGGCTGCCCCTTTTACGAACGTTGCGAAGTGCGCAAACCGGTTTGCGCCGAACAGATGCCGCCCATGGAGACCATCCGGGAGCGCCACAGGGTCGCCTGCTGGGTTGCCCAGGAGGCCGGAAATTCGGCCCAGAGCACTGAGAAGGAAAAAGTATGACGGGCCCGGTAGTTCGCGCAGACGATTTGGGCAAACTGTTTTCGGACCGCGCCGGGCTGTTCCAGGCCCAGTCTGAGACGGGCGTGCGTGCGGTCGACGGTGTTTCCCTCGAGATTGCGCATGGCGAAACGCTCGCTGTGGTGGGAGAGTCCGGGTGCGGCAAGTCCACCCTTGGACGCCTGCTGCTGCGGCTGATCGAGCCGTCGAGCGGCAAGGTGTTTCTCGAAGGCGAGGAAATTACAGGGCTGACGCGCAGCCAAATGCGCAAGTTCCGCCAGCGCGCCCAAATGGTCTTCCAGGATCCCTATGGCTCGCTCAGCCCCCGGCGCACCGTCGCGCAGATCATCTCCGAGCCCCTCGAAGTGTTCGGGCTGGTCAAGAACCGCGCCCAGCAGCGTGACCGCGTGGCAGAGATGCTCACCCAGGTCGGTTTGCCAACAGCGGTGATGGACCGCCGCCCGCGCCAGTTCTCGGGCGGGCAACGCCAGCGCATCTGTATTGCCCGTGCCATTTCGGTTGACCCGAGCTTTATCGTGGCGGACGAGCCGGTCTCTGCGCTCGATGTGTCGATCCAGGCGCAGGTGATCAACCTGATGCAGGACCTCCAGCGCGAAAAGCAGTTCTCGTTCCTGTTCATTGCCCACGATCTGGCGGTCGTTCGGCACATGGCCGACCGCGTTGCCGTGATGTATCTGGGCCGGATCGTGGAGATGGGCACCAAGCGCTCGATCTATACCGCGCCCCAGCATCCCTACACCCAGGCCCTGCTTTCGGCGGCTCCTGAAGCCAAGGTCAGCCGGGGCAATGGCCGGATTGTGCTGCAAGGCGACGTTCCCAGCCCGCGCAGAGTGCCCCCCGGGTGCAGCTTTCATACCCGCTGCCCCATCGCGCAGGACATCTGCCGCAAGGAGCGCCCCCCGCTCGAGACGAAAGGCGATGGCCAGGCCGTGGCCTGCCATTTCGCCAAGCCGTTCCCCATCCCCGTGGGATGATTCTGGATCGCCGATCCCGGACAGGGCAGATTGAGATTGCCCGAGGCCTTTGGAGCACTGCAATGACCGTGAGATATCTCAAACGTGGAAAGCCGCTTGCCGAGCGCGTGCAAGACGATGCGTCGATCCGCGGGACCGTCCAGACCGCCATCGCCGATATCCGCGAGCGCGGGGACGGTGCCGTCCGGGAGATGGCTGACAAGTTCGATCACTATACCCCCGAGAGCTTCAAACTGAGCGCCGAGCAGATCGAGGCGCTGATTGCCCAGGTTCCCGCCCAGGCGCTCGACGACATCAAGTTCGCCCAGGACCAGGTCCGCCAGTTTGCGCTCGCCCAGAAGGACGCCCTGCGCGACGTGGAAGTGGAAACCCGGCCCGGTGTTATTCTGGGGCACAAGAATATCCCTGTCCAGTCGGTGGGCTGTTACGTGCCCGGCGGCAAGTTTCCCATGGTGGCCTCGGCCCATATGTCGGTGCTCACCGCCGCCGTGGCGGGCGTGCCGCGGATTGTCGCCTGCACGCCGCCGTTCAATGGCCAGCCCAGCGCGCCAGTCGTCGCTGCGATGCATTTGGCCGGTGCCCATGAAATCTATGTGCTCGGCGGTATTCAAGCGATCGGGGCCATGGCCACCGGAACCGATACGATCGATGCTGTCGACATGATCGTGGGCCCGGGCAATGCATTTGTCGCCGAAGCCAAGCGACAGTTGTTCGGGGAGGTAGGCATCGACCTGCTCGCAGGTCCCACCGAAACCATGGTGATCGCCGATGAGACGGTGGATGGCGAATTGTGCGCCACAGACCTGCTGGGCCAGGCCGAGCATGGCTACAACAGCCCCGCAGCGCTTCTGACCACCTCTGAAGCGCTGGCCCAATCCACGCTTTCTGAAATCGACAGGCTGCTGGAAATTCTGCCCACAGCCGAGACTGCTGGGGCGAGCTGGCGCGACTATGGGGAAATCATTGTCTGCGACACCCATGAGGAGTTGCTCGGGTTGGCCAACCAGATGGCCTATGAGCACGTCCAGGTCATGACCGACCGCGACGAATGGTATCTGGACAATATGACCAGCTATGGCGCCCTGTTTCTGGGACCGCGCACCAATGTTGCCAATGGCGACAAGGTCATCGGGACCAACCACACCCTGCCAACCCGGCGCGCCGGCCGTTACACCGGCGGGTTGTGGGTCGGCAAGTTCCTCAAGACTCACTCCTACCAAAAAATCACGACCGACACCGCAGCGGCTGAAATCGGAGCCTATGGGTCCCGATTGTGCATCCTGGAAGGTTTCGTCGGTCACGCCGAGCAATGCAACATCAGGGTCCGCCGCTACGGCAAGGGCAATGTGGCCTATGGCGCGCCAGCACAAGACCCTGCAAGCCCAAGCTAGAGCAAAGACGCCCTAGCGGAAATCAAAACGCGAATTTGGAGACACGCTCAATGTACAAGGCTCTCGTCGTTGAAAAGGATGATGCCGGAAAAACCAGCGCATCGGTCCAAGAGCTTACCGATGATCGCCTGCCCGAGGGCGATGTGACGGTGGCCATCGAACACACCACGCTCAACTACAAGGACGGCTTGTGCGTCGGATCGGGTGGCGGGTTGGTGCGCGAGTACCCCCACGTCCCAGGCATCGACTTTGCCGGCACGGTGCTGGAGTCCCAAAGCGATCGCTACAAGGCGGGCGACAAAGTCCTTCTGACAGGCTGGCGCGTGGGCGAGACCCATTGGGGTGGCTATGCCCAAAAGACCCGGCTCAATGCCGATTGGCTCGTGCCGCTCCCCGAAGGGCTCACGACGCGCCAGGCCATGGCCATCGGAACCGCAGGGCTGAGCGCGATGCTGGCCGTCATGGCGCTCGAGCGCAATGGGGTCAAACCGGGCGATGATGTTCTGGTCACCGGCGCATCGGGCGGAGTCGGCTCGGTTGCCACTTCCATTCTGGCCAATCTGGGTTATGCCGTGGCCGCAGTCACCGGCCGCCCGGAAAATGCTGATTATCTCAAGGCGCTGGGCGCGAGCACAATCGTTCCGCGCGAGGAAATCAACGAAACCATCAAAAAGCCCCTCGAAAAGGAAAGCTGGAACGGTTGCGTCGATGCCGTCGGCAGCGCGATGCTGGCGCGAGTTCTCGGCCAGATGAAATATGGCGGCACGGTCGCAGCAATCGGGCTGGCAGGGGGCGCCGATTTGCCCGCGACCATGATCCCTTTCCTTCTCCGAGGCGTCAGCCTTGTAGGCGTCGACAGTGTGCACCAGCCGTTTGAAAACCGTCAGCAAGCCTGGGCCCGGTTGGCACGGGACCTGCCGCTCGAAAAACTCGAGCAGACAATTCAGACCGCGACGCTCGCCGATTTGCCGGATCTGGGACGCCGCATTCTAAAAGGTGACGTTCAGGGCCGTGTCGTCGTCGACGTTAACGCCTGATCACGATTGGATAGTGCGCAATGGACAGCACCAGAGTCGTCGCCCTGAGCCAGGACATGCCTTTCAGCCAGACCCTTATGGACCGGCTGTACGCTGCGATTGAGCCAGATACTATCATCCCATTTGATCCGAAGGATCGGGGGAGCCGAAGTGCGGCACTTCGGGATGCCGAGATTGCCATCATAGCGGGGGATACGCTCGAAGACGATGTGCTCGAAGCGCCCAAGTTGCGCTGGGTTCATTGCGATCACGCCGGGCTCAACCGCTCGGCGCGTCCCGAAGTATTTGCCAAAGGCCTCATCGTAACAGGCGCGGCCGGCCGCTCGGCTCCGGCGCTTGCCGAACATGCGATGATGTTCTGCCTGGTGCTCAGTTCGGGTTTTACACTTTTCCAGGATGCTCAACGCCGCCATGAATGGTTCCGCGGGCCCGAACTCGACCAACTTGGGGCCCTCTACGGCAAGACCATGGGGATCGTCGGGCTCGGCCATACCGGGTGCGAACTGGCAAAGCGGGCCAAGGCGTTTGGCATGACGGTGCTGGGCTATCGCAGACGCAGGGCGGAGAGGCCGCCGGGGGTGGATGTGGTATTCTGCGCTGATGAAGGGCAGGGCATCTATGAGTTGCTGGAGAAGTCAGATTGTGTGGTGCTGGCCATCACCCTTTCGGACGCTACCCACCACCTCATCAATGCCGAGGCCTTTGCGCGGATGAAACCATCGGCTTTCATCATCAATCTGGCCCGGGGCGAAGTCATAGACCGAGACGCCTTGATTGCGGCACTTGAGACAAAGCAGATTGCCGGTGCGGGCCTGGACGTCACCGATCCCGAGCCCCTGCCGGTCGGCGATCAGCTTTGGGACACCCCCGGGGTTCTAATAACCCCCCACTTCAGCGCCCCGGTCGCCGACCGCCGTGACCGTTCGGTCGATATCATCATCGAGAATTTGGCGCGCTACAAGGCCGGCCAGGATCTGATCAATGGGCTGACACCCGAAGACATCTGGACGCCCGATAACCGAGGCTGAGCTGTTCCACCAAGATGGGCGCTGCGAAGGCAAATTAAATTTCCCCAGAACAGTCGCGTCTGAAACCTGCTGGGGGCATTGGTCGGTATCACCGAAGCAGGTCACATCAAAATGGTCAAAGATGAAGCACACCAGGCTCGGCGACGAACATTTCTTAGGCATCTTCGCTGTGCATGATGCTGGTGATCTGCGCCCCGGATTGGTGACGCAAGAATCGAGTGCGCAATGCCGCATACAGGACACCAACGACGGCAGTTGCGTCGACATCCGAATGTCGGCTTTCTCCGTTTCCTTGCCAGAACCGGACCGACCGCTTCCGGCCCCATTCCTGACATTACCCGCGGCGCTGTCATGACTGCCACATCTCGAAAGCAGGTTCAATTCGGAGCGCAGATGAGTCGGATCGGGCAGCGCCGTTTCGGTCGCCGCATGGAGATGCCGCCAGATCGGCACCGCCTCGGCTGGGCCGCCCGGCCTGGCGTGAGCCGCAGCGGTCGGGCTCGCCTGTCCGTGGGATCGGGCGCGGTCTCGACCAAGCCACGGCGATCCAGCGGCTTGAGATTGGCAGTCAAGATCGTCCTGTCCATCGCCAGCGGCGCCGCCACGCTGCCGAGGTTCGGTGGTTTCGGCCGAGCTTAGGTTAGACCGATGACGTAGCAGCGTCCTGCCCACGGTTACAGTCGTTGGGGCGAGGTGTCCACCCTGGCAATCGGCCCTGGGCAAAATCTAGGACGCAGCCGGCGGCATCGGCTTTTTCGGCGTCCCGTGAAGGAGCGGATCGCCCGGTGCAAGTTCCTCTACCGTCTCGCCCATGGGCTGCGGATCGGGCAGATATTCGAACTCGCCCTTTCCATCAGGCGAAGGACCCTTGGCCCAGCTGCCTTGCTCGCTCGCCGTACCGTCGGAGCAGTTCCAGAACTGATACGCCACCTCAGATTTCTCGCGCTCCTGCGGGAAGGTCTGGGAACGGGTGTCTTGTCCAGTCCCTCCGCCTCGAGCTCGGCGATAGCCGCCAGCCACTGATTTTGGTGCATGGTGTCGCGGGCGATCAAGAAGGAAAGCATGTCGCGCACGCCGGGATCTTCGGTCATTTCATAAAGACGGCAGACCTTGAGCCGTCCCTGCGACTCGGCCGTGACGTTGAAGCGGAAGTCGGCGAGCAGGTTTCCCGAAGAGATCGTGTAGCGCGCGTTCCAAGGATATCCGACGCTGTCGGTCGGGGTGGCACCCTGGCCAGAAACGATCGCATGCTGCGGGTTCATCCCGGAAACGATGACGTCCTCAAGGCGTGAGCCACCAAGCACCGCGCCGACAGCGGAATTCTTGGCTGCGTCTTCCCTGGCTTCAACCGGCGAGGTCTCCAGAAGCCGCGCGATCATGGTGGCAAGCATTTCGACATGCGCGATCTCCTCGGTGCCGATGTCGAGTATCATGTCGCGGTATTTTGCCGGTGCGCGGCAGTTCCATCCCTGGAACAGACACGTCATCATGACGCTAATTTCGCCCCACTGGCCTCCAAGGACCTCCTGGAGCTGTTTGGCGTAGACGGGATCGGGCCGGTCGGGCTTGGCATTGTATTGGAACTGGTTCGTCGGAAGAACGTTGCTTTCTCCTTCTGGTGGACGGCCGCGAGGCTCGGGCCACGGCAACTCGCCAACTAAAGGGGACCTCTGAGGTTCCAGTCAGATTCGCTCGCGAGAAAATTAGTCGGTCGCGCTTATCGAAAATTGCAGGCGACTACATTGCGTGCCTGGAGTCGATGCCAATTTCGGTGTCAATTGTAAGCTTCCAGTGGGCACCCCAGCGCCGCGTTGCTCCGCAACTTGCCTGCTGAATACGTGTCGAGCGGAAGCTATATTTGACTCGCCGTGCCGATGCCGAGGCATAGTTTCATTGAAGGAGGCAACTGTGACGTCGGACAGCAACAGAATTCCTTCGGAATTGAGAAGAGCGCTGCAGAGTTTCTGCGGCGGCGCGCGAGCGAGCGGCCCATCTCGACTGCAAACATGATTCGCCGCGCACGCTATGCGTTCCCGCGGCTCGCCGTGTTTGATGATGAACTTGAAAGAATGATAGCCGAGGAAATTGTGGCCGTCGGTGGCAATATTGCCTTCGACCGGCACACCAACGATCGCGTTGAGCGAGACCCAGGGCATTGAGTCAATAGCTATGTGGGCAGAACTGCAACGGTCAGTGCGCCGAACCTGCCATGAGCCGGGTGGAGAGATTTCGTGAAGACGCCGATGGCACGAGTGCGTGGCCTTGGTGCTGCCAAATCGGGCACAGGAACTTTCATTGCCGAACGACTGACTTCGCTCGTACTGGCACTGCTGACGCCATATGTGCTCGGGTTCTTTCTGTACCTTATCGGAAAGCCTCGGGACATCGTTCTGGCATGGGTAGGCTCCATTTATCTTGCACCTATCCTAGCGGCCTTCATGATTACCAGTGTCGTACACATGCGCATGGGCATGCAGGCCATCGTAGAAGACTACGTTCATAGCCACGGCTTGAAGACAACTCTATTGGTTGCAAACTGGATATGCTGCTGGTCGATCGCGCTGCTCAGCCTCTTCGCCATCCTCAAGATTTTCGTCACGCAAGCTTGATCTAGACGATTTGCGCATCAGGGGATGGGCATTGAATGATCGGTTCCTGGTCCTGTAAATGGCTAATGGGTTCCTGCTCTTACCGTTTCCAGTAATACGGCACCAACTCCTGCCACTTTTCGAGACACTCAAGGAGGTTCAAAGCTCGGATGGTATGCCCGCGTGAGAGGGGCAAACCACCCCGGTTGCGGAGGTCTCGTCCTTCCGAACCGGAACCTTCCCATTCGGTCATTGTTTGCGCTGGGAGCCAAGCGCAGGAGATGGACCGATGGCGACAAGATTCGAGCACAATCATCCCGGCCAAAGAGAGCCGCGCGCTCATGGCGAGATTCACCACGAGAAGCGGATCGTCGACCTCAACACGGCTCCTGAGAGGAGATCGCCCACCTGCCGATGGTCGGGCCCGAGCGTGCGAAGATCATCTGTGATAATCGGCCATTCGCCAGTTGGGAAGAGGTCGAGCGCCTTGAAGGTATCGGGAAGGATATGGTCGACGATTTGATGAGCGGTGGAGCACAGATCGGATCCGATCAGTGACCGCCAACCACCCTTGCCTTTGGCCCACTGTTCATGGTTGCGAGCGCTGGCCCTTGAGCATCAGGATTAGGTGGTATGGATGGCTCGCGGGACTGACGATCGCGGCCGGTGCCGCCGTTGCCGTTCAAATTCGCAGCCGAAAGACCGAGCGCGAGAATCCACCCGCAGGCAAGTTCATCAAGGTCGAAGGCATCAGGATGCACTATGTTGAGCGTGGGCGCGGACCGGCGGTCGTTCTGCTGCACGGCAATTCCTCGCTAGGCGCTGATTTCCTGATCAGCGAACTCGTCCTCGTGGCTGAGGAAAAATACCGGCTGATTGTCTTCGATCGTCCCGGCTACGGCTACAGCGACCGGCCGAGGGGCGCCGATCGTACTCCGGAAAGGCAGGCGCACCTAATCCATGCAGCGCTCCGTCGCATCGGCGTTAGAGAAGCGGTGGTGCTTGGCCATTCATGGGGCGCGCTCGTGGCAATGGCAATGGCGCTTAACTACCCCCGCTTCGTGCGGGGCCTGGTCCTTGAAGCCGGTTTTCTATATCCCCAGCGGCGAGTGGATCTGACCGTGCTTTCGCTGGCCGCAGCACCTGGCCTTGGCGCGTTGATGCGGCATAGCGTTTTGCCGCTGCTTGTCCGGGCTGCTTGGCCGCTTGTAGCCGCCCTGCTGTTCGCGCCAGCGCCGGTTCCGCAGCGCTTTTGGCGGTTCCCATGCTGGATGGTGCTCCGGCCCTCGCAGATGCGCGCGAGCGCGGCCGAACTTTGGCTGACCGGCTCTGCCGCCAGCCGGCTGAGCCGCCGCTACAGCGAATTGGGCGTGCCGCTGGTTATCCTCGCCGGGCGTGGCGACCACATCGTCGACCACGAGGCGCATTCGGGCAGGCTGCACGCGGAACTGCCGCACTCAGAATACCGGGCCTTGGACGGCGTCGGTCATATGATCCATCACTCAAATCCACAAGAGGTGCTCGATGTCATCGAAGCGGTGCTTCGCCACGGGCGCTAAAGGCAGACCAGATCGGCCAATGTATCCAGCACATCAACGACTCGGTGATGCGGGATGGGGTGAAGGCTCGTCCGTCAGCGGCCGTGCGGATGCGAGCGCCGCATCTTCCGCGCTGATGCGCACGGACAGGAGGACGGCGTTCACAAAGGAGAAGACCAGCGCGTAGAGCGGCATTGAGAATACGACCGGCAGAACCGCAATCTCGCCGATGACGACGAGGTAATTGGGGTGGGAGAAGAAGCGGTAGGGCCCGCGCACGACGAGCGGCGCGCCAGGCATTACGATGATGCGCGTCGTCCACCTGTGGCCGAGCGTCGCCAGCACCCAGATCCTCATGATCTGCAGTGCGACAAAAACCCCGAGCAACCACGGGTTTACCGCGCGGTCCCAGGCAAAAAGCCAGAGACCCGCAAGCCACAAGGCGTGCAGAAGGACGATAAAGGGATAGTGGCCCGGGGCGTGCTCACGGGCGCCGGCGGCGAGCAGTCGTGCGGTGTTGCGCCGGGACAGCCACAGCTCCAAGAGTCGTTCCAGCGTGACGAAGGCGAGGATGAGACTTGCCGGTGTCATGCTGCTTTTGCCAGGAAGACGCAGCTTGCCGTGAAGCCCGGCCCGAGCGCCAGCAACGCCGAGCGCTGCGGCAGACCGGTTTCCACAGCCCGCGCCAGCACGAACAGAGCCGTTGGCGCAGACATGTTGCCGAACTCGCGCAGGACCGTGCGCTCGTGGTCGAGCGTGCCTTCGGTCATTGCCAAGGCGTGCTCGATGGAGGCGACCACCTTGGCACCGCCCGGATGACACAGAATGCGGTCGATCTCCTGCCGTTCGACGCCGGCGGTATCGAGGATGGCGGCAAGGGCCGTGCCCAGGTTCTCCTCGGCGAAGGGCGGTATGGCGCGGTCGAAGATGACGCCGAAGCCCTGCGCGTCGACGTGCCAGCCCATGATGTCCAGCGTATCGGGCCACGTGTACTCGCTGGCGCCCGTAATCTCGGCGAAGCCCTCGTCACCCGCCTTCAGGACGCATGCTGCAGCACCGTCGCCAAAAAGTGCCGTCGCGACGAGATTGGCTTTCGTCAGCTTGTCCAGCCGGAATGCCAGGGTGCAGACTTCGACGACCACCAGCAGCACCGTTTTACCGGGCAGCGAGAGCGCAAGGCGCGAGGCGATCGCGAGCCCTGTCACTCCGCCCGCGCAGCCGAGGCCGAACACCGGCACGCGCATGACATCAGGGCGGAACCCGAGCGCACCCGAGGCGCGCGCTTCCAGACTAGGCGTGGAAATACCCGTGGAGGAGACGGTGACAATGGCATCGATATCCACGCCTGACAGGCCGGCCGATTTCAGCGCGGCATCGGCGGCTTCGACGAAAAGATCAATGGCGCCCTCGGTATAGACAGCGGTCCTTTCGGGCCAGCCTCTTTGCTCCAGATACCAGTCCATCGGACGGACGCCGTAGCGCTTTTCTATGCCCGCGGATTCAAAGACGCGCGCCAGCCGCTCGAACTCGGGAAGCCGGTGGCCGAATACCGCATGGGCTGCTTTGGCCACTTCATTTTGCGGCAGCACATGGGGAGGAACAGTGGTAGCGAGCGATAGGAGCTTCGCGGTTGTCGTCATCAGCGCAGGGTTCCTGTATCGGCATGCCCGTCCGGGCAGTCAGGCTATGAAACCACTTCGCGGTCCCGCAGTTCCTCGAGACCCACTTCGACGCGCCCAATCGGCCTTACCTTGCGCAGTGGAACATTTCCGAAGGACAGAAAGTTGGCTAGCGCCACGAACCGGAATGAACTGGGAATGATGAGGGTCTCAGGGGCCTCACGGGCGATTTCTGTGTTGTGTCGACAGAGCACGCGCTCATGAGATCTGGGAGAGCGAAGGCAGGCCAACAGGCCGCGATCGTGAACACTGGGAGCGGGCAACTCGGGAGATCGAAGCAGAGGTAGAAGGGCCGGATCACCAACCGTCGGAGCAGAACATGGATCAAGGCGGCGCTGATCGACTTCAACCGGGAGGGACAATTCCGAGCGGCGGGCCGGGCGCGGGCATGGGCAGTATCGGCACAGGAGGGGGAAGCACGGCGGGAAAGCCGTCAGGCTCCGTTCGGAGGCGTAGCGCGTAATTCCGTGCCAGGTCAGAAAAGCGGATGTAACTGGGATTGGAGGATTCCTTCAGATTGGCCGAAAATTGCTTCCGGCCTTCATGCCTGCGCGGAACATCTTTGGATCGTCCGATGTTGGAGCGCCATCGCAACGAAGTCAATTCGGGAGACTCCTGTATGAAGCGTTCTTTCCTCCTCGTAACCGCCGCATTGGCGTTCGTGCTCGCAGGCCCGGCCATTTCGCAGGAAGCGGCGCCGGAGGCTTCCGGGTCCGGCGCCGCCCAGATCGAAATTCCGTCTACGCCCCAGGAATTCGCCATGATGGCGGCCCAATCCAACATGTTCGAGATCGAGTCGAGCCGCGTCGCACTGGAGAAGGCCCAGCAGGACGCCGTACGCGAGTTTGCACAGCGCATGGTCGACGATCACACCATGGCTTCGCAGCAGATGATGCAGGCGGCTCAGGCCGACGCTGTCACTGATGTGCCGCAGACGCTGGATGCCCGGCATCAGGAGATGCTTACGCAGCTGCAGAATGCCGCGCCGGAGCAGTTCGACAGCCAGTACCTACAGATGCAGCTTGCAGCGCACCAGGAAGCGGTGGCGCTGTTCGAAGGCTATGCTCAGCAGGAAGGCGCGCTGGCCGATTTTGCGGAGACCACCGTTCCGACCTTGCAAGAGCATCTGTCGATGGTTCAGGACCTTGCCCAATAAGGTCCAGCAACAAGGGCGTCTTGCGCGAGAGAAGCTCCGGCGATGCAATAGCAAGAACTGCTGGCCATTTGCATTGCCGCCTGCCTCTCGCGCAGAACGCGTACTCCTACTACACGTTCTGGCGCCTCGCGTAGATCAAGTCGGGCAACAAGCTTTTCCCTGAAGCTCACATTCCTTGCGGAACCGTGGGCGATCCGCCTGCGTTCGCGGAGGCGCCATTCCAGGCCTCGTTCCAGTGGTGATCTAATCATCGAGCGGGGACGCGAACGCTGCCGCGTGGTGGAGGAGCGCCATCGATCGCAAGGGTACGCCCAGCCGGTCTCGGGACCGGATATTCGGGCGCACCGGCTTCAGGACCCCCGGCTCCGTCGACGGTCGGCCGGAAGGCCGGCCGTCCGGGGCCCGCCGCCCCCGGGGCGATCGGCGGTTCCCAGAGGCGGCTTCGCTATTGCAACAAGACGCTGGAATTGAAACCGGTTGAACGATCGGTTCTCTCCGCACTCTAGCGCAATCGCGACGTCCAGCTATTTTCCCTTACGCTCCATGTATTCCTTCGTGTGGTGGTGGACCTGGCCGTCTTCGCCGCGATACTCTCGGCTCTTGAGATCGTCCCCGCTGCTCGACCGTTGCTGCTTTTGGCCATCCGAGCCGTCCCGAGAGGTGCTCTGCGAGATGGCTTGGCTTTCACCGTTTTCCTGCAGCGCCTCATTATTAACCCGGCGCTCGGCGAGTTTGCTCATTTCCTCGTCCCAGCGGTATCCTTCCTCTACGGCCTGCTCCATGGCCTTCGCCAGTTCCTGCTCGCCGGCTTCCCTGGCCAGTGCTCTTACGGTGCCCCAGGCGGCGATGCAGTAGTGCTCCAGCCCCTGCGCGCCGGCAATGACGACCGCTTCCTTCATTTCCGCTGTCTGGACCTCGCCAACAAGGCTCTGCGCCTCTTCGATCAGCCCACGAGCCGCTGCGTTCTGCGCTCTCGGTGATTTGCCGTCGAGCTTCTCCGAAGCTTTCCTTGCGGTTTCGAGTATGCGTTGTCCTTGCTTCAGTCTCTGCTCCAGCAATTGCGCCAACTGCTTGTTTCGAACCTCTCGACTCATTTGCTGCAGCGCCTTTGATGCCTGGCTTTCGGCATCCTCGATTTTCCGGACCTCGTATGCGAGCAGCTCCTGGGCAGTTTGGATAGGCATGGCAGGTCCCTTTCCTCAGTATTTGGATATCATGGCACCGAACCGCGTCCGGGGTTCACTGTTCCTGAGGGTGAGCAAAATTCGGTTGCTCGGAAAAGATCCAATCGAAGTCACGGTCGCCTCGCTTACCGTCTGTACCTTTTGCGGCGACTGAGAAGCATGAGGGCCAAGGCGGAAGCTGCGGCCAGAACGGCTGCCTTCCGGACCAAACCTGTCTTGTTGTGCTTCCATTCCGCGCGAAGGCCCATTTCGGCGGGTAGGTTGGGGATTCGTCCTTGGAGGAGATCTCCCAACACCCCTTCCACCATGTTGATCCGGTCGGCCGCAAGCAGCATCAGCCAATGCCGCCAATCCGATTCGCTGTAGCCAAAGGCGATCCTGCGGATAGAGCCGCTGAGACCGCGGGGTGGCACGGAAGTGCCGAAGACGGCAGGCAGGCGATTGTGCTCGATGGATCGGAGCACTTCCACCCGGGGCTCCTGGAGCGACGGCCTGTCCCACGTCATCGCGCGTTCCTCGTCGCCGGCCCGGTCCCGGTAGGGATAGGTTGGGTCGTTGCGCGGATCGGCATCCACGCCCCAGCCCGTGACGGTAGCGGGGTTTACTTTTTGCTGCTTGGTGATGAATGATGGCATCGCCGCCCCGCCTTATCGTCCGCCATTCGGATAAAGAACAGGCTTGATGCAACCATCAAGCTTGGCGGAAAACATGTGATATCCGTCCGGCACCTCCTCAAGCCCCATCCGGTGAGTGATCAGTGCCTTGGGATTGATGTGCCCGGCTCGCACATGCTCGAAGAGTCGTGGTAGAAGGCGTTTAACCGAAGTCTGATTGGCGCGGATCGTGATCCCCTTGTTCAAAACGTTGCCGATGGGAACCACGTTGCCGGTCGGCCCGTAGACGCCTACGATCGAGACGATTCCGCCCTTCTTCGCGGAATTGATGGCCCAGTGCAGCGCGATGGCCGAACCCGCCTCGAGCTTCAGCCTCTTGCCGAACAAGCTATGCAGTGCGCTTCCTGCAGCGTCGGCGCCCACGGCGTCGATGCAAACGTCCGCTCCAAGCGAATCCGTCTGCTTCTTTATGAAGACCGCCATGTCTTCGATCTCGCGGAAGTCAAAGACCTCCGCTGGGCAGTAGCGCTGCGCGAATTCGAGCCGATAGTGAATGTGGTCGATGACGATGACGCGGCCGGCACCGAAAAGCCAGGCGCAACGCGCGGCCATAATGCCTACAGGGCCGGCGCCGAAGACGACCACCGTATCACCCTTCTGGATGCCGCCCATTTCGGCCGCCTGATAGCCGGTCGGCACCACGTCTGTCAGCATCACGGCGTCATCGGGATCCATCCAGTCGGGGATCAGCGTCGGGCTCACGTCCGCAAAGGGAACGCGTACGTACTCCGCCTGCCCGCCCTCATACCCGCCTGCTGTGTGAGAATAGCCGTAGATTCCTCCCACGGCCGTGGCCTCGGGATTCACCTCATGGCAGTTGCCGAACAGTCCTTGCTTGCAGAAGTGACACTGGCCGCAGGCGATGTTGAAAGGTACGAGCACGTGGTCGCCCCGCTTCAATTTCTCCACCCCGGGCCCCACTTCTTCCACAATCCCACAGAACTCGTGACCGAACGTCGTTCCTATCCGCGTGTCGGGAACCAGGCCGCGATAGAGGTGCAGGTCGGAACCACAGATGCAGGAACGCGTAACGCGGACGATCGCGTCCCGCGGATGTTCCATCCGTGGCATTGCTTTTCGTCTCGTTCGAACCCGATAAGGTCCCCTGTAGTCCGCTGCCAGCATCCGTGTTTCCTTCGCAATGTCGCAAGGAACCACGCTGGTGGGTGGTTGTTCCACTTGCCCGATTATTATGGGCTGGCGGTCACGCAAATGCGGATGCCTGGCTCAGGCGTGTTTTCTCGCGTGAGCGTGCGCAATTCTCTCGCCGGCCGGTGCCGGGCCACTTCTTCAATCAGGCGGGTACCTCGACCTGCCATTCCGGAATATTCACTGCGCAGCAGACCCATAAGATGTGCAGCCACTCTTTCTGTACCCCATAGCAGCGCTTCCCGCTTGATGCCCTCCAGCCTGAACCCGACCTTCTCATAGGCTTTCTGAGCTTGCGGATTGAAGGCGTACACTTCTAGTTCTATGCGGTTCAGTCCGAGCTCCCGAAAGCCGAATGCCACGAGCAGACTGGTTGCCTCCGTACCGTATCCCTTGTCCCGCTCAACAGGGTCCCATATCGCGATACGAAATGAGGAGCTCCTGTTCGACCAGTCGATGTCGTTAAGGACCACCTCCCCAACCAGTTGCCCGTCGACGACGATGCCGTAGTCCCACCGGTCTGTCGCTTCCTCGATCCTAATGCAGTGGGCTTGGACGTCCGCGAAGCTGTGCCGCGTATGTGTGCCTGTAAGACGCTGCGACGCGGGGGGCAGGGAGGCGAACATCGCAGTAGCATCGCTTTTGGTGAGCGGCCGAAGAAGAAGTTTATTGCCCTTCAGGATTGGCTTTGTAAGTGTCATGAGGGGTCTCGCAATAGTCCTTGGTCAGTGTAGTAACCGCAGCAAGCGGCTGGTTCAAACTAAGTCGGCGTCCGAAGATTGGACGGTTCGCTTTGCCCTTGAAATCTTCGCGTCCCTCCGGTGCCTCGGCAGGTTCTATGACACCCTCCCGAGAAGGACAGGCGAGGACACCGCTATTATGGAGATCATGTTCGCGATCTGACGACGACCTCGACATCGGCATTCAGCAGTTCACTGCCCGCTCCTTCTGGTGAAGCCGTCGAGGCTCCATCGCTCGCTCCCCACGCCGTGGTGAACGATGAAGAGTCCTTCCGGATCGTATCGATGCTTGACCTCGAGAAGGTCTGCATAGTTGCTCCCCCAGAATGCCTCCTGCCACGATTCCTCAAAGAAGTTACTCTCCGCCACATAGGAAGCGGGTTTTGAGAGAAGCCTACGCATTTCGACCATTGCACCTTCAATCCTATCCGAGGCTTTCCGCGCGCTTTCGCGATTGGGCTCGCGACCCGGAATGCCGGGATACGCGGGCGGTCCTTCGGCCGCGCTGATCAGCAGCGCAAAAGCATCAATCGCCGCCGGATTGATTGCCGTCGCCGCTGCCGCTTCTAGAGCTCCGTCGGGAGCGCCGGCCAGTCCCTTGTTGAAATGCAGTGCCACGCTCCAGCGCCTGCTGGCCGCATAGAGCGCGTCGGCGAGCTCTCCCCTCCGGCGCGGCTCCAGGAGCGCCGCCGGAAGCCAGGCCGATTGGTATCCATAGAGAACCTGTCCCGCCTCTTCGAGATTTCCGGCCCAGAAAATGTTATCCTGGGAAACGCCCTCGCGCATATCAGCGAGCACTAACCCCGGGATCTGCTTAAGGAAGGCTGGGTCCCAGAAGCGGCGTGCCGGCAGGGCGATGATCAAAGGATCGGAGGCAATACGGAAGTCATGAGGCGAGGCGGCAATCTCATCGAAGAACGGCCGCCAAGCTGCTTCGGCTTGCGATTGATCCATGCCTTGAAAGACCATGCCGATGTCCAGCACGTTGCGGGGCCGGAATCGCACTTGCTCTCCCCAGTGCGGGTTGAAGAGGGCATCGCCATAGAAGTCCACTAGCCGCCCGACCAGCTGGCGGAACGCCTCGTCCGAGGTCGCTTCCACGGTTGCAAACACTCCACCGAAAAACTCCGGCAGCGGATGCGTCCGGATCGTCATTCGGGTCACGACGCCGAAGGTCCCGCCACCGCCGCCCTTTATTGCCCAGAACAGGTCGGGATGCGTGCAGCGATTGGCGACGAGTACTTTTCCATCCGAGGTGACAATTTCTGCTTCCAGCAGGCTTCCGGCTGCCAAACCAAAGGCCTTCGAGAAGCTGCCGAACCCTCCGCTTTGGATCAGTCCCGCGACGCCCACCGTTAGGCAGCCGCCGCCTTGCACATAGCGCCCGCCCGTTGTCGTTACTGCGTTGTAGACCTGCCCCCAAAGTGCGCCTGCACCAACCGAGACTGCCGTCTGGGACTGTCCGTCGCACCCGGCCCCGACGAAGGCGTCGTGCAAGGTCACTGAATCCATATGTCGAGTCCAGATCAGGAGAGAATCCGTCGCGTTGGAGGTACCCTGATAGCTATGTCCGCCGCCTTTTACGACGATCCGTAACCTGTGCTCCCGTGCGAAATCGACGGCGGCGACCACATCGCCGGTCGTCTCCGCCGCCACAGCATAGACGCTCGGTTGGGAGGTCCACGCGTCTACCCAACCGAGCGTCTGTGTCAGGCCAGGCTCGTCACCGAGAAAGTAGGGATTTCTCAGGTTTCCGAAGAGTTTTTCACAGCTGTCATCCCCAAGTCGTCCCGCACAATTCGCAATTGGAGATTCGACCGGCAGCAGCCGCCCTCCGACACGACGCTTCAGCGCCGCCCAGTCTGCCTGCGAGGGCCATCCTGGATGGCCCGGTCGCGTCCGGGACTCAGGATTACTATTTGCCAGAGCGTCGAGTGGAGCACCCGTTCCGGCTATCCCAAGGAGCGGAGCCGCCGAAGCCAGCAGGAAATCTCTTCTGTTCATTTCATCTCCCTTTTTCCCTTGGGCAGCGATCAAGAAAACGAGCTTGGCGGATGTGCGCGTGCATTCCTCGGCGATCTCGATCTGGTGAAGAGTGGGAATCGTGGCACTCGATCAGCGCTCTGCTCGCCGGCAGCGGAACTGAGTAGCGCTGCCGTCGGGTCAGAATGGTACTCCGCTTACCGCTTGGGTTTGTATTCCGCCTGGCTCATCCTTGGATCAGCGCAATCATGAAGCATCCCAACGACAGGATTCCGCCCAACGTCCTCACATGGTTCCACCAGGTCCATCGCTGCAGGTAATGGGCCCAGACAGCGGCGCCTTCCGCCGTCGCCGGAACAACGAGAGCAAGCGCGTTGTTCATCGGAACGTTGAAGATGATCGTCACGCCGATGATGCAAACGAGATAGGCCGCACCGCCTCCTGCCGCCAGAACCGCTCCCGATCCGACTGATCCGAGCAAACTGGCGCCGATGATCACGGCGCTCAGAAATGCCGTCCCGAAGAACAGGAGCAAGAAGATGGGATTCAGGACCACGTTGTTGATGGCCTGCATGGCAGCAATGCCGGATTGTGGAGCGACACGATTCAATGCACCCATCACCACGTTGGAAAAGCTGTAGAAGAAGCCTGCCATCACCCCTGCGCCAGCTGCTGCGAGTAGTACGGTCATCGTGTATATGCGGTCCATCACACAGCCGCCTGCCACACGCCTGCATCTGCAGTCCTGCGCGCATAGTCCGAAAAATCCCGTGGCTCGCGCCCGAGCGCGCGCTGTACTCCATCGGTGATATAGGTGTTGCGCCCGTCCAGCACCTCGCGCGTAAGGAGTTCCAGCAGTTCGACGAACTCCGGTGGGATGTCGTCGTAGGTCCGAAGCTCGGCCGCATAATCCTCGACGGTGACGGGCACATATCGGATATCCCGGCAAGCAGCACTGGAGATCTCGGCAATAGCCTCTCGGAAGGTCAGCATGCGCGGGCCGGTTACCTCGTAGAGTTGTCCGACATGCCGCTCCTCTGACAGTGCGGCGACAACCATGTCAGCGATGTCGTCCGCATCGATGAAGGGCTCAGGAACGTCATCCCGCGGAAACACTACTTCACCAGCAAGGATACCTTCTAGGAAAAAGCTTTCGGAGAAATTCTGGGCAAACCAGCTGGCGCGAACGATCGTCCATTCCGCGCCAGAGGTCATCACCACCTGCTCGGCCTTCTGGGCCTCCTTCTCGCCGCGGCCTGACAGCAGCACCAGCCTCTTCACGCCATTTCCTACAGCAAGTGAAGTGAATGCTGCAATTGCATCGACCGCACCCGGCAGGGCTATGTCCGGGTAGTAGGTGACATATGCCGCGCGCACACCGTCGATGGCACCCTCCCAGGAACTGCGGTCATTCCAGTCAAAGCATGGCATGGCGGAGCGCGAACCGATGCGGACAGGGACGCCCTGTGCCTCAAGGCGCCGGGTAACCCGGCTTCCCGTCTTTCCATTTCCACCGATGACTAGGATAGGGTTGCCAGTTGTCTTGGCCATCTTTCGGTTCTCCTTTACATGGATGAGAAATCCTCTACGCGCTGCGGGATCCAGCAATGTTTATGCGCGCAGGGAGACACCTCAGACCTGCCGCCTGTCTCCGTGCAGTACGAAGGTTGGCTTTATCTAGAAGGAGGGCCCACTGGGGCGGCTCCTTGTCCGGAATGCGGACCTACACGTGGCTCACGCGGCTCGGAAGGCTGCCTCAAGAGTTGCGGAATCGATCTTATTCATGGTCAGGAGCGCCTCCATGACGCGGCCTGCTGCCGTCTGGTCCTCCTTCATCAAGAGATCAGGCAATATTTCAGGGACGATCTGCCACCAGATCCCGAAGCGGTCTCTGAGCCAGCCGCAGGGCTTTTCCTCGCCGCCGTCGGCAGCCAATGCATCCCATAGACGGTCCGTCTCTGCCTGGTCATTCGTCAGAACAACAATAGAACTAGCGCCTGTATGCTCCATCTTCGGACCCCGATTGAGAATCTGATACGGCACTCCGCCAAGAGTGAATTCGATTGTCAGAGGCGGCTCGCCTACCGTCGGAGAGAAGATGCGCTCTATCCTGCTGTTCGGGACCAGAGACACGTAGCACTCGGCTGCTTCTTTGCCGTTTCCGGAGAACAACAAGCAGGTCTGGATCTTCGAAGCCATGGATAAATTTCCCCTCTTCCTTTTTAGCAAACCACCAGCAATGGCCTCCAGGGAGGCGGAGACTACTTCCGAGTCCTGAGCCATACGCTTTGCCCTGCTCATCGGCAGACGAGCGGCAATCACCTAGCGAATCTTAATGATTTCATTCAGTGGAACAATGCTGTTATATGAAACATGAAGTTGCTCATAATGAGTGTTGCACGTGGACCAGTTGAGAGAGCTTCGAACTGCTATTGCGATCGAGGAGGAAGGCAGCCTCGCAGCCGCTGCCCGAAAGCTTAATACGTCGCTGCCAAGCGTCTCCCGAACGCTGGCAGGACTGGAAAGCCGACTCGGACTCACCCTCTTTGACAGAAGTGCACGTCGCTGCCAGGCCACTGAGGCGGGCCGTAGCCTGCTTAATCGTTCACGGCGCCTGCTTGCCGAGTACGATGACATCGTTGCGGACACGGCAAAGCGGTGGAACGAGCCGCGGGGGCTGGTCACGGTGACGGCGCCACTTACTTTCGGACGGTTGCACGTAGTACCCGCAATCAGCCGCTTCCTTCTCGAAAATCCTGCTATCGATGTTGCTCTCGAACTGTCCGACGCTGTAGTCGACCTGCAGGACGACCTCTTTGACGTCGCAGTACGTATCGGGCCGGTGCGTACGACGGCGCTAGTCGTCAGACGAGTAGCAGCCGTGAGCTGGTGGACATTGGCCAGTCCAGGTTACCTTGCTAGTCATGGAATCCCGCTCAGGCCGGACGACCTCCGGAACCATATCTGGATACAGCATTCGAACATTCGGGTGCCGGCAGGCTTTCGCACCGCCGCCGGCCAGCGGTCGCGCCTCATCCCGCTCAAGCCGCGACTCGTCGTCAACGACGCAACGGCTGCCCTAGAGGCTGCACAGACTGGACTCGGAATCTGTTCGGCATACTCATACCAGGCCACTGAGGCGGTCGCGTCGGGCAAGCTCGTACGGATTCTGCGCGAAAATGAACCGAGACCGATGCCGGTCAGCATTGTGTATCCGGAAGTAAAGCGCACGATCGCACGGCTCCGGAAACTGTCCTCCTTCCTAGGTCCAGAGTTGTCGAGCCGCTTGCGTTCAGGAGGATGACCACAAACTCGTCGCGAACTAAACGGCCGGGGCACTGCGGGCGCTGGTTCGAGGTGTCGATATCGAGGACACGCTTTTGCTGGCTGAGCGCACTGAAATCTCAACTCAGGGCGGTCCTTCAGCAGTGCTGAAGGACCGCTTCCAGCGACAGCATTTCTCCACCCACGGGTCAACTTTGGTGGTTTCCTGCCTATCCGCTTTTCGGCGAACATGGGATGTAAGCGGCTCTTTCCAGTTAGCTGAGACGACCGACAGCTATGCGCCCCCTCTCGGACGTCAAAGCCATGTTGGCAGACCTCCAAAAGCCGACGATGCCTACGACCCATCCGAGGACAAGCCAATTATTTCGGCAAATGCGTTCCAATCCCGTCTCATCCGCCGACTGCCTCGGCCTAAGAGCCTCCAACAAGCTGTGGTCGGTTTGGCCGGCTCGAGGGCCGTCAGCCGCGACAGACTCGCCAGTGTTGCACGCGGCTGACGGTGGCCGCAAGACGCGGTTCTCGAGCGCGATGTGGCCGACGGTGAAGCGCTGGCGGCGCAGGGCCCCAATGCAGGGAGCCGCCGTCGGATCGTTAATGGCGGGCATCGTCCTGGGCGGTTACGTTCGGTGGGCTTTCGGGCGTGCTCCTCGGCCTTAAAGCGCTCGACCCAGCGCGCCATGATCTTCGGGGACGCACCATTGCTCAGCAAAACGTGCCGCGATGACCGACAGCGCCATCTCGTCTCGACGCAGCGGCGTCAGACGGCATCTGAGCGAACAGCAAGCCGTGCACCGTTGCAGCAGTCTTCGCGACGCGCGGTGGCGCTGAACCAGTTAGCGTGACGAAAAACATACGTTTTCACGGACCACAATCAAAGGCAGACCTATTCCGGTTACGCGGACGAAGCGGGCGCCGTCGGTTCTTTCCGTTTCTCCGAAACAACAGGAAGCCGAATGAACAACAAAGCTGAACTCGAACAATCCGACCGCGGCTATCCGACAGGCATGGTCCTGTGGCTTCTTCGTGCGGAAGCGCTGGCAGTGTTCGCAGCAAGCACCGCGCTTTTCTTCTTGTCTGGCGGAGAACCCTTGGTGTTCGCGATCCTGTTCTTTGCACCCGACCTCAGTCTTGTCGGCTATGCGGCGGGCAAAACGGTAGGCGCAGTTCTCTACAACGCTGTCCACAGCTATGCCCTTCATTCCGTTCTGGCCGTCGCCGGCGTTGTGACCGGCCTGGCAATTCTCTGGCAGATCGCCCTGATATTCGTATCCCATGCCGCCTTCGATCGGAGCCTGGGCTACGGGCTGAAATACGCTGCCGGGTTCCGCCACACCCACCTCGGACCGATCGGCAAGCCTGCCCCCAAGCTACAGCTGAATTCGCTCAACAAGGAGACGTAGGATGGAAAAGCCGGAATTCATCGTCACGCCGGGTTTTGGCGAGACCTTTCGCAACAACCTGCACTTCTCGACCGCCGTACGGATTGGAAACCGCGTGGAGACATCCGGCCAGGGCGGATGGAACCACGATCTGGATATTCCAGAAGCGATCGAGGACGAGATTGCCACAGCGTTCAACAATATCGCCCTTGTTCTGGCGCAGGCCGGCGCGTCCTGGCGTCAGGTCGTCCATGTGAACACCTACCATGTCGGCGGCTTTCCGCCCCTCGTCAACGAGACGATCGTCCGTCTGTACCGACATCATATGCCGGACCATGCGCCGATCTGGACACAGCTCGGCGTCGAGGCGCTGGGGCTCCCCGCGATGCGCTTCGAAATGCGAGTGACCGCCATCACCGACTAGGATCGCTTCCGTCGACCCGGCGATCTGAATCGGAAATCCTGGTCAGGGCGGCTCCGCCGCTTCAAGTCGGCAAGAGCCCGCAAGATTGGCACCTTCATAGCAGTTTCTGCGCCGCAGCAATCAAGCACGGGCATTAGAGTAAACCTCCTAACGCCGACCTGCTTGTAAGCCGCGCGCCACCCGATGCCTCTGTGGCAGCGGTGCTTGCAACCCGCGCCAGTCCTTCAGTGCCGGCTAGAGCTTAGACCTCAAGTATCTCACCGGAGATCGATCCATGGGCCAGCTTCACCCTTACATCCTTTCACTGGTCGTCGGTCTCGGGATCGGCGTGGTCTACGGCCTGGTGTCGGTCCGTTCACCGGCTCCACCCATTATCGCCTTGCTTGGTCTGTTGGGAAGGCTCGCAGGCGAGGCCGGCGTCCAGTGGCTGAAGGGCCATACGAACCTCGTCCAGGCGGTCCTGCACGAAAAATCCTTCGCTCATCACGGCACCGACGAGGCAGCGAAGAAAGGCGACGTCGCCTGAGGCGCACCAATCCGTTCTCCCATCACACAAAAGCGAGAGCCAATGTCCTACAAACTGGAAGTCCTAACCCCTCAGAACAGCCAGCTTATCTTCATCGATCAGCAGCCGCAGATGGCCTTCGGTGTCCAGTCCATCGATCGGCAGACCCTGAAGAACAACGTCGTAGGCCTCGCCAAGGCGGCTAAGGCCTTCGGGATTCCTACGACGATCACGACGGTTGAGACCGAAAGCTTTTCGGGGCCGACATTTCCCGAGCTGCTTTCGGTGTTTCCCGAGGCTCCCATCCTGGAGCGTACATCGATGAACTCCTGGGATGATCTGAAGGTCCGTGAGTCTTTGGCGGCCAATGCCGCCGACGGGCGCAAGAAGATCGTTGTGTCAGGTCTCTGGACCGAGGTCTGCAACCTGACCTTCGCGCTCTCCTGTCTCGCCAACACCGACTATGAAATCTACATGGTGGCCGACGCCTCGGGCGGAACGTCCGTCGACGCTCACAACCGCGCCATGGACCGCATGGTACAGGTCGGGATCGTCCCGGTGACCTGGCAGCAGGTCCTCCTCGAATGGCAACGCGACTGGGCTCGGCGCGAAACCTACGACGCCGTCATGGCCATCGTGCGGGAGCATTCCGGGGCCTACGGCATGGGCGCCGACTATGCTTACACCATGGTGCACAAGGCTCCCGAACGAGTAGCACACGGCCCGGTTGTCGCGCCCAGGCCGGCGGCCTGAATGATGTGATCGGGCTGGACCAGCCGCCCTGCCGGGAGCAGCCCGTGTTCCCCACGCTAGCCGTCGCATCGCCGTCACGCTTTTCGGCGATGCGGCTGCGGCTCGTGCTCGCGGATTCGATGTGCTGCGAAGGAGAAAGCCATGACCGCCAAAGATCTAATCGTCGTCAACGCCAAGGTGACGACTCTTGATCGGCAGAACCCCTCGGCCGATGCGATAGCGATCCGAGACGGCAGGTTCATTGCCGTTGGCCCCGAAGCCGACGTGCGCGCTTCCGCGCCAATCGCCGAGGTGATCGACGCGAAGGGGCGCCGGCTCATCCCAGGGCTGATCGACAGCCACACCCATGTGATCCGCGGCGGGCTGAACTATAATATGGAGCTTCGCTGGGACGGCGTCCCCTCGCTTTCCGATGCAATGACGATGCTCAAGCGGCAGGTCGACCGCACCCCCGCGCCCCAATGGGTTCGCGTCGTGGGCGGCTTCACCGAACACCAGTTCGCCGAAAAGCGGCTCCCGACCCTCGAAGAAATCAATGCGCTCGCGCCCGATACGCCCGTCTTCATTTTGCACCTGTACGATCGCGCCCTGCTCAACGCGGCCGCCTTGCGTGTCGTCGGCTACACGAAGAACACCCCCAATCCTCCCGGCGGCGAGATCGTCAGGGATGGGGCCGGCAATCCCACTGGCCTGCTGTTGGCGCAGCCCAATGCAACGATCCTGTATTCGACGCTGGCCAAGGGACCGAAGCTGGATCCCGACTACCAGATCAATTCGTCGCGCCATTTCATGCGCGAGTTGAACAGCCTCGGAGTGACCAGCGTGATCGATGCCGGCGGGGGCTTCCAGAAGTATCCCGACGACTACGAGATCATAGAGAAGCTGCATGCCGACGGCCAGCTGACGGTCCGCATCAGCTACAACCTGTTTACCCAGAAGCCCAAGGAGGAGCTTGCGGACTTCTCGTCCTGGGTGAACCAAGTCTCGCCCGGGCAGGGAGACGATGTCTACCGCCACAACGGCGCCGGCGAGATGCTCGTCTATTCCGCAGCCGATTTCGAGGATTTCCGCGTCGAGCGTCCAGACATGCCCCCGGATATGGAAGCCGATCTGGAACCTGTCATTCGTCTCCTCGCAGAAAACCGTTGGCCCTGGCGGCTGCACGCCACTTACGACGAAACGATCGATCGTGCGCTCGACGTGTTCGAGAAGGTCAACCACGACGTTCCGCTGCAGGGGATCAACTGGTTCTTCGACCACGCCGAGACGATCAGCGACCGCAATATCGACCGCATCGCCGCGCTCGGGGGCGGCATAGCGGTACAGCACCGGATGGCTTTTCAGGGCGAGTATTTCGTCGAACGTTACGGGGCGAAAGCCGCCGAGCGCACGCCGCCGATCCGCCGGATCATGGAAGCGGGGGTTCCGGTGGGGGCCGGCACTGACGCCACCCGCGTCGCCAGCTACAATCCGTGGGTTTCGCTGTCGTGGCTCGTGACTTCGAAAACCGTTGGAGGCCTCGCACTCTATCCGCAGCACAATCGCCTCGATCGCGAGACAGCACTGCGCCTCTGGACCGAGGCGAACACCTGGTTTTCCAATGAGGAAGGCAGGAAAGGCCAGATCAAGGCCGGACAGCTCGCCGACCTCGCCGTGCTGTCCGGCGATTACTTTTCCGTGCCGGAAAGCGACATCGTCCACCTGCGATCGGTCCTCACCATTCTCGGCGGCAAGGTCGTGCATGGAGACGGCGAATACGAGTGGCTTGCACCGGATCTTCCCGCTGCCATGCCGGACTGGTCGCCGGTCGCCACGTTCGGTGGCTACCACCAAACGAAGGAAGCCCGCACCAAGCTGATGATGAATTGCGGTTGTAGCAGTTTCTGCGCGGTGCATGGTCATGACCATGCCGCCGCTCTCGGTACGCAGCTCCCAGTCTCCGACGCCCGCACTTTCTGGGGTGCCCTCGGATGCGGTTGCTGGGCCGTCTGACCTCGGTAGCCACTTCGACGCGCGCCAATGCGATCTGCGCCGTCTGCCACGCGCCGAACAGGAACAATCCGATGAGATTTACCACCAAGGGTGGATGAAGGGAATGGTCATGAGCGAACGGCGGCAGGAGATTGCAGCTGACACATCCGGACCACTGAGTTACCCGGTTTTCCGGGCACTGTGGATAGCGACCATCGTGTCCAATGTCGGCACATGGATGCACGATGTCGGCGCTGGCTGGCTGATGACCTCGCTGTCGCCAAGCCCGTTGCTGGTTGCTTTGGTTCAGGCGGCGACGACGCTGCCGATGTTCCTGCTTGCCCTTCCCGCCGGGGCGCTTGCCGACATCGTCGACCGGCGCAAGATGCTGCTGGCGGCGCAAATGCTCGGCTTGATTTCGGCGGCGATACTGGCTCTCCTGACGTACTACGGTCTCGTTACGCCAGAAGTCTTGCTGGCCGGGACGTTCATGCTCGGGATCGCCGCGGCGCTCAGCGCGCCAGTGTTTCAGGCGATCGTGCCTGAACTGGTGGACAGGCAGGCACTGCCGGACGCCATCGCGCTGAACAGCCTCGGCGTCAACATCTCGCGCGCAATCGGGCCGGCGCTCGGCGGGGTCATCGTCGCGATCGCGGGCACGCCGGCCGTGTTCGCGCTCAATGCACTGTCGGTGGTGGCCGTTCTGTTCGTCCTGTTTACCTGGCGACGCCCCCAAGCCGTTCACAACCTGCCGCCCGAACATTTTTTCGGGGCATTGAAGGCCGGTTACCGCTACACGCGCCATTCACCGGCGATGCGTCTCGTGCTGGTACGGGCGGTGGCCTTCTTCCTGTTCGCCAGTGCACTGTGGGCGATGCTGCCGTTGATTGCCCGGCGCGGGCTTGGGCTTGATGCGGCCGGTTACGGGGTTCTTCTCGGCTGCATGGGCGCGGGGGCGGTGCTGGGCGCGATCCTGCTGAAGCGATTGCGCAAAGCGGTTTCCGCCAACACAATATCCGCCGCGGCCACACTGCTTTATGCGCTGGCGATGCTGGGGCTCGCTCTGGTCTCCAATCCGTGGATTGCCGGTGTCGTCCTGTTCGCGGCCGGCCTCGCCTGGATCGGCATGCTGACATCGCTCAACGTCGCCGCCCAGATGGCCTCTCCGGGATGGGTGAAGGCACGAGCGCTGGCCGTCTACCTGCTGGTCTTTCAGGGCGCGATGACCGGCGGAAGTGTGCTGTGGGGCTCGCTCGCTTCAAGCACCAGCGTCGCCACGGCGCTGGTGGTCGCGGCCGTCGGACAAGCGGTGGCGCTGCTCCTCGCTCTCTATTGGCGGCTGCCGCAGGATTCGGCCAGCGATCTGGCGCCCTCGAACCATTGGGCGGAACCGGTCGTCTCCGTCCAGCCGGCAGGGGATCGCGGTCCCGTTCTTATCGAGATCGAATATCGCGTAGACCCTGCACGCCTGGCCGAATTTGTCGCTGCATTGCGCAAATTCCATTCTGTAAGACAGCGCGACGGAGCGATCCGCTGGGATGTATGGGAGGATGCGGCCGAGGAAGGGCGCGTGGTCGAAAGCTTCGTCGTCGAAAGCTGGATTGAGCATCAGCGCCAGCACAGCCGGGTAACGCGTACCGACCAGCTCGATCAGGAAATGATAAACGCGTTCCATGTCGGTGATCAGCCGCCACTGGTACGTCATCTGCTGCGTCCGGCCTGACCGACAGAACGCCCAATCAAACGACCTATTCACGCCGCCCGCTGGCCGACGGGGCCCCATGCCCTGCGCTTGGCACCCTGTTTTTCGCGGCAGGAGATTGCCCGCAAGATCGGCACCTGGAAAGCAGCTTCTGCGCCGCGAAATGTGTGCCCGCTCGCTATGCTTCAAATCGTGAAGCAATGAACCGCTCGCGTTCAAGGTGGAGTGCGAGCAGACGCGAGCCTCTCAAGCCGGAGGCGATACCACCGCCGCGAGGCCCTATTCCCGCGCGGCAGAGCCCCACCGACCACCAAGGAGAAATGCAATGGCAACCATCACCATATCAGACGGCACCACCCTGTTCTACAAAAATTGGGGGCCGAAGGACGCCCAGCCGATCATGTTCCACCATGGCTGGCCGCTCAGCGCCGACGACTGGGACAACCAGATGCTGTTCTTCCTCTCGCATGGCTATCGCGTGATCGCGCATGATCGCCGCGGCCATGGCCGGTCCGACCAGACCGACACCGGCAACGATATGGACACATACGCGGCAGACGTGGCCGAACTCGCCAAGGCACTGGACCTGCGCGACGCCGTCCATATCGGCCATTCGACCGGCGGCGGCGAAGTCGCCCGCTATGCGGCCCGCGCCGAGCGTGGCCGGGTGGCGAAGGCCATTCTGATCGCCGCGATCCCGCCGGTGATGGTTCAGTCCGAAGCGAACCCGGACGGCGTTCCCATGGAGGTTTTCGACGGGTTGCGTTCCGCCCTGGAGACAAATCGCGCGCAGTTTTACCGTGATCTGCCGAGCGGGCCCTTCTATGGCTTCAACCGGGAGGGCGCGAAGGTCAGCCAGGGCCTGATCGACAATTGGTGGCGCCAGGGCATGAGTGGCGGCGCAAAGGCGCACCATGACTGCATCGAAGTGTTTTCGGAGACCGACTTCACGGAAGATTTGAAGGCACTCACCGTTCCCGTGCTGATCATCCACGGCGAGGACGATCAGATCGTGCCGATCGAGAACTCTGCTCACAAGGCGATCAAGCTCGTCAGGGACGGAACGCTGAAGACCTATCGCGGCCTTTCTCACGGCTTGTTCGCCACGCATCCGGATGTGGTAAACCCGGATATGCTGGCCTTCATCCGCGCCTGAGACGGCTTCGCCGAAGGCAATCCGGCGGCCGCGCCGTCTGCGGCCGCCGCAAGCGCGCCTTCGTGCACGCACTGCTCGCCGTCGCTGCGCGAGGATACACTGCCGGATAGTGTCGGCTTTCACCGGGAGTGTGTTCGGCGCTGTTGGAAGTGTTGGCAATCCGTGCTCGGCACTCGAAGATAAGGCATTGAAACTATGAATGTCGTCAGGATCGCGATTGCCGGTTTCGGGGGCGTGGGCCGCGCCACGGCCAACCTTCTTTTGGCCCGGCGTGAGCGCTACCGGCAGGTCTATGGGGCCGACATTCGCCTCGTCGCGGTCTGCGGTTCGCGATCCGGACTGGCCGACGCAAGCGGTCTCGAAGCGGAGCGCCTGGATGCGCTCGAGCCGGATCTGTCGGGCCCGGCATTCATCGAGGCGAGCGGCGCCGACATTCTCATCGAGGCGGGGCCGAGCGACTTTCGCACCGGCGGCCCCGGCCTCGCCTATATCCGTTCCGCCCTCTCGGCGGGGCGCGACGCGATCGTGATATCCAAGGGTGCGCTGGTCCACAGCGGACCGGAGTTGCTGGCCCTGGCGCGATCCTCGGGCGCGATGCTGAAACTCAGCGGCGCCGCCGCCGCCGCGCTGCCGACCATAGACCTTCTCGAGCACAGCCTGAAAGGCTGCGAAGTGCTCGAAATCGAGGGCATTCTGAACGCCACCACCAACTACCTGCTCGACGCGATGATGAACCGGAACCTCGGCTTCGACGAGGCGCTGAGGCGCGCCCAGGCGGGCGGTTTCGCAGAAGCCGACCCGCGCAACGATACCGAGGGCTGGGACACCGCCAGCAAGCTCATCCTCATCGCCAATTTCGGCCTGGACGCGGACCTGACGATGGACGAGCTGGTCGTCGAGGGCATTCAGTCGGTTGTGGCGCACGATCTCGAGACGTGGCGAAAGCAGCGTCTCGTTCCCAAGCTCGTCGGGAGCCTCATCCGGACGGATGCGGCGACGCGGGCGGCCGTCGGCGTCCGGACCTACCCGGCGACCGATCCGCTTGCGCATGTCTCGGGAAAGAACAAGGCGATCCGCATCACCACGGACGCGATGGGCGAGACGATCGCGATCGGATCCGGAACCGAGCCTCTCGCCACCGCGGCCGCCGCGCTGAAGGATCTCGAACATATCCTGACGGCAAGAGCGGTGCGGTCCACTGGTGTTTCAGGAGGAAAGGAATGACACGGAAAAGCGTACAGGCCATTCGCCACATAGGCTTTGAGGACCTGGGAAGCTTTGCGGACCCTTTGAGGGAGGCCGGCTACGACATCGAATACATCGATGTGGCCGAGCGCGATCCGGCAGGGCTCGACCCTCTCGCCGCCGATCTCCTCGTGGTCCTGGGCGGTCCGATCGGCGTGTACGAGCACGACGCCTATCCGGTCGTCACCGACGAGATAGACCTGCTGCGGGCGCGGCTCGCAGCCGACCGGCCGACACTTGGCATATGTCTCGGCGCGCAACTGATGGCGGCGGCCCTCGGCGCGCGTGTCTATCCGGGTCCGGCCAAGGAGATCGGCTGGTCGGCACTCGATCTGTCGGATACGGCCGCGCCCAATCCTCTCGCCGTGCTGCAGGATGTGCCCGTGCTCCACTGGCATGGCGACACGTTCGATCTGCCGGAAGGCGGCACTCTGCTCGCATCCACCGCGCTCTGCACAAACCAGGCCTTCTCGCGTGGACAGAATGTGCTCGGCCTCCAGTTCCACCCGGAGGTTCTTGGCGCGCGGTTCGAGCACTGGCTTCTGGGGCATGCAAATGAACTGGCCACGGCAGGCATCGACCCCGTCACGCTACGCCGCGATGCCGGGCGGCATGCCAGCCGGCTTGAACTAGCCAGTGCCGCGCTCCTCACCGATTGGCTGGCGCGCCTGACGCGGTAGTTCCTTGGCAAGCCTTCGCCTGCAGGGCGCCGCCCGTGACCAATCACTGCAACGCGATGACACGTAGCGGATCGCGCACTGCCCGGCGATAATCGGTCGGGCTCATGTGTTGGTGCTTGATGAAAACACGGGCCAGCACCTGGTTGGACGAATATCCCACCTCCTGGGCGATCTCGGTGACCGGAAGCTCCGTCGTCTCGAGGAGTTCGCAGGCTCTCTCCACTCTCAGTCGTGTCAGATAGACCCGGGGCGGCACGCCGAGGCTCTGCTTGAACATGCGTGCGAAATGGAATGGCGACAGCCGCGCCTCAGCTGCCAGTTCGTCGAGGCTTATGTCTTCTGAAAACCGCGCCCTCAGCAGTTCCACGCTGCGCCTCTCTGCCCAAGGGGCGAGGCCGCCCTTGACCTGCGCGAATGGCGCCCCGCCCAATCGGCAGAGCTCGGCCAGGATCTCGCAACCCGCAGCCTGCGCCAGCAGCCGCGACGGCGCGCCCTCCTCATCGCACAAGACCCACAGGTTCCGGATTGCCGATCGGATAGAGGGCGAGGCGAAGGTCCCCATACATAGTTTCTGGTAGTCGACAGGGAACCGCCCCTCGGCGGCTTCATCCAGAATGGACTGCCACTGCGCCAACGGAAACGATAAGCTGCGAAGCTCATGAGCGGCGTCAACAATGACCGTATTTGCGAACCTCGGAGCGGAGAGAAAAAAGCCGCCCTTTTCGCTCCTCGCATCGAAACGCCCCCCTCCCATATCGCCGCTGACGCGGCTGCCACCATGCAAATCTTGATAGAGGACGATATCCGGGACGGCGGGGTCGGACATGTCCCCGGCCGGCTGCGCAGCTTCAAGCAGATGAATGATACCACCTGCCGACTTCTTCGTGCGCACATAGCTCGCCAGGTGACCGTCGCTGTACCATTGGGCAAAAGAGCTATAGGCAGGCACGCTCATGCTGTGTCTCCAATGCTATCGCTGATCGGGCTGAGCCGGCGGCCCCTTCGCGCTTCGCAGATCGATCGGGCGCGAGTGTCAAACCGGTGGCGTGCGAAAGGCACCGCCGCGATCCTCGTCTCAAGCCACCCGCAGCCAATCACAAATACCCGTTGAAGCCCGTTTCAACCTCTTCTCACTCACTGGTTGAAACGCTACCGTTCCATCCACAGTGGAGGATTTTTGGATGGAACGCAAGAGTATCGACCGCAAAAAAGGACGGAAACCGAGCGGGGCGGCTGTCATGCGACCTGAACTGACGACAGCCCTGTACAGGGCGCTTTTCGAGGAGTGGGCGCAGACCGGCTACACGGGAATGAGCCTGGAGCGGGTGGCGGATCGGGCAGGCGCGGGCAAGGCCGCCATCTATCGGCGATGGCCGTCGAAACTTGAGTTCGCGTGCGACGCGATACAGAGCGTCGCGTTCATGCGGTTGGGTTTCGCCGACCAGGGGTCTCTACAGGCAGATATCCTTGCATACCTTAGAGCCACGCGCACGGTTCTGCGACATCCTCTTGTGCGCCGGATAATCCCTGATCTGATTGCACAACGTTCACGTTCGAATGAACTGTCGGCGATTCTGCATGACATAGCAGTGGCACGGAGACAGTTCGGAAATCAACTGCTGGACCGCGCAATCGCCCGGAATGAACTCCACGAGCACCTCGACAGGGAACTCGCGATGGATCTGCTCTTTTCCGCGCTCTATGGGCGCATGATCATCCGGAGGAAAACCTTCACGAATTCTGACCTCGACAGGCTGGCCATTGCTATGGATGCAGCAATCAAGGCCTGCTGACCAGCCCGCTGGCTGCTGCGTTAGGCCTCCACAAATCAAAGCGCAAGATCGGCATCTTCACAGCATGGATCGCGACGCGGCTGCTGCAGCTTCTCTCTAGGGTTCTTTCCTGTACACCGTTCGGCGCCTCGCTGCCGAGCGACGGGGTCACGGACCAGCCCCTGATCGTCCGGAAAAGACTGAACCATGAGGAAGAGACCGACGACCATGCCCCCGCACGACGATCAGAACCTGCGCCTGACAACGACCGCCGGCACCCCCGTTTCCGACAACCAGAACAGCCTCACCGCGGGCGATCGCGGACCGGTTCTCATGCAGGACTGGCAGCTGATCGAGAAGCTGGCTCATCAGAATCGCGAGAGGATTCCCGAGCGCGTCGTCCACGCCAAGGGTTGGGGCGCACACGGGCTGTTCAGGATAACGGGCGACATATCGCATCTGACCTGCGCCAAGGTGCTGCAGCCCGGCGCCGAGACTCCCATGATTGCGCGTTTCTCGACGGTTGCGGGAGAAATGGGGGCGGCCGATCATGAGCGGGACGTTCGTGGCTTCGCGCTTAAATTCTATACGGAAGAAGGCAATTGGGATCTGGTGGGCAACAACACGCCGGTCTTCTTCGTGCGTGATCCGCTCAAGTTCCCCGATTTCATCCACACGCAGAAGCGCCACCCGCGCACCAATCTGCGATCGGCGACCGCGATGTGGGACTTCTGGTCCCTGTCGCCGGAGAGCCTGCATCAAATGACGATCCTCTTCTCCGACCGCGGCCTCCCTGCCAGCCCGATGCATATGAACGGATACGGCAGCCACACCTACAGCCTGTGGAACGACAGGGGCGAGCGGGTCTGGGTCAAGTTCCACTTCAAGACGTGTCAGGGGCATAGCCACTACACGAACGCCGAGGCGGAAGAGGTCGTGGGACGAACCCGCGAAGGCTATCAGGAGGCACTGTTCGGCGCGATCGAGGAAGGAAGCTACCCTCGATGGATCGTGCAAGTTCAGGTCATGACGGAAGCGCAGGCGGGCGAATTGCCCTTCGACCCGTTCGACGTCACGAAGGTCTGGCCCCATGCCGATTTTCCACCGATCGAGATCGGCGTGCTTGAACTCAACCGCAATCCGGACAATTACTTTGCCGAGATCGAGCAGTTGGCCTTCAGCCCGTCGAACGTCGTGCGCGGCATCGGCCATTCACCGGACAGGATGCTGCAGGGGAGGATCTTCGCCTATGCGGATGCCCACCGCTACAGGCTGGGCACGCACTACGAGGCGCTGCCGGTCAACCGGCCTCGGTGCCCAGTGCATCATTATCACAAGGACGGGGCGATGCGCTTCTTCGGCCACATGCCCAATGCCGATGCCTATTACGAGCCGAACAGCTTCGGCGGCCCGGTGGAGGACCGATCGTTCATCGAACCACCGCTCCAGATAGACGGTCCGGCTGCCCGGTTCGATCACCGGGACGGAAACGATGACTACAGCCAGCCTCGCGCGTTGTTCCTGCTGTTCGACGACGCTCAGAAGGCCAGGCTGTTCGCCAACATCGCCGCCGCGATGCGCGGCGTTCCCGAATTCATCATCGAACGCCAGATCGAACTTTTCCGCCAGGTCCATCCGGATTTCGGCGCCGGCGTCTGCGCGGCGCTTGACGCGGTGGACCCGCAATTTTGATCTCGCCGGGCCGATGCGAAAACCCGTCTGAAGGTTCATAAGCATAAGGGGAAACCAGGCGCGGAAGGCATCACGGGAATGACCAGCGGCATACACCACGTCACCGGCATCACCTCCAATGTGCAGGCCAACGTCGACTTCTACGTCGGCTTTCTCGGGCTAAGGCTTGTGAAGCGCACCGGAGGCTACGCGGACGCCGAGCAGTTGCATCTTGTCTATGGAGACGGCCTCGGCAGTCCCGGTTCGTTGCTGACGTTCCTTGTCTGGGAGGCGGCGGGCCGCGGCCGTACGGGCATCGGCCAGGTATCGGAAGTGGCGTTGGCGGTGCCACCAGCTTCGCTCGGTGATTGGATTACCAAGGCGCTCGCCGCCAACATTCCGCTCGAGGGTCCATCTCGCGAGTTCGGGGAGCCGGTCCTCCGGCTGAAGGATCCGGACGGGCTGATCGTGAAGCTGGTCGGAGTGGAGATGGCAACGCCGGCCCCACTTCCGAACGCGCCCACCAGGCTGCGGGGCGTCACGCTCCTGACAGACAAGGCGGTAGAGACCGCAAGCTTTCTGGTACGTTTCGGGTACACGGAATACCGGCGGTCAGGCGTGACACAGCGCATGGGTTCCGAAACCGACATCGTCGATGTCAGGGAGGTGTCTGGTTTCGTGCCTTCCGTGTCCGGCGGCGGGGTGCCCGACCATGTCGCTTTTCGGGCGCGCGACATCGATGAGCTCCGCTCCATGCGGCTTTCGCTGAAGGGCCACGGGTCAACCGAGGTTCATGATCGAAAGTACTTCGTGTCGCTCTACGTTCGCGATCCCGCCGGCATACTGATGGAATACGCGACCGATGGGCCGGGCATGACCATTGACGAAGCGCCTGCCGAGCTTGGCCAGACACTGTTTCTGCCGCCGCATGATGCCGATCGCGCAGAGGATCTGAGGGCAATACTTCCGCAATTCGCCCTTCCCGGCGAAGAGAGATTTCCGGCCCGCGACCTCCCTTTCATTCATCGTTTCAACCGGCCGCAGAATCCGGACGGCACGACCTTGGTGCTGCTGCATGGCACCGGCGGCAACGAAGCCGATCTGATGCCGATCGCACGACGCATAGCCCCGCATTCGATGCTGCTCGGCGTGCGTGGCCGAGCGACCGAGGAAGGAGCCAATCGCTGGTTCCGCCGCGTCGATGCAACGACGTTCGATCAGCAGGATATCCGTGGCGAAGCCGAAGCCTTCGCGGCGTTTGCCGAAGGCGCCGTAACCGGCTATGGCCTCGACCCCGACAAACTTGTCTTCCTCGGCTATTCCAACGGCGCCAACATGCTGGCGGCGGTCATCCAACTTCATTCTGGCGTCGTGCGCCGCGCGATTCTGCTGCGCGGCATCCAGACCCTGGAGAAACCACCGGTCGTGGATCTCTCGGACACGAGCGTACTGGCGCTAACCGGACGTGATGATGCCTTTGCTCGCAATGCGCCGGCGCTGGCGTACGCGCTTATGGTTCAAGGAGCGCGCGTCGACAGTCTGGAGCTCTCAGCCGATCATGAACTGGTTGCTGCAGACGTCACTGAATCAGCTGAATGGATTCAGCGAAGACTCTCTATGAATAGGTAGTCCCTTTGCACGAGCAGTCCTGTTGGGGCCGAATTGGACTAACCTGCTTCCAAGGGTTTCCGCGACCGCGGGCAGGCTTGGCGATCGCCTCGACCGACGGCCGCTGACGATCAGCTCCTGCGCATCAGGATCATCTTCTCCTGCGTCATGTCGCGCATCGTGTAGGGGATGCCGCCGGTGCCGTAGCCGGATTCCCTGCGGCCGGCGAAGGGCATCCAGTCGGTTCGGAAGGCGGTGGGATCGTTGATCATCACGGCCGAGGCATCGAGGCGTTCGGCAGCGCATAGCGCGACGTCTATGTCCTGTGCGAAGATGCTCGCCTGGAAGGCCGTCGGCAGCGCGTTGGCCTGGGCGATCGTCCCGTCCAGATCGCGGTAGCGGTAGACCGCGACCACGGGGCCGAACACCTCCAGCGTCGATAGTTTCGCATCGGCAGCGGGGTCGAGCAGAACCGCCGGCTCAAGGGTCGTCTCGGAGAGGCGCTTGCCGCCGGTGGCCAGCGTGGCCCCGCCCTCGACCGCATCCGCAATCCACTGTCCAACCCGGTCGGCCTCGCGCGGCAGGATCAGCGGTCCGACTTCGGTGTCCTTCAGAGTGGGATCGGCGGTGCGCAGTCTTTCCACGCGGGCGACGAGCCTCTGCGTGAAATCCTCGGCGATGTCGGCATGGACGAAGATGCGCTGCGTCGACACGCAGACCTGCCCGGCATGGTAGTAGCCGCCCTTGACGATGGGCTCGATGACCTTGCCCAGATCGGCGCTGCGGTCGACGATGGCCGGTGCGGCCCCGCCATGTTCCAGTGCCGAACGCGTGCCGGGGGCGAGCTTGGCGTGCAGCGACCAGCCGACCTTGGCCGACCCGATGAAGCTGAGGAAGGCGACGCGGCCGTCGGTCGCCAGCTTTTCGGCCAGAGCGTTGTCGTCCGTGACGAAGGTCTGGCACCACGGCTCGAGCAGACCCGCCTCGCGGACCAGCGCCACGAATTCAAGACATGACAGCGGTGTCGTGGCTGCCGGCTTGATGATGACCGGGCAGCCCACCGCGATGGCCGGCGCGATCTGATGGACGATCAGGTTCAAAGGATGGTTGAAGGCGGAGATCGCCGCGATGACGCCGATGGGTTCCTTCGTGGTGAACGCCCAGCGGTTCTCGGCTGCGGTCGACAGTCCCATCGGGATCTCGCGGCCGGCGAAATTGCGCAGTTCGTCGGCAGCGTTGTGGACCCCATCGATGGCGCGATTGGTCTCGACGATGGCATCGGGCAGCGGCTTGCCGCCCTCGCGCGCGATCTGCATGGCGAGATGATCGCGCCTGCCTTCCATCAGCGTGGCCAGCCTGCGCAGGATGGCGATGCGCCGGTGAGGCTTCAGCCAGCCGTCGCGATCCCTGAAGACCTGCTCGGCCGCCTGCAGCTTGCGCTCCAGCGCCGCGGCGTCGTCGGTCTCGATCTCTGCGATAGCCACGCGATCGAAGGCTTGCACGACCTTTAGCATTGTCGGTCTCCTTGCGTTTTCGGGCGCTTGCCGCGACAGGTGCTCACGTGCAATCCACGTCGGGCGTGCGGTTGCGCAACTCTTCGACGAGCACACGGGTATTCTCGGAATAGTCGATCGGCACATCGACCAGATGGACACCGCCGCCGGCGAACGCCGCCTCGAGCGTCGGCACGAAATCCTCGACCGCGCTCACCCGGGAACCCGTCGCGCCATACGCCTCGGCATAGCGCACGAAGTCGGGATTACCGAAGCTCATGCCGAAATCCGGAAAACCGTCGACCGCCTGCTTCCAACGGATCATGCCATACGCGCTGTCGTTCAGGATGACCACGACGAGGTTCAGCCCGAGCCGCACGGCGGTCTCCATCTCCTGCGAGTTCATCATGAAGCCCCCATCGCCGCAGACCGCCATGACGCGGCGTTCCGGATGGAGCATTGCCGCCATCATCGCCGAGGGCAGGCCGGCGCCCATCGTCGCGAGCGCATTGTCGAGCAGCAGCGTGTTGGCGACATGGGTGCGGTAGTTGCGGGCGAACCAGATCTTGTACATGCCGTTGTCGAGGCAGACGATGCCGTCTTCCGGCATCACCTTGCGGACATCGTGGACAATGCGCTGGGGTGTGACCGGGAAACGCTCTTCTTCGGCGCGATCGTTGATGCGGGCGAGGATACGCTGGCGCAGATCGAGCATTCCCTCGTCGGGCGTCAGCCTTCCTTCGAGCCGTGCGGCAAGCGCCTCGACGGCGGCACCGATGTCACCGATCACCTCGATATCCGGGTGGTAGACCTGCTCGACAGTGGCCGACTGGTAGCCGACATGGATGACCCTTGGGCCACCGGCGCTCTTCATCAGGAAGGGCGGCTTCTCGACCGTGTCGTGGCCGATGGCGATGATCAGGTCGGCGCGCTCGACGGCCTCGTGGACGTAGTCGCCCTCCGAGAGCGCTGCGGTTCCCATATAGAGATTCGAGCCGCCGGTGACCGCGCCCTTGCCCAACTGGGTATTGAAGAACGGCAGCCTCGTGCGCCTCACGAAGCTCGAAAGCGCCTCGACCAGCGCAGGCCGGTTGCCTGCCGCGCCGATCATCACGAGCGGCCGCTTGGCGCCGAGGATCATCTCCGCGCCCCTGTCGAGCGCGGTGGCATGGGGAACGGAGCGCTCCAACGAGTGGCGCGGAATGACCGAGGCATTCTCGATCTCCTCGGCCGCGACGTCCTCCGGCAACTCCAGATGCACCGGTCCCGGCCGCTCCTCCATCGCGACGCGAAACGCGTCCCGCACCGTCGCGGGGATGGCGCCGGCGCTGACGATCTGACGCGTCATCTTGGTCAGCGGTTTCATCGAGGCGACGATGTCGACGATCTGGAAGCGGGCCTGTTTGGCGCTCATCACCGGCTTCTGGCCGGTAATGAGGATCATCGGCATGGCGCCGAGGTGAGCGTAGGCCGCGCCGGTCGAGAAGTTCAGCGCGCCCGGTCCGAGCGTGGCGAGGCAGACGCCGGGCTTGCCCGTTAGCCGCCCATGCGTGGCGGCCATGAAGGCCGCGGCCTGTTCGTGACGCGTCAGGACCAGTTCGATGCTGGAGGTCCGCAGCGACTCCAGCAGGTCGAGGTTCTCCTCGCCCGGCACACCGAAGACGCGGTCCACGCCCTCGTTCTCCAGCGCGGCGACAATAAGGTCCGATCCTTTCGGCACAGCCTGAACTCTCTAGTTGTTGGTTTCGACGGAACGTGCGGTGATCATGAACGGTCAGACGAACCTTCCGATCACGTATATTGCGCTGGAGGCTGCGGACTCTTGGAATCAGGTCCCCGCACGGGTTTTCTCAGGCACATGCGGTTGAGCCCATCCGACCATAGACGAGCGGTCCGCGATCCCGTCTGCTCTATAGCGCTGCAGTGACCTTCACCAACACCTCTACAGGTTCAAGCCTCGGCCGCGGAGCTCTCACCTGCGCCATATCAAGGCCCCGCCATAACGGCGATCATCGCCGTTCCTGCCAGCATCGCGATCACCGATCGACGGGAGTGCCCTGTGTGGTGAGCGCGCATTGACGTGTCACGCTTGCTCGGAGCCGGACGGCGCAGTGGCTTCTCGGACAGCCGCTACCGCCTCGGCGATGGGTACGTCGCCGCCGGTCACCTCCAGGATCAGGCGGCTCAGGTCGGGCGATTTGAGCAGCGCGACGACCGTGGTTGCGACGTCGTCGCGCGTGATCTCCTCGTGGACCTTGGCGAGACCGAGATCGACCCGACCCGTCCCCGGACCGTTGAGAAGCGCAGAGGGGCGCACGATCAGCCAGTCGAGATCTGTCTGAACGAGCGCGATTTCCGCCCGCTTCTTCTGAACCATGTAGTGCTCGAACGAAGCGTCCATGCGCCGCTCGCGCCAAGCTTCGGGGAAGACGGAGACGAGTATGAACCGTCGCACGCCGGCGAGCGCTGCCGCCTCTGCGAGCTTGCCCGGTCCATCGCCATCGATGCGGGTCGTCGCATCGTCGCCGTCCTTGCCGCCGGCGCCGGCGCTGAAGACGACCGCGTCGGCGCCGCGCACCGCGTCGGCGAGCTCATCGACCGACATCGCGACGAGGTCGCCGAACTTGGCCTTGATGCCGAGGGACGCCAGCGCCTCGACCTGACGCTGCTGACGTACAAGACCGGTGGGTTCGTCGCCCGCCGCGGCGAGTTGCTCCCGGACAAGACGGCCGACGCCGCTGCCGATACCAACGATGAATACCTTCATGCTTTTTCTCCATCGTGGGGAAGCGCAAGATCGCGACCCCGTCGACCGGCTCGCCCTCGAGCACCTCGTGAGGGCCGTAGAAGGCGAGCGGTTCTAGCGGATGCGCGTCGCGCGCGGCCGGCGTCCGCTCGCGGTAGCGATCGAGCGCCTGCTCGTCGGAAACCGTGTCACGGACGAAGACCACGTAGGCGCTCATGCCGACGCTCCGAGTTCCTCGACCAGGCGCCGGGCGGCGCCGGCGGACGAGGCCGGGTTCTGGCCGGTGATCAGCAGGCCATCCTGTACGAAGTACGGACCCCAGTCAGGACCCTTCGAATAGATGCCGCCCTTGGCCTGCAACTCGTCCTCGACGAGGAACGGCACGACTTCCGTCAGGCCGACGGCGGCCTCCTCGCTGTTGGTGAAGCCGGTGACCTTCTTTCCTTCGACGAGCGGACGGCCGTTCGGCGTCTTAACGTGACGGAGCACGCCCGGCGCGTGGCACACCAGCGCGACCGGCTTGTCCGCGGCAAGGAAGCTTTCGATCAGCGCCGCCGAGACCGGGCTTTCGGCGAGATCCCACATCGGGCCGTGGCCGCCTGGATAAAAGACCGTATCAAAATCAGCCTGGGATATGTCGGCGAGCTTCACGGTATTCGCCAGCGCTTCTCGCGCCTCGGCGTCGGCCTCGAAGCGGCGCGTGTCCTCGGTCTGGAAGTCGGGCTCGTTGCTTTTGGGATCAAGCGGCGGCTGGCCGCCGTCCGGCGACGCGAGCGTGATCTCGTAGCCAGCTTCCTTGAACACATAATAAGGCGCGGCCAGCTCTTCGAGCCAGAAACCGGTCTTGCGGCCGGTGTCGCCGAGCTGGTCATGCGACGTCAGAATCATTACAACTTTCATGACTTTATTCTCCAATAGGATGTTGGTACGGGCCGCCGCAGCGGCAAGAATAATCGCGGGCGCGGAGGTACCCACGCACCGAATGCTGGGGTTCGTGAAGCTCCGCGTCCTCATGGTAGATGGTCCGGATCGCCGCGATGCGCCATGTAGGGTCGCGCTCGCCGAACACCAGGTCGAGATTGGCCTGCATGAGCTTCTCGAAATCCATCCGTGCCTCCATTGTGTAGTTCTGGGCGGCGACATGGATGACGAGGCTTGGACCTTTCTGGGCCGCCTCGCTATCCCTGCTCGAATCAACCCGCCGAGCTCGGCACCGGCGTGTTGAGCAGTTGCTGTTCCCACAGATAGGCGATGGCGCTGCCGCCGATGTGGTACTTGAGGGCGTCGTTCAATTCGGTCGCGGTCTCGGCCCGGGCCCAATCGCGTTGCCATTCGGAAGCGAGGGCCAGCCACGTCATCATGTTGATGCCGCCCGCGATCATGCGCTGGATCGCGACCTCGTGGGCCTCGACCGACGTGCCGCCGGACGCGTCGGTGATCACGGTCACGTCCCAGCCTTCGCCCGCCGCCTGGATTGCCGGCATCGCCACGCAGATCTCGGTCCACAGACCGGCGATGATCAGTTGCTTGCGCCCCGCCGCCTTGACCGCATCCACAACCTTCGGATCCTCCCAGGTGTTGATCGTCGTGCGGTCGATCACCTCCTGGTCGGGGAACACCTCGGTGACATGCGGAAAGATGTCACCGCCCCGGGCGGCAACTACGCTGGTCAGGATCGTGGGCACGCCGAACACCTTGGCGACCTTGGCGAGCGCGGTCGTGTTGTTCACCACCGCCTGCGGGTCGTGGCTGTTCAGGTTCGCGAGCTGGTAGGGCTGGTGGTCAATCAGAACGAGGACCGAATCCTCGGGGCGAAGAAGCGAGGCAAGGCCGTTGCGAAAAGTCATTCCAATCTCCTAGGTCTTGAGGGAAGCGCTCATTGGGTGCTTGAAACTACCAAAGGCTCTCGGGCACTGCGGTGCAGGTCGTGCCACTCTGGTGCCGTTCTTGCTCCGAATCAGGCTCGTCGCTGCGCGAAGACTTGAGTTCGTTAGGTTTCTTGGAAAGGGTACGACGGCATTCGCCTATCTGCTGCCGGAAACGAGTGAGTGCCGGGCTGCCCGGCGAGTGCGGAAACTGACATCTCCATCGGTGATACGGTACGGCCTGATCCTGCCAAGCTGTGTTGCGAAACGGGGAGCCGAATAGACACTGAATACTTTTGGACGTTCGTGGAAGTTGCCGATGCGGGGGGCGTTTCGGCCGCCGGCTACGACGATCGCTCGGCAGGATCAGGCGATCCGACGACAGAGGATGATGCACATGAGTTGGAACCCAGCACTCGAACCCGGTTGTCCCGACGAGGTCGGCATACACGCAATCGAGACCCTGATCGTCCCGCGTTCCCGCGACCTCGGCGATTTCCAGGTCCGGCGCGCCCTGCCGGCACCGAAGCGGCAAATGGTCGGGCCGTTCATCTTCTTCGACCAGGCAGGGCCGGCAGAGTTGCTGACCGGGCAGGGCGTCGACGTCCGGCCGCATCCGCATATCGGCCTCGGCACGGTCACCTACCTGTTCCAGGGCGACTTCCATCACCGCGACAGCACCGGCGCCGACCAGATCATCCGCCCCGGCGCGCTGAACTGGATGGTCGCCGGGCGCGGCGTTACCCATTCGGAACGCACGTCGGCGGCTGCGCGGAGCGGCCCGAATAGCCTGTTCGGCATCCAGACCTGGTTGGCCCTGCCGGACAGCCACGAGGACGTGGCGCCCAGCTTCGAGCATCACGGCAAGGACACCCTGCCCGTCGTCCAGGATCGCGGCGTCTCGGTTCGGCTCATTCTCGGGAACGCCTATGGCAAGACCGCGCCCGCGACGATGCTTTCCGAGACATTCTACGCCGATGTGAAGCTCGAGCCGGGAAGCCGGCTGCCGATGCCGGACGATCACGAGGACCGCGGCATCTACATCGTCGAAGGCTCGATCTCGGTCGCCGGACAGGAATTCGAGGCGTCGCAGATGATGGTGTTTCGGCCGGGCGACCGCATTACGGTGGCCGCCGGGCAGCGGGGGGCGCGATTGATGATCCTCGGCGGCGCGACCTTCAACGGACCGCGTTACATCTGGTGGAACTTCGTCGCCTCGTCGCGAGAACGTATCGAACTCGCCAAGACGGAATGGCGTGCCGCGAACTGGGGCAAGGGACGCTTCGATCTGCCCGTCGACGACCGCAGCGAGCACATCCCCCTTCCGGAATGACCGGAACCAGCGTGGAGAACCAGCAATGAACAAGTGGCCCCAATTTGATTACCTCAGCTGGCGCGAAACGTGTTCGGCGCTGCATCTCTATCTACAGATCGCCGGCAAATACCGGCTCGCGCACACGCCCTGGCTCAACCATTCGTGGCACGCGACCTTCTACGTGACGCCGAACGGCCTGGCCTCCTCGCCCATCCCGGACGGGCCAGGCATCGAGATCCTGTTTGATCTGCGCGAGCACAAGGTCGTCGGCACCTGCGGCGACGGTCGTAGGAAATCTTTCGATCTCGGGCCGATGACCGTCGCGACATTCCACGCGAGCTTCGTGCAACTGATTTCCGAACTCGGCGGCACTCCCACCTTCAACGGCAGCCCGAACGAGGTGCCATTCCCGGTTCCCTTCGCCGAGGATGATCGCGACCGGCCCTATGACCGCGAAGCCGTTCAGCGCTTCCATCAGGCTCTGATCGCGGTCGACAAGGTCTTCAACCGGTTCCGCACCTCCTTCCTCGGCAAGTCCAGCCCCGTTCATCTGTTCTGGGGCAGCTTCGACCTCGCCCTCACGCGCTTTTCCGGACGGCGCGCGCCGCTTCATCCCGGCGGCGTCCCGGCACTGCCGGACGACGTGGCGCAGGAGGCCTATGACCGCGAGGTCTCGTCAGTGGGCTTCTGGCCGGGCGGCGGCGGCATCGACTATCCCGCCTTCTATGCCTACGCCTATCCGGCACCTGGCGGTTACCGCGCCGCGTCGGTCCGGCCCGATGCTGCGTTCTGGCACGAGGGCCTCTCGGAATTCATCCTCCCCTACGATGCCGTGCGGTCGGCCGCCGATCCCGACGAAGCCCTGATGGCCTTTCTCGTATCTACCTACGAGGCCGCCGCCGATCTGGGCGGTTGGGACCGCGATCTCTTGGAATGCGCGCATGGAGCGCCGCGGCAGGTCCGCCGGCCCGACGCCGAAACGGCCAGGCCCGCGGCCTCGACCGGCGACGAGACGGTCGAGCGGGAGGATGGCGCGTCGAAGGGACGCTACCGGCTGGTGATCGACGGGGTCGAAGCCGAGATGACCTATAGCCGGGCCGGCGACGGCCGGATCATCATCGACCACACGGAAGTACCTGCCGCCTTGCGCGGCCGCAAGGTCGGGGAGCGCCTGGTGCGCCAGGCGATCGAGGATGCGCGGCGCGACGGCATTGTCATCATGCCGCTCTGCCCATTCGCGAAGGCGCAGATCGAACGCCATCCGGAATGGCAGGACGTGCTGCGTCCGTGATGGGAGGACGACGGCGCATCTGCGCGGCTCTGCGCACCTTCCTTTCCAGCCATCTCGGGAGCGAGAGCAACAAGTAGGAACATTCAAACGGCAGGAGCGATGAAATGAGCGATGTAAAATATCGGATTGTCGAGCACGACGGCGGCTGGGCTTATCGGGTGGACGGTACGTATTCCGAGACCTTTCCCAGCCATGATGCGGCCTTCGGCGCGGCGCGGCGGGCGGCCTGCAAGCAGTTGCGGCCGGGCGAGACCACGGGCATCGTCTGGGAGGACGCGACTGGCCACTGGCACGCGGAACTCTCGCGGGCCGGCGACAGACCACATACAAAGGTCATCGGCTGACGCAGCGCTGCGGGGTGAGGAACGCTCAGACCGCTTTTGGAATGGTGCTCGCGCACGCCCTCGTAGCAATCCCGGCTATTTTGGCGTGGCCGCGCCGTAGCGCAGGCCATCCAGCAGCAGCATGACCATTTGTTCGATGTGTGCCGCCCCATCGTCCCCGGACGCCACGGCGAGATTGCCGATCGCGCGCAGCAGATCATAGGCAGCAACGTCGTCACGGATGTCACCCGCATCGGCAGCGGCATTCAGCAGCATCGACAAGGCGGGCTCGAACCGGCTTCTGAAATGGTCCGGCAAGGTGGCGAATGCCGGATCGCCAGAATGGAGCGCGGCGGCCAACCCCTGTTTGGTGGCCAGGAAGCGCGTGTAGAGCATCAGCCAGGCCGCCAGGGCCTCCGTTGGGCTCCGCTCGGCGGCAAGCGGTTTAGCCGCATCGGCACAGGCATCGACCTCGCGACGGAACACCGCCGCCACCAGGTCGGCCCGGGTCGGGAAACGGCGGTAGAGCGTACCCAGTCCGACACCGGCTTGTTTCGCGATCTCCCGGATCGGCGCATCAACCCCTGAGCGGGCGAACACAATCTTCGCTGCTTCCAAAAGCGCTTCCTCGTTTCTGCGGGCATCGGCGCGCATTCGCGGCACCGGCGTCTCCTCATCGCTCGCGCTCGATGGCGCGATCTCGGCTGCATTCCAGTTTTTCGGCGACGCCACTTTCACAACCCTCCTTGATAAGCGGATCACTGTTCCGTATGTAGGGACCGGATCATTGTTCCGTTTATTAATTCGGAGGTTCGCAGTTCCATGTCAAGTTCATCCACGGAAGACCGGGCAAAGAGCTCCGGCTTACCTGCTGTCATTTCTATCGCTCCCATCGGCTTGCCCTCGCCGAGGCGGGGCGTCGACCTGCAGGTGCGGGTATCCGCGCCGATCGCAGGCGACGCGCTGCCCGTCATCATCTTCTCGCACGGCAACGGACAGTCGCTTTACGCCTATGGCCCCCTCGCTGATTATTGGGCGGCACATGGCTTTGTCGTGATCCAGCCCACGCATCTGGACTCGCGGATGCTCGGCCTTGCACCGGACGATCCTCGCCGCCCCCAGTTCTGGCGATTCCGCGAGGAAGACCTGGCAACCAATCTCGACGGGCTCGACCGCATAGAGAGCGAAGCACCGCTGATCCGGGGGCGGCTCGATCGCTCGCGCATCGCGGTTGCCGGCCATTCGTGGGGCGGGCAGACCGCCAGTACGCTGCTTGGCGCCACCCATCCCGATCCCGATGACGGATCGGTGGTCAACAGGAAGGATGCTCGTATCAAGGCGGGCGTGCTGCTGGCGACACCCGGCAATGGCGGTGAGGATCTGAGCGAGTTCGCAGCCCGCTCACTGCCGTTCATGCATCCGGATTTTTCCGACATGACCACGCCGACGCTGGTCGTCGTCGGCGACGCGGACAAGGGTGGACTGACCACGCGCGGACCGGACTGGTGGCGCGATGCCTACGATCTTAGCCCTTCGCCCAAAGCATTGTTCACCGTCTATGGTGGCGAACACGCTCTCGGCGGCATCCCCGGTTACGAGGCGTGTGAGACGACGGACGAACGGCCCCAGCGGGTCGCCGCAATCCAGCTCCTTTCAACCGCCTTCCTCCGCAGCGCGCTCTACCCCGGCGATCCTACTTTTTCCGAGGCGGTCGCGGCACTGGAAGCCGATGACGCGCCGGAAGGCAGCGTCGAAACGAAGTGAGCCGGACGCCCGTGTCCGCTCCGTCCCCTCACAACCGCCACCACCAACCACACTGGAGTTTTGCATGAACACGATCCTCATCACCGGCAGCTCGTCCGGCTTCGGGCTTGAGACTGCCCGCTATTTCCTCGATCGCGACTGGACCGTCATCGCCACCATGCGCGCACCTCGCGAGGACCTGCTGCCCGCATCCGAACGTTTGCGCGTCGTTGCGCTCGATGTGACCGACGCCGCCAGCATCGCCCGCGCCGTGGAGGAAGCAGGTCCGATCGACGCTCTCGTCAACAATGCGGGCGCCGGACTCATGGGCGCGCTGGAAGGCGTGTCGATCGACGCGACGCGCCAACTCTTCGAACTGAACACGTTCGGCACCATGGCGATGACGCAAGCCGTGCTGCCCGGCTTCCGCGCGCAAGAATCGGGCGTGATCGTCAACGTGTCGTCGGCCGTGACGCTCAAGCCGCTGCCACTGTTGTCGGCCTATACGGCCAGCAAAGCGGCCGTAGAGGCGTTCAGTGAAGACCTCGCGCTGGAGGTGGAACCGTTCGGGGTCCGCGTGCGCCTGATCGTTCCCGGCCGTGCTCCGGAAACGCCGTTCAGCGCGACCGCTCGTGCCCGCTCGCAGAACGGCATACCCGAAGCCTATGCTGCCTGGGCCAAGCAGGTGTTCTCCGCGGCACCGCAGCAGCCGGTCGAAGTCACCACCGCAAGCGACGTCGCGGAAGCGGTCTGGCAGGCGGTGACCGATGCCTCTTCGGCCCTTCGCATCCCCGCCGGCGCGGACGCGGTCACGCTTGCTGCGAAGGCCGCGTAGCAGCAGGCCTTGCCCACTGGCCGGATCGTTCGACGCGATCCGGCCTTCACCAGCGGCAAGATCAAACGAGACGGTGACTTCCGAAGCTCCGCAAACGTAATCTTGGGCAGGTGTCTAGGCTTGGATGACAGGAATGGGCGGAAATGCGACTGACCGCTCTTTGGGAGGCAGGATGTCATAACTGCATTCCCTAGGGCAGCAGTGATAGGGGAAAGTAGCCGACCTTATCGATGAATTTATCATGGTGTGGGGAGTTCGACAGTCTGGCCCGCCACATCGATCACCACTTTACCGCGAAGTCATTCATCCCGATCCTTCTATCCCTTTCGGCCTGGGGGGAAGCCAATATGGACCTGTTCCAGCAATCTGAGACGGCGGCATCGTAACTCTTCGCCGAGCTGCAAGTCCATGCGGTGACACCGCCCGTTCCCATGAGTTAACGTACATTGGGACTGCTGGGGATTGCAGAAACGGCGGTCGGCCTCGGGCCATGTACTCGAAGATATCGCCCCGGCCGAAAAAGGGGGCGGGAGTTCAGCTACCAGCGCTATCTCGCGATCCTCAGCGAGGGAACCGATCCTTTGCCTGTCGCCACCTGAAATCTTCCGTCGGCCGCCCCAACTCTCATTGAGTCTGTTCCTACGCTGCTGTGCGAAATAATTCTCCAAGGAGCGCTGTGTCCATCTGGAGCAGCATGGGGTGAAGAGGAGAGGGCGGTCGCAAGTAGAGATGATTGCAGGCCCCCGCAACCACCGATACCAACAAACCCGTCGCAACAGCGGCGGGTTTTGTCGTTTCGGAAGCCTTTCCAATGGCATGCCGTTCCGTCCACGCCAGGATCTGACCCAGTTCGCCGTGAAGCGTCGCATCAATCTCGCCACGTCCTGGACCGGGAGTGAGCACGATCTTCTCGATCAGCAGCCGCAAAGCCTCAGCCGCTTCCTGGCGCTCGGCAGGGCGATTCAGGGCCTGTGTGAGCTTTGTGACCTTCTTCGCATAGATCGCTGACGCCGTCGGCAGCAGGTCTGGTTTGTCGTCCGGCGTATCCGCCAAGAGTGAGGTCAATTCGGCCTTGCGGGTTTCCAGGCCGGTCATCTTCTCCTTCATCGACGGGTGATACATTCCGTCGGCAATGGCCTCGATGATCTGGGCGATCTGCTTCTCGACCTTGGCCAGCTCCGCATGCCAGGCATCCCCATTCGAGCGGCGCTCGCGGTTCAGCCGGTTGGTCTCTTCCGCATAGGCGCGCATCGCCTCGGCGGCGATCTCCGGTGCCATCATGCGGTCCCTGAGACCAGAGAGCACACGGCTCTCCAGTTCATCCTGCCGGATGGTGCGGCTGTTGGAGCAGGTGCCTTTGCTGATGTGGTTCGAGCAGGCGAAGCGGCCCGCTCCGCGCAGCGAATAGGGACCGCCGCAGCAGCCGCAGAAGACCAGGCCGGACAGAAGGGACTGAGGTCGGCGCTTGCCGTTGAGCTGGTTCTTCTTGTGGTGCTTGCGCACCGCCTCGGTGACATTCGCGTATTTATCCGCGATCGCGGCCTGCCGCTCACGCACCGCCTGCCAAAGCGCATCATCGACGATGCGCAACTCAGGCACCTCGCGGGTGAGCCATTCGCTCTCGGGGTTGAGGCGCGACACGCGCTTTCCGGTCGATGGATCCTTGATGTAGCGTAGCCGGTTCCAGATCAGGCGACCAATATAGAGCTCGTTGTTGATGAGGCCGGTTCCGCGCTTCACATGGCCCCGGATCGTGGTGTCGCCCCATGGTTTGCCGTTTGGACCGGGAATGCCCTCTTCGTTCAGGGTGCGAGCGATCGTACGCGGACCCACACCAGAGGCAAATTCCCGGAAGATACGCCGGACGATGTTCGCCTCCGCGTCATCGATCTCGCGATCGCCGCGGATCGGATCGCCGCGTGCGTCGAGCTGTTTGACGACCTTGTAGCCATAGCAAAGTCCGCCGCCCGATTTGCCCTCCTCGACACGGCCACGAATGCCACGATGGGTCTTTGCAGCGAGTTCCTTGAGGAACAGCGCGTTCATCGTGCCCTTGAGCCCGACATGCAACTCGCTGATCTCGCCTTCCGAGAGGGTGACGATGGGTATGCCGGCGAACTTCAGATGTTTGTAGAAGGTGGCGACATCGGCTTGGTCGCGGCTGACCCGGTCCAGCGCTTCGGCCAGCACCATGTCGAACTTCCCGGCCTGCGCGTCCTGGAGCAGTGACTGGATGCCGGGACGCAGGATCATGCTGGCCCCGGAGATACCCGCATCCTTGTAGGTCCCGACGATCTTCCACTTCTCCCGCTTCGCCTGTTCCCGGCAAATCCGGAACTGGTCCTCGATCGACGCTTCGCGCTGATTGTCGGAGGAGTAGCGGGCATAGAGCGCGACTCTGGTCATCGGTTCGTCCTTCCAAGCTCCATGGTCGGTGTTGCGGGTCGCGACTCGCTACTTTTGTTCGGGGAGGGCTGATGTCTCCCCATTTTTCTGATGGCCTTCTGCCGCCGCTCGCAGTTCATCATACTGCGCCGCCGACAGCAGCACGAACTCCCGTCGACCATGGCGTGTGATCTCCACGGGCTCGCGGTGGGACTCGTTCAGATATTCTCCGAACTTGCGCTGAAATTCGAGTGATGTTGCCGTCGGCATGGCAGACTCCGAGAAGATACATATCTGCCCAATTATACGTGTTATACGTATAAAAGCAAAGGGTATTGACGTCAGGAGCGTTGCGCCTTGCGTTCCGCCGCCAGTTTCCGTTCGAACTGTTCGCGGGCAATCTGGCGACCGATCAGTCAGGCAAGTGAGCGGAGGGCGGTGTCGGTGCGCGTGGAATCACTCTGGTCCGTTTCCGGTCCAGTCGAGGGCGTGACCTCGGTGTTGTTCCTCTTACGCTTGACTGCCATTGGCTTCAAAAAACCCGCGCCCGGAAGGGGCTGGGAAGATGGAAGCCTAAAGCCTCGCAACGGGAAAGATGTCCGGCTCTGCCGTGCGGTGAATAGGAGGCCTTGGCGTAGAAAAGGGAGGGGTCCGGCAGCAGCAGGAAGGGCGCTGGTCGAAGCCACGCGTGTCACTCTACCCCGGTCGCGTTCGAATCCCGCATGCTCCGCCAGCCCCCCGATTGTGCTCTATGCGCGATATTCTGCGACATGGCTACGCAGACGCCGCAGATAGCCGCACGGGCCACATATGCGGATATTGAACATGGCGTACGGGAAGCCCCATACTGGCAGGAGTCGACCCCGTCGCGGACCTTCGGTGGATTTTCAGTGCTCGTTAAAGCGGACGGACATGCTTGGGTGCCAAGCCAATACGCTCCCTTAACATCAATCCTGTGCGGTCGGGCGCACCACGATGCTGCCGATTTCGACGTCGTTGGGTTGTTCGATTGCGAAGGCTATCGCCCGTGCGATCGCGTCCGGTGAAATGGCAAGCTCTTCCTTGCGCTTTTGGATCGCCGCTTTGATGTCCGGATCGGCTATGGTGGCATCCGCGAAGGTCGTGTCGATGAAACCCGGCGATATTTCCGTCACGCGCAGGTTTGGACCCGATTCCTGCCGCAGTGCTTCGGTGGCTGTCCGCAATGCATTCTTGGTCGCAGCGTAGACGCCCATAGTCGGCACGATTTTGATGCCAGCCGTCGATACGACGTTGATGACGTGCCCGCTGTCCTGGCGACTAAATGCCGGCAACGCCGCAGCGATGCCGTAAAGCGCGCCCTTCAGGTTCACGTCGATCATGGCTTCCCAGCCATCGACCTTCAGAGCGTCGAAACGCGAGAGCGGCCCGATGCCCGCATTATTGACTATAACGTCAAGCCGCCCGAAACGCTCGCAGGCAAGATTGACCAGCGTGTCCAGGTCCGCGCGTCTGGTGACGTCGGTTGCCCGAAAAATGGCTTCGCCGCCCGCCGCTTCGATCTCTCCTGCCACCGCGGCAATCTCCGCTTCGCTTCGTGCCCCCAGCACGAGGCGCCCCCCACGTTTGGCAAGATGAATGGCGGTTGCGCGGCCGATGCCGCGCCCGGCTCCGGTGATGGCGACGATCTTGTTCTCTATGGTCACGATATGGGTTCCGTCTTCTGAATGAAAAGCCAGACCTATGCGACGTGGTCCGGATGATCTATGCTCAAATGGCCATGTCTTTGTCGCGATCCGCCGAAATCATGCCCGATCCATTCTCCGAGGTTCTTGCGGCGCTCGGCGCGCGGAGCGTTCGCGGGACCGGCCTCGAAGCAGCGGGAGACTGGGCGCTCGCCTTCGACGGGCGAACGCGGTTGAAGTTCGTCGCCGTCACACGAGGCCGATGCTGGCTTCTGCTTCCGGATCATTCGCCGGAAGCACTTGCGGAAGGCGATGTCGTTCTCATCAGTAACACGCGCTACACGGTGGCGAGTGACCCGGCGGTCGAACCGATCGACGGTATGCCGCTCTACGCTTCGCCAGGACACGACATGGTACGCCTCGGCGCGGGAGACGAGACGGCCATAATGGGCGGCGGAAGCGGCTTTGCGGATGGTGGCGCCCCGTTCGTTCTGGAGGCGCTCCCCACGTTCCTGCGTGTCGACCGGACCTCATCCACCGCCGAGGCTGTTGCAAGGACGCTGAAATCCCTGAGGACGGAGGTCAGTAGCGCGGAACTAGGTGGTTCGCTCGTCGCCGAGCGGTTGGCGGAAATCCTTGTCATCGCGGCGGTCCGCGCTTTCGTGGCCACCAGTCCGATAACCAGTGTCGGCTGGATCACCGCGCTGGCGGACCCACGGATCGGCAAGGCCCTCAGACTGTTGCACGGCAATGTCGCGCGCCGCTGGACGGTGCCAATGCTGGCGTCGGAGGTCGGCATGTCACGCTCGGCCTTCACGCAGCGCTTCGCCGACCGTGTCGGCCGCCCACCTCTCGACTACCTCACCCGCTGGCGCATGGTTCTGGCGCAGCGAAAGCTTAACGCGGGCCAGACCGTCGCGGCAGTTGCCACCGCGGTCGGCTACAACTCGCAAAGCGCCTTTTCTCATGCCTTCAAGCGAACCTTTGGCCGTACACCACGGTCTGGTGGCTGATGATAGCCTTTCCGACTGTTGTCGGGGCCATGGCTCATCGCCGAGGCCGTCGGGCATCGGTCGTCGGTGAGGAATTCTTTGCCGCGCTTGAAGAGCGACTGCTTTTCATCGCCCTCTCCCCGTAAGCGGACGAACTGCTTTCCACCCCGAGGCGGCCATTCGGAAAATGGCCAAATCCGCTAATAAAACTGCGCGAGTTAGCACTGGAAGTCGCATCGTGCGGGTGAGAGGGCTATAGCGTCGATGTCGTGCTCATCATCGGGCACGGCCCTCCGGTGATCGCCGCTCCACATGCCGGAGCATGCGGGATAGCGATGAGAACTATGTCTACTCCATCACCCTCCATGTTCCTCTAAAATAGGCACACAAGCTATCCAAACGCCATGAGCAGCACCCAGGGATCATCTCCGACGTGAAGATCGTTGTACGTAGCTTCGCGCGTGTAACGCGGAGGCGAAAATTCTGTCGAGCCTGATCGACGATCAGCGAAACGGAGACCGTCACCATCTTTCTCGGGCGGGTTTAGCTCCTTGCTGCTTTGGCGTTTGTTGAGCTGGTGCTCGCCGATACAAGTGCGGCGGGCCATGTCAGAGCAAGTCAAGACAATGACAATTGGGGAATCATGATCTTGGACAGAACGCGCGTCTAAATCTTCGTCACCGCCGACTCAGCCATCCGTTGAACGCGTCAGCACCTCCCAATCCGCAATCTCCTTCGTCATGCGTCCGATTCTGTCGCGCACCAGCTTGAGCGCATCGCTACCAAGCAGCAGTTGCGGGGGCGGATCATCGGATTCGACAAGCGTGAGAACAGCCGCCGCTAACTTCGCGGGATCGCCAAGCTGTTTGCCGCTTTTCTCGCGCCGCGCCGCGCGGATCGGATCGAACAGCGCATCGTAGTCAGGGATCGACCGTTCGGTTCGGATCATCGAGCGGCCGGCCCAGTCGGTACGAAAGGAGCCGGGGCAAAGCGCGGTCACATGAACGCCGAAGGGGGCCATCTCCGCCCGCATGACCTCGGAAATGCCCTGCATCGCGAACTTGCTGCCGCAGTAATATGCGATACCCGGCATGGTGATCATGCCGCCCATCGAGGTCACATTGACGATGAAGCCGCTGCGCCGTTCACGAAAGCGCGGCAGAAAGGCTTTGGCAACGGCGACCGCGCCGAAGACGTTTACGTCGAACTGGCGCCGCATCTCCTTAAGGGACGATTCCTCGAGAATCCCTTCATGGCCGTAACCTGCATTGTTGATCAGTACATCGATCGGACCGTGCTCTTTCTCGGCTCCTGCTACGATGTCCGGGATGAGATCGAATTCGGTGACGTCGTATAGCACCGCCTTGACTTCGGGCAATCGATCTCGAAGCGAGGTGCGCGCGACCTCGGTTCGAACCGTTCCGATGACGTCATGGCCGGCCTGCAGGGCCGCCTGCGCAATGGCGAAGCCAAAGCCGGAGTTGGCGCCAGTGATGAAAAAGGTCTTGGCTGACACGGGGCCTCACATGTTGATTGCATCTGAATTGACAGATATTCTCAGAATACTGACCATAACAGTGCAATTAATATGGATGCCTTGCTTGATCCTATGAATCCAAATGCAATGCCGAGCTCTCTCGTGGCTTTGGCGCATCAGCTTGCCCCACGCGCCGGCTACAATGTCACGCGCCTGCCCTCCGTCCGTATCCTCCGATCAGAGACGATCCTTGAGGATGTACCGGTGCTCTATCAGCCCGGTGCGGTCTTCGTTCTGCAGGGCTCCAAGCAGGGCTTTCTCAATGCCGGCATCTATCGCTACGACGAGGATTATTACCTTGCCGTCTCCGTGCCGGTTCCATTCAGGATGGCCTCGCAGGCCAGTCCGGAGAGGCCATTGCTGGCGATCTATGTCGATTTCGATCTGCGCCTTGCCGCCGAGATCGTGACCGAGCTAGAGATACGCTACCAGGACGTACGAGCGGAGCCGGCAAAGGGCCTCGTTTCAAGCCTAATGGAACCGGCGATTTCAGACATGCTCCTGCGGATGCTACGTGTGCTCAGCGACCCGATCGAGACGACAATACTCGGTCCGGGCGTCTTGCGGGAGCTACACTACCGGGTGCTGGTGGGGCCGCAGGGCGGAACCTTGGCAGCCGCCTTGAAGCAGCGCGGCGCGGCCGGCAAGATCGTGCAAAGCCTTGCTCGGATTCGTGAAAGCTACTGCACTGGCATAGCAGTCGCTGAGCTCGCCTCCGAGATAGGCATGAGCGTCCCGTCCTATCACGCGCATTTCAGGGCCCTTACCGGCACTTCGCCGATCCAATATGTCAAAGCCATGCGGTTGCATGAGGCGCGCCTGATGATCGCGAGACGAAAGGGTCCGATTGCCGCAATTGCCGCGAAGGTGGGCTATGCGAGCGCGGCGCAGTTTAGCCGAGATTTCAGGCGGCACTTCGGCCGCAGCGCAAGCGAAGAGGCCAACTGGATGCGCGAGCATCTTGGCGAGGTTGTCTGAATCGAATGGTTCGAGCCAAGACGGCACTGGAAACCTGTAAGGCTATCCGCACCAAGAAGGTTGCTCCCGATTGTGTAGGGCAAGGACCGCATCGGCAAATGCCTTGGGAGCCTCGAAAGGCAGGGCATGTCCGCACTCGATAGCCCTGTGCTCATGGTAGTTGATAAACATGTCCGCGTGAGCGGCCGTACCCCCCGGTTTCAGCGGGTCGTGGGTTCCGTCCAGGGTCACGGCGGGCACGGCAATTTTGGGCTTTTCCGCCAGTCTCTGTTCGAGCGGTTCGAGGACGGAGTCACCGCGCTCCAGACCGAAATTGAAACGATACGAGTGGATGACCACATCGACAAAGTCGGGATTGTCGAATGACGCAGCGGTGCGTTCGAATGTATCTTCGTCGAACGGCCAATGCGGCGACCACGGCGACCAGAGCATCCTGCACAGTTCCCGGCGATTTTCCCTGAGGCACTCGCGACCTTTCTCGCTTTGAAAAAGATGCTGATACCACATTACGTGCCGCTGACGTTCGACGTCGATTACGTCGTATCCGGCATAGGAGACAAGGCCAGCAACCCTATCGGGCCACAATGCAGTGGCGACACAGGATGCGAGGCCACCCCAATCGAAGCCGGCAAGGATCGCCTTTTCGATTCCCAGCGCATCCAGTAACCCAATGACATCACCGCCGAGTGCTGCCTGCTGTCCGCTGCGCATTTTCTGACCGGAAAGAAACCGGGTCGGACCGAAACCGCGCAGAAAGGGCACGATCACCCGCGCTCCAGCCGCCGTCAGTATTGGCGCCACTTTAACATAAGCGTGAATGTCGTAAGGAAAGCCATGCGACAGAATCACGGGCCAACCATCCTCCGGCCCGCTTTGGAAGAAGGCAATTTCAAGCGTGTCGGTGCGCGCTGTCTTCAAAGATTCGCTTCGCAATATCACGGAAAGTGTTTCCTGCTGGTGTGGCGGTTGATCGCTTGGGCTGCCCCTATGAGGTGGTCCAGTTTCAGTCTTAATGCATGATCGGCTTTCCAGCCATTGCCTGTGCCGATGATGGTGCCGATCCACGGGTTGGCGCCGGCCAGACAACGGCCTCGGGTGCCGGCGGCTTATATCCGAGCGATGAGTGCGGCCGCTCGGTATTGTAGTAGCGCCGCCATGCCTCGATGACGACCTTGGCCTCGGCGAGGCTGTAGAAGATCTCGCCGTTGAGCAGTTCATCTCGTAGTTCGAGTTGAAGCTCTCGCAGTAGCCGTTCTCCCATGGACTTCCCGGCTCGATGAACGCGGTCCTTGCGCCGACAGCCGCGATCCACCCCCGCACGGCCTTGGCGATGAACTCCGGGCCATTGTCGGAACGAACATGGCCGGGCACACCGCGCAGAATGAACAGGTCCGACAGGGCGTCGATGACGTCGGTCGAATTGAGCTTGCGAGCGATCCGGATCGCCAGGCATTCTCGGGTGAACTCGTCGATGATGTTGAGCATGCGGAACTTCCTGCCATTGTGCGTCCGGCCCTCGACAAAGTCATAGGACCAGACATGGTTGGGGTGCTCCGGTCGAAGTCGGAAACACGATCCGTCATTCAGCCAGAGACGCCCTCTCTTCGGTTGTTTCTCGGGAACCTTCAGCCCCTCCCGCCGCCAGATGCGCTCGACGCGCTTGGCATTCACCGTCCAGCCCTCAGATCGCAGCATCGCCGTGATCCGGCGATAGCCATAGCGGCCATACCGGGAAGCGAGCCGGATGATGTCGGCCGTCAAAGCCTCTTCATCCGGCCTGCCTTCCGGCTTCTTGCGCTGGGTCGAACGATGCTGGCCGAGAACCCTGCAGGCGAAGCGCTCCGAGACGGAGAACTTCACCATGACATGGTCGACGCAGCGACGGCGGCGGGCGGGGCTCAGTAGTTTCCCGAAGCAGCCTCTTTCAGGATCAGCTTCTCGAGCGTCAGGTCCGAAACCGCCTTGCGTAGCCGATCGTTCTCTTTCTCAAGCTCCTTGAGACGCTTCACCTGGTTGCCCTTCAGGCCACCGAACTCCTTGCGCCACCGGTAATAGGTGAATTGCGTCACGCCGATCGAACGAACAGCTTCGCCAACCGATTTCCCTTGCGACAGCAGAACATCGACCTGGCGCAGCTTCGCGACAATCTCTTCGGGCTTGTGCTTCTTCTGGGGCATTCCAACGTCCTCTCTAAGGCTCAATAGCCTACTTCAGGCAGGACCACTTTTCAGGGGGCAGGCCACGACTGCGAGGTGCTTGTCCGGTCGCGGCGCTTTGTCCCGGCCGCGTTCCACTCGACTGCACTGCTCCTAATACTATGCGCAGCAATGGCACTTGGGATGTAAGTGCACTCACCGGGATCGAATGGCAGACGATGGTGCTGGCAACCGCCCTGGCAGCGTCACCGAAATGGCATTGACGGCCAAGATCTTGGAGCAGGGCGTTGCGATCGTGAAAGCGTTTCACGTTGTCCGCATCTTCATCATCATCCCGTCGGCCCCCCTTCATCTTTAGCCATGACAGCCCGGATTGCTCGCCGTGCTGTGGTCAAGAGCGATAACATTTAACGGTCCTTCGGGGCCCAAGAGCCTTCGGCTACGCGGCTGCTAATATCTCGATTCTTGTTGCCAATCACGGCTGGCCAAGAATGCCAGGGGTTGGGGGCGAGACCGCGAGGCTGGTTAGCGCGACATGGCGTTTCCGAAGATGGGGCATCAATTCCCGTCGGGGTGGCCTCAGGTCAGCACAGGAAGAACAGGCTCTGCTTGGCTCATGGCGTGCGGAATCGCCGAGGTCCGGTGCACGAAGTTTCTGACGCGCTTGAAACGACCGGAACAATGTCAAACGGACCTGGTTAGGGGCGAGATGCCTCTGACAGGAGATAACATGCGTGCGGCACTGCTCGCGACAGCATTAACAGTTATTCCCGTCGGTTTCGCGCAAGCGCAGGATTGCCGGGCCGCGATTGAGCGCGTTGAACAAGCACTCTCCGCGTCGGCAGATCTTGCCGCGGACGATGGGCCTGCGAAGCAGGAAGGGGACACAGCAGAGAAACAACCCCAAGAAGGTAATCCTCGCGATGATGTGGATGCCGGTACGAGCAGCCCTTCCGGACAGGAAGGGCAAGTTTACACCGAGCACCCCCAACTGGGAGATCCGACAAAAACGCCAGGCGATGGTAGCAGCGGTGATGAAAATCAGTCGGAGGCGGCCAGCCGTGACCGCGAACAACAAGGGCCCTCGCGGCAAGAGGGCGATGCAGCAGAAACCCAGCCACAGCACGGAGAGCCTGAACGAGTGACTTCCGAAGAGGCGCTCGACAGGGACGAAAGCGAACTCTCCGAACAGACATCAGGCGAGTCGAGCAACGCTCCGCTGCGGGTTCGTGAGGGCCGAATAGCGGATCTGCGCGATTTGCGAGACGAGGCAGCGAGACAAATGGCGGCGGGCAACCACGGTCGCTGCCTCGATTTGATGAATAAAGCGGATGATCTGATGGAAGCCGAGGCGGATCGCTAAATTCAAGCGCCGAGATCAAGGGGAGAAAGCGCTCATGGTTGCACTCAACATCAACGGGCATTCACGCGACGTCGATGTCGCAGAGGATGTGCCGCTCCTCTACGTGTTGCGCAATGACCTGGAACTGAACGGTGCGAAATTTGGCTGTGGCCTTGCTCAATGCGGGGCATGCACTGTCGTGGTCGACGGTGAGGCGATGTTTTCTTGTGTTACTCCGGTGTCCTCTGTTGAAGGCGCTGAGATCATCACCGTTGAGGGCCTTGGGACCGAGCGCGATCCTCACCCCTTGCAAGCGGCATTCATTGAAGAACAGGCTGCCCAGTGCGGCTACTGTATAGCCGGGATGATTATGCGCGCGCATACTCTTCTTGAGAGCAACTCGTCACCATCCGAGGACGAGATCCGGCAACACATGGCTCCGAACCTCTGCCGCTGCGGGACCCATGCGCGCATCGTGCGGGCGGTACGCCGAGCGGCCGAAATGGCAAGCGCGGAGGAGGGGAGAACACCAGCACGTGAAGGTGCAGACCAATGAATGAGATGAGCCACGTTACGCGTCGCGGGTTTTTGGCCGGAGGAGGCGCCATAGTCGTCGCTTTCTCGATGCATCCTTCAAGTGCCATTGGCCAGGAGCAGGAGGAGCCGCTGCCCGGAAGCCTGGACGAGAATCCGCTGCTCGACTCGTGGATCCGCATCAACGCGGATGGGACCGTAACGGTTCTGACCGGCAAGGTGGAACTCGGGCAAGGGATCAAGACAGCGCTGGTGCAGATCGCAGCCGAGGAGTTACGGGTCAGACCCGAGACAATCGAGCTCGTGACCGCCGACACGGATGTCACGCCGGACGAAGGTTACACGGCCGGAAGCCAATCGATGCAGGATTCGGGAACCGCGATCCTGAATGCCGCCGCGCAGGCGCGCGAGATTTTGATCGCCGAGGCGGCTGCTCGGCTGGGCGTTCCAGCCGATCGGCTGAGCGCAACCGAAGGTCGCGTCGAAACGTCAGATGGCCAGGGAGTCACCTATGGCGAGATAGCTGGCGGACGCTTCCTCAGGTACGAGGCGCTGCCGACATCGCCCTTGTCTGAGCCGTCCCAGTATACCGTAGTTGGCAAACCTATACCAAGGACGGATATTCCCGCCAAAGTCTCGGGTGGTGTCGCCTACGTGCAGGACTTGCGCCTTCCGGACATGGTGCATGCGCGTGTCGTGCGGCCGCCGAGCCACGGCGCGCGCCTGCGCGCCGTAGATGTATCGCGAGTGGAGGCGGCGCCGGGCGTCCTCAAGATCGTTCAAAACGGCAGCTATCTCGGGGTGATCGCCGAGCGCGAGGAGCAAGCGATCCGCGCGATGGAGATGCTTGCGGAGGAGGCTACGTGGGAAAAGCCGGAGACGTTGCCGGAGCGTGACCGGGTCTACTCCATCCTGCAGGAGCTACCCGACGAGGAAAAGGTTATCCGTGAGGGTCCGACGCTGGAGAGTGAAACCACCGGCGATGTTCTGGAAGCAACTTACTTGCGACCATACCAGATGCACGGCGCGATCGGACCATCCTGCGCCGTCGGACTTTCTGACGAAAATGGGATGCTGACGATCTGGACTCATAGCCAGGGCGTGTACCCTCTGCGCAATTCCATTGCGGAGATGTTGCGCGTGCCGCAGAGCCGGGTGCGCTGCATTCATATGGAGGGATCAGGCTGCTACGGGCACAACGGAGCCGATGACGCTGGGGCTGATGCTGCCCTTCTGGCGGTTGCAATGCCCGGTCGTCCCGTGCGCGTCCAATGGATGCGCGAGCAAGAGCACGCTTGGGAGCCCTACGGCTCGATTATGGCTATGCGCGTGCGCGCGCGTCTGAACGGAGATGGACGCGTCGGCGCCTGGGAATTCGACGTTTGGAGTAATACCCACTCCACCCGCCCGGGCGGCGCGGGGCTGCTGATGCCAGCCTGGCACATCGATCCACCTTTTATTCCACCAACTCCGGCTGAGATTCCTCAACCAGCAGGCGGCGGCGACCGTAACTCCATCCCGCTTTACACCTTTCCCGAAATGCGGATCGTTAAACACTTTGTGCCGACAATGCCCCTCAGGGTCTCGGCGCTCCGTGGGCTCGGTGCCTACGGGAACGTATTTGCGCTGGAGAGCTTTGTCGACGAACTCGCAAAGAACGCTGGCATTGACCCGGTCGATTTTCGCCTGAGGCATTTAGAGGACGAGCGCGCCCGCGACGTGATAACGCGCTGTGCGGAGCGGTTTGGCTGGGCCGAGGCAGACCTGTCACAAGGTCGCGGCAAGGGCATGGGTTTTGCCCGTTACAAAAACTTAGCCGCTTACGCAGCCGTAGCGGTGGAAGTAGAAGTGGAGCGGGAAAGTGGGGGAATTCGGATGATCCGCGCCGTCGCAGCTGACGATAGTGGGCAGGTCGTAAACCCTGACGGAATTCGAAATCAGATTGAGGGCGGAATAATCCAATCCGCAAGCTGGACGCTGTTTGAATCAGTCGACTTCGACAATACCGGAATCATCAGCACGGACTGGAATACATATCCTATACTGCGCTTCCCGGACCTCTTCGAAAGCGTCGACGTCGAGGTGATCGATCGGCCGGGTGCTCCTTTCCTCGGCACAGGGGAGGCTGCGCAGGGTCCCACCGCTGCCGCCATCGCCAATGCCGTGGCCGATGCCGTGGGCGCACGCGTGCGTGAAATCCCGCTAACGCCGGAACGGGTGCTCGCTGCTCTGGAGGATGAGAGTTAGCCAGTTTGCAGGATTGATATCGCAACTCGCAGGAGAGCCGTCGCACGCTCGTGTCCCGTCGACAGCGGCGAGAAAAAAGGCGTACACTACTGAAGCTGCCAGTGGTTTACGTCGTGTCTGCGATGTGCTCACCGGGCCTTCACTAGCAAAGTTTATCTGCTTGCGACGGCGGAACTACATAATCGCCGGCCAGCGGGGAGTTAGGAGTGGAGCGGCACCGCGCCGCTCCGTCCGTTGCGATGGTCTGCTTAGTTAGAGGATATTGGTGGCGCTGAAGACCACACCGACATCCGACCTGAAACAGCAATGGGGTGATCTGTTCGAGAGCGAGCCGCCGGCCTTCAACCGTCGCTATCTCGAAAGCCGGCTGGCGTACCGCATCCAGGAACTCGCCTATGGTGGGCTGAAGCCCCAGACGATCCGGCGGCTCGAGCGGCTGGGCGAGGTACTGGATGGCGGGGACCGCAAGAAGAGCCGCATACGCGCGGATCTCAAGCCGATTGCCGGCACGCGGCTTATCCGCGAATGGCAAGGGGCTCCGCTGCGCCGTCTACACGAGGAAGTCCTCCGAGGAAGGGCTGGAGCAGGAGTTCAACTTACTCCACGCCCAGCGCGAGGCATGCGAGGCCTTCATCCCCAGCCAGCGCTCCGAGGGCTGGGTGCTGGTCCACGACCGGTATGACGATGGTGGAACTCGGGTGGCACGCTCGACCGGCCGTCCCTGCAGCGGCTGCTCGCCGCTGTCGAGGACGGGCTCGTCGATGTCGTGGTCGTCTACAAGATCGACCGTCTGAGCCGCTCGCTCGCCGACTTCGCCAAGCTAGTCGAGGTGTTCGACCGCAACGGTGTGACCTTCCTCTCGGTGACGCAGTCGTTCAACACGACCACCTCCATGAAGCGGCTGACGCTGAACATCCTGCTCAGCTTCGCCCAGTTCGAGCGGGAGGTGACGGCCGAGCGTATCCGCGACAAGTCGCCGCCTCTCGGCGCAAGGGCATGTGGATGGGCGGGCTGCCGCCCTATGGCTACCGGATCGACAACCGGAAGCTGGTGGCCGACGAGGAGCACGCGGAGCACGTCCGCTGGATCTTCGCGCGCTTCGTCGAGATCGGCTCCGGCACCGAACTGGCGCGCGAACTCACCATGCGCGGCATTCGGACCAAGCGCGGCAACCGCATCGACAAGAAATACCTGTATCGCATGCTCAACAACCGGGTCTATATCGGCGAGGCGATGCACAAGGGTAAAAGCTATCCCGGCGAGCACAATGCAATCATAGACCGTGGAACATGGGACAAGGTTCATGCCATCCTGCAGGAGAGCCCGCGCAAGCGTGCCGCCAGCACCCGCGCATAAACCCCGGCGCTTCTGAAGGGGCTGCTCTACGGGCCGGACGGCGCCGCCTTCTCGCCGACCCACACACGGAAGGGCGGAAGACTCTACCGCCACTACGTCAGCCAGACCGTGCTGAAGCACGGCGCCGGGTTGTATCCGGTGGGCCGTGTACCCGCAGGGGAGATCGAGGCGGCCGTCATCGAGCAACTCCGCGCCGTGTTCCGCCAGCCGGAGATCGTGGCGGGGACGTGGAAAGCAGCGCGGGAGCAGAACGGCGATATCACCGAGGCAGAAGCTCGCGAGGCGCTGCAACAGCTCGATCCGCTATGGGAGGAACTCTTTCCCGCCGAACGTGGGGGAAGCCGCATGACCCATGCGAACCCGCTTCCCGAGACTGTGACGCTCCACGTCCTGCGGCAGTGCTTAAAACCCTGCGACAGAATACGCTCGCCATGGGTGCCGGAGCGGTGGCGGCAGCCACCGCCCACATCCGCCTCGTGATCGACCGGCTCGTGCTGGTCGATCGACAGCTCAAGGCAGCCCATCGCCAACTGGAGACACCGTGCGACCGGTTGGCGGAGGCCGGGGAGATCGCGGCGGGGCAGGGGGCCGAGCAGTACGACGTGACCATCCTGCGCTCCATGCCGGGAACCGGAAGGATCGTGATCGCCACAGTGCTCGCGGAGGCATGGCAGCCCCTGCATCTGCGAGATTACCATGACTTGCGGACCTTGGCAGGGGTGGCGCCCGTCACCGTGCGCAGCGGCAAGCGCTGCCGCGTAGTGCGGCGCTATGCCTCCGGCGGCTGGCCAACGCGCTCTAACACTGGGCGAGGCTTGCCAGCTAGCGCGATGCTGCCTGCCGCACGGATCTGCCTTGCGTGCAAACTCAACCGGTGCAACAGAACCATCCTGATAGCATGCATAATGATCTGCGGCGGAAAGCGATGGCTTCGCCACATTGGCCGACACAGCCGATCCAGATCATCCTGCCAGGCTCCCATGCGTGGCAGCGGCTGACGCTTGCGTTCATAGCGAAACTTCGTCGTCTCCGAACGCACAACCTTGCGAACCACTTTGCACGAGACATTCAGCTCCCGGCAATCGCCTTGATCGACTTCTGGTTAGGCCCGACGGCCAAAAACAAGTGCCTCCGAGACAATCGGAGGCAGTGTACTGCCACCCCGCGTCTAAGGGGCCCCTTTTGGATGAAAATTACCCCTCAACGGGGTCCTTATTCCACGAAAAATCACAACAGGTCCTCGATGGCGGAGTCGCTGAAGCCGCCGCACACCCCTGTTTTATACGAGGGACGTTTGCGGCCGAGCGCGATAATCTTACAATCGCTAGAGACGCGGACATCTAGGCCGGGGCTTGGGCTAATGCTCCGCGTACTGCCGGACTTGATCTGGTGGTGGACAGGCCGACGAGAACCTGCCGGCCTGTCGCATCGGCTTCCACTAGTCGAAATATCGCGGCGGCGAAAGACGTACATGCAGCGAGTTGATCTTACCGTCACTGTGTCGGCCGGCCGCGGCGGCTGCGCGCTTCGCGAAGACGATCTCGACGCGTCCTGCCCTGCCAAGGAGCCGGCCGGCGTTCGGCCACCCACGGTAGTAGCTGGACCGGCCGCGGCTCCAGGTGATCCGTGATGGTTGGATATCTTGCGAGAACCGAACGAATGAGAGGGAGGCCAGCAGGATTTGTGTAACGAAGGCTTGTCTCGCCCTGTCCTAGCCGCCCGGAGATGTCGTTTATCTTGCTTTCGTCGACGGCCGCCTGCTTCAGCGTGTCCGCCTGTCCATGTCTCAGGGCGTGGAGGGCACGGTTCCAGAATTTCTCGTCGTCCAGTCCCTTCTTGAGCAACGGGATAAAGTCCTTATAGAAGCGGTCGCCGGGGTCGTTTTTGCCGTTCGCGCTGAAAAGTTCGGGAAACAGCATCCCGTATCCAAGCGCTTTGATCTCATCCACATATTCCAGAAAGTTGAGCCTCAATACTTCGTCGGGAACGGGCAGCATGCGCACCGACTGGGCGTTCTTGACGCGACGGTAAGCATTCGGCCTGATGTGGATCGCCCATCCGTTCTGCGTCTCAACCACGTCGCGGATTGCCAGGCCCGCAACTTCGCCTCTGCGAGGCCCAAGATAGGCAAGCAGCATGGGCACGAAGTAATTGGCAGAATGAAATACCCGGGAACCGGGGATTTCCTGCTCCTCTGGTCCTTTGCATCCCGTGAAGACCGCCAGGCGAAACATCTTGCGCAGTACCTCCGGACCTGGCTTGTCTGTAAGCAATCGCAACTCGCCGGCTTTCGTCTTTTTGGGCCGTAAGCCGTCCATAGTGACGGGTGCGAGCCGGTAGCCCCGTCCGCGCAGGAAATTCAGGAACTCTAACAATTTGGCGAGATGCTTGCGAATGGTGGCTGGCTGTAAGCCGATTGACGGCGGTTCCTCGCCCCTGGCTTTCGCCATATCGGCCTGCCTTGCGGCGGCCTCGCGCAGCTCTTTAGTGGAGAGAGCACGCAGCCTCGCACTTTGTCCATAGCGTCGCGGGATGTGATCGAAATGGCTTCTTAGCTGGCCGATATGGAACTGCGACAGCTCGCCAGACCGGCGGACGCCTTGTTCCTCGAGAATGCCGACCAGCATGCGCACGGCGACACGTACGTCTTGAGCGGTTTTGGGCTCCCAACTGTGCTGCTGGCTTTTGATCAGCGCCTCGCATTCCTCCATGAACCTCTCGAGCGGCAGGTCCACGGTATTGTGGTCCGCGGCCTGAAGGCGAGGCAAGAACCGGTCAGCGTGCGAAGGAAATTCATGAACGGCGGCGACTGCGTCGGACGGAACATCGCGTGCGGATCCTGTGTTCGCCTGACTGTTGGAAATGATTTCCGGCGGGGTGTCAGTTGTTATCTGATCGTTGTCGGTACTGAGGATCGGCGCCATCCGACCAGGCTGGCCGACGATGACCTGCCGATCTTGGGCAAGTTCGGCAAAACCCGAATCCGCCGTCAGGCCGTCGGTTTCCGGACCATAGCGCCCGCCAATGTCGAGCAGGACTTCGGCCTTGGCCCGCATGAGCTGCATTGTCGCCTTTTCGCGGTTGACCATCGTGTCGGGAATCCCGTGCTTCTCCATCTCGGCTGCGAGCGTGCGCTCGAACCGCGGTGACCGGCACTCGGCCTGTTCCTGGCGGAAGGTCGTGGCGATCGCGGGAATGGCGGAGGGCAGAACGCCCGCGCGCTCCAGGACATCGCGCCCGGGGCAGCCTTCTTCAAACGTGAGGCTGCGGGTTGTGCCGAAGAGTTCGACCAGCCGGTAGGCCCAGCCCACTTCCAGATCCGCGCGAAGACTCTCCTTCGGGTCGGAGCCGGTACGCCGCGCCGCGAACACGAGGTCGTCCAGATGGTCTGTCATTCGGTCGATTTCCGAGCGGAAGAGTTGCTCCAGCTGCTCCCTTGTCGTCATGCGAACGTCAGGCCTCATCGTCAGCTCGGCAAGCAGCGTGTTGAGCCGCCGTGCCATGTACCCTGCTTTCATATGGTCGCTGTGGCGCAGACTCAACGACAGATGCGACGGAAGCCGGCGGTCCGTCACCCCGGCAGGAATGCGCGCCCGCCAGTAAAAGACGTTTCCCCTTCGGGTGAGATTCGCGATCCGATGCCGTGCGGCCATGCTCGAAGCCCTCTCCGTCTCGCCAGCGGGCACAGCATGTGCCGCAGCTTTGTGCCTCAGTTTTGTGCACAGAGAGCGAGATTCGGCGGAGGAGGATTCGCAGCTGGCTGATTTCAATTTGAAAACAACAGCTTGATAGCGAAATGGCTGGGGAACCAGGATTCGAACCTGGACTAACGGAGTCAGAGTCCGCTGGTCTACCGTTAACCTATTCCCCAACAGGGTCGAGCGCTGAGCCAGCCGAGCGAAGCTATTGAGCTATGAGGGCTTAATAGTCAACCCCGCCGGAATTTTCAAATGATTATCAGGTTTTTTTCTCTCCCCCGACGGCCGAGCACTTCTTGATTGTACACTCTGCCCTTGGTGAATAATCGTTTGCCTGCTAGTCTGTTCCCAACAGAAGGTTAGGAGCGCCTGCAGCGCGCCCATAAGGCTCGCGCGCGGCGCGAAAGGATTACGGTGGACGACCACGCGCAAGGTGACGCGCCACCGATCGCGGAACTTGTTCGCGATCACGTCTCGGCCGGGGACGAAGTGGCCGATATTGGGCAGATGCCGGTCTCTGCCCCAGCGTCGGGCTACAGGCAAGACCTGCCGGCGCCAAAGAAGAAGCGCAAACGCAGGCGGAAACGCCGCCGCGGTGTTTTCGTGCGCGACAATGGGCTCTGTGCCGCGTCCTTGGTCCCGCCGCCATTGCCTGGTCCGGTGCCATCTCCACAGAAATCCCGCTCCGCGCGCGGCAGGTCTTACCTGGCACATCTTGCACAGTCCTCCGACGCGCGGTCGGAGGGGCTTTATGCAGCGCTTGATCTGGGAACCAACAATTGCCGCCTTCTGGTGGCCAAGCCGGGCCGGCCCGGACGCTTCCATGTCGTGGATGCGTTCTCGCGCATTGTGCGCCTGGGCGAGGGGCTGGGTGCCAGCGGCCGCTTGAGCGATGCGGCGATGGATCGCGCGGTGGAGGCGCTCGGCGTCTGCGCGGAGAAGCTTGGCGGACTGCCGCTGAAAGGCGTTCGGATGATCGCGACCGAGGCCTGCCGCTCCGCCGGCAATGGCGCGCGGTTTCTGGAGCGCGTGCGCCTCGAGACCGGCCTGAAGCTGGAGGTGATCGACCGGCGCACCGAGGCGCGGCTTGCCGTCTCCGGCTGCAGTTCGCTGGTGACGCAGGAAACGGATGGGCTGGTTCTGTTCGACATCGGGGGCGGCTCGTCGGAAATCGCCCTGATCGACCTTTCCAGCCACCGCACACCCCGGCTTGCCAATCACATCGTCTCGTGGACGTCCCTGCCCACCGGCGTCGTCTCCCTTGCCGAGCGTTTCGGTGGGCGCGATGTAACGCGTGCAACCTTCGAGGCGATGGTGGCCGAGGTGACGGGCCTTCTGTCGGCTTTCGACGGCAGCGAGCGGTTGGCCCATCTTGCCGGCGGCGCGCGCTTCCATCTGCTGGGCACATCCGGAACGGTCACCACCCTGGCAGGGGTTCATCTGGGTCTGAGGCGTTATGACCGTCGGCGTGTCGATGGGCTGTGGATGGAGCGCGAAAGCATCGACCAGATGATGGAGACCATACGCGGCTGGAGCTTCGAGGAGCGTCAGGCCAATCCCTGCATCGGCGCGGAGCGGGCTGATCTCGTGCTTGCCGGCTGCGCGATCCTCGAAGCGATTCGCCGCCACTGGCCGGCTGAGCGCCTGCGCGTCGCCGATCGGGGCCTGCGCGAGGGCATGTTGAACGAGATGATGGCGCGTGACGGCGTCTGGCGGCGCAGGCGCCGCGGGGGAGCACGAACGGCGTGACCAAGCAGAGCAAGCCCGGCGGTGCACGCGCGCTCAAGACGCGGGTGAAGAAAAAGCGCGGACTCAAGAATTCCTCTCGCCGCTGGCTGGAGCGCCATCTGAACGACCCCTACGTCCACCGCGCCAGCGCCGAGGGCATGCGCTCGCGCGCCGCCTTCAAGCTGGTGGAAATCGACGACAAGCACCGCATTCTCGCCCCCGGCAAGACGGTGATCGATCTGGGCGCGGCACCCGGCGGCTGGTGCCAGGTCGCGGCAGAGCGGGTGAAATCCGACCCGCAGAAGCCGAGCGTCGTCGGCATCGACTACCTGGAAATGGACCCGGTCCCCGGCGTCGCCATCCTCCAGATGGATTTTCTGGAAGACGATGCGCCCGACCGCCTGGTCGATGTGCTGGGCGGCGCGCCCGACGTCGTGTTGTCGGATATGGCCGCGCCCACGACGGGCCATCGCCGCACCGACCATCTGCGCACCATGCACCTTTGCGAGGCGGCGGCGGACTTCGCGGTGAATGTGCTGCGCCCCGGCGGGCATTTCCTGGCCAAGGCTTTCCAGGGCGGCGCGGAGGCGGACCTGCTGGCCATGCTGAAGCGCAATTTCCGCACCATCCATCACGTCAAGCCGCCGGCCTCGCGCAGCGAGTCCGTGGAGCTTTACCTGCTGGCCAAGGATTTCAAGGGGCGGGGCGAAGCCGAAGCCGGGTGAGCCTATTCCGCCGGCATTGCCTGTTCTTCCTTGCCCCTGCGCTTGTGGCCCGAAACCGCGCTGCCCGTATTTGCTGGCAGGCGGAAGAAGGGCAGGGCGGCCAGCGACGATAGAAGCGCAACGACGATGAACGCGTTGAAGAATGCGTCGAGGCCGAGCGACTCGCCGGTCATGTAGGTGGTCGCCTCGATCACGCCACCGCCGACGGCCACGCCGAGCGCGATGCTGATCTGCTGTGTCGCGGCTGCGATGGCCGTGGCCTGGCTGGCTTCCCGGTCGTTGATATCGGCGAAAACCAGCGCGTTGGCCGACGTGAAGAACAGCGAACGAAAGAAACCTCCCGCCACCAGCACCGCGATGATGACGCCGTGCGGGGTTGCCGGGGTAAAGAACGCGTTGACGCCGATGAAGACGCTGCCCATGATCGCGGCGGTGATCAGGACGAGGCGAAACCCGCCCGCGCGCAAGGTGCTTGTCGCGATGAACTTCATGGCGATGGCGCCGAAAGCCGAGGCGAAGGTCAGCATGCCGGACTGAAACGGCGTCATGCCGAAGCCGACCTGGAACATCAGCGGCAGCAGAAAAGGCACGGCCCCCGCCCCGATGCGAAACAGCGATCCGCCGATGATCGCGGAGCGGAAGGCCCGGTTCGAGAAGAGCCTGAGGTCCAGAATGGGGTTTTCCGCCCCCAGCGCATGGCGCACATAAAGCACCGCCATGAGAAACCCGAACACCACGACCGCAACCCCCACCTCGGGCGGCAGCGCCGGCATGCTGATGACGGAGAAGCCGAACACCATTCCGGAGGCGGCGAGCCCGGACATGAGAAAACCGGCATAATCGAGTTTCGCCGTGCCCCTTGCCGGAAAGTCGGGCATGACCCGGCCGGACAGCACGATGCCCGCCAGGCCGATCGGCACATTGATCAGAAAGATCCAGTGCCAGGAAAAATAGGTGGTGATGAAGCCGCCGACCGGCGGGCCGACGATCGGGCCGATCAGCGCCGGCACCGTCACCCACGCCATGGCGGAGACGAGCTTGTCGCGCGGTGTGCCGCGGACCAGCACCAGCCGCCCGACGGGCGTCATCATGGCCCCGCCCATGCCCTGCACGAAGCGCGCCAGCACGAAAGCACCGAGCGAATCCGCAAATGCGCAGGCGATCGAGCCGATCACGAAGACGCCGATGGCCAGACGAAACACGCGCTTTGCCCCGAACCGGTCGGCCATCCACCCGCTGACGGGAATGAAGATCGCCAGCGCCACCAGATAGGTGGTGAGCGCCAGCTTCAGCGTCACCGGGCTCGTGCCGATATCCCGCGCAATCGCCGGCAAAGACGTCGCAATAATGGTGGAGTCCATCTGCTCCATGAAAAGAGCAACGGCGAGGATCAGCGGAAGCGTTCGGTTCACGAGTCTGCGTCTTGTTCGTTTCGGGCCGGCGGACGGTCAAAAGCCGCTTCGAATATCAGCTTGCCGGATCCCTGTAGCACAACTGGTCAGGATTCGCGCAGGGGCAAGGGCGGCGGATCGATTGGCCCTGGTTGTTCGCCCGCGGCCGGGCTCACTCGCCGGTCCAGGTCAGGGCGGACATGATGGCCGACACCAGAGCCGCCAGCATCATCACCGCGTTGACGGCATGGGTATACTCCCACTGCCGTCTCAGGGCCTCCCAATTCTCCGGTATGGTCGTCCAGTTTTCGGTCGCCTGGTTGGCCGGAAAGATCCATGTGAAAAACGTAATGAGCGACACCAGAACGAGAATGAAGGAGGCCGAAGCATACAGGAAAGGCAGGCCCTCCGACCGGCTCAGCACCGCCAGTATGAGCGATGTGCTCAGCGCCGCGAACAGGGGAATGCCAAAGAGCGCCCAACCCCGGTAGATCTGCTGCACGGTAAAGTATGCCTCCCGGTCGAGAGTGATCTTGTTGGGAAGCTCGATCAAATGAGCCCCGCTCGGAACGAATGACAGCGCGATGAGGATGATCACGGTGAGCTGCAGCGCCTTCATGCCAATCCCTCCTGTTCTGAAGTGACGCGGGCGAGCGGCAGACCATGCGCGCAAGCCGCTTTGGATGTCAGATTGCCGGATGCCTGTAGCACAACTGGTCAAGATTCGCGCAAGGGCAAGAGCGCCGATCGATTGGCTCTGGCGAAACTGGGTGGCTGAAATTTGATGCGCTGGTGGATCTATCCCCTAGATTGCCTCAAAAAGGCCTCGGCCATACGCGCGGCAAGATGACCGCTTTGCGCCGCATCTCAGCCGTAGAAATCAGCTTCGCCGTTCTCTGAAAGCAGTCATTGCCTGCGACGACGCTGGAGGTGCGGTTTCGGACATTTGCGACATTCGGATTCGTGATCGGTACGACGTGTTCGGCCCAATGCTGTCGTAGGAATTCTCGAATCGAATTGCCGCTTCACCCTTGCATAGCGGCTACTCCCAACTGAGCACCCGGGCTCAGAACTTCACACTGAGCTTGGCATTGAACCCATGCTGCTGGGCGTCGGTTGCGATCTGCCCGGAATAGGCAACGCCGAGCGTGGCGTTGTCGGTGATGTCGAAGTCTAACCCGGCCTCGATTATGGCGGCATCCTCGGCGATCGGAACGCCGGCGACGGTGAAGGTATCACCACCGGCAAAGGCATGCGTCGACAGCGGTGTCGTGTCGCCGAAGGCGTGCCGCCAGCCGAGCGTGCCATGCGCCGTGGCGCGCATGCCGCCGACGTCGAAGTCCGTTGATGCATGGACACCGAGTGTAGTGAAGGTGGTGCTTGTGGTCTGGCTGTCAGCCGAGAGCGCCGCCGTACCACCGTCCTCGGCAAAGCCGTCGGTGTGCAAGCTTACATGCGCCAGGCCGACGAAGGGCTCGAAGGACGCGGCCTCGGTCTCGATGCGGTAGCCGGCTTCGCCGAAGGCCTGGAAAGTGCCGGAGTCGTAGTGGGCCGAAAGCCTGTCGGAAAAGCCGCCGAAGGCAACTTTCCGGTCCGTTTCGATGTCGTGCCACGTATAGGCGAGCCCGCCCGACAGGCGCACAGCATCCCACCGGCCGCCACCATAAAGCCCGAGATGATAATTGTCGCTCGAGCCAGACGAGGCGCGGTCATCGACATCGAAGGAGGAATGGCCGTAGCCGGCGAGGAGCCCGAGCCGGAGGTTCGGCGTGACCGCGCCGTCGATGCCCGCCAGAAAGCCACCGGTCGAGCGGTCGAGCTTTGCTGCATTGCCGTCGCCGTCCGTCTTGCCCCAGCCGCCATAGGCACGTCCCCAGGCAACAGGGCCATTGCTGGTGACCGCCGCCGGGGGGCGTGGCCCGTCCGGGCCATAGGCCAGCACCGGCGTGCCGGTTTCCGGCATGTCGCCAAAGGCTGCGCGGATGCGGTCACTGACGGCATCGCGCACGAAACGGCTGTCCTCGATCAGCGCCGTCTTGGCCGAGGCATGGATTTCGCCCGAGAGTTGGTCGAAGGCACCCTGGATTTCGGCATCGTTGTCTGGAAGGGCCGCGACAGCGTTATAGATATCATTGCCCGCGCCAAGGCTCTCCGCAGCTACCGCAACACTTCTTTGATTGCCGCTTCTCGCCTTGTCGCCAAAGCTTATGTCGTTGCGCGTCAGAGCGAGATCAACGGTAGAAGCGCCATAGGAAAGCTCCGGCGTCAGGAACGCATAGACGGAGGTGACGTCGGCGAAGGTGCCGTCAATGCCGCCATCGGCGGTCAGGATAGTGTAGCTCGAGAAAGGATCATAGCTGCCATCGAGGCCAACATGCACTACACTGGCGTCGTTCAGATGTGCCATGCCCGTGGCGTGAATGCTGTCGCTGTCGGCGCCCGCCGGGTCGACCTCGACTTCATAGGTGGAACCGGAACTAAAGGTAATGTCACCGGCGACATTGAGCGTGCCGATCGAATTGCCGGGAGCGACGGTGGCGCCGGAAGCAAGCGTCACAGCACCGACCGTGCCCACACCACCCAGCGTGGCCCCGGACAGAACATCGACGCTGCCGCCGAGTACGTTGGTGTCATCCTGCGTGCCGACGCTCAACAACCCGCCGGCGATTGTCGTCGTGCCGGCAAAGTCCGAGCCGTCGCCGGTATAGAGCAAAGCGCCATCGCCGGCCTTGGTGAAGACGCCGGAACCCGAGAGCGCACCGCCATATTGGGCATCATCCTGCCGATCGAAGGTGAAGGTGCCGTTCCTGCCGATCGCCACATCACCGGCAAAGCGCTCCGCCGCCGTGAGCCCGCCCGCATTGACCGTCCAGTCGAGCGCGGACGTGCCAGCAAGCGTCAGCGTGCCCGTGCCGTCCTTGACCATCTGGCCGTCCGTGCCGTCCAGCCCCGCAATGGTGCCGGCGAAGGTCGCATCGGTTCCCTGATTGAAGGTGACGGTCGCGGCATTGGCGATGTCGCCGGAGATGGAGCCGGCATTGCCGATCAGTTCGCCTGCCGCGATGCCCGTGTTGCCGTAGCTGTTCGTCCCGCTCAACACAAGCGTTCCGGCGCCCTCTTTGAGAAGGTCGCCGTCGCCGGTGAGGTTCTGGCCGACCGTGAACGTGTTGGCCGCATCGGCGATGTCGAAGCCGCCGCCATTGGCGCCCCAATCAATGGTGCGGTTCGTCTGGGTGAAGCCGGTCCCCGTCACGCGCAAGGTGCCGCCGTTGAAGGTAAGCCCGCCCGCTGCTGCGCCGAGGTTTGCGTCCTGCGAGACCTCCACGGCGCCGCTGAGAAGCTGGGTGCCGCCCGCATAGCTGTTGGCGCCTTCGAGCACCAACGTGCCGGCTTCGGTTTTAGAAATGCCGCCCATGCCGCTGACCTCGGTCGCAATTGCAGCGCGATCGGCTAGAACGCGGATTTCCGAGCCGCCGGCATCCGTTCGCAGTGCGCCATCGCCTGCCAAGCGATAGCCTCCATCGACGAACTGCAGACCCTTGAAGCCCTGGGTACCTTCGACTGTAATCGTTCCGCCGTTGAAGCCGCCAGGCTCGTTCTTGAAAACGGCGTGGTTGCCGGCCCAGGCAACCGGGACGGTGCTGCCCTGATTGAACCACTTCTGGTTGCTCGCGTTCCACGTCCCATCACCGCCCTGCCAGTGCTGTAGCGTGTCGTCACCCGCTGCGGCCACAAACAGGTCGACATTACCACCGCCTGTCTGGACCTCGTAGGCGGCGGGATCGGCGAGCGGCGGTGTGACGCCGACATCGAGCGTGTTGTCGGTGAGCGCACCGTCGTAGGTCATAAGCCGGTAATAGCCGACGCCTGCGGTGCCGTCTGTGGCATCGTCGCTCTGCAACAGGTTAAGCGTACCGTCCAGGGTCAGGTCCCCGGTGACATCGATCCGGTCGCTGGTTCCGGGAGTGCCTGCCGAAGAGCCCGGACCGCCCAGCTCGTAATCGAGCAGCGACCCCGACGACAGAGCCAGGTCGCCATCGACCGTCAGCGTGCCAATGGAATTGCCCGGCGCGATCGTGCCGCCATCGGCAACCGTCGTCTTGCCCACAATGCCGGAACCGCCGAGTGCGCCGCCATCCTCGACGGCGAGCAGAGACGAGGTCACGATGGACCCGTTGACTACTAGCTGTCCCGTCGCAACGGTGATATCTCCACCCAGTGTCCCGATAACGCTCAACCTGCCGCGATCGACCGTGGTCGTCCCGCTGAAGCCGCTGGAATCCGCCGTCAGCCGGGTGGCGCCTGAATGGACGTTGATCGCGCCTTCGCCGGAGATCGACGGGGCAAAAGCATAGTCGGCGCCGGTGTGGTTGAAGACCAGCGCGCCATCGCCGCTCCCGAATGTGACGCTCGGCGTATCCAATGTCCCCGGTGCCACAGCCGGATCGCCGGCCGCAGCCCCGATGTTCAGGGTACCTGTACTGTTGCCGTAGGCGGCAATGTCGATACCCGTGCTTTGAACCACTCGGCCGCCATCCGAAACCGTCAGCTCGCCCGTGCCGGAAGAACCGACGTGGAGCAGGTCCGAAATGGTCAATGTCGAACCGTTCCCCGTCACCGTCACACGACCACTAGAATTGGAGAAATAGCCGATATAGCCGTAATCATTGCTGCTGACCGAGCCCTCGTCCGAAATGGTCAGTTCGCCCGTGCCTTCAAAACCGACAAAGAGGCCCTCGGAATTGGTCCAGTCCGATTCAGTCCCCGTCACTGTCACACTGCCATCGCCAGTGGACCGGCTGCCGATATAGCCGTAGGTATTGCTGACCGCACCGCCAGCCGAAACGGTCAGTTCGCCCGCGCCAAAATTTCCGACGTTGAGTTGCCCGTCACTGGTCCAGGTCGAATCGCTCCCCTTCACTGTCACACTGCCATCGCCGCCAGGCAGGTTGCCGATATAGCCATCGCCGGCATTGCTGACCGAGCCCCCGTCCGAAACGGTCAGTTCGCCCGCNGTCTTCTATGGTGGTGTTGCCCACCGTGCCCGAGCCGCCCAGCACGGCCCCGTTTTCGACGGTCAGAAGGGACGAGCTGGCGATGCTGGCGCCCGGATGGCTGCTGTCACCGACGACCAACGTACCCTGCGAAACCGTTGTCGCGCCCGTGTAGGTATTGACGCCGTTCAGGGTGAACGTGCCGGCGCCGACCTTGGTCAGGCCGAGCGTGCCGCCGGCATCTCCATCCTCTATGACACCTGAAAAGATGGTCGAGCTGTCATCTGCCCCGGCGGTGAGGACAAGCGAGCGAGCAAGCGCATTGCTAATATCGACGCGGCCTTCGCCGGAAAGCGACCCGATCGTGTGATTGTTGTTATAAATGCGGAGCGCACCACCGGCTTCGACCGTGTATGCCGATTGCGCGGAAAGACTATCAGAGTACACAGCGTTGACGACCGTATCCGCAGCGACTGTCGTCGCGCCAGTATAACTGTCGTTGTTGCCATTGAGATCGAACGACCCGCCCCCGCCGAGTGTAAGAGCCCCAATGCCGGTGATTTCGTTATCTATAAAACGTAGGCCATCAGCCGTAATTGTGCCGCCTGAAGCGGTCACGGCAAGGGCGTTACCAAGGTATTGGCCTGCATCACCGAGGCCCAGCGTGCCGCCGTCGAGCGTGATCGTCCCGCTCCCGGCAGCGTCATAAAAACCACTCACGTTGGCATGATCCAACACCTGCGTGCCGCCTGAAATCACCGTTCCACCATTGTAGGTGTTGGTGCCAGTGAGCACGGTGGTGCCGTTCTCGTGCTCCAACCGGCCAGTGCCGATGATATTGGGGCTGAAGCTGTAACTGCCGCTGGTATCGGTGTGATTGAACACGATCAGACCCGAGGCCAGCGTGCCGCTGCCGTCGTCGCCGCGGCCCATTTCGATCTCGGACGTGTAGATGAAGCCTGGGGCGACAGCGGTCTCACCGGCAGCGGCGCCGATGTTCAGTGTGCCGAGGCCGGAGGGGAAGCTGTCCACCTCGTACTCCCCGAGAATGACGCGATTGCCGGCGCCGCTCACATTGAGGACGCCACCATCGGACAGCGTCACGGTGCCTTCGGAATGACGGCCGATACGGATGCCGTCGCTGGAACCGGTCACCTCCGCGTTCCACGCCGAACCGGCGCCGGTGATGGTCATCCAGGCCGGATCGCCAATCCAACCGATGTTGTGATAGGAGCCTGCACTGGTCAGGCTGCCGCCATTGGCAATGGTCAAGCGGCCTGCGTTAAGACTCAAGTTTAGCGATGAGGCTGCACCGGCGTCGATGGTGACATTGTCGGTGTCAAAAGTGATGAAGACGCCGTCGACCTCCGTGGGAACGCCTGGGCAATCGTCACTGGGACTCGACCAGTTCCCGGCGTCGAACCAGTCCCCGTTGCCGCTTCCGGCGTCCCAGTGACAAGAGCCGGCATCTGCCGGGGTGACCGGCAGCGCGAGGAGCCCGAGCGCCGTCGACAGCAACAGGGCATGGCGCAAGGCTTGTGAGGCGGATTGTTCCGATCGTCCGGCTTTCCGTACATTCATCTGTGCCACTCTTCCCCCTCATTCATGCGGCCCGACATGGCTGGGTCGGACGCGTGTCATATGCTTGTAGGCGTCTTCCCTCGCCGGGCACCATAGCAAAAGACTCTCGCATCAGTGTTTTGTTGAGCCGGATTTGACCGGGATTTCGGATATTATTCGCAGCCGGAGGGGAAACATCGCCCTCTGATCGCTCCCGACCACGCATCTCGCCGGGCACCGTCCGCTGGATAAGCGGCGGGCGGCCGCTCTGTCGAGTGGAGACGGCCCGGGTTCCAAGACAATTACCGGCCGCGACATGGTGCGATCCGCCGCTCTGCACCGCACCGATCAGTGCCGCCCTCACGTGCGTATGCTGGGGATTTCGCCCCCTCGTGCGTTGCATCCTCGTCCCCTTGACCCGGCGAATCACACGGCAATGCACCATAACGGCAACCAAGAGTCGAGTGCGCGAGATCCGTTGACGATTTCGATGGTTACCATGAAACGGTATCAGCGGGATTCGGAAGGGGCGCTGTCGGTACGCTAAGCGGTCTTTGGAGGGACGCCTCGCGGCTGACTGCCGTCCACTCGCCTTTGTCACTGGTGAAAATACGACAAAGGACCGGATGGTTCGCGACTTCAATCCCAGCGTGTTGAATGTCTGCAATCGCCGTTGCGAACCCGGAAGCTGCCAGTCTGAAACCGGCTCCAAACAGGTCATTTGAGACCTTCCATGCGTGCGATTGGTTGCGCGCCAATTCCGGCGTGCCTTTTGGCGTCATGTCAGCATCTGTCAGTAGCATAAATTTTTCCTAGGAATTTTATCCCCGCCCTCTCAACCGCTCTTATCATGGGATACATCGCCCTCACGGGAACCGGATGCGCACCGGGTGTTCGGGANCGCCAGAATTACCGACAATGAGGTTCCCGGAATTGGTCCATGTCGAACCATCCCCCGTCACGGTCACACTGCCATCGCTGTCATCCATACGGCCGATATCGCCTTGGGCATTGCTGACCGAGCCCCCGTCCGAAATGGTCAACTCGCCCGCGCCAAAATATCCGACACCGAGGTCCCCGGAATTGGTCCAAGTCGAATCGCTCCCCTTCACTGTCACACTACCATTGCCGTCAGACAGGTATCCGATAGCGCCGTAGGTATTGCTGACCGAACCCCCGTCCGAAACGGTCAGTTCGCCCGTGCCAGAACGTCCGACAGAGAGGTCCCCGGAATTGGCCCAGGCCGAACCATCCCCCGTCACGGTCACACTGCCATTGCTGCCAACGGCATCGCCGACAGAGCCGTCGGCATTGTTGACCGCGCCGCCATTGCGAACCGTCAGATCTCCCGTGCTGAAAGAACCGACGATGAGGTCCCCACCGATGGTCCATGGGGAGTTTTGAGTCGGACTCGGATCCCCGGCATCCTCGCCATCAACAATTTCATGTGAGAGGCTAATCGTTTCCTGTGCCAACGCTTCCCCGACCGGCGCGGCGTTGGCAACGAGAGCGGCTATTCCCACGCCTGTAAGCAGACGCAATCGCGCTGCGGACATCGGGCTGGGGCCAGACCGGAGTGTGCTGTCGCGATCAGTCGCGCCCAGAGGCGTGTTTCGCATCATCCATTTTCCTTTTAGGGGCTGAAGTTTTTCTGAGTATATCCAATGTCATACGTGTGAGGTGTATTTTCTGCAAACAGAAGCGCATTGTGGCAGATTCGGTGGACTTTATGTAGCGCCGCCCCCCCGACACGCGTTCTTGCGTCAAGGGGGCGACGGTTTGGATGCCGCGGAAGCCAAGGATAAGGTGGCTGGGCCCAACCGTGTCTAATCCCGGGGGCCGCGCGTCACGAGTGACGCGCTGGCGACCCGGGGATCGCGTGCCGTAGCGCCTGATGACGCAACCAGTCACCAGACGAAGCGGAGCCCGGCCTGGCCTACCTCAAAACGTTCAATCGCTCGTACTCCTCCACCGCCATAACCACCACAACCGGCCGCCCATGATTGGTCACCGCCACTGATTCGGTGCGGGCTAGGTCGATCAGCCGGCCAAAACCGTACTTCGGCGTCTTTCGCGCTCAGGGTCAGCATGCGAATCCCCATTTGTTGCCGGACTAGACTAAGATCCCACAAGGCATAAGGCGTGCGGTTCATCATCGCCTCAGCGAACAGGGCGGCAATATCGAGATCGTCCGGATAAGCGCGATGCAGTTCGCGCATGGCGTCCGCGTAGGCATCGAGACAGGGCGCGATATCGTCTGCCGGCCCATCGGGAAAGCGCCGCGCGACGCCTCGATCAACCGCCCGTTCGACCGGCGAAAGCCCGCCCTCCAGGCCCGAGCCGCCTCTATCGTGGCTTCCACTCGGCTGCGGATATCCCCCATACCCGCAAGACAATACACGGATTCGAGAACTTCTCCCGAAAATAGCTATCCATCGCCATACTGCACCTCCCCTGCTCCANAGGCCTCCCCCTCCAGGGTCGGTTCCTGGAGGCATGTGAGGGCTCGCGACAGGCCGGCGGTGCCGGGGCGGTGGGTGACAGACGCCGCTTCGGAAAAACGGGCGCAGGTTCGGAGACTGCGTCGCGGAAGCCGCGGAGAAGCCGCTAGGGTTTCTCCTTCGGCCCGGCCAAGACCACCCCCTAAGTGGGTGCAGCCGGGAAGGAGACGAAGCCCGAGGGACCGGCCGACGGCGGGACAGACTCCGGCGGGGCGCGTGGAACGCGCCACTTAAACTAATAGAGAGGCTCGGACCACGCGCCCTGTTTCCCGACCTTTGAAATGGCCAGACGGCGGCAAGCCGGGCGTGGCGACGATGACGCGCGCCCCCCTTTTTCGAACGTGTAGAGAGGAGAGATATGGGCAAAGCTGCGACTGACCCGTTGCGCTCGCCGCCATCCTTCATTAAAGGCTCGCCATGAGCATCACGACCCATCCCGATACCGTTCTCATCATCGATTTCGGCAGCCAGGTCACGCAGCTGATTGCGCGCCGCGTGCGCGAGGCTGGCGTCTATTCCGAAATCGCCCCTTTCCAATCCGCCGAAGACGCCTTCAAGCGGCTGAAGCCCAAAGCGGTCATCCTGTCGGGAAGCCCCGCTTCCACCGTGGATGCAGGAAGCCCGCGCGTACCGGATATCATTTTCGAATCCGGCGTTCCGATCTTCGGCATCTGCTACGGGCAGCAGTCCATGTGCGCGCAGCTTGGCGGCGCGGTGGAAGGAAGCGAACATCGCGAGTTCGGCCGTGCCTTCCTGGATGTCGAGGAAGACTGTGCGCTCTTCCAGGGCATTTGGGAGCCGGAGACCAGGCATCAGGTCTGGATGAGCCATGGAGACCGGGTGACCGCGCTTCCGCCGGGCTTCAAGGTGGTCGGCACCTCGTCCGGGGCGCCCTTCGCGGCAATCGCCAACGACGATCGGAAATACTACGGCGTGCAATTCCACCCGGAGGTGGTCCACACGCCGGACGGCGCCAGGCTGATTGCCAATTTCGTGCACAAGGTTGCCGGGCTCAAGGGCGACTGGACCATGGCGGCCTATCGCGAGCAGGCCATTCAGGCAATCCGCGATCAGGTCGGCTCGGGGAAGGTGATCTGCGCGCTGTCAGGGGGCGTGGATTCCTCCGTCGCCGCTCTGCTGGCGCACGAGGCGGTGGGCGATCAGCTCACCTGCATCCTCGTCGACCACGGCCTGATGCGCAAGAACGAGGCGGCTGAGGTCGTCGAGATGTTCCGGGGACACTACAATGTGCCGCTCATCCTGGTCGATGCATCCGACCGCTTCATCGGCGCGCTGGAAGGCGAGAGCGACCCGGAAAAGAAGCGCAAGACCATCGGCCGCCTGTTTATCGAGGTCTTCGAGGAGGAGGCCAAAAAGCTCGGCGGCGCCGACTTCCTCGTCCAGGGAACGCTGTACCCCGACGTGATCGAAAGCGTCTCCTTCACCGGCGGGCCCTCCGTCACCATCAAGTCCCACCACAATGTCGGCGGCTTGCCCGAGCGCATGAACATGAGCCTGGTCGAGCCGCTGCGCGAGCTCTTCAAGGACGAGGTGAGGGTGCTCGGCAAGGAGCTCGGCCTGCCCGACCGTTTCATCGGCCGCCATCCCTTCCCGGGTCCGGGCCTCGCCATCCGCTGCCCCGGCGGCGTCACCCGCGACAAACTCGAAATCCTCCGCTCCGCCGACGCCATCTATCTCGACGAGATCCGCAAGGCCGGCCTCTACGACGCCATCTGGCAGGCCTTCGCCGTCCTCCTGCCGGTGCAGACCGTCGGCGTCATGGGCGACGGTCGCACCTACGAATATGTCTGCGCCCTGCGCGCCGTCACCTCCGTCGACGGCATGACAGCGGATTTCTACCACTATGACATGGACTTCCTGGGCCGCACCGCCACCCGCATCATCAACGAAGTCAAAGGCATCAACCGCGTCGTCTACGACGTGACAAGCAAACCGCCGGGCACGATCGAGTGGGAGTGATGGATACAGACGGCGGCAATAGAATGCGGGGATTGCCGTTCGACCGCACGTCGCAGTCAGAGATTTCATTCAAGTCTGTTGGCGCAGGTAGGCCAGTGCTGGTCGAATGAAGTCTGGTTTTCCCACGTAGGATAGCTGTCGCGAATGACCCGTTCCAGTCGCGCAGGCGACAGCCCGGAGCCGCTCGACAACTCGCGGATCGCCCGGCAAAGCCGGCAAGGACTGCCAGCTTCAACGAAACCCGGCTTGGTGTTGTGATATTGCCTTGCATGTTGCTTCTCCCTTTTCAGGGTTCGAAAACAGGGACCGTCTGCTGTTCGACCTGGTCGCTCTGCAGGGCGCGGACGCGGACCGCTGGTAGCTTAAGCCTCCGCTGCCGCGTTGAACTTAGTTGACTGTGACGATGATCTTGCCGCGGGCATGGCCAGAAGCCTGGTGTTCGAACGCTGGAGCGAACTCGCTCAAGGACACTTTCCGGTCCACCAGGACCTTCAGACCGTTCTTGTCGAGGTAGTCCAGGACACGGGCCAGACGCTGACCGTCGGAAGCATGGAATACGAAACCGGCGGTGACGCTGTGGGCCTTCGCAAGAGCTTCATCCGGTGGCATAGCGGTTGCCAGCAAATGCCCACCTGCACGCAGCGTTTCGAAAGATCGTTGCTGGGTTTCGCCGCCAATCGTGTCGAGTACGACATCGATGTCGGTGGCCTTCCGAACGAAGTTCTCGGCGCGATAATCGATGACCTTGTCGGCGCCAAGCCGGCGGGCGATGTTAAGGCCGGTACCCGATGCCGTCGCGATGACCCTGGCGCCTGCCTTTCGAGCGAACTGGATCGCGAAACTCCCGACGCCGCCGGCACCGGCATGGATTAATACGGTCTGGCCCTCGACAAGATTGGCGGTCTCGAAGAAGGCCTGCCAGGCTGTCCCGGCTGCTGTCGGAACGCCGGCTGTTTTCTCGAGCATTAGATTGATGGGCGCCTTCGAAAGATAATCCACCGGCACCACCGCATATTCTGCAAAAGCACCCCCGGCGGTCGGATCGGTTCGAGCGACAATCTTCTCGCCGACAGCCCATCCTTCAACATCCGCTCCCACTTGCTCGATCTCTCCGGCGAGGTCAGTGCCGAGCGTGTAGGGAAAAGTCAGGGGAAAGAATTGGGCCATGTAGCCGCGCTGGAGCTTGACGTCGAGCGGGTTGAGGCTAGCAGCCCGGACGCGGACCAGAACCTGTCCGCTTGCCGGTACCGGCCTGGCGATATCTTCAAGTGCGGGCTGGGCTTGGTAGCCGGAGAGACGGATAGCCTTCATCACGCGTTTTCCTGCGGACTTGCCGGCCATGCGCCGACCTGATTGAGCCACCCGAACCAGTCCTCGAGATGCCAGGTGTGAGTCAGCCTGCCGTCGGCAATGTGGTGAAACTCGTGGATCGGCATCTGGAAGGATTTGCCGGTCGGGGCGATGCCGAACCACTCGCCTTGATGTGTGCCGGAGATCGTGGCCCGTACGGCCGCACGGCCCGGCGTCCCTATGATCTCGTGAATCGAGACCTCGGCATCGGGAAACGCAACTCCAAAAGCGGCGATGAGCGGTTTCATTCCCTCGCGTCCCGGTATCTGGCCGGGCGCGAGTGGAATGTCCTGCCAGTCCTTGGCGACCGCATCGTCGAGCAAGTCCGGCTTGCCAGCGAAAGCGCGATAAAACGTCTCGACGGCATTGCGGTCTTCCGAAAGCAGGCCAGAGACGTCGGGTTTCGTTTCTTGACTGATCATAGGGCATCCTCAACGAAGAATCTGCCCATAGGATAAGGAGGTCGTACGCATGCTTGAGATCGATATCCAGTATGCGTAACCATTCATCTGATGGATTTGCATGGCATAGACCTCAACCTTCTTGTCGCGTTCGATGCACTGATAGCCGAGCGAAGCGTCACGCGTGCAGGAACCCGGATCGGTCGCACGCAGCCGGCAATGAGCGCAGCACTTTCGCGGCTGCGCGCTCTGCTTCAGGACGAGCTGTTTGTGCGCGGACCTAACGGGCTACAGCCGACGCCACGGGCCCTGGATCTGGCCCAACCGATCAGTCATGCTCTGGCTGAGATCCAGCGTACGCTGGAATTCACCCAGGCCTTCGACCCGTCGACATCGACGGCCTCTCTATCCATCGGTTTGTCCGATCACCCGACGTTCAGGTTTTTACCACGGCTCGTTGCCATGCTGCGCGAGACAGCACCGGGGATCACCCTCGAGGTGCGCAACTTCACGGACCGGGATGATGCCGTCGCCATGCTCGACGCTGGGGAAGTGGACATGACCATTGGCGTCCCACCCACGCCGGCTGGCCGCATACTGAGCGCTCCCTTATTCGATGAGCGTTTCGTCTGCATCCTTCGGAAGGATCATCCGGCTGCCAGTCAGGACCTGTCCCTTGAAACGTTCTTGTCTCTGTCGCATCTCCTGGTCTCACCCGAGAACGACCGTTTCGGCGTCGTGGACGCGGCCCTGGCAAAGCAGGGGCTGAAGCGCCGCCTCGCCCTGACGCTTCCACATCTCTACGCCGCCCCAGCTCTCGCCGCCTCGTCGGATATGATCGCGACGATTCTGGAAGGTGTGATAGAAGCGTCCGGGCAAGCCGAACATCTCTGTGTGAAGAAGCCACCCATCCAACTGGACCCGGTCTCTTTCACGTTGTCATGGCATAGGCGCAACGACACGCACCCTGCACAGCGTTGGTTCCGTGACTGCATCACTGGCATGTTCACGCAAGGTCCAGCACGGAAGAGCGACTAACGGCCATTCATTCGCCCAGTGAATGACAGGGCAGTATCGATTCTACGGTGCTACCGCTTGCAACAGGCTGCCTTGCTCCGGTCTTCCAGCCGATTCATCAACCCGCAGAGGATGAATGCCGCCATAACGAAATGGACACTGGCTGTCGGTGCCCTGAACGCGCTCGCCACCACGGTTCCTGGTTGTGCTGTTACACAGACGCATTATCAACGACCACGCGGCAGCTCCGGTAGCACCTATCTATGATGCGCTGTCGTCCCCCGAGGAGGTCCGCGCCCGCCTAGAACCTGACGGCATCCATGAGTTCGACGACGGTAAGGTTGTTCGCACCTACCATGTCGAAGATGGACGTCGCCATGCGGTAGTTGCGCGGTGAGTCCTCATAAGTTGGCGGAAACTTGACGCGGGGGCCCCGCTAGCACCCGAACCGGCGCCCAAAGCGGCATTTCCTCTTGCGCCGATTATGGTCGCCAGGGTTGCTCCGCAGAGATACTCTCTGAACTCTCGACCTCACCAGGGCGTGTCACCATCCGGCTCCACAAAGCGACCGGAAACGACATCCTCACCCAGAAGCGCGTACTCGACCGGCAACCTTGCACCTTCTTCAGGCGTCATGAAGCCAGTGTTTCCCGTGAGATCGGTTTTCACATATCCAGGGCACACCGAGTTCACAACGATAGGCGTGCCCTGCAATTCTGCGGCGAGTTGCACGGTCAACATGTTGAGCGCTGCTTTGGAGGCATTGTAGCCGATTAGGCGCGCCGAATAGTAGGGCGAGGACGGATCACCGTTTATCGTGAGCGATCCCAACGTGGTGGCAAGGTTAACGATGCGGCCAGCCTGCGAATTGCGCAGCAGGGGCAGCATCGCCTGCGTGACCGCCAGAGTGCCGATGAAGTTCGTCTCCATGATCCGGCGCACCGCTGCCGTCGAGGCAGCGGTCGGCGGACCATCAGCAGCATCGACGATACCGGCATTATTGACCAGAATATCCAACCGTCCATGCCTGTCCGCAATCTGTTCGGCGGCAGCAGCAATGCTCGCTTCATCGTTGACGTCGATCTCGATATTTTCGACGGGCAGACCCGCCGATGACAGGTCCGCCGCAGCCTTCTTGCCGCGTTCAGGGTTACGAGCACCGATCAAGACGGTGGCGCCCGCTTCTGCGAGTTGCCGTGCGATTTCAAATCCGATGCCTTTGTTGGCTCCGGTAACGAGCGCTATACGCTTTTTGTCCGTCATCTGATTTCCTTTCGAGGCTTGGTTTGATGCGATCGCCAATATATGAACAATCCTTCGCTTTGAGGATTCGCATATGGCTGCGACGCCACCCGCTCACCTAAGCCCTCGGAAAAGGCCGCGTCAGGCACGCGCGGCCGCGACCCTGGACGCAATTTTCGAGGCGACTATTCAGGTTTTGCTGGCCGAAGGGTTGCATCGGCTAACCACCACGCGCGTGGCGGAGCGTGCCGGCGTTTCCGTCGGCACGATGTACCAGTATTTCCCGAACAAGCAGTCGCTGCTTTATGCCCTGAACGAGCGCTATCTCGATATAGTGGCTGAAAAGGTAGAAAAGGCATGCCGAGACAAGCATGGTGCTTCCACAGCGGAGATGGTCGAAGCACTCATTGACGCATACTGGCGGGCAAAAACCGAGCGGAGCGACGTAACCCGCGCGCTCTATCGTTCAGCAGTCGAACTGGACAACGAGGCTTTGATCGAGGCTTTCGCACAGCGTGTGGATGCAGCAACTATCGCCATGCTCAGCAGCGCGTCCGATGCCAGTTACGTCGACCTCGCCCTTATCAACACAACCCTTCTGACCGTGATCTTCGGAACGGTGCGCAACGTATTCGAGCGAAATCTGCCGACCATGTTGGAAGCCGATATTCGCAACCAACTGGCGACGATGTGCCTTTCCTACCTGAAAGCAGCCAGAATTCCAGAGGTCTAGGCAATTTGGTACGTCGGCTTTGTGGTCAGATCGGCTGAGAGCGAATGCTGGCTTCACCGCTTCGTGTCTTGGGCTGCAATACGACGACGCAATCATTCTTTGACAAACGCGGTTTGCCGTTCCGAACCCAGTCGGCAGATCATACATCCGCGGTCGATGTCGCCGGAGAATCCGAACAAGCTCTCGATCGGGGGCTCCGCGGCACAATGGTAGCTTCCGGCGACAACGGGCGCCTCATCAAGGTATGCATCTCTACCGGCTGTGAGTCGGGCTGCGTACGCGACGATGGCATCAACCAGTGAACCACGACGTCGCCATGATCGCCATCTCGCGCGCCGCTTGTCGAGATCGAGCGCTTTCGCCATCGCATGGCCGGCGGTTCAGGTGGGTATCTCGAACGGCAGCCCGTTCAACTACGATTTCCGGGTCAGTTTCACGCCCGAGGAGATTACCACCGAACACGTCGGCGGTGTGGAGGTGATGATGGCACCTACGCCATGCTCGACCTCACGCCGAAGGGTCGCAACGAGGGCGAGGGAATGGATTGGGTGCGCCACCATGATCGCTACGCGCAGACGCCCCGGGAACGGCGGAATGGTAGCCGGTTAGCAAACAAGCAATGAGGTGATTGCCGGGACTTCACTGGCGACCCACTGAAAGTGTGCAGACGACAACAATTTCGCAAGCGGCCCGACATGGAGCCGTTCGTAGGATTGAGGGCAGGGGTTGCCTGTCGGCTATCATGGATCCAATAGCCCGCAGCGGCGGAACCGGTTCGCGCGGGTGGCGTTGGCTTCCCGTCACGAAAAAAACAGTAAAGCCGGATCCATGACCTTCTCGATCGTCGCCAAATGCGCAAAGACCGGCCAGTTCGGGATCGCGGCGGCTACCGCGATGCCTGCTGTTGGCAAGTTGCTGACGCATGCTTTCACCGGCGTGGGAGCCGTCGCCACCCAGGCGCGGCTCAATCCGTATCTCGGGGTCGACGGCCTTGATCTCCTGCGACAGGGGCTTTCCGCCGATGAAGTCGTGGAGCGTTTGAAGCACCGTGACCCCCGAGCCGACCTGCGCCAGTTCGCCGTCGTCGACGCGTCGGGTGGTCGGGCCGCCTGGACGGGCTCCGGGTGCCCCGACTGGTCGGGTCATCACTTAGATGACGGGTTCACCGTGCAGGGCAACCGCTTAGCCGGCCCGCATGTTCTGCGCGCCGCGGCGGAGACATTCAAGCAAATGGCCGACAGTCCGCTCGACAAGCGCTTGGTCGAGGCGCTGACAGCCGGCGATCAAGCGGGCGGCGACACCAAGGGCGAGCGCTCGGCGACGGTTTACGTCGTCGACACGGAGGAATACCCGCTTTGGGACATCCGGGTGGATGAACACGAGCGGCCGGTGGAGGAGCTCAGGCGCCTGCACGACGTGTTCAGCCGGGATCTTCTACCGCAGATCCTAAAAATGCCCACCCGCGCCAACCCGGCCGGCGAGTTTGGTGAAGATGTCGCCTGAGGACGAAGATGAGCGGGACGCATCGCGAGTTGGGGCCCTCTGCCAGTGAAACACTGCAGGAGATGACCGTGCGGCGATACGACCCTACCGGGTCGCGCGCGCCGGTGGTTTTTGATTCCCCCCATAGCGGCGCGGTCTATCCGCCGGATTTCCGGCCGGCCGTACCGCTCCACCTGCTCAAGGGCGGCGAGGACCGCTTCGTCGACGAACTCGTCGCCGACGTGCCGCGACATGGAGCGGTACTCGTTGTCGCCCGTTTTGCCCGGACCTACATCGATCCCAACAGGACGCTCGTCGATCTCGACGAGGAACTGCTCGAAGAGCCCTGGCCGGGTCCGGTCAGCCCGAGCGATCATACTAAGCGCGGAGTTGGCCTGATCTTCCGCGAGATCGGAAACGAAGTGCCGATCTACGACAGGCTTCTCAGTGTCGCGGAGGTGCAGCGCCGCATCGATCTATGCTGGCGGCCTTATCACGAGGTGCTGGATTCCGCGCTCGATGAGGCGCACCGGCGCTGGGGAGTGGCATGGCACATCAACTGCCACTCGATGACCGGCTCCGGCAATGCTTTGTCGCCCGACCCCGGGAAGCCGCGGCCCGCCTTCGTTCTCGGCGATCGTGATGGCACCTCTTGCGCGCCTGAGTTCACAGCCTTCGTGGCATCCGTGCTCGAGGAGATGGACTATAGCGTCACCACCAACGATCCATACAAGGGCGCGGAACTGGTGTTACGGCATGGCCGACCGGCGGAAGGGCGGCACAGCCTGCAGATCGAAATCAATCGCGATCTCTATATGGACCCCGAAACATTGGAGAAGAACGACGGCTTCCCGGCGCTACGCGCTTGTCTTGGGCGTCTCGCCGAGCGCATCTGCGGCTATGCGCGCGATGCTGCGGCGTAGCAACCGGCCTTGTGCGTTCGGTTCTGATCTAGCGAGTGCTAATCCCCGAGAACGCGTCGCTCCGCCCGCAGCTGGGGGAAAGCCCACGACGCTGATACCGCTTGCTGGTCAGACGCGCTGACGCTCGATCTCCGCGATCGCGTGTTCCACGAGTCCGAGCAACGCCGCACAGCACGCGCCGTCCTGCGCCTGCACCGACATGCCCTGAATCATCGCGCCGATAAAGCGAGCAAGGGCTTCGGCATCGGTCTCGGGTCGCAACTGTCCTTCGGCAACGCCGCGTTCGATCCTTGCCTTGATGGCATCAAGGGTCCGGTCACGCAGACCACTCACATGGCGGGCTATCGGCTCGTTCTCGACGGCGCAGGTTAGCACGGCTGTCGAGACCATACAGCCGTGCGGGCGACCGGGTTTGGTGAACTCCCGCGCGGATTCGCGAAGAACGCGCGCCAATGCCGCCGCCACGTCGATCTCTTCCTCCATCGCACGGGCGGTCGCGGCTCCGATACGGGCCTGATACCAGGCCAGCGCCTCGCGATAGAGCTCCGCCTTGGATGCGAAAGCTGCATAGAGGCTTTGCGGCGTGATCCCCATTGCGGCCGTGAGATCGGCGATGGACGCGCCTTCATAACCGAGCCGCCAGAAGGTCTCCGCAGCCTTCCCCAACACCTCTTCTCGGTCGAAAGCGCGAGGGCGGCCGCGTGGCCGGGACGTGGGTTTTTTATTTTTCACAATGATCACTCTAGAAATATCTTTTCAGCCGCGCTATTCGGGAATGGTCATTGTGATTATAAAAGGCTGTTCCTCATGAGTCTTCCTGATTTTTCCCAAGCCCCCGCCCGCATCACAGCAGCAATCGACAACGCGCTCGCCGAGCGGCGTATTGTCGGCGCGGTCGTGCTCGTAGCCCGTGACGGCGAGATCATCCATAGCCGTGCCGCCGGCTACTCGGATCGCGAAACCCGGACCCCGATGCGCGAAGATGCGATCTTCCGGCTCGCGTCTATCACCAAGCCAATCGTGACGGCAGCCGCCATGCGGCTTGTGGAGAAAGGCCGGCTGGACCTTCATGCGTCGGTAAGGCAATGGCTGCCGGACTTCCGCCCCGCTCTGCCCGATGGTAGGCGGCCGGAGATCACTATCCATCATCTACTCACTCATACGTCCGGCCTGGGCTACAGCTTTCTCGAACCGTCCGACGGGCCGTATCACAAGCTGAACATTTCGGACGGTCTCGATCAGCCAGGCCTATCGTTACAGGAGAACCTGTCACGCCTTGGAGCCGCACCGCTGGCGTTCGAACCCGGCGCTGGCTGGCGCTACTCCCTCGGCCTCGACGTGCTCGGCGGCATATTGGAGAAGCTGGAAGGCCGAAGCCTCGCCGAGATCGTTCGTGAGGAGGTGACGGCCCCGCTTGGACTTGCCGACACGGATTTTGCTGTCCGAGACACCGCGCGTCTGGCCGCAGCGTATGCGGATGGAAACCCGAAGCCCGTGCCGATGACGGATGGAATGCAGGTGCCAATTTTCGGTACGGCCGCATCATTCGCTCCGTCCCGTATCCTTGATCCCGAGTCCTACCCATCGGGTGGTGCCGGCATGGCAGGTACGGCAGGTGACGTTCTGCGCTTTCTGGAAGCCATCCGCACCGGCGGCACACCGATCCTTGCCCCCGAGACGGTCGAAGCGATGGCTGCCGACCATGTCGGCACCCAAGCCGAGACGCAGGGGCCGGGGTGGGGGTTCGGCTATGGATGGGCGGTGTTGGTCGATCCCAGGCCGACCGGCTCACCCCAAGCGCCCGGCACGCTGCAATGGGGAGGGGCCTACGGCCACAACTGGTTCATCGACCGCGCGAACGGCCTGTCCGTCGTTGCGCTCACGAATACCGCCTTCGAGGGCATGGCCGGTGCGTTTCCGGTCGAGATCAGGAACGCCGTCTATGGTTAGCGCAGCGACAACATCTCTCGCTGCATTGGCCCTTGCCGCTATCGGCACTGGTACGAAGGGGCTGGGATGCACCGTTCAGCCATACGCGCCGGCGGTTTGAGGAAAGCGGCGACGGCTCAATCATCTGGGAGGGTCACAAGGCGGGACGTGAGATCGGCTACTGCCACATCGAAAAACTGCACAATCTCGAGGCACTTCCGGCCAATGGCATTTATGTTTCATGTCTTCCGGTGAAGATCGCCGGCGCATCGGCCGGCTGGACGCGCGCCGTTGCGATTTTCTTCGCATAGAGCGCAGATTACGCACGCCCGTTTTTAAGAGCATACCTCTTTTCGATGCAGAAGTTGGACGGTGCATTGATGCACGATCGCGCATTTGCCGTTGAAGAGGTAGGCAGGGACGTTCTGTATCCTCCTCCCGAGCCCGTCAGCTATCACGCATAAGGATCGGCATTTTGAGCTTGAAGCGCTCGGCGAGCCCGCGGAAAGCTTCCAGCGTTGCCGGGTCCAGCGGAATGCCTTGGCTTTCCCGCCGATCGGCCTCGGCCCACTCGCGGTCGCCCGGCGCCATGACCGTTCTCTCCGCTCGCGCCGGCGAGTTGCGCAACGCGGTGAGATAGCGCCGCATCCCGTCCGAAAAGGTGTGTTGGTTGGTGAAGGCGTCCGGTCTGATCGCCAGAACAAATGCCCCGAGCCTGCGCGGGGTCGAGAAGTCGGGCCCGCCCATGGGGGCGATTTCGGAGCTGAAACGCATGCCTGAAAGCATGGCGCTGAATATCTCGACCATCCCGGCAAGCCCCGCGCCCTTGAAGCCGAAGGCGCCGCCGAGGGGAGCGAGCATCTCCACGAGCTCCGGCTCCCGTGTCTCCTCGCCCCGGCCATCCGAACCGGTGTCGGGTGGCAGCTGCCGATCGAGGCTGCCGTATAGCTGAACCCGATTATAGGGAATAGCGCTGGTCGCCATGTCGAGGAGCCATGGGCGCGCCCCTTCTACCGGAACTGCGCAGGAAATTGGATTCGTGCCGTGAAAGCGCGCGGCCCCGTCATGCAAGCGCACGAAGCTGTCGGAGTTGCACATGACGACGCCGATCATGCCGGCATTGGCCGCCGCATGCGCAAAGGCGCCCGCCGGTCCGAAATGCGAGCTGTTGCCAATTGCAACGGCGCCAATTCCGAACTCACTGGCCAGGCGGACGGCTTCATCCATGGCCGTGTATGCGGCAAGGGCGCCATGCGCGTCGTCTGCGTCGAGTGTGGCGATCGCGCCGTTCCGCGCCAGTTCCATTTTCGGAGTCTTGTTGACGCGACCGTGAGTAAGCGCCCGGACGTAGTGATCGAGCAGCCGCACGCCATGGCTGTCCACGCCCAGCCGGGAAGCGTGCATCATAGCCCGTGTCGCCGCGTCGATGGTCGCCTCGCTGGCACCGAGTGCTGCCAATACGGAGCGGCAGAATGTATCAAGTGCGTCCGGCATTATGCGGCTGGACATCAGCTCGTCTTGCGAGCGCTCGGGTGTGCTCACAGAGTCTGCCCCCCGTCGACCACCATGACCGCACCCGTGGTAAAGGCGGATTCGTCGCTTGCAAGGTGGAGGGCTGCGGCGGCCATTTCCTCGACCTCGCCCAGGCGTCCCATGGGTTGACGTTCGGTGAAGGCGCGTCGCGTCGCGTCTGGATCGTCAGTAACGGCGATGCGTGCTTCCAGGGAAGGGGACTTCGTCGTGCCGGGGCATAATGCGTTCACGCGCACGCCCGTTCGGATCACGTCGCGCGCCACTGCCTTTGTAAGGCCGATGACCGCCGCCTTGCCGGCGCCGTAGGCAGCGCGGTTTGCCACACCGGTTACGGAGGACGCGACCGAAGCGACATTGACGATGGACCCCTTCCGGCGCTCGATCATACCGGGCAGAGCCGCGCGGATGGTGAGGAAGCAGGAGGTCGCGTTCTGGTCCAGGCTTCGCGTCCAGTCCTCGTCGGAACAGTCGAGGATCGTGCCATTGTGTACCCAGCCGGCGCAGTTGACGAGAACGTCGAGAGGGCCAGCCCCTCCGATCGCTCGGTTTACCGCTTCCTTGTCGGTCACATCGAGGCCGACCGGCCGTATGGATGGGGCAATGTTCGGAAGATCAGCCATCTTCTCGGCCGTGCGGCTGGCCGCGACCACCTCGGCGCCTTCCCTCGCAAACGCCAGCGCGATCGCGCGGCCGATCCCCTGACCCGCTCCTGTCACGAAAGCACGCTTGCCGTCGAGCCTGCCGTCCATACTAGCCTCCTTGAGAAATCGCGTTCAGTACTGATGTTCGCTGTGTACACGATACGGTAATTGGATGGAGGGGCAATGCCGCATCAGAGACGGCGTACGGATTACATCACCGCGCCCACCTGCCAGGGCACGAATTCATTGTCGCCAAGCCCGAGCATTTCGCTCTTTGTGGCCCGGCCCGAGGCGACGGCCAGAATCATGTCCAGGATTTCGTCCGCTTTGTCGGCGAGGGGAGTGCTGGCTGAGATGATCGCACCGCAATCGATGTCCATATCGTCAGGCATCCGCCGATAAAGCTCGCTGTTGGAAGCAAGTTTGATGGTCGGCGCGGGTTTTGATCCGAAGGCCGAGCCCCGGCCGGTGGTGAAGCAGACGATTTGGCATCCACCGGCAATCTGTCCTGTCACGGATACCGGATCGTAACCCGGCGAATCCATGAAATTGAGCCCCGCCTGTGTGACCGGTGCCGCGTAATCGATCACGTCGACGAGGGGTGTGGATCCGCCTTTGGCGACTGCCCCGAGCGATTTCTCCAGAATCGTGGTCAGGCCGCCCACCTTGTTGCCGGGGCTGGGGTTGTTGTCCATCGAGCCGCCATGCATGGCCGTATAGTTTTCCCACCAGCGAATTCGCTCAACCAGCGTTTCCGCTACCGCCTCACTCGCCGCGCGTTGCAGCAGGAGCTGTTCGGCGCCATAGATTTCCGGAGTTTCGGCCAGCACGGGACTTGCTCCCAAGCCCACCAGCCGGTCCGAAGCCATTCCGAGCGCCGGATTTGCGGTGATTCCCGAATACCCGTCCGAACCGCCGCATTGCAGCGCCACCTTCAGCGCGGATGCCGACTGCTCCGTCCGTCTCGCGGCGCCGACCTGCGGCAGGAGAGCGCGAACCGCTTCCTTAATCCGCTCTACGGTCGCCCGCGTGCCGCCCGTCTCCTGAATTGTGAGTCCGTGAAGGCGTGGCTCGGCCGCCCCGCCATAGCGCGAGCGCATGCGGGCGACCTGCATGACCTCGCAACCGAGGCCGACGAAGAGCGTTGCAGCGACATTCGGATGAGTTGCGTGGCCCCAAAGTACACGTTCCAGCATACGCGCGCCTTCACCCTGGGAAACCATTCCGCAGCCGGTGCCGTGGGCAAACGCAACGACACCGTCGATATCAGGCCAATCTTCGAGAATTCCGGACTGCTCGATCTCTTGTGCGGCTTTGCGAACGACCGTGGCCGAACAGTTCACAGTTGCACAAAGCGCTATGAAATTGCGCGTGCCAACCTGGCCGTCTTCCCGTGCATACCCCATGAACGTACGCCGCGTGATCTTTGGGATTGCCGCCGTGGCCGCCTCCAAGCCCCCGCTGAAGACATAACTCTGGTCGTGGGCGCCGAACGCGCAATTATGGGTGTGCACCGGATCGCCCACCGCGATCTCGTCGGTCGCATAACCGATCACCTGGCCGAATTTGATGATCGGGGCGCCCGGCTTCAGCGCTGCGCGCGCGATCTTGTGGCCAGGTGACCAGGGCTTGTCCAGCGGGCGTCCTTCCCCCAAGGGGCGGGCTCCGGCCGCCGCACGGGCTGTCAGTATTGCGACACTGTCGCGTTCGGACAAGATGACTGGAGTCGACATCGAAAAGCCTCCCGGCTGCATCATCTCATATGCCGCCGGCCAGATACCCGCCATCCACCGCGATATCGGTTCCCGTGACGAAGCCTGCCGTGTCCGAAGCCAGATACCGTGCGGCCCCTACCAATTCCTCGACCTTGCCGAAGCGATTGGTCGGTGTGCGCATCAGGGCCGAGCGTTTGCGCGCCTCCGGCATCTTGTCGCGGTTGAGTTCCGTGAGGAAAAAGCCCGGCGATATAGAGTTTACGCGAACGCCCTGCTGCGCCCACTCCGCGGCCAGCGTGCGCGTCAGACCGAGGATTCCGTGTTTGCTCATCGAGTAGACCGAGGCGCTGGGCCAGCCGCGATGCGCCGCCAGGGAGGCGATATTGATGATTGCGCCGCTCTGTCGCTCGAGCATCGCTCCCCCCAGGATCGTGCAGCAGAAGAAGACGCTACGCAGATTGGTGTCCATTACCCGGTCATAGTCCTCCTCCGCGATCTCGACTGCGGGACGGATGACCGTGGTGCCCTGGCAGTTGATCAGGATATCGGGTACGCCGCGCCGCTCGGCCACAGCCGCGCCCAGGCGCTCGATCTCCTCGCGTTTGGTGACATCTGCCACCAGCCCGTGAGCTTCCGGATCCAAACGCTTGAGCGCCTCGGCCGCGGTTTCGACCTTCTCCTGCGTACGCGCGGCGATCGCGATGCCTATCCCCGACTGCGCTAGCCCTTGCGCCAATGCAAACCCAATTCCGCTGGACCCGCCAATGACCAATGCGGTCTTATCTTCCAATCCGTTCATTTCCCCTCGCTTTGAATGCCGGGTGAAAAAACCCTTGTCTCGTGTCTTGTTGTGTGTATACAATTAACAATTGTTAGGCAAGCATGCAATTTGGGAGGAAAACATCATGCTCAAGAAACTGTTTGCAACTGGCGTTGCAGCTACTTTGGCAGCCGCAATGGCACCGCAGATCGCCAGTGGCCAGGATTTCGTACGGATCGCGACCGCCGGCTCGGGTGGCAACTACTATCGTCTGGGCGGTGGACTTGCTTCAATCTACAATAATGTATTGGAAGGCACCCAGGCTTCGATCCAAGCAACAGGTGGCTCGGTGGAAAACCTCGATCTGTTGGCGGATCAAGAGGTCGAAGTGGCCTATCTTACCGGCAGTGTCGGGCAGCAGGCTTACACAAACACCGGTCAGTTCGCTGATCGCCCCGAAGGGCGCTACGAGGGGCTGCGTGCCATAGCGACGGTTTATCCCAATCCGCAGTGGTTTATTGCGATCGACGAAGACATCCAATCCATGCAGGACCTGGAGGGCAAACGGGTTTCGGTCGGAACACAGGGCGGAACCGGTGAAACATGGTGGCGCAGCATCATGGAACACCTCGGGTGGACGTATGAGGACATTCATCCGGAGTTCACGGTTCACCAGTCGGCTATCGACCAGGTCCGCAACCGCCAGATCGACGCCATGGTCTGGCCGGATGCGCCGGGATCCGCTTCGATCCAGCAGGTGGCAGACACCGGCATGGCGCGTGCGTTGGACGTTGATGAAGACGTTATCGAAGCCATGACCGCTGACAGCCTCGATTACGCTTATACGATGCCGGCGTCCGCAAATCCTTTCGGCGAAGAAGAAATTAAAACTTTCGCTTCGCCTATCACCTTCGCGACTCATTCAGGCATGAGCGAAGATCAGGTCTATGAACTGACGAAGGCGATGTTTGAAAACAAGGAAGAGCTCATCAAGGTGCACCCCCTGGCGGAATACATGACGCTTGAGAATGCTACGGATGGCCTGCCTTTCCCGCTGCATCCGGGCGCCGAGCGCTACTTCCGCGAGCAAGGCGTTATGTAAGGTGTCGTGCTTGTGACGCATCTCTTCGGGGCGGCCATGCCGGCCGCCCCGGTCTTGCATCAACACATGCCGGAACCGCGCCATGGCTCGTGAAGACCGTAAAACCCGTACGACAGAGGAATGGACGCGCCCCGACCTGGAGGGCGAGGGGATAATCGACCTCGATACGATTCAGGGCGCGCGTGAAGTCCCGTCCGACACCCGAGAACTGACAGGCCTCTGGTCCAGAATCTTCGTCGTCGTCGCCATCCTGTCTTCCGCATTTCACTTTTACACGGCTGGCTACCGACCGCTGCCGGCAATGGAGCAGCGGCCCGTTCATCTGGCGTTCATGCTGTTTCTCGGCTTTCTCCTTTATCCCACTCTCCGTGGTCAGAAGGTGGGAAACCCCCGCCTTCCGGACATAGCCTTCGCTCTCGCGGGCAGCATCTCGTCCGGCTACCTGGCCTGGAACTACCTGGATATCGTGATGCGCGGGGGATATCCTACGCAGACGGATATCGTGATGGGTACGATCTTCTGCATCGTGGTGCTGGAGGCGGCCCGCCGCACCATGGGCATGTTCCTGGTTGTGCTTTCCGTCTTGTTCGTGGGGTATCTGTTCGTCGGCCCCTGGATGCCCGGCGTCCTGGGCCATGGCGGCTTCGGCTTTGAGCGTGTCATCAGGCAGATGTACATGTCGACGGAGGGTGTCTTCGGAATCGCCATCGGCGTCTCGGCGACGTATGTCTATCTTTTCGTGCTCTTCGGCGCTTTCCTTCAGAAATCGGGGACGACAAGTTTCTTCACCAATCTTGCCTTCGCGGCGGCGGGGCATAGCCCCGGCGGTCCGGCCAAGGTAGGGATTATCGCCAGCGGCATGATGGGCATGATCCAGGGTTCCTCTGCAGCCAATGTCGCATCCACGGGCGTCTTCACGATCCCGCTGATGAAGCGGTTGGGCTTCAAAGGGTATTTTGCCGCCGCCGTGGAAGCAGTGGCATCCTGCGGCGGACAGTTCCTGCCGCCGATCATGGGTGCTTCGGCCTTCATCATGGCCGAGTATCTGCAGATGCCGTATTCCCAGGTGGCGCTCGGGGCAATTCTGCCTGCCGCGCTCTACTACGGGGCTGTCTATCTCCAGGTCCACCTGCGGGCCCGCAAGCTCGGTATGGAAGGCATTGCGCGGAACCGCCTGCCGCGCGTCAAGGGCGTGATCCTGTCTCACGGCCATCTGGTGCTGCCGATCTTCCTGCTGATCGGCATGCTGATGATGGGCTTTACCGCGCTCTTCTCCGCCTTCTTCTCCACGATCGGCGTCGTCGTCATCAGCGCGCTCCGCTCCCATACGCGCATGGGATTGGTGGATATCGCAGATGCAATGGTGATCGGTGCCCGCAACACGATCTCGACCGCAATCGCATGCGCTGCCGTCGGTTTCATCGTCGGGGCAGTGGCGCTGTCCGGTGTAGGCCTGATCTTCACACAGTCGATCATCGGCCTTGCAGACGGCGCGCTTCTGCCAGCACTCCTGCTCGCCGCCGCGGTTTCGCTCTTTCTCAGTTTCGGGCTTCCGACCACGTCCGTGTACATCATCACGGCCACGCTGGTCGCGCCTAGCCTGGTGGAAATGGGTGTTTCGCCGCTTGTCGCTCATCTTTTCTGTTACTACTGGGGTGGCGTCTCTTCGATAACCCCACCTGTAGCGCTTGCTGCCTACGTGGGTGCGGGAATCGCCAATGCATCGGTGATGAAATCCGGTTTCACGGCCATGCGGCTGGGAATGGCGGCCTATATCGTGCCCTTCATATTTGTCTATTGGCCCTCGCTGGTGTTGTGGCAAGAGGCCGAACCGCTGCGCCTGATCGCAGCATTGGGTGGCGGGGTGCTCACCGTGGTGTGCATGGCGGGACTTGGCGAGCGCTATCTTTTCCGCGCTCTCACAGTTCCGAAGTTGTCTGCTTTCGCGGTGAGCATTGTGCTCATTATGCATCCCGCAGTATGGGCCAATCTGCTGGCGGCGGCACTGGTTCTCGGCATTGTCATGCTCGAGTATCTTAATGTCCGGGTTGCGGCACAGAAGCGTGCAGCATGAATCTCGTGCGCTTGACTTGCTTCCGCCTGGACGGACTGTGCTATGAACAGCTGATTGCCGTAGAGCGTTTGAGATGATCTGCCCGAGGCCTTTGAAGCATGACGGAAACCATTGGACGACCGGGTCGGGCGCCACGCCTCCATGAACAGATTGAACGGTTGCTGACGGAAGAAATCTACGCCGGCCGGTTTACCGAGGGTGACCATCTGACCGAGCAGAGCGTGGCAGAACGGTTTGGCGTAAGTCGCGGTCCCGTGCGTAATGCCTTCCGCAGGCTCGAAGGCGATGGTCTTCTCAGCCGAAATGCAAGGGGCATGACGGTGGCCGCAATTGGCAGCCGCTCATGGCCAAAGATCGCCTTTGGCGAGCAGGAGCTTTCCCGCCCGCTCGTAGAGGCGACGGCGAGTTGGGAAGCAATCTACCATGAAGTGGCCGAAGCGGCCGTCATGCACGCGGCCTATGGTGATTGGCGGATTGTCGAAACAGAGCTTGCGCGGTATTTCGGTGTCAGCCGGACGGTCGCGCGCGAGGTGCTGGCGAGGTTGGAACATCGCGGCATTTTGCGGAAGGATCCGGGACACCGCTGGCACCTCCCCAAGCTCGACGAGACGCGCGTGGTCAATCTTTACGAGATGCGTAAACTGCTTGAGCCCGAGGCTCTGGTGCAGGCGGCCGAAAAAGCGCCGCGCGCGTTTCTCGATGAAATGCGGGGTGGGTTGCTGGCGGCGCTGGAGCATCAGGAGCTTCTGCCTGCAACGGAATTCGACCGGCTGGAGCGGCAATTGCACGTGGATCTGCTTTCATACGCGCGGAACGATCTGCTGCGCGAGACACTTCACCATTTCCATGCGCTTCTTTTCACCAACGTGAACGTTTATCGCGCGACCCGGTCCAAGTTCGGCCAGGATCCGTTTCCGGGAGAGCATCTTGAGATCATCGATCGCCTGTTGGATAAAGACTTGCAGTCTGCACGGCGAAAGATGTCCGAACACATGGGCATTTCGATCGAGCGTGCTTTGGACCGCCTGGCCTATATGAATGAATGTGTTCCCCTGGAGCAGAAGCCCTATTTGGCACCTTCGAACTGACCAGGAGCGGTGACAAACAGCTAGCACATTCCATTTGCGGCAAATTGGATCCATCATACCTCTGGCGTGCAGCTCACGAGTGGAAAATATCAAACGACTTTTGGTGAGATTACGCCCGGCGGTTTCCCGCCCCACATGGCATCAACGCGGCCCCTCAATTGCCGAGCGATTCTTGTCGACTGACGATGCCAGTTCCGGTGGCGCTTTGCCCGGCCCAGTGTTCTTTCGCTCACGCCCGGTACAGACTTGCAATATTCGGCTGAATTCCGAGTCCAAATCCATCAGGCGCGCGCATTTCGCCGCTCGATATCGCCGGCATCATCTCGCTTATATCGTCGCGTAGTGGATTAGGATTGGAGTCTACTTCCAGCAGCCCGTCTCCGCCGAGTGCGGCCAGGAGATGCCACGAGGCGATCAGGCCGATGCCGCCACCCAGCCAGTGAGGACAGACCGTAAGTCCCGCATCCAAAGCGGCCCCGCCGACCGGAATGCAGCCGCTGAAGCCGCCCCATTTGGCGATATCCGGTTGCACGTAGCGCGCCACGCCGGCGTTGGTCATTTCCGCGAAAGCAGCGTCGCCGCGAAGGTTCTCCCCCAGCGCTAACGCTATCGGAGAATTTTCGGCGAGAGCGCGCCAGTCTGCGAGCGGCGCGTCAGCGCGAAGAGGCTCCTCCAACCAGAGGGGGTCGAACTCGGACAGGATTCGGCTCATCTCCAGCGCTTCCGCCGCCGTCCATGCCTGGTTTGCATCGACCATGAGCGGAGTCTCAGCGCCGAATGCAGCGCGCAGTGTCTCCAGGTTACGGACATCGCGCTCGCGACCGAAGCCGACCTTGAGCTTGAACCGGCGATGTCCTTCCGCATGTTTTTCTTCCGCCAGCTTCTCCGGCTGCGAGGCATTGAGCCCACTTGCGTAAACCGGCAGGCTTTCAACCTCACGTTCCGTGAACAAGCGGTACAGGGGCAACTCCGCCCGCCGTGCAACGAGATCCCATAGCGCAATATCGACCCCGGCAATCACTTGCGCCAGTGGTCCCGGCTCGCCGCTTTGGATTGCCAGCACCTCCGTGCGCGCCGTCACCTTGGCAAAGGCATCTCGTGGGGTCTCGAAGGTTTCGCCGACCAGCAATGGAGTAAGCACCGATTGAACGAGCCGCGCCCGATGTGCAGCCCCGACGGTCGGGAAGTTGCACCACACCTCACCCCATCCCGAAAACCCGTCCCTGGTTTTCACTTCGACGAAGACTGCGGGTCGGCTGTGCATCTCGCCGAAGGAGGTGACGACCGGATTATCGATCGGAACGCGCAGGACGTGAGCCTCAAGGGCTGCAATCTCCACTGACTGATCCAATGTCCTACCTCCTTGTCTCATATGCGGGCTTGGCTGTAGATTATTTCTATTTTTCTAAAGTTACAAATTTTTGTTTGACATAAATAGTAAATAACATAGGCTTCCTCAGGTGCCGGGGAGAGCACATCCGCAGGGGAGAGCACGTTGCTGGCTGCAGAGGGGAATGGAGCATCAGTTCTGACAGAAACGCTCGCGGCTGCGGGTGTGCGGACTGTTTTCAGTCTGTCGGGTAATCAAATCATGCCTGTCTATGATGCCTGCATCGATTCCGGCATTCGCATCGTACATGTTCGCCACGAGGCGGCGGCCGTCGCCATGGCGGATGCTCATGCGCAGCTGACAGGTGAGATCGGCGTGGCGCTGGTCACGGCTGCGCCTGGGTTCGCCAACGCCCTTTCGCCGCTTTACTCTGCGCGTGCCGCTGAAAGCCCGGTCCTTCTTTTGAGCGGCGACTCGCCGGTCGAGCAGGACGGCAACGGTGCATTTCAGGAACTGCAGCAGAACGCAGTAGCCGCCCCGCTGGTCAAAGCATCATTGCGCCCGCTCAAGGCTCGCGATCTTGCGCCGATGACGGCACAGGCGATCAGGCTTTCCCGTTCCGGCCGCAAGGGGCCCGTACACATGGCGTTGCCCTTCGATGCTCTGAACGCTCGGGATGCTCAGGCTTTCGATGGTGACGCACTTGCGTTCGAGCCTGTACCGATTTCCATGTCTGACGAGGACGTCAGGAAGATTGGCGAGCTCCTGGACGGAGCGGAGCGTCCACTGGTGCTTCTCGGGCCTCAGTTCAACGAAAGCCGCGAAATGAAGCGGGTGAAGAGCTTGGCCGATGCGCTCAACGCACCCGCTATTGCCATGGAAAGCCCGCGCGGCTTGCGGGATCCTTCGCTCGGCGCGTTTGCGGAGGTGGTTGCCGAGGCCGATTTGATAATCCTCCTTGGCAAAACGGTCGATTTCACTCTCGGTTTTCTGAAGCAGGGGGTCATCGCGGCCGATGCCGACATTGTCGTCATCGATCCGGAACACGAGGCGATTGACCGTGCGAGGACACTGTGCGGGAGCAGGGTTCGCTGCAGTGTAAGAGCGGATGTTGCTTCTGCCGTCGACGGGCTCTCGTCGTTGAGCCGTGCCCACAAGTCGCCGGAGTGGCGTGAGGTTGTTGCTGAGGCGATCGCCTTTAGGCAGCGCCCGCAGGTTGAAACTTCAGATCTTCATCCGATAGCCGTCTGTGACGCCGTTGCGGCGGTGCTGCGTGAGGCGGATGAGCCGATACTCATCTGTGATGGCGGAGAGTTCGGCCAATGGGCGCAGGCGTTCTGCAATGCTCCCGTTCGCGTGATCAACGGGCCGTCGGGGGCGATCGGGAATGGACTCAGCTACGCAATTGCAGCCAAGCTGGCGCGTCCGAAGGCGACCGTCATCGCGATGATGGGGGACGGGACCGCTGGTTTTCACCTTGCTGAGTTTGAGACCGCGGCACGCGAAGACGCTGCCATAATTGCCGTCGTGGGCAATGACAGCTGCTGGAATGCCGAGCACCAGATCCAACTACGCGACTTCGGGCCGGAGCGACTGATCGGCTGCACGCTTTCATCGCGGGTCCGCTACGACCAGGCCGTGGAGGGGCTGGGGTGCCAGGGGATTTATGTGGAGCGGCCGAAGGCGCTTTCCGGGGCTCTGCACGAGGCCGTGAACGGCGCACGTCCGGCTCTTGTCAATGTGATCATGGCAGGCGCCCCCGCGCCCGTCTTTTCGCGAACAGACAACGCTGCGCCATCGGCGCACTAAGAGGTTACGAACGAGAAGCACGAGATGTCGACCACGGCCGAAACGGAAAAAACGATCTGGGTGCACATCTGGCGCGGCAAGGATGAAGGGCGGCACGTCAGCTACGAAGTGCCGGCGCGCGAGAACCAGACCGTGCTCGATCTGGTGACCGAGGTGCAGCGCTACCACGAGCCGGCGCTTGCCTATCGGTTTGCCTGCCGGGTCGGCGTCTGTGGTTCCTGCGCCATGACGGTGAATGGACGGCCGCGCTGGACCTGCCGTACCCACGTCAAACGCGTGGTGGAGGGCGGCGAGATCACAATCGAGCCGTTGCGAAATATGCCACGCATAAAAGATCTTGCCTGCGATATGGGCGAGTTCTTCGACAAGTGGCAGAAGGCCGGCGGCAAATTCAAGGGAAAGGCAACCCGCCGTGAGCCGCCCATGGCCGTCGACCCTGAAAGCCGGGAACGCAAGAATGCCGACGCCGGCATCGAGTGCATCAACTGCGGTGTGTGTTACGCCGCCTGTGATGTGGTGGCCTGGAATAAGGATTATCTCGGCCCGGCGGCGCTCAATCGCGCATGGACACTGCTCAATGACGAGCGACATGCCGACCACGCGGGTCTTCTCGAGATGGCAACGTCAGAGGGTGGCTGTGCCTCCTGCCACACCCAAGGCAATTGCATGACGCATTGTCCTGTCGGCATTTCGCCGACCCGTTCCATCGCTGGGATCAAGAAAATGAGCCTCGTCGACCTCCTCAGGGGGAGGGCACGATGATGGAAGCTCGGCTTTTTGCCCTGCAGCGACTGACAGCCATGCTCATGGGCCCGTTCGTGATAGTGCATCTCCTCGTAATTCTGTACGCCGTGCGTGGCGGTCTGAGTGCGGAGGAAATCCTGGCGCGCACCACGTCGAGCGTGATTTGGCCGCTCTTTTACATGCTGTTTGTCGTCGCCGCAGCGATCCATGGGCCCATCGGAATCCGCAACGTGCTGCGTGAATGGAGCCCGCTTCCTTTGCACGTGGGAAACTGGATCGCGGCTCTGTTTGCCGCTGTCCTGCTGGTATTGGGATTGCGTGCTGTTTGGGCGATCTCGGGGTGGGCTGGATGAGACATTCGCCCCGCCGACACAGGAACTATGTCGCTTTCCTCGGGCATCGCCTCTCTGGGATCGCGCTGGCGATCTTCCTTCCCTTTCATTTCCTGGCTCTGGGGCTGGCACTCGAGGGGGCCGGCAGTTTCGATGCGTTTCTCGCTTTCGCTGACATACCCCTCGTCAAGATGGCCGAGTGGGGGCTTGTCGTGCTCCTGGCGCTGCATCTTTTCTTCGGCTTGCGGATACTGGTTCTGGAATTCATGCCCTGGCGATCCGATGCCGACGACCGTGCCGGCCTGATCGGTTGGGGTGCCGGCGGTGCACTGGCGCTCGGCCTTGTCTTTCTTCTGGGAGTCTTCTGAGCGATGCGCATCGAACGCTCCAAAACGGACATTTTGATTCTGGGCACGGGCGGTGCCGGCCTTTTCGCGGCCTTGCACGCCAAGCAGGCCGACCCGGATTGCGAAGTGACTCTGGTTGCAAAAGGACTGCTCGGTAAATCCGGCTGCACACGCATGGTGCAAGGCGGCTACAATGTCGCGCTCGGCGAGGGTGACAGCATCGAGCGGCATTTCATGGACACGATCCACGGCGGCAAATGGCTGCCCCGCCAGGACCTGGCGTGGCGGCTGTGTGTCGGCGCGGTCGAGCGCGTTCGCGAGCTGGAGAACGAGGTCGGATGCTTCTTCGATCGCAACCCTGACGGCACGCTTCACCAGAAGGCCTTCGCCGGGCAGACCTTCGACCGTACGGTTCACAAATCCGACCTCACCGGCATCGAAATCATCAACCGGCTGATGGAGCAGGTCTGGAATCTCGGCGTTGAAAAGCTGGAGGAACATCGCGCCATCGAGCTGATCCCGGCCAAGGATGGCAGCGGAGTCGCTGGCGTTTTGTTGATCGACATCCGCGAAGGTGTCTACCGCTTTGTGCAGGCACGGGCGGTGCTCCTGGCGACCGGCGCCGGGCCGACGATGTATCTCTACCACACGCCGTCAGGCGACAAGACCTGCGACGGACTGGCCATGGCCTTGCGTTACGGACTGAAACTGCGCGACATGGAAATGGTGCAGTTTCATCCGACAGGCCTGCTCGGCGGATTGCGCACACGCATGACCGGCACCGTGCTTGAAGAAGGGTTGCGCGGTGCTGGCGGCCATCTCCTAAACGTCGACGGCGAACGTTTCATGACGCGCTATGATCCGCGCGGCGAGCGCGCCACGCGCGATGTGGTCAGTCGTGGCATCTATGCCGAAATGCGGGCCGGACGAACGACGCCAATGAATGGTGTCTACATCAAGATGAGCCATCTCGGCCCGGAAAATGTGAGACGCATGTTCCCGGGCATGGTCAAGCGCTGTGCCGATTCCGGCTTCGACCTGGCGGGCGGGGTCGTGGAGGTGGTGCCGACCGCGCACTACCTCATGGGCGGCGTCGAGTTTGAAGTCGACGCATCAACGGCCTCACCTGGGCTTTTCGCAGCCGGGGAAGATTGCGGCGGAGTTCACGGCGCCAATCGCCTTGGCGGAAACGGTGTCGCCAATTCCACTGTTTTTGGAGGAATCGCAGGCGATTCCATGGCCCAGTTCGTTCGCGATGGGGCGCCGCTGCGCGATCCTGACGAGACGGTGATCGATGAGGGCATCGCGCGAGCCGAAGTGCCCTTCGGGCAAAAGAGGGGCGATCTCTTCGAGCTGCGCGAGCGGCTTTCGCAGGCCATGTGGGACGACGTCGGAGTGATGCGGGACGCAGCCGGCATCGCGCGCGGCAAGGCGAAACTCGTCGAACAGACAGATGAACTCGACGGTTGCGGCCTGCCCGACGGTGACCGCACCTTCAATCTCACATGGCACGACTGGCTCAATATGAAGAGCCTGACGATGATCTCGGAAGTCATTGCCACGGCGGCCGAGGCGCGCACGGACAGTCGCGGTGCCCACTACCGGGAGGACTTTCCGGAAACGGGTGACCTGGAAACAACCGCCTATACAAGCGTGTCGCTGCAAGACGGGAAGCCGCGTGTCGAAATGGTTCCGGTCGATTTTTCCGTCGTCAAGCCAGGGGAAACACTCATCGAGGACGAGCCTGCCGGGAAATCGGCGGTCGCGTAGCGAGGATGCGTCACATGATAGCCAACAGAAAAATCGAGGAAGCTGCATATCAGATCATGACGAATGCAGCGATCGACATACCGCAGGATTACCTCGACGGGATCAAGGGAATGATCGACCTGGAGCAGGGCGATCTCTCGGCATTCGTGCTTCAATCGATGGTCGACAACTGGGAAGCGGCGACGGAGGATCGCCGCCCCATGTGCGCCGATACCGGTCTGCCCCGATACTACGTAAAGGTCGGCAATGAAGCACGAGTGGACGCCGGATTCGTGGGTATCGAGAAATCCCTGCGCTCGGCGACCGCACGTGCGACGAATGACGTGCCTTTGCGGCCAAACCGCGTGCATCCGCTCTGGCGCACGGAGCACAACAACAATGTCGGGATTAATGCGCCGGAGGTCGAATGGAGCTTTGAGCCCGGCGCCGACTGGGTCGACATCACGACCGTGCACAAGGGCGGGCTCTTCGGAACCGATTACCGCATGCTGTTTCCTGGCGACGGGATCGATGGGATCAAGCGCTTCTATCTCGACACGTTGATCGCCTTCGGAAAGCGCGGTCTTGCCTGCCAGCCGGCCATCGTCGGTGTCGGCCTTGGAGGTTCGAAGGACACCTGCATGCAACTGGGCAAGCAGGCGGCCTGCTTGCGGACTGTGGGGGACCGGAATCCGGATCCCGAGATCGCAGCGCTGGAGAAAGAGCTCAAGGAAATCGGCAACAAAATCGGCATGGGCGCCATGGGCTTTATTGGCTCGTCAATGGTGGTCGATTGTCATATCGAGGTGGGCCACACCCATACCGGAGGCATGCCGATGTCGGTCCACACATTTTGCCTCAGCTCGCGCCGGGCGACCGCCCGCATCTATGCCGACGGATCGATTGCGTACCGCACCGATCCGCAATGGTTCACGCCTTACATGCGAAGGGAGACGATCGGATGGGAAACCGCCGAGGAAATCTCAAGCAATTCCGCTTGAAGCTACCCGTAACTGCGGAAGATCTGGCGCAGCTCGAACCGGGCGCGGTCGTGTTCCTCGACGGTGTCGTCTATACGGCGCGCGAGGGCGTCTACAAGCGCGTGCTTGAGGACAAACAAGACCTGCCGCTCGATCTCACTGCGGTCAGCAATGTCAACTTCCACTGCTCTCCGGCAGCGGCGCCTGACGCGGAGGGCTCTTATCGCATCGGTGGTGTTACGGCGACGGCGAGTTTCCGGTTTTCCAAATGGATGGATGAGTGGCTGACACGCACGGGCACAAAGATCATCATAGGCAAGGGCGGCATGCCACGCGAAGCCTATTGCGACATTCTCGTGCCACATGGTGCCGTTTATCTCACCACGGTTGGTTACGGCACCGGCGCGCTGCTCGGCCGCGGCATAAAACGGGTGCGCGACGTCCATTGGCTCGATGACCTCGGCATAGCGCAGGCGATGTGGCTTTTCGAGGTGGAGAATTTCGGTCCGTTCATCGTCGACAGCGATCTCAACGGAAATTCTCTCTTTGCCGCGCACGGCGACGAAATCAATGCAGGCCTCGCACATCTTTACGAGGGGCTTCGTCCGCCGGCACTGCGCCGCTACGGGGAGACCGACGATCGTAAGCGAGAGGTAATGTAGCTTGCGACGATCTTCGGGCAGAGGCCCGAGCCGACGCTGCGGGAGGCAGCAAACACACAAAATCCAAGTTCAAAAAATGGGAGGAACGCATGAGAGTAAACGCATTCATCATTTCGCTGGGCGCGGCCGCGCTGGCCGCATCCTCGGCACTGGCTCAGGACTATCCGAGCCAGCCCATCCAGTTGGTGATCCCCTATGGCGCCGGCGGCGCAACCGACCTTTCGGCGCGTGCCCTATCGAACGCTCTGACTCCAATCCTTGATAGACCGCTTGTTCTCGCCAATCGGACGGGTGCTGGCGGTGCGACCGGTTCGGCAGCAGTCGCCAACGCCGACGGGGACGGATATACGATGCTGGCAGCGCGGGTCGGTTCCCATACGGTCAATCCGGCCATGAAGGAGACACTGCCTTACACACTGGACGATTTCCGCTTCGTCGGCGTCTATGAAATCAACCCGGTGGTCTGTGCCGTACGCGCTGGCTCCGAAATCGATTCCATGGAGGCCCTTGTCCAGCAGGTGCAGGAAAACCCCGGCACCGTCAGCTTCAGCAGCTCCGGCGTAGGCTCAATGCTGCATCTGGCCGGAGCCATGGTGCTCGACGCATTCGGTGTGGAAAATCCGCTGGAAAACGCAACGCACATTCCGATGGGCGGCGGCGGCGAAGCGGCGACCGCGGTCCTGCAGGGTACGGCCACCTTCGTGTGCACCAATTCCTCGGCCTTGGCGAGCTTCGTCTCGAACGATCAGTTGCAGCCGATCATGGTCACCACCCCGGAGCCGCTCGAAGGTTTTGACGCACCGACCGCGGCCTCACTTGGCCACCCTGAACTGGAGCAGCTCGTCGGTTGGACCGGGATTGCCGGGCCGGCCGATCTCAGCGACGAGGCGGCCGAGGCTTGGGGTGAGTGGCTGGAGCAGGCCACGCAGAACGAGGAATTCCTCGCCTATATGAAAAAGATTGGCTCACAGGTCGATCTGATGAGCCCGGAGGAATCTGTGGAATTCGTCAACGCGCAGTACGAGACCTTCCGCAAGCTCGTAGATGACCTCGACATGCGTGTCGAATAGGTGATCATGCTGTGCGCCGGCCTTTCCGGGCCGGCGCATTTCGCCACGAGTTGAGGAGGAGGTCCGCCGATGCTGTCCAGGCGCATCGAGATCGGGATTGGCGTCGTCACCGCCGTGCTGGCGCTGTTGATCCTGTTCGTAGCCATACCGTTTGGAATCGTGACGCCTAAAAACGTGCGATCGCTTGTTCTGTCGCCGACGTTTTGGCCGACCATTCTCGGCATCGCATTGTTCCTGATAGGCGCGTCCCTTGCTGTTCGCGCCTATTTCGGGTTCGGCAGAGCGGCGGTGAAGGAGTTCCCGAGCTTCGATCGCGCGTCGCTCCTGCGTCTCGCCGCCTTCATTGGCGTGATCGTCTTTTACTATATCTTGATCGCGCCCCTCGGCATGGTCTGGGCCTCGATGCTGGCGTTCGCAGCCATTCTGTACGTTACGCGCGCTGGCGAGCGCCTTACCGGATTGATCTGCGCCATTGCGCTGCCGCTTCTTCTCTACGCGTTCTTCTTCCATGTCGCGGGCGTACCGATCCCGCAAGGTGAACTGGTGAGGCTGCCATGACCTTTATGGATTCGCTCGCGGCCGGGCTCGCGCTCGTCCTTCAATGGCAGAGCTTCGCCTGCCTGGCCGGCGGTGTGGCGATCGGCGTCTTCGCCGGGGCGATCCCTGGCATGTCGGCCACCATGGCTGTGGCGCTGACCTTGCCCTTCACCTTTGCCATGCAGCCGATTTTCGGCATTCTTCTCCTGCTCGGCGTGTACAAGGGTGGCATCTTCGGCGGCTCGATACCTGCCATCCTGATCCGCACTCCAGGGACGCCGGCCTCCTCGGCAACGGCTCTTGATGGCTACCCGATGGCGGAGAAGGGCGAGGCCGGCCGCGCGCTTGGCATGGCGCTCTACGCCTCCTGCATTGCCGATTTCATTTCCAATCTGTCGCTCATCCTGATTGCAGGCTGGTTGGCCTCCTTTGCGCTCAATTTCGGCCCGCCGGAGTTTTTCACCCTCATCGTATTTTCCCTCACGATTATCGCGGGTGTCTCGGGTGACAGCCTACTCAAGGGCGGCGTGAGCGCGATTCTCGGCTTATTGCTGGCGACAATCGGGCTCGATCTCGTCTATGGCACCAACCGTTTCATCTTTGGCTCGACTGATCTGATGGGCGGGCTCAATTTCATAGCGGTCCTGATCGGGCTTTTCGCTCTGCCCGAGATCTTCTCCTTCATCCATCGGCCGAAAGAGCTTGACGGTAGTGTGCGTCGGCTCGGGAACGATCACATAACTTTCGCGGATCTCCGCCACAGCTTCAAATCGATCATTCGCGGCAGCTTTATCGGCGTCTTCCTGGGGTCGATCCCGGGAATTGGCGCCGCGCCTTCCGCATTTCTGTCTTATGCTGAGGCACGACGGAATTCGCCCAATAAGGCGAACTTCGGCCAGGGTGAGATTGAGGGTGTCGCTGCCTCTGAGGCCGGCAACAACGGCGTGGCGGGTTCCACTCTCATCCCACTGCTCGCGCTGGGTGTGCCGGGCGACGTGATCACGGCGATCATCATCGGAGCCTTCATGGTGCATGGACTACAGCCGGGTCCGATGATGTTCACCACCAACACCGATATCATCTATGCCATATTCATGGGGCTAGTGATGAGCTCCCTGATCCTGCTGGTTGTCGGCGGGGTGGCCATCCGCGGCTTTCGCTATATCGCCGACGTGCCACGCTCAATTCTCTTCCCCGGCGTGCTGGTGCTCTGCGTCTTTGGTGTCTATGCGGTCAATAATGCGATCTTCGATGTCGCCGTCATGTTCGTCATGGGCGCGCTCGGCTATGCCATGGCGCTTTTCAAGTTACCGCCAGCCCCTTTCGTGATCGCCTTCATTCTCGGGCCTCTTCTCGAGAACAATTTCCGCCAGGCTATGCTGATGTCGCAGGGATCTCTCGACATCCTTGCGCGCGGGCCGATCACCTGGTTTTTCTGGGCGCTGACGGCGCTTGCCATAGCGCTGATCGTCAAAGGCGCTCTTCATCCGGGCGAAGAGGTTGAGCAGGAAGTGATTGCATCAAAGTCGGCCAAATGAATCTGCTTTGGTCTATCGCTTCTTACGCGGCTCTCGACTTGAAATCTGCCGATGATCTGACATGAATCTCTTCGCCGACCTTACCAACCTCGATGTCGCCACCATCGCGGCAATTTTCCTGCTTGGCGGACTCGTGAAGGGCGCGCTCGGCTTCGGGTTGCCATTGGTAACTATGTCCATCCTGCCCCTCATCGTCAGCGTGGAGTTTGCGCTCGCGATCAATGCGCTTGTCCTGCCGTTTACGAACGTGAAGCAGTTCTTCGGAGCAGCGTGCATGCGTGAAACAGTCTGGCGCTTCCGATACGTGCTGGGCGGCATTGTCGTCGGCGTGCCGATCGGTGCCGTGCTCGTCAGCATAATCACCGATCAGGTTCTCATGTTATCGTTGGGCATCTCGATTATCTGTTTCGTCGTGCTGACCATCGCTTCGCCCGAGTTAAAGGTTCCGAGGCGGCACGATAACGAAATTGCAGGCGCGGTGGGCCTCCTCGGCGGCATCGTTGGTGCGCTGACGACCGCGAACGGACCGATTTTTCTGATGCACCTCGTAGCGATGAAGGTCGAGCGCACGATGTTCATCTCCGCGCTCGGTCTGCTTTTTATCGTCTCCGGAGTGTTGATTTCCGGGGCGTTTTGGCTGGCAGGCCTGATGGACGCGGCGCGCGTTGCTGTCGCCGCGATCTCCCTGCCTGCAGCCCTGGCGGGAATGAGCGCAGGGGACGTCGTCGGGCAGCATATCCCGGCAGAGATATTTCGGCGTATTGTTATTGGGGTATTGTGCCTGCTTGCGCTCAACCTCATCTTGCGGGGACTTGCGGGTTCTTGAGGTAAACCGTGGATGTGAAATCGCTCTACACTTTCACCGCTGTTGTTGACCACGGTAGCTTTGCCGAGGCCGCAAATGCGTTGGGAATGTCGATTTCAAGCATCAGCGTACAAATGCGGGCGTTGGAGCAGGACGTCGGGCTTCTTCTTTTTGACCGCAGTCGCCGGCCACCCGTTCTTACGTCGGAGGGGTACGAGTTTGCCGAGCAGGCGCGGGATGTCATCAAAAGCTGGGAGCAACTCAGCGAAAACCTGAAGCGGCGGGGCAATGCTGGCGTGCTGAAGGTTGGTGCCGTGCACACCGCGGTTGCCGGGGTCGTACCGCCCGCACTGTTGCGTTTGCGCCAGACCGTACCGGAACTCAGCATTAGGCTTTCCACGGGTCTTACGCATGAGCTGGAGGTCGCGCTGCGTGCTGGTCGCATCGATGCCGCGATCATTACCGAGCCGGAAGCGATGGCACCGAACATGACCTTTCGCGCCTTCTGCGCTGAACCGCTCGTCGTCATCGCACATGAGGAGGCAACCGGTGGCGATTTCCGCGAAATCCTCGAAAATAATCCTTATGTCCGCTTCAGCCGGATGGCGCGGGTAGCCAATCTCATCGAGGCCCGACTGCAAGAACTCGGAATCGAGGTCACCTCCCACATGCAGGTGGATAGCCTGGAAGGCGTCATTTCACTCGTCGGTTCAGGCCTCGGTGTCTCCATCGTGCCTTACCGGCGGGGAGGCGAGCCTCTCGGAGAGCAGGTGAAGGTTTATCCGTTAGGAACGACCCCCACCTACCGGCGTCTGGGCCTGCTGATGGATACGAATAATGCCAGGCAGCGCTTTGCGGACCAGCTTTTTAGCGCGCTAAGCGCCGAAGCCGAGGAGGCGGAAAAGCGTCAATCCTTTCGCTTCTAAGACGAGGTAGCCGGGCTCGGAGGATTTCTCAGGCTTGTCGCGCCTAACCATTTAACGATTATACGGTGTTGGGGCTCGTCGACCGGACGAGCGCTAATATACATCGGCAGCCGCCCTAGTTTGGCGGCCGCGCTATGGTGAGTTTGCTGCGCGAGGAAAGTCCGGGCATCACAAATACGCCCCGGATATCCCATTCCCGGGATCCGAGGCGGATCAGCGAAGCTCGGTCACCAGGTTCGGCAGCAGCGCAGGACACTATATGCCGTCTCAGTCCGTCATCTTCACTGTCTCGTCGAGAAAGTCGTTGGTGTAGACGCTGGTGACGTCGAAAGGGGACTCGATGCCGAAATAAGTTTCGACCATCTCGTAATCCTCCTGCATACGCGCAGGATCGAAAGCTCCGAGAGCGACAGAGGTGGTTGTCGGGTCGGTCATGAGTTCCTTGATCCGATTCCACTGGTCGCGCTGGTTGTCCCGCTCGAGACCGGAAACGTTGTTCATCAACGAGTCGAGGCACGGCTCGAAATCCTCAACGCATGATTTGAAAGCGCGCTGCGTCACCTTGGTGAAGTCTTCGACAGTCTCGCGGTTTTCCTCGAGATAGTCTGCGTTGACGATCACCGAGTTTCCGTAAGGATTGATGCCGATGTCGCGCCAGGCCACGAAGCCCAGATCGTCGCCGAACTCACGCAGCTTCAGGTCATGCTCGTTGTAGAAATCGCTGGTGATGTCGATGGCGCCGCTCTTCAGCGAAGCGAGCTTCGCCTGAGGGCTGACATTGACGAAGCTGACCGAATCGGGGTCCAGCCCCACCACTTCCGCGAACATCGGCCACATGACCCGCGAGGCATCGGCCGGTGGATTGCCGATCGTCCGCCCAGCAAAATCTTCCGGTCCGCTGATGCCGTTGCTTTTCAGCCAGTAGAATCCTTGCGGCGAATTCGCATAGACGGTCATGACGGCGACGGTGTCGGCGCCCTTGCTCTTGGCGACGAGCGAAGTGGCCATATCCGCCACGCCCATTTGCGACCTGCCGGCGCCGACGCGCTGTGCAGCGGCGCCGGATCCGCTCCCCGGCTCGATGGCAAGTGTGATTCCGGCATCCTCATACCAGCCCAATTCCTTGGCGTAGAAGTAGGGCGCGTGGTCCGCCGTCGGGACCCAGTTGAGGATGAAGTTGATGTCTTTCGCTGACGCGGCACCTGGGAAAAGTACGGCCGCGGCGGCCAGATACAACAGATGTTTCAAAGCAGTCTCCTTGGCTGGCTGTGAGTGGTTTTGCTTGACACCTCACCCGAACCGGTTTTCTCACGCCGCTCGGGATCCACGGGGGAGATCGTAAGAAAACGATATCCATTCGAACCTATTTAATCAATACTGAAACCAACCGGTTGGTTGAGAGAGGATGCCAATGACACAGAAGCTAGCCGCCAAAGACGAGTCACCGCGCCGCCGTGACCCCGCGGCGTCCAGACTCGCCTTGCTCGAAGCTGCTATTGCCGAATTCGCTCAGCTTGGTTTCGCCGGAGCGCGCGTCGATGAAATCGCCCGTCGGGCAAAAGTGAACAAGCAAATGGTCTATCACTATTTTGGTAGCAAGGAAGACCTCTTCACGGCCGCGTTGGAGCAGGTCTATGAGCATATTCGCTCGCGCGAGAAAGAGTTGGACCTGCGTGCCCTCGAGCCCGAAGCGGCGATGGAGCGCCTGGTCGGATTCTCGTTCGATTATCTTGCCGAGCATCCCGAATTCATCGCCCTGCTCAATGATGAAAACCGCATGCAGAGCTCGCATCTCAGAGAGTCGACGGATCTTGTCGCCATGCATTCCCCGTTGGTCGAAATGATCGAGGAAACGGTGGACCGCGGCGTGCAAAAGGGCGTCTTCAACGACCGGTTCGGGTCCGTCAATCTATACATTTCGATCGCCGGACTGGCCTATTTCTTCTTCTCTAACAACAGCACGTTGTCGTCGATCTTTGATCGCGACATGTCATCGGCTCCTCAGATTGCGCGCCGGCGCCAGCACGTTATCGATTTCGTGCTTTCGGCATTGCGTAGACCATAATCAACCAACTGGATAGTTGACCGGTGCAGCCTGTCCGCCTATTCTGAGCGGCAGAATGCAAGACAATAGTGCCGCAGGGGAGCGGAGTTGTGACAGCACATTCAAGGCGGCGGGGCTGGTTTCCGCGCAATCAGAGCCTGACGATAGCTATTCACCTCGTCGCTTTGGCCATGTGGGAGGCTGTGGTCAGGATCTTTGATATCCAGCGATATATCCTGCCGCCGCCCTCCGAGATCCTCGCTACGCTTGCCGGTGATCATTACAGCTGGCTGTCGAATACCTGGGTCACCGGTCTTGAGATATTCGGCGGATATGTCCTGGCTACGGTGGCTGGCGTTGCCTGCGCACTCATCTTCACGTGGTCGCGGCTCGCACTGGTGACACTTTTTCCGTTGCTGGTCACGTTGAACATGATTCCCAAAGTGGCCCTCGGACCGCTGGTCATCGTCTGGTTCAGCTACGGTATCGGCACGAACATCCTGATCACCTTCAGTCTCTGCTTCTTTCCAATCCTGCTGACGACGGTCCGTGGCCTGCGTGAGGTCGAGCCGGATCTGCTGGACCTGGTGAAGTCGCTACGCGGCTCGAAATGGCAGACCTTCATCTACATCCAACTGCCAGGCGCTCTGCCCTACATCTTCTCCGGCATGAAGGTCGGGGCCATTCTCGCCGTCGCCGGGGCGGTCGTGGGCGAATTCATCGCCTCCGCACGTGGTCTCGGCTACCTGATGATCCAGGTACAGTCTTCGCTCGACACGCCGGCCATGTTCATGGCCGTGACCTTGATCACGATGCTGGGCGTGCTCCTCTACTTCGCCGTTCTGGCCTTGGAACATCTCCTGGTGACCAAGGATGCGCGGCTCTCGTGACATCACAATGCAAACGCTTAGCAGGACATCTTTGCCCATGAGCCAGCACAACGACAAACGGTATGCGGATTCCGGGCCTTTGCTTCAGGCAATCGATCTTCCCGACAGCATTGGCGACGTCGACGCACTCGAAGATTTTTTGGCGCGGCCGAGCGCTGCGCTTATCGATGATTTGAAGGCGCTGGACGGCGACATCATGGTTTTGGGCGCTGCCGGAAAAATGGGGCCCTCTCTGTGCCGCCTCGCGCGCAACGCGGCGCCGGAAAAACGCATCATCGCGGTGGCACGTTTCAGCGATCCGGCCGTGAAGGAGAAACTGGAGGCCGATGGCATCGAGACCATCGCGTGCGACCTTCTCGACTCCGCAGCACTGGCATCGCTGCCGCAGTGCAAGAACATCGTCTTCATGGCCGGCCGCAAGTTCGGGGCCGAGGGCGACCAGCCTTTGACATGGGCGATGAACGTTCATGTGCCCGCCATGGTCGCGGAAGTATTCAAGGACTCGCGGATCGTCGCTTTCTCCACCGGGTGCGTCTATTCCTTCACTCCCACCGACGGCATGGGAGCCTCGGAAGATGCGCCGCTGACGCCACCTGGCGAATATGCCAATTCCTGCATCGGACGCGAGCGGATGTTCAGCTACTTTTCCGGGCGGTACGGCACACCCGGCCGTCTCTTCCGGCTGAATTATGCGATCGATCTGCGCTACGGCGTGCTGCACGATGTGGCGCGCAAGGTCTGGCAGGGAGATCCCGTCGATGTCTCGATGGGGCATGTCAACGTCATTTGGCAGGGCGATGCAAACAGCCAGGCGCTGCGTTGCCTGCGCCATGCGACGTCTCCGACAAGCCCGCTGAATGTGACCGGGCCGGAGGTCATCTCGGTACGCTGGTTGGCCGAAGAATTCGGCAGGGTTCTTGGCAAGGAGCCCGTCATCACAGGGACCGAAGCCCAGACCGCCTGGCTTACCAATTCTGCGCAGGCGTGCGATCTCATGGGTTATCCGGTGGTGCCGCTCGGGCGCATGATGACGTGGACGGCAGACTGGCTGAAGCGCGATCAGCCAACCTACGACAAACCGACCCGCTTCGAGGCGCGCGATGGCGCCTACTGACGACGATCCAGGCGTTCTGAACCCGGCGCACCTGCCGGACCTGATGGCGCTGTCGCGCGAAGCGGGTTGGAACCAGTGTGAAGAGGACTGGCGGCTCTTCCTGTCGGAAGGGGCGGTGTTCGGAATTGTGGATGCGGGGCGGGTCGTCGGCAGCGCGGCCATAATGCCCTATGGAAAAGACCTCGCCTGGATCGGCATGGTGCTCGTTCTGAAATCCCACCGGCGGCGCGGAATCGCCACCCGGCTGCTGAAAGCATGTCTCGACGAAATCGACCGGCAGAACCGGACCGCGTTTCTGGACGCAACGCCGGAAGGAGAGCCCGTCTACAGGGCGCTCGGCTTCGAAGGGGATTTGCGCATTACCCGCTGGCAGGGGCAGGCCAGCAAAGGGGGTTCTTCGCCAGCTTCCCGTCATAACAGCGAAGCGATGAATACCGATCACCTCGAAGAGGCGCTGGCGTTGGATCTTGCGACGCTTGGCGTGAGACGAAACGCACTTCTTTCGTCCTTCGCACGGCGCCTGCCGGAAGCGGCGCGCGTGCCGGCGAAGGGCAGGGGGGCGATCTTCGGCCGTGACGGCGATCTTGCCTGCCAGATCGGCCCGCTCTTTGCCGAAGACGAGGACGTGGCCTCCGAGTTGTTGAGTGACGTCCTCGCGGCCCTCAAGGGGCGTGTTTTCATCGATGTCATCGATGGTCGCACCAAGGTCGTGAAAGCACTGGAAGACCAAGGATTCGTTCCGCAACGCCCCTTCCTGCGCATGTCGCGAGGAGTGCACAAGCCCTCCAACGACATCTCGAGGCTCTTTGCAATCGCCGGCCCCGAGTTCGGATAGGCCGCAGGTACTGGATCAGGAGGCCGGAAGCATGGCACGACATTACACCGACATTGACCCGGAGCTGATGCAAATTTTCCGCCAGGGCGCGGTCATTCCGGCTCATCCCCTCGCTCTCGACGCGGACCGCCGGTTCGATCGCCGGCGGCAAAGAGCCTTGACCCGGTATTATGTCGACGCCGGCGTGGGTGGCTTGGCGGTTGGCGTCCACACGACGCAATTCGCCATCCGCGAGAAGGGCTATTACGAAACGGTTTTAAAGGCAGCCATCGAAGACAGCCGGGACTGGACCGATCGGCCACTGTTTATGGTGGCCGGTATTGCCGGTCAGACCGAACAGGCCCTGAACGAGGCGCGGAAGGCCGTGGAGCTTGGCTATCATGCCGGGCTGGTCAGCCTGTCGGCATTGAAAGACGCCGATACGGATACGCTGATCGCGCATTGCGAAAAAGTATCCGCCGAAATACCCATTATCGGATTTTACATGCAGACCGCCGTGGGCGGAATCGAACTGGACGCGTCTTTCTGGGAACGCTTCGGCAGGATCGATAATGCGATCGGCATCAAGGCGGCGCCATTCAATCGTTATCGGACTTTGGATGTTATGCGCGGGATCGTCGCCGCCGGCGCTGAAGACCGTATCACGCTCTATACCGGCAACGACGATCACATCGTCGCCGATCTCCTGACCCCGTTCGTGGTGCGCCGCGACGGCCGGTCCGTTACGGTCCGCTTTCGTGGCGGTCTGCTGGGCCATTGGTCGGTCTGGACGCGGCGTGCCGTTCAGCTTCTCGAGCGCATTCACGCGGCCGTTGACGGCGATGGCTCACTCGATACGGAGCTTCTGGCGCTCGACAGCCGGGTGACGGATTGCAACGCAGCTTTTTTCGACGTCGCGAACGACTTTCACGGCTGCATCGCCGGTTGTCACGAGGTGCTACGCCGACAGGGGCTGCTCGACGGCATCTGGTGCTTGGACCTGGCGGAGGGCTTGGGCCCCGGACAATCGCGGGAAATCAGCAGGGTTTACGCTGAACATCCTGATCTTTCGGACGATGATTTCGTCCGGGAAAACCTGGAAAGGTGGCTTTCATGAGTGAGACGGCAACACCGAAGGCCGAAGCCGAGCCATTCATCCGGCTGCGAAACGTACGCAAGCTTTTCCGAAACGACGGCGAAGATTTCGTCGCCGTCTCGGATGTGACGCTCGACATTCAAGAAGGCGATCTCGTTTCCGTCGTCGGACCTTCCGGCTGCGGCAAGACCACGGTGTTGAAGATACTCGCCGGGCTGTACGAGGTCGAGGAGGGGCAGGTCACCATAGGCGGTGGCGGAAGCGCATTCCGGCCCGGACGCGACGTGGGAATGGTCTTCCAGCAGCCGCTCCTGTTGAAGTGGCGGACCATTCTCGAAAACGTGATGCTGCCGGCCGATATATTGCACATCCCCCGCAAGGAAAGCCGCGAGCGCGCGCGCGAACTTCTGGACATGGTCGGTCTTGCCGGCTTCGAGGATAAGCACCCCTACGAGCTGTCGGGAGGCATGCAGCAACGGGCGTCCATCGCGCGGGCGCTGATCCACGACCCCAAACTCGTTCTAATGGACGAGCCCTTCGGTGCGCTCGATGCCATGACACGGGAGAAGATGAATCTCGAGATGCTGCGCATCTGGGAGCGCAGCCGCAAGACAATCGTTTTCGTAACCCACGGCATACAGGAAGCCGTTTTTCTGGGATCTCACTGCGCCGTTCTGACGGCCGGACCGGCCCGCATGTCCGACCATTTCGCCATCGATCTGCCGCAGCCACGCACGCTGGACATGAAAACGTCGGATAGCTTCGGGAGCTACGTCAAGCGGATCTATAGGCAGTTGGGGATGGATTAGATACAGCCGACGTTCGCCGTCGTGAACCCACGATAAAGTTGTCCCGGGCGGTCGCTCCGGTGGTAGGTCGCATTTCTGAGAAAAGACATTGACCTCACCTCCGAAACTGCAGCTGGCTCGTGAGCCTGCAGAATGAGGGAGCTGGCGGAAGCAAGTGCTGTCTCGCCTATCCTGATAAGTAGCGCACAAGGAGTTTGCTTCAAGCCCGTAAAGCGCACGCCCCCTTTCGATACGGGGAGGTGTGCTCATGACCGATCATACTGTGATCATAGCCGGCGGCGGCCCGACCGGGTTGATGCTCGGTGCCGAGTTGACGCTGGCCGGCGTCGACGTCGTCATCATCAAAAAGCGGGTGAACAAGGAGCGTATCCAGCCCGGTGCGCTCGGTCCCATGCGCGCACGATTGAGGTGCTCGATCAGCGCCTGGTCGGGGAGGGGACGGAGAGGGCCTCTTCGAAGCTTTCACCACCTGGTTCGGACCGCGGTAGTCGATATCAACGGCGAGGTCAGCCCGCGCTTGCCTCGGCGTCATCCGGCTTGACCAGCTCCACCGGCGCAATGTCTCTAACAGCTGCTTCTCGACGTTCAACCGGTTCCCGCGTCACCTCCGCTTGATCGCGTTGTCGTGGTAAAGTAGCTGCCAGTCCACTTCCGGCCCCAACCATCAGCTGCGGGTCGGGTCCATAACATTGCCATAATACGTCGAGGCACTCGCCCCGCTGCTCTGCAGTGGCGGCGGTGATCACTACGGGCCAATATCGCCAACTGCCGCGACGATTGTTCTGCGCAGCCAGACATGTCTTGGGGCATCCTGATGGCGCGCATGCCAGACAAGGCTCATCACCACGCTGCCCAGGTCGAGCGGCGGCGGCGCCATCACGAAACGCCGCATGTCAGCGGCCGTTCGAGCAAGGCTGGACGGCAACGTCATGACCAGGTCGGAACGCGCGGCGATTTCAACTGCCGCGAAGAAGCTTGGGACCCGCACTTTTACCCGGCGTTGCCTGCCCGAGCGAGCGAGGATCTCATCGACCCACGCTCGGCCGGTCCCGGTGATGCTGACGACGACATGTTCCAGTTCAAGGAACCGTTCCAACGTGAGCTTCCTGCCCGCGGCAGGATGCTCGGCACGCATCAAGGTCGCGAACTCATCCTGGTAGAGTTTGCGTTTCCGGATTCCGGCAGGCGCGTCGTCGACGACGCCGATGAGGGCATCCACAGCGTCGGCTTCAAGCGCATCGAGGGGCCGCACCCCTGGCGGCACCACCTCGAGATCGACGGCCGGCGCTTGCTGCGCGAGACTGGCGATCAGCCGCGGGCCGAGGACTGCGGCCTCCAGATCCAGCATCAAAAGGCGCACGGAGCCGGCCGCCTGCCTCGGATCGAATGCTCTGCCGTCGAGAAGTTCGTTGACGCCTGCCAAGGTGTTGCGCAGTAGAGGCCGCATCTCCTCCGCGCGCGCGGTCAGCAGATATCCGCCCGGCCCGTCGACCAGAAGTGCATCGGAGAAAAGTACCCGCAAGCGCGCAAGTGCCCGGCTCGCAGCGGGTTGGCTCATGCCGAGCCGCGTTGCGGCTCGGGTCACACTCCGCTCGTCCAGCAGCGCATCAAGCACAACCAGCAGATTGAGGTCGGCATTCCTCAAATTCACTTCACGCATGCTCGGTATGTAATACATGCATTAGACGCATGGCAATACGCAACCTATTCTCCAAGCCGTTAGCAAGGAGAACTGACATGTACGTAGTGCTTGGAGCAAACGGGCGAGCTGGAGGCGAGACCGCCCACGCCCTGATCGAATCGGGGAAACCCGTCCGCGTCGTGCTGCGACAACGGGAGCAGGCGGAAAAGTGGACGAAGCTGGGCGCTGATGTAGCGATCGGCAGCATCGAGGACGTGCCAAGCCTTACCGCAGCACTGAGGAACGCGGCGAGTGCCTTCCTGCTCTGTCCTCCGCCCGTCAGCGGCGATCCCTGCAGACGCGCGGAAGAGGTCGGCAGCGCACTTGCAGAAGCGGTGCGACAGGCCGGGCTGCCAAAGTTGGTCGCCCTGTCTTCCGTCGGTGCCCAGCACGAGACGGGCACGGGCGTCATCGCAACGCTCAATCGCCTGGAGAAGCATCTCGAGGGGGCAGCACCGTCAACCACCTTCCTGCGGCCAGGTTACTTCGCCGAGACTTGGGGCGAGGTAGCACCGGCAGTGATCACTGAGGGCGTGCTTCCGAGCTTTCTCGAACCCTCGCAGACAATCCCGATGGTGAGCACGATCGACGTGGGGCGCACCGCTGCCTGGCTGCTGGGTGACGACCTCAGCGGCAAGCGGATCGTTGAACTGCGGGGCCCTCAGGACTGGAGCGCGAACGATGTTGCGGCCGCATTCAGCGGCGTCCTCGGCCGCCCTGTGGAGACGGCATTCGTTCCGCCTGAGGCTCGTGCTGCGGTGCTCGCGCAGGAAGGAGTGCCTCCAGAGGTCGCCGATGCGCTGCTCGGGATGTATGATGGCATCGCCAGCGGCCGGGTCGAGCACGAAGAAGGTATAGAACAGCGGCGTGGCTTCGTTGCGTTGTCCGACGCGGTCGAAAGGATCGTGCGCGGAATGGGAAAGGATGCCGGCGGTCTGGCTGCCTGAGACTGCGGACTTTCGTCCTGGGCAACGGGTTCACGCCCAATTGGAACGCCCAGAACTCACGAAATATTATCGCGGAGGCCGACCAAACGTCTGACTGCTGATGCAACGGGCATGGAGCGTGCAAATAGTGCCTTTCAGGCAACGCCCAGCTCCCCGGCAATTGCAAGGCGGCTCAGAAAGCCCAACTACGGACTGCCCAGATCGGCGGCAGCGGCTCGTCACTCCATGGCCGATTATGCGGCCATGGCTTAGCCGGGTATTATTTCAAGCTGAAGGCGGAGGCATGACGATGCCGGAGCCGCCAGTGGGGAAGTAGAGTTTTTCTTTGTCTTTAGTGGCGATCGGCAATTGGACGGCCGCCGAAAGAGCCAAGCAGGGAATGGTAGCGCCAGACATAACGATCGATCCAGACACCCTCGGGAGACTTTGCCGCCGAGTGGCACAGCTATGGTTCAAAGCCCGCGAACGGATAAGGCCCCTGGAAACGACCGACAGGTATCCAGTGGGTGAGGAACGCTCCCTCGCGGATTTCGTGCAGGAGCATGCCCCCCGGTTCCATTGTCAGGCTGTTTTCGGCAGCGGCACGATGGTCCAGGGTAACTGCATGGGACGTACCGGGACAGACCTGGCAGATCCGGCCGCCAAAAATGCCGGTTATTGAGCGGTGCAGATGTCCGCAGACGAGGCGAATTTCGCCCGGGTAATCCGTGATGGCCGAAAGAAGTGGCGTGGGATCGATAAGGTTCTGGGCGTCCATGGCCGCAATACCGGCGGCGTAGGGCGGGTGGTGCAGGCCGATCAGCACGGGTTTGCCGCCGGAGCGCGCAAGCGCATTTTGCAGGAAATGGCGCGTGTCACCGTCGAGCGCCCCATGGGCCTTGCCCTCCACCAGACTGTCCAGCCCGACGGTGATACAGTCGGCAAATTCGGCGATCCAGCCGATCGGTCCGGTGGCGGGCATCCAGTTCGCGTTTGAAAAACTCTCTCGCATTGCCTCGCGCCGATCATGGTTTCCCGGCACGGCGCGGCATGGCACGTCCAGATTCGATACAATGTCCTGGAAGTGGCGATACTCTTCCGGGGTTCCGTGCTCGGTCAGATCTCCGGTGACGATCACGAGATCGACAGGCCCGATCTGAGGCAGCAGGCGGTTGATGGTCGCGACCGTGTCTGCGAGGGCCGCTGCGGTGTCGACCTTTTCATAGGCAAGCTCCCCTTCGGGGACGATATGGGTGTCGGAAATCTGCAGGATCTTGGTCATGTGGTCTGGCCGTTCTTGTCGACAAGAAAAAGGAGATCATCGGCTGCAATACGCAGGCGCACGGTGTCGCCGGGGCGCGGCGCCTGCCTTCCGGGATGGGTTGCAATGAGTATGTCATCGGTGACGTCCCGGATCCCGAGGCGATAGTGACCGACCGAAAATGAAACCGTCTCGATCGTGCCCCGAAGGGCACCTTCCGGGTCGAGATGAATGTTTTCCGCCCGGACGAAGGCCTGGCCGGGCTGTGCATCATTGGGAAGTGTCAGTTCCCCGCCTTTCAGGATCAGCCGTCCCGGTTCCCGTTGGCCCATCATCGGCATGGCGTTGCCAACGAAGCGCGCGACGAACGGGGAGGCGGGGTTGCGGTAGAGCTCCTCCGGTTTGCCGATCTGCTGTAAGGTACCCTTCGACATGACCGCGACCCGATCGGCAATCGACATCGCCTCGACCTGATCGTGGGTGACGAAGACGGCAGTGATCTGAAATTGACGCAACATGGCCGCGAGTTCGTCGCGCAGACTGTCGCGCAGGGCCGCATCGAGGGCGGACAGTGGTTCGTCCAGGAGCAGGATGCGCGGGCGCGGGGCAACGGCACGCGCCAAGGCGACCCGTTGCCTCTGACCGCCGGACAGGACTGTAACAGGGCGGTTCGCATAATCCGTCAGGTGGCAAAGAGCGAGAACTTCGTCGACCCGGCGCGTCTGTTCCGCCTTGGAAACCTTCCGGACCTTCAGGCCGTATGCGACATTCCCGCGGACCGACATATTGGGAAAAAGGGCGTAGGACTGGAACACCATGCCGACATTGCGCCGTTCGACCGCAAGACGGGTGACGTCTTCATTGCCGAAGCGGATCTCGCCGCCGGGATCCGGTCGTTCAAGTCCGGCGATGATCCGGAGCAAGGTGGTCTTGCCGCAGCCCGACGGACCAAGGAGGGACAGGATTTCTCCCGGGCCGACCGTGAGGCTGGTTGGCCGGAGGGCGTGCGTTCCATCGGCAAACGTTTTGCTGGCGTTCTTTATGATGAGCGTCATTGCGTGATCCTTCGGGCTCTGTCGGACGCCCATTGCATCGCCACAAGAAGCGGCACAATCATCACGAAGAAGACCAGCGTGTAGGCCGACGCGATCTCAAGGCGCATCGAGGCGTAGCTGTCTGCAAGTCCAACGGGGAGTGTTTTCAAATATGGGGTATGGAGCATCCAGGTCAGGTTGAATTCGCCGATGGAAAGCGTGACGACGGTCAGCGCGCCGGCGAGAATCCCCGGCAGGGCGTTGGGCACGACGACAGTCCGGAATCGTGTCCAGGGGGCAGCACCCAGCGTGGCCGCCCCTTCCTCCAGGGTTTTCAGGTCCATCGCGAGCAGCACGGCGAGAACGGCACGCACCATGAAGGGCAGGGTGTACAGAACGTGGCCGACCAGAATGAAGGCCCAGGAGGTGCGAAAACCTGACATCGAGCCATAGAGCTGGAGCAGCGCGAGGGCGAGCGCAAGGCCTGGAACCGCGAGCGGCAGCGAGATGAATTCCTCCAGCACGCGGGACAGGCGCCCCGGATTTCGCGCTAGCGCGTAAGCGGCGGGAACGCCGATCACCAGCGTGAAGAAAAGGCAGGCGGCGGCCAGCCACAGCGAGAGAAAGATGCTGTGCGCATAGAGGTCCCAGACCTCCCCGAGCCATTTCAGTGTCAGGCCGGAGGAAAGGCCGCGGAAGTAGTTGGATGTGAAGCCGGCGAGAATCGACTGAAGAGCTGGGATGATCAGGAATGCCGCCGTCAAAAGGGTGACGGCGAGTTGCAACAGCCAGGAGGGCGAGGGTCTCATCTCAACCTCCCGCGGCGACGGTGGTGCCGGTAAAGCTGCGCGCGACCAGAAGCAGGGCCCAGGTGGCGAGCCCCAGAACCACGGAAAGCGCGGAGGCCATTGCGATGTTCGCCGACAGCGTGAATTCCGTATAGATGACCATGGGCAGGACGTCGATGTCAGTGGCGAGCGTGAAGGCCGTTCCGAAGGCGCCCATGGCGGTGGCAAAGGCGATGGCGCCGGCGGCGATCAGAGAGGGCGCAAGGCCGGGTAGGATGACATCAGTGACGATGCGAACGGACGAGGCGCCGAGCGTGCGCGCGGCTTCTTCCAGCGCCGGATCGAGCTTCTCCGCTGCGGCCATGACGGTGAGGAGGACCCTGGGGATTGAAAAGTAGAGATAGCCGAGAAAAAGGCCGGTCAGGGAATAGGCGAAGACAACGTGGCCTGGAAGAAGCTGGTTGAAGAGCCCTTGGCGCCCGCCGAGCAAAATGATCAGAAAACCGATGACGACGCCCGGGAAGGCAAGCGGCAGGGTCAGTATGGAAAGCAGAGCGCCTCGTCCGGGAAAATGGTTACGGGCGAGGAACAGACCTGCTGTCGTGGATATCGCCAGTGCCGCCGCGCTGACTGCCAATGAGACGAGCACGGTCTGCAGAAGCGTTTGCAGATAGCGGCGCGTTTGCAGGATCTGCAGATAGATCCCCCAGCCGTCTGGCCCTTCGACCGAGGCTCCAACAAGGCGCACGAGCGGCAGGGCGAGAAAGGCCAGCGAAAACACCGCAAGCGGCAGCAGGCAAACAGAAACGAAGATGCGGTGAGCCATGGCGGGCTTTCAGAGGGGCTTGGGTGGTGTGCCGGGAGCAGAGAGCCGCTCCCGGCGCGAAGAGGCGGGCGCGTTAATTGACCTCGTTCAGGTACCGCTCCCCGAAATCGGCCTGAGCCTTTTCCATTTCGGCATAGTCCACGGCGACGGCGCGGTCATAGTCACTGGCGGGAAGAAATTTTGCCGCGATATCGGTCGGCAGATCGACTGGACGGGCCGGCTGCAGATAGGCATTGGCCCAGATGGCCTGGCCTTCGTCGGAGAGGATGAAGTCGAGAACCTTCTTACCGGCTTCTTCGTGCGGTGCGCCGGCAACCAGGCTCATGACGTAAGGCACGCGAACGGACCCTTCACACGGCAAAACGAATTCAAAATTGCCTTCCTCTTCATATTTGCCGCGATAGGCATTGAAGTCGTAGTCGAAGAGGATCGGAATTTCGCCGGAGACGACGCGGGCGAAGGAGGTCTGCTTGGGTACGATCGGATCATTCTTGGCGAGTTCCTTGAAATACTCGATCGCCGGGTCGAAGTTTTCCAGGTCGCCGCCAAAGGCGAGGTTGGCAGCCACCGCGCCGGCATAGCCAACGAAAGCGGAGGACGGGTCGAGATAGCCGACCATGCCGCGATACTCGGGTTGCGTGAGATCGGCAAAGCACTGAGGGACCGGCGCCCCGCCCAGAGCGTCGACGTTGACGAAGAAACCAAGCGTACCGTAGTGGATGGCGAACCACTTGCCTTCGGGATCTTTCAGGCCGGCTGGAACTTCGTCGAAGCCTTCCGGCTTGTAGGCGGCGGCGGCGCCCTCGTTGCCGGCCTTGATGCCCGTCGTGACGCCGTAATAGGCAACATCTGCCACGGGGCTGGCCTTTTCGGCCAGGAGTTGGCTGAGTGTCTGGCCGGAATTCTTGTTGTCATGCGGCATCGTGATGCCAAGCTTGTCCTCGATGGCTGTGAGCATCGAAGCCCAGTCGGCCCATTGCGGCGGGCAGTTGTAGCAGACGGCATCCTCGGCCTGTGCTGGCAGAATGGAAGCGATTGTCACGGCTGCGGCGATGCATATATGTTTCATTGCGGTAACTCCTGAAGGGATTTCAACGGCTTCGGGGTTGCTGGTAGGATGACGGGGGAGTGACGGCTTCTCCGTCATCCGGGCGATCCGGTCCGGGAGAAGCGAGGCTCCCTCCGGACCGGAAACTGAAGGTTTCTGCAGGATCAGGTTGCTCAGGCGCTGCGGCGCCGGTCAGTTGCGCAAGAACGGTCGATGCCGCGCCGCGGCCGATTGCTTGAGGATTTGTGATGACTGTTGCCAGGTTGGGCTCCACCATGAGACCTGTGGAAATGCCGTCGAACCCGACAATGGAAAGATCTCCCGGTACCGTCTTGCCCAGACCGCGGGCGGTTTTCATAGCCGCGAGCGCGAGATAGTCGTTAGACGCGAAGATGCCTGTCAGGTTCTGGTTTTCGGCTAAGAGCCCGCCCAGAAGCTCCAGGAGATTGCCTTCCTGTTCTTCGATTTCGAGCAGGCTTGGACGAGACATCCCGAGGGACGTGCACGCCGCCACATATCCTTCATAACGCTCTCGGGAGCGGTCCGAACGTTTGAAGCGTAGGGCAAGAAAGCCAGTGTGAACGTGGCCATGCTTGGCAAATGCCCGCGCAACTGCCCATGCGGCGCCAACGTTGTCGACAGTCCAGGATGGCAGGCCGTTGCCCGGCCGATTGTAGATAAGACAGCACGGTATACTCCGGGCACGGATGAGATCTAGTCCTGCGCTGCTCTGTGCATCGCTTACGGTTACGATCAGCCCGTCGACCTGCTTCGAGAGAAGCGTGCGGATCGCCTTTGTTTCCAGCCCCTCATCATAGTCTGAGCAGGCAAGGATGAGTTGGTAGTCCTGGCGCAACATCTCTGTTTGTGCGGCCTGGACCACCTCGGCAAACACCGGATTGGCCAGTGATGGTACGATACAGCCGATCGTTCTCGTGCTGTTGCTTTGGAGTGAGCGCCCCAAGGGGCTGAATTCAAAGCCGAGTTCAGCGGCCGCGGCGAAGACCTTTTGGCGCGTTTGCGCGCTCGCCGATCCCCGCCCGTTCAGGACACGGCTGACGGTCGCGATGCCGCAATCGGCACGCTCGGCAACATCCTTGATCGTCGGCGGACGGGACACGAAAAGCCTCTTGAGCTATCAACGGAAGCCACATTGGAAACGTTTCCAACACCTATTACTCGTCCTGCATGTCGGTTTGATGAAGGTCGTGATCAGGAGGGTGATGTCGCGGTGGATTCTCTCCACGGGCGGATGGTCGCGAATTTTGGAATCACTCAACTCGTTTTTTGGAGGATACCCCCGTTGGGGAAATGCGTGGCGCCTGCTCCAATTGCGCAGGTTAAGCTCTGCCGTTCGGCAGCGCGCTGCCAGCGTGCACCACGACCACCACGTCCTGACTCGCCAGAAAGTTCGGCGAGGAAGCGACCGTCCGCGGGTACATCCGGGATTCACCGATGACCACCCGCGCGCGCCAACTAACCGCCGACCCATCCTTGCACATGAGACAGATGGTTGCGCAGAACCTTTCGTGCCGCGTTGATGTCTCTGCTTTTTAAGTGTCGCACGATTGTTTCGTGCTCCTCCTGATAACTGCCCCACCGCTGAAAAGAGAATGTCTGCTGCTTCAAAGCAAGCCACGACTGACCGCGACGCGCCTGAGTCAACCAATCGCCAATGAAAAAGCATACGCTATTGTGGGTGACCGCAAACAAGTGGGCATGAAAAGCAGCATCCGCAGCTTCGCAAGCCCACCAGGTTGCCGCCGCCCGGCCCTTCAAAGCCAGGTGCTCCAGTTCGTCGAGTTCATCGTCGGAAGCGTTCATCACGATCATGGGAACGAGCGCGGGCTCACATTCAGAGCGAAATTCCACCAGTTCACGAGGGGATGGCTGCTGCCCTCGCCACTGGTTGGCATCATCGCTGCGGTCGGACCCTTTTCTTTGCCGCTGGGGTAAGGTGGAAACGAAGGTGCCACGTCCAACATGTCGAACAATGAGGCCGCGGTTTGCCAACCGCGACAACGCGTCACGAACCGTATTGCGGGCAAGACCGGTATATTCGGCGATCGCACGTTCTGTTGGGAAGCGCGAGCCTTGCAAAAAAGCCCCGGTCTGAATCGCTTCAGCCAAAATCAGTTCCAGCCTTTGCTTATCGCCATGGACAGTGGCCAACATTTCCTGAAGGTCATTTTCATTCGTACCGTTCGCCGGCAAAGCCAACCTCCTGCTGAGCCAATTGGACCAATTAATTTACAATTTCCCATATACGTCCCCTTTGCAAGCGCATTCTGTCGTGCAACACTGCCCATTGGTTCCGAATGGGTTAGAATGGTAGCAGCGGTGAAGGATATCCTGAGACAGTCGGTGGACGTGGCGATCGTCGGAGGCGGGATCGTCGGTTGTTCAACGGCATGGCATCTTGCGCAAAAGAATCTGAGTGTCGCTGTGTTTGAGCGTGGTCGAGTTGCATCGGAGCAGTCGAGTCGCGCGTGGGGCTTTATTCGGCAGCAGGGGCGCAACGAGGCAGAAGTGCCCCTTGCTGCGGAAGCGAACGAAATCTGGATCGAGCTCAGCCGCCGCTTCGGCGCAGCATCAACCGAATTCGTCCAAGGTGGAATCCTCGTCCCCGCAGAAACCGAAAAGGATGAGGAGCGCGTTGTCGACGGTCACGAGGTCGCACGCCGCTTTGGGCTCGCAACCACGATCCTAAATTCAGCCGGCATCGAGGAACTGCTGCCGGAAATCAATGGCCGCTGGCGCTCCGGTCTCTACACGCCGGGCGATGCTCACGGAAATCCTTTACTTTCCACCCAAACCATCGCCGATGCCGCTCGCGCTGCAGGTGCGAAAATTTACGAAAACACCCCGGTTTACTCCGTCGAGCGCTCGGCAGGTCGCCCCAATAGCGTGATGACGGCCGATGGGCGTTGCGAAGCAAAGGCGATAGTCTTGGCCAATGGTATTGGCGCGCCGATACTTGCCGCGCCGCTCGGCCACAAACTGCCGATTCAGATCGTGAAGTCCTCAGTCGGACGAACAGTTCCGGCTGCCCCCTTCACGAAAGTTGCGATGTGGGGTCCGAATGTTGCCTTCCGCCCCGGTTTGGACGGACGTTTTACCCTCGGCAACGGCTATCGCGGCGTCGGCGTCGACTACGAGATGACCGTCGACTCTCTTCGCGGTCTTAGCCATTTCCTGCCAGCATATCGCAATAATTGGCGTCTCTTGCGGCTGACGCTCGGACCGGATTTCTTCCACCAGCTATATGCACGGACCAGCCGCGCCGCCGCTGTCAAAGCTCTACCCGAACCGAGGCCGAACGAACGCAAGGTGTTGAGCAATCTGGAAAGCTTCCGAGAGCTCTTTCCTCATCTGGGTACGATTGCATTAGAGACCATGTGGGCAGGCCGCTTGGATATGACGCCCGACGTTATTCCCATCATTGACCGCCCGCGTGCTGATGAGGACCTGTTCATAGCTGCCGGTTTTAGCGGTCATGGTTTTGCCCTTGGCCCCGCAATCGGCAAACAATTATCGGAATGGATAACCGAAGGGTCTCCTTCACTCGATCTCACGCCGTTCCGGTTGGCGCGGTTCCGGGAGGGGATCGTTCATAAGCCGCAGAAGGCACTTTAACAATGTCGGAGGAAATCAGAATGCCTGGAAACCACAGAATACGCCGGCGGACATTCCTTGCAGGAACCGCCATGCTGGCCGGAGCCAGTTTGATGCCGGGACTTCGAGCCGCCAGCGCGGCTGAAACGATCAAGGTCGCCACTTGGGGAGGGTCCTGGCGGGATTCTCTCGACAAGCTGGTCGCCGAAAAGGTCCGCGAAGCAGGCGGTGCCGTCGACTACGTGCTCGACACACCGCAAGGAAACCTGGCCAAGCTGGTCGCGGCACGCGGCGGCGTGGTTCCTTTCGACAACATGGAAAGCGGGCTGGAACTGGTTCAATTGATGGCGGCGGATCGGTTCATCGCCGATCTCGACTACAGCAGTATTCCGAATGCCGCTGCACTTCCTGAACTCGCCCGCGCCAAGAACTACGTGATGACACTGGGCAGCATGGACGGCATTGTCTACAATCATGAGGTTTTTGAGGAACTGGGTATCGCACCACCGCAAAAATACTCTGATCTTGCTGATCCAAAGCTTGCAGGTAAGGTGGCGTTCCCAGACATTACACATACCCAGCACTGGAATGCGGTGACAGGTCTCGCCTATGAGGCCGGAGGATCGGAGGCGGACCTTAAAAAGGCGGTGCCGCTGATCAATGAAATCAACCCCGCTTACTTCTACTCATCATCGACCGATCTCTCCACGAGAATGGCATCCGGCAACATTGTCGCGGCGCCATGGCATGCGGGCTTCGTTGTCCGCTTGCGGCGTGATGATGTTCCCCTTTCGATTACCTATCCCAAGTTTGGCGACAAGCAAGGCGGCCTTTGGCCAGTACTGCATCATATTGTGCGCGGCACTTCGAACGTCGAGATGGCGAGGGCCTTCCTCAACGCCTACCTCGATCCCGAGGTGCAGCTCGCACATGCCAAGGCGACAGGGGTTTTGCCAATCAATCCCGAGGCGCTGCGCAATCTTGCCTCCGACCCCGAGAACCAGGAAGTGCTGCGGCTCGATGAAACGACTTTCGAGAACCTGTTCGTGGTAGATTTTTCAAAGGTGGACCTGAGGGAATGGCGAAACGCTTGGATGCGTGACGTCAGTCGAGGATAGCGCCTCGTGTCGAGTGTAACTCTGGAACGACTGGCTAAAAAGTATGGCCAGGTGGAGGTTGTTAAGGGCGTAAGCACCGAAATCGGGGAGGGCGAGCTTATCGTCCTCCTTGGTCCGTCGGGATGCGGCAAGACGACGATATTGCGCATGATCGCCGGCTTTATCGAGCCGAGCAGCGGGACTGTCCTGATCGGCGGCAAGGCCGTCAACAAGGTCCCACCGCGCGCGCGCGACATCGGTATGGTCTTTCAGGATTATGCCTTGTTTCCCAACATGAGCGTCCAGGATAATGTCGCCTTCGGACTGGTCGAGCGCGGAGTCCCACGCAACGTGGCGCTTGGCCGTACCCAAGAGATGCTTAAACTTATTCAGATGGAGCAGTTTGGTGAACGTTATCCAACTGCCTTGTCGGGTGGTCAACAACAGCGCGTCGCGCTGGCTCGGGCTCTCGCCTATGAACCACGCGTCCTCCTCATGGACGAGCCGCTTGGAGCGCTCGATCAAAAGCTGCGCGAGGACATGCAACGTGATTTTTCTCTCATCCAGCGCAAGGTTGCGATAACCACGGTGTTCGTCACCCATGACCAGCAAGAGGCAATGGCTCTTGCTGACCGGATCATCGTGATGAATGCGGGTCGGATCGAACAGATCGGACGCCCGCAAGAACTGTACGACAGTCCATCTACCCTCTTCATCGCCGACTTTATTGGACGCTCGAATAAGTTGAAGGGGCATGTGGAGCATATCACCGGCGAAGCTGCGCAGATCCGACTGGAAGGCGGTGAGACGATCGGCGCCAAGGTCGTCGGTACGGCTCGGGAGGGCCAGAACGTTGTGTGCGTAGTGCGTCCTGAAAGGCTATCCATCGGCGGTGTTCTGGAGGCAAACAAAATATCCGCCCGCCTGGCGAAGCGCAGCTTTCTCGGCGACGCAGTCGACTACATTTTTGAACGGCAGAGCGGGGAGCAGATCATTCTAAGAAGTTCGCGTTCAGCAATGCCGGAATCAATAGGGCAGGACACTTTGGAGATAGGCTTCGAGCCACGGGATACCTTGTGTTTTCCTGGATCAGCTTCAACAGTGCAGGGCTAGTAGCATGTCGGTAAAACGCAACTACGACATCGCTCTGGCTATTGCGCTGGCAATCTCGGTACTGCTGTTTCTGGTCCCCCAGTTCTTCTTTCTCCGGGAGAGTCTGTTCGAAAGCCTGGGAATGGGAATGAGCGGTGACACGCTCACCCTCGTAAATTATCGGATGATCCTGACTGACACCTACTATCTCGAGGTCTTCTGGCGCACCTTCGTCATCTCGGCAGCGGGAGCAGGGGCGGCGCTACTGCTTGGCTATCCGACCGCGTACTGGCTCACCCGAATGCGCTCGCGCTTTGTGTCGATGCTCATTATCCTTCTACTGGTTTCCTCGTTCGTCAGCATTGTCGTGAAGGTGCTTGGGCTATCAATGCTATTGAGTTCTCAGGGGCCACTGAGCGCAATTATCAATGTTCTTAGTCTGGGTCAGTGGCAGCCTCAGATGCTTCACAACGACTTCGCCGTAGGGGTTGGGCTCGTCCAATACACTCTGCCGCTGGTCGTGATGCTGTTATTCGGCGTCATTCAGACGATCCCGGAATCCTTCGAAGAGGCCGCTATCGTTCATGGCGCGACCGATTGGCGCCTGTTTCGCAGGGTTATCCTCCCCCTTTCACTGAACGGCGTACTGACGGCGGGGTTGATCGCCTTCAACATGAATATGGGCGCCTTCACCTCCGCCGTGCTTCTCGGGGGCGGCAATGTGCTGACGGTCCCGGTTCTCATTCAACAAACGATTATCCTGGACGTGGATTATCCATTGGCCGCAACCCTTGCGGTGCTGCTCACGAGTGTAGTCCTCTTGATCAATTTGGCGCTTGTCTTTCTCCATCGCTTCTCGGCCATACGCCAGCCTAGGAGTGGATCATGAAGAGCACATTCTCTCGCGCACTTCTCCTCATAGCGATGGTGGTGACTTATCTTTTCCTGCTGGTGCCCCTTATTGTCGTTATCGGTGCATCCTTCGATGGCGCCGCACAAACCTATTTTCGCTTTCCGCCGCAGGAGCTTTCGCTTCGCTGGTACTATGAACTGCCCGCCCGATATTGGCAGTCTCTCGGCTTCAGCTTCATAATCGCGTTTATTGCGGCCGCAATCTCAACGCTGATCGGGACGCTCGCGGCGCTTGGTATCGCTCGCGGTTCCCTAGGCGGGTCAGCATCTCTCGAGACCTACTTTCGCTTTCCACTGCAAGTGCCGTTCGTGGTGACCGGCGTTGTTTTCCTTCAATTCTATTACCTTCTCTTCGACGTCATCGGCATAAATCTACTGGGAACGATCTGGGGTTTTGTCATCGCCCACGCCTTCTTTTGTATTCCGTATTCAGTAGGAGCAGTAGGTTCGATGGTGACTCCGAGTCTTGACCAGATAGAGCAGGCCGCCAGGATCGCCGGTGCCACTGAACGCCGCGTGTTTCAGCGCATCACTCTTCCAGCCCTCATGCCGGGTCTATTTTCCGGTTTCTTCTTCGGCTTTATCGTTTCCTTCGGCGACGTGCCGGTCAGCGTCTTTTTGTCAGCCGGTGGCGCTGTCCCGCTTCCGGTTGAAATTTTCCAGACTCTTCAGTTCGACTACGACCCGACAACGCTGGCGATTTCCTCGATTGTCGTTGTGATTTCGTCGATTTTTATCGTGGGTACACAAAGGATCGTCGGGCTGAACATTGTGCTCCCTAGTTCCAAACGTTGACTGCGCCGGAGACCGGCCAGAAATGAGGTGCTCCCCACGCGACCTGCCGCTCCTCCTGCCACGCGAGGATGGTAAATTGGAGGTGAGCCTTCGGTGCCGTCGTCGGAGATGATCATGCAGGGGTAGCCACGCCGCTCAGGGATGCGGTCGGTTTCGCGGGCGACCCGTTCAACGTCTGAGGGCGAGTGCGACAGTCTGCTGCAACTCCGTCATCGAGAAGGGCTTGCAGAGTACAGGATGGCTGGAGAATTCACGGGGCAAGCCACTCGTGCCATACCCGGTACTAAATACGAGCGGTATCTGGCGCTCGCGGAGGAGTTCGGCAACTGGAAAGACAGGCTGTCCGTCCAGGTTGACGTCCAACACCGCTAAATCGACCTCGGCGGTAGCTGCAACTTTGAGCGCTTCAGCGAGGCGCGCCACCGATGCAACGATCTCACAGCCGAGATCCTGTAACATGTCCTCAATCAGGAGGGCTACGCTGCCCTCGTCCTCTACGACGAGAACGCTGAGACCCTGCAGTTGGGTCATCCCTCTTCCGGTCCCACTGGAATTGAGACGCGGCAGGTTACCCCCATGGGATCGAAGACGAGGTCAAAGTCGCCTTGGAGGTCCCGCTCAATGCAACGCTCCATCAGCCGGGTACCGAAACCCCGCCGCGTCGGCGGAGTCACCGGTGGTCCTCCGCGCTCCTGCCATTCAAGGATCAGCATCGTTGAATGCGATCTATTGTGCAGGCGCCAAGAAACTGAAAGCGTTCCCGTCTCCGACGACAGCGCACCGTATTTAACCGCGTTTGTGACAAGCTCGTTGAGAGCCATCGTGAAGCTGAGCGCGCCCCGCGGGTTGAGCTCAACGGGGGGGCCGTCGATCACGATTCTTTCGGCTGCTTCACCAGCAAGAGGTGTCAACACCTCGCGGGCGAGCGAATCCAGGGGGGCATCTTCCCAGTGACGCTTGGTCAGCAAATCGTGCGCGCGCGATAGAGCGAGTAGTCTCGCCTCGAACCTATGGGAAAAATCGTGGAGGTTTTCGGCATGGCGTGCCGTTTGTCCCGCCAGTGATTGTACGGTCGCCAGTGTATTCTTTACCCGGTGGTTGAGTTCGGCAATGAGGATCTTCTGTCTGTTTTCCGCTTGCTTGCGCTCAGTAATATCAACAAGCATGTTAATGGCACCGACAAGCTTCCCGTCAGCGTCGTGCAGGGGCGTGGGATAGGGAATAAGCGGGACGCGCGTGCCGTCGGGTCGTTCCGCTATCGCCTCCACTCCTCGCACCGGGCGATTCTCTTTCAGAGTCAGCGCCATAGGGCATCTGTCGTGCGGCAGAGGGCTGCCGTCCTGATTGTAGAGACGCCACGTGAGGCACCACAAATCGCCGGCCTGCGGCGTCCGCCCGGACATCTCAATGGCCGCGTTATTGTAGAACGTGATGCGACCTGACGCGTCGGTCGTATAGATCGCGGCGGGCAGTGCCTCAAGCAGGTTGCGCATGTGCCGCTCGCTCTCGCGGATCTGATCCTCCATATGCTTCGCTTGAGTCACGTCAAGTATCACGCGAACGCCATAGCGAAAGCCGCCGGATACATCCCGTACCGAAGAGCTATGGATATCAAGGTAAACCGTCGTGCCGTCGGGCTTGCGTGCCCGTTTACGCAGCACGTAGTTATCAAGTTCTCCACGGATTTGACGCGCGTAGAGGGCGGCATCTTCTTCACGATCGTCTTCTTGAGTATAATCGAAGAAGGTCATGGCCAGGAGCTCTTCGCGGGAGCGCCCCAGCATTTTGCAGATGGCGTCGTTCACGCGGAGCATGCGTCCTTCCGCATCGGTTTCGGCAATCCCGATCGTAGCCGCCTCGTAAGTCGCCGCCAGACGGTCCTCGCTCTCGCGACGTGCGCTCTCGGCTTCGTAGAGGTCGGTCACATCGGTTGTGAAGCAGCGGGTGTTGATGAATTGCCCGTCTTCAAAGCGACTGTTGGATGTAATCAGCACATACTTGATGGAGCCGTCCTTGGCGCGAAGGCGTGCGGGATAGCGGTCCAGCTTTTCGCCGCAGGACAGTTTGTTGAGGATGTCACCGATCACAGGCTCATCGGCGTGAAATTCCGCTATGTGCCGGCCGACATATTCTTCGGCAGTATAGCCGAGGAGAGCGAGCTCGGCCTTGTTCGCACGCTGGATAATTCCCTCGCCACTCACGATGTGGAGGCCAATAGCGCTGTTCTCGAAAAAATCCTCAAGGTCGGCACTCTTGCGGCGAACCTCCTCTTCCATTGCCTTATGCGCGGAGATGTCCTGGAAACAGTTTATCGCCCCCTGAATATTGCCGTGCTGGTCTCTCAGCGCACGAATGTTCACGAGGGCGACGAAGCGCGAACCGTCGGGCCTTTCCATGATGACTTCGGTATTTCGCGTCGCCGTGCCTCGCTCGACAGCCTCCGCCATGGGGCAGTCTTCCTTCTTCAGCAGCGTGCCATCCAGGAGGAAAAGGCGGTGCGAGCCACAGAAGCGCTCGCGCTTCTGTTCAAGCGAAGGGGACCGTCCCCAAAGTTCGGCCGCTTCCGTGTTGTAACGCACAAGCCAGCCGTCATTGTCACAGAGATAAACGGCACCAGGAATGGCGTCGAGCGCGCTGGGTGCCGCTGCCATGAGCGCGGCGTATTCGCTCAATTTGTGAGCGGCAACTGGAAATTCCTCTACATTCGACATCGGCAATCCTGAACTTGCTAACTTGTCGGCGGCACAGTGGCACCGCCGCCTTGAGGCAAATCACCTATGCTGAATGACCCCGGCGCCCCAACAACCAATCGTCACCCGAACAAAACGTAACTCCTGGCGCTGCAAGTGGTTCCGCACATATACCGAGAATTTCACCGCGTTCCGCCAAGGCTGAAAATTGTATCATTCGGGCCTGGCACTACTTTAGCAGATTACTAGAAGGCTGGAACGCCGTATCAGAGCGCGCCGTGATCATAGGAGATGTGGCCTGGGAACGGCGAAATGCACTCAAGCCGCCACAAAGCGACGGTATGAAACAGCGGGTTAAGCGAATAACCCGCTGATAATTAACTCGTCTTTCAGCGCGCTTGTCTAAGTTCGCGCTACACCAAGCATCCAATGGAAGCTGATCCCACTATGGCGGTTGAGAAAGAGAGCGCACTGGAAGGCAGAATCCTTCAGGATCAGCTTGCTGACCTCAGGGGCGGTCTCTTCGTCTCTATGCCGATAAGCACTGCTCTGTCAGTCTTGATTCTTACTGCGCAGGCATTTTCGGGTAGCGGCTTTACCGCCGCGATCTGGTTCGTGGTGGTCAACGCGATAAACGGTTTTCGCGTCGCACTTGGCCTTTATCGGCCGGGACCCGATGTGGCAGGGCGCAAGGACAATTTCAAAAGGGTTTCACAGCGGCTCCACCTATACAGCGCCCTTGCGCTTCTATCCGGGTTTGCGTGGTCCTTTCTTGCCGTCCTCACGGCTGGATACACGACGCCCCAGGCATCGCTTCATCTGATTGTTCTGGCGGGAATCTCGGCTGGTGCGGTCACATACGGCAGTTCTTATGCCGCAGCACCGATCAGCTTCATCACACCGCCACTCCTCATCACGGCGGCGTGCTTGGCGGCGAACGGGGATCTTGAAGACTACCTTTTAGCGTTTGCAGTCCTGCTCTTCTTAGGCGGCTTGTTTCGAAGCTCGTGGATTGGGCAAACGCGCTTCCGCGAAGCGAGTCGTCTCAGACACGAGGCAGAGCAGACTGCGGCGGAGATGGAGCGGAATTCCAGGGAAGATCCGCTCACCGGCCTTCTCAACAGGCGAGGTCTGGAACATGCGCTCGAGCAGATAAAGGATGCTGACGGTCCCTTTGTGACGATGCTGATCGATCTGGACGGCTTCAAGTCCGTTAACGACACGTATGGCCACAAGATTGGAGATGATCTGCTCGTCAGGTTAGCTCGCCGGATAAAGGAGGAAGGACCAGAAGACGCGATGCTCGCCCGGATTGGTGGCGATGAGTTCGTACTGCTTTTTTCCTCACTTGGGGGGGCGCTTTCTCCCACTGACCTCGCGTCCCGTCTCATAGCCAAAATTGCCGCCCCTTTTCATGGGGTGATGTCCGTCCAAATCGGCGCATCCGTGGGAATCTATCGATCCCAAAGGCCCAATCTGACGGAGATGCTATTGCGAGCGGATATCGCGCTGTACACAGCCAAACGTCGGGGCAGGAACGAGTTTTGCCTGTTTGATGACGAACTCGCGGGGGAGTTGCAACGTCGCCAGTGTATCGAGCGGGATCTTCGGTTAGCGATAGAGAGGAAACAGTTGGGCACGTGGTTCCAGCCCATTGTAGGAGTCGATACCGGAGCTGTGCTCTCTTTTGAAGCGTTGCTGAGGTGGACCCATCCCGTTCATGGTGCCATTTCGCCACCCGAGATCGTGACGGCTGCGCGCGAGACCGGAATGCTTCAGTTGCTCACTGAGACTGTATTCCTCGGCTGTTGCGCCATGATCGAGGACCTCGCTCAGGCTGACTGCCGTGAAGTTAGGGTCGCGATGAATGTCTCACCGCGCGAATTGGAAGCCGGCAGTATCGACGATTTGATATTGAATGGCCTTGCGGCGAAGAATCTTCCTACGGCGATGCTGGAAATCGAGATTACCGAAGAGGCTCCGGTAGATCGGGACCGGGTAGACGAGAAACTTGAACGTCTTTCGCAAGCCGGCATTTCAATCGCGCTCGACGATTTCGGCACCGGCTTCTCCACGTTGGCCTCCCTCAAGGACAGACGGATAGGTAAGGTGAAAATCGACAAGGGCTTCATCCGTGGTTTGGCGGAATCCCGGGATGACCAACTGCTTGTTAAAGCCGTTATCGATGTTGGCAGATCGCTCGGAATAGAGGTTATGGCGGAGGGGGTCGAAACAGAGGCAGATCAACAATTGCTGCGGGCGCTTGGATGCAGAATGGCCCAGGGCTTTCTGTTCTCTAAAGCGCTGCACCCGAGGCAAGCACTTGAACTGGTATTAAGAGAACACGCGAAGAGTTCATGAAGAGCACTCGCGGAACGTTTGGGCGTCGTCATGTGTGGATGGCGTGGAGTGGATCGCCGTCGGCGTTCGGTGTGGTCCTGCATTGGCGTGCCGATCACGGCAACCAGGCGGGCAAGGGGCAGAGAAAAACAAAGCGGGCGCGGATTGCTCCGCGCCCGTCCAGTTGCTTGGAAGGATCGACCTATCCGTGACCTGCTCAGGTCAGGCAGGCGCGAACCGATCCGCGTTCATCACCTTGGTCCAAGCCTTTACGAAGTCCTTGGCGAACTTTTCTTGGCTATCGGCGCAGGCATAGACCTCCGCAAAAGCGCGCAGCTGCGAATGCGAACCGAAGATCAGGTCGACGCGCGTAGCGCGCCACTTCAACTCGTTCGTCTTGCGGTCGCGGCCCTCATAGGTACCGTCGGACGCGGGCTGCCACTCTGTGTCCATTGTCAGCAGGTTGACGAAGAAGTCGTTCGTCAGCTTGCCCACCTGGTTGGTGAAGACACCGTGCTCGGCACCGCCGGCATTCGCACCGAGCACGCGTAGACCGCCGAGCAGAGCTGTCATCTCCGGCCCTGTCAGCGTCAGCAACTGCGCCCGGTCGACCAAGGCTTCCTCGGGCATCATGAACTGGTTCCCGCTGAGATAGTTGCGGAAGCCGTCGGCACGCGGCTCAAGCGCGGCAAAAGAGTCCACGTCGGTCTGCTCTTGGCTTGCATCCATCCGCCCCGGCGTGAAGGGTGCTTTCACGTCGAAGCCGGCATCCTTGGCAGCCTTCTCGATTGCCGCTGAGCCGCCAAGAACAATCAGGTCCGCGAGCGATATCTTCTTTCCGCCGGATTGAGCCTCGTTGAACTCGTTCTGGATCGCTTCGAGCTCCCCGAGCACCTTTGCCAGTTGCGCCGGGTCATTGACCTCCCAGTCCTTCTGGGGTGCGAGACGAATGCGCGCGCCATTGGCGCCGCCGCGTTTATCGGATCTGCGGAAGGTGGAGGCTGAAGCCCAAGCCGTCGAAACCAGCTCGGGTACCGTCAGTCCTGAGGCGAGGATCTTCGCCTTCAGATCAGCGATGTCCTCGTCGCTCACCAGCTCGTGGTCAACCTCCGGGATCGGGTCCTGCCAGATCAGCGTCTCCTTCGGCACGAGCGGGCCGAGGTAGCGCACCTTCGGACCCATGTCGCGGTGCGTAAGCTTGAACCAGGCGCGGGCAAAGGCGTCCGCGAACTGATCCGGGTTCTCGTGGAAGCGCCGCGAGATCTTCTCGTATTCCGGGTCAAACCGCAGCGACAGGTCCGTGGTCAGCATGGTCGGTACATGCTTCTTCGACGGGTCGTGCGCGTCCGGAACGGTGGTCTCGGCGTCCTTCGCCTTCCACTGCCAGGCGCCGGCAGGGCTCTTTGTCAGCTCCCACTCGTGATTGAACAAGTTATCGAAGAAGTGGTTGCTCCACTTGGTCGGCGTCTGCGACCAGGTGACTTCCGGACCGCCGGTGATGGCATCGGCCCCGAAACCCGTGCCATGCCCGCTCTTCCAGCCGAGTCCCTGGTCTTCGATGGCTGCACCCTCCGGATCTGGCCCCACCATTGACGGGTCACCGGCACCGTGGGTTTTGCCGAAGGTGTGGCCGCCGGCGATCAAGGCGACTGTCTCCTCATCGTTCATTGCCATGCGGGAAAAGGTTTCGCGGATGTCCTTTGCAGCTGCGACCGGGTCCGGATTCCCGTTCGGTCCTTCTGGGTTCACGTAGATCAGGCCCATCTGCACCGCGGCAAGCGGGTCATGAAGCTGGCGTTCGCCGCTGTAGCGCTCGTCGCCCAGCCACGTCCCCTCGGGACCCCAGTAGAGCTCTTCCGGCTCCCAGGCGTCCTTGCGGCCGCCGGCGAAGCCGAACGTTTTGAACCCCATCGACTCCAGCGCCACGTTGCCGGCCAGAATCATCAGATCGGCCCACGAGATCTTCCGCCCGTATTTCTGCTTGATCGGCCACAGCAGCCGGCGCGCCTTGTCGAGGTTCGCGTTGTCCGGCCAGGAGTTTAGGGGGGCGAATCGCTGCTGGCCGGCGCCGGCGCCGCCGCGGCCGTCGGTGATGCGGTACGTGCCTGCGCTGTGCCAGGCCATGCGTATCATCAGCCCGCCATAGTGGCCGAAGTCGGCGGGCCACCAGTCCTGCGAATCCGTCATCAGAGCATGCAGGTCCGCGATCACGGCGTCGAGGTCGAGGCTCTTGAACTCCTCAGCATAATTGAAATCCTCGCCCATCGGATCGGATAAATCCGAGTTTCGATGGAGCATGTCGAGGTCCAGCTGCTCCGGCCACCAGTCTCGGTTCCTGTGGCCGCGGGCACCGCCGCCCATGAATGGGCATTGGCCCGTGTTATCGTCCGTCTTTGCGTCCATGTTGTCCTCCAATCAGCCGACAGCCGCTCGTTGCTAGAATGATTCTAAGGTAAAAGAGCCAGCCGATAATTGCCAATTGTGTTTTCTGTTTTCCTTGATAAGTTTCCCTTATGACAAGACTAACGATCCGCCAGATGGAATATTTCGACAGTCTCGCCGAAACGCTCCACTTCGGGAGGGCAGCAGCACTTGCTGGAGTCACCCAACCTGCGCTGTCGGCGCAGATTGCAGAGATGGAGACGCGGCTCGGCTGCCGGCTCTTCGAGCGCGGCGACGGCGCGGTGGGGCTTACCGGAGAGGGGCGCGCCCTTCGTCCTCGGGTCAAGCGCATCCTCGCCGAAATCCGCGACCTGGAAAGCGTGGCGAGACGAGGACAGCAGGTTCTGGAAGGGCGCTTTCGCCTCGGCATCATCCCGACCGTCGCGCCTTATCTGCTGCCGAGCCTCCTGCCGGAGCTGAAACGCCATTTTCCTGCCCTGCAACTGGAGCTGCACGAGGCGCGGACCGGGACTCTTCTCGAGGAGACCGCCAGCGGCCGTCTCGACGCTATGATTGCGGCCCTGCCGCTCGACGAGCCCGCGCTCGCTGTCAAGGCGCTGTTCGAGGACCGGTTCCTGCTTGCAGTGTCCGAACATGATCCCGCTTTCCTGGCGCCACCCGTGCCGCCGGACAGCCCGGCACTGGAGCGGTTGATGCTGCTTGAGGAAGGCCACTGCATGCGCGAGCAGGCGCTGGCCGTCTGCGGCAAGGTCAGGCCGGTGGCGATGGCGAGCTACGGCGCAACCAGCCTGACGACGCTGATGCAAATGGTGGCGCATGGGCTAGGCGTGACGCTGATCCCGGAAATGGCCGCAGAATTCGCGCGCGCCATGCCCGACCTGAAGGTGGTGCCTTTTGCCGAGCCGGCTCCGGCGCGCACGATCTGTCTTGCCTGGAGAAAGAGCAGTGGCAGGCGGGAAGACTGCGCCGTACTAGCCAACACACTCGGCAAGCTTCATCCGGTGGTGCAGCCGAATGGACAGAACAACCTCAGGAGTTGGAAGGTAGACAATAAGCGCGTCGCGGCGAGCCCTTGAGTCAACGTCATCACCGGCTCAGACGTCGGGACCGGGGTTGAGGATCATTCAATCCCGGCCAAGTGCCTGCAGCACCTTCATATGCTCGATAAAGGCGCGCAGCTTCGGGAGCGCCTGCTTGCCGTTCGGACAGTAGAGGAACAGGCCCGGAGAGGTGGCGCGAAAGTCGTCGAGCACTGTGCTCAGGTGGGCCCTGTGTCACATAAGGCATGATGTTGTGCTCCGTGGAGTTGCAGGGCCTGATCCGTATTCCCGCTTGACTCACATATATCTCTAGGGTTATGGGCCAGATCTATAGCCAGAGAGTTATCGATTTGCGATGCCGCAGACCCATGACATCATTTTCAGAACGCTCGCCGATCCGACACGACGAGCCATCTTCGAGCGGTTGTGCCGCGACGGAGACCAGACGGTCAGTGCCCTGACGGCTCAGGCCGGGGTCTCGCAACCGGCCGTCTCGAAACATCTCGGGATCCTGAAGCGGGCCGGTCTGGTCCGCGACCGCCACGAAGGTCGCCAGACGCACTACAGCGCCGAAGTCGGCGCGCTTTCTCCACTGATTGAATGGACGAACCAGATGGGCGGATTTTGGGAAAACCGCTTCGACAACCTCGAAGATCTGCTCAACAGGATGGACCAATGAACGAAAAGTCGACTGGAACGCGTTCCGTCATTGTCGAGCGTGAGATCCCCCATCCGCCGGAAAAGATCTGGCGCGCGCTCACGCAACCACACCTGATCGAGGAGTGGCTCATGAAGAATGACTTCAAGCCCGTGGTGGACCACCGCTTCAATCTCAGCGCCGACTGGGGCGCTGTGGACTGTCAGGTTCGGACAGCCGAGCCGAATGAAACGCTCTCCTACACGTGGGACACTAAGGACCTCCGGAGTGTCGTCACCTGGACGCTCACCCCGACAAGCACGGGGACGCTGCTGCGCATGGAGCAGGAAGGCTTCCGGCCGGACCAGGAGCCGTACTACCGGGGCGCCACGGTCGGGTGGCCGCGGTTCTTTGAAAATATGGAGCAAGTGTTGGCGCGGATGGACTGAACCCTGCCCGTCACAATTCGCCCGCTCCGCTTCGGCTCGCCTTCAGAGGAGGTTTCAATGAACTGGAATACGTGGGTTCGACAGACCCACCGCTGGGTGTCGATCATTTTCACGGCGGTTGTCGCCGGCATCTTCATCAGCCTGGGTGTAGGTGTGGAGCCCGCGGAATGGGTATATCTCATGCCGCTGGCCCCGCTCGCCCTGCTCATGCTCAGCGGACTGTACATGTTCGCACTGCCATATGCCGCCAAGTGGCTCAGCGGGCGGCGCATCGGCGGAGAGGCTTGAACCAATGGCCGGCAAGACGCCCGAGAGATCGAAGGCCGCAAAGAAGCAGACCTCCGCCGAGCCGGTCCTTCTCTCGGGCGGCAACCCTCAGATCGCGAAGGGCTACGGCGACGCACCCGTACAGGCTTACATCGCGGCCATGCCGGGCTGGAAAAGTGAGGTCGGGCGCCGCCTCGATGCAACCATCGTTCGCACCGTCCCCGGCCTTCACAAAGCAGTTAAATGGAACTCACCTCTCTACGGCATCGAGGGCCAGGGCTGGTTTCTCGGCATCCATGTCTTCGCAAAATACGTGAAAGTGGCCTTCTTCCGCGGCGCGTCCTTGCGTCCCGTTCCGCCCGTTGGGTCAAAGCAGAAGGACGTCCGCTACTTCCACATTCACGAGGACGGCCGGTTCGACGAAGCCCAGTTCGCCGATTGGGTGAAGCAGGCCAGCCAATTGCCGGGCGAAAAAATGTGACTAGCAGTGTGGGTGCCCGATAGCGCGAATGGACGCGGGCAGCGAGTGACCCCCATGTGAATGCGATCTACAGCGACCATGAAGAAGGTGACGGCAACCATGCAAAAGAGCAAAAGCGGCCCGGTGGAAGAAAATGCCGGAGAGTCTCCCTCTCAACTGATCGACGCGAAAATCATGCAGCTGGGCGATTGGCGCGGCGAGACGCTTGCGCGGGTCCGCAGCCTCATCAAACAGGCCGACGCGCAAGTGGTCGAAGAGGTGAAATGGAGAAAACCGTCGAACATGTTGGGGGTTCCCGTGTGGGAGCACGCGGGAATCATCTGCACCGGCGAGACCTACAAGGATAAGGTGAAGCTGACCTTCGCCAAGGGCGCCTCGTTGGAAGACCCGTCAGGTCTCTTTAACTCCAGCCTCGAAGGCAACACCAGGCGTGCCATCGATTTTCGTGAGGGCGACGAGATCGATGAAGAAGCGCTGAAGGCGCTCATTAGCGCCGCCGTGGCACTGAACACATCGAAGAATACATAAGCGGCATCAATGGCTGTTTGACGACCGATCGTTGGCGATGCCGGAAGCCAAAGTGCCACCGGGCGGATTGCACTAACGCTCCCCATTACCCAGGGAATAGAGATAGGCCACGATGTCCTGTGCATGCTCCTCCGTCACGCCCAATTGAGGCATGGCGGTGAGTGGGTCGATTCCCTGAGGATTGCGGATCCAGTGGACGAGGTTCTCGCGGCTGTTCGGCAGGACGCCCGCTATGTATTTGCGCTCGCTTATCCGGCGGAGCGGCGGGCCGACCCAGGCGTTCGGCCCGGTGATGCCTTCGATCGTGTGGCAGGCGATGCAGCCATACTGGCGAAGCGCAACCCTGCCCATTTCCGCATCGCCGGAGGTCTTGTCTGCCCCCTCGTTCTCCACCAATCCAGGCCGATCAGGCTCAATCTCTGCCAGCTCGTAATACTGGCTAGGTGAGAGGAGTGGCGCAGTGACCACAAAGGCGGCGATGTCCCAGATCTCCTCGTCTGTGAGCTTGAAGCTCCAGCCCGGCATGCCGGTCATTTTCACCCCGTGCTTCACGGTCCAGAAAATCTCGGCCGCCGACAACTCCAGGCCCACTTGCACGATGGCCGGCGGCACCGGGGTCATGCTAAGCGAAAAGGGCGCCGGCGCGACTCCGGGAGCGCCGTGGCACTGGACGCAGTGATCCTGATAGAGTTGGAGGCCTGCATCGAACCGCTCGTCGCTCGACAGGTCCGGCACCTCCAAATCACGGGCGCGCACTGCCACGGAACGATTCATCACCGTCTGCAACAGCCAATAGACGGGCGGGGTGTGCTGCTCCGTCGCGGCCACGTTGTAAAAGCCGCTGTAGACGAAAGCAGCCGTACCCGCGAAGCCCGCCACCATCAGGGTCAGGATAGTCCAAATTACCTTGATCATCCCCCGCCTCCCGCACGGTCCGCCAGTGGGCGATCAGTCTGAAGAGCTTCCAGCCCGATCCACCGCGCCCACATGCGCCGAAGGCGCCACGCATAGAGCGCTGGAGCAGCCTTGGAAAGACCGGAGACAGGGCCAAATGGAATGTTCCAATTCGACCGGTATGAACGGGAAAAATTCAAACGAATGCTTCGGCAAGTCCGCATCGTATCTGCCGGTGCGCGAAAAAAAGTGCACACATAGAACGTGAGAGGGACTGGCGGCCGGGATTTTGGCCAAGACCGCCTCCACGCGCGCGGTAGAATCGGTCGAGTATGAAATCGGCGACCATCGGGGCCATCATCGTTCTCCACGTGGCTGAAGATCCGAGGTTGGATGCAAGTTCAACTGAGGTATGCAGCCGGAAGTTCCCCGCCATCATTCCATGGATGTTCCCGTTATGCTGGTATGTGGAGAGACTCCTCGGGATCCATCTTCGCGGGTTGAATACCTGCCGCGCGGCGCGGCGGTTGTGCGCGCGGAAATGGAAAGTCCCGGGCGGATTGGTTGAGCCGTAAGATTCTCGCAGGATTTTCGAGTTCGGTGTACGCAAGCGGTGTGGAGGACTTGCGATCCAGGTCGTTACCGTCCGTTCGATCCTGCAAACAAATCCACCACAGCGTCTTGTGCCACGACGATGTGATATCGAAGCGCGTCAAGCAATGTCTTGCGGTCGTGCGCCTTGAGCGCTTCCAGAATTGGCTTGTGGGTTCCGGCGAGGCGATGCGGGTCGTCATAAAGCTTGCCGATCAGCGTGATGCCGCAACGCATCTCGGCAGCGAGTTCGTCATATACCTTAAGCAGGCGTTTGTTGCCGCTTGCCTCGCAAAGCATGCGGTGAAAGCTGAAGTCTTCGAAGATCTGCTGCTCGATCGATCCTTCGTCGGCCAGCACGTACATGCGGGCTATCTGCGCTTCTAATTGCTCAATGTCGCGCGGTCCTATCTTTTCCACCGCGATCGATGCCGCGTGGAGTTCAAGGCCGATGCGCAACTCATAAATATCGTGCAGGTCCGCGGCTTCGAGCGTGCGCACGGAAAAGCCACGGCGAGGATTGGAAACCACCAGCCCCTGGCTTTCCAAAAGACGCGCGGCTTCGCGGATGGGGGCGCGGCTTGTACCGAACTCGCGAGAAAGCTGCAACTCCGTCAGCCGTGTGCCCGGCTTCAAGCGGCCCGTCATGATCGCCTCTGTGATCTGCCGGGAAATCTGGGTGACAAGGTCGGTGGAGGCGACTGCAGAGAACAGTCCGCTTACCGGACCCTGTCCGTCCTTCCGTGAAACTCCAGGTTCATCATCCATTTCGGTCGTCCCCTTCGCCCTTTCCGAGGGTAGCCTTTACCGCGCGAGCAATCGCGACGCTGGCAGCCTTACACGCCGACTGGCATGCATCGGGCATCGGCTTGGTTGCACCCGGGCGAGCCATTCTAACGTTTTCTAACTGTCTCCGATTTTATGACGATTGTCGACAATTGACACGGGTGCCCGGGTATGGTTGCCTGTGTGCCGACGCATCGAAAAGGAGGGAGTGGCCGACGATGCAGGGGCTGGCGCACTTGTTTGCGCCGCAGTGACACGAGTGCGTAGAGGGGACGCCTGATGACTGTCCAGACCCGTCTTGCCGATATCGAGCAGGATGTAAGCTGTGAGTATCCACAGGGGCGTGAGCGCACTGAGCTAGCGGCCGCTTATCGGTTGATCGCCCATTACAATCTCGATGATAGCATTTTCACCCACATCTCCAGCCGCGCGCCGCGCGAGGAGGGGGAGCATGCTTTTCTCATCAATCCCTTCGGTCTGCGATTCGATGAAGTAACTGCGTCGAGCCTCGTTACCGTCGATGTCAGCGGCGACATCCTGCGCGACACCTACGGCGCGGGCATCAACAAGGCCGGTTTCACTATCCACAGCGCTGTGCATGCCGCGCGGCCGGATGTGCATTGCGTACTTCATACACATACGGTGGCCGGCGTGGCCGTTTCCTCCGTGGAAGAGGGGATGCTGCCGCTTAATCAGTGGTCGCTTCAATTCTATAACCGCATTGCCTTTCATGATTATGAGGGCATCGCGCTCGATCTTGACGAGCGCGAGCGGCTCGTTAACGATCTTGGCGACCGCGATGTGATGATCCTGCGCAATCACGGACTGCTCACTTGCGGACGCACCGTAGGCGAGGCTTTCGCCCTGATGTTTAATATGGAGCGCGCCTGCCGTGCGCAGCTTGCGATCATGTCTTCGGGAGGCACGCCGCGCAGGATCGATGATGCGCTCGCCGAGAAGACAGCCCGGCAATATGAAGGCTGGGACAAACACCACGCGGGGCATAAGCCCGACCCGCAATGGGAGGCCTTCCAGCGCCTCGCCATCAAGCATTATCCTGACCTCGTAAACTGACGAGGTAACGAAGTAGCAGCAAACCGACCCGGCGAAGAAGAAGGCGAACAGCCCGCGAGCCGGAAAAAAGGGGAACGACAACCATGCTGAAACGACTCTCGACACTTGCCGCCGCCCTTCTGATCTCCACCGCGCTACATGCTGAGCCGGTGTCCGGCGGTCGCGCCAATGTGGTGATCCAGCCGGAGCCGCCGAGCCTGATGGTGGGCCTTATCCAGAACGGTCCGACCCAAATGGTCGCCGGCAACATCTATGAAGGTCTGTTGCGTTACGACAAGGATCTCGAACCCGAGCCGCAACTCGCCAAATCTTGGGAGATCTCCGAGGACGGGCTGACCTACACCTTCCATCTGCACGAGAACGTGAAATGGCATGATGGCGAGCCCTTCACCTCGGCCGACGTTGTTTTCTCGGCCGATGAGTTCCTCCGTGAGACGCATCCGCGCCTTCGCACATCGCTTGAACACGTGGAATCGATTACCGCGCCTGACGACCACACGGTGGTTTTCAAGCTGAAGCAGCCTTTCGGTCCATTCATCGGCATATTCGAGGTCGGCACCATGCCGATGATCCCGAAGCATATCTATGAAGGTACGGAGTACGAGAACAATCCGGCCAACAATACACCGATCGGTACCGGTCCGTTCAAGTTCGAGGAATGGGAGAGGGGCTCCCACATCCTGCTGACGAAGAATGAGGAGTATTACGAAGAGGGGCTGCCCTATCTTGATGAAATCTATTGGCACGTTATCCCCGATGCGGCTTCGCGTGCTGTGGCCTATGAAGCGGGCGTCGTGGACATCCTGCCTGGTGGTTCGGTCGAGAACTTCGACGTCCAACGCATTGCAGACATGGAGAATACCTGTATCACCGATGAGGGCTGGGAATATTTCGGGCCGCATTCGTGGATGTGGCTGAACAACCGCGAAGGTCCGACGGCTGACAAGCGCTTCCGCCAGGCCGTGATGTACGCGATGGACCGCAACTTCGCCAAAGATGCTCTATGGAACGGTCTCGGCAAGGTGGCAACTGGCCCTGTCTCCTCATCGACCCGTTTCTATTCGGACGATGTAAAGCAGTACGAGTACGATCCCGAACAGGCCAAGGCACTGCTCGAGGAAATGGGATACGATGGCGAGACCGTTCGTCTCCTACCTCTGCCTTATGGTGAAACCTGGCAACGCTGGGCGGAAGCGGTGAAGCAGAACCTCGAGGAGGTTGGCATTAACGCTGAAATTGTCGCCACCGATGTTGCCGGCTGGAACCAGAAGCTCGCCGAGTGGGACTACGATATGGCTTTCACCTATCTCTACCAGTACGGCGATCCGGCCTTGGGCGTGGCCCGCAACTACATCTCCACGAACATTGCCAAGGGCTCACAGTGGAATAATGTGGAAGGCTACGAGAACCCGAAGGTGGATGAGCTGTTCGAGAAGGCGGCTGTCGCGGTAACCCAGGAAGAGCGTCAGGAGCTCTATAACGAGATCCAGCAGATCCTGGTTGAGGATGTGCCGGTAGCCTGGCTTCTGGAACTCGGCTTTCCCACCATCTACCGCTGCAACGTCAAGGACCTGGTTACGACCGCCATCGGCGTCAATGACGGATTCAAGAACGCTTACGTCGAAGAGTAGGGTGGTTTGACCGTGCAATAAGTTGCACCAATTCCAGCCTCTGCCTTCGGGCGGAGGCTGGAATGGTAGCGGTATAAATCATTCGCAGCGAGGCTCCTGCCGGAGATCCCATGCTACGTTTCATCCTGATGCGTCTCGGCAAGGCGGTGATCATTCTGATCGCCATCCTGATCCTGAATTTCTTTCTAATCCACGCCGCGCCCGGTGATCCGGCGGCGGTCATGGCGGGCGAGGCGGGTGCAGCCGACGAAAAGTTCATCGCCGATCTGCGTGAGCGCTTCGGGCTCGACAAACCTTTGCTCACCCAACTCGGGATTTATCTCGGAGGTGTGCTGCAGTTCGATCTCGGCTATTCCTACCGCCAGCAGATGCCGGTGGCGGATCTCATTCTTGATCGTCTGCCGGCGACGCTGCTCCTGACCATGACGGCTTTCGCCATTTCATTGTCGCTTGGAACGCTCGCCGGAGTCCTGGCTTCGGCGCGGGTTGGCAAATGGTCCGACACGCTGATTTCCACAACGGCGCTGTTGTTCTACGCCACCCCGCTTTTTTGGGCTGCGCTGATGGCGGTGCTTCTGTTTTCCGTCGTGCTCAACTGGCTGCCGGGTTTCGGCTACGAGACGGTGGGCGCGAATTATACCGGGTTCAGACGCGTTCTCGACATAGGCCAGCATCTCATCCTGCCCGCGACCACGCTCGGCCTGTTTTTCATGGCTGTCTATATGCGCATGACGCGAGCATCGATGCTGGAGGTAAGTCAGCTCGACTTCGTCAAGACGGCGCGTGCGAAGGGACTCAGACCAAGCGTTATCCAGCGCCGTCACATCTTCCGCAACGCCATGCTGCCGGTGGTCACCCTGGCGGGCCTGCAGGCGGGTCAGCTTGTGGGCGGCGCGGTGCTCACCGAGACAGTCTTTGCCTGGCCGGGGATCGGTCGGCTGATGTTCGAGGCGCTCGCCCAGCGCGACTATAACGTGCTGCTCGGGGTGTTCTTTGTCTCGGCTGCGATGGTGCTCTTGTTCAATCTCATCACGGACATTCTCTATCGGTTCGTGGATCCAAGAATCCGGGTGGGCTGACGATGGCGGACTTCTGGAAACGTTTCTCTCGCAATCGCGGTGCCGTGATCGGAGCCGCCATACTGCTGATCGTCGTCATTGTGGCGCTTCTGGCGCCGATTCTCTTCCCGCAATCCCCCTGGCGCATGGTGCAGCGGCCCTTCCTTCCGCCCCTCACGATGGATCAGTATCCATTGGGAACGGATGCAGTCGGCAGAGATGTGTTGACGGGCCTTGCCCACGGCGCGCAGGTTTCGCTCCTGGTCGGGCTGATCTCAACCGTGGCGGCATTGCTGATCGGCATTCCCATCGGGGCGCTGGCGGGCTATTTTGGCGGTTGGCTGGACGATGCGCTGATGCGCTTTACCGAATTCTTCCAGACGGTCCCGAACTTCGCGCTTGCTATTGTTCTGGTGGCGATCTTCGAGCCGAGCATCTTCTCGATCGTAGCCGCGATTGCCATTGTCAGTTGGCCACCTGTCGCCCGTCTTGTCCGCGGCGAAGTGCTGTCCCTCAGGTCGCGGGAATATGTCGAAGCAGCCATTCTCGCCGGACAGAAGAACGGCACTATAATCGTTCGGCAGGTCCTTCCTAATACGCTCTCACCCATCATCGTGCTCGCTTCGCTTATGGTAGCGACCGCCATCCTGCTTGAATCTTCACTTTCCTTCCTTGGCCTGGGCGACCCCAATCTGATGTCATGGGGCTATATGATCGGGGCAGCGCGCACTGTCATTCGCCAGGCCTGGTGGCTCTCTTTCTTTCCCGGCGTTGCCATCTTGCTTACCGTGCTTGCGCTTAATCTGATCGGGGAGGGGTTGAACGATGCGCTTAATCCTCGCCTGGCGCGGAAGGGGAGATAGCTATGGGCGAGCCCGTTCTTAGTGTCGAAAACCTGCGTATCGCCCTGCCCGAGGGAGCAGACCGCCCCTTTGCTGTTGACGATGTGAGCTTCGAGCTTCGCGCTGGCGAAATCTTGTGCATTGTTGGAGAGTCCGGTTCCGGCAAATCCATGTCGGCCAACGCTGCGATGGGCCTGCTCCCGGATCTTGTGCGGCCGGTTGGCGGGAAAATTCTCTTCGACGGGTCCGATCTCCTGAGGCTGAGCGAAGCCCAGCTCATGGACCTGCGCGGACGGCGTATCGCGATGATCTTCCAGGAACCCATGTCGGCGCTCAATCCGCTGTTGCGTGCCGGGGAGCAGATCGCGGAGGTTTTCGAGGCACACGACCTCCTCACCCCCAAGGAGCGCTCTGCCCGTGCGATGGAACTCCTGGAGGAGGTCGGGATTCCCGATCCGGAAAAAGCCGCGCGCGCCTATCCGTTCCAGCTTTCTGGCGGTCAGCGTCAGCGTGTCATGATCGCCATGGCGCTCGCGCTCGAACCCGAAATCCTTATAGCCGATGAGCCCACGACGGCTCTCGATGTCACGACCCAGGCGCAGATCCTGGACCTGATCCGCAACCTTCAAGAAAAGCACAGTATGGCGGTGATGTTCATCACCCATGATTTCGGCGTCGTGGCCGAGATCGCAGATCGCGTCGCGGTGATGCAATACGGCAAGATCGTCGAGACAGGCTCGGTGGATGAGGTGCTTGATAACCCGCAGCATGATTATACGCGGAAGCTGATCGCGGCGATCCCCACCCTTGCCACGGATCGGGCGAGGGGAGATGTCGGCAAACAGCCGGTCCTGGAGGTCGATGGCCTCTGCAAGACCTATGTCACGGGCGGTAGCCTGTTTGGCCGCAACCGCCGGGTGGTGAAGGCGGTGCAGAATGTCAGTTTCACGCTGGCCGAAGGTGAAACACTGGGGATTGTCGGCGAGTCGGGATCGGGCAAGTCGAGCGTCGGCCGCTGTCTCGTGCGGCTCCTGACGCCCGATGCGGGCATGGTGCGCCTCGGCGGTCATGATATGGCCACGCTCTCAGGCGAAGCACTGCGCGAGGCCCGCAAGTCGATCCAGATGATCTTTCAGGACCCTTACGCTTCGCTTAATCCGCGGTCCCGGGTCGGCCGCATTATCGCAGAGGGCCCGATGGCCCACGGCGTGCCGAAGGCGGAAGCCTACAGCAACGCCGAGCGTCTCCTGGATCTCGTCGGGCTCGACACGTCCGCAATCGATCGCTACCCGCATGAGTTCTCAGGCGGTCAGCGCCAGCGCATCGGCATTGCTCGCGCTTTGGCGCTTGAGCCGCGCGTCATCATTGCCGATGAGGCGGTATCTGCGCTCGACGTTTCCATTCAGGCGCAGGTGCTCGATTTGCTGGCGGATTTGAAGGAGAAACTCGATCTCGCGCTGCTGTTCATCACGCACGACCTGCGTGTCGCCGCCCAGATTTGTGACCGCATCGCGGTGATGAAGGAGGGGGAAGTCGTCGAGATCGGACCGCCCCGGCAGATCTTCACCAACCCGCAGAATGTCTACACGCGCTCCCTTATCGAGGCCATTCCCGGCCGCGAGCGTGAGTTGGCGGCGGCGGAGTGAAGCTGACGCTCTGAAAACAGGACACTCAATCGTGAATAATACACTGACCCGGAAGATACTCGCAGCCGTCGAGGAGGGTTTCGAAGAACAGATCGCTTTCACCGAAGATCTCATCCGCTTTCCATCCCTGCGCTGCAAGGAGAAGCCGGCACAGGAATTTGTCCACGGTGCGCTTGAAAAGCGCGGCTATGCTGTTTCCACGTTTCGCGTCGATGAGCACAAGATCAAGGATCATCCAGGTTTCTCGCCCGTTGCAGTCGACTACTCCGAAACCGTCAATGTGGTGGCGACGCACGAGCCGCGCGAGGCAAAGGGACGCTCGCTGATTCTCAACGGCCATATGGACGTGGTGCCGGAGGGGCCGCACGAGATGTGGGAAGTCTCGCCGCCTTATGAGCCGAAGCGCGTCGGTGATTGGCTCTATGGCCGCGGCGGCGGTGACATGAAGGCCGGAATCGCGGCCAACATCTTTGCGCTTGATGCGCTGCGTCGTATCGGTTTTCAGCCGGCAGCCAAGGTGCACATCCAAAGCGTGGTCGAAGAGGAATGTACCGGCAATGGCGCGCTCGCCTGTCTGGTCGAAGGCTACACGGCGGATGCCGCGATCATCCCCGAACCGGAAGACGAGATGCTGGTGCGTGCCAATTGCGGCGTACTCTGGTTCGAGATTCATGTGGCTGGCCATCCCGTTCATGTGCGGGAAGCAGGCACGGGCGCCAACGCCATCGAGGCGAGCTTCCGCGTGATTGAAAGCCTCAAGAAACTCACCGAGAGCTGGAACGCCGAGAAGGCCAACTATCCCTATTTCGCGGATGTGGAGCACCCCATTAACTTTAACGTCGGCAAGATCGAGGGCGGCGACTGGGCATCCACCGTGGCCGCCTGGTCAAAGCTCTCTTGCCGGATCGCGATCTATCCGGGCGACGATCCGAAAGAGCGAGCGGCAGCGATCGAGTCACATCTGGCACGGGATTTGGCTGGCGATCCCTTCCTCGGCAACCGGCCGCCGCAGGTCTCCTGGAACGGATTCTTTGCCAAGGGCTATGTTCTGGACGAGGGAACCGACGCGGAAACCGCGCTGGCGCAGGCACACCGCAATGCAACATCGAGCGATCTGAAAAGCTTTGTCACACCCGGCTACCTGGATGCGCGGGTCTTCGTCATCTATGCCGGTATGCCGTGCCTGGTCTACGGCCCGATTACGGAGAACATTCATGGCTTCGACGAGCGTGTCAGCCTGTCGTCCATAAAGCGTGTAACAGGGGCGATCGCACTCTTCATCGCCGACTGGTGCGGCATCGAGCGGATCGCGGAGGAGGGGACAAGTGGATACTGATCAGCGAGAATGACATGAAAGCGATCTTCGACGAGCGGCAACTCAAGCATAATCCCGAGCGCTATTTCCGGCGCGGTGCCTATATTCCCCATCCTGAGCAGCCGCAACGCGCCATCCTCATTCGCGACATGCTCATAAAGAACGGGTTTCCGATTGAAAGACCGCGCGATCATGGCGAAGAGCCGATCAAAGCCGTGCACGATGCCGGCTATGTCGACTTCTGGAAGGACGCCTACCGCCGCTGGCGGGCTGAAGCGGGCGACCAGGAGCCCATTCCCAACTGTCATCCGGGTCGCCGCGCGGGCCGACCTTCCTCTTCCATCTTCGGCCAGATCGGCTGGTATATCACTGATACATCAGTGCCGCTGACGGAAGGCACTTGGGACGCGGTGTATTGGTCGGCGCAGACGGCGGTCGAAACCGCCGAACGGGTGAAGGAGGGTGAGCGCATCGTTTACGGCCTGTGCCGCCCGCCCGGTCATCATGCGTTGCACGATGCCGCGAACGGCTTTTGCTCTTTCAACAATGCGGCTATTGCCGCCGAATGTCTGCGCGGGAAATTCTCCAAGGTCGCAATTCTGGACATCGACACGCATACGGGCAATGGAACGCTCGATATTTTCTACGAGCGCGGTGATGTCTTTGTTTGCTCGCTACATACAAACCCCGACAATTACCCGACGTATTATCTCGGCTATGAGGACGAACGCGGAGCAGGGCAGGGCGAGGGCGCAACGCTCAATCTCTGTCTTGAGCCGGGTGCCCAAACGGAGACCATTCTGGCCCGTTTCCACGAGGGCCTTGAGGCCATCCGGAGTTTCGGGGCCGAAGCGCTCGTTATCTCGCTCGGCTTCGACATGGCGGCGGATGATCCTCTTTCTGAGGTCAAGCTGACGGGCGAGGCCTTTGCCACAATGGCACGCGAAACCGTTGCCTTCGGCCTGCCGACTGCTCTGATCCAGGAAGGCGGATATCTCGGACCTTCGCTGGCGGACAATGCGGAGATCTACCTGACGACCGCGCGGCGCGCGCTGGCCGAAACACCGGAGGCGGTATGACCCCGGTTCGATGCGTGCATGTTTCTGGCCGGGTCCGCAAACCTGTATACGCGTCGGGGGAAGTCAGTCCCGTTTAAGCCACTCCTGCAGTTCGGCCTCGGCGCGCTCCAGGGCACTGTAGTTCAGGAGCTTGCGCAGGAAGGCGACGGCCACGGCGCGGGCCCGCAAATTGATACCGTCGTCCTGGCCGATGGTGCCGGTCTGGTAAACCTCGAGCTTGTCGTATAGTTGCTGCAGGCGATTTTGCACGCTTCTGAGCGAGAGATTGCGACGTTTCGCGATGGTTCGGTCCGTCAGACCCAACGCGATGTCCACGAGAATTTCGTACTCGGTGTCGGAAAAACCGCTCACCTGGCCGAGGCTTTTCTGCTGCACGCCACGCACCTCGCGATCGATGACGCACTGGTTCTCGATGAAGATCGAACGCAGCGCGAGCTTGAGCCGCTCGTCGGAGGCAGACTTCAGCACATAACCGTAAGCCGCGCCGTCCGGCACGATGCGCGAGACGCCGCGCACATACGCCTCGTCGGAATAGTTGGACCAGAAGAGGATGCATGTCTCCGGCCGCTCCTTCCAGATCGTGCGGGCAGCCTCGATGCCGTTTCGCATGTTCATCTGCAGGTCCATGACGATGTGCGCGGAGCCGTGGGTGCGGGCAAGGGTTTCGCCGGCATTGCCGTCCTCCGCCTCGATCACCATCTCGCATTCCGGCAGCGCGGTAGAGACCGCCTCGTGCAGATAAGCGCGGTGCAGGGCATCGTCCTCGACGATCAGTATCTTCATCACACGGTCTCCGTCTTCAGGCCGTCAGCGGCACTTGCACACGGACGCAGGTACCGCTCTCACCCGGCCTCAACCCGGTAGAGAAGCGGGCCGAGATCAGCCGGGCGCGGGTGCGCATATTGTCTAGCCCGCCACCGGGGCGGTGGTGCGGGCACATTCCGTCACCATCGTCCTGGATGTCGAGAGCGATGTGTCCTTCACCTTGCCAAAGCCGCACGTTGATGGAGGCGGGCCGCGCGTGTCGCACGGCGTTGTTGATCGCTTCCTGGGCAATGCGGAAAAGTGCAACGGCCACAGTGGGCTCCAGCCGTTCGCAAGCCCCTTCCGTTTCATCCACCAGCGCCCAGGCAATGGTGCCGCCGCTGTCCTGTACTGAGCGGTGCAGATGGTTCTCCAGCGCCTGGGCGAGGCCAAAAAGCTGGAGCACGGAAGGTTTTGCCTGTTCGATGATCTGACGCAGGTCCTGCATGCAATGCTGCAGGCTGCGCGAGAGGGGCTCCAGCGCATCCGGCGTGATATCGCCGGTCTGCGAAAGGCGCTCGATGCGCCGCGCCAGGCGGGTGAGATCGGCGAGCGTCTGGTCGTGCAAATCCATGCCGATACGCTGGCGCTCCTGCTCGAGCGCTTCGGTGAGCTTCAGCGCCCCTTGGCGCAGTCCTTCTTCGCGGGCGCGCGCCTCCGCTTCGACGATGGCCGAGCGCTGCGCCTGCTCGGCCGCCCTCAGCGCAAAGAAATAGGGCGACAGAAGGTCGGCAATGGCGCGCGCATGGTCCACATCCTCAATGGTGTAGATTCCGGCGCGCTGCGAAGAGCAGGAGAAGGCGCCGATAATCTCTCCACGCACCTTCATGGGCACATGCACGCGCCCTCTGAGAGATTGCTCGACGATGGGCCCTTTGAAAGCGCCTTCGAAGTGGAAGCGTGGATCGGTGCAGGCATCGTCGGTCAGCAAGTAATCGACTTCGCCCCACAACAATGATCGGATCGGACTGTTGGATACCGGTGCTGATGTGAGCTCGCTCCACGCGGTATCCATGCCGGTCTCGTAGGCGGTGTGATACTTGCCGTCGACCATGAGGATGCATACGTCGAGATGGTCGTGCGGCAGAATGTGAGCCACCTCGGCGGCCACGGCACGGATAGCGGAGCGGAAGTCCAACTGCCCCGCAAGAAGCCGCGAAATTTCAAGGTAATGATTGACGAGCACGGCAGGCGCCATTTGAAGCATTTCCACTGTTCCTCCCGCAGCGCAGTGCGAAGCACCATACCGCCGCTATTCCAGTAAGCCCGCAGGGCTAATCCTCGTCTTGCGCGAACCCGCATCTTTGATGGGAAATCCCGCAAAAAACTTGCCTCTATGTTCCTGTACATGGCTCCCAGTCTATCGCATCCTGCCTTGGCCGAGTGGGGAAATCACAGTCGCGGCTTTTTGCGCCCTGTCGGCGGGAATGGGAGTGGTTCCGCTGCAGGGCGGGTTTTAAGGGAGGATAAGATGAAATTTCACAGGATGCTAACGTCATCGGCGGCAGCTTTGTGCGTTGCCATGCCCGTCTCGACCTTGGCAGACACGTCGGACAAGAGCATTGCGCTTTCCAACAACTATGCCGGCAATTCCTGGCGCCAGGCGATGCTGGAGAGCTGGGACAAGGTGACCGGCGCCGCCGTCGAGGAAGGCGTAGTGGCCGCTGCCGACGCCTTCACCACCGCCGAGAACCAGGCCACCGAGCAGGCCGCGCAGATCCAGAATATGATCCTGCAGGGGTATGATGCCATCGTGCTCAACGCCGCCTCGCCGACGGGTCTCAACGGCGCGGTGCGCGAGGCGTGCGACGCCGGCATCATCGTCGTATCCTTCGACGGCATCGTCACCGAGGAATGCGCTTGGCGCATCGCCGTCGATTTCCACGAGATGGGACGCAGCCAGATCGAGTATTTGGCTGATCGCATGTCCGATGGCGGCACACTGCTGGAGATCCGCGGCCTTGCCGGCGTCTTCGTCGATGATGAGATTTCCGGCGGTATCCACGCCGGTGTCGAGGAATACCCGGAGTTCGAGATCGCTGGCTCCGTGCATGGCGACTGGGCGCAGGATGTCTCCCAAAGGGCGGTGGCCGGCATTCTGCCGAGCCTGCCGGAGATCGACGCCGTGGTGACCCAGGGCGGTGACGGCTACGGCGCAGCGCAGGCCTTTGCCGCCTCCGGGCGCGATATGCCGGTCATTGTCATGGGCAATCGCCACGACGAGTTGACCTGGTGGAAGGAACAGAAGGACGCCAACGGTTACGAGACCATGTCGGTCTCCATCGCGCCGGGCGTGTCCACGCTCGCCTTCTGGGTCGCCCAGCAGATCCTTGACGGCGAGGATGTGCCGAAGGATCTCGTGGTCCCGTTCCTGCGCATTGACCAGGACAATCTCGAAGAGAACCTGGCCAACACCCAGGAAGGCGGCGTCGCCAATGTCGAGTATACGCTCGAGGACGCCAAAGCCGTCATCGCCGAGGCGAAAGACTGATCTGGCCCTGTGGCCGCCGTGCGCCTGCTGGCGGCGCACGGCGGGCGGTTCTGACCCTCGGCTTCGCGAGCTTCCATGAATACATCCACCGAAACCCAGAAGGATGCGGTGATAGCCGTTGAAGACGCGCGGATCAGCTTCGGCGCGGTCAAGGCGCTGAATGGTGCCCAACTGGCCATCATGCCGGGCGAATGCCTGGGCCTGGTCGGCCATAACGGCGCTGGCAAGTCGACCATCGTCAATGTCATCAATGGCGGCCTGACGCCGCATGCTGGGCGCATTTTCGCCGACGGCGCTATTCAGGAGCGCTACGGGATCAATGTGGCGCGCGCCCATGGCGTGCGCTGCGTCTTCCAGGAACTGTCGCTGTGCCCAAATCTCACCGTGATCGAAAACACGCGCATCCTGCACCGGGAACTGGGCGGTCCGGGCTGGCGCGCAAAGGCGCGTGAAGTTATCGGCCGCAGTCTTGACGCCGTTTTCCCCAACCATGGCATCGATCCGGCTGTCACGGTGGGCTCGCTGTCCATAGCAGAACGGCAGATGGTCGAGATCGCCATGGCGTTTTCCGACGCCGGGATCAAGCCGCGCCTGATAATCCTTGATGAGCCGACCTCGTCGCTCGACAGCGGATTGGCCGGGAAAATGCTTGACTATGTGCAGTCCTTTATCGCTGCCGGCGGCTCGGTCATCTTCATCTCCCACATCCTGCACGAGGTTCTGGCGGTCGCCGACCGTATCGTCGTCATGAAGGACGGCGGCGTGGCGGCGGAACGCGCCTCCGGGGATTTCACCGAGAAGAGTCTGGTGGAAGCCATGGGCAGCGTGGTGAAGAACGAGACGCGCCAGCACAGCGGACGCGATCTCAATGCGGCCCCGGTCGTTCTTGAACAGCGCGACACGGGCCTTCCTTTCGCCGCGCGTGAAGGCGAGATTGTCGGGCTTGCAGGGCTGAGTGGCCACGGTCAGACGGAAATGCTGCTGAGGCTCCACCGGCTGCGAAGCAGAAACTGGCTGCCGCAGCGTGACCCGGCGGTCACTTTCGTAGCCGGCGACAGGCGCCTCAATGGCATCTTTGAGCGCTGGAGCATATTGCGCAATCTCTCGGTCGCCGCTCTCGGCGATCTCGTGCATCGCGGTCTGGTCAACGAGCGCGCCGAGCGCAGCAAGGCCGAAGATTGGCGCGAGAGGATTGAGATCCGCACACAAAATCTCGATGGCGGAGTGCTGTCGCTTTCAGGCGGCAACCAGCAGAAGGTGCTCTTCGCCCGCGCCCTCTCCACGCGCGCGCCCGTCGTGCTGATGGATGATCCCATGCGCGGCGTCGATGTGGGCACCAAGCAGGAAGTTTATCGCATAATCCGCGAGGAGGCGGCCGCCGGCCGCACCTTCGTCTGGTATTCCACGGAAATGGAGGAGGTGTGCCTGTGCGATCGGGTGTTTGTGTTCCGCGAGGGCCGGATCGTGGCAGAACTGACGGGGGAGGAGGTGACGGAAGCGAACATTCTCGCGGCCTCGTTCGCCGGGCTGCCCGCATGAACCGCTACGTCTCGGTCGATACGCTGCGGCTCGCGCTGCCTGCGCTCTCGCTGGCGATCCTTCTGGTCGCCGTCTTCTGGCTGCAGCCCAGGGCCATGAGCTATACGGGGCTCAATCTGCTGTTCAATCTGGCGGTGCCGATCGCCTTGGCGACGCTGGCGCAGATGCTCATCATGGCGGTCAACGATCTGGATCTCTCCATAGGTGCCTTTGTCAGCTTCGTGGCCTGCGTAACGGCTACCTACCTCTACAGCACGCCCGTGGTCGGCATCCTCATCCTTGCGGCATCGGTCGGCGCCTATGCCGTGCTCGGCGTGATCATTCACCTGCGCAACCTGCCCGCCATCGTCGTCACGCTCGGCATGAGCTTCGTATGGGGCGGATTCGCGGTGTTGCTCCTGCCTTCTCCGGGCGGACAGGCACCGGAGTGGGCACGCTGGCTGATGACCGTGCGCCCGCCCTTTGTCCCGGTGGCCATTGTCGCCAGCATCGTGGCCGCGCTGCTGGCGCATCTCCTCGTCATGCGTTCCTCGCTCGGCGTTCTCATCCGTGGTGTGGGCGGCAATGCGCGTTCGGTGGAGCGGGCCGGCTGGTCGGTCATCGCAGCGCGGGCCGCGGCCTATGGACTTGCTGGTTTCTTCGCTGTGCTCGCTGGAATCGCCCTGGTGGGGCTCACCACCTCGGCCGACGCCGGCATTGCGCAGCGCTATACGCTTCTTTCCATTGCCGGGGTCATCCTTGGCGGTGGTGAGTTCACCGGCGGGCGCATCTCGCCCATTGGTGCCGTCATCGGAGCGCTGACGCTCACGCTTGCCGGCTCCTTCCTATCCTTCCTGCGTCTGCCGTCCGATTGGCAGATCGGCGCACAGGGCGCGATCCTCATCATCGTGCTCGCCTTTCGGCTGCTGCTCAACCGCCTGGAGGCGCGGAACAAATGACCGCACTTCAAAGCCTTACGCAAAGACCCTGGATATGGTCTTTCCTCGCCACCGCCCTGGTGTGGTTCACCACCGTGCTCATGACCGGCACGGGCGGTGCGCTTGGCCTATCACACGCCGCCTTCACCTTCGCGGCCTTCTCCGTGATCGTCGGCACCGGGCAGATGTTCGTCATCACGCTGGGACCGGGCAACATCGACCTCTCGATTCCTGCGACTATGACGCTGGCGGGCACCGTAGCGCTCAAGCTTATGGCCGTGGATAACGGCATGGTAGCGGCTGGGCTGCTCGCTGCCCTCGGCGTCGGGCTGGCTGTCGGAGTGGCAAACTACACGCTCATCAAGCTGCTGCGCATCCCACCCATCATCGCCACGCTCTCCATGAGCTTCATCGTCCAATCCATAGCGATCTGGACCAATCGTGGCTTGCGCATTAAGCCACCGCAACTCCTGGCAGAGTTCACCACCTCCAGCACCTTTGGCGTTCCCAATACGGCGCTGGTGGCGCTGGCGGTCACTGTGGTCGCGTGGCTGCTTTTGGAACGCGCCGTTTATGGCCGCTGGATCACTGCAATCGGCCAATCCTTGGAGGCTGCGCGCATGGCTGGCGTGCCGGTAGAGGGCGCCCGCTTCGTGACCTATGTGCTGTGCGCAGTGCTGGCGGCCTTCGCCGGCTATCTGCTGGCCAGTTTCTCTGGTGGCGCGGCGCTCAATATGGGCGCGGAGTATCTGTTGATGTCGATTGCCGTCGTCGTCATCGGCGGCACCTCGGTCGCCGGCGGCGAGTCCAACGTGCCCGGCATCTGGGGCGCCTCGCTCTTCATGTTCCTGGTCGTGAGCATGCTCAACACCTACGGCTTCAGCGCCGGCGTCCGCATGATCATGACGGGCTTCATCATCATCAGCGTCATCATGCTCGCCGGCGGCTGGCGGGCGAACGCGCGCTAGAGCGGGACTCTTTTATGGCCGAAAACCCCATCTATGAAATCCACGATCCGCGCTTTCGGCTGATGATCGTTCCCGCGGAAGGGCTGGAAGAGCTCTACTCCGGCTGCCGCTGGGCAGAGGGACCGGTGTGGTTCGGCGATGCCAACCAGCTTTTGTGGAGCGACATTCCAAACGAACGGATACTGCGGTGGACGCCGGGGGGCAGGGTATCAGTCTACCGCCAGTCCTCCAATTTTGCCAACGGTAACACTCGCGACCGGCAGGGCAGGCTCGTCACCTGCGAGCACGGAACCCGGCGCGTGACCCGTACCGAACCGGACGGTACGATCACCGTCCTTGCCGATTCCTTCGAGGGCAAGCGCCTCAATGCACCCAACGACGTGGTCGTGCATCCCGACGGCGGCATCTGGTTCACCGATCCCACCTACGGCATTCTCTCCGACTACGAAGGCTATCGCGCCGAGCCGGAGCAGACAGCGCGCCACGTCTTCCGCGTCGATCCCGACAGTGGTGCGCTGGACGTTATGGTCTCGGATTTCCAGCAGCCCAACGGGCTCGTCTTCTCGCCCAATTGGAAAACCCTCTACATCGCCGATTCGGCGGCCAGCCATGACGACAGCGCGCCACACCACATCCGCGCATTCGATGTCGTTGACGGGCGGCGGCTTCAAGAAGGGCGCATCTTCGCCGAGATAGATGCGGGGGTGCCGGACGGCATGCGCGTTGATATGGAGGGAAATCTCTGGTCGAGCGCTGCCGACGGCGTGCATTGCTTCGACCCCGAGGGACGGCTACTGGGCAAAATCTTGGTGCCGCAGACCGTGGCCAACCTTACCTTCGGCGGCCCACGCCGCAATCGTCTCTTCATCGCCGCCACGCGATCTCTCTATTCCGTCTTCGTCACGGTCAATGGGGCGCAATGGCCTTAGTAGTGCCGACTTGACGGTTAATCCGTGCTGGCCCCTCAGCGCCCCGCCTGATAGTTCGGGCTTTCGCGGGTGATCGTCACGTCGTGCGGGTGGCTTTCCCGCAGGCCGGCGCCGGAAATGCGGATGAAGGTGGCCTTCTCCTGAAAGGTCGCCAGATCGGCCGCGCCGACATAGCCCATGGCCGCCTTCAGCCCGCCGGTCAACTGGTGCAGAACGCCGGAAGCCGGTCCCTTGTAGGGAACCTGCCCCTCAATGCCCTCCGGCACGAGCTTCAGCGTGTCGCGCACCTCCGCCTGGAAATAGCGGTCGGCAGAGCCGCGCGCCATCGCGCCGACGGAGCCCATGCCACGATAGGCTTTGAAGGAGCGGCCCTGGTAAAGATAAACCTCACCGGGGCTCTCATCCGTGCCGGCCAGCAGGGAGCCGACCATCACCGCGCCCGCACCGGCGGCAATCGCCTTTGCGAGGTCGCCGGAATATTTGATGCCGCCGTCGGCGATAATGGAAACGCCGGCTTTTTGGGCCTCTTCCGCTGCCGTCATGATGGCCGAAAGCTGCGGCATGCCGACACCCGCCACAACGCGCGTGGTGCAGATCGAGCCGGGTCCGATGCCGATCTTGACGCAATCGGCGCCCGCATCGATGAGGGCCTTGGTGCCTTCCGCTGTAGCCACGTTGCCGGCGATGATGCGCACGGCATTGGAAAGCTTCTTGGCGCGGGTGACGGCGTCGAGGACGCGCTGGGAATGGCCGTGCGCGGTGTCGATGACGAGAAGATCGACGCCGGCATCGATGAGGCGCTCAGCACGCTCGAAACCGTCGTTGCCCACGCTCGTCGCCGCGGCAACGCGCAGACGGCCATGCGCATCCTTGGATGCGTGCGGGTTGAGTTGGGATTTCTCGATATCCTTGACTGTGATGAGGCCGACGCAGTTGCCGGCATCGTCGACTACCAGCAACTTTTCGATGCGGTGGTGATGCAGCAGACGCTTGGCTTCGTCCTGGCTGACGCCTTCTTTCACTGTGATGAGGTTGTCGTGCGTCATCAACTCGCGCACCGGCTGCTGCGAATTGGAAGCAAATCGCACGTCACGATTCGTCAGAATGCCGACGAGACGACCGGTCATATGTCCACCTTGGCCGCCATTCTCGACCACCGGAATGCCGGAGATATGGTGCCGGTCCATCAGTGCATAGGCATCGGCCAGCTTCGCGTCCGGACCGATGGTGACCGGGTTGACCACCATGCCGGACTCGAACTTCTTGACCTGACGGACTTCCTCGGCTTGCTCGGCCGGCGAGAGATTGCGGTGAACGACGCCGATGCCGCCGGCCTGCGCAACGGCGATGGCCAGACGCGACTCCGTCACCGTGTCCATGGCCGCCGAGAGGATCGGGATGTTGAGGTCGATGTCGCCGGCAATCCGGGTGCTGACGTCGGTCTGGCCGGGCATAACCTCCGAATGCCCCGGCTGCAGGAGCACGTCGTCGAAAGTGAGCGCCTCGGCGCCGGTTGCGGTTTCGATGATTTTCGCCATGGGCCAACCCTTAAATAAGTGCGCTACCCTTCTCCGGCGGGAGAACGGATTTTCGACGGTGATTCCCTTTCAGGATTGGCGCTGGCTCGTACCACGTTCAGGGCCTGAAGAAAAGCGCGAATGCAAAGCGGCAGCGCAGCGCTTATGTCCGTATCCAGTCGATACATGCGGCCGGCAGGATCGTGCCGCTAACGATCATGGCGCCACCGCGATATAGCTCCATGGCGCGGCTGCGGTCCGGAAGGTCGATCGCCCATACCTGGTCTGATCGGTCGGACCACAGCAGTCGCCCGTCGACCTGCGCTACCACCTCCATGGCCTGCCCCGGCGAAACGCCAGGCCGAAACACCACGACGATGGCAGAGGTGTCGGCCGGTGGTATGGCGGCTGCCCCGCCCAGCAGAATCGCAAGGCCCGCCAGCATGGCCGGCGCAGCTCTGCGGGACCGGACTGCGCCCCCCGGCGGGCGGGCGAACCAGCCGGCGACGATGAAGGCAACACCGAAAACGAAGAACCACAGGAGATCCCAAAAGAGTGGATTGTCCGAAGCCATCCGGATGCGGTGGATGCCGAGAACCCAGTGTGAGACGATGCCGTCGATCACGTGCCAGGCGCCGAAGCCGATCAGCGCATTCGCAAACAGAAGCCGGTCGGCGCGCGGGCGGGCGAACTCCTCCCGCGAGCGCCAGAGCAGGAGGAGACCGGCGAGCACGACCACATACATCAGGACATGAAAGAAGCCGTCGGCCATGATTTGGAAGCGCAAGTCGCCGAAGCGTCCGCCCTCCAGCCCGGACAGTAGGTGATGCCACTGAAGCACCTGGTGCAGCAGGATGCCGTCAAAGAATCCGCCAATGGCAAAGCCCAGCATATATCCCGCCCAGTGAAAGGAGGGGGAAAGTCGCGTCGACGTGTCTGCTATCGTGCTGCTCATTTGGGGCCTCTTCGATGAGCCCCCAACAGGATGTGTGCGGCTTGGTTCCCGGGGGCAGGCGCAGCGAAGCCCTGCGCGACGGCTCCGGGCGTCTATCGTGGTCGCACAAGGGCGGGATGGGAGACTGGCGGCCAAAGCGTCGCCCTATCTCGAAGTCATGCCGAGAATGTTGCCATTGCTACGACTGCCTCGATCTCCGAGTCTTTGACGACTTTCTTTCGGTCTGCGAGATCCTTGAAAAGGCGGAACGATTCCTCCAACGTCCCCTCGTCAAATGTATAACCCAGCTCTTTAAGCTTCTCCCGAAAGGCGCGGCGGCCTGAATGCTTACCCATCACCAGTGTGGACTTCGACACGCCAACCGATTCGGGAGTCATGATCTCGTAGGTTTGCGCGTTCTTCAACATTCCGTCCTGATGGATGCCGCTCTCGTGCGCGAAGGCGTTACGCCCGACGATCGCTTTGTTGTACTGCACCGGGAAGGAGGTGACCGCCGACACCAGCTGTGAGGCGTGCATCAGCATCGTGCTCTCGATGCCCGTCACGTACGGCATTGCGTCGCAACGGGTTCGGATCGCCATCACCACCTCTTCCAGAGAGGCGTTGCCAGCCCTCTCGCCGATCCCGTTGATGGTGCATTCGACCTGCCGGGCGCCGCCGGCGATGCCGGCCAGCGAATTGGCCACGGCCAAGCCGAGATCGTCGTGGCAATGCACCGAAAACACCGCCCTGTCCGAGTTCGGAACCCGCGAGCGCACAGTCTCGAACAGGCGCCGATACTCGTCGGGGGTGGCGTAGCCGACCGTGTCGGGGATGTTGATGGTAGTGGCTCCGGCTAAAATCGCGGCCTCCACACAGCGGCAGAGAAAATCGATCTCACTGCGGGTCCCATCCTCGCAGGACCACTCCACGTCGTCAGTGTAGCTGCGGGCATGTCGGACGCTGGCGGTCACGGCCTCAAGCACCTCGTGAGGCTCCATCCGGAGTTTGTGCTTTATGTGTAGCGGCGAAGTGGCGATGAAGGTATGGATGCGACCGCGCTTCGCCGGTTCAATTGCCTCGGCGCAACGATCGATGTCTGGGATATCGGCACGCGCCAGGCCGCAGATCACCGCACTTCTGGCACGTCGGGCGATCTCCCGCACTGCTGCGAAGTCGCCGTCGGAGGCGACTGGGAAGCCCGCTTCGATGACGTCAACGCCCATGTGGTCGAGGAGCTCGGCAACCTGCAGCTTCTCCTCGAGCGTCATGGACGCGCCAGGGCACTGCTCGCCATCTCGTAGCGTTGTGTCGAAGATGACGACACGGTCTTCGGTCGAAATGGATTGCATGGTCATGATCGGAGGTTCCCTTCATACGCCGCTATTTCAACCGAGAATTCCCGCGCGCGGCTCGAGTCGACCCTGAAATGGGCAGGGCCATCGCAACATCTCAAGCACTGCGCCGCAGCGGCTGGTCAGCATCACGCTGGTCCCGAATTGGGCCATCTACAACGCTGGATGATGTGGTGGCTTCTATGCTTCCGAGCGTCCGCACGATCTCGACTGCCGTGGCATCAGCGCCGATGCCACGGCGTGCGATCGCCTTCTAAACCTGTTGCGGCTCGCGTCTCACCGGATAGAACGGCGGTGACGAGCCGAATTGTACGACATCCAACACCTCGAACCCTAGAGTCTCGTACAGCCGGGCCGTACTTTCCCTCGTGGCCTCACCGTAGGCGACTGCCTTTGCGCGGTCGCATAAGGTAAGTGCTTGCCTGAACAGTTTGCCTCCCAGTCCCTTCCGCTGATGGAGCGGGTCGATCCCCAGGACCGTGAAGTACCAGAACGGATTGGTTGGATGGTAGTGATGAAACTTCTCGAACATGTTGAGCACTTCGTCTCGCCGATGCCCGGTGGTGCTATCTCGTAGAAACGGGACAAGCTCATCCTCGTCATTGCGAGGAGCGTCCGAGGTGAGCCAGAGGAGGGCCCCCTTCAGGCCGTTATCGTAGTAGGCGCCTGACTGAAGTCGGTAGGCGTCCCCACAATAGTTTTTTATAAAACCGGGAAAATGTCGAAGATATTGCTCCGGCTCCGGATACATCCACCGAAGCAAAGGACACGTGGCAAACGCGACCGTCAATATGCCGTTCACAGCGGCTTCATCAGCAGCCGATACAATCTTGATACTTTCGCTATCCATGATGTATTCCCTTTCTACGTCCAAAGAGATCGCCTCTTCTCCTGAAGCGGCGGATCGGTTTTCCCGGCGCGAGCGCTTCGGCTTCGACTCGGGTCAGACTCGGTCCGGCGACGCGTCGAAGTTTGGGTTTTCATTTTACAGGAGGGAGACTCCCACCGTGCTTGAGTCCCGGCTTACGTCGGCTTCGGCAGACTCAAGGCGTTCGGAGCGGTAAGTGCATCGACGAGCTTGTCGATCACTGCGCGCGTGACATGCGGCATCGTAAAGATATGCGCTCCAGTGCCCTCGCCGCTCAGTCCGAAGCGGGAGAAGACGCGCGGGCGCGGTCTCGTGAACCGCACGGCGAGCGAGCGCCGCGAGCGTTCAACCCAAAAGCCGGGTATGCGCTCCACAACCGTTTCTAGACGCTGATGGGCATAGTCGGCGAGCCTGGCGCAGCGCGCCGCCGCGTGGGCCTGCACATCCGCCGGCGCAGTGTTGAGCGCATACCAGAGAATGAGCGGAGACAGACCGTTGCGGCTGCCGGCGAATGTGGAGTCGGGCGAGCCGATATAGTCCGGCCGCGAGGGAGGGCGTAGCCGGAATTTCTCCTTGCTCATATAGACCCCGCCGGGAAAAGGCGCGCCGAACCACTTGTGTGAGCTGGTGACGATGGAAGAGACGTAGGGCAGCCGGAAATCGAACAGCGGGCCGCGTTCGTCCGTCAGTCCCTTCTCGTGCGCCAACTCCAGATAGGGGAGATATCCCGCACCCAGCGCACCGTCGACGTGGATCCAGTAGTCCTGTCGGCCGCCACCCTCTCCGAGCGAAAGTCCGTGCTTCTCGAAAACCCGGAGCAGCAAAGGCCAGACCGCCTGCGGGTCGTCGTAGGCACCTTTGAAGGTCGAGCCAATGTTCAGCACGATGATGGGCGGGTGACCTCGCGCGACGAAGAAATCCACCAGCTCCGCAAGCTGCTTCGGATCGACGACCCCGTCCTGGCTTGCCACCGCTCGCGGCCAGTTGCCGTCCTCGGTGACCGGGCACAAGCCGGGGAAATTGCGGCTGCCCAGATCATAGAAGGTAGGCATGTTCAGGACGCTGGCGCATTTGGCGATCGAGTAGTGCGTGTCTTCCGAACAGAAGATCACCGGCTCCGGCGTGTCTCCTGTCGACCAAACCGTCTGGTGCAGCAGTGGCTTGCCCGAGAGATAGTCCCGCGCGTTCCATAGCGCGAACATGGTGCCCTCTGTGGCACCCATGCTGAGGACGTAGCCCCAGTAGGACTCCGGTGTCAGCGGGTGACGCCCCTTGGCGCGCCAGAGCTGCGCGAATTGCGCTAGCACCTCGCGCTCATATTCCCGTGTGTGCACAGTCTTGCAGGCGGAGGAATAGGGATCACCCAGATTGTTGAGGTGCATGTTGAGGAACGGTGCGAGCGCCGAATAGTCAAAGACCGAATTGAACTGGTAGCCTAGAAAGTGCTCACTGCGGCGCTGCAGGTTGGCGTGTAGCTTCTCCAGCCGCAGGAGCGGCAGGTCCGGATGGGCGACGACGGTGTTCTCATTCACATTAGGCGCGTGCACGGGCTTCTCCACAGCGAAAAGGACCAAGGTGCCCCGCGACATTGAACGGCGTGCCGTCGGCAGGCCATTAAATTCCGCCAGGGCGCGACGGACTCTAAAGAAGTGGATCACCCCCCTCAGCGTCCTTGAGTACTGTCGGGTGAGATTTAGCTATTTGCAAATAAGCACGCGACGAAAGCGCCAGACAGCCGAGTCAAAGGGTGTGACAGCACCGTTCTTAGATTTTGCGCAGTGGAAGCGGTGGCCACACGAAACCGCTCCTTGGCTGGTTCGGCGATCGGGCAGCGTCTTCCGGCATGCGGTAGCACTCGCTCTGGGAGACCCGCGCAGGTCTGCCTTCCGTCGCGCTCTTGGCCGCTTAACTGTTTGGATACCATCAAGCTGGATTTCGAGGAGTTTCCCCACCTCTACGCGAACGGCCTGTTGGTTGTTCTGGTTGGTAGCCCTAAGTCAGAAACCGAAAAGCCACTGGGGTATAAAGGGATTGTCGTTTCGGCCGCGTTCTCCACGGCTGGTAGCCTCAACTTATCAAGTAAAAGCGATACATGTTTTACGCAGGGTTCCATGCAAGAAGGTTTCGAAAACTTTAAACACCAGCGTTCAATTGCTGCCTTTTGTCTCTAGTTTTCGAGAATGGCATCGTTTTGCTTATTTGCGCATAAGCAACAGATGAACTCCAAAAGCCTTTGAACAATCAGCTTTGCTATGCGGACTCTGCATCATGCTCACCTATCACAAAATTCCGGATCCCGGAGCAGCTCGACTGCATTCGGACACGCAGGTCCACCAGAGAAAGTAATCTTCGCGCATGCTGGACGATCCTATCCGCAAGCTGAGCCTCAACACGCTCAGGATTGTAGCCGATGTACTACGGATGCGCAGCCTCACACGTGTCGCCCAGTTATACGGAGTCTCCCAGCCGGCCGTATCGCTGCACATCCGTAAATTCGAGGATGCGACGGGTCTACAAGTTGTACGACGCGTCGGCAACGAGCTCTTGCCGTCCGTTCATTCCGAGCAGATTCTGAGCGCCTGCCAGGGCGTCCTGCGGTCTATCTCGCAACTGGACGATTATTCGCGATCGCGTGCAGACCGCCGGAAGCGGGTGGGAGTGGATCATGAACTTTTCGCGCGGCTTGAACGCAGTACGCAGGATCTGCCTCAGTTTATCGAAAAATACTTTCTCGTCGTTGACAGCTCCGACCGCCTCATCAAGCGCTTTGCCGAAGCGCATGTCGATGCTGTCGTCCGGCCCCTGTACACGCTCGAGGAAAGGCCGGAGCTGACTTTCGAAGTTCCATTTTGCTGGATAGGTGAGGCTGCAGCCCTGTCGGCGTTCGGCGCGGACGCTAAAGTGCCGGTCATAATGCCCCCAAAGGAGACCCCGTATGGCTCGCTTGCCCGCACCTATCTCGCCCGCCAGGTCGAGAGCCACGATATTGTTGCCGAGACCGGCGACAGGGCAATGTTGCGTAGATTTCTCGAGCGTGGTGTCGGCTATGCATACCTCCCTGAATTTGCAGCGTCCGCCTACTACGACGGGGTGGCTGCTAGCGATCTGCCACCGGTTCTACGCCGCAGGGGTGAAGGCAGTTTCGGCATTTTCTACCACAAGAACGATTTTTCGTTTCCGGATGCAGAGGCGCTGCTTGGGAGATTTTACAATCTGGTGCGGGGAAATCAGCTTCTGAGTGCTTGAGTCGAGCCTTCTCTGTCAGCCGGGCTCATCCCTTCGCGGAACAGTACCACCCTGATTCGCTTCGAAGGCGCCAGGCAATAAGCGGAAACAGCGCGGCGGATCAGCCTGCGCGTACACCGTCCTTGTCGCGGGCTGCGTGTCTACCGTGCCGCGCAACACGGCACGGTGCACTGACAGCGTCCTCGCAGACCTTGACGTGGTCCGCCAGGGCGTCATTGGACAAGAGCGCGCTAATGGTCATGATGTCGCGTCCCTTGAATTTCTCCATGTGCTGAAGCTGCTGAAGCCGATCGAGAAGTTCGACGCGGGTCATGTCGCCTCCTTCAGGTTAATGGCTGATCGTTCAGGTCGCCCCCACACGCGCCTTGAGTGGAATCTCCACGTCGATTTCCAGCGTGGAAACCTGGTCTCCGCGGTCCATCTTCACTTTGACCTTTTCGCCATCGACCTTCACGTGCTTGGCGATCACGGCAAGGATTTCTTCCCGTAAGCGAGCGACCAGATCTGACTCACCCACCGATGCCCGTTCATGCGCGAGCAGGACTTGCAAACGATCACGTGCGGTGGGAGCCGAAGCCTGTTTTCTGAAAAGTCCGAAAAAACTCATGCTGCCCTCCATCCGAAAAGTTTTCCGAGAAGGCTGCGCTTTTCGCCGGGAACGCTGATGGGCACGTCCTCGCCGGCAAGCCGGCGCGCTGCCTGGAGATAGGCCTGCGCCGGTGCGCTCTGGCTGTCCGCCAGGGTAACCGGTGTGCCGAGGTTGGAGGCGCGAAGGACATCCATGCTTTCGGGCACGATGCCGAGCAATGGAATAGACAGGATTTCAAGGACGTCTTCCACCTTCAGCATATCGCCACGCTCGGCCCGATTGGGATCGTAGCGGGTGAGGAGCAAATGCTTGTCTATGCTCTCGCCACGTTCGGCCTTGACCGTTTTCGCGTCGATAAGTCCGATGATGCGATCCGAGTCACGGACCGAAGAGACCTCGGGATTCGTGACGACCACCGCTATGTCGGCGTGACGCATTGCCAGGGTCGCGCCGCGCTCGATCCCCGCGGGACTGTCGCAAATGACCCAATCGAAGTTTCTCTTCAGTGCACCGATCACCTGCGCGACGCCCTGCGCCGTCAGATTGTCCTTGTCTCGTGTTTGCGAGGCCGGCAGCAGGTAGAGCGTATCCAGCCGCTTGTCCCGAATGAGGGCTTGCGGCAGCTTGGCGTCGCCTTGGATGACATTGACCAGGTCGTATACCACCCTGCGCTCGGCGCCCATGACAAGGTCGAGGTTGCGCAGACCGACGTCGAAATCGACAACCACCGTCTTTTCTTTTCGCTGCGCCAAAGCGGCGCCAAGAGCGGCTGCCGAAGTTGTCTTTCCGACGCCCCCCTTTCCCGATGTAACAACAACTACCTTTCCCATTAGTGTCTCCTGTTGGCCCGCCGCCTCAATTAAGTGTGTTTGTCATGATCGAATCGCCTTCGAGCCAAAGATGAACCGCGCGCCCGCGAAGTTGTGGCTCGATGTCTTCGGCCGTCTTGTAGAGGCCGTCGATCGCAAGAAGTTCTGCTTCCAGCTTGCTGCAAAAAATGCGCGCCGATGAGTTGCCCATCGATCCCGCCATCGCCCGCCCGCGGAGTGTGCCGTAGACGTGGATTGAGCCACCGGCCACGACTTCCGCACCGGAGGCGACCGAGGCGACAATGGTGACGTCGCCCTCGGGGAAGATCACCGATTGCCCGGAACGCACGGGTTGATCGATGATCAAAGAGGGAACCGGCCTGACCGGCTGTGATTCTGGCTGGCCGGCAGGGGCTGCAGGTTCGCTGTGATGTTCGTCCGCCGTTCCGACGGCCGCGTCCTCGGCTGGTTGTTCGAAATCGGGCGCCGGCTTGCCGCCTGACATGGCCGGAGGCATATCGAAGCCCAGCAGGGATGATTTTGCGCCTTCAATCCCGATGATTCGCACGTTCCGCTTGCCAAGGTCGTCGATGAGTTCCTTCAACTCCGGTCGACTGATCTCCAGACCTTGCACATCAAGCACGATGGGGCGCCTCAAGAAGAAACCCGCCGAGCGCTCGGCCAGGTCGTCGAGTTGCTGCAACCAGCTTCCCAACGGAAGTTCCGGTGAGAGCACGAGCGCAAGAAAAGAGCGGCCTTTGAGGCGGATCGGTCGGCTGTCGGTTAGCACTTTGGTCATCTTTGTTAACAGTTCGTTGCTCAAGGGTTATGCGAACCATGGTTAATGCATGGTTAACCTCTCGAGCTTTGGGAAAGGAAATGACAGAATATTAAATCCACCGATTGGGAGGGGGCGTTGATCCCGGCCAATGGTCGGCCGTTTACCCCTCGATTCCCTCCCGCCCCACGACCGTCATCATGGTTCCGGTCATGGTCGCGATGAGTTTGGCTCCGCCTTCGCTGTCATAAGCGAAGGCTTGGCCGTCCGCGACCATTATGGTGCGGCCGGGTTTGGTGACGGAGCCACGGAAAATGAAGCGCTCGCCCTTGCCGGGGGCCAGCAGATTGACCTTGAACTCGATGGTGAGCACGCCGGCATCGGCCGGCATGAGCGAATAAGCGGCGTAGCCGCATGCCGAATCCAGCGCCATTGAGATGACGCCCGCATGGAGAAAGCCGTGCTGCTGGGTGAACTCCGGGGAATACGGCATCTCGATCTCGACCGTCCCCGGAGTGACGAGCGTCAACTCGGCGCCGATGGTGACCATCGCTTTCTGCCGCACAAAACTTGCGCGGACCCGCGCCTCGAAATCACCATCGGCAACCGGTCTGTCCGCCATCATTCTCCTCAGACACTCTTCTGATTACGGGCTTGCGGGTTATCCGGCAATCACCCCATACGTTCACCCTCGTTTGAGGGTAGCAAAATAAAAACCGTCGGTCTGCGTACGCGCGGGCGTGAGCGTTATGCCCCACTTTTCAAGCCGCGCCATATCTTCATGCGCCGGAAAGTACCGCCGCCAGGTCGCGCGGTGGTCGGCGGGGGAAAAGTCAGGCATGCGCGCGGTCAGCGCCTCCGCCTGCGCAGTGTTTTCTTGGCGAAAGACCGAGCAAGTGATGTAGACGAGCCGCCCGCCGGGTCTCACATATCGGGCTGCTGCGTCGAGGATGGCCCTCTGCTCGGTCATTCGGGCCTCGAGCTGCTGGGCCGTGAGCCGCCACTTGGCATCCGGACGCCGCCGCCATGTGCCGGAGCCCGTGCAGGGTGCGTCGACAACCACGAGGTCCATCCGGCCTTCCAGCGGCGCAAGTGCTGCCTCGTTCGCCACCACCTGGACATTGCGGCAGCCGGCCCGCTTCAGCCGGTCGAAAATGGGGGCGAGGCGATGGCGGTCGGCGTCATAGGCGTGGATCTGGCCCTTGTTTTCCATCATCGCGGATATGGCGAGCGTTTTGCCGCCAGCCCCGGCACAGAAATCGAGTATCTGCTCGCCGGGGGCGGCACCCGTCAGTTCCGCGACCACCTGAGAGCCTTCATCCTGCACCTCGAACCACCCCTTGCGGAAGGCGGGCTGGACCTGCACGTTCGGGTGACGCCCATTGCCCGCGACCGGCGGGATGCGCACGCCCGAGGAGGCAAGGGTGGCGGCTTGCGCGCCGGTGTGGGAGAGCGCGGTGAGCACCTTTTCCCGCGGCGCCTTGAGTCGGTTGGCGCGCATGTCCAGTGGGGGGCGCCCGGCAAGTGCGGTTCCTTCCTCGGCCCACGCCTCGCTAAAGGCTTCCCGCATGAGCGGCTCGCACCATTCCGGCACATTGGCGCTGATGGGACCGGTTCGGGCTTCCTCTAACCGGGTGTTAAGCGCCAAAAGTTCTTCCGCGGAAAGAAGGGGAGGGGCGAAGCGGTCGCCCGCGAGCGCCTTGTTCAGTTCTTCCGGCGTGCTCCCGGTTTCCAGAAGATGGCCGCCGATAGCCAAGCCGCGCGGCGTTTCCTCGCCATAGGCCAAGGCGGCGCCGCGCCGGTGGCGCAGGGCGTCGTAGACGAAGTTTCCTATCGCAGCCCGGTCGCCCGCACCAGCAAAACGGTGCGAAAGTCCCCAGTCCCGCATGGCATCCGAAGCGGGGCGATGGCGTGTTTCGATGTCGTGGAGAATGTCTATGGCTGCCGCCAGCCTGCCGCCGAGGCGCATGGTGCTCTTCCTTTACCCGGTTAACCCGTCTCGACGTTTTGCTAGGACGGACAGAGCCGAGAAACAAGGCGTAAAGATTTTGAGCGCCGGCCTTCGCGGGATCAGGGCGCGGCGAACGGGCGGGTCTTCTGCCCGATCGATCTTTCCAGTCGCTCATGCGCCGCGAAATATTCGCGCCCGAGCTGCTCGACCAATGCCGCGGCGGGCACGACCTCCTCGACCGCGCCGATGCCCTGGCCGGAGCCCCAGATTTCCTTCCAGTTTTTCGGCCGGGAGCGATTGCTGCCGAAATCCATCGTGGAAGGGTCACCGGTAGGAAGATTGTCCGGGTCAAGGCCGACGGCGGCGATCGACGGTTTGAGATAGTTACCATGCACACCGCTGAAGAGGTCGGTGTAGACGATATCCGCCGCGTGGCTTTCGACAATCATTTGCTTATAGTCATGGACCGCATTGGCTTCTTCGGTAGCGATGAAGGCGGAGCCGATATAGGCAAGATCGGCGCCGGCGGCCTGGGCGGCCAGGATGCTGTCGCCGCGGCTGATTGCGCCGGAAAGCACCAGCGGTCCGTCGAACCAGGCGCGGATTTCCTGGACGAGCGCGAAGGGCGAGAGCGTGCCGGCATGGCCGCCCGCACCGGCGGCGACGGCGATCAGCCCGTCCGCGCCCTTCTCGATGGCCTTCCGGGCGAAGCGGTCGTTGATCACGTCATGAAGCGTGATGCCGCCGCAGGAATGCGCGGCCTCGTTCACCTCCGGGCGGGCGCCCAGCGACGTGATCCAGATCGGCACCTTCCAACGCATGCAGATTTCGATGTCGCGCTCGAGCCGGACGTTCGAACGATGCACGATCTGGTTGACGGCGAAGGGGGCGGCCGGGCTGTCTGGGTTTTCCTGATTGTGCCTGTCGAGCTCCTCCGTGATCCGCTTCAGCCAGCGCTCCAGTTCGACGGGATCTCCCTCCTTCTCACGCGCGTTCAAAGCGGGAAAGGAGCCGACGATGCCTGCCTTGCACTGGGCGATCACGAGGTCGGGATTGGAGACGATGAACATCGGCGCGCCGATGACCGGGATCCGGAGGTTCTGCAGGGCAGGTGGCAGGCTCATGTTTGCTCCTCGTTCTGTGGGTGCGGCGCGTCAGGTCTCTTCTGTCTCGGATATGGCCAGCCGGGTTTGAAGGGCGGCCTGGATGTGCGCCTTGCCCGCGCGCGCCGCCGCTTCAGTGTCTCGGGCCTTGATCGCGTCGATGATCTCGCGATGCTCCTTCTCCGCCGTAGAGGTGCGACCGGGCTGCACGAAGGTGGTACGCGGCAGGAGCGCGATGGTCTCCTGAAGCTCCTCAACGGCCGCCTGCAGGTAACGGTTGCGCGCGGCATCATAAAGCCGAGCGTGAAAGTCGCGATTGCGCGCGGCGGCCTTGTGGGGATCGTCCGCGGCGCCGAGCTCACCGTTGATGCGTTCCAGATTGGCGATCTCGGCTTCCGTGGCATGCTGGGCGGCGAAGCGCGCCACGAGCGCCTCCATCTCCTGGCGCATGGCGTAAAGCTCGAAAATCTGTGACATCGACAGGACGGGCACCGCCAGGCCGCGGCCGGAGGCGGTCTCGAGCAGGCCCTTTTCCTGCAAGCGGCCGAGCGCCTCGCGCACCGGCGTACGGCTCACGCCGATTCGCTGTGCGACCTCCTCCTCGCGGAGCCTGTCTCCCGGCTTATAGACGCCGTCGCGAATGGCGGCGAGAATGGCACGGTAGGCATTCTGGCCCCGTGTGGATGAAGCGGAACGCATTTATATTTTCAGTCCTCCCCCGGGTTGCACCGTCGTTACGGGTTCGCGATTGAAGAAGGGGCGCTTCACCGGACGGCAGTATGCAGATGTGCACAATATCTGCTAGGCCGCAAAGATCAATCGCAAGGCCGGCCTCACCGGCATCTCGAAACGACAACCGGCTATCATGCAGAACCTGCTGTTTCTTTCGCGGACGATCATCATCGGAGCTCTCGGTGGGCTGATCGGATATTTGCTCGGCCTGCCGCTCGGGTGGCTGCTCGGCGCGATGCTCGCGACCGTTCCGCTCGCCGTCGCAGGCTTCGAGATGCGCTCTTCGTGGCGCCTGCGCTCCGTTATGGTGGCGGTGATCGGGGTCATGGTCGGTGGTGCCTTCACGCCGGACATTGTCGCCCAGGCCTCTCGTTGGGTCTACTCGTTGATCGGTATCGCGATTTACGGGGTCGTGATCACCTTCGTGGGTATCGGCTTTTGCCGTTACGTCGCCCGGCAGGGGCGGCTGACGGCCGCCTTTGCCGCCACGCCCGGAGGTCTGAGCGAGATGTTGGTAATCGGCCCGTCTCTGGGTGCGGATGTGCGGTTCTTGAGTCTTGTTCACGGGATGCGGGTCATGATCATTCTGATGACGGTGCCCGCGGTGGTGACGCTCGTCGGGCTCGGTCCGGGTGAGGCTATCGAGGTCGACCGCAGCCTGGATCTGAGCCTTGCGATGCCACTTCAAGACGCGGTCATTCTGCTGGGATGCGTGATCTTTGGGATAATCGGCGGGCGTCTGCTGCGCCTGCCGGCCGCCGACCTCTCCGGCCCGCTTCTCCTGAGCGCGGTCGCGCATCTGGCCGAGTGGACAACCTTTCACCCGCCACAGCTCATCGTCATCGCCGCGCAGGTCGTGATCGGTGTTTCGATCGCCAAGTTCTTCGCCGATATCACCTGGCGGCAATTGTTCGGCGGGCTGGTTCTGGGGGGCGGACTGACGGTCACGACGCTGACGCTGGCTGCCCTGTTCGCCTATGGCTTCGAGCGGTTTCTGGGTATTCCCTTTTCCATGGCCTATCTCGCCCTCGTTCCGGGCGGCCTGCCGGAGATGAGTCTGGTATCCGTGTCTCTGGGCATCGACCCGGCCTTCGTCAGCGTGCATCATCTTTTCCGGATCGTTCTGGTGCTGACGCTCGCGCCCATTCTTATTCCACTCTGGGCGCGCGAGGAGATCACGCCGGTCGAGGAATGAACGCCGCTTCGTCGATGGGTTGCCCGTCGGCGAACCCCCTCCTCTGGAATGAGCGATGGCCGGTCCCCGCGCCTGGGCTTACATCAGTCCCGATGCTTTATCTCGACCAAAAACCAAAGCTTTCGGGACCGAATACAACGTCCATTCTGGCAAGATTGCGCGCGTCTGGCTCCGCCGTGAGCGACTGGATCGACCGCGTACGCTTGTACCAGACCTTCGCGCTATATGCGCAGACGCATCCGCTTCCGCCAAAAGCGCTGCGCCGACTGGGCTTGACGGGCTGAGCCGGGCGGTATCTGACCGGCTCGCACACAGAGCGCCTTTCCGCGTTATAGTGGCATCGAAAGACAAGCGAGTCGCTTTACGATGTCACAATTCGATCCCGTTACGGGACGGCTGGTTCTGGCGCTGGCGCGCGATGGCTCAATCGCCAAGGCCGCCGAGCGCGAACACATAGCGCCCTCCGCCATCAGTCGGCGTATCGCCGATCTGGAGGCGAATGCGGGCGTGGTTCTGTTCGACCGCTCGGCAACCGGCGTATCGCTGACCGCGGCCGGCGCAGCCTATGCGGAGGGTTGCCGGCGCATTTTCCGTGAGATTGCCGATCTCGAAACCAGCATGGCGGAGTTCGCTACGGGCCGCAGTGGTCAATTGCGCATTGCCGCATCGAGCTCCGCCTTGTCCGGGCGTCTCCCGGAGCTCCTGGCGGATTATGCCAAGCAACATCCCAAGGTACAGCTTGATATTCGCGAGGCCGTCGCGCGCGCGGCGCTGGCCACCCTTGAAGACGCGCAGGTCGATCTTGCCATTCTCGCGGACAATTACGACTTCGCCCGCTTCGACATCCTGCCTTTCGAGGATGATCACGTCTGGATCGTCGCCTCGCCTGAACACCCCATCGCAGGGCGCATCGCGGAGCGGGAACCACTGACGTTCGATGATGTGCTTCATTATGAGATCGTCGGAGTTCATCACACCGGCGCGCTCGACCGGCTTTTGCACGATGCGGCGCGGAAAGCCGGCCGCACGCTTGGCGAGCGGGTCAACGTCGAAAGCTTTCCATCGCTTGTGCGCATGGTGGAGGCGGGGTTCGGAATCGGCTTTCTCCGCAACTCCTCCATACACCTGCTGGCGGGAACGGATCTTCTCTATACACAGCTTCAGGAGGATTGGGCGAAGCGGCAGCTGGTGGTCGCCACGCGCAAGACTGCGCCGCAAGCAGCCTCGGTGAAGGCTTTCATCAAGCTTGCCTCGGAGACCTACCGCCCGATCCCGTGAGGAGGTGAATGCTGCTATCCCATACGTGATCTCGTTCAGGAGGCATCGCTTGCAAATCGCCTCCTTCTGTGATGAATACTTTTGCATACAAATTTGGGAGAAGCACGTCGATGACCGAGGTCCTGACCGTCGACCATCGCCGGCTTGAGGAACTCGCTGCATCCATGCTTGCCATGCAAGATGTGCCGGAGGCGGATGCCGAGCGCATTGCCGCGTGTCTGGTGCTCGCCGATTTGCGCGGCTTGCCCTCCCACGGGATTGCTCGGCTGCCGGTCTATGCCGAGCGTCTGCGTAGGGGGCTGGTGAAGCCCCGCCCCAATCTGAATCTGGATGAGCCGACGCCGGTCTGTGCACGGCTCGACGGGGATGATGGCTTCGGCTTCGTCATCGCAACAAGGGCGATGGATGAGGCCATGGAACGGGCGCAGACCTATGGGATCGGCATGATTTCGGCCTTCCGCTCGACCCATTTCGGGATGGCCGCGTGCTATCTGCTGCAGGCCGTGGAGAAGGGTTTTGCAGCTTTCATCTTTACCAATGCTTCGCCCGCCATGCCGGTGTGGGGCGGGCGCGAGCCCTTTCTGGGCACGAGCCCCTTTGCCTTCGCGGCGCCGGGAACGGACAAGGTACCGTCGATCGTCCTCGACATGGCGACCTCGGTGGTCGCGCGAGGAAAGATACGGCGGGCAGCGGCGAAAGGCGAGCCGATCCCGGAAGGCTGGGCGCTCGACAAGGAGGGGAATCCGACGACCGACGCCCGGGCCGCTTATGAAGGCATCGTGCTGCCGCTTGCGGGGCCCAAGGGCTCCGGCCTTTCACTGATGATGGAGGTGATGGGCGGCGTGATGAGCGGTGCGGCTTTTGCAGGACGCGTCGGCAACCAGTACAAGGATTTCGACGCGCCGCAGAATGTCGGTCACACGTTTGTCGCCATCCGGCCGGATGTTTTTGTGGGACAGGATTATGCCGCGCGCATGGAAGAACTCGTCCGGCGGGCAAAATCCTCGACGCCCATTGACGCCGCGCAGCCCGTGCTCATGCCTGGCGAGCCGGAGGCGCTGCGCGAGGCGGAGAACCGCCGGAAAGGAGTGGAGATGCCGGCAGATGTGGCCGAGGCGCTCCGGCAGGAAGCATCCCGCCTCGGCATCCGGATCGACGATTTTTGACGCAGGGAGGTGCGATTGCTGCGCGTTGCGATACTAGACGATTATCAGAATGTTGCCCGGTCGCTGGCGAACTGGTCTCAATTGGGGCCGGACTACGAAGTGACCGTCTTCACGGAGAATCTTTCCACGGAAGACGCAGCAGCCGAGGCGCTTGCGGAATTCGACGTGCTCTGTCTGATGCGCGAGCGCATGCCGCTTTCCGCCAGTCTGATCGCGCGCCTGCCCAAGCTGAAGCTCGTCAATGTCACCGGCGCGCGGGTGCGCGTGATCGATTTCGATGCCGCGACGGCGCGCGGCATTACAGTCTGCCACACCTTCGCCGGCGAGTCGCGCCATGCCACGCCGGAACTGGCCTGGGGGCTGATTATCGCCTGTGCACGCCATATCCCGGACGAGCACAGGCATGTACGGGAAGGCCAGTGGCAGCAGACCATCGGCACCACGCTGGGCGGGAAGACGCTTGGGCTCGTCGGCCTGGGAAAGCTCGGCAGCCGGATGGCGGCCATTGGCCAGGCGTTCGAGATGAATGTGATCGCCTGGAGCCAGAACCTCACCGACGAGCGCGCGGCGGAGGCGGGCGTGCGCCGCGTCGATAAGGAGACGCTCTTTTCGAGCGCGGACGTCGTTTCGCTGCATCTGGTTCTCTCCGAGCGCTCGCGCCACACGGTGAGCGCACGTGAGCTAGGCTTGATGAAGCCCGGCGCCATTCTGGTGAACACTTCGCGTGGGCCGCTCATCGACGAAGAGGCGCTTGTGAAAGCGCTTGAGGAGCGGCGTATCCGTGCGGGGCTCGACGTCTTCGACACCGAGCCGCTTTCGGCTGACCACCCGCTGCGCTCGGCGCCGAACACGGTGCTCTCGCCGCATCTGGGCTATGTCACTGAAGGCGCGTACGAGCGCTTTTACAAGGATACTGTCGAAAACATTCTGGCCTGGCAGGCGGGGGAACCCGTGCGCGTGTTGGCTGCGCCGAAATCACAGGAGGGATAGAATGGCCGTACTCAAGACCGCTGATCTGATCGACGATCACGACGAGAAACTGCGCTTTTGCAATCACCCGCTAGTCCTGTTCGGTGGGTCAGGCGGCTTCCATGGTCCGGTCGTGACGGTAAAGTGTTTCGAGGACAATGCGCTCTTGCGCAGCGTTCTGGAGGAACCCGGCGAGGGACGGGCGCTGGTAGTCGATGGCGGCGGTTCCACGCGCTGCGCGGTGGTGGGCGACAAAATCGCCAAGCTCGCGCAGGATAATGGCTGGGCTGGCGTGGTCATCAACGGCGCGATCCGCGACAGCGAAGAGATCGACGAGATGGATTTCGCTATTTTCGCGCTTGCGACTTCGCCGAAAAAGAGCGCCAAGCAGAAGACCGGCGCGCGCGATGTTCCGGTCACTTTCGGGGACCTCACCTTCGAGCCCGGCCACTACCTTTATGCCGACGCGGACGGCATTCTGGTCGCCGATGGGCCGGTGCACGGGGGATAGGTTGTAGCGGGCGTTTGCGGAAAAGCCCTTTGTCGTCGCCACCCCGAACGCTCCCTCCGGTCGAACGGTTGAGGAGAGTGCGACGATTACCCCGCCAGCGCTTCCACGACCTTTTGCGCAAATGCGCGGGTGCCAAGCCGGCCGCCCAGGTCGGCGGTGCGCGTTTGCGCGTTTGAAAGCGCCTTGTCCACTGCAGCCTCGATCTCGGATGCGGCGGCGGTGAACTTATCCTTTCCGGTGCGCTCGCCGTACCAGCTAAGAAGCATCGCAGCGGAAAGGATCATCGAAGACGGGTTTGCCCTGTCCTGCCCGGCGATGTCCGGCGCTGAACCATGTTGGGCCTGCGCGGCGGCATGATCGTCTCCCGCGTTAAGAGAGCCGGCGAGGCCGAGGCTTCCTGAAAGCTCTGAGGCAAGATCGGATAGAGTATCGCCATAGAAATTCGTCGTGCAGATGACGTCGTAGCGGGACGCATCGCGCACGAGCAGTGCGGCCATGGCGTCGATCAGAACATCCTCAATCTCTACGTCCGGGAACTCTTTGGCCACCTCCCGCACCATCTTCAGAAAGAGGCCGTCGGTCATTTGAAAGGCATTCGCCTTGTGCACGGCAGTCACCTTCCTGCGCCGCTTGCGCGCCAGCTCGAAGGAGCGGCGGGCGATCCGCTCACAGGCCGCCGCCGTTATCTTGCGCATGGAAAGTGCGACACCCTCGACCGGCATGAATTCGCCGGGCCCCTCCGCCATGTTCCGGTCCGGATACATGCCCTCGGTGTTCTCGCGCATGATGACAAGATCCATGTCCGTGCCGCGATGCGGCAGGTCGGGCCGTGTTCGGGCAGGGCGGATATTGGCATAAAGGTCAAGTCTGGTGCGGAACGCGGCGGAAAAATTGATGCCGCCTTCCTCGGGCGGTGGATATTCGAGATTGGACATGGGACCGAGGAGGACGCCGTCCATCTGACGAGCGAGCGGCAGGATGTCATCCGGAAGGCTCGTGCCATGCTTCTTTAAGCTCGCAAGGCCCACCTCCCGATGGGTGTACTCGAGGCCGAGGGCGAAGCGGTGGTCGGCCGCTTTCAGAACGGCGAGACTTGCCTCCATGATTTCCGGCCCGATCCCGTCTCCGGGCAAAACAAGAACTTTCATTATTTCACCTCGAACAGCGAGGAGGGGACATACACTTCGCCGGCCATGAGCTTGCGCGCAGTGCGGATGACGCCGCCGCTGTGGATATGCATCGTCTTTCCCGAACCCGTAGTTTTCAGGGTCACCTCGAGTTTGCCTACCGGATGCTCGACGAGCAGAAGCCGGTCATCGCCCGGCGGGCGAATGGCCAGTTCGTCGGCGACCGATCCTTCCAGCATGGCGCAACTCGCCACGCCGATGCCGCCGGTCACGGCAAGCGCGGTATGGGCCTTGTGCGGCACGAAATAGCGTGCGGCGATATGGCCTTGTTCCCGCGGGGCGGCAAGGATGGCCACCTTCGGCACGACCTTGCCAGTGACGTCCCCCAGACCCATCCGCTCGCCGGCGATTTTGCGCATTCTTTCGATCTGGGCAAAGAACTCCCTGTCGGCATCGAGCTCAGCCGCGCTTTCATAACCGGTCTTTCCGATATCGCTAGCGCGCAGGATCATCATGGGTACTGCCACGTCGATCAGCGTCACCGGAACATTCTCGATGTGTTCGACAGTCTCGCCCGTGGGCAGCAGCTTGTCCGTTTTCGAGCCAACGATGTCCATAAAGTTGAGCCGGATGGGCGCCGCCGTGCCGGGGACGCCGTCGATGGCCGCGTCTCCCTGGTAGATCACCTCATCTTCCGTGGTCTGGACCACCGCCTCGATGCGGCTTTGCGTGTTGATGTTGTAGATGACGACAGATGTGGCGCCATCCTTGCGCGCCACCATGCCGGTCTCCAGCGCGAAGGGGCCTACGCCTGACAGAATGTTGCCGCAGGATGGCGCCGTGTCGACCACGGCCTTGTCGACCGAGATCTGCGCGAAAAGGAAGTCGACATCCACGCCCTCGCGCTTCGACGGCGCAACCATCGCGACTTTAGAGGTCAGCGTGTCGGCGCCGCCAAGGCCGTCGATCTGGCGGGCGTCGGGCGAGCCCATGGCCGCGAGCAGGATTCGGTCCCGCAGGGCCGGATCTTCCGGCAGATCCGTCATGCGGAAATAGGGCCCCTTGGACGTCCCGCCGCGCATCAGGATGCACGGGATGGCAGTCTGACTGTGCATTTCGTCTCCTATCGGAAAGGCCAGGGCAGGTTGAAGAACTCCTGCAGGAGGCCGGCTGGCATGACCAGGTTCAGGGCGTTTGCCAGCGTCATCATGAAGACCGCCGCGATGGCGGTAAGAATGAGTGTCCGTATCCAGCTTGCCTGCGCCACGAACCGCAGAAACAAGACGAAGAAGACGAGAAGGCCGGCAAAGTAGCCGACGAGCGCGACGAGGCCGATAAAGCCGACGAGCCACGCGATAACGGTCCAGGCTCCGCCCCGGATGTCCTTTTCCCGCGCTGTGGCCTCAGTGTCGAAGTTCGCGGTCGAATCCAGCTTGCCCAGGGCGAGCGGTACCATAGCTACAAGAGTGGTCAGAATGCCGATGATGCCCACCGAGGTCGGGAACACGCCGCCAAGCATGGTGAGGCCAAGGCTCTCTGTAAGGGTGAACGCGAACACGGCGATCATCAGCCCGCCGAAGAGAAGCTGCGGCCAGATATGGGAGGCCTGTGCGAGATCGGAGGCGCCCTCGGTCGCGACACCGCCCGAACTGCCGTCCGCTTTCTTCCGCGCGCCCAGCCAGACTGAGATGAGCGTCAGCGCGAGGATGGCGAGCACGATCGGCCGGTTGAGAAAGGCCCAGCCGGAGAACTGAACGGCCTGGTAGAGGTAGCGCTCGGCCTGTGTCGCCAGCACGAAGCCTATGAGAAACGCCGGGCGCGGCCAGCCGAAACGCTTCATGTAAATGCCGATGAGGCCAACGACCAGCAGCGCAATGAGATCGTAGAGGGATCGTGTCGCCTGGAACGCGGCAAAGGAGATCACCATGATCATGAACGGCGCGACGAGCGCGTAGCGGATGACCGTGAGCCGCGCAATTCCGGGGGCGGCCACGATACAAAGAACCGTGCCGAGGACGTTGGCCAGGGCAAGCGACCAGATGATCGTATAGGTCAGATCGAGATTGCGGCCGGCCATCGCGGGGCCGGGTTGAACGCCGAGCAGAATAAGCCCGGCGAGAAAGACAGCCATCGAACCCGAGCCGGGTATGCCGAAGAGCAGCGTGGGAACAAGACCGCCGCCTTCCTTGGCGTTGTTCGCGGATTCAGGCGCGATGACGCCACGAATGTCGCCCTTGCCGAATTGCGAGCGATCCTTCGATGTCTGCACGACGTGGCCGTATGCGATCCAGTCGACGACCGAGCCGCCAAGGCCGGGAATTGCCCCGATGGCGGCACCGAGGGTCGAGCAGCGTACGGCCAGCCACTTGTAGGTCCAGGTGTCCTTAAGGCCGTCGATCCAGCCTTTGCCCAGCTTCGACGTCCCGGCAACGCTTGATTGCCCGCGCAGAAGATCAACGATTTCAGGGACGGCGAAAAGGCCAAGCGCGATGATGACCAGCGGCAGACCGTCCATGAGATAGAGAGTACCGAACTCCATCCGGTATTCGCCGGTTGCCGGTGCGGCTCCGATCATGCCGAAGACGAGGCCAAGCGCTGCCGTTGCGAGACCCTTGGTCAGGTTGCCGCCCGACAGGACGCCGACGATCGAAAGCCCGAACACGGTGAGCGCAAACAGCTCCGGTGAGCTGAAGCTCAGGATCAGCGGACGGGCGATGATCACAAAGCCGGTCAGGATGACAGCGCCGAGCAGCCCGCCGAGAAGCGAGGCGGAAAAGGCGGCGGAAAGCGCTCGCGCCGCCTGTCCTTTCTTGGAAAGGGGGAAACCGTCGAGAACCGTCGCCTGGGAGGCCGTAGACCCGGGAATGCCCATGAGGACTGAGGCGAAAGTGTCTGACGTGGGAATAACCGCGACCAGCCCGATCAGCATGGCCAGTGCCGAGGTGGTGTCCATGCCGTAGATGAAGGGGAGCAGCAGTGAAAGCCCCACTATCCCGCCCAGCCCCGGCAGAATGCCGACGGCCAGCCCAAGCACCACGCCAAGGGCCATAAACCCCATATGCCCTAGCGTTAATAGATTCATAAAGGCTTCGAACAGGGCGTCGAGCATAACGGTTTACCTGTTTTCCGGGATAGCCGAGCGGTGGCAGCCGGACGCCGCGGCGCGTGCCAGGGCGTCCGGCAGACGCACTATTCGAGCGTCACGTTGTAGTTTTCGCTGAGGTAATTACGCACCCAGTCGCGCGCTTCGGGATCGATCGAGGTGGCCACCCGGTAGAGCCCCTCGACGTCGTCGCCCACAGCCTGCGTGTATTCGCCAAGCACGTCGCCCTTGGCTTCCTGCATCTCCGGGTCGGCAACTGCATCGACGAAGGCCTGGCGATAGGTGTCGATGATCTCCTGCGGCGTGCCTTCCGGCAGCATCGCCGGCTTCTGCGCGGCAAACCCCGAGCCGAAGAACGACTTATAAGCGTCGAACGCAACGCCGGAGGGCTCTTCCCCGTGCATCATCTCGTAGGCTTCCACGAAATGCGGCAGGTCGGGGAAGGTAGGATCGCGCTGGATGTTGCCCTCACCATCGAGCGAGCCCCAGGAGAACAGCGGCACCGCATCACCGGCTTCAACGAGCGGCGTGACGTTCGTCAGATAGGCCGACGAGGTCTGGTAGTCGATCGTGGCTTCGCCGCGCTCGAAGGCGAGGCGGCCGTCGCCGCGGCCGGTCATCCCGAAGACATAGCGGACGTTGAGGCCCATTACATGGAAGGCGAGCATCGGCACGAGATCGAGGGACGTGGCGCCCTGGCTGGCATAGACTAGCTCTTCCTCGGAAAGCTGCCCCAGCTCGGAGGCATCGCTCACGCCGAAGGATGCTGGGATGTAGACCACGCCGCCGGTCGGCGTGACGAGCACCGGGTTGAGATTTGCATAGTTGTAGCGGACGCGGCTGTCGCCCAGAAGGAACGGGAACTGGGTCGAACCGGAGGTACCGAGCAGCGCGAGGCCGTCTGGCTGCGCTCTCGCCACGAACTCGTTGGTGCCGGTGATCGATCCGCCGCCGGGAACGTTACGCACCACGACATTCGGCTGGCCGGGCAGATGCTTTGACAGGAAGGGTGCATAAAAACGCGCCCACACATCCGATCCGCCTCCCTCGGAAAATGGAATCCACCATTCGATCGTCTCGCCGGAAAAGTCTACGCCGTTTTGCGCGCGCGCGCCGGCAAGCCCCATGGTCGAAAACGCGGCAGCCGAAGCACCGGCTGCGAGAAACTGACGGCGGTTGAACTTTAACATAGCTGTGATCCTCCCTGGTCTCTAGTCTCTTGAATGTATACAAACGTGCACACTGAGCGCAGGTACAAGCCGGTGGCCGCCACCCTTGTCTGGCAGACGACCACGCGGTCAACTCTATCTTTGCCTGCCATATTTAATATGTAAAATGATGAATCGGAGGATATTGATGCAAAATGGACATCAATTGCGATATCATTGATTTGCGAGCCTTCATCGCGGTCATGGAATTGGGACATTTCCGAAGGGCGGCGGATAGCCTCGCGCTCTCACAGCCTGCGTTGTCCCGGCGTATTCAGAAGCTCGAGGAGACGATAGGCGCGAAGCTTTTTGCGCGCACTACCCGCCACGTGGAGCCCACCGCTGTCGGGCGGGAGTTGCTCCCCCTGGTGCGGCGATTGATCGATGAGTTTGATCAATCGCTGTTTTCGTTCCGAGATATCGGGCAGAGACGTGCCGGGCTGATCACCATGGCCTGTCTGCCGACTGCGGCCTTCTACTTTCTTCCCGCCGTGATCAAGCGCTTCAAGCTTGAATACCCGAACATCCGCTTCCGGATCATGGATCTGAGCGCCAATGACGGACTAAGCGCTGTTTCGCGTGGCGAGGTAGAGTTCGGCATTAATCTCATCGGTGCTTCGAGTGTCAATCTGGACTTCACACCGTTGCGGGAGGACCCTTTCGTGCTCGCCGCTCATAGAGATCATCCGCTGGCCAGGCTGGAAAAGGTCCGCTGGAACGATCTGGAAAACCACTCGCTGATCACTGTCGGGCGCACGAGCGGCAACCGCACGCTGCTCGATACGGCTCTCGCAAGCGCCGGAATGCACATGCATTGGACCTACGAGACGACGCATCTTTCGACCTCCCTGGGACTAGTGGAGGCGGGCGTCGGCGTTTCCGTTCTGCCGCGCATGGCAACGCCGCTCGAAGATCATCCGATTATTGTCGTGCGGCCGATTACGGCTCCGCAGGTGTCGCGGACGATCGGGATTGTTCGCCGGCGAGGCAGCACCCTTTCGCCGAGTGCGCAGCGCTTCGTCGATATGCTGATCGGCGAGTGGCAGTAGCGCTCGGACGCCTAAATCCCGAAACGCCGCTCCATGGCGTAGTGTACGAGTGCACCGAACCGGTAGAGCCCGTGCACGAACTTACTGTAGGGCAGCGTGAGGAAAAGCGCGAAGACGAAGCCGAGATGCAGTGCCAGGAGAAGGCCCATGGCCGGCGTGACCCGCAGCAGCATCAGGAGAAGTCCGGACACGCCCGTCAGGAACAGCATTACGGTAAACGCCGTATCCATTCCCAACCGTGATGTATCGACCAGATCCGGGTCGCGTGCGAACTTTGCTTTCAAGAGGCCAATGGGACCGATGGCAAGGCCGATACCACCCGCTGTGCCCAGGAGCTTAGGCAACTGGTACCACGCGTAAGGTGCCGGCATATCCATGAAATAATGTAGGAGCGTTCCCGACGTCGTCGCCGCGAAGCACAGGAGAAAGCCGTAGAACGTCAGGTGGTGATAGATGCGGCGGTTGTCCGTCGGCCGTTCGTTTTCATTGTAGCAGCCCACCCCGCCGCCATCGAGATAGCGCAGCGACCCCGCATCCTTCATCGCCTGCCAGAGCGACGGAGCGTCATTGGCGCTCCGGCCTGACGCGCCAATATCTTTCCAGAAGGCGCGATAGCCCATGGTGAGCGCGAATAAGGCGAAAAGCGCGGCGGCACCGAAGATCGTCACCATGGTGGTATGCGGCATCACCCGGTAGAAATTGCCCGTTTCGGCGAAGAGCACACCCGGCTCGTGCCAGAGCGCGAAGCCGAGGATGAACGCGGCAATGCTGAGCGCAGTGACCAGTGCGATGGCCAGTCCGTTGCGGTCGAACATGGGCTGGAGAAAGGCCGGCCAGGCGTAACTGCGGTAAGAGTCGTTGCGCACCTGGGCCAGGACTTTCGGGACGTTGACGTCGAATTCATGCGGCGGAGCGAACTGGCAGTCCACATAGCACGCGCCGCAGCCGTGGCAGAGATTGGCCAGATAGTTGAGATCGCCGGATGAAAAGGCCCGCCGCATCTCCATCGCGGGGAAGACGGCGCACAATCCCTCGCAATAACGGCAGGAATTGCAAATGGTCATCAGCCTTTCGGCTTCGGTAATATGGCTAGTGGCCTGCATGTCTGGCTGCCTCTTCTCCCGCGATACGTCCGAACACGCTGCCGATCGTCATGCCCACGCCGGCGGCATAGCCCTGGCCGAGCACGTTTCCGGCCATGATCTCGCCGGCGGCGAAGAGATTTTCCGCACCACCCCCCTTGGCCATCTGCATGCGAGAATGGCGGTCGATCCGCGTCCCAAGATAGGTGAAGGTGATCCCCGGGCGAACGGGGTATGCGTAGAATGGCGGCGCCTCGATCCGCCGCGCCCAGTGCGACTTGGGCGGGGTCAGCCCTTCCGTGTGGCAATCGTCAAAGACCGTGTGATCGAATGTGCCCTCGTGCACCGAGGCGTTGAAGCCGTTGACCGTGTCGCTGAGCGCCTCCGGTGAAAGCTCCAGCTTCTGAGCCAGTTCGCCGATGCTCTCGGCCTGTATGGGTGGGTAAAGGGAGGGCATGAACATCTCAATCGACCGCGCATCGAAAATGATGTAGGCGATCTGGTCGGGCTGTGCGGCCACGAGCCGCCCCCATATCGCATAGCGCTTCGGCCAGAAATCCTCACCCTCGTCATAGAAGCGCTCGGCGTTCTTGTTGACGACAATACCGAAGACTACGCAGTCAAGGCGCGTGATGATGCCGCCGTCGAATTTGGGCGCGCGCGCGTCGATGGCAACGGCGTGGCACTGCGTCGGATCACCCACCGGCTGGACGCCCTTGTCCAGCAGAAGCCTGAGAATGTCGCCACGATTGTAGGGCGTGCCGCGGATGAGGAAATTGTCGGCTGGTTCGCCCCAGTATTCCTTCAGCCAGTCGATATTCGCCTCGAAGCCGCCTGCCGCGACCACGTAGGATTTTGCCTCGACGACCACCTCCTGATCGAAAATACGCGCCGTCGCCGACCGGCAGTGCCCTCCGACGAGATCGAAATCGGTCACCGGCGCCTCGTAGTGGATTTCCACGCCAAGTTTCTCGGCGGTCAGATAAAGCGCGTTGAGCATGGCGCGCCCGCCGCCGAGAAAAAAGGAGTTCGTGCGACCAAGACTGAGCGTGCCGCCAAGCGAGGGCTGGAAGCGCACGCCCTGGCGCGTGATCCAGCCGAGCATCGCTTTTGACTCCGCGATCATGTGTTTGGCGAGCGCCTCGTCGGTGTGGCCCTGGGTGACACGGGAAAGGTCTTCCCAGAACTCGTCTTCCGTATAGGGCCCCGTCAGGAAATCCGTCGCTTCGTCGTGGGCGCAGCGCATGTTGCGGGTGTGGCGCGTGTTGCCACCCCGATAGAACTTCGGCGCCTTCTCCAGCACCATGACGCTCGCGCCTTCCCACCGCGCTGCAATCGCTGCGCACAGCGCCGCATTGCCGCCGCCGACGACAAGCACATCCACTTCCTTGCGCTCACGCGCCTGATCACCTTCGCGCATTGTCTCACATGGTCTTTTGATTGTGACAGCGTTCTACATACATTTGTATACAAAGTGATGCAATGCGCGAACGGGAGATTTTCTCTATGAGGGAGGCAATCGCGACCGAACGCAAACACCTGTGCTTCGCTCCGCCCAAGCATCAAGAGGTCGCGAGGAGCTTCGGCTGATCACCGACATTCGAGATCAGCGCAGACTTCCCCATGTTCGTCACATTGAGGCTTGCCGTTGGTATTCGAGCCGGAGCGGTCCCCAAGCGCAACAACGCTTGGGGACACCCGATGTTTTCTTGCCCGCTAAAGCGTCTCCGGCCGCTTCTGGATCGGTGCAGAGACATCCGCGGGAATAGGGCACTCGTGGGGGGTCTGCTCGGTGCGCTTGCGGAGATCCTCCTTGGCGCTCTCGAGAAGCTGCCGATCCTGCAGCAGGTCGACGGCGGTCCCGGCCATGACTTTCGCCGCATAGACAAGACCCTTATGCGCCGGACCGGCTTTGCCCTGAGCAGTGATCTGCCATGAGTGGCCTGGCGTGCCGATGGCATGGGTCGCTACCCGTGCCTGCACAGTGGGCGTTACCCAACTTACATCCCCGACATCCGTAGAGCCGAGCATGGCTTCGCCTTCGGTCTCCAGCGGCACGATGAAATCGCATAGCGGGAGGTTCTCGCGAACCGGCACGCCGACGCGGCGGTAATCATTAGAGATGTCCTCCGCGCTCAGAGTATCCTGAATCTCCTTTGCAAAGGCGCGGTCTAATTCGTTGAATTCAACCGGCCCGAGACGGTGCATGTTCGCATACATTGCCTCCTCGAGCGGCGTGTTTCCGAGGAGGTTGGAAACTGCGCTGATCACTTTAATGTCGAGACTGGTTTCCGTCATCATCGCCGCGCCTTGCGCGACTTTGATAACCCGCTCATTCAGCGCCTTCATGCCGACAATGTCGCGTGAGCGGATTGCGTAACGCACCTTCGCCTTTGCCTGCACCACGTTCGGAGCGATTCCGCCACTGTCTAGCATCGCATAATGGATGCGCGAGTCGGCCGGCACATGCTCGCGCAGATAATTGACGCCGACATTCATCAGTTCGACCGCATCGAGCGCGCTGCGGCCGAGATGCGGTGCAGCCGCCGCATGGGAAGCACGTCCGGTGAAGGTGAAGTCGATCCGCGTGTTGGCGAGGCTCTTCGCATCATCGACGCGCGTGATGGATGCGGGATGCCAGGTAATCGCGGCATCGACATCTTCAAACAGACCCTCGCGCACCATGAACGCCTTGGCGGCACCGCCTTCTTCCGCCGGGCAACCATAATAGCGCACCGTACCGGGCAATCCATTCTCGGCCAGGTAGTTCTTGAAGGCTGTTGCCGCCAGAAGCGCGGCCGAACCCAGCATATTGTGACCGCAGCCATGGCCATAGCCATTACCGGGCAGGGGACAGGGTTCGGCAATTCCGGCCTTCTGACTTAGTCCGGGTAGCGCGTCGTACTCTCCGAGGAACGCGATGATTGGTCCGCCCTGTCCGGCCTCGCCGACCAAAGCTGTCGGAATTCCCGCCGCCTCGTCAGTGATCTTGAAGCCTTCGACATCCAGCATTTTTCGATGTTCGGCGGCGGAACGAAACTCTGTATAAGCGATCTCCGGCATTTCCCACACCCGGTCGCTCAGTGCCTCGTAGGCTTCGCGCCGCTCGTCCACCAGGTCCCAAATACGCGCGGTGTTTTGCATGTCTGCCTCTCGGATTATTTAGACGGGTTTGCGGATCAGGCCTGCTCGTTCAGGTGGCAAGCGGAAAAACGGCCGGGCGCGATCTCCGTGAGACGCGGGCGTTCGGTGCTGCAGCGCGCGAAGGCATGCGGGCAGCGCGGATGGAAATGACAGCCCGCGGGCGGATTGAGCGGGGAGGGGATTTCGCCCTTGATGGTCGAGTAGGTCCTGCGCTTTACCTCGAAGGTCGGAAGTTCGGCCAGAAGGGCTTGCGTGTAAGGATGGTTAGGTTCGGCGAAGAGTGCTTGCGCATCTCCCATCTCGACCACGCGGCCGAGATACATCACCGCGATGCGGTCCGATATGTGCTCCACCACGCCGAGATCATGGCTGATGAAAAGGTAGGTGAGATCGAGTTCCTCGCGCAGGCGCATGAACAGATTGAGGATTTGGGCCTGGATGGAGACATCGAGGGCGGCGACCGACTCGTCGCAGACGATGAAAGATGGGTTCACCGCAAGCGCGCGCGCAATACCGATACGCGCGCGCTGGCCTCCGGAGAACTGATGCGGGTAGCGCTTGCGCATGGCCGGATCGAGACCGACTCGTTCCAACGTTTCGTCCACGTATGAGTCGACGTCTTTCCGAGGCACGACTTTGTGGACGCGCGGTGCCTCGCCCACGATCTCACCGACGCGAAGACGTGGGTTGAGGGATGACATCGGATCCTGGAACACCAGCTGGATTTGCAGTGCCGCACGGCGGGCGGCGTCTCCCTTCAAAGAGGCGATGTCCTCACCGTAAAACCGGATGCTTCCCTCGCTTGGCGTAGTCAGGCCGGCGACCATGCGCCCCAGGGTGGATTTTCCGCATCCGGATTCGCCGACGAGACCCAGCACTTCACCCTTCTGGACCGCAAGATCCACTCCATCCACGGCGTGAACGATCTGCTCCTCGATGGAAGAGCCGAAGAAACGCGCCGCCTTTTCGGCAGTGTCGAGTTCCTTCACAAAGCGCTTCGAAACCCCTTTCATCTGGAGGATAGGGGCGTTGTTCTCGGCCATTCCTTTATCCTTCGATATATGGATGCACGCAGCGCACATGCCGTCCCGGCAGCGGCGTTCCCAGCGTCTGCGCCCGACGGCACGCATCGTCTGCGCGCGGACAACGCGGCCGGAAGCTGCACCCTTCAGGCAAGTTAAGCAGAGACGGCGCCATCCCCTTGATCTGTTGCAGCAACGAGCGATGCGGCTTTCCGTGTGGTACCGACTCGATGAGCCCGCGTGTGTATGGGTGCAGCGGGTTGGCGATAATTTCGGAGGTTGGGCCTTCCTCGACAATGCGGCCCGCATACATCACTGCCAGCCGGTCGGCGAGGCCGGAAACGACGGCCAGGTCATGCGTAATCCAGATGAGCGCCGTTCCGGTCTCGGCGCAAAGCTTCTGTACTTCCGCCAGGATCTGCGCCTGAATGGTCACATCGAGTGCCGTCGTCGGCTCGTCGGCGATGATAAGATCGGGTTCGTGCAGTAGCGCGATGGCGATTGCCACACGTTGGCGCATACCGCCGGAGAATTGATGCGGGTAGGAGGCAAGCCGCTCGTCCGGCGCCGATATGCCGACGCGAAGCAGCGCCTCCCGGCACCGCGTCAGCGCCTCGGTACGCGAAACGTCCGCATGCGCCAGAACAGTCTCGACCATTTGGGTTTCGATCTTCAGGACCGGGTTGAGCGTCATCATCGGATCCTGAAAGATCATGGCGATGCGCTTACCACGGAGCCCACGTATCGCCTCCTCTCCGCCCGCAACAAGATCCGCGCCGTCAAAAACGATCTCGCCGGAAACCACTTTGCCGGGCGGGTCGACAAGTCCCAAAAGCGAAAAGCCGGTTACCGATTTTCCGGAGCCGGATTCGCCAACGAGCCCGAGGATTTCGCCGCGCTCCACGGAGAAGGTTACGCCGTCGACTGCCTTGGCAATGCCGTCGCGGGTGAAGAAATGCGTCTTGAGATCGCGAACGTCGAGGAGTGCCGTCATTTCTGCAGCCGCGGGTTGAGGACGTCGCGCATGCGATCACCCATCAGATTGATGGCAACGATGGTGACGACCAGTGCGATACCGGGAAAGACACTCACCCAATACCGGCCTGACAGGAGGTAGTCGTAGCCGTTGGCGATAAGGAGACCCAGCGAGGGCTCGGTGATGGGCACGCCGACGCCAAGAAAGGACAGTGTGGCTTCGAGCGCAATGGCTTGCGCGATCTGCACCGTGCCCACCACAATCAGGGGTGGCACACAATTCGGCAGAAGATGCCGGAACATGATACGCCGATGCGACAGAGCCAGACAACGCGCCGCATCCATATAGTCCTTGCGGATTTCCACGATGGCCGAGGCGCGCACCGTGCGCGCATAATAGGCCCATTGCACGATGATGAGCGCGAGGATCACCTTGTCCACACCGCGCCCCAAAAGCGCCAGCAGGATGAGCGCGATCAGGATTGCAGGGAAGGAAAGCTGCAGATCCACGATACGCATGATGATCGAGTCGATCCGGCCGCCGAAATAGGCTGCCGTCATGCCAGCGACAATGCCGATGGCAATGGCGCACAGAAGGGAAACGGTGGCGACGACGAGGCTTATGCGCAAGCCATAGACGATCGCCGACAGCATGTCGCGCCCCTGCGGATCTGTTCCTAGCCAGTACGTCATGCCGGAGAAACTGGCCTCACCGGGCGCCAGGCCGCCATCCATGATGTCGAGCTGCGCGAGGTCGTAGGGATTCTGCGGCGTGATCCAGGGTGCCAGGATCGCAAGAAGCGCGATCAGCAGGAATATGGCAAGCCCGGCAACGGCAAGCCTGTCTTCGATGAAGGCCCGCGCGAACCTTCTGACGGGACTATCCTGCGCGACCCTCTTCGGATGGACTGGCTGCTCGACGGAGTCGGCGACTATCGTCATCCCTTGACCTCCGAAAGCCGGACGCGCGGATCGAGCGCCGAATAGAGAATGTCGACGACGAGATTGATGCCAACGATGATGAACACGGTCAGCATCAGGTAAGCAACAATCACGGGGCGGTCGAGCAGATTGATCGAGTCGATCAAAAGCTTGCCCATGCCCGGCCACGCAAAGACGGTTTCCGTCACGATGGCGAAAGCGACCATCGAGCCGAGTTCCAGCCCCAGAATCGTGACGACCGGGATCATGATGTTCTTCAGGATGTGAACGAACACGACACGTCGATGAGAAATGCCTTTCGCGCGGGCGAATTTCACGTAGTCCTGCAAGGCCACCTCGCGCGTGTTGGCGCGGGTCAGCCGGATCACCAGCGACATCTTGAAAAGCGCCAGATTGAGGGCGGGAAGCAGAAGGTGTTTCAGCCCGTCCAGCGTCAGAAAGCTCACCGGTATGCCCAAAACGTTCACGGTCTCGCCGCGGCCGCCGGCCGGCAGCCATCCGAGGAAAACCGCGAAAAACAGAATGAGGATCATTCCCTGCCAGAAGTTCGGGAGGGAGAAGCCGAGGATTGAACCGGCCATCACCGAGCGGCCGCCGATGCTATCCGGTTTCAGCCCGGCATAGACACCCAGCGGCACGCCCACCGCTACAGAGATGAACAGGGCCACTAATGCCAGTTCCATGGTCGCGGGCAGGCGCTCCAGGACGATGTCCAGGGCCGGCCTTCCGTAGACGAACGATGTACCCAGATCGCCGTGGAAAACATTGCCGACGAAGACGAGAAACTGGTCCCACAGCGGCTTATCGAGGCCCAGCCGCTGCACTGTGGCCTGGATCTCTGCCTGGGTGGCGTCCGGACTGACCAGAATGTCCACTGGATTGCCGATGGCGTAGACACCGAGAAAGACGAGGAACGCCATGGCCGTTACGGCGAGCAGGCTCTGTCCGAGCCGGCGTATCAGATAGACCAACATGGGAATGCTCCCGAGTGCGCGCGGCAAAGCCGGCCGGGAGCATGCCCGACCGGCGGCAGGAGATAATCAGTCCTGCGCTTCGTCCGAAACGTCTTTCACTTCAAAGGCGAGGGTGTATTGATCGACGCGCGGCTCATAGTCGAGACCGGGCTTCATGGCCCATGCGGTGCGCTCGTAATGCAGGGGAATGATGCCATGCTCGTCAAGCGCAATGCTTTCGGCTTTCTGGAGCAGTTGCGAGCGCTTGTCGTCATCGATGGTAACCATCGCTTCCTTCAGGATCGAGTCCAGTTCCGGGTTCGAATAACGTCCGGGATTGGTCACGCCCAAACCCGCGTCCGGATCATAGCTTGCCACCAGCGACTTGAGCGGCGAGGACATTTCACCGGAAGCTGCACCCCAGCCTGCCATATAGATCGGAAATTCCTGGTCGTTGCGCCGGGAAAAGAACTGGCTCGCCGTGCTGGCATCGACCTCGGTCTCAATGCCGATGCGTGTCAGCATCTGCGCGACCGCCTGCGCAACCTGCTCGTCATTGATGTAGCGGTCGTTGGGTGTACCCAGGACGATCTTGAAGCCGTCCTCGTAACCTGCCTCGGCAAGCAATGCTTGCGCGCGCTCGGGGTCGTAAGCATCGACCGCGCGTCCGGAGGTGCCGAACATGGGTGGTGGCAGAAGTTCACCCGCCGGCTCGGCGTAGCCGCCCATGATACGCTCGACAATCGCTTCGCGGTTGATTGCAAGCGAAATCGCCTCACGCACTTTCGCGTCGAGAAGCGGGTTCTCGCCGTTCGTGCCCTCGATCCCGGGGGCGTCGTGATCCTGATGGTACATGTGCAGGTAAATGATACGATTGGAAAGTGAATCCACCACCTTGAAGTTGGCGTCTTCAAGGCGTGGCAGATCCTGGATCGGCGGTGACTCGATCATATCGACATCGCCCGAAAGCAGCGCGGCCACGCGTGGCCCGGCGCTGGTGATCGGGCGCATCACGATGCGTTCCCAATCCGGCGCTTCGCCCCAATAGTCTTCGTTGCGGGTCAGCACGATCTGGCTGCCACGGGTGAATTCGTCAAGCATGTAAGGGCCGGTACCCGCCGCGACATCCGGGGAGTTGAAATCGTTGGACGCGGGCAGCGTACCCATTCCCTCGCAGCCATCCTCTGTGAAGGTGACGGTGTCTTCCGCGCCGCTGGCATCGGCGGAGAGGATCGCCCAGGTCGAGCTTTCGACGGGAAGCAGGGGATTCGGGCCGTTCGTTTCGATGATCAGCGTGTGATCGTCCTCGGCCCTCATATCCGTGACGGACTGCGTATAGATGCTGAAGGAAGACGGAGAATTCTCCACAAGCGGAATGCGGCAGACGCTGTAGATGACGTCGCGGGCCGTAAATGGCGTGCCATCGTGAAACTCCACGCCCTCACGCAGGCTATAGCGCCAGGTGGTATCGTCCAGCGCTTCCCATTTGGTAGCCAGCGAGGGCTCCAGTCCCTGCAGTGGATCCTGGGCGATCAGCGACTCGAAAATGTTGAGGCGCACCTGTGTGTTGGTTGCGAGATTGTGGAACTGAGGGTCCATGGAGGTGGGTTCCGAACTCAGCCCAATCGTCAACTCCTGCGCCGCGGCGCCGTGAGCCGAGACTGCCAGGATGGCCGCCGCCAGCGTCGTCGTTCTTAGCGTCATGATTTGCTCTCCCATTTTCGAGGTCATTTTCGTTCCCAGGGAGCAGAATGCTTCTGCCGGCACGTCCCCCTGTTGGCATCAACGTTATTATGCGCTATCCAAATTGAAAAGAGAAAAATGTATGCAAAATTCTCATAGACAAGGAGCGAAGTCGGAGAACCGGGGCGGAGCAGGACAGGACCGCCGCACCGGCTTTACGTTGCGCGAACTGGAGGTGCTGCGGGCGCTGATCGAAACCGGCAAGTCCACCAGCGCCGCCCGCCGTCTCGGTCTGTCGCAGCCGGCGGTCAGCCGCTCCCTGGCTCAGCTCGAAGCGCAATTGGGACGCCAGCTGTTCGACCGTGTGAGCGGGCGGCTGATCCCGACTGCCGATGGTCTAGCCGTGAATGAGGAACTGAGTTCGATTTTTGCCTCGCTTGCACGCATTTCCGATCGTTCTGCCAGGCGTGCTGGAGGGCATTTCGGAACCTTCCGCATTGCCGCGCCGCCCACGATCGCGCACCGATTCCTGCCGCCTTGGGTTGCGCGCTTCACAAAGGCGAATCCGGAACTGGAAGTTCTTTTCGACGTGCTGTCGGGGGATGCTCTGATCACGGGCGTCGCCGAGGCCCGATACGACATCGCAATGACCGACACCGTGCCTGCCCATGACGGCGTGCGTACGGATCTTCTCCTGGCGACGGAGGCGATCTGTGCCTTGCCGACGCGCCACCGCCTGGCCGGGCAGAAGAGTATCCATGCGGAGGACCTGGAAGGTGAGCCTTTTGTTGCGCTGACGCGCCGGCATACGGGACGGATTGCGGTGGACCGGCTGTTCGAGCGGGCCGGGGTGGAGCGCAAGATCATGATAGAGGCGGCCACAGCCGTTTCGGCCACCGAGTTCGTCCGGGAAGGGCTCGGCGTGGCGCTCCTCAATCCGTTCCCGATCGTTCACCAGCTCGGCACCGGGATCGTTGTCCGCCCCTTTGCGCCGGCGGTGCCCTACAGGACGTTTTTCGTTTTTCCCTCGAGCGAGCCGCAAACCCCGGCCGTCATCGATTTCATGAACATGATTCGCTCGAGCATGGGCGGATCTATGCAGGCGGACCTGTCAGAGGAGTAATGCATGTCGTCCCCCTCCAGCACGGAAGTGCTTTCGCGTCTCGTTTCCTTCGATACGACGAGTCGAAACTCGAACCTGCCACTGATCGAGTTCGTCGAAGGTTATCTCAATGACCACGGCGTTCCCAGTCAGCGCGTTTATGACGAGACAGGCCACAAGGCCAATCTCTGGGCGACTATCGGGCCGGAGGACCGGCCCGGCATCATTCTCTCCGGACATACCGACACCGTGCCCGTTGACGGTCAGGACTGGGCGAGCGACCCGTTCCGGCTGGAGGAGCGGGACGGTCTGCTCTACGGGCGCGGCACCTGCGACATGAAGGGATTTCTGGCATGCACGCTGGCGGCCGTGCCGAAGATGCTGCAGCAGGACCTGAAACGCCCCATTCACCTGGCCTTTTCCTATGACGAGGAGGTCGGCTGCATCGGCGTCATCCGCCTGCTGGAGTGGCTAAAGGAGGAGGCGGTACGCCCGGAATTCTGCATCGTGGGGGAACCGACGATGATGGAAGTCGTGACCGGCCACAAGGGGAAACGAGCGATGGATTGCCGCGTACGCGGCCTCCCGCGGCATTCTTCGCTGGCACCAGAAGGCGTCAATGCCGTCGATTACGCGGCGATGCTTGTCCTGAAAATGCGCGAAATCGCTGAACGCCTCGCTTCCGAAGGCATGCGCGACGAAGCCTATGACATCCCCCACACCACGGCCCATACGGGGGTCATATCCGGCGGGACAGCGCTTAACATCGTGCCGGAGTACTGTGAGGTACGGTGTGAATTCCGTGCTCTGCCGGGGGACGACGTCGACGGCCTTATCGAGGAATTGCGGGCCTATGCCCGTCATCTCGAGGCGGAAATGCAGGCCAAGGCCCCGGAAACCGGCATCGAAATAGACGTCTATGCGAGCCTGCAGGGAATGGAAACGCCGGTGGACTCGGATGTTACGCGGTTGGCCAAAACATTGGCGCGGGCCAATGGACACTCAAAGGTTGCATACGGGACGGAGGGTGGTCGGTTCGCCGATATGCTGAGCATTCCTACCATCGTTTGCGGGCCTGGCTCCATCAACCAGGCGCACAAGGCGGACGAATATATCGCGACGGCGCAACTGGCGAACTGTGATGGTTTTCTTGAGCGTCTGATCGGTTGGGCGAGCGAGTGAGGACGGAAATAGCGACTGACAGTATTGTGCTGTCAGTCGTTGCACCGTGCAGCATGGAGAGGGGCGCGAATGCGGCTGCCATGCGGAATTCTGGCATAGAGCAGCGCCGGCCCCATGAACGCCGCCAGATGAATCCACGCGATCACGATCTCGTTTGTGAAGTGGCTAATGGCCAGAATAGAAGGAACCGCAGACAGCATGTAGACGATCTGCATGGCCGTGTTTCCGCGAATGGCGGCAGTGTAGATCCAGCCCATAAGCCAACCCAGAGCGAGGAATTTCACAAACCCGAAATACCAGAAAGAGAGGAAGGCGTCGGCGAGTCCGGTCCAGGTGGATCCCGTGGTGGGTTGATACCCGCGCTCGAAATAAGGCGGGCCACCGATCATCAGGCCCTCCTTGAACGATTGGCCGACGAGCTGGGCAGGTACGTATGCAAATACGAGCGAATTCCAATGCCCCATCCCGAAGTCCAGTGCCTTCGTACGTTCGATATTATCGATCACCATGACCGCATTGGTCATTTCCGGTCCACCTTCCTGGATGAGCGATTGCCATTTAGCCGAAAGGTCGATGTCGAGCACTGAGGACCACTCGCTTTCCTCGGTGTAGTAGGTCGCCGAGCGATATTCCCCCGCCCCGAGCATTCCCGCAAGGCTAAGCGCGAGCCCACCGATGACGGCCGGACGTGGCACTGCCCAGCCGCGCTGAAACCACAAGGCAAGCCCAATCAAGAGAAAGAACTCGGCGGTTTCACCCCGGCGGCCCGCAATGACAATCCGATCCAGATAAAAAAGGGACCCGAAGAGAATAATGACCAAAGCCAGCTTCGATGGATTTCGAACATAGCAAAGGAGTGCAATTGCGAAGCCGTATGTGAGCAGTTTGGCAAAGAAGAGATATGCCACCGCGGTGCCGGTCAGGAGCCCGCGCAGACGTTCTTCGTCGGGCAATTGGCTGAACCGATAGAAGAAGTAGGCGCCGATGAGCGACATTGCTCCGGCTGCGTGCAAAAGCCGACGTTCGCTGAAGGCGACATCTCGCATGCCTCGGCTGCGCTGGCCGACGGCCCATCCGACCCAGCACGCGCCAAGACAGGCAATGGCAAAGAACAGGGTTTTGTCGATGGCACCGGCAGGCAAAAACGGGTTGTTAATCACACCTGGGAGTTGCGGCAGGATGAATGACAGGAAGATCCCCGCCGCGAAGAACGGAAAGTGGTAAAATCGGCCGGACGCCAGCAGTCCGTGCAAAAGCATGAAGAGGGCGAGCCCGCCCAGAATGGAAAAAAGCAGCCAGGACATCGCACACCTTCCGCTGGCCGGGAAACTGTGCGTTGTGCGAGGCGAGGCTGCAATTCAGTCTTAGGGTGTAGGTCTTCGGCGCGCCGCTCTGGCCGGGGGATATTTCGACGAAGCCCGGGGTCGGAGGGATTTGGATCCTCCACCGGCCGGTGATCTAACACAAAAGTGTAATGCCGCTTAGCAAAAGGGATAATAACATAAATCTATTAGTGGAGGACATTGCCGATCGGAGATGTATTCAGTGGAGAAAAGGCCTTCGTAGGGAGGTGTAATCAGTCACCCCTTCCTCGAAATTGGCAAACGGGGCCAATATCCGGCGAACCAATTCCGGTGTAGGCTGTCGCCCTAGTCTGGCTTGGGTGAAGTGCATGGCGTGTTACAGTGGATCGAAACCCGCTATTCTGGATAATCCCCTCTTTCGTAATTTTAGTCTAGACGACAGTGCGAAGGACTCCCTGAAGGACATCGGATTCGTTCTTCGGAAGTATCCGGCTCACAAAATGATAACCGAGCAGGGCCAGGAGGAGAGCCGGCTCTTTATTGTTCAGTCCGGCTGGGGTTGCACTCACAAGGACCTGCCGGACGGCGAGCGGCAAATAATCGATTTCACGCTTGCCGGCGACGTAGTCGGCTTTCGCAGCGGCAACACTGATGCCCAAAGTTCCTTCACCGCGATTACGGAACTGACCGTTTACGAGGCCCGAGTGAAAGCTGCGATGAGCGCGATAGCGAAAAATGATGAGCTGGCGGAGCTCTTCTTCACCGCCGTTTCGCGGCAGAATGCAATCTTAACCGAGCATCTAGCCAACATCGGCCGGCGCAGCGCGCTGGTGCGAACGGGGCATCTGCTGCAGGAACTCCGGGTGCGGACTGAACGGGCGGGCATGACCGACAAGGACGGCTATGATTGTCCTCTCACTCAGTATGATCTTGCCGATGCACTCGGACTTACAGCCATTCACGTGAACCGTATGCTGCGAGAACTGCGCGAATTTGGCTTTCTTTCGTTTCGGAAAGGAAAGGTGGAGTTCCTAGACCCGGTTGGCCTGATTGATTTCGCGCAATTCGAACGAAGTTACACAAGGTAGAATCTATAATCCTCTACCAATGCGCGAATGAATGTATAAATTCGCATTTGAGGTTGCATATGGTGAATTCACCGCGGAAATTTAGATTACTACAGTCAGAATAAAATACATTACTAGAAGCATAAAAACACTTCTTATTAAAGTTTGCTAATCGAGGTTAGCGCCAATCCGCACCAATTGCTTATAGTTAAAAGTGCGTATGAGCCAGTTCCCGTTGGTGGGAGGTTTAGGCCAACGGTGATCGCGGTCACAACGCCATCTGTTTTGCTGTGCCTATAGGAATTCCCGCGTTTGGGTTTGGTTTTCCGAGTAACAGGGGGACGTTGAGATGCACTCAACTACAAAATCGAATGGTGAAAGTGAAACGGTTGTGTTCCAACCGAATGCACTCACAACCGGATCTCGCACAAGTGGAGTCCGTGTCGGTTACGAACACGCCGCTGCGGAGAAAACTCTCCTTCTCCTGGATGCGCGAGCGCTGGACCGCGAATGTTTCGCACACAGTCTGCGCGCGCATGGAATGGACATGGAGGTTCTGCCTTGCCAATCCATCGAGGATTGGCGTTCGCAGCAAGACCTTTACCCACCGCTTGGCGCCGTGGTCTTGAACATCGGCGGGCGCAAGATAAGCGATGCCGGACTGACCTCTGAGCTTACCGATTTGACCTCGGAGTTTACGCAAATCCCGGTGGTGGTTCTGGCAGAAAACGATGAATTGAACCAGATCCTTATCGCTCTGGAATACGGCATTCGCGGCTATATACCCACCTCGGTGGGGATAGATGTCTGCGTCGAAGCCATCAATCTCGCAATGGCTGGCGGAACATTCGTTCCCGCAAGCAGCGTGATGGCCATGCGACGCTACATCGGTTCGGCATCGGAAGCCACGCGGCCAATGGCGGGCATGTTCACCCAGCGGCAAGAAGAAGTCGTGCGTGCGCTTCGCCGCGGCAAGGCGAACAAGATCATCGCATATGAGCTCAATCTTCGTGAAAGCACCGTCAAGGTGCATATTCGCAATATCATGAAGAAGCTCAAAGCGACAAACCGAACCGAGGTCGCTTACAAGATCAATCAGATGTTTCCGAGCGACACCCCGGTGCACGAATAGAAGTTCCATTCTTTCGCTCTAGGGGGGTCATGATGATCGTCTCGGACATTCGTTCAAGCGAAACGGGCGCCGTTCTGCCCGGGTTGCTCGCGGTGCTCAGGAGGCGCCGGTACATCCTCCTCCTGTCGACTGCAGCCGGCTTTGCCATCGGGCTGATTGGCTATGCAAACGCGCCGCAGAGCTATGTTTCCGAAGCCGTCCTGGCGCCGGACGTTAGGCGTGTGGAAGCCGTGCCGACGGAAATGGTCGTTTCGCCTCTGTCCCAGGACAGCCCCGTCCTGCGGACCGAACTCGACATGATCCAGTCGCGCTCAATGGCCGAAAAAGTCATTGCTCGACTGGAAAACGAAGGCGTGGAAATCCAGGAAGAGGTTCCCACGCCGGGACTGGTCGCCACTCTCATGTCGGCGTTTGTCGGCCCGTTTCAGGCCGTAGCCGAGCCGGGCATTCAAGAACTTATACGCGGCGATGAAAGGGGGAAAGCCGATCGCTTGCTCTCGGATCTGCGGGTCAGCAACGACGGCCGATCCTTCACGATATACGTGACGTTCCGCGCGTCGGATCCCGACTATGCCGCGAAAGTCGCGAACGCCTATGCGGAGAGCTACCTCGATCACCAGATCGACGTGAAGCGTTCGGCCATGCGCCGCGCCAGCGACTGGCTTGGTGAGACGCTTGAGGGCCTTCGCGCGGAGCTCGCTTCGTCTGAAGAGGCCGTGGAGGCCTTTCGCCGCGAAGCCGGCCTCGTTGAAACCGAGGAGGGAAGCTTGCAGGCGCAGCGTGTCTCGGCTTTGAGCGCTGAGATGGTCTCCGCGCGCGCTGCAATCTCCGAAGCCCAAGCGCGTCTTGAAATCGTACGTTCCCTTGCGGAACGATCGGAGCTGCCGGCTTCTGCTGAAATCCTCGGGTCGGCGGCGGTTCAGGCTCTGCGCGCGGATCAGGCTCGCCTGGAACGCAGAATTGGCGAGTTGCGCGATAGTGGTGCGGTGAAGAACCTCCAGCTAAGCGCATTGGACGCGGAACTCTCTTCTGTAAAGCAGCAGATCGCCGAAGAAATTCAGCGGGTGGTTGAGAGCCTTTCCAGCGAAATCTCCATTGCTCACCGCAAGGAGGAGGCGCTTCAGGCCGAGCTTGCGCAGGCCAAGGAGGAACTGGCCAAGGCCAATACGGCCGACATTACCCTGGCGCAGCTCGCGCGTGAAGCGAGCGCTAACAGGACGATCTACGAGAGTTATCTGGTACGCTATAAGCAGATGATCGAACAGGATGGTTTTGTCGCCCCCGAGGCACAGATCATCTCTTATGCTCAGCCTCCGACGGTCCGTGCCGGACCCCGGCTTTCCACCTGGATGCTCTTCGGCTTGGGACTCGGCGGCGGGTTGGGCGTTGCGGGCGCAGCCCTCCGTGAGGCGACCGACCGCAGGCCGCGATTGCCGGAGCTACTTCAGTCGGGCACCGGTGTACCTGTTATCAGCCTCCTGCAACACCTCTCCAGGAAAGAGCACAGGAGGATAGCCGATGGTGCGCGCGATGCTTCTACGACGTTCGGACGCACTGTCTATACGCTGAGGTCGGCTCTACGTTTGCCCTCGTCAGGAAGTTCTCCCGTAACGCTCGCGGTTACGTCCGCTTTTCCTGGTGATGGGAAAACGACACTCGCATTGGGCATTGGGCGGTCGGCAGCCGCGGTCGGAATGAAGACAGTGGTGGTCGACGCAAACCTTCGCGATCCGATGGTCGAGAAAGCTTCAGGGCTCGAAGCGACCAGCTATATCGACGAGTATATCGGGCGGCATCAATCGTTGCATAAGCTGCTGCAGAAAGATCCGGCGTCCGATCTGCGGATTCTGCCCGCACGCGCCGGAAATACTCCGCCGGAGACGCTCTTTGCCCGCGGAACATTCCACGCACTCGTTGCGGAGCTCAAGCGTCACTATGACCTCGTCGTGATCGATACCCCCGCGCTCCAGCAGGCAGCCGATGCCGTCGGTATCGCCTCCGGCGCCGATCGCGTTCTCCATGTCGTGCATTTCCGCACGAGGCAGCTGCAACAGGTGATTGCGTCGGTGCAGAGCCTCTCAAATGCCGGTCGGACGCCGGACGGTATCGTTCTCAATCAGGTCGATACAAACCACTATGCGGATTTTACGGAACAGCCTTCCCACGGTGCGCGCACTTCGCAAACCACATCCGCGGCGGTTTATCCGCGTTCATAAGCATCCGAAGGGGATAAACATGAAACTGCTCGTCCGTTCACGGCTCTTCAGGAATGCCGCTTCTCTCACCATGGTGGCTGCGCTCGGCGGAATGTTGGTTGTCAGTCCCGCCGCGGCCCAATCTGACGAAGCCTATCGCGTCAGTTCCGGCGACGTCCTGTCTATCGTCGTCTACGGGGAGGCGGCGCTTTCGGGCGATTACCCGGTTGCCCCGGACGGGACGATTGCCTACCCGCTCCTGGGCAACGTCTCCGTAAAGGGGCTTAATCCCATCGAAGTAGGCCGGAAAATCGATAGCGCATTGTCGGAATATGTTCCCGGCGCGACAGTGACGACGTCCGTTGCGGAGTATGCGCCGATTTTCCTTATCGGCGACGTCGAGAATCCCGGCGAATATCAATACCGTCCGGGCATGATCGCCATCGAGTTGGTTGCTTTGGGCGGCGGCGTAAGGCGTGGATCGTCGGCCACCGACAATGCGCAGTTGCAACTGATTTCGGCAAGGCAGGAATACGCTGACCTGGCGCTTCAGATATTTGCGCTCGAGGCGCGCCGCGCCCGCCTTCAGGCTGAGTTCGAAGGCAGGGATTATACCTACACTCCACCCACCGACAGCGAACCCGCGGTGCGGGAGGCAAGGCAGCGCCTGATCGAGGGTGAAAAGACACTCTTCGAGATCCGTCAGGCGACCCTGGCATCGGAAGACGAAGCTCTGGCTGCACAGGAACAGAGCTACCAGGACGAGATCGAGCAACTGACCGAGAGCATCGAACTGCACAGCAACGAGATTGAACTTCTCGGCCAGGACGTCGCCTCGAATCGGGATCTCGCCGAGCGCGGCCTGACAGCCAAATCCAATCTCCGCGAGGTGGAGCGCCGCCTCTCGTCCGCGCGGCGGGATGCCCTTGAACTGCACTCCTATCTGGCACGTGCCCGGCAGAACCAGCTCGCTTTCCGCCAACGCCGGCAGGCGCTTGTCGAGACGCGTCGGAACGAGGCAGCCGCTGAAATCCAGGAAATAGACCTTAATCTCGCGCGCATGCGCAGCAGTCAGCGCTCAGTCCTCGACACCGTGGCCGAAACGGCATTGATTACGAACGGTCCGGAGAAACCGATCGTTTCCTATGAGCTCCTCCGCCGGGCGGAAGGTGACTATCAGGAACTTGATGCCAGCGAGCGGGATTCGATCCTGCCGGGTGATGTGCTGCGCGTCGAACTGACCAATCCGATGCCGTCAGGCGAAGCCGAGACGACGGGATCGCTTCAGGACACGGCCGAAGAGGCGGTCTCCGCTGCCATTCGCCAACGGTAAAGGTCGCGAACACCGTCCTCCAGAGTGATTTTCGCGCGCCAGCCGAGCGCGCCCAGTCGGGATGTATCGAGCAGCTTGCGCGGTGTTCCATCGGGCTTGGAGGAATCGAAAACGAAATCACCATCATACCCGACAATGCTTGCGATGAGACGGGCCAGCCCGGCAATCGAGATTTCCCTTCCGGTGCCGATATTGATCGGCTCGGGACTGCGGTAGTGCTTCATGACGAAGGCACAGGCATCCGCCAGATCGTCCACATGCAGGAACTCGCGCAGTGGCCGGCCGGTGCCCCAGAGCGTAACCGTCTTCCGCCTGGCCGCTTTGGCCTCGTGTATCTTGCGCAGTAGAGCCGGCAGGACGTGGGCAGTCTCGGGATCGAAATTGTCGTTCGGGCCATAAAGGTTGGTCGGCATGGCCGTGATGAAGCGATCGCCGAACTGGCGTGAGTAGGCTTCCGCCAACTTCGAGCCGGCGATCTTGGCGAGGGCATACGCCTCGTTTGTCGACTCCAATGGGCCGGTTAAGAGGGCTTCTTCCGGGATCGGTTGAACCGCTTCCCTGGGGTAGATACAACTGGATCCGAGCCAGAGCAGCTTCTCCACTCCGATCTCGTGCGCTGTTTTCGTCACGTTCAGCGCGATCATAAGGTTATCGTAGAGGAACATAGCCGGATTGCGTGCATTGGCGGCAATCCCGCCGACGCGGGCAGCGGCGTTGAAAATGACCTGCGGCCGATGGCGCTCCATCCAGGCCACGGTCGCGGCCTGGTTTGTAAGGTCCAGTTCACCGTGTGTGGCTGTCAGTATTTCGCATTGCTCCGATGCGAGCCGCCGGACGATGGCCGAGCCGACCATTCCCCTGTGCCCGGTGACCCAGACGCGCTTGCCTGCAAGTGAGAATGTCTCGTTAAGTGCCATAGAAGTCATTGCGGCCCGCCTCTCGCATGATTGTGCTCAGATCGGCTTCCACCATCTCCGCCACAAGCGCGTCGAATGGAATGCTGTGAGACCAGCCCAGCCGCTGCTTGGCTTTAGATGCATCGCCAAGGAGAAAGTCGACCTCGTTCGGCCGGAAATAGCGAGGATCGATCTCGATCAGAGGTTCGCCGGAGCGCGTATCGAGCCCCTTCTCATCGACACCTTCTCCCGTCCACTCGATCGTCCGGTCGACCACAGCAAAAGCCCGCTCCACGAACTCGCGAACCGTATGGGTCTCGCCCGTAGCAAGCACATAATCGTCGGGCTCGTCCTGTTGCAGGATGCGCCACATGCCTTCGACATAATCCCGCGCATGGCCCCAGTCTCTCCGAGCATCGAGATTACCGAGCATCAGCTTCGATTGAAGCCCGCGCTCGATGGCCGCGACTCCGCGTGTGATCTTGCGCGTGACGAAGGTTTCGCCGCGAACAGGACTCTCGTGATTGAAGAGAATGCCGTTGGAGGCATGGAAGCCGTATGCCTCGCGGTAATTCACGGTGATCCAATAGGCGTAGAGCTTGGCCGTGGCATAAGGGCTGCGCGGGACGAAGGGCGTGCTTTCGTTCTGCGCGGTCATGCCGACACCGCCAAACAATTCGGAGGTGGAGGCCTGATAGAACCGGGTTCGCTCCCCCAACTCCAGAATACGCATAGCCTCCAGCAAACGCAGCGTGCCGAGCGCATCGGCATTGGCGGTATATTCCGGCGTGTCGAAACTCACCTGAACGTGGCTCTGCGCCCCGAGATTATAGATTTCGTCGGGCCTGACCTGCTGGATGACGCGGCACAGATTGGTCGCGTCCGTGAGATCGCCATAGTGCAGGTGAAATCGAACCTCTTCCTCATGCGGATCACGATAGAGATGATCGATCCGCCCGGTATTGAACGAGGAAGAACGCCTTTTCAGGCCGTGAACGACGTAGCCCTTGGAAACAAGGACATCGCTTAAATATGCGCCATCCTGGCCCGTAACGCCGATTATAAGAGCTGTTTTTTCCTTCAAGACAACACCTCGGAACACTTTATCCGCCGCCTCTATGCGCCCGGAAAACAAATATTATTCGGTGTCATTGTCGCGTGAGGTTTCTCGGCCGAGAAGTTCTCAAAGCGGACAGTCACCCATAGGTTGAGCGCTTCCACCGAAGGCGTCATCCGGCGGATGTAACGTGCAAATGGCCGAGTACCGCTCGTTCGAAGGGAGAATAGGCGGTGTGTAGCTTCTCCCCGCTACCACCTTTGCCCCCCTTGAGCAGACCGGCGGGCACTGCAAGACTTCTTTGAACCAATTGGCCGTTCCCATGCAGTTCCGGGGGGGCCGGGAACCGGGGCATGTGCCGATGAAGATCGTGCTTGCAAACCGATATTTCCATCCCGATCAATCTGCCACCAGCCGTATGGTATCGAGCCTTGCCTTCGCATTGGCCGAACGTGGGTTCTCCGTGACGGCCCTGGCATGTCGGCATTTTCACGACACGTCCGATATCGTGCTGCCTGCTCGCGAGGCGATCAACGGCGTTTCAGTTCACCGTCTGTGGACCTCAGGTTTCGGTCGCCGCGGGATGATGAACCGGGCGGGCGACTATGCCACGTTTCATCTCTCGGCGATGGCTTGGTTTCTCCTGCATGCGCGGGCGCGCGACCTGTGCGTGGTGTGCACCGATCCGCCGCTGCTGGGCGTAAGCGCGGCAGCGCCGCTGGCAATCCGCGGCGCGAGGCTCGTCAACTGGATCATGGATCTTTTTCCCGAGACGGCGGTCGAGCTTGGAGTTCTGTCGAGGGGCGGCGGACTTGACCGGTTCGCCACCTCGTTGCGGGATGCCGCGCTGAAAAGGTCGGACCTTACGATCTGTCCGATACACTCGATGGCAAATTATCTGGAACAGCGCGGGACGATTCCGCGTAAGCTCGCAACCGTGCATCACTGGTCGGACGAGAAAGAAATTCGGCCGATTCATCCCGAAGACAACCCACTGCGCGAAGAGTGGAAACTCAAGGAGAAATTCATCGTCGGCTATTCGGGTAATTTCGGCAGGGCGCATGAGTTTGCAACGCTGCTCGACACAGCGGAAAAGCTGCGCGGTTATGATGACATACGTTTTCTCTTGATTGGAGACGGGCAGCAGCGCGCTTTTACCGAACTGGAAGTGCAGCGGCGCGGTCTGACGAATGTCCTTTTCAAGCAATACCAGCCGGCTGAGCGCCTGGCACAGAGCCTGAGCGTGGCGGACGTCCACATCGTCTCCCTTCTGCCTGCTCTGGAATACTGTATCGTCCCGAGCAAATTTTATGGCGTCCTGGCGGCCGGCCGGCCGACGATATTCGTCGGTGACCAGCAAGGCGAGGTTGCTTCGGTTTCGCGCCGCGCGCACTGCGGCGAAGCCGTCGCACCGGGCGACAGCACCGCCATGGCAGCAATCATCATGCGTCTTCGGGGCTCGTCCGTGCGCCGCAGCCGAATGGGCGAGAACGCAAGGCAGCTTCTGGAAAGTGAATATATGCTGCGCCACGGCGTCGATCGTTGGCAGGCGGCGGTTTCGCATTTGCTCCCAAAGGTGGCTCTCGCCTCTCTCTCGCCACTGCCGGGCAAAGCGGCGCTTTGATGGACACGGTCGTCGTCAGCCAGCTTGGTGCCAGGATGCATTATGCCGTCCCGCGCATACTCCACGAGGCCGGCAGGCTCGAGCAGCTTTATACGGACATTTGCGCAGCTAAGGGATGGCCGCGTGTCATCGCTGCCGTGCCGGATCGTCTGCTGCCTGCGTCTCTCCGGCGGCTCACCGGCCGCATCCCGAACGGTGTGTCGGAAGAAAAGATCATGTGTTTCCCCGCCGTCGGGCTGTCCGCGAATCTGCGCAGAACAATCAAGCCGACACAGGCGCAGGATACGAAGGTGGCCTTGGCGGCAGGACGGTCTTTTTCCAAACACGTGGTGCGGCGCGGGTTTGGAAAAGCCGAAGGCTTCTATGGCATCAGCGGTGAATGCCTGGAGCAGTTGCAGGCCGCCCGTCGGCAGGGGCTGTGGACGGCAGTAGAGCAGATCATTGCGCCACGCGCGGTCGTCGACCGCCTGATCGGGGCGGAAGTGGTGCGCCATCCCGAGTGGCAGGCGGCCGATGAGGCGGACCCGTTTGCCGGGGCGTTCGCCGTGCGGGAAAAGGCTGAATGGGAGGCTGCGGACATGGTGATCTGCCCCTCCGAGTTCGTACGGCAGGGCGTCACGGAAGTCGGCGGTCCCGTGGAGCGTTGCTTCGTGGTGCCCTATGGGATCGACGCCCGCTTCCAGCAGCCTTCCCGCTCGAGGCGCCGTTCCGGGCCGTTGCGCGTTCTGACGGTCGGGGCGGTGGGATTGCGCAAGGGCTCTCCTTATGTGCTACAGGCGGCGCGTCGTTTCGGAAAAAATGCCCAATTCCGGATGGTCGGGCCGGCCACACTGCCGGACGCAGTTAGGCAAAAGCTGCATCAGTCGCTGGAGTTGGTCGGACCGACTCCGCGCTCGGAAATGATGCACCACTACGAATGGGCGGATGTCTTCTTGCTGCCCTCCATCTGCGAAGGATCGGCGACCGTCACCTATGAAGCGCTTTCGGCCGGGCTGCCCGTCATCACCACGCCGAATGCGGGAAGCGTCGTGCGTGATGACGTTGATGGCTTCATCTGTCCGGCAGGCGACGTGGATGCCATCTGCGGGCGGCTGGAGCAATTGGCGCGTGACCGGGATCGGCTGGAGCAGATGGCCAGCGAAGCTCGAGTTGGCGCAACCGACCATGATATGGCAGCCTACGGTCGGCGGCTCATGGCTGCTCTTGACCGGCTCTCAACCGCTACAGCCGGTACCGCCGCAGCGGTCGGATGATGAGCTCAGATTCCACCATCCGTTCGCTCAAGAGCGGCGAGGCAACCTCACTTCGGGTCGGAATGCTCGTGGGTACCGTGTCCACGGCAGGCGGTGGCGTCAGCGAGGCTGTACGCTCACTCTCGCTGGCGATACGCCGCATTCCGGGTGTATCCGTCGAGATATTCAGCCTTGAGGACAGTCGTTCCGACGGCGGGGATTTCGACGATCTTCCCGTCCATCGTGTTCCGATAAGAGGCCCCGCCGCGTTTGGATACGCGCCGGAGCTCGTGCCTGTCCTGCTTTCGCGCGACCTGGATATTCTGCATGTTCACGGCCTCTGGATGTATCTCTCCGTCGCAGCGCGGAGATGGGCGCGCGCGACGGGAAAAACCTACGTCGTAAGCCCACACGGAATGCTCGACCCCTGGGCGCTCGAAAACAGCGCGTCCAAGAAGCGGTTCGCGCGCCTGCTTTATGAAGATGCCCATCTCCGAGGCGCGGCCTGCCTCCATGCCCTAAGCGCTGCGGAGGAAGAGGCCATCGTCGCAGCCGGGATCAGCACACCCGTGACCATATTGCCCAATGGGGTGGACCTGCCGTCCGTTCCGGTCGGTAAGCCTCCATGGCGCACGTCCATGCCGCCCGGCAGCAGGGTTCTTCTTTTCCTCGGCCGTGTAACCCCGAAAAAGCGGGTTCTCGAACTGATCCAGGCCTTTGATACGGCGGGTGCGGCAGATCGAAACTGGCATCTGGTGATCGTCGGACCTGTCGAGGCAGCTTATCAAAAGCAGCTCGACGCTGCCCTCGAGGCGGCTGTTTGCAGCGAGCGCATTCATCTCGTCGGCCCGGCTTACGGTGACGAGCGCGGGCGTGTATATGCGGCGGCGGAGGCCTTTATCCTGCCATCCCTGAGCGAAGGTCTGCCCATGGCGGCCCTTGAAGCATTCGCCTTCGGTTTGCCGGCGCTCCTGTCGCCGCAATGCAATCTGCCGGAGAGTTTTTCAGCCGGTGCCGCAATGGAGACCGGAACTGATCAGGAAACGATCGCTGAGAGCTTGCTGCACTTTTTCTCGATGAGAATTGACCATCGGCTCCTGATGAGCCAGAGGGCCCGCCGGCTCGTGGCGGAAAAATTCGATTGGAACAGGATCGGTTTCGAGATGGTCGCGCTATACAGACGGCTCGTCCGTCAACCGGATGAGCTGTAGGCGCGGCGGCGTAACGCGCGGGCGGGATTCCCGGCGTAAACCGTCCACACGTCGAGATCGCGGAAGGTAACACCGCGGGCGCCCAGAACGGCGCCACGACCGACCGTTACACCCGGCCCGACAAAGGCTTCTGCAGCGACCCAGGCGTCCCGGCTGATCCGGATCGGCCGCACGGTCAATGGAAACTCCGGATCATCGATGTCGTGCCCCGCCGAGCAAAGATGCGCCCGCTGAGAAACGATAGCGAAGTCCTCGATCGTCACAGGAGCCACATTATAGCAGATCGCGCCGGGACCGAGGGATGCATGGGCTCCCATGCGAAGATTGCCCGGCCACCAGATGCGTGCGCTGCCTCGCACGATCGCGGTCGGATGGATATCGGCCCCGAACAGGACCAGAAGTCTGCGCCGGAACGGGTGGAAAGGCGCGGGCGTCCACGCTGCCAGAGCGGCCCATGTCACGGTCCACAGAAGGCGCAGCGCGCGGTCCTTCCAGGCGAACGTCGGGCCGCCCAATCGCGGCACAGGCGCTGAGGCGACCCGTGAAGCCGGTTTTGCGTAGCGTGACAGCATCGCGGGTCTCCTACTGCCTGAAAACGCGGCGAGACGGGCGATACACGCTCATACCTGAAGCCCGCGGTCGCGTCTTTGCAGCTCGGCAGTCTTCACGATGATCATGAACTCGTAACCGGAAATGAGCCGGCAGTAGACATATCCCGGCCAGCCATCAAGGAAGCCGCCGCGAAGGACATACATGTAGAGGAAGCGCAAGGTTGGCCTGAAAGGCAGCTTGTAGGACAGGCTTTTCAGGCCGCGCCGCCGGGCGTCAGCTCGGGGACTGAAGAGATCCGCCCAGTCAACCTTTTGCTTCGCCCGGTTTGCTGCCAAATCCGCCTCAACGCTGGAGTACCGATTGTGCTTCTCGTACCAGGCCGCGATGCCCTTGTTGAAGCTGTAGTGAATGAAGTGGTTCTTCAACTGCCCCGTTGGGCCGTCCGCGACGCAGACGGAGTGTACCTGCCGCTCGAACCGCACACGGTCGGGGCGGACCATGCGCGTGATCCAGGTCGGGTAGAGGCTGCTGTGGCGAATCCATTTACCCAGAAACATGTTCTTGTAGCGGGCCTTGAACATCGCCTCCGGACATTCCGGGTCTGCCGCAATGGCGAGCATTTCATCCCGCAGTTCCGGGGGTGTGACCTCATCGGCATCCGGCGTGTAGACCCAGGGGTGCTTGAACTTGATCTTGGTCAGCCCGAACATGCGCTGCCGGTCCTCGGTGTCGTATTTGCGCTTGATCACGCGCACGCCGGCCGCCTTGGCGATTTCCACCGTGCGGTCGGTGCTGAAGGAATCGAGCACGACGATATCGTCGCTCCACGCCAGCGATTCCAGGCAGGCGGGAAGGTTGGCCTCTTCGTTCCATGTCATGATGAGGACTGAAACACCCATCTTCGCTACGTCCTAGGATGAACAATATCGCCCGCCGACCGGAGCGGAAATCCGTCCCGCCTTTTCATGGCCAGTTCGACCGGGGCGGGACCGGTTGAACAGCAGCGGCGGCATCGGCCATCCAGCGCACCCGGCGAGGACGGCTGCTCAGCACGAGAACCGTTGCCGAGTGCGTCAGCATGGGGACGAGAAGGCCCGCCGCCATCGCAATGTCGGACATATGGAGGACGACACCGAGATAGCCGATGGCGCCGCACAGCGCGCTTGCCGCCGCGATCAATGCGGTCGTTCTGGCCGGTGAAACGCCTGAATCGATCAGGAGATGGTGGAGGTGCCAGCGATCTGGCGAAAGCGGGTTTCGCCGGTTTGCCACACGCCGCGCGATCAGGCTCAAAGTGTCCATGATGGGAACGATGACGATCCAGAGGAGAATCGGGAAAGCCGGAGAGTTCAAGCCGCTGGACAGGCCGATAATGAAGAAGGCCAGTGCTGCACCGAGCATCAGGCTTCCGCCATCGCCGAGAAACACGCTTGCCTTCGGCTGCCAGGGGTGGCGCAGGTTGAAAACCAGAAAGCCAAGCACAGCCGCCAGGAGGATCAGCGAATGCATGGCAATCCGCGCGTCCCCGATATGTACGGCAACAAGCGCGAGCCAGAACAACGCGCCAGCGACGCTGACGCCCGCCAGGCCGTCGACGCCGTCCATCATATTGGTGGCGTTGATCGTCCCAACCAGGAAGAAGATGCAAAGCGCGGCGCTTGCGGTGGCGGAAAGCGCGAAGGGCATCAGACCGCCGAACTGCCCCAGATTCAGCGGGGCGGGCAGAGCGGAGATCAGGAGAGCGGCAGCAAGGGCCTGTATTGCCAGCCGTGGCGCAGGCGGCAGCCGCCAGCGGTCATCTATAACTCCCAGCAGAACCAACATGCCGAGGCCCATTTGCCACGGCCACGGGAACTGTAGATAGCGTTCCAGTCCGATGCTGCTGGCCATGAACGCCGCGAACACCGCCACGCCGCCGCAAAGTGGCACCGTTCCCTCATGCATTTTCCGCGCGTCTGGAATGTCGACCAGATTGAAGGCCGGCGCAAAACGCCTGATGCCGGCGACCAGTACGAGGGACAGGAGAAAGGCGTTGAGCGTGTGTGCGTATATGCCAGACAACATGTACTCCCACCTCTGTCCACGGGTCTGCTTGAAACGCGAAACCTGGACCAGTTTAGGAGGACACGCCGACCCAGTAGACTTGGAGAAAGAGCGAAGCGCCTTCCCCATGCGGATGAAGGGACTACTTCCAAGTTTGCGGATCCGGGTGCTTACGGCTGATGGCAACCTTCACACGGAGGGCAAAATCGCACCCGTTCCGGCTGAAAGCGACCGTTCGAAGTGCGTAGTCCGGTCACTTTATGCTGCGGATCCTTCATTAATGGCGGATTTGAGGTTTTGCCGGACTCATGGGAGCATAGAGGCAGAGGAGGCATCTGTGGCGGGTCTAGGCTGCGGCCGGTGGGTAGGCCCCGATCACGTTTTTCAGCAAAGTTTCAGGCAACATTCTGGATGCACTCACGACGAGCGCATCGGCATCGGGCGAACGGGCGGAAGCACCGCATTGGCGGTGGAGGCCACAAATGGAAGCGAAACTACTGCATGCGCAGTCCCGGGCCATAGCTCTTGCGGCTCTCTACGTCCTCGAGTCTCTCCTATTGGAACTCGAAGCCAGGGGAATCCTGAAAGAACATGATATGCAGGGACTGCTGAATGACGCTGCCAAGACACTCAAGGCGGTAAGCATGGAGATCGACGCAGGCGACCGCTCGGTTGCCGGCGAAATCATCGAAACGATCCGCATGCAACATGAAAGAGTAAGCGGCTGACGCATTCAGCCCGCACGGCATAGCTTACCCATTCGGTGGGTGCGGCTAAATCCAATGGCGGCATTTCGGGCGCAGGGGATCAGCCTATGCTGGTTGTCATGCGTTCACTTGCCTTCACACGAAGACCTTGCCTGACGGAGCGCGGGCCATCCGGTTCGCGCTCTCGGACTCTGTTATGCATCCCACGGACCGCGAGAAGAGGGCGGGTAGGGAAATGAGCCGCGTTCGCCGTGCCTTCTTGATGGCTTCACTGGAGCAGTATCTGACACTGGCCATCAACTTCCTGATGGTGGCAGTGCTTTCGCGCATGCTTTCTCCCGCCGCGATCGGTGTCGCAGTGCTTGGCATGGGCATCAGCGTCATCATCTTTTCCTTGCGGGAATTCGTGACCCCGGAATTCCTGATCCAGCGTACACGGGTGGAAAGAGAGGATGTGAGGACGGCGCTGACGATCCTCCTCGGAGTCCACATCGTTTTGGCTACGCTCCTGTTCGTCCTCTCACCGGTCGTCGCCCGCTACTACGGCGAACTTGGGCTGAGACACTTCCTGCCCGTGATGATCGCCGCCGCCTCAGTCGAAATGACGAGCTTCCCGGCGGTCGCGCTTCTGCGGCGGGATATGAATTTCGGAGCGATCGCCAGAATCCGCGCAATCAGCCTGACCGTCATGGCGCTGACGACAATCGGGCTGGCGGCGTTCGGTTTCAGCTTCATGAGCTATGCGTGGGGAACACTGGCGGCGAGTAGCACGACGGCATGTCTCGCCTTGATTGCCCGCCGCGACGCCTACGACATGCGCCCGTCGCTTGCATCCTGGCGCATGGTCTATGAATTCGGCCGTTTCCGTGGGGCCGCAAGTTTCGTCGATCGCGCCCATGACATGCTGCCGCAGGTGGTGCTCGGCCGGTTCATGCCGGCCGCCGCGGTAGGAATTTATAATCGGACGAACGCCGTCTGCGCCATTCCCGACCGGGTTTTCCTGGGCGCGATCTTCGCGATGGCCTTCCCCGCGCTTGCGGCGGAAGTGCGCGAAGGGCGGCTGGTTCAAGGGCATTATCTGCGGGCCATCGGATATATCACCGCGCTCTACTGGCCTGCCCTGATCCTGCTGGCGATCCTCGCGCATCCGGTGGTGAATTTTATCCTGGGGCATTCATGGGCGGAGGCCGTTCCGCTGGTCCGCATCATGGCGTTGGCGAGCCTGTTCTTCTTTCCGGTGATACTGACACACCCCATTCTCATGGCGCTCGGGCTTAATCGGGAGGCCTTCTATTCGACGGCAGTGTCACGCGCGCTGTCCGTCGTCATCTTGTGCGCAGCCAGCCCAATGGGATTGACGGCGATGGCGGCAAGCCAGTTTCTGGCAATACCGCTTCAGATGTTCGTCTCGTTCAAGTACGTAAAGAAGCACGTGGATTTTCGCTGGAGCGAACTTTTCCATGTGCTCTGGATGAGCGCTGTACCGACCGCGGGTGCGACGGCCGCGGCACTTGCCGTAGTCGGTCTGTCGGGCTTCCGGTTCGATCTCAGCTTTGCGGAAGCGTGTCTGGCGGGCGTCGCTGCCGGTATGGGATGGCTCGCCGGGGCAGTGCTGGTCAGGCACCCCGTTTTGGACGAGATCCGCCGTGTCTTGCCTGTTCCCGCCCGCTGGAGGCTGTCCCGCGAAGTCTCGGCAGGTGGAACTGTGCAGCTTTCCAATACGGATGCCGGTTGAAACGGGGGAGGCCAATGCCGGGCGTGGATGTTCTCGTTCCCAGCTATAATTATGGTCGTTACCTTCGCGACTGCGTGAAAAGCGTACTGGCTCAGGATGGTCCGGAACTGCGTCTCCTCATTGTCGATAACGCTTCCACTGATGACAGTCAGGAGGTTGCCCGCGCACTTGCCGCCGGTGACAGCCGTGTCGAGCTCTGCTTTCGCGAGCGCAATCTCGGCCCGCATGCTTCTTTCAACTCCGGCGTAGATTGGGCGCGCGCAGACTATTTTCTTATCCTCTGCGCCGACGATCTATTGGCGCCGGGAGCATTGAAGAAAGCCGTCGAGATCATGGAGCGGCACAATGAGGTGAATCTGGTCTACGGCCGCACCGAGTTCGTACCTCCGGATTTCTCCTCTCCGACTGGATTTTCCGGCCAGTCGAACGACTACGAGATCCTGTCCGGTCCGGCATTTCTCAAGCAGTTTTGCGGGACGGGGCGCAGTCCCGTGGGAGGGCCGACGACACTGGTGAGGACACGAGCGCAGAAGAAAGCAGGCCATTATACCCCGGCGCTTGCGCACACCGACGATGTTGAAATGTGGATGCGCTTCGGTCTTTTGGGGGCGGTTGCCAGAACGGAGAGCGTGCAGGTGCTGGCCCGCATACACGAAAGCAACCAGTCCGCGGTGGTCTCAAGCGTTCACCACTGGAACGTGGAGATGGAGCGAACCTTCGAAGTCTTTTTCAACGGTGCCGGAGCATCTCTGCATGACCGGTATCGGCTGCACCGCTGCGCACTGCACAGCCTTGCGAGCCGCGCCTACTGGTGCGCCGTTTCCCACTTTGTGCGGAGGGAGCCTGGTGTGGCGGACCTCTTTCGATTTGTCCTTCGCGTTCGGCCGTCGCTCGCGGTTCTTCCACCTCTCCGCGGGCTGGCGACCCGCGACGATGCGCTCGCACGCATACGGGCAACGTTGAAAAGTGCGCTCAGGCTTTCACCCCGCCGGGCGGCTTCCTCATAATCGGTGTGAGCAAAGCTATATCGACAGCGCTGACAAATCTTTTGGCTTTCCCTCACCTGCAGTATTCTCTGTGGCGGCGTCGAGCATCGCGTCCATCAGAAGGGAATCCTGCTCCGCCAGCGCTGAAGTGTAACGCGTCACCCCGTTTGCGATTTGTTCCTTGATTTCGCTGCGATTGGCAAGCGCCCGGATGAACTGGCGCTTGAGGATCTCGAGATCGAAATGTTCGACGTGCTGTGAGAAGCCATGGAGCCCGATATCCGAAAGGAGCGCTTCATTCTTGCTGGCGTAGCTGAGGGATACGACCGGCTTGTGGAGTTTCAGTGCTCCGACAACGTTGTGAAAACGCGATCCCACGACGATATCCATCATGCTGATCTGCCGCATCAGCTCGCCCAGTGACTGGGTGGGTTCGAAAACGACAAGAGACCTCACACGGTCCGGAATGGCGATCGAAAGCCGACGATAAACCTCCTTAACTGCCGATTCATCGCCTTTATCCCCTGTCAGCAGGCGGATTTCATAGTCTTGCTCCAGAAGCCATCGGGCGAAGGCAGTCAGCTTTCCAAGATAGTTGCAGTGGACGGCGTGCCCCTGACTGCCACGTACCCACCCCGAGTAGTTCATGACGCCCAGCCCCACCGCGATTTTTCGCGGCCCGGGCTGATAAGTGGCCGCCGGGTTCGGCAGCTTGAAGGCGAGATCGGGGAAAACCGGATCGTTCTCGACGTCACATCCGATACGCTGCATGAATTGCTTCGAGAGGGTGTCGCGATAGGACCGGTAATGACACATTCGTGCGGACTGCTTCATGAACCAGCGGCTAACCGGATGAGTGATGGGCCCGGCTCCGATGCTAACGAAAGCGAGCTTGGCACCGGACAGTCTCGCAGCCAGAGACCACCGGAAAATCATGAATGGCCATCCGAATGGTCTCTCCTGATAGTCGTCCAGGAAGCCGGTTCCCGGCACGATCAGCGCGTCGACTCCGCGCATCTGCCGGAAAGAGTGCGCGAGCGTGAGAGCGCGACGGAGAGAACCGGCGCTCAGGCGGTCTAGCCGCCTTGTAAACGCGCCCTTGAGCCCCGGGTGGCCGGTGCCTGCGGCTTCTATAGCGTAATCCGAGGCTACCTTTTGCGGATTGGGGCAAAAGCAGATGAGCTCGGCCTGGGGACAGGCTTTGCGCAGGTAAAGGATCATGGCCTCGAGGCTGGCGTCATTTCCGGAGTTGCCGCCACCGAATTGGCCGAAAAGTCCTACTTTCATGAAAACGGCCTCTCTGGCCAGAGAGCCCCACCACCCGATTAGAGGAATCATCTTTTCCGTATTCGGCGGACTTGGGGAACATGGCCATTAGTCGTGCCGGGTGAATTGGTCGTCGCCTTTTGTCGAACCGAAACGAACAAGGAGATCAACCATCGTTCAAACGGCGTACGGGAATACCAATCATGCCGGGTTTTCCGCCCCCACCCCGCTCGGTTTAGCATTACTCCTCGGAAGGCTGTCCGCCCGCATCGAAACCGCCTGGATGGATCGATTGTGAAGTTCGCCTATTTCGTGCGCCCGCATCTCGGTGGCACATACACGCTTTTCCAACAGCTGCGTGCCGGGCTCATGACGCGCGGCGTCGATTTGCAGTGGGTCGGCCTCGGGTATGATAAAGCGGATGGGGGCTTGCGCGGGAGCAGCCATTCCGCTTCCGGCTTCTTCGTCACGCCTGCCCGGTCCGACGCCGAGCAGGCCGCCGCATTGATCGAGGCGCTGGAAGAGAACAATTTCGACGGCGTGTTCATCAATGTTCTTGCCGATCAGCTTCAGATGAATATCGCGCGCTATCTGCCGCCTTCGATGCTGCGGGTAATGGTCGTTCACAACATCACGCCGGGGACGTATGCTGCGGCACATTCTATCCGCGACAATGTCCATGCGACGGTCGGCGTTTCGGATCGCTGCCGCAACGACCTCATCCGCAACTACAAATTTGCGCCGGCATGGACCGTGACGATCCCGAACGCGATCGACGTGGCAGCCTACGCCGGCTTCGCGCGAACGCCCCGGTCCGCCTCTCTGCGCGTCCTGTTTCTCGGGCGAGTAGAGGATGTGTCCAAGGGTGTTTTCTGGCTGCCGAAGATCATCGACCAACTTCCGCCGTCGGTTTCTCTCACGGTGGCCGGGGACGGACCGGATTTGAACAAGCTGAAGAAGCGGCTCGCCCGCCATTCCGGGCGTGTGACGCTTCTCGGCGGAGTACCGCCGGAGAAAATCCCGAGCATCCTGTCGAAACACGATGTGCTAATCATGCCATCACGGTTCGAGGGATTTGGTTTTACGATCGTCGAGGCGATGGCGGCGGGCTGCGTTCCTGTTGTCTCGCGTATTCATGGCGTGACCGATATGATCGTGAAGCACGAGGTTTCGGGCCTGCTCTTCCCGGTGGGCGACTGGCGCCAGGCGGCGCACGAGATAAAGAAGCTGGAAAGCAGGCCGCTGCTGCTGGCCGAAATCTCCCGCAACGCGCAGCAAGCAGCGGCACAAGGCTTCGGACTGGAGACCATGTCGGGAGCCTATTTTGCGCTGATCGAGAAGCTCCGTCGGAACAGTCCCCCGACGGCACCGCCGCTCCCGATCGAAGCGTGGTCACTCCCCGGCGGGCTTCAGCCGGGGCTGAGGACTGCAATCCCAAAACCCATGAAAAATTGGCTGCGCGTCGTGCGCGAACGGCTGAGCTCGTAGAGGAAACGGGAATGCGTGGGCAAATCGAAACATTCGTTGAATCGGACCGCCTGCGCCAACGCGCGCATGCGCTCATTCCCGGTGGTTGTCACACCTATGCGAAGGGTGACGATCAGTATCCCGTCCTCTCACCGGGCATTATCGCTCGGGGCCTTGGCTCGCATGTCTGGGATATCGACGGCAACGAGTACATCGAGTACGGCATGGGAAACCGCGCTGTCGGGCTGGGACATGCTTATCCGGAAGTACTGAAGGCCGCGCGCGCGGCTTTGGCGCTCGGTTGCAACTTCACACGGCCCCACAGGATCGAGCTGGAATGTGCGGAGCGTTTCCTCGATCTCGTCTCTGGCGCGGAAATGGTCAAGTTCTGCAAGGACGGCTCCGACGCGACCTCCGCCGCCGTGCGGCTTGCCCGCGCCTATACCGGGCGCGACATGATCGCCTGCTGCGCGGATCACCCATTCTTCTCGACCGACGACTGGTTCATCGGCACGACGCCGGTGAATTCGGGCGTTCCGGCGCAGACCAGGGAACTGACTGTCACGTTCCGCTACGGCGTACTCCAGAGCGCGCGTGAACTTTTCGACACTCATCCTGGTAGGATCGCCGCGTTCATCCTAGAGCCGTCGCGTGGCGATGATCCCCCGGCCGGCTATTTGCAGGCACTCCAGCGACTTTGCCATGAAAACGGTGCGCTCCTCATCCTCGATGAGATGATCACCGGGTTTCGCTGGCACAAGGCGGGCGCGCAGGCGGTCTACGGCGTGGTTCCCGACCTCTCCTGCTTTGGCAAGGCGCTTGGCAACGGTTTTGCACTGTCCGCGCTCGCCGGAAAGCGCGAGATCATGCGGCTCGGTGGCCTGGATCAAAGCGACCGCCCAAGGGTGTTCCTGCTGTCCACCACGCATGGCGCGGAAACACATGCACTCGCCGCCGGCATTGCGACTATGGAAGTTTACGCGCGTGAACCTGTCATTGAGCACCTATACCGGCAGGGCCGAAAGCTGCGCGAGGGGATTACGGATTCGGCGCAGCGCCATCGTGTTCGGGATTTCTTCAGGGTCGTTGGAAGGGATTGCTGCCTAGCCTACGCGACATCGGATCGGGACGGCCAACCTTCCCAGGCTTTTCGAACGCTCTTCCTTCAGGAAATCATCAGGCGTGGAATTCTTGCCCCGTCCCTGGTCGTGAGCTACACACATGGCGATGCCGAAATCGAGCAGACGATAGAGGCGGTGGACGCAGCACTTGCCGTATATGCTCGTGCTCTCGAAACCGGTGTCGAAAACTATCTGGTAGGCCGGCCTTCAGAGATCGTCTATCGTCGCTTTAACCGGCCCGTCGCGCCCCCTCCAGTGCGGACAGCGGCAGAATGAGACGGCAGCTTGGTGCGGCCTGCGTGCTCGTGATGATGCTGGCCCCGTTTGCGGCGGCTGGTGAATTCGAGGAGCCGGCATTCCCGCTGGTGATCTCCGACAACAAGCGCTTGCTGGAAGATGCCGAGGGCAGGCCGTTTCTCATCCACGGCGATACGGCATGGTCGCTCATCGCTGAACTCACGCGCGAGGAGACGCTTCGATACCTGTCGGACCGTAAAAAGCGCGGGTTCAATGCGCTGGTCGTTTCCCTCATAGAGCGGAAATATGCCACCAACGCCCCCGCCAACGCGTATGGCCAGCCGCCTTTTGTGCTACCAGGACGGTTCTCCCGCCCGAACGATGCCTATTTCGACCATGCTGAATGGGTGGTGCGCCAAGCCGGCGAGATGGGGTTCTTGGTGCTCTTGGCGCCGGCTTATCTCGGTTTCAATGGCGGTGAGGAGGGCTGGTATCGAGAAATGGAGGCGGCGGGCACCGATGAACTGGCCGCCTATGGCCGCTATGTCGGCGAACGCTTTGGCCGATTCAAAAACATCCTCTGGCTGTACGGGGGGGATTACGATGCTGCCGATCGGGATCTGGTACGCGCAGTCGTGGAAGGGATCGCCTCCACCGGTGCCAAGGGGTTGAACACCGTTCATTCAGCGCCCGATACGATCACCATCGATTATTGGCCGGCGGAAACGTGGCTAGATCTCGACACGGTCTATACCTATGCCGACGTGCACAAGCAGGTACTCGAGCGTTATCGGCGCGGCGACGGGAAGCCGATCCTCATGCTTGAGAGCACCTATGAGGGCGAACACGGAGCCGATGCGCTGTCGATGAGGGGCATCGCCTACGGCGCGATGCTTGCCGGGGCGGCAGGCCATATCTTTGGCAACAACCCAATCTGGCATTTCAGCGGGCCGGGCATCTATCCCGTCGATGTCACGTGGCAGGAGGCACTTTCGAGCGCGGGCGCGCAGAGCATGACGCAAATGAGGACCCTCTTTGAGGGCCTCTTCTGGTGGGCGCTGGAGCCGGTAACAGACCGATCCATATTTCAGACCATCGGGGCGGAAGAGGGCGTCTATGCCGCGGCGAATGAAGACGGATCTCTGGCCGTTGCCTATCTGCCCGATGGGGCGGCCAGCCTCCTGGTAAGCGGAAACCTTAAGCGGGACCGGGATGCACAGTGGTTTGATCCCGCAACAGGCACATTTTTCGCGGCGACTGAAAGCGGTTCCGAAAGCCTCTATGAGCCGCCGTCACCACGAAACGGGGCAGGGGATCCCGATTGGGTGCTAATCCTCAGAGCTCCGCGCGAATAGCCGAAAGGCGTAGGCAACGCCTCCACTCGGCGGATCGCTTAGCCCATCGGCGTCCTCGCGGAAAACACTTGCCGTTGCTAGCCTGAATTCATCTCACGCGGGGAGCGAATATCATGAAAGTCATGGTAACCGGGCACCGGGGCTATATCGGTTCCGTTATGGTGCCAATGCTGCTCAAAGCCGGTCACGATGTGACAGGCTTCGACAGTGATCTCTATTCGCGCTGCAGCTATGAGCCCGGCGGGCCACTGGCCGGTATTCCGTCTGTTACAAAGGATATTCGCGATGTCCGAGTGGCGGATCTGAAAGGCTTCGACGCGGTCATTCATCTGGCAGCCCTGTCCAACGATCCGCTCGGCAATCTCAACGAGGAAATCACCTACGAGATCAATCATCGCGGCAGCGTTCAGCTCGCCTGGACCGCCAAACAGGCGGGCGTAGGCCGTTTCCTCTTTGCGTCCTCATGCAGCAATTACGGGATTTCGGGGGAAACGATCATTGATGAAGGCGGCGCGTTGCAGCCTGTTACCGCCTATGGATGGTCCAAGGTCCTGTCGGAGCGTGATATTGCGGAGCTCGCGGATGATGATTTCTGCCCGGTCTACTTCCGGCCGGCCACCGCCTACGGCCTTTCCCCGCGGATACGCTTCGACATCGTTCTCAACAATCTGGTTGCCTGGGCGGTGACCGAAGGACTCATTTACTTGAAATCCGACGGTACCCCCTGGCGCCCCATCGCCCATGTGGAGGATATCTCGCGCGCATTCCTGGCCGGGCTGGAAGCTCCCACGGAAAAGGTCTGGAACGAAGCCTTCAACTTAGGCTCGACCGAGCACAACTATCGAATTCGCGAGATCGCCGAGATCGTGGCTTCCGTCGTGCCGGACTGCAGGCTGGAGTTCGCTGACGATGCCGGACCGGACACGCGCTCCTATCGTGTGAGCTTCGAAAAACTCGCGCGTGTCCTGCCCGAGGCCAAACCGAAATGGGACGCAAGAGCCGGCGCCGAGCAGCTGTACAAGGCGTACAAGAGCTCCAACCTGAAGATGGAGGAGTTCGAGGGAGCGCGCTATCAGCGCATCGCCCATATCCGGCAACTGATCGCCGAGGGCATCCTCACGGACGAGATGCGCCATTCCAGGAAACGTCACCTTCCACTTGCCGGGTGAAGAGCGCAAAGCTATGGCTCGGAAATCAGCTCGCGGCGCTTCGGTGGCCGGCGTGGACGATCAGGCCATTGGCGCTGAAATCTATGATCTTGCGTGCGAGATATACCCGATATGCCGCAGCATCACCGGGCAGGGCGTTCGCGACACGCTGGATATTCTCTCCCGCTTCATTGCGCTTGACCGGCAACAGGTGCCGACTGGCGAGAAGGCCTTCGACTGGACGGTTCCCAAGGAATGGACGATCCGCGACGCTTTCATTGAAGATGTGCATGGAAATCGCGTTCTGGATTTCTCCTGGTCCAATCTGCATGTCGTCAGCTACAGCGCTCCGGTTCACCGGTTCATTTCACTCGGCGAATTGAAAGAGCACGTCTTCACTCTGCCCAACCAGCCTGATCTGATCCCCTACAGAACCTCCTACTATGCGGAGCGCTGGGGTTTCTGCATGGAGCACAACCGTTTGCAGGCTCTGCCGGAGGGGCAGTACGAGGTCTATATCGACTCTGAGCTGAAAGACGGTTATCTCGACTACGGCGAGTGCCTGCATAAAGGGGCAAGCGAGCGCGAGTTCCTGCTTTCCGCGCACATTTGCCATCCCTCCCTTGCCAACGACAATTGCTCCGGTATCGCGCTGCTGACGCTACTTGCGCGCAGTCTGGCCGGGCGGAAAACGCGCTACAGCTACCGCTTTCTCTTCGCGCCCGGCACAATCGGGTCCCTCGCATGGCTCGCGCGCAACGAGGATCGCGTGCCGCTTGTCGATTTCGGGCTCGTCGTTTCTTGCGTGGGAGATGGCGGAGGGCCGACCTATAAGCGCAGCCGCCGGGGAGACGCCTTCATCGACCGGGCGATGGCCCATGTGCTCTCGCGCAGGGCCCCGCAGGCTGTCATCAAGGGTTTCTCGCCTTATGGCTATGACGAGCGCCAGTTCTGCTCGCCGGGATTCAATATGCCGGTGGGCCTATTTCAGAACAGCGCTTTCGGAGAGTTTCCAGAATATCACACCTCCGCCGATAACCTGGAGTTCATCCGGCCGGAGGATCTGGCACGCTCCTACCAGATTATCAGCGACGTCATCGACATCGTCGAAGAGGACTGGACGCCGGTAAACCTGTCACCCAAAGGTGAGCCGCAGCTTGGTCGCCGCGGTCTCTATACCGCGATCGGCGGCGACAAGGGCGGCGGCCAGGCGGCGATGGCGATGCTTTGGGTGCTCAATCTGGCGGACGGCAACCATTCGCTACTCGATATGGCGGAACGCTCCGGCCTCGCGTTCAGCGACATAGCCGCCGCCGCCAGACTGCTCAGGGAGCACGGCCTCCTTGCCCCTGCCTAGCCGAAACTCAGACGGCTTGCGCCGAGAGATACGGCCAGGACAGATCCTTCTCTGACACGATGCTCGGCGGGCTGGGCCATTCGATGCCGATCGCCGGGTCGTCGTAGCGCAACCCCCGCGCTGCGCTCGGCGTGTGAAATTCGGAAATGAGATAGCTCACCGTCACCTCGTCGGAAAGCGTCAGGAATCCGTGGGCGAAACCCTTCGGAACGTAGAGCAGCTGCCGGTTTTCCGCTGACAGCTCGAACGAGGCCCACTTTCGGAAGGTCCGCGAGTACTGGCGAAGATCGACGATGACGTCGCAGATCGCGCCACGCATGCAGGAGACCAGCTTCACCTCGGCGTACGGCTCTCCCTGATAGTGCATCCCCCGCAGCGTTCCAGCTTGCCGCGAATAGGAAATGCTGTGCTGAACGAATATTGGCTCCAGGCCTTTTTCCCCGAACGCGCGGACGCAGAACGTACGGGCAAAGAATCCGCGCTCGTCCGTAAGTGGATCCGGCTCGATCACCCATGCCCCTTCGAGCGCCGTTTTCTGGAAACGCATGCGCTGCTCCTCCGTTTCCCCACCGCCAGCCTCGCCTGTGCTCACCCGCGACAGAAGATCGACATCAGACGTAAGCGGCAGGATCAAACGACGTACTGCTTTGTTCCGACGGCTGATCTGAGGATGAGGGCAGGTCGGCCCCGCTCGAACGGATTGCCGTCTCGCCAGCCCTGGCGCACCTCCGTATCGTCCCCCTGCAGAACGACACAACGGCCTTGGGGATGTTCAGCAGTACCGCGCGGGTTTTCGCTGCGCGAGTTAGGGATTCCCCTCGCATAGGAGAACGCGATGAATGCCGGGTCCATGGAACTCGTCCGTAACGCACAATGCCCCCGGATCATGGGCCAATGCCGACTCTGCGGCGCCGGCCTGAAACACAGCTTCGTCGATCTCGGCATGTCGCCGCCTTGCGAGGATTTCCGCACGGCAGAGCAACTGGACGAGGTGGAGCACTATTATCCGCTGCACGTCTTCGTCTGCGACCAATGTTTTCTCGTGCAACTGAAGGAGTATGTCAGCCGCGAGGCCATATTCTCTGAGTACGCCTACTTCTCCTCCTACTCGACGAGCTGGGTCGCTCACGCGAGGAATTATTGCGAGGCGATCGTGACGCGCCTCGGCCTGGGCGCCGCAAGCCTCGCGGTCGAACTGGCGAGCAACGACGGCTATCTGCTGCAGCACTTTGCACCACTCGGCGTTCCCGTGCTCGGCATCGAGCCTGCCGCAAATGTCGCGCAGGCTGCCCTCGACAAAGGCGTTCCGACCCGCGTCGCCTTTTTCGGCGCCGAGATGGCTCGCAGCCTCGTTTCGGAAGGCATTCATGCCGATCTCATCATCGGCAACAATGTTCTGGCGCAGGTGCCCGATCTCAACGATTTCGTCGCTGGCATGAAGATACTGCTCAAGCCGGAAGGGATCGTGACGCTGGAATTCCCGCACCTCGAACGCCTGATCGAGGAGAACCAGTTCGACACGATCTATCACGAGCACTTCTCATATTTTTCCTTGTTGACGATCACTGAAATGGCACGCCGGCACGACTTGCACGTCGTCGATGTGGAAGAACTCACGACCCATGGCGGATCTCTCAGGGTCTATCTGGCGCATATCGAAAGCGCCCATCCAGTCTCCATCGGCGTCTCGAACCTCCTTGCCCGTGAGAAGGCGCGAGCATTCGACACCTTGGCCGGATACGAGGGATTCTCCGAAAAGACGATGCGCGTGAAACGGGATCTGCTGTCGTTTCTGATCGCCGCGAAAAACGAGGGAAAGCGTATCTGCGGATACGGCGCGCCCGGCAAGGGAAATACACTGCTCAATTATTGCGGAATCGGGACCGATTTCCTCGAATTCACGGTCGACCGAAACCCGTACAAGCACGGTCGCTACACACCCGGCATGCACATCCCCATTCTGCCCGTCGAGGCGCTGGATGAAGCGCGGCCCGACTACATCCTGATCCTGCCCTGGAATCTCAAGGACGAAATCGTACGGCAGATGAAACACGCCGGCCAATGGGGCGCGAAATTCGTTGTACCGATCCCTCACGTCACGATTGTCGATCCGCTGGAGTATCAGACATGAAAGTCGTCCTGTTCTGCGGAGGGCTGGGAACTCGAATCCGGGATTACTCGGAAAGCTTACCTAAGCCGATGATTCCGCTCGGCCACCGGCCCATCCTTCACCACGTCATGCAGTACTACTCGGATTACGGGCATGACGATTTCGTCCTGTGCCTCGGTTACAAGGCGAATGTCATCAAGGATTTCTTCCTGAATTTCCGGCCCCAGAGCTTTCAGGATTGTGTGATCTCCGATGGCGGGCGCAATATCGAAGTTCTTGGCGAAATGAACAGGGACTGGCGTGTCACGCTCATCGACACGGGAATCTGGCGCAATATCGGAGAGAGGCTCTGGGCCGTGCGCGGGCACGTGAGTGACCAGGAGATATTCCTCGCCAATTACAGCGACGGGCTGACCGATGTCGACCTCGATGAGATGACGGCACGTTTCGAGGCAAGCGGCAAGATCGGCTGTTTTCTGGCTGTGCGCCCGCCGCTTACCTATCATCTGGCGGATATTGCGGATGACGGGCATGTGCGCGAATTCCGCTCGTCCGACCGATCCGACATCTGGATCAATGGCGGGTACTTTCTCTTCCGGCGCGAGATATTCGACTACATTCAGGAAGGCGAGGAGCTGGTCATCGAACCCTTCGAGCGGTTGATCAGGGAAGACAAGCTGATGGCCTATAAGCACGAAGGATTCTGGCGCTCGATGGACACGCTGCGGGACTGGCAGGCGCTTCAGGACATGGTCGAGAAGGGTGAGATGCCCTGGAGCAGCCGCCAAAGGCCGCCGAGGGAAACCAAGGTGATGATGGCGTTGCCATGAACGGCTTTTCGCTTCTGCAGGAAAAGAATGAGCTGAACGTCCTTTGCATCGGGGCGCATTCCGATGACATAGAGATCGGACTCGGTGGTACGATTCTCAGCCTTGCCGACGGCCGACGGCTCAATGTGCATTGGTGCGTGTGCAGCGCGCGCGGTCTGCGCTCCGACGAAGCTCATGCGTCGGCGACCGGCTTTCTGGCGGGCGCTAACGACTGCCGGATCGAACTCGGCAGTTTCGACGATAGTTATTTTCCGGCCCAAAGCCGGGCGATCAAGGACTGGCTCGCGGTAATAAAGACACGCTCGGCGCCGGATCTCGTCTTTACCCATGCCGCAGACGATGCGCACCAGGATCACCGTCAGGTGAACGAGATCACCTGGAACCTCTTTCGTGACCATCTGGTCCTGGAATACGAAATTCCCAAATGGGATGGCGATATCGCCCCTCGCAATCTTTACGTGCCGCTGACGAAATCGATTCTCGATCGAAAAACAGAGCTGCTGATGGCGCATTTCGGCAGCCAGCGATCCAAGGACTGGTTCGATACGGAAACGTTCAAGGCGCTGGCCCGCCTGCGGGGCATGGAGTGTCGCGCGCCGGAGCACTTTGCCGAGGCGTTCACCTTGAAGAAAGGCAGTCTCTTGCTTCGCCCCGCTGCCCAGGAGCACGGACCAGAGGTGCAGCGCTACGCGGAATTGGCGAGCTGATTTGCAGCCGCATGTTCGGCAACGCCGATCAAGCGATAGCGCTGGCGGTAACGCGCGGGCGTCACGCCCGTCATGCGCTTGAACAAACGGCGGAAGAAAGCCGGATCGTCGTATCCGACCAGGTGGGCGATCATGTCGGTCGGCTCGCCGGTGGTCTCGAGCATCTGCTTGGCTTCTTCGATGCGCAGGGCCTGCACATAGTCGATCGGTGAATAGCCGGTAGCCGCCTTGAAACGACGCTTGAAGGTACGCTCCGGCAGGCCGGAAAGCGCAGCCATGCGCGCAACCGGATTGGCTTCCGTATAGTGCTCGGCCAGCCATTCCTGGCAGCGGCACACCGCTGAATCAGCGTGGGCGGCAACCTTGCCCATCGCCGTAAAGGGCATTTGTCCATCGCTCCGGTCGCCCAGCAGGAAAATCTTTGCGACGCGCACCGCTTCGGCCGGGCCGCAATAGCGGGCGATGAGATAAAGTGCGAGATCCGTCCAGGCACCCGCGCCGCCACCAGTGACAATGCGATGCTCCGGCCCGGCCGGGCACAGGATGCGCTCGGGGCGGAGTTTCACACGCGAATAGTGCCTGGCGAAAAGCTGCACCGCACCCCAATGCGTTGTCGCTTCCACATTGTCGAGAAGACCGGCCTCGGCCAGGAAAACGGTGCCGGTGCAGACGGAGCAGATAACCGCTCCGCTTTCGAATTGCTTGCGCACCCAGTTGGCTTCATCGCTCCATCGGCCGGTGGGATCGTCCCCGGGGGTCAGTGCGAGTTCGGTGACGATGATGATGTCCGGCTGGCCGGCTTCTTCGATGCTCGTGTGCGGAACAATCGGAATGCCGATGGGAGAGGCAAAAGTGGCCCCTTCCTTTGCAACGATGAGGCTGTCGAGCCGATCTACGTCGACCGCCTCGCCGGTCATCTCTCTCCAGGCCACGCCCACGGCGGAAAAGATCTCGTGCAATCCGTAGATCGTCGAGGGCGCCGACTCCGGCAGGGCGACGAGCCGGATGCGTATGGCTGTTCCATCAGATTGTAGGTTCATACCGAGGAGTTTGGCACAAAAGCCTCGTTTCTGTCCATTTCGACACTTCTGCCGAGGCGCATTCGCGCCTACTGCCGCACTGCATCACATGAAGTGAGGAGAAGACAATGTCCTTGGCAGCAGAAACACAGACGTTCGATATGTCGGCAGCGGAAGCTTTTACCGGACAGGTTGGCGCTACGCTGAATTCGGGTGCCGTCGCCGCCATGATGTCCATCGGCCACCGTCTGGGTCTGTTCAACGTCCTGGCCGAAATGCCACCGTCGACGAGCGGTGCCATCGCCGAGCGCGCTGAATTAGCCGAGCGCTATGTCCGTGAATGGCTGGCCGTCATGGTGACGGGTGGAGTGGTAAAATATGATCCGGCGAAGAAGGCCTATCACTTGCCTGCTGAACATGCCGCCTGCCTGACCCACGGAGCGCCGCTTGGCAATTTAGCGGTCTATGCCCAGGCGGTCGCGCAGTTGGGGCAGATGCAAGAGATGCTGATCACCTGCTTCGAGACTGGAGAAGGTCTCCGTTATGACGACTATCCCTGCTTTCACCAGTTCATGGAGGAAGACAGCGGCCAAACCGTCGTGGCGCAGCTCGTCGACGCGATCCTTCCCCTGGCTGAAGGGATCGAGGAGCGGCTTGAAGCGGGTATCGAGGTGCTTGACGCGGGCTGTGGACGCGGCCGCGCACTGATCGAGATGGCTCGGCATTTTCCGGCAAGTCGCTTTACCGGCTACGATCTGTGCGGGGACGCGATTGAATATGCCAACGAGACGGCCCGCAAGGCAGCCCTCACCAATATTCGGTTCAAGCAGCGGGATCTGACGGGCTACGACGAAAAAAACCGCTTCGACTTCATCACTAGCTTCGACGCGGTTCACGACCAGAAGGACCCGCAGGCCCTCATCCGCGGGCTGAAAGGCGCGCTCAAGCCCGGCGGTGTTTACCTGATGCAGGATATCGGCGGGTCGGCCAGGCTCGAGAACAATTTCGATTTCCCGATGGCCTCACTTCTCTACGCAGTCTCCTGCGCCCACTGCACACCGGTATCGTTGGGCCAGGGCGGCCTCGGTCTCGGCACCATGTGGGGCTGGGAAATGGCCAAGTCGATGCTCGAGGAGGCAGGTTTCCCCTCGGTCGAAAAGCACGTCCTGCCCCACGACCCGATGAACGTCTGGTTCGTCGCCCGGAACTGATTTCAAAGCAAACAGCCGGCGCACTTTTGCGCCGGCTGTGGGGCCGCGGCAGCTCTTACGCCGCCACCTTGGCTTTTTCCGGGAACAGCTTCGCGAGGCCTTCCGCGGAGGCTTCCGCCACGCCGCGCTCGGTGATCAGGCCGGCGACGAGCCGGGCGGGAGTGACGTCGAAGGCAGGATTGGCTGCAGGTGTTTCATCCGGCGAGATCCGCACTTGAGTTACCGAGCCATCTTCCGTGCAGCCCCAGATCAGGGAAACCTCATCCGGCGAGCGCTCCTCGATCGGTATTTCCTTCACACCGTCGCGCACTGTCCAATCGATGGTGGGCGAGGGCAGGGCGACGTAGAAGGGTACATTATTGTCCTTTGCCGCGAGCGCCTTCAGATATGTGCCGATCTTGTTGCACACATCGCCATTGGCGGTTGTGCGGTCGGTGCCGACGATGACCATGTCGACCATGCCATGCTGCATCAGGTGACCGCCGGCATTGTCGACGACGAGCGTATGCGGCACGCCATGCCCGGCCATCTCCCATGCGGTCAGGTGCGCACCTTGGTTGCGCGGACGCGTCTCGTCCACATAGACGTGGACGGGGATGTTTTCCTCCGTCGCAAGATAGATCGGTGAGGTGGCCGTGCCGTAATCGACGGTAGCCAGCCAGCCGGCATTGCAGTGGGTGAGGATGTTGACCGGTTCGCCCGGCTTCTTCTTCCTGGCGATCTCCGTGATGATCTCCAGCCCGTGCCGACCGATGGCGCGGTTCAGCTCGACGTCCTCATCGGCGATCTCCGCCGCTCGTGCGTAGGCCGCCGCCGCGCGCTCGCTCTCAGGCAGCGGACGCAGCGTGTCCCGCATGGCGTCGAGCGCCCAACGCAGGTTGATGGCGGTCGGCCGTGTGGCGTGCAACTCGTCCCAGACCGCATCCAGCGCGGCATCGGAAGCATCTTCGCGCATGCGGATCGCCACGCCATAGGCCGCCGTCACGCCGATGAGCGGCGCTCCGCGCACCCACATGTCGCGGATGGCTGTCGCTATGCCTTCCACCGTGCGCACATTCTCCACGGGGAAGGAATGCGGCAGCCAGCGCTGATCGATGAGGTCCACGGACCAGCCGTCTTCGTTCACCCAGATGGTGCGGTAGTGTTTTCCTGAGACCTTCATTCTTCCGCCTCCTTGCGGACGCTGACAAATCCGTTGTCGAGCGCTTGTGCCAGATGATTGATTTCTCGCAGCGACTGGAGGGCATGCCTGTTGACGGCCAGGTGCCGCCCGAACTTTAGCGCCGCCGCCTCGCACGAAGCACGCAGTTCCGTGTCCTCGATGGTCTCGAAATCCGCGTTGTGGGCGAGACCCAGGATGCGCCGGTGGATCTCCACGCCGGCAAACCCCAGCATCTCCGTCCAGATGTCCCGCAGGATGTGGTTCAGAGCCTGCTCGGCACCCAGGTAGTCGCCCTGATCTTCATATAGGCTGCGGTGATAGAGCATTCCCGAGCGCTCCGTGTGCCAGAGCCGGGCGAACTCGGCCCGGAAGACAGCCCACGTTTCCTCGATCACCTCCAATAGATAGGCACGCATTGCGTCGCGTGAACCCCCTGCCTCGTAGCCGCGCTGAGAGAAGAAGGCCATCCAGTAATTCGCCAGCAGCATGCCGACATCGAAGGAGATCGGTCCATAGAAGGCGAATTCCGGATCGATGACCCGCGTGTCCTCCTTCGTCACCATCACCGATCCCGTGTGCAGATCGCCGTGTACCAGCGTTTCGGCTTTCGACGCGAAGAGATGTTTCATCCGTTGCGCCTCGACCTTCAGGTCGCGGTCGGCCCGCAATTCTGCCACCAGCGCGTCGAGTTCCGGCGTATGCCGGTTCATCGGCGCCTCGAAATACGGATCGGTGAAGACGAGGTTCTCCGTTATGTCGCAGAGTTCGGTATTATCGGCGAACAGCGCGAGGTCCGCCTTGCGCTCGCGGGCTTCCATATGAAGATCGGAGCCACGGAAGAGCGTGCGCGCCATGAAGAGGCCGAGATCCTCGGCAACTTGCCGAAGTTCCTGCCCCTTTATCAGCGCCTGGCGCAGGATGATGTGTGGAGACAGATATTCCATCACGATCAGCGCCTGAGCCTCGTCGAAATATAGAACCGCAGGCACTCTGCCGGGCGCACGTTTCTCCTGGCGGGTGAGAGCGTGATATTCGAAGAAGGAGCGCTTGAGCGGCAGAGGCCAGCTGTCGCCCACCAGCCGCACATAGGGAAGCGCTTGCTTCACGACCACAGTGCCCCTGGCGCCCTCCACGATGAAGACGAGGTTGAGATTGCCGTCGCCGACTTCGCGCACCTTCCAGTTTTCCTGCGCGCCGCCCACGTGTTCCGCCACCGCCGAAATCGGCGCGAGCCGCTCCGCCAGAGTCTCGACCGTCAGCGCCTGGAACGCGGTTTCCTTCATTCTTCTCCTCCCCGTCTGCTGCGGCTAGTCGCGACCATTTGCGATATGCATCTTCTGCGATATGCATCTTCCCCCAAGCACGTCAGCCTCGGGCTTGACCCGATGAGCCACGGCGAAAGGACACGAACGAGCGCCTATGTCCATCCCACGCTACCAACGCTCTGTCATTTGTCAACGATATTGACAAATGATTGGCCGGTGCATAGCGTCATGCTGGGAGGATAGCATGGCACAGTCCGTCGTCTTTAATATCGCGGGTCTCGGGAAGTCCTTCGGCCCCAACACGGTGTTGCGCGATATAACGCTCGCGCTACGCGCGGGCGAGGTGACCGTGCTTATGGGCGCGAACGGCGCCGGCAAATCCACTCTCGTGAAGATCATGAGCGGCGTACACCAGGCGGACCGCGGTGCAATGCAGCTTGAGGGCACGTCTTTTCTGCCCGGCACACCGGCTGAGGCCATGCGCGCTGGCGTTGTAACGGTGCATCAGAATATCGACGACGGGGTCGTCAGCGCGCTGAATGTCGCCACCAACCTCGTTCTTGACCGGCTGAACAATACGAAACGCGGCATTCTTTTCAATCCGCACCGCATTCGCAGCGAGGCGCGTGAAATCGCGGAGCAGATGGACCTTTCGCTCGACCTCTCGGCCAATGTAAACGAACTGCCGCTTGCGGACCGGCAAATGGTCGCGATCGCCCGCGCAATGGCGCACGAGCCGAAAGTGATGATCCTTGACGAGCCGACCTCCTCGCTTTCAAGCAAGGAGGCCGACCGCCTTTTCGCCTTTATAGACCGGCTGCGCGAGCGCGGTGTCGCAATCCTCTACATCTCCCATCGCATGTCGGATATCCGCCGCCTGGCTGACCGCATCGTCAGTCTGCGTGACGGGCGCATTACCGGCCTCTTCGAGGACGAGCCGCTCGACTACGAGGGTGCAGTGAACGCGATGCTGGGCCAGGAGTTAAGCGCCGGCCATGCTGCTGCGTGCGCGGCAAGTGAGCCGATATTTACCGCAAGCGGCGTTCAGCTCGCACCCGGTGCCAGCCCCTTCTCTTTGGCCCTTGGCATGAGTGAGGTGGTGGCGATCACGGGCCTTGTGGGCGTCGGAAAAACGCAATTGGCGGAGATGCTTTACGGCCTCCGCCATCCGCTTGCAGGTTCCATGCAGCTCGATGGGAAACCCTATGCACCGAGAACACCTGCCGACGCCATCCGTCGCGGCGTCTTTCTGGTGGCGAAGGACCGCGCCCGCACCGGCATCGTGCCGGATTTCAATATTTACAAGAACATGAGCCTGCCGTTCCTGCCGCGCTTTTCGTTTTTCAGCATTACGCAGCGGCGCGCCGAGCGTGCTGCGGCACGAGCGCAAATCGAGAATATGGGCATCGTCTGCCGCAGCGAGCGCGACGATCTCTTCACACTTTCCGGCGGCAACCAGCAGAAGGTGACGGTCGCGCGATGGTTGTCTCAGCCTTCGCGCATGCTCATTCTCGACGAACCGTTCCAGGGTGTGGATATTGCCGCCCGACACGACATTGCGGCCAAGCTCCGCGAGAGCGCGAAAGAGCGTGCCACGCTCCTGTTCCTGACCGAGCTTGATGAGGCCCTTGAGACGGCGGACCGGATTTTGGTCATGTCGGAGCACACGATTGTCGGTGAGCATCGTACGTCCGAAGTCGACATGGCGCGCCTGCTCGCCGAAGTGGCAGGCGCGAACATGCAAGGGGCGGCGTGAGTCTGGAGAATAGAACGAATGAGAACTGAACTCGCCGAGAAACCGGTTGCCGAGGCGCAACAGCCGGAGTCGATGCAGCCGAGCCTGACGTTGCGTGAAATCGCGATCCGTTACGGCTTCCTGGCCCTGCTTTTCGGACTCATCATTTTCTTTTCTCTGGCGACGGGCGGTTTTGCCTCCCCACAGGCGGCCGTCTTCATCCTGCAATCCGTCTCGATCACCGGTATTCTGGCGCTCGGCGTCACGGCAACGCTTGTGGTCGGCGGCTTCGATCTTTCCATCGGCTCCGTCGCGACCAGCGCCATGATGGCCGCGGCCTATATGATGGTTATCCTGGAGCAGAATGCGCTTGTCGCGGTTCTCGTCTGTCTGGCCATCGGCGCCTTCGTTGGTCTGCTTAATGGCCTCATCATCTGCTACATGCGCGTGCCCGACCTGCTCGCCACGCTCGGCATGATGTTCCTTCTGATCGGCCTTCAACGCATTCCCACCGAGGGCCGCTCTATCGCCTCGGGCATGACGCTCCCGGACGGAAGCGCGGCTGAAGGTACCTTCAGCCCGGCATTCCTGGCGCTCGGGCGTCACCGGTTTGATTTCTTTATCGAGAATCTTGTGCCGGCGTCCGTGGTGGTACTGCTCGTCCTAGCGGTCCTCATCTGGTTCTTTCTGGAATACACCCGCTTCGGTCGCATGATGTATGCCGTGGGCTCCAATGCCCGCGCGGCGGAATTCGCCGGAGCGCCCGTGAACGCCTATAAAATCTGGGCTTACGTGATTTCCGGCGTGTTCGCTTCCATCGGCGGGATTCTGCTGGCCGCCCGGCTCGGACGCGGTGATATAGCATCCGGTACGAACCTCCTGCTCGACTCTGTCGCCGCCGCCTTGATCGGTTTCGCGGTGCTGGGCGCAGCCAAGCCCAACGCCTTCGGCACCGCCATCGGCGCGCTCTTCGTCGGCGTACTTCTGCAGGGGCTGACGATGATGAATGTGCCTTACTATACGCAGGACTTCGTGAAGGGGGCTGTGCTGGTCATCGCACTCGTCTTCACTTTCGCGCTGCTGGGCAGGCGGAACTGATAGGTTTTCAAACGGAGAACAACAAGTGGAGGAAACGATGAAGCTGACACGCAGACATCTTGGCAGGCTCACGGCCGGCCTTCTGGGCGCAACCCTTCTATGGCCGGCCGCAGCGTCCGCGCAGGACATGCCCGCCCCCTTCGACAACCCGGGGGATGTGGAAATCGCGCTGGTACGCTATCTCTCTACCGGTGATTTCTTCCAGGCCTATCTTTCAGGTGTCGAAGCCCAGGCAGAAGCACTTGGCGTGAACCTGCGTGTGCTCGATAGCCGGCAGGACGCAGCTTTGCAGGCCGACATGGTGGACCAGGCCATTGCGCTCGGCGTCGACGGTATCGTCATTCAGCACGGGCTGACGGAGTCGATGAAGGAAGCGGCGCAACGCGCGGTGGACGCCGGCATCAAGGTTGTCGCCTTCGATGTCAATGTCGAGAACGAGGCCATTCCGCAGATCGAGCAGTCCGACCGAGATCTTGCGCGGCTGGCGCTCGAGCAGGCGATCGAGGACAATGGCGAAAGCTGGAAGGCAGCCTACGTCTACGTGCCGGGCATTGCCCCGCTCGACCGCCGCAACGAGACCTGGATGGAGTTCAAGGAGAAATATCCTGGCATCGAGCAGGTCGCGGAGTTTGGTACGCTCGACAACCCGATCGCGAACTCGGTAGCAAACCAGGCGCGTTCGGTGCTCTCGGCCAACCCCGACACCCAGGTCGTGTTCGCGCCGTATGACGAGTTCGCCAAGGGTGTGAAAATCGCCGTGGACGAGGCCGGTCTTTCCGACGGCATCAAGATTTACTCCGCCGACATTTCCACCGCCGATATTTCGGCCATGCGCGAGCCGAACAGCGCCTGGGTGGCAACGGCGGCCACGAATCCGGCCGTTGTGGGCGAGGTCTCGGTGCGTGCGCTTGCCATGCTCCTGGCGGATGAGGATCCGGGCGAGAATGTCGTCGTACCGCCGACGCTGATCACTCAACAGCTTCTCAATGATGAGGACGTTAAGAACATGCAGGAGTTGTCGCAGAAGATGCCGCAGTTCGCTCATGCGGATGTAGCGGTTCCCGACTGGATGCCCCTGCCCGAGCGCGATTGATAAGAAGACATTTGGTTTGTAGAAGGGCGGCTTGCGGGCCGCCCTTTCTCTTTTGTTTTGGCCGCGAAGCCGCTGACAGCAGAGAACAAACCACAGCGCCAGAGCGAAAAAGAAAAACCCCGGCCCAACAAAGCCGGGGTCTCGCATTGTCTACGGCCCGCGAGCATCGCGAGGCCGCTATAACGATTGTGTCTTTAGCGCTCCTCGGCGGCAAGACCCTTCCAGGTGGCATAGAGCATGACCACCAGCAGGATGGCGAACGGGAAGCCCGTTGCGATGGCACCTGCCTGGAGAGCGGTCAATCCTCCGCCCAGCAAGAGCACAACGGCCACCAATCCCTCGAAGATGCACCAGAACACACGCTGGGCGACCGGGGCGTCGATCTTGCCGCCGGCGGTGATCGTGTCGATCACCAGCGAGCCCGAGTCGGAAGAGGTCACGAAGAACACGATAACCAGAATGATGCCGATCAGTGACGAAATCGCAGCCAGCGGAAGATCGGCCAGCATGGCGAAGAGCGACAGCTCCGGCACATAGTCGATCACCGTATCCTGCACGCCCATGTAGCCCTGGTTGAGGAACTGGTCCATGGCCGTGCCGCCGAATGCCGTCATCCAGAGAATGGACACCATCGTCGGGACGAGGAGCACGCAGGTGATGAACTCCCGCACCGTGCGGCCCTTTGAAACCCGGGCGATGAACATGCCGACGAACGGCGACCAGGAAATCCACCACGCCCAGTAGAACGTGGTCCAGCCGTGCATGAAGGCTTCGTCTTCACGACCGATCCAGTTCGAGAACGATGCGAAATCCTTCACGTAGTACCAGCTGTTTTCGAAGAAGCCGGTAATGATGGCAACAGTCGGTCCGACCAGGATCACGAACCCGAGAAGCAGGATCGCGAGCACCATGTTGATCTCCGAAAGGCGCTTAACGCCCGCGTCGAGGCCCGCGAGAACCGATACGAGAGCCACTGCCGTAATGAGCAGGATGAGGATGACAGTGGAGAGATCAGTGTTGGGAATTCCGTACAACTCGTTCAGGCCGGCCATGGCCTGAGAGGCGCCGAGGCCGAGAGAGGTCGCCAGGCCGAACAGCGTGGCGAAAACTGCCATGATGTCGATCACGTGACCGATCCAGCCACGTATGCTTTCGCCGAAGATGGGATAGAAGACGGAGCGCACGGAAAGCGGGAGCCCCTTGTTATAAGCCGCGAAGGCCAGCGACAGCGCGAGCACGCCGTAAATGGCCCAGGGATGAAGACCCCAGTGGTAGATGGTGCCCGCCATGGCGAGTTCGCGTGCGCGGGGAACGGCCGATTGGACCACTTCACCGTCCACGACCGGCGCCTGTGCGCCGAGCGGCGGATTGTTGAAGTGGTACATCGGCTCCAGAACGCCGAAGAACATGAGCCCAATGCCCATACCGGCAGCGAAGAGCATGGCAAACCAGCCGGCGTAGGAATACTCGGGAACCGCCTCTTTGCCCCCCAGACGGACCTTGCCGAGCGGCGTAACGGCCACGACAAGGCAGAACAGAACGAACAGATTTGCCGAGAGCATGAAGACCCAGTCGAATGTCGTCTGCAACCAGGTGCTGAGCCCCTGAAGCGCGTTGCTGGCATAATCCTGGAAAATCAGCGCGAAAATGACAAACGCGACAATGACGACGGCTGATATGAAGAAAACGGGATTATGGACATCCAATCCTATAACGCGGACATTGTCCTGTCCTGCTTCGAGGCCGTGTTCCTCCTCGACGTTCTGTTCTGACATCTTTTTTCACTCCATTTTTCGTCCGGCGATCCGCCTCGACGGTACGCCGAAACTCTCCCCCAAGAGAGAGGATGCTGCCGAAGATCAAACTTGGCAAGTCGCCTGATTACGACGCGGACTATGCGAATTAAGCCAACGTTTCAATAAATAAGGCGGAAATTGTACCTATTCCGGGCGCAAAGGTGGCGAAAAGACCACCTTTCCAGAACATTTTCTGCGATTGTACCGCCTACGCTTGACGAACGCCGCGGGGCGGAGGAGCATCGCCCCGTCAAATACATCCGGAACGAATTGCCGCGAGGTGAATTGTCCTGTGGCAATGGCATGTTGGAGAGACCTATGAAAAAACTCATTCTCTTGGTCCCATTCCTTTTGTTTGCGATCGCCGCATGTACGCCCACTCAGCAGGGCGCGGCCATCGGCGGCGCGGGTGGTGCGGCCGTAGGTGCGGCAGTGGCTGGCAATGAACTCGAAGGCGCGCTTCTTGGTGGTGCGGTCGGCAGTGTGGCCGGTGCGCTTATCGGCCGTGCGTCGGAGGGCAGCAGTCAGTGTGTCTATCGCGACGAATATGGACGCCGCTATACGGCAGCTTGTCCCCGGGGCTACTGAGCAGGAATACACCTCAACTTCCCAAAAAGGGCTGGAGCCGAAGGTTCTGGCCCTTTTTTTGGGAGGAAAATCCCCACTAGCATCACAGCGCGAACTGGCATTCATCGCGCAGCCCGGTCTGCCCGCCCCTACATTGACTTTTGTCAATGAGCATGAATAATGTCGAGCCGGAGGAGATGGCTAATGCTTCGTCCGGCAGACCAGATTGTTCATAAGGCCGCCTGGCTCTATTACACGCACGGCCTCCGCCAGGATGAGGTGGCGCGCCGGCTGAATATTTCGCGCGCGTCGGTTGCGCTCTATTTGCGGCGGGCGCGCGAAACCGGCATCGTCAATATTTCCGCATCCACCCAGTTGTTCCGCAGTGACCGGCTGGCGCGCCAACTTGAAGATCGTTTCGGCTTCGAGGCGGTTTGGGTTTTAGGCGAAGAAGGGCTGACGGACGACCCCACAGCGGAAATTCCCACGCTGGCGGCAAGCGTTTTTCTTGAGATGGTGCAGAATGGAGATCGCGTGGGTGTAGCCTGGGGGCGGACGGTCTATGCAATCGCCGATGCCATGAGCTATGCTGACCGCCAGGGCGTCACGGTCGTAGAGATGTGCGGCAATCTTGGGTCTCCCTATTCCTATAGGCCAGATCAGTGCACTATGGAGATTGCCCGCCGGCTTAATGCCAGCGGATTGAACTTCTATGCGCCGCTTGTCCTCAGTACGGAGGACCTTGCCCGCCAGTTGCGCGAGGAGCCGGTCATCCGCGAACAACTCGACGGCATCGCGGGCTGCGATCTTGCCCTTTTCACTGTCGGCACATTGGATGAAGACAGCCACGTCATCAAATGCGGCGCGTTGGGGCTGGATGAACTGGCGGAAATAAAGAAGCTCGGCGCCAAGGGCGTCATCGCCGGACAAATCATTGGCTCTGACGGTGCGCTGCTGGATTGCAGCTACAATCGCCGTATGATCTCCGCCGATTTCGAGTCCATTCGCGCTATTCCCCGGCGTCTGATGGTGGTGCAGGAAGACGAAAAGTTGGAGCCCCTGCTTGCGGCCATCGAAGGCCGCTTTCTCACACATCTTGTGCTGACCGCACGCATGGCGGAAAGCCTTCTCGAACATGCGGGAGCGGGCGAAGCCGAGCCTGCTCCCGCCTCCGCTTGAACGGTCGCTCCGGCGGCCATCTGAGTTTTCGAACACGACAGGAATACAATGCATAACCTCTGGAACGACAAGGAAGCCGAAAAGCTCGTCAGTGAATACGCCGAAAAGGGTGTCGACCGGGATCTGGCCCTGCGGGTCTACACCACTCGGTTGCTCGGTGGTGAACCACGGCTGGTGTTGCATGGCGGCGGCAACACTTCGCTGAAGACCAAAGCGAAGGACATTCTCGGCCAGGAGTGGGACGTGCTTTGCGTAAAGGGGAGCGGCTGGGACATGGGCGTCATCGAGCCGCCCGGACTGCCGGCGGTGAAGATGGAGGCGCTGCTCGCCGCGCGCCAACTGGACAGCCTCTCCGACGAGGCGATGGTGGCGATGCAACGCGCAAACCTGCTTGACCCCTACGCGCCGAACCCCTCGATCGAGACGCTGCTGCACGCTTTCCTGCCGCACAAATTCGTCGACCATACCCACTCGACGGCCATCCTGGCCCTGGTCGACCAGGCAGACAGCGAGCCGCTGTGCCGCGAGGTGTTCGGCAAGCGCGTGGGCTTCGTGCCTTACATCAAGCCGGGCTTCGAGCTCGCGAAGGCTGCGGCCGATATCTACGACGCCGATCCGTCGGTTGAAGGGCTTATCCTCGACAAGCACGGCATCTTCACATTCGCCGCTACTGCCAAGGAAGCCTACGACCTCATGATAGAGTTCGTGACCATGGCCGGGGACCATGTGGCGAAGAACGGCAAGAAGCCGTTCACGTCGGTCGCGTTGCCGCAAGCGCTCGCCAGGCCTGAGGAAATCGCGCCCTATCTGCGCGGCGCGGCGGCCATTCCGCAGGGCGAGGGCAGCTTCGGACGTATGGTGACCGACTTCCGCACCTCGCCGAAAATCCTCGACTATGTAAATGCCGATACAGCTGAGGAACTGGCCACGCGCGGCGTTTCCACGCCTGACCTGTCGATCCGGATCAAGACCGGCCCGATGGTTCTGCCCGCGCCCGAGGCCGGCAAGCTCGAGGAATATGGCGAGACGATCCGCGAGAAAGTGGCCGATTTCTCCGCCCGCTATTGCGACTATTTCGAGACCAACAACGCGCGTGACGAGGTCGAGCGCACCATGCTCGATCCCATGCCGCGGCTCGTGCTTGTGCGTGGCCTTGGGCTCTTCGGCCTCGGCCGCAGCGCGAAAGAGGCGAAGGTTGCTGCCGATGTGGGCGAGATGCTGGTCGAAGCGGTCACGGGCGCCGAGGCCATTGGCTCCTTCCATCCGTTGCCGCTCTCGGATCTTTTCGAGCTTGAATATTGGTCGCTCGAGCAGGCCAAACTCGCCGCCAACAAGCCGAAGCCGCTCTCTGGTCAGGTGACGCTGGTGACCGGCGGCGCGGGCGCAATCGGCGCGGCGACGGCAAAGCTCTTCGCCTCGCAGGGCTCCCATATCGTCGTGGTGGACCTCGACGAGGAGAAGGCCAAGGCGGTGGCCGGGGAAGCCGGAAACGCCTCCATTGGCGTCGGCGCGGACGTGACGGATCCGGCCGCCGTGCGCGCCGCCTTCGACCGCGCGGTGGAGACATTCGGCGGCGTGGACATCATCGTTTCCAACGCCGGTGCGGCCTGGCAGGGCAAGATCGGCGAGTTGGACGACGCCGCTCTGCGCAAGAGCTTCGAGCTGAATTTCTTCGCGCACCAGACCGTCGCGCAGAACGCTGTACGCCTTTTCGAGAAGCAGAAGACGGGCGGCGTCCTTCTCTTCAACACCTCCAAGCAGGCGGTCAATCCGGGTGCGAACTTCGGCGCCTACGGACTTCCGAAGGCGGCGACGCTGTTCCTGTCGCGCCAATATGCGCTCGACTACGGCGCGCTGGGCGTGCGCTCCAACGCCGTCAACGCCGACCGCATCCGCTCCGGCCTTCTGACCGACGATATGATCGCCAGCCGGGCCCAGGCGCGCGGCGTCTCGGAAAAAGACTACATGGGCGGGAATCTGCTCGGCCATGAGGTCCGTGCCGAGGATGTGGCGCAGGCTTTCCTGAACCATGCCCTGGCAGAGCGCACCACGGCGGATGTGACCACGGTCGATGGCGGAAACATCGCCGCCGTGCTTCGATAACTTGTGAGCCGGCCGATCCGCCTTCGGACGTGTTGGCCGGTTACAAGCTCAGGGACAAGCAAACGGCGGCAAGGATCGGCCGCTTCAACTCATCGCGTCCTATCCCCTGCCACTCCTGTCGGATACTGTCCTCAGGGTCGCGGCTTCCGGCGTGGTTTCCTCGATATATTGCTTGTAGCTTGTGCAGCGCACATCGGCTTTTGAACATACGGTCTCGGCAAAACGCTCCAGCGTGCGCCAATATGCGCCGTCATTCATGAGCGTGAAATGAAAGCCAATCTGGAGAGGCGTGCGACCGTTCGCGTATTCCTCCTCGAACGCGTTCATGAAAGCGTCAAAAGCCCGTTCACTGAAATAGTCCGCCTTCTCCGGCCGCTCCTCACCATCCGAATGGCGCACATAAAGATTGTAGTCCATGGCGATAACCGGGCGGGCATCCGGTCCTTCCGGGATCAGCGGAAGCGCGAATCTGGTGACGGCGTCGCCGGCGGGCAGTAGCGGCCCGGAGGAAACGGTGCTGGCGTCGTAGAGAAGTCCCTTGAGTGCCAGCGCCTCGAACAAACCTGGCCCCGTGGCGAGATAGGGCGCGCGAAAACCGACGATTTCAGTGTCGGCGAAAGCACGCCAGCCTGCGGGCTCACCCTCGAAACCGTTGATCCTCCAGGCGTCGCGCAGGACCGTCGAGAACTGATCGAATTCATAAGTCCATTCGTTCGCGGTCCAGTCGCCACCGTCGAAATGGCCGCAAGCATGACTTGCGATCTCGTGTCCTTCCTCCCGGGCCTGCCATATCTGTTGAAGGCGACCGATAACCTCCTCACGTGAAAGGCCGAACCCGACATTGCTTTTTCCGGCGGCTGTGCGCGGTCCCTGATAGAGCTCCCGCGTTTCCGGCGTGAGCAGATAGACGCAGGATAGAAAATACGTAAAGCGCGCGCCGGTCTTTCGCGCCAATGCCCGGCTGCGCTCCCATTGCTTAATGAATGAAGCGCCGTCGAATGAAATGATAACGTACTGCGGCATTTGCGAGGATTCATGGGCCAGGGCAGGGGAGGAGAGCGTCAGAAGCGCCGCCGCGCACAGGCGTGAAGAGAATGTCATCCATGCCGTCCAGAGTTATTACTGCTGTTGGCCGGCTATGGGTGAAATGTGGCATGGTGTGGGTGGAGCGATCGGTTGTAAACAGCTTTCTTAGCGCTGCTTGCCTCCGGCGCAGTGAATACAGCGCTCGGCCATAGGATCGATCTCCAGTCTGCGGTCGGCGATTTCCTCGTCGCAGTCCACGCAATAACCATAGTCGCCCTCCTTGAGGCGGCGTTCGGCCATCTCGATGCGTGTGAGGTCACGCTGTCGCGCCCGTTCCGAAGCCTCTGCCATAGCCTGCTGCTGCATCGCGTCCATCCGCGAAAGCCGCCCCACAGACTGCTGATCGAGCGCCACCGGCTTGCGCGCATCGGTGGACATGCGCGAAAACTCTTCCAGTTCGGCGCGTTTTTCGGCCAGGCGCGTTTTGGCTGCTTCCAGATCGGTTGCCATGCAGGGATAATAGAAACCGGTTCGCCGCTGTACAAACAGATTCGCGGATTGTGGCCCGCAGGAGCGCATAATGAAATCACGCGCGCTACCTCTTCCATGTGTGTGAATTTCCGTTAAAAGGCGGACGGGATGCAATCCGGACGATGCGCCGGCTGAAAACAGGTTTTTGATGTCCGACGACAGTTTCATTCGCGAAGTCAACGAGGAGGTCCGCCAGGATCGCTATAAGACGTTGTGGCGCCAGTACGGGGCTTTTATCGTCGGTGCGGTCGCGCTGATCATTCTCGCCGCAGCCGCCTATGTTGCCTATGACTACTGGTCGACTTCGCGCGCCAATCGCTCCGGAGACGAGTTCGCGCGTGCTCTGGAGCTTGCCGAGGAAGGTAACAACACGGAAGCGCTGGCCGTTCTGGAGGAGCTGGAAGACTCCGGCTACGGCTCTTATCCGGTGCTGGCGCGCATGCGGGCGGCCAGCATCCAGGCCGAAAGCGGAAACATCGATGAAGCCGTCGCCAACCTTGATGCGGTGATGGAGGACAGTTCTGCACCGGGCGTTATTCGTGAGATTGCCCGCCTGCGCGCCGGCCTTCTGCTTGTTGACCACGGCAGCTATGCCGATGTCGCCGCGCGGGTTGAAGCCCTGACATCCGTCGGCAATCCTATGCGCCACACGGCCCGTGAGGCCCTTGCCCTCGCTGCGTGGAAGGAAGGGGAACGGGACAATGCGCTCACTCTCTTCGGCGAGATTGCGGATGATCCGGAAGCCCCGGCCGATGCGCGCCAGCGCGCGGAGATGATGTCCGAGCTGATTTCGGGTTCTGGCAGCGAGTCCGGGTAGAGCCATGGCTTTCAAGGTCGCCATTGTCGGCCGACCCAACGTCGGCAAGTCGACCCTCTTCAATCGGCTGGTCGGTCGGCGGATTGCGCTCGTCGATAATACACCCGGCGTCACGCGCGACCGGCGTGTTCATCCGGCGCGATTGCACGATTTGCGTTTCGACGTGATCGATACGGCTGGCCTGGCCGAGGCTGCCGCCCCTACGCTGGAGGGGCGCATGCGCGCCCAGACCGAGCAGGCGGTGGAAGAGGCCGACCTCGTCATATTCATGATTGATGCCCGCTCCGGCCTGATGCCGGACGATCATACCTTCGCCGAAGTTGTCCGGCGTAAGGGAAAACCGGTGGTCGTTGTGGCCAACAAGACTGATGTTCGCGGCACTGACGCAGGTGTGGTGGAAGGCTGGCAACTCGGCCTTGGCGAGCCTGTGGGGCTGTCGGCCGAGCACGGGCAGGGTATGGTCGAGCTGCGCGACGCCATCGCTGCCAGCATCGATGAATCCGTGGAGACCAGTCCCGAAGCCGTAGGCGCGGACGCCGGTGACGAAGCGCTGGTCGGCGAAGATATCGACCCGGATTCGGAGGAGCCGGAAATCGATCCGGAAAAGCCGATCCGAATTGCGGTGGTCGGCCGGCCCAACGTTGGAAAATCCACGCTGATCAACGCTCTGATCGGCGAGGAAAGAATGCTGACGGGCCCGGAGGCCGGGATCACGCGCGATTCCATTTCCATTGACTGGAAGTGGCGCGACCGCAAGATCAAGCTTTTCGACACGGCCGGAATGCGGCGCAAGGCGCGGGTTCAGGAGAAGCTGGAAAAGCTTTCCGTAGCCGAGGCCCTGCGGGCGATCCGTTTCGCCGAAATCGTGATCGTCGTTTTCGATGCCACGATGCCATTCGAGAAGCAGGATCTTCAGATTGCGGATCTGGTGCTGCGTGAAGGCCGTGCGCCGGTCATGGCTTTCAATAAGTGGGATCTGATCGAGGATCGTCGCGAGACACTTGAGGATCTGCATGAGAAGACCGAGCGGCTTCTGCCTCAGGCGCGCGGGATGGGAGCTGTCCCTGTATCGGCTGAAACCGGCCGCGGCCTTGACAAGCTGATAGGCGCAGCCGTCGAGACCCACGCAGTTTGGAATCGGCGCGTGCCCACCGGCCCGCTGAACCGCTGGCTGGAGCGGGCGACCGCCCATCATCCTCCACCCGCCGTTGCTGGGCGGCGGCTCAAGATTCGCTACATGACGCAGATCAAGACCCGCCCGCCCGGATTTGTGGTCTCCTGCTCGCGACCGGAAGCCATGCCGCAATCCTATATCCGATATCTGACGAATGGCTTGCGGGAGACTTTCAATATCTTCGGCGTGCCCATCCGAATCGCACTGCGCACCTCCGAAAATCCCTACGCCAAGCGCGCCCGCAGCAAGCGAAACTAAACGCGAATTCCTCCTCGACAAACTGTGGCCGTTTCCGCGTGTCAGGACGCTGGCGCGTTAACGGACGATCAAGGTTAATCAATTAATGTCCCGATAAGTCCAATTTGCGTAATAGGCGTGGAAATGAGGGTTCGGGTGCGTGCTTCAGGTGTAAGGCGTTGGCGTAAGCCCTCGGATCAAAAGCGTTCATTGTTTCCATCCGCCGTGGTCGGGTTGGGAATTTGGCTCGGCTTCCCATCGGCTGTCGCCTATCAGGACATGACAAGCCTGATTGCCGGACAAGACGCGAGCGTCCGGTGGAAGGCTGTCGTGGAAGCCTCTGCAGCCGGGTCCGTGCATCAGGCGGAAATGCCGTTCCAGGCCGCTGATGCGCCGAGCGTGCTTTCCGGCGCCGGCGTTTCGACCGTCGGAGTAGGCGAGGTGGCTTTCCGGACAAAAAGTCGCTCGCCCGAAACGCCAGACGAGAAACGCGTCAACCGCACCGGCAAGCAGGGGCGTCTGGTCAAGATGCTGCCCATGGCACCGCCCAGGCTTTTCAATGCGGGCTCGATCTTTCAGGAGTCAAAAGCGCTCTTCTCCACTTCCCCCATGGGCGAGAAGGCGATGGCTTTCGCCGATCCGGAGATCAAGGGCAAGGAAGTGCAGATCGCCTCTCACTTCCACGAAAAGAAGAAGCCCGCCTCGCAGGTGCCAACCGCCATTGCGGACCTCGTGACCAACGACGAACCTGATATTCTCGCTATCGCCTACGCCCCGTCCGGCCCGGATTATGCCAAGGCCTCACCGTTCGCCAGCATCTTGCGGGACGAGAACGAGGGTCGTTTCATCCCGCCCGTCGAACCCACGGATCATGCCTGGGCGCGCCGGTCGCTTCCCGCCGAATCGTTTTCCGAGCGTGAGCAGCAGTGCCTCGCAGCCGGCATCTACTTCGAGGCCCGCGGCGAGCCGGTGAAGGGGCAGGCGGCCGTCGGCCAGGTGATTCTCAACCGCGTTCGCAATCCCGCCTATCCGAATACGATTTGCGGTGTCGTCTACCAGAACAAGAATTGGCGCAATCGCTGCCAGTTCTCCTTCGCCTGCGATGGAATTCAAGACCGCGTGCGCAGCCCTGGGCATTTCAAGACTGCCGAGGAAGTGGCGATGGCCGTGACGGCAGGCAAGATCTGGCTTCCGGAAGTGGGATCCTCCACACACTATCACGCTACCTATGTCCGACCGCGCTGGGCCTCCACAATGGAGCGCGTCGACAAGATCGGACAACACATCTTCTACCGCACTTACGGCGGCGGATGGCGGTGAAAAAATAGCTAGCCCCGGCGAAAAGGAGCCATTTTCGCCCGGCTATTGGGTGATGGCGGGCGAAGGCGCATTGTCGCACCCTCCTAAGTATCTGTTTTCATGGGTAAACTTGCCTGTGATAAGCCCGCAAGGCGCGGCTTGACGGGCGCAGGGCTGCTCACTATGTTGCGCGCGACCTTGAGGCGGAGTTTCGCCAACCGGAAACCGGTGTGGAGGCTGCCATGGCCAAACAGCATAAGCCGGGTGATCTGGACGGGCGGCGGCGCGGACTTGAGGAAGCCCTCGCGGCCAGAAGGCCGAAGAAGCCGGAGGACGACGGGCACGCGAACACGCGCGGTGTGAGCGGCTATGGGAATGCGCTGAGACTATCCAGCGAGTTCATCGCCGGCATCGTGGTCGGAGCGGGTTTGGGCTGGTTCATCGATCGGATGGCCGGCACGTCGCCTTGGGGGTTGATTGTCTTTCTGCTCCTTGGTTTTGGGGCAGGTGTTCTGAACGTCCTGCGTTCTGCAGGACAGGTAGCCGAGTTCGGGGCGGGCGCGCGCGAAGGCAGCGATGCCGACCCGGAAGAAAAATAGGGCGGTTTTGCCGCGTGATGAGAGGGGAGCCCAGTGGCCACAGACCCGATTCACCAGTTTGAGATTTCGCGGATCATTCCGATCGAAATCGGCGGTCTGGATTTTTCCTTCACCAACTCCTCGGCTTTCATGGTCGCAACGGTGGCTGCCGCGGGGGCATTTCTTTACCTGACGACGTCCAGTCGGGGTCTCATCCCCAGCCGCCTGCAATCGATTTCCGAGATGACGTATGAGTTCATCGCCTCGATGCTACGTGACGCCGCGGGCAGCCAGGGGATGCGGTTCTTCCCGCTCGTCTTCTCGCTCTTCATGTTCGTGCTGATGGCCAACCTGCTCGGCATGTTCCCTTACTTTTTCACGGTCACCAGCCACATCGTGGTTACCTTCGCACTCGCAATTCTCGTGATCGGCACGGTGCTCGTTTACGGTTTCTGGAAGCACGGCTTCGGATTCCTGAAGCTATTCGTGCCTGAAGGAGTACCCGCAGTTCTGATCCCGCTGGTGGTGGCGATCGAGATCGTTTCCTTCCTTTCAAGGCCGGTCAGCCTTTCCGTCCGCCTGTTCGCGAACATGCTGGCCGGGCACATCACCCTGAAAGTGTTTGCCGGTTTTGTCACCTCCCTCGGCGCTCTCGGTGTGGCCGGCGCTACCGGGGCGATACTGCCGCTGGCGATGACTGTGGCACTGACCGGTCTCGAGTTTCTGGTGGCCTTTCTGCAGGCCTACGTCTTTGCGGTGCTGACCTGCATGTACCTCAACGATGCCTTGCATCCCGGTCACTAGGAAGTTTCATCGGCGGAGTTCCCGCCAAAACCAGGCAACGACTTAAAGCGACGATCCACAAGGAGTTTGGAAGATGGAAGCAGAAGCAGCAAGGGCTATCGGTGCGGGCATTGCCTGTCTCGGCATGGGCGGCGCCGGTATCGGTCTCGGCCACATTTTCGGCAATTACCTGGCAGGCGCGTTGCGCAACCCGTCCGCCGCTGACGGCCAGTTCGGTCGCCTGATTTTCGGCTTCGCCGTGACCGAAGCGCTCGGCATCTTCTCGCTGCTGATCGCTCTGCTTCTCCTGTTCACCTAAGCGCGAAGAAACGTGCCCGAACCGGCCGCCATGGCGCGGCCGGTTTCACGATCAAGGGGAAGGCCATGTTTGTGGCACCGGCATATGCACAGACAGCCGATCAGGAGGCTGTCGGGGACGAAGTCAACACCGAGATCGGTGTAGCCGAGAACGGCGGTGAGGGGGCGTTTCCGCCATTTGAAACGGAAACCTATCCTTCGCAGTTGCTCTGGCTCGCGATCACCTTCGGGTTGTTCTACATCTTCCTGAAGCAGGTTGTTCTTCCGCGCATCGGCAACATTCTGGAAGTGCGTCGCGACCGTATCGCCCAGGATCTGGACGAGGCGGCGCGCATGAAGGAAGAGGCCGACGCGGCTCTGGCAGCCTACGAGCAGGATCTTGCCGATGCCCGCAAGAAGGCGGGCGCCATCGCGCAGGAAGCACGCGACAATGCCAAGGCCGAAGCCGAGGCGGAGCGCAAGAAGGTCGAAGAGGCGCTCGAGTCCAAGCTCGAAGAGGCCGACAGCCGGATTGCGAAGATCAAGGAAGCGGCCATTGGTGAGGTCGGCACGATCGCCGAGGAAACGGCGGAGACAATTGTGCAGAAGCTGATCGGTGGCCGTCTGGAGAAAGAGGCTCTGCAGGCGGCGGTGAAAGCCGCGCAGCAGTAGGAGAAGGCCATGGACGCGACATTCTGGGCGCTTGTAGCGCTGATCATCTTTCTCGCTATCCTCGCCTATCTCAAGGTGCCGGCGAAGATAAATGATTCGCTCGATAGCCGCGCCGATCGCATTCGCAAGGAGTTGGACGAGGCGCGGGAGCTGCGCGAGGAAGCGCAACAGGTCCTGGCCGAGTATCAGCGCAAGCGCGGAGAGGCCGAGGAAGAGGCCAAGGAAATCGTTGCCGCCGCCCGGCGCGAGGCGAAGGCGATCGTTGCCGACGCCAAGCAGAAGACTGAAGAATACGTCACCCGCCGCACGGCACTGGCCGAGCAGAAAATTACCCAGGCCGAGCGGGACGCCGTACATGAAGTCCGCTCCCGCGCGGTCGATGTCGCCGTCGCTGCCGCCGGCAATATTCTGGGCGACAAGGTGGATACGAAAAAAAGAGGCGAGCTTTTCGAATCCTCGCTCCAGGAACTGAAGACTCACATGAATTGATGAGGGTTTGCTTCAGTAACCTTTATGCCGCCGGATTTCCGGCGGCATTTTTGTTTCGGCTGGAAGTGCGTAAAATCTCGCCCGGCTCTTCGTAAGGAACATCGAGGAGGCTGCACAAGTCCTGCAGGTATTCCTCGAATACCGGTTCGACATCGGTAAGCGCGAAGCTGATCTGGTTTAACGCTTCCATGCAGAGCAGACCGTAAAGCCGCATCCAGCAGTGCAGGAAGATATACGCGGCTTCAGGAGGCAGGCGGCCTCCAATGCTGTCTTCCGAAAAGACCTGAATTTGCCGGGCGAGCGACGGATCCTTGTCATCAAGGCTGGGAATCGGAAAACGCCGTGTCTCCCATATTTCCGCCACCTGCTCCAGGAAGACCTGGCTGAACGCCCGGCCGGATTGTCTGTCATAGGCGGCACAATCACGGCAGGTCACATCCGGCGCAGGACTGGCGAACAGCCAGCAGAACTCGGGCCGATGCGATACCGCCCAGCCGCGAAGCGCGCGGGTGATCGTCAAAAGGCGCCGTGCCGGCGTGTCGGCAGCCGGCGTGGCGCCTGCCTGCCGCAGCCATTCGATCAACTCGCCGAAAAGCTCTTTGCGAAGGTCTTTGACAAGATCGGCCTGGCTGGCGTGATAGCGATAAAGTGCCGGACCGCTCACCCCCAGCTTCCGCGCAACCGCATTGACAGTCACTGCCGTGCTCCCCTTGGAGACAAGCAGCTCCCGCGCAGCCTTGCGTATATCGGCCAGTGTCGCCTCGCGGATTTGCTCCCGCCGGCTGAGTCTCCCTTCAGGTCTCTCCGCGTTCATGGAATTGACGCTCCATGTGTTATATGCTCTAACAAGAGTTACACCATCTAACGTTGCGATGCAAACAATTGCGTGCCGGTAGCGGTGAGCATTCGGCGCTGAGGGGAAGGGGAAGGACGTATGCTGGTCCTGCTGATCGGTCTGCTTTTGTTTCTGGGAACGCATTCGCTCCTGATTGCGGCGCCACAACTGCGCGCAAAGATCATCGCGCAGCGCGGTAGGGGCGCGTGGCTCTGGCCCTATACGGCGGCATCCGCGCTGGGGCTCATATTGATCGTTTGGGGATATGGTCTGGCCCGCCAGGATCCAACGATCCTCTATAGTCCGCCTCTGGAGACACGGCACTTGGCTCTGCTGATCATGCTCCCGGTTTTCCCGCTCCTCTTCGCGGCTTATCTTCCGGGGCGGATCAAGGCGGCGCTGAAGCATCCTATGCTGATCGCCACGGTTCTGTGGGGGATCGCCCACCTCACCGCCAACGGAACTCTGCCGGATTTGCTTCTCTTCGGCGGGTTTGCCGTTTGGGCCTCTGTCGACTGGTATTCAAGCGCACAGCGACCCGCAAAGGCGAAGGCGAAGCCCGTCTCCGGCCTGCGCAACGACACTATCGCGGTGATTGGCGGACTTCTCGTCTATGCGATCTTCATCGGCGGGTTTCACCGGATTCTGACTGGCGTATCGCCGATTTGAGGGCCGGAAAGCCCAACTTCCTCTGGCTTGAATGGCGAGAAGCTCATGCGGTGAAGACGCGTAACCGGCCCGTGCGCTTTGATCGCTGAGCGATGACGTGCCGTGGCATAGCCCACATGGCTGTCGAAGCCGTAATGCGGCAGCAGCGTGCCGGTCCGTACCATCATCCGGTCACGTGCCACCTTCGCCACGATCGAGGCGGCTGCGATGGACTGTGAACGCTGGTCGCCTTTGACCACCGCCCGGCAGGGGCAGGGCAGGCCCGGCGGGATATCGCGCCCGTCGGCAAGCGCGAAGGCAGCCGGCGTACACAGGCCGGAGACCGCCCGGCGCATGGCTTCGAGACTTGCCTTGCGGATATCCGTTTCATCAATGCTGCCCGCACAGATCGAGGCGACGGACACCGAAAGAGCCGCCTCCAGAACGATCTCCACCAGCGCCTCCCGGCTTTCCGCCGAAAGCCGCTTGGAATCGTCAAGGCCCTCCGGGATGCGCTCAGGGTCGAGGATGACGGCAGCGGCCACCACCGGTCCGGCAAGGGGACCGCGTCCCGCTTCGTCCAGCCCGGCAACCGGCAAGTGCCCCTCGCGCATAAGCCCTGCCTCCAGTGCAAAGTCCGGACGCACGGGCATATCGAAAAGAAGCGGAGAATCGGTCTGCGATGAAGCCATTGCGGCGATGCTTGCATCGCTTCCGATTCTCCGCAAGTCCTTCCGGTATCCTTATGTTGAAAAACCGGAAAGACGCCGTCGGCCGGGGGCAGCGGCCGACAGTCACACCAGCCTTCGGGAGACAAGGCCGGGAAGCTTAAAAAAGGGCGAGTTGCTCTTCCGCCGCAGCGCTCTTTCTGAACAGATCCGTGCGCAGTTTGATCCGCATCCTGTTCAGCCCGAAGCGCTTTGCAGCGATCTCGAAGCGGCGCCCGATTTGCCACGCATAGGGCCCCGCGCCCTTCATCCGCTTGCCCCATTCCGAATCGTAATCCTTGCCGCCGCGCATGGAGCGGACAAGCGACATGACGTGGCGGTATCGGTCGGGATAATGGCGCAGCAGCCAGTCCTTAAAGATCGGGCTGACCTCCAGCGGCAACCGGAGAACGATATACCCGGCCTCGCTGGCTCCGGCTGCGTGAGCCGACTCGAGGATTCGCTCGATCTCGCTGTCGTTCAGGCCTGGAATGATCGGCCCGAGCATGACGGAGACGGGAATTCCCGCGTCGCTGAGCGCGCGCAGCGCCTCCAGCCGGCGCGTCGGTGTCGCGGCACGCGGCTCCATGGTGCGCGCCAGGCGCCGATCCAGGGTGGTGACCGAAAGAGCCACCTTGGCCAATCCCTTTTCGGCCATGCGCGAGAGAATATCGCTGTCACGCATCACCAGGGCCGACTTCGTGACGATTCCCACCGGATGATTATGCGCCTCCAGCACTTCCAGAATCTCGCGCATGATACGCCACTTCTTTTCGACCGGCTGATAAGGATCGGTGTTCGTGCCAATGGCGATGGTGCGCGGTTCATAACCGGGCTTTGCGAGTTCCTTCTCCAGAAGGCTCGCCGCATCTGGCTTGGCGAACAGCTTCGATTCGAAATCGAGCCCCGCCGACATTCCCATATAGCTGTGCGACGGGCGCGCGAAGCAGTAAATGCACCCGTGTTCGCACCCCCGATAGGGATTGATCGAGCGGTCGAAGGAAATATCCGGTGAGCTGTTGCGCGTAATGATTTTGCGCGGCTTTTCGATCTGCACATCCGTGCTGAAGGGCGGCAATTCTTCCAGCGTTTCCCAGCCGTCATCGAAAACGTGGCGGGTCAGCGCTTCGAAACGTCCGCTTGGGTTGATGCCGGCTCCGCGGCCCCTGCGCCGATCATTGTCGACGCGCAGTCCCGACTCGTCGATGACCGCATTGGCTGCCGCAGACCTGCCTTCGCTGAAGGCAACGATATCCGCTTGTGCAATCTGTTCCATCTTCATGCCTCCGCGCCGGCTTTGTCGTGCGCCCGACTGTCCAAAGATGAAACTATTCCTATATACGGAATGAGAACAAATCAAGAACTTTTTTGTTTTCGCCTGAGTGCAGCGTGTTACCGATGGCCCCTTCGCGCAAACCCGTTCACAACTATAAATGCTAGATCAAACTGTTGCCGGCGCCGCGCCGCAGATGCTCGTCGAGGCGGGGCATGATCTCCACGAAATTGCACGGCTTGTGCCGATAGTCGAACTGGTCCTTCAGCACGTGGTCCCAGGCGTCGCGGCAGGCGCCGGGGGAGCCGGGCAGGACGAAGACGAATGTCTGCTGGATCAAGCCCGCCGTTGCGCGCGACTGGATTGTCGACGTGCCGATCTTGTCGAAGGAGATGCGGTGAAACACCTCCGAGAACCCCTCCATGCGCTTGTCGAACAGCGGCTCGAGCGCATCGGGTGTAACGTCCCGGCCGGTAAAGCCGGTGCCGCCCGTGGTGATCACCGCATCGATACCGGGGTCGGCGCACCAGCCGCTCACCACATCGCGGATCTGCTCGATATCGTCCGGAGCAATCGCGCGGTCGGTCAGCGTATGGCCGGCTTCGTCTATGCGTGCCGCCAGCGTGGCGCCCGATTTGTCATCCGCCAGCGCCCGCGTGTCGGAGACGGTCAGGACCGCAAAGCGGACCGGGATGAACGGCCGGGACTCCTCACCCAATGACAGTCTCCTGCGCAGCGGGCATGGTTGTAGTCGCCTTCACGAACCATCCGGGGTGTTCTTCGGCAATGGCCCGTGCGGCGCGTTCCGCCGCTTCGATCGACTCGAAAATGCCGAAACATGTCGCGCCCGAGCCGGACATGCGCGCGAAAAGCGCCTGCTGCGCCTTGAGGGCGCCGAGCGCACGCCCGATTTCCGGACGGAGCGCCAGGGCAGGCGCTTCCAGATCGTTACGTGTGCTTGCGAGCCAGTCGAGCACTTCGCCGCGGCTCTTCCCGTTGAGAGACGGCAGGGGCGGGTTGTGGCGGCTCATCAATGCCTTGAAGACGGCAGGTGTTGCGAGTGGAACACCGGGATTGACCAGAAGCAGCGGAAACTCGGGAAAATCCGCGACCATGTTGATTTCGTCGCCGATCCCGTGCGCCACAAGCGGTCGCGCCGTCATGCACATCGGCACATCGGCCCCGAGGCGAAATGCGATGCGGGCAATCGCATCGGCCTTGTTGCGGATGCTCCAGAATTGCCCCAGAAGAGCGAGCGTTGCCGCCGCGTCGCTCGAACCGCCACCGATGCCGGAAGCGACCGGCAGATTCTTCTCGAGCGAAAGGCGCACCGGCGTATCGGCGGCCTCGCTGAAATGCTCCCGCATCAGGTCGCGGACACGCAAAACCAGGTTATCCTCTCCAGAAGGAACATCCTGGGCGAATGGCCCGGTGATCTCAAAGCTGTCCCGGTCGCCCCGCTGCGCTGTCAGCCGGTCGCCGTTGCACGCAAAGACGACGAGCGTCTCAAGCAGGTGATATCCATCAGCCCGACGCCCCGTGACATGCAGCGCCAGGTTGATCTTTGCCGGTGCAAAACTCTCCAGCGGAGGATTCACGAGAAAGGCTTAATCTTTTGCCAGGCGATACTCGCCCGTCTCGGGGTCTTTAACCAGCGTTCCCTTGCTCCCGGTGGCGGCTTCTTTCCGAACCCGCTGGGCGCGCTGCACCACGCGTTCCGCCTCACGCACGAAAGCGCGATAGCCGATATAAGCGACAATGGCGATTGCAGCGAAAAAGATTAGCTGTGGCATGGCCGGAGTTCCTTCCTGGCAATCACGAACCCATCATACGCATGAATTGTGGGCATCGAAAGGCCGAAGAGAGCATAGCATGAACACTCCCTAAAGGCCGGTTGAGATTCGCGGGTCGTACGCGGCGAAACTGGCGCTTCTCGAGACCCGGAGCGGAGTGTACTGAGTACTGAAAGCGCAAAAAAAGCGCCACTTGCAGCCGTTCGGGCGTGAATGTCGATGCGTCTCAGAGCCCGTATCGTTTCCACAGCGCTTGTTCCTCGAGAGCCTCGATCAATCCGGTGGCGGCTGCGGATGCAATCTCCGTGCTCCGTGTTTCCGAGCCGAAAAATCCTAACGGGCGGCCGAACAGACCGCGCGGCTGGCTGACCAGTTTCATCCGCGTCTTCGGTCCGAAACGGCTCTTCAGATACCCGCGCATGTCGCCGATATGGTCGACGAGGCCAAGATCGCGTCCACGCTCGCCTGTCCAGAAAAGACCGGTGAAGAGGTCATCATCGTCGGCGAGCTTGCTGCCGCGCCGCTCCTTCACGAGCCCGATAAATCCCTGGTGCACCTCCTCCTGCAACTTCTTGAGGCGATCGATGTCTTCCTGCTTTTCCGGCTGAAACGGGTCAAGAATGGCTTTGTTGCGTCCGGAGGTATAGAGCCGCCGTTCCACCCCGATCTTCTTGATCATGTCCTGGAAGCCGAAACCGGCTGAAACGACTCCGATAGAGCCCACGATCGAGGATGGGTCGGCAATGATTTCGTCACCCGCCACCGCGATCATGTATCCGCCCGAAGCCGCGACGTCCTCCACGAAAATGAGAACGCTTTTCTTCTTTTCCTGCGCAAGGTCGCGAATGCGCTTGTAGATCAGGCGCGCCTGCACGGGCGATCCGCCCGGTGAATTGACAGCGATGGCGACTGCCGGCGCGGAATAGGAAAAAGCTTTGTCCAGAAGTCCGGCCACTGCGGAGAGGGAAAGATTTTGCCGCATGGGACCGCCGCCTGTTGCAATCGTCCCCTGCAGCCGGACCACGGGAATGACGACCGCATCGGAGCGAAGGGGCGCTGGCAGAAAGCGCTTCAACGATTGGTTCACGGCGGGTCTCCTCGGTGTCGGTTGCCTTGCATGTAGGCGTCGATCTGTCGGTTGTGAAGGATTTCGATTCGAAAGAAAAAATGCACTTAAAGGCGCTTTTGTTCGATTAAATCTTCAAATCAGCGAAAAAGCGGCACCTGCCCATTTATCACCGCCTCCGCACGTTCGGTAAAATCGCGTCCGCTGCCATGCAGAATGAGCGGGTCGAGCAGCCTGAGTCCGGCACGAGAGCCCTGGCGCGCGCGTATGATGATCCGGATTGCTTCCGCCCGCTGGCGCGGATGGATCGGCAGGACTTCGGCGCCACCGAAACGGCTGCCGAGTGCAGCCAGAAGTTCGGGGAGTGAAACCGGCCGGGCGATTACCGCCACCTCGGCTCCGGGACGGGCGACTGCCGCTGCAGTGCGCAGCCATTTCTCGAACAGCCCTTCCGTCATCACATGTGCTTCGCGCTTTAGCGGGTCCGGTGTCGCCCGGTCCCGCACGGCGTTGAAGGGCGGATTCATGATGATGAAATCGAAGCTTCGGTCGGAGAGGCCCGCCCGCACACGCTCCTGTCCGGGAAGCGCGACGTCGGCCTTAAGCAGTTCGATCCGCGGAGCGAGGTGTTGGTTTTCCGGCAGGTCAAGGCTTGCCCGCGCGCAGCCGCTCATTTCCGCAGAGCGTTCGACCAGGGTCACGTGCGCCTCCGCGCAGCGGGTGGCTACGGCGAGGCCCGCCGCCCCCGCGCCGGCGCCGAAGTCGGCGGCCCTTCCACGAAATCCGGTGGGGACGGCACCGGCCAGAAGCATGGCGTCTATGCCTGAGCGGTGTCCCTTCGAGGCCGGCTGTACCAGGTGAAAACGGCCGCGGTGGAAAGCATCGACCGTTGCCGACGGCCCCACCGGGGGCGGTTCCTTCGCCATGGCAGCTATGAGCCACCGCTGGTTTCGCCGATGCCTGCATCGGCCAACAGGCGTCGTGCCGCCTGTTCATCCTCCGGCTTCACCAGGATGCGTCGTGGCAGAACGCCAAGCGAACCCTCCATGATGCTCATATTCTGGTCCGCGACGAAAAACTCGATCCCCGCATCGCGCAGCAGGCTTTCGGCGAAGGAGATTGTTACGGCGTCGTTGGTGCGAATGAGTTCTTTCATGCGATGACGTTGGCAGCTTGCCGCCCGCTTGTAAATGCATTCCCATTGCCCCACGTTGATTCCCGCGCTATTTCGCCGCTTGCAGGCAGCCGATCACGGCCATACAGTCGCCCGCAAGCCGGCTACGTATCAATGGAGGAATTCCTGTCAGGCGTCGTTGTAAATCTGGAAGGCGGTAAGCGAGAGGCGCCTTTGATTGAAAAGCTGATCGACTTGACGCGGGATGACATGGATCGTGTCAACGAGCTTATCCTGTCAAAGGCGGGCTCCGATGTGGAGCTGATTCCGGAGCTGGCACGTCATCTCATTTCATCCGGTGGCAAGCGTCTGCGCCCGATGGTGACGCTCGCCGCGGCAAAGATGTTCGGCTATGCGGGCGAGGGGCACGTGAAGCTCGCTACCAGCGTCGAATTCATGCATACAGCCACGCTGCTGCATGACGACGTGGTGGATGAAAGCGCCATGCGCCGCGGCAAGAGAACGGCGCGCATGATCTGGGGAAACCAGGCAAGCGTTCTCGTCGGCGACTTCCTGCTCGGCCAGGCATTCCGCATGATGGTTGATGTTGGTTCGCTCGAGGCGCTTGATATACTCTCCGCTGCCGCATCGATTATCGCCGAAGGTGAGGTCATGCAGCTCGGCGTGGCCAAGAACCTCGAGACCACCGAGGATGAATACCTGGCCGTTATCAAGGCCAAGACGGCCGCGCTCTTTTCCGCCGCCGCCGAAGTCGGTCCCGTCATTGCCGACGCCTCGCGCAACGATAGGGCGGCGCTACGTTCTTTCGGCACCAATTTGGGCCTTGCCTTCCAACTCGTCGACGATGCGCTGGATTACGGCGGCAATGCCGGCGACCTGGGCAAGAATGTTGGCGATGATTTCCGCGAGGGGAAGGTCACACTGCCGGTCATTCTGAGCTATCGCCGTGGATCGGGGGAGGAGCGCGCCTTCTGGAAGCGTGCCATCGAGGAGAACGAGAACGGTGACGAGGCGCTTGAAGAGGCGGTGAATCTGATGAACCGCCACGGCGCGATCGGCGATACGATCGGGCGCGCCCGGCATTTTGGGGAAATCGCGCGAGACGCTCTGGCGCCTCTCGATAATACGCCTCAGAAATCGGCCCTGATGGACGTGATTGACTTCTGCATAAGCCGCATCACGTGATCGTGGGGCAAATTTCTCTTCTTGACCGTTGATGCGTCTCCGCAAAAAGGCCATTCTCCGCTACTAGTAAGTGATTTCCGGCGGGTTGGAACGTGCTCACGGCGGATGATGGCCGGACGGAAGGGATAAGATGCGGCGAATAATGAGATGGAAAACGACCGCGGCGCTTGCCGCCTTGATGGCGGTTTCGGCGAATACGGGGTTTGCCTCAAATACCGGTGAGGCGACGGAGACTGTCGAAACCCACTCGCTTTCCGGCGCCTTTCTGGCTGCGCGGTCGGCCGAGTTGGACAATGACCTTGCGAGCGCATCCGCATACTACAAGCGCGCGCTGGCCTATGACGCGGACAATGCGGCGCTTCAGCAGAGCCTCCTGCTCTCGCTGATCGCGCAGGGCCGCCTGGAAGAGGCATTGCCCTATGCCGAGTCCCTGAAGAGCGAGCCGGAGGTGGAGCGCTTTTCACGGCTGGCGCTTGCGGTCAACGCCTTCAACGAGGAAGACTATTCTAGGGCCGAAACCTGGCTCGACCTTGTTGTCGAGTCCGATCTCGACCGGCTGATCACCGGCGTTATGACCGCCTGGGCCCATTTGGGGCAAGATGATCTGGACGGTGCGCTCGATCAGATTGGCAGTCTTGAGGGACCGAACTGGTACGACTTCTTCATCGATTATCAGCGCGCGCTGATTCTTGCCTATGCCGGCGAGCACGACAAGGCGCTGGACGCTTTCGAGGAAATCACCGGCGAATTCGCTCTGCGCAACATGACACCGGGCACAGCCGCCCGCATGTCGCACGCTTTTGCTGCTTATCTTTCGAGCCGGGGTCAGCAGGACGCGGCGATAGAGGTGCTGCGCAACGCGGAGGATTCCGGCGCCGGAACGGCCAATATTTCCGTGCTTCTCGAACAGCTCGAGGCAGGCGACACGCTGGAACAGGTCGTCGCGAGCCCGGCTGACGGCGCTGCCGAGATTCTGCTGAATGTGGCATCCGAACTGTCGAACGGCGGCGGCGATTCCTTTGTACGCCTTTATCTGCATTATGCGCTGGCGCTGCGGCCCGGCAACGACACGATCCTTGTCCAGCTTGCGCGCGTTGCCGAGCGCCAGAAGGCTTCCGAGCGCGCCATAAGCCTTTATACTGAAATCGACCAGGACGCGCCCTGGGGCCGTTTCGCCCAGTTCCAGATCGGCTTGAACCTGGCCGATCTTGAGCGCAATGAAGAGGCGGTGACGCATCTGACGAATGCGCTGGAAGCTGATCCCGACGATTTGCGCGCTTATCTAGCTCTCGGCGGCGTCTATGCCGCGCAGAAGGATTTCGCCTCCGCTGCGGAGCTTTACGATCAAGCCGTTGCCCAGATCGATGATCCTCAGCGCCGCCACTGGAACATCTTCTATCAGCGCGGCATCGCGTACGAACGACTGAAGGAGTGGCCGAAGGCGGAGCCGAACTTCAAGAAGGCGCTGGAGCTTTATCCCGAACACCCGCAGGTGCTGAACTATCTCGGCTATTCCTGGGTGGACATGAACATGAACCTGAACGAGGCGATGGACCTCATCCGCAAGGCGGTCGAGTTGCGCCCGAGCGATGGCTATATCGTCGATTCCCTGGGATGGGCGCACTATAAGCTCGGCAACTTCGAAGAAGCCGTCGAGCACCTGGAGCGCGCCGTCTCGTTGCGTCCCGAGGATCCGATCCTCAACGACCACCTGGGCGATGCCTATTGGCGGATCGGCCGCCGTCTGGAAGCGCGTTTCCAATGGTCCCACGCACGGGATCTCGACCCCGATGCGGATCTTCTGGCCGAGGTTCAGGAAAAGCTGGAGAACGGGCTCCCGGAGGAGGAGGGCGACAAGTTCGCCAATGCCGCCAATACACCCCGCGAGATCATGAACGACGCCACCGAGGTCCCGCTCGCGCAGCCCAAAGCGGATAGTGAAAAGCCGGACGAGTTGGAGGGATCCTCGCTCGAGGCGGAGCCGAGCATCTATGTGGTCAAGCCCGGTCAGTCCCTTTGGTCCATCGCGGCGGAGGAGCTTGGTGACGGGAACCGTTTTCGTGAGATCCTCGAGCTCAACCCCGTGCTCCAGGGAGACGCGGGCCGCATCCGCACCGGCCAGGAGCTGAAGCTGCCGGAATGAAAAGCGCCAAGCGTTCAGCTTGACGCCCGCCCGGCCGCGCAATAGGACAGGCGCGCTTCCATAGAACGCCGCGGAGACGCCTGGTGAACGCCGATCCTTTGCCGCATATGCATCCAGCCCGTTCGTTTCAGGGGCTGATCCTCACCCTGCATAGCTACTGGGCGCAGCAGGGATGCGTCATCCTCCAGCCCTACGACATGGAGGTAGGCGCCGGCACCCTGCATCCGGCGACGACCCTGCGCGCCCTCGGCCCTCGGTCGTGGAACGCCGCCTACGTGCAACCGTCCCGCCGGCCAAAGGACGGCCGCTATGGGGAAAACCCCAACCGCCTTCAGCACTATTACCAGTATCAGGTTATCCTGAAGCCCAACCCAACCAACCTGCAGGAGCTTTATCTCGGCTCGTTGGAAGCTATCGGCCTCGACCCGCTCACCCACGATATCCGCTTCGTTGAGGACGACTGGGAGAACCCTACCACCGGCTCCTGGGGGCTGGGCTGGGAGTGTTGGTGCGACGGCATGGAGGTTTCCCAGTTTACCTACTTCCAGCAGGTTTGCGGCATCGAGTGCGCGCCCGTCTCCGGCGAGCTCACCTACGGGCTGGAGCGTCTGGCCATGTATGTGCAGGGCGTGGACAACGTCTACGAACTGAACTTCAACGGCCTGGAAGGCGCCGACAAGGTGACCTACGGCGAGGTCTTCCTGCAGGCCGAGCGAGAATATTCCCGTTTCAACTTCGAGCATGCCGACACCGCCATCCTCTTCCGCCATTTCGAGGACGCGGAGAAGGAATGCCGCGCTTTGCTGGAGGCCGGCGCACCCGGGCAAGAGGGCGGGCTGCACAAGATGGTCTTCCCCGCCTACGACCAGTGCATCAAGGCGTCCCACGTCTTCAACATCATGGATGCGCGCGGCGTCATCTCCGTCACCGAGCGCCAGAGCTACATCCTGCGCGTGCGCGATCTGGCCAAGGCCTGTGGTGAGGCATTCCTCCTGACGGAGGCGGGCGGAGCCTCCGTCGAAGCACAAGCGGCCTAGAGCAAGATGGAATAGGGGCGTTCACGCGCTTTTATAGGGCCCCGACCGGCTTAGCCGAAGCACCCCACTCTCGTCATCCTCGGGCTTGACCCGAGGATCCATGCCTGAGCCTTTCTGCTAGGCACGAGCGCCACTGAATAGCTGCCGGTTTCCTACAGCACTGCCTCTTCCGCCAGTGTGTGACCCGTGCTGTCGTTCAGGGCCGATATCACCGAAGTGGTGACATCGGCAGACGGACTTGCTATTGCCCCGCCATACGTAGCCCTTCAGAGACCTTCCATGCCCGACCTTCTTCTTGAACTTCGCAGTGAAGAAATCCCCGCCCGCATGCAGCGCAAGGCCGCCGGCGAGTTGAAGAAGCGCGTCACGGACGGTCTGGTCGAGGCGGGACTGACCTATGAGGCCGCCACCGAATACTGGACACCGCGCCGCCTGGCGCTGGACGTGCGCGGCGTCACCGCCCACTCGAAGGATGTACGCGAGGAGCGCAAGGGCCCGCGCACGGACGCGCCGGAAAAGGCTGTCCAAGGCTTCCTGCGCGGCGCGGGCCTTTCTTCAGTCGAGGAGGCGGAAGTCCGCTCCGATCCCAAGAAGGGTGATTTCTACGTCGCCGTGTTCGAAAAGAAGGGCAGGGCGGCTGAAGAGATCGTCGCCGAGATGATGCCCGCCATCATCCGCGACTTCCCCTGGCCGAAATCCATGCGCTGGGGCGCGGCTTCGCGCAATCCCGGCTCGTTGCGCTGGGTGCGCCCGCTCCAGTCCATCCTCTGCACCTTCGGCCCGGAGACCGAGGAGCCGGTCGTCGTCGATATCGAGGTCGACGGAATCCGCTCCTCCAACATCACCCGCGGTCACCGCTTCCACGCGCCCGATCCCATCACCGTGCGCCGCTTTGACGATTATGTGGAGAGCCTCGAAGCGGCCAAGGTCGTGCTCGATCCCGAGCGGCGCAAGCGCATGATCCTTGACGATGCCAAGAATCTTGCCTTCGCCAACGGCCTCGATCTGGTCGAGGACGAGGGCCTGCTTGAGGAAGTCTCCGGCTTGGTCGAATGGCCCGTCGTGCTCATGGGCGAGTTCGAGGAAGAATACCTCGAAATCCCCTCCGAAGTCGTCCGCCTCACCATCCGCGCCAACCAGAAATGCTTCGTCACCCGCCCCGCAATCCCTCATCCTGAGCCTGTCGAAGGACCGCAGCGCGAGGCCAAGCTGTCCAACCGCTTCATCATCACGGCCAACATCGAGGCCAAGGACGGCGGCAAGGAGATCGCCTACGGCAACGGCAAGGTGGTGCGCGCCCGCCTTTCCGACGCGCATTATTTCTGGAAGACCGACCAGGCCGACCTGCCGGATCTCGGCGACCTGACCGAATCCGCCGAAAAATTCCGCCTCGATCTGAAGAAGCCGCTCGACCAGCGCATGGCGCGGCTCGACCATCTGAATGTCACCTTCCACGCCAAGCTAGGCACGCAAGGCGAGCGCGTTGAGCGCATCCGCCGCCTCGCACGCGAGCTTGCGCCGATCGTCGGCGCCGATCCCGATCTGGCCGACCGCGCCGCCGTGCTCGCCAAGGCCGATTTGCAGACCGAGGTTGTGGGCGAGTTCCCCGAACTCCAGGGCGCCATGGGCCGCGAGTATGCGGAGCTTCAGGGCGAGGACCCGTCCGTCTCCCGAGCCATCGAGGAGCACTATAAGCCCCTCGGCCCCTCCGATGTTGTGCCGACCGATCCGGTGTCAGTCGCCGTCGCACTGGCCGACAAACTCGACATGCTCGTCGGCTTCTGGGCCATCGACGAAAAGCCGACGGGGAGCAAGGACCCTTATGCGCTGCGTAGGGCAGCTCTGGGCGTGATCCGGATCTTGGTGGAGAATGGGATAAGGCTGAACTTGGCGGAAATTGTAGAACGATCAGCGGTATCTATGAAGTTCGCGGAGAATCTACGGGAGAGCGTCGGAACAAGCCGTAGAGCAATAGCTGTCGCCACCCAGATAATAGATGATGCTAAACGACGTTACGACCAACAGAGATTAAGCTTTGCGGCAGACTTGCTGGAGGCCGCCAAGAAATATCCTGCCGCCGATTTCGACAGGCAACTCAATGATGCGATACAGGATGCGCACTCAGTTGGCCCCGACCTCCTCTCCTTCTTCCACGACCGCCTGAAAGTCTATCTCCGCGATCAGGGCGCCCGCTACGATCTCATAGACGCCGTGCTGGCAAGTGGTAGCGGCGATCCGGCATGGAATGACGACCTTCTTCTCATCGTCCGCCGCGTCGAAGCGCTATCGGAACTCCTCGGCACCGAGGACGGCCAGAACCTCCTGGCAGGCACCAACCGCGCCGTCAGCATTGTCGCGGCGGAGGAGAAAAAGGGCACGCATATTGCCGAGAGCGTGGACCCCGCCCTCTTAGAGGAAAAAGCCGAGACTCAACTTTTCAGTGCCGTGAATCAGGCCGAGAGCGAAGTCGGAGAAGTACTTGGAAAACAAGACTTTTCAGCTGCGATGAAGGCTTTGGCCGCGCTGCGCGCGCCGATCGACTCCTTTTTTGAGGAGGTTCTCGTAAATGCGGAGAATGAATCGGTTCGCGCCAATCGCCTCGCCCTTTTGGCCCGCATCCGGCAGGCAACCGGCCAGGTGGCAGATTTTTCGCGAATCGCGGGCTGAACCGGCGGGCGGGTTCGCCCGTCCCGGGGTTTATTCCACTACGGCGGTTAAACAGGAGCACCCCTCTCTTTGGAAATTCTATGGGCTTGGCTGCGCCAAACCCCAGAATTTGCTTTCTCTCCCGCAAGGGGCGATATAACGCCGACATTACGGGTTTCGCCAATCGCAATAAGGTGATTTGCCGAGGCGTGGGAGCCGCCCGTATCTCTCCCCTTGTGGGGTGAGGAGTGATCTGCGCAGCAGACGAAAAGCCAATGATTTGGCTTTTTGAACGACGAACGCCCGGAGCCATAGCGGAGGGCCAAAAAGCGATTTCAAATCTTAGCTGGAGCGAAGCGGAAGCTAAGTATTAGAAATCCGCAAGAGAGGGGCTCATCCCCAACAAAACGCGCCGGCCTTCCGCAAAAAGCGTGGCGTCATCCCGGAATCCGAAGCGCAGCGGAAGATGTCGGGGATCTATCCGTGACGATGATCTCCGGCACGAAGGCTCAGGCATGGATCCTAGGACCAAGTCCTGGGATGACGAGGTGGAGGACATTTCGGCCAGTCGCCGACATTCGAGATTAGTGCCGCCATCCTCGCCTTCGTCATACCAAGGCTTGACCTTGGTATCCATGCCTGAGCGGCGATGAAACACGTCGGCGCTTCCGGAAAACGTACCCCTGCGCGGGGATAAAAATCGCTGCCACCGCACCCTTCCTTCGACCCAACGCATTGTTTTCCCTCACTCCCACAAATTTTCTCCAACTTTTTTCAAGCCAATTTATCCCCACCCCGCCCAGCCGCTCTTATCATGCACCCATCGCCCTCACGGGAACCGGATGCGCACCGGGTGTTCGGGAGGGCGGCGGCAGCCTCCCCCTCCAGGGGTCCGGTACCTGGAGGCATGTGAGGGCCCGCAATAGGCCGGCGGCGCCGGGGTGCTGGGTGACAGACAGCATCGCCGGAAAAACCGGGCACCGGGTGAGAGACGGTGTCGGGCAGCCGCGGAGAAGCCGCTAGGTCTTCTTCTTCGGCCCGGCCAAGACCACCCCCTAATTGGGTGCAGCCGGGACGGAGAGAGAAGCCCGAGTGACCGGCCAACCGCGGGACAGCGGCCGGACGGGCGGCCCGAGGGTCGCAGTAAAATTTAGACGAGCGACGCTTTGGCCGCCCGTCTTCCCATACCGCTCTTTTGCGACGAAGAGCGGGTTCTTTGACAAAGGCCAGACGGCGTAACAGCCGGGCGTGGCGGCGATAGCGTGCGGCGACTCTTTTTTCGGTCAGGTGGAATTCCACCCGATTGCATTCCGCACTAGGCAAACACGATCACGGCCANTTGCGACGAAGAGCGGGTTCTTTGACAAAGGCCAGACGGCGTAACAGCCGGGCGTGGCGGCGATAGCGTGCGGCGACTCTTTTTTCGGTCAGGTGGAATTCCACCCGATTGCATTCCGCACTAGGCAAACACGATCACGGCCAGCGCCACGGCGATGTAGGACAGCACGCCGGCGGCCGGCCCGAGCCGCTGAATCCACGCGGGCGGCGGGTTTCCCACCGGCGTGCGCGCCATGGCGACCCGCACCGCGACGAGGATGCCGAGGATGAGTACCGCGGCAAGAATTTTCAACCAGAAGGCAATCCCGAGCAGCGCGCCGTTATAATCCACCAACCAAAGCCACAGCCCGGTCGCCCAGAGAAGAAGAACGCCGACCAGCGCGGCAAGCGAAAAATTCTTCCGAAGCGCCACCAGCGCCGGCGAGGGCGGCCCTTCCGCGCGTTTTGCCTGTATGGAAAGAAACATGCTCCCCAGCCCGCCGCCGGCGCCCAGCATGAGGCCGAACAGGTGAAGCGTTTTCATCAGAATGAACATGGACGTTCCTCCAGCGAGAAGTCGCGCGAAGGTGCGCCGCAGGCTCCGCGCCGTCAAGGAGCCTGTTTGCCAATACTGACAATTGCTGCGCCAGCGAATGCGCTGCCGCTTGCCCGTCGCTGAAATACGGGATAGCACCGCTCGCATCGAAGTGGAGCATGGCTTGGCTGAAATCCTGCCTCAAGACTTGGCGCTGGAACCGGCCCGCCGCTTACTGGCGGCAGGCAAGCCCGTGGCTATTCCGACCGAGACGGTTTATGGCCTGGCGGCGGATGCGACAAATGGCGAAGCCGTCGCCGGGATATTCGAAGCGAAGGGCCGCCCGCGCTTCAATCCGCTGATCGCCCATGTCTCCGATCGCGCGATGGCCGAACGTATCGCGGTTCTTTCGCCTCTGGCCGGGCGGCTGGCAGACGCATTCTGGCCCGGGCCGCTCACCATGGTGCTGCCGCACCGGCCGGAGTCCGGCATTCATCCGCTGGTGACGGCCGGCCTCGACACCATTGCCCTGCGCCTCCCCCGCGGCTTCGGGCGTGAGCTCATCGCCCGGCTTGGGCGTCCGCTCGCCGCGCCCAGCGCCAACATCTCCGGCCGCGTGAGCGCGACGACGGCAGCGGCGGTGGATGCCGGCCTCGGGGATCGCATCGAACTGATCGTCGATGGCGGGCCGACGACGGTCGGGCTCGAATCCACCATCATCAAAATAGATGGAGACGCGGTGACGCTTCTGCGTCCCGGCGGCATCACCGCGGAGGAGATCGAAAAAGTTGCCGGGCGCTCCCTTTCTCGCGGGGCGAAGGGGGTGGAAGCGCCCGGTATGCTGGCTTCCCACTACGCACCGAATGCACGCATCCGCCTTGGCGCGGAGGACGTCAGGTCGGGCGAAGCTTTGTTGGCGTTCGGTCCCGACCGCGCGCAGGGTGCGAACTTGGCCGTCGAGGTACGAAATCTGTCGCCCTCCGGCGACTTGCGCGAGGCCGCGACCAATCTCTTTGCGCATCTTACGGAACTGGATCGAACGAACCCGCCCGTCATCGCCGTCGAACCCGTTCCGCGGGAGGGGCTCGGCGAAGCGATCAACGACCGCCTGGCGCGCGCGGCCGCACCACGTGACACGCATGGAAAGAGAGCATAGATACCGGTCATGGATGCGCAACCGAAAGCTCTGGATCCGGGACTTGTCGAACGCTTCGCCGCCATTGTCGGGGCACGGCATGCACTCCGTGAACCGGGAGACATCGCCCCCCACATCGAAGAGCCGCGCGGCCTCTTCGGCGGGCAGACCGGCCTCGTTCTGAAGCCGGGCAGCACGGAGGAAGTCAGCCAAATCCTGAAACTGGCGACGCAAACCGGCACGTCCGTCGTGCCCCAGGGCGGCAACACGGGCCTGGTCGGCGGACAGATGCCGGACGGGACCGGCGGTGAGGTGGTGCTGTCCCTGTCCCGGCTCAACCGGATTCGCGAGCTCGATCTCAGCGCCAACACGGTCACGGCCGAGGCAGGCGTCGTCCTGCAAACCTTGCAGGAAGAAGCAGACAGAAACGATCGGCTTTTCCCTCTCTCGCTTGCCTCCCAGGGCTCCTGCCAGATCGGAGGCAATCTTTCTTCCAACGCCGGCGGTATCGGCGCGCTGGCATACGGCACATCGCGCGACCTGTGCCTCGGCGTCGAGGTGGTCCTGCCAACGGGTGAAGTGCTGGATGATCTGCGCAAGCTCAAGAAGGACAACACCGGATACGATCTGAAGAACCTCTTTGTCGGGGCGGAAGGCACGCTGGGCGTCATCACTGCCGCGGTCCTAAAACTCCACCCTAAGTCCAAGGGGCGCGAACTCGCTTGGGCCGCGGTCAGTTCGCCGGTCGACGCGCTGGCGCTTTTCAACGCCGCGAACGAAAAGGCTGGAACAGCCCTGACGGCTTTTGAATTGATGGGCAGGACCCCGCTCGAGTTTGTCCTGAAGCATATGCCGGGCACGCAGGCACCTTTTGGCGAAAGCCATCCCTGGCACGTGCTTGTCGAGATCTCGTCCGGCCGCTCGGCAGAGGATGCGCGGACATTGATGGAGGACATTCTCGGCGGCGGACTAGAGCAAGGCCTCGTTCTCGACGCAGTGATCGCTCAGAGCGAGGCACAAGTTGCGGAGTTGCGACGTCTGAGAGAGGCAATGTCGGAATCACAGAAGCCCGAAGGCGCGTCCATCAAGCACGATATTTCGGTGCCTGTCTCGGCGATCCCCGAATTCATCGCCAAGGCAGGGGAGGCGGTGCAAAAGGTGGTGCCCGGCTCTCGCGTCGTCTGCTTCGGGCACATGGGCGACGGCAATCTGCACTACAACATCTCACAGCCCGCCGGCGCTGAGCGTGGCCCGTTTCTGGCTCAATATCGTCCCATGAACGAAGCGGTTCACGCCGTCGTGCGCGAGCTCGGCGGCTCCTTCTCCGCCGAACACGGTATCGGCCGCATGAAGCGCGAGGAATTGCTTGCAACCCAGTCCGAAATCGCCACCGACCTCATGCGCCGGATAAAGAATTCCTTCGATCCCGCCAACATCATGAATCCGGGCAAGGTCATTTAAATCCTGCAAGAGGCTTTTATGGATCAACTGAATTACGGGGCGCAGTGCCCGGTCATTGGCGCCCTTCTGCTCGCTACGGACCTGACGACCGAGCGCGATATCCGTGCTCTGGTGCCAGACTCCGTTGCCGTGTGCGCAACGCGCGTTCCGTTCGAGAACCCGACCGCGCCGGAACAGCTTGTCCGCACGCTGCCGCATCTGGGAGATGCCGCGCGGCTGATCGTGCCCGGCGTGCCGCTCTCGGCTCTTTATTTTTCCTGCACCTCGGCCACAATCGTGCTTGGCGAGGACAAGGTGGCCGAGGCCATCGGCGCCGGTTGCCCCGACGTTGAAGTCGTGACGCCCATAAAGGCGGCCAAGCGGGCCTTTCGTGCTTTGGGAACGCGCCGAATCGCTGTCATGACCCCCTACGTCTCCGAGACCGCCACGGAAGTCGTCAACCATCTTGAGGCGAACGGACTGGACGTGTTGAATGCGCACGGTCTCGGCATTGCCGATGATCGCGACATGGCACGGCTGGAGCGCCGGTCGATCGTCGACGCCGCGGCAGCGGCGATGGTGCCCGGCGCCGAGGCCCTGTTCGTCTCCTGCACGGCCATGCCGGCGGCGACCTTCGCGCCGGAAATCGAAGAGCGTATCGGCTGCCCGGTCGTCACCTCTAACCTGGCGGGGCTCTGGATGTCGATGCGGCTCGCCGGCATCGATGAACGAATGCCGGAAAAGGGCCGCTTGATGGACACGCTGCTCGCGACCGAGATCGCCTGAAAAGCCGACAATTTGCTGAAGATGCTTTCCAAAAGATTGACGGCTTGAAAGGCATACAGATGTGCAAAATCAGCAAAATTTAACTTCGTTTCTAAGCCAGAGAGTAAGAACCACAAGCTAGTGTCGCACTCCATAAGAGGCGGGAAATAAAACCAGCCCAAGAGGGACCGGAAAACCGGCTCTCAGGAGAACAGGAAGGCACATATTATGGCGAGTGGTCTTAAGCCAGTTTGGGCCGGCCGCACGATGCGGCTCGACCCGTTCCAGCTTCCACAGATGGTCAGCTACGCATCGCATGATCATTTTGGAGAAGTGACGTTCACCATCGGCAAGCGCGGCGTTCGCATGCACCGCGTGCTTGATCGGAGCCGAATCCCGGTAACGTTCGCTTTACCGCCAAATGCGTTCCGCGGTGTTGCCGCGCGCGCTATTGAGGATGAGGATGGGGAGGTCACTGTTACGCTCGAACTTCTGCACAAGGACCCGATGCTTTCGGTTCCCCTGCTCGTTGCGGGAAACCTTTACGACGTCGCGGCCGATTGGCGCGCATGGGCGGAAGGGTTTAATCTGCCGATGATGCTGGTCGAATCCGACGGGGTGGCACGGACTCTTGACGAATCGCTCGGCTACCTGCGCACCGAGCCACCAAAGAGGCGGCGGCAGGGCGATACTGTACGCCGGCGCCGTCCACGCTTCCTCGCAAGGCGCAAGCAAGGTTCGCTCGGCCTGCGCCTGATTGTCGAGGGCGAGGAAATCATCTCCCGCGAATAGGTCAGAAGTAGGGGCTGATGCTTGCCCAGAGGCCACCGCCGAGCAAGCCGAGGAAAATCAGCCAGCCAACCATTGTATTCGATTTGAAAAGCGTAAGGCATTGGTCCGGATCGTCGATATCGAGGGTCCGGATCTGCCGAGCCATATGGGCCCCGGCAGCCAGCAGCCCCGCTAGCGCGGGCATCGGGACGGCAGCATTGGCAAACGCAACCGCGAAGAAGAGAAGCGCGCCGCCAAAGAGCGCCACCAGCCATTTTTTGGTATTCTGGCCGAAGAGCAGTGCCGTCGAGCGCACGCCGACGATGGCGTCATCCTCCTTGTCCTGATGGGCATAGATCGTGTCATAGCCGATCACCCACAGAATCGAGCCGCAATACAGCAGAAAAGGCGCCAGTGAGAGAGAGCCGAAATGGGCGGCCCAGCCCAGCAGCGCGCCCCAGGAAAACGCAAGGCCCAAAAAGAGTTGCGGCCAATCGGTGAATCTCTTCGCAAAGGGATAAATGGCCACCACGGCCAGCGACGCGCAGCCCAGCAGGATTGCAAACGCGTTGAACTGAAGCAGCACCAGAAGCCCGGTAAGCGCCTGAACGATAAGAAAGGCCCAGGCCTGCTTGCGCGAGACCTGGCCAGAGGGCAGGGGGCGCGAGCGAGTTCGCTCCACGGCGTCGTCGATCCGCTGGTCGACCAGATCGTTATAGGTGCACCCCGCCCCGCGCATGGCAATCGCGCCGATCGCAAACAGAACCAGGAGCCACGGCGACGGCCAGACATAGGGCAGTGCAGCGCCCGGCTGTGCGCCCGCGCTTGCCGCCATGGCGAGCGACCACCAGCAGGGCCACATCAGGAGCTTCCAGCCGATCGGACGGTCCCAGCGCGCAAGCTGTGCATAAGGCCATGCCGCGCGCGGCAGCAGGCGGTAGACCCAATGGCCTGAGGGAGCGTCGGCGACGCGGCCCCGCGCCTGCCGCGACTGTATGGTATCCATGGCTCTGCCTTCCTGTGGTTTTCGCCATCCTTGGAGTGGCAAGCCGCCGCCCTTCCGTCAAGCCGCGATATGACGCTGCCGGCCCGGCAGCTTGACCTCGAACCATTTCGCCCATAGCCCGTTGCCAGCACAACAATGCATGGATGGCTTGGGGTAGGATGAAAGTTCTTTTGATTGGTTCCGGCGGTCGCGAGCATGCGCTTGCCTGGAAGATCGCCGCTTCACCGTTGCTGGAAAAGCTCTATGCGGCCCCAGGCAACCCTGGCATTGCCGGCCATGCCGAATGTGTGGGTCTGGACGTAAAAGATCATCAGGCGGTGGTGTATTTCTGCCGGGACAACGAGATCGATTTCGTGGTTGTCGGTCCCGAGGCGCCGCTGGTCGCCGGTCTTGCGGACGACCTGATCGCCGCCGACATACCTGTTTTCGGCCCCACGGCCGATGCGGCAAGGCTGGAAGGCTCCAAGGGCTTTACCAAGGATCTTTGCGCCCGATACAGCATCCCGACCGCAGCTTACGCACGTTTTAGCGATGCCGATCACGCAAAGGATTATGTGCGTAACGTCGGCGCGCCGATCGTGGTCAAGGCCGATGGGTTGGCGGCCGGCAAGGGCGTGACCATAGCCGCGAGCGAGGAGGAGGCTTTCGCCGCGATCGACGATTGCTTCTCCGGCCTTTTCGGGGTTTCGGGGGCAGAAGTCGTCATTGAGGAATTTCTTGAAGGAGAGGAAGCGAGTTTCTTCTGCCTCTGCGACGGCAAGACGGCGCTCCCCTTCGGCACCGCACAGGATCACAAGCGCGTGGGCGAAGGCGATACCGGCCCGAACACCGGCGGCATGGGCGCCTATTCACCGGCTCCCGTCATGTCGGATGCCATGATCGAGCGAACGATGCGTGACATCATCGAACCGACGCTGAAAGGTATGGAGGAGGTAGGCTCGCCCTTCACCGGTGTTCTTTATGCCGGCCTGATGATAACGAAGGACGGCCCGAGCCTCATCGAATACAATGTGCGCTTCGGCGATCCGGAGTGCCAGGTCCTGATGCCCCGACTCAGGGACGATCTCCTGGCCTTGATGAAGGGGGCGGCCGACGGCCAGCTCAAGCATATGTCTGCGCGGTGGCAGGGAGACGCGGCACTCACCGTTGTTATGGCTGCCAAGGGATATCCGGGCAGCCCGGAAAAGGGCAGCGTGATCAAGGGACTGGAAACAGCCGAAGCGCCCGGGATCGAAATCTTCCAGGCCGGCACGGCATTGCGGGATGGCGGCCTCGTGGCCAATGGCGGACGCGTGCTGAATGTCACGGCGCTCGGCCCTACGGTTACGGAAGCGCGGGATGCTGCTTACGCCGCTGTGGATCGCATTGATTGGCCGGAGGGCTTCTTCCGCCGCGACATTGGCTGGAAAGCGATCAAGCGTGAGGCGGAAAAGCTGTAGGGTTCATGGTTTGATCCTCGCCACGATTGCTGGCAGACAAGGACAGTCAAATTCCTGGCGCCCCCGCGCCTTTCTCCCGTGTCCTCGGCGGTTACCGGTGAATGTCGATACTTGCAACGATCCTGCCCCTGTTCACGCTCATCGCGCTTGGGTTTATCTCGATCAAATCCGGCTACGTGGCGGCCGAGCAGATCCGCCCCGTTGGCGAGTTCGTGCTCAAGATCGCTCTGCCGGCCCTGATTTTCAACGCGCTGACGGAAGTGCCGCTCGGCGAGGCGGTCGACTGGAGGTTCGTCCTCGGGTTTGGCGCGGCATCCCTTGGCGTCTTCGTCACTGGCATGTTCGCCGCCGTCTCGCTTTCGCGTGCCCCTTTGGGGGAAGCCGGTATGATGGGGCTCGGCATGTCCGCCTCCAACAGCGGTTTCATGGGCTATCCCATAGCACTTTCGGTCATCGGCTCTACGGCCGCGCCGATGCTCGCCCAGTGCATGCTGATCGAAAATCTTTTGATGATCCCGCTGGCAATCGCGATCGTCGAAATCACCCGGGCGGAGAAGGGCAGTGGAATGGCACACGCGATCGCCACCTCGCTCGGTCAGGTTGGCCGCAATCCGATTTTGATTGCACTCTGTGCCGCCCTGCTGGTCTCCGCGCTCGGTATACCGGTTCCCGGCTTTATCTCGCGGTCCATTGAAATGCTTGCAGGGATAGCCTCCCCCATCGCGCTGTTCGTGATCGGCGGCACGGTCGCTTCATTGCCGATGGCCGGCCTCTACCGGCGGATCAGCCTCATCGTTTTCGGCAAGCTCGTTCTGCACCCGCTGGCCGTTTTTCTGGTTCTTTCCGCCATTCCCGAAATCAATCCCGTTACCCTGGCCAGCGGCGTTATCTTCGCTTCGGTGCCGATGCTCAGCATATTTCCGCTCCTTGGTCAGCGTGCCGGCATTCAAATGTTATCAGCCTCCGCGCTTTTGGCCGCCACCGCGGTTTCGTTCGCCACGATCACGCTGACCCTTATGATCCTCGAAAGCACCTTCAGCTTTCTGCCCCGGGGCTAGCTTTACCGCTACTTTTACTGTCGCGCCCCGTCGCCCGGGAGCACAAAGGGAGCCGCGAAAGGGCGCCGACCACCTTGAAACTCGGTTCACACCGGTAATGTAACCGGGGACAACCTATTGAGGCTCCACTACGACACAGGACCTATATGACGTTTACGTAAAAGAGCGTTATGTAATACGATCATCTGCGCGGCTATCATGGCGAGTCAGCCGGGACTACAGTCGTCATTGTGGAGGGAGAACTGCATGTATCGTGCACCTGTTGAGGAAATCGACCATACGCTTAATCACATCGCCGGGTTGAGAGAGCTATTGGACGCCGGCTTAGTGGAGGGGCTTTCTCCTGACGTTGTAGCGGCAATCCTAGAAGAGGCAGCGCGCTTTGCCGGTGACGAAATGGCGCCGCTCGCCCGGATCGGCGACGAGCATGGGGCGCGGTGGCACGACGGCGAGGTGACCACGCCGCCGGGCTGGCCGGAGCTCTATCGCGAGTGGTGCGAAGGAGGATGGAACGGCATTTCCGCGCCGGAGGAGTGGGGCGGTCAGGCCCTGCCCATGACGCTTTCCCTCGCCACGCTGGAGATGTGGAATTCGGCCTCGATGGGCTTCGCAATCGGCCCCACATTGACCATCGGGGCGATCGAGGCGCTGGACAAGCACGCCAGCGACCGGCTCAAGAAAACCTATCTTGAAAAGCTCGTCTCGGGTGAATGGATTGCCACCATGAACCTGACGGAGCCGCAGGCCGGCTCCGATCTCAACGCGTTGAAGACGCGTGCCGAACCAGCCGAGGACGGCACCTACCGTATATATGGTCAGAAAATTTTCATCACGTTCGGGGAGCACGACTTCACCGAGAACATTGTACATCTGGTGCTCGCGCGGCTGCCCGATGCGCCGCCCGGAACGAAGGGCATATCGCTGTTTGTCGTCCCGAAATTCCTGGTGAACGAGGATGGCACACTCGGCCCACGCAACGATCTCTTCTGTGCATCGATCGAGCGCAAGCTCGGCATCCACGGCGCGCCCACCTGCACCATGATCTATGGTGACGGCCGTTTCGGCGATGCGCCGGGTGCCGTGGGCTGGCTGATCGGGGAGGAAAATCGGGGGCTCGCGTGCATGTTCACCATGATGAACAATGCGCGTTTGGCAGTCGGCATCCAGGGGGTAGCGGTGGCGGAAGCGGCCTATCAGAAGGCGCTGGCCTATGCGCGGGAGCGCCGGCAGGGCCGTGCTCCAGGCGCCAGCCGCTCCGGTGAAATGAGTCCCATTGCCGAACATCCGGATGTTCAGCGCATGCTGCTGAACATGAACTCCATGGTCAAGACGGCCCGCGCCCTTGCTTATTCCTGCGCACACGCCATGGATATGGTGCGTTTCGGCCCGCAGGAAAAAGCCGCATTCTGGCAGGAGCGCGTCAATCTGCTTACGCCCGTCGTCAAGGCGTTCTCCACCGATATCGGGGTCGAGGTCGCCTCGCTCGGCATTCAGGTTCACGGCGGCATGGGCTACATTGAAGAGACGGGTGCGGCTGCCCTTTTCCGGGATGCGCGGATTGCTCCGATTTATGAGGGCACAAACGGTATTCAGGCCATTGATCTTGTCCTGCGAAAACTCCCCCAGTCCGAAGGAGAGCATATCCGCTCCTTCATTGCCGAGCTGCGTCAGTCGGCGGATTTCGTCCGGCGCTCGAACATGCCGGAATTGGGCGAGACAGCGGCTCGGCTTAACGATGCCCTCGCAGATCTCGAGGAAGCTACGGAACACCTGCTCTACCTGCTGAACGAAGGCGAGACTGGGGCCGCCCTATGTGGGGCGACACCGTATCTGCGGCTCTTTGCGCTCACCGCCGGGGCGGCCATGGTCGCGCGCGGCGCCGTAACGGCAAACAGCAGGCCTCACGGACGTCTCTGCCGGTTTCTGGCGGAGAGCCACCTGGGAGAAACAGGAGCTTTGAAGCGGACTGTCGTTAATGGTGCCGAGAGCCTGATCGCCGCCGCCAGCGTCATGGAGGGATAGCCGATGAGTGCGCACATTCTGGTGGAGCGGTTTGGCGCCGTACAAATCATACGGATGAACCGGCCGGAGAAAAAAAACGCCATCAGCCGCGAAATGTATAGCGCCATGACGGAAGCACTCACCGATGGCGATGATCGATCCGCCATACACTGCCATGTGCTGTTCGGATTGCCGGGAACTTTCAGCGCTGGCGCGGATATCGCCGATTTTCAGGATGCGGCCACCGGCGGTGAACCCGGCGCGGAAGCGCTGGACTTCCTGCTGACATTGGCGCGCTGCGAAAAACCTATCATCTCCGGCGTCGATGGCACTGCAGTCGGCATCGGAACCACGATGAATTTCCATTGCGACCTGACATTCGCGACCCCGCGAACCGTCTTCCGCACACCCTTCGTCGACCTGGGACTGGTTCCGGAGGCGGGCTCAAGCCTGCTCGCACCGCAGATCCTTGGGCCGCAGAAGGCGTTCGCGCTTCTTGCGCTGGGAGAGGATCTGGGCGCGGAGGAGGCGCGGGAGGCCGGTTTCGTTTATAGTGTCGTCGCGTCTTCAAAGCTTGAGGACAGCGTGCTTTCCACTGCGAAGCTGCTGGCGGCCAAGCCGCCCGAGGCGCTCCGGATCACACGCGACCTGATACGCGGTCCGCGCAATGACCTGCTTGCCCGCATCTGCAAGGAGTCCGAACATTTCGAGGCGCGGCTCCACTCCGACGAGGCGCGCGCGGCCTTTGCCGCTTTCATGAGACGCAAGCGCGAGATGGTCTGACCGACAAGCGTCAGGGATAAAAGCGGGTTTTTGTCCAGGCCCCGCCACTCTCCCGCTGGAAGATGATGCGGTCGTGAAGGCGGAACTGCCGGTCCTGCCAGAACTCAATACTCTCCGGCATTATCCGGAAGCCTGACCAGTATTCCGGCCGCGGTATCTCACCAACGGCAAATTTGGCCGTGTACTCCGCCACCGCCTTTTCGAGCGCATAGCGGCTTTCAAGCGGGCGCGACTGTTTGGAAGCCCATGCGCCGATGCGACTGCCACGCGGGCGCGAGGCGAAATAGGAATCCGCCTCCTCGTCGCTGACCTGCTCGACGGGGCCGCGCACGCGCACCTGGCGGCGCAAGCTCTTCCAGTGAAAGCACATAGCCGCCTTCATTGAGCCCACGATTTCCCTGCCCTTCGCGCTTTCCAAATTCGTGTAGAAGGCGAAGCCGCGTTCGTCGAAGCCCTTGAGCAGCACCATGCGCACATTCGGCATTCCGTCCCCATCGACGGTAGCGAGCGACGTGGCGTTCGGATCATTGGGCTCAGACTTCCCCGCCTCTTCCAGCCATTCCCCGAACAGGCGGAAGGGCTCGTCGTGCTCTGCCTGGTTTTTGTCTTTATGTGCGTCGGTCGTCATCAGGGTTTGCTCCAAAGCCAACATCACCATCCAGCATGATGCCCCAACACGTTTCAAGGGACAGCATTCGATCATCCTTTGGTGCTGTACAGCCTTGAACGCAAATGACAACACATGTGCTAAGCTGGTCGCGACACTGGAATCAAACGCGACCAATACGCATATACTCTGCGGTATTCCGAACTCGTATTCGAAACATCGAATACCGCTTATGCGGTGCGAACAAGGCTGCGAATGAAGAACCCTTATGATGTGCTCGGCGTCAAGAAAGGCGCCTCGGAAAAAGAAATTAAGTCGGCTTATCGCCGGCTGGCAAAGAAATATCATCCCGACCAGCGGCCCGATGACCCGCAGGCGAAGGAGCGTTTTGCCGAAGTCGGTCAAGCCTACGAGATTCTGGGCGACGAGGAAAAGCGCCACGCCTTCGATAACGGCGAGATCGACGCGACGGGCAAGCCGCGCTTCCACGGCTTCGAGGGCGGTGCGCATGGCGACCCGTTTGCTGGCTTCCGTAACGCCGGACGCGGGGCGGGCGGTGACCGCTATGAATTCCGCTCCGGTTTCGACAGCGAGGGGATGAGCGGCGCCGATATTTTCAGCGAGCTTTTCGGCCATGCTTTCTCGCGTGGCGGCGGAGGCGGTCGGAGCACCGCTGGCGGCGGGAGGCCGCACGGTATGGGAGATTTGAAGGCGACGCTCGATGTCGGCCTCGAGGATGTGGCAACGGCCGGCAAGGTGACCGCTGTCTTCCCCGACGGCCGTCGCTTGGCGGTGAAGCTGCCGCGCTATGTCGAGGACGGTCAGACAATCCGGCTGAAGGGACAGGGCGCGGAAACGCCGTTCGGCGAGCGTGGGGATGCCCTGGTCACGCTGCGCCTGCGCCCGCATCCGCGCTATCGCGTCGAGGGGCGTAACCTGCACGTTGATCTGCCCGTCAGCTTGCGTGATGCGGTCCTTGGCGCGAAAGTCGCCGTGGAGACGCCTACGGGCCGTATTGCCGTCCGGGTGCCTGCATGGTCCAGCTCGGACCGTTCCCTCCGCCTCAAGGGGCGGGGTTTGCCGCTGAAAAGTGGAGGCACAGGCGATCTTTATGCCCATGTGCGGATCATGCTGCCGGAAGAGGGAGATCCGAAACTGGAAGAACTCTTCCGCAAGACCGAGGCCTGATTCTCCGAAACCGGCAGCCGCAACCATCATTTTTCCGTCGCGTCGTTCCGTGAGTTTGTCGGTTTTAACGCGCTGGAGTAAGATCCGGCCGCAGGGCGGCTGGTTCCGCGCTTGATGCTTTGTTGCCGCTGTGCGATAGGGCTTTCGCCGTAGAAAAATCGGAGAGTCGTCAATGGCAGATGGCAACGGCCTCTTGGCCGGTAAGCGGGGGCTTATTCTTGGTGTCGCGAACAATCGTTCGATTGCCTGGGGTATCGCCAAATCATGCGCCGCGGAAGGTGCCGAGCTTGGGCTGACTTATCAGGGCGATGCGCTGAAGAAACGGGTCGAGCCGCTGGCTTCGGAGCTGGGCGCGGAGGTTTTTGGCCATTGCGACGTCACCGATCTGGAAACGATCGACGCCGTCTTTGCCGAGGTCGAGAAGCGGTGGGGCAAGCTGGACTTTCTCGTCCACGCCATCGCGTTTTCCGATAAGGACGAGCTGACGGGCCGCTATATCGACACGTCGCGGGAAAATTTCCTGCGCACGATGGACATCTCCGCCTATTCGCTGACGGCCGTGGCCAAACGCGCAGAGCCGCTGATGACCGAGGGGGGCTCGATCCTCACCATGACCTATTACGGTGCCGAGAAGGTCATGCCCCATTATAACGCTATGGGCGTGGCCAAGGCGGCGCTGGAAGCGAGTGTGCGCTATCTCGCGGTCGATCTCGGCGGCAAGAACATCCGCATCAACGCGATCTCCGCCGGGCCGATCAAGACGCTCGCCGCTTCCGGCATCGGGGATTTCCGTTACATCCTGAAGTGGAACGAGTACAATTCTCCGCTGAAGAAGGCAGTCACGACCGATGAAGTCGGCGACTCGGCCGTCTACATGCTTTCGCGCCTGTCTCGCGGCGTGACCGGAGAGGTGCTGCATGTCGACTCCGGCTATCATGTGGTCGGCATGAAAGCGGTGGATGCGCCGGATATCTCCGTCGTCGACTGAGAGCCTGAATCAAAAGTCGGTTGGACGTGGTGAAAATCGCCGTTTGCAGCCCGTCAAAGCGACTTCTAGGTCAGGCTCTAAAAACCCAAACGCCTGTGGATGAACTGACGCTTGTTGTTGTTGCCGCCACTTTATATTGTGCGCCATGGTCGGACCGACTGGAACGCCGAGCAACGGCTGCAGGGCCAGGCCGATACGGACATCAACGAAGTGGGCCGCGCACAGGCTGACCGCAATGGAGACCGTCTGGCAAGGCTCGTGGACGATCCCCAGGCGTTCACCTATATCGCCAGTCCGCTCCGGCGTACCTGCGAGACGATGCAGCGGATCCGCAGCCGGATGGGTCTGCCACCGGAGGGATACGCGACCGATCCGCGCCTGAAGGAGGTGCATTTCGGCGATTGGCAGGGATTCACCTACGTGGAGCTGGAAGCGCGGGAACCGGGCTGCACGGACGCGCGAACCAAGGCCAAGTGGCACTTTCTGCCGCCGGGCGACAATGCCGAAAACTACGAGATCCTCACAGAGCGCGTTGCCTCATGGTTCAAGGATGTTCAGCGCCCCACGATTTGCGTGACGCATGGCGGCGTCATCCGCGCCATCTTTCATCTGATCGGCAAAATGCCCGTTGATGAAGCAGCCGAAGCCCATATTCCGCAGGACCGGATCCTCCGCGTAGCGGACGGGCACTTGGAGTGGCTTTAGGGTCTATTCCGGCGGCAGGAACATGTCTGTGATCTGCCGCTCGCCGTCGTCGTCGATCTGGTAGGCAAGCACGACCTGCATGCCGTCGGAGATTCCGCTGACATCCATTTCCGGCGGAAGCTTATAAGTCGAGCCGTCCTGTAGCGTGATGGTCATATCCTGCTCGTCGACAGCGGTAATTTGCCCTTCGGCGTCTTCCGCCAGCGCGGGTGCGGCAAGGAGAGCAAGGGAGAGAGCGGCGGTAATTGCTCGCATGGCAGGTTCCTCTGTGTTCGGGCAAATCGATTCGCCTGCGCGAATTACAAACGTTAAATATGTCAAAACTGAAACCTCCGGGCGTTTGACCCCACCTGGAAAGCCAAATAGAAGCGGTCGGGCCCGCCCGCGGGCGCAAGGGAACCAGCGCAATGTCTCATAACACCTTCGGCCATCTTTTTCGGGTCACCACATGGGGCGAAAGCCACGGCCCCGCCATTGGCTGTGTCATCGACGGCTGTCCGCCGGGAATCGAGCTTTCCGAAGCCGAGGTTCAGGCCGACCTCGACCGGCGCCGCCCCGGCCAGTCGCGGTTCGTCACGCAACGCCGCGAGCCGGATCGCGTGAAAATCCTTTCCGGTGTTCTGCCGCAGGAGGATGGCGAGACCCTCGTAACCACCGGTACGCCCATTTCCATGCTGATCGAGAATGTCGACCAGCGCTCGAAAGACTACAGCGAGATCGCGCAGCGTTACCGGCCCGGCCACGCCGACTATGCCTACGAGACGAAATACGGCCTGCGCGATTATCGCGGCGGCGGCCGTTCCTCCGCGCGCGAGACCGCGACGCGCGTCGCGGCCGGCGCCATAGCCCGCAAGGTGGTGCCTGGGCTGAAGGTGCGCGGCGCGCTCGTCGCGATGGGCGAAAAACAGATCGACCGCGCCAACTGGGACTGGAACTTCGTGGGGCACCCGGACAATCCATTCTTTACACCCGATCCCGAGTCAGTCTCCGTTTTCGCGGACTATCTCGACGAAATCCGAAAGGCGGGCTCCTCTGTCGGAGCGGTGATCGAGGTCGTGGCCGAGGGCGTGCCTGCCGGACTCGGCGCGCCGATCTATGGCAAGCTTGATCAGGACGTTTGTGCCAATCTCATGTCCATCAACGCCGTGAAGGGAGTGGAGATCGGCAACGGTTTCGAGGCCGCGCGCATCCGGGGCGAGGAAAATGCCGACGAGATGCGCAGCGGGCCGGACGGCAAGCCGCAATTCCTTTCCAACAACGCCGGCGGTGTTCTCGGCGGCATTTCCACCGGCGAGCCGGTCGTTGCGCGTTTTGCAGTCAAACCCACCTCCTCAATCCTTACACCACGCAAGTCCGTGGATAAGCAGGGCGAGGAGGTCGAGGTCGCGACCAAGGGCCGGCACGACCCATGTGTCGGCATTCGAGCCGTGCCCATCGGCGAGGCGATGCTTGCCTGCACGATCGCCGATCATTATCTGCGCCACCGAGGACAAACTGGGAGAATTTAGGGCAGTACGGCAGTATGTTCGAAGCACCATATTCCTGTCGCCTTGTCCCGTTGCCTAATTCCCGCGAGGAAACATGCCCTACGATCAGATGAAAGTCGTCGAAGCTCTGCGCGCCTTTGAGCGCGGCGAAATCGTTGTCGTTACCGACGATGACGGCCGGGAGAACGAGGGCGACCTCATCGTCGCGGCAGTCCACTGCACACCGGAAAAGATGGCGTTTATCGTGCGCCACACCTCCGGGATCGTCTGTACGCCGATGCCGCACGAGGTGGCCCGGCGGCTGAGTCTGGCGCCTATGGTGGCCGAAAACGACGCGCCCCACCAGACGGCTTTCACCATAAGCGTCGACTTCAAACATGGAACGACGACCGGCATCTCTGCCGATGACCGGACGGCGACGGTCCGCAATCTGGCGAACAGCAATGTCGGACCGGACGATTTCGTACGGCCGGGACATATCTTCCCGCTGGTCGCACGTGAAGGCGGTGTGCTCATGCGCTCCGGTCATACGGAGGCCGCGGTGGATCTCTGCCGGCTTTCGAACCTGCCGCCGGTCGGCGTCATCTGCGAACTGGTCAACGACGACGGCACCGTGACACGCGGGGCGCAGGTGATGGAGTTCGCCGAGAGACACGGGCTCAAACACGTCTCCGTCGCCGACCTGATCGCTTATCGCCAGCGCCAGGAAAGCCTGGTGGAGCGCGTGACCAGCTTTACCATCGAGACGCCGGGCGGGCCGGCGACGGCACACGCCTATACATTGCCGTGGGAGGCAATGCAGCATCTGGCCATTGTCTTCGGCGATGTGCGGGACGGCCAGGACGTGCCGGTGCGCCTACACATGGAAGATGTGGTCAAAGACGTATTCGGTGTCGAGGATCGTCTCCTGCACGTCACCAGACGCATGGGCGAACTCGGCCGCGGCGTTCTCGTCTATCTTCGTGAAGGATCCGTTGGTGTGGCCCACCAGTCTCATCGTTATCGGGGTGGCGACGCTGAAGATCATGAAGAGGCTTTGAAGCGCGAAAACGATTGGCGCGAGATCGGCCTTGGTGCACAGATCCTGAAGGATCTAGGTATTTCGTCTATCAAGCTGATCGCTTCGCGCGAGCGGCACTATGTCGGGCTGGAGGGCTTCGGAATCGAAATCGTCTCCACCGAGATTCTGGAGGACGACTAGCCGAATCCCTGTTGACGGCGTGAGGCTGCGGGCTCCCCCACATGGCCAAGAATGGCTTTAACGCCTATAGATAAGCTATGAGCACGCGACTCTATAGCCATCCTGTCTGTCTGGAGCACCTGACGCCGCCGGGCCATCCGGAGCGTCCGGACCGCCTGCGCGCCATTGAAACGGTTCTCGAACACGACATTTTTTCCTCGCTCGATCGCGTCGAAGCGCCGAAAGCCGACGAAGCGGCCATCCTGCTTGCCCACCCGGAGAGCTACGCCCGCCGCGTGAAGGAGGCCATTCCTGCCGAAGGGATGGCGCGCATCGATGCTGATACATCCGTCAGCCCGAAAAGCTGGGAAGCCGCGCTCCACGCCATCGGGGCGGCACAGGCCGCAGTCGATGACGTGTTCACCGGCAAGGCCGACAATGTGTTCGCCGCCGTGCGCCCGCCGGGCCACCATGCGGAAAAAGACCGAGCTATGGGCTTTTGCCTGTTCAACCATGCCGCCATCGCAGCCCGCCGCGCGCAGCGCGCACACGGGGCCGAGCGTGTGGCCATTTTCGATTGGGATGTGCACCACGGCAACGGAACGCAGGACATCTTCTGGGACGATCCGTCGGTGCTTTATTGCTCGACACACCAGATGCCGCTTTATCCCGGCAGCGGTGCCGAGTCGGAAACCGGAGCCGGCAATATTGTCAATGTGCCCCTGTCGCCCGGGGCCGGCGGTGAGGAGTTTCGCGAAGCGGTCGAAAGCGTCGTCCTGCCGCGTATCGAGGCCTTCAAGCCGGACCTCATCATCATTTCGGCCGGATTTGATGCTCATCACCGCGATCCGTTGGCCGAACTCAACTTTTCGGAAGAGGATTTCGGCTGGGCGACGGATGAAATCATGGAGAGCGCCGCGCGCCTGTCACAGAACCGCCTTGTCAGCCTGCTGGAAGGCGGATACGACCTTGAAGGACTCGCACTTTCCGTCGTCGCGCACGTCGGGCGCTTGATGAAGGGGTGAAGAATGAACGACGACGCCAGCACGGCCCGGGCCAACGACGATGTGAAGTCCATGAGCTTCGAGCAGGCTCTCGAGGCCCTGGAAAACATCGTCAATGACCTAGAACGCGGCGACGTTCCGCTTGAGCAGTCTATTCGTATTTATGAGCGCGGCGAGGCGCTGAAGGCCCATTGCGACCGGCTGTTGAAGGCTGCTGAGGACAAGGTGGAGAAAATCCGCCTGTCGCGTGAAGGCGCGCCAACAGGAACAGAACCCCTGGATCAGCAGTAAGGTGCTTTGAAAACGCGCGATTTCGCCGTCATTTACTTCGCGCGCTGAAAGTCTTATCTCGTTGGAAGCAAACCATCGGAAGTTAAGCGCTTGAAAACACCTCCCGAAACACCTCTTCTCGATCAGGTCCGTATCCCTGCGGACCTGAAGCGAATCGACGAAAAAGAACTCCCGCAACTCGCCGGCGAGCTGCGTGCTGAGGTGATTGATGCCGTCTCGCAAACGGGAGGCCACCTCGGCGCCGGCCTCGGCGTGGTCGAGCTGACGGTCGCGCTGCACTATGTTTTCGATACGCCCAATGACCGGGTGATCTGGGATGTCGGCCACCAGGCTTATCCCCACAAGATCCTCACCGGCCGGCGCGACAGCATCCGCACTTTGCGCCAGGAGGGCGGGCTTTCCGGTTTCACCAAGCGCGATGAAAGTGAATACGATCCCTTTGGCGCGGCCCATTCGTCCACCTCCATTTCCGCCGGGTTGGGAATGGCCGTGGCGCGCGATCTTTCCGGCAAAAGGCGCCATGTGATCTCGGTCATCGGGGATGGCGCGATGTCCGCCGGCATGGCGTATGAAGCGCTTAACAATGCCGGCGCTCTGGACGCCCGGATGATCGTGATCCTCAACGACAACGACATGTCGATTGCCCCGCCCACCGGGGCGATGAGCGCTTATCTGGCCCGCCTGGCATCCGGCCGCGCCTATCAGGGCATTCGCGATTTCGGCAAGAAGCTCACCTCGTATCTGGGGCGCGGCGTCGACCGCGCCATCACGCGCGCTGTGGAGCATGCGCGTGGTTATGTCACCGGTGGCACGTTGTTCGAGGAGATGGGCTTCCTGCACATCGGTCCCATCGACGGGCATAACCTCGAGCATCTGGTGCCGGTGCTGAAAAATGTGCGTGATCACGGCCACGGCCCTGTGCTCATTCACGTGGTCACGCAGAAGGGCAAGGGCTATCCCCCGGCTGAAGCGGCGGCGGACAAGTATCACGGGGTGGCCAAATTCGACGTCATCACCGGCGCGCAGAGCAAACCGCAGGCCAACGCGCCGAGCTATACGAAGGTCTTTGCGCAGTCGCTGATGCAGGAGGCGGAGGAGGACGAGCGTATCGTCGCCGTCACCGCCGCCATGCCGGCCGGGACCGGACTCGACCTTTTCGGTAAGAAATTCCCGGAGCGCACCTTCGATGTCGGCATCGCCGAGCAGCACGGCGTGACCTTCTGCGCCGGCCTGGCGACCGAAGGCTACCGCCCCTTTGCCGCGATCTATTCCACCTTTCTCCAGCGGGCTTATGATCAGGTCGTCCATGACGTGGCGATCCAGAATCTGCCCGTCCGTTTCGCCATCGATCGCGCCGGCTTTGTCGGTGCCGACGGCGCGACGCATTGCGGCGCCTTCGATATCGCCTATCTTTCGACCCTTCCCAATTTCACCGTGATGGCCGCGGCGGACGAGGCGGAGCTCAAGCACATGGTGCACACGGCCGCCGTCCATGACAGCGGCCCCATCGCCTTCCGTTATCCGCGCGGCAACGGCGTGGGCGTGGAGATGCCGGAGCGTGGTGAGATTCTGGAAATCGGCAAAGGCCGGGTTTTGCGCGAAGGCACCAAGGTGGCGCTCCTTTCCCTCGGCGGACGGCTTTCCGAATGCCTGAAAGCCGCCGAAGAACTGGAAGCCGCCGGCCTTTCGACCACCGTTGCCGATGCGCGTTTTGCAAAGCCGCTCGATATCGAACTGATCGACCGGCTGGCGCGCGGGCACGAGGTGCTTATCACAATCGAGGAAGGTTCGAGCGGTGGTTTCGGCGCGCATGTGCTGCATCATCTAGCGCACGCGGGGTTGCTGGAGAACGGCCTCAAGGTGCGTCCCATGATCATGCCCGACATTTTCATGGATCAGGCAAAGCCGGAGAAGATGTACGCCGACGCCGGCCTCGACAGTGCCGGTATCGTGCGCACGGCCTTTGCTGCGCTGGGGCAGGCGGCCCGGGCCGCCCGCGCTTGAGGCGCAGCCGCCCCCTGACGCCTCGCTGCGCTGGCCACCTCCTCCGTCACGGGGGGAAGGCCGCGCGGTATCTCCCGCCGGCGACTGCCTTTCACCTCCGCTTTCGAGACTCCGCACCTCAGGAAGCGGTGAAGGCATACCTATTCGTTCCCGCGCGGTGGTCCGCCG
>NZ_JAKCWP010000005.1 GCF_028767125.1 Chelativorans sp. YIM 93263
GGACTGGACTTGCGTCCGCAAGGTAAAGGAGGGCGAAATCTGCATCGATCTGTTCGGCTTCCTGACCACAGAGCCGAACAGCATTGTTGCGCCCATTCACCCGAAGGCGATGCCTGTGGTCCTTACCGAGTCGGATGAGATCGAGACCTGGCTGACAGCGCCCTGGGAGGAAGCAAAGGCGCTGCAACGTCCCCTGCCCGACGATCGGCTGATGATCGTCGATGCACCGGCTGTGCCTGAAGAAGAGCCGGCGCAGGCAAACCTTTTCTGAGCATTGCACCGGTCAGAAGGGTCGGTTTCAATGTCGGGGGCGTGCCCTGGTCTTCGACGGGACAGTTCGCAAACTTGTTCCTTTCTCTTTGCGGCAACGGGGGGCGTTTTCGGCGGCCAAGGTCGACTCACGGCCTGCCCTTTTCTGATCAACATACGCCTTGTTCTCCCGCTCAGCGGAACTCAGGAACTGTCGCCAATCGATCATGGGCAATTCTCCTTCGACAAAGGAATGCGACGGAAGCAAGCCTGTTCCAAAATCCAATCAACTTAGAATAGCTTGTACGTCTGATGACACTCCGGTGTGTCAGGAACGATTCCCAGCATCCACTAATTAAGCCGCCGTAGAGTCTGATGTGCGAGGATGCCGTGTCCAAGTGGCGGCAAATCAGGGAGTGGCGGAAAAACACCTGCGCCATCCTCTTTCAAGGGGATCCGCGAGGACCGATCTGCGGCCGAGTTCGGATCCACCCGGGAGAAATTGGCGATGAATGCGCGAAGGTACGAAAAGCGCCCTGCCCGCGAAGGGGTCTGGCAGGTCGTTTACACCTCTACCGGCCAGATCGTTACGATGGACGGCAATCCACTCGATGGCCTCGATAAACGCGAAGCCATCGAAGTGATCGCCCTTCTGGATGAAGGCGAGCTGGTGCCCGATCCCTCTGATGGGCCGTAAAGGGCAGTGATCTCGTTCTGATCGCGCTTGAGTGTGGGGAATTTGACATTCCTTTCGGTAAGGTACACGCTCCCACACACTGAATTCGTGGGAGAGAGGATTCGTGGACCCTTGCGGCGGGTGGCACGATCCGGAAAACGATGAAACAGTCCAATGCAGCCTGGCGTACTCTTCTACCGGTTGTGCTGTCACTCACCCTGATATTGCGGCATTGGCCGACATGCGGATGTGGGTTGCGGTCAGTGATTTGAAGCGGCGCACATGCCCATCCGACAATTGCGGTGTCGTGGGGAAGTTCTTTTTCCAGGAATCTGTCTTTGTTTATGAGACTGAGAACGGATGGTCTCGGGTCTCCGCGTCCAAACCGGCCGGCTGCTACGCGGGCGAAGCTGCGTATGTCGAAACAGGGCGCTCGAACTGCACACGGGACAACGGCATCATCCAAGGTCAATTTTCCGAATGGGTGCAGTCGGAATTCCTAGCGGATGAAAAGCCTGACGCACCGCTGGACATGCATGGATAACTGCGCGCCGGCAGCGACACTCTGAGACACGAAGATTAGCAAAGTGCCCTTGTACGTTATCTGCTCCGCAGAGGGAGCAGAGTGCATCGAGCCGATGAACCTGGTATGCCGACACTAGGGCGTGGGCGCAGCACAACAGTGGCTTCGAGCAGGTCTATAATTCAAACTGAGACACCACCGGTAAGCCGTCAGCTTGCATTGATTGTCCTCTTCCAGAGAGAGAGTTCTGTCGCCCACAAAAAAGACGGTAAGACCAGTGGAGCGTTTTAAGGAGCGGCTTCGCCAAAGAATCGTGCCTTCGCTGCTTCAAAGAATCGTGCCTTGGCTGCATCGTTGCCAGAAGTGACCGCTACAGAACGAGCTGCGTGAGGTTGATCCAAGCTGCCATTGCGTTTGTACAGCCTATCCCACGTTCGAATTTCACGCTTGCGAATCCACCGAATTCTAACCCTAGCAAGCGTCGGTATCCTTACGCGCAGCTTTGTCCGCCAGTTCAAACGCTTAGGGCCAAACCCGTCCACGAGCACAATCTCAAAATTTCCGTCCGGATCAGTTCTTCTGACAAGTAGGTTATTTGGATTCAGGTCGTAAACGAGGACTGCCTGCTTCTCTGCCCACGAAAGTACATCAAGGCATGTTCTTAGTGCTTTCTGCAGGGATATATTGTTATTTGCGATATGAAAGGCAATAGGTTGACTTGGCTCGCCATTAAAGTCAAAAATTCTCTCAAACATAAGTCCTTTTCCATGAATAGTGTCCTCCCATCCAATAATTTTCGGAAAAAAAGGGGTATCTACGTGGCGAACTTTATTTAAATACCATTCCTCTATTTCGTTTCGGTCTGGCTTATCATCTATTTTCAAAACCTTTACAACAACGCCAGCATTATCTGGGTGGAGGTATACCCTTCTCTCAACGCCTTCCCCTATCAATTCGGCAAGCTCTATCATATGACACTCAGCAGCCATTGAACCTGCACTAAAGCTACCTCACAGGTTACACGCTGCCAACCGAAGTCGCCAATTTCTTCGACTGGATGATCGACGATGTTACGGCGGCCTAATTGATCGATCGATGAAGTTGTCGAGGCGATCACGGATACCGCGCATGTCCTGCCCGATGTCGCCTATGGCTTTCATGATCTGGTCTGTTGATTCCCAGTGGCCCGCCTTGGAAACATATGCTTCAGCCACGTGCGCTGATACTGCGCCAGTTCCTCGCGCGCCGTGCTGGCAAGCGCCGCGGCTGCATCAGCCTTGATTTTGGCGTCATCGGTCTTCCGATAGGCTGATACTTTCGCCTCGTTCACCTTGCGCTCGATACGCCACCAGATAGCAAATGCGGCGATAATTCGAGCATCGTGCCGTCATTGGACCAGTGCCATCGAAGAACAGGTCGCGTTCCTTCTTGCGCCTGCCTTCGATCTGGGGCGGCCTGCGCCAGTCCATGAAGGTCTTACGCGCGCGCGCAATATCGCCAGCCTTGAAGTGCTTGACCCCGACGCCCGCTTGATGGAGCCCGTATTCCAGTGGAACGAAACCGCCGCGGCGAACTGCGCATTGTGAGCGGGTGATCCTTGAAAACCTCGCGCACCTGCTCCGCATAGTTCGTCAGCGCCCACACATAGATGTCCATGCAGTGCTGGACCGACTGCGGCTCGCGGATATAGCGCTCGACGCGGTGTCCGGTGGCGTTCGTCATGCCGACGCACCAGGTCAGAACACCGGCGCTGTCCTTGTATGTCTGGCTCACAAGCGCCTCATGCGCGGCGACTTCCATCGCCACGTCGCAATTGACGCGCATAGCGTTTCCTCTTGATTTTCGCGTTAGGTCAAAGGCTCAGCGCCCGCGGAAGCATTGGCTCCGCCGATTGCTTAGATAATCGTATTGAGATTAGATCGCGCGGGGACGAGGAACGCCGGGGGCACAGATGCAAATTCGAGATGGAGTGTTAGCTCGAGTATTATCTGGTGCTTCCATTGTAATGCGCTATTACCGGAAACATAGTCGTATCCCGAATCTCACAACACCCAACACCTTCAGCGAAAAGGTATGTGCCGCAAAGCTAAGATGGCGCGACCCCCGCCTCTCTCATTTTGTTGATAAGGTCGCCGCCAAAGATATCGTCAGGCGCGTCCTTGGCGAAGAGTGGGTAATCCCGACGCTCTATAGTGGACCATCCCTACCCCCGTTGCATGAAAGAGACTGGCCCCTCCCCTTTGTGATCAAGGCAAATCATGGGAGCGGCTGGAATCTGTTCATTCGATCAGAAGCGGAATGCGACTGGGGCAGCATTGAAGCGCAATCAGCCTCCTGGCTGCGACGCAAATATGGGCGGTACTCAGGCGAAACGCCGTATAGTTATGTGGACCCGCAAATCCTGATAGAGCCCTTAATCGAAGATAACCCCAACGATTACAAGATCTTCGTTTTTGGTGGAAAAGCCGAATATATACAGGTGGATACGGATCGCTTCTCGGTTCACCGACGGACCTTTTTTGACCGGCAGTGGAATAGACAGGCATTCGAATTTCGCTACCCGCTCGACGATCGTGAGATACCGGCACCAGTTCATCTAACGAAAATGTTGAACGCTGCAGAGGAGCTGGCCAGGGGCTTCCCTTTCGTCAGGGTCGATTTTTATGAGGTCGGTTCCCACCCATATTTCGGGGAGATAACCCTCTTCCCTGAAAGCGGTGATGTGCGCTTCACTCCCCATGCCGTCGAGCAACACATGGGAGATCTGTGGCCGGACCATCCGGACGGCGCTCCTTGTCCGGCAGTTGTGGCACTAAACAAAGTTTAGGCTCTTGGCCGGCGTTTAATACAGCCTTGCCTCGCGAGATCGCGCCCGGCGCCTTGGGTTCTCTGGTGATTTGCTTCAGGCTATCGATGCTATCCCTCATCCTCGCCGGCGGTCCTCAACAGAGCTGATATTCTAAAAATAGATACCCGCCGCCCCTTGGTGAAGCGGTGGGCAAGCCACTGCCCGAGTGCGGAACAAAAGAGCGCATCGCGGTGTTTTGACCCGCAAAGCACCAGCGGCGAGCGGGTGTCTACTATACTAGTGACGTGTCCTATCGGCGCCCGCTCGCTGCGCACATGCAAGCGGAACAAACTCGGGCAAAACGGATTCTACACCTGAGAACGGTAGTAGGGGCGCGCCTCCATATGCACCCCGCAGACCGGCCCGGCTTCCGCCCTCCATAGCCGGGCCGGTTCTTCTGTAGCTCGCTCCAGCTCGGCAGTTTCGAATTCTTGCGATAGCCCCGTGGCCGGTATCTGACTATCATGCCTCTCGAAGGAGGATGTGACGTGACGGACGAGAAGGTCGAACGCGCAGCAAAGGCGCTGTACGAAGCCGAGCCGGGGCACGACTGGACGGAAGCAGATGTGTCGACCAGGCAATACTGGCGTACAGTCGTTCGGATGGCCGGGCTAGACGAAGCTCCTGAGGCGCCGTTACCTCCAAATCTGCCGGGTGTGACGTTCCACTGAGGCACAGCGATCGCCATCTCGGTGCTGCTCCTGACGACCATCATAGCTACCGCAATGATGGCACCAGACACCTCCTCCTCCAGTGCGTCGAGGGAAACGCTTCGACGCCAGGTTGCAAGTGTGCTATGGTTCGTAAATCGCTGGGCAGTAAAAGACGACCAGCGATTGAGAGTTCGTTCGATCCGCGAGAAGATTTGAGTACTCCCGTCCAGTTTGGAGTAGCGGCATGTCTTCAGCAGATATCAAATCCCCTCAAAGCGACCCGCAGGACGCTCAACCAAGCCTCGAAGAGACCGGTGAAAGCGCGCGGAAAGTCGAAGAAGTACTCGATTCCGGGCGAGGCTTGACCATTTGGTCGGTCACGGTGGTGAGCATCATCATCACCTCGATCCTCTTTGTGATCGCGACATACTTTTGGTGACCTCACCAACCCGGCCGCCCCCCGAAGCAGGGGGGAACGCCAATGCGGCCTCGCGTTTGCATCTACACCAACGGCGCATTTGCTCATTCTATCTCACGCGCAGCGCTGGCGATCAGAGATTTCACCTGGGCATGGATTTGCGGTTCCAGTGTGACTGGTCGGCTGCGGCTTCATGCTCCACCAGCCGTCCCGCGCTCAGGGCTTGCATCAATCATTTCCACTACCGCCTCTGCAACCCGACCGCTCGGGGTCGGCTTCGCAAAATATAGATCGAAAAGGTGCTTGTGCTTGTCGGCTGGCTTTAGATGAGCCGATATCACGACAACCCTCACTCCCGATCGCTCCTCTTTTACGGTCCGCGCCACATCGAAACCATCGTGATCGCCAGGCATCGATAAATCCGTCACGACAATGTCTATGCGAACAGTGGACCTCAGAACGTCGATTGCCTCATCGGCGCTCCCGGCCTCTATCACCTGGCACCCCCGCTGACTGAGTTCTGCCTCAACTTTCTCGGTAGGTCGATCACCCAGGCCGAACTTGGGGCTCCCTCCTCAGATATCAGTTCCCTCTGCGAGGGTCAGCGCATCTCCTATGTCCACTCCAAGATTACGTTACAGTGTTCTCGATTTTGGCCAAGCAGGATTTGCATTGCTCGAAGGTTGCCGGTCCCCTTATAGGGCTGCGGTGGCTCCGTCGAACCAGACGAGATCGGAGGCGCGAACCTCGGCATCCCGCTGAATGATCGTGCGTTCATCGCCGGCCTTACCGCCCTCATAGAAGTCGCCGGCGACATTCTCGGTGCCATTGGAATTGTCGGGGTTATAGCTGGCATAGGCCCCGGTCGCGGTGACGATTCCGACGAGAGTGCTGGGTTCAAGCGTACCGGTCACGCTGGCATCCAGAACGCCGGAACCCGGCTGCGAAAGCCGTTGGCCTCTGATACGAGGAAATTGGCCGTGCGCTTGCCTTCGGTAAGAGTTGCCATGGATTAGGCCTCCTTCTTGATCTGGACACCGGCAGACGCGGACACGCTGTCGTTCCACGCTCTGGCCCCGTCATTGGACTGAATGCTGCCCGTGGAGCGCAGCGGATCGGACTTGCCGCCCTTTTCCGCTTCCTCCGTGATCAGGTCGAAAGTCGCGTCGATGTAGACCTCGGTTTGTCCTTCACGGCGTCCTCCCCGCGCTTGGCCACGACGACGGCCTTGCGGATATCGTGATCGGATACGCCTTCGGTCATAACATCGACGGCGATCTTCTTGGCCTTGGTCACAAGGCTGGCACGGTCCTGCCCCCTGACGTCGAGCGCCTTGTCGTCAAGAACCTTTTTCTTCAGGTCCTCGATCTCGGCTTCCTTCTTCGCCAGATCCTTGTCCTTCGCGTCGAGCGCTTTCTTGTGAGCCGTTTCGGCTTTGGAAAGCTTCGTCTGGGCGTCCGCGACGTCCTTCTGAAGCTTGTCGATTACCTGGGCGCCGGCGTCGGTGGTCTCAACCGACAGGTCGTCGACCAGCACAGTACGGAGTTTATCGGTCATAGACCGGGTTCCTTTCTCGATTTCATCACCGATTTCAGTTGAGAACCGCCCCTCGCCATGGTGACGACGGCGAGGTGGTTCATTCGGAGATTCTTCTGGATGGCGTCGTAATCGTCGCCGTCGGGCGTCGTGCCGCTGTCGAAATGAGCTCGGCGGAATAGCCCATGGAGAGCTCTCGTTTGCCATTTTCAACCGCATCAATGGCCTTCGAACCCATCAGGACTAGCGGGACGCGGACGAACTCGCCGTCGCGGACCACATCACCGCCGGTCTGCCCGATGGCGTAATCTTTCCAGTTGTCCGCGGTGACCACCTGATCGGGATGGTCAAGCGTAACAGGCCGGTGGGCGTAGGTATTGAAAGAGTCGGTGCTGAAAACCTCGGTTCCAGGTCGATAAACACGCACCTGGGACGGTCTGGCTTTCCGACCTCCCAGCCAGCGTAAACCTGAATGCCCGTCCGAGCTACGCGGGCGTCGGCCACAAGGTATCCGTCGCTGGTTCGGCGCAAGCCGTCCAATGTTATCTTGTCCACAAACATGATGGAGCCCTAGCTGAGGTTATGGTCGTGATGACCCCGCTCGAAACAAGTCGGGAACGTTTTCGTCCTTGGCCGATTGTGGGTGTCAGTTCACCATGGAGACCGAAGATGACTGATCCCAGAGATCACCTGCTGTCCTGGTTAAAGGATGCACACGCGGCCGAAGAGCAGGCCGTCACCATGCTCAGCAAATTGGCAGGGCGTATCGAAAACTACCCCGAACTGAAAGCGCGTATTGAACAGCATGTGGACGAGACCCGGCGGCAGAGCACGCGTGTCGAGGAGTGCCTTGTAAAACTGGGTTCGGATTCCTCGGCGCTGAAGGATGCTGGCACGAAGCTTATGGGTCTGGGCCAAGGTCTGAGCGGTATCTTCACCAGCGATGAGGTCGCCAAGGGGGTCCTTGCCAGCTATGCCTTCGAGCATATGGAGATTGCCAGCTACCGCATGCTGATTGCAGCCGCCAAGCAGGTCGGCGAACCGGAAGTCCAGCGCGTCTGCGAGGAAATTCTGCAGGAAGAAGTGGCCATGGCGAAGTGGCTAGAGGATAATCTGGACAGCATCACGCAGAAGTTCTTCGCCCGGGAGGCAACCGAGGCGACCGCGAAACATTAGGTAGCAACCGTCTGCAGAATGCTGGTCGTTTAAGCGCCGCCAGTGGCGTCCGGCATTGGCAACGAACGAGCCAGCTTTCAAGCCAACGACATACCGATGGAACGCGTCTTAAATCCGGCATGGCACCGTGCCCGGCGTGGAATCATGCATCTTTCCTGCCGGCGCGGGATCGTGCCGCCCGCAGATCAACTTCATCCTCTTCCTGCTCGGCAAGGCTGCCGTATTTTTCAATAGCCGTGTCCAGCCCGGCAGCGAGCCGTCCTCGGAGAGCGTGTTGACGAGCGTATCGGACAGTGCCTCGATCGGCATGAGCGGCTGTTCCTGCCCCTTGCCAGTCAACGTCCGGGCCGCATCTGCTTTGGCCTTGAAGATTTCAGCCTTATCCTTATGGCTTATCTGCCATAGAGCCGGAGCAAACCACAGATCGTCAGGATACTGGCCAAGGGCCGAACGCACCGTGAAGGCAAACAGGCGCTCCAGCGGGGACGCAGGGTCAGTTCCTGCTCGGCGCCGATGCGCTGATAATATTTCTTTTCGTCACCCTCGCCCGTTGCATTCGTGCCCTGCGGCGTGCGCTTGTCTGGCTGGAGCGCCTGCGGACGGCCGCCATTGCTAACCGCACCAGCCTTCTTTTTACTGCTGGTCAAGAAACCTGTCCTCGGAGAAGATGGGGCCAGCAAGAAATCTTTAGTGCGGGGGAACAATCTTTGGCAAATCAGCACCTTTTGGAGCGCATTGAGGCCGTCCGGCAGCAACTCCTGTCCGGTTATGCTGCTGGTAGAACGATGTCCTCAGCATCGAAAGGCCGCGAGCGAGAAGCGTTCATAGACGATTTTCTGAAGAACGTCTTCCCGCCCATCTATCGCTTTGGAACCGGGGACGCGACAGATCGCTCAGGATTGCGGTCTGGCCAACTTGATGTAGTGATCGAATACCCCTTTGGTCCTTCATTGCCTGCGGCCGGCATAAGCGACGTGCGTCTTTATCTTGCAGAATCGGTAGCGGCGGTTGTGGAGGTCAAATCTGACCTCCAGGCACAATGGAACGAAGTCATTTCGACTGCACGCCAGCTTCGCCCGATTAAACGGCATCTGGGAACTAGCATGATCGTGGGCGAACCTCCTCCAGCTTACATCCCGCTAATCGCAGTCGGCTTCCAGGGTTGGAAGAGGAGCGATACAGCGGTTCGGCACCTGGAGGAGCGCGCAGATGTCGCGGTACTTGTGATCGAAGAGAACATCTTCGCGGTAGACGACAAAATGGCGAAATCGTCTCAGACTCGGAACATGCGCTCTGGAGCATGATCTCATATATTTATTGGACGATCAGTAGCCTGCAGTCATCTGTCAGCGAGCCCATGGCGTACCTAGCCTCGCAACCCATCGATCTAAGTTCCTTTTCAACAAGTGCTACTCTGAAATCAGAAGACGACACGAGCGAATAGGCCGAGACCGAAAACGCGCGGACAACTCCACTTTTTATCGCGTGGCTTCGAGCCTGCTCGCCTTAACTGTCTTTTAACGCCGGAGGTGGGGAAACTCCGACCATGCGGGATAACATCTATCGGTTCCGGCGCATCAAATGGGGTGAGCCAAAGAGACTTAAGGTGCTAGCAGAGGACCTTGCGCCAAGAAAGCGCCCTTACGCCTTTGCTGGGGTGGTCTGCGCAGTTTTCATCGCCACCTTTGGCGCGGTCTACCTTATCGCCTAAGGCACTTCTGTCTCGCTTCGAGCCTGCCAGGAAAGTTCCTACACGTTGCAGTCGTCCGCCGCCCGCAAGGTCCTGCAGAACTGTTCTATCTCGGTTTCGCTTAACGTGATGGAATACCGCTGAGTGGATTTCGGCGTGTAGATGTCGTTCGCGAGGAACGAAATAACGACCTGCCTATCCGATTTCACGCTGATATCTGATGCATCCAGGCTACCGCTGAAGAGTGTCTTAGCGATGCCCGCCCGCTTGCCTGGTTGGACTTGAAGCTTCATCACCTACCTCGTTTTGGTGTAGCGTTCATCCACCAAAAGACTGAAGCAAGTTACATGCCACAGCTAGCAGGTCCAATTCTGTTTCAGAATGGGAAACTCCGCATCGCAAGCGCCGTAATGAGACAGCTACGCGACCTGCTGCTTGCGCTTCTTCGCCTCCCGCTGCGTCGGCGCTGTTTGTCAGTGAGCGCCATTGATTAATCTCGCTTCCTGCCGAGTTTTCGTGTACAAAAACCTATGTCCATTGCACGCCAGATCAGACGGGTCGAGCCCGAGCCGAAGAATCCTGTGAAGGCATTACGCAAAGGCGTTGGCGGCCGCCCGAAAAACGGATGATCCCAAGGTCGCCTTTACCCTCCGCATGGAGCGCAGCGAGCTTGAGCGATGGCAGACTGATCCTGTTGGCGCGCCCGGATGGTTGACGCGCTGAGGGCGGCGAAGGTTTGAGGTCAGCCTGCGTCGGGTAAGATCAGAAAACTTCTCCCAGACGCCTTCCCTCTTGAAATCGTCGGCTTCGAAGTAGCCATCGCTCACGGGATGGCACACATGCGGCCCGGTGCATGAGTTGTAGACGATGAGCCGGTGGTGGAAATCCCCCATCTCGACATCAGCATCGGTGATCTCGCTGATCGGCTTCCATGCCGCGATGTCCTGCTTGTCAGTGAGCACCATGTCTGGTTACCTTTTGTTTTCACAGGGAGGTGGGCCAGACTACGCCAAGAATCAACAATGCAGCTAATTTCCATTCTATTGTTCATGGTCATTCTGCCAGTCATTTCGATCGTGCAGGATACAATCTTCGGCACTACCGATCTGATGGCTTCCATCGGGAAATGGTTTGTTTACTGGGGCGTTGGGTGGAGGCTGGCCACAGCCGGAGTTCATCAACTACTCAAGCCATCATTTACGGCGAAAGATATCTTCGAGATAGACGACCCAAATGCCGGCAAGCTCGTCCTAGAGATCGGGTTCGGAAACCTCGCCATCGGCATTGCGGCAATTGCGAGTTTATACATTCCTGAATGGATCGCCGGCTTGGCATTGGCCGGCGCAATCTTCTACGCCCTTGCAGGCATACAGCATGTGAGAAACGGGGCCTCAACCAGACCCGAAATCTTCGCGATGGTTTCTAACCTCGGAATTGCTGCGATCCTGATCGCCTATCTATTCTGGCTGGCTGTATGATCGGTCCCTCACCTAGGGGCAGCGAATTGCCGCCGCCCCGCAAGCTCTAAGCCGCCTCTCGCTTCCGCCTCCTCGCCTCCCGCTGGCGCCGGCGCTCATTACGCTTCTGAGCCCATGAGAAACCAGCCTCGTCCACCTCGACGCACTCCCGGCATCTACGCGGGTGATGCACCGGAAGCCGAACTGGAAGAGGTTCTGCGCCGCGCCTTTCTGCCAACTGACTTCATGACGCTGAACCTCAATACGCTACTTTTGGAGATCGATGGCCGCCGCGTTCTGCTGGAAGCGGGCGCTGGGACCACGATGGGACCAAACGGCCGCCTGTTCGACAATCTCAGGGCAACTGGAGTGTCTCCCGAGGATATCGACCTGGTTGTGATCTCGCATACCCATCCCGACCACGTCGGGAACTTGCGAAGCACCGATGGCGGCAGGGCCTTCCCGCGGGCAACCACCATGGCACCGAGCGCGGACTGGGCGTTTTTCGTCGAAGGCGAGCCGGACCTCTCCTACATGCCGGTGCCCGAAGAGTTCCGGCGGCGTTTTGCTGCCAACATCAAGCAAAGTGTCGAGCCTGTCGCTCAGGGCATCGAACTCTACGAGGCCGGCGCGGAGATCCTGCCTGGCCTGACGACGATCGCTGCGTCTGGCCATACACCGGGAATGGCGACATTCCTCGTCCATTCCGGTGGAGATCAACTACTGCTGACAGCCGATCTCGCGTACCACCCATTGGTCAACATCGACCGGCTCTGGCGTCCCGGACCAGACCGCGATCAGGAGGCGGCCGCCACAACGCGCCAGCGAATCTTCGATCAGGCAGCAGCCGATCGGATGCTCGTCCTCGGCTTTCACTATCCCTTCCCAGGCCTCGGACGGATCCTGCGCACCGATACCGGCTACTCGTGGGTCCCCGCCGGCTGGCAGTTCTGACCGCGTGTCAGAAAAGTGAACTCGATGCAAAATGATCCCACGAAGATCGCCGCAACTTTCTCGGCGCGGCGGGCATGGCAGCCCTCGCCTTGTCGGTCACCGGCTATCTCATGCTGATGTGGCTCGGCAACGATGCGGCCGGTCTTGCCATGGTCGTCGCCGGCTTCTCTCTGGCCTATCTGGGTCTCGGCACGATCGCGGCACTCGGAACGGACCTCGTGGTCGGGTCTGCGCCGGCGGGAAAGGCAGGTTCGGCTTCGGCCATGTTCGAGACCGTGCAGGATCTGGGCGCCTCACTGGGCATCGCCTTACTTGGCAGCTTGGCAACCGCTGTCTATCGCCAGAAGATGCAAGACCGGAATACCGGTTGAACTATCGCCAGAGGCGCGGACGTCGGTCGGAAACAGCCTGTGGGCAGCATCCGCGATCGCGCAAGAACTACCAGGAACCTGCCGGAGGAAGCACAGTCCGCATTCATTGCCGGCACAATGCCGCTGCCGCACTCAGCGCTGTCGTTGTTGCGGTTTTCGCTATGCTGGCGGCCGTGGCGCTGCGGGGAATCCCACCTCGTCATTCTCCAATCCCAGGGATCCTAACAGGCAGATCCGGGACCGGCCAGGATTGAGTTGGTTTCCGGGGGCATTGTCCGAAGCCGCTGCAGCTCTCTGTGATGACCTCAATTTGGACCGCTATAGCCCTCTCGAAGTAGCCCCGAGTTTCGTTGAAGAGGAGTTGCGCATCCGGCATCTACGCTTCCGGCAAGAGGCGGAAAGCGACCATGATCTTGGAGCTTACCCGATCCATGGGTGCCTCGGCCAGCGGCAGCGTTCTAGGATTAGGAGATTTCCGTTTCGGGCGAGCGCCAGAAGCCCTAGAAGAATGTCTCCGATTGTTCTGCTGCCAGTCGCCGGTTCAGTACCGCGCGATCAAGATGAACAAGCGTCCCAGGCAACGCAGACGAAAAGCAAGCCTTGGGCGCATTGCCATGATGTGGCCGAGGTGATGTCCCACCGCTCCGGAGAAACGGAAGATTCACTCGTCGCGGACCTCGCCGCGCGGCTGGTTCACGCTTCGCGAAAATCGGATCGCTGTCCCGATCCGACCGACTTGTCAAAGTATAACCGGCTGATGGAAATCGAGGCCGAACCTGGTTCGCGCGAAATAGGGAATAGGTTCATAACGTTTGAGGCAACAAATACGCACCGAACTCGCCTGTGTGCACATGGGGCGGCGGTGAGAGTGGTGCATCGGTCAACAGGTGGCACACAGCGAGGCGGCCCGAACGCGAATGCCACGCGTCAACGTTTCTCGAGAGCTTTGATAAGTGCGTTGAACGTCCCGCCAAGGGCAACAAGCGCTGACGCTCCCAAAAGTACAGGGGTCAACAAGAACATGAACCCCCCGGGTCGTCGGCGAAGATCACAAGAGGGTTTGCCCCTGCCGGCGGGTGGGTCACACGCAACACAGACATCATACCAATGGAAATGCCGACGGCGAGTGCAACAGCCCACCACTCGTTGGGGAGTGCCATGCGCATCGCCAACCCTATGAAAGCTGCAACGATGTGGCCGCCAATGACATTGGCGGGCTGAGAAAACGGACTGGCGGGCGCACAAAACAGCAGTACGCAACTTGCTCCAAATGGCGCCATGATCAGTGGACTTTTGCTGAGATAGCTTAATGCCCCCACGAGCCCGATAGCCACCGCTCCACCGAGGCCTGCGGCAAGGGAAGTTGTGAAAGGTTGGCGCGGCAACTGGCGCTGAAGCAGCTTCACGAAAAACATGGAGCAAGCTCAATCTTGATGTGGAATGGAGATGGTCAACACGTGGCCCGCTGCGCGTGATATGCAGGGCGCAAATTGACGGTTTCGTTTTTCACGACCTAGAGAAAGTGACCATGAGTCCCGATGATCGACGTCTCCGGCGACGACTTGCGTCGTACACGTGCCGCAGTTCCCTGACCGGCAGTCTGACATCACCGCGAATCCAGCTTGCAATAAGGCATCAAGAGCAGTCTGTTCAGCAGCGACCTGGACTGTAGCGCCGATGTCAGCGATATGTATGGAAAAGGGGCGATCCCCGTCCGAAACCTGCTGCCCAAACCGCTCGCAATGGATGCGCGCGGGATCCAGACCCACAGCGGAAACTTGAGCGATGACATCCTTGATCAGCAGCTCCGGGCCACAGACATAGACACGCGTTTCAGTGGGACCCGTCTCCAGAATATTCTGGATGTTCATCCGGCGCACAGAGCTTTCATGCACTCTGAGGTTATCAGGAAAAGCGGCTTCCAGCTCATCAACATAGGCTGCATCCGATCTGGAGCGAACGCTATAGTGCAATTGAAACGGTCGACCCGCCCGATACAGCTCCCACGCCATCGTCCTGATCGGGGTGATGCCTATGCCGCCGGCAATTAAGATCACGGGAGAAAGGTCGTCCCGGAGCGAGAAATCGTTCTGGGGCATGGAGCAATTGATCCGGGTTCCGATCTGGTAGATGTCATGGATGGCGCGAGAACCTTCGCCTTGGATAAGAACCGCAATTTCATATGAGCTGTGCCTGGGGCCTGTCCCGGCTATTGAGTATGACCGCCACACCGTCCCGCCTTCGACCGCGACGGGGACCTTTAGATGCGCGCCGGCCGTGACTTTTGGCAGCCTTTCGTTTTCTAGGGGGCCAAGCTCATATGCTCTGATACGTGGCGTAAGCTGCCGGACACCAGTGATAATCAGCGGGAGCGGGCCATCACCAATAGTGGCTGGTGAAAGGGCCTGCCTTGTCACTTTCGCCTCGTTGAGATCTGCTTCCTGATCGCGGCGCGCGCGGATCTCCTCCTCTGTGAAGCGCGGCACGATGTGCTGTGGACAGTTCCAGTCGAAGGCTTCGATTTTTATCAGGAATCCCCGCTCGACCCGGGCGCCATAGTCATTGTCCTGCAGGCGGGCTAGAGCGTCCTGACCTTGATCAGGTTGAACAACACGGACGCGTCCGAGGATTTTGAGACGCCGCCGGGCGGGATAGTCCACAAAGATCAGGGAGACCCGGTCATCAGTCACGAAATTGCCGGTGCTGACATATTGGCGATTACCGCTGTAGTCGGCAAAACCCAGTGTCATTGCGTCTAACACCTTTAGGAAGCCTTTTGGTCCTCCTCGATGCTGAACATAGGGCCAACCAGAACTGGAAACTGACGCCATATAGAAGCTGTCACGCTCTGAAAGAAATTCCTGCTCAATCGGCCCCAACCTGTCATTTGCAGGCGCATTCGGCTCCTCGAAAAGCTCATAGCTGCCGCGAGAGCCGTGGCGAACCTGTAGGGCCTGAACCTGGTCGGTGAACATCAGTTGTGAAAATCGATGTGCCATAGCAAAATCGTCCGAAGAAGGAGGAGCGCGGACGCACTCAATCGTCCGCGCTGTTCTTCAGGCTACCTTTGAAAGCAGGCTGACTTCAGGGAAATCGATCTCCACCCGGGTCGATTTCCCAAGCATGTTGGTAAAAAGGTTTAGCGCCACATGAGCCACAACCTCGAGGACTTCCTCTTCGGATAGCTCGGCGCGAGCTGCATCAAACTCGGCGGTTGAGACAGCGCCCATGCTCGCTACCAGAGCCTTTGCATAGGTCACGGCAGCAGCAGCCTTGCGCTCGCAGGACGCGCCACGACGGGCCGCATCGATTTCATCGTCGGTCAAGCCAACTGACCGGGCAATAGCAGTATGAGCGGAAACGCAATACTGACAGCTATTTTGCTCGGCAACTGCCAGAGCTATTCGCTCGCGTGTTTCAATATCGAGCGCCCCCCGTCCCGCAACTGTGTAAAGGCCGAGGAAACCTTCGAGCGCCACAGGTGCATTGGCGAGTACCTGAATGAAATTCGGGACGGAGCCTAGTTGCTGCTCGACAGCCTTGAGCAGTGGTTTCGCGGCATCCGGTGCAGCGTTGCGATCAAGGGGTGGTATACGGGACATTGGTGCGCCTCATGGTGTGTTATCTACCCTCGCACCTTGCCCTAGGCTTCGTCGCGCGATAATCCAGATGCTAGGAAATTCATTATTGCGAAAAGAGCAATAAATTGGATTGTCTTGAGGACTGCGGGCATTCGTCCTCATCAGCGAAACGGGAAGTTTCGCAGCATCGGCGCGTCGGCTGCACGTATCACCCACCGCGGTGACGCGAGCGATTTCGGGACTGGAAGCACGTTTACAGACTGCGCTTCTCCATCGAACAACACGCGCTGTTACCCTCACTGATGAGGGTGCGGTGTTTCTGCCACGCGCTCGACGCATTATTGAGGAGGTCACCCAGGCAGAAGCCGAGATTCTCGGTAAATCGGTGGAGCCCAGCGGCCTGTTGACGATCACCGCCCCGGTTCTTTACGGGCGCATGCACGTCATGCCAATCATCGCCTGCCTCTGCGCCCGTTACCCCAAGCTTCGCGTCCGCGCACTTCTCCTCGACCGGGTTGTCAACCTGGCCGAGGAAGGGATCGACATAGCCATTCGTATCGGAACACTTCCGGATTCAGCACTCGTATCTGTCACAATTGGACACGTTCGGCAGGTGCTAGCGGCGAGCCCCTCCTATCTCACTAGGCGGGGAAAACCTGAGAACGTTCAGGATCTAAAAGGGCATAATATCGTCGCTTTCAGCGGCCTCGGATCCCTCAACGAATGGCGGTTTGCCGATGGCTCCGTCAGTTCGCGTATCGACCCTGTTCTTGAGGTAAACACTGCCGATGCTGCAATCGAAGCGGTTCGGGCGGGGATGGGGATTGGTCGCTTTTTGTCTTATCAGGTTCATGACGACGTCGAGGCGGGGAGGCTCATTGTCGTCCTTCCTGATTATGATCCAGTCCCGGTCCCTGTAAGTTTAGTTTTTCCCTCCAGCAGACGGAATTCCAGTGCCGTGCGCGCTTTCATTGAAGCAGCGAAATCAGCTACTGCGCCAGAAACACGGCGCATGTAAGCTTCTTACCTCAGAAAGAAAGCTTATGGCGACTAGGGGCCGGCCCCGCAAACGACCGAAGAAGTCACGTCTCTTTTCTTCTCCGCATTCGAAAAGGCGTTCGCTGATCAGGCGCAGGAAGAATAAAACAAACTGGGGATTTTGGAAGCGCCGGACGCGAAAGCCGATGCATACCACACAGGCATTGGTGATCGCGGCCACCGTGCCTGTGATGCGGATCTCGCCCACATCCTTCACGCCGAGGGGATCTCACCGGTGGTGACTGGCAATCGTTCAGAAGCTCTTGAAGAAATGTCCTCGCTGATGTAAGTGCGTACACATCTTTGAACCGTGAGACAATCACGATTTCCCGTTCGAAGATCAATGGCTTAGCGGCCGCCGGAGGACATCGTCCCTCCTCCGCTACCAAAATACCCCAACCCGGAACTAACCTTCTTTGATGTCAGTCTGCTCTCACACCAGTCTGACACCAGAGGTGGAACTGTCGGCACAATGGGAAGTGGCAAAGGCGCTTCAACGTCCGCTTCCTGACAACAAGCTTACGATTATCGACGCTCCGGCAGTGCCTGAAGAAGAGCCGGCACAGGGATCGCTTCTATAGAGTCGTCGCGGCTATTTCCGTCGAAGCGATCTGTTCTGCCTCAATTCTGATCGAAGGAGTTTCAGCTCACGCCGCAAACTTTCGATTTCCCGCGAGCCTGCGACCTCCCCGTCACGCGCCTCCGCCTCCTGACCTATGAAGAAGGTCGCGAAGGTTCCGGTGATGTAGCTGAATACAGCAAGACCATATATGGCAAGCAGGAAAGCAAGTGCGCGTCCTTCGGCGGTGACCGGCCAGAACGCAGACCCCATGGTCGAAACCAGCATTGCAGTCCACCAAAGGGCATCTGCGTACGACGTGAACCCGCCTTCCACTTCGCGCGCAGGCTCAAATGCAAGCATGCCTGCCGCCCCTAGGATCACGACGAGTGTCGTGGCGAGGAGCACATAGCCCACGCCTCGGCGACGGAAACTCTTTCCAAGTGCGTTGAGGCCGCGGTTTGCAGTCCCGACGATACGCACGAGGCGCAGCCCTCGTGCCAATCTGAGAAAGCGAAGTGCGCTGAGGAAACGGAATGCCGGTGCTATCAGCGCGATAACGGTGATGAGATTGGTTCTGAGAAAGCGGCGCTTGTTTGGCGCTAGTGTGAGGCGAAGCACAAACTCTAGTATGAAGATGATCCAGATCGCGGTGCCAAGAAGTTCAAATACGCCCGAACTCGTCCAGACCAGTTCAAGGAAGACGAGCACCAGCCAGACGAACGAAAGAGCCAGCATCGGCGCGTGCAGCCATTCTTCCAGATCGGTGAGAACCTTCCAGCGATCCTCTTCATCGGACTGGTGCTCTCTGGAGCGTGCATTCCGTGATCCGGTGGTCACCTGCCCACCTCACATGCGCCCACCGCATTTACCGGCTCGCCACTTGCAGCTCTCAACGGGAGTTGCCTTAACTGGTCTTCTGCCATGGCCACCTTCCCTCGATCTCAACTTCGAGCGAGAAGCTCAGGAATGTTCTGATCAGCACGATCCCACCGAGAACGGCGAGGCTTTGGAGCGTCGGATCAATCGCCACGGTGTTGATGATGTCTGCCGCAACCAGGAACTCCAGCCCCAGAAGGATCGCCCGACCAACACCCGACCTGTACGAGCGAAAGCCTTCGCTGGATGCATCGCCGGCGAGGCGGCGATGCAAATATGTTGCGGTAGCCCAGATGATTCCGACGACAATGACGAGTACGCCGGCGATTTCGATGGCGCGCGTCGTCCAATGAAGCAGCACGGCGAACGCGGTATCCATGAAGCCCACTAATCTGCTTGGTCGATCTGAGCGCCTCCGCTCTTCAGATCATCGATCATGCCCTTCCCGAACCCTTCGATCTGCTCAACTTCGTCCCAGCTCTTGAACGGGCGTTCGCGCATGACGTCCTTGGCCCTATCCGACCCGACCATCGGCAAATCCGCGATCACATCTTCAGGTGCGGTATTGAGATCAACAATCCGGTTCTCGTGATGAGTTTCGCCGTGAGCCCTCGGCTCGTCCTGACCTGGATGATTGTGTTCGAACTTGTCGGCCATTTGCACGTTCTCCCTGCAGACTAGATCGCTGGCCGAACAAAGGCCGGGCAGAAATGGTTCCGGAGCACGGCATTGTCCAAGTGGCGGCAAACCAGGGAATGGCGAAAGAGGAATCCGTCGGCGGCCTTGATGAGTCGAATGTCCACCACACCCGACCGTCTACGGTGCAGCGCCGCAGTTCTGTAGGCTTCACGTTCTAATCCGCGCGGAACTCTGCCTGTAAATGGTTAATCATGGGCAGCTTCGTTTGACATCGGGCCGCCGCCGACACTCCTTCGAGAATTCTATCCGGAGGATCGCTGTCCCGCCTGGTCGAAAAAATGCATGTCCCCCGGATCTATCGCCAGTCCGACGCGTTCACCGGCTGCTGGCCCGTCGCCGTTGTTGACAACCAGCAGCGTTTCGCCTTGGTCCAGCCTGATATGCAGCATGGAGGCAGCGCCCGTATATTCGCTTATTGCCACGGTCCCCGCTAACAGTCCCGCCTCAGGCGCCGTGAGACTCAGGTTCTCCGGCCGCATGCCGACCTGTGTTGCGCCGAACGGCAGAATTTCCGAAAGGCCCTCCGAAACGCGTTCCACAGGCAGAATGTTCATCCTCGGGCTGCCGATGAACTGCGCGACGAAGAGATTGTCCGGCCTCGAATAGAGCTCGCGAGGACTGCCGACCTGTTCGATGAGCCCGTCGCGCAGCACCACGATCCGGTCCGCCAGCGTCATCGCCTCGATCTGGTCATGGGTGACGTAGACCATGGTGTTGCCGAGACGCGCATGGAGCGCGGCGATCTCGGAGCGCATGTGAACGCGTAGTTCCGCATCGAGATTGGACAGCGGCTCGTCGAAAAGAAATATTTTCGGGTCGGCCACGATGGCACGCCCGATGGCGACGCGCTGCCGCTGACCGCCGGAAAGTTCCCGCGGATAGCGGTCAAGCAGCCCATCGAGCTTGAGCGTATCGGAAGCCCCCTTGACGCGCTCTTCCCGCTCGGCCTGGGGCACTCTCCGCACCTTCAGGCCGAAACCCATGTTCTCGCGTACCGTGAGGTGCGGATAGAGCGCGTAGCTCTGGAACACCATGGCGACGCCGCGCCGGGCAGCCTGAACCTCATTCATCTTAGCATCGCCGATGAAGAGGTTGCCGGAGGTGATGTATTCGAGGCCGGAAATCATCCGCAGCAAAGTGGATTTGCCGCAGCCGGACGGCCCGACGAATACGATGAATTCGCCGTCCTGGACGTCGAGATCAATGCCCTTGATGATCTCGACGGCACCGAAGGATTTGCGAAGTTTCCTGAGGCTGAGGCTTGTCATGTGCTGCCCAATCTCTGGCCGGTCCAGGAGTTCATCCTTTTACTCCCGACATGGCGAAGCTTTCGATGATCTGCCGTTGCGCGATCAGGTATACGATCAGGATCGGCACCACGGCGAGCGACGTCGCGGCTAGTTGCAGATGCCAGAGCGGTAAGCCATACGCGTCCGTGAAGTTCGCTAGTGCCAGCGGCAGGGTGAATTTCTCGAGGCTGGAAATGAAGACCAGCGGTTCGAGGAAGAGGTTCCACGAAAACAGGAACGTGATGATAGCGACCGCAGCAAGCGCCGGCCGGGACATGGGAAGCGCGATCTTCCACCAGATGCCGAGCCTGGACAGGCCATCCATCCTGCCCGCCTCCTCCAGTTCCTTCGGCAGCGCGACGAAGTACTGGCGCATCAGGAAGGTGGCCATGACGCCATGGGGGCCGAAGACCGGCAGAAGAACCAGCGGGCCATGCGTGTCCATCAGGCCGAGCCACCGCATCAGGAAGAAGTTCGGGATGATCGTGACCTCCTCGGGAACCATCAATGCGGAAACGAGAAAGAGCATCAAGAGCCCCGCCCCGGCAAAGCGCATCCGTGCGAGCGCATAGCCCGCAAGCGAGGACAGGATCAGCGTGAGGACCGTAACCAGCCCGGCAATGTAGAGGGAGTTGAAATATTGCTGCGCGAAGGGCTGATATTCGAAAACCTCGACGAAGTTCGTCCACCGCCAGATGCGCGGAACGAGGCTTGGCTGGCCGAAGATCTCCGTGGCGCTCTTGAAGCCGGACGACACCATCCACAGAAAGGGAAAGACGAAGGGAATCGCAAGGATGGACAGTGAGAGAACCCACATTGCCCGCTTGAGCCTGTCGAGCTGGCCCTGGGTCATGTCGCCCCCCTTTGACGAAGCAGCAGCTGCACGATGGTCAGCATGAGAACGATGACGAACATGATCATCGCCAGAGCGGATGCGTAACCGACATTGAAGAACTCGAAAGCCTGCTCGTAGATGTAGAAGGCAAGCACGAGCGTGCCATTCTCGGGGCCGCCACCAGTCATCAGGTAGATGTGGTCGAAGACCTTGAACGATCCGATGGTGGTGATGACCATGATGATGAGGGTGGTCGGCGCAAGCAGCGGCCACGTGACCATGCGAAAGACTTGCCAGCCCGTGGCGCCTTCGAGGCGGGCTGCCTCCTCATAGTCGCGGGGGATCGACTGCAACGCGGCAATGTAAAGGATCATGTTGAGGCCGACCATCTTGATGACGCGTGTCACAATGACGGCCGCCATGGCCCAGTCCGGCTCGCGCAACCAGTTTGGCCCATTGACGCCCACCAGGGCGAGCAACTGATTGACCGTTCCGCCTTCCCCTTGCAGGAGGAACTTCCAGACGATCGCCCAGGCGACTGCAGAGGTTACGACCGGCGCGAAGAAGACGGTGCGGAAGAAGACGACACCGCGCCTGGGGCGTGACAGCGCAATGGCCAAGATCAGTGCGAGCGCCATGTTCATGGGAACGAGGCCCATCGCAAAGATGACCGAGTTGCGGATGACGTGCCAGAAATCCGGATTCTCGGCGAGGGCGTCGCGGTAGTTCGCCAGGCCGACAAAGACTTGTCCACCGGACAGCAGATTCCACTCCGACATCGAATAGATCACGACGGCGATCAGCGGCCCCAGGAAAAATATCAGGAAGCCGATGAGCGTCGGACTGACGAAGAGCCATGCCTCTATCGTTTCGCGCCGTTTCAATGTCAGCCATGGCACGCGCGTGTGGCGTGCCATGGCGCTTGTATCGTCTGCCGTTGCCACGTCGCCCCCGCCTACAACTGCGGCCGGATTGCGTCGCAGATCGCCTTCAGCGAGGCCTCGACATCGGCATCCGCGCGCCACAAGGCATCGAATCTCGGCTTCATGGCCGCAAGGATCTGTGGCGCACGCTCATGGCTCGGCAGCACCTCGCCTTCCTTGATCGCGGCAGCGACGTGTTTCATCTGCTCGGGCGGAATGAGGGCGTTCGCCTCGGTAAAGGCATCGCTTTCCAGGACCGAGACCCTGGCCGGCGGGAAAAACTGCGCCATCACCTCAACATTCTTCTTGTTGGTCATCCAGGCGATGAACTGCTTGGCACGTTCCTTGTTGTCAGATTTGGCGAAGACCACGAGGCCGGCCTGACCGATGACCGGAGCCTCGCCGGCGGGACCTGACGGCAGCGGCGCGATGCCCCATTCGAAACCGGCCTCGGGCATCTTTGAAGCCCTTGATATCTGGTTGATCGTCATCGCCGAGGAACCGGAGAAGTAATCTCCCTGTTCGCCGGGCGGAACGATCGACTTGTCCTCAAAGACCATCTGGTGAAGCATCTCGACCGCCTCGACGGCTTCCGCCTTCTCAAAGCCGCACTCGCCGTTCGACCACCCGTTGCCGCCATAGGCGCGGATCGGCGGCATGACCGCATGCATGATGCGCGTGTCGTAGCCCTGGCCGTCCTTGAACTCGAAGCCCCAGAAGCGCTCCTCCGGCTTCGTGAGCGCCTTCGCTACATCACGGAATTTCTCGAGCGTCCACTCACCTTTTTCAGCAAGCGTCAGCGGGTCCTCGAGACCGGCCGCGTCGAACATGTCCTTGTTGTAGAATACCATGAACGGCGAGGTGGAGAAGGGTACACCGAAAATCTCGCCATCCTCCTTCCAGAGGCTCATAGCGGGATCGGAGAAGTCGGCCAGGTCGTAAGCTTCCGCATTCTCCAGCGTGTCGGTCAATGGTTCTACGGCGCCTGCCGCTACAAACGTCGGCATGGAGTCCTCGAACATCCAACCAAGGTCCGGAGGATTTCCCCCGGCGAGCTGGAAAGTGAGCTTCTGGACGTAATCACCGGCAGGAATCGTCTCGAACGTGACCGTGGTGCCGGGATGTTTGGCTTCGAACCCGTCGGCAATGCCGTTCAGCATGTCAAGGTGAGCCTCATTGCCGGTCCAAACGGTGAAGCGCAGATCCTCCGCCATCGCGTAGCCGGTGGCGAGACTCAACGCCAGCGTCGATACGGTAAGGCTTTTCAGTGCTTTTCTCATGGTTTTCCTCCCTATATTGCTGATGAACGTCTAAGTCTGTGGGCCCCGCCCGCTTTCGAAGGCGACCTTTGCGCGCGGCTGAGGCCAGCCGCGAACCCCAGCATCTACCTCCAGGATCGCCCCGGCCAGGGGCTCGGATGCCAACGCATCCTCATCCAGGCCTGCACTCATCGTGGTGACGTAAAGTGTCGAAAGATCCGCGCCGCCGAACGCCGGCTTCGTGGGGCGCGATACCGGAAGGTCGATTGCCGACATGACCCGTCCAGCCGGGTCGAGGCGCACGACCTGACCTCCGTCGACCGCAGCAAACCAGTAGCACCCGTCGGCGTCGACCGCCGCTCCGTCCGGCCTGCCGCGCTCGGGCCGGTGAAACACGCGGCGATTGGACAGCGTTCCGGATTGGACATCGAAGTCGAACGCCCAGATGGTTGCCACCGCCGCGTGGCTGTCGGCGAGATAGAACGTCCGGCCGTCCGGGGAAATGGCTGCTCCATTCTGCGTGCGCAATCCGCCAAGCGACTCTCTGGCCTCGCCCCCTTCCAGGCAATACAGGCATCCAATCGGCTCTCGCTCCGGTGCCCTACTCAGCGTGCCGACCCAGAAGCGGCCCATGCTGTCGGTGACGCCGTCGTTCAGCCTGACACCAGCCGCCTGCCCCTCCAACCGCGCGACCTCGACAACAGCTCCCGTATCAGCGTCGAGAGTGTACCAGGCCAGCCCGGCAGCGATGACGATCCTGCCACCGTCACCAAGGGCAAGCGCCGCGGGCGAAGCTGGCATCAGGAAAGTATCGAGCGCACCGCTTTCGACATGGAGCCTGCGCACTTCACGTCCACCGGCATCCAGCCACCAGAGGCAGCCGGTATCTCCGACCCAAAGCGGGCTTTCGCCGATCTTGTGTCGGAGAGCACAAACGACGCCGATACCCATTACCGCGCTCACGGCGTGACCTCCGGGAGCGCGCCCGTTGCATCACTGATCGTCCAGCCGCCATCGACCGGAATAGTGGCCCCGGTGATGTAGGCGCCTGCGTCACTGCACAGCATCAACACAGGCCCCACGCAATCGTCCGGCCTTCCCTGCCTGCCGGCCGGGATTTTCGCCACGACCGCCTGCCGGAACTTCCAGTCTTCATATCTGGCGGCGTTCGCCTCCGTCTCTATCGCGCCCGGCGCGATCACATTCATGGTCACCCCGCTTGCGGCAACCTCGCGGGCGATGGCTCTGACGGCGGTAAACTGTGCGGATTTCAGCGACGCATAGGCCACCGTCTCCGCACGCGGGCGAGCCGCCATCACGCTGCCCGTCGCGACGACCCTGCCCCATCTCCGCTCTACCATAGGCGGAACAAGCGCCTGCATGAGCAATATCAGCGAGGTGAAGTTGACGGCGAAGTGGGTTTCGAGGAGATCGCTCGTCGCTTCCGTCCAAACACTCCGCATCTCGATAGCCGCATTGGCAATCAGAATGTCGACCGGCCCCTCCCGCAGCGCATCCCGGGCGAGACCCTCGACCGCCGTAGTATGCGAGAAATCGGCTTCAATGACCGAAGCGTTCCGCCCCATCGAGCCAACCGCCTCCCGAATCCCGGCCGCCCCCTCGGCATCGCCCAAGTGATGAAGCACGAGATCGGCTCCCTGACCCGCCAGTCCGAGAGCAATCGCCCGCCCAATGCCGGTGTTGGCGCCGGTGACGAGCGCTCTACGTCCATGAAGGCTGAAGAGGCTGCTCACGCTTCCCCTCCCTTTGAACCGAGTTCGTCAGCGACCTCAAGGGAGGCAATGTCGGCAGCCTCGAAGTGGGTGATGGTCTTCTGCTCCGCGAGATCTGCATTGCCCGCGGCAATGGCTTCGAACAAAGCCTGATGGCGGTCAATCGTCGCACTCCAGTCGGCTCGCGTCCTGTTGGATCGCCTCGAGAACAGCTCCGACACCTCCCGCTGGACGGACCGCATTCCCTCCATCTGCACGCGGATCATCAAATTGCCCGTGGCGACGGCCATTCCCAGGTGGAACAGTATGTCGGCCTCGGTGAAGGCAGCAGGATCGCCAAGGCCGTCTCGCATGTCGGCGAGCGCCCGTTCCATGGCCACAAGGCCCGGCTTGTGGCGGCGTTGCGCGGCCAGTCTCGCAATACCTGCCTCTATGACGCGGCGCATCTCGTTAGCTTCCTGGAGCCGCTCCAGGCTGGAGCGGACGGCATAGCCGTAGATTTTCTCCAGGGGTTCGCCGTTGATTTCCTTGGCGCGGGCCACCTTACCCTGCTGGGTCGAAACCAGACCCGCTGAGGTGAGTTGGCGCAAGGCCTCGCGCGCTATCGGCCTTGAGACGCCGAATTCTCGGGCGATCTCGCCCTCCGGCGGGAGAGGCTCGCCCGGCGCGATCCGTCCATCGAAAAGCGCGGCTGCAATGGCATCCGAGACGGCATCGGCAAGGCGCGAAGGTACCGCGGGCTTTGCCGAGAACAGCGGCTTTTTGGTTTGCAGATCGGTCATCATGGCTCCCTTTGCAGCCCTCTTAGCACAAGGCTTGATAACTTAGCAACTAAGTTGGTTAGTTGCCAAGAAATCTACTCTGGTCTATTAGAGAGGCAAGAAGCAGCCAGGGAGGCCATTCGGTGTCAGATGCAAACCCCGCCGACGTGAAGATCGTGGACGTCATCGCCCATCCGCTAACGCAGACGCTGCCCCGACCAACGGTCACGTCGTGGGGGAAGTACACGGAGGTCTCGATCGTGCTCGTCGAGATCCGCACCGATGCCGGTTTTGTGGGCGTCGGTGAAACCCTCGCCCGTTTTTCTCCGAAAGCTTACGCCGAACTGATCGAGACATCGCTCAAACCGCGTCTTATCGGGCAGAACCCGACGGACATCATGCAGCACTGGCGCACGATGCGCCGGGCCCTGTCGGGGCGTGCGGGCGGCATGCTGATTGAGGCGATCGCCGGCGTCGACATCGCCTTGTGGGACATCATGGGCAAGATCGCCGGCCTGCCGATCTTCCGGCTGCTGGGCGGCGTCGGGCGTACGCAGGTTCCAGTCTACGCGGCTTCGGTCAACTGGGGCACCGACGAATTCATGGATGGCGAGCTCGACCGCTATCTCGAAAAAGGTTTTCCACGGGTAAAGGTGAAGGTCGCCGATCCCGTCCGGGATGCATGCCGCCGCATCGAGCGGCTGCGCAAGCGCGCTGGCGACGACATTGAGCTCTGCGCCGATGCTAACTGGGCCTATACGCTCGAGGAGGCGGTGGACGTGGGCCGCGCGCTGACAGCCAACGGCTATTTCTGGTTCGAGGAGCCGCTCAGGCCCGAGGATGAGCAGGGCTACGAACAGCTGCGCCGCCAGTGCGCGACACCGCTCGCGGCGGGCGAAAGCAACTACACGCTCGACCAGGCGATGCGCCTCGTTGCCAACCGCACCCTCTCTTATCTGCAACCCGACGTCGCCCGCTCGGGCGGCATTACCGAGACGCGCCGCATGGCGGAATTCGCGGCGGCCCACGACGTTTCCTACGCTCCACATATCGGTATGTCGGGCATCGTATGTGAGACCGCCAGCGTTCACCTGGCCGCTGCCATGCCCAATCTGCGCGCCATGGAATGCGAGACGGACTCCAGTCCCTTCAAGACCGCGATCACCGGCGCCGCGCCGGGGGCCGACCGGCAAAAGAACGGGTACCTCCCCGTGCCTACCGGACCCGGCCTCGGCATCGAAGTCGATTGGGACGCGGTGGCACGCCTCCGGGCCAGCTGAGACGATGGGCGAGGACAGGACATTGAACGACAGTTCCACCAAAAGTGAAATCGCCGAGGCGATGCGCATCGCCATGCTGCGAATGGACCCGAAGCTTAGCCGCTTCGACCCGCTGCCACGCATCATCTGCCATGACGAGTTCTCGCGCGGCCATTGCGGCTGGTCGCAACTCGTGGGCAACTATGAGAACGACATCGGCACCATGCTGCCCGGCTATGCCCAGCACACCAGTCCCATGCTGTCCACGCTGGCGCACTGGGATGCCGGCTCGCACGGGGGACACGACAGTTCCTATGCCCTGAAGATCGCCACACGCCCGAAGAAAGGCGCCCAGAACGTCGCGATCAAGCGCCTGACGTTCCGCAAGCGATGTCCGATCCGCCTGGAATTCTACTTCACCTTCAAGCCCGAGGCGACGGAACTGAAGCTGAGCGAGAGCGACGTGCGCTCCGTCGGCTTTCTCTTCGACCTGCAGGGCGGCGACAGGGATGGCGACAGCGAACGCGTTATGCCCCACGTCCGCTTTCTCAACGCGCTCGATGGAGAGCATGTGCAGAAGTGGCAGTTAAAGCGGCACAACGCCGAGTTCACCCCGATCGGACCCTCGCAGAAGACTTTGAGCCACTACCATCTCGCGCCGGAGGGCTGGGAGGACGTTCCCGATGGCGGGCAGCGCCTTTGCTACAACGAAATCCCCACCAAGGTGAACTGGACCTATCTGCGCTTCGACTTCGATCTTGTCTCCATGGAGGCCTTGTCCTTCCAGTGCAACGACCGCGTGTTCGATATGTCCAGCTTCGATTCCATCAGAATCCCGGCGATGAAGAACCTGTGGTGCATGCTCAACATCGCTCTTTTTGCAGAGACGGACACGGACAAGCGCGCCTTCCTCTATGTTGATTCCGTTTGCATATCGGGGGACTTCTGATGCTGCCGGAGAACATCACCGCCATCGTCACACGCAACGAGCGCTGGACAGGACAAGCCGCGAGCGAGCCGCACGAAGCCGGATGGGCACGCGAGGCGGTCATATTCGTGCGCGCCATGAAGGAGCCGATCGGGAAACAGCCGACGGCGCGGGTGGAGATTTCGCCGGACGGGATGCACTGGATCGGCGAGGGAAGCGAGTTCGCCTTACCGGCGGAGAAAGACGGCATCGCTGCAGCACGCGTCTCCCATTTCGGAAACTGGTTGAGGGTGCGGGCCAATTTCGCAGACGGTACGGAATCGACCGTTCTGGTCACGATGCACCTGAAAGCCTAGTCAAGCTCGCGCGCGATACCCGGTCTTGCTTTCCGCTCGGAGACGATCCTCTGAGCCTCCCCGCGCCTCAGCCGCTGCAACACCGTTGAGCGAGGTAACGTGGGCACCGTTTCCTATCCGCCACGATGGTCTCAATTTGACCAATTGGCGACCTCTATTCTCCGAGTTGCAAATGATAGCAATCGGCTCATGTCAGTCATAGAGAGCGGCTTTGCCGCTACCAATAGCGGACGTCGCCTACGGCGAAGCAGCAGGTGCGGTTGCCCTAAGAGCCGAAGTTCGACTAATGGCTTCGAACACTAGTCCAAACCCGCCTGGCATCCTCGTCCGGTGCGTCGCCACCATCCGCATGAAGAGCGCTCCTGCAAGGATGTCGAAGCTACCCGCGCGTCTCCGATAAAATTTTTCGGGTTTTTATTAGGTTTCGATGAACGAACGGAACCTGCCAAGTTCCCACTTGTTGCGAGTTTGCCGCGGACCCCGGTCCGGCTCGCAACAATGATGGAGAAAGCCAATGTTCTTCCGAACAAATGATTTTCAATACAACGCAAAGCCCGAACGACCAGACCCCGTTTATGCAAAGAAGTTACAAGAAGTTCTCGGAGGGCAGTGGGGAGAGATAAGCGTCATGATGACGTATCTCTTTCAGGGATGGAACTGCCGCGCCCCTATGAAATACCGCGATATGATTCTCGATATCGGCACCGAGGAGATTGCACATGTCGAGATGCTCTCTACCATGATCGCTCGACTGCTGGAGAGCTCTCCTGTCGAGGCGCGCGAGGATGCAGCAAAGAATTCCGCAGTTGGCGCGGTGCTTGGTGGCTCGCGGGTGGAGGATGTCATCGTCGCCGGAATGAATCCACAGCATGCCATTGTCTCCGGCCAGGGCGCGACGCCGACCGACAGCGTCGGCTATCCCTGGAATGCGCGCTACACGATATCCTCGGGTAACCTGCTGGCCGATTTCCGGTTCAACGTGACCGCCGAATCGCAGGGCCGCCTTCAGGTGTGTCGGCTTTACGAGATGACGGATGATCCGGGAGTGCGGGACATGCTCTCGTTTTTGATTGCCCGCGACACCATGCACCAGAACCAATGGTTGGCCGCAATAGCCGAACTCGAAGAAGAGGGGCTGGATGGGACCCCGGTTCCCATGAGCTTTCCGCAGGAGCGGGAAAAATCTGAGGTGGCCTATCAGTACTGGAAATGCTCCGACGGCACCGAAAGTCAGAAGGGCCGCTGGGCCAAGGGCAAAACGCCCGACGAAAAAGGCGAGTTCGAATACCTGGAAGATCCGCAACCGATGGGTGAAACGGTCGAAGAGCTCGACCAAGGCGATCCACTCCTACACGGGACTCCAAAAAAGCCGATTCCGCCATCCGCATCATAGAGCGGCGAAGATGTGCTCGGTCAGGACGCCACACGCGCCCTGGCCGGCACCTGGCCTCAATCGATCCCTTCACAATTGGCGATCTGCAGGGCGAACGCCGAAATTTAGAAGCGGATATTCTCGCAACCAGTGTCCGCGCCCACTGAGCCCTCCCGAAAGCGGGCTTCACGCTTCAGGTACGTGGGGTTCGGTCCGGTGGAACCCGATCTAGAACGCGGCGGTTAAAGAGCGAATCGGAGGGAATGATGGGTGATCAGAGAGCCCAGCCAGAGAGCTTGGGGCAACTGCTGGATAGGCTCGCAGAAGCCGACGGCAGTGGGGGTAACGTTTCAGTGGACAACCTGCTTGATGAGGTCGGCCACCGATCATTCGGGCCGCTTCTGCTGGTTCTTGCCCTGGTTGCCTTTACTCCGCTTGGGGGCATTCCTGGCATACCGACCGTTCTGGCCGGCACGACGATTCTCATCGCCGCGCAGTTGGTGATAGGGCGGAACCGCTTCTGGATACCTGGTTTCGTGGTTCGGCGTAGCATTGATCAGGGAAAACTGAAGACGACGATCGGCTATGTTAGGCCTGTTGCACGGTTTGTCGACAAACTGATCAATCCACGACTTTCCTGGCTCACCCGGCCACCTTTCCTGCGACCCGCGGCCGCGATCTGCATCATTGTTGCCCTAACGATTCCGCCATTAGAAGTCGTCCCTTTCGGCGGCACCATCTCTTGGGCTGCGATCGCGGCCTTCGGCCTCGCCCTCATCGCGCATGATGGTGTCCTTACCCTGATCGCCGCGGCGTTCGCCGGCGGTGCTGCATATGTAATAGCGACAACGCTGCTTTAGAGGTGCGTTGGTCTGGGACGAAACGGAGGCGATGCCGTTGCTGGAGGGTTCCGCCAGTGCGCAGTGCCAGCGTTTAGCAGGATGGCGCGGAGAGCCGCCCTCGGCTGCTTTGCCCCATTACAGCAGGACGAACTGACGTCGAAATGGGAACCATGCCCCGGTCCCCTCGTTTGAAGTATCCTGGTTGACCCACCGGAGACAAGAGGTTCATGATGTTCGAACGAAAATATGGAGTACTGGCCGCTTTGGCTGGCGGTCTGCTAGCAGCGAGCGTTTCACTCCCCGCATTGGCACAAGTAGATGCAGATGCTGATGTAGGCATCGGCGGCGAAGATGGTGTGAACGCTGACGTTGACGCGAGCGTCGGCGGCGATGACGGCGTTGAGGCAGATGTCGACGCTTCGGCGGAAGACGGTGTCGACGCTGACGCCGACGTATCCGCCGGTGGCGGAAGCGGCGCTAATGCGGATGCAGATGTTTCCGTCGGCGGAAGCAATGGTGCCGGCCAGAATTCCGGCTCCTCCAGCGGCGCTGCAACCGGATCTAACGGGTCCACTGCTGCCGAAAGCGAGAACACGTCCGGGGCGGACACCGGCGAAGCTCCCCTCACCGCGGCCGACTCTGACGATTTCGACCCTAGGACAGTTGGAGCAATCGAGGAGTTGACCGAAGAAGAGGTGCAACAGCTCCGCCAACGGTGCTCGAACGTTCTGAGCAACCCGTCAGACTATAGCTCGGAAGTGAGGGACTTCTGCTCTAGCGCCACGGAATAGCAGGTAATCTGAAGGCTCCGGCGCACGGTCGGGCCTTCAGATCCCTTTAAGCAGCGCTCTGCGCCGCGCGAGCCAGAATCGGATGCGATACAGAGCGTGCTCCTCTCGTCAGAGATCGCGGTTTCACGAAAGTCCGCAGCTCGAGCTTGCGGCTCGACCTACCACAAAATCTGTGATCGCGGATCGTTTGCCTTTGCGGTCGTCCCGGCCGCCGCGGCTGTCCGCGTCGAGAACGGCGTGGTCGCAGATGCGCGCGTTGGCCTGGTCAGTGGGCGGCGTTCATGGGTTCGGCAGAGACGGTTTCAAAAGCCTGCGACGGCAGCGGTATTGCAGTGCCCGTTTTGACCGGCCCGCCCTCTTCGCCAACAAGGAAAACCCGATACGCAGCTTCGCCTGATTGGCTGCGTGCATCATCAAAAACCTGAAGCGGCCCCCGTCCAACGAAAAAGACATCGCTGCATTCGCGGCGCTGCTGGTGAAGGCAAGCGAGACTGCTCATACAGTTGAAGATGCTGTATGGGCGAGAGAGGATCATGGGTCGGGAGCTAACGCGTGCAAACCACCCTCATCGGCATCCAGGATGATATCCAGCGTAATGTGCCGCGGCCGCGTGATGGCAAAGATCACCGCTTCCACAACATCGCGCGTCGTCGCTCGCGCATTCTTCTGCAGATTTGATGACGCTTGCCACTCGGGATCCGTGGGCAGTGTATCGTCGAGATAGGGGGGGTGCACCACAATCGAGCGGACGTTCGTACCTCTCAATTGCTGCCGCAAACCTTCTCCAATTGCCGTTTGTCCCCGCTTCGCAGCGTAGAATGGTACGGCGGCGCTGTGCAACGGAGCATTGGGCAGCCCGCTGATCGAGCCTATGGTCACGACGTCCGGCGTGACCGACTGACGTAAAAGGGGGAGCAGCCCCTGAGTCAGCAGAAACGTGCCCGTGACGGCGGCATTTACCGTAGCAACCACCTCTTCAGCGGGATGAGGCTGATGTGCTGCTTCAAGCCACATCGCACCGTTGTTGATGAGCATATCCACCGGCGTCGCGAGTCCTTCGATTCGACGAACCGCCCGCTCCACGCTTTCGGCATCGGCTAGATCAAGTTCGACGATCGGCGCGTCGTGCTGCACTCGCTCTGCGATCACACGATGTACGGAAAGCAGCGCCTTGTCGTCTCTGCCACAGAGAATCGGTCGGCAACCCATGTCTGCCAGGATTATCGCCAGCGCAGCTCCGAGGCCCCTCCCCGCACCAGTGATGACGACCCGTTTCTCTTTCAGTTGTGCAGCCTCGGCAAACACTGACATGTCCTTCGTAAGTTTGCGCATCACGAACTCTTTAAACCAGCATCGCGTGAGATCGCTGACCGCAAGATGGAAGCAAGTAGCAGGGGCGAGGGTTACACGCCGGTCTCCACGGTGAGACCGGCCGCTTTCCACTCGGGGAACCCCGCGTCCAGAAGCCGTGCCTTGATGCCCTTCTTGCGCAGCGTGTCCACAGCGCTGGTCGAAAGTACGCAGTGTGGGCCCCGGCAATAGGCGACCAACTCGTGATCCTGCGGCAGCATGGATAGATGTTCCTCGAGCACTTCGACCGGAATGTTGATGGCGCCCGGAAGATGCCCCATGGCGAACTCCTCCTGTGGGCGGACATCAAGCAGGGTGACCGAGGAGTCACGCAGCCGTTCGAGCAACTCCTCGCGCGAGATACCCTCAAGGCGCTCGCGCTGGGTGAAGCTGTCTGAGATTACCGAGTGGATTTCGGCCCGCTGGTGCTCGGCAAGTCGGGTCAACGCGCCCAGGACTTCGTTGATGGGGCCGCCCGCAAGGCTGTAGAGCACACGCTTTCCATCGCGCTCGGTGGCGACGAGGTTGTTCCGCTTCAGGTGCTGCAGATGCTGCGAGGCATTGGCCACCGAAAGACCCGTGAGTTCGGCAAGCCGCTCTACCGAGCGCGCTCCTTGGGCCACATGCTGCAGAAGCATGAGGCGGTGCGGGCTGCCAAGCGTGCGTGCGATTTCGGCGAGTTCTGTAAAAAGAGCCAACTGTGCGCGTTCGATATCCATACTTGACATATATATCGCTTCCTTGAATCAATCAATCCATTGAATTATTCAAGGAAGCGATAAATTGGGGTCAAGCGGATATGAGTATGTGGATCGAGTGGGTCTTGAACGCCATTGCGATAGGCATCGTCGCGACGATCGTCATGGATCTTTGGGCACTCTTTGTGAAGGTGGCTTTTGCCATACCGTCGCTGAACTATGCTTTCGTCGGTCGCTGGATCGGGCACTTCGCTTCAGGAACGCTGAGCCATCCAAACATCGCTCAGGCCGGCCCCATAGCCGGCGAAAAAGCTATCGGGTGGGTGACCCATTATGCGACCAGCGTTATCTTTGCCGCAGCACTGCTGGCGGTGGCGGGGCCCGGCTGGGTCGAAGCACCGACATTGTGGCCGGCCTTGGTGACGGGCTGGATAACCCTGCTGGCGCCATTCTTCATACTGCAGCCCGGATTCGGTTTTGGGATCGCTGCATCGAAGACCCCGCGGCCGAACGTGGCCCGCTGGCGCAGCTTCATCGCGCACACCGTTTTCGGTCTCGGGCTTTTTGTCGGCGCGTGGGTAGTTTCCCAAATATGATGCGTTGGTATACTGCCAATTGGGGCGAGCATTTTCTCCTCCAGACAGAGCCAATCGTAATGCAACACTCAGTCATGCTTGACGCACAAACTCATTCTGCGTGGATCACGAGCGATGGGGTTCTTGGTGGTAGCGGAGATTCATCGGCTCGCTTCCCCTACTGGAGCTCCACCAAAACCGTCATAGCAATCTGTACGCTGAAACTCTGCGAACGGGATCAACTGAGTCTTGAGGCGACACCGGAGAGCGAGCCATACACACTTCGCCAACTGCTCGGCCATACATCGGGGTTGAGGGATTATGGTCAGTTGGCTTCTTACCACGACGCCGTTGCTGCAGATGAAGAGCCTTGGACGCGGCAGCAACTGATGCACGCGGTGCGTCGGGAAGGCTTACTCTTCGAGCCCGGACATGGTTGGTCCTACTCCAACATAGGTTACCTGCTCGTCCGTGAAACGCTCGAGCGTGTTTCCGGCCTTTCTCTAGCACAGTTGGTGGATGAACTGATCGGCGACCCGCTGGGACTTGAGAGCCTTGAACTGGCAACGACCTGCCAGCAACTTGCCAGTGTCTACTGGAAAGCAGCCCGAAACTATCATCCCGGCTGGGTCTATCATGGATGCCTGACAGGAACCGCGGCGGATGCCGCACGGCTGCTGCACGCGTTGTTTCATCAGCAGATTTTGGGTGCGGCAGCTTTAAAACAACTGCTGGTACGTTACCCCCTTGGCGGCGCCATTCCGGGGAGACCATGGACTGAGTGTGGTTATGCGCTTGGCCTCATGAGCGGCACCATGGGACGCAGCGGGCGCGCCATCGGTCATTCAGGTGGCGGCCCGTTCTGCGTCAATGCTGTGTATCACTTCCCCGATCGCCAAGTGCCTATGACAGTGGCGTGCTTCACAGATGGCACAGACGAGGGGCAGGCGGAGCTCTGCGCGTGCTCATTGGCCGGGCCCTGAAGACCGGACAAGTTTGCCGGTCAAGTGGCCTGCCGGCCGGGCAGACCTAGCTGCACTCCCAGAACATGTCCTTTTCAGCTTCGATGCGCGCGGCGTTTGCGGCCGCCTCGACTTTTCGGATCCGGAAGGCTTCGGCCTCTTTTTGTGTGCCTTCCACGCTCCCTTGTTGCAGCCCCAGAAGTGGCTTTCTGAGCTATCATCTCGCCACGCTGGAACGCGGTGATCGTGTTTGGCACAAGGCAGCGCCAGTTCTCATCGTCGGTCAACGGTTGCGTCGCGAGGAGGACAACGTTCTGCCGGTGGTCATCAACTGTGCACTGCCGTTGGAGCATGTGTAGATACGTGTGGGCATGAACGAATAGATGCTCGCCATTGCTGAACAGGTAGTTCGCCTCCCATTGCGCAGCTTCTCAAATGAACGAAATTCGCAGATGAGCAGAAGTCGATACTGAAGGTTGAATTCGGAGGTCGAGATAGCGAATATCGTCACGCCAAGGAGGTAGATCGGAGCGGGTACCGCCGGCGTTTCCGCTCCAGCGATCGCACCCTGGGAAGCAGCTGCCTGCTTACTCATGGGATGCCCCCGCTGCGGCCGATGTCGTGGCTCGACCGGAAAACGCGAAGGAAAGCAGCGCGACGATAGTGTAGGCCATAGCGGCCGTTCCAAAAGCCCAGGCGTAGCCTGTCACCGTCTCCACTTGGGTGGCCGCTACCGACATCAGGATCGCGAGTCCCACCGTGGGACCAAGTTCCATCGCCGTGTTCATCACGCCGCCGGCGAGCCCCGCTCTATGCTGCGGGACGTTCGTCATTGAAAGTACGGCCGATCCGGAAAAAGCCAGCGAGATACCGACCGCAACGAGGACTAGGCCCGGCAAGAGACCCTGTAGATAGCGCGTCTCCGGCGCCAACTGTGTTAGCAGACCAAGTCCGACAGCAGCCAGCATCAGGCCCACGCCGGTAATGCGCGCCGGACCGAAGCGCCCGACCAGCGGCGCTGCCGCTTGCCCCGTGGCGATGAGCGCCACGGCGAATGGGAGGAAAGCAACCGCCGTCATCAGGGGCGACCATCCCAAAACCTGCTGAAGGTAGAGGGAAAGTACAAAATTGACGACGCCCGAGCCCGCTGCCGCGAGAAACATGCCCACGAGCCCAGTGATACGGACCGGCTCCAGAATAAAACCGGGCGGGAGCAGTGGATCGCGCACCTTTCGCTCGATGAGAAAGAAGGCGATGAGCAGCGCAAGGCCTGTCAAAAGGGGCAGAAGCACCATCATCGAGGTCCAGCCGTGATCGTCCGTGGCGATCAGGCCGAAACTGGAGAGCGATATGCCGAGCGTGGCAAAGACCGCGCCCACCAAATCCAACGTTGGTTTCCGATCCTTATTGGCGCTGCGACCGCGCGGCAACAGTTCCACCGCGGCGCTCAGGCCAATGAGGGAAACGGCAACCGGAATGGCGAACATCCAGCGCCACGAGATCCAGGAAGTGAGCACACCCGAGACGATGAAGCCAAGCACCGCGCCCAGCACCGACACCCCGCCCCAGGTCGCCATTGCCCGGCCGAAGGCCGCCGGTTCGGGAAAAAGAGCTCTTAGAACCGCCATCGCGGCCGGCGCGACCATGGCCCCGCCGATCCCCTGCGCTAGGCGCATCGCGACCAAAACGGGAAAGCTAGGCGAGCCGGCGGCAATGGCCGACGATACGCCGAAGACGATCAGTCCGATGGCGAACATGCACCGCCCACCAAACCGGTCCGCCAAGCGACCTCCGAACAGCAAAAGCCCACTGAATGGAAGCCCATAGGCAGCAAGCACCAGTAGCATATCGGCAGCTGTCAAATGGAACTCATCGGCTATGACTGGGAGCGGAACCGTGATGAGGGCGATGGTAAAGATGAGCGTTGCTTGCACGGCCGCAAGCACCGCGAATGCAAGGGTTCGATTGTTTTGTGGGAGATGGGTACCGGTCATATAGGCCCTCGATGTTGCCAAGGTCGCCCGGGTTGAGAATCCGCCCCTCCACATATCCAGGACGAAGCCAAGGGCCACTTACTTGAATATCATTCAATTATATTATTGATTGATAGTTCGAACCGAGAAAGGTGTCAATCGCTCCGTGGGAGGGCCATGCAGTGCGGAGCGGTACTTCGAAAGCGCAGTGCCGCGCCCAGCCACCTTAGCTGGCGCAGGGCAAGCGATCTGCTCGCTGACGGTGCTGTTCTCGACGAAGTTGAGCGCATGTGCGAGGTATCATCGTTCGGATGCTCCGAAGTCGGGAATATTCGGATCGGTATCTATTCGTCGCTAGCATCGCTTCCTTCGTGATCTGATCCAGGCCTATCATGGGACGAACATATCGATGTCGCCCCTGGCTAGGAGATCCACGAATACCTTTCAGCGATTGAAGAAGATCCCGTCCAGAACCGTCGCCAGCGAAAGCAAGCGACGGCTTTGGTTGGTACTTCTGGATCGTTAGCGAGTTGGCGAAGCTGCGGCGGCGAATAGTCCGTGCGCAAACTGGTCGGCGAACCCTTAAGCGAATCTCCTTTCCGCCCAAGGAATCACGGTTCAGCCGGAACAGGAAGACTCCAACGAGTCAGCGCATGTCCCCGTTGGTATCACGCCACTGGTCAGGCCGCCGCACGTTCGTACGAGCGGACACGCGAAGCATAATTCTTCGTCGTGGCGATCACGTTGTGCGCCTCATACCAGTAGCGCTTCTTCAACTCGATGTTGAGGACGGTCTCGTCGGGAAAGCTGCAGCGCGTGAAGATGTCATCCCACGGGATATTGCCCCACCCCACGGGCAGGTGAAGGTCGCCGTGCCCATAGGCGGTGCGCTCGCCATCGGTGAACATCCAGGTATCGTCCTGCCGGCCGAAGGAGTCATGCATGTGCAGATGCTTGGCATAGGGCGCGAACTGCTCAACCTCGGTCAGAAAGTGGAGGCCGAGAAAATTGCAGTGCAGATAGGCGTGACTGAAGTCGAGCGTCGCCAGAACATGGCTATGGTCGATTTCCGCCAGTTCGCGAGCCAAGCGTGCAGGTGTAGCCGTATGCACCTTGCCCTCGTAACCGCCAAACAGGTTCTCCACGCAAAGGATGACGCCACGATCACGCGCATAGTCGCCAGCAATGGCGAGCTGTTCGCGCTGTCGCTCGTACGCCGCCTCGATCCCTTCGGAAAGCTGCATCGGGATCAGCCCCGTATGCATCACGTAATGAACAGCCCCGATCTCGGCACTCGCATCAAGCGATGCCTTCAGCACTTCCATGTGGCGGGGAATGCGAAATGACTGGTCCAGGAAATTGGTCGCAAGCGGCCCATGGACCGTATACGTCACATCACGACCGTTGCAGGCATCGGTGAGAAGCTTCAGGCGTTCTGGGCGGATCCTGCCACCCACCACGACATCCATGTCGTAGAGCGGAATTTCGATGGTCTCCGCGCCGAGTGACTGGATATTGTCAAGAATGCCGGCAAAGTCGGTGAGATCCGTCTTTTCCAGTTGCGCAGAGATTCCGGTACCGAGTGCAGACATGTCTGGTCCTTTCAAGACAGCGTCGGGTCGAACAGGTCACGCAGCCAGTCGCCGACGATCGAGATGGCAAGCGTGGTGAGGACGATGACGACGCTCGGTGCCAGCATGATCCACGGTGCCGACTGAATATAGTCGCGACCGTAGCCAACCATGTTGCCAAGCGAGGAAAGCGGCGGCTGGACACCCAGTCCGAGGAAGGAAAGCCCGGATTCCAGCAGGATCACTTCGGGAAAGTTGAGCGTCATGGAAACGATGAGCGTTGATGCGATGTTCGGCAGGATGTGCCGGCCATAGATCCTCCACGGTGACGCCCCGATATCGCGGACCGCAGTGGCATAACCCTGCTCATTGGCAGACAGGGCAAGGCCGCGGGCAATGCGGGCGATGCGTTCCCAGCCGTAGAAGCCCATCAATATGGTGAAGAGCATCAGAGAATTGCCAAAGAAGGCGAGCACTGCAAGCGCGATGATCATGAAAGGCATTGCTGCCTGCGCATCAATCAGCATCAATACAAGCTGCTCAACCTTGCCGCGGAAATAGGCCGCAATGAAACCGAGGGATACACCGAGGGTCGCGGCTATGAGCGTCGAGAGAAACGCGATCACGATGGAAATGCGCACCGACATCAGGAGGCGGGACAGCACGTCGCGTCCTAACTCATCCGTGCCCAGGGGATGAGCCCATCCGCCGCCGAGAAAGAGGGGAGGCGCCAGACGGTCGGTCAGGCTAATCGCCAGATAGTCATAAGGTGCGATGAAGGGCGCGAAAGCGACAATGATCACCAAGAGTGCGATCCAGGATAACGCGAGCAGTACCGCAAGAGGCCATTTCTCGAAAAAGACGCGAAGGACATTCTTTGAGGAAAAGACGCTGCCGCCGGCATCGGCCTGCTCAGATGGAAGGGTCTCGGTGCTCATATCCTCAGGCTCCAGCAGTTGCGGTCTTGGTGCGCATGCGCGGATCGACCCAGCCATAAAGAAGATCGACCGCGAGGTTCGCCGCGACCATAGTGAAACCGATCAGAAGCAGGATCACCTGTACGACCGCGAGGTCGCGATTGGCCACGGCGGTGACGAGCAGACGCCCCACGCCCGGCCACGAAAAGACGCTTTCGACAACCACAGCACCCGCGACCAGCGACCCCACCATGAAACCGATGATCGTCATGGTCGGAATGGCAGCATTGGCGAGCGCGTGGCGGGTGATAACCTGCGACCATGGCACGCCTTTGGCGGAAGCCGTGCGGATATAGGGCTGGCCCAGCACCTCGAGCATGGCCGAGCGGGTGAAGCGCGCGATGACGGCCGCACCGATTATGCCCATGGTCACGACCGGCAATACCGCATGCGCAACCGTACCCGATCCCCCCGATGGCAGCAGACGCAGCCACACGGCTAATAGGAGTGACAGTGTAAGTCCCATCACGAAGCTCGGGACGGTGAACCCGATAACCGAGACCATCATGATAAGCCGGTCATAGGCTGTATTGCGGAAAAGCGCGGCCAGCACGCCTGCCGGAAGGCCTATGAGGATGTTTAGCAGCAGCGCCGGAACTGTTATCGCGAGCGTAAGAGGAACCCGCTCCCAGACGACCTCAAGCGCTGCTCGGCCATCGCGCATGGAATTACCCAGGTCTCCCTGGATTACTGCACCGAAATACTTCGCATACTGGACCCAGATGGGTTGATCCAGACCCCAGGCCTTCCTGAACGCCTCCACCGCCTGCGGCGGCGCCTCGGGGCCGAGGATCATGATAGCCGGATCGCCTGACATGCGCAGAATGACAAAGGCCAGCGACACAATGATGATGAGCGTCAGCACAGCGCGGGCAACGCGGTTTAGGATGTAAGCAAACATCGACTCTACTCCGCTGCAATGAGGCCGGCCGAAGGCGCGGGGCGGAGGTGACAGGCGACCTTGCGCGATCCATGGCTCGCCAGCATCGGCTGGAATTCCCGGCATTCAGACATCGCAGAAGGACAACGCGGATGAAACGGGCAGCCGGATGGCTTGTTGACGGGATTCGGCGGGTCGCCTTCAAGCACGATGCGCTCACGCTTGCCCCGCCTGGAAGGCGTGGGAATCGCCGAGACGAGCGCCTGGGTGTAGGGATGCATCGGCGCATGGAAGACATCCTCCGGCGGCCCCTCCTCCACGATCATGCCCAGATACATGACAGCGACGCGATCGGACATCTGTCGCACCACCTTCAGGTCATGGCTGATGAAGAGCGACGTAAAGCCGTTTCGTTCCTTGAGGTCTTCGAGCAGGTTGAGCACCTGCGCCTGGATTGACACATCAAGCGCGGAGACCGGTTCGTCACACACGATGAAATCCGGTTGGAGCGCCAGGGCACGTGCAATCACCACGCGCTGACGCTGACCGCCGGACAGTTCGTGCGGATAGCTTGCCGCCTGGTCCGCCCTCAGTCCCACCGAGGTCATGATCTCGCCAACCCGCGCCTCCCGTTCGTCGGCCGGAACATGAGGCTCGTGTACGGCAATCGGCTCGCCAATCTGCGCAGATACGGGCAGACGCCGGTCTAGCGCGCCGAGCGGGTCCTGGTAGATCATCTGCATGCGCCGGCGCATGTGTCGCCACTGCGCATCATGTGCGGCGGTGACAGCCGAACCATCGAAACTCACTGTTCCGGAAGTCGCCGGAATGAGGCCGAGGACAAGTTTGGCCGTCGTCGACTTGCCGCAACCGGATTCTCCGACCAGGCCGAGGGTCTCGCCCATCTTGAGATCAAAGCTGACGCCGTCCACCGCTTTCAGCTTCGCACGCCTTCCAAACAAACCACCGGTCAGCCGGATATCGTAGTGCCGCTTCAGATCGCGCACGCTGACAAGGGGCATCACACGGTCTCCTGCACTGGCTGCTGGGCTGGTGAAGCGGGCTGGCGCGAGCCTCCGGGAAGATCTTCAAGATGAAAGCAGGCGGCGCGATGACGTGGCGCACCTGCCGGGCGAAGACCCGGCACCCTTGACGCGCAGGCTTCGGTCGCATGGTCGCAACGCGGTGCGAATGTGCAGCCGGTGGGCAGATTGCGCGGCGGCGGTACCATACCGGGGATCGCCTTCAGCCGGCGCTTCGGCCCGTCGATGTCCGGCAGTGCAGCCATCAGGCCACGCGTATAAGGATGACGCGGCGCATCAAACAAGCGATCGACCTGGCTTTCCTCGACCACACGGCCACAATACATGACTGCCACACGCTCGGCCATATCGGCCACCACGCCAAGATCATGCGAGATCAGCACCAGGCCCATATCGTTCTCCCGACGCAGGTTATTGAGAAGTTCGAGGATCTGCGCCTGGATGGTGGCGTCGAGCGCGGTGGTCGGCTCGTCGGCTATCAGCAGGTCCGGTTCGCCAGCCAATGCCATGGCGATCATTACGCGCTGGTTCATGCCGCCGGATAGTTCATGCGGATATTCATTGAGCCTCTGGGCAGGGTTGGACATTCCAACGCGGTCGAGAAGCCGGGTTGCCTCTGCCTTTGCCGCCGCGCCTGTCAACCCCCGATGAAGGCGCAGTGCCTCACCAATCTGCCGTCCGATGCGATGCACGGGATTGAGAGAACTTGCCGGATCCTGAAAGATCATGGCAATGCGCGAGCCTCTTAGGTGGGCAAGCGCGCGGTCGCTGCAGTTGAGGATTTCCTGCCCGTCGAGGCGGACCGAACCACCAGTGCGCGCCTTCGACCCAAGCAGACCCAGTGCAGCAAGCCAGGTGATTGACTTGCCGCAGCCCGATTCACCGACAATGCCGATGGATTGGCCTCGCTCGATCACGAAATCGACGCCATGGAGTGCACGTACGAAATGCGCCCCCTGGTCGAACTCGACCGTAAGATTCTTAATGGTCAGAAGCGGTTCGGAAACCACGCTCATATCGGCCGCTCGCAGTTATGAGAAAAGTGCGGGCCTGTCTTTTGTGAGACAGGCCCGCATCGGTGCTAGTTGGACGGCATCTTGACTGCGAAATTTCCAGCCCGGAAATCCATCGACTGAAGGCCTGACCAATGCCAGTCGATGTCGGCCCGCTTGCCGTAGAATATCGCGTTCTGGTGCATCACCGTGTAGGCGGGGTCTTCCCGTTCAGCGATTTCAAGCATGCGCTTGAAGGTGTCACGGCGTACTTCAAGATCGACTGTGGTTTCGAGCTTGATGCAGAGTTCGTTGAACTCTTCATTCGTCCATTCGCCGATCTGCTGCTGCTGACCGTTCTGGCAATGCTGGTTCACGATCGAGGCAACCGGATCCGGGAAGGGAGCCGAGTTCGACCAGTCGCGCAGCATGCGCGGGCCGCTCTCTTTGTCCATGATCTGCTGCCAATTCTCCTTCATATCGAGCTCGACATTCAGACCGACCTGGCGGAAGGATTCAGCCAAAAGCTGCGCATTGGTCACCTGGTTGGTGTAGTAGTTGTTCAGCACACGGAAGGTGATCGGTTCACCGTCGTAGCCGGCTTCCTGAACAAGCTTGCGCGCTTTCTCCGGATCATATTCGGGCACGGTCCAGTCGGCGATATACATATCGCCGTAATATTCCCACTGCAGACCGGCCGGCACCTTGGTACGCCCGCCCCATAGGGCTTCAACGATTGCCTCGCGATCGATGGCGTGTGTCATCGCCTGGCGAATGCGCGGATCCTGCATAGGACCATTGTTCTTGTCGAATACGAGCAGGCGGTGATTGGTGATTGGACCGCCGACGACTTCATACTTGTCCTGGTCGTCAACCGTCTTGATCTGGTCCGGCGGTACATCGGTGATGAAGTCGTATTCGCCGGAAAGAAGCCCGTTTACACGACTTGCGATCTCCGGAACGACGACAAAGCGAAGTTCCTGAATCGGAGGCTTCCCGCCCCAGTATTCGTCATGGGCTTCGAGAACCAGCACATTGTCCGGCTTGAATTCCTTGACCTTATAGGGGCCGGTGCCGACAGGCTTGCGCGCGAAATCGTACCAGGTTTCGGCTTCTCGATAGGCTCGCTCGCTGAGGATTTCGGCACCATAACGCGAGATGCGGCCTTCAAGCGTGGGATCGGGCACTTTCGAGATGAAACGCACCGTCATGTTGTCGACCTTCTCGACACGGTCGAGATTGGGCCAGGCGCGCGCTGCGACCGCTGCGACTTCCGGCGGCGGCACCTTGCCTTCGCCACTCACGGCAGAACGGGTGAAAAGCTCCTTGCCCTCACCCTGCGCCGCAACCTGCTCGGGCAACGTGCCGAAGCGCTCGTCGGAGAATGTGAAGACCACATCATCGGCCGTCATAACATCGCCATTGTGAAACTTGACGTCTTCGCGGAGTTTCAGTTCCACAGTCTTGTCATCGATCCGCTTCCATTCGGTGGCAAGCCCGGGCTTCTGCGGCAGATCGGGCTTTTGGCGCTCATAGTCGATGAGCGTCTCATAGATCGAGTAGAAGACGCGTGCGCCGACATTCGACTGCTCACGCAGAACGTCGAGCGCGCCGGCATTGACAATCTGCTGAACGGCAACGGTGACGTTCGGCCGTTCCTCGGCCATGGATGGCGTGGTAAAAAGCGTCGATGCGGCGAGTGCGCCGGCGAGCAGATAGGCTATGCGTCTCTTCGACAGGCTCATGGCTTGGCCCCTTTCCAGACATGTTTCGGGATGCCCGCCGTCACGCTACATCGCCTGGCAGCGGCTGGATCACACGAAAGGTCTAGGGACGTGCCGTGTCGCTTACGCTTCAGCCATGTGAAAGATGCGTGACTGTGCATAAGCCGCGAAAATCGATAAGGGCCGCAGGCTTGGCTCCCGGATACAATTTGCTGTCACATTCGCTCCGGTGCGCATAGCTGCAAGTACAGCCCTGAGCCCGAGCGAAAGCAGGCGCTTACCGTGAGCACACGCCGAAGGCGGCCTTGCAGGACTGGATGTAGTCGGCTGTCTTCGATTGGGTGATGTGTCGCCATAATGCAAGCAGCGAGAGGCCGTGTCCGTTCAGCGGATGGAAATTCTGACCGGGACTGGCCGGCGGCGCGGCTTTCGCGCGCGGTGAAGGGCGGATCGTTTTGGAGATGCTGGCGGGGCCGCTCGCTGCTGTAGCGCGAGCGGCCGAGATGCAGGCTGGGCGGTCTGCGCAAAACGTCGCCTTGCAAGCTGCGGCCGCTGCGGAATTTTCATCATGCAGGCGCGTGGCCGTCAGGTTCCTCGCACGCCGCGAAGGCCCGCTTGGCGGCAAACAGGCCATTGAGTGCTGCTGGAAATCCTGCATAGACCGACATTTGCATCAGGACCTCCACAATTTCTTCTCGGGTGAGACCGCAATTCAGCCCCGCTCGGATATGCACTTCGAGTTGCGGCGTGGCGTTGCCGAGTGCGCAGAGAGCCGCAATTGTGGCAATCTCGCGCTCGCGCAGACCAAGACCCGGGCGCGACATGATATCACCGAACGGATACTCAAAGAGATAATCCGCAAAGTCAGGGGCGATGTCTGCAAGTGAGTCGATGACCGCCTGACCAGCGCTCCCATCGATCTGCTGCAGCATGCGGCGGCCGCGCTCCAGCCGCGTTTCGGTCTGTTGAGTCATACTCCGTCTCCTTTTCACAAAGTCATGTTTCCGCATTCGACCGGGCTGAGGCTTTGCGTCGCCTCAGCCCGTGAGCACGGACCTACCGGCGGAACAGGATCATTCCTGCGTGATGCAGAACCCCGTCGATGAAATCGCCGTCCGCAGTAAATCCGGTGTCGTCCCAATATTCGATGTGGTTGCCGGTTACCTCATAGCGGCCCTGATAGGCGCGCTCGCGTGTGCCGCGCGCCTCAACATAGCGGCCGTTCGGCAACAACTCGTGACGGATGCGTCCATCGGCGGTCATCCACATGCCGACATAGGGATGAGGTGCAGCAGCGTCGGTCATTCCGCCGCCCCCGTCTGTCGGTAGTAGTGGGCGATCTCCTCTGGCTCGACCACCCAGGCGTAATTGAGTTCGTGCCGGATCTTCCAGACACCCTGCGTGCACACCCAGCCAAGCTGCGACCGTCCGTCAAAGGCGATGATTGCGCCATCCAGCCGGTCAATACGGCCGACGAAACCCAATGTTGTCGATGCGACGCTGTCGCTGACGATCTGATCGTTGCCTCCCGTCAGGGCATGGAGGATCGAGCGCGCGCCGTTCTGCAGGTCTTCCCAGTTCGCGCCGTAGATGGCGGCGTTGTCGAAAAGCTGGGTCTCGCCGGGCGCGAAATTGTCGTAAAAGACGCCGTCCTGGCTCTCGAGATCGTAGTAGCGGTTCATCTCCTCGGCGAAGATAAATTCAGGATCGCCTTCGGTGCGCTCCCAGCCTTCCATCATCCACGCTTCGTGCAACGCCATGGGGGCGTTTTCTCCCTGCTGCGGGCAGGTCTGCGCGGCGACAGGTGTTGCGGCCACTATGAGGGCCGCTGAAAAAAAGGTGATCTTCATAAGTTAGCTCTCCTGAAGTCGAATGACGATTGCCGCGATGCTCTCGTGTGCCGGATGGATGATCCGGTTTCGATTTGCGCTCGCAGAAGAAAGATGGACTTCTTTCGCTGTCGCCGGTATCCACCTATTATTGAACTCGCTGATTAGCTGCGCTGGACAATCGTGATCGACCAGAATCTCTTGCCCCTGTTCCTGGCCGTGGCCGAGGAGGACAATTTCCGAGCCGCGGCGGACCGGCTCGGGGTGACACGCTCTGCCGTCAGTCAGGGGATCCGCAGGCTCGAGGACGGACTAGGCGCAGCGCTCGTGGTGCGGACCACGCGCGCGGTTCGGCTCACCGAAGCAGGAGAACGCCTGCACGAGGCGATCTCCCGACCTTACGCGGACATTCAGGCGGCGCTGGAAGCTGTCAACGGTAGCGATGCACCGCGCGGCCACCTGCGCATAGCAGTGACCTCTATCGCAGAGCATGTCCTTTCCGGGCCATTCATCGCTGCTTTCGCGACTGCTTTTCCCAACGTGACGATCGATGTCACCGTTACTGACGAGGAATTCGACATCGTCGGCGCCGGGTTCGATGCCGGCGTACGCCTTGGAGAGGTGATCGAGCAGGACATGGTTGCCGTTCCGATCACCGGAGACCAACGCGAGGCCGTTGTCGCCTCTCCCGCCTATCTTGCCGCGCATGGGACGCCGGAGCATCCGAGTGACCTCGTACGCCATCACTGCATTGGCTGGCGGCCCGCGCCGCAGGTCGCGCCCTATCGGTGGGAGTTCGAGAAGGATGGCGTACCATTCGACGTTGCAGTCGAGCCCCAGATCACGACCAACGATCTCTGGTTCATGCTGCGCAGCGCCCTTGCCGGCGCGGGGATAACCTTCGCGACCGAAGAAACATTCCGCCCATTCATCAAGTCAGGCCAACTGATCTCGCTTCTCGAGCGCTATCTGCCACCTTTCCCGGGCTTCTACCTGTACTTTCCGCAGCGCCGAAATATGGCTCCGAAGCTTCGGGCTTTGATCGATCACGCGCGGAGTTTCCGATAGAAGCTAAGTGCGCGACATTGCTTCGTTCCGGGAGAGCAATTCGGGGCCTGTAGCGTATGAATGGTGGGTGTGGGGATCGACGCAGCGGCTCCTCCGCTACCATAGATCCCCATATTCATGAGGGCAGTTTGAACAGTATTTTCGGTCCCTGCACACAGAGGCTTGGTTGATACTCGTTGCACAATAGGTCCAACGATATTGGACCTATTGTGCAAACCAGTCGAATTCGGTGGTTTGGGGAGCGTCGTAAAGTTATTGGCTATGGGCAGCAATCACTGTTCGGTTCAGCGCTCACGCTGCGGTGACGCACGCGATATTGTTACAAATCTGCATGGCGGCGCTACGCAGGTCGCGATGGTCGCAGATGACAGAAAGTGGAACAGGTTGGCGATCTGGTCGTGGATGGAGACGAAACGCTGAAGCTGGAGTGCTGAAGCGTTCCGTGAACCGTTTCCGTCGCAGAGTCGGCTGTTGCGAATTTTTCCGCTCGGTTTTTGAGACCGCCTACCAACTAGCATCGGGGCGTGCACCACGCGTTATCTTTGGATGCGGGCGCTGATCGCGCTCGGGGTGACGAGCGGACTCGAGGAGGGTCGAGGCCGTTTGGCGGTGGTCTTGTTGCTCCAGAAGCGATTTGCAGGAGAGGGGCGGCCTACGTGGAAACCTTGGACCTGATATATGCCGAACTCCCGCAGAAGCGACATTTGCTCCTTGCTCTCCACACCTTCGACCAGGATTTTGTATCCGCGATTTCGCAGAAGGCCGACAATATCCTGGAGCATTGCCTTGCCCCTCGGGAAATCGCAGTCGTGAAGAAACGAACGATCGACTTTCACGGTATCGAAGTCGATCAGACGAAGCCAGGAAAGCCCGGCGAATCCGGTACCAAAATCGTCGAGCCAAATCCTGATTCCCAACAGTTTGAGATCGATGATGCAACGAAGTATGTCCGAATGCATCTCCATCTCGAGCCCTTCGGTAATCTCGAAGGCTAACCTGCTGCCGTCGATCCCTGTCTCTTTCAGGATGGCCGCAACGGAACTAGCAAAACCGGGTGCCTTGAGCTGAACTGGTGAGACGTTTACGCTGACGACAGGAACGTGGTTATCCACCAGGAGTTCACAGCACACCGTCCGGATTGCCCAGCGTCCCAGTTCCAGGATTGCGCCGGACCGCTCGGCGACAGGAATAAACAGGCTTGGCGGAACGGCCGTGCCGTCCAGCATCTTGAGCCGCATGAGCGCTTCGACAGCGTCGACTTGACCTGTTTTGACGTTCAGGATGGGCTGATAAACGAGTGAGACGAGATCCTGCGCGACCGCGATCTTCAGCAAAGCAGCGATATTCTCGCGCTCGTCACAGGTGTCAGGATCGTTTGGATCGAACAACCGGACGCAATTCCGCCCGGTCGCCTTAGCTAGATACAGCGCACGATCGGCTTCATGGATTATTTTTTCCAGCTTTGTGCCGATCTGATCCCTCGTAAACGAGGCGCCGATGCTCACCGTGACAATCGACAAGCCGTCATGTCGTTGCTCATGGGGCAAAGCCAGCTCTTCCACGGTGCGGCGAATAGCCTCAGCGAAGCGCGCAATCTCTTCGCGCTCGTTTACGCGAGCCAGGACGATAAACTCTTCACCGCCATAGCGCCCGATCGAACCATCATACCGGGCTGTCGCGTCTCTAAGGGCATTTGCAACATGCGCAATACAGCGATCGCCCTCTTGATGGCCGTAGTGGTCGTTGAACTTCTTAAAGAAGTCGATGTCGATGAGAATTGCTACGAAACTCTTGCCGAACCGCTGCCAGTCGTCCCAGTGGTCTCGCAGCTTCTCGTCCACGGCTCGCCGATTTTCCAGGCCCGTCAACGGGTCTGTTCTTGATAGTCTCAGCAAGGCCTGCCCGCGTTCTGTTGCCTCCTTCTGCATGAATTTGGCCTCAAGCGCGTTCAGAAAGACCTTATAGCGCTCCCTGTTCAGACTCCAGTTCACATATGAGGTGAAGGCGAAGCATGACAGGTAAAAAGTCCCGAAGGCGATCTGATACGAGGGATCTTCTGGATAGAAGGTCATCATCGCCACAACAAAAGCTGCCAGGACAAGCCCAGAAGTGACGAGCGACAAGAGAAATCTGAAACTGAAGAAAAGGTTAGCGCTCATCATGAAAATGGCTCCGAAGACCATGTAGTATGACATCGTCTCGGTATGTTTTGTCATGATCGAGGGGGCGAGCCAGCTCAAATATGCCAGGAAGACCGCGGCGGCGGCGGTTCGATCCAACCACTTCGAGTTGGTGTTCTCGAAGAACAGCAGTTCGAAGATCGCCAGGAAAGTCACACCGAACATGAAGCGCGCTGCGATCGTGTGGGCCGCTACGTCGGGGATCAGCAATATGTCTGTGATCGAGAACAGCATGTAGACGGCAAAGCCTGCCCAGACGCCCGGTCTGGTTGTCTTCGTGCGATTTTCCTCACGATGTTCCTGATAGAGAACGCGAAGCTCATCCTGCGACTTGTGCCTCTGAGGCAGGTCTGTCTCGACAAGATCACTCGGCATATCGATCTCGGATTGATCTAGCGGATTGCCCGGTGCAGCGCGAACATATGCTGCTTTTCGCTTTGCGGACGCCCTGCCTCGTCCGGACCAACCCTGCTCGGCCCGCTGCAAGCGATAATAGCGGATCGGCCCTTTACGGATTGTTATGCGACACCCGGTCAATTTTACTTAAACTTGACCGGCCGCCAAGCATACCGCGATTTTCGCCCTTTCATTCTCTGGCACAACTTCTGATCTGCCTGTATGGTTAACAAATTGTTAACGGCCGAGGGGGCAGAGCATGAGTCAGATCGCGTTCGATGGGGAAAGCCTAATTACACCTGATGCGATGGCGAATGCGCGCACTCCGTCGCATGCCCACCGGCACGATCAAGACTTCGAGACCGGCAAGGCCGAACTCGCATTGATCCTGGGCATTGCTCTGCAGCAGTTCGACAACGGCAGAGACCCGGCGGCGATCGTCCATCGCGCCAACGTCGCTTTGCACAATCTGCGTGACAAATCGCACCCGGCCGTATGGCAGGCGCTGGTTCCGATCGCCCAGATCCATCCTGTCTCGGAGTTCTTCCATCAGGATCCTTTCATGCGGTGGTCCTTCAAAAAGCCTAGAGGCTATTCCGGCGACGCCCATCTGCTGGACTTCATTTACGGTCATCCGAGCGTTGCCGATGAGATCGCCAACGCCTCCTCAATTGGCAAAGCGCTTTACTACGGCTACACGAGGGACGCGCCCTCGGCGGCGGCCGTGAGGGAGCGGCGCGATCTGCTGACGCGGCATGTAGACCTGATCGCGTCACTGCGCGGGCTTGAGACTGAAATTCTTGCGATCGCCGGCGGGCACCTGCGCGAAGCGGAGCATTCGATTGCTCTGCGGGAAAAGCGCATCAAGCGGTGGGTCGCGCTTGATCAGGATTCCTTGAGCGTCGAATCGGTCGCGCGTGACTTTCAGGAGACTTGCGTCGAGGCGATCGACGGCTCGGTTCGCGGCCTGCTTACTGGTGCCTACAATCTCGGCCAGTTCGACTTCATCTACTCTGCAGGACTTTACGACTACCTTTCCGAGAGGGTTGCCGTGAAGCTCACACAGATTTGCCTGCAAATGTTGAAGCCGGGCGGGGTCTTCCTTTTTGCCAATTTCACCACGGAGATGAGCGACGACGGCTTTCTGGAAACACTCATGAACTGGGCTTTGCTTCAGCGGTCGGAAGCGGACATGTGGAGGATCGTCAATGCCAGCGTCGACCGAGACGCTGTGGAGGCGAAGATGCATTTCGGCGCAAATCGGAACATCATTTACTGCACTCTTGCGAAACACGCCTAAACCAGCGCCGTCCTGTTGGCAGCTGAAGAATTAGTCGCAGCGCGCCGCGATAACGCGCCGCGACCGAACTCAGGCATGGGTGGAAGGCGTGCGGCTTGTTAGGCGTCTTTGGTCGATGAGTACCAGTCGGCGATCTCACCACCCTTGGCCAACCATACATCGTCGTGGGACGTGATGTATTTGAGAGCGCGGTCGAAATGCTTCGCGCGGTGTGGCTGTCCAATCAGGAAGGGATGAAGACAAAGCGACATAACGCGGCCGGTCGTCTTGCCATCAGTATAAAGCTGATCGAACTGGTCGCAGATCGCGTCGCCGAAATCCTTGCCAGACAAGCCTTGCTCCAAAAAGGCAGTATAGTCGTTCATCTCCGCCGAGTAGGGCATGGTAAGCATCCTGCCGGAACGCACGCGCATCTCGTAAGGCTGGTCGTCGTTGGTCCAGTCTGCCAGGTAGCGAATTCCGTGTTCTGCAAGGATGTCGGGCGTCTGGTGCGTTTCCGAAAGGGCGGGGCTGAGCCAACCTCGAGGCGCGGTTCCCGTCGCTTGCGTGATCGTGGACACCACCTCATGAACAATCTCGCGTTCCTCATCCTCCGGGATACCCGTGATCACGGAGGAATTGTTCATACCATGCCCCATCCACTCCCAGTCGAGGGATTTGCCAGCCTCAATAATGCTCGGATAGTGAGCACAGGCATCTGAGTTTAGCGCGACGGTACCCTTTACACCGTACTTCTCCATGATCTCCATCATGCGCCAGATCCCGACGCGCACGCCGTAGTCCCGCCATGCGTAGTTCAGGACGTCTGGCACGAAGCTGGTCGTCGACTGAATGATCGAGCTCGATGGCCGATCGAATAAAAAATGCTCGATATTGGGGATGACCCACAATGCGACTCGCGCCCCGTCCGGCCACTCCAGTTTGGGGCGACTGGTAATCGGTGAATACGCAAAGCGATCATGTTCCTGCGGCGGCGTACCAACGGCATCAAGCATAAATCTACTCCTGGTTGCGGTATCGTTCGACTGCAGGCGAGAAGATAGCTTGACTGTATTAGAGAACAATGGGAGATAATTCCGGACACTTAAGAGGATTTGTCCGGAAAGGATTGCAATGGATAGTCTTGGTTCGCTCAGCGCCTTCGTGCATGCTGCCGAGCTGCGCAGTTTCACCGCGGCCGCGAACCATCTTGGAGTTTCGCCATCCGCTATCGGTAAAGCGGTCGCCAGGCTCGAGGAACGAATGCAGGTTCGGCTGCTACACCGGTCGACCCGGACGATTACCCTGACGAGCGAAGGCGTCCTTTTCCTGGAAAGATGCCGGCGCATCCTTGCGGAAGTGGAAGCGGCCGAGCTGGAATTATCTCAAACACTCGCTGCTCCCCGCGGCAAGCTGAAGGTCAGCATGCCGATCGTATCGATGCTCACGATGCCGGTAATCCTGCAATTCACGGACCTTTATCCCGACATAGAGCTTGATCTCGATTTCTCGGACCGCCTCGTCGATGTTATAGAGGAAGGCTTCGATGCCGTCGTGCGGGCTGGCCACGTCGCCGATTCCCGTCTCATTTCGCGAATGCTCGGGCAGTTCAGTCTGGTCCTGGTTGCAGCGCCCGAATATCTCGAGCGGGCCGGCACACCCATGGTCCCATCCGATCTTATGAGACATGCCTGTCTGCATCACCGATATGCCACGAGCGGCAAGCTGGAGCCTTGGCCGCTCTATGAAGGCGAGACAGAGGTTCGTCTCGAGCTGCCGACGACCGCGGTGGTCAACACCATCGAACCTCTTATCATGATGGCCGAACGCGGCATGGGCATTGCCTGTCTACCCGACTTTGCGATCATCGACCGGCTAGCGTCCGGACGTCTTGTCACCGTTCTTTCGGATTTCGTCCGGCATACAGGCCCGTTTCGCCTGATGTGGCCAACCAGTCGCCATCTCGCCCCCAAACTGAGGGTGTTCATAGACTTCATGGCGGCGAACCTTTTCCCGATGCATCCCAGCTAGGAAGTGGCCGAAGAGCCTTAAGCCGACGCCTAGGATTGCTCCCGAGAAGGACCACCATATCATTGACCATATTGCCTTCTCGCCTGTCACCGTGGACGGGATGGATAAATCGAACTGTGCCTGTTTTCGGTAAAGCCAAAACCGCAAAAGGTATGGTGCTGAGTTGGTTCGGACGGGCCCTCGCGCCTTGGCGTTCGAGGTGCTGGTGGATGCGTGCCCCTGATGTCCCAGGCTACTGCAGTCTCTTTGGGTTCGTCCAGCGCTCGGCGCTGAATTTCATGCCGCAGGCAGATGGCGTCATCGGCAACTATTTTGGTGGCATCGCGACACCGCCGGACCTCCCTGTACCGATCCCCCGGCTGGCGAAGGCTCTGTTTTGCCGGCGCAATGTGAATGACAAAGGACCTGGCGAAAATTGAAGCCATCGCAAGCACATTAAAAGCGCTTGTTTTATGACTTTCGCTGCGGAATGAGGGAACGCTGGGAGAGGGAGGGTACCCTCCCTCTCCCAGCAGCGTGAGGCGGATACGTGTCGTGTCCTGAGTCTAACCAACCGTCCCATCGGAAAGCTTCTTAGCATAGCTCATGACCATCTGGCGTTCGCTGGGGGGCAGAGCTGCGACAGCCCGAACAGTCGCAAGAACGTCGGGTTCAATCGCGTAGTATACGCATTCGAGAAGCGTTGACGGAGCGATAGAGCCGTCGTGGAGCGTTCTGATGACCATGTCCTCGACCTTGCTCTTGAACTCGTCCGCATCTGCTTCAATGCGAAGCATGATAGGTGTCATAGGAGACCTCCGGCAGGCGAGTGAACGGGATCTTTTCAGGAGCCATGACGCTGCTGTCGATTTCATAAGTTGCTCTGGTTTTCGCGAGAGCCTCTTCGGTCATGTCGCAGGTAATCCCGACGATAGTCATGCCGTTCTTCTCGATAGGCGCGCCGAGAGGAACCGGGTTCCAGCCAAGCGCCATGAGCCGCTGGATCCAGTAAGCTTCACAGACGACACTCAGCTGACTGACCTCATGAGAAAGGCAGAATTCCAGAAGACTGCAGTAGATCATGCCGGCTGCCTTACAGAAGCGCCCGCTCTCGCGCTTGGCTGGAATGACGAAGATCCGGGTCCACTCGAAGATGTCGTCTGCCCGTGGAAGCCCGCGCACATTCGCGAGTTCCGGGAAAACCTCGCTCATGAGGTGTGGCTCAAGGGTAGGTACAAGCCGTGAGCCGCCGACGACCCCTTTGCCAGCCTCGATTCCCAGGAGGTAGATTGCTTTGTCCGTGTCGAACTGGTCTATTCACGACCGTCGGGTCGCTCAAGATCCAGCCACTTCCGCTCTCCGACGTAAATGTCATGTCGGATCCGATGGTGCTGATCGAGCATGTCTTCGTATAGATGCCGATTACCAGCATGAACAATGTGAACTTTGAACATAGGCCCCTCGTGGTGTTTCCACCATTTGGAGGAGAACTACGTATTCTGCCTATCCTAGAATCCTGGGATTGACGTCAGAGGCGGAGCTCTTTTCGCCTCAGCGCCTCGGCAAGAGAATGCGTCGTATTTCTCGTGCCAAGCTTAACCCGGATATTGCGCATATGATCGTTTACCGTGGCTTCTGAGATCCCGAGGATCTTGCCGATCTCCCAGAAGGTCTTTCCCTCTGCCGTCCAACGCATCACGTCTCGCTCACGCTCGGTCAGTCGACTCACGCCTTTGTAGTAGGTCGGCTTGCGGATCGCCCGTTCTGCTGCGCCATAAGCATAGAGAGAAGTGAGGTGGACCATGCGCCGTGCGCTTGGAGCTACATCGAGGTGCTGTCCCGCCACCGTTATTACGCGTGAGCCATAGACGTCATGAAGCGGGATGCAGAGCCCCTCGGCAAGCCCGAACTCCGCCGCCTCTTCCATGACAACCCGGGCCTCCGGCTCCTCGAGCAATCTGGCGGGCATCTCATCCCAGGCGAAAGGTTCGATGGTGGAAAAGCAATGTCGGACGCATGGATCATGGCGATAATGGTTCATCGCCGTGTAGTGCTCGAACCACCCTGTCGGCCACCCATTCAAGAGGATGTGGGGCTCCAGGCGCTCCCGTTGCGCCGGCAGTCCCGAAACTAGGAACGATGTAAAACCATATCGCGCCAAGTACTTGGCGAGGTGCGAGAAAATGGCCTCGCTCTCGTTGAGCTGTCCAAGCGTATCGATGACCTCGAATGTATCGGTCACATCTAGTGAGATATGGGAAATCATGGTCCGGATCTTACGTTGTGGTTGCGGCAAGCTTAGTTGTAATCGTAGGGAAGACAATTGGGTCAAAAGTTCGACCGGTTTGCCTTCTGAAGCCAGCAGCTTAGTGTCCTTCGAAGAGGGTGGCAAATCCCGGTCGAAACCGCGAACCTGCTCCTGGATTGCCATGCTTGCGCAGGTGGATCGACGTACTCCCCTCCGCATGCTCCTGGGGCAGGAGATCGTCTCTCTGACTGTTGGCAAGCGTTACGGCACCTCCAGATCTTCATAGCCCCGTACAACTCGGGCGGCGGTTAAGAAGCGCGAGCGGGCTGCCCACTATGCGAAGCGCCGGGCAGCATCGACCGCGAGCCCCAGCCCGACCGATCCGAACTGATCGGACCGGGCGATGCGGGCATTGGGGAAGCGCGTGGTTGCGGCTTTCTGCACCAGCGGAACCTGCGCGCCTCCACCGGTCAGGATCACCGTTTCGATAGCCCCCGCGGCCACCCTCGCACCGAGAAGCGCATCATCGACCGCAACGTCGATCTTCGCCACCAGTTCGGTGCTCGCCGCCTCGAATGCGCCGCGGCTGACCGGCAGCGTCAGCGACAGCCCCGGCTCCTCCAGACGGATGATGGTGTCCTGTGCATCCGTCAACTCGATCTTGGCTTTCTCCACCTGGGCCGCCAGCCTGTGGCCGGAACGGTGGGCCAGTAGATGCTCGAAGCGCGCCAGCTTTTCTGGCTCGGCCGCCTCGCGCGCCAACGACTGGATGTCCCGCAGGGTCTTGGCCGTATAGAGCTGATTGATCCTGTGCCAGGTCGCCATGTCGTTGAAATACCAGACCGGCAGATGGCGCTTGCCGTCGCGTGTTTTCGTGCCGAGCCCCATTTCCGGCATGACCTTCGCGATGTTGAGGCAGCGGTCGAAATCAGTCCCGCCCACATGAACGCCCGACGTGCTCAGGATGTCGCCGCGCCGATCCGTCGCGCGCGAGCGCTCGGGCGAGAGCCGCAGAACCGAGAAATCGGATGTGCCGCCGCCGATGTCGACCACCAGCGCGAGGGCCTCTTTGCTGAGTATACGCTCGAAGTGAAGCGCTGCCGCGACGGGCTCAAACTGAAATTCGATGTGACGGAAGCCCTCCCCCCGCGCGGCAGCCTCGAGCTGATCCTGCGCGGCGCGGTCGGCAGTCTCGTCACCATCAACGAAGAAAACGGGCCGTCCCAGCACGACGTCATCCGGCATGCCGCCGGACTGTTGTTCGAGCCGCTCCTTCAGATGACGGAGGAAGCGACCGATCAGTCCCTGGAACGTCATGCGGTCGCGGCCGACCTGTGTGGTTTCCTTCATCAGGCTGGTGCCGAGGATCGACTTCAATGCGCGCATGAAACGCCCCTCCCCGCCGTCCATGTACTCATGAACGGCCGATCGGCCGAAATGCACGCTGCCGTCTTCAAGGCTGAAGAAGAGCGCGGACGGGATGGTGACATGATCGCCCTCGACGGGGATCAGGAATGGGTCGCTGCCTCTTGCGCAGAGACCGACGGTGGAGTTGGTGGTGCCGAAATCGACACCACAATGAAAACGGCTCATGGGATACGGCTCGCAAGGGCGACGTTCGGGCGTGATCATACACTACGGAAGAGGGGTGACCGGAAGGGGCACCCCTCTAGCCGCTTTCTGACTGAATGGAAACCCTCACAGGCTGCCTCTCTCCCATCGATCCAAAACCGAGGCTACCGCCCTGGCACTGAAGGCGAGGTTGGATCGGCTCAGGATCGCCGCGAGAAAGTGCGCAGCGACACCGCCCTGCAACTATCAGCCGGTTCTCACCCGTTGCGGAAGGCGTAGCTGTAGCCGTTGATGGCCGGCACGCCGCCAAGATGCGCATAGAGCACTTTTGAGCCCTCCGGGAAGAAGCCCCTTTTCACCAGGTCGATCATGCCTTGCATGGATTTGCCTTCATAGACCGGGTCGGTCATCATGCCTTCCAGCCGCGCGCAAAGGCGGATTGCCTCCTTCGTTTCCTGCGACGGCACGCCATAGATCGGATAGGCGTAATCCTCATTGAGCACCACGTCGTCCTCCTCAATCGCACGGCCGAGTTCCACGAGGGCGGCCGTCTTCTGCGCGATATCGAGCACTTGCGCCTTCGTCTGCGCCGGTGTTGCCGAGGCATCTATTCCGATGACGTTGCGCGCCCGGCCGTCTGCGGCGAAGCCGACCAGCATGCCGGCATGGGTGGATCCGGTCACGGTGCAGACCACGATATAATCGAATTTGAAGCCAAGCTCGGCCTCCTGCGCGCGCACCTCCTCGGCGAAGCCCACATAGCCCAGCCCGCCATATTTATGCACCGAGGCGCCGGCGGGGATGGGATAAGGCTTACCGCCCTTGGCTTCCACATCCTTCAGCGCGTTTTCCCAACTCTCGCGGATGCCGATGTCGAAACCCTCGTCAACCATTTCCACATCCGCGCCCATAATGCGGCTCAACAGGATGTTGCCGACCCGGTCATAGACGGCGTCCTCATGCGGCACCCAGCTCTCCTGCACCAGCCGGCATTTGAAGCCGATCCGGGCCGCCGTCGCCGCCACCATGCGCGTGTGGTTCGACTGCACGCCGCCAATCGACACCAGCGTGTCGGCACCGGAGGCGATGGCGTCGGGCACGATATATTCCAGCTTGCGCAGCTTGTTGCCACCGAAGGCAAGGCCCGAATTACAATCCTCGCGCTTCGCATAAAGCTCCACTTTTCCGCCGAGATGCGTGGTCAGACGCTCCAGCTTCTCGATATGGGTAGGTCCGAAGGTGAGCGGGTAGCGTTCGAATTTTTCCAGCATGTGCAAGCCTTTCCGGGAGAGCGAAAGAAATCAAAAGCTAGCCCATCAAGTCCGGAAGGTGCTTTCAAAGATTGCCTTTGACCTCAGCAGGAACGGCGGTAAATGTCCCAAAATAGAGGAAAACAACCTATTATAGCAGGGTATATGAAAGAATCTTCCGAAGAGCAGGCGCTGGACCGGATCGACCGCAAAATCCTCCGGCAATTGCAGCGCGACGGCCGGCTGACGAACGCGGATCTGGCCAGGCTGGTCGATGTCAGTCCGGCCACCTGCCACCGCCGCACCGAGCGGCTTTTCCAGGCCGGCTATATTCGCGGCGTCCACGCCGTGATCGCGCCTGAGCGTGTGGAACGTGGAGCGTTGGTGATGGTCGGCGTGGTCCTCGATCGCTCGACGCCGGAGAGCTTTGCCGCGTTCGAGACAGCGGTGAGAAAGCTGCCCTTTATCCTGGATTGCCATCTTGTTGCCGGCGACTTCGACTATTTTCTCAAGATCCGCGTCCGCGACATGGCCGATTTCAACCGCCTGCACGGCAGCCAGCTTATCGCCCTGCCCGGGGTGCGCCAGACGCGAACCTTTTTTGTCATGAAAGAGGTGGTGGACGGGGCGCTGCTCGACTTCTAGCAGCGCTTGCGGGCCGCACTTCACGAGGCCTGGTACCCGTGTTGTATATGAGAATAAGAAGCAGCAAGGAGTATCTGAATGCGCAACCACATGTTCGACGCGATCCGCGACGCGGCCAGGCCGGGCGCAACCTTCATCGAAACGCTCGATGGGCGGGTGTGGACATATGACGAGATGCTCGCAACTTCCGGTCGGCTCGCAGCCGCGCTGGAGAAGCTGTCGGTAAAGCCAGGTGACCGCGTCGCCGTTCAGGTGGAGAAAAGCCCCGAGGCATTGCTGCTCTACATCGCCTGTCTGCGCGCTGGCGCCGTCTATCTGCCGCTCAACACGGCCTATACGACTGCCGAGCTCGATTATTTCATCGGCGACGCGGAGCCGCGGCTCTTTGTGTCGACGCCGGGGGCGGCCGAGGGCATTCGCGCGATAGCGGCAAAGCATGGAGCACGCGTTGAAACGCTCGACGACAAGGGCGGCGGCTCCTTGCTTCATATCGCACAGGAGATGGCGCCCGCGTTCGACAATGCTGTACGCGGGGCGGACGACCTCGGCGCCATTCTCTACACCTCCGGCACGACCGGCCGGTCAAAGGGAGCGATGCTCACGCATGACAATCTGCTCTCCAACGCGCTGACATTGTGCGACTACTGGCGCTTCACCGCGGATGACAGGCTGATCCATGCTCTCCCGATCTTCCACACGCACGGGCTGTTCGTCGCTTCCAACGTGATCCTTCTGTCCGGCGCGTCCATGTATTCTCTGCCGAAGTTCGACGCCGACGCGGTGTTGCGGCTGATGCCGAAGGCGACCGCCCTGATGGGCGTGCCGACCTTCTATGTACGGCTCGTGCAGCACGAAGGTCTCAACCGCGAGGTGGCGTCGAACATGCGCCTCTTCGTCTCCGGTTCGGCGCCGCTGCTTGCCGAAACCCACAAGCAGTTCCGAGAGATCACCGGCCACGCCATTCTCGAGCGCTACGGCATGACCGAAACCAACATGAACACCTCCAATCCCTATGATGGCGAGCGCATCGCCGGCACCGTCGGCTTTCCGCTGCCCGGTGTCTCATTGCGCATTGCGGATCGTGAGACGGGCAGTCTCCTCGGCGTTGGCCAAACAGGTATGATCGAAGTGAACGGCCCCAATGTCTTTAAGGGCTATTGGCGCATGCCGGAAAGGACGCAAGCCGAGTTCCGCCCCGACGGCTTCTTCATCACCGGAGACCTCGGCAAAATCGATGCGCGGGGCTATGTCCACATCGTCGGGCGCAACAAGGACCTCGTGATCTCCGGCGGATACAACATTTATCCCAAAGAAGTCGAAACAGAGATCGACGGGCTTCCCGGCGTGGCCGAAAGCGCGGTCATCGGGGTGCCACATCCGGATTTTGGCGAGGGTGTCACGGCCATCGTCGTGCGCCAGCCGGATACCGAAATAGACGAGGATGCAGTTCTCGACGGCCTTAGGGAGCGGATTGCGCGCTACAAACAGCCCAAACGCGTGATCTTCATCGACGATCTGCCGCGCAACACCATGGGCAAGGTACAAAAAAACGTCCTGCGCGAGAACTACAAGGCGCTTTACGGGGGCGGTTGAGGAGAGATCTCATGGAGGGATCTTACTTGGAGCGCTGCAGCCCTGAAAGATTGGCGAAAGCAACGATGGCGACCAATTTATCGCCCCGGGTGGGGAGATGCCCGTCAGGGCGGAGGGGCGCTCGAAAGGGCGCCGACCATCTTGAATGCTGGTTTGCAGCTGTAATGTGGCGCCTATTCCGCAGCCGAACGTTCAGCCGTCAGCGCCTTTGCCCTTTCCCGCAGGTCGACCGTGCCACTGACGATCTCAGCCCGCGTAATTGATGCATTCGCCTCGAGGAGCTTGCGGACTGCAACATAGGTCGAAGGGTCATTCAGGCTGTCTACTGCAATCAGCCGCTCCTGCCTGAAATAAAACACTGAAAGAGATCCCTCGCGTTTACCTGGCCGCGTGGCCACTGAATCGTAACCCCGGTGGAAACCAGCGATCTGGAGCTTGACATCATACTGGTCGGACCAGAACCAGGGATGCGGCTTGTAGGAGATAGCCTCCCCCGCGATGTTCGCCGCAGCAACAGTCGCCTGATCCTGCGCGTTCTGCACCGATTCAAGCCGCGTCGGCATTCCCTGGAAGGGCAGCAGCGTGCAGTCGCCGGCCGCGAAGATGGCCGGATCGCTTGTCCGGCAATGATCATCGACGACGATTCCGTCGCTTACGTCCAGTCCCGCCGCCTTGGCTAAATCGGTGTTCGGGTCGATCCCAATTCCGGCAATGACGAGGCCGCACGGCAGTTCCCTGCCGTCCTTCAACCGCAGCCCGGCGGCCTGTCCGTTTTCTTCGTGAAAACGCTCGACCTGCGCGTTTTCCAGTATCTCCACGTCATGGTCGCTATGGAGCCTTCGAAAGGCGTTGGCTGTTTCCTCGCAGGCGACACGCTTCAGGATTCGTTCGCGCGCCTCGATTACCGTCACGCGCAGCCCTTTCTTCGCCGCCTCTGCAGCAGCCTCCAGACCGATATATCCGCCGCCGACGACAACAAGTCGCCTATCGGCCTTCATCTCGCTCATCAGCCAATTTGCATCGGCCAGTGTGCGCATCACGCGCACATTGGGCAGATCGCCGCCGGTATCTGCCGGCAGACGCCGCGCCTTCGCGCCCGTCGCAAGCAAAAGCTTGTCATAGGCAAGCTCACAGCCATCGGCGAGCAAAACCGTCTTGCGCTCTCGCTCCACCATGGTCACGGCCGCTCCGAGGCGCAGTTCGACGTTGCTTCGATCATACCATTCGAGCGGGCGCAGCCGCAGGCGCTCCAGGCTCATGGCTTGCGCCATATACTCCTTGGACAATGGCGGCCGCTGATATGGAAGTTCGTCTTCTTCGGAGACGACAACGATCTCCTCCTCCGGCGCGTACTGGCGCAACGCGCCGGCCGCGGCAACGGCCGCGTGGCTTCCGCCGATGATAAGGGTTCTGCTCATGAGGTCCTAGCCGATTGTTTCCTCGCGAGATTCAAAGCAGCTTTATTGCAAAACTGGATGCCACTGAAAGATGGGATTTTGCCGCGCCAGGATTTCCCAACCGCGAAAACCGCGAAAACGCATCCGGGCCTTCGGCCAGCGCTTTTCGTCGCCTTCGCCAGACACGAGAGCATGGGCGTTTGCCAGAGCGGCGCCACGCTGGCGAACTTGCGCGCTGATCGCTGCCTTCGGCTTAGGTCGCTGTCCGCGCTTCTCGAAACGAGACAAGGCGTTTTGCGCTTTCGTCCCACAGCACGAGTTTGACGCAGCTCAAGCTCTGGAGAAAGGTGATGCGGCTGGTGTCACGCAAATCGGGGTGGTCTCGGAGCACCTCCGGCAGACGGTAAAATGGCACCTTTGCCGCCAGATGATGTACGTGGTGGATTCCGATGTTCCCCGTGATCCAGCGTAGCGGGAAGGGAAGGTCGTAGTGTGAGCTGCCGTGCAATGCGGCGTGCTGGAAGTTCCAGTCGTCGCCCTCGGACCAGTGCGTTTCCTCGAACTGATGCTGAACGTAGAAGAGCCATACGCCCGCGGTGGCTGCCATCAGGGTGATCGGCAACTGGACTATGAGAAAGGGGCCGACGCCCATCAGCCACATCAGACCGGCGACCGGCAGGGCGACGCCAAGATTGGTAGCGATTGTCGATGTCCAGGGCTGTACTCCGGCGCGCATGAGGCCGAATGGCAATCGGTACTGGCAGATGAACAGCCAGGCGGGGCCGAGTCCAAACATCACCAGGGGATGACGATAGAGCCGATAGCGCGCACGGCCCCACCAGGACAACGCACGATACTCACCGACCGTGAGAGTCTTGACGTCACCGATCCCCCGCTTGTCGAGGTTCCCCGCCGTGGCGTGATGGACGGCATGGGTGCGACGCCAATAGTCATAGGGCGTGAGGGTGAAAACGCCGATAACGCGACCTGTCCAGTCATTGATGCTGCGGCGGGCGAACAGAGCACCGTGGCCACAATCATGCTGCAGGATGAAGAGCCGCACCAGAAAGCCAGCCGCGGGGATCGTCAGCAGGAGGCCCCACCAGTAGCCGTTCACGACCGCCAGCGCCGTCAACGCCCACAATGTGGCAAAAGGTAGTGCCGTGATGACTATTTCGACCGTGCTGCGTATCGGGCTGGGTTGTCGATATTGCGCGAGGACCGCAGTCCAGGAGCGAGTTTTCGGCTCAGTACCGACCTGGTCGGCGATATTAATGTTCACGAGACCTCCAGGAGATCAGGCTTGCATCCGGGAGGACGCGTGTTGAAAGTCAAGCGCCGAATCGACGCTCAGGCAGTGCGCCGGGAAGCGGTGCTTTTTGCTGTCTTTTTGGCACGGCTCTTGGCTGGCGCCGGTTCCGGTTGCCGCGCCTCCATTTCCAGCCGGGCCTGCCGCAGTCTCTGGGTCTTTGCTTCGCGGCTGTCGGTTTCGGCCTTTATGATTGCTCTGGCCGTGCTGTTCGTGATCTCCGCCTTGGTTTGCGGACTCGGGCGCGGGGACGGAAACAGATTGTCCTTGGTGATAATTCCGGCCATGTCATTGACCTCCTTGCGATTGTGCTGAAAGCAAAAAGGCCGGGCAGAAGCCCGACCTCCTCGTATCTACGATCCGTGCCAGTACATCCGTGGTCACGGACAGAAGATGAAGCTTACGCTTCCTGCAGGTTTTCCGCAGCGGACTTGCCGGAGCGGTTGTCCTTGACGACGTCGAAGCTGAGCTTCTGGCCTTCCACGATGGTGCGCATGCCGGCACGCTCGACAGCGGAGACATGGACAAATACGTCCGAAGCGCCGTCGTCAGGCTGGATAAAGCCAAAGCCTTTGGTTGAATTGAAGAATTTTACGGTTCCAGTGGTCATGACGATTTCCTTTCAATCGGTCACGTTGTGTGGTGCCCGTCATGCCGAATGCATGGCGAAGCATTTCAGTCGATTTTGATAGGGAAGATCGTCATAGGCGCGGTTTCCGCGCGGCAACAAAGTTCGGCAAACAAGATCGATGTTCCCCATATAAACGTTTCTGGTGTTCAAAACAAGGCCTCTTTCATAAAACTTAACCTCCGGCACCACAGAGCCGACATCAGAAGACCCTCTTTCTTGAGCAAATGGTCCCTGTTTGCTCCTGTTATTCGACGGTCAAAGAACCTATATGAGGGTGTGGCCCCCCTACACGCCGGCCTCAGAAAGAATGCTCATGAAATTTCGGCCCCGTCATGACGGCATCGTTATCCGATGCGCCGAGCCAATGGCGCGTCGGGGATCGGATGATCATCCCCGGCGTTGAGAATGAGAAGCCTCAGGGCGGAATAGGCTACTTTAAATGTGCCCCGAGAATTCTTGGCGGAGATGATCAGCATAGCCGGAACAACAATCGGGAGGCATGGCACCACACAATCACGGCAAGTCATCCACCGCCAAAGCATTGGATGAGGTTCAGCCGTCGAAATCGACACTCGTTTAGGCATGCGCCGTGACGACCGCTGCCGCAGTACAGGCCGCCCTTGGACAGGAGTAGACCAGGTGAGAAGCATGACAGCCCACCGTTTCGCAGTCGGACAACCCGTCCGCATGAACAACAGGTTTGGCCTTTCGCCCTCGACGGCGGAAACCTACCGCATCACCGCTATCCTGCCGGTGAGAGAGGATAATTTGCCTCAGTACCGTATCCGCAACGACGACGAACGCCACGAGCGCGTGGCAACGGAAGACAGCCTTGAAGAGATAAGAGCGCAGCCCTCCCCGGGCGACGCCGCACCCGAATAGGAGGGCTTGACAGTGGCTAAAGGACAGAAGCGCAGCAACCGCGAAATAAAAAAGCCGAAGCAGCAAAAGGCGCCTGCGAAAGTGGAGGCGCCACTCGGCTCCCAGGTCAAGCAGGCCAGCAACAGCATATCGCGCGGTAAGGCGCGGTGATCGAGTCCCATAGGGTCCGCGCGAGCGACGGCGCTCGCGCGGACCCTAGGGAGCGTCAATTGCGGCAATCAGGTCAGGTCATGACGCTGGGATGGATCATGACGCACCTGGACCTGCGTCAGGGGAGACATGGGGCAGTCGTCGTTCACCCATCAATGCGGGGAGCAGCGGGGCTGCAAACCAGGCATTCTCCATCCCCTCCAACGGCAATGAGGTATCCGATCGTGTCACTCACTTTCCCCAATAGAAGCCGCAGCTTTGACGAAACCAGGCAGCGCGTTCGCTTCATAGGCCATGATGGCATGTTCGAAGTGCCCTTCTTCGTCGAGACGGATGCGCTTTCCACCGCAGCCACAGGCGAAGCGGATTATCTGGCCGCGTTCGATGCAGCGCGCTCCACCATCCACGATGTCGCGCGGGAAATTTACGGAAACGCCCGCAGGACCACATACGTGTTGACGGCGGCGGACTTCCGGTAAGCCGGCGGCTCGCAGGACCGCTCCGGTGGAAAATGAAACAAGGACCGGATGCTACTATGCCCATTCGCACCACAGATACAGAGGTAACTTTCAAACGACCATTTATGCTGAGTGTCTTTGACACTTGGCAACCTGCGGGAACCTATCGTCTGGTGGTCGACGAAGAGGAGATCTTCGGGCTTTCCTTTCTTGCCTATCGGCGCACGGCCACGTTGCTGCACACTCCCGCGATTTCCGTCCAACGCGGCCGACATCAGGTCGTTGAAGTCGACCCGGAAGAACTAGCGGCGGCTTTGGATGCAGACGTGCTCGCCAGCCGGCCTCTCGAGGAATAATCGTTCATGCAATATCTCGGTGGAATTCACGGTGCCGGTGTCCTGAAATGCGGGGGCAAAACGCTTACCCGCGCTGATTATGACTTTGACGGCTTCCTGAGGAAGCCGGGGGAAATAGTCGGCAGCGGCGAAATTCGGATGCCTCCCGACACGCTGCGACAGGTGTTCGGTCGCGAGGATCTGCAACTCCTGACAGACGACGGGCGGCTTCTGAGCCTTCGTTTCTCCGAAAAAGATCTGCCCCCGGCCAGTGACGCCGCTCACGTCGATGTCGCCGGCGACCTGCCCCCGCAAACCGAGTGGCGCCACTGACACTCCGATGCCTAATGAGCTCCGTAGAGGCACGTCGGATCGTCCACCAGCAGCCTTGTCGTTGCTTTGGCTCAGGCGCGATGATTTGTCGGCAGCCCATCAAAGCCCCTTATTAGGCACATGCTCCTTGATAGCGGAGCCGGCCAGTCGGTTCCCAACAGCACCCGCCAAAGCTTGTCTGCTACCGGACTCTGACACCTTTGTCGTCGAAAGCCGTCATAAATTTCGGGTCCGCCATCACCCGCAGCTCAGTTCCTGCTTTGGCTTGGGTCTTGCGGTCGGAGGCTATCGTACAGAGGGCGCCATCGCCGACGTCGCCGTACAGATAGGTGGCTCCTCCGAGAAATTCCGCGAACTTCACACGGAACGGAAAAAACGGCTCACCCTTCTCGGCCAGTCGCAGATGTTCCGGCCGGACGCCCAGCGTAATCTCGCCCTTGGAGAGCGTCTTTACCGCCGGCCCCGGCAGGCGGTGGCCGCCAATCTCGATCTCGCCGCCGTCGAGGCGCGCACTGAAGAAATTCATCTTTGGCGACCCGATGAAGCCCGCAACGAATATATTGTCGGGATCGTCATAGAGCTCCTCCCGTGTACCCACTTGCTCAATCCGTCCCGCTCGCAGCACGACGATCTTGTCGGCCAACGTCATCGCCTCGGTCTGGTCGTGGGTGACGTAGACCATCGTGTTTCCCAGTTCGCGATGCAGCCGGGCAATCTCGATCCGCATCTCGACCCTGAGCTCGGCGTCGAGGTTCGACAGGGGTTCATCAAAGAGGAACACGTCAGGATCGCGCACGATGGCCCTGCCGATCGCGACACGTTGGCGCTGGCCGCCTGAGAGCTGTCCAGGCCGGCGGTCGAGATAGTCGGTGAGCCGCAGCGTTCCGGCCGCTTTCTCTACCTTGCGGCGAAGTTCGTCCTTGGGCCGCCGCGCGACTTTCAGCGAGAAACCCATGTTCTCGGCCACACTCATGTGCGGATAGAGCGCGTAGCTCTGGAAGACCATGGCGATGCCGCGCCGGGAGGGATCGGTGTCGGTGACGTCACGTCCCGAGATAATGATTTCGCCCGCCGTGACCTCCTCAAGCCCGGCGATGAGGCGCAGAAGCGTGGACTTCCCGCAGCCGGAAGGTCCGACAAAGACAACAAACTCGCCGCCCTTGATATTAAGATTGATATCCTTCAGCACCTCAATGGAGCCAAAGGACTTGTGGACGCGCTTGAGGGAAAGACCGGCTGTGACGGTAGCGTTGTCGCCGATGCGGTTCATCATTTCTCCTCTCTACGCAACCAGACCAGCATCTCGCCTGGATCCCGATTGTCCCAGGCGTAATAAGGGACGGCGGTCAGGCGTGCCGGCTGCCGCGATGGTGTACCCAGTCGGTAGAGCCCCTCCCCCTCCCACGTCTCACGCGTTGCGCGAGCAGTCAATTTGACGATGCCACCCAGTTCCTGGCTTTCCTCGGTCGCGATTTCGGCAGTGTCGGAGAGGATCAGGGCATCGAGCTCCGCACCGTTGTCGACCTGTTCCAGGCAGTAGACGAACGGCCCGCGCATAAGCACCGTGCGGCCCTGGTCGTGGATGACCTTCGGATGCGCCGTAATACGGCGAGGGGTCAAATCGATGTCGAGCTGGACAATGTCTCCCGGAGCCCAGCGGCGGCTGAGCGCGATATAGCCATTCTTCGGCGCGGCATCGATCGGCCTGCCATTGACGGCGACAGTGGCACCCTCACTCCATCCCGGAACGCGGAGCCAGAGGGTGAACTCGGTCTCCACCTGCGGCGCGACGGCGATCTCGACCCGTCCTTCGAACGGATAACGGGTTTCCTGCGTGAGAGTCACAGTGGTCCCGGCCACATCTATCCTGGCCTCGCCGGCGTTATAGAGATGCACTGCGACACCATCGTCCGAGACGCCGTAGAAGTAGGTCCCGATCGCGGCGACGAGGCGCGAAATGTTGGGTGGGCAGCAGGGGCAGCGATGCCAGACCCACCGGTGGTGGTCGCCGCGGCTGGCGAGAGGGTTGTCGTAGAAGAACCGTGTGCCATCGAGCGAAAGACCCGCCAGCGCGTTGTTATAGATCGCCTGCTCCATGACGTCGGCGTAGCGTCCGTCGGGACCGCGGCCGAGCATCCGGCTTGCCCAGAAGACCAGAGCGACCGCGGCACAGGTCTCGGCATAGGCGGTTTCGTTGGGCAGATCGTAGTCGAAGGTCAATCCTTCGTTCCGGGCCGAGGGCCCGAAGCCACCATGGATGTATAAATTGCGGTCCACCAGATGCGACCACAGTTTCTCGAGCGGCGCGCTGAGCGTGTCATCGGCGAATTCGGTCGCGACGTCGGCCATGCCCGCATAAAGATATGCCGCACGGACGGCATGCCCGACAACGGTTTCCTGCTCGCGCACCGGCTTGTGGGCCTGGCAATATTCGAGCGTACCGAAATGAAACTGTTCGGGCCGCTCGCCCCGGCGTTCGGCCTCCTGGTCGAAGTAGTTCGGTGTCTGCCCGCGCTCGTCCACGAAGAACTTTGCGAGGTCGAGATAGCGCTGCTCGCCGGTTGTTCTGCCGAGCTTGACGAGCGCCAGTTCGAGCTCGGGATGACCCGGATAGCCGCGGAGTTGCCCCTCCCTGGGCCCGAAGGTGCGGTCAATATGGTCGGCGAAGCGGCAGAGAATATCGAGAAACTTGCGCTTGCCGGTGGCATGGTAATAGGCAACCGCTCCCTCGATCAGGTGGCCGGCATTGTAGAGCTCGTGCCGGTCGCGCAGGTTGGTCCATCGTTGACCGGGCTCGATGCGAATGTACCATGAATTGAGATAGCCATCCTCCTGCTGGAGGCGCCCATAGGCATCCACTACATCGTCTACACGCGCTTCCAGTTCAGGGTCGGGCTGGTGGTTCAGCGCGTAGGCGGCCGTCTCGATGAACTTTCCCCAATCGCTGTCCCAGAACATTTGACTGGTCACGGTATTATTGTGCTGGAAGGGAAGCACGAGGCCCGGATTGGGCCGTTCGGGATCCACCTGATCGAGCATCCCGGCTTCAATGCAACGGTCGAACAGCGTCCGCGCGGTTGCGGCCGAGATTGTGTCGACCCGCGATCCGAAAAAGCCGCGAACCCTGACCTTGTCCACCGAGATTGGGCGGAACTTGGCGCGAGCGGTGACTGCCATCGTCTGATCGGGATTGTTCATGAAAGTCCTTTCAGGTCTGCAACTACTTCACCGCGCCGGCTGTCAGGCCACGGATGTACGAGCGCTGGAGGATGAGAAAAAGGATCAGGCAGGGGATCATCATGATCGTGACGCCCGCCTGCACCGCACCCCAGTCGACCGAGCCGTAGCGGCCGTAGCGCACGGCGGTCATGAGAACGGGCAGCGTGAACTTGTCCTGGTCGGTCAGAAGCACGAGCGCGGCGAGGAATTCGTTCCAGGCATTAAGAAAGGCGAAGAGGCCCACTGTCACGATGCCAGGAAGGACCAGCCGCCCCATGACCTGGACCAACATGCGGATGCCCTTGACTCCGTCGATCCGGGCTGCCTCCTCGATCTCCTTCGGCACGGCGTCAAAGGCGTTCCGCATCATAAAAACCGAGAACGGAAGCTGCAGCGTGGTGTAGATGAGGATGAGACCGAGCAGCGTGTTCTGCAGTCCCATCTTGGCCAGGAGAAGAAACAGCGGCGTCAGGATCGACTGAAAGGGAATCATGATCGTGGAGAGGATCAGAACGAAAACCAGCCCCTTGAGCGGAAAGTGGTAGCGCGAGAAGCTGTAGCCGGCAGGCACCGCGACGCCGATTGTCAGAAGCGCCGTGCCGACCGAGACGATGGCCGAATTCATGGTGTAGTGCAGAATCGATTGGCCGTAATTCTCGAGTCGTACGTAGCTGTCGAAGCTGAACCCCTCCGTGGGCCAAGGCGGCAGCGGTTGCAGCGCTTCCGAGGGCAGGCGAAACCCGGCGGCCACGACCCAGAAGATCGGCGCGAGGAAGAGGATCGCGACCAACGCGGCGGCAATGTGAAAAATCCAGCGATGGTACTTAATCCGGCCCCCTCCGCGTGGGGGCGCCGCTGCATCCTGCCCGACAATGGTCGTGGCCGTCATGACTGATCTCCCTTGTCGCGGAGGAGCCAGAGCTGAACCACGCTGAGCACGAGCAGGATCACGAGCAACACCACCGATAATGCGGCGCCGTAACCGAGCCGGAACGACACGAAGCTTTCGTTGAAGATGCGGTAGACGACGGTGACGGTCTGGTTCTGCGGTCCGCCGTTCAGAATAATATAGAACTGGTCGAATGCCAGCATCGACCCGGCGACTGCGAGGATCAGCGCCAGAGCGAAGGGCCTGCGGATGAGCGGCAGCGTAATCCAGCGGAAACGCTGACCCCAGCTCGCACCATCGATCCGCGCCGCCTCCTGATAATCGGTCGGGATCGCCTGCAGCCCGCTCATGATGATAACCATGTAGAAGCCGGCCATCTTCCATATGACCATGATCGTCACGGACCAGAAAGCCGGTGTGAAGGTCGCAAGGATGTTCACTCTGCCATCGGTCATTCCCAAATCCTGGGCGAGCGGTGAGAACAGGCCAGCGTCCACATTCGACAGCCACGCCCACAGAAGCGAGGCCGATGCAAAGCCCGTCACCACGGGCAGGAAATAGGCAGTGCGGTAGAAAGCGATGGCCCGGCCCTCACCCTGCACCATCAGAGCGAGCACGAAAGCCACCCCCAGCAGGCCAACCGTCGCGGCGATGGTGTATTGGATGGTAAAGACCAGGGCCGACCAGAAGCTCGTATCGCCCCAGAGCCGAGCGTAGTTGTCCAGCCCGATCCAGCGCGGCACGCCGATGAGCGGCCAGGCATGGAACGACATCCAGATCGACATGCCTAGCGGGATGAGGAAGAAGACGGCGACAAGCACGAGCGCCGGGGCTACGTAAAGAAGGCCCGTCCAGTCGCGGCGACGCCTCCTACGCGGGGGCGGTACCTCTAAAATGCTGTCTGAGATGTCCGTCTGTGCGGGCATTCCGGGCCCCTCGGTCTGATATCGGGTGGCGCCGCGGGACAGACCCGCCGGCGCCGTTCGCTCGCTGGGGAGAGAAAGGGACTTAAGGCGCCGCGTCGATGATCGACTGCATCTCGGCCTGGCCATCCTCGATCGCCTGCTGCACCTCCTCTTCGCTCTCGGCGAAGAAAGCGCGGTTCAGCGTTGTGATCCAAGGCCCGTTGCGCGAGTTGATCAGGTCGTTGAAGACGGTGGTGTAGGGCGTGCGCCCGCCCGCCATGGCCTTTGCCGCCGTCAGGTAGCGCTCATCGAGCTGTGATAGTGCCTCCTCTGCGACATCTCCGCGAACCGGAAGGGCGCCGTTATCCGCTAGGATGGTCTGGCCTTCCACCGAATATGCAAATTCGATGAAATCCTGGATCGCCGGGAGTTTGCTGTCGCCGGTACCGGCCGAGATGACTATGTTGTCGCCGCCTGCGAAGGAGGACCAGTCACCGTCCTTGCCCGGCAGAAAGGTCACGCCAAAGTCCAGATCGGGATACTGGTTGTTCAGCGCGCCGATGGAGAAGGACCCCGAGGGCGAGATGCCGATATTGCCATTGGCGAACGCGGCAAAGAAGTTCGAGCCGGTATCGGTCTGGGCGCCGCCGGGAACGAGACCGTCCATTACCATATCCCGGTAGAACTCGATCGCCTCTTTCACCTCGGGCGTGTCGAGGGTGGCGGTCTGGCCGTTATCCGCGAAAATGTCTCCGCCCGAGGCCCAGATCAATGGCGTGAAGGTGAAGATATTACAGCCACCGCAATTGCCCGAGAAATAGTACCCGTAGGTCTCCTCGCCGAGCGCACCGACCGCCTCCGCCTGCGACCGCAACTCTTCCCAGGTGGTCGGCCCTTGCTCAGGGTCGAGACCGGCCTCTCTATAGAGATCCTTATTCCAGACCAGGATCGAGGCGTCGGCCGAAAACGGTAGACCATAGATCCTGTCATCCACCGAGCCGACCGACAGGTGCGCCGGCGAGAGATGCTCGAAATAGGGCAGCGACTGGGCGAACTCGGTAAGATCTTTCAACTGGCCGGCTTCGGCGAACGCTGGCGTGTAGATCAGGTCAAGTGATAGAGCATCAGGAGCCGAGCCGCCGGCCGCGGCGATCGCGTATTTCTGCACCAGTTCGTTCACCGGCACGATCTGCAGTTTCGCGGTGTGCTCGCCTTGCGCATTGAACGCCTCGACAAGCTTGGGCATGAACTCGGACCCGTCCGAGCGCACCCAGATCGAGAATTCATCAGCCGAGGCGATTCCGGGAAGCGCAATAGCCGCAAGGGCGATCCCGCTGGTAATGGTCTTAAAGGTCATCGTTTCCTCCCATCAGAGTTGATATCCGCCCATTTGGGCGAACGTTTGCGCTTTGCTCAAACCTTCTCTCGTTCGATCCTCCCTTGAGAACGTCAGTCCGCTTCTGATCTCGCGCCACAAGACTCGCGAACGACGACCGTACATGGCGTGCGCCGAATACCAGCCGGGGTCGGCTTACCGTCGATCATACCGAGCATAGTCAAGCCGGCTTGACGACCGAGCTCCAGCAGTCCCATGTCCACTGTCGTCAATGGGGGGCGAGTTGCCTTCGCGAAAATTTCCCAGTTATCGTATCCGACCACTGCAACATCCTTGGGTACGCGGACGCCGATTTCAGTCAGCCGGTCGATCATGCCGCGTGCGATCTGGTCGTTGCCACAGAACACCGCGTCGGGCATGCCACGGGATGTCTGCCCGAACAGATGGTCCGCCATGCGGTAGCCGTGCGCCTCGGACCATTCGCCGAAAAGTGCTTCTCCCCAGGGGGCAAGCCCCATCCTATCCAGAGCTTTTAACCAGCCGTCCGCGCGGATTCCCGTGGCGGCGAAGTTCCGCGGCCCCGTGACATGCGCGATGCGCCGCCGTCCGAGCCCGGCAAGGTGAAGCGTTGCCGCTTCTGCTCCGCCGGAATCGTCGGGCACAAACCCCACCTCGCCCTCGGGACAAGCCGCATTGATGTAGATCGTGGGAATGCCGGTGCGCGGTAGCTCGACCGGCAGGCCACGGTCGATCCGCTTGCCTGATACGACCAGTCCGTCGACACACTTCTCTTGCATGGCTTCAAGATTGAGAAGCGTGCGCTGCGGGTCGCCTTCTCCCGCGCACAGGAAAACGGATACACCTCGGTCGACCATTGCGGCCGAAAGGCCGGCAGCCACGGGCAACGTGAAGCGGCCATAGGTATCGTTCGTCAGAAGACCGATCGTGAACGATCGTTGGCTCACAAGGCCTCGGGCCATTGAATTTGGGCGATATCCCAGCTTGGCGGCAGCCTGGATGATCCGCTCGCGGGTTTCGCGCGCCATGCGCCCCGTGTCGTTCAGAGCCCGCGATGCTGTCGTCACGCTGACATTTGCATACCGGGCGACGTCGCGGATCGTTACGCGCGTCACTGCAGGCCTAGGGCTTTCCGCGCCTTTCGCCGGTATGGACGGGGTATCTGACACTATTTGACACGACCTAGTTGGATCTGCGCAAACGTTTCCTCAAGATGGGATAACGTTTGCGCAGTATCCTTGTCAACACGAATTCGTGTCAAAGGCACCCAGGCCCAATCTTACTCTGAGGGGCAGCCACCTTCCTGGCTGCCGGGGAGCGCGGGTTAAGACTGCGAATCCAGCGTCCCAATCACGTCCTCCACATTCTGAATACGGCAATAGCCGCCGAACGCGCGCAGGGCCGTTTCGTGGCGCTCGCGCGTATAGGCGGCGCAGGCATCCTGGGCGCAGACCATGTAGTAGCCGCGGTCGGCGCCATCCCGGATCGCCATATCGACACACTGATCCGTGACGAACCCGGTCACAATGACATTTTCGATGCCAAGATTACGCAGCACATAGTCTATATTGGTGGAGTTGAAGACACCCGAGGACGTCTTCGGCAGCACGATCTCATCGCCAACCGGCGCGACCTCGTCAATGACCTGGGCCAACGGCGAGCCCTTGTGAACGAGAATGTTGGAAAGCTTGTGATCGAGGGAACGGTCCCTCCCGTCACGGGTGAGCGCCTCGATGACGGTGTAGATCACCTCGACGCGCCGCTCACGAGCGGCTTCAAGAAGCTTGCGCATCGCCGGCAGCGCACGCTCCTTCATCCCCGTGGCGAACTCCGGATGCTTATCCAGAATCGCCGGCTCCAGTTCGGCATTCTGCGCATCGACAACGAGCACGGCGGTCCTGTCCGCTTTCAGCGGACGGTCACGGCCTTCATACTGTGCGAGGGTGCCCACGGCGGTCCCACTCATGTGCTGCTTACTCCCTTTCTGTTTACGCCCATCATCTCGGAACAAAAGAAAGCGGGGCTGATCCAGCCCCGCCTGCCCGGTTCACAACGCTTTCATGATCAGTTGACTTCCGGTGTCCAGATTTCTTCCACCTCGAACTCTCCACCGTGCACACTGATGATAGAGATCGGCTTCGGAGGCACCATGCTTTCGCGCGTATAGCTGATTTCACCGGTCACCCCCTTGAAGCCGCGGGTATCAGCCAGAGCATCGCGGATATCGGAGGGCTCGGTCGATTCTGCGCGGCGGATTGCCTCGGCGACGAGCATCACTGCGTCATAGCCGAGGGGTGCAAAGGCGTTCTCGGGCTCATTACCGTGAAAAGCCTCGTAGTCCTCGATAAACTGCGTCACCTCCTCGCGGTCGTCGGCACGATAGGTATGCGTGGAGAAATAGACATCGTTTGCCAGTTCCGGCCCTGGCACGGTGGAGACCAGTTCCGTATCGAAGCCGTCGCCGGAGATAATCGGCATGGTGATCCCCTGCTCGCGGATCTGCTTGACCGACAGCCCGGCCTCGGAGGGTATAGCCGATACGAACACGGCATCGGGCTCAGGATCAATCGACGTCAGCCGCGCGATCTGCGCGGAGAAATCGGTGTCCCCCATCATGAAGGTGTCCGTGCCGACGATTTCGCCGCCCCGCTCCTCGAAGCGCTCGATGAAGAACTTGCTGAGTGCCTTGGTGAAGTCCATGGAATTATCGGTCCACACCGCCACCTGGCGCATGCCGAGCGTGTCGTAGGCATAGTCGGCGATCGCATAGGACTGGTCATCGTCCCCGAAGGGCGTCATGAACATGTAGTCGCCGACCCACTGCGGCAGCTCGGGATGGGTAGCACCGGAGGTGACGAACGGAATGCCTGCCTCCTGGAAGAGCGGCGCTGCGGCCATGACGAAAGTCGTGTCTGACTGGCCGAAACCGGCAACCACACCTTCGGAAAGGACGCGTTGTGCGGCTTTCGCCGTTTCCTGCTGATCAGTCCTGCCGTCCGGGGCAATCAGTTCGACCTGCTTGCCGAGAAGACCGCCGTCAGCATTGATCTGTTCCACTGCGAGTTGGGCGCCCTTCAGCGACGGGCCGTCTAGCGACGACATTCCGCCGGTTAGATTGTAGAGAGCGCCGATTTTGATGGTTTCCTGGGCGTGAGCCGTTCCCAGAAGAGTGGCAAGAGCCACCGATGCGGCAAACAATGCTTTCATGGCAATCTCCTGATTGTCTTTGTCGTTCCCCTGTGACGCAAGCTGCTCTCACCAGCCTTTACGCATCCAGTTGCAGCATGACTCCGCAAATGGACGACGTCAATCGAATGGTACATTTTTTCTTCCAATAGGCTAATTTGTCTGATTTGATACAAGTCCGGTCAGCGCATCGGGGATGAGGAACTAGATGAACGTATTGGAGACCCTGCGCCGAGTGCAGCCGGAATTGAGTAGCCGGGAAGCACGTGCCGCACGCTATCTGATGGCTAACTATCCAACCGCCGGCTTGACCACAGTGGCCGAATTCGCTGAACAGAGCGGCGTCAGCACAGCCACTGTTCTGCGGCTGGTAAAACGCCTCGGTTTCCCGGTCTACGCCGAGTTCCAGGAAGCTCTCAGAACCCACATCGAGGAGACGCTGCAATCCCCTCTCCTGCGGTTCGGCGAGCGTAAGGAACGGGAAGAGACGACGCAGAAATCGCTTCTGGTGCGTACGAGCAACCGCATGGCGGAACATTTCCGAGCCCTGCCCGAATTGATCTCGGAGAAGGAGTTTGACCGGGCTGCCACACTCCTGGCCGATCCGAAGCGCGACATCCATCTTCTGGGCGGGCGCTACTCGTCCCATGTGGCGCGCTATATGGCCGATTTGCTTATGGCGGTGCGAGGCAAGGTTTATCCGGTGAACGGGCAGACCCAGGCCTGGCCGCAATATCTGCTGGACATGGGGCGCGGCAGCGTTCTGGTAGTCCTGGACGTGCGCCGTTACCAAAATGATGTGGTTCAGTTCACCCACGCCGCCGCCAAACGAGGGGCGACCGTCCTGCTGTTGACCGACATCTGGCAATCGCCTGCGGCGCGCAGCGCGGATCTCGTCCTCACCTTTCCGGTGGAATCGCCGTCGATCTTCGACGTTCTTTCCATCGGTATGGGCGTGGCAGAGGCGCTGGTCGGCGCCGTCGCAAGCAAGGCAGACCATGTAGGCAAGAGACGCATCGAAGCGCTGGAAGAGCTGCGCTCACGTCTTACGGACGCAGCTCCTCCGAAAGCCGCATCCAACCGAAAACGAAATGAGGGGAACGATGATACGCGATGAAATCATCATGTTGTGTACGGCAGATCTGGCGGGGCAGATCCGCGGAAAAGGCTTTCCATCCTCCGATCTCGAAGCACGCCTGAAGAAAGGTATAGGCTGGACGCCCACCAACAGCATGATCACAGCGCACGGGCCTATCGCACCCAGCCCGTGGGGGCCCTATGGAGACACGGTGCTCATGCCCGACCCGGCCACCGAAATCCGCGTTGATTTCGGGCCGGAGACGGCGGCCTGCCACTTCATGATGAGCGACATCATGAATCTCGACGGCACGCCTTGGAGCGTGTGCCCCCGCAGCTTTCTCAAGCGGATGCTGGCGGAGCTTGAAGAACGGCACGGGCTGAAGCTGAAAGCCGCCTTCGAGCACGAATTCATTCTGGAAGGTATCGAAGAACGGCCGAATTCCAGCTACGCGCTGGACGCGTTCCGCCGCCAGGGCCGATATGCCGAGACCTATCTCGGCGCGCTGAAAGCCGCCGGACTATCGATCGACACTTTCATGCCCGAATACGGCCCCCGGCAATATGAGGTGACCGTTGGACCGGCCGAGGGCGTATCCGCCGCGGATGAGGCGGTCGCAGTGCGTGAGATCGCGCGGGCAGTGGCGCATAATTGTGGCACCCGTGCCAGCTTCACACCGATCATGCGCCCGGACACCGTGGGCAACGGCGTGCATGTGCATTTCTGCCTGCTCGATGCAAAAAGCGGCACACCGGTGAACTATGACGCCGCCGCCAAAAACAACGTTTCGGACAAGGCTGCCCAGTTCCTAGCCGGAATTCTGCGCCTCATGCCGGCGCTCACGGCCGTTACCGCCGCCTCCACCATCTCCTATCTGCGCCTGACTCCGGACCGTTGGAGCGCGGCCTACAACAATCTCGGCGAGCGCGACCGCGAAGCGGGGCTGCGCATCTGCCCGGTTTTCCCGGGCACGGGCAGCGATATCTCCCGGCAGTTCCATTTCGAATTCCGGGCTGCCGATGCGGCCGCCAGTCCCTATCTCCTGCTCGGCGCCATCGTCGCGGCGGGCCTTCATGGGCTGGACGAGAAGTTAGACCGGCCGAAGGTCTGCCCCTCGCCGCCGCAGCACCTCAGTGAAATGGAACGCGAGGCACTCGGCATCGTGCGCCTGCCGCAATCGCTGGAGGAAGCGCTGGACCTGTTCGAGAACGAGGCAGCGCTGCGGCCCCTCTTCGGAGAGGAACTGAGCGGAGCCTATCTGGCGCACAAGCGCTTCGAAGCCCAACTTATGCAGGAGCTATCACCGGAAGCGCAGTGCGAGAAGTACGGGTTGGCGTACTAAATTACCGGGCGAAGTCCTCGTTCATTGCCGCAAGGAGGCTTTTGGTAGTCTCCATGCGGCAATAGCCCTTGAAGGCATTCAGGGCGGCCTCATGGCGGGCATGAGTATCCGTGGCGCATGCATCTGAGACACAGATCATGTGAAACCCACGGTCCGCGCCGTCACGAATCGTATGGTCCACGCACTGGTCGGTGAGGAAGCCGGCAACCATTATGGTGTCCAGCCCGATATTGCGGACGAGATATTCGAAATTGGTAGAGTTGAACAGGCTGGAGGAGGTCTTGGGGATGACCATCTCGTCACCTCCCGGCGCCAACGCGTCGATCACCTTCGCATCTCGGGAGCCTTTGGGGATGAAAAAACCGGACAGCTTGTAATCGAGGCTGCGGTCGCGGCCATTCTCGGTGAAATTCTCCATCACAGTGTAGATGACCTCCACACCATGGCCGCGCGCTGCGTGGATGAGATTGGCGATATTGCCAATCACATGGCCCCGAGTCGCGGCATAGAATTCCGGCCTCGGGTGGCGATTGTCCTCGTCCATCACCCAGTTCTGAGCATCGATCACCAGAAGCCCGCAGCGCCCTGCCCTGAGTGGCAACCGGCGGCCATCAAACACGTCCTGTGGGCGCGGTTTGGTCATGCGTCTCTCCTCCCGCTGTAAAGCCGTCGCACCAAACCCGGCTCTCCGCTGCCAAAAAGGCCGGAGGGACGAAGGCGGAGCACGATGATCAGACAAACCGCCACAATCACTTGGCTCAAGCCATAAAGGCCGACGCTTTCCTCGACGGGGCGCAGTGCCTCCGAGAGGATGGTTATGGCTGCTGCGGCAAGCAACGCGCCGAAAATGCTGCCCGATCCGCCGATCACAACCATTACTACCAAGTTGAAGGCCAGCAGGACGGAGTAGGTCTTGGGCGTGATCACGCTGACCAGATGAGCAAGCAATGCGCCTCCTACGGCCGCCAGCACGGCGCCTATGACAAATGCAAGAATTTTCAACCGCGCCGGGTTGATACCGCTGCACTGAGCCGCCAGCTCGTTCTCACGCACCGCCATCATCGAGCGGCCCAGAGAGGAAAATTTGAGCCGCCAGGTAAAGGCGACGACCAGAACGAGAAAGCCGAAGGCCCACCAGACATCGACAAGGCGCGGCAAGCCGCTGAGACCGGCGCCCCCCCTGGTGATCCCATCCCAGTTGTTCGCCAGCCCCTGCACCACGATGATAAGGCCCAGGGTTGCCACCGCCAGATAATGCCCCTTTAGCCGCAACACCGCCCAGCCGACGAACAACGCCAAAAGCCCGCCCGCGGCTCCGGCGATCAGCAGGGCCGGCAGTATGGAAAGCTGCGTTGCGGCAAGCCACTCAGGCAGGCCGGGTAGCATGGTGCCCTTGCGAGTGACCGGAAAGGTGAGAATCGCGGCCACATACGCGCCGACGGTCATGAAAGCGGGATGACCAAGCGAAAAAAGGCCTGTGAGGCCGTTGGTCAGCGTCAAGGAAACCGCCAGCGCGGCGTTGATGAACAGGAGCGCGAGCAGTGTGACCACATAGCTGCTCAGGCCTTGTTGGGCGGCGAATACGGCGGCACTGGCGATCAGCACGGTCAGGATGGCCGCCACAAATCCGCTGCGCGGCAGGGTGACGCGCGCATCCAGCTTCACGGGCGGGGTCTCGTGTGAGGTACTCATCTCAGGCGCGCTCCTCCACCTGGCGAACAAAGAGGCCGGAGGGCCGCACGAGCAGTATGACGATCAGGAGCAGGAAAACGAACGTGTCACGGTAGCCGGAATACTCTTGCGGCAACAACCCCACGAACAGGACTTCCGCCAGCCCGAGGATGTAACCGCCCATCATGGCGCCACCGATAGAGCCAACACCGCCGATCACGCAGGCGACGAAGGCCTTCAGACCTGGCACGAAGCCCAAGAGGGGATCAATCTGGCCGAACTTGCCGCCCCAGAAGAAGCCTGCAACGGCAGCCAACGCGCTGCCGATGGCGAAAGCCGCGAGCACGGTCCGGTTGACCGCAACACCCATCAGGCGGGCGGCGGTGAGGTTCTCTGCTGTCGCGCGCATAGCTGTGCCGAGCCGCGTGCGATAAACTATGAGGAACAGGCCGCCGATGAGGATCAGCGTCAGCACGATGATTGCGATATCCGTCAGCGACGCATTAACGCCGCCGACACCGACACGCTGGCGCATGAATGCCGGAAAAAGGAAGTTCCGCGGCTGGCCGGACAACAGCATCAGCGCGCTGTTCTGAATCGTGATCGAAACGGCCAGCGTGGCAATGAATCCTGTCACCTGGCTTGCTCCGCGAATCGAGCGAAACACCACCATCTCGATGGACATGCCGGCGACCGCCCCCACCGCCAAAACGAACACCAGGATGATCGGCCAGGGCACACCGGCCGTAACCAGCGCCAAGGTGGAGAAGGCGCCGATCATCACCACGTCGCCATGAGCGAAATTGATCAGCCGCACGATGCCGTAGATCATGGAAAAGCCGATGGCGACCAATGCATACAGACTGCCGAGGGAGAAGCCGTTGATAAGTTGCTGGAAGAAATACTGGCTCATGCGGCCACCCCAAGATAGGACTGCCGCACCCGGTCGTTGTTGGCGAGCTCGCTGCCCGTACCCGACAGTACGATGCGGCCGGTTTCCATGACATAAGCCACATCGGCGATGTCGAGCGCCATGGCGGCATTCTGTTCGATCAGAAAGATGGTCACACCCGTGGATTTCAGGCGGGCAATCACGTCGAAGATCTTTTCCACCACCAGCGGCGCGAGACCGAGGGACGGTTCGTCCAGCAGCAGCATTCTGGGTTGCGCCAGAAGCGCTCGGCCGATCGCCAGCATCATCTGTTCGCCCCCGGAGAGCGAGCCGGCGTGCAGGTTCGCGCGCTCCGCAAGAATCGGAAACAGCTCATAAACTTCCTCCAACGATTGCTTGATGCCAGCTCGGTCGCGCCGCGTGTACGCGCCCATCGCAAGGTTCTCCGAAACGCTGAGCGACTGAAAAATCTGCCGCCCCTCCGGGCACTGAATAAGACCGGCGCGCACGATCTTTTCCGAGGAGGCGCGCGTGAGGTCGAGCGGCTCTCCGTCGTTCGTGAACACGGCCGTCCCCGAGCGCGGCGGCAAGAGTCCCGAGAGTGTGAGCAAGGTGGTCGATTTGCCGGCCCCGTTAGCGCCGATCAGCGCGGCCAGCTCACCCTCTTCAACGCGAAAGGAGACATCCTTCAAGACATGGGTCGAACCGCGAAACACGTTGAGATCGCGTACATCAAGCATGAGCTCTCTCCTTGCGGCCCGCTCCCAGATAAGCCTCGATCACGGCCGCATCCCCCTGCACCTCTTCCGGCGTTCCCTCGGCGATCAGCTTGCCACGGTTGAGCACCTGAATACGCTTGCACAGGTCCATAACCAGATGCATGTCATGCTCGACCACCAGCACGGCGATCCCGGACTCCTCGTTCATCTGGCGGATAAAGCTTACCAGGTCCCGGGTCTCGGAAGGATTGAGCCCGGCAGCCGGCTCATCGAGGAGAAGCACCTGCGGTTGCCCAGCGAGCGCGCGCCCGATCTCCACCCGCCTCTGATCCCCGTAGGAAAGATCACCTGCCCGCTGGCCCGCCAGCTCGGCCAGACCAATGCGCTCCACGATCTCCTGGCTTGTTTGGCGGAGCCGTTCCTCTGCTCGCCAGAATGAGGGCAATTGCAGCATGGTGGCGACGGTGCTGGCGGCAAGACGCGTGTGTCCGCCACACATCACGTTCTCCACGACGCTCAAGTCACTAAACAGGCGAATGTTCTGAAAGGTGCGCGCCAACCCTGCACGAGCCATGAGATACGGCGCAGCACCGGTCATATCGCGGCCGGACAGGCTGATACGCCCGGCGGAGGGTTTCAGGACGCCAGTCAGAAGGTTGTACGCCGTGGTCTTGCCCGCACCGTTCGGCCCTATCAGGCCAACAAGATCCCCCCTTTCAAGTCGAAGGTCATACTCGTCGACGGCGACAAGGCCACCAAACCGCTTTTCTAGGCTTCGTGCCTCGACAACAGGCGCTTCACTCACCTTGTGCTGCTCCCCTTTTTCTCTCACGACGATAGGGCGGAGCGCGGACATGCGTCAACAAAAAGATACATCTTGCAATGAAACAGGCAGATTTGTACCATTTCATACAATTTCGAACGGAGCAGCCAAGGTGTCTGATTTGCAAGAGACGAACGGGGGACGGATTTTAGGGGCGGACGAACCTCATCCGCTGGAAACATTCAACAAAAACACGCAATCGGACTATTTCATCATCTGCGAGCATGCTGGTCGCAGAATCCCCGCGAGCCTCGGCACGATGGGCCTTTCGGAAGAAGACAGAAAGCGCCACATTGCGTGGGACATCGGGGCCCGCTCGGTGGCAGTGGCGTTATCGCAGGCGCTGGAGGCACCGCTCTATATGCAGCGCTATTCTCGCCTGATCTGCGATTGCAACCGCCATCCGGATGTTCTGGACTTCGCGCCGGAAATAAGTGAGGCGACGCCGATCCCCGGCAACCAGGACTTATCGCAAGCCGATCGTAAGGCCAGGGCCGATGCGATCTTCTGGCCATTTCATGATGCGGTGGCGGAAGCCCTCGCTCTGCGGGAAAAGAATGGCCTCACCACGAAAGTGGTCACCATTCATTCGTTCACGCCGTCCTATCTGGGGAAATCGCGCCCGTGGGAGATCGGCATTCTCTACAACAGAGACCTAGCGCTTGCGCCGGCGATTGCGGAATGGCTCAAGGCCGAGACCGACCTCTACGTCGGGGTAAACCAACCCTATGCGGTTAGCGACGACAGCGACTACAGCATTCCCGTGCACGGTGAGAAACGAGGGCTCCCTTGTGTCGAGTTCGAGATTCGCAACGATCTCATCAGCAGCGATGAAGAAGCTGAAAAATGGGCAGCATTAATTCGGCAAGCGCTTTTCGCCGTCGAGGCGACAGGAAGCGTGTGAACCGCCCAACTCTGCGCTGACCTAGCGTCTGCTTCCGGCAAATAACGGGGCACTTCCGATCGTCCACAAGCCGGCAAGCAAGGGCTTTGCGCGCGGCCGCTCCGACCCTTCGGGGCTGCTCATGTCGCCGTATTGATCAATATTATTTCGCAGATCGAAATATGTAACTTTCATGACTGTTGTACACAGGCCTTGAATCGTGGCTGCTTCTTCCTGTAATGATCCTCACCAGAGGGTGTTCAGAAACAGAACGCTTAGCAAGTCGAATTAATGTGGTGGCGGTATCTCTTCGGGATGATAACGTTTCGAGCCGCGTCGTGGGCTTTCCTGCTCACTGACCATCCGCCCATCACGGATCTGAAATGTACCTTTGGCGCCTGCATTCGCCACAAGCCGAGTCATAGCGACCCGGAGGTTCGAACACGTCAACGAAGAGAGGAGACGTTATGTCCGATTCGAGTGCCATGAACGCGGAGCTTACGCAAACTGACCAAGTGTACAGCGGAGACCCGCTTCAGGATCGTGAGACGGACCAGTATCGCAACGAATACGTCAAGACCTTCGTGGAAAAGTGGGACGAACTCATCGACTGGAGTGCGCGGGCCGAAAGCGAGGGCCAGTTCTTCATCGACATCCTGCGGGCTAGGGGCAAGGAGACTGTCCTCGACGTAGCCTGCGGCACCGGCTTCCATTCCGTGCGGCTGACCCAAGCGGGCTTTAACGTAACGTCGGCAGACGGATCGGCGGCGATGCTCGCCAAGGCTTTCGAAAATGGTCGCCAGCGCAGCCTCATCCTGAAAACCGTGCAGGCCGATTGGCGTTGGCTGAACCGCGACATCCAGGGCAAGTACGACGCGATCATTTGCCTTGGCAATTCCTTCACGCATCTGCACGACGAAGCCGATCGCCGCCGTGCGCTCGCTGAGTTTTACGCGGCGCTCAAGCATGACGGCGTCCTCATCCTTGATCAGCGCAACTACGACACGATGCTGGATGACGGTTTCAAGACGAAGCACAAATACTACTATTGCGGCGACCAGGTCTCGGCAGAGCCGGAGCATATCGACGATAGCCTGGTGCGCTTCAAGTACAGCTTCCCCGACGGTGCTGAGTTCACCCTCAACATGTGCCCGATCCGCAAGAACTACGTGCGCCGGTTGCTGTCGGAGGCCGGCTTTCAGCGGGTTCGCTCCTATGGCGACTTTCAGGACACCTATGCGGAGAACGATCCCGACTTCTTCATCCACGTCGCCGAGAAGTCCAAGCTTCATGCGCTCCGTTCGGACACCGACGCCCAGAAGGCCGAAACGACGGACATTAGGGACGTTACCGAGGATTATTACGACGGCGACGACGCCGACACCTTCTACAGCACGGTCTGGGGCGGTGAGGACCTGCATGTCGGCATCTACGACAAGACCACCGACATCCGCGAAGCCAGCGCCGAGACCGTCGATCGCATGGCCGAAGCCCTTCCCGTGCTCGATTCCGATACGAAAATACTGGATATCGGCGCGGGTTATGGCGGATCCATGCGTCGGATCGTCAGCCGCATTGGCTGCGAGGCGACGTGCCTGAACATCTCCGAGACCCAGAACGACACCAACCGGTACAAGAACCGCCTTGCCGGGCTTACCGATAAAATCCGGGTCGTTCACGGCGTGTTTGAAGAGATTCCGGAGCCGGCCTCCAGCTACGATGTGGTCTGGAGCCAGGATGCAATCCTGCACTCCGATCAGCGCGAGCGGGTTCTATCGGAGGTCCGGCGCGTGCTGAAGCCGGGCGGTCATCTCATCTTCACAGATCCCATGCAGGCCGACGATGTTCCAGAAGGCGTGCTTCAGCCAGTTTATGACCGTCTCCAACTCAACAGCCTCGGCTCCTTCCGCTTCTATCGCGAGGCCGCGACCGCCCTTGGCTTTGAGGTGGTGGCGCAGGAAGACCTCACGAAACACTTGCGCCAGCACTACGACCGCGTTCGTGAGGACCTGACCGCCAACTACGATCGCTTGGTCGAGCGCGGCGCCTCGACCGAGTATCTCGATAAAATGACCGTGGGACTCGGAAACTGGGTCGATGCTGCGGACGCGGGGCATCTTGCCTGGGGCATCCAGCTGTTCCGCAAACCCGTGTGAGCCAAGAGTGACGGGCGGCGGCGTCGCGCCACCGCCCATCCATCCTCTCTTCCAGGTCACATAGCAAGATACGGAGCAATCCGCATGGGCGGGCCTTTCCCCGAAAACCCCATCACCGTCTCATTCGAGCTGTTCCCGCCGAAAACCGAGCGGGGCATCGACAATCTTGGCCGCACCGTCGCCCAGCTCGCCAGCGCCGGTCCGCAATACTTCTCGGTCACCTATGGCGCCGGCGGAACCACACGCGACCGCACGGCGCGCGTGGTCGACATGGTGCGCCGGCACACCGGCTTACCGGTTGCCCATCATCTGACCTGCGTCGGCGCAAGCCGCGCCGAGATCGACGCCCAAGCGCAACGCCTTTGGGAGAGCGGCGTGCGCAAGATCGTGGCATTGCGCGGGGACCTGCCCGAAGGCCAAACTCTGGCCCCTGACGGTTATCACGACGCGGCCGAACTGGTGGCGGGCCTGCGCCGGGTGGCCGATTTCGACATCGCGGTTGCCGCCTATCCGGAAGTGCATCCCGAAGCAGCCAGTGCGCAAAGCGACCTTGATCACCTCAAGCGCAAACTCGACGCGGGCGCATCGCGGGCAATCACACAGTATGTCTTTGACACCGACAAAATCCTGCGCTTTATCGATCGTGCCCGCGCCGCGGGCATCGAAGCGCCGATCGTGCCCGGTATTATGCCTGTCGCCAATTTCGCCAGTCTCAAGCGGTTCTCAGAAGGCTGCGGCGCCTCGATTCCCGATTGGATGGAGGCGATGTTCGGCGGGCTGGACGATGCGCCCGACATGCGTGCGATGGTGGCGGCGAGCCTCGCCAGTGTTCAGTGCCGCCATCTTGCGGCCGAGGGCGTTACCGACTTTCATATCTACACACTGAACAAGCCCGACGTGAGCCTGTCTGTCTGCCGCGCGTTGGGCGTTCCCGCGCGGATCAGCGCCGAGGAAGCCGCATGAGAGGACGAAACCAATGACAGCCGACATCGAAAGACACGCTGCCGAACGCATCCTGGTGCTCGATGGCGCGATGGGAACGATGATTCAGCAGGAGAGACCGGACGAAGCCGTTTATCGCGGCGAGCGCTTTAAGGATCACCCAACAGACGTCGGCGGGAACAACGAGCTTCTCAGCCTGACCGCGCCCGAAATGATCCGCGGTATCCATGCCGCTTTCCTCGACGCCGGCGCCGACATCCTCTGCACCAACACCTTCGGCGCCAACGCCATCAGTCAGGCCGACTATTCCATGCAGGATCTGGTGGCCGAGATGAACACCGAGAGCGTGCGGCTGGCGCGCGAGGCGGCCGATGCCGTGGCCACGCCCGACCGGCCGCGCTGGGTCGCCGGCGGGATCGGGCCCACCAACCAGACGGCCTCGATCAGCCCCGACGTGAACGATCCAGGCTTCCGCTCCGTATCCTTCGACGACCTGGCCCATGCCTATGGCGAGGCCGCGCGAGCGCTGATTGAGGCAGGCGCGGATCTGCTTCTGATCGAGACGATCTTCGACACGCTGAACGCCAAGGCCGCGATCTATGCTGTCGAATCGCTGCGTGACCAAGGCGTCGCGGTGCCACCGCTGATGATCTCGGGCACGATCACCGACCGGTCGGGCCGCACGCTGACCGGGCAGACACCCGAGGCGTTCTGGGCGTCGATGAGCCATGCCCGTCCGTTCTCCGTGGGGCTTAACTGCGCGCTGGGCGCAGGCGAGATGCGCCAGCACATCCGCACGCTGTCGGAAGTGGCCGACACCCGCGTCAGCGCCTATCCCAATGCGGGCCTGCCCAACGAGATGGGGGGCTATGACGAGACCCCCGAAGAAACCGCAAGTCATCTGGGCGAATGGGCCGAGTCCGGGCTCGTCAACGTCGTCGGCGGCTGTTGCGGCACCACGCCCGAACATATCGCGGCCATCGCCGAGGCGGTGAAAAACAAGGCACCCCGCGCCGTTCCGCCGAAGATGAAGCGGATGCGGCTCAGCGGGCTTGAAATGTTCGAGGTATCGGGCGCCGAGGCCCAGCAACCGCATGAGGGTGCCGCATGACCGGGATCGCGAATTTCATCAACATCGGCGAGCGGACCAACGTCACCGGCTCGGCGAAGTTCAAGAAGCTGATCATGGCCGGCGACTATGCCACCGCGCTGGACGTTGCGCGCCAGCAAGTCGAGAACGGTGCACAGATCATCGACGTGAACATGGACGAGGGGTTGCTCGACTCGGCCGAGGCGATGACGACCTTCCTTAATCTCATCGCGTCGGAGCCCGACATCTCCCGTGTACCGGTGATGATCGACAGCTCGAAATTCGAGGTGATCGAAGCCGGCTTGAAATGCGTTCAGGGCCGCTCGGTCGTTAACTCTATTTCGCTCAAAGAGGGCGAAGAAGCATTCCTCGAACACGCCCGGACCGTCCGCCGCTATGGCGCCGCCGTGGTCGTCATGGCCTTCGATGAGAACGGCCAGGCCGAGACCGCCCAGCACAAGTTCGACATCTGCAAGCGCTGCTACGCCCTTTTGACCGAAAAGGCCGGTTTCGACCCCTGGGACATCATTTTCGACCCCAACATCTTCGCCGTGGCGACCGGGATCGAAGAGCACAACGACTATGCAGTCGCTTTCTTCGAGGCCACCCGCATGATCAAGGAGGCGATGCCGCACTGTCACGTATCGGGCGGGCTGTCGAACGTCTCGTTCAGCTTCCGCGGCAACAATGCGGTGCGCGAGGCAATGCATTCCGCATTCCTCTACCACGCGATCCCGCTGGGACTGAACATGGCCATCGTGAACGCCGGCCAGATCACCGTCTATGACGATATTCCCGACGAGCTGCGCGAGCGGGTCGAGGACGTGCTTTTGAACCGCCGCGATGACGCCACCGAGCGGCTGCTGGAGATCGCCGACAAGTACAGGGGCTCCAGCGAGGCGACGAAGAAGGAAGACCCCAAATGGCGCGAGCAAGCGGTTGAAAAGCGGCTGGAGCATGCGCTCGTCCACGGGATCACCGATTTCGTCGTAGCCGACACCGAGGAATGCCGCCTGAGGGCGGACAAGCCGCTCGATGTGATCGAAGGACCGCTCATGGACGGCATGAATGTCGTCGGCGATCTCTTCGGCGCTGGCAAGATGTTCCTGCCGCAGGTGGTGAAATCGGCCCGAGTGATGAAGACCGCTGTGGCACATCTCCTCCCCTACATGGAGGAAGAGAAGAAGAGGTCCGGTGACACCTCCGCCAAAGGCAAGGTGCTGATGGCCACCGTCAAGGGGGACGTTCACGACATCGGCAAGAACATCGTCGGCGTGGTATTGCAGTGCAACAACTACGACGTCGTCGATCTGGGGGTGATGGTCCCGGCCGAGGACATCCTCGCCAAGGCGCGAGAAGAGAAGGCCGACATCATCGGGCTTTCGGGTCTTATCACCCCCTCGCTCGACCGCATGGTCGACGTCGCGGCCGAGATGAAGCGGCAGGATTTCGACCTCCCCCTTTTGATCGGCGGCGCGACCACATCGAAGAAGCACACCGCGCTGAGGATCGCTCCGGAATACGAGCACGGCGTGATCCATGTCGACGACGCATCAAAGGCGGTCGGCGTGGTCTCGCGCCTGCTGTCGAAGTCGGCCCGCACGGACTATCTGGCCGAGGTCGCGGCCGGGCAGGACAAGATACGCGCGGCGGCGAGCCGCGGTGGCGACCGTCCGACGATACCGATCGCCGAGGCACGCGCGAATGCCTTCGACGGCGGGTGGGACAGCTACATTCCGCCGGCGCCGCAAACGCCAGGACTATCCGTCATCAACGACATGCCGCTCGAAGCCCTGGCCGGCTATATCGATTGGGCGCCCTTCTTCAGCACCTGGGAAATGCGCGGCAACTTCCCCGAGATCCTCGACGATCCCGATAAGGGGCCTACGGCGCGCGAGCTTTACGACAACGCCACTGCGATGCTCAAACGGATCATGGCCGAGGGCTGGTTCACGCCGTGCGGGGTGGTCGGCCTCTGGCCCGCCAATCGCGACGGCGACGACGTGATCGTGTGGACAGGCGAGGATCGCAAGACCGTGGCCCAGCGTCTGCCGCAGCTTCGCCAGCAGGGCAGCAAATCGAAGGACAGGCCCAATATGTGCCTGGCCGATTTCGTCGCACCGAAGGGCATTGACGACTGGATCGGCGGCTTCGCCGTGACAACGGGCCATGGCGTCCACGAATTATCCAACCGCTTCAAGGACGAGGGCAATGATTATGATTCGATCATGGTCCAGGCTCTGGGGGACCGCCTCGCCGAGGCATTCGCCGAGGCTCTGCATGCCCGCGTGCGTCGCTCGCTCTGGGGCTATGCCGCAGACGAGGCTCTCGACAACGACGCGCTGATCTCCGAGCAGTATCGCGGTATCCGCCCGGCGCCCGGCTATCCGGCTTGCCCGGATCATACCGAGAAGCGTACCCTCTTTTCGATGCTCGATGCGCCCCGTCACACCGGAATCGAGCTGACCGAAAGCTATGCTATGTGGCCGGCAGCTGCGGTCTCCGGCTTCTACTTCGCCCATCCTGACGCCCGCTATTTCGGAATCGGCCGGATCGGCCCCGATCAGGTGGCCGATTATGCCCAGCGCAAGGGCATGGATCTTGCCGAGGTCGAACGCTGGCTGGCGCCGAACCTCGCCTATGTTCCCGACCGCAGCAGCGCGCGAGACGAAATCGAGCGGAAGATCGCCTGACTGTGCGATCACAACCACCCCATTCCATGCAGAAAGAGAGGAACGAGATGAGCGACAACACCTGGCTTTTCACCAGCGAATCCGTGTCGGAAGGGCATCCTGACAAGGTCTGCGACAGGATATCGGATTCCGTCCTGGACGCCTATCTGGCCGCCGATCCGAACTGCCGCGTCGCCTGCGAAACGCTGGCCACCACCGACCATGTGACCATTGCCGGCGAAGTTCGCGGTCCGGACGAGGTGCGCCAGCATGTCGAGGAGATCGCACGCCAGGCGATCAAGGACATCGGTTACGAACAGAAGGGCTTCTCCTGGAAAACCTGCGCCGTCAATAACCTGCTGCACGAGCAGTCGGCAGACATCGCCATGGGTGTGGATGAAGGCGACAAGGGCGAAGAAGGTGCCGGCGATCAGGGCATCATGTTCGGCTATGCCTGCAATGAGACCGAAGAATTGATGCCGGCCCCGATCCAGTTTTCACACCGCATCCTGCGGCTGATGGCTGAGGACCGGAAATCGGGCAGCCAGCCCAAGTTCGGTCCTGACGCCAAGAGCCAGGTGACGCTCGAGTACCGCAACGGCAAGCCCGTTGCGCTCGATACTGTCGTCGTCTCGACGCAGCATGCCGAGGGCATCAGCCAGGAAGAAGTGCGCGAACTCGTCAAGCCCTATATCGCTGCCGTCTTCCCAGAAGGCTGGTCAGTGCCCGACGACCGGCTGATCGTGAACCCGACCGGCAACTTCGTTATCGGCGGGCCAGACGGCGACGCGGGCCTCACCGGCCGCAAGATCATCGTGGACACCTATGGCGGTGCGGCCCCCCATGGCGGCGGCGCCTTCTCGGGCAAGGATCCGACGAAGGTGGACCGTTCCGCCGCCTATGCCGCACGCTATCTCGCCAAGAACGTCGTGGCGGCGGGCCTCGCCGACAAGTGTCAGATCCAGCTCGCCTATGCCATCGGCATGCCGGAGCCGGTCGCGCTCTATGTCGAGACCCTCGGCACGGGACGCGTGGACAATAACAAGCTGTCGTCGGTCCTGCGCGAGATGGTTCGCCTGACCCCGCGCGGCATCCGCGAGCATCTGGATCTTCTCAAGCCCATCTACGCCCGCACTGCGGCCTACGGCCATTTCGGCCGCAAGCCGGATGCCGATGGCGGCTTTTCCTGGGAGAAGACGGACCTGGCCGACGAACTGGCTCGTACCTTCGGCGCCACCCTGGCGGCCGAGTAACCGAAACGCCTCAATCGGAAAGGCAAACAGACATGAACAAACCTGAGAAATTCACCCCCGAGAATTGCGCCATCCGCGATATCGCGCTTGCCGATTACGGGCGTCGTGAGCTCGACATCGCGGAGACGGAGATGCCCGGGCTAATGGCGCTCCGTTCGGAATACGGCGCATCGAAGCCGCTGAAGGGGGCGCGGATCGCCGGCTCCTTGCACATGACGATCCAGACGGCGGTTCTGATCGAGACGCTGGTGGAGCTTGGTGCCGAGGTCCGCTGGGCGTCGTGCAACATCTTCTCGACACAGGACCACGCAGCGGCGGCGATCGCGGCCGGAGGCACACCGGTCTTTGCGGTCAAGGGTGAGACGCTTGAGGAATACTGGGACTACTGCGACCGCATCTTCCAGTTCGAGGACGGTGCCAACATGATCCTCGACGACGGGGGCGACGCAACGCTCTATGTCCTGATCGGGGCTCGGGTCGAGGAAGGCGAGACCGACCTCATCGCCAACCCGACTTCGGAAGAGGAAGAGGCGCTCTTCGCGCAAATTCGCAAGCGGATGGCCGAGACACCCGGCTGGTTTGCAAAGCAGCGCCAGCAAATCCGCGGCGTCAGCGAAGAGACCACGACCGGCGTGCACCGGCTCTACAAGATGATGGAGCAGGGGCAACTGCCGTTCCCGGCGATCAACGTCAACGACAGCGTGACAAAATCGAAATTCGACAACAAGTACGGCTGCAAGGAAAGCCTCGTCGACGGGATCCGCCGGGCTACCGACACAATGATGGCCGGCAAGGTCGCGGTGGTCTGTGGCTATGGCGACGTCGGCAAAGGCTCGGCAGCCTCCCTCAGCGGCGCGGGGGCACGGGTGAAGGTCACCGAGGTCGATCCAATTTGTGCGTTGCAGGCGGCGATGGACGGCTTCGAAGTGGTCCGGCTCGAAGATGTGGTGAAGACCGCCGATATCTTCATAACCACGACCGGCAACCGCGACGTCATCCGCGTCGAGCACGTGCGCGAGATGAAGGATATGGCAATCCTGGGCAACATCGGCCACTTTGACAATGAGATACAAGTGGCCGCACTGAAGAACCACAAATGGACCAATATCAAGGACCAGGTGGACATGATCGAGATGCCCTCGGGCAATCGGATTGTCCTTCTGTCCGAGGGACGGCTTTTGAACCTGGGCAACGCCACCGGGCATCCGTCCTTCGTGATGTCGGCCTCGTTCACCAACCAGGTTCTGGCGCAGATGGAACTCTGGACCAAAGGCGATAGCTACGACAACAAGGTCTACGTGCTGCCCAAGCATCTCGACGAGAAAGTGGCGCGGCTGCATCTCGACCGGATCGGCGTCAAGCTCACCGAGCTCGCTCCCGAACAGGCCGAATATATCGGCGTTACCGTCGACGGTCCGTACAAGCCTGACCACTACCGGTATTAGGACGGCATACGGCCTCGGCAAGCCGAACCATCTCGGTAGCTGGCTTGGAGAATATCCTGGGTGAATATGTGGGCCCGGCCGATCGCGACGTGATCGGCCGGGCCACTTTGCGTCGGGCGACATACATCTTGATGGAATGTCGTCGCACCTGCCGACGGACTCGACAGCGAATTGTCCATGGTGGAGAGGTAGCGGCGAACCGCGCTTTGTCCTATTTCGACATGTGCCGCCGACGAATCTAGTTTCAGGAACGGATCTCACCATGCCTCAACACACGCCGACCATGCTTCTGATCCTCGATGGCTGGGGATGGCGGGAAGAACCGGAGGCCAATGCGGTCCTCCAGGCAGCCACGCCTAACTTCGACCGACTCTACAATTCCCGCCCGCACGCCTTTCTAAAAACTTGCGGCCCCGCGGTCGGCCTGCCCGAGGGCCAGATGGGCAACTCCGAGGTGGGGCACCTCAACATCGGCGCCGGTCGCATCGTCACGCAGGAGCTGCCGCGCATCGACCGGGCAATCGACAGTGGCGATCTCGACCGCCGGCTCCAGGCGAGCGGCCTGCCCGCCCGGTTGAAGGAGACCGGCGGAGTGTGCCACATCATCGGCCTCGTCTCGCCGGGGGGCGTCCATTCGCATCAGGCACATGCGGCCGCACTCGCCCGCCTGCTCGCCGAAAGCGGCCTGCGTTCAAAGATTCACGCGTTTACCGACGGCCGTGATACGCCGCCGGACTCAGCCAAGGGGTATCTTCGCGAACTTGAAGCGGACCTGCCCGAGGAAGCGGAGATCGTGACGGTGAGCGGGCGCTATTTCGCCATGGACCGCGACAAGCGCTGGGATCGAGTAAAGGCCGCCTATGAGGCACTCGCGCATGGAAAGGGCGTGGCCACCGGCTCGGCGGGCGAGGCGGTCGACACCGCCCTCGCCGATGGCAAGACTGACGAGTTTGTGACGCCCGCGGTGATCGGTGACTATGCCGGAATGAAAGACGGGGACGCGCTCATCTGCTTCAATTTCCGTTCCGACCGCGCCCGCGAGATTCTCGGTGCACTCGTCCTGCCCGACTTCGATGGGTTCGATCGCGGACGGCGCATCGATTTTTCCGCCGCAGTCGGCATGGTCTCATACAGTGCCGAGCTTGAGGCACACATGAAAACCCTGTTCGAGGCACAGGACCTGAAAGACGGACTGAGCGAGACGGTCTCACGCGCGGGCAAAACCCAGATCCATATGGCGGAGACTGAGAAGTACCCGCATGTTACCTATTTCCTGAACGGCGGCCGAGAGGAGCCGTTTTCGGGCGAAGATCGCGTCATGGTCCCCTCCCCCAAGGTAGCGACCTACGATCTCAAGCCGGCAATGTCGGCTCCAGAACTGACGGAGGAAATCCTGAAGGCGCTTGAGCGCGACGCCTACGACCTCTTTGTCATCAACTACGCCAACCCGGACATGGTGGGTCATACGGGCAGCCTGGATGCCGCGATTGAGGCCGTTGAGGCGGTCGACACGGCGCTGGGGAAGATCGTTGAGAAGGTGGAAAGCCGCGGTGGCTCCATGCTGGTGACGGCCGATCACGGCAATTGCGAGATGATGGTTGATCCCGAGACCGGCACTCCGCACACGGCGCACACGCTAAACGACGTGCCGGTGATCCTCGTATCACCCCGGAAGGCAAGCCTCTCTGACGGCAAGCTAGCCGACCTCGCCCCCAGCCTCTTGGGACTGATGAACATCGAACAGCCAGAAGCGATGACTGGCTCCTCGCTCATCACCTTCAAGGATTGATTCACGAGCCCTCGCGGCCGGCTTGTCCATCTGCTGTGGCACGTCGAGCTGGCCTGCCGTCTTGCGCGGCGCGGTTCAGACAGGGCGGCACCCGACCAGGCCAGCGCTTTCACCGCCGGTCGATCTTCGTTTTATAGGCGCTGTCGCAAGAGCAAGATGATGCGCGATCCCTTTGGATAATTTCGGGCAGGTTCTCTCATAACCTATACAACTCTGTGATTTTCCTGGATTATCTGAACTTGATTTGGGTTTGGAGGCGGTCCATGGAAATAGCGCTGTTTTGGCTGATCGACGGGACCTGGGCGGCGACTGAGCCGCGTTTGCCGCGCGGCAGATCGGGATATCCGCAGGTCGACCGTCTGCGGGACCAGCGGCCGGTCTCATGCTGAGAGTGAGCGCAAGCCACCCTTTACGCCAGCTCGCATTCGTCTTGGCTGCGCTAGTATTGCTGGCAGGCTGCAGTACGACCTCGGTCCTCTCACCCGCAGTGGATCCGCTGGAGTCGGACAAATATGCATCCGTTGTCATAGACGCGAATTCAGGAAGAATCCTGTTCGAGAGCGCATCAAACGAGCCCCGCCATCCGGCCTCCCTCACCAAGATGATGACGCTGTACCTCCTGTTCGAAGCGATGGATGCCGGTCTCCTCGACCGTTACAGCCAGATTCCGATCTCCGCTGAAGCGGCGTCGCGCCCGCCATCCAAGCTGGGGCTGAAGCCGGGGCAAAGCATCGATGTCCAGACCGCGATCCTCGCGCTTTGCGTGAAATCCGCAAATGACGTGGCCGCGGCAGTGGCTGAGTATCTCGGGGGCTCTGAGGAGCAGTTCGCTGCGATGATGACGGTGAAGGCACGTCAACTTGGCATGCACTCGACCACATTCCGAAATGCGTCCGGACTTCCAGACTCCGATCAGATCACGACCGCCCACGACATGGCCGTGCTTGCAGTGGCTCTACGCACGCACTTCCCGCATCAGTATCATAACTTTGCCAATCGCAGTTTCGAATATGGTGGCAAGACGATCCGCGGACACAACCATCTTCTCAGTCGCGAAGGAGTCAACGGTATCAAGACAGGCTATATCCGCGCTTCCGGATTCAATGTTGCCACCTCTGCCGCACGCGGCGGGAGACGGATTATCGCGATCGTGATGGGTGGCGAGAGCGCTAAGGAAAGAGACGGCCACATGGAGGAGCTGATCGAACATTACCTCCCCCGCGCTGCAATTGTCCGCTGAGCACGGGCACCCATTCTAACGCGCTGCAATGGGAACTATCATAGCATCACTACGCAACTACTGACCGGCAATCAGAGGTATGGAGGACAAGCCCCGCCACATCGGGCGGGGCTGTGCTTCATTAAGGGCAGTTCTCAGCCTCGGGAGGACACTCTTCCGCAGGAGTCCCGTCGGCAGGTGCCTCTTCAGCTTCCTCTGCGGGTTGCTCTTCGGCCGGCACTTCATCGGACGGCTGTTCCTCTGCTGTCGGCTCCTCTGCAGGGGCTCCGGTTTCAGGGGCTTCTCCTTCAGCCCCATCCCCCGGTTCCTCGGCTGGTGCCTCCTCAGTAGTGGATGCGCCGTTTGTAGGCTCCTCCTCGACAGGAGCACCTTCGGCAGGCGCCTCATCTACTGCCGGCGCCTCGTCCGCCGGCTGCTCATCAGACGGAGCTTGATCAGTTCCGTCCGCCGGCTGTTCATCGGCAGGAGCGTCTTCGGTGGGAGCTTCCTCCGCAGGAGCTTCGTCGGACGTGCCATCTTCAGCCGGAGCCTGATCCGGGGTTACCTCCTCTTCCGGAGACTCTTCAGCGGGAGCCTCATCGGCTGGAGACTCGTCGGTTGGTGCTTCCGCCGGTGCCTCATCACCCGTTTGGTCCGACCCGTCCTCTGCACCTTCGATGTCCTGCCCTTCAGTCGGCGCTTCGACGTCGGCAGTCTCAATCGCTTCTTGCGGAGCAGCATCTTCCTCGGCCGTCAGCTCGCCTACGAACGCGGCCGGGGAGTCCGCCTGGGCCGCTTGTGCGGGATCATCGACTTCCTGCACCTCGACAATGGTGATTTCCTCATCGGCATTCTGCTCAATGAAGTCGATATCGACGACGTTGTTCACGACGACATCGTTCTCAACCACGACGGGGCCGAGGACCTCGGTCCGCTCGTATATGGTCGGAATTTCCGAGCGCTCCACAATCGTGACCGACAGATCGGAGGCCGTGAATTGGTTCACCGGCACGAAGGCCCAATACCCGGGGGGCGGCTCGACCGTGGACACTTCGACGCTAACGGCAAAGCCGTCGCCTTCCGGTGGAAGCGGTGCCCAGCCGATATAGTCGTCGCCACGCCGCCAGGAGACCCAGGCCGGCGCCCAGCGTGTGCCAGGAACCCAATACCAGCCAATGTCTGAGGCATAGGCCCAGCGGCCGTAATGATAGACAGCCCAGGCAAAGGGTTCGTCCGATACGAAATACCAGCCATACTGATCAGTATAGACCCAGCGGCCATTCGTATACGGACCCCAGCCGGCATCCACATCTGTGGGCACCCATACATAGCGATGTCGGGGGTGACTCACCCAGGATCCATAATCGCGCAAGCTGTCGAAGAAGACACTGATATCGACTTGAGCCTGCTGTGCGTATGCTGCCGAAGATCCCAGAGTTATATTAGAAGCTGCCATAGGAGCGGAGATAAACGCGGCGGCCGCCACGCCAACCAAAAGCTTCTTCACTGCACATTCCTCCCATATTGGAATGCCAGTTGAATTCCCAAGAAGGCGATTTGTTCCGTCACATAGTGGCTCGATGGTTCTGCAACACCGGCGTTTCAGACAAAAGAAGAGGCGGCCTGAGCCGCCTCCCCTCTTCACATACGGCCTTTTCGCTTATGAGTCGTTCCAGCTCTTCACCAGCTCGTCATAGTTGATGGTGATCGGCTCTTCCTTCTCGTTTTCAATCTTCAGCTGCGGTGCCAGATTGCCGGCTTCGACCGCTTGCGCATTCCAGTATTCGATATCGTGCTCCTCAGCGAGTGCTGGGCCGATATCGCCCTGAACGCCGGCCCGCTCGAGACGGGAAAGCACTTGCTCCTGCTCGGCACACAGCGAGTCCATCGCCTCCTGGGCCGTTTTGGCGCCAGAGGACGCATCGCCGATCGCCTGCCACCAGAGCTGCGCGAGCTTCGGATAGTCCGGCACGTTGGTGCCGGTCGGCGTCCACTGCACGCGGGCGGGCGAGCGATAGAACTCGACCAGACCGCCCAGCTCCGGGGCACGATCGGTAAAGCTGTCGTGCTGGATGGAGCTCTCACGAATGAAGGTGAGGCCCACATGGCTCTTCTTCACATCCACCGTCTTGGAAGTGACAAACTGAGCGTAGAGCCAGGCGGCCTTGGCGCGCTCCTCGGGCGTCGATTTCATCAGGGTCCATGCACCGGCGTCCTGGTAGCCGAGCTTCATGCCGTCCTGCCAATAGACGCCGTGCGGGCTCGGCGCCATGCGCCATTTCGGAGTGCCGTCCTCGTTGACGACCGGGAGACCGTCCTTGACCATGTCAGCGGTGAATGCGGTGTACCAGAAGATCTGCTGGGCGACGTTCCCTTGAGCAGGCACAGGGCCGGATTCGGAGAAGGTCATGCCTTGCGCTTCCGGCGGCGCGTAAGCCTCCATCCATTCCAGATACTTCTCGATGGAATACACGGCAGCCGGGCCGTTGGTGTCGCCGCCGCGCGCCACGCAGGAGCCGACCGGGCGGGAGTTCTCGTCGACGCGGATGCCCCATTCGTCGACCGGCACGCCGTTCGGGATACCCTTGTCACCATTGCCGGCCATGGACAGCCACGCGTCGGTGAAGCGCCAGCCGAGCGACGGGTCCTTCTTGCCGTAATCCATGTGGCCATAGACCTGCTGGCCATCGATCTCTCGGCCGGTGAAGAACTCGGCGATGTCCTCATAGGCGGACCAGTTCACCGGCACGCCAAGCTCGTAGCCGTACTCGTCCTCGAACTCCGCCTTAATGTCGGGATCGTTGAACCAGTCGTAGCGAAACCAGTACAGATTGGCGAACTGCTGGTCGGGGAGTTGATAGAGCTTCCCGTCCGGCGCCGTGGTAAAGGACTTGCCGATGAAGTCGTCGATGTCGAGATCGGGGTTGGTGACGTCGGCACCCTCGTTCTCCATCCAGTCGGTCAGGTTGCGCACCTGCTGGTAGCGCCAGTGGGTGCCGATGAGATCGGAGTCGTTGATATAGGCGTCGTAGATGTTCTCGCCGGACTGCATCTGCGTCTGCAGCTTCTCGACCACATCGCCCTCGCCGATCAGGTCATGTGTGATCTGAATGCCGGTGATGGCCGTGAAGGCCGGCGCCAAAACCTTGGACTCGTACTCATGGGTGGTGATTGTCTCCGAGACCACCCGGATGTTCATGCCTTGGAAAGGCTCCGCGGCATCGACGAACCACTGCATCTCCGCTTCCTGCTCTTCACGGGAAAGCGACGACATGTCGCCGATCTCGGCGTCGAGGAACTCCCTGGCTTCCTCCATGCCGGCCATGGCGCCGCCGGAACTCATGAGAAGCATGAGCCCCGAGGTCGTCATCAATAAGCGTCGTGTCATTTCATCCTCCCTGACAAGATCGCACACATTACGGAGAAGCCCTGCGGCCCCTCCGATCCACTTCCCTAGACCCACCGGAATACGCCGACGGCGTAAACAACAGATAGGGCCAGAGCCCACCACAGGCTGGGACCGAAAAGTCCCAGCCATGCAAGATTGATAAAGCCGCTGCCGAGCAGCGATAGAAACAGCCGGTCGCCGCGTGTGGTCTCGATGCCCAGAAGACCCACCCGCGGATGACCGCCCGGTGCAAAATATTCCCATACGCCCATACTGGTGAGCAGAAGCGCTATGGTGATGAAGAAGATCGCGGTCGGCCATGTCCAGGCCATCCAAGACAATTCCATGTCACACCCTCCCCAGGGCGAAGCCCTTGGCGATGTAGTTGCGCACGAACCAGATCACGAGCGCGCCGGGAATGATAGTGAGCACGCCAGCGGCCGCCAACACGCCCCAGTCCAATCCGGAGGCCGAGACCGTGCGCGTCATAGTGGCGGCGATAGGCTTGGCTTCCGTAGTCGTCAGCGTGCGCGCGATCAGGAGTTCCACCCAGGAGAACATGAAGCAGAAGAAGGCCGCCACGCCGACGCCGCTGGCGATCAGCGGCATGAAGATTTTCACGAAGAAGCGCGGAAAGGAGTAGCCGTCGATATAGGCGGTCTCATCGATCTCCTTCGGCACGCCGGACATGAAGCCCTCCAGGATCCACACGGCGAGCGGCACGTTGAAGAGACAGTGCGCCAGCGCCACCGCGATGTGCGTGTCGATCAGTCCGAAAGCGGAATAAAGCTGGAAGAAGGGCAGCGCGAAGACCGCCGGCGGGGCCATTCGGTTGGTCAGCAGCCAAAAGAACAGGTGCTTGTCGCCAAGGAAGCGGTAGCGCGAGAAGGCGTAGGCGGCCGGAAGGGCGGCGGTGACGGAAATCACCGTATTCAGAACCACGTAGATGATGGAGTTGATGTAGCCCGAGTACCAGGACGGGTCGGTGAAGATGACCACGTAATTGCGCAGGGTCGGGTTCTGTGGCCAGAGCGAGAAGGTGCCGAGGATCTCCGTGTTCGTCTTGAAACTCATATTGACGAGCCAGTAGATCGGCAGCATCAGGAAGATGATGTAGATCGTCGGCACCAACCACCAGAAACGGGATTGCCGACCGCGCCTGAGCATCGTCTGGCCCAGTTCAGCCTTTGCCTTGCCGGCGGCACCGGAGGCCGCCTCCGTCCGCTGCATCGCGATCGTATCCGCCGCAGCGGCATTGTTCTTCCCCGCCGCCATTACCGCTTCTCCGTGCCGTAGTTGGTCATGACGGTGTAGAAGACCCATGACATGGCCAGGATGACCAGAAAGTAGATGATCGACATGGCTGCCGCTTCACCCAGGTTGAATTCGCCTATGGCAAGCTTCACCAGATCAATGGAGAGGAAGGTGGTGGTATTGCCCGGACCGCCGCCCGTCACCACAAAGGGCTCGGTGTAGATCATGAAGGAGTCCATGAAACGCAGCAGGATGGCGATCAGAAGCACCCGGTTCATCTTTGGGAGTTGGATGTAGCGGAACACCGCCCAGCGCGAGGCGCCGTCGATCCTGGCCGCCTGATAGTACGCATCCGGGATCGAGACCAGCCCGGCATAGGACAACAGCACTACGAGGCTTGTCCAATGCCACACATCCATCAGGATAATCGTCACCCACGCATCCACCGGGTCCCGGACGTAGTTGTAGTCGACCCCGAGGATATAGAGACCGCGTCCGAGCAGCCCGATGTCGATGCGCCCGAAGACCTGCCAGATCGTGCCCACCACGTTGAAGGGTATCAGGAGCGGCAGGGCCATCAAGACGAGGCAGACCGGCACGCCCCAGCCCTTTCGTGGCATGTTGAGCGCTATGAAGATGCCGAGCGGCACCTCGATAGCCAGGATGATCGCCGAAAAGGCCAGGTTCCGGCCCATCGCCGCCCAGAACCGGTCTGAATGGAGAACCTCCTCGAACCACTCCGTGCCCACCCAGAAGAAGACGTTGTTGCCGAAGGTATCCTGCACCGAATAGTTGACAACCGTCATCAGCGGGATAACGGCCGAAAACGCTACCAGCGCCAGGACCGGCAGCACCATGAACCACGCCTTGTTATTCCAGGTCCTGTTCATCGACCGCCCTCCAGTTCCACCCGCCAGGAGTCGGCGTAAAGATTGAGATGCGCCGGATCGAATATGACGCGCGGCTCGGCAGGGATCTCCCCATCCTCCTCGACGATAGCCGCGATTGCCTCGCCCTCCAAATTCGCGTGGATGATCTTCCGGCGGCCGATATCCTCGACCTTCGAGACAGACACCGGCATGCCCTCGCGGCCGAGCCGAACGAATTCCGGCCGGATGCCCAGTTCGATGCGCTCGCCGGAAAGCCGCCGTGGCGCACCGGGTAGCGCAACGGACTGACCGCCCAGCTGCGCGGTATTGCCGTCAATCCGGGCTGGCAGCAGATTCATACCCGGCGAGCCGATGAAATAGCCGACGAAGGTATGGCGCGGGCGCTCGAAAAGCTCCTCCGGCGTACCGATCTGCACAATCTCGCCCTCGTACATCACCACCACCGTGTCGGCAAAGGTGAGCGCCTCCGTCTGGTCGTGCGTAACATAGATCATGGTATGGCCGAAGCGGCGGTGCAGATCCTTGAGCTGCGTGCGCAGGGCCCACTTCAAGTGCGGGTCGATAACTGTCAGAGGCTCGTCGAACAGGATGGCACTGACATCGGGACGCGCCAAGCCGCGCCCCAGCGAGATTTTCTGCTTGTCGTCTGCCGTCAGCCCCTGCGCGCGGCGCTTCGCCCGCTCTTCCAGGCCGATCATGGCCAGGATCTCACGCACACGCCGGTCCACCACATCCTCCGGAACACGCCGGTTGCGCAGCGGGAAAGCCAGATTGTCGTAGACGGTCATCGTGTCGTAGACGACCGGGAACTGGAAGACCTGGGCGATGTTGCGCGCCTCCGTCGGCAGGCCCGTTACATCCAGCGTATCGAAATGCACTTCTCCTTCGCTGGGTCTCAGAAGACCGGAGAGGATGTTGAGCAGCGTCGTCTTTCCGCATCCGGACGGCCCCAAGAGCGCATAGGCGCCGCCATCCTCAAACACATGGTCCACCCGCTTGAGGGCATAATCGGCATCCGTCGCCGGGTTCGGCATGTAGGAATGCCGGATGTCCTTCAGTCTCAGGCGCGCCATCCGCTGCTCCTCATGCCGCCTTCGCGAGGTCGGGCGCAGCGCTCCGCCCGGCCTTGTCGAAGACGAGCACATGCCGTGTGTCGAGATGAACCGGAATCCTTTCACCGCCACTCAGGCGATGCACTCCCTCCTCTAACATCACCCACTGATTGCCAGCATAGTCGAGATGGACGAAGCTCTCCGAGCCGGTGACCTCCGTCACCGTCACACGTGCATCGAGCGATATACTGCTTTGCCCGCGCGGTGCGAGAGAAAGGTGATGCGGGCGAAAGCCCAACGTGTAGTCTGCGTCACGCAAGCCCGACAGCGCCGCCGGAACGGGCAGCCCGGTGGTGCCTTCGAGCAGGAACCGATCGCGATCTTTGCGCACCTCGATTGTATTGAGCGGCGGGTCGGAAAAGGTCCGTGCCGTCAGGAGATCAAGCGGATTGCGAAAAACCTCGATCGTTTGGCCGAACTGGGTCACGCGCCCCTCGGAGAGCGTCGCCGTCTTGCCGCCCAGGAGCAAGGCCTCGCTCGGTTCCGTGGTCGCATAGATAAAGATTGCACCTGACTCGGAGAAAATGCGCGGCAGTTCCGCGCGTAACTCCTCGCGCAGCTTGTAGTCGAGATTGGCGAGCGGCTCGTCGAGAAGCACAAGGCGGGCGTTCTTCACGATGGCGCGGGCTAGCGCGGTGCGCTGCTGCTGCCCGCCCGAAAGCTCCAGCGGCAGCCGATCCAGGAACGGTTCGAGCCGCAGAAGCTCCGCCGCCTTCTTGACCTCGCGATCGATCGTGGCCCTGTCCCGCCCGGCCACGCGCAGTGGCGAGGCGATATTCTCATAGACCGACATGGAAGGGTAGTTGATGAACTGCTGGTAGACCATGGCCACGCTGCGCTTCTGCACCGGCACGCCGGTGACATCGGCACCGTCCATGTGCACCGTGCCTGCGGTCGGCTGGTCGAGGCCGGCCATCAGCCGCATCAGGCTTGTCTTGCCGGCGAGAGTGGGCCCAAGGAGCACGTTGAGCGAACCGGCCTCCAGCTTCAAGGAGACATCGCTGATGTGCCGCTCGCCCGAAACGGTCTTGGAGACGTCACGTAGCTCCAGCACGACGTTTTCCTCCCTTGCTCGCGCGACCATGTACGGCCGCCGCGCGCGTTTTCGTTTGCCGGCCACGCAGGTCACGCATGAATGCGTCCACCGCGTCGGCCTCCTCCCGTGTCAGCCGCAGCCCGCGCTTCGTGCGCCGCCACAACACATCCTCACCAGTGCGCGCCCATTCACGCGCGTCAAGATAGCGCAATTCCGCCTCGAAGACGTCTGCGCCGAAATGGCGGCCGAGATCCTCCAGCCCCGCTGCCTGTGCAAGGATAGCACGCGCCAGCGTTCCATACAGCCGGGCAAGACGGCGTGCATGCACATTATCGAGAAAAGGATATTCACGCTTGAGCGCAGCGACATAGTCGTCGAAACCTGTCGGTGTAAAGCCAGCGCCGGGGAGCGCTGCGCCCGCGGTCCACGGTTCTCCCCGCGCGCCGAGTGCCCCACCGATCTCGTCCAGCGCGGCCTCGGCCAATCGGCGGAAGGTCGTGATCTTGCCTCCGAACACGTGGAGGACGGGGGCACCCGCCGCCTGATCCACCTTCAGCACATAGTCGCGCGTAGCCTCCTGCGCCTTGCCGGCGCCGTCGTCGTAGAGCGGGCGCACGCCGGAGAAGCTCCACACTACGTCCTCCGGCTGCACCGGCTCGGCGAAATACTCGCTCGCCGCCGCGCACAGATATTCTGTTTCCGTGTCGCTGATTTCGGCTTCGGCCGGATCGCCCTCGAAGTCCTGATCCGTGGTGCCGATCAGCGTGAAATCGTCCTCGTAGGGAATAGCGAAGAAGATGCGGTCGTCGGCGTTCTGAAAGAAGAAGGCGCGCGGATCGTCGAACTTGCGGCGAACGACGATATGGCTGCCTTTCACGAGGCGCACATTGTGCGCGGTATTGCGTCCGAGCGCGCCGGCGATCACGTCGTCGACCCACGGTCCGGCCGCGTTGATCACCATCCTGGCGCGCACCTCATCCTGCGCTTCCGTCTCCAGATCGTGCAAGGTAAGACGCCACACACCGTCCTCGGCGCGCGCACCGACCACCTTCGTGCGCGTGCGGATTTCCGCGCCCTTCTCGGCAGCGTCCATCGCGTTCAGCACCACCAGCCGCGCATCGTTGACCCAGCAGTCGGAATATTCGAAGGCGCGCCGATAGTTGGCCTTCAGTGGCTTGCCTGCCGGATCGCTGCGCATGTCCAGCGTGCGGGTGGGCGGCAGGAGCTTACGCCCGCCGATATGGTCGTAAAGGAAGAGCCCGAGGCGAATGAGCCAGCCGGGGCGCAGGCCCTTGTGCAGCGGAAGGACGAAGCGCATCGGCCAGATGATGTGCGGCGCGCTGCGCCACAGCACCTCGCGTTCCATCAGCGCCTCGCGCACGAGTCGGAACTCGTAATATTCCAGGTAGCGCAGTCCGCCATGGATGAGCTTGGTGGAGGCTGAGGACGTCCCGCTCCCCAGATCGTTCATCTCAGCGAGCAGAACCGAATAACCCCGGCCGGCCGCGTCGCGGGCGATACCGCAGCCGTTTATGCCGCCACCAATGACGAACAGGTCATGGACAAGATCGTCGCCCAATGACTCCTCCCAACCAGGACCTAGGTCCTTCCTCAAAGTGAAACTAAAACGAAGAAATTGCGAATGTCAAACGAATATAACGTGCTTTGTGAAACAGGTCTCAAAGACGCGCATCTTGGGATTCAGGGCGGTATCGCAAGAAGCCGCGCTTGGACAGGGATCGCGGGTAAACATTGTCCTAAGATCACTTTCGTTTTTCCCGCGTTACAGCGGAAACGAAAGTCTGAAAGAGGCCCCCATCGATGATCCGCAGCGTTGGGCGCTTGCGAAAGCAAGATGACAGCCAATCTCCCCCTCGTGCATGGCAGATAGAGGGCGCGAAAGAGTGCGAGGCTAAAGCAGCTGACGCCGCACCACCTCAGGCTCTAAGCGCCGAGGCTCCGGCCGGCTGTGCGCGGTTGTCTTCTCCCGTCCAGTACATGAAGTGCGCGGGATGCTCGAGATCGAAGTGCCGCTGACCCATGAGCGCGTTGACGATCATGGCGCTGCGCCAAGCCATCAAACTCAGTTGCGGCTCGGCGATACCATGGCTGAATCGCCCGGCATTGAGCGCGAATATGCGGCAGTCCGCCGGCCCGTCCCATTGGATGGAGAAATCGGCCGCCAGTCGCGGGAGACCGTTTTCGTCCAGCGCCAGGCGCTCCCCGAGCGGTGAAAGGCATTCCGGAAGGGCGAAGCTGTAGCCGGTCGCCAGCACTAGCGCGTCGGCATCGAGCGTCTCTATGCCCCCGTCGAAGCCGTTGCGCATGACGAAACGCATTTCGTCTCCCTCCTGCGCCAGATCGAGCACTTCGCGATGTGGCAGCAGGTTTGTCTGCGGACCTTCCACCGAGAGGTGCCTGAGTTCGTAGAGGCGGCGGTAGATGGCGCACAGTGTAGAAGTGGATATGCCGTCCCCGGCCAGTTTCTGGTGCGCCACCGTGGCGCGTCGGCGCGGCTCGGCCAAGGCGTGAAAGCGCTCGACATAGTTCGGCGTGAACAGTTCATTGGTGAATGGAGTGTCATCCAGCGGCTGGAAGTTCGGCCTTCGGCTGATCCACGAGATTTCTGTGCCAGCGGGCGCATTCAACAACAGATTCAGCACGATCTCGGCGCCGCTCTGCCCGCCGCCGACCACCATGATCCGGCGCCCCTCTATGTTGTCCAGAATGTATGCGGCCTCGGAAGAATGGAAGGCGCGGTCGCCCATAACGGGTTCCGCCCAAGCAGGTATATGCGGCGCAAGGCCGACCCCGAGCGACAGGTTGCGGGCAAGCCGCTCCTCACTGTCAAAAGAAAGCTTGAAGAATTCGCCGTCAAAGCTCACTTCCCGCACCTCGCGGCCGAAATGCAGCGTCGGCAGGTTCTCTGCCACCCAAGCGAGATAGCGTGCGAACTCCCGGCGCGGCACGGCTTCGAAATCGGCGTTCAGAAACTCATAGAAGCGCTTATGAGCGACGAGATAGGCAATGAAGGACCAGGGGCTGGTCGGATTCGTCGCCATCACCAGATCCTTCAGAAAGGACGTCTGCAGTTCCACACCCGGCAACATCATGCCCGGATGCCATGCGAATTGCGGTTTCCGGTCGAAGAAGCGAACCTCTGGCCCAGCGATTGAATCGAGCTGGGCGGCAAGGCTGAGATTGAAGGGGCCAATGCCGATTCCGGCAAGATCGAGGGATTCTGTCATAGGGATGCTCCTGACAGGAGGGATCGGTCGGTGGCTTGGTAGGAAAGCGCCGTTTCGGCGAGGTAGAGAGGATTGTCGAGCTCGGTGCCGAGGTCCGGCACAGGGCGCTCGCCTGCATCACCATAGCCAATGGCGAAGCGCACACGGTTGATGGCGATGCGCGGAACCTTCGGCTGGAAAAGGTCGAACAGCGCGAAGCGCTCGGCAAGTTCCGGATGCTCGGCCTGATAGCGGCGGAGGCGCTCGGCGAGCGTGGCGTAGAAAAGATGCTCGTCCAGCCCGTCATGGTCCGCGAGGGCTTCGGAAACAAAGCGCAGCACGCTTGCGAAATGACCGGTCTGCAGGTGTTGGAGAAGATGCGCCGGCGGGCGGCGCTTCAAGACCTTGCGCACGGACTCGGACAATGTTTCGAGCTCGGGAAAAGGCTGGTCCACGAGGTCGGCATCGCCCTGGAAATCCTTGATCGCCACGCCGACAGGCACCGCTCTGTCGAGGATTACCGTCACATTCTGTCCGTGGGCAATGAAGCCGACGCCATAGCGGCACATGAAGTGGTAGAGAGGAATGACGACGGCACCGAACAGCCGGTCGAGCCATTCGGCGTACTCAAGGCCGGAGCGGGCGATCAGTGCACTGGCAATCGGCCAGCCGGCGCCATCCCGCTGTGCAAGCGCCCCCATCATCATGGCGCGATGGCCCGCCGGCAGGCAGGCATTCGGGCTCTCGCGCCAGATCGCACCCAGCATTTCGCAGAACTGATAGGGCGCATCCGGGATACGTTCGTAGTGGGGATGCGGATAGAACGCGCCCGCCACCTCCTGCAACACCTTGAGCGGGCGCAGAACCGGATCGCGCGCGGCAATCCCCGCAAGCCAACTGGAGAAGGCCGGGCCGATCTCCATGTATTTGCCGGGCACGCCACGCCAGGCGGATGTATTGAGGATGGTGAGAGGCAGCTTGACGTGAAGTGCATCCGGCCTGCGGGCATTCGCGAGCGTACGCAGTGACTGCTGCGCCACGAAAGGATCGCCGAAGGTGCCGAGCGGCACGAGCCGCCTCGCCGCCACTTCACCGGCAAACTGTGCGGCAATGACACCTTGCCACTGCCAGGGATGGACGGGCATCAACAGATGCGTTTCCGTCGAAACACCCGCCTCGGCGCAGGCGGCCTTCAGCCGTTCCATTTCGCCAGCATCCAGAGCCGCGCTCAAGAGCGCCTCTTCGCCGGTATCGGGGGGAAGGAAGAGTCGGCATTGCTCGCGCGCGGCGGCCAGCCAGAAAAGCGTTATCGTGCCGCCGAATTCGGGCGCGTAACCGGCAAAGTCTTCAAGCCCCCAACCGAGACGCCCCTTGTTGGCGGACGCCTTCGGGTGACCGTTAAGAAACCGCTGCAGTTGTGTATCGGAGAGTGCGGCAAGATCGTCGGCGGCAAGATGCGCCCTAGCCGCAGTGATCCGCGCATCGGCCATGAGGGTGTTATAGAGCTCCTTGGCATAGGTGCAGAAGGTCGGCGGCGATATGTCGAGGGTTTCGCGCGCATCCGCCAGAAAGGCGATTGCATCGTCCACGGGCTGTTCTTCGCCCGACACGTCCCGCACCAGGCTTTCGGGACTAACCGTCAACTGCCCCCAGATGCGGCGCACGGCTTCAAAGCGATACCTTGCGCCGGAGGCGAGGCGGAGTTCCCATCGCGTTTCGGCCGGGTCCAACGGCACGGGCCGAAACGCCTCCTCGTAAGCAAGCTCGGAGATCGCCTTAGCTGTCGCCGCGCGGTTGATCGCTGTCCAAGTCTCACGCTCCACCGCCTGTCCACCGGGATGGGGCCCAAGCATCATCACAGTGCCACCTCACGGAAGAAGCGGTCCCGTTCACAGCAGACCAGCGCGGCGCGCTTATGCGGAAAGTCGAACTCCTTGACCTTGTCATAAGCCATCTCCGCCGTGTAGCTCAGCATCTTCTGATGCGATGCGCGCGGCTCTCCCACGATGCGGTGCGTGCGCGGCTCGTCCAGAAACAGGTAATGCGTGACCGAGCAAAAGAGGGTGCGGGTCTTGGGCCGGCCGAGATGCCGCGAATTGCCGACGAGACCGTGCCAGCCGCGATCGAAATCCTCCGGCTCGTAGTAGGGGCCGAGCCGATCCTCCTTGGCCCAGTAAAATTCGAAATAGCCGACCGGTTCGCTATCGAAGCTGGCGATGACGCCGAAGATGTGCGGATCCGTCTCCAGTTCGGCGAGATAGGCGTCAAGCTCGGCCTCGCTTTTGGCGAGTTCCCAGAAATGCGCGACCCGGCCCTGGTTCATCCAGCGATGGAAAAGGCCAAGATCGGTCCGGCGGTCTATTGGTCGCAGTGAGACATTCAGCCCGATTCCAGGCACCCAGCGCCGATACATCACGCCCGATGGTTTTTGTGGGCGCAATGGTGGCAGCCGGTCTTCCGGCCCGATTGCCGAGCGCAGACAGGGGTAAGCTACATGGGATTTCTGCTCGCGCCACAACAGCGGCAGTTGTCGGAAGATCGCGCGCTCAACCACAGCCATTTCTTGTTCCGAGTCCGGTTCACGCGCCAGCTCTGTCGCCAGAGCGGTGACCGAGGCAAGGTTTTTTGCCGTGGGTAGCAGGATGCGGTCTAGATCGGGCAGGTGGATGAAAACGGCATCGATCAACGCCGCCAGAAGGCGCGTGGCGTCGGGCCGCGCTGGGTCGAGATTTACATCCGCCAGCCTCACTCCGTCCGGACGTTGCTCAAGCCGTGCGGACGCCAGGAATTCGCCTGCGTCGTGCGAAAGAGCAAGTCGGCCATTGGTTTCAAGACGTACCGTGACCGGCGCGTTGGTGGAGGCTGGATAGTGCCAGGTCATCCCCTGTCCCATTGCTGAGCGGGACGCGTTAGTACGGGCGAAATCACGATTGGCAGGCTGCACGGTCATCGGATCACCTTTGGGCGAGCGGGTTTTGCAGTTGAACGTAGCCTGCCAGCGGGTCGGTAACGTCCGTGTTTTCGTTGATGTTGCCGAGCGAGAACATGAAGTTGCCCTTTGCGCCGATGGTCGGCGAGGAGAGCAGATAGTCGAGACACGTCCGGTCCTGGATCGGCTCGGCGGCGAGCTTTTCCAAAAACGCGCGGAAGCGGGCGAAGAACTCCTCCTCGTCGCCAAATCCGGCGGCGGCCAGCGCGCCGACAACGGCGAAAGCGCCGTTGACGAACAGATAGTAGGCGACGATGCGGGCGGCCTCGTCCGCGCCGAAAACGTGGTCCTTGGCCGCTCCGGCTTCCGGCAGATGCTGTCTCAGCTCCGGCAGGAAGCTGCTGACATAGCCAGTGCCCTGGCAATCGCGGAAGTAGAGCCGGTCGGGCCATCCCTGCCGGAGGCCGAGAACAAGGTTTTGCTGATGGGCGCCGAAGAGCAGCCCGAACTCACCTTGAGCGATAAGAAAAGGCCTGATAGCGACCTCTAGAAAGAGATCGAGCCAACGCTCGGCGATGCGTCCCGGCGCCTCGCTTTCGGCCTTGGCGATGCGGCGGATGAGATCGGCAAGGTGGCTATCGCGCTCGTCCGGGTGCCGTTCGCAAAGCGCGGCAAGGACGGCGGCTGAAGGCTGATCGGCGCCCTTGAACGGATTCTCGCGGAAGGAGACCATTGTTTCCTTGATGGTAGATCCATCGGGCGCGCGGAGCGCAAGCCATGCCGGTTCACCCATAACGTGAAACCCCGGGCAGCACTCTTTCAGTGCATCCCCGGTGGGACCCGTCAGCAGCCGGTAGACGGAAAGCCCGCGCGCGCATTCGTGCTCTTCCACGAGGCGGCGCGAATTGGTGAGCCGCAGGCTGAGCGAGAATTTCAGCATCCAGGCCACATCGGAGGAATACACCGTTCTGAGCGAGGTCGTCGCCCGCCATTTCGAGCTTCCCAGGCCGATGTCCATTATGCGGCCGGCGCGCATAAGCGCATCGATCGATGGCTCCTGCATCAGCCTTGCTGCCTGCCAGGGATGGAGTGGCATGAGCATCTTTCCGGGTGCGGCCCCGGTGCGTTCCATGAGTGCCGAATCGGGTGCGGCGAGTTCTTGCGTGGCTCCTGCCAGGCAGACCGGCGCCGCGCTTTCACCAGCCAGCAGATCCGGCTCGACCGCCCACCAGCGCAGGGAAAAGGCATTCCCGTATTCGGGACCGTAGCGGCGTGAATCCTCGCTCGTGAACTCGTCGCGGCTGCGCGGCGAAGGGTGTACCGCGTGCCCGAAGCGCAGGGCCTTCTCCGCCTCGATGAAGGAGGGATCGCCCGATGCAAAAGGGCGCTCTGCGCCAACCGCTTCGCTCACCTCCGCGACCGCGCAGGCACTGTCCAGAACACGGCGCAAGAAGAGTCCACGAGAGTTCAGGGAAGCACGCCCGCCGATATCGGCTTCACGCATCAGGAGGGTCACGAGCTCGGGCAGCGTGATCAGCTCGGCCGTGCCCTCGCTCCAGCTCACATGCATGGGATAGGCGAAAGCATGCGAGCCGCTTCGGGAATGGTGCGTGACCGGCACGCGAACCTCGGCACGCGAAGCCGGCAAGGAAAGGCAAAGCATATGGGAGGTGCCTTCCGGCTGGCCGCTTGAGCCCGCCTCTTCCATCCGCCATCCACTCCATTCCCGAATGAGCGCATTCAGGAAGCGGCTGCACGCCGGATCATATTTCAGGGTATCGACGGAGATCAACATCGGTACACCTCCGCAGCGGCGCAGCTCCTAAAAGGAATGAACACCACCCTTCCAAACGGATTGAGATATAAGATATTATATATATTATATATACAATTTAGAAGGCTTGGAGCGCTACCATGGTGGAGATAGCGGGGGTTCGGCCCAATGCACGCGCGCTGGCCGGCCGGCTTGCCTTCGGTGTCTCCGCTATCGGCTTCGGGCAATCGGCCTTCATCGCTCTCGTGCCCCTGATTGCCGTGCAGACCGGGCTCGGCACTGGCGAAATCGGCATGGCAGCGGCCTTGGGCGCGCTCGCCTTCGTCGCCGGTGCACCCATTTGCGGGTCCCTCGGTGCACGCTTCGGCCATGGACGCACCTTGTGTGCACTTGGGCTTGTGGTGCTTTGCGGACAGCTTCTTCTCGCCGGACTGATCTGGACAACCGCCCTGGCGCCGCTGCTCGCCCTGGCCGTTCTCATAACCTCGCGGTTGGTCTATGGCTTCGGCGCGTCGGGGGTAATCCCGGTCGCGCAAAGCTGGGTGTGCCGGTCGGCTGCCGAGGAACAGCATCGAGGATTGCTGGCGCTGCTCAGCGCCGGGCTTGGAACCGGACGCATCCTCGGTTCCGTGGCCGCAATGACGGCGAGCCTGGCGGCGCAGCTTCCGTTCCTCCTTCTCGTGCTGAGCCCAATAAGTCTGCTCTTCGTGCCAAGGGAGAAGCGGCTTTCCCCAGCTCTCGATACCGACGAGAAAAAGCGCCTCTTTCCCTTCGACCGCCGCATTCTGCCCTTCCTGGCGATCGGCTTTTGCCTGATGGTGGGTTTCGGCCAGGTGCAGATGATGCTGGGGCCGATACTGGAGGCGAAGCTCGGCCTGACAGCCTCTTCCGCCACCAGTGCCACCGGCCTCATTCTCACCCTTGTCGCCGCAGCCATGATCCTCGTTCAGGTCTTCGCCATTCCCCGCCTGCCTTTCGATCAAGGTATCGGCGTGACAACGGGCTCTATCCTGCTGGCACTTGGCGCGCTGACCGTTGTCGCAAGCGGCGGGTTCGCCCTCTGCGCGGTGGGGCTGGTCATCGGCGGAATCGGTGTTGCCATTGCCTCGCCCACCTATCTCGCCTGGCTCGTCTCCCGGGTCCAGCCGCGCGAGCAGGGTGCAGCTGCCGGATGGCTGGCGAGCGCCCACGTGCTGGGTCAGGGCGCGGGCGCCGTCATAGGCGGCTACGCCTTCGCCCTGTGGCCGCCGTTGCCGCTCCTTTTCTGCGCCGCGCCTGCCGGGGCGATTGCAGTGGCGGCCTGGTCGATAAAGCCCGGCAGGAGCTAACGACCGGGAGACGTGTGCAAAATTCGTGTTCATCGCCCCTGCCCTCCCCCGGGAGTGGCAACGGCCATGCCGACAGTCGCGCCATTCGCCCGCAGCATCAGCATCGTTGCCACCACTGCCGCGCCCGACAGTGCCGCGGAGATGCCAAAGAGAGCGCTGTAGCCCAGGAGATCGGCGAGCGCGCCTGAGGACATGGAACCGGCGAGATAGACGATAAGCTGACCGCAGGCGAGAATGGTGAAGTCGGTTCCCGGTTGCTCCGAGGAGGTCACGCTCATGAAGAGGCTATAGAGCGCGACGATCTCCATATAGCGGATCAGCGTCTGAAACGCTGAGGCACCGTAGAGCGGCCACACGCCCAGAATGGCGCCTGACGCATGCAGTGCAAAGACGAGGAAGCACACGGTTCTCAAGCTTCCCAGCAGGCCGAGAACGGGTGCAACGCCCCAGCGCCGAAGCAGTATGGCTGCAATGACCGAGCCGGCGAGACCGGCAGTGGCCGCCGACGCGCCGGAAAGATAACCGATGATGTCAAGCGGGATGCCCGCATCGACCAGATACGAGCCCTCCATCGCCTTCACCAGCCCCTCGCTTGCGCGATAGATAAGCGCGATCCAGAGGATCTGCCGCGCTTCCGGGCGGCGCAAGAAAGCCATAATAGAGGGGCGCGAAAGCCGCGCTCCGGACTGCTCCGATGCGGGGTCGGTTTCGCGCATGGCAAAGGCAGCGGCGAGCGGCAGGAGAGAGATGAGGGCTATCGTGCCCAGCATGACGTCCCATCCCGCGTAGTGGTAGAGCACGAGCCCCATTGTCCCGCCCGCAATCACCCCGAAAGCGACCGCGCCGCCCTGGATGGCGTTGCCGATCGGCCGCTCCTCCGGCTCGAGATACTTCGAGGCATAGCCGTCGGTGGCGATGTCCTGGGTGGACAATAGCAGCGAAGCAAGGAAGCCGATGGCGAAGATCGCCCATACATCGTTTGGCTCGACCGCCATCAGCGACAGAATGGCGGCAATGATGCCGCACTGGGTGATGATCACCCAGCCAGCGCGATGGGATCTCGCAAAGGGCCGTACGCGGTCCACAAGGGGTGCCCAGAGAAATTTCAGGACCAGCGGCAGGAGCAGGATCGAAAAGAAGCCGATCGCGGTGCGGGAGACGTCCTGTTCGCGCAGAATCGGCGGCAGGGCGGCAGCGAAGAGATAGGTAGGAATGCCTTGCGCCAGATAAAGGCCCGCCAGCACGACAAAGAGCCGGTAGCGCGGCTTGCCGGCAGCCTCCACCGCCGGGGATGTGTCCGTTGCGATCATGATCCGGCCTCCTCCGGCAAATGAGCGGCGAGGAAGAGTTCGGCGGCGTCGCTCCTGTCCGTCACGAGAACCGGGAAGCTCCACAATCCGCTGAAAGTACGCTGCATCTCCTCGCTGGGATTTTTGCGGACGATGGCGGTCGCGCGGCACGTCGCGTTCATTTTCTCACGCGTCGCCTTGAACCAGAGATTCTGTGCCTTGCGCTGTACCTGCGGCAGGTCGAGCGGTATGCGGAAGGTGACCAGAAGCACGAACGGATCAGTTACGCCTGAAATCTCGTGAAGCGCGGCGATGTACCGCTCGGGATCGTCACTCCCGGCCGGCGCGTCGATGATCAGCGACAGAACCGCCCCTTCCCGATCCAGATGCACGGCCATGGCCGCATCCTCAGAATGTCATCTTGTAGGATGCGAAGACTGAGCGCCCCAGCCCCGCGACCGGAGCGCCGCGCGTGGCGGTTGCGCTGGGGTTTATATACTCCTCGTCGAAGAGATTGCGCACGGCCAGACTGAGCTTGCCATCATTGTCGAAGGATTTTGCCACCGCCACATTGACCAGCGTCGCGTCATCGATTTCGTTGCCCTCGATGCGGTCGCGCCCGGAGAAATGCTCCACCTCGCCGCGCGCTTCGAAGCCATTGCCGAAATACGCGTTCACGTAGGCAAGGCCCTTCCAGGTCGATGAAATGCGGTTGTTCGGCAGATACTCGCCATCGCCGATAGAGCCATCACCGTTCTCGTCGTACTTACCTTCGGTGTAGCCGAGAATGCCGCCGACCGTGAACATGGCATTGATGTCGTATTCGGCGTTCGCCTCCACGCCCCAGATGCGCTCCTTCTGCTGGGTAACGCGATTGGCCTCGAAATCGTAGTTCACACCGTCCTTGGACGTCGAAAGGTATGCGCTGACGCTGCCGCGCAAGTCGCCCCAATCGCCGCGCAGACCTGCTTCATAGGTGTTCACCAGTTGCGGCTCCGGCGCGATATTGCCGTAGCTGACGGTGAAATCGGGCATTCCGCCGCAGCCGAAGGAAGCGAGCAATCCCCCATAAGCATCGCACGCTTCCGCCGTGGTATTCAGACCGGCGCGGCGGGTAAAGGCGCCGATGTCGGTCAGGCTGTAGCCTTGCGAGAAGTTTCCAAACGCCTGAAGGTCATCCGTGACGTCGAAAACGGCGCCGGCATTGAAGCTGAAAGCGTTGTAGTCGAAAGAACCGCCGAGCACATCAATGGCCGGAAACGCCATCCCAAACTGTCCAGCATAGGCTTCCGGCCGCTCGAAGTCGTCAACGTCAAGGAAGAATTGGTCGAAGCGGACACCGCCCTGAATCCGGAAGCGGTCGGTGATTGGAACCTCGGCCTGTGCAAAGGCAGCAATCGAATGCTGCATCATCGGCGAGATGACGTTCCAGCCGTTCGTAAGCTTCTGGCTGGTCTCGTCATAGGTGTAGTCCGCACCCCAGGTGACGGTGCTGCCTTCGAAAAGGAAATCGGTCGGCGTGTTGACCGTCAGGTTCAGGCCGGCCCTATCGCTATGGAGGGCAGACTGGTTGAAAGCGGCCGTCGGGTTCGAGGGATCGCCCGAATAGTAAACCATGGAGTTGACAGCGGAGAACTTGGTAAAGGGCGACCGCTTGAAGATCTTGTTGTAATAGGCCTTCACCTCCAAATCGCCCAGAGCGAAGGCGCTGTCGGTGTATTTGGCGGTGATATATTTGGAATTTTCCTCCAGAGGCTCGCCCGTATAGGAATCGGAAAAATCCGGCGAGACCGGGTCTGTCGTGTAGTCAGTGAACCAGTCTGGTTTTTGTTCCGCATAGGTCCAGTCGACGCTCACTTCGAAACGCCGCGGTCCGCTCTCGTATCCCAGGACACCGAACAGGTCCGCCGAGCCGGTGCGGTCGCCGCCACCCTGGCCGAGCATTGCATCGGATGCCATCTCATTGCCGTAGCCGTCATAGGTGCGGCGGGTAAGCTCACCCGTGGCGGAAAAGATGTAGTCGAAATTGTCCTTCCGGCCCTCGACGGTGATGCTCGTTTCGGGAGCGGCCGACTTGCCGATGTTTTCGGTGAAGGCGGTTACCCCCGTACGAACGGTGACGGTGGGCTTTTCGCTTGTTCCGCGCTTCGTGATGAAGTTGATCGTGCCGCCCGTCGCGCCTGCGCCATAAAGGCTCGAGGATCCGTTCACCACCTCAACGCGCTCGACTGTATCGAGATTGATCATGGAGAGTATGCGTGAGACATCACGCAGCGGCGTGTTGCGCGGCACGCCGTCGACCATGATCAGAACGCCGCGGCCGCGGAAGGTCTCCGACGCGCCGGAGATAGTCTGGTTGGAAGGGGAGAAGCCGGGCACCAGGCGCTCGACAAGATCGGTGGCGTTAGGCGAAATCTCCATCGCCTGCTCGATCTCGTCACGCTCCAGAACCATCACCGACTGCGCAACGCCCGCTATCGAGCTTTCCTCGCGGCCGGCCGTGACCACCAGCCGGTCAAGGAGCGTGCCCGCGCCATCACCCGGCGACGCCTGCTGTGCCAAGGCGGGAGAGACAAGACAGGTCGAGATGAGACAAGGCCAGATCCGCGACAGCATGAAGCACCCTCACAAGTTATTATTCTTGTCGCTGGGTAGCTGCGTTCAGCGGCCTGGCTGCCCGTCCTCCTAGAAAAGATGACTGTAATTGTCAAGATACAATGCCTCGACAAAACTCTTTTGGACTGCCCAATTCCCATCAATGCATGTATCGGATCGCAGGTAGCCTGTGGATAGTTGCGTTTTCCGCACGCCCTGGATGCCGGTTTGTAATGCCAGGCTTGGGTGCATTCGGCGCTACTGCCGACACGCTTTATTTTTGCTTGGCACCGGCAGGACTACGCGAGTGAGCACTGCAGCAGTTTTTGAATTTCTTGCCCGACCCGCAAGGGCACGGGTCGTTCCCGCTGCGCTGTAGTGCACCAATCAGTGGCAGCACCAAGGATGCTGGCAACCAACTTGCAGCCATGGCTGCAAGTTTGGCTGATATGCCCGGGACGATGAGACGTCGGCGAGATTTGAACCCTCGCCACGCGCACTCGGCCACATCGTCGGGGTTCAGTGCCGGCAGGATTCGGAAGAGGGCGGCGTGCTTTGCTCCCGAATCCGCAAGGAAGTTCGTCCGCACAGGCCCCGGTGCGATGCAAGTGACAGTGACTCCGGTGCGGCGGAGCTCCTGGTGGAGTGCCTGCGAAAAGGAGCGTACAAAGGATTTGCTAGCGTAGTAGGATGCCATATACGGCCCTGCCGCGAAACCGGCTACCGAACTGAAATTGATTACGCCGCCTCGACCACGCTTCACCATTTCCGGGAGGAACCGAAGCGTCAGTTCACTGAGCACGTGGATATTGAGATCGAGAATGCCAAGCTGCTCATCGAGAGGAAGAGCAGTCGCCGCGCCGCGCCGGCCATATCCGGCACTGTTGACGAGCGTGTCGCAGACGAGATGATTTTCGAGAAGAAAGCGCTCGACGCGTGCTGGAGCGCCATCGTTCAGCAAATCCAACTCAAGGATGAACGGTTCGCCACCCGCTTGACGCACCTCCCTCGCCACCTCTTGGAGCCCAGCCGAGGCCCGTGCAACGAGAACGATCGCAGCGCCCTCCCGAGCAGCCACCTTTGCAATAGCCCGGCCGATCCCCGCTGACGCCCCAGTCACGACAATGGCTCCTCGACGATCGTGCGATGGGTCCGTGAAGGAATCTGTCGTGGTGTGGTCAGAACTAGGAATCATCAGCGCCGAAATCGGAATGTGATCTCATTGTTTGTCACAACTCCACTCACCGTTTCGGCTCTCTCTGTCGTTCGGGATCGCCAGCCGAGCGGCCGAGCGCCTTCAGTTCGTCCGCGATGGCACCGTTCAGAATTTCTTCGAACCGTGCTAGCGCACGAGCAACATCCGCGCCATCCATAACCCTGTGGTCATAGTGGATGCGGACGCAAACGGAGCCATCATTGTCAATCGTGCCATAGTTGAGAAGGGTTGTCAGCGGTGTGAGCGGGTTAAGCGATTCCGCCCCCAGCCCCGAATAGACGGAAAGCTGAAATGTGCCAAAATAATTCGCCCGCTGTCGGCCCAGATTCAGACTGACCCACATCAGCGCTCGCCTGATCCACGCTGGTGCACGCGCCAGCCTCAAGGCGCGCCGGAACTCCTTGACCTCAAGGACGGGGCTGGCCCGCACGTCCCGTAAAATCTCTCCCAAGCGCTGTATGGATTGTTGCTCCGGACCTTTCACGAGGCTGAACAGAACCGCTCGTTCGCCTTTATAATTGCGTTCATGCGTAATTGAGGCCACGCTCATCGGGTATTCGTATAGATGCGGTGTGGGCAGTTTGACGTACGCGCGCCGCAGTTCCGGCACTTCCTGGGCAAGAAGCGCATAGCCCTTCAGAAACAGCACGGTCCAGGACGGTTTCGGATCCAGGCCTGCCCTTGCCTGCACCAACGGCTCAAGCCGCATTTGCCGTTGAACGGCAACCCTTGGAATCTTGATCGAAAACCGCATGAGATCGCCGACCAGGCGCCGGGGATCGGAAAGCTTAACCGCTCTACCTCGCATCGGCTTTCTCTAGAGGCTGGTAAGGACTTGGGGTGGAGACTGCATCAGAGCCGAAATCGCTCCTGGACAAGAGTAAAACGTTGTCGACAGAAATGTCCCACGGACGCGCTTCGCTACGCCACGTCCAACCGACTTTTGATTCAGGTCCTTAGCCGCCTTCAGGGCGCGCGGGGTATGGCAAAGAACCTCCCATTGCGTCGTCGCCGCCCCCTGTAAGGGGATAACTCGTCCCACGAAAAGCCCTCCTTGATCTGAAAAATTGTCGCTCATATCGCGTTTCAAAAACAATCGATCGCGCGGGTTAGTACACAAATGGAATGATTCGCTTGGACGTGCCCATATAGCTTCGATATTGTTGGCCGAATTTATCCAGCATCATTTCTTCTTCTTTATCGACTCGCAAGAAAAACAATATAGCAAACCCAAGAAGGCCGAGTAATCCGACGAACCAGTTTGCCAACAGAAAGAATTGACCACTCACCATTAGCAGAAATGAAGTGTACATGGGGTGGCGAACAAGAGCATAAGGCCCCGTGCGGACCAGGCAATGCTGCTCACGAATCTGCAGCGTAATCGACCAGTTCTTACCCAGTGACTTGTGGGTTATCCGGAAGAGTACAAGCGCGGAAAGAAAGATGCCGCCACCCAGGATAACGGTCCAAAGATGCACGGGGAAATCGGCAGCTTCGGGAATCCCCGAGATGACGTAGAAGACAGGAAAAATTGCAAGCCCGAACAGCGCTGAAGCGAGCCCGACCTTATCGAGAAGGGAGTTCTTGTCTTTGACGATGCGAGCGCGCTTCGCCCTACGCTCGAAGGAATAACGGATGACGTACCAGGCGACGATTCCCAGGACCCATATTGCTTCGCCGACGGAAGCTAGCGACACGTTCATGTTGTTTTACCGGTTCTGTACATTTGTCGGCGTGCCGATAGGCGCATCGGTCGCCGCTGGCGCATTGATCTAGCACGCAAATAGTATAGCTCAATGTGAACCCGCACGCTCAGGCCGTCGGGTTATGCGGCAGGACGCGTTACACCAATCGCGTCCGGCCCGCCATTCATCTCTCGAAGCTTGGTTATGAATACCCGTGGCTTGAGCCAGATGAAGGGAGTTTTGTATCCCATGGAGCGGGCGATTTCAGCAACAAAGGCGTTGCAGTTGTACAAAGCGGCATGCCAGGTACGAGAGCTGTTCTGCAGCTCACGTATATCTGCCACCACCTTCTGGTATTCGTCTTTGTCGAGCGGTATGCGCCAGTTGGCAGACATGTATCGGTCGTCCAAATCTCCATCGCTCCATCCGGTTTCCGCAGGCACAGGCACCAGGTGACCGAGGATATAGGGAACGGAGCTGTCCGACGCCGGGTGCAGGCCCGCCACTTCAGGATCGATCATGTTTCCCGCGGAATCCGTACGCCCGAAAATGACGAAAGAATGACCGTAACTGAGCGCGTAGCGGGAGCGGAACTCGATAAAATACTGCGCTTCAGTTGCTTCGGAAGATGGAGTCGCTGACGATTCCGAGGCTGGAGCAGCTGACGAGGCACTTGCAAGCTCTAGCTCTGCTTCCGATCCACTGTTCGTCTGACATGATGTGACAGCGAGTGCAAGAAAGCCGACCAAGCACCAACGCTTTACAAGATGCCTCCAAACGTCGTGCATGCTCCGTCCCGCGTCAAGCAGACTCAAAAAATACGCCTCTGCCGCCCATCATAGACGTCAAAAGCTTGAGCAAATGAATAGATTGGACAAGAGCCACCAGGGCTCTTGTCCAACAATTCGCTTAACTCACTTATAAACTGGAGCCTGCACCGGCGCTGGCTCCATTACCGGCGGCGGAGCCTTGCCCTTGCCTTTTCCGACGCAGCCAGCAAGACTGGTCACGGCGAGCGCAGTAGCCACAATAACAACAACTCTGCTCATGATTTATCCCTCTTTGCATTACCAAATAAATCTAACCTAGTGCTAAAGCGCCAAGATGCCTAGTGCATAAAAGCCACAACATCCACATATAATGATCAAAACTTAAATGCGTCCGCTGCTTTCAGTGAAAGCACATCAGAAGACCACAACCACCGCTTGTGAAATTTTGCCGACTGTTTAGAAGCTTGGCGCGGCAGGACAAGTCCACCACTTTCAGACCGCAACGCCTTCTGATCCGCACGGCCACACGGCTGAAGCTGCCGTACGCCTGGCCAAACTGATTGCTTTCCCGGACGTCCTTCCACAGGAACGATGCCGAGTTCCCTTCCACCTCTCTGTCGCGATCGCTTCTTGCAAAGCATCTCTACAGGACAATCGGGAAGGGTCTCGCGCATTAATTTGCCGCCGGGACAGGGCAACCTAGATCACCTTCCTGGCACCTCAGATAATCCTCGAGATCCTGAGTCCTGGCGTCGGTGAGTTGTCGCAAGCAGAAGGCACGGATTGTCGGATAGATGCTGCCGCCTTCGACACCGGATGCCTGAAATTTGCATTCCGCGTCGCGATAGGCAATCCACGCGCGTTGCGCTGCTATCAGGCTGCTTTTGGTAGCATCATCATCACCCAGGCGCTTCATGACTGCCTTGTATTCAGCGTTCAGTCGCTCATCTGCCGTGTTGTATGCATCGTAAGCGCATTCGTTCAGCGTGGCCTGGTCTTGCGCATCGGCGCAATTTTCATCAGCCATCGCGCTTGATGCGAACGCGCCCAAGACAGCCGCAGCAAAAAGCAGTGGTCTCACCCGGTATCTCCTTCCCTTCGGCACTACACCATTGACCGGTCGTCCTATATTACCCTCGGGTCTGTGGGCATCAACAAAATGGCGCAAGGACCAAGAACCATCAATCTCGTCTACGATTCCATTTGCATTCTGCTGCGAACAGCGCCATATGCAGTGCATTAGGCGCTTGGGTCGATTAAGATGACCCTCCTGCAGAGGACTTGGTTGCGTCTGATTTCTCCCTTTCCGACTATCACGGCAAGCGCGAGAATAAGCCCCGAGGCATGAAGCTTGCGGGCACGACAGCGCATCCGTGTGGGAAATCCCGCCGTTTCGTCGTAAATACCAAATCATTTGACCGGCAGATGCGCTCTGCCGCGATAGTTTTTGCGGCCGAGGCTGCATGAAAGAGAACAATTTTGAATATTGCAATTAATCCGGAGCCGATGGGCTTCGCCGAACTTGGAATATCAGGTGCACTGCTGAAGGCCGTCGGCAGCATCGGCTTTACCGAGCCGAAGCCGATCCAGCAGCAGGCTATCCCCGCGCATCTCCAGGGCCGAGACCTCCTTGGTGTCGCCCAAACCGGCTCCGGGAAGACGGCGGCGTTCAGCCTGCCCATTCTGATGAAGCTCGTGGGGCTTGCCGCCAAGCGGAAGCGTAAATCCGCACACGCGTTGATCCTGGCACCCACCCGGGAGCTGGCCGTGCAGATCGAAGAGACAATTCGCGTCTTGTCTAAAGGCTTGCATATCTCGACCGCGCTCGTCCTGGGCGGCGTATCGCGCAACTCTCAAATCAGACGGATTGCATCTGGTGTCGATGTCCTGATCGCTACGCCGGGCCGGCTAACCGATCTCGTCCGCGCCGGCGAGGTGAACCTCGCCGAGACACGCTGGCTGGTACTCGATGAGGCCGACCGCATGCTCGACATGGGCTTCATCCGGGATGTGAAACGCATCGCGAGTGCTACGCACCCGGACCGCCAGACCGCGCTGTTTTCCGCCACCATGCCGAAGGAGATCGACGCGCTCGCGCAAGGACTTCTCAAGGATCCGGTCCGTGTCGAGGTCGCGCCACAAGGCACGACGGCCGCCGAGATTACGCAGAGCGTGGTTATCGCGCGGACCAAACAGAAACGGCAGGTTCTTTCCAGCTTGCTGACCGACGAGGCGATGCGATCCGTGATCGTCTTCGCGCGAACCAAGCATGGCGCGGATCGGGTAACCCGCGATCTGGAGCGTGACGGCTTCGACGCGGCCGCGATCCACGGCAACAAGTCGCAGAATGCCCGACAAAAAGCGCTGAAGGGTTTCCGCAGTGGCAATGTCCGCATCCTTGTCGCGACCGATATCGCCGCCCGTGGCATCGACGTGCCCGGCATCACACACGTCGTGAACTTCGACCTGCCGGACGAGGCGGAAAGCTATGTTCACCGCATCGGGCGGACCGGGCGTAACGGCGCTGACGGGATCGCCATCACCTTGTGCGACCCAACCGAAAGCTCGAAACTGCGAGCAGTCGAACGCGTGATACGCATGCGCCTCCCGATCGCGGCCGATCATTCCCGCGGGCCCGACCCGCAGCAACCGGCGCGTGAGCAGAACCGCGCGCAAGATGCAATCGCGAACGGCAATGCGAAGTCACGAGACGACTATGCTTCAGGGCAGCGTCCGAGCCGCCAACGCAACGGTGAATTCGGCAGCGGCAAAGCACCGGCCGGCCAACGCGCAGGCAAGAGGAAGTTTCGTGGAAAGCGCCGCGGATTTGGCGCGGGAGAGCGGGCTGCATAAGAGCGCGGCCCATTCCTCACCACACCTTTAACCCGACATCTTCGGTAAGGCGCGGCCATCGCGAAGTTATTAGAGATGGTTGCGCTTTGCCAAGTTACGCATCAAAGCAGCGACGCCGAACCGCCACTCGGGACACTCGGTAGAAAGACGTACGGTGTTGATCAGCGGGCCAAGCTGCGGATTGGAGATCCTGACGACATCGCCCGTCTTGTGAGTGAACCCCTGGCCGGGCGCATCGCGGTCCTTAACAGGGGCGAACAGCGTTCCGAGAAAAAGCATAAAGCCGTCAGGATACTGGTGATGCCGCCCGATCGTTTGTGATACGAGATCGAGCGGATCACGGCTGATCTCCCGCATCGAGCTATGCCCCTCGAGAATAAACCCGTCCTCGCCTTCGACGACCAGATCCAGCTCGGCGGAGCGGACGTGATCCATGGAATAGGTATCGTCGAACAAGCGGATAAAGGGCCCGATTGAGCAGGAAGCGTTGTTGTCCTTCGCCTTCCCCAGAAGCAGCGCGGAACGCCCCTCGACGTCACGCAAATTGACATCATTGCCGAGTGTCGCCCCTTTTACCGTTCCGCCGCTATCGACCGCGAGCACGATCTCGGGCTCCGGATTATTCCATTTCGAGATCGGATGTAGCCCAATGGAAGCCCCCCATCCTACGGAGGCCATCGGCTGGCTTTTCGTGAAGACCTCAGCATCGGGGCCGATACCGACCTCCAGATACTGCGACCAGACACCCTCCTCCTGAAAGGCCTTCTTCATTGCCGCCGCCTCGGGCGAGCCGGGTTTTAGGTTGTTCAGACTCTCGCCAATGATCTTGATCGCGCGTTCGCGGATTGCGGCGGCCTTTGACGGATCTCCCGCAGCCTGCTCTTCGATAACACGCTCGATCATTGAGCGTGCAAACGTCACACCACAAGCTTTGACCGCCTGCAGATCACACGGGGCAAGAAAATGGAGACTGTCGGCGGAAGGTTCGCGTGAACTCTCCGCAACGGCTTCAAGAGAGCCAAGGTCTGCTCCCTTTGCGTCATCGACAGCCGCTACAGGATCATCTAACTCCAGCAGGTCCCGCATTGTAGGGATTTCACGCGAAGTGATGTCGACCACGCGTCCCTCGCGCACGACGACAACGGCCGGCCCATCGACGTCCGGGCGCCAGACGCGCCCGACGAAGTGCCCAGCGTCAAACGTTTCCCGTTTCAATATCAACGCTCCTGCAGGAAGAATCGAGTTCGGATGAGCTTAATCACTAACCCACGCGTGTCAAAGATGTATCCGTCCCAGAGATCACTGTGCCTTTGGCTTGCAGCGTAGCGCTTACGTTGGGAAATCGTACCTTCCGACCAGTTGCCATACGTCCCGGTTGATGGTGCCCAAGGAGGCGATGCAATCCCGGATTCTTTGAACTTCCGCCTCGTCCAGGCTTTCAACCTTCCCGTACCGGATCTCGTCCTTGCTGTCGGCAATGCGCATCATTTGTGTCATACCGCGGCCGTTCTCGGGGTCGAACGAGTATATGCAGTGGTTGAACTTGTTGCGTAGACCCGCCTCGCGCAGCAGGCTTCTTGTCAAGGAAAGCACTTCCTGCCGGCAATCGGCCGGCGTGGACTTCAGCTTGGCGAGTCGCTCCACAAGGTCGATCCGTGCCCGTGTGGTATTAAGCGTCAGAAAAATGACGGCAGCTTTCTCCTTGTCGACACTGGCGAGCCCAGCGATCAGATATATCAGCAAACTTTCTGTATTCGTCCATGTGTAGTTCAATCGGCCGAGCAGCAGCAAAATCTCGTGCAGGTTCGACATACGACTGGGCACGTTCATAGCGGCACCTCATTGGAGGCGGCTTGTAATCCACCCCGCCAGCCCTCGGTGCAGCGGAAATACAGGGCCGCGGCCTCGGTTCTGTTATGCGCGCCGAGTTTTCGAATGGTGTTATGGATATGAATCTTGACCGTGTGTTCAGAGAGGCCGAGCTCAGCTGCAATGAGCTTGTTCTGTAGGCCCTTGGCGACGCAGGAGAGCACTTGCAGCTCTCTTGCGGTAAGACCCTTGACGGCACGGGCGCTATCGGTCGGCTCCGCGGTATGCTTTGGCGGCGCTTCTACCGGCGCTGACAGGTCGCTTGTGTTGCGCTGAAACAGTTCCGGCGGAAAGTATTCGCCCCCCTTTAGCATTATACAAACCACGGAAAGCCAGATGTCGAGGTTGACGTCCATCGGCACTATGCCCCGGATAGCCCGCCTCGCCGCTGCTTTCTGAAACGCGTCCATGCATATCTTGCTGTGACTGGCGGTCACAGCCATGGAAGCAAAGGGATGCGCCTCTTCAATTTCCTTCCAGTGCTCTAGCAACTCGTCGATATGGTTCGTATCGACCAGGATAAGCTGTACCGGAACATCGAACTTCGCACGTGCCAGTGCCGGCTCCGGAACGATCCGCACCGAGATCCACCTGAACTCCCTCTCGATCGCCGCTACAAGCGCTTCCGAAATACTTCCCGGCGGAGCGACGAACAACAGCACTCTCTGATGCTGCTTCACCGCCTCTCCATCGAGCACCCTCGAAAAGCCGGCTGATCCAGCTCCCAGTTCGCTGCGTAGCATGGCAGACCTCCTCCCAGGTCAACAAACCGATCTATTCGGAGGAATTCTACCCGAACTGCACCAGGTTCTAGAAACTGGCTGAAGGAGCGAGGTGCCACCTCAATGGTAGTAGGTAACGTCGACGACGCATTAGCCGATTGGTAGGAAGGTGTAGCTCTTTCCACGCAATCTGTTCGAAAGAGGAGAACCTCATTGCACGCTGGAAACCGCGTGCGGGCTCACGAACCCGGGCGCAAGGGAGCTACGGCTGCCTATTCGCTCGAATGAGCTAATACATAGGCGCTGCACTAGCCAAACCACTGCTTTTCCCGGACCAAACTTCCTAAACTGAAGTGTCATCTTATGCGCCCCCCTGTTCAAAGGCACACTTGCCCCGTTGCAATGGCGACGCAGGTGTTCCGGGGCAAGGCCACCTGAGTACTGCGTGAAAAAAGCCGCTGGCAAAGCCCCACACCCCGGCGCCCTCGAAACAAGGGAGGGTCCCACAAGGAACAGGTGCATTCCGGGTGCATGCCGCGTCGATGCGCGTCCATCACCCGCAAACCAGAAAACTCAACCTCCGTATCCGGCGCCAAGACCTCATTGAAGATGAACCGAGGTCAATGTCGGGACGGCTTACCAGCAGGACAAGACAATGGGTAACAGAAACAACTGGCTGCCTTGGGATTTTGGAGATCAAGATCAGGACCAGAGCCAAGATCAGGATCAGCACCAGTGGCAGGATCAATATCAAGATCAGTGGCAAGGTCAGGAACAGCTGAACGTTAATGTCAACGGTTCCTATAGCGAAAACAGCAGCGACTCCGCCTCGGACAGTGACGCGGAAAGCGATGCAACGGCCAATGCTGACGGAAACGCAGATGCGGAATCCAACAGCAGCAGCACAAACTTCGCAGCAAATGCGAACCTGAATGGCAATCTCAATGGCAATGCCAACGAGAATGGCAACAACAACGACAACAACAACGACAACGACAACGACAACGACAACGAGAATACGAACATCAACGAAAATACCACGACTGTCGAAAGCTCGACGGACGTGGACGTAGACGTGGATGTCGACTTGTCTGGCTACGAACCGTCTGACGATGACTTTGCAGACCTCGATCTGCACGACAATGAGTTCGACAACATCTTCGTCAACCGCGATGGTTCGACCGTTTTCGATCCGGGCGATGACATGAACGTCTCCAACGTTCTCAACGAATCGCTCAACGGCGCCGGCAACGACGTCGGAATGGCGATCAGCCAGAACGCCCGTATTGACGATGCCGATAGCCTCGAGAACGTGAGCCTGGCGAACAACGCCGATTGGTCGCAGAACGGCAGTGCCTATGGCGGAGATGCTGATGCCGGTGAAGGCATCGTGGCCGGCGGCGAGGGCGGAGCCTCTGATGGTGACGCTTATACCAATGGCGGCGATGGCGAAGAAGCCAAAGCCTACGGCGGCTCAGCTTTCGGCGGCTTTGCCGATGGCGGTGACGGCGAAGGCGGCGACGCCGCAGGTGGCAACGGAGCCGACGGCGGTGATGCGGGCGCTCTCGGTATCGGCCTTGGCGCATTGGCAGCAGGTATCGGCGCCGGCGGCAGTGCCGGAAACGCCGGTGAAGGCGGCGAAGGCGGCGAAGGTGGTGAAGGCACCGGCGGCGAGGGCGGAGAAGCGACCGGCGGCGAAGGCGGCATTTCCACGGGTGGCGCTGGCGGCGAAGGCGGAGACTCCATCGGAGTCGGCCTCGGACTGGCGAAAGACGCTCTGGCCGGGATCGGTGTCGGCGTAAGCGACGACGGCGGCGACGGTGGCGAGGGCGGAAACGCCTTTAGCGGTGGCGGCGGTGACGCTTTCGGCGGGACCGGCGGAATAGGCACCGGTGGTACTGGTGGTACCGGTGGCGAAGGCGGAGATGCGGAAGCCGGAAACGGCGTCGGCATAGCCGGTGCGCTCGGTGCCGGAGCTGGCATTGCGCTCGCGGCCGGCGGTGACGGTGGTGCCGGCGGTGGTGCCACGGGCGGAGCCGGAAACGGCGGTGACGCCCTTGGCGGTTTCGCTTTCGGTGGCGACGCCCTAGCCTTCGGCGGTGACGGCGGAGACGGCGGCACGGCGACGTCGGGCAGCGGCGGTGCCGGTGGCGCAGGCGGAATGTGGGGGTCCAACAACGGCGACGACGGATTCGTCGAAGGGCTCTCTCAAGCACATGCCGACGCATGGGTAGAGACCAGCGCATTCAATCAGGAGATCGTGCTTGGTGCGAACCTGCAGCAGAATGCCGTCGATATGACGGTGGTCGGCGGAAATCTGACCAGCTCGGCAGTCGGCGAAGACGAAGGCCTGACGAGCTGACGTGCTCGTTTCCTCACGAAAATCAAGTGGGCCGCCGTTGAGGCGGCCCATTCAACCAGGCCCGATGGTTTGGACGGCTGTCTGGCATGCTCGTGGTAATGACAGGTGATTGCGATGGCCCTAGACAAGATCACAGAAGCTATCGCCCACTTTATCGGGGTGTTCGAGACCATCACCGATGCAACGCGGATGCGCGAGGCCTACGAGTCCTTTGACGCCTCCCGACGAAAAGACGACGACGCGCAACAACCGGATGAGGAACAAGAAAAGCCCCGCGAGGAATACGCGTTGCGGGATTTCACACCGGTTCTCGAGTATACGCCTCCGCCGGTTCCGCCGGAGGAACTCAAGGCGGAATCCAACGTCATTCACGATCCGATCCCTGTGGAGTTGAACGGCGCAGATACACCCGAGCCGACGGCAAAAACCCTAACATCCGCCCTTCCCCGGGAAACTGCAGGGTTCGCCCCCTTTGAGCTACCTCCTCACGGATCCTACGCGGCATTCATCAAGCAGAATGCCTTCCTGAACGACAACGACTATCTGAGCCTTGGCGGCTCCGGCCTTGCGATGGTCAAGCCGCCCTTCGAAACTGGACCGGAACTTCTTGCCATGTTGCAGGAGGCAGAGTCCGTTTCGCCCTTTTCCGCGATCGAATCCCCTGCAACGCAAGACAGCATTGCAGACACGGTGATGGATGCTTGGCACGCAATAGCCGAAGCGGCCGAAGCGCCCCCTCAGGATGGTGTAACGGTTTATGCCGGCCCCGTGTTGAGCGGGCACTTCGTGAATGGGCTGGAAGTCACTGACGCGCCAAAATTGTCCGACTATCGGCCAGACCAGGAGGAGATCGCCTCCCCTTCCCGAGGCCCGCAACCCGGCAAGGGCAACGGGCTCATCGAGCCAAAAGTCGAATTTGAGGGAGGCGGAAACGAACTGGTCAACGAGGCGATCCTCGGAAACGACTGGATGACCGGCAGGGTTATAGCCGGGATGGGCGACAGCTATGAAATAAACGCCATCGTACAGACCAATGCCTGGTGGGACCAGGATCTGGTAAGCACGCAAACCGGCGCCTGGACCGAAATTTCGAGCCCGACGCAGGCTTTCAACATCGCCAATATCGAGCGGATAGACGCCTCTTCTTCTGTCGGCGGCGAGCCCGCCCCCGCTTCGGGACAATTCCCGCAACATTGGGCGGTATCACGCGTGGAGGGCGATCTCGTCCTTCTCAATTGGATCGAGCAATTCAATTTCATGGCAGACAACGATACCGCCGTCCTGGCGTCCTCAGGCGTGAAATCAACCATCCTCGCCGGCGGCAATACGCAAGTGAATGGCGTATCGGTAGCCGATCTGGGCCTTTACTACGACCTTATCGTCGTCGGTGGCAATATTTACGATTCCAACATCATCCAGCAGACGAACGTACTGTTCGACAACGATCTGATCGGCACCGTCGAGGGATTTCAGACGACGGGCAACGGCACCTTCGGCACCACCGGAAACCTTCTCTGGAACCAGGCACAGATCACCAATGTCGGTGCGCATGACCGATTTGAAGCCATGCCTGCCGGGTATCGGGCAACAGGTGAGAGCTTCGCCTCTGGCTCGATGCACATCGATAACGACGTTCTTAAGGACAGTGCATTCCAGGACCTGCCCTACCTGCGAGTCCTCTTCGTGGGCGGTGACCTTCTCGACGTGCAATTCATTAAGCAGACGAATGTCCTCGGTGACGCTGATCAAATTGCGCTCGCCATGAACGCCCTCGCCCCAAGAATGGACGCCAACTGGTCCGTGATGACGGGCGGCAACGCCCTTCTCAACTTCGCGGGGATTCACGACGTGGATGCGGCGGGCAAGACCTATCTAGCCGGAAACCACTACTCACAAGAGCTCCTGGTCCAAGCAGAGTTCATATCGTCGGATCCGAGCTTGGCCGGCCAGGACGCGGATGCGCTCATCAACGAGGCGGTCGCCTTTCTTGATGACGAAATGCTCACCGACAGGCCCACAGAGGCGCCGACGGGAGACATACACATCAACGACGGCACGCATCCGGATGTGATGCAGACGATGCTTGCCTAATCGACAAACCATCAGGGGGACCGCATGACCGCCTCAAACCACAATGCGGCAAGGATTGGCGGATCAGCCACCTGGGCCGGAGGCAGTGAGACCCTCACGCCGGAACCCGATCTTTGGCAACAACTTCAACGCCGGAAAGCGGCCGCTGACGAGGAGTTTGACCGTGTTTCAGCCAAACTGGTCGCTGACGTCGCCGAAGCACTCGCTAACGAGACTGCCCCCTCGGCGAGGTCCTCCGTCGAGGAGACTGAAACACCGTCGAAAAGCCAGGAGCCGCCCCACAAACCGGCGGAAGCACGGGAAAATTTAGAAGCTCCGGGCTCTAAAGTCAGGTCAGATGCCCGAAAGCCGGGGCATCTGCTGCTCGATGTAAATCGCGGACCGATCGAAGGCTCCGACGGCGGCTCCGGCTCCGGCGGAAATGGAGACGGCCGGCGCGGCGGCGGGGACAGCGGAGGAAGCGGGCAATTTCACAAACGGCTCGGTCCCGTCGACTTTGCAAGCAGTCTCAAGGCAGGCTTGAATGCGGTACGCCGCAACCTCGCCGCGGCGATGGTCTTCACGGTTGCCACCAACATCCTCGTTCTGGCGATCCCGATCTACCTTTTCCAAATTTCCGACCGCGTGCTGACCAGCCGTTCAATCGACACGCTCGTCATGCTGACGGTCGTCATCGTTGCCGCCGTTATTCTGCAGGCCGTCTTCGACGCTATCCGGCGCTTCATTCTCATGCGCACCGCGGTCGAAATGGCGGTGCAGCTTGGAACGCCTGTACTCAGCGCAGCGGCACGCGCATCGTTGCATAGCAACGGCCGGGAATATCAGATCCTCGGCGATCTCCAGCAGTTGCGCCAATTCCTGGTATCCGGAACGCTGCTGTCATTCCTCGACGTACCGATGGCGCCTCTGTTCTTCCTGGCTGTCTTTCTCATCCACCCGGAACTCGGCTGGATCGTTGTGACCGCCTCGTTAATGCTTCTTGTGGTCGCAATCATAAACCAGCGCGCGACATCCGGCCCCTTCGGCGAGGCCAACCAGCACCTTAGCAAGGCAAACCTCCATCTCGACTCAATGTCGCGCAACTCACAGATCATCAATGCGCTGGCAATGATTCCAGAGGCGGTCAGCATTTGGGGGAAAGACACGGCCCGCTCCCTCACTGCCCAGGTCACCGCGCAGGACCGCAACATCGTCTCGGCGGCTGTTTCCAAGAGTATCCGACTGCTCGCGCAGGTCGGCATGCTCGGCTGGGGCGCCTATCTAGCGATCCTGGGGGATATAACGGGCGGAATGGTGATTGCCGCTTCGATCATCGCCGGGCGCGCGCTCGCACCGGTGGAGGGAGCAATCGAAGGCTGGCACAACGTCGTTCAGTCCAAGGCTTCCTACGGGCGCATTTCATCGCTGCTGCAAGCTTCTCCTCTTAACCTCGAGCGGCTGCTCCTACCCAAACCTCAGGGACGGCTGGATGTCGAACGACTTCTCTACGTTCCTCAAGGAACCAAGCGCGTCGTCCTCAATGGCATCACCTTCTCGCTCCTGCCGGGTGAAAGCCTCGCCATTATCGGCAATTCCGGCGCTGGGAAAACCACGCTCGGAAAGATGCTCGTGGGCTCCATCCTGCCGACCTCGGGCAATGTTCGCCTCGATCTCATGGACCTGCGCAACTGGGATCAGCGGCAGTTCGGCGAGAACATCGGTTACCTGCCACAGGACGTGCAACTCTTCCCCGGCTCTATCAAGGCCAACATCGCCCGCATGCGGGACGATGCAAGCGATGAGGCCATCTACGAAGCCGCCAAGCTCGCCGACGTTCATGAGCTGATCGCCAATTTTGCCCATGGCTACGAGACGGTGGTAGCGGCCGATGGCACGCCCCTTTCCGGTGGACAGAAGCAGCGCATCGCGCTTGCACGGGCCTTCTTCGGCAATCCCAGGCTGGTTGTTCTCGATGAACCCAACTCGAACCTGGATGCCGACGGCGAAGCTGCACTGGCCCGTGCAATGCAGCACGCAAAGCAAAACGGCATAACGGTTGTCACCATTACCCAGCGGCCGAGCCTTCTACAGTGTGTCGACAAGATCTTGTTCCTGACCAACGGAACGGTGACCCTGTTCGGCAAGCGTCAGGAAGTGCTTGGAACGCTTGCCGCGCGCGGCGTCAGAGGCCTGGGCGGACCATCAGGCCAGCAGCAATAGAGAGAAGAACGATGAACGCCATTGTAAAGGTGCAGGATGCCGAGTGGTACACGGAAGTTCCACGTTCGATCCGAAAACATACGATCATCGGACTCGTTCTCATTGCCCTCTTCTTTGGCGGTTTCGGAGCCTGGGCGGCAACCGCTCCGCTAGCGGCGGCGATTATCTCCCAGGGTAGCTTCGTCGCAACCGGTAAAAACAAAATCATTCAGCACCTCGAAGGCGGAATCATCGAGGAAATTCTCGTCAGCGAAGGCGACATGGTGGAAAAAGGCCAGACGCTGATCCGGTTGGACGAAACCGCCGCGCTTGTCAAAGAACGCCAGCTTTTCCTCCGGCGCGCGCGTCTTGAGGCAGTTGTCGCGCGGCTGGAAGCCGAGCAGGCCGGACGCGACCAGATCACCTTCCCCGAGATGATCCAGGCAAACCTTTCCCATCCGAAAGTGGCAGAAATCATCGAAGAGCAGAATGCGAGTTTCCGTGCCGTGCGGGAAAAGCTCACTAGCGACATCAAACTCCTCGAACACAATATTCATTCGCTGGAGTTTCGTGGCGAAGGTTACCAATCACTTCTTGCGTCCCACTACCGACAGGTTGAACTGCTTGAGCAGGAGTATGATGGTAAGAAAACACTTTTCGACAAGGGGCTGATCCGCGCGCCTGAACTCCGTGCCATAGAGCGGGCCATGGCCGATGCGGAAGGCAATATCGGCCGGCTGCGGGCCGAGATATCCGAGACGCAGGCACAAATAGAAAAGCACGAACAGCAAATCGAACAGACCCGCTCCGCATACCGGCAGGCCGCACTCGACCAACTTCAGCCTGTCGCGTCGGAACTCGACACCGTGCGCGAGGAAGCCCGTTCCGCCCGCCGTGTGCTCGATCGCGTAACCATAGACGCGCCCGTTTCCGGCGTGGTCGTACGAATGCACTACTATACGCCGGGCGGCGTTGTGGAGAGCGGCAAGAGCATTCTCGAAATTCTGCCTGTCGACGTGCCGCTGATCATCGAAACCTACATCCTGCAAAGCGAGATCGACAGCGTGAAGATCGGGCAGCCTGCCACCATTCGGCTGACGGCACTTAACCGCCGAACCACACCTGTCCTCGATGGCGAAGTCTTCTACGTCTCGGCTGATTCCGTTCCAGACGATTCATCCTCTGGACGCGAAGCTTACGTCGTTCGTGTCCGATTGGACCCAAGCGAGTTGGAGCGGATACACGGCTTTGCCCCCACGCCCGGCATGCCGGCGGAGGTGCTTATAGAAACCGCCGAGCGAACCTTTCTAAGCTACCTGGTCAAGCCCATTCGCGACAGCATGTCCCGGGCGTTCGCCGAGCGGTAGTTCGTTTGTGCCGCGCAGGTGGACATTCATCGCGGCGAGCACTTGAAGGTCCGACACAAGCCGAGGGGAGGTACACAGGCGCTGTCATCGTTATAGTAGCAGGGACCAAATATATTGGTGAAACAATCCTCTAACGAACCAACCTGAAGAATGGAGTCACAGGACCAAAACTGAAGACTGGCGGAATCGCCGAGGCTTCATTATCACCAGAGATGCGTTGGAGCATAAGGATACTGTCCACAAACCCGGTGAGATGAATGAAGCCGCTGTTTATCGTGCGTTTTTCCGCGGATTTTGCGACCAAGTCGCCCAGAACCCGCTCGCATTTCTCAAGTATTATGCGGAAGAATGTCCACGCCGCCCTTGCCGGGGCCGGAGTGCGAGCACGAATAGTCCAGAAACATGGCCGGCTTTTCATATTTGCGAGCGACGAGGCGCGGACTCAAGCAATACTCGGCCGGATTTTCGGTCTCTCCAACTTTTCGCCCGTATTGACACAGTGTAGAGCCGATCTCACGGAGATGGCACGAACGGCCGAGGAGGCATTCGCGCGCAAGGTCGAGGGGAAGCGCTACGCCGTGCGTGCACGCCGGAGCGGACAGCACCCATTCCGTTCTGTCGAGGTCGAACGCCACCTGGGCGCAACTCTGAATCCGTATGCGACCGTTAACCTCGACAATCCGGACATCACCGTTCATGTCGAGATCCTCGGCAACCGCGCATACTTTTTCACCGATCGTATTGACGGAGCCGGCGGGCTGCCGCTGGGCAGCGAAGGAAGAGCTTTGGTGCTTTTCTCGGGCGGATTCGATTCGGCAGTCGCCGCCTGGCGGATGATGCGGCGCGGCGTTGCCGTCGATTTTCTGTTCTGCAACCTGGCTGGAGGCGCCTATGAACGCCAGGTGATCCAGGTGGCGAAGGTGCTGACCGACCTGTGGGCATTTGGCGAGCATCCGCGGCTGTACGTGCTTGATCTGACCGGAGCACTCGATGAGTTGAGAGCGCGTGTCGAGCGGCGCTTCTGGCAGATCGTGCTCAAACGGCTGATGTATCGCGCTGCCTCGAGTGTCGCCCCACGTCTTGAGGCCCAGGCCATTATCACCGGCGAAGCGGTCGGCCAGGTCTCCTCGCAGACGCTATCGAACTTGAGATCCATTGAACCGGCGGCCGACTTGCCCGTCCTGCGCCCGCTGATCGGCTTCGACAAGGCCGAGATCATTTCCCAGGCTCGGCACATCGGGACCGCCCTGCTGTCCGAACGAATTGTCGAGCATTGCGGCCTCTCCGGAGGTTCACCGGCCGTGCGCAGCACAGCGAGCAAAATCGCCGCCGAAGAGGCAGAAATGGACGGCAGTGCACTGCACAATGCGTTGAGCAACCTGCGCCAGATTGATTTGGGTGCGGTTACCGCAAGCGATTTGCAGACAGACTATCTCTTTGTCGACGATGTGCCGGAGAACGCCGAGGTAATAGACTGCCAGCCGCCGGCGCATTACAAGCAGTGGCATCTGCCGGGTGCGGTAAACCGATCGCCCGAAAGCGTGATCCACGATCTGAAAAGCTTGGACAAGCGGCAATCCTATGTCCTTTACTGTCCGTTCGGCACCCAGTCGGCGCATGTGGCAGAGATCATGCAACAGTACGGATATCAGGCCTACGCGCTAAGAGGCGGCATCGGCGCTATTCGACAGCGTAACGACCAACCTGAGATGACATGAAAACGGTGCCGCTTTAACCACGCAGTTGCTCTGGTGGAGCGGATTGTGCTTCAGGTGCAGTCCACAATTTCCGCATTGATCCACCTTCCCTGACACGAGTGAGCGGGGCAAGCCTTGTCTAGCCGCCTCAGAGTCGCTATCTCCATATAGCCCGTTCCCCACGGGCAGTTGTTCGGTGACCGGGCCCCTCTGGCGAAAGTGGCGGCGCTTTCGTGATGTCGGCACCGCGAACTTTCCAGCCGCCTGGATTGGTTACAACTCGACATGCAAAGCAGAACCGCTCGTCCCAGAGAGGCTGCGTCTGCAATGGGCCCAGGTACATCTCTTCTGTCTTATTTTCGTTGGGCCTTCATTGTCACGGCGCTCGGCCTCGCTCTTGGTGCCGTGGTCGGCTGGCAAATGACCGGCACGATCGGCGGCACACTTACGATCTTCTTCATCTGCTGCGTCCTCGCGGTATTGGAGATATCGCTCTCTTTCGACAATGCGATAGTCAATGCAAACAAGCTCAAGGATATGCGCCCGGAATGGCAGCGCCGGTTCCTGACGTGGGGCATCCTGATCGCCGTCTTCGGTATGCGGATCGTATTTCCGCTGCTGATTGTGGTGATCGCCGCGAAGGTCGGGCCATGGGAAGCAATCCATCTGGCTGCCACCGAACCCGCGGAATATGCCCGCATCATGCATGAGGCGCATCTGCCGATCGCGGCCTTCGGCGGGACATTCCTGATGATGGTCGGTCTATCGTTCTTCTTCGATCACGAGAAGGACGTACACTGGGCGCGGTGGCTCGAGCGCCAGATGTCAAAGTACGCCAGCGTCCGCGGCATAGAGATCGCTTTCGTTCTGATCCTCATCCTCCTCTTCTCACGCATGCTAGAAGGCGAAGCATCACGCGTGTTCCTGAACGCCGGGATCTGGGGACTTCTGACCTTCCTGCTCGTCGACGTTCTGGGCGCCCTTATCGACCGCGCGCAGGAGACGCTGCACACGGCGGCCAAAGGCGGCCTCGGCGCGTTCCTCTATCTCGAGGTCCTCGATGCCTCCTTCTCCTTTGATGGAGTGATTGGCGCTTTCGCGCTCACCCAGAACCTCTTTGTCATCGCAATCGGCTTGGGGATCGGCGCCATGTATGTTCGTTCGATGACCATTATGCTTGTCGAGAAGGGCACACTCACGCAGTACCGCTTTCTCGAGCACGGTGCCTTCTACGCCATCCTCATGCTATCCGTGATCATGTTTGCACAATCCGTGATCCATATCCCGGAATTGATCACTGGCTTGGGCGGCGCGACTGTTATCGGGGCTTCCTTCTGGTCCTCCGTGCGGTGGAACAGAAAGCAAGAGATGAGCGAAGGGTAATTAAGCTTCACCCAAGCCGATGCTCGGCCGTAACTTCGAGGGCACGATCTTCGAACGGGGAAGAGCCGTCAACTGGCCGATGATCGGCAAGCACCTTGTCACGCTTGCCGATCAGGCCCGCAATTTCGGCTTCATAAGCAATAAAAATGGCCGTTAGCCAGCGATTGACAAGGTAGGATGGCCGCGGCATCTGAATATCGAAGCGCGGCAAAAGGGCAATAGTACGCTCCGCGTCTAGCCAATCGTCGCCCACCACCCACTGGTTCACCGTGAACAGGCGCAGCAACCGCCCATAGGCATCCACACCGATGGCGGCCAGATGGTGGATCGGCCCTTCGCGCCCTTCCGGCCGGAGGAAGCAGTGGAAATGGCCGTGCTCGGTCGCACCCTCCTCCGCCGGGTGACAATGATAGAACCATTGCGCTCCGCTTTGCGGATCGAATACGTCACCCGGCGGATAATGCTCCCACGCGGTGATCTCCGGTACGTCGCGAAACGTCTCCAAAAGGACGTTCAGGCCTGCTTTGGCGAGGACACTCTCGCAAAAGACGATCTCCTGCAGCGCCCTGTCCTTTTCCTGGCTCACCCGCCCGTCCCCCAGTCATCTGGCGGTGAGGCCGGTGGTGGTGGCGGAGGCGCAAGTTGCGTTTCATCCTCCTGGGTCGGCGGTGACGCGGGCGGCGGCGGAGGTGGCGCTTTTTTAGGCGCCGCTGCCGCACAGGGGGCGGCGGGAGCACAGGGGGCGGCGGGAGCACAAGGTGCGGACGCAGCCGCACCGGCAGCACAAGGGGCCGCTGCTGTGGAAGCACCGCCGGAAGCGGGTGATGCTTGCGGCGCGGCACGCGGAACCGGGTGATTGTAGTAGTCGACGGCAACAGCCGCAGTGGCCGTGGCGAGCGCTGCGCCGAAGAGAAGCGTGTTCCGTGCCGTCATTTCTTCGCAAATCCGTCGAGACCGAAGAAGGGACGCAGCCACACGCCAGCGATCGATCCGACGAAGGCAGCAGCGAACCAGAGCCAGCCATGCAGGCTGCCCGAAGCGATGCCGCTGAAGAGAGCACCGATATTGCACCCGAAGGACAGTCGCGCGCCGTAACCCATCAGAATCCCGCCTATGGCTGCCGCCAGAAGAGAACCGATGGGAAGGCTGACCTTTGGCGCGAACTTCCCGGCAAGGCTTGCCGCGAGCGCAGCGCCCAGAATGACGCCGAAATTCATGACCGAAACCGTGTCGGCTAGGACGCTGGAACTCAACGCCTCCTGCGGACCCGGCCAATTCCAGAACGCCCAGCTTTCGACGGGAACGCCGACTGCTTGCGCGACCTTTGCACCCCAAAGGCCGAATCCAAAGGTAACCGACCAGGGGTGGCCTGCGACCAACAATGTTGCCACGTTCAACACAGCCAAAAGCAACCCTGCCCCCACCAGCGGCCACGGCCCATACAGCGCCCAACTCCAGCCAGGCCGCGCCGGGGCGGGTTCAGCTTCCAGGGCCCCATGCGCACGCCGCTCAATGAGAGCGGTGACGAGCGCGACGAATCCAAGGGCCGCCACCGTGGCCAACACCGCCGTGCCAACGCCCAACTCAGCACCAATGCTGATTGGCGCAAGTGAGGGCAGATCCAGCCACCAGGGCAGATGCGCCGTTCCGATCAGGGCACCCAGAATGAAAAAGGCGAGTGTAACGAGCATGCGCGCCGAACCGCCGCCGACGGTGAACAGGGTGCCGGAGCCGCATCCGCCGCCGAGTTGCATGCCCAGCCCGAACATTGCCGCTCCGACAAGGACCGATACGCCGACGGGCGCAGTGGCCCCGACGAGTTGCTCTCCGCCCAAATTCCCCGCAGCCAGGAGTGGGATCATCGCAAGCGCGGCAACCCCGATCATAAGCACCTGAGCGCGCATCGCGCGTCCGCGCTTTTCCACCACCATCCGACGCCAGCCGCCGGTGAAGCCGAATGAGCCGTGATAGAGTGTGGCCCCCAGTATACCGCCGAGAAGAAAAAGCGTGGCCTGGCGTAAATCGACCAGTGCGGCGATGGCAAGGAAGCCGAGCGCGAGCGCTCCACCGGCGACAAGCAACGGGGCGGCATCCATTTTCACCGGCGGAAGCGCGGGTCTTTCCAGAGAAATATCGCTCATTTTATGTGTCTCAACCGGCTGATCGATCACGCTCCCGTCGAAGAGCAAATGCCCGGGTGATGCCGGACAGTCGCACTTGCCTGCGTACCACGCAAGTTGGGTGTCGGACCGAAACCGCGGATATTACGTGTCCGAATGGTTCTCGACCGGACGGGAGGGATCCACCGTCCACTCCGACATCGAACCATCATACATGCTGGTGTTCCTGTTTCCGAACACCTCGCTTAGCCCGAACCAGGCGATCGATGCCCAATGCCCGGTGTTGCAAAAGGTAATGTTCTCCTCATCCGCGCCAAGATTCACGGCTTCCGCCAGCGCGCTCACCGTCTCCGGACGGGCAAAGAGCGCGTATTCGGCGCTATAGAGATCGCTGTGCTCGATATTTACGGCGCCTGGCAGCGTACCCTCGACGCGCACGACAGGGCTCTTGGATTGACCGTCGAATTGCTCCGCCGGGCGGCCGTCGACCAGAACAACACCGGAGTCGAGTGCAGCAACGACTTCGTCCGTGGTGGCCAAGAGCTGTTCCTGCAGCTCATAGGTAAACTCCGTCGGCTCCGGCTGGATCGGCTGCGCCGCACGCGCGCCTCCCGCCGCGTCGTACTGACGCCAGCCGCCGTCGAGGATCGAGACGGCGTCATGGCCGAGATACTTGAAAGTCCAGTAGACCCGCGTAGCGCTGCCGAATTCGGTGGAGTCCGTACCCCACGGTACGATCACCACATGATCGCCATTGTCGATGCCAAGGCTGCCGATCAGTCCGGCAACATCGTCAACCGGCGGCAGCTTGCCTGGAACGCCGTCGATCTCCGTGCGCCAGCCTACTTCGCCATAGGGGGCGACCACAGCGCCCGCAATGTAGGGCTCATTGCCGAGATCGGTACCCTCGATATCATCACGGATATCGAGGACGACCAGCTTCTCGTTATCAGCGTTTTCCTGCAGCCATTCCATGTCCACCAGCGGACGGACGTCCTGGGCATAGACAGGTGCGGCAAGACCAACCGCCACGGCAAGTGTTGTGGTGGCGATGCGCATGTCGAATACTCCTCGATGAGAATTTCCATCAGGATACCACCGCTTGCGCGCAGGATAAGCACATATGTTCGTACTTGCGGGCCATCGGATAAAACGAACACCCCAAAATGCGCGCCCGTTTAGAATGCGGTACCAGAGTCCAGTCACCGCGAAATTCTTCAAGACATGCAGGACAATCCAGCCGCGCCGGGGCGGATCGCGCTCAAACTTCCTGACGATAGTAGGCGTAGTCATAAACGCGCTTGAAGCCCGCCCGTTCGTAGAGAGAAACCGCCGGTGTGTTCTCAAGCAGGACTTGCAGCCACATAGTCCTCGAGCCGGACGCGGCAGCATGGTCGAGCAAGCCAGAGAGAAAGCGCTTTCCCACCCCGGTCCCACGCGCATCAGGAGAGACGAGCATGTTCATCAAGGCGCAGTAGCTGCCATCATACCAGAGGAGCGTGCCGCCAAGCTCCTTGCCGTCTTCCCGCCACGCCAGCCGCTCCGCATCGTCCGGCAGCATGTCGAGTATCTTGCGCAGAGTCTTCGCCTTCTCGGGCTCGAGTGCTCGTTTGCCAAGCTGAAAGTCGAGCCAGTGGTCGCGATCCACCTTGACGAGCATATCAGGGCTTTCCAGCGTCCGATCCTCCAAGGAACGGTCCAGGACAGCGCATGAGCGGAAGAGATGCCATCCCGCCTCGTCAAGTTCCCGCTCAAACTCCGGCCAAAGCTGCGGCACCCGGATTACGGGCGCGATGCCATGTTCTCTGGAGAAGGAATGCGTCTCCTTGACCAACCACTCCAGATCGAACCGAGCGGGATCGTGAACCGTAACGCTTGAATTGCGAAAGTTCAGCCCGCCAGCTGCGCGGAAAACACAGCCTTTCCGGCGCTCTTCAACAAAGGCCGGAAAAACCTCCATTCCCATGCGCTCCAGTTCGAGCCAGTACGGTTTTTCGGAGGAGCTTTCTTTCGCAATCACGCTTCTATTCCCTGTTTGGAAGCCGCCGCGGCAAGCAGCGATGCAACATCCGCTTCCCTTACGGGTGATGCCCAATCGTCTTCAGCCAGCCTCCCGACGAATTCACGAACGGCAACGCGCTGAGCGGGCGATTGCTTATAGGCGGCAGCATCGAAACGCTCCTCCATTTCCTGCGCGGAGAGCGGCTGTTCCGCGTCACCCCGTCGCCCCTCATGCGCGATTTCGAACGTCTCACCATTGGAAAAGCTGATGGCGACATGGCAGGCGCGTTCGGCGGGAAAACGCGCGGTGAGCGCGTCATCAGCCACGACATTCACCCGAGCAGCTAGGGCACGGATGTCCTCGCCCCCAAGTACCTCCGGCTTCAGAACGGAGAGATCGAGCCGCCCGGCCACGATCAGAAGGGCAACGCAGAACGTGGTTGAGAAACGCGCCTGCGCTATGGTTTCGGGTTCTGTGATGCCGGCAACCCGCTTTGTCGCCTCGAAGGAGCGGATGGTCACGGATTGGATCGTGTCAGGTCTGATATTCCGGTCTCGGACCAAAAGCGCGACTGCATCGAGGATATGGTGTATCTGACCGCAGACCGGCCAGAACTTCATGGTGGCGGTCGCCAGAGCGGTCTCATCCGGCACGGCCGGCGGCACAAGCTTAGCGCGATCCGCCTGTAGGCCTGCAGAGGCGGCCATGCCCCTTTCTCCTTCCAGGATGCGGGTTGCACCGGGAATACCTTCCGATGCCAGAGAAGCAGCGAAAAGCCCGTTACGCACGGCATACCCGATGTGGGCGGCTTTGGCTTCCTCAGCGCCATCATCGAGAATCTGCCACAACCCGGCGGCCTGTGTGCCCGCATGGCCGAAAGCCCACATCAGTTGTTCGACAGAGAGGCCCATCATCTTTCCGGCCGCGGCCGCCGCACCGAAACACCCTGCCGTCGCGCTCGAATGATAACGCTTGTAATGCTCGGGCCCGAGGGCGGCACCGGTGCGGACCGCACACTCGTAGCCTACGGTGATGGCGGTCAGGATTTCACCGATAGTGCTTTCCCTTCCCGGCTGCAGCATCGGAAAGATGGCTGGCATCACCACGACGCCCGGATGCAGCATGGCGAGCCGGTGACCGTCATCGATCTCCTCGATGTGGGAAAGCGCCGCCAGAAGCCACGCCGCTTCGGGAAGCGGCAGCGTATCCGCTCCCGAAAGTCTCCGCACTGCGCCACAATAGCGCTCGGACAGCGGACTTGCAGCGCCCGCATACAGCGCGCCAAACCAGTCGAGGACGGCGGATGCAGCCCTTGCGCGAACCGCCGCGGCCTGTGCCTCGGCGGATTCACCGCTGCTCCATTCTGCAAGTGGCCGCAGCCATTCCATTGCGCTTAAGCGCTCGTTCCGCGCTTGAGCGCGGTTTTGGCGACATTGACCCACCACGCCGCACCGGGAGCGAGGATCTTGTCGTTGAACGTGTAAGTCGGGCTGTGCAGCATGCACCCACCTTCAGTCGAGCCAGCGCCCACCCAGAGATAGCAGCCGGGCTTCTTCTGGAGCATGAAAGCGAAGTCCTCCGATGCCATCGAGGGTGGCAGCGTGTCAGACACCTTGTCCTCACCTGCGACAGCTTTGGCCGCTGAGAGCGCGATTTCGGTCTCGCGCTCGGTGTTCACCGTCGATGGGTACCGGCGCATGTAGTCGAGATCCACGGAAATGCCGAAGCTTCTCGCCACACCCTGGCATATCTCGCTCATCTGCTGCTCGATCAGATCCTGCACCTTTGAAGTGAAATGACGCGTGCAGCCGCGCATGATCACTTCCGAGGGGAGCACATTCCAGGCATCGCCGCCATGGATCTGCGTAACAGAGACAACGCCGGTGTCCAATGGATCGACCGAACGTGCGATAATGGATTGCAATTGGCTTTGAATATTGGCCGCCGCAAGCAGCAGATCCTTGCCAAGGTGCGGCATGGCGGCATGGGCGCCCTGCCCTGTGATCTTTATCTCAAAGACGTCGAAGGCTGCCATCTGCGGGCCCACCCGTCCGGCAAAGCTGCCTTCCTCCAGTCCCGGCCAGTTGTGAAGTCCATAAACCTCCTGGACGGGAAACTGCTCGAACAGCCCATCCTTGATCATGGCGTCGGCGCCGGCCTCGCCCTCCTCAGCCGGCTGGAAGATGAAGTGGAGCGTGCCCTGAAAATCACGGCTCTCCGCGAAATAGCGCGCAGCCGCCAAGAGCATGGTCATATGCCCGTCATGGCCGCAGGCGTGCATCTTGCCGGAGTTCTTGGAGGCGAAAGGCAGATTGGTCTGCTCCAGAATGGGCAGGGCGTCCATGTCGGCCCTCAATCCGACCGACGGTCCTTCTCCATTGCTGATCGTAGCGACCACGCCGGTTCCGCCAAGGCCACGCACCGGCTCGTAACCGAAACTTTTCAGCTTCTCCGCGACGAAATCGGAGGTCCAGTGCTCCTCGAAGGCAAGCTCGGGATTCTGATGAAGCTCCTGGCGCCACTCTTTCAGGTCCGCCTCGATGCTCTGGAAATAATCTCGTATCGTGTTCATGATTTTCTCACTCTTGTTGGGGGTCGGAGACCGACAGCTGCTTCGACAGAGCGATCGTGTCTTCGACCTGTGTGGTGGCTGTGCCCAGATACTCGCGATAATCGAGAATGGATTCCAGCTCTTCCGCGTTGATTTCGTTCTTCAGATTCTCGGACTCCAGGACCGCCTGGCGGAAAGGCTTGCGCGAGCGCGCGGCTTCCACCACGATCTCGTGCAGCACATGGTGGGCGCTCTGCTTGCCCAATTTCTCGCCAAGGCGGAACATCAGCGCTTCGGACATAATGGCGCCATTGGTGAGATCAAGATTCTCCGCGATCCGGTTTTCATCGACCGCGAGATCGCCCACCACGGTTCGCATGTGATTGACGACGCGGTCCAGCATGATCGCGCTTTCGGGCACGGTGTGCCAGTCGAGCCGCCAGACACTGGCGTCGCGCTCATGCGAGACCACCATTGACTGAAGCCCGAGCGTGACATTGTTCATCACGACCTTGACCATGGTGCCGGAGAATTCCGAACGCACTGCGTTGCGCTTGTGCGGCATGGTTGAGCTTCCGACCATCGTGTCCGATATGGGTTCGTGAATCTCGCCGAGCTCGGTGCGCGAGAGCTGGAAAACCTCGTTGGCGATGCGGCCCAACGTGCCGGCGCATATGCCGAGAACGGAGAGAAATTCGGCAATTCCGTCGCGCGCGCTGGCCCAGGAGGTAGGTGGGTAGACGAGGTCCAGCCGCTCGGCCATGCGCTTCACTATGGCCTTCGAGTCCGGCCCCAGTCCGGCCATGGTGCCAACGCCGCCATGGAGCATGATGAAGAAGGCGCGATCCGGCACTGCTTTCAGCCGCTCCAGGTCGCGGCGCAACTCGGCCGCCCAGCTCGCCAGCTTCATGCCAAGCGTCATCGGCAGCGCATGCTGATTGTGGGTGCGCCCGACCATGACAAGGTCCTTGTAGCGATCGGCCTGTTCGAGGCAAACGATCTCCAGCGCCTTGATGTTTCGGAAGAGGACTGTCCAGGCATCCTTCATTTCCATGGCCAGCGCAGTGTCCTGAATATCCTGGGTCGTCGGCCCGTAATGGATCCACTCGCCTGCACCCTTCTCGCATGCTTTTTCAAAGGCGCGGAGCACAGGCACGAGCGTATGCCCGGCCTTCGCCAGTTCCTGGCGGATATAGTCCGGATCGAGCTTGTCTACCCTCGCCTTTGCGGCAATCTCCGCTGCGGCTTCTTTCGGGATGATGCCTTCTTCCGCCTGGATCTCGGCGAGGATCGCCCAGAAGTCCAGCCACCTCTGGAACCGGCGCTCGTCGTCGAAGACCGCGCGCATTTCCGCGGTGCCCCAGCTATCGCGGTAATAGGAATGGTCGATGATGTGTGCCATGACGGGTCCAATTCTGATGATGAGATCGTTAGGAAACGCTTTGAGCGTCTTCGGCTGCATCTCTCCGTCGCTTCTTGATGAAGGGCGTCACGATGAAGAACAGTGATGCGGCCAAAAGAACTGCGCTGATCGGATGAGCGATCGGATTTACGAAAACGAACCAGCTCCCATCCGAAAGCTGAAGGGCGTTAAACAGCGAACTTTCGATCCGCTCGCCGAGAATCACTGCTAGGATCACCGGTGCGATGGGCACGCCCATTTTTTTGAAGCCATAGCCGACGAAACCAAAGAGCAATGCGGTCCAGACACCCAGAATCGTGCTCTCGACCGCGTAAGCGCCGGTGAGGCAGAGAAACCCGATCGCCGCTGCCAGAACGCTCTTCGGCAGGCTGTAGACGAAACGGATCATGCTCTTGACCATGAGGTAGGCAACCGGCCCCATGAGTATATTCGCAGCGAGGAAGGCAAGAATGATCATCCAGGCAATGTCGACCGAGCGCTGAAACAGCAGAGGACCGGGCGTCAGACCCTGAATTTCCAACGCCGCGATAAACAGAGCTGAAACCGAATTCCCGGGAATTCCGAGAGAGAGAAGCGGCACCATCGAGCTCGCAACCACGGCATTATTGGCCGCTTCAGGCGCCGCAACACCTTCCGGAACACCCTCTCCCCACTTCGTTGCGCCCTCCTCACGTCCCAGTTTGCGCGCATAGGACCGGGCCGCCTGATCATAGCTGAGATAGATGGCTATTAGCGCGCCGGCGCCTGGAATAACGCCGATGACATTGCCGATGACGGACGATCTCACCCAGGTCGGCAGAAGCCGCACGACCATGGCCTTGTTGGGCAGCACCGCTTTGATGGATTCGCTGAATCTGCCGATCGATTTTCCGGCCCGGCGGTCGCGAACGATTTCCTCCACCAGTTCCAGAACAGCCGCAACACCGAACAACCCGACCAGCAGCGGCACGAGCGAAACACCCTGATAGAGATAAAAGCTGCCGAATGTGTAGCGTGACTCACCGTAGTGGAAGCCGACCGTTGCAATGAGCAGACCGAAGGCGGCGGCGATAACGCCTTTAACCACGCTCCCCTGCATCATCCCCACCACACTGGCAAGACCGAGCACGCCAAGCGCAAAATTTTCAACTGGACCGAAACGCAGCGCGAAGGCCGCCAACAAGGGTGCCAGGAAGATCAGCACGATCGCACTGGTGATGCCGCCGAAAACCGAGGAGGAAATGGCCACGCTGATGGCTTCGCTTGCCCTGCCCTGCCTGGCCATGGCGTTACCGTCGACGGACGATAGCAAGGATGACGCGGTGCCTGGCACGCGCAGAACGATCGCCGGTATGGCGCCGCCGATCGCGGTCGCGCAATAAACACCGACCATCAGTGCCAGCGCATTCGCCGCATCCATGGAAAAGGCGAAAGGGATGAAGACAGCAAAGGCGATATTGTCGTTGAGACCGGGCATCGCTCCGATGAACAGGCCGGCCACCACCCCGATCATCAGGTAGAGCAGCACCTCAGGCTGTATGAGGACCAGAAACCCGGCGAGCGTATCCTCCACCTCAAACACCTCCTGACGGATTGGCGCTGCAGCGCAGACAGCCGTTAGATGGTCACGTGACCTAGTGAATCAGCCGACGGACTGGCCGGATCAGATCGGAGATATAGGCGATCTCCGGGAGATTGACGTTAAAGACCACCGCGAACATCAGATAGCATGTCACCACGATCAGGGCCGAAATCATCGCGATGCGGACGATCCCACGCTCTCCGGCGATGTAGAGAAGCGCCACTGCGCAAACCAGGGCGGGCAGCACATACCCGCCACCCATCGTCAGAACGACGACCCAAACGCTCAAAACTGCCGCAAAAGGAAAGGCGCCGAGCAGAATGGGAGCGATCTCGACCCAGTCAGGCCATTTTGGCGCGGGACGCAGGAGCGCCTGAAACACAAGGACCGCTCCGCAAACGGCAATAGCCACCGAGAGCCAGAATGGAAAATACCCGGCACGCCCCGAATAGCCGCTCCCCAGATAGGCGAGATAAGCGCCGGCGGAGAGGCATACCAGACCGAAGTAGGTATCGGCTTGACGTAGAAAGCCCATTGGACGGTCCTTCACGTCCGGCGGTCTGAGACCGCCGGACAGAATTGCGCTTCTTAGTTGCCCATGCCGGCGCGATCAATGATCTCGGTGGTGAGCTCATCGAAGTTCTCGATGATCTGGGCAAACTCCTCGGGACCACCGTAATGGACCGGAGACCCGATCTCCTGCATGCGGTTTACATAATCCTCGTTTTCGCTCAGCTGCTCCAGGACGCCGGCCAGATCGTTCACGATCTCTTCGGGCGTTTCGGCCGGAACGCCCCAGCCGCGGAATGTCGCAAACTCAGCTACGTTCAGACCTGCCTCTTCCCAGGTGGGGATGTCCGGCAATTCCTCGAGCCGTTCGCGCGAGGCGACGGCTAGAATGCGTACGGTACCGGCCTCGGCCTGCTTCTTTGCCTCCCCCCAGGGCCACAGTGCCGCCTGAACATGCTTGCCGGCGACCTGCTGCACCTGTTCACCGAATGCGGAGACATTGATGATGTTGAGATTGAGATCGGCACGATTTTCTAACGCAAGGCCGGACATGTGGTGCGACGTCCCCTCGCCCGACGTTACCACGCTCACTTCGCCATCGGTCGCGGCGGCGACAAAGTCATCGATCGTTTCGAACTCGGAATCGGTCGGGACCGCAATAACTTCCGGATCGAGCGTATACACCGCGACCGGACGGAAATCTGAAAGCTGATAAGGTGTATCCTGCAGTTTCGGATTCGTGACGATGGAGCTTGTCATGGCAAGCACCGTCTGGCCGTCCGGTTCAGCCCGCGCGACGGTTGCCTGTCCCACGACCGTGTTCGAGATATTCTCGACCACGAACTCATACTCGCCAAGGAGGCCAAGCTCGTTGGCAGACTCGGCAATGATGCGCGTCGTCGTGTCCACAGCACCACCCGGAGCGAAGGGAACGATCAACGACACGTCGTCTGCCGGATAGTCCTGAGCCGATGCGGGGACGGTCGCCAGTCCGAACGCCACCATGGCCGCGGACATCGAATGAACAAGCTTCATACTCTACCTCCTTCTGTGAATTCTGATAACGTCACCTGGCCGCTGCGGCGAGGGTCCGTTGTTCCTATGTCGTGATGATCTCGCCAGGAACAACGCTCCGCTTTCCTTCATCGCAGGCCCAGAGCGTCGGGCTATTGACCCCCTCCTGATCTGCATTTCCAATTACAATGGCCGCGTCGACATCATTGTGCTCACCTTAGGCCCTACATTAGCATATGATTTTCTTATTGTTTAAAGATGCGCGATCTTTCCAGCCGATTTCCGCAGAGGCAAGCACCCGCTTGCTAATAAAAATCGTAAATAGAGCGTTCAGGATGCTGGACGAAGGGCGCGAGCTCTCCTTTTCGTGCTGAAGTGGCAGGTCATAGCAGCAGCCACCGACACTGAAAACCGCACGATAGGTGTACAGGCCAATGGCTACATCACCAAAGATTGTAGCGAGAGCATTGCCGCAAACCCGAGCAGGAGGATTTCAAGGCAACTACAGACAGGCAAAGAAACATGACGGCCATTTCCGGTGGAGATTAAGCTGGAAACCGGCTCATGCGCTTCGCTGGTCGATGTGAACGTCACGCAGAAGAATCGCTTTCAGCCTGACCGTCTAGACCATCAGGCTGAAAACAAGTTGTCATAGGCACTGGCTTGGGAGTTGCGCCACCCTAATCGGAGTCGCCGAAATCGGTATCGATCCCGTTCTCATCTCGGTCGGACGTGTCGTCGCCATCTACCCCGTAAGCTCCCCCACGGAAGAACCCACGTATCTCGCTCATTGTCACGCTACCATTACCGTCCTCATCGATCGCGTTGAAAATACGCCCGTGGAAATCATTGACTTCATCGATGGATAGAGCACCATCACCATTGGCATCCACAATGGTAAACATAATTTTCATCCGCGCGCCGTGGAATGCCTGCGCTCCTCCGTGGTGGCGGCGCATCATACCGTGCTCCCCCATTCTTCGATCGCGATGCATGCGCGAGCGCCGGTCGCGCTGGCCCCATTGCCTGCGCGATTCCGTACGCATTTCGGATGGGCCACTGCGTTCGGCGTCGCCGTCAGTGAGGTCCGGCGGTTCTGGCTGTCCTTCAACGGTATCGCCCTGCTCAGTGCCGTCGCCACGCGTCATTTCTTCGATCATGTCGCGCATCATCTCTCTCATGGAGTTGCGATCCATGCCGCTGGACTCGCGATCCATGTCGCGGGCCGGAGCGCCGGGGGTGGGGTGATCCGGCTGCGTCGCCCCATCCTGGGCAAGTGCAGGACCTGCGGAAAGTAAAAGGGCACTGGACAGTGAAAATGCAACGAGCTTGTTCATGATGTTTCCTTCCGGGCGAGGCTTGGTTTGTCGAACAACAGAAATCGACCGAACATCCTCACCGGCGATAAGTTCCTCTAGGCAAGGAATGCATCGAAGACGCTCGGCGGTGGTCGACACGGCCTAGCTTTACAGTTGCATCTACGGCCGTGCCCCTCGCCTCTGTTTGGCAGGACAGAGAAGCGCGAAGGGTACTGACTATCTTAATGCCGGTTCACAGCTGTAATAGGGACATATTCACAAGAGGCCCTGATCTCGGAGATCCAAAAGGTCACCGGCTCGTTTCATCAGGTACTCACCGCAAATCTGCACAGCTGGTATGCAGTGTTCGGGATTGCCTGATAGGTAAGCATCCCTTACCTATCAACAAGTCGGCCATCTCCTCCTCCCAGATGCGATGCCGACAGCGGAATACGGTGCACCTCCTCCCGCACCGTAATTCGAATCAAGCCCGCTGTCACCTCCTCCCGACAGCGGGCTTTTTCTATTTTGATATGGCTATCAAATCTTCGGCGTGATCACGCCTGGATGACCACGACTTTAGCCCCAACCGAGGTCCGCTCATAAAGATCGATCACGTCGTGATTGGTCATCCGAATGCAGCCGCTCGAAACCGCTCCGCCGATCGTGTCAGGCTGATTGGTGCCGTGTATGCGGAACATCGTATCCCGCCCGTTCCGATACAAATAAAGCGCGCGCGCGCCTAGCGGGTTCTGCGGGCCGCCTGGAACACCAGACGCATATTGCCGATAACGAGGCTCTCGCCTCATCATGTTTGCAGTCGGGGTCCAGCTTGGCCACTCGGCTTTGCGCCCCACCACCGCATTGCCGCGGAGGGCCAGCCCCTCCCGGCCAACCCCGATCCCGTATCTGATCGCCCGGCCATTGCCCAAGACGTAGTAAAGCCGCCTCTCTGGTGTGTTTACAACTATTGTCCCTGCGGGCTCGCTACCCCCGTAGGCTACTTCTTGACGCCGCAGTTCGGGATCAATTCTTTCGAGAGATATAGGACCCACAGGAAAGCGTTCGTCCGGAAGAGCTGCATAGTTCGCGCGATCGGCAACGAACTCTGTAGAAACACAACCGGAAACGAACAGCGGCAACCCGACAAGAAATCCACGACGAGAGATAGACATAGCGCCCCACCAGTTTTCTGCGATCTCACACGACTAATATAGAGATTGGTTAATAAACGGTTTTGTCTGCAACCGAGATCCCACGTTTACTACCGCTTTCACACACTTGGCGAAACCTCAAGGCAGGACGCCGGACACGGTTATGCGCCCGATAGGCACACGAATATTCAGATAGCTCAGGTAACCCAGAGCGCGCTCGAGGGAAGTCTCCATGCGTTCGGATATCTTATACCGCAGGATCGCAAACCGCCATAGAGCAGGTAATCGAAAAATTCCCAGGGACTCGCGGGAAACGCCGATGCGCTGGCTGGAAACCGTTCGCGCCAGCTTGCCCGCCTAATAAGCTGGCGGGTCGCTGGCCGGGAAGGATTCGATCGAGCCTTCCTCGACAATTCCTTCGGCGGGTTTGCGCTCGCGGGCTGGCTGTGGGCTCGCGGCAAGTCCCTGCTTTTCCTCGGCGCGCTCAGCACCCAGCAACAGGCGCCGCAGGACGTAGTGAAGAATTCCGCCGTGCGAGAAGTAGCGGAACTCCTGCGGCGTATCGATACGCACCTGCGCTTCGAACGCAACGCTTTTGCCATCGCGCGCATTGGCCGTCACCATCAGCCCCGTTCCTCCGGCAAAGCCGCTTTCCACCGCCTCAGCCAACCCCTCGATATCGAAAACCTCTTCACCATCGAGCCCAAGGGAATCGATCGAATCTCCGTCCCGGAACTGGAGCGGCAGAATCCCCATCCCGATCAGGTTGGAGCGGTGAATGCGCTCGAAGCTTTCTGCGACCACTGCGCGCACCCCTTGCAGGGCAACACCCTTGGCCGCCCAATCGCGGCTTGATCCGGAACCGTATTCCTTCCCGGCCAGAACCACCAGCGGCGTTCCTTTCTCCTGGTAGCGCATGGCGGCATCGTAGATCGGCATGGTCTCGCCACTCGGCAAATGGCGTGTGAAGGGGCCTTCCATATCCGGCACCAGACGATTGCGAATACGCAAGTTGGCGAAGGTGCCGCGTACCATCACCTCGTGGTTGCCGCGCCGAGCGCCATAGGAGTTGAAATCTTTGGGCTCGACACCGCGCTCGATCAGGTGTCGTCCGGCCGGCGAGTCCTTCTGGATGCTACCGGCCGGTGAGATATGATCGGTTGTCACGCTGTCGCCCAGCATGGCAAGCACGCGCGCGCCGCGGATTTCAGGCACCCGATCGGGCGCCTCTTTGGACATACCGTCGAAGAAGGTCGGTCGGCGGATATAGGTGGAATCCGGATTCCACGGGTAAAGCTCACTCGCCTCGACCTTCAGCCGGTCCCACCGTTCATCGCCTTCATAGATGGTGCTATAGTTGCGCTGGTACATCTCGGATCCGACCGCTTCGCCGATAACCCGCTCGACCTCCTTGCTCGACGGCCAGATGTCGCGCAGGAAGACCGGCCGCCCCTCCGGATCCTCACCCAAGGGCTCGGTATGGAGATCGATGTCGATGCGGCCAGCAAGGGCGAAGGCCACCACCAGCGGCGGTGACATCAGATAGTTGGCGCGGACTTCCGAATTGATGCGCCCTTCGAAATTGCGATTGCCCGAGAGAACGGACGCGACCACCAGCCCGTTATCCCGAACAGCCTCCGAGACCTCCGCCGGCAGCGGTCCCGAATTGCCGATGCAGGTCGTGCAGCCATAACCGGCAAGGTGGAACCCAAGCGCCTCAAGGTGCGGGGTCAATCCGGCCTTATCGTAGTAGTCGGTCACGACCCGAGAACCGGGCGCAAGCGAGGTCTTCACCCAGGGCTTGCTTTTCAGACCCTTTTCCGAGGCCTTACGCGCCAGCAGACCGGCCGCAACCATCACCGACGGGTTGGAGGTGTTGGTGCAGCTCGTTATTGCGGCTATGGCGACCGATCCATGGCGCAGTGCGTGCTTCTCCTCGCCGATATGCACTTCCGCCATTTCCGGCACGTTCTCATAATCTTCTTCGCCCCACACCCCTTCGGCGTGACCATTCTCGGTCGGTGTGCTTGTGGCCTTCTTTTGCGTTCTGGCCTGCCCATCGGGTTGCAGCGAGGGCAGCGCCTCGCGAAAGGCATCGCCCGCCCCTGACAACGGAATGCGGTCCTGCGGCCGACGCGGCCCGGCGATGCTCGGCTCGACCGTTTCCAGATCGAGCTCCAGCGTGTCGGAATAGTTAGGCGCCGGCGCATCCTCTGTATGGAACAGCCCTTGTGCCTTCATGTAAGTCTCGACCAGCGCAATCTGCTCTTCCGAGCGTCCGGTAAAGCGCAGGTAATCGAGGGTAACACGGTCGACTGGAAAAATCGTGCAGGTCGAGCCGTATTCGGGCGACATGTTGCCGATCGTCGCCCGGTCCGCCAGCCCCAAGCTGGAAACACCGGGCCCGTAGAACTCGACGAACTGCCCGACCACGCCCTTGCGGCGCAGCATTTCCGCCACGGTCAGAACGAGATCGGTCGCCGTTGCGCCTTCGCGCAGCGCCCCTGTCAGCCGAACGCCGAGAACCCGCGGAATGAGCATTGAGATCGGCTGACCGAGCATCGCGGCCTCCGCTTCGATGCCGCCCACACCCCAGCCGAGCACGCCCAGACCATTGACCATCGGTGTATGCGAGTCAGTCCCCACCACAGTGTCGGGATAGGCGAACGGCAACCCCTCGTCGTCGCGGTGGGCCTCCTCGCCCAGGCCGAAGACCACGCGCGCCAGGAACTCCAGATTGACCTGGTGGCAGATACCGGCATTGGGCGGCGTAGCGGTGAAATTTGCAAAAGCCTCGCGCCCCCATTTGATGAAGGCGTAGCGTTCCTCGTTGCGCTTGTAGTCCAGTTCCTCGTTGCGATCGAACGCCTGGGCGTTGCCGAAGGCGTCCACCTGGATCGAGTGGTCGATGACGAGTTCGACGGGCTGCTGCGGATTGATCTTCTTGGGATCACCGCCGAGCTCTGCCATCGCGTCGCGCATGGCGGCCAGATCCACGAGCGCAGGCACGCCGGTGAAATCCTGCAAGAGCACGCGGGCGGGCATGAATGCGATCTCGCGCCGCGGATGGTCCTTCGGGTCCCATCCGGCAATCGCCTTTATATCATCCGCACTTACCGTCGAGCCATCCTCATGCCTCAGCAGGTTTTCGAGCAGAATACGCAGTGAATACGGGAGGCGATCGATCTCAAAGCCCTGTTCGCGCAAGGGCGCGAAGCTGAAGTACCGATAGGACTTTCCGTTGACGCGAAGCTCGGAAGCGGTCTTGAAGCTATCCACCGGAGTGTCCTCCTCTATTTACGTCGAAACACCTCCAAAGGGCCGAAGTTCCGTCGGCCGCGCCTGGGGAAGCTAGAACTCGACGGGCGGCAGCGGCTTGCGTGCCGGACCGTGGATCACCGACCCGTCGGCCGCGAAAATCGAGCCGTGGCAGGGACAATCCCAGGTCCGGTCCGCGTTGTTCCAGGTCAGCGCACAGCCTTTGTGCGTGCAGTTCGCCGACATCGTGTGAAGATTGCCAGCTTCGTCACGCCAGGCGGCAATCTTCTCTTCTCCGCTGATTAGAACGCCGCCGTGGCCCGGCGCGATTTCCTCCGGGCCTGCCACAATCGACTGACTGTCGCCGCTCTGATGAAAGTCTTCCGGAAATGGCCGAGCCGGATCGTAGAGGGCGGTCCAATCGTTTGCCTGGCCGGCGATCTGGTCTGCGATCATCATCCCTACCGCCGTGCCGTTGCTGATTCCCCACGCGTTGAAGCCGGTGGCGATGTAAAAGCCCGGCGCCTTTTCAGGATCCGGCTCGCCGGCATAGGGCACGCGGTCGGCAGTATCGTAGTCCTCGTTGCACCAGCGCCAGACCGCTTCTCCAACCGGCAGGTTCGCCCTTGCCCAGTCCTCCACTTCGACAAACCGGGCCGCCAAATCTCGCTCCTGCCCAGTGTTGTAGCGCTGTCCGAGCACGACCAGCAGCGGCCCGTCCGCATCACGCCCCGTCCGCAGCGAGCGCGAAGGATCTTCCACGCTGATAAACATGCCGTCGATCGCAGCCGTGTCTTCGACACGAAACGCCATGGCGGGATGGCTGCGCGGCTGCGTACGATGCGCCATGCCTACCGGGCTCTTCACGGTCATATTCGTGGCCACGAGGATGTTTTCGGCATGAACCGTGCCGTGATCGGTCACAACCCGCCAGCGGCTTGCCTCGCCGATAAACCGCGCGCGGCTGTTTTCGAAGATTCGCCCGCCCCGGCTTTCAACGGCCCGGGCCAGCCCAACCAGATACTGCGCAGGGTTGAATTGTGCCTGATCGGGAAATCGCAGAGCACCGGCAGTATCGAAAGGAAGCGGTGCACGATCCAGGACCTCCGCCACCAGACCCAGTTGCCGCGCGGCATCCGCCTCTGCCTCGATCTTGGAGCGGATGGCGGGATCCTGCGTATAGGTGTAGGCGGCTTTCGCCTCCAACTCGCAAGCGATATCATATTCCGCGACCCAGCTCTTGATCCGCTCTGCCCCGGCGCTGTTCGCCTCGGCATAGGTGCGCGCCCGATCAAACCCGATCGAGTCGATCAGGTCGCGATAGATCAGCCGATGCTGCGTCGTGATTTTGGCGGTGGAACGGCCCGTCACCTGCCGCCCCACGCGCAATCCTTCCAGCACGATGACCGAGCGACCTTCCTCGCAAAGGCGAAGCGCCGCCGTCAGGCCCACGATGCCACCACCCACGACCACCGTTTCTGCATGAATGGATTCATCAAGTGGCGGGTAGTCCGTGATTTGCGTATTGGCAACCCAGCAGCAATCCGCTTTTCCAGGCAGTTCAGGCATCGGGCTATTCATTCTCATAAGCGCCGACAAGCCCGACTTCGGCGATGACGCGCGGCCGCGGCCGCTCCAGCATATCGAATGCGGGGCTCTCGAGGGAAAAGGCCATCTCATTCCTCTTCGTGACGGCATAACTGCTCTCCTCCGAACACAGGTACAGCGCTACTGTTCCGTGAGCCGGCCGAAAGCTCGCGCCTGAAATTCAGCTGGTAAACTGCTGGACATTCCGCTAATGTTTTTCGACTTTCTGCGGAGCAGTCTCGTGCTGGGCTTTCTGCGTTTTGTGTTCATCCTGCTTTTGGCGGTTGCCTCTCTAGGGGCAGAATTGCGATTCTCGCCGCCTGTTCTTGCGTCCTCCGTTCACAGCGACGCAATCAGGACCGAGCAGGTTTCGGAAGTGGCGGTTCTGCCGTCGGGCCCGGTCCAGATTCCGACAATCACGCGCGGCCTGCAGTCCAACAGCGAGAAGAACGACGATTTCGCCGACGCGCTACCCTCGGCCATTCAGCTTGATCTTTGTGCTCACTATGCGGTCCTCGTCTCACACCAGCCGCATGCAACCGCCCCCCATTGCGCTGCTATTCTTCGCGCCCGATCCCCTCCCCGTCCGACCATTTCCGCTTGAACGAATAATTTCCTGAAATCGACGCGGTCGACCTGAGCGAAGCTCAACGCAGCTGTGATTCAGCGGCGGCAAAGGCCGCGTCCGGGCATCGGATCAATGAACATGAAACGCATCATCAGTTTCTGGAGCGTCGCCGGAGCTATCTCCGTGGCAACGTTCGTCTCAATAGAAATCGCCGCGGCGGCCACAGCGGCGGTCTGGGCGCTCTCCGGCGTCCTCGGGCTCGGTCAGTTCACGACAGTCGCATTGGCGGTCCTCATCGGACTCCCGAGTGTCTACGCGATTTTCATCGTCGCGAGATTGAGTTTCCTCGCGGAGACGGATCCGCAGAACAACTACCTGGAGTCTTTCGAGGAAGAGCGGCGGGAGGGCGATCTGCATTCAGTCACTTGATCCAGAAGCCTTGGCCGCCGAGCGCCGCTCTCAGCCCTTCTGGTGCACCGTGTCGCCCCATGGCGACATGATCTCCGTGCAACCCATGTTCACGCCGTCCTCCCGCATGACGCCCGCCGGGCAGGCAAAGGCATATGGAAACACGCTCCGCTCCGCCGTCACCACGGGGTGAACCGCTTTGAGAGCCGCGATAATGTCTTCGGACAGGTCTTCATCGGCAACGATCGTGCCGCCACCGCTATTGTCGACGCGCGGGTGATGGAACGCGTCCTCCAGGCTCATTTCGAAATCCATCATGAAGGAGGTAAGGTTCAGCACGGCAGGCAGGATTTTGCGCCCGCCGGACGCACCGATAGCGAAGCGGCGGCCGCCCTTTTCCCCGATGGCCGGGCAGACATTCATCAGGCACGCCTTGTCCGGGGCGAGTGAATTGGGTCTGCCCGGTTCGGGATCGAACCACATGATGCCGTTGTTCATCAGAAGGCCTGTGGAAGGGGAGACCACCCGCGAGCCGAAAATGGAAAGTAGCGTCTGCGTTACCGCGCACATGTTTCCGTGCTTGTCGACCACGCTGAAATGCGTGGTGCAGGACGGCGCATGCGGCGCCTCCATATCACCCATTTCCCTCAGCCGCCGCTCGTAGGTTCGGCCGAGTGCGCGCGCCATTTCGGCAAAGCTCTCCGCGTTCGGGGCACCTCCCGGCACAAACGCTTTTTCCATCACGGACAGACATTCGGCCAGATTTGGCCCGGCATTCAGCCCTTCAGCCGCATGCACAGTCCCGCCCCGGTATGGTGCATCAATGGTCGGCGTGAGCTGCGCCCGATAGGCCGCAAGATCTTCGTGGGAAAGAGATCCGCCCTTAGCCTGGACGTCGTTGGCAAGTGTCTGCGCAATCTCTCCCTCATAGAAATCCCGCGGCCCCGCTTCGGCAAGCCTTGAAAGAGTGTCCGCGATGCGGGACTGATCCAGCCGCGTAGTCGACAGCGCCGTCCAGCCGGCGATCTTCGGCCATTGTCCGTCTTCCAAAAAGAGCGCGGCCGCATCCCGGTCCTTCGATAGCTCCCGAGCCGCAGAGGCGATCAGCAGCGAGGCGTACCAGTCCACCAGCATGCCTTCCCGGGCCAGGTCCACAGCCGGTGTGAGCAGGTCGCGCCAGGGCAAGATCCCGTACGTCTCGTGAGCGAGTTCCATGCCCGCCACGGTTCCCGGCACGGCGATCGCGGTTGCGCCCTGTACATTGCGGTCCTCCACCACCGATGGCCAGGGGAACAGATCGGAGGCTTTCCCCTCGCCCGAAAGCGGGTAGTCGGCAGGATCGAGCCCGGCAGGCGAGCGCATCCCGAACTGAATCGTCCGTGCCGCCTGCTCCCCTTCGCGCCACAAGGTCATCGCACCGCCGCCGGCGGGGCCGCTCATCCACGGCTCCACAACGCCGATGGCGAATGAAGTCGCCACGGCGGCGTCGACGGCATCGCCGCCGGCCTCGAGAACCGCCGCGCCCACCTCCGCTGCAACCCGATGCTGCGCTGCCACGACACCGTTGTTCGTCTTGGCGACGTGTTTTCGAATGACCTGTGTGCGCGAGAAATTGCTCATACCAAATCCTTGTTCTGCAAACAGACGGGTAGCCAACGGCCCGATCGAAGGAAATGAAGGCCCGTCTTTCAGACGAGAGTTATCACGCAACCCACCGGCATCTGGCAATCCATGCGGACGCTCAACGCGTCCGTTTCAGCCCCCGCACCAGCGTTTCTGCCACAAGCTCCACTTCAGGCGGTGACGCAGGTTTCTGCAGCAGCCAGTAGCCGCGATCACTGTCGAGCGCCAGATCGCATGCCTGGACAATTGTGCCGCTGGCCAGTTGATCGTCGATCAGGCCATGCCAGCCGAGCGCCACACCCTGGCCGGATTGGGCCGCCTGTATGGCGAGTGTATAGGTGTTGAAGCTCAGTGAGGCTGCCGATGCATGTTCGGCGATGCCTGCCGCGGCAAACCAGCTTTCCCATGTAAACCACCGGCCGCCCTCATCGCCTTCGAGGTGGATGAGGGGAACATCGAGAAGTTGCTCGGGTGAGGCGAACGGGCCGCGGCGCCCGCGGAAAGCCGACGAGCATACAGTTGTAACGCGCTCGGGGATAAGCAGCTGCGCCTCACCCGGCATATCGCTGCGCGCCCCGAACAGAATCGGCAGATCGTGCTCGTTCTCGATCCTTGGCAGCAGCGATTGCGTCGCGACGATCTGCACATCGATAGCCGGATGCTCGCGCCGAAAGCGCGCGACCAGCGGCATCAGGCGGAAGGTGGCGAAGGCAAAGTCGGTGATCAGCCGGACCGTCGGCGTCGCGGCCCGCTGGCGAATCGAATTCACCGCATCGTCGAGACTTTCCAGCCCCTGGCTCACAGCCCGCTGCAAGACCTCTCCCTCGCGCGTCAGCGCCAACCCGCGGTGACGGCGATGGAACAAAGTCACCCCCAAAAGTTCCTCGATTTGCCGGATTCGATACGATAGCGCCGGCTGGGTCACGCCGAGTGCTTCGGCCGCACGCGTAAGGTTCTGATGGCGCGCCGTTTGCTCGAAGAGACGCAAACAGCCGACGTCGAGTGGATTTGTAGACATAAACCACCTTTATGGCAGGCATCAGGAGAATGCTTCTTCACAAGCCCCGGCAAATCTTCGATTGTTGGCGCGGCCATGATGTGTCGCCGATGCCAACTCGGTCAAGCGGCATGTATGGCAAACGAGAATGAACCCTGAGCGGCTTCAGGAAAGCACGTTTAGGCGCGATGCCGGCGGTATCGCATGGTGGGGACTTTGGGGCACCGAATCCGGCCGAAGCTAATCGGTAGAGGCCTTTGCCGCGCGCGTGCCGGCGGCCGTTGACCGCTTTCCCTGCGAACAAAACACGGCTCACGAGGAGAGCGTATCTGAGATGACAAGGAAGCGGCCCAACATATTGATCATAATGGCCGACCAGCTTAACGGGACCCTGTTTCCCGACGGGCCGGCGGAGTGGCTGCACACACCCAATCTAAAGGCGCTGGCTGCCCGCTCCGCGCGATTCCCGAACTGTTATACGGCCTCGCCGCTCTGCGCGCCGGGCCGCGCCTCGTTCATGGCCGGTCAGCTGCCCAGCCGCACACGCGTCTATGACAACGCGGCGGAATTTCCATCCGACATTCCCACCTACGCGCATCACCTGCGGCGCGCCGGCTATTATACCTGCCTGTCCGGCAAGATGCATTTCGTGGGGCCGGACCAGCTTCACGGTTTTGAAGACAGGCTGACCACCGACATCTATCCGGCCGACTTCGGTTGGACCCCGGACTATCGCAAGCCGGGCGAACGCATCGACTGGTGGTACCACAATCTGGGCTCTGTCACCGGCGCGGGCGTTGCCGAAATCTCCAACCAGATGGAGTATGACGATGAGGTCGCCTTCTTCGCCGAACAAAAGCTTTTTCAACTTGCCCGCCAACAACATGACACGGGCCGCCGCCCCTGGGCGCTCACCGTCTCCTTCAGCCATCCTCACGACCCCTATGTGGCGCGACGCAAGTTCTGGGACCTCTACGAGGATTGCCCATACCTCCTGCCTGATGTGAATGAAATTCCGTTCTCCGCGCAGGACCCGCATTCGCAGCGGATCTATATGGCAAACGACTACGAACGGTTCGACATTACCGAGGAGGACGTCCGCCGCTCCCGCCGCGCCTATTTCGCCAACATTTCCTACCTGGACGAAAAGATCGGCGCACTCCTGGATACGCTAAAACGCACCCGTATGGACGAGGACACGATTATCGTGCTCTGCTCCGATCACGGAGACATGCTTGGCGAACGCGGACTGTGGTTCAAGATGAGTTTCTACGAAGGCTCTGCCCGTGTGCCCTTGATGATGGCCGGCCCCGGTGTCGAACCGGGCCTCAACAGCACACCGGTTTCGACGCTTGACGTAACGCCGACGCTCGCGGATCTGGTCGGCATCTCCATGGACGAGGTGCTGCCATGGACCGATGGCGAGAACCTTGTACCCTGCTTCTCAGGCTTACAACGTGAAAGCCCGGTACTGATAGAATATGCGGCGGAAGCTTCGCATGCTCCGCTGGTCGCGATTCGCGAGGGCAAATGGAAATACGTGCATTGCGCACTTGATCCCGATCAGCTCTTCGATCTCGAAGCCGATCCCAATGAACTCAACAATCTCGCGGCCGATCCCGCACACGACGACACGTTGCGCCACTTCACCGAACAACGCTGGGCACGCTGGGATATGTCCCGTTTCGATGCCGAGGTGAGGGAAAGTCAGGCGCGCCGTCATGTGGTATACGAAGCGCTGCGAAACGGTTCCTACTACCCTTGGGATTTCCAGCCGCTGCAGAAAGCTTCGGAGCGCTATATGCGCAATCATATGGACCTGAACATTCTTGAGGATAGCCAGCGCTTTCCTCGCGGTGAATAGGTCCGAACAGCTCTCGAAGAGGGAGCATAAACGCGCTTAGCGGTTCGCTTCGGGGTGCGGGCCGCATGTTCTTGCCGTCTGGCTCGGGAAAGTTCCGGGCCGAAGCGGTTCGGCACAGGCGATGGCCGTGTAAAGCGGTTCACCCTGCAATGGAGGATCATTATGAGCCAGCAGGTAAAAACGGGTGCGTTGGGGCCCTTCCCCCACGTCAGCAAGCCGGTATTCATCATATCGGCCGTGCTTATCGTGGGCTTCATCATCTTCGGGGCTGTTTTCACCGAGTCGGCGGCGGCACTCTTTACCGGAGCGCAAACGGCAATCGCCGACTATTTCGGCTGGTTTCTCATCATCGTAACCAACCTGGCTGTGCTGATGAGCCTTTATCTGGCCTTGGGTCCCTACGGCAGGGTCCGGCTCGGCGCGCAAACGGAAGCGCCGCAATACGGCCTGTTTTCCTGGACGGCGATGCTGTTCAGCGCCGGTATTGGCATTGGCTTGCTCTACTGGGCGGTTGCCGAGCCGTTGTTCCACTTTTTCGCACCCCCGATCGCCGAGGCTGAGAGCGTGCAAGCGGCGGAGCAGGCAATGGTGCTGTCATTCCTGCACTGGGGCATTCATGGCTGGGCGCTCTATTGCATCGTCGGCCTGTCGCTCGCCTATTTCCACTATCGAAAGGGGCTGCCGCTTTCGATCCGCTCGGCCCTCTACCCGCTAATCGGCGAACGCATTTACGGTCCGCTCGGGCATGCAGCCGACATTCTCGCGGTCTTCGGCACGATCTTCGGCATTGTAACCACGCTTGGTCTCGGCGTGATGCAGGTGAACGCCGGCCTGGAAAGCCTGTTCGGAGTGCCCAACAATACTTTCGTCCAGATAATCCTGATCGCCATAATCACGGGTTTCGCGACCATCTCGGTCATGCTCGGCCTTGATAAGGGCATCAGGCGCGTCAGTAACTTCAACATTCTGCTGAGCTTCGTGCTTCTCCTGTTCATCCTGCTTGCCGGCCCAACGCTCTACATCCTCGACAGCTTCGTTGAGAACACCGGCAACTATCTTTCCAACCTCGTCTTTTTCAGCCTCTGGACCGAAGCCTATTCCGACACGAACTGGCAGGTGAACTGGACGATCTTCTACTGGGCCTGGTGGATATCCTGGTCGCCTTTCGTGGGCATATTCATCGCCCGTATTTCGCGCGGCCGGACCGTGCGTGAATTCACGCTCGGGGTCCTGTTCATCCCCGTCTTTATCCTGTTCTTTTGGTTCACCGCTTTCGGCGGCGTCGCCGTGAATATGGAACTCGCGGGCAATCCGGGCCTGATCGAGGCGACACAACAGAGCTATGGTAACGCGATCTTCCGGTTTCTCGACTTCTTCCCGTTCACGAGGCTGGTGACCGCCGTTGTCGTCATCATGATCATCGTCTGGTTTGTCACCTCTTCCGACAGCGGCAGTTTCGTCATCGACATGCTTACCGCCGGCGGGCATAGCGATCCGCCCAGGATACAGCGCCTTTTCTGGGCAACGACAGAGGGCCTCATCGCAGCTGTCCTTTTGGCCGCCGGGGGACTCTCCGCGCTGCAGGCTGCGGCCGTGGTCGCCGGCTTCCCCTTCGCCTTTGTCATCCTGATCATGATGTGGGGACTGTTGCGGGCGCTCGGACGCGACCGGCTGGTGCTCTACCGCTACAAACAGTGGTACCGCACCGAGCAGGAAGCCGAATTCAACCTGCCGAACGCCTATGTCGGCGAGAGTGCCCTGTCCGGGCCGCCGGCCCCGCCCACACCCGCGGACGAAGTGAGCACAGGCGATGGAGCCCCCATCGCGACGCCGAAGCCGGCCGAGTAACGGCTTCCGCTCCGCCGGATAGCTCCAAGTAGAGCCCGGGCCGTTCGTCGGCCCGGGCTTTTGTTTTCAGCATCGCGTGCCGGGAGGTCGACGAAAGGCGAGGGTTGCCTTCGGACGCCGTTTTCGGCCATCCTCTTTGTCCGGCCAGCCTTCTCGGCCCACTAAAGTTGTCCGCTATTGAAGGGATATCTCGATGAAGATTTCACGACGCAGGACCTTGAAGCTGGGGCTTGCCAGCCTCGCGGGACTTGGAGCAACGAAGATAATGCCATTCGCCGCACGTGCTCAGGAGAATGGAGATACCTACCCGACCGATAACGGCGAGATCACTATCCACCCGATTTCGCATGCATCGTTCGTGATGACGATCCCGAACATGGTGCTTTACGTCGATCCCGTCGGTGGTGCCGAGGCCTATGAAGGCTATCCGACACCGGATCTCATCCTGATTACTCACGAGCACGGCGATCACTACGAGCCGGAAACCTTGAGTGCCCTCGTGGGCGATCAGACGCGCATGGTTACCAATCCGGCAGTCTACGATATGCTGCCTGAGGATCTGAAGGAGATCGCCACGTCCATCTCGAATGGCGAGACCACCACCGTGGATGACCTGGAGATCGAAGCGATCCCCGCCTACAACACCACAGAGGACCGCCTGCAGTATCACCCCGAGGGCCGGGACAACGGCTATGTTCTCACGATCGACGGTCGGCGCGTCTACATCGCCGGAGATACCGAGGACATCCCGGAGATGCGCGCGCTTTCCGATATCTTTATTGCGTTCGTGCCGATGAACCTGCCCTACACGATGGACGTCGAACAAGCGAGCTCGGCCGTGGCGGAGTTCGCGCCCCAATACGTCTACCCGTATCATTACCGGGACAGCGATCCGGAAGAGTTCGCCTCCAATCTCTCCGATGCCGGCGCCAGCACTGAAGTCATCTTCGGCCCCTGGTACGACGAGTGAAGGGCCCGGCGCTTCACTCATAATCGAAACTGGCGTCAGGTTACGCTTTACCTCACGCCCCTTCGCGCCCCCTTATGGGGGAGATGCCCGGCAGGACAGAAGGGGCGTGGAGGGCGAGCCATCTTGATGCCAGTTCGCAAATGTAAGCCTAGCCTCCACGGGGCCGTCCGGGAACCTGCCGCGAAACTCGCCGTTTGCCGAACGAGGTGTTCGCCGGGCCTGCTCTCATTGGCGCCGGGCGAGAACCTCTGATCAACCCACGGGCGGACAGGCCGCATCGGCCTGTTCCGTTACGCAAATCTGGAAGGTCGGCGCGGTATGCAGGAGGTTTTCATCTGGATCGGCATTGTGTTCTGCATGTCGCAATCGGCGCTCTTTTCCGGATCGAACCTCGCGGTCTTCAGCCTCAGCCGGCTAAGGCTGGAGTCGGCCGCCGCCGTCGGCGATGCGAATGCAGCGCGCGCGCTCAACCTGCGCCGGGATGCAAATTTCACGCTTGTCACGATCCTTGTCGGCAATGTTGCGATCAACGTGCTGCTCACCTTGCTTGCCGAGTCGGTCATGGCCGGTGTGCTCGCTTTCCTGTTTTCCACCATCGTCATTACCGCGATCGGCGAGATCATCCCCCAGGCGTATCTGTCGCGCCATGCGCTGAAAGCGATCGCCTTCGTCTCCCCGCTGCTGAACATCTATCGCTTTCTCCTCTGGCCCATTGCCAAGCCCATCGGACACCTGCTCGATCTGTGGGTCGGCCCGGAAGCGATCCCCTGGTTCAGGGAACGGGAGCTGGAGGACATCCTCCGACATCACGGCGAGATGGCACAAAGCGAAGTCGGTGATGTCGAAGCAACCGGCGCCATCAATTTCCTGGCACTCGACGATCTCACACTTGGAGAGGAAGGCAGCGCCGTGGACCCGCAGAGCGTGATCGCGCTCCAGATCAGCGACGGTCGCCCCGTCTTCCCGCGTTTCGAACACAGGCCGGACGACGAATTCCTTCAGCGTCTGCGCTCATCGGGCAAGCGATGGATCATCCTGACGGATTCGGAGGAGGAGCCCCTCCTCGTTCTGGATGCGCGCTCCTTCCTCCTTGACGCAGCCTTTTCCCTCTATCCCAAGGCACCCGAACACTATTGCCGGCGGCCCGTGGTCGTCCGTGATGCAGCCCAGACTGTTGGCTGGGCGTTGTCTCGAATTCGCCAAGAGGTCTCCGGCGGGCGCGCGGACAGCGGCAATCCATTGCTGGTCTGGTCGGCACAGCAGCGCCGTATCATCACCGGATCGGACATGCAGCAATGCCTGTTCCGGGGCATCGGCTAAACGCGACAACAGAGCGCAAACACCGCGCATTTCCATGGTTGCAAGGCGATCTCGCGGGTACGATACCGGGGCGCACAAAGGGAGCGATTCATGAATCCGGCACTGATCACCTACGGCTCGCTTGCGATTGCGATCGTGTTTGAAGTCATCGGAACATCGTTCTTGCAGCAGAGCCAGCAGTTCACACGCCTACTGCCGACCGCGGGAATGGCCGTGTGCTACGCAGGCGCCTTCTACTTTCTCTCAATCTCGCTAAAGGCGATACCAGTCGGCGTTGCCTACGCGATCTGGAGCGGGCTCGGCGTTGTCCTCATCTCGATCATCGGAGTCATCGTTTTCAAGCAGACGCTCGATTGGGCAGCCCTGATCGGGCTGGGGCTGATCGTTCTGGGAGTCGTGGTCGTGAACGGCTTCTCCGACTCGATCTCCCACTGAGTCCAATACCGGGCCACGGCATGAAAACTCCCGGCGCGTTCGCCTTGATGTCGGGTAGACGCAATCTCCATATAGTGGGATCGAACGTCTCCGGCCCGAGGCAACCGGCACGATTGCCCCGCGCATTTTCAGTCCGCCATACGGGAGCTGCTCATGACCGCCTTGTCCATTCTCGATCTTGCCCGGGTCAGTGAAGAAACGGATGCCCGAGGCGCACTCGAAAACGCGCGCGATCTCGCAGCACACGCGGAAAACTGGGGTTATCGGCGTTTCTGGATCGCCGAACACCACAACATGGAGGGGATCGCCAGCGCCGCTACGCAGGTGGTCATCGGCTATATCGCTGGTGGAACAAAAAGCATTCGCGTGGGCGCGGGCGGCGTCATGCTCCCCAACCACGCGCCATATGTCATCGCCGAGCAGTTCGGCACGCTTGCCCGGCTCTATCCGGACCGCATCGACCTGGGGCTTGGCCGCGCGCCCGGAACCGATCAGCTGACGCTCCGCGCGCTCCGCCGCACGCCGCAAGCGGCGGAAAATTTCCCGCAGGACGTCGTCGAGTTGCAGTCCTATTTCGCTCCGCCGAGTTCCGATCAGCGGATCAAGGCCGTTCCCGCAGCCGGCACGGACGTGCCGCTATGGATACTCGGGTCGAGTAATTTCGGCGCCATGCTGGCTGCCGAGCTCGGTCTTCCCTACGCTTTTGCCTCTCATTTCGCGCCCGACATGCTCCTGCCGGCGCTGGAGTTGTACCGCAGCCGCTTCAAGCCGTCCGCGCAGCTCGACCGACCCTATGCAATGGTGGGCGTGAACATCATCGCCGCCGAAGCCGAGGCCGAAGCAAAGCGCCTTGCCACGACCCAGCAGATGTCCTTCGTCAATCTGCTGCGTGGAACGCGGGGGCTCAGCCAACCGCCCATCGAGGACATCGAGACCTACTGGACACCGGCCGAAAGGGCGCGCGCGATGAAGATGCTCGAACGCACGATCATCGGCTCAAGCGATACGGTGCGTGCCGGCATCAAAGCGCTGCTTGAGGAAACCGGCGCCGACGAGCTCATGGTGGTCTCGGATATCTACCATCATCCCGCACGCTTGCGCTCCTTCGAGATCATCGCGGAAGCTGCACGGGAGCTATAGCCGGCTGCACACTCATGCATCATCGGCGGGCTCGATGCGCAGGATTTCGCCATTGCTCTCGTCGGTGACCACGTAAATTGCGCCGTCCGGGCCTTCCGTCACATCCCTGATGCGCAATCCGAGACTTTCGAGCAGACGCTCTTCGCCCGTCACATTTTCTCCGCCGATTTCCAGCCGCACCAGGGCGGTGGACGCCAGCCCGCCGACGAAAAGATCACCCTGCCAATCTGGGAAGGCCTCGCCGCCATAGAAGGTCATACCCGAAGGAGCGATCACGGGCGACCAGCTATGGATAGGATCGACCATGCCTTCCGCCTGCTGAATGCCCTCACCGACCGGCGTACCATCATAGTTGACGCCCAGCGAGACCACCGGCCAGCCATAGTTCTCGCCCGGCTCGACAATGTTCAGTTCGTCACCGCCTTGCGGGCCGTGCTCTATCTCCCAAAGCACGTTCGTCTCAGGATTCATTGCCGCCGCCTGGATGTTGCGATGGCCATAGGACCAGATTTCAGGCAGCGCGTCCTCCTGGCCGGCAAACGGGTTGTCGTCCGGAACCGATCCATCGGGATTGATCCTCACGATCTTCCCCAGATGAGAGTCGAGATCCTGAGACTGAACGCGGAACTGCTCGGCAAAACGCTCACCCAACGTCACGAAGAGATGTCCCTCGCCGTCGAACACAAGCCGCGATCCGTAGTGCGCGCTGCTGTTCGCCTTGGGCTGCTGTTGGAATATGACTTCGACATCTGAGAGCGCGGTGGCATCGTCGCTGAGCGTTCCCCGCGCGACAGCCGTCCCATTGCCACCCTCACCGGGTTCGGCATAGCTTACATAGACGAGCCGGTTTTCTGCGAAGTTCGGGTCCAGCGCGACGTCGAGCAACCCGCCCTGCCCTTGCGCAAATACCTCCGGCACACCTTGGATGGGGTCCGAAACCTCTCCCTCGGCCGTTACGTGACGAAGATTGCCCGGGCGCTCCGTCACCAGCATGCTGCCGTCGGGCAGGAAGGTAATCGCCCACGGATTCGTCAGCCCGTCCGCAACAGTTTGCACATGGATCGACGGCCCCTGGGTCTCGAACACCTCATCCACCGCCGCCGCGGGAAAAGCGAGGAGAAAGGCGGCCATTGCCGCGGAACTGCGAAGCGCCATTTTCGTCATGGATTCCTCCTGTTAACAATTGATCCGCCTGGGGCATGAGGCAAACCGGAACGCCGCTACCGGCCCAATCCCGCAACACATCCCATGTTCCCACCTCCATTGCAGTCCGCTGCGATCGTTCCCGTATTCACAATGTAAGGACCGGCTTCTATGCTGAATCGAATGCGTAAGAATGACAGCTTCGCGGCGCGGTGAGGAGTCTTCCCGGCCCGGCAACCGAAGCGAACATACTCTGGAGCGGGCATATGGCGGGAAACGGTAAGCTTGACGACGCAGCGCGCGCCGCCTGGCTTTACTATGTCGCCGGTAACACACAGGATCAGATCGCTGCGAAGCTCGGCGTCTCCCGGCAGTCCGCTCAGCGCCTCGTCTCCCTCGCCGTGTCGGAAGGCTTGGTGAAGGTCCGCATCGACTATCCCATCGCCAGGTGCCTCGACCTGTCGAGGGAATTGCGGGAGACCTACGCGCTCTCCTTCTGCGAGGTAGTGCCCACCGATCCCGATTCCACCTCGACCACACTCGGCGTTGCCCAGGCAACGGCAATCGAGATAACCAACTGGCTGAGACGCCCGGATCCGATCGTCATGGCCGTCGGAACGGGACGCACATTGCGCGCCGCGGTCGAGCAGCTCAGCACGATTGACTGCCCCCAGCACCAGGTGGTCTCCCTCACCGGCAACATCTCGCCGGATGGCTCTGCCGCCTATTACAACGTTGTCTTCACGATGGCCGACAAGGTGAAGGCGCGCTTCTTCCCCATGCCGCTGCCCGTCATCGCGTCTTCCGAGAGCGAGCGCACAGCGCTGCATGCGCAGCCGATGATCCGCAACACGCTGGCCCTTGCCGCGCAGGCGGACGTGACATTCGTCGGGATCGGCGAACTGGACGATCAGGCGCCGCTCTATCTTGATGGCTTCATCACGAAGGAGGATCTCCAGGCGCTCCGTGACGCAGAGGCCGTAACGGAAATCGTCGGTTGGACCTACAACGCCGAGGGCCGCCTCGTCGAAGGCATCACCAACGAGCGCGTCGCCAGTGCCCCGCTGCCCGACGCGGAATCGTCACTCGTCATCGCCTCCGCCATGGGGCCGCGCAAGCTGCCCGGCATCCGCATCGCGCTCAAGGGCCGCCTCGTTAACGGCCTGATCACGGACGAGGCCACCGCCGAGGCTTTGCTTAACACCAAGTGAGATGCACAGGGCCCGCTAGCGAATCAATGCCCTTTGGCGATAACGCGCAACAAGCGCTCGTCGCCGGTTATAAGTTTCCAGCCCCTCCGCCGGTACAGTGCTCCATAGGATGTTCGCAGTTTCCACTGGCAAGCGATACGTGTGCTGCACCGCAGCAACGAATGCGGATTGACTCCCATGCCGTTTATTGAATAATTGCTCAAGAGCATAGCATTTGCTCAAGTATCTTCCTTGGGAGGAATTCATGAAACTCAAGTCTGTGCTCCTCGGAGCAAGCTTTCTCGTCCCATGCGGCACCGCTGCCCAGGCCGAGACGCTGACGATCGCCACCGTCAACAATGGCGACATGATCCGCATGCAGAAGCTGTCGGATCATTTTACGGAAAAGCACCCGGACATCGATCTGGACTGGGTGACGCTGGAAGAAAACGTCCTTCGCCAGCGGGTCACCACCGATATCGCCACCGAGGGCGGCCAGTACGATATCATGACCATCGGCGCTTACGAGACGCCGATCTGGGCCGAGCAGGACTGGCTCGCTCCCCTCGACGGTCTGGGCGAGGATTACGACGTCGATGACCTGTTGCCGGCCGTGCGGGATGCGCTATCGGTGGACGGCACGCTTTATGCCGCCCCGTTCTACGGCGAAAGCGCCATGATCATGTACCGCACCGATCTGTTCGAAGAGGCCGGGCTCGAGATGCCGGACTCGCCCACCTGGAGCTTCATCGCCGATGCGGCGCGCCAGATCACCGACAAGGAGAACGAAGTCTACGGCATCTGCCTGCGCGGCAAGGCGGGCTGGGGCGAGAACATGGCTTTCGTGACCGCGCTCGCCAATTCCATGGGTGCGCGCTGGTTCGACATGGACTGGCAGCCCCAGTTCGACAGCGAGGAATGGAAGAACGCCGTGCAGTTTTATGTCGACCTGATGAACGATGCCGGCCCTCCCGGAGCCTCCTCCAACGGCTTCAACGAGAACCTGACGCTCTTCCAATCGGGCAAATGCGGCATGTGGATCGACGCGACGGTCGCCGCCTCGTTCGTGACCAACCCGGATGAGTCCACGGTTGCCGACAGCGTTGGCTTCGCCCAGTTCCCGACCCATCAGGACCTCGACAATCACGGCAACTGGCTGTGGGTGTGGTCGCTGGCCATCCCAGCGAGTTCGGAAAAAATCGATGCCGCCAAGCAATTCATCGCCTGGGCGACATCCAAGGAATACACCGAACTCGTAGCCTCCGAAGAAGGCTGGGCGAACGTGCCGCCGGGAACGCGCACCTCGCTTTATGAGAATGAGGAGTACCTCGAAGCGGCGCCCTTCGCCGACGAGACGCTTGAGGCGATGAACGCCGCCAACACGACCAACTCCTCGGTCCAGGAAGTGCCTTATTCGGGCGGGCAGTTCGTCGCCATTCCCGAGTTCCAGGGTATTGGCACCGCCGTGGGGCAGCAGTTCTCCGCAGCGCTGGCCGGCCAGGTTTCGGTCGATCAGGCTCTGCAGTCGGCGCAGCAACTTACCGAGCGCGAAATGACGAAGAGCGGCTACATCGATTAAGTCGCCTCCCTGCCTGGGTCGCCTCGCATGAATGCGCAGGCGGCCCCTTTTTTCCGATCGCACTCTGCCGGAGAAGAACCGATGGCAACCATGCACACACGCTCGACCGCGCGCCTGATGATGGCGCCTGCCGTGGTGTCCCTGCTTTTGTGGATGGCAGTGCCGCTCGGCATGACCATCTGGTTCTCCCTCCTGCGTTACAATCTGCTGATGCCGGGCATGGAGGAATGGACCGGCTTCACGAACTATCGCTATTTCCTCACCGATCCGGCCTTCTTTACCGCCATCGCCAACACCTTGCTCATGGTCGGCGGCGTGCTTCTCATCTCGGTGGGCGGCGGCATTGCACTGGCCCTCCTGCTCGATCAGGCCTTTTTCGGTCAGGGCATTGTCCGGCTTCTGGTCATCGCGCCCTTCTTCGTGATGCCCACCGTTTCCGCACTCGTGTGGAAAAACATGTTCATGAACCCGGTCTACGGCCTCTTCGCCATGGTGGCGCGGTTTTTCGGCCTCGAACCGGTGGACTGGTTTGCCGAAGTCCCGCTCTTTTCGATCATCATGATAGTCGCTTGGCAATGGCTGCCCTTCGCGACCCTCATCCTGCTCACCGCACTTCAATCGCTGGACGAAGAACAGAAAGAAGCGGCGGAAATGGATGGCGCAGGGCCCCTCTCCCGCTTCATCTACATAGTGCTGCCGCACCTTTCCCGCGCGATCACCGTCGTCATCCTTATCCAAACGATTTTCCTGCTCTCGATCTTCGCCGAGATCCTGGTAACGACCAATGGCGGACCGGGACTCCAGAGCACGACACTGACATACCTCGTCTACGTTCAGGCCCTGCTCCAGTTCGACGTCGGCAGCGCCTCGGCCGGCGGCATCATCGCGGTCATCCTGGCCAACATCGTCGCCATCTTCCTGATGCGCATCGTCGGCAAGAATCTGGACGCTTGAGGATTAAGCCATGGCACGCGCAGTCTCCACCCGCAGAAAATGGATCACCACCATCGTGGCATGGACCATAGGTCTTGCGCTCTTCTTCCCGATTCTCTGGACGTTCCTGACAAGCTTCAAGACGGAGGGCGAAGCGATCGCCACGCCGCCATCCTTGATGTTCTTCAACTGGACACTGGAAAACTATGTCGAGGTCCAGGCCCGCTCGAACTATCTCAAATATTTCAGCAACTCGATCATCATTGCCGTCGGCTCCACGATCGTCGGCCTGCTGATCGCTGTTCCGGCCGCGTGGGCAATGGCCTTCTCGCCCACCAAACGCACCAAGGAAATCCTCCTGTGGATGCTCTCGACCAAGATGCTCCCGGCAGTCGGCGTGCTCGTCCCGATCTATCTTCTCTTCCGCGATGCCGGGCTTCTCGACAGCCGCATCGGGCTGGTCGGCGTACTGACCATGGTCAACCTGCCGATCATCGTGTGGATGCTCTACACCTATTTCCGCGAGATTCCCGGCGAGATCCTCGAGGCCGCGCGCATGGATGGCGCCTCGCTGGCCAAGGAGATCGTCTATGTGCTGACGCCGATGGCGCTGCCGGGCATCGCCTCGACCATGCTGCTCAATATCATCCTGGCGTGGAACGAGGCGTTCTGGACACTGAACCTGACGGCATCCAGCGCAGCGCCGCTGACCGCCTTCATCGCCGCCTATTCGAGCCCGGAGGGGCTGTTCTGGGCTAAGCTGTCGGCCGCATCGACGCTGGCTGTCGCGCCGATTCTCATCATGGGCTGGTTCTCGCAGCGCCAGCTTATCCGTGGCCTGACGTTCGGCGCAGTGAAGTAGGCCGAGGGGAGAAAATGGGAAAAATAACGCTCGAGAACGTATCGAAATCCTTCGGCCAGACCGTCGTCATCCCGGAGATCGACCTGACGATCGAGAATGGCGAGTTCGTGGTCTTCGTCGGCCCGTCCGGTTGCGGAAAGTCCACGCTGTTGCGTCTCATCGCAGGCCTCGAGGACACATCCAAAGGTGCCATTCGCATCGACGGCGAGGATGTGACGCGAGAGCCGCCGGCAAGGCGCGGCCTTTCCATGGTCTTCCAGTCATATGCGCTTTATCCGCACATGACCGTGCGCCAGAATATCGCCTTCCCGCTGAAGATGGCGGGCGAGGACAAGACCGCCAGCGCGAAGAAGGTGGAAGACGCCGCGCGCATCCTCAATCTGACGGACTATCTCGACCGCCGTCCCGGCCAGCTTTCCGGGGGCCAGCGCCAGCGCGTCGCCATCGGCCGTGCCATCGTGCGCCAGCCCAAAGCCTTCCTCTTCGACGAGCCGCTGTCGAACCTCGACGCAGCCCTGCGCAGCACCATGCGTCTGGAGATCAGCGAGCTTCACCAGAAGCTGAAGACGACCATGGTCTACGTGACCCACGATCAGGTCGAGGCCATGACCATGGCCGACAAGATCGTGGTGCTACAGGCGGGCCGTGTCGAGCAGGTAGGCTCCCCGCTCGAGCTTTACCGCAGCCCGCAAAACCTCTTCGTCGCGGGCTTCATCGGCTCACCGAAGATGAACTTGATCGGCGGCACCGAAGCCGCGAAACACGGCGCCGCCACGATCGGAATAAGGCCGGAGCATATCCATCTTTCTCCCAACGACGGCCCCTGGAAGGGAACTGTCGGCGTAGCGGAGCACCTGGGCGCAGACACGCTCCTTCACGTGAGCGCAGATGGTATCGGCCAGATCACGGTGCGCGCCGGCGGCGAATACGAAGTGCGCCACGGCGACACCGTTCACCTCACGCCCGATCCGCAAAAAATCCACCGTTTCGACGCTGAAGGGAAGGTTTTCTGATGGGCCGGTTGCAAGGAAAGACCGCCATCGTCACGGGTGCCGCACGTGGCATCGGCCGCGCCTTCGCCGCGCGTTATGTCGAGGAAGGCGCCCGCGTGGCCATCGCAGACATCAATCTGCAAGGCGCCGAAATGGCCGCAGCCGAAATGGGCGAAAGCGCAGTCGCGATTCACCTCGACGTCACCGACCAGGGATCGATCGAAAAGGCGATCGGAGAAGCGGAAGAGCGTCTCGGCGGCGTCGACATTCTGGTCAATAACGCCGCACTCTTCGATCTCGCGCCCATCGTGGAGATCACGCGCGAGAGCTATGACCGCCTCTTTTCCATCAATGTCGCCGGCACCCTGTTCACGATGCAGGCCGTCGCCCGCTCCATGATCGCGCGCGGCAAGGGCGGCAAGATCATCAACATGGCAAGCCAGGCCGGCCGCCGTGGCGAGCCGCTGGTCGCCATCTACTGCGCGACAAAAGCTGCCGTCATCAGCTTGACCCAATCCGCAGGGCTCGATCTCATCAAGCACGGGATCAACGTCAATGCCATCGCCCCCGGCGTGGTCGATGGCGAACACTGGGACGGCGTGGATGCCCTCTTCGCAAAGCACGAAAACCGCCCCCTCGGCGAGAAGAAGCGCCTGGTCGGCGAAGCCGTCCCCTATGGGCGTATGGGCCGCCCGGAGGATCTCACCGGCATGGCGGTTTTTCTGGCCTCTCGGGAGGCCGACTACATCGTCGCCCAGACCTACAACGTCGACGGCGGCAACTGGATGAACTGAGGGCGGGCAGAGCAATTGAACGACACGGCCAAAAGAGAAACCATGCGCATTGAACTTTCGACACGAGCGCTGGACCGGATCGCCAGCCAAGCGGCCGTACCAAACTATGACCGCGCACAGCTTACCGCCGGCATTCTTCATTTTGGCATCGGCAATTTCCACCGCGCGCACCAGGCCGTCTATCTCGATGCCTTGTTCAACCAGGGACGTGACCATGATTGGGCGATCGTCGGCGCCGGCGTCCTGCCCTCCGACGAGAAGATGCGCCAGCTTCTCGCCCGCCAGGATAATCTCACCACCGTTGTCGAACAGGATGCCGACCGCAGCACGGCCCGCGTGACCGGTGCCATGATCGACTATCTCGAACCCGGCGACACCGCCGCCACCATCGCGAAACTTGCCGATCCGGCCATTCGCATCGTTTCGCTCACCATCACCGAAGGCGGCTACTTCATCGATGCATCCGGCCGGTTCGACCCGGCTCATCCCGACATCGCCGCCGACGGCGCCGCCCCGGAGGATCCCGTCACTGTCTTCGGCCTCATCGCGGCCGGCCTGAAACGCCGAAGGGCCGCCGGCATCCCGCCCTTCACCGTCATGTCCTGCGACAACATCCCCCACAACGGCGTTGTCACCCGCAATGCAGTGGTAGGCCTAGCCGCGCTCTTCGACCCGGAGCTTGCCGCCTGGATCGGAGAAAACGTCGCCTTCCCCAACGGCATGGTCGACCGCATCACCCCCGCCACGAGTGACCGCGAACGGCAGATCTGCGCGGCGGACTACGGCATCGAGGACGCCTGCCCCGTCTTCTGCGAAGGCTTCAAGCAGTGGGTGCTGGAAGACGATTTTCCGGCCGGTCGCCCAGCGCTCGAAGAGGTCGGCGTGCAGTTCGTGCCCGACGTCACCCCATACGAGCATATGAAGATCCGTATCCTGAACGGCGGCCATGCCGCCATCGCCTACCCGGCCGGTCTTCTGGACATCCACTATGTGCACGAAGCGATGGAGAATCCGTTCGTGCGCGCCTTTCTCGAAAAGATCGAGTACGAGGAAATCATTCCCGTCGTCCCACCCGTGCCCGATATGGATCTTCTTGAGTACTTCCGCCTGATCGAGGAGCGCTTCTCCAACCCTAAGATCGGCGACACGGTCCGCCGCCTCTGCTTCGACGGCTCGAACCGCCAGCCCAAGTTCATCGTCCCCTCCATCGCAGAGCGGCTGGCACAAAACGCGGGGATCGACGGCCTGGCGCTGGAGTCGGCTCTCTGGTGCCGCTACTGCTACGGCGTCAGCGAACGCGGCAAGATCGTAGAGCCCAACGATCCCGCCTGGGAGCGTCTGCAGGCGCAGGCGCATAAGGCAAAGGAGGATCCGCAGGCGTGGCTCGGCATGGAGGACATCTACGGAGAGGTGGCGCGCTCGGAGATCTTCCGGACCGCCTTCACTAGAGCGCTTTCCGCCCTGTGGGAGCACGGGACGGAAAAGGTGCTCACGCGCTATCTCGAGGGGCGGCTGTAGGTGTAGCGGAATGGATATGGCAACGCTCTTTCACGCCCGCCTCTGTCCTGAGCTTCGCCGAATCGCCGGAATCGCCTCGTGAATGCCCCCCGGCTCATCATCTTCGATTGCGACGGCGTTCTGGTCGACAGCGAACCGATCTCCATCGCCGTTCTCCTGGAAATACTGAACGAAGCCGGTCTGCGCATCGATATCGATGATGCCTATGGCCGTTTTCTCGGGCGCTCGATGGCCAGCATCGCAGCATCGGTAAAGGCGGAATTCGGCTTTGCCATCACCGATCTTCACCTGGAGGATATGCGCGCGCGGCTTTATGAGCGTTTCCGCCGCGAGCTTCGTCCCATGCAGGGGCTGGCATCAGTTCTCACCGAATCGCGCATCGCCCGCTGCGTGGCCTCCTCCAGCCAGCCGGAGCGCATCCATCTGTCACTGACCGTCACCGGCCTTCTGGATTATTTCCAGCCGCACATCTATAGTTCCACCATGGTGGCAAACGGAAAACCCGCCCCCGACCTGTTCCTTCATGCGGCCGGCGCGATGGGCGCCGCTCCCGCCGAATGCGTGGTCGTTGAGGACAGCCCCGCCGGAATCGAGGCGGCTAGGCGCGCGGGCATGCGCGTGCTGGGTTTTGTCGGCGGCTCCCACGCCGCCCCCGCCGACCTGCGCAAAACGTTCGAGACATTGAAGCCGGACCACGTTTTTGACGATATGCGGCAGCTTCCTACCCTCCTTGCCGGCCTCGGCGCGGCCCCCTGATGCGCGATCTTGTCTGCGCGGTGGATGTCGGCACCGGAAGCGCCCGCGCCGCAATTGTCGACAGAACCGGCAAGCTCCTCTCGCGCGAGGAGCATCCGATCGTGATGAACAGGCCCGGCGCCAATCACGCCGAGCATGATTCCGAGGATATCTGGCGCGCGGTCTGCCGCGCCGTGGAAGCGGCTCGGGAAGCCGCCGATGCAAGCGCGGAGCGCATCGCGGCAATCGCCTTTGACGCCACCTGCTCGCTGGTCGTGCGCGGCGGGGATGGCAAGCAGCTCAGCGTATCCACGACCGGCGACAGCCGCTGGGACACGATCGTCTGGCTGGATCACCGGGCACTCGCCGAAGCCGATGAATGCACCGCCACCGGGAACCGCGTGCTCGACTATCTTGGCGGCGTCATGTCTCCGGAAATGCAGACGCCGAAGCTGATGTGGCTGAAGCGGCACAAGCCGGAGACCTGGGCAAGCGCGGCCCATTTCTTCGACCTCGCCGATTTCCTCACCTGGAAGGCGACCGGCTCGACCGCCCGCTCGCAATGCACGCTGACGGCCAAATGGACCTACCTCGCCCACGAGAACGGCTGGCAGCAGGACTTTTTCGAGAGCCTCGGCATTTCCGATATGATCGAGCGCGGCGGGCTGCCGCGGCGGGCCACGCCGGTCGGTGACACCGTAGGGCACCTGACACCCCAAGCCGCCACCGCGCTCGGGCTCGACGCGGAGTGTGTCGTAGGCACGGGCGTTATCGATGCCTTTGCCGGCGCGCTCGGCACGATCGGTGGTTTCGAAGAACAAGACGTCGAGCACCATGTAGCGCTGATTGCCGGTACATCGAGTTGCCTGATGGGAATGGCGCCGAAAATGCGCCAGGTCAGCGGGGTCTGGGGCCCCTATTTCGGCGCTGCCATTCCGAGTTTCTGGCTCTGGGAGGGCGGCCAGTCGGCGACCGGAGCGCTGCTCGACCACATCATCCGTATGTTCGGCGGAGGCCGCGAACCGGATGCCGCCACGCATCGCGCCATCGTGCAGCGCATCGACACGTTGCGGCAGGCGGAAGGTGCGGCGTTCGCGTCCGGCATACACGTCCTGCCGGATTTCCACGGCAACCGTTCTCCCCATGCCGACCCGCATGCGCGCGGCGGCATTATTGGACTTTCACTCGACTATTCTTTCGATACGCTGTGCCGCGTCTACTGGCGCACGGCCGTTGCCATTGCATTCGGCCTGCGGCAAATCCTCGACCATCTTGCCGCGCACGGTTATCGGGTGGAAACACTCCACGTTACCGGCGGCCACCGGCGCAATCCGCTGCTCATGGAGCTTTATACGGACGCGACAGGGCGTACGGTCCACGAGCCGCAGACGGAGGACGCCGTCCTCCTCGGCACGGCCATGGTCGCGGCGGCGGCCGCCGGCTGGTTCCCAAGCCTGTCGGAAAGCTGTCGCGCCATGCGGCCATCCGCCGGCGTCCGCCGGCCGGATCCTGGACGCGCGGAGAGCTACGACCGCGACTACCGCACGTTCCTGAAGCTCCAGAAGGAGCACCGCGCCCTGGCGTGAGAGCGCGGGTGCGAAGTGAGGGGCTCGCCGACTGGATCACAGCGCGCCACCTCCGGATTCCTCCTCGCGCGGGGATAAAATCGGCGCCTCAGACATTTTTCTCGTCAGCTAACCATCTGTTTTTGCGCAATATCGGAAAATACTTCGAACTTTTTTCCCGCTTGTTTATCCCCGCCCTCTCAGCCGCTCTTATCATCCGACCCATCGCTCTCGCGGGAACCGGATGCGCACCGGGTGTTCGGGAGGGCGGCGGTGGCGAGCCTTTGGGCGGCGGGACCGAGACCCGCAATTCGAAGGTTCCGCGACAGGCCGGTGCCCCCGGCCGGTCGGGCGGTTACGATCCCGAGCCTCTCTCGGAGGCTGAGACAGGAGGTCGCCCGGCGGGACATGTCAACGGGGGTGAAGCCGCAAGCAGGGTCCCAGGTACGGGCCTTTGCGAGCGGCCGGCCGACGGCGGCAATGTCCACCGGCGGGGCGCGTGCAAACGTGCCTGACATAGAAGTGAGAAGTCCGGAGCACGCGCCCCGCTTCCCGCTTTCTCAACAATGGCCAGACGGCGAAAGCCGGGCGTGGCGACGATGCCGCGCGCCTCCTTGAGAGGGAGAGCCGAGCACATCAACGCGGAGGGGTGCGCCAGCGAGGATAGTGCGGATGAGCCCCTACGGCCCCAGCCAATTTCCCAATCAACCCTCCCCGGAAAGGATAAGGTCCGCCGCTTTTTCCGCGATCATCAGGGTCGGCGAGTTCGTATTGCCCGATGTGATCGTCGGCATCACCGAGGCATCGGCAATCCGCAGGCCGGAGAGACCGCGCACGCGCAACTGTGGATCGACGATCGAGTCGGGATCCGCACCCATTCGGCACGTCCCCACCGGGTGGAAGATGGTGGTTCCGACCAGACCCGCGGCTTCCACGAGTTCTTCTTCGGACTTGTACTCCGGCCCCGGCTTGAATTCCTCGGGCCGGTACGGTCTCAGAGGCTCCTGCTCGACGATCCGACGCGTTATCCTGATCGCCTCGGCGGCGACATGTTTGTCGCTTTCGGTCGACAGGTAATTGGGCCGAATGGAAGGTTGCTGCCGAAAATCCGGCGACGAAGCGTGGATGGATCCCCGGCTTTCGGGCCGCAGATTGCACACGCTGGCGGTGAACGCAGGAAACGCATGCAGCGGCTCGCCGAATTTGTCCAGCGAAAGCGGCTGTACATGGTACTGCAAATCCGGCGTCTCGCGGGACGGATCAGAACGCGTAAAGATGCCGAGCTGGCTCGGCGCCATCGCCATCGCGCCCGTCCGGCGGACGGCATACTCCAGGGCGATGGCTGCCTTGCCGAAAAGCTTCCCGGCCCGCTCATTGAGCGTACGGATACCGTCGACCTTGTAGGCGCAGCGAATCTGCAGGTGATCCTGGAGATTTTCCCCAACGGAAGGCCGCTCGAGCACGACCGGAAGCCCGGCCTTCTGCAGCGCGTCGCCACGCCCGATTCCCGACAGCTCCAGAATATGCGGCGAACCGATAGAGCCGGCCGCCAGAACGACCTCGCGGCGGGCCCGCACCTTTCGGGTGACACCATGCTGCTCGAAGGAAACGCCCTTCACTGCCAAATCCTCGATGACGAGGTGGCGGACATGGGCATTCGTTTCGACCTTCAGGTTGCGCCTGTGCCGCACGGGCCGCAAAAACGCCTTGGAAGCGCTCCAGCGGATGCCACCGCGCTGGTTCACCTTGAAGTAGGAGGAACCTTCATTGTCGCCGCGATTGAAATCGTCCGTGCGCGGAATGCCGGCGGCCTCCGCGGCTGCCTGAAAGGCATCGAGAATATCCCAGCGCACGCGCGCCTCCTCTACGCGCCACTCCCCCCCGGCCCCGTGCATCTCGTCGGCGCCCTTGTAGTAGTCCTCTGACTTCTTGAAATAGGGCAGGACATCGTCCCAGCCCCAGCCGGCGCAACCCATCTGGCGCCACAAATCGTAGTCCCGTTCCTGGCCGCGCATATAGATCATGCCGTTAATCGAGGAGCAGCCGCCCAGCACCTTGCCACGCGGGTAGGCCAGCGAGCGCCCGGCGAGGCCCGGTTCGGGATCGGTGGTGAAGCACCAATCCGTACGCGGGTTGGAGATGCAGTAGAGATAGCCGACTGGAATATGGATCCAGTGATAGTTGTCCTTGCCTCCGGCTTCCAGAAGCAGCACCGAGACATCCGGGTCCGCCGACAGCCGATTGGCCAGGACACATCCCGCCGTCCCCGCGCCGACGATTATGTAGTCGTATGCCTCGGTCATGGCGACGATCAGCCGTCCGCCCGCTGCTCGCGCTTGCGCAGCAGACGCGCCTGGACCTCCCCGACAATCCCGCGGCGGAAGATCAGGACGCAGATCATGAAGATTGCGCCGGTGACGATGGTGACCGGAAGCGCGGAAGTCGCCAGATAGTTCTGCAGCGTGACCACCAGCGCCGCACCCGCAATCGGGCCGGCCATGGTGCCGATACCACCCAGCAGCGTCATCAAAATGACCTCGCCGGACATCTGCCAGCCCACATCCGTAAGCGTGGCGAACTGGAACACCAGCGCCTTGACGCCGCCTGCAAGGCCTGAAAGCGCGGCGGACAGGATGAACGCAGCCAGCTTGTACCCCTGCACGCTGTAACCGAGCGAAATCGCCCTGTTCTCATTCTCGCGAATGGATTTCAGGATCATCCCGAACGGCGAATTGACGATGCGCCAGATCGCAAACACACCAATCAGGAAAATCGCCATGACAAAATAGTACATGTTGAGCGACTGGCTGAGATCGATAAAGCCGAAGAGGTGGCCGCGCGGCACGCCTTGCAGCCCGTCTTCGCCCTTGGTGAAGGGAGCCTGCAGGCAGAAGAAGAAGAACATCTGCGCCAGCGCCAGCGTGACCATGGCGAAATAGATACCCTGCCGGCGTATGGCGAAGAATCCCATCACCGCGCCCATGACGGCTGCGCCCGCGACGCCGAGCAGGATACCGGCCTCGGGAGGCCATCCCCATTCCTTGACGGCATGCGCGGTGAAATAGGCAGCACCGCCGAAGAAGGCCGCATGACCGAAGGACAAGAGCCCCGTGAAGCCGAGCAGCAGATTGAAAGCGCACGCAAAGAGCGCAAAACACAGCATCTTCATGACGAAGACGGGGTAGAAGAAGAACGGCGCGGCCAGCAGCCCGGCGAGCGCGACGCCGAGCAGCAGCAGATCGAAGCGCGTCGTCTGGCCGGTCCGCCCTTGGGATATAGTCAGGTCGGCCATCTACGCATCCTTTCCAAACAGCCCGGCCGGCCGCACGAGCAGCACCAGTGCCATGATCACGAAGATGACGATGTTGGAAGCTTCGGGATAGAAGACCTTGGTCAGCCCCTCGGCGATCCCCAGCATATAACCGGTAGTGATGGCGCCGAGGATGGAGCCCATCCCGCCGACCACCACCACGGCGAACACGACGATGATGAGTTCGGCGCCCATCAATGGGCTCACCTGATAGACCGGCGCCGCCATGATGCCGGCAACCCCGGCCAGACCCGCGCCGATGCCGTACGTCAGGGTCAAGAGAAGCGGCACATTCACGCCGAAAGCCTGCACGAGCGTGGGATTTTCGGTGGCCGCCCGCAAATAGGAGCCGAGCTTGGTTTTCTCGATGAGAAGCCAAGTGCCGATGCAGATGATCAGCGAGGCGATGACCACCCACCCGCGATAGATCGGCAGGAACATGAAGCCCAGATTGACACCGCCGGTCAGCATCTCCGGCGGTGTGTAAGCTTTCCCGGACACACCGTAGAAGTAGCGGAACGTGCCTTCGATCACCAGCGCAAGCCCGAACGTGAACAAGAGCCCGTACAGGTGGTCGAGATTGTAAAGGCGCGAGATCGCAAGCTTCTCGATCACCATCCCGCTCAAGCCAACGATCAGCGGCGCAAGGATCAGCGCCGGCCAGTAGCCGATGCCAAAATGCGTGAGCAAAAGATAGCCCACGAAGGCTCCCAGCATGTACTGCGCGCCATGGGCGAAGTTGATGATGCGCAGCATGCCGAAGATGATTGCCAGCCCGAGACTGAGCATCGCGTAAAAGGATCCGTTGATCAGTCCCACGAGAAGCTGTCCCATGAGTGCCTGAACGGGGATGCCGAATATCATCATTGTCATGGCGTCAAACTCCCAGGGCCTCGTGAAGCGCTTCCATTCGCGACTCGAGTTCGGAGACAGGGAAGCTACTCGTCACCTGGCCATGCTCCATGAGGTAAAAGCGGTCGGCGATGCGTCGGGCAAACCGGAAGTTCTGCTCAACCAGCAAAACCGTGATTCCGCGGTTCTTGAGTTCCGAAAGAACCTCACCGATGCGCTGAATGATCACCGGAGCGAGACCTTCCGTCGGCTCGTCCAGAAGCAGAAGCTTGACCCCGGTCCGCAGGATGCGCGCCATGGCGAGCATCTGCTGCTCGCCACCGGAGAGCTTGGTACCCTGGCTGTTGCGCCGCTCCTTGAGATTGGGAAAGAGATCGAAAATCTCCTCAAGGCTCATGCCGTCCGCGGAGACGACCGGCGGCAGGAGAAGGTTTTCTTCCACCGAGAGCGTTGAAAAGATACCGCGCTCCTCTGGCACATAGCCGATGCCGAGATAGGCGGTGCGATGCAGCGGCACGGCCATGAGATCGCGCCCGTCGAAGGTCATCTGGCCGGACCGCTTGCGGATTATCCCGATTATGGCCCGCAGCGTCGTCGTCTTGCCGACGCCGTTGCGGCCGAGCAGGGTCACCGTCTCCCCCCGATGGACCTCCAGATTGACTCCGTGCAGCGCATGGCTCTCGCCATACCAGGCGTTCAGATCGCGAACCGACAGCAGGGGAGCACTTTCACTCATCGCCGGTCCCCATGTAAGCGAGCTTCACCTGCTCGTTTTCGCTCACTGATGAATAGTCCCCCGCCGCGATGACCTCACCGCGCTGCAGAACCGAAACCCAGTCGCAGAGATCGGCCACCACTTTCAAATTGTGCTCCACCATCAAGACCGCGCGGTCCTTCGCCACGGAGCGGATAATGTCTGACACGGTGCTGATGTCCTCCTGGCCCATCCCGGCCATCGGTTCATCGAGAAGCAGCACCTTGGGGTCGAGAGCGAGCGTGGTGGCAATTTCAAGCACCCGCTTGCGGCCGTAGGATAGATCGGCCGCCATCTTGTGCCGTTCGTCCTGCAGGCCGACGGATTCCAAAAGTTCATTCGCCCGCCCGTCGAGCCGCTCGAGCGACGAAAGCGACTGCCAGAATTGGTAACCGAGCCCCTGCGGCCGCTGCAGCGCAACGCGCACATTGTCCAGCACCGAAAGATGCGGGAAGGTCGCCGAGATCTGAAACGAACGTACGAGCCCCAGACGCGCAACGCGCGCCGGAGACATACGCGTGATATCCCGTCCTTCGAGCGTGATCGTGCCGCTTGTCGGCTTCAGGAACTTGGTCAGCAGGTTGAAGACGGTTGTCTTGCCTGCGCCGTTTGGCCCAATCAGTGCGTGGATGCGCGCATGGTGTGCATCGATATCGACATTGTTGACGGCCATGAAGCCGCCGAACTCCTTGTAGAGACCGCGGGCAGAAAGCACTGCCCGCGGCTCCGCATTATCCACCTGGCGGCCGGAAGCGACCGCCGTCTGAGTGTCTGTCATGACGACTTACTGGGTTACGAGCGGGCAGCCGCTTTCCGCAGGATTGATATAGGCTTCATCGCCCGGGATCGTAGCCAGCACGTTGAAGTAGTCCCAGGGCTCTTCGCTCTCGTCAGGGGACTTCACTTCAAGCAGGTACATGTCCTTGATCATACGGCCATTGGCGCCCACTTTGCCGTTTTCGGCGAAGAAGTCGTTGACCGGCATCTCGTGCAGTTTCTCGGCCACGGCCTGCGTCGCGTCTGTTCCAGCTTCTTCGATCGCCTTCAGATATTGCAACACGGCCGAATAGGTGCCCGCGTGAATCATGTTCGGCATGCGGTCTGTCCGCTCGAAGAACCGGCGGGCAAATTCACGCGATTCGTCGTTGCGGTCCCAGTAATAGCCTTCCGTCAGGGTTAGGCCCTGAGCTGCTTCGAGACCAAGCCCGTGGACCTCAGCCAACGTGAACAGCAGCGCGGCAAGACGCTGGCCACCGGCAACAATGCCGAACTCGGCCGCCTGTTTGATGGCGTTCGATGTGTCCAGGCCGGCATTTGCCAGCCCGATCACTTTCGCACCGGAGGACTGCGCCTGCAGCAGGAAGGACGAGAAATCGGTCGTGGAGAGCGGGTGGCGCACCGACCCTAGAACTTCACCGCCCCTGGATTCGACGAACTCACTCGTCTGCTCCTCGAGAGAGTAGCCGAACGCGTAATCGGCGGTCAGGAAGAACCAGGTGTCACCGCCTTGTTCCACCAGGGCACCACCGGTACCGACAGCCAATGAATGGGTGTCATAGGCCCAGTGGAAACCATAGGGCGAGCACTGTTCCCCTGTCAGCTCGGTCGTCGCGGCGCCGGTGACGATATCGATTTTCTCTTTTTCCATGGAAATCCCCTGAACGGCGAGCGCGACCGATGAGGTGGTGAGTTCCATGATGGAATCCACCTGCTCGGTATCGTACCACTGGCGCGCGATATTCGCCGCGACGTCCGGCTTGTTCTGGTGGTCGGCGGTAATAACCTCGACGGGTGCGCCCAGCACCTCACCGCCGAAATCCTCAACTGCCATCTTAGCCGCCTCGAACGACCATACGCCGCCGAAGTCGGCATAAACGCCGGACTGGTCGTTCAGGATACCGATTTTCACAATGTCGTCGGAAACCTCCTGCGCATGCGCAGGAATCGCCGTCGCGGCCAGCAAGGCGGCCGAAGCAAACGCCAGTGTCTTCATAGATTATCCTCCCGTTTTGGTCTTCGTTATAGACAAGCACAATTCACGCGCCAAGCCACGAAACCCCGCGGCCTGATAATGCGGCAGAAGCAGAAGACGGCCCTGAGCATGCAACATGTCTCCTCCCAGGCCATCACATCCGTCCGCCGCAACACGGCTTGCCGATAAGTAGCATTGACGACCGGCCTCACAAACGTCCAATTACGCACAGAGCTTGATAGAAAACGAACATGCACCGATTCACCTGGGACGATCTGCAATTCTTTCTCGCCGTGGCCCGCACCGGCCAGCTTTCGGCGGCTGCGCGCAAACTGCGCACCAATCACGCCACTGTCTCCCGCCGCATCGACAGGTTGGAACAGACCCTCATGGCGAAACTTTTCGAGCGAAATGCGCGCGGCTATGTTTTGACGGCGCTCGGCGAGCGGCTGATCGAGAACGCGGAGACGATCGAGCGCGAGGCGGAAAGATTTCACAAAGAGGCCGCCGGTGAAGCAGCGCCGGTCAACGGGGCGGTGCGTGTCAGCACGCTGGAAGGGTTCGGCAATTACTTTCTTGCCGATCGTCTGCCAAGTCTGGCTCGGTCACAGCCGGGACTCTCGTTCGAGGTCCTGACGATCCAGCAGATCGTGTCCCTTTCACGCCGGGAAGCGGATATAACGATCACGCTGACCGCGCCCAAAACCGGCCCATACCACACCGAGAAAGTCACGATGTACCGACTGTTCGTCTATGGCAGGCGCGACTATCTCGACGCTCACCCGCCGATCACCTGCCACGCGGATCTCGCACGGCATTACTTTATCGGATACACCGAGGACACCATCTTCACGCCTGGGCTCGACTACCATCGAGAACTCCTGCCGGGCGTGCGCGCGACATTCCAGAACTCAAGTATCCATGCCCAGCTCGCCGCTGCGCGCAGCGGGCTGGGACTATGCGTTCTGCCGCATTACATGGCCAGGCATTATCCCGAGCTCGTGCCTGTCATTCCTCGCCAAGTGCATCTGGAACGGGAATACTGGGCAACCTGCCATCAGGATATGGCGGACGCGCCGCGCATTCGAACCCTCCGGAATTTCATCAGAAAGGAGGCGGCGAATGCCCGGCAGGATTTTCATGGAGATGTGCTCCTGGCGTGAACCGCCAAGAGCAGAGTTTAGGCTAAGCGGCCTGCGCCAACGCACCTTCGCTTTCGCTTTCGATGAAAGCGTGGTGCAGCGCCTTTACGGCCTTTTCCCGGTCCTCGCTGGCGACGACGAACTGAACATCGACACCACGGCCGGTTTCCTGAGCCGAAATCGGTTCGATGCCGAGCTCCGAAAGCGCTGTGAGCCCCTTGTACATGATGTTGAGGCCTTTCAGGTCGCGGCCGATCACCGACACCATGCCGGCGCGACGGGTCGTGATCCGCGCGGAAGGATACCGCTCGGCCAGATCCCGTTCGACACGGCGTATCGCCTTCAGCGGCGCCTCGATGTGGTGAACGATAGAGTTGGCGTTCGACACCTTGGACACGATGCGTATCCGATGGCGTGTCAGCACTTCCAGGATTGCCGCGTCGTATCCCTTCACGCCGACCATATCCTGCTCGAAAAGCTCCAGCGAGGTCACGGGCAGGCCGGTCACCATTTCCACGCCCGGCCCCTCGGCCGGTTCGGCGTCGATCAGCGTGCCAGGATCGTGCGGCTCGAAGGCGTTCGCCACGCGCAGCGGAACGCCTGCCTGGCGCAGCTTCTTCGCCGCCTTGGGATGGATCGCCTCCATGCCCATGTTCGACAGCTGGTCGGCGACGTCGTAATTCGTGCGGCCGATCTTGCGCACGTTTTCGGTTCCCACCAGGCGCGGATCGGCGCTGGAAAGGTGGAATTCCTTGTGAATGATCGCCTCGCGCGCGCCGGTCAGAGCGGCAATGGTGGCAAACGTCACCTCAGAATAGCCGCGGTCGAATTCGCGCATCAGCCCCTCGCGGCACTGTGCATAACCCGTAACGATGGGAAGCTCGCGCGCAAAATCCACGTCGGCAAAGGCGTTTTCGATCCGCTCGGCCAGATCCGGCTGGGACTCGTCGCGCCAGCCCGTCAGGTCGACGAAACGGGCGTTGACCCCATTGCGCCGCAGAAGCAGGGTAAGATTGTTCGCCGAATGCGCTTCACCCAGTGCCGACAGCATCTCGCGGATGGTCTGCATATGCTCGCCGAGCTGGAAGTGCCCGTAGGAGCACAGGCGCTGCAGGTCTATCAGGCAGCCACGCGCACCCTCGACCCGCTCACGCACGAAATCGTCCGCAGCATTGCGGTCTCCGGCATCGTCGAAGATGTCGGCGTTGATTTCACGCATGGCGCGACTGACGCCGCTCAGCGCGTCCATCCACCCGTGATCGTTGTCGGCATGGGCGAAGAGCGCATAAACTCCGGGCTCGCTTGACTTCTTGTGCTCCAGGAGCTTGTCGGTAATGCCCGCGAAAGCGGAGACCACGAAGACACGCTGGTAGAGCGCCCCGTCGCTGCGCTTGCCTATGAGGATCGTGTCCAGCAACTCGCGCGCACGGGTCATCGACGTGCCGCCGATCTTCTCGACGGTGTGTTTGTTGCGCGCGTTTACTGGCGCGCCGCGGCTCTCCGCGACGCGTAGGTCTTCCGGTCGTGTGGTCATATCTTTAATTCGCTACCTTTCGTCAAACCAGCTTGCCGGTAATCACCTCGACCGGCTTCGCCTCGCCACGCTGGGCGAGAAAGTCGGGACGCGGCTTCTTGGCCCCGAAGGGCTCCACAAGCTGGTTGGACATTGCATTGAACACGAAGAATGCGTTGGAGCGGGCAAAGGGCGTGATGTTGCCGTTCGAGCCATGCATCGTATTGCAGTCGAACAGCACCAGCGTACCGGCCTTGCCCGTCGCGGCGGTAACCCCGTACTCCGATGAGAGCTTGGTCAGCGCCTCATGCGAGGGCACACCGACCTCCTGCTTTTTCAGCGAGGATTTGTGGTTGTCCTCCGGTGTCTCGCCGGCGCAGGCGATGAAGGTTTTGTGCGAGCCGGGCATCAGCATGAGCGGACCGTTCAACGCGTCGTTGTCCGTCAGGAGCAGCGACGCGGAAATCGCGCGCATGCGCGGCATCCCGTCCTCAGCGTGCCAGGTCTCGAAATCCGAATGCCAGTAGAACTCTTTGCCGGTGAAACCGGGCTTGTAGTTGAGCCGCGACTGATGAACATAGACATCGTCGCCGAGCAGAAAGCTGACGATACCGGCCAGACGGCGGTCACACGCCAGGCGATCGAAGAGCGGGCTCTGCTCCGGCAGTTTGAAGATGGTGCGCACCTCGTCCGAGCCCGGCTCGGTAACGACGCTGTCATTAATCAGTGAGCGCTCGCCGCCGCGCAGTGCAGCGGATTCTGCCATCAGCGCCTTCACCTCTTCCTCGGTGAAGAGGTCCTTGAGCACGAGGAACCCGTCGCGGTCGAACTGATCGGCCTGTTGCGCCATCAGCGGTGCGTCGGGACGCCATTGGCTCCAGACCGTCTTGTCCTCCCTCGGCAGCCAACGTTCCTCAGAGAGACGAGTCGGATAGGGATCCGGTCTTCGTTCAGGTGCTTTGGTGATTGCAGACATGGTCTTTCTCCTTCTTCTTTTGGTTTTATCGACGTGATTACATCGACTCGGCCTCCAGTGCGTAGGAGCCATCATCCTGGTGAACTTCATTGCCCGTCACGGGCGGATTGAAGACACAAGCCATGATCATCGGCTTGTCGGCGTCGGCACGAAGAATGTGCTTGTCGTGCTTATCGAGCGCGTAGACCACACCAGGACGAATCTGGTGAACTTCCCCCGTTGCGCAATCCTCGATCGAACCGGTGCCGTCGACGCAATAAACGCTTTCAAGATGGTTCTTGTAGTGCATCTCCAGCTCGGCGCCGGCATAGATCGTGGTGATATGAAAGCTGAAGCCCATATTGTCCGACTTCAAGAGAAGCCTCACGCTGTCCCAACCCTTGGAAAAAATGTGGCGGTCGGTGTTCTTGGCTTCGTTCAGGTCACGCACAATCATTCAAATTACTCCGCTGCAAGTTTCGTTGACTGGGCAATTTCGCTCACAGCCGCATCGAGAATGTCAAGGCCACGAGCGAAGGTCTCCTCATCGATGGTCAGCGGCGCGAGCACCTTCACCACCTCGTCGTGGGCGCCGGATGTTTCGATGACGAGCCCATCCCGGAAACAGCGCGAGCAAATATCCTCCGCCAGTTCCCCGGAGCCCACATCGATACCCAGCATCATGCCCCGCCCCTTCAGGCGGGTGTTGGGAAGCCGGTCGGCAGTTTCCGCCAACCGCGACCTCAGGTATGCCGCGCGCTTGAGCACCGTCTCCTGGAAGTTATTGTCGGCCCAGAACTTTTCCAGTGCGACACGCGCAGTAACAAAGGCGTGGTTATTACCACGGAAGGTACCATTATGTTCCGCCGGGCCGAACACATCGTGTTCCGGCTTGACGAGCAAGGTGGCAAACGGCAGGCCGAAACCCGACAGCGATTTCGCCATAGTGATGATATCCGGCTCCACGCCCATCTCCTCGAAAGAGAAGAAAGGTCCGGTGCGGCCGCAGCCCGCCTGGATATCATCGACGATGAGCAGCGCCCCGTGACTCCGCGCGATCTCCGCGACACGGCGCACCCATTCGCGCGATGCGGCGTTCAGGCCACCCTCGCCCTGCACGGTTTCTAGAATGACCGCGGCCGGCGCATCGATACCGCTGGACGGCTCCGCAAGCATACGGTTGAGGAAGTCAGCCGTATCGATATCCTTGCCCATCGATCCTTCGAAAGGCATGCGAGTCACACCGCTCAGCGGAATGCTGGCCCCGCCACGGTGATACCCGTTGCCGGTCGCTGCAAGCGCACCCAGCGTCACGCCGTGAAATCCATTCGTGAAGGAGATCACATTGGTGCGTCCGGTAACCTTGCGGGCAATCTTCAGCGCAGCCTCAACCGCATTGGCGCCCGTCGGCCCCATGAACATCATGCGATAATCCATGTTGCGCGGCTTCAGGACAATGCGCTCGAACGCCTCCAGGAAATCCGCTTTGGCGTTCGTGTGCATGTCCAGGCCATGGGCAAGGCCGTCCGCCTGGATATGCTCGATGAGCGCGGCTTTCATATCGGGGTCGTTATGACCATAGTTCAGCGTCGAGCAGCCGGCCAGGAAATCGATATACTCGCGCCCCTCACCATCGCTCAGAATGGCGCCGTTTGCTTTCTTGAACACGGTCGGGAAGCTGCGGCAGTAGCTGCGCGCGCCTGATTCCCGCCGTTCAAAAATGGCTTTATCGTCCGTTTTTACGGTCGTCATGGTTTTTCCTTTGATTTGATTCATGAGTGGAGGCTGCAGGCTTCGGGCCGATTGTCTCAGGCCGCGCTCCGCGCCTCCTCAGGCAGCGCAATCGTCACCATGTGCTCGGTGGCATGTGCGCCGTCGAAATGAGCGTCCCTGCGGAAATAGGGCTCGCTTTTCAGTTCACCACCCTGGCCGCGGGCGAAGGAGCGGAAGAGTGCCCAGCTCGCGTCGTTGTCGGGTGTAATCGTGGTCTTCAGCTTGCGCACATTGGCGCAGGCTTCGCGCTGCAACAGCGCCTTGAGCATCCGCTTGGCAACGCCCTGTCCCTGGGCGCTCTCGTGGACGGCAACCTGCCAGACGAACAGCACCTGCGGATTGTCCGGCAAGATGTATCCCGAAATCCATCCGACCACGGCACCATCGCTCTCGCGTTCGGCGAGGATACAGGTGTCACCAAAATGGTCGCACTGAAGCAGGTTGCAGTAGAGGGAATTCTCATCGAGCGGCTCACAGGACTGGATCAGCCGCCAGACAGCTGCGCCATCTTCGGTTTGTGGCGCGCGGAAGGTAATTTCCTCGGATCGTTTTCGAACAAGCTGGATGTTGCTGACGGACATGGCTCTCCTCTTTCGCTGGGAGGAATATTACGACAAGCAAAGCATATTTCAACCGGGAGAAATGGAAAATCACGCCTTAAAAAGGCCCCAATTGGCGCTTTCCACCTGAAATTGCGGAGAAAATTCATTCGTCTGTCAAATAATATTTCTTTTGCTATCGAAGCAATTTTGTCGATCCCTATCCAAACGCTTGTGGAAGCCCCAGTCCCCCTGCGTCCACTGGAGACCGATTCAGCGACATCAATGTGGGACGGACGGTCCGCCAGTTCCAGAAGCGTGCTCGCAGCTTTCCAGCCCCTTTTCGGACCAAAAAGGCGTAATTTCCTGCGAAACATTTCAAAAACAGCCCAAGGTGGACTACACCGCAGACGGGTTTTCTTCTATTCAGGAACAAAATCCGGTATGCGCCGTGCGCTTATGTCAACGCCACAGGCTCTCGAAAATGGAAAACCGCACCCAGACCAGCCTTATTGCGCTCCGGCGCATCCTGCGAGCGACCGAGCTCAATGCACGGACCCTGGCGCGCGCAACGGGGCTGACAACGCCGCAGCTTATCGTGCTGGAAATCGTCGCCGCGGCCGGCCGCGCCACGCCCAAGGATATCGCCGGAAAGGCCGGGGTCGGCCAGGCAACGGCCACGTCGCTTGTCGACAAGCTGGAAACACGGGGCCTTGTCAACCGCACGCGCAGTGACAAGGATCGGCGCGTGGTGTGGGTCGCGCTGACGGAGGCCGGGCGGGAAATGCTGGAAGCGGCGCCAGATCCGCTGCAACGTACCTTTTCGCAGCAGTTCAAGGCATTGCCAGACTGGGAGCAAGCCATGATCGTCGCGGCGCTGGAGCACGTCGGCGACATGCTGAATGCCGGCACCCTCGACGCCTCCCCGCTGCTCGATGTCGGCGCTGTCGACCGCAAATAACGCATACACGATAGCCGTGCCGCACGGACGATTTCGATTCCGGCTGTGAAGACCGGATTAACGCATTCCGCTCGCCTTGTTTGACACGGTACGGTGGCAGAGCCACTGTATCCAATCAATGGAGCGTTGCAATGCGCTGACCAGGTCGGGGGGCGAGCGACAGTGAAAAAGCAAAAACGCATGCGCCGCGAGATCAGGTTGATCGGCCTGATGTTCGTCTCCGTAAGCGCCGTCCTGGGATCGGGCTGGCTTTTCGCACCGCTTCTGGCCAGTGAGCAGGCAGGCCCGGCGGCTATTCTTGCCTGGGGCCTTGGCGGCATGGCCATGTTCCTGATCGCGCTGACATTCGCCGAGATTTCCGCCATGCTCCCGGTCGCCGGCGGCATTGCCCGCATGCCTCAGTTCAGCCATGGCGGCATGGTGGCCATGGCCATGGGTTGGAGCGCCTGGATCGGCTACAACACCACCGCGCCGATCGAGGTCGAGGCAATGCTCCGGTATCTTCTGCCCCATTTCGGCCTGGCGCAGGACGGAAACGTGCAGAACTGGCCGGGAACGCTGATCGCCATCGGCTTTCTGGGGCTTTTCACAGTCATCAACGCCCTCGGCGTGCGCTTTTTCGCCCGGGTTAACGAGGCACTCACCTGGGTCAAGATCGCCATTCCGATCATCATCATGGCTGTCCTTTTCTGGTCGCGCTTCGATACGGCCAACTTCACGGAGGCCGGCGGCTTTTCCCCTTATGGTCTACATGGGATTTTCGGAGCCGTTTCCACCGGCGGTATCATCTTCTCCTATATCGGCTTCCGCCATGCGATCGACATGGCGGGCGAGGTCCACCGGCCGGGGGTGACGATGCCCGCGGCACTCCTCCTATCGGTCCTCATCTGCTTCCTCGTTTATGGAGGCCTTCAACTCGCCTTCATCGGCTCGCTGCCCTCCGACATGCTCTCCAATGGCTGGAACGGATTACTCGTGGACGCCAAGCTCGGCCCAATCGAGGCTATAGCCACCTCACTCGGGTTGCTATGGCTTATCAGCTTGCTCAATGTCGGCGCTGTCCTGAGTCCCTTCGGCGGCGGCCTGGTCGCCACCGGCTCCAATGCCCGGCTCGCCTACGCGTTGGCAAAAAACCGGTTTTTCCCAACGTTTCTGACAAAACTTTCCAAGCGCGGCATCCCGCTGATGGCGCTTCTGCTCAACTTTGCCTTCAGCCTGCTTGTCTATATCCTACTGCCTTTCACCGAAATCGTACGTCTTAACAGCTCGGCCATCGTGCTTTCCTTTGTCGTGGGGCCGATCGCGGTCGTCTCATTGCGCTATCTCATGCCGGACCGGCCGCGCCCGATGCGCCTGCCGGCGGTTAACTGGATCGCCGCCGCGGCGTTCGTGGTGGCAACGCTGGTGATTTACTGGAGCGGCTGGGACACGCTGTGGCGGCTCAGCCTTGCCCTTCTGGCGGGGCTGGTTCTTTTCCTGATCAGGGCACGCTTCCAGGATGTTGGGCCGCTCGACGCAAAATCAGCAGCATGGCTGCTGCCCTATCTCGCCGGCCTGGGCGTCATCTCCTATCTAGGCACATTCGGAGGGCAAGGTATTCTGCCGTTCGGTTGGGACATCGCCGTCATCACGGCCTTCGCCCTGCTCGTCTTCGCCCATGCGATTGCCTGTCGCCTGCCGCCGGACAGGTTTGCCGAGCAGATAAGCGATGTTCCCACACAAAGCGTCAATGCTGAAACGGGCCGTATGGAGAAAGCCGCTACGGCCTAACGCCTAAACGCCAGCGGAACGGTAAAGGCCCAGGAATCCCGCCCGGCCCCAGGCGGGATAGCGGGAAACGGCGCTGCCCGGCGGACTGTTTCGATCGCCGCGTCGTCCAGAATGGGCGCCCCCGACCCCCTGACCACGCGAATATTGCCGACACCGCCGTTACGCGTCACCGTAAACGCCACGTGAACCTCGCCTTCCGCACCCTGACGCCTCGCGCTTCGAGGATAATGGAGTGCGCGGCGCAACCGTGAGACTATCTGTCCGGGATAATTTGAAACAGCTCTATTGCCAGCAGCCGGCGCTCGGGAGGCTGTCTGCTGCCCGCTCGCATTCGCGCTTTGCCCACTCTGTGCCGTACCGCGCTGCGCATCTTTCCTGTCACGCCCGCCGGATCCGGCGGCAGGCCGTGCCTGCTGCGTCGTTCTCTCGGCAGGCGTCCTGCTGGGCTCGGGCGGTGTGTAATCTGGTCGCGGGGTCGGACGCGGGACGTCCACCATCGCTGTCACCGTCTCGCCCGGTGTGACCGGTTTGACCGCATCCGCCTCCGGCGTGGCAGCATCCACTTCGGGTGGTTCGGGCTTCTGCACTATCGGAACTGCATTTTCCTCGACAGCCAGTTCCACCGGCACCGTTTCTTCGGAAGGGGTTGGCTGTGTTTCAGGCGCAGCATCGGCAGCCGAGTCGACGGGCTCAACAATTTCAGCCTCGCTGACCTCCGGCTCTACCGGTGTCAGTTCGCTAGCCGCATCAGCTTGCGGCTCGAGTGTCTCCGCCGGATCACCCGCCGCGGTAAGATCGGTAAAAGCGCTTCCCGCCAGCGCAATCTCGGCACCCTCGCCCCCGGCAACCTGCACCTCCGGTTCATCCGGCAGCAAAAACACGGCGCCTCCGGCATGAAGCACACCGGAAAGAACCAGCGCGATGGCCCAATGCCACGCCTTCATCTTCATTCTGCGCTTCGCTCCGTTACTATGCTGACCTTGTCGGCACCCGCTTTACGGAGAGCGGCAACAACATCGATGAGCCGTTCGGCTGGAAGATCCCGGTCGGCAGCTACCTTGACGGGGGCGTCGCCATCGGAGCCCTCCGCCTTCAATGCTTCAACGTAAGCCGCCGGATCGGTCGCGCGTCCGCCGACCCGCATTTCGCCGTCAGGCGTGACGAACAGCGCGTCTGCCAGTTCAGCCCGATCCGCCGTTTCCGTCGATATCAACCTGACGTCATGGTCAAGCGGCGCCACGGTGCCCGCGATCAGAAAGAAGATCAGCATCAGGAATACGATATTGATGAGAGCGATCGTGCTTTCGCGCCGGCGCGGATGCAAAGGACGGGACAGACGTATCATGGTGCCTCACTTCGCAACACTCAGGGAGATATCCGTTTCCGCGCGGATCTGCTCAACCGCGCTTACCATTTCCTGGGAGGACGTTTCGCCACGCACCAGAAGCACAGCCCGCTCGGCACCCTGCTCCTGCAATCGCCGCAGCTCTGTCAAAGCCGCCTCGACTCCTCCCTGCACGCCGTTGACGTTCCATTCGGCCCCTTCAAGCCGGATCAGAACGTCTGGCGCGTCCACGGATGCTGTATCGGCAGCGGTACCGCCGGTGATCTCCACCTCTGCAAAACGCAGGAAAGTGGAAGAAAGCATGAAGAACAACAATAGAATAAAGATGACGTCGATGAGCGGCGTCAGCGGCAGAGAGCGCCTGCGAGCGAGGGGTATATCAATGTGCATGGCCGAGCCCCGCGACCAAGGGCGCCGGCTCCGCAGTGTCTTGTTTGGGCGGCTGACGGAGGCCGCGCGAAAGTACTGCACCGGTCATGGTTTCGATCGCCACGCGCTCATTCTCGACGCGCGTTTCGAACCAGGTGAGCACGAGGGAGACAGGCATCGCCACAGCAAGGCCCGTCGCGGTTGTCAGCAGCGCCACCCAGATACCACCGGCGAGCAGGGATGGGTCGACGGCGTTCCCCGCTTCCTGAAGCTGCTGGAAAGCGTCGATCATGCCCAGAACAGTGCCGAAAAGCCCCAGCAGAGGTGCCACCTGCGCAATCGCGTCGAGCGCGCGGAAGCCGCGCTGCAACTCGTGCAGTCTGGTAAGCGCGATGCGGCTCACCTCGTCCTCGATGGCCGATTTCGACACGTTCCCCGTCGCGGCCAGCCGCATGCAAGCTGACAGGGCCGCGCCCGCCGGTGAACGATCGCCTTCCAGATTGCTGCGCGCGAGATCCTGCCCGTCGTGAAACCAGGCATGAAGGGCCCGTTCCGCCCGGGCATGCCTTCCCACCCGCTCACGCCAGAACTGCACGACCTTCAATAATATCAGCGCCATAGCGAACACGGACAGCGTAAGAAGCAACGCCACCACAGGCCCGCCCAGGGAGAGAAAGGAAGCGATATCGTCGACGAACTCGGCGGGCATGTTGAGAATTCCCTCTGCGTTGCTCTAAATATCAGCGCCCGAAGGCGATCTCGCCACGAGCGGCGGTCTCCAGCCGGGCCATGCAGGCATCCTCGTCAGCGCCTTCACAGGCGGTGACGCCATTGATGAGAACACGGCCCAAATCACCGCAATCAAGGTCGGCAAGGTCAAACTGCCGCACCTTCGTCTGCCCGGCGGGAAAAGCCTGGAAATCGAGTGCCGTCAGCTTTTTCACCAAACCGTCCTTGCCGAAAAGCGCCACTTCATATGCCGCCCGGTCGATATCCTGCTCCAATTGGTTTTTCACCACGAAGGTAAGACGGCAGCCGCGCTCCGTGGGCTCGGCACCATTCAGTTCGATCGAGAGTACGGGAGTTGCGTCGGCGTCCTGCGCGAGCGCTGAAATGTCATTCGCCACAAATCCTGACAAGGGCGCGGAAATCAGTACGGCTTTCAGGAATACCCCCCAACCGCGAGATGCATCGCACCGCGTAACAGACCTTCTCCGCACAATCCGACTCCTCTTAGGAACGCTTTATGCTGGCTGGCCTGAGGCTGGCTCGCATGGTCGAGGCGACGCGATCATATCAAATGGCCGCTCGCTCTGGTCACTGCTCTGGTAAATAACATGAATAAAAGTGTCAAGATTATACCCTCACCTTGGCAGACATGAAAACTGCGATACCCTCATGTCCGAATGATTTGTCGGAGAATGCTATGAGCGAAGACCGCATCGCGATGCGCGCACGCATATCGGGCCGGGTACAAGGCGTGAACTATCGCGCCTGGACACAAGGCGAAGCTGAGAAACTCGGGCTCGCCGGTTGGGTCCGCAATGAGGCGGACGGCTCCGTAACCGCCGTGTTGGCGGGCGAGGATGAATCGGTTTCCCTCATGCTCGACAAGTTGCGGCAAGGTCCGCCAGCGGCTTCCGTTCGTGACGTGGAGTCGGAGGAGTTCGACCCGGAGGTTTGGCCTACCGCTTTCACCGTTGAGCGATAGAGGCAAGCGAACGCTTGCCGCCGGCGCAATGTCGTGAAATACCGGCGGAAAGTTTCGTCTCTGGCCACCAGATGACCAGATATCTGCGCGAAGTGGAGAATTGCATGCCCGAACCGATGAAAGGGGCGTTGGCCCCCGTGATCACGCCACTGACTGCGGACTACCGGCCGGACGCCGACCGTCTTGTCGAGCATTGCCGCTGGCTGATCGAACGCGACTGCGGTCTGGCCGTATTCGGTACGAACAGCGAGGGCAACTCGCTGGCCCTCGGTGACAAGATGGAGTTGCTTGATCACCTCGTGGAAAGCGGCCTTCCCGCGGAACGGATGATGCCGGGCACGGGTCAATGCGCGCTTCACGATACGGTAAAACTCAGCCGCCGGGCGGTCGAGTTGGGCTGCGGGGGCGTGCTCATGCTGCCGCCATTCTACTACAAGGGCGTGAGCGACGAGGGCCTGTTTCGCTATTTTAGCGAGGTGATCGAGGGTGTGGGCGATGATCGCCTGCGCGTTTATCTTTACCACATCCCACCCGTGTCACAGGTGGGCTTCAGCCTCGACCTGATTGATCGTTTGATAAATGCTTATCCGGATATCGTCGCCGGCATCAAGGACAGCTCCGGCGATTGGGAAAACACCCGCGCCATGCTCGAGCGCTTTCCCGGCTGGGGTGTCTTCTGCGGAAACGAGCTGCGCCTGCTGGACGCTCTAAAGCTCGGCGGCGCGGGCGTGATTTCCGCCACCTGCAATATCAATCCGGGGCCGATCGCCGCCCTTTACCGCAATTGGCGGGACGAGGACGCTGCAGCCCGCCAGGAAAAGCTGAATGAGTTCCGCAGCCTCGTCCAAAGCTATCCTTTGATCCAGGCGCTGAAAGCGATCACAGCGCATTCGCGCAACGAGCCCGCATGGGAACGCGTCATGCCGCCGCTGGTGGAACTTGATGCAGAGCAGCGTGCCGCGCTCATAGAGCAGTGTGCCGAAACCGGGTTCAGTATGGAATAGCGGTCATTTTTGCCGGCGCTGCGCGGGCATCGGCGATCCTGTGATAGAGTTCGAGATAATTCTGCTCCATCCGATCCGGCGAGAAGCGGTCCGCGGCCGCAGAACGGCAGACCTCCGGATCGATGTCCGAACATGCTGAAATGGCATCCGCCATTTCATGCACGTCGTTCACGATAAAGCCCGTGCGGCCATGCTCGACCACTTCGGGCAAGGCTCCGTTGGGGAAGGCAACGACGGGCGTACCGCAGGCAAGCGCCTCTATCGCCGTCAATGAACAGGTCTCGGCGACGAGGCTGGGGATCAGCACACATCGGGCCGAGGCCAGGAGCTGGCGCTTCTGGTCGAATCCGAGCGGGCCGAGAAAGCGGCGGCGCTCGTCGAGCAGCGGAGCGACCTCCTCCCGGAAATAGCGCTGATGGGCCTCATATGGGAAAACCTGGCCGCCAATAACGAGCGGCTGGTCGATCCGGCGACATGCCTGCAGTGCAAGATGTATGCCCTTTTCAGGGCAAATTCGGCTTAACGCGATGGCATGATCGCTTTTGCCCTCGTTGGTTTCGAAAAGCTCCCGCGGCACCCCGTTTTCGATCGGAGGGAGCAGAGCGGCCCCTTCAGGCGCGGTGTGATGCTGCGCTTCGGAAACGCAATGCAGCCATAGATTGGGATAACCCCGATATATCCACTCCGGATACCAGTCGAGGGGAAGATGCAGTGTGGCGAGTGTCGGCGCATCTTCGGGTACGTAGGCCGGGAAATCGATGCCGTGCAAATGCACCAGATCCACGCGGTGCTTCGCCAGCACCGAGGCAATCAACTCACGCATTTCCGCCCAAACGACGTCGCGGAGCGGATCATCGATCGGCCCGTCTTGAACGCGAAGCGGGATCAATTCACCGGCAACGCTGGAGCCCTCACACGCGATGACGAGCGAGCGGTGGCCGTGCCGCACCAGGATCTGATCGAGCGCTGAGAGTACCTGCTCGGCGCCGCCCACGGCATCGCGTCCAACCGCCGCGAACGGATAGGCGACACTCAGAACCGTCAAAGCCATAGCGGAAGGTCCAGATCGCGGCAGGCGTTCGACACCAGCTGAGGCCACTCCTCTGGGCGAAGCCCCCAATCGAAATTCCTGTAGAAGAGGCCGCCGCGGTTGGGGAGTTCACCGAAATCGTATTGTGCGGCCGGCTGAAACCGCTCGACCTGCTGCCCGAAGGCAGAGAGCATACGCCGCTGCGTAAGATATGCTGTCATTAGGCGCTGCTTCGCCTCGGCTATAGCTCCGTCGAGGGAAACGGTTCGAGCGCTTTCTCGCTCGCTTCCGGGAGCGAACTGCTGAACGACCATGCAGCCATTCTCGGCATGATAAAGCGGGAACTCGACGATTTCGGGCGCTCTGAAACCGTTCCGCGTGAGCGAGTGACAGGCGGCGTGCACCACCAGTGCCGTCGCATCATGATCCGGATGGCCACCTTCGTAAGCATGGGTCAGGACGAGGCGAATACGTTCCTCTCGGAAGAGCTCCGCCACCTGCAACACCACTTCGGCCATGTGGTGCGCCACCGCCTGGTCGGGAACGCTCAAGGACAACAGCGCACCCGGATCGACGCCGGCGAACGCCATGGCCGCCGCCAGTTCCTTCCGCCGCGCGTCGGCATAATCCTCGCGGCAGGCGAACCCGCAGGCGAGCGCTTCGCCCATATTCATCGGCGCACCGTCCGTCACATGGAGCAGGCGCACGCCCTCCATCCGCTCCAGTTGGCCACCGAGCGCGATGGTTTCATCGTCGGGGTGGGCGACGACGATCAAAACGTCCCGACAGTCGATTGTCGGCCTCTCAGGCGCCCCCAACCGTTCGACCAGCCATTCCGCCGAAGAGGATGCGGCAGGTTTGGCTAGCCCCAACATCGCTCACGCTGCACCCTGTATCCGGCGCGCGCTTCGTCCAGCATAGCGTTCCGTCATGGCTGCGCAGAAATCTGCGAATTCCGTCGGGTCCTGCGGCGCGCTGGTATGGTGCGGGACAATTCCGCGGTGCTCCGGCGTGAAGCAAAATGTCAGCGTCACATCGAAGTCGGAAAGCGTTTCCATTTGCCGGTCGAACCAATCGAGCGCATTGGGCCGGAAGCTGTCCGCCCAGGAAAGGCCGGTGCGCAAATGCGTCACCCCAAGCCGCTTCATCCAGCGCACCGCGTCGTCCAGCCGCGGATCCTCGAAATGAAACCACTGGCACAACCCGAGTTCGGGCGTGTACTCGCCGAATTTTTCAAACGAGGGTTTGGGCGTTCCATCCTCGCGGATGAGCCCCATATAGAAATGCCGATAATAGGAAGAGCCCTCGGCTTCTTTGTGGCGGGTCGTCGCTCCCCATTCCTGGGGCAGATCGAAGAGGCTGTACCACTGGATGCGCGGTGCGCGGCCGGTGAGCAGCTCAGCCGTACGCTCCAGCCCCCATAGCTGCACTTCTTCCGCGCCGAACGTGGAGACACCCACCTCACTCACCCAGACCGGCAAATCCGTCAGCGCCTGGATCTCCGCGAGCTTATTCGGCCATTCATCGATCTGCCACAGGTTCCAGTCCAGGGGGAATCCGTGAACGGCGATGGCGTCCACATGGTCCAGCACCGATTTACTCTGCATGTTCTGAATGAACAGCGGGTCGATGGGCGAGATACCGCCTAGCACGCGGGTGACATCCGAATTGACGCTGCCGATAGCATCGGCAGCTCCGATGGCCATATCGGCGAACACCGTCCAGTCCGGATCGATTTCCGGATCCCAGTGAGACTTATTGTTCGGCTCGTTCCAGATCATTGCGGCTTCGATCATGGATCAGGTCCCTCGTTCGACTTACTTTAAAGAAACGGAAATCTCACGGCGCGGGGCGAGTGGCCGCCGCCCCGCTGGCGCGCCAGCCGTGACATGCACACCCGCGATGCGGGCATTCTCGTTTGCTGCCTCACGCAGCAGCTCGTTTGCGGATCGATACCCTTCGAGCGTTCCGACATCGACATAGGCGAGACCTGCCTTGACCCCGACCGCGCTGCCGCCTCTCGCCAGATACGCGTTGACCAGAGTGCCCATGTATTCATCGGTGCGGCCCCGCTCGATCCAAAGCGCCTGGAGCGCGTGCAGTATTCTGCCCGGCATTTTGAACCCGCCCCAAACCCAATTTGTCGACGGGAACTCCTGCTTCACCTGTATCTCTTGGACATGACCGGCCTCATCCGTCACGACGGCATCAAAGGCTGATGGCCTCTCAACCGGGAAAAGCAGGAAGGAAAGCGTATCGTCGGGCAGGGAACTGTAGCCATCCGCCGGCATCCAGATCGTGTCCGGCAAGCCGACGAGCACGTGCTCATCCGGGGTTATCAGAGAAGCCACGCGAAAGATCGCGTCGCAAAGCCCCCTGGGTTCAGGCTGAACCACATAGGCGATCGGCGCGCCCGCGTATTCTGCCCCGTAATACTCCATGATATCGGACTTGCCCGGTGCGATCACGAAGCAGAGCTTGTTTGCGCCGCCATCGACCATGCGTTCGCAAAGATATTCGCTGACCGCGCAAGGCCGCTCTGCCCCGTCGCTCAAGCGGCTGCCCACGGGCAGAAGCTCCTTGGAGAAAGCCAGCGGCTGGATTCGGCTTCCAGAACCGGCTGCCGGTATAATGCCCCACATGCCAACCTCCTCTACGCGCGCATTGCTGCCGGACCGACAGCATGTGTGTGAAGTTCGCTCAGCAGAGTTTCGAACTCAGCCGCGCGGTGATCGGAGGTGTGGGCGGAAAGCACACGCTCTCGGGCCGCCTCTCCGATGCGGGCCAATTCAGCATCGTCGCGATCCAATGCCGCGGTGGCGTCTTCCGAGGATCCCGCCAACAGGATCTGGCGGTCCGGCTCGAAGAATGCATCCAGCCCTTCCCACCAATCCGAAAGAATGGGAATGCCGCATGCGGCCGCCTCGAACAATCGGCCCGACGGGCACCACCCCATCTCCGCCATGGCACGGCGGGTGACGTTGAGTGTCAAACGGGAGGAGGAATAGAAGGCCGGATGTTCAGAAGGCGGCAAATGCCTGACGAAATAGATATTGTCCCGCCACGGAAAATCCGGCGGATACTGAGCGCCGGCTATCACGAAGCGCTGGTTTGGCCGCTGGCGCGCAGGCTCAACCAGGAACTCGGTAACACTGCCCTGCCGGTCTTCGGCATAGGTTCCGATATAGGAAAGATCGCACTCGTACTGAGGTTTGGGGGCCGTCGGCCGGTGGACCGCTGGATCCACATGGCCGTAAAGGGGTGCGACGCATTTTGCGCCGAGCCTTTCACGAAGGGCCTGAAGCGCCTGCCCGCCCGTATAGCTGAACACCAGATCGAAATCCCGCAATCCGCGTGAACCGATATAGCTGGTCTTTTCTCCGCGCTCGATGCGCGACAGCGTCACCGGCGTATCGAGATCGTAAAAAACACGGGTGGCGTGCCCGGTGGAAAGAACCAACTCGGCGGCCGGAATGCCATCGGGGCAATAGGAGGAGACAAGGGCCACATCCGCGTCGGCCAAGTGGTTGCTGGCTGCGGAAAGAACATCGTTCCAGTCGCTATAGAGGACAAGCTCACCGTCCTCGATCTCCTGAAGATCACGAGCACCCGCATAGTAAGGTAGGTCGCGCTCGAAGAACACGACACGCCATCCGCGCCGCGCCAGCGCACGCACGAGTCCGCGCCAGAGGGTGGCATGGCCGTTTCCCCATGAGGAACTGATCGTCAGGCCGAAAATGACGAGCTTCATGCCGATACTCCCGTCTTGACCGGGACTTGCTCTGAAGAAAAGACCTGGTTGGAAGAAAGCAGCTTGCCGCCTTGCGCGCCGACCGCGATCGTGGTCAGGGATGCGGGGCGGATTTCAATCGTGTGAACTTCCTGAAACGATGCCCCGAGATAATGGCATATGCCGGCCTTGATGACGTCGGCATGGGAGACCAAGGCGATGCTCCCGCCGTGAAATTCCCGACGGATCCGTTCGATGAATCCGACAAGGCGCGCCGCGACATCACGCATCGTCTCCCCCGCCGGCGTCGCCGCGAAATCCCGCTGCTCGTTCCATTCTCGCCACAACGGATCCGATGCAAGATCGTCAAACGTCCTCCCGCACCAGCGCCCGAAATCGATCTCGTCGAGCTCATCGGCGATCGTGCTTTCTGTGCCCGTTTCTGCCGAGATGATTTGGGCTGTCTGATAAGCGCGGAGCTGCGGACTGGTGTAAAGCGCATCGAGATTCGCATCGGCCAGATGCCGCCCAACGGCCCGCGCCTCCTCCTGGCCCGCCGGCGTAAGCGGCGCGCCGGGGTTACGTCCGGTCAGGATACTGCCGAAATCACCATGCGAGCCATGCCGCAGAAGGTGGATCACAGTACTCACTGCAGGCCAACCGCGATCTCGTCGTCGCCGGAAATGAACTGAAGCACCCGCTGCCGTGCTTCCGAATCCGTAAACTGCTCGGGAGGGGACTTCATGAAGTAACTGGACGGACCGACCAGCGCTCCGCCCTCGCCGCGATCCATCGCCAGCTTGGCGCACCGGACCGCGTCGATGACAACGCCGGCGCTATTGGGTGAGTCCCAGACCTCGAGCTTCAATTCGGCATTGACCGGAACACCGCCGAACGTGGTTCCTTCCATACGGATATAGGCCCACTTGCGATCGGTCAGCCATGGCACATAGTCGCTCGGCCCGACGTGAATATTGCCGGCCTCCATGGGAACGCCGAGCTGGCTTGTGACGGCCTGGGTCTTGGAGACCTTTTTCGATTCCAGCCTCTCGCGCTCCAGCATATTCTCGAAATCGGTGTTGCCGCCGAAATTCAGCTGATAGGTGCGATCCAGCCTGATGCCGCGCTCGCGGAATAGGTTCGTCAGAACCCTGTGAACGATCGTAGCGCCGAGTTGGCTCTTGATATCGTCGCCGATGATCGGAAGGTTGCGGTCCTCGAATTTCTTGCGCCACTCGGGGCGTGACGCAATGAACACCGGCATGCAATTGACGAATGCGCATCCGGCCTTCAGCGCCTCGCCGGCATACCACAACGCGGCCTTTTCCGAACCGACCGGCAAATACGAGACGAGAACATCCGTCTCCGTCCGGTCAAGCACATCCGCGACATCGACCACCGGCTCTTCGGATTCCTCGATCTCTTCGCGCAGATAGCTGCCGATTCCGTCAAGAGTCGGCCCTCGTTGAACGGGTACGCCCGTTGGTTCCACCTCTGCGAAGCGGAAAGTGTTGTTTGGAGGAGCAAAGACCGCCTCGGCGACATCGCGCCCGACCTTGGATGCGTTCACATCGAAAGCCGAGCTTATGGTGACGTCGTCAATCGCGTACCCACCGATCTCGGCGTTCATAATGCCTGGGATCGGGTTGTTGGACTTAACACCGCGATAGTAGTTCAGCCCCTGGACGAAGGAGGACGCGCAATTGCCAACTCCGACAATACCTACACGAACAGTATCATTATGCATATTTCGTCTCCGCTTTGCGGAAGCGCAGTTGTCGCCATTTGCCGGCCAATGTCCCTGACAGCCGGACTTCCAGCTCTCGTTCAAACCCTAGCTGGCTGATTTTGTTCCAGAGTTGCTGTTCACCGATGGAACGGGCGACTCGGGGCGGAGTAGATAATGAGCTACAAACCGTTGAGTTCCTTGGTCATGACGCGGCGACCGTGTTCATCCCAGCCGATCGGTCGCCAACCGCGATTCCGGTAAAAGGAGGACGCTCGGTCATTATCCGCGTCCACCTTGAGCTGGGCACTGTGGAAGCCGCGGTGCCGGGCAACGCGCTCCGCCGCATGCATCATCTGCCGCCCGATACCAGCCCCTTGGAGAGGAAAGAACGTTCGGATTGCCCACAACACCGCCACTTGCTCGGCACGCTTCCGAGCAAAATCGATCCATACCTGTGCGATGGGGAAATCGGCCGAAACAGCGAGAAGCATGAGCGCTTCGCCGCGTTGCTGCATCTCGAACGTCTCACGAATGATATGGCGGTCAGGTCTATAAAGGCCCATCCACTCCAGCGCGGGAAGGTCCTCCTTTTGGCATGGCCGAATCTTTGCCCGGATCGTCGCCTCTATTCTGCCGAGTTCCGGTCCATGCATGATGCCGCTTTCACGCAGTCGAGCCCGACCCGCCGATGAAGGAATGGCCTGAGTGTAGCCCGATACTCAGCGGTGCGTTCGCTCGCGGGGCGCCCGTAGTGGGACCAGGGGATATAGCGGGCTCGAAGCCGCGAGACGAGAGATCCCCGATTGTCCACCGAATCCCGATCCCGGCCATCACGCAACCCTTTGCATGGAAGGAGCTAGTTTGCGGGCGAATGTCGACTCGTCGACAGCACCCCAGCGGTATTTGTAAGACTCGTGCCCACGCAGGAAATCGAAGCTCTCTAGACCAGCGCGTTCGCAGTCTTCGATCGCGTGGCTGACAAGCACCGTCCCGAGCCCCAGCTTTGCGTACTCCGGATCGAAACCGCCAATATAATAATAGGCCTTGCGCTTGGCGGCCATGACAAAAAGAGCTGCGATGGGACGACCGGCCATTCGCGACACAAAAAGGCGCAAGATTCCTACGCGCTCCAGAGAAATGGCGGCACTCTGCTGCCAGGAACGGAAGCGCTCATCCGCGAAGACTCCGCTCTCTCCGCGGTCGTTCCAGCGGCGAGTGTGCAACTCGGCAAGCTGGCCCACCATCTCGGCACCAGCCTGCTCCGGTTCGCTCACCCCGGCACGGATTGCGCGCCTCCGGTAGTAGCGGACATTCTGGTTCATCTTGGCACTTGGCCGCGCCGGCAAAGGAAGAACGGCGCAGTTTTCCGAATAACCGGACCGCTCCTGCCATCCATCCGGTGCAGAAGCCTGCCGAAGCGGGGAGTCTGCCGGAAGCTGAAAGAGATCGAGCGGTTCGCCAAGCCCATTCACGGCCCATTGAACCGCTTTTCGATCCAGAGCCGGATCGAACAAGCCATCGAGCCGGTCGGAAGGACCAGCCCCCCAAAGAAGCAGGCGGCCATCCAGACGATAGAAGGGAAGGAGCCCGACGAGCCGCTCCCCGTGCCAGAACGCGAGAACGACGCTCTCTCCATCATCGTAATGCCGCCGCCAGGGAAGAAGCCAGGCCGGACTTTGGAAAGGCGTGGCACATGGGTCCCGTCGCCAGAGGTCCCACCATGCTTCTTCCAGGCTGTCGGCTTGTTGCAGAAGCTCTATCCGCATTGCCTGGACGGTGTCCCTGCTAATCTTGTTCGCAAGAGCCCTCACAACCGTCACAGTGGCAAATTGTTCGCCGTGAGGCGCTGGGAAAAGCTATCGACGCTCAGGCCCGGCTATCAATGGCGGAGGATCCGAAAACGCCGGCCGTTCGCCCTTCCGGCAAAGATAAACTTCCAGTTCCGGATGCGCCTCGATTTCGAAACCGCTGCTGCGCAGCATGGCCTCGACTGCACCCCTGTTCGGGAAGAACCAGTTCGTCGGGTCCCTGGAATAGCTGTGTTCGATAAAATGCAGCTTGGGAAAATCAGGGTCGTCGAAAATCTCGGTTTCCGAAAACGGATGCTCGTGCGCCACGTCCGCCGGTTGGTCGGATCCACGCTGAAGGCACTGAAACAAAAGCTGGTCGCGGGCGGCGTGCTCATAGATCAGGTCCAACGCCAGCAGGGGATGGCGAAGATGATAAAGCACGCCCATAAAGAGGACGAGATCGAACGCCTCGCCAAGCTGACCCACATCGTACACCGACATCTGGTGCAGCTCCAACGGAGTGCCGGCCTGCTCTGCCGCGAACGACGCCTGGCGGAGATAGTGAGGATCCGTATCGATCCCGACCACACGGCCGGCGTTCCGCCGCTTCATCTCTATGGCATAAAAGCCGGCATTGCAGCCGATATCGAGGACCGAGCGCCCCTCGAGATCGTCGGGGACGACACTTGAGAAATGCTCCCACTTACAGGCGGGATAATCACCCAGGAAGTGATCCGGGGCGGTTTGCACACCACCAATTCTCATATTCTGAAACCAGGGGCCTAGCTCGGCAATGCGCTTGGCAATGTCATCCGACTGAAGATTAGTATCCATGTCATTCCGTCTATCTCGTGGCCGACCAAACCCTCCAACGTTTGCGTCCATTCCAAACGTCCCGGAAATAACCGAAGGGATGGCAGCCGCTGCTACACTCCACGATTGCCGGAAGGGAACGGTGCGGCGGGACCGAATGTTCCTTTTGCGGGTGAACAGAGCGCATCGCGCGCTTTGCAGGCGTCAGCAAAAGTTTTAAACAGGGCCGTCTTCCGTAGGCTCCACGGTTCGAAAATCTATCGAGGAAACCATGACCAACACACCACCCTACCGCGCCGACCATGTCGGCTCCCTTCTGCGTCCCGTTGCGGTCAAGGAAGCGCGCAAGAAGTTCTACGAGGACAAATCGATCTCGGCTGAGGAACTCAGGAACGTTGAGGACGCCGCCGTCACCGATATCGTAAAGATGCAGCAGAATATCGGGCTCAACGTCGTTACCGATGGTGAACTGCGCCGCTCGTTCTGGCACTTCGACTTTATGGGTGGCCTTACCGGCCTCGAACTGGAGGAGCGCGAGGGACAAACGGGCCTGCAGTTCCAGGGCGCGAACGTGCGTCCGGTTTTTCCCACGATCAAGGAAAAGCTCGATTTCCCGGACAACCACCCGATGCTGGACCACTTCAAGTATGTCGCATCGGTGACCAAGGTCACGCCGAAAATATCGATTCCCGGCCCGAGTGCCTGCCATTTCCGCGTTGCAAAGGAAGACATTCACCCGAAGGAATATAAGGATCCGGAAGCGCTCTTCGCCGCCATCAGCCGAACCTACGCCAAGGCGGTCGAGAAGTTTTACGAGGCGGGTTGCCGCTATCTGCAGATGGACGACATCTTCTTCGCCTATCTCTGTGATCCGAAAATCCGCGAGCAGAAGAAGGCGGCCGGCGAAGATCCCGACTGGCTGATCGACCAGTATGCAAAGATGATGCACGATGCGATCAAGGACCGGCCGGAGGACATGCTGATTGGCATGCATATGTGCCGCGGCAACTTCAAATCCACGTGGGTAGCCGAGGGTGCCTACGATCCGGCGGCGGACGCCGTGTTCAACAAAACGGGCGTCGATATCTACTTCATGGAGTACGACACCAACCGCGCCGGAGGGTTGGAACCGCTCCGCCTCCTGCCGAAGGGCAAGAAGCGCGTGCTGCCGGGTTTCATTACCACCAAGGTTCCCGCACTTGAGCCCTTGGACGACCTGAAGCGCAAATTTGACCTCGCCGGCAAATATGCCGATCTGGATCAACTCGGGATCGCGCCGCAATGCGGCTTTGCCTCCACCGAAGAAGGCAATGACATCACCGAAGATGACCAGAAACGGAAGCTCGAGCTCGTGGTGAAAACAGCCGAAGCGATCTGGGGCGAAGTGTAATACGAGGAAGTTGCACTAATTCTGCAGCTGCGATCCGGCCTTTTTAATACTCGACGTCTCTTGCTCCCCTCTGTCCGGCAGGTCAGAGGGGGGCGGGCGCGGCGGTAAAACGCAACTATCGAACGGGTCCGAGCCATCGCCGCGGCGAGTTGCCTGTCATGCGTTTGAACATGGTCGCGAACGCCGCGACGCTTTCGTAGCCGAGCTCCAGCGCCACGCTCGTCACCGGTTCTCCTTCCGCCAGGCGTGGCAGCGCCGCAAACAGACAGGCCTGCTGCCGCCATGTGGAAAGGCCCAGGCCCGTCTCCCGCTGAAAAGCCCGCGTGAAGGTTCGGCGGCTCATGCCCGCCGCCCGAGCCCATTCGTCTATCGTTGTGCGCGCGGAAGGCCGGCTGACGAACTGGCGGCACAGACGCGCGAGTTTCTCGTCCGCGGGAAAAGGCAGCGCAAGCGGCCGCTCCGGCAGGTTGGAGATTTCGTGGATGAGAAGCTCGAATACCAGCTCCGCACGCCTGGTCCGCTGCGGGGGTGCCGGCAGGCCAACAGCTTCCACTATGAGGCTTCGCCCCAGATCCGTCATAGAGAACACGCGCTGATCCTGCGGCAGGGAATCCAACGCGCGGGGCTGAACATAGACGGAGCCCATTCGAACGTCTCCCATCATCTCCACCGCATGATCGGTGGCAGCGGGTAGCCAAATCGCGTGCTCGGGCGGAACCATCCAGCGGCCCCTGTCAGTACTGATCATCACGACACCGGACAATGCGTAAAGCAACTGCGAGCGGCTGTGCCGATGCGGGGGAATGGCGTGGCCATCCGGATAATCTTGCGAGAGGGCCAGCACAGTGCCCTCCTGCTCTTCCAGCTGAGTCAGACGCTTCTGGTGATGATCGTCGCCGTCTCGCACATCTGTGGCCCACTCGAGAAACTTTTAGACCAAACCACGAAAGAAGATCGCGAGCAACAGGCGTAAAAGGTTGCATCGACAAGCAAGACAAATGAGGCGGAATTGACTGGCGCTGCTGCAACGGATCGGAAGTTTTCGGGCGAGATTACCGTCTACGCCGTGATTCTGGCGATAAGCTTTTCTCACCTGATCAATGACGTGATGCAGTCCCTGCTGGCTGCGCTCTATCCCATGCTGAAGGAAGAGTATCGCCTGGACTTCTGGCAGATTGGCCTGTTGACCATGGCGTTCCAGGTCACAGCATCGCTGCTGCAGCCGCTGATCGGCATGTACACGGACAAGCGCGCGATGCCGTACTCACTGCCCGTCGGCATGGGCTCGACGCTGGCAGGTCTGGTCCTGCTGGCCTTTGCGACCCAATATGCATTTCTCGTCCTCGGCGCTACATTGATCGGCTTCGGATCTGCCGTATTTCACCCCGAATCCTCGCGCGTTGCACGGTTGGCTTCGGGGGGCCGCTACGGGCTCGCCCAATCGCTCTTTCAGGTCGGAGGTAATGTCGGCACCGCCCTGGGGCCGCTCCTGGCAGCTTTCATTGTGGTACCGCGGGGACAGAGCAGCGTTGCCTGGTTCTCATTTGCGGCACTGATCGGGATGATCGTTCTAATACGGGTGAGCGGCTGGTACAGCCGGTATCGTGCGGCAAACGGCCATCGCGTAAGCACCCCCACCGTCTCAGCCCTGCCGCGGCGCACAGTCGCTGTAGCGCTTGCGGTGCTCGCAACGCTCACCTTCTCGAAGCACATCTACATGGCGAGCATAACCAGCTACTACACATTCTATGTGATCCACAAGTTCGGCGTATCGGTGCAGACGTCCCAGATCCTGCTTTTCGTCTTCCTCGGTGGGGCAGCCTTCGGAACTCTGGCAGGCGGACCACTCGGAGATCGGGTCGGGACAAAGACCGTCATCTGGTTTTCCATCCTCGGTGTGCTGCCCTTCACCCTCGCTCTACCCTACGCGGACTTTACCTGGACAATAGTGCTCTCGGGCGTCATCGGCATGGTTATGGCCTCCGCTTTCCCGGCCATCGTCGTATATGCTCAGGAGCTGGTGCCCGGTCGCGTCGGCATGGTCGCCGGTATTTTCTTCGGACTTGCGTTTGGAATGGCCGGGATCGCCGCGGCGGTTTTGGGCGTGATCGCTGACGCCAGGGGCATTGAGTTCGTCTACGTCACTTGCTCGTTTCTGCCCCTACTCGGGCTGCTGACGGTACTGCTTCCTACCATGCGAGGACATGCGGTTGAGCAAAGGAGCGCCGACGGCGAGTCCATTGCCAGCAAACCGCACAACATCCGATGAGGCATCACTGCCATGCCGGCTGGCCTTCATCAGAAGCATGGCGGAATCCGGCGTGATCCGTTCGACGCATGGAGCTCTCGGACTTGCCACGGCTTCTACTGACTTGGATGTTGAAGAGTGCTCTCACGCACGGCAGGGCCTTCATAACAGCGGGTGTCTGGCTCTTGTGCGGGGTACTTGCCTGACGCAGAGCAACAAGTGTCAAACACCTGTGCTCGTATGTACATTTTCGTCTCCGGCAACGCCAAGATGCTGATCCAAGATGGTCGTATCCGCCAGCAGAGAAGGACTGTCCCCTTCCCAAACAATTGCACCGCGATCCAGGATTACGGCCCGGTCGGTGAGCGGAAGGACTTTACGCGCCTTCTGCTCGATAATGATGGCGGACGTCCCCTCATCCGTGACGATCTTGTGCAAGACGCTTAGCAATTCGTCGACGATGACGGGCGCCAGACCCTCAAGCGGCTCATCGAGAAGCAGAAGCTTCGGGTTGATCATCAAGGCCCGCGCAATTGCCAGCATCTGCTGTTCGCCGCCGGAAAGATTGCTGCCGAGATTGCTCCGCCGCTCCTTCAGCCGCGGGAACATGGCGTAGGCGCGCTCAATCGTCCAGGGGCCGTGCCGGCGGATTGCCGTAAGATTTTCCTCCACCGTGAGCGAGCGAAAGACGTTGCGTTCCTGCGGTACCCAACCGATACCCGCCGCCGCGCGCCGTTCGGGCCGAACGCGGGTTATGTCCTTGCCCGCGAAACGAATGCTGCCGGCATGATATGTCGTCACCCCGGCAATGGTATCCACGAGCGTGGTCTTCCCCGTTCCATTGCGGCCAAGAAGTGCGAACGACTGCCCCTCGCCCAAAGTCAGGCTGATGTTGGAAAGCACCTGTGCCTCGCCATACCCGGCGACGAGATTTTCAATGCTGAGGAGTTCTGCCGCCATCAGGCGTCCTCCCCCAGATAAATAGCCTTGACGCGCGGGTCGGCAGAAACCTTGGTCACCGTACCTTCCGTAAACAACGCGCCGGACACCAGGACCGAGATCCGGTCGGCGAAGGAGAAAACGAGTTCCATATCGTGCTCGATAAGGATGACCGTAACGTCTTCCGGCAAGTCGCGCACGATGTTGAGAACCTCGTGACGCTCGTCCTCCGGAACGCCGGCAGCGGGCTCGTCCAGCAAAAGCACGCGCGGCTTGCTGGCGAAAGCGAGCGCAATCTCGAGCAATCTCTGACGCCCGTAGGGCAGCATGGACGTGCGCTCGTCCATGACGTCCGAAAGCTTGAAACGCTCAAGCAGTGCAGCCGCTTCGTCGACTGCTTCTCCATGTGCAACCAGGGGGCGCCAGGCGGAACCACCCAGTTCCTTACGCTCGTTTACGGCAAGCACCACCGATTCCAGCGGCGTGAATTCGCGGAAAAGCTGATTAACTTGAAACGTGCGCGCCAGACCGCGTTTCACCCTCTGTTCAACCGGCAGCCCAGTAATGTCCTCACCGTCCAGAAGGACGCTCCCGGAGGTGGGTTTCAAGGCGCCGGTGAAAAGGTTGATCAGCGTGGTCTTGCCGGCACCGTTCGGTCCGATCAGGGCGTGGCGAGCCCCCTGCTCCACCGAGAGTGAAACATCGTCAGCCGCCAGAAAGCCGCCAAAACGCTTCACCAGATGCCGGGTCTCAAGTGCGGCGGTCACTGCTCACCCCTCAGCTTCATGCCGAGCCGCCAGTTGACGACACGTGCCAGCCGCTCCTGCAGCGAGTTCGGGAGGAAAGTGTGCCAGCGCCCGAGATTTTCCCGCCCGACCACAACGATAATGACGAGCACCAGGCCGATCCAGAACATCCAGTACTGCGGTGTGATCACCGAAAGCCAGTCGCGTAGCAGTGTGAAGACGATCGCGCCGATGATACCGCCGTAAAGATACCCCACACCGCCCAGCACCAGGACGAGCAACACATCCGCCGAGCGGTGAAAAGCCAGCACGTCGATCGACACGAAACTCGTGGTATGCGTCAGCAGGGCACCGGCAATGCCGGCGTAAACGGCGGCGACCGTGTAGATCGCGACAATTCTCCGCCGAGAGGGAACGCCGACCATAGCGGCGCGCACGGGATTGCCCTTGATGGCCTTGAGCGACAGCCCGAAGGGCGCATTAACCAGCCGCCGGGCCAGGCACGTGAGAATGAACAGGACGAAGAGGCAATAGATGTAGCCGGTCTTGCCCCACAGATCGAACTCGAACAGGCCCAGGATAGGTCCCACCATGACGCCGCTCAACCCATCGGCGCCACCCGTCAACCACGCCATCTGGTTGGCGACCTCAGCCAGCATCAGGGCTATCCCCAAGGTCGTCATAAGGCGGGTAAGGTCCGATCCGCGCAACACCAGGAAACTGGTCGCAAAGCCGAAAATACCACTTGCTGCTGCGGCAACGAAGAGCCCCGTGACAGGCTCGGCGTAAATGTGCTTTGCAAATATCCCGGCCGCGTAAGCGCCCAGTCCGAAGAAAGCGCCATGCCCCAGCGAGACGATCCCGGCATAGCCGAGGATGAGGTCCAGAGAGATGGCGAAGAGCGCGACAATCGCGATCTCCGTCAACACAAGCATGTGCGACGGTAGCAGAAAGATCGCGGCGAAAGCCGCAACCCAAAGCACGATCTCGAACGCGCGCCAGGCGCTAAGCCGGCGAAGCTGCGTAGCCGCCACGCTCTCCGTCACGGGTGCGGAAACCTTACCGGCGTTTTCGCTCATCGTGCTCACCGGCTGGCTTCCCGCGCGAACAGCCCATGCGGGCGAAACACCAGAACCAGAACCATGACACCATAGATGATGAAGGCGCCGATCTCGGGCACATAGTACTTGCCTGCCACGTCGGCGATTCCGAGCAACAGCGCTGCTAGGAATGGGCCCGTAATCGATGATGTGCCACCCACGGTGACGACGATGAGAAAATAGACGATGTATTTGAGCGCAAAGTTGGGATCCAATCCAAGGACCTCCGCACCCATGGCCCCGCCAAGCCCGGCCAGCCCCGAGCCGAGCGCAAAAGTCAGCGCGAAGACGACTGAAACATTGATGCCCAGCCCCCGCGCCACCCGGCCGTCATCGACCGCGGCTCGCAGCTGGCTCCCAAAACGCGTTCTGGTCAATGCGAGCTGGAGAGCGACAACGAGGACCGCGCAGAACACCGTAATGAAGATCCTGTATCGACCGACACCCACACCAAAAATCTCGATACGGCCACGCAGCTCCGGTGGCAATTGAATAAGCTGCTGCTGCCCGCCCATGAAATAATGCGCCGCCGCAATCGACATGAAGACGAGGCCGACCGAGAACAGCACCTGGTCCAGATGCGGCGCCGAGTAGAGCCGGCGGTAGAGCGTGCGTTCCAGCACTGCGCCGATCACCCCGACGGCAAGGAAGGCTATAAGCAGACACCAATAGAAGGATACCCCGTGGCGATTCATCAGAACCACGGTGATGTAACCACCCACCATGGCGAACGCGCCATGTGCGAGATTGATGAAGTTCATCAATCCAAGCGTAATCGCCAAGCCCACGGCGATGATGAACAAAAGCATCCCGTAGGCGATACCGTCGAAGAGAATGGTCAGCATGGCACGGCTCGGCACTCAAGAACAAACGTGGCGAGGACGGCTGTCCTCGCCACACGGGCCTAAATGGCCCCTTATTCTGCTGAATCCTCAGCCTTCGCCGGGTCCTTGACGGCCTCGTAGGTCTCGAACTCTACATTATAGAGTTCTCCATCAACCTCCTCCACCTCGCGCATATAGATGTTCTGGATGATGTCACGGGTTTCCGGATCGATGGAGACCGGGCCGCGCGGGCTGGTCCAGGAAAGACCCTTGATGGCTTCCATCAACGCGTCACCATCCACTTCACCCTCCGTTTCTTCCAGCGCGGCGTAGATAAGATGCATGCCGTCATAGCCGCCAATGGCCATGAAGTTCGGGCGCATCCCGTCGTTGGCTTCCTCGAACGACTCGACGAAGGCCTCGTTTTCCGGGCTCTCGTGAGCGGCGGAATAATGATGTCCGGTAATCGTGCCGATCGCCGGCTCGCCCATCTCGTTGAGAAGATCGTCATCCGTCACGTCGCCGGTGGCGATCAGCCGAATGCCGGCTTCATTGAGACCGCGCTCGGTGAACTGCCGCATGAACAGCGAACCGACACCGGAAGGCAGGAACACGAAAACCGCGTCCGGCTCAGAATCGCGCACGCGCTGCAGGTACGGCGCGAAGTCCGGGTTCTCCAGCGGAACCCGCACCGCTTCGACGATTTCACCGCCATTCTCGGTGAATTCCTTGGTAAACCATGTTTCGGCATCGATACCGGGACCGTAATCGGTCACCAGCGTCACCACGCGGTTGATGTCGTTTTCATTCGCCCATGTGGCGACCGGAACGGACGCCTGCGGAAGCGTGAAACTGGTACGCGTATAATACTCCGACTCTTTGGTAATCGAAGCCGTCGCCGCGGCCATGATCACAGCGGGGATATTCGCCTGGTTGAGAACCGGACCGACGGAAAGCGCCAGCGGCGTAAGCCCGAAACCTGCCAATACGTTGACACCCTCGTTCACCACCAGTTCCTGCGCGATACGGCGGGTCTGGTCTGCCGTGCCGGCATCGTCACGCACGATAAGCTCGACTGTCTTGCCGGCGGCCGTGTCACCGTTCATTTCCATATAGGTGCGCGCGCCGGCTTCCACCTGGCGGCCTGTCGAAGAGAAGGGGCCGGTCATGGGGAGAATAAGGCCGATCTTGACGGTATCCTCCTGCGCGCTTGCCGTCAGAGCCGTCTGTCCCAGCATGGCGACCCCTGCCGACGCGGCCATCAGCATTCTTCTGGTAATCATCGTTTCCTCCACTTTGTCCGGCGGATCGGTCCGTCCACCCTTTTCAGTTACGCGGAAACCAGCGCCAGTCCCGGCACACGCGAGATCAGGCTGCGGTCTTCGTCCATAACAAACTCCAGATTGTGCCGTGCCAAGCGCGCATGCTCTCGGGCCAGCGCCTCCGCGCGCGTCCCCTCGCGCAGCTCGATCGCCGAAACGATCTCCCGATGCTGACGCTGAGCATGGCTCAACGACAGACGGAAAGCGAGCACGTCTTCCTGCTTTTCCAGGAAGGAGCTGGGCGAGGCGAATGGCAGCTGCGTCGCGCGCTCCACCTCCCGGCGCATCATGTCGCTGCCTGGCAGCGCCGCAAGCGCCACGTGGAATTCAGCGTTTAGCTCGACATAGCGGTCGAACAACATGTCCTCGGGGCTGTCGCGAAAGCACTTGTCCAACTCGGTTACAAGCTGCTTGATCGCCTTCAGGCTGGCCGGCGCAACACCGCGCTCTGCCGCCAGCCGCGCCGCCGTGCCTTCCAGCACCCCGCGTATCTCGATCGCATCGAAGACATCGGCCATGGTGAAGCTGCGAACGGCAAACCCGCCGGAGGGTATCTGCTCCAGAAGGCCCTCTTGCTCCAGACGCGCCAGCGCGGCCCGCAACGGCGTGCGCGAGATGCCGAGCCGGTCGGCAAGGCTGGCTTCGGACAATCGCTCACCCGGCGGCACGTCGCCGCCCAACACGAGATCGCGAACGCCGAGAAGCGCCTTGAGCGTCTGGCTGTCACGCTTCGTGTCCGCTGCCCGCTTCATCCGTTCGGTCCCCCTGCCCGTTCGTCAAATTCGCCTGAGTGACAGAATACGTTCGGTATACCGATCGTCAATACTTTTTGATCAAAGACTTAATGCTTCCATCAATAGGACAAGCGCGTCAGATGAAGCGCTTGCGCTCCCCACTCTATGCCCGCTTCTCGCATCGCCGGAAAGGACTGAGCGCGCGGCGGAGTAAGGGGTAGCGGCATTTCCTCTTCCGGCAACTCGCCCATGAGATGCCGCGCCAGAAGCTGGCCGAACACGGTTCCCGGCGCGATCCCCCGGCCATTATAGCCACTGAATCCGATAATTCTCTCGTCAAGCCTGTGAAATTTCGGCAGGTGATCGTCCGTCATGCCGATCATTCCATGCCAGGCGTGCGTGAATCCGATATCGCGCAAAGCCGGAAACAGCTTGCGCAGCGTGTGGCGCGCCCATGAAGCGTGAACGGCACGCCCCGACCCGCGCAGCGCCCCGACACTGCCCAGAAGCAGACGCCCCTGCCCGTCGCGGCGGAACGCTGTGAGAACCTTGTTGGTATCCCAAGCGCCCTGGCGCTCCGGCAGAATGTGCTCGAGCGTTTTCGCGTCGAGCGGCTCGGTCGCAAAGTTGAAAAACGGCAGGTGGACGACCTCCGACCGAAGCTCGGGCCAAAGACCGCTTGTGTAGGCGTTCGTGGCGGCCACCACCCAATCCGCGGCAACACTGCCGTCCGGCGTTTTGACCCGCCACCGGGCTCCGTCACGTTCAATCGCAACGGCCGGTGATTGCGTAAAGATCGTTGCGCCAGCCGAAATGGCCGCCTGTGCGAGCCCGCGCGCATAAGCTAACGGCTGGATGGTACCCGCGCGCTCGTCGAGAAGCGCACCGGCGTAGGCCTCGCTCCCGGTTTTGGCCGCGGTTTGGGCCGCATCAAGCAACCGGACGGGCGCACCCCGCGCCTGCCATTGGCGCGTACGTTCGCGAAGCTGGTTAAGCCCTTTTTGCCCAACCGCGCAATGAAGCGTTCCTGCGCGCTCCGGCTCGCAACGGATCCGGTGCTTTTCGATCAGATCGAAGACCAGACGCGGGGCATCTGCCAAAACCGCCAGCAGCCGCTCTCCGTGAAGCTCGCCGAGCGTGCCCGGCAGATCGTCTGGGAGCACCCACATACCGGCATTCACCAGGCCCACATTACGCCCCGATCCGCCGTGGCCGATCCCTGCTGCTTCCAGAACGACAGGTTTAATGCCGGCTTCAGCCAGATGCAGCGCGGCGGACAGCCCGGTAAAGCCGCCACCGACGATCACGACGTCAGCCGATGTCGCACCGGAGAGTGGCGATGTCTCCGGTGCCGCCGGCGCGGTTGCAGCCCATAGACCCTGACCGTCGGTATTGTGGTGCATGAATTTCCTCGCTACCCCATCAACGCATCGTACACGAGTTTCAAAGCCAATATCCCGAGCAGTACTAGGACTGCGCGGTCGAATGTTTCCTTCGACATCCTCCGCGCGAGTGCAGCTCCAGCGGGCATGAAGGCAAGTATCGGGATCACCGCCGCCAGGCTGATGATTGCATCCCGCACGTGGAAAATGCCGAGATAGCCCAGCGCTGCGCCTTGCAGCACCGTCATGGAAGCAAAAAAGACGGAGATCGTCGAAATGAAAACCGGCCGTTCCAGCTTCATGGCGTTTAGGAACGAGATCGAAACCGGAGCGGAAATGCCCGAAGCGCCTTGCAGAACGCCGGCCGTAAGCCCGGCCGGCAATGAGAGTTTGCGTGCAAGTGTATAAGCGATTTTCCAATCCGGGCGGGCGAAGCGTAGTATGATATAAACAAACACCGCCCCCGCTACGATCATCGAAAGCAATTCCTGGGAGAAGTAGGCCAGAATCACCGTACCGACGAGTACGCCAGCCGCGCCGGCCCCGGCAAAGCTCCAAACGAAGGCGGCCGGAAGGCGGTGATCACGATAGTGCCAGCCCTGCCAGACATTGGTCAACAGGTTCGGCATCAGCATCACCACCACGGCGAACTTCACGTTGAAGATCATGGCCAGCGCCGGAACCGCGAGAAGGGGGGCACCCGCCCCCGTGGCGCCTTTTATGATTCCCCCCGCGGCAAGGCAGGCAAAGATGATGGCGAGTTCTATGTATTCAAATGTCACGGGGGAAACTTGATTGATTGAGACGCAGCCGGTTTAACCCACTCGGCACCCGAGTTCCAGAGGCTGTTTAGGACGTGGGGTGGAGACTGCTTTGGCTCGTCTCAATGGCTGTCCGACACAGCGATTTTCATTCAAACGGATGCCGGCGCTCCTTGCGAATGACATCGACCGCGCGCCGAAGCACGTCCGGAAGATCCTCGCGGTGCGCCACCCATTCGGCCTCTTCCTATTTTGGTATACTGCTCTCCCAACCCAAGGCCATCGCTTTGTGGAACCGCGTCCTGTTTCGACGCGTTGGAAGTGAGTAGTGCAAGCGGCGGCGACCCGCAGAAAAGCAGCCGGAACAGCGCCTGCTGCGGTGCTCTGCGCACGAAGACGACGCGACTTAGGAAGCCATGGCGAGGCGCTGTAACCGATATCCCTTCCTCATGGAAATTACGTTGACAGCATTCATGTCCGCGTGCAGATTGTATACTGATAGAATGCAGTGGGCGTGATCGGACGATCACGTGTGAGGAGGTCCCATGGGCATGGTTCAAGAGCGGGCGAATGAGGGCCGGGTAGCGCTGGCTAACCTTCTTCAGACCTATTCGGTCGAAGTGACCGCACGGGACAGCCGGTCCCTGGACGACGTCAAGAAAATCCTCCAGCCCGGGGCGGAAGTCTTCGTTGCCAATCTTCCCAATGAAAGTGCGGATGTTCTGATCAACGCGGCGGCGAGCCTGCGCGATGCAGGGCTGACTCCAGTGCCGCATATCGTGGCACGCAACATCGCCACCCGGCAGGATCTCGACGATATGATTGCCGGGCTCGTGAACAAGGCGGGCGTCGAGCGGGCGTTGATCCTGGGCGGTGACCGCGATCAGCCCGCGGGCGAGTTCGATTCTGCACTTCAGATTATCCAGACCGGACTGCTGGAGAAGCACGGAATTCGCCGCATTGCCATCGCCTGTTACCCGGAAGGCCATCCCCGCATCGCGGACGATGTCTTATGGGCTGCGTTGCGCGACAAGCTCGGCGCCGCTGCCAAGGCTGAGCTTGAGACGCTATTGGTCAGCCAGTTCCTTTTCGATCCGAAGGCGATCGTCGAATTCGCGGGTGCGCTGCGCGAAGCCGGGATCGAGACGCCCCTGCGTATCGGGGTTGCAGGCCCGGCGGATCGTGGCAAGTTGATCAAATACGCGCTGCGGTGCGGCGTCGGCGCTTCCCTGCGCGTGCTGCGTGAGCGCGGCAAGGTGGCAAGAAATGTGCTTTCGGGAGAGACACCCGACGATTTGCTCGGCGAAGTCGCCCGGGCCCAGGAAGACAATCCGTCGCTGGGCATGACCGGCGTGCATTTTTTCACATTTGGAGACCCGGCACGCAGCGCCCGCTGGGCGGAAGAACAGCGCCATTAACCGCGCGGCCGCGCCGCGACCATCAAGTCAAAAGCACCCCAAGGGAGGACAGTCTCAGCTCAATGCTCTCGCTGGCAACCGTAGACCCCGATGTCCAGACCGGCGACGTGCTCACCCTTGTCTGGGGCGAGGAAGACGGCGGCACGAGCAAGACGACGGTCGAGCCGCACAAGCAGCTCGAAATTCGGGTTAAGGTAGCGCCGGAGCCGTATTCACGGGACGCACGCGAGACCTATGCCGAAAGCTGGCGGACGAAACAGACGGCCTGATATGTCTAAAAGCTGGAATCTTCCATAGAAGAGCCCAAGGTTTCTGCGGCAGAACCCGGCAGGAGAGCTACCCTCTAAAGCGGATCAGCGCATGGTTTTCATCCCGAGGCCGGTGGCCTCGGGCCCCATTGGATCCTCAAGAATTGTTAACCTCATTAATCGATTTCTTGACGAATCGCGCCATCCGCTTATCCTTCCTCAAAAAAAGGGGACGGATACCAAAGGTGTAAATTGCACCGCGTTCTTCTTTCGTTTTGGACTGGAACGGGCGTGCGCTGTCACAATAAAGTTGAGCGTATCCAATAGCGTCACGCGGACCGCTGGGCTCGTCTACATGGTTCGGTTTTGCGAACTTGGGGACTGAAAACGTCCCGGCGGCTTTTAAAAGCCGGGTGGAAAAGGCAGAAGATGGATACGGAGACTCGCGAGCGGAGGAAAACAGCGGAGCCGATAGGCACCGAGCCCGCGAGAGAGCTTTCGGCCTTTCTGGCGCGCCAGACGCGCGAACTGGGAGCGAATGACTACCTTCTCTTGGACGCGAGCGGCTGCATTCTGTCTTCCAACTGGATCTATGATGCAGTTGCCGAGGTAGGGCTTCCCAACATCTCCCAACTGGCCAGGAGTTCCGCGCTCACCTGGCCCGGTCAGGAAATTCGTGGCTACCATCCGCTGGCGCTGTCGGCATTGACGGAGCGCGACGAAATCGCCGCATTGGCCTACTACGGTCATCAGGAAGTGTTTGTGTTGGCATTGCCGACGCATAAGCCGCGCCACCTTCTGCTTTCGGCCGGAAAGCCGGGCGCGGTCGATAAATCCAAGCTCAGCCGCGCCCAGATGACCTGCTGCTATGCACTCTCCCAACTCATTCCTGCGGGGAGCGAGCAGTCTGAGAATCCGCTTAACGCCAACGAAATAGACTGTCTTTCCTGGGTTTCGCATGGCAAGACAACCGACGAGGTGGCGCTTATCCTGAACGTCTCCACCAACATGGTGAACAGCCAGATCGCCCACGCAATCCATAAACTCAAGGCCAAGAATCGGGCTATGGCGATCGCAGCAGCCATTCGGCGCAACCTGATATGAGGTTGTAGAGGCGTTGGGCACACCGGAGTTCATAAATCCCGAACCATCCGCGGACGGTTCCGCCGACACTTTCGTGCCGCGCTTCCGGCATCTGGCCGAACGATGCGGGGCGGATGAGTTCCACCTTTTTCGCGTTCGTGGCCGGAAGCGCCTGCTGGTTCCGGTCTTGCGTGGCGCCCGGGTAAACACTCCGTCCCCCCTGCCCGAAGGTTTGCCGGACGACTTTGTCGATAATGTCATATCCTCGATGTGTCCTTTGTGGTGGGACACAGCCCACGGTGATCTAAGCAAAAGCCTGGCCGCAAGCCGCTGGGTGAGACGCATTCACTTGCGCCAGACCGGCCCTGCCGGACTGGCCTTACCGATCGCCGCCGGCGAGGCCGGACTGGGCGTTGCGATCTTCACAGGCACACGCATGCGGCTCGATGAAGATGCATTGTTGGGAATCCATGCCGGGTGCCATGCGCTTTTCAGCAAGTTGCCCGAAGTGACACCAGAACGCGAGGAATCCGCCCTGCCCGCCATGTCGCGGCGCGAATTGCAATGCCTGAAGCTCACGGCCAACGGGCTCACGAGCGACGATATCGCCGAGGAGCTTGGCCTATCGGTACACACAGCCAATCAGTACCTGGCCAACGCCGCACAGAAGCTGAACGCGACCAATCGCATTCACGCGGTCGCCAAGGCGTTACGTGAAGGACTGATTGACTGATATTACGGCTGCAAACTGGCATTCAGGATGGTCGGCGCCCTGTATGCACCGTCTGTCCTGCCAGATATTTCTCCGCACGGGGAACCAACGTTCAAGCAGCGCGGCGGCTTTTCCGGATACGAGCCTTTTCCAGCACCGATGTGAGGAAGGCGGAATTGGCTTGAGGATCGTCCGAAGGCACATCAAAAGTGATGTAGCTCACCTCAACGCCGGCATGATGCGCACTAAGCGATAGCGAGAAATAGACCGTCGCTCCCTTCGGCCGCAACTCCAGGTCCAGCACGATACGTGGTTTTCCGGTCCATGTGACATACGCCTCGCATCCATAGCCGAGCCGTAGCGTACCCGGCAAATAATAGAGTTCGGCCGCCGATTCCACGATATCGGCAATACTTGCCATGCTGTCCAAACGGATGAAGGCCACATAATCGGCCAGATCGATGAGCCTGAGCTCATCCGCGACCTCCTGAATGGCATTGGCCACGATGGCCTCCCGTGCGGCTGAATAAGGCTGCCGATCCATCTCACCTGACCCTGGCTGTCGTTTTTTCCTCCCCGGCCCCATAGACGCGCCGGACGAGCTCGGCGACAGCCTTATAGAATTGAGGCGGGATCATACTATCCAGCGAAACTTGATCGTACATGGAGCGCGCGAGCGTCGGCTCTTCAAAGATGGGCACATTGTTCTCGCGCGCGATATCGCGGATGCGAAGTGCGACGAGGTCCTTGCCTTTTGCCACGACAACCGGGGCGGCATCTTCATCGCGTCGGTAACGCATGGCGATGGCGAAGTGTGTTGGATTGGCAATCACCAGCGTTGCCTTCGGCACCGAGGAAATCATGCGTTGTCGCGAGCGCTCACGTGCCATCGAGCGCAGCCGCGCTTTCACCATCGGATCGCCTTCGACCTGCTTCAGCTCGTCTTTGACCTCCTGGCGCGTCATGCGCAGGTCTTGCCACCAATTGAACCGCGACCAGAGAATATCGGCCACTGCGATGATCAGCATCACTGCTGTGACGACAACGACGATCTCAAGCGCGATGTCTCGGATCGTTATTGTAAAGGCAAGCGGGTGCGTGAACATCCCGGCCAGCAGCCGTGCATCGGCCGTTCGCAGGGCGAGAGCTATGAAGCCGCCGACGACCAGGAGTTTGCCGAGCGATTTCGCAAACTCCACCAGACCACGCGGCCCAAAAAGGCGCGACCAGCCCTGCACCGGCGATATGCGTGACGCTTTCGGTCGGATCCGCTCCGGCACAAAGCGCGGCATGTTCTGCAGGACCGACGCGCTGAGGCCGGCTGCCATCAAAAGCACCATCACAATGCCGACAACCTTCACGATCTCCATGAAGACGATACGGTAGAGCGCGATCACATCGGCCTGTGTTGCAAGTGACCACCCATCGGCACGCTCAATGAAGATAGACAGGAAATCACCCAGTTGGCCCGCCCGGTCACGCGCAAAAAAGAGCACGAAGGTTAGAATCGCCAGAAAGGATGCCAGCACGGGCGCTTCTTTGGAGAAGGGCAGTTGCCCCTTCTCGACCGAGTCACGAACCTTTTTCTCAGTCGGTTCCTCGGTCTTGCTTTCCTTGTCCGGTTTATCCGCCATGAAGACGAGGCATTATTGAGCGGACATGGCAGAGGGCAGCTCCAGCACGCCTTTCTGCGCCAGTTCCACTGCCGACAGAGCGATGCGGCGCCGGGCGTTTACGATATCCTCGTTTTGGATATCGTCCGCAGGCACTTCGAGTTCCGACTCGATCATTCGGCGCGAGCGCACGCCCAACGAAGACAGAACCGCCTCGCTCAACTCCCTGGGTGCATTGCGCAGCGCCAGCGTAACGACATCGGTGGGCATCCCATCGAATAGCGCCACACGCGCCTTCTGCGTGAGGTGAACGACATCGTCAAACGCGAACACACGGGAGCGAATCGCGTCGACGTCCTCGGAGCCAGCTTCTTCAAGCTCCTGCATCAGCGCATCCATGTCGGGCTTTTCCAACTCGCTCAGGATCCGGGCCACACGCGCCTGGCCCGCAGATGCATCCTTTCCGCTGGCCTCAGCATGCAGAATATCGGCAATGCGCTTCTCGATCAGCGAACGTACCGCCGGCGTGATCTGCCCCATCGACGCCATGCGCCGCATAATTTCGCCGCGTCTGGTCTTCTCCAGAAGGGAGATTGTCTTCGCTGCGACCGTGGGCGCCAGACTTGCGAGGATGACGGCAACGGTCTGGGAATGTTCCCGTTCGAGCAATTGCGCCAGCCGCTCGGGTCCGACCTTTTCCAGACTGCTCCAGACCTCTTCCATGCTGACCGGCTTCGGACTGCCCCGGCCCATGAGAATATTGATCTCTTCCGGAGACAGCGACTCGGAGAGAATCGTGTCCATGCTGTCCGCCGAGTCGAGCAGTCCTGCCCCTTCGGTGAACTCGTGTTCGAACTCTTCGACCACTTTTTCCAGTTCGGCTTGCGGGATTGTCCGCAAAAGCCGCGCTGCCTCTATGAGCGCTTTCAGTTCATCCTGCTTAAAGAACTTGAGGAGCCGTCCCGCCGCGGGTTTGCCCATGGCGACCAGAATGGCCGCCGCCTTCTGTGCCGGCGTCAATGTCACCGACGAACTCATTGGCCGTCTCCACCCGTCCCGCGCAACAGCGTGTTATCAGGCGCCGTGTTCATTGGGCTGCCGCTTTGCTGATCTCGGTCAGGCGCACGCCGAAGCGGTTGGGATCATCCTGCAGGAGCGTGATCTCGCCACGCGCAATCCGCCGGCCATTGACCACGATATCGACAGGCTCCCCCACGCGGCGGTCCAGAGAAACGGTCGATCCCTTACGCAATGCCATTAGCTCGGAAACGGGCATCTCCGCGCTTCCCAGCACGATCTGCACTTCGACCGGGATCCCCATGACCAACTCGGAATTCTCTCCGGCGGTCACCGGGCCGGTTTCAGGCTCTTCATGGAGGACTTCGCGCAGTTCCTCAATCGCCTCATCGAGATGCCCATCGTCCTGTTCGATCTCTTTGGCCGGATCGGACTTGCCCATCGAACTCTCCCTTTTTGCACACCGGTGGGGTGTTCACTCACCCAGCAGACCGTCTATGACTTCTTGCCGAGCATCGGACGGAGCCTTGATGCGAACCGTATAGTTCTCGCCCAACCTTCCGAACTCGCCGGTGAAAATGGTGTTGTTGCGCACTGTGATGCGGGCGTTGGAGCGCGCGTTCTCGTTGAGCTCCAGCACCTGCCCTTCTTTCAAGTCGGCCAATGCGGCCAGCGGCATTTTGCGCAAAGGCATAGTCGCCGTCAGGGTCACCGTTGAACGGAGAACCTCATTGTTGAAGCGATGTTGCCACTCCGCTGCGCCGGGTCCATCGTCGGCCGGATCCGTCGACGCGCGGGTTTCAAGCAGAACGCGCTGCGGCATCCAGGCTGTCAGGTAACCGGTGTTCTCGCCCATTGTAAGCGAGAACATTATGCGCACGCCGGGCCCATCTCGCACGACCATGCGCTTGAATTCCCTCGGACCTGACAGCACGCCTGTGACAGGCAACCGAAGGCCCAGCGCGCGCGCGCCGGAGCCGTTCAGCGCCTTGGCGAAATGTTCGAAGACCACTGCCGCTACGTCCCGCTCGATATACGAAGGCTGGCGGTCGAGCGGCGGTGTCGGAATGTCGGGATCGCCACCGAAAAGCGCATGGACCAGAAGAGAAATAGCGGATGGATCGAGCCGCATCGAAAGCGCATCGCGTGAGATCCCGGCCGGTACCACGACAAGGACTTCGTACGAATCGCTTTCAGGTCTGACCTCGGCCAGACGCGCAATATCCACGTCGGCAACGTCGATCAGCAAAGGCGCGGAGCTGGCCTCGCTGAAGGCATCGGACAGGAGCGGCAAGGCTCTGAACGCGACCGAGCGCGCGGCCTCAACCACCTTGCGCGGGTCACCGGTCGCACCGGTGAGGCGCTCGATGACGAGCCCGCGCTGTTCCTGATCTTCAGCCTCAATGGTCATCGGCTTGCCTCATGCCGCCTGTTTTCCGGCGTTCGCGCCGGCGGGATTGAGGCTTAACGTGCTCTCTTCAACAGCATCGATGGAGGGCCGGTCATAGGCGGAGATTGTTTTGCGCCCGAATTCGAGCGCCACCTGCGGCATCGAACCGTTCATGTAGGCGAGCAAGGTCTGCTTCACGATGACGTAAAGACGATTCTTCTTGTCTCGCACTATCTTGATCTTGGCAGCGATCGGCCCCACCACGGCGTAGGACAGGAAAATTCCGAGAAACGTTCCGACCAGCGCGGCTCCCACGAGAGCCCCCAGGATTTCGGGGGATTGATCGAGTGCGCCCATGGCCTTGATGACGCCGAGCACCGCCGCCACGATACCCAGTGCGGGCAGACCGTCCGCCACGGTTTGCAGCGCATGGTATGGCTTAAGCTTATCGCGCCGGATCGTCTGGATCTCTTCGTCCATCAGCGCTTCGATTTCGAAGGGACGCGCATTACCGATGATGATGATGCGGCAATAGTCACAAATGAAATACGTCAGATCCCGGTTTTTCAGGACCGACGGGAACGACTGGAAAATGGCGGACTCTTCGGGATTGTCGATATGCACTTCCACCTCGCTGCGGGATTTCGTCCGCAGTTCCCGCATGAGACTGTGCAGCACACCAAGCGTTTCCAGGTAATCCGCATTCTTCGGGACCTGATGCCGAAATGCTTCCAGGCAGGCTTTGCCGGTATCCCTCACTGTCGCCATTGGATTGGCGACGAGAAAGGTGCCGAGAGCCGCGCCACAGATGATGACGACTTCCCAAGGCTGAACGAGCACGTTCACATGACCGCCCATGGCCATGTAGCCGCCAATCACGCAGCCGAAGGTGACAATAAGTCCTATGAGAATGCCCACGAATCTACCTTCTTCTCGAACTTCGCCCCTTGAGTAGCGTCCCTGCCTTGCGCGAGGCTTGAAGCGGCTGCTTCAAGTCAGGAAAGCCTCGCGCAAGCCAACGGCGATAGCGTGCACCCGTCAAAACTGGCGGGGGCCCGGTGTGATCAATACGTACACAAGCTTTCAGATGATAACGGGCGACCTCAAGCGCTCGATCGACCGCATCGAAGCGCAGCCGATGGTCAGTCGGGAAACCGAGTACTACCTCGAAAACATCGGCAATGTGAAAAGCATCGAGGAGTTCGTCAACGACGATCGCCTGTTCCGCTACGCGATGAAGGCGCATGGGCTGGAGGACATGGCCTACGCCAAGGCCTTCATGGTCAAGGCACTGGAAGGGGGTGTCGAAGACAGGGACAGCTTCGTCAACAAGCTGACGGACAAGCGGTATCAGGATTTTGTCGAAACGTTCAACTTCGCTACATACGGCGCGGAAGTTACCGGCTTCTACAGCGCGACGACCGAGGTGACCCACAAGTATCTCCGGCAGACACTTGAGGAGGACGCCGGTCAGCAGAATGAAGGCGTGCGCCTGGCGCTCTATTTCCAGCGCAAGGCAGAGGACATCGAATCCTTTTATGAAGTCCTTGCCGACCCGGCGCTGTCCCAGGTCGTGCGGACGGCCCTTGGCTACCCCGAGACCCTCGCCCAATCCGACATCGACAAGCAGGTGGAGCTTTTCAAATCACAGATCGACTTGGAGGACTTCAAAGACCCCGAAAAGGTCGACGAATTCCTCAAGCGTTTCACCGCCATGTGGGAAATGAACAATCCTTCGAATAACCAGCAGAACTCCATCGCCGCCTTGTTCACCAAGCCGGCCGAGTTCGGCATTTCGACCGACGTGCTCGTCACCATCGCACAAATGAAGAAATAGGCCGATGCAGACCGGACTTTACGTAGCTCTCTCCTCCCAGATGGCCCTGGAGCGGCGCTTGACCACAATCGCGGACAATGTCGCCAATGCCGGAACGGTGGGCTTTCGCGCCGCCGGCGTCACCTTCGACGATGTGATGACCGGGATCGGTGAAGACTCCATAAGCTTTGTCTCGGCTGGCGACACCAGGTTCAATACGCAATCCGGAGCGCTGGAAGAGACCGGCAGTCCGCTGGATTTTGCCGTTCAGGGCGATGCCTGGTTCGCGGTGGAAACCCCGGCGGGGCCGATGATGACACGCGACGGCCGCTTTACGATGCTCAACAATGGTGAGCTCGTTACCCTGGAAGGCCATCCCGTGCTCGATCCCGGAGGCGCGCCGCTAATTCTCAATCCGCAGGGCGGACCCATCGAAGCAGGGGCTGACGGAATCCTGCGGCAGGATGGACAGCTTATCGGTGCTATCGGCCTGTTCGCCTTCGAGCCCGGACCTGATGCGCAAAGGTACGGCAACTCCGGGTTCCTGCCGAACATCCAACCGGAACCCCTTGTCGACCGGCCTGATATCGGTGTCGCCCAAGGGTTTCTCGAAAACTCCAACGTCAACGCCATGCATGAAATGATGCGGCTCATCGAAGTGCAGCGGGCATTCGAGAAAGTTTCGTCGTTGATGAGCGATAGCGACAAGACGCTGCGCGAAGCCATCCGGAGTATGGGCTCCTGATGGAGCAGGCGGCAGAAGACAAGCCAGCGCAGAATGAGGGTTCGGCCTGCTCGGACGAAAGGCCGAATGTTCTGACAGCGCTTGAAAGTGTGTATCTGCGCTTTCGCGATCCGCGTCGTATCATCAGGCATGGTGGCCGGATATCCGAAGTCATGCCCATCCATTTCCGCGTGCGTGGCATGTCAGGCGACGCGAGAATGGGCGACATCGTCTCTTACAAGGTGCATGGCAAAAGATACCTTGGAGAGGTGATACGAATCTCGTCTGAAGATATTCTGGTCGCGCCCTTCGAGCGCAACGCCGAAGCCGGGCTCGGCCAGCCGGTCTTCACGACGGGACCGCTCGGGATCCTCCCGCACCCAAGCTGGCGTGGGCGGGTGATCGACGCACTTGCCCGTCCGGTCGACGACGGCCCCCCACTTATCCGCCCTGCCTTGCCATCATCCGGCGCACCGCGCACGCCGTCCGCGCTGCGCCGCCAACGCGTGGCATCGCCATTCAGCACCGGCGTCCGTGCGATCGATCTGTTCACGCCGCTCTGTTTCGGACAGCGTATAGGCATCTTTGCCGGATCCGGTGTCGGGAAATCCACGCTGCTGGCAATGCTTGCCCGGGCCCAAGCTTTCGACACGGTCGTGCTTACCATGGTCGGTGAGCGCGGCCGCGAGGTACGCGAATTTCTGGAGGACACCCTCGGTAGCGAAGGCGTGAAAAAAACGGTGGCCGTTGTCGCCACCAGCGATGAAAGCGCCATGATGCGCAGGCGAGCCGCCGACACCGCCACGCGCGTGGCCGAAAGCTTTCGCGACCGCGGCGATAAAGTGTTGCTGGTCGTCGACTCCATTACGCGATACGCCCATGCGTCCCGCGAGGTCGCCATTGGCGCGGGTGAACCTCCCGTCGCCCGCGGCTACCCCGCATCGGTCTTCACGGATCTGCCGAACCTTCTCGAACGTGCTGGACCGGGTGAGGACGGCTTCGGTTCGATCACCGCTATTGTTTCGGTCCTGGTGGATGGCGACGATCACAACGATCCCGTTGCCGACTGTGTGCGCGGCATTCTCGACGGTCACGTCGTGCTGGACCGCGCGATCGCCGAACAGGGCCGCTTCCCGCCGGTCAATCCCCTGTCCTCTATTTCACGCTTGGCCGACCGGGCATGGAGCGGCGACAAGCGCCGCCTGGCACAACAGCTTCGCTCCATGATCGCGCGCTATGAGGAGACGCGCGATATCCGTCTTTTAGGCGGTTATCAGGCCGGGCTCGATCCGGACCTCGACGTCGCGGTCAAGCAGGTGCCGATCATCTACGAAATGCTTCGGCAGTCACCGCAGGATCCACCTTCGACGGACGTTTTCGCCGAATTGGCGGCACAATTGAAGGCCAGGGAGTCCAAACATGGCGGATGAGCTTGCGGATCTGGTCATGCCGGACAAGACGCCGGTGAAGGATCTGCCCGTCGAGGATAAACCGCAACAGGCTCGAAAGCGCCACGTGGTGAAACCGACACCACGCAATGCGGCCGCGCGCCTCCGCTCTCCGCGCGCCGGTGACCTGCTCTTCGCCGCCTGCGGACTTGGGCTCGCCGGACTATGTGCCGTGTTTCCCTGGTACATATTTTTCAATCAGGAGCAGTTCGGTATCCGACCATTGACCTTTTCGGGCGGCCAGAACGAAACGCCCGGGCGTGATCCCGAGAACCTGCTTGAGCACACCAGCATGCTGAAAAGCATGCCGCAGCTCGACCCCATCCCCACGGGCACCGTTTCCGATAGACCCGACACCGAAGACGTGCCGGACCAGCCATTTCCCGGGAATCGCGCAGAATTCCGCCTGATCCACGTGGCGAATGGACGGGCTCTGATCGAGGACGATGTCGGTTTCTGGATCGTTCAGCACGGATCTCGCCTGCCCGATGGCAGCAGGGTCTCGGAACTCCAGCGTCAGGGCGATAGCTGGGTGCTCATCACTTCCGATGAGAAGGAAATCGCCCTGTCGCGATAGGAGGGGATTGTGTCAGGAGATGCAGCGGCCGCGGCAAACGATGAAAAACGCGCCGGACGCAAGGCCCACGCAAGACTGTTTCCCTAACGTGCAGATCGAGTTTAGCGGGAGTCGAAATGCAACCTGTTAACCTGTTCGATCTGGCTGCGCAGCAGGCACACTGGCTTTCAGCCCGTCAGGCGACGACGGCCGGAAACGTTGCCAATATTAACACCCCCGGCTACCGGGCGCTCGACATCGAGCCTTTCGAGCACGTGCTGGACAACACGCAGGTGAAGATCGCAACGACAAACCCCGGTCACCTGAAAACCGGTGTGACCGAAGCTTCGTATGGCCTGGAGGAGCAGGACAATCCGGAACTTCTGCCCTCCGAAAACAGCGTCGTGCTTGAGGATGAGCTTGCCAAATCCGGCGAGGTTCGCAGAGGATTCGAGCTTAACACGGCGATTGTGAAGGCGTTTCACCGTATGATCATGTCGACGACGAGAGGCTGACCCCGATGGATGCACTAACCACCGCACTTAAGGTTTCTGCTTCGGGGCTTGGCGCTCAATCGACACGTATGCGCGTTGTGTCGGAGAACCTCGCGAACGCACAATCGACCAGTGATGTCCCGGGCGGTGATCCCTATCGTCGGAAGACGATCAGCTTCGAAGCTGAACTCGACCGCGCCTCCGGCGGCAGCCTCGTCGAAATCGCCGCCATAGCGCGCGACCTGTCGGACTTTCGCCTAGAATACCAGCCGGGCCACAAGGCAGCTGACGAGAACGGTTACGTGAAAATGCCGAACGTCAACATGCTGGTGGAAATGGCTGACATGCGGGAGGCGAACCGCGGCTATGAGGCGAACCTGCAGTCGATCAAGCAGGCGCGGGAACTCATTACTATGACCATCGATCTCTTACGGAGCGGCGCATGATTACCGGAATCGGCGATCTGACACGGCTTCCTGGTTTGCAGGAAATCCCGCAATCTCGCCCCACGGCCCCTGACAGTGATGCATTTTCCGCCATGGTGGCTGAATTCGCCACAACCACGGTCAATCGGCTCGAGAATGCCGAAAATCTTTCCATTCAAGCGCTGCAGGGCGAGGCGAACACACGCGAAGTCGTTGACGCCGTAATGACCGCTGAACAGTCGCTCCAGTCGGCGATTGCCATTCGGGACAAGATCGTCACCGCGTACATGGAAATCAGCCGGATGGCGATCTGAAGGAGAACCAACGCATGAAAGCCTTATCCGTCGCCGCCACCGGCATGAGCGCGCAGCAGCTCAACCTTGAAGTGATCGCCAACAACATAGCAAACATAAACACGACCGGCTTCAAACGGGCGCGCGCGGAATTTTCCGACCTGCTGTACCAGACGGTACGCCTGCAGGGTGTTCCCGAGCGCGCCAATCAGAACATCGTTCCCGAAGGCGCAAATATCGGCCTGGGAACGAAGGTTTCTGCCGTACGCAATCTGCACCAGCAGGGTCCGCTGACGAACACCGGCAACAAGCTGGATCTGGCCCTCGCTGGCCGCGGCTGGTTCCAGATCGAGGGAGCCAATGGCGAAGTCCTCTACACCCGTGCCGGTTCATTCAACACCAATGCAAACGGCGAATTGGTCACCTCCGACGGGTATCCGGTCGTGCCCGATATCGTCGTCCCGGAAGACGCGGTGGATGTTGTCATAAACGCATCGGGCCAGGTCTTCGCGCAAATCGACGGGCAGGAGGCCCTGGAGGAGCTTGGCCAGCTCACACTCGCCAGTTTCGCAAACGAGGCCGGCCTTGCACCAATCGGAAGCAATCTGTTCCGCGAGACCGAGGCTTCGGGTCCTGCAGCTGTCGGCGTGCCGGGCGACCCCGGCTTCGCCACCATAGAACAGGAGTACCTGGAGGGTTCCAACGTGGATCCGGTGAAGGAGATCACGGAGCTGATCTCGGCTCAGCGCGCTTACGAAATGAACTCCAAGGTCATCACTGCAGCCGACGAGATGGCCGCCACCGTAACCCAGGGCATGCGATAGGATGAAACGTTTGCTGCCACGGCGAGCCATTCTGACGGGGCTTGTTGCGGGGCTCACGTTCCTCGCCGCGCCTGCGCAGGCAGACGAACGCGTCGTCGTTCCCACGCAAGTCATCTACCCGGGCGAGACGATCTATGCCGGCGCTCTGAAGGAAATGATCTTGAATCGCCGCAAACGCCATACGCCTGATCTAGCACGTTCTCCGCAACAGCTGGACGGCAAGGTGGCGCGACGGACGCTCCTGCCCGGCCGCATGATCTCGCTCTCGTCGATCCGCGAGCCCCATCTGGTAGAGCGCGGCACCGAGGTAACCGCCGTTTTCTCCGACAATGGTTTGATTATTTCGACCCGCGCCGTTCCACAGCAATCCGCAGGGGCCGGTGACATGGTGAAGCTGCGCAATATGGATAGCGGCACCACTTTCTCCGGTATCGTGATGCAGGACGGAACTGTCCGGGTGAGTGCACGATGATCGTTCGGGGCCTTATCCTCGGAATGATGCTCCTTGCCGCGGCAGCCACCGCTATGGCGGGAGCGGCGGATGCGGAAGGCATGGCTGGTCGCTCGCGCATCAAGGATGTCGCGGAACTCCAGGTCGCCCGGGACAACCAGCTCGTTGGATACGGTCTCGTCATCGGGCTGAACGGAACCGGCGATGGTCTGCGCAACTCGCCTTTCACCGAACAGTCCATCCGCGCCATGCTGGAGAACCTGGGTGTCGCCGCCGAAGGCGGCCGCACACGCGCGGAAAACGTCGCTGCGGTGATTGTTACTGCCGATCTGCCGCCCTTTGTCCAATCGGGCGCGCGCATCGATGTGAGCGTGTCATCCTTGGGCGACGCGGACTCCCTCGCCGGCGGTACCCTTGTCATGACTCCGCTTCGCGCGGCCGATGGGGACATATACGCTGTGGCTCAGGGCTCCGTCATCGTTTCCGGGTTCGAAGCCCAGGGGCAAGCGGAAACCGTGACGAGGGGCGTCCCGACCTCCGGCCGGGTGCCGAACGGTGCAATTATCGAGCGGGAAGTCCCCGGCGCCATGAACGATCTCCTCGTCCTCACCCTGCAGCTGCGCAATCCGGATTTCACCACCGCCATACGCATCACCGACGCGATCAATGCCTATACGGGACGGCGCTTCGGTGCGCCGCTCGCGACGGAACAGGACTCCAACACCGTGTCCGTGCGCAAGCCGAAAGGCATCTCCGCCGCGCGTTTTTATTCGGAGCTGGAGAACCTGACGGTCAATGCGGATGCCCCGGCGCGCGTTGTGGTCGACGAACGAACTGGAACCATCGTCATCGGAAACGATGTTCGCATCTCACGCGTCGCCATCAGCCACGGCGCGCTGACGGTCCGCGTCACCGAAATGCCCCGGGTTGTCCAGCCCGCACCCTTTTCCTGGGGCGAAACCGAGATCGAACCTTTGACAGACATCGAGATCGACGAGCCCGAAGCCAATGTTGCCGTTCTCGACGGCCCGGATCTGCAAACCCTTGTTTCCGGCCTCAATCGGCTCGGCGTGGAGCCCAGCGGCATCATTGCCATTCTTCAGGGCATCAAGTCCGCCGGCGCGCTGCAGGCTGAGCTCGTGTTGCAATAGGAGCGATGCATGAAGACCTTCGCGTTTGCACAAACCGTCATGCCCGCAGGCGCCAGCAAGGCTTTGCCGGCCGCACTCGTCGCAGCTCTGCTGGCTTTTCCCGGCATCACTGCCCAGGCAGCCGAACCTGACACGGTCGCTCTAGGAGATGAGGTGCAGCGTTTCTGCACGAACATCGCAGATGAGGCGCGTGACCATCGGTATGCACTCCAGAAACAGGAACTCGCGCGGCTGCGCGAGGAGGTGGACGGCCGTATCGTCGCCCTTGAAGACAAACGGGCCGAATTCGAAATCTGGCTCGACCGTCGTGAGGCGTTCCTCGACAAGGCCACGAATGGCTTGGTCGAGATTTACGCCAGCATGCGGCCCGATGCAGCCGCCGAACGCCTTGCAGAAGTGCGAGTGGAACTCGCCGCCGCCATCCTGATGAAGCTCAAGCCGCGTGACGCAGGCGTGATCCTGGACGAAATGAACAGCGAGTCGGCGGCCATGCTGACCACAATTATTGCAAGCGCCGCTCGTCCTGAGGATCCGTCGTGAAGTTTGTAGCCATTAGCGTACTGCTTGCCGGCTCGCTCGCCTTTTCGGGATGTGCGTCATTCGACGAGCTTGGAAAACCGCCAGCGCTTTCGCCCGTCGGAGCCGGGGCGGTTCCGACTGCACTTCCAGCGTATCATTATCCCAGCGAGCCGCAGCATGCGCCCGGCCCGCATTCGCTATGGCAAGACCGGAAAGGGCGCTTCTTCACCGATCCACGCGCGCTGAACGTCGGTGATATTCTAACGGTCAGGATCGCACTCAACGACGAGGCGCGTTTCGTGAACGAGTCGCAACGCTCGCGCCAGTCCGGGCGCAGTCTCGGCCTTTTCGGGACCTTTTCCGCCGGTGGCAGCGGATCGTCCGCATCCGCCGAAGGAGATATCGACTCGGACACCTCCTCCGTCGGGGTCGGCTCCACCGAACGTTCCGAAAACCTCGAGCTCGTAATGGCCGCTGTAGTGACCGGTAAGCTGCCGAACGGCAACATGCGGATCTCCGGAACACAGGAAGTGCGCGTCAATGCCGAGCTGCGTGTGCTCACCCTCGCCGGCATCGTCCGGCCGATCGATATCGGGCCGAACAACACGATTTCCTACGAGCGCATTGCCGAAGCACGCATTTCCTATGGCGGCCGCGGTCGCCTGACGGAAGTTCAGCAGCCGCCCTATGGGCAACAGATTCTCGATACGGTGTTGCCGTTCTAGAAGCTGACCTGGCTTAACCGAAGAGGACAAACCGCAGTGGCTCTGGTCGCGGGAGAAGAAGCGAAGAAAAAAGGACCGTCACCATTGGTGCAGCTTTTGGCTCTGCTGGTGGTGACCGCCATTGCAGCGGGGATCGGCTGGTACGCCGGCGGCTACCTGCAGGCTAACCGAACACCGGCTTCCGATGCGGCGGAAGCGGAGGGGAACGACGGGCAGGCGACCGGTCAGACGGAAATCGCAACTGCTGATTCTCCGCGCGTGGTGGCGTTGGAGCCAATCATGACCAGCCTGGCGGATCCGCACGATGTGTGGGTACGTCTGGAACTGGCCCTCGTCTTCAATGAAGATTCCTCGTCCTCGCCTGCCCACGAGATCCATCAGGATCTTTTCGCCTACGTGCGGACGCTCAAGCTCAGGCAGATCGATACGCCGAGCGGCTTTCAGAACCTCAAGGCAGACCTGCTCGAGCGGGCCAAAATCCGCAGTGGTGGCCAGGTAAGCGACGTTCTCATCACGACATTTCTGTACGAATGAAACGCGCAATCATCGCTCTCGCCGCACTGCTTTTCCTGAGCCTGCCCGCCGGCGCGCAATCGCTCGATTTTGGCGCGCTGACCGGCGACGCGGACGGAACCACAATCGGCTACATTATCCAGCTCTTTGGAGTCCTGACGGTTCTTTCCATCGCGCCTGGCATTCTCATCATGGTGACCAGCTTTACGCGCTTCGTCATCGTTTTTGCCATTCTGCGCGCCGGCATGGGCCTACCATCCACCCCGGCCAATCTCATCCTCATCAGCCTGTCGCTCTTCATGACCTTTTATGTCATGGCGCCAACTTTCGATCAGGCCTGGAACGATGGAATTCGGCCGCTGATGAACAACGAGATCAGCGAGGCCGCGGCCGCGGAACGGATTTCCGAGCCGTTTCGTGGGTTCATGGCGGAAAATGTGCGCGAGCAGGACTACAACCTTTTTGTCGACCTCGCTGTCGAACGGAGCACTCTGGAGACATCGGCCGAGGTAGCGGATTTCCGCGTCCTCGCGCCCGCCTTCCTCATTTCCGAAATCCGGCGCGGCTTCGAAATCGGTTTTCTCATCGTCCTGCCGTTTCTGGTGATCGACCTCATCGTCGCCACCATCACCATGTCCATGGGCATGATGATGCTGCCGCCGACCGTCGTTTCCCTACCATTCAAGATTCTCTTCTTCGTCCTCATCGATGGGTGGAATCTGCTGGTTGGCAGCCTGGTCCGCAGCTTCGCCTGAGCACCAATCGATCTTTTCCGGCGACCTTATCTTTTTGGTAGGATTTTAGCGCCATAAAGGCCGCATCGCATGGCGGAGTGAGTTGCACCAACTCACGGCATGATGCCTCTCCGTCATACCGGTCGGCCCGGTATGTCCCATTCCAATTTCTTAATTCAAGGGACAATTTCCCATGGCAAGCATCATGACCAATGCGTCGGCTATGACGGCGCTGCAGACGCTCAATTCCATTTCCAAAGATCTCGCCACCACACAGAACCGCATCTCGACCGGCCTGCGTGTGAACGAGGCTTCCGACAATGCTGCCTACTGGTCCATCGCCACCACCATGCGTTCGGACAACAAGGCCAACTCGGTTGTCCAGGATGCACTCGGTCTTGCCGCGGGTAAGGTCGACACCGCCTATACGGCGATGGATTCGGCCAAGGACGTAGTCGACCAGATCAAGGAAAAAGTTCTCCTCGCCAAGACATCGAGCGAAGAGGATCGCACCAAGATCCAGAGTGAGATCACGGCCCTGCAGGCACAGCTCACTGAGGCTGCCGGTGCAAGCTACGCCGGCACCAGCCTTCTTACGACCGACTCCACCGGTACGGCGACCGAGTTCAGCGTGATCTCCTCCTATAATCGCGACTCCACCGGCGCGGTCACCACAGGTCAAATCAGCGTGACGCTCGACGATGTGAGGCTGATTGACAGCGGCGGTGCCAATGCAGGCATTTTGGACACTGAATTCACAACCACCGGCGCCGGTGCCGCAACTGCATCAGTGATGACACTGGACGTCACCACAGCCGGATTGGACGACACGGACTTCAACGACATGCTGACCGGGATTGAGACCGCCCTCAGCGATGTTGCAACCGGTGCATCTTCACTCGGCGCCGCCAAGGCGCGGATCGATCTTCAGAACGACTTCACCGAGAAGCTGATGGACGCGATCGACCGTGGTGTTGGCCAGCTCGTCGATGCGGATATGAACGAGGAGTCGACGCGGCTTTCTGCCCTGCAGACGCAGCAGCAGCTGGGCATTCAGGCGCTGTCTATCGCCAACTCCAACGCTCAGAACATTCTGTCGCTGTTCCGCTAAGGGAGGGGAGCCGGGGACTGACCCGGCCAATAATAAAAGCCGACAAAAGGGCCGCCTTTCGGGGCGGCCCATTTCATTTTCGCACAAGCTTCGCGTCCTAGGCTGCGCCGCATCATTGGCCTGGGAGTGTTTCGTGCCTGAACAACTTAACGCCATTGTCGAGAACCTGAAAAGTCTGGGAACGCGGCGCCTCGCCATCATGGGCGGCGTTCTGGCTCTGGTGATAAGTGTGATTACCGTCGGCGCGCTCTATCTCAACCGCCCGGCCTATGAAACACTCTATGTCGGCCTGGAGCGCTCGGATGTGAACCAGATCGGCCTCGTTCTCTCCGAGGCAGGAATCAACTTCGATGTTGGATCCGATGGCACAAACGTTCAGGTTCCGGTCGGTCAGACCGCCCAGGCGCGCATGCTGCTCGCGGAAAAAGGTCTCCCTTCAAGCACCAATGCCGGCTACGAACTGTTCGACAATGTCGGCTCCCTGGGCCTGACCACTTTCATGCAGGAGGTCACCCGGGTCCGTGCACTCGAAGGCGAGATTAGCCGCACGATCGGCTCCATGAGCGGCATCAAGGCTGCCCGCGTGCACCTTGTCATGCCGGAGCGTGGGAACTTCCGCCGCGAGGCTCAGACGCCCTCCGCCTCCGTGGTTATTCGCGGCTCCAGCATGGATGCTTCGGAGAAGGCATCCGCCATTCGCCACCTCGTCGCCGCCGCCGTTCCCGGACTGGATCCTGAAGAGGTCACCGTGCTCGATTCCGCCGGGACCTTGCTTGCATCCGGAGACGATCCGTCCAACAACACCGCACAGCGTTCCATCGGCGTCGAACGCACGGTGGAAAGTCAGATCGAGGAGAATATCCGCCGCACACTAGCGCCCTATCTTGGTCCGGACAATTTCCGCGCCAGCGTGAAAGCGCGGGTCAACACCGACGCGCGCCAGGTCGAGGAAGTGATCTACGATCCCGAGTCGCAGGTCGCCCGCTCCGTTCAGGTGGTCAGGACGAACGACAGCTCCGAAAAGGAAACTGCCGCGAACCCGGCAACCGTCCTACAGAACTTGCCTGAGGAAGGAGCCGACGTCGGCGAAATGCCCCGCTCCACCGAGCAAAGCGAGCGGCGCGAGGAAACGACCAACTACGAACTTAATACAAAGCGGATATCCACCACAAGCAACGGCTACGAAGTCACCGGCCTGTCCATGGCCGTGGTTGTGAATGAGGCCCGCATTGCATCGAGTCTGGGCGCGAACCCGACACCGGAGCAGTTGCAGGCCCGGATCGACGAAATTCGCAGTGTTGTCGCCTCCGCTACCGGCTTTAACGAAACGCGGGGCGACGTGCTGACGGTTTCCGCGGTCGAGTTCATGCAGGATCTCGAAGGCGCCGCGACCACCGAGTCGAGCATGCTGGTCTCCCTGAACAGGCATGCCGGAACACTGATCAATGCCGCTGCCTTTATTCTCGTCGCCTTCCTTGTAACCTGGTTCGGCCTCAAACCTCTGGGCACCGCCCTCACCCGTACCGCAAACGCGGACACGCCGGCCATTGAAAGTAACGGGCAAGCGTCTCTGCCGAATCATACCGGCCAAGTCCCGTCGACCGAAGAGGGCGACGGGATGGTGCCCACCTACGAGGAAGTCGAAGGAACGCCGCAGAACCTACGGATAAAACCTGCGCCACAGGACCGCCTCGCGCGCATGGTCGATCTCAGTGAAGAGCGCACTGCCCATATCCTGCGCAAGTGGGCAAGCGCTGAAGCGGAGGCCACCGGTTGATGCCCACACTCGCCCTCGCCGACGCATTGCCCGATTTCGGAGTCGCTAAAGCCCCTGCGGCCCGACCCAATGCCGGAATGAGCCCTTCTGCCACCTCTCCCGCAACTGCGCCGCAATCTCGTTCAGACGAAAGGGAGGCAAGGAAAGCGGCCGATGCCGTTGCCAAGGCGGAAGCGGAGGTCGCAGAACGCCTCCAGCACGAGTATGAGGAAAAACTTTCTGCCGAACGCCAGCGCCACAAGCAGGAAATCGAAGAGCTCCAGGAACAGCTCGGAAAGAATGCCGCCGAAACGATTGCCGCACGCTTCGCCGGGATGGAGCGGCAGACCATCGATCTGACCAGCGCACTGGTGGCGCGGATTCTTGGCGTGACACTCAGCGAGGAGCTCCAGAACCGCGCGGTGGAGCACCTTTCACGAATCATCGCCGAGACACTGACGGATCGGGAGGCGGTGCGCATCAGCGTATACGGCACGGGGTTCCTGTGCGAGCAGCTGCGCACCATGCTTGGCGAACGCTCGGCGCAGGTGGATTTCGTCGAGACGCCAGGTCTTGATCTCTCCATCCATATTGACGAAAGCATACTGGAAACACGCTTGACCGAATGGTCTGAGGCGCTTTCCGAGGTCTTGTCCTGATGGCGGCAGGCGAGAGTGAACGCGGACCGGAAATCATCATCGTCCGTCGCGGTGGCGATGATGAGGATGAAGGCCATCACGGCGGCGTGTGGAAAATCGCCTTTGCCGACTTCATGACGGCAATGATGTGCTTTTTTCTGGTGATGTGGCTCATCAATGCAGCCAGCGAAGAGACGAGGACCGCGCTTGCCAGTTATTTCAACCCGGTGAAGCTGATAGACCGCAATACCAACAAGAGGGGCCTGGAGGATTTGGGCTACGGGCCCCAGAGTGCCGCCGAGCCCGAGGAAGCGGAACAAACCACCCATACGCAATCAGGCGCAAGCTACAGGCTTGGAGGCCCAGCCAGCCTCCGGGACTCCGAAGACATCAACGAAGACCCGGTCTATTCGGACGACAACTTCTTCTCCGATCCCTATGCGGTTCTGGCCGAAATCGCAGCCGAAACCGACGTCAGACAAAATATTTCATCCAAGGGGGAAGGCGGTGAGCAAACCGCCGGCCCGTCTTCCGGTGCATCCGGCGGTGAAGCTTACCGGGATCCTTTTGCGCCCGACTTCTGGTCGCAGCAGGTAGCGGAGCCTCAAATCGGCGTACAAGGCGACCCTGACGATGCGCGCGGGGAACCCGCGAGCGCGGCCGATACGCGGCTGCCGGATTCTTCCGGGCCGGAAGAGCCCTCGGCAAACACCGACGCTACGGCCGAAGAGCAGGCGTCACTTTCCACTTCGCAGGAACAAGTACCCGACCCCCCTGCGGAAAGCGAAACGGCTAGGCCTGAACACGCCAGAGAGGCCGATCAGATTCGCGCGGCTCTTTCCGAGGCTCTTCAAGGTGACAACCTTGCCGCTGCGGTCAGCGTCACGTCCAGCCAGGACGGCGTTTTGATTTCCATTACCGACGATCTTCAGGAAGGTATGTTTGCCGTCGGCTCCGCCGTACCGCAGCGTACGCTCGTCCTCGCCATGGAGAAGATCGGGGAAGCCCTCGCCGACCGCCCGGGTGCCCTGCGCATTCACGGCCATACGGATGGCCGGCCATTCGCAAGTGGCGATTATGATAACTGGCGGCTTTCAACCGCGCGCGCTCACGCGGCCTATTACATGCTCGCGCGTGGCGGCTTGGACGAAGAGCGCATTATTGAAGTGGCGGGCTTTGCCGACAGGAAGCTCAGGATACCGGACAATCCGCTGGACGATGCCAACCGCCGTATCGAAATCCTTCTGGAGTTGCCGCAATGAGATGGCGGCGCTTCGGCGTGGCAGCTCTTTCAACGGCGATGATGCTGGCGCTATCGCCTGCACATACCGCTGACCTCGAGCCTTATCAAATGATGCGCTCGCTCCAGGTCGTACAGGATCGGATCGCCAATGGCGATCACGCCTCGATGCCCATGCAGCGTGAGCTTTTGGAGATCATCGATGAGCGCCTTCGCGCCGCCGGACCGGAGAGTTTCCAGGAAACGAAGAACGTCAACGCTCTTCTGATCTATGGCGCCAGTGGCGGCAACCCGGCTACGGTGGAGACGGTCTTTTCAAACCTCGACCTGGAAGGCGAACAGCAATCGCTGGCGCAAGGCATCCTTCACTATGTTCGAGGGAATACCGGGGCGGCGCGGGCGAGACTGTCGCAAATCGATCCCTTCGCGCTCGACAGGGAGATAGCAGCGCCGATCGCGCTGGTAACCGGGTCCCTGCTTTCGGGGGACCTCCCGGAGAAAGCTCTTCGTCTCTTGGATCAGGCCCGCCTGCTAAGTCCGGGTACACTGGTGGAGGAAGCCGCGCTAAGGCGCACGATTGCGCTCAGTGCAAGGATCCGCGATCCGGAGCGCTTCGCTCTGGCCACGATACAGTATGTAAGCCGCTTCCTGAACTCACCTTACGCCAGCCAATTTGCTCAGGATTTTGTTTCCGCCGTCGCACTCATGCACGATGAGATCGAATTCCACCTGATCGAGGAAGTCGCGGACATGATGTCTGACGACCGAGCCTTTGCAATCTATTTGCGCATTGCGCGCCAAAGCGCGATCGACGGCTATGATGACCTGCTCGCCTTTGCTTCCGAGAAGGCGACAACCTATGCATCCAGAATACCGGAAGCAGGCGACGACCCGCGAACCGTGCTTTATGCAAACATCGCTTCCATTAAGTCGAACAATATAGAAGACGTACGACAAGCCTTGGGCGAGATCGACCCCGGCCGGCTTTCCACCGAGGACAAGAAGCTGCTCGAGGCGGCGCGCCGAGTAGCCGAAAGCATCATTGCTCCTCCCTCGGCTCAAGTCGTCTTGGCAGATGAGATTGCTGAACGCAAGCAGCCGCCAAACCGGGCAGCGGGGTCCGGACCTGAGGACGATACAACATATTTCAGCGAAGCTTACATGGCGGAGACGCAAAGCCGACTGGACGCAGTCGACGCGTTGCTGAAGGAGGACGGTAGATGACGGACGGAATTATAGCAGGCGGGCGTCTATTCCCGGCCGACACCCGAAATCTTGACCCAGCGGGCAAAGACCGCCCTTCCGATCCGTTGGCTTTCAAGAGTGTCTTGCGGGAAAATGCCACGACCCCGGCAAGGGACGACGAAGCAAACGCGCTCGAGCAGGAAATGAACCAGCGTGGATGGCGGCTGGCCGACCTTCTCGAGAAGATCACGGTGGCCGAGCATCACGAGGAAGCGGACACGGATCACCACGCGATGTCGCCGAAAGACCCGGAGGGGCAGGTAGGGCAAAACGGAGGAACAGAGGAAAAATCGTCCGTTGTTGTGGAGGCCACATCCGAGCTGCGCATTTCAGAGCCGAACAACGTGGAAGAAGACGGACATGAACACGAAGCAGCGTCCGACAACCTGGCGGAACCGCTATCGATGGCGTCGCGCCCCACCGATATCCACCGTCTTCCGACGGCCCGGATGGACACGGACGTCAGCGCAGTAAAAAAGGAGAAATCGGGTCTGAGCGAGGTGCTCACCCGCCAGGGCCAAGCTGCACCTGAGCCGGAGATTGCCGCCAAGATTCAGAAGACGAGCTCCTCCGGTACCGAACACGGCTTACAGCAGACGGCAACCCAGTCCAAAGCACGCGCCGAGTCCTTCCTTTCCGAACAGGGCGACAAGCGCGAGGGGCAGAATCCTGACCGGCAAAACCACGGTTCTGAGAGCGGAAGAAAGCCCGTCCGCGTAATCACGACACAAACCACGCCGGCGCCGGCGGCATCGGTGGGAGCGCAGCCGTTGCCACCGAATAGCCCTTTAAGCAGCTCCGTTACTAACGCACTGACGGCTGATCCCGGCTTCGGGACAGCCGCAGCTGAGGCAGCTAAGGCGATAGCCTCGAGCCAAGGATCTGGTTCGCAAACACTCCACACACTTAAAATTCAACTCCACCCGGTCGAATTGGGCGCGGTCACCGCCAAGCTAAGCGCTTCCGGAGAACAACTTATTGTTGAGTTAAGTGTTGAGAGCGCGGAAGCACGGCAGAAGCTGAATGCTGATAGTGAAGCGATGACACGCGCGCTCAGAGGGCTCGGCTACGAGGTCGACCGGGTGACAATTCAGCAGACGAGCAATCCCACTCCAACGGCAACGACTCCGGGATCTGCCGGCCGCGATACCGGAGGGTTCTCCGCCGGTAATGACGGTGGGCGCCAACCTGACGGCAACGCCGGGGGAAAGCAGCAGAACCAGGGGGGAGCCGGACGCGAACGCTCGCAGGAGGACAGTGCAAATGCTCAGGCGCGCAGCAGTCTGTATATCTAGCCTGCTCCTCTCCTCCACCCTGGCACTCGCCAATCCCTGCGAAGCTGAAATCTTGCGTGCATCCGAAAGATACCGCATCCCGCCCGGTATTCTCTATGCCGTCGGACTGGCGGAAACCGGGGTAAAAGGCAGTCTCCAACCCTATGCCCTCAACGTCGAGGGCAAGGCCGTCTTTTCCAGCAGCACCAACGAGGCGAGAGCCGCCTTTGAAACAGCACGCCGACACGGCGCGAAGCTGATTGACCTGGGCTGCATGCAGATCAATCACTATTACCACGCGGAGCATTTTCGCAGCGTCTCGGAGATGCTCGACCCGCGCAGAAATGTCGATTATGCCGCGCGGTTTCTCGTAGAACTCAAGAAGCGTCACAACACCTGGGCAATGGCGGTGGCGCGGTATCATGCCGGGCCCAATAACAATCCGGCACAGAAGCGCTACGTGTGTCGGGTTATCGCAAACATGGTGACGACCGGCTTCGGTGAATGGACATCGAATGCCCGGCAGTTTTGCTACCACTGATTGAAAGTGGCGATATAAAGGCGCCCTCTCCGGAGACTCCTAAAAAATTATTACAAAAATTAACGGTTGTCCGTGATTCGCCCGACCGGCTACCCCTTGAACATGAACTGATTCGGGGGGCACCGATGATTGTTGTAGTAGACGAGCGTGAGCTCGTAACTGAGGGATACAATTCTCTTTTCGGCCGAGAAGGGATTGCGACAGCAAGCTTCGATCCCGGCGAGTTCGGTGAGTGGGTCGAAACGGCTGCGGACGACGATCTGAACGCCGTCAGCGCTTTCCTGCTCGGCAAATGTCAATCTCCAGACGCGCCAGCCCGGCGCATCCGCGATCGCTCCAACGCACCGGTCATCGCACTGAGTGAGCAAAACTCCCTGGAGGATACGCTCCGCCTTTTTGAATCGGGCGTCGACGATGTCGTACGCAAACCCGTTCACGTACGTGAAATCCTGGCGCGCATCACCGCCATCAGCCGCCGTGCTCAGCAACAGGAACCGACATACACCGAGATCGGGCCGTTGCGCATCTATGCTGACGGGCGCGATCCGGAAATTGACGGCGAGCCCCTGCCCTTGCCCCGCCGCGAACGACGTATACTCGAGTATCTCGCAAACAATGCCTCGCGCCGGGTGACAAAGACGCAGATCTTCAATGCAATCTACGGAATCTTCGACGAGGAAGTCGAAGAGAACGTCGTCGAGAGCCACATCAGCAAGCTGCGCAAGAAACTGCGTACCCGGCTCGGCTTCGACCCGATCGATTCCAAGCGCTATCTCGGTTACCGGCTTACCACTTGATTCCAAGTGGTGGTGAACTCCGCTGCGGCAGCGGCAGATCAGTTTCGCGCAAGTCCCGGAGACTACCCTTGCGATAAGACGGCGCGCAAACGAGGAGAATTCCGATGAGCCTTTATGGCATGATGAAAACCGGTGTTTCCGGAATGAACGCCCAAGCGAACCGTTTGTCGACGGTCTCCGATAACATCGCCAATTCCGGAACGACCGGTTACAAACGTGCCAGTACGGAATTCTCCTCGATGGTCGTCGGCAGCAATTCCGGCTCCTACAATTCGGGCGGCGTCACGACGTCGGTACGCTACGCGATTTCCGATCAAGGCCTCCTCAACTACACCACATCCAAGAGCGACCTGGCCATCCAAGGAGATGGTTTTTTCGTGGTTCAGGATGCGGGTGGTCAGCCTTACCTCACCCGCGCGGGAGCCTTCGTCCTCAACAGCGAAGGAAACTTGGTCAACTCGGCCGGATACCAGCTGATGGGTTACAGCTATGCGAACGGCCAACCTACGCCTGTCGCCAACGGCTATGCCGGGCTCGAGCCGGTGACGATCAATGAGTTGGGAATGGAAACGGTTCCGTCCACCGCGGGCAGCTTCGCCGGAAACCTACCAGCCAATACAGCTGTCGGCGACACCCGTTCCAAATCGTTATCCTATGTCGACAAGCTCGGCAATCGGCAGCTGCTGGATGTCGAGTTTACCAAGACTGCCGACAATCAATGGGACGTTTCGGTGGGTGGTCAGGCACCTGTATCGTTCACGTTCGACCCGGGCACAGATCAACTTACAGACCAGGCTACCTACACAGTCACGCTCCCGGATAATCAGTCAATCGATATTGATTTCTCAATGAGCCAGATGGGGGACGAGTTCACGACCCAGGAAGGTGAAATCAACGGAAGCGAGCCAAGCACCATCGACTCGATTCATATCAGCGAAGACGGCATCGTTTCCGCGCAGTACGAAAACGGTTCACTTCGCCAGCTTTATCGGGTCCCGCTTGCCAGTGTACCGAGCCCGGATCAGCTTCGGGTGCTGTCGGGCAATATCTTCGCGGAAAGCATTGATTCCGGTGATGTCCGCATCGGCTTTGCCGAAGAAGGCGGCAACGGGAAAGTCATCTCCGGTGCTCTGGAAGGCTCCAACGTCGATATCGCAGAGGAACTCACCACCATGATCGAGTCCCAGCGTACCTACACGGCCAACTCCAAGTCGTTCCAGACAGGTTCGGAGCTTATGGAATTGCTGGTCAATCTGAAGAGATAGACGCCACCTGATCGGCGCCCTAACCAGGTATCGGAAGAATAGAGATGTCACTTACGTCCGCGTTGAATATTGCCCAAACGGCCCTGTTCAATTCCTCGCGCCAGACGAGCGTTGTTTCGCGGAACATCTCTGAAGCGTCCAATCCCGACTACACCCGGCGATCCGCAGTGCTCTCCAGCACCGCACCCGGCGCCCAGATCGTGGAAATCCGCCGTGCGACCGACCACGCGCTCTTTCGCCAGAATCTGACAGCCATTTCCGACTGGCGGGCGCAGGCAACCATATCGCAGGGGCTCAACAGCCTCCGCACGCAGGTGAACGGCGTCGACAACGCCAGCGCACCAGGCTCCCTCCTCAGCGAGTTCCAAGAGGAACTGCAGACCTACGCCGGTACGCCGTCCAATCGGTCACTGGGCGAGAATGCGGTGGAAGCAGCGCGCAACCTGGTCCGATCGCTCAATAACGGGAACAAGGCGGTCCAGTCGATGCGGGCCGATATCGACCGGGAGATCGCCACGTCGGTCGAAGAACTCAATCGGCATCTGGCAGATTTTGAGAAAGCCAACAACGAGATCGTTACGGGCACCCGCGTCGGACGCGATGTCTCCGACGCGCTGGATCGGCGTGACGCGCTCTTGAAGAAAATCTCCGAATACGTGCCCGTTAACAACACTGTCCGTTCTGGCAACGATATGATGCTGACGACAGCCGGCGGTATCACGCTCTTCGAGACTGTGCCCCGCGCTGTCACTTTCACGCCCGAGAACACCTACCAGGCGGGCATGACAGGCAATGCACTCCACATAGATGGAGTTCCGATTACACCCGGCAGCGGCGGAAATACCAACGCCTCCGGCAGCCTGGCCGCAAATCTCCAACTGCGCGATGAAACGACGGTTCGGATGCAGAGCCATCTGGACGAAATCGCACGCGGTCTGATCTCGACCTTTGCCGAAACCGACCCCAGCGGCACCCAGCCGAATGCCACAGGCCTGTTCACCTGGTCTGGCGAACCCGGCCTGCCGGCGGACGGCACGCTGATCAATGGTCTGGCTGGCGAGATCGTGATCAATGACGCCTACATCGATAACCCTCAACTACTGCGCGATGGCGGCGCTAATGGCGCAGATTACAATCATAATACAACAGGCGCCGCCTCTTATTCCGAACTCCTGAATACCCGTTTGGAAAGCCTCAACAATCCGATGCAGTTCGCTGCGGAAGCGGGTCTCAGCACGGATCAGAGCCTTACATCCTTCTCCGCAGAAACGATTTCCTGGCTCGAAGGCCTTCGTCAGGATGCAAGCAGCGGGGCCCAGGCCAAAGAGGCCTTATCAGCCCACAGTGCAATGGCACTTGGGAACGAAACCGGCGTCAACGTCGACGAGGAGATGGCTCTGCTGCTGGAACTCGAACGCTCCTATGAAGCATCCGCACGGCTGATGCGTGCCGTCGATGAAATGCTCGGCACATTGATGGAGGCAACACGCTAATGAAAACCTCCTTTGTTGCGACCAGCGCACTCTCTCAAAGCATGCGGTACCAGATGATGCGCATGCAGGCCGAACTCGTTCAAGGTCAGAAGGAAATGACCACCGGGCGCGTGGCCGATCCGGGCGAAGCTCTGGGTGCGCGGGCGGGCACCACGTTCTCGATGACGCGGGAGGTCGAGCGCCTGAAAGGGTTGATCGACTCGAACCAATTGGCCGGCAACCGCCTCAGCACCACGCAGAATGCTCTGCAGCAACTAAGCGATATCGGGCAGGATCTGCTGTCCGCCGTGACGGCCGCGACGTCTAATGCGGATGGGAGTGAAGTCGTCCAGACCAGTGCCCGAACGGCCCTGGAATCCATGACGAGTGTGCTCAACAGCAATTTGAACGGCGAATATCTCTTCGCCGGGATCAATACCGACGTGAAGCCGCTGAACGACTTCACTGATCCCGCAGCGCCGAACCGTGTGGCGTTTGAGAACGACTTCGCCGGTCACTTCGGCTTTGCGCCGGACAATGCCAACGCGGCCAATATCACAGTTGCCGACATGGAGGACTACTTCGCCACGGTGCTGGAGCCCTCGTTCATGGGCGCTGATTGGGAGGCGAACTGGTCCAACTCCTCGCAGAGCGGAATCAGCAGCCGCATTTCACCTAACGAAACGGCCGAAACCTCGACAACCGCAAACGACGACGCCATGCGCAAGCTCGCCATGGCCTCGACCGCATTGACCCGCCTGCTCGACGGGCCGTTGGATGACCAGACACGAGAATACGTTTACGAGCAGAGCCTGCAACTCGTGGGTGAAGCGATTGCGGACGTGGCCTCGATCGAGTCGCGAATCGGTGTTGTCGAAAAGCGCATCATGGACACCAATGAACGGCTTTCCGCCCAGATGGATCTCTCCACGTCGTTGGTGAAAGACCTGGAAGGCGTCGACGTCTTGGAGGCATCGACCAAAGTCACCGAGCTTTTGACGCAGATCGAGGCATCCTATGCGCTGACCGCCCGAATCCAGCAACTCAGCCTTTTACGCTACCTCTAATCGTCACGGAGCAATCGGGGCATTCATGTATGAGTTTTCCTATAGCGAGATCCAAACCGACTCCGTTGCCGACGCAAAAGATCGCGAACGGCAATTGCTCACCCATTCCATCGAGCTTCTAACCGCCGCGCGGGACGCCGGTGCGAAATCTCAGGAATCGGTCGATGCCATTCTTTTCATGAACCGGGTCTGGACGACCTTTGTGGAAGACCTCGGCAGCCCGGAAAACGAACTGCCGAAGGAATTGCGCGCCAACCTGATTTCCATCGGTCTGTGGCTTCTGCGTGAAGGCGAGGAAGTACGCCAGGGGCGGTCCGGGAATTTCGATGGCCTGATTGAGGTCTCGCAGATTATTCGCGACGGAATTCGATGAAGAACACGTTGAAAATCTCATTGAAGGCGAACGAAAAGATCTACGTCAATGGGGCCGTGATAAAGGCCGACCGCAAGGTTTCGCTCGAGTTTCTGAATGACGTGCAGTTCCTGCTGCAGCATCACGTGCTCCAGCCCGAAGACGCGACAACGCCACTCCGCCAGCTCTATTTCATCGCACAAATCATGTTGATGAACCCGGATGGAGCCGAAAGGGCGGGCGCCATGTTCCGTAACTCGGTCGCCAAGATGCTCGGCATCTTCAAGAACGAGCGTCTGCGGACCGGCCTCAAGGACGCCGACGAGCTGGTGTCCAGCGGTCAAGTCTATGAAGCGATGAAGGAAGTTCGAGCGCTTTATCCGCTGGAGGATGAAATCCTCGGCGTATCGGAAGACCACGTAGAAATGCCGCTTGCCAAAGCCGTAGGAGAATAGCCATGGACGTGTCGGCCGTAACGCAATCCACGCAGAATAAGTCGACCGCCGGCTCACCCCAAGCGGTGGACTATGAATCCTTTCTCAAACTGCTGGTCGCGGAGATGAAAAACCAGGATCCGACGAGCCCGATGGAATCGACCGACTACGTTGCCCAGCTCGCCGCGTTCTCACAAGTCGAACAGTCGGTGCAGACCAACAAGAAACTGGACGAGATCCTTCAGGCCTCGTCTCTTTCGCAGGCCGGCGGTCTTATCGGACGCCAGATCACGTCACCGGATGGCTCAACCTCCGGTATTGTTGCTGAGGTGCGCCTCTACAGCGACGGCGTCGTGGCCATTCTGCAGAACGGAGAGCAGGTGATCGTCGGCCCGGGAGTAACGGTCAGCGAAGCATGAACGAGGCCGACGCACTCGATATTGTTCAATATGCAATCTGGACGGTACTGATCGCCTCCAGCCCGGCGGTGATCGTCGGCATGGTGGTGGGTATAGGTATCGCCCTTGTTCAGGCTCTCACACAAGTGCAGGAAATCACTCTGACATTCGTGCCGAAAATCGTCGCCATCCTTCTGGCGGTGGCGATTTCTGGCCCCTTTGTCGGCGCACAGATATCTTCCTTTTCCAATGTCATTTTCCAGCGCATTCAGGACGGCTTCTAGAACGTTAGTAGCTCCCCCCGCCAAGGCGGATTCGCGCCGGCGCGCGAGACCGTCAAAGCAGCCACGTGGCCAGCGAAGGCCAATGCCTCGCGAACAATCTCTTCATTCAGTTGAGCCATGCCCTGTTTGGTCAGTACACCAGCCTGACGCATGGCTGTCAGCATACCGGCATTGAAGGCATCCCCCGCACCGACGGTGTCCACTACGTCCACCCTCTCGGCTTTCACCGATACCGTGCCGCCGGCCCAGTAAGCCGATGCGCCCCTTGCTCCGCTGGTAACAATGATCAGTTTCGCACCCGATGCGAGGATATCGGCGGCAGCTTCGGAATAAGAGGCGCCGATGCCGAGCCAATCCAGGTCCTCTTCTGAAATTTTCACGATATCAGCCATCGCAGCCATACGCTGCATACGCGCTCTGTGTGCCTCAGCATCCTTGATGAACGCCGGCCGGATGTTCGGATCAAACATTGTGACCCGTGCAGCGTGCTCGCGCGCCATCAGCGCCTCATAGGCGCTTCCAGACGGTTCCGTAGCCAGGCTGATCCCTCCGAAGAGAAGTGCCGCCACGTCATTTCCGAGATCTGGTAGATCTGCATTGGCGAGCGTACGCCCGGCGGTGTTCTCATCATAAAAAAAGTAGCTTGCCTGCCCCTCATCCAGGCTCACAAAGGCAAGCGTCGTAGGGCGGTTGGTGATCCTGGCATAGGAAAAATCGACGTGACTTTCGCGCAGGGCTTCCTGCAATCGAACGCCGAACAAATCATCCGAAAGACCGGAAAAGAATGAGACCGGCACACCTAGCCGGCCAAGCGCCAGCGCACTGTTAAACACCGATCCGCCGACATAAGGGGCAAAGACCTTTTCGCCGCTCTCCGTTTTCCGCGGCAGCATATCTATCAGCGCCTCACCGCAGCACACAATCATCTCTATCTCCATGCTTTACTCAAAAAGGTGACTGCGCACCCACAAGGAAGCGGTCAGCGAGTGGCAGGCTCGCGCCTCCGAGCGCGCGGGCATCCCGACCGACGGTACCCTCGCGCACTTCGGGCAGCGTGAGGCCTTCGGAATCGAGCTGACCCAATGCATGCCTGGCCCGTTCAACAATACCCGCACGAACGGAAAGGGGCAGCCACCCGTCAATGATGGTCGCCTGGAAATCAATGAGTGCCGACGCGGCAAGAATGGTATGCGCCAGACCGTTTGCGGCGCTTTCCATCCATTCCTCCAGACCTGCATCCGGCGCGCCCCAATCGTCCGGTGAGGTCCAAAGATGCCCGGTATCCTTTCCGCGCGCCAATAACGCCTTCTCGAACACGGTTATGGAGGCAACATCGATGAGTTGCTGTGTGCCCCCCTTCTTTCCCGGCACAGGCATGGATCCCAGCGAGCCGGCATTCCCTGTGCGCCCACTGAACAGATGTCCGCCGAGCGCGATGCCTCCGCCCACAAAAGCGCCGATGTAGAAGTAGATGAAGTCACCCTCCGGCGCGGAAGCACCGAATACCAGTTCGGCGCCGCAAGCGGCAGTGGCATCGTTCTGCAGATAGACCGGAAAGGGAAAGCGTTCAGCAAGCGAAGCGCGTATATCCGCCTCACGCCAGCCGTCCATCGCGCCGGGTGGTGCTCCCGCCGCGTCGGCCCAGTTCCAGAGGCCGAAAGGGATCGCGATCCCCAGACCGGCCACCCGGTTCCAGGTCCGCTCATCGGCCTGCGCCGCGATCGATTCGATATCCGCTTCCACGGCTTCGATGGTCTTTTCAGGCGTGGGATACGTGTAGGAACGCCGGTGCATATGGCGGATCGTGCCGCAAAAGTCGATCAGAGCGAGATCGGAACTACGCCGACCGATTTTCAGGCCGAGGAAATAGGCTCCATCGGGGTTCAGGCCCATCGGGATGGAGGGCTGGCCAACCTTCCCGCGTTGCGGCGCCCCGCGCACCAGGAGTTCTTCGGCTTCCAGCGCTCGCACGATGACTGAAACCGTCTGAGCGGAAAGTCCCGTCATGCGCGCAATCTCGGTCTTGGCAAGGCTGCCATGCCGGCGCAGCAGGGAAAGCACCAGGCGCTCGTTAAAGTCGCGCATACCGCTCTGGTTGGTGCCCAGACTTCGCTGCAGCGCCCGCACACCTTCGCTGCCTGTCGCCACGCTTTCCATGAGGTGGCCCTCTTTTCGCTTCTGACCGAGGTGCGCGCACAATGCTGCGCCGCCGCACCCGAGTCAATAAATAAGTAAATCTGATTTATATATTGACAGTGGCTGTGACGTTCTGTTTCCTGTTGAGAGCGTGCAAGATCACGAGAGATCGGCACGAAGCTGCGGCATCGCGTACGATGAGATTCTGGGAGGAAAATGTGACCAAACACACGCTACTGAAAACCACCGCACTTGCGCTTGCCGGCGCAAGCTTTCTCGGCTTGGCACAACCGGCTGCCGCTCAGGAGGATGTTTCCGCTTGCCTGATTACGAAGACAGACATCAATCCGTTCTTCGTCAAGATGAAGGAAGGCGCGACGCAGAAGGCGGAAGAACTCGGAGTCGAGCTTTCCACCTATGCCGGCCGTGTAGACGGCGATCATGAAACCCAGCAGCAGGCAATGGAGAGCTGCATCGCCGCGGGCGTCGATGGCATTCTCATCACTGCCTCCGACACGAAGGCCATCGTGCCGCTAGTTAATACCGCGCGCGAACAGGGCATCCTGGTGATCGCTCTCGACACGCCGTTGCAGCCCATCGACGCTGCCGACGCGACCTTCGCGACCGACAACTTCGAGGCAGGCCGGCTGATCGGCGCCTGGGCGAAGGCGAAGCTCGGCGACGAGGCCGAGAATGCGCGCATCGCCTTTCTTGACCTCAACGAGAGCCAGCCCTCGGTCGGCGTCCTGCGCGACCAGGGCTTCATGACGGGTTTCGGGATCGACACGGCCAACCCCAATCAATGGGGTGACGAGGACGATCCGCGCATCGTCGGCCACGAAGCAACCCAGGGCAATGAGGAAGGCGGCCGCAGGGCGATGGAGAACCTGCTCCAGGTCGAGCCGAACCTGAACGTCGTTTACACTATCAATGAACCTTCGGCGGCCGGTGCCTACGAGGCGCTTAACTCGTTTGGGAAAGCCAGCGACGTGCTCCTCGTCTCAATCGACGGCGGCTGCCCCGGCGTTGAAAACGTTGCCGAGGGCATCATCGGAGCCACCGCACAGCAATATCCACTTCTGATGGCATCGATGGGCATCGAAGCGATTGCCCAGTACGCCGAGGATGGGACTGTGCCGGAGCCGAGCGAGGGACTTGATTTCTTCAACACGGGTGTCAACCTCGTCACCGACGATCCTGTCGAAGAAATCCCGTCCATCTCCGTTGAGGAGGGGCTCGACCGCTGCTGGGGTTGATCCCGGCGTCACCTCGTTGACTTGACGGGGCGGTCCACATGGGCCGCCCCCGATGATGCCGAAGAGACAGACATGACCGACATGAGCAAGGACGAGAGCGCGAGCGAGCAGTTCGCGCAGTTCGAGCATGCCACGCGCGGCCCCGTGGTGGCCGTACAGCGATTCCTGCACGCCAACCCGACGATGGTGCCACTCATCGTGCTTGTGCTGTCGACGATGATCTTCGGGCTGATCTCACCCAATTTCTTTTCCGCCTTCAACCTGTCCCTGATCATGCAGCAGGTGGCGATCGTCGGTACGCTGGCGGCGGCGCAGAGCCTCGTCATTCTCACCGCCGGCATTGATCTTTCGGTGGCCGCCGTCATGGTGATGATCTCGGTTATCATGGGCCGGCTATCGATCGATTTCGGCCTGCCCGTGCCAATCGCCATCATGGCGGGCATGCTTTGCGGGCTCGTGACGGGGGCCGTCAACGGTCTACTCGTAACCATCGTGCGCCTGCCGCCCTTCATCACCACGCTGGGCACGTGGAACGTGTTCCTGGCGCTCAACTACTATTTTTCGGGCCGTGAGACGATCCGCTCGCAGACGTTGGACGCGGAAGCGCCGCTCCTGAAGCTCTTCGGCGAACGTTTCGAGATCGGCGGCGCGGTGCTAACTTGGGGCGTGGTCTTGATGATCGCAATCTTTTTCGTCCTTTGGTACGTACTGCAGCACACCGCCTGGGGCCGACGCATTTACGCTGTCGGCGACGATAAGGAAGCGGCGGAACTCGCCGGCATCCGCACAGATCGAATGCTCATCTCGGTTTACATGGTGGCAGGCTTTATCGTGGCGCTCGCGGCATGGTCGTCCATCGGCCGCGTCGGCTCGGTCTCGCCCACCTCCTTCTTCGAGGCCAATTTGCAATCCATCACCGCGGTGGTCATCGGCGGCATCTCGCTTTTTGGCGGACGCGGCTCGATCCTCGGGCCCATGCTCGGAGCGCTGATCGTGGGCGTGTTCAATTCGGGCTTGAGATTGGCCGGCGTAGAAGTGCTGTGGCAGCTTTTCGCCACGGGCTGGCTCATCATCCTGGCGGTCGCCATCGACCAGTGGATCAGAAAGGTGTCGGCATGACGGAACCGGTTCTCAAGGCACGTGGAATCGTCAAGCGCTACGGCCACGTCGTGGCCCTCGACAGGGCCGATTTCGACCTCTATCCCGGCGAAGTTCTGGCCGTAATCGGCGACAACGGCGCCGGCAAATCGTCGCTGATCAAGGCCCTTTCCGGCGCCATCCAGATCGACAGCGGCGAGATTACGTTAAATGGTGAGCCGACCACCTTCACCTCGCCGCTGTCCGCCCGCCAGGCCGGCATCGAGACAGTCTACCAGACGCTGGCGCTGTCACCGGCACTGTCGATCACCGACAACATGTTCATGGGCCGCGAAATCCGGAAAGCCGGCGTGCTCGGCAAGCTCTTGAAGATGCTCGATCATGCTGAGATGGAGCGTCAGGCACGCCAGAAGCTCGCTGAACTCGGCCTTCTGACCATCCAGAACATCAATCAAGCCGTGGAGACGCTTTCAGGCGGCCAGCGTCAGGGTGTGGCCGTGGCACGCGCTGTTTCTTTCGGCTCCAAACTGGTGATCATGGACGAGCCGACGGCCGCTCTTGGCGTTAAGGAATCGCGCCGCGTGCTAGATCTCATCCAGGATGTGCGCGCGCGCGGCCTGCCCATCGTACTCATTTCGCACAACATGCCGCACGTTTTCGAGGTAGCCGACCGCATTCATATCCACCGGCTCGGAAGGCGCCTGTGTGTGATTGATCCGAAAGATTATACGATGTCGGACGCGGTGGCCTTCATGACCGGCGCCAAGGAGCCACCGCAGGAGGCGCTGGCCGCATAATCACGGCCATCGGGAGGCTCCGTCCTCGCACAAGTTTCGCTGCCTATCCTGTCTCTACGGAGGCATGAGAGGCGCGTATGGCACTGAGTGAAAGCGCAATCGACACCCGCCCACAGGGGCATGGACGCGATGTCGGCTTTGCCGTCGGCATTCTCACCATCCTTGCGGTGCTGTTCCTGCCGATTCCGGCATTCCTCATCGACATCGGCCTGACCTTTTCGATCGCCTTCTCCGTGCTCATTCTGATGGTGGCGCTATGGATCCAGCGCCCGCTCGACTTTTCCTCCTTTCCGACCATCCTGCTGATCGCCACGATGCTGCGCCTATCGCTCAACATAGCGACGACGCGCATGATCTTGTCTAACGGTCAGCAGGGCACGGACGCCGCGGGTTACGTGATTGGAGGCTTCTCCAACCTGGTGATGAGCGGCGATTTCGTCATCGGATTGATCGTGTTCCTGATACTCATCGTGGTGAATTTCCTGGTCATCACCAAGGGATCCACCCGCATAGCCGAGGTCGGCGCCCGCTTTACGCTCGATGCTATCCCCGGCAAACAGATGTCCATCGACGCTGATCTGTCCGCCGGAATGATCGACGAAAAGGAGGCTCAGCACCGCCGCCGCGAGTTGGAAGAGGAAAGCTCCTTCTTCGGCGCCATGGACGGCGCCTCGAAATTCGTCCGCGGCGATGCGATCGCTGGCCTCCTGATTACAGCTATCAACATCGTAGGCGGCATCGCCATAGGCTATTGGCGCCACGGCATGGATTTGAACCAAGCCTCGGACATCTTCACCAAACTCTCTGTCGGCGATGGGCTCGTCACGCAAATCCCGGCGTTGATCGTCTCTCTCGCCGCCGGTCTGCTGGTCTCCAAGGGCGGCACGCGCGGTTCTGCCGACCAGGCGGTCTTTGGTCAGCTCAGCGCCTATCCCCGCGCGCTTTTCGTGGCGGGGGCGCTATTGCTCGTCATGGCATTGATGCCCGGTCTGCCCGCCCTGCCATTCCTCGTTCTCGCGGGCACGATGGCGGGCCTCGGCTACGTTCTGCCGAAGCGGGAGCGCCAGCGCGCCGCCGAAGCCGCTGAGTCGGCAAAGCAACAGCAGCAGAGCGTGGAAGAAGAAGAGCACAATTCGGTTAAAGCCTCACTGAAAACTGCCGAGATCGAGCTCCTGATCGGAAAACAACTTTCCACGCGGCTGCTCGCGTCCCATCAGGAGTTGGCTTTCCGCATGAACAAGATGCGTAAGAAGTTCGCCGCCCAGTATGGTTTCGTCGTGCCGGAAGTGCGGCTTGCCGACGACTTCTCCGTTCCGCCGAAATCCTACCAGATCAAAATTCACGGTACCGTCGTTGCCGAGTATCAGCTCCGTGTGGGCGAAGTGATGGTGCTTCTGGGCAGCAAGCCGCTACCGGACCTTCCGGGCGAAGAGGTGAAGGAGCCAGCCTTCGGCATGCGTGCCTACTCTGTCCCGGAAATGTTCACTGAGGATCTGAAAAACGCCCAGCTCCCCTTTGCAGACAATCTATCGGTTCTGCTCACACATCTGAGCGAAGTCATCCGCAACAACCTGCCCCAACTCCTGTCCTACAAGGACATGAAGGCCCTGATTGAGCGGCTGGATCCCGAATACCGCAAGCTCGCGGACGAAATCTGCTCCTCCCACATCACATATCCCGGCCTCCAGGCCGTGCTCAAATTGCTGCTTGCCGAGCGCGTCTCAATCCGCAACCTGCATCTCATCATCGAAGCCATTGCCGAAATCGCGCCGCATATCCGTCGCACTGAGCAGATCGTCGAGCACGTGCGCATCCGCATGGCACAGCAGATCTGTGGCGACCTGAGCGAACGCGGTGTTCTGAAGGTGTTGCGCCTCGGCAATCGCTGGGATCTCGCCTTTCACCAGAGCCTCAAGCGCGATGCAAAGGGCGAGGTACGCGAGTTCGACATCGATCCGCGCCAGCTTGAAGAATTCGGTCAGGAAGCGAACAAGGCCATCCGCACGCATCTGGACGCTGGTGAACGTTTTGCGCTCGTCACCGCGCCCGAAGCGCGACCCTATGTGCGCATGATTGTCGAGCGCCTGTTCCCCACTCTGCCCGTCCTCAGCCATGTGGAAATCGCCAAGGGAGTGGAACTGCGTGTTCTGGGCTCGATCTCTTAAGCGATGGCGAGCCTCATCCCAGTTGTCACGCGCTATCGCTTGAGCGTGCAAAGGCGGTAGGCAATGCTGGAAACCGCCGTCCTCGCCGCGTTTCTTACCTTTTGTCGCATCGGCACCTGCTTCATGCTGATGCCCGGTTTCGGCAGCGCGCGCGTACCGACGCAGATCCGGCTTTTTATCGCGGTAGCCGTGTCACTCGCCCTCCTGTCCCATCTGTGGGAAACCATCGCACCGTTCGCATCACGTCGGCCCGACGCGCTACTTGTCCTCATCGGATCAGAGCTTTTGATCGGTGCCCTGATCGGCCTGATAGCCCGCTTCTATGTTCTGGCCCTCCAGTTTATCGGTACCAGCATGGCGATGATGATGGGGTTCGGCATGGCCGATGGCGGCGTCGCGGTTGAGGAGGATCAGCCCCAACCTGCGCTATCGACCCTCCTCACCTTCTCGGCTTTGATGCTGCTATTCACGCTAAACTTCCACCACGCTATAATCGAGGCGCTGGTCGCTTCATATAGCCTTGCACCTATCGAGGCGCTGTTCGACCCACAATCGGCGCTTATCGATCTGTCCGATACACTCTCGGAAGCCTTTCTCGTAATGATTCGCCTCGGCAGTCCCTTCGTGGCGTATGCCATACTGGTGAATATGGCCATAGGCTTCGTCAACAAGCTGTCGCCGCAGATCCCGATCTACTTCATCTCGCTACCCTTCGTCATCGCAGGAGGGTTGCTACTGCTTTACCTCGGCATCGGTAATTTTCTAACCCTCTTTGCGGACGGGTTCCTGCCAACCACGATCGGACGATGACAACCATGGCCGCCAGCAAGAACGAACGCCTCGCGCGGCTCGCCAAGCTGCAACACCGGCTCAAGGCACTGCATGAAACGCGCCAGGCGATACACCGAAAGGAAGCCGCGGCAGCCGAACAGGAAGCAGCGGAGCTTGCAAAAAGCTTTGATACGCCCGACAGTCTCTCCGCGCTCTTTCCCGAACTCTATAACAAACAGATCGGCCGTGCCCTCGCGCGCAGGGAGCAAAGCCTTGCCGGTGCCTCCCGTGAAGCCGAGAAAACAACGATGGCCGATGCCCGGGCAACTATCGCAGAACGCGCATACAGGAAGGCCCGCAATGAAGAGGAGCGTGTGGCGGAGGAACGGGGAATCCTTGAAGTTCTTCAGCAGCGGCTGAAACCTGACGACTGAAGGCAAGGCTGCCACAAGTTTCCTCTGTCATAGAGGAGTCACAGAAAAAACTGTACGGGATGTCTCGTGGCGATCTCACCTCCTGGCGACATTGTAATGGACGTGTTGCGCGCTGCCGATCCGCAAGAGGTTGCGCGCGCGCACGCAAAGCTCAAAGCCAAAGCCGGCAATGCGACATTCGATGTGCCGATGCCCACGGCGGGGCGCGCAAATATGCGCGCGGACTTGCCCACCACCGCAAAGCCCTCTGAAGTCTTCGTGCAGTTTGAAGCAATGGTCCTGCAGAGCTTTCTCGACTCCATGCTGCCGAAGGAAATGGGCGCCGTTTACGGCGATGGGCTTTCCGGTGATATGTGGCGCGGTATGCTGGCCGAGCAGGTCGGCAAGGCCATGGCTGAGCGCGGCGGTATCGCCATAGCCCAACGGGTCTTGGGTGGTCACTACATTGAGGGCGAAGAGAAGGTGCCGATCGCCGGTATATCCTCCGGCCCCGAACACAAGGAAGCAGCCACACAAGCCTCGCTTTCAACGGCGATGATCCAGGAGATTGAACGCCGCACTGCGGAGAAACTCGCCTCCAACGCCTTGGAATCCAAAACGAAGAACAAATAATCCTGTTCACTGAAGTGGAACGCACTCATGTCTGAACCGATGTCCGTTGCCAAGGACAGCTCCGCGATAAAGGAAACCGCGCCGGAAGGGCCGCGAACGGACAATCTGCTCGCCCTGCTCGCACGCATTGAAAGCGCGATCCAGGCCGAGACGGACGGCATCCGCTCAGATCCTGCATTCGATGTCGCCAACGCCAACATGCGCAAGAGCCGCCATCTTTATGAGTTGGGTCGCGCTTTCAAAGGGGTGAAGCCTGACGATCTCGGGGCCGACCATCGTGCAGCGATACTTCAGCTGCGCGAGACGCTCGCGGCCAATGAGTCGACTATCGAGGCGCATCTGAGCGCGGTCGGCGAAGTCGCAACATTGCTCCAGGATGCCATCGAGCAGGCACAAGCGGACGGCACCTACTCCGCTCAGGAATTCGGGCAGGGATAAACAGGATGGTCAAATTCGTCCTGGCTGCACTCTGGATCAGCGTTGCCACAGTCGGCGCCGTGTTCTTCTCGTTTCAGATGTCACAGGCCGAGAATAGCGCGGATCCCATGCCGGGGTTCTTTGGCGGACTGGATTACGTACGGACGGACGTTGTTTCCGTTCCGGTGGTCAAAGGCGGTGGCGTGGACGGCTATTTCCTCGCCCGCCTCGTCTACACGGTCGAACCGGAAAAGCGCAACGCGCTGTCACTTCCCCTCGAGACCCTTATCATCGATCAACTCTACAGCTATCTCTACGGAAACCCGCAAGTCGATTTTTCAAAGCACGACGAAGTGGACCTCGACGCGCTCCGCGAAGGCGTTCGCCTCAGCTTGAATGAGCGCGTCGGGGACGAACTCGTCCACGACGTCCTGATCGAACAGGTCGACTACCTTTCGAAGGAGGATATCCGGGACAACGCCATCCGCCGACGCCTTGGCACTGCCGGGTGACCCCTCGACCTTCAGATCACATAAGCTTTTAGCGGCTCGAACCCATTAAATGCGACTGACGCGTAGGTCGTTGTGTAGGCACCGGTCCCCTCGATCAGGACCTCGTCGCCGATCGTGAGTGCGAGTGGCAACGGATAAGGTGCTTTCTCGTAAAGAACGTCGGCTGAATCGCAGGTCGGCCCTGCAAGCACACAGGGCGCGGTCTCACCGCCGTCATGCCCGGTGGCGATTGGATAACGGATCGCTTCGTCCATCGTCTCCGCTAATCCACCGAACTTGCCAATATCCAGATAAACCCACCGCAGTTCGTCATCATCCGACTTCCTGGAAATCAGCACGATCTCGGATTTGATTACCCCGGCGTTGCCGACCATACCGCGCCCGGGCTCGATAATCGTCTCGGGCAGGCGATTGCCGAAATGCTTCCTGAGCGCAGTGAAAATGGCCTGACCATAAGCCTGCGCAGCCGGCACATCTCGCAAATAGCGCGTCGGAAAGCCGCCGCCCATATTGACCATCTTCAGTAGGATGCCCTCGGCCGCTAGCGCCGCGAACACAGCTTGCGCGTCGGCAAGCGCACTGTCCCAGGCGGCTAATTCCATCTGCTGCGAGCCTACATGGAAGGACACGCCATATGGGTCCAGTCCCAGCGCCTTCGCTCGTCGCAATACCTCCACCGCCATTGCCGGTACACAGCCGAACTTGCGCGACAACGGCCACTCCGCGCCACGACCATCGGTCAATACGCGGCAGAAGACGCGCGCCTCGGGCGCCGCGCGTGCGACCTTTTCCACTTCCTCCATGCAATCGACGGCGTAAAGGCGGATGCCGAGCGCGTAGGCGCGTTCAATATCCCGCTCTTTCTTGATCGTGTTGCCGTAGGAGATACGCTCCGGGGTGGCCCCCGCGTTGAGCGCCATCTCGATCTCCGCGATGGAAGCCGTATCGAAACACGAGCCGAGCGAAGCCAGGAGGCGCAGAATCTCCGGCGCGGGATTGGCCTTCACCGCGTAGAATATCTTTGAATCCGGCAGTGCCTTTTCGAAGGCGTGATAGTTTTCCTGGACGACATCGAGGTCGACGACGAGGCACGGGCTTTCGGGGCGTCGTGTTGCGAGAAAATCAAGCATACGCTGCGTGGCCATGGATTCTTTCTCCCATCAGCAGTCGAGACCGCTTATCTGTTGCTCAAGCTCAGCGGACTATCGCCCGCGGTGGACAAAGATTGCGTCCGGGCAGGAGCAGAAACCGGAGTGTGGAACGCACCGGATCCGCCATGCGCCTGACACATGACAATGAGCAACCGCCGACAGGGCGAACGCTCTTCTTTGTCTGCCTCAGCTTTGGATTGGGAGAACCCGTTCCGCACTGCCGGCAATGAAGGTGTGCCTCTTCAGTAACCCCGGTTTTTGGACAACCGGCAGACACCAGAAAGGCCCGCACCGTCGTTGCTTCAAGGCGTCCTCGATCTTGCGAAAGGTCGTAAGATCGACTGGAGCGGCTAGATCCAGGTACCATACCGGCTTCCTCGCCTTTTCGAGGGCCGGCGGACGCCCACAGGCACGTGCGACTTTGGGCAGCGCGGATATAATCCGGTCTCTGACTGCGATCAATGATTAAATCCGAGCTTGCTTGAAAAAATTTGTCCCGGCACCGATTGTCTGTGCGACGACGAATAGATGGAAACGACAATGACCACGACGCGCGGCCCGCTGAACGCTTTTCTCGACTATCCTGAATCTTCGGTACCTTCTGCACCGAACGGTGCCTTGGCCGGCCTGCGCCTCGCGGTCAAGGACATGTACGACATTGCCGGATATCCGACCGGCGGCGGTAACCCGCAAAAAGAAGCGGAAAGCGGCATAGCCGAGACCACCGCGCCAGCCATCCAGGTTCTGCTTGATGCAGGCGCTTCCTTTCTCGGGAAAACGCAGACGGAAGAGCTGACATTCTCGATCATCGGAATGAATGCCCACTTTCCGGCCCCGGTAAATCCCCGGGCGCGCGAACGCGTTACCGGCGGTTCCTCGTCCGGTTCGGCCGCGGCTGTGGCGGGCGGACTGGCCGACATCGGTATCGGCTCGGACACGAACGGCTCGATCCGCGCACCGGCCTCCTTCTGTGGTCTGCTAGGCCTGCGCACGACTTTTGGGCGCATTTCCATGGAAGGCGCCATGCCGCTTGCACCTTCGTTCGATACGCTAGGATGGTTCGCACGCGACCCGCTCGTCTACGACAAGGTCGCCGAATTGCTGCTCGGCGCGGATACGCACGGAGACGAACTCTCGCGTCCGGTGCGCATTAGCGAACTTGAGGGGTATCTGTTCGGCGAGGCAGAGCGCGCAGCCTACGGGGATATGCTGGAAAAGGTCGGCGCGCATTTCGACGGCATAATGGGCTTTCTCGCCCTGCCTGGTGCGCCCGAGGAGCTCTTCGACGCATTCAAGCAAATACAGGCCTATGAAGCCTGGCAAACGCACCGCGCTTTCCTCTCAAGCAAAGAACGAAACCTCGGCCCAGGTGTGAAGGAGCGTTTAGACTATGCGCGCAGCCTCACCAACGAAACAGTCGAAGAAGCGCGCAGCCGCCGCCAGCGCTTCCAAGAGGAATTTGCCGCGCTGTTCGACCCGAAAACCATCATGGTCACGCCGAGCCAGCCCTCGGCCGCGCCCTTGAAGATGTCCACTCAAGCAGAGCTTCAAAGTTACCGCGATCTATCGCTGACGATGAACTCCATCGCCGGATTGCTCGGCTGGCCCCAGATCAGCATTCCGCTTGGCGAGGTGCACGGCGCGCCCTTCGGTATTTCGCTGCTCGGACCAGCGGGCAGCGACCGTCAGCTCATCCACCTTGCTTCAAAGATCCTTTCGGGTACGTAGATCATGGATACCCTCACCCGCATGCGCGCGTTTATCAGTGTGGTCGAAGCCGAAGGCTTTTCCGCAGCCGCCCGCAGGCTCGGGCGCTCGAAAGCGCTCCTGTCGAAATATGTGCGGGAACTCGAAGACGAGTTGGGCGCACTCTTGCTCAACCGGACGACACGGAAATTTTCGCTCACCGAAACCGGTTACATCTACTACCGCCGGGCAACGGAAATCGTCCGCGATATCGATACTCTATCCGAAACCGTGCGCGATTCGGCCGGCGACATTCGCGGACGCATCAAGCTTTCGGCGCCACGAACCTTCGCCGATGCGCCGATTGGCCGCTCTCTGGTGGCCTTTGCTGAGATGTACCCAGATATCGTCCTCGACATTCATCTCGACGACCGCTTCGTTGATCTCGTTGAGGAAGGCTTCGACCTTGCGATCCGTATTACAAAACTGGGCGATTCGACACTTATCGCACGGCGGCTTGGGCCTTTCCGTCTCCCGCTTTGCGCCTCGCCTGCGCTCATCGAAAGATATGGCCGACCTCAACATCCGAGCGAACTGCAGCATTTGCCGTGCATAATCGACACCAACGGCCGCAATCGTCATAACTGGATATTCAAGGATACAGACGGCTCAACGATCACCATCCCGGTTGCCGGCCCCATCGAGGTGAACAGTCCGCTCGCAGTCCGTGAGGCTGCCCTCGCCGGGCTTGGCTTTGCTTTCCAGCCCGACTTTATCGCCAAGCCGGAGATCGAAGCAGGGCGGCTTGTTACGCTTCTTGACGATTACATCATGGACGGCGCGGGGATTTTCGTCGTTTACTCTCACCGCCGCTACCTGCCCGCCAAAGTGCGTGCACTGGTGGATTTTCTGAGCCAGTGGACGAAGCAGTACCAAGCTTCCCATTCATGACGCGGTCCCATTTTCGCCGGGTTCATGTTAGAGAAACCGCACTTTCTGAAGTGAAGGAAGCTGCGGATGCAGTCTTGGTTGACTAGGGGTTTGTTCGCCGCCGGCATAATCGGCTGCCAAGCCGTCTCCGCCCCCGCGTTTGCACACCCGCATGTTTTTGCAGAAGCGCGGCTCGACGTTGCAGTTAAAGACCGGAGGGTAGAGGCGCTGCGCCATGTCTGGCGTTTCGACGACCTCTTTTCCAGCACGGTCCTGGTGGAGTTCGATCAGAATCAGGACCTGGAACTCGATCGCGAAGAACTTCAGCAAGTCGCCGACGTCATTTACGAATCGCTCGCCGAGTTCGACTATTTCCAGATTGTTACGACTGACGGCAAAGATGTGAAGATGCACCCGCCGGAACAGCTCATCGCCGACTTTTCCGACAGCCAGCTAATTGTCCTGTTTGAAGCGCATCCGGAAGAGCCCCTCCCCCTGGACGGCAGAATACGTTTCGGCGTCTATGACCCGACCTTCTACACGGCAATCGATTTCGTGGAGGACAGCTATCTCGCCGTCGAAAACCTGCCACAAAACTGCACGCGCGAGGTCATCCGGCCAGATCCGCAAGAGGCAATCGCGCAAAATCAGGATACGCTGACCGAAGCCTTTTTCAACGAGCCGGGCAGTAATGATTTTAGTAAGATTTTCGCAACCAAACTCGAGATCCAGTGCTAGGCTGTGTGGCTGGAAGGGTGATGGAAATGGAGAAGCGGATCGGTCGCGCCATAGCTCTGTTCCTGCTCGCTGCTGGCGCGGTGGCGGCCATCAGCGCCCCGACATTGGCGCAAAGCTCACTTGGCATCGGAACCGCCGAACCCGCGATGTCACCCGGCGCGGGCCCGCTGGCCGGCACTCTGCAATGGATCAACGCGCAACAGCAGACTTTCTATCGATCTCTGACCAACGCATTGAAAATGATGCGGGAGGACGGCTCCGGATTGCTGCTGCTCGTCGGGCTGTCTTTCGCCTATGGAGTATTCCATGCTGCTGGCCCCGGTCACGGCAAGGCTGTGATTTCCTCATACATGCTGGCAAACGAGGTGGCGCTCAGGCGTGGCGTCGTGCTTTCCTTCGCCTCGGCATTGCTGCAAGCCGTTTCGGCCATCGTGCTCATGGGGGCGGTCTTCTTCATCTTGCGCGGTACAGCCGTTTCCATGACCGATGCAAGCAGGTTCCTGGAAACCGCCAGTTTTGCACTCGTGGCGCTTTTCGGCGCATGGCTCCTGTGGCGAAAACTTCGCCCCCTGATAAAATCGTTCTTTACACGACCGCTTCATAGCCTCTCTGCCGCCCATTCTGGCGGAGAAGCGCACCATTGTACGCACGAACATCATCACCACGCCCACGAACACGAGCCAGACGAGGTCTGCGCGTCTTGCGGCCACGCCCACGCGCCCGACCCGACGCGGCTTTCCGGCAACAAGCTTCACTGGAAGACCGCGTGGTCCGCGGTTGCGGCGGTCGGCCTACGCCCCTGTTCCGGCGCATTGATCGTACTGACTTTTTCTTTTCTCAACGCACTATGGCTCGGCGGAATCGCCTCCGTTTTCGCAATGGCGTTCGGCACCGCCATCACCGTTTCGGTGCTGGCGATCCTGGCGGTTACTGCAAAGAACTGGGCGGTGGCGATCGCCGGTGGCGGCGCGTGGAGCAAGCGCATTCACACCGTGATCGAAATCGGCGGCGCTCTCGTAGTGCTTCTGCTTGGACTTGTGCTGCTGGCTGCGAGTCTGCTGGTGTAACTTGTCAGTCCCGCTTGCGGCGCTGACTGCGCGCACGCAGCCAGAAAACGAGGAAAAACGCGGCGACAAACAGGATAGCGACCATGATCGCCGCCGTGGTCGAAACCTCGCCTATCGTGGTCACGAGAGCCGGAAGAAAGAAGCCGACGATGCCAAAACCGGCAAGGATAAGCGCCGCCGCAATGATTGCTCCACGATTTTCGTTCATAGAGTCCAGCTGCCATCGATGGAAATGGCGATGCCCGTCGTGAACACGGACTCATCTGCGGCAGGATAAGCCGGCGGCGCGGCAATCTCCATCGCTTCACCGACACGGCCCATAGGCTTGCGGGATATTATCGTTTCCATTGCCTGGTCCTTACCACCGAGGTTCTCGCCGAATTCCTCCAGCGCTCTCCTTCAAGTCTGACTGCTACCATCCGCCCTCATCTCCTCTAGGCGGCGTATCTGGCGCCCATCGGCATCGAAGTTCGTGGGCTCGAGCCATTGTTCGATGGCATTCCTGAGGCCGGGCCATTCATCGTCGAGAATGGAATACCACGCGGTGTCGCGGTTCTCACCCTTGACCACCATATGCTGGCGGAAAACACCCTCGAAGCGGAACCCGAAACGGAGTGCAGCCCTCTTGGAAGGTTCGTTGCGGTCGTTGCACTTCCACTCGAAACGGCGGTAGCCGAGGTCCTCGAAGATATGCCGTGCGAAGAGATAGAACGCTTCCGTGGCGAGCCGGGTGCGGGCAACTCTCGGTCCCCAGTAGATGTTGCCGATCTCAGCCCCGCCGTTGAGCGGATCGATACGCATGAAGGCCTGCCGCCCACCAATGGTGCCCGTTTCCCGGTCGATCACCACGAAGAACATCGGATCGTCGCCGACGGATGCTTTGTCCAGCCATGTCTGAAAATCCTCCCGCGTTTGCGGCGGGTGGTCGCTAAGCCAGCGGAAACGCTCCTCGGCATCAGGCACGTTGGACGCATCGAACAACCCATCGCCATGTATGGCGGGATTCAGCGGCTCCAGGCATACATAACGCCCCTCTAGCGGCTCACGAGCAGGCGCAGGCCGTGCTGTCCAATCTTTCAGGTCGTTCACCGGGGATCCCCTTATTTGACCTTTCTCGCTTGAAGTTTCACAAAAGTAGCTGCAACGCAACAGAACCAGGTGGAACTCCCGCTATGCTCCAAACAGTCCCCGCTTTCGATCGCATCGGCGAAGAAAACGCCTTTGCCGTTCTCGCGCGGGCCACCGAACTCGCCCACCAAGGCCGCGACATCATCAATCTGGGCATTGGCCAGCCCGACTTCCGAACGCCGGAGCATATCGTGGAGGCCGCGGTAAAAGCACTGCGCGACGGGCAGCATGGCTACACACCGGCCAACGGCATTCTGCCGGCACGCGAAGCCGTCGTCCGTCGCACCCTGACCACCACCGGGGTGGAGGTCTCGCCCGATAATGTGATGATCCTGCCTGGCGGCAAGCCGACGATGTATGCTGCGATCGTCATGTTTGGCGAGCCAGGAGCGGAAATTCTTTATCCGGACCCGGGCTTTCCCATCTACCGCTCGATGATTGAATATACCGGCGCCACCCCTGTCCCAGTGCCGATCCGGGAGGGGAACGACTTTGCCTTCTCGGCGGAAGAAACGCTGGCGCTGATCACGCCGAAGACCCGTCTGCTCATCCTCAACTCACCCGCAAACCCGACCGGCGGCGTTACACCGCGTGAGGAAATCGCTAAGCTGGCGAAGGGACTGGAGAAGCACCCGCAGGTGGCGATCCTTTCGGACGAGATTTACGATGTGATGACCTACGACGGGGAAGAGGCCACTTCGCTCCTGACTTTCACGGAAATCCGCGACCGCCTGATCGTGCTCAATGGCTGGTCCAAGACCTGGGCCATGACCGGCTGGCGGCTCGGCTGGTCTATCTGGCCGGATGCACTGTACGATAAGGTGCGTAAGCTCGCCGTCAACTGTTGGTCCTGTGTCAATGCCCCCGCACAATATGCCGGCATCGCCGCCATCGACGGACCGCAAGACGCCGTGGAAAAGATGATGGTCGCCTTCGATTCACGCCGCAAAATCGTCGTCGAAGGACTAAACGGGCTGGACGGCGTGACCTGTCTTACGCCGCGGGGCGCCTTTTATGCATTTGCGAACATCAAGAACACGGGATGGAAGGCCAAGAAGCTTGCATCGGCCCTTCTGGAGGGACCCGGGGTGGCCCTCATCGGCGGGCCGGATTTCGGCGTCCTGGGAGAAGGATACGTCCGTGTCTCCTACGCCAATTCGGAGGAAAACATCCTTCGGGCTATCGATCGTATCGGCAAATTCCTGGCCAAATGACTGGTCGGACCTTCCTCCTATCTCATCGGGAAGAAGAATTGGATCGCCAGCACGCTGGCAAGGCCGACAATGATATTCATCGGGATGCCGATACGCAGAAAGTCCGAAAAACGGTAATCGCCCGCGCCATAAACAAGTGTGTTGGTCTGGTAGCCTATTGGCGTGGCGAAGCTCGCGCTCGCACCGATCATGACCGCCACCACGAAAGGGCGTGGGTCCATGCCCATTTGGCTGGCAAGGCTTATGACGATGGGCGTCAGCAGGATGGCCGCTGCGTTGTTCGTCACGAGCTCTGTCACAACCGACGCGAGGAGATAGATCGCCAGCAGAGCCAAAAAGGGTGGAAGCTCCTGAAGGGCGGGGGCTATCGTGTCCACGATAAGCTGGAGACTACCGGCCTGCTGAAGTCCCTCGCCCACGACCAGCATTGAAAAGATCAGGACGAGGATAGAAGCGTCGATTGAGCCCCAGGCCTCGTCGGCATCAATGCAGCGCAGGAGCAAGATGCCTGCGACTGCAAGCAAGGCCAGCAACCCGATTTCGGCGATACCAAATGCGGAAAAAACGACGACCCCGGCAAGGGCAAGCAATGCGATCGGCGCCTTCCGCCGCCGATATGCCCTCCCGCTTGGACGGGAGACCGCGACCAGATCCGCCTCGTCGGTCAATGCATCGAAACTTGCCGACGGTCCCTCGAGCAGGAGCTTGTCGGCGGGTTTAAGGCGAACATTATCGAGATCGGGTCCAGGAAGGTGCCGGTGGCGGTTGGCACCCAGGACCCGAAGGCCAAAACGCCGCCCAAGGGTCAAATCGACAATTCGTCGCCCGGCACTGGTCCGGTGCGGCGCGACAACCGCTTCCACAATGACCGAGTCGTCCTGTCTCGTCGGCCCCCGCCGCAGCCCGACGCGTAGTTCTTCCTGCTCGTTCAGCGTCAAGAGCTCCGAAGTGGTGGCCGTGATGATCAGCGTGTCGCCTTTTTTCAAAGTTCGCTCGTTGATCCCGGTGCGAATAATTTCGTTGTCGCTCCGCAAACGGATAATACGCACGCCTGGACGCTGAAACGAGGCAATCTCACCAATAGGTTGACCTGTAAAGCGCCCCTCGGCCCGGACCGTGACTTCGGAGAAAAACGCGGTCTCGGTGGCTGTCGTATCGTCATCGGTCGTCCCGCGATCCGGCAGAGCAAATCGCCCGAGAATAAGCATCGAGCCGATGCCGACCAGAACGGCGACGATGCCGACCGGTGTTATCTCAAAAATCGAAAACTGCTCCACGCCGTTGCGGCGCGCGACGCCGTCAACCAGGAGATTGGTTGAAGTGCCGATAAGCGTACAGGTCCCTCCCAGGATAGAAGCATAGGACAGCGGAATAAGAAGGCGCGTAGGCGCCAGTTCAAGCGCAGCGGCCAAACGGATAACGATTGGGATCATGATCAGAACGACCGGCGTGTTGTTCATAAACGCCGATGCAACAACCGACACGACGATGAATACCGCCAACGAGAAAACCGGGCGTTCATGCGCGCGCGAAACAATCGCTTCCGACATGGCGTCCAGTACGCCCGTCCGCACCAGCGCGCCGGACAGGACGAACATCGCTGCAATTGTGACAGGCGCCGGATTGGCGAAAGTTCCCATGACCCGGTCGATCGGGACAAAGCCGAACAGAATAAACGCCGCAGCCCCGCCGATTGCGGTTACCTCCGGCGGATAAGGCTCCAGCGTGAAGGCCACAAACAGCGCGGCCAGCAGTGCCAAGGCCACATAGGCCTCAAGACCGGGAAAAGGGAAACCCATGAAACTCCCATGGTATTACAGCCCCGGTGAACACGAGAAGCGACAAGAAAGTTCCCTGCCGTGTGCTAATCGTCATTCTTGGAATAACGATAGGCGCGTAACTGCTATCACAGGCTGAAGATCCGTTCTCGCCAAAAGAAGGGGCGGCTCTTGAGCCGCCCCAATTTCGAATCTGCTTGGGAGGAGAAAAGCTGATCCGACAAGGACCATCATGGAGACTGGGTATTAAAAAAAGATTGATTTTACAATGAAAAACAACTTATACGGGAAAAACTTTAAGACTAGCCTGTCGTTCTGTTTTCCCCTGGATTTTGGCCCGCCCCGACTCGACGGAAATGGCTTTGATAAGAGCCGTAACCTGCATGCCTGTCTTCAAACCCAGAATATCAGCCGATTTTGTTGTAATCCGTGAGAAGAGTTTTTGCCGCCCGAAGGAAAGTGCGATCTGGGCTGAGTGCCCGCGCAATTCCACCGCCTCGACGGTGCATTGCAATTGGTTACGGATCGAAAGCCCTTTATGCGCTTGCATAGCGATGGCTATGTCCGAGGCATGAATGCGCAAGCGCACGCCACCCTCAACCGGCAGGCTATCTTTTGAAAGCTCGATGAGAGCTCCCCCGATCTCAACGCGGGCCATTCCGTAGCGCTCATCGACATCGATGACGCGCCCTTCGAGGATGCTGACCGGGCCCTCCTCATCCATTGGGAAACGCCTCTGTCCGAGAATTTCGGCAGGCGTACCGATGGCGCCTACGTTTCCGTTCTCGACGACGACAACCTGGTCCGCGAGCCGCGCAACCTCGTCTGTCTCATGGCTCACATACAGGATCGGAGTATGTGCCTCGTTCGCAACCGCTTCGAGATAGGGCAATATCTCCGCACGCCTATCCCGATCGAGCGAAGACAGCGGCTCGTCCAGCAGCAATATCTCGGGCTCGGCAAGAAGTGCCCGCCCGATAGCAACCCGCTGGCGCTCTCCACCGGAAAGTGTCCCGGGATATCTGTCCAGATGAGCTGCAAGGCCCAGTAGGCCAACCACTTCTTCCAATGACCGCGAAGCCTCGCGCCGCCCCGCCCAGCGGGCATAAGTGAGATTACGGCGCACACTCATATGCGGGAATAGTCGGCCATCCTGAAACACGAAACCCACGCCCCGCGCCCGTGCTGGCAAACTGACGCCGGTTACGGAATCGAAAAATACACGCTCGCCGGCCACTATATGGCCGCTATCCGGTCGTGCCGTTCCGGCGATCATCTTCAGGATGGTGCTCTTTCCTGCTCCCGAAGGGCCGAATAACGCCGTTACGCCCTGTTCCGCCTGGAAGCGCGCGGAAACGGCAAAGCTGCCGATCTTTCCGGCAATATTCACATCCAACATCTTCATGCCCGCTCTCCACGCACGAGCCGCCGTGCAACCCATTCCGAAACGAGCACCGCGCCCAAGGCCAGAAGGATCGCGATGACGATCAAACGGAAAGCCGCCTCATTCCCGGTCGGACTCTGAAGGAGAGCGTAGATCGCAAGTGACAATGTCTGTGTCTCGCCGGGGATATTGGACACGAACGTGATCGTGGCCCCGAACTCGCCCAGCGCCTTTGCGAAGCCGAGAACGGCACCGGCAATCACACCTGGTAGCGCTAGCGGCAGGGTGACGGTGAAGAACGCTATTAACCGGGATGCACCCAACGTGCCGGCGGCCTCCTCCAGCCCGCGGTCCACGGCTTCGAGGGAAAGCCGAATGGGCCGAACAAGCAAGGGAAATGCCATGACACCCGCGGCCAGGGCCGCCCCTGTCCAACGAAATGCAAAGGTGAGGCCGAAGAGCGTTTCCATGGTGTGCCCAAGTGCCCCCTGCGTGCCGAAGAGAACCAGCAGCCCGTATCCAGTCACCACTGGGGGCAGGACGAGCGGCAGCGTCACGACCGCCTGCAGGAAAGCCTTGCCCCTGAAGTTCCTTCGCGCCAGAAGCCAAGCCACGGCGAAAGCCGGCCCGAGCGCCACGAGAATGGCGAAGAATGCCACCTTTACCGAAAGTAGCAGGATCTCCGCTTCGGTGCCGGTCATGGACGCGTACCTGCCGCGGATTTAAATCCAAGCCCGGCGAAAATCGTTTGTCCCGACGGGCTCGATAGAAAATCAAGAAGGGCGCGCGCTTGGGGCTCCGCTTCGGGCGTGAGAGCGGCGGGATACGCGATGGGCGGATGACTGTCGTCGGGAAAGGTATACGCGCGGGCAAGGCCGGGCACCGCCTTCTGGTCGGAGCCGTAAACTATGGCAGCGCCGACTTCCCCGCGCCGCGCGAGTTCAAGTGCAACGCGCACGTTCTCGCCAAAGACAGCGTGATTCCTCACCGCGTCCCAGAGCCCCAGTTCGGAGAGAGCGGCTTCGGCATAGTGTCCTGCCGGAACGTGGCTCGGATCGCCCATGGCAAATCGCTCCGACAGCAATGCTTCCGGTTCCTCTCCGCCCACATCGCGTCTACCCGTGACGATCACCAACTCGTTCCCGGCCACTATGCTGCGGGTATCGGCTTCGATTTTCCCGCGCTCGGCCAGCCAATCCATCCATTCCACATCTGCCGAGATGAAGAGATCGGCCGGTGCACCGGCATCGATCTGGCGCGCCAGCACAGAGCTTCCCGCCAATGAAACGACCACCTCCGCCCCGCTTTGCGCCTCGAACGCGGAGACGACCCGGTCCATAACATCCTTCAGACTGGCCGCGGCAAAGACGGTGATACGATCGGCAGCGCTCGACGAAGCGGGGGACAACGCCACGAAAAGCCAAACAAGCGCAAAGACGATTCTCGTCAACACATCCTCCGGCGGGCGGGCGCTTTGCGCCCGTGAAACAGGACGTGAAGGTGGAAGGCGACAACATCCGCGCCCCGGATGCAGCCAGTTCCTCAACGCAGAGGCGGCCATTCACTGCCGCCCCCGCCGCCCATGAAGCGCGGCGTGCCCGTAACTTAGCCCTGCCTGAAAGCCGTTGGCAAGGCAAAGGATCAGGGTTTTTAGATATTCCGAAATGAATGGAAAACTCCAGCTTTACCAGAAACTTGCGCGAAAGAGGCCGGATTGAACTCATAAAAACCCAAGCAATTTATCCCCGCCCGCCAGTATGAGCGGAAAATGGCCGAAACGAACTGGAGGCCAGCTTATGTTTTCCACCGACACCGTCCACCGCATTACCCGTTTCGCCGAAGATAAGAAAATCGAACCAGCCGCCCTCCTCGCGATCGTTGAGGTAGAAAGCGCAGGAAAGGCCTGCGCAATGGTGGAGGGCCGAAAAGAGCCGCTCATCCGTTTCGAAGGGCACTATTTGGATCGCAGGCTTTCACCGGAAGAGCGAATAGCCGCGCGGGCAGCCGGCTTGGCTTCGGCGAACCCCGGAGCCATACACAATCCTCCATCACAGTTGGCACGCTGGCGCCTTCTTGAACGCGCCGCTGCCATCGACCGCAAAGCCGCGTACGAATCTGTTTCCTGGGGCGTTGGCCAAGTCATGGGCGCCCACTGGGCCTGGCTCGGCTATCCGAGCTTCGAAGCACTGGTCGAGGAAGCACGGAGCGGACTCGAGGGTCAGCTTTCGCTAATGCTGTGTTATATCGACAAGAGCGGGCTTTCAGATGCATTACGCCGTCACGACTGGACAGCTTTCGCACGCGGTTACAACGGGCCCGGCTTCGCCCGAAACGGCTATCACCTGAAGCTCTCACTCGCTTATCGCCGGAACGCGCGGCGGGTCGCCATGGGCGAAACGCATGTATCCTCGCAAGAACGAAACCTCCTGAAATTTGGCGACCGCGGAGAATACGTGCGTCGCCTTCAACGGCAGCTCAGCGCGATCGGCCATCCGGTCGCTGTAGACGGTGTTTTCGGACCTGAAACACAGAAGGCGGTGGAACAACTCCAACGCCGCCACGGTCTCGTGCCAGACGGGATCTTTGGCCCGAAAACACAGCTCATAACGAAAGCCAGCCTGCCCACAGTGAGCGTAGCGGACGCTCTGCGCCGTTCGCTCGACCGGCTCTGTCGCTGGATTTTGCGGCTCTTAGTGCGCTGGAAGGTTTGAACTGCCAGCACGATTCAGTCTATGACAGGAAGACATACTTATGCGGGAGCCGGTGATGATGAAGAAGAAGACGGAAAAGCTCCGGGACATTCTATCAGGACAGCCAGTCATACCGGTACTCAAGATCGACCGGCTCTCTGATGCCGTTCCACTCGCTCGAGCGCTCGCCGCAGGCGGGCTGCCGGCGGTGGAGATCACACTGCGCACACCAGACGCGCTCGATGCCATCCGGCTGGTGTCCCATGAAGTTCCGGAAGCCATCGTTGGTGCCGGGACGGTTCTGTCCGGAAAGGACTTCACCGCTGCTGAGGCGGCAGGCGCGACGTTCATCGTCTCACCTGGAACGACGCAGGAACTTCTGGACGCGGCAAATCAGTCGAAAACTCCGTTTTTACCGGGTGCTGTAACGCCAAGCGAAATTATGGCGACGCGTGAGGAAGGCTATCGTATCCTGAAGTTTTTCCCGGCCCAAGAGGCTGGAGGCGCCGGCTTCTTGAAATCGCTGTCTTCGCCGCTGGCCGATGTCCATTTCTGCCCCACCGGAGGAATCACAGCCGAAAACGCTGCGGATTACCTCGCTCTGCCGAATGTCGTGTGCGTTGGCGGGTCCTGGCTGGCGCCCGAGGCCGAACTTTCCGCGGGAAATTGGGACAAAATCGAGGAACTGGCTCGCGCAGCCTCCAAGATTAACCGCTAGTCTTCAAATTTGGCCACCGTCAGGAAGGTCACGGCACTGCCGGTAAAACGCCGGGCATCAGCAATCGTCGCATCCCGCTTAAACCCGTCCGTGTAGACGGCTTTCGGGGCGTCCGCCATGCGTGCGTTGAAGGTCGGCACCTCGGTTTGCAGGGTGCGGTCCAACATGGACCGGCGACTGAGGACGAGATCCGCGACCACGGCCCTAACGGGCAGAACGTGGGACTTCATCGGTTGACGTTGATCGCCAGGACGAGGTCTTCCTGCCTTTCCGGTAGTCCGTGCGCCCTTGGAAAGGCTTACCTTCGGCGCAGAACCTTCATCCTGGCTCAGAAAAGCCACTTGCGGCGGGGAGTCGATTGACGCCGCCTCAGGCGTCTCCGATGGCACTGTCATGTCCGACAGGGCAGCGACCACCAACTCGGATTTATGCTCCGTCTTGTCTTCGAGCGGGGAGATGTTGGTGGGAGTAGGTGTCTCGGAAGCGGTCAGAACAGGAGCTTCATCGCCTTCCGGCAACGCGTCACCCTTCCGAGTTGCAAGGAGCTCGGCAATAGCATCGCTGGATGCCGATGTCGCCGGGCGCGGCGTCGGCGTTGCATAAGCCACAGCCGTAGAGGCTATCTCGAGTTGGTCCACCGCCTCATCCGCCGCTTCTACGACATTCTCTGCAGGCATGTTTTCAGGACGCCGGCTCGGCACCGGAGCATTGAGTGCCAGCAACATCTCCGAGAGATCCTGCGCTTCTTCGCCCGCGACGGGTGCCTCCGAATCACCTCGTTCATCCTCGTCCGTCAAACGCCCGGTGTCCGGACGCGGGGCCGACGCAGGGACGGGCAGCGCAGTTGCCGGCAATTCCGCGAGCAATCTGGCCGGAGTTTCCTGGCGTTCCTGTGCCTGTGTTTGCGCCTGCTGTTGCGGTGCAGGCTGTTGCTGCTGTCTGGTGGGCTGCTGCGGGGCGGAGGCAACCTGCGTGCTCGCCTCGTTTCCTTGCCTGTCCCTGCGGCCGAAGAGGGCGGAAAGCAGCCCACCCCCACCGCTTCGCGCTTCGCCGGCGACCTGAACCAATTCGCCCTGCCTCCTGCGCTGCTCATAGGAAGCCTTCGCCTGCTCATAACCCGGCAGGGGCTTACCATTGGAGGGTACGTGCAGGGTTTTGCCCTCAGGAAAGAGAGCGACCAGCTCCTTATGGCTCATGCGCGGCCAGTGACGAACACTGCCGACATCCAGGTGCACGAATGGCGACCCCGAACGTGGATAGTAGCCAACACCGCCAGCCTGCAACTTTAACCCTATAGCCCGCAACTTGGAAAGATTTACGTCCGGCAGGTAGAAATCAACGGCGTTGCCTTTCGTATGCTGGCTGTTCTTCGCTACGCCGCTGGATTTGCTACGTAGCATCGCATTTGTCTTCGGCGACCGGTATGCGGACACAACATGGAAGTAATCATTCGAACCCGATTCCTGATACACCGCCCACAGGACATCGAGAAGCACCGGATTTATCTGGGTCGGCTCGTTGCGTCGCCAGTCGCGCAGAATGTGATTGATCTGGTTGAGCCCATCCTTCAGATAACGCCCATTCCGCTTATACGCGATCTCGGCACGTTCTTTCGTATGAAGGAAGTAGAGCTTCAACGTGCGCGTTTCTGCATTGGCAGCCTGCCCGGCGCCTAAAAGCAGAGCGAACGCGAGCATCAGTCCGGCAGCGATCCCGGCCAAGTTCACCCTCTCCTTGCGTCCCCCGCAGTGTCGAATTGTGTCGTTTGTCAAACTCAAGCCTTTTGGGCTGAAATTATTCCAGAAACGAATCCTGGCTCGTACCCACCAGGACGATGAAACGGCCAATTCAGTGTTGAGTCCCAATCGTACATACACCATGGCCAAACCACAATGTCCCACTATTTCAGAAATTTTGAGTAAACAAAGCACTAATGAGGGAAAAATTTTTATGCGGACCGCGGCATCAAACGGTTCTCAGGAGAGATCGTCGCGCGCATTCGGCGGCTCAAGCCCCATCTCCTTGAGCTTGCGATAAAGCGTTGAGCGGCCGATTCCCAGCCGGCGGGCCACCTCGCTCATCCGGCCGCGGTAGTGTTCTACAGCAAGTTGGATCACTTCCCGCTCCACCGAATCCAACGTTCGGATATGGCCGCTTTCAGTGAATCCGTTCAAAAGGCCCGCCTTTCGGGAGGGCTTGGGGAGATTACCCCGCGAGGGCGCTCCATCGTCCGAATTCATACTCTCCTCGACGGCGGACACGGTTTCCTCAATTCCCTCCAGTTGAGCGCGAATTTGGGGGAACTCGGCTACAGTCAGGATTTCGCCTTCGCATAGCACCATCGCCCGCAGAATCGCGTTTTCCAGCTCGCGTACGTTGCCCGGCCAGTCATGAGCAGACAGAAGATCGAGCGCCCGGCTCGAAATTCCGGAAACCTCATTGGAAACAGCATCGGCGAAATGCGACATGAAATGCTGGACAAGTAGAGGAATGTCTTCCTTGCGTTCGCGCAGCGGCGGTACCGTGATGGGAAAAACATTGAGCCGGTAGAAAAGATCTTCCCGAAAAGCGCCGTCCTTCACACGCTGAAGAAGATCGCGATTCGTGGCTGAGATCAGGCGTATATCCACCCGTACCGTCCGGCGTGCGCCGACCGGGTCCACTTCCCCGTCCTGCACTGCGCGAAGGATTTTTACCTGAACGTCGAGAGGCAACTCGCCGATCTCATCGAGAAATAACGTTCCCGTATCCGCCTCGACGAATTTTCCAGCGTGCTTTTCGGTTGCGCCGGTGAAAGCACCTTTTTCATGGCCGAACAGGATGCTTTCCACGAGGTTGTCAGGCACCGCGCCGCAATTCACGGGTACGAACGGCTTGCCGCGCCGGGGGCTCGCGCTACGGATTGCGTGCGCGATGATCTCCTTGCCCACGCCCGACTCGCCTTCCAGAAGCACCGGGATATCCGTTGCGGCCGCCTTTTGGGCCAATGCGATCGTCCGCTCCATGGCCGGGCTGCCCCTAACGATGTCGCGGAAGGAAAAGCTGCTCTTCGTCTTGCCGCGCTTTCGCCGCTCGGCGCCCTCGAGCGCCCCGACTTTGAGCGCATTGCCAACGGCTGTCTTGAGCCGCTCCTGTGAGACCGGCTTGACCACGTAATCGAAGGCGCCCGCCCGCATGGCTCCGACGGCGGTTTCAACGCTGTCTTTCACCGTTTGCACAATAACAGGAACTTCGATGCCCTGCCGGCGCATCTGTCTCATCACTTCCAGGCCGTCAATGCCCGGCATCACGAGATCGAGAACCACGGCACGCAGTTCCGCCCGTACGTGCAAAAGCTCCAGCGCCCGCTCGCCACTATCGGCGAGCACGGGCGCATAACCAAGCCGGCTAACGGCCGCCTCGAGAAGGCGGCGCTGCACGGGGTCGTCATCGACGATCAGAACGGTTTCGGACATAATCCCACCGCCTCAAAATTCACATGGAGCGTAACGCACGCTCTGGATCATTATGGCACGGCCCTCTAAACAGGCTTTCAAGAAACCCGGTGAATGAATCCTTGATTTCTGCATTAAGTTGAAAATCATACGGAACGGACGGAGCAATCCATGCCTCTCTTTTCAGATGATATGAGCGTCACCAACGCAACGGCCGAGGCGGAAGCAGCGGGTAACGTGCCCGAACTCGGCGATCTGCCGGTATGGAATCTGGCGGATCTTTATCCCGGCATTCATAGCCCGGAACTCGCCTCGGACATGGAGCGCACAAGCCGCGAGGCACGCGCATTCGAGGAGAAATGGAAAGGTCGCCTGGCTGAAGAGGCGGCGAAGGGAAGCGAGGGGCGACTGGGCGAAGCTGTTCAGGAATACGAGCGCCTGGACGAGCTTTTCGGGCGCATCGGATCATATGCAGGGCTGGTTTACGCCGACGACACCTCCAACCCGGAGAGGGCGAAGTTTTACGGCGATGTGCAGGAGAAGCTGACAAACGCCAGTATGCACCTGCTCTTCTTCACACTCGAGCTGAACAAGGTCGAAGATACCCTGATCGAAACGGCCCTCAAGCAGGACGAGACGTTCGGTTACTATCGCCCATGGGTGCTCGATATCCGCAAGGATCGCCCGCATCAACTCGAAGACCGTATCGAGCAGCTTTTCCACGAGCAGTCGGTGACGGGGCGCGGCGCATGGAACCGTCTGTTCGACGAGACCATGACAAGCCTGCGCTTCAATGTCGATGGCGAGGAACTCACGCTCGAACCGACACTGAACCTCTTGCAGGATCGTGATGGAGAGAAGCGACGCAAGGCTGCCGAGGCGCTGGCCACCACGCTCAGGACGAACATGCGCCTCTTTACGCTCATCACCAACACGCTGGCGAAGGAAAAGGAGATATCCGACCGCTGGCGCAAGTTCGAGGATGTCGCCGATTCCCGTCATCTCGCAAACCGGGTGGAGCGCGAGGTTGTCGACGCACTGCACAGCTCCGTCCACGAAGCGTTTCCCCGCATTTCTCACCGCTACTACGCGATGAAGGCGAAATGGCTCGGCATGGAAACGCTAAACCATTGGGACCGCAATGCACCGCTGCCGGAAACGCCGCAGGCCAACATCGGCTGGACGGAAGCCAAGGAGACGGTCCTTTCTGCTTATGGCGGCTTCTCGCCCGAAATGGCCGAGATCGCTGGCCGCTTCTTTGATCGCAGATGGATCGACGCTCCCGTGCGTCCGGGCAAGTCGCCCGGCGCCTTCGCCCACCCCACGGTGCCCTCGGCCCACCCGTATGTAATGCTCAATTACATGGGCAAGCCGCGGGACGTGATGACGCTCGCCCATGAGTTGGGCCACGGCGTACATCAGGTTCTGGCGGCCGAGCAGGGCGCGCTAATGGCTTCCACCCCGCTGACACTGGCCGAAACGGCCTCCGTATTCGGTGAAATGCTCACCTTCCGCTCGCTGCTCGAGCGCACGAAGGACAAGCGCGAGCGCAAGGCGATGCTCGCACAGAAGGTCGAGGACATGATCAACACGGTCGTGCGCCAGATCGCCTTCTATGAGTTCGAGCGCAAGGTTCATAGCGAGCGCCGAAAGGGCGAATTGACATCGGACCGGCTGAGTGAATTGTGGCTGGAAGTGCAGGCCGAAAGCCTCGGCCCCGCAATCACGCTGCGTGAAGGCTACGAGACCTTCTGGGCCTATGTTCCCCACTTCATCCACGCGCCTTTCTACGTTTATGCATATGCCTTCGGCGATTGCTTGGTGAACTCGCTTTTCGCGGTCTACCAGCAGGCGGAGGAAGGCTTTCAGGAGAAGTATTTCGACATGCTGAAAGCTGGAGGCAGCAAACACCATTCGGAACTGCTCGCGCCATTCGGCCTCGATGCTTCCGACCCTGCGTTCTGGAAAAAGGGCCTGTCGGTCATCGAGGGGATGATCGACGAGCTGGAAGCACTCGACAAAGACTGACGCACAGTATGGACATCTCGCGCAGCGGAGGCCCCCTCGCCCTCTTCCGCAACGATCTTGAGGGCGAGGTGATGTCCTTCGCCGAGCCGGACGAGGTGCTCCTTGTCCGCGAACCGTCTGAACTCGTCCCTGCCCTGGAGCGGGCGGAGACGCTTCAGCGCGCAGGCAAATGGCTGGCGGGCTATATCTCCTACGAAGCAGGATATCTGCTGGACGATGCGCTCGTCCCGCATCTGCCGGAAAGCCGCGACGCGCCCTTGTTGTGCTTTGGCGTCTTTGACGACCCTTCGCCCATCGAGGATCAAGGGATAACCACGGGTGAACCGCGCCTCTTTGCGCCAAAGCCCGCCTGGAACTTCGAGGAGTATGCGGAACGTTTCGAAACACTCCACCGCCATATCCGTCTGGGAGATTGCTATCAGGGCAACCTGACCTTTCCCATCCATGCGCAATGGAAAGGTGACCCCCTCGCCCTCTTCGAAAGCCTTACCGCGCGCCAGCCGGTTCGCTACGCGGCCTTTATCGATCTCGGCGGTCCGGTCGTGTTGTCGCGCTCGCCGGAGCTTTTCTTTGAAGTGTCGGCAGATGGCTGGATCGAAACCCTGCCGATGAAAGGCACCATGCCGCGTGGTGGAACGCCGGAGGAAGACGCGGCTCTCAAGAAAGCTCTCGCCAAGGATCCGAAGAACCAGGCGGAAAACCGCATGATCGTCGACCTGTTACGCAATGATATTTCGCGCATCAGCGAGGTCGGTTCGCTGCATGTGCCCGAGCTCTTCCACGTGGAGACTTACCCCACCGTGCATACGATGATCAGCCGCGTGCGAGCCAAGCTTTCGAAAGAGCACGGCCTGAAGGATATCCTGACAGCCCTCTTCCCCTGCGGTTCCGTCACCGGTGCGCCGAAGATTAGCGCAATGAAAATCCTCCGCCAGCTCGAGAAGGAGCCGCGCGACGTCTATTGCGGCGCGATCGGGTGGACAGCTCCGGACGGTCGCATGCGCTTCAACGTGGCGATCCGCACGATTTCGATCCATGAGAGCGGAGAAGCCGTTTTCAATGTCGGCGGCGGTATTGTCTTCGATTCCAAAGCTCGTGAGGAATACGATGAGGCATTGCTGAAGGCACGCTTCGCGTCGGGCGATGTGCTTTCAGCGCGGTAAACACTTCCCCCTCCGCTCCCGGTCCCGTTTCGGGGTTTATTGTCGGAGCGTTCTATGATTTGACGCAATCATTCGCCCCCGCGTGATATGTCAATGGAGCTTCCCCTAATGGCAGAGAAAGAGTGGCCCGTTTACGGAGAAATCACCGGTCCTGTGGTCATGATCGGATTCGGCTCGATCGGCCGAGGGACATTGCCGCTCATCGAACGTCATTTCAGGGTCGACAAGTCACGCATGGTCGTCATCGACCCGGTCGACACGGACCGCAAGCTGCTGGACGAGCGCGGCATCGAGTTCGTTCAGGCCCATGTCACGAAGGAAAATTACCGCGATCTCCTCGCCCCGCTTCTAACCGAGGGCGAGGGCCAGGGCTTCTGTGTAAATCTCTCGGTCGACACCTCCTCCCTCGATCTGATGAAGCTCTGCCGTGAGTTGGGCGTCCTTTATATCGACACCGTAGTCGAGCCGTGGCTCGGCTTCTACACCGACACTTCCGTCAGCAATGCTTCGCGGACGAATTACGCCCTCCGCGAGCCCGTTCGCGAGGAAAAGCGCAGTTCACCCGGCGGCACGACGGCAGTCTCCACCTGCGGTGCGAATCCTGGAATGGTATCTTGGTTCGTAAAGCAGGCGCTCGTGAATCTCGCCACCGATATGAAGCTAGATTTCGAGATGCCTGTCCCCGAGGACCGTGAAGGCTGGGCGGAGCTGATGCAGAAGGTGGGCGTGAAAGGCATCCATATCGCCGAGCGTGACACCCAGCGCACGAAGAAGCCGAAACCCATGAATGTGTTCTGGAACACATGGTCGGTTGAAGGTTTCATCGCGGAAGGGCTCCAGCCGGCGGAACTCGGCTGGGGAACACATGAGAACTGGCGGCCGGATAATGCCCGTGACCAGGAGACCGGCTGCAAGGCAGCGATCTACCTTGAACAGCCCGGAGCCAACACGCGCGTGCACACCTGGTGTCCCACACCAGGGCCGCAATACGGGTTCCTCGTTACGCACAATGAATCAATTTCCATCGCCGATTTCTTCACCCTGCGCGATGAGGATGGCGCGGTGGCCTATCGACCGACCTGCCATTACGCGTACCATCCCTGCAATGATGCCGTTCTGTCACTCCACGAGATGTTCGGCGCGGCGGGCAAGCCCCAGCCCGTTCAACATATTCTGGACGAGAACGAGTTGGTGGATGGCATCGATGAGCTAGGCGTTCTTCTCTACGGCCACGAGAAAAACGCCTACTGGTTCGGTTCACAGCTCTCCCTCGATGAGACCCGTGCTCTCGCCCCTTATCAGAACGCTACTGGCCTTCAGGTGACGTCCGCCGTCCTCGCCGGCATGGTCTGGGCACTGGAAAACCCTGAGGCCGGCATCGTGGAAGCAGATGAAATGGACTATCGTCGCTGCCTGGAAGTTCAGCGGCCCTATCTCGGACCGGTCAACGGATACTACACCGACTGGACTCCGCTCGACAGCCGGCTCGGACTTTTCCCCGAGGACATCGATGAAACGGACCCATGGCAATTCCGCAACATTCTCGTGCGGTAAAGCGTTTCTGCTTCGCTACGGGTTGCATTTATCTGAAAAATACGGCGAATTCGGGCTCTCGCAATTGAGGAGGCGGTCATGAAAGCTCTTTTCAAACCAGCATCATTCGCGGCGCTGGCATCTCTATTAGTCGTCGCCGGTTGTGTTTCCGGTGTACCCCGCTCCGCGGAATCGACCGTCGAAGGAAGATGGTCTGACCCGCAGGGCATCTCCGTCTCCAGTTTTAACGACGGTCAGTTCGTGACCATCGCGAATGATACCGGCAACAGGCTTTCCGAAGGGACATACCGCTTCCGCGACAGCCGTACGATCGATATCGCGATGCGCTCCCTGGTTCGCCAGACGAACGTGCAAGTCACATGCGAAATGGTTGGCCAGAGCCAACTCAACTGCACCAACACGCAAGGACAGAATTTCGTCCTGACTCGCAGCTAGGATATCCCGTCGAAGTTCGATCGCAGCGCGATGTTCCGAATGAACCGAGGACGGGCTTGAAAGTCCGTCTTAGGTGCTGCGATCATACTGACCTGGAAAGGTCTGCGGCTTGCCGTCTCGGCAAACCGCACGAGTACCACCATGGGAAGGTTCCGGACAAGAGGAGGGCGTTCGGGATCTTTGCCTGATTGGGTGGAACGATGCGCGGCCATTTTGGACGCGAACGGGAGGAGGAGCCATGAACGCGTATTTCGATGAACGCGAGGTACAGGATTCCGAAGCTCGCGAGAAAGATCTTTTCACGCGATTGCCGGAATTCCTCTCGACAGCAACGGATAAAGCCCCCGGCCTTGCACGCTGGCTGACCGGTATCGCGCTGGAAGACATCCGCTCGCGCCAAGACCTCGCCCGCTTGCCGGTGTTGCGCAAGTCGGAACTTCTGCGGCTTCAGCGTGACGATCCTCCATTAGGAGGATTTGCGAATATCGATGCGCTGAAGGGCGCCCATGTTTTCATGTCACCGGGGCCGATCTGGGAAATACAGCCGCCAGTCCCCGATCCGTGGCACGCCGCGCGTGCTCTCTTTGCCGCGGGCGTCCGCGCCGGTGATGTTGCCCATAACGCTTTTGCGTATCACATGACGCCGGGCGGCTTTATGCTCGACGAGGGGGCCCGTGCGCTCGGTTGTGCCGTCTTTCCGGCTGGCACAGGCAACACGGACGTACAGGTCGAAGCGGCCTCCGCACTCCGTCCAGCGGTTTATTGCGGTACGCCCGATTTCCTGAAAATCATGCTGGACCGGGCATCGGAAGCCGGTTGTGACCTGTCCTCCTTCCGCATCGGCTTGGTGTCCGGTGGCGCGCTGTTTCCCTCTCTCCGGGCTGAATACGCCGAGCGCGGTATTCGCGTACTCCAGTGCTATGCCACCGCGGATATCGGCGTCATAGCCTATGAGACGACCAATAAAGATGGCGAACCTCTGCCCGGAATGATCGTCAATGAAGACCTGATCGTTGAGATTGTCCGCCCCGGCACGAACGATACGGTCCCTGACGGCGAGGTGGGCGAGGTCGTTGTAACAAGCTTCAATACCGCCTATCCGATGGTTCGGCTCGGTACAGGCGACCTTTCAGCGGTCGTTTCCGGCGCGAGCGAATGCGGGCGCACCAACATGCGGCTCAAGGGCTGGATGGGCCGTGCCGATCAGCGCACCAAGGTCAAGGGCATGTTCATAGACCCCGAGCAGGTCGGCGCGCTTCTGAAGCGTCATGGCGAGATCGCCCGCGCGCGTCTGGTTGTCACGCGCGAGGGCGAAACGGATGCCATGGCGCTGCACGTGGAGCCGGCCGGCGGCAACGCGCTGGATGAGGATGCAATCGCAAACTCTCTGCGCGATATCACCAAGCTTGGCGGCTCGGTGACAACGGTCCCGCCCGGCTCACTTCCAAACGACGGCAAGGTGATTGCTGACGAACGCGATTACGCAAGGTAAACCCGGTCAGATCGGACGATAGCCTTTTTCCTTGGTACAGGCTCAGTCAGGTGCCCTACCGCTGGAACCTCATGCCGACGAAAACGCTCGTGGTATCGTAATCACGACCCGGCAGATCGCTGGTCTGCCTCTCATGCCGCAGCCGCCCCGTAAGGCCGGCATAGCGGTTGAGCCACCAAGTCAGAACGGCTTCGCCGCTAAGGATGAGATCGTGCCCGCCACCGGAGTAGTCTCGGTAAGCCGCGCCGAGAGCAGCCTCACCCGTAAGATTGGCCCGCATCTGGCGTTCAAGCCTCAGCGTAGCAGAGTGCAGCAAAGAGCCGCTTTCACCGGGATCCGAACTCCCCTCGACGCCGGTGCGTGCATCGAGGGCTACGATCGTTCCGCGCATGGGCGACCAGGCCAGGCTGGCATCAAGGGACGGGCCGGAGACAGCATCCAGCCGTGAGTCGTCGAAATCTTCGCGGACCCAGCCGGCGGAAAATTCACCCGAAAGCTTTTCCCGGAAATCGAGTGCAACGCCGGCGCGTGCCTCGATTTGCGTTGCCGAACGCTCAAAGCCTGCGCTGTCACGCTTTTCATCGTAAATACGTCGGCCGCCTATGAGTTCGATAAAGGGGGTAAGCGCTGGCGACAGCGCATACCCGCCGCGCAACCGGAGAAGGGCGAGCGTCGAGTTACGATCGTCTTGGGACAGCTTGTCACCATTTTCGAGGCGGGCATCGCCATAATGATCACGCGAGATTTCACCCGTCACGCCGAACAGCAGCGGCCCCTCCACCTTTTCAAACCCGAGCGAACCATCGATCGTATGAAGAAAAGGCTGCCGCTCCACCCCCACGGCCGCCAGCGGCGAAGTGGCGGACTCGCGCTCGACGGCATAGGCCAGAGTGCCCCGTGCCAGGTAGTCCGCTGAGAGATCCAGCTCAAGAAGCGCATCCACGCCGCCCTCGAAATCCGAAATTTCCCTGCCGGCGAATGACTTGTCGTACGTGCCCGACGCGTTAATCCTGCCCCTGTGCCGCGCCCAATCGGATTCGGCCCTCAGACCGATGGTTGTTTCGGAAAGAACTGCTTCACGGCCTCCGGGGCTGTCGGTCGCGTTAGAGGTCCATCTCAGCCCCTGCTCCAGCGTTGAGAACAGCAAAAAGGTACCAAACCTGATGCCCAATGGAGCATAAGGGTCTTCCTCTACGATACCGCCCCCGCCCCCAATGGCTGCGACGCGCGTGTTCATCCGATCGGCGCCTAGCTGCCTGCCACGCATTTCATTCGAAGCATCGCTCTCATCGAAGGACCCAAGTGTATCCGAATCTGCTGCTTCCTCTTCCAGCTCCTCGGAAACCGACACGTCATCTAGATCGGTGAATTGGGCGCCAAACGGGTCACCGGATTCGCTGGCCGGATCGTCGCCAGCCCAGGTGTTAGAGGTCGTAGGATGAGTGGTGCCGGTTGGCAGGGTATCAAGTGCCGCATTCTCCTGCGCAGCGACAAGCGCGGCATTTACCGCATCCTCCTCGACTGACCCGCGCAACACGCTTTCCTGCGCTTGGCCAGATATCGCGGAACAGAGCAATCCTGCGATTGCGCCGGCGAGGATGTTCATTCCGTGTTTTTTGCCGATAGCGCCGGACATAACCACCTGAGGTATTCACGGCGCACTCCCGCGCCAGGGTAACCAGACGGTAAAAGCTCTTGGTTAACGCAAGGTTGAATGCTGCTAAGAGACCGCCATCCGCAAACAGGATTGGACATGGCGGGAGGAAAGCGCTAAGCGCGTTGCCGATGCAGAAGAAAGCGACCGAGAAGCTCAATCCGAGCGAGGCAATCGCCTCCGCCGCCCGCACGCTGAAGGCGGAGCAGGATGCACTCGCAGCCCTTTCCGAGGCGCTCGACAACGGCCTCTCGCAACCGTTCGCCAAAGCTGTCGAAACGATTTCCGGGCTTTCCGGCCGTGTCATCGTCACGGGCCTGGGCAAGAGCGGGCATATCGGCTCCAAGATTTCAGCCACATTGGCGTCCACCGGAACACCGGCCTATTTCGTCCATCCCGCCGAGGCCAATCATGGCGATCTCGGAATGATTACACCTGAGGATGCGATCCTCGCCATCTCCTGGTCGGGAGAAACCGCCGAGCTGAAAGGAATTGTCGCCTATGCGCGGCGCTTTTCCATTCCGCTGATTGCAATCACATCCGGTCCGGAATCCACGCTGTCGCGCGAGGCCACCACCGTTCTATGCCTTCCGAAAGTCACCGAAGCCTGCCCGCATGGGCTAGCGCCCACGACGTCGACGCTGTTGCAGCTCGTCATCGGCGATGCGCTGGCCGTGGCGCTGCTGGAGGCACGCGGCTTTACGGCAGATCACTTCCGCACATTACACCCGGGTGGGCAGCTCGGCGCCAATCTCACCCGCATCGATGACATCATGCACACGGGAAATCGACTGCCGCTGGTGTCAACGGGCACGAATATGCGCGAAGCCATCATTGAGATATCGCGCAAGGGCTTTGGATGCGTCGGCGTCGTTGACGGGAATGGACGATTGTCCGGCATCATCACCGATGGCGATCTGCGCCGTCACATGGACGATGATATTCTCTCCATGACGACGGATCAGGTGATGACGCGCAATCCGAAGACGGTTCCTCCCGAAACGCTTGTGGCGGCCGCCCTGCAGATCGTCAATTCCTCAGCCATCACCAACCTGATGGTGGTGGAGGATGGCAAGCCCGTCGGCGTCGTCCACCTGCACGACCTGTTACGGATCGGCGCGGCCTGAGATAGCGCTCAGATCCAGCCTGAAAGCTCGCGCCGCACTAGGTGTTCAATTACGCGCATGCCGTCGTCACTGTCATTGAGGCAGGGAATATGGGTGAAATTCTCCCCCCCCGCCGCGCGAAAAATGGTTCCCGCCTCCACAGCGATCTCCTCCAGCGTCTCCAGGCAGTCGGAAACGAAGCCCGGATTAAAGACGGCGACCGACTTTACCCCCTCGCGCGCAAGGCGCTCGACCGTTTTATCGGTATAAGGCTGCGTCCACTCTTCCGGTCCGAAACGGGATTGAAAACAGGTCAGTAGCTTTTTGTCGTCCCAGCCGAGCCGCTCACGCAAAAGACGTGAGGTTTCATAGCACTGTGCTTCGTAGGGATCGCCGCGCTGGACATAGCTTTGCGGGATCCCGTGATAAGAGGCGATCACCTTCTCGGGCTCGAAGTCGAGCGTTGCCAAATGACCTTCGATCGAGCGGGCCAAAGCGTCGATATAGACGGAATCGCCGGGATAGGACGGTATGGTTCGGACAGCCGGCTGAAAACGCATCTTCGCCAGGGCTTCGAAGAACTTATCGTTCACCGTCGCCGTCGTGGTGGCAGAGTATTGCGGATAAAGCGGAAACATGACGATACGGTCGCAACCCCGCTCGATGAGGCTATTGGTCACCTCCTTGATGGCAGGTTTCCCATAGCGCATCGCCCAGTCGACAATAATGTTCTCGTGATCGGCAAGCGCAGTCGCCAGCCTCTCACCCTGGGCTCGGGTGAATGTCCGCAAGGGAGATTCGTTGCGCTCGTTGTTCCAGATCTTTGCGTAAGCCGCCCCGGATTTGCTCGGTCGTCGACTCAGAACGATGCCGTAGAGCACTGGATACCAGATCGCGCGTGGCCACTCGATTACACGTCTGTCGGACAAAAACTCGGCCAAGTACCGGCGCATCGGCCAGTAATCGGTGCCTTCCGGCGTTCCGAGATTCACCAGCAGCACGCCGATTTTACCGGTCTGCGGCCCCGAATTGCTGGAACGCCGGCTGGTCTCTTCCCGTAGGTTCTTCTGCGTTTGCTTGCTCATAATCCGTTCAGCCCGTTTCCCATCACTTGGGAATGTAGAGCTATTGAACCCCGCTGTAAAAACAATGCCACCTCTGGCCGCAGGCAACAAAAGAACCCCGCCCGAGAGGCGGGGTTAAAGCTGCTGGAGGTCCCGTTCAGCTAGGGATACAGGATTTAACCGTCAGACGCACCTGCCTCGGAGATGCGGCCGTCCGTGTAAGGCTCGTAAGGCTGATTCTCTACCAGATAGTCGGCCACAACCTGCTCGAGCCCAGGACCGTAATCATACGCGTTTTCGCCCTTCTCGGCGAAAAGCGCGTATCCGTCGCCGCCGTTGCGCATGAAGTTGTTGGTGGCGATGAGGTAGGTCGCGTCCGGATCGAGAGGCGTCCACTCATCGTCTGTCCGGACTTCGACATTCGAGATCCGACCCTCACCCGGTGCAATTGACGGATCGAAGCTGTAGCGCAAACCCGCAACCTGCGGGAAACGGCCAGCCCCCTCCTCAATTGCGCTCACCCCACTTTCGAGCGATGCGAGGACGTCGGCACCGCTGAGTTCGAAGGTCGCAAGCGTATTCTGGAACGGCAGAACCTCCAGGACTTCGCCCATAGTGACGTCGCCCTCGTCGATCGAGGCGCGCAAGCCGCCGCCATTCGTGATCGCGAACTGAACGCCCTGGTTCTGCGTGCGCGCCAACATAGCGTCGGTCACCAGATTGCCCATCTGGCATTCGCCGGCACGGCAGCTCTCCCGGCTGCCATCGATACTCGAGACGGTTTCGGCAACGACCTTGGTCTTCAACTCCTCGATGGGACCGGCGAGTTCCTCCACGCGGGCGGCAACCTTCTCGTCTGGCTCGACGGAAGCATCGATGAGATGAACGTCGCCGGTAGCCTCCGTCACGACGCCGCTATCGTCGAATACGACCTTCAGTTCGCCCAGATATTTCGAATATGAGGCCGCCTGCACGACCGGAACCTGATACCCTTCCGGGTTATCCACCATTGTCGGGTACGGACCTTCCGCTCCTTCGATGGTGTTGGACAGGAGCGTGTTGGTATGCCCACCGACCACCACATCCACGCCTGGGATCTTGGCAATGGCTTCAAGATCACGCGGGTAGCCTACATGCGTAAGCGCAATAATCTTGTTGACGCCCTCGGCTTTGACCGCCTCAATCGCCGCCGTAATACCCTCGACATCCTCGATTATCGAAACATGCTCGCCCGGCGATGATAGCTCGGCCGTATCATTCGCCACGGCGCCGACGATGCCGACCTGCTCGCCACCCACATCGAGGATGACGTATTCCTTGACGCGATCGCCAAGTGCGGAAGCTTCGCGCGCTTTGACGTTCGACCCCAGAACCGGAAACTTAACCATGTCAAGGAACGCGGCCAAACCGTCTTCGCCATCATCGAACTCATGATTGCCGACAACCATAACGTCGGTTTCCATCAAGTTCAGGAACTCGCCTTCAACAGTTCCCTTATACGTCGTGTAAAAGAGAGAACCCTGGAAATTGTCCCCGGCATTCAGAAAGAGAGTGTTCTCGCCCTCCAATGCATTGCGCTGATCGCGTACCGCGGTCACCAGCCGTGCTGCGCCGCCGAAGCACTTGCCATCGGCGTCGTCCTCGGGCGAGCAGGTGGAGTCGTAAGCGTTGATCGGCTCGATACGACTGTGCCAATCGTTGATATGAAGAATATTCAGCGAATACTCGGCAAGCGCCGGCGCCGCTCCTATGGCCAGCACCGATGAACTTAAGGCGAGGGCAGCAAGCTTTCTCATGACGTTCTCCCGGTCCCTAAAAGTTTTTTGTTATCGCCGCAGCATGTCGGTTTGATAACAGAGATGTTCACACCGGGATCGGCGCGGACGCAAGGAAAACTTGTGCTCTTCCACCGGGGCGGATCACCCGTCCTTGAGGACGCCCTTCAAGAAGCGCGTGAGATAGGGCCTCATTTCATCGCGCTCCATGGCAAAGGCCAGATTGGCTTCTACAAAGCCCTCCGGCGCGCCGCAATCAAAGGTGCGTCCGCGATAGATGTGGGCATAGAATGGCTGCTCCGCGTGCAGTCGCAGCATCGCGTCCGTGATCTGGATTTCGCCACCCGCACCTTGTTCCTGGCTTTCAAGAAGCGAAAAGATCTGCGGTTGGAGAATGTAGCGTCCATTGATATAAAAATTCGAAGGTGCATCCTCTGGCTTCGGCTTCTCAACCATTTCGGTAATTTCGAACCCTGAATGCGTGTCCTTACCACGCCCGACGATACCGTATTTGTGTGTTTGTGAAGGGTCGCACTCTTCCACCGCCAGCACGTTGCCGCCGGTTTGCTCGTAAAGCTCGACCATCTGCTTCATGCACCCTGTCTCGGATTGCATGATCATGTCAGGCAGCAAGAGCGCAAAAGGCTCGCCGCTCACCAGTTCACGCGCGCACCATACCGCGTGGCCGAGCCCAAGCGGAACCTGCTGGCGTGTGTAACTGATCTGTCCGGGCTGCGGCTGCATCGCCTGGAGGCGTTCCAGGATGTCCGTTTTGCCGCGCTGTGTAAGCGTTTCGTAGAGTTCGACCTGTACATCGAAATGATCTTCGATGGCGGTCTTGTTGCGCCCGGTCACGAAAATCAGGTGCTCGATGCCTGCCTCACGCGCCTCTTCCACCACGTACTGGATGATCGGTTTATCGACGACGGTCAGCATTTCCTTCGGCAACGCCTTAGTAGCCGGGAGAAAACGTGTCCCGAGCCCCGCAACGGGGAACACAGCTTTACGAATCTTCTGCATGGAGCAACCTTGAGTTCTTGGGTGGCGGAAGTTCACAGCACAATGCGGAAACGCACCGGCCGTTCCTGCCAGGATAAAGATGGATCCGCCCGAAATTGGGCCAGATTTGTTTTTTATATGGTAAACTCTTTGCTTACCACATTCAGCGATGATGGGGGCCGTATCTATCGGAGATTTGGGGATGCTTTCAGCAAGGATCGCTCGTTTCACTGCCGGTATGTTTCTGGCAGTTACAATTGCTGTTGGGGGGAGCACGTCCGCTCTCGCCGACGCAGGCTTTCAGCAATGGATCGCCGAGTTCCGTTCCGTTGCCATACAAAATGGGGTTTCCGGCGCTGTTTATGACCGCGCCTTTCGAGGCATCACAGCGCCGGATCCCGAAGTTCTCGAGAAGGCTCGTTTCCAGCCTGAGTTCCGGGCCAGTGCCTGGCAATATTTCGATAATCGCGTCAACGAACGCTCGGTTGCCACCGGTCGTCAGCTGGCGCAAAGATGGAAACCTTGGCTTGACCGCATTGAACAGCAGTTCGGGGTCGAACGGCACATCCTGCTCGCGATCTGGTCAATTGAGTCGAATTACGGTGAAGTGCTGAACAACGAGCGCGTTATGCGCAGCCTGCCGCGCTCGCTGGCGACGCTCGGTTACGCTGATCAGCGCCGCGCCAAGTTCGCGCGCAATCAGCTTATCGCTGCGCTCAAGATACTGCAAAACGGGGATATTCCCGAAAACCAGCTCACCAGTTCGTGGGCCGGCGCCATGGGGCATACCCAGTTCATCCCCACAAGCTATCAGGCCTACGCAGTCGATATGGATGGCGACGGTCGCCGCGACATCTGGAACTCCGTTCCCGACGCACTCGCGACTGCGGCCAACCTCTTGCGTAAGAACGGTTGGCGGACAGGAGAAACCTGGGGCTACGAGGTTGTACTGCCATCTGGCCGTAAGTTCCCGGGAGGCACGATGTCACTGAATCGCTGGGCATCCATTGGCGTCACGCGCGCAAACGGGAAAAGCTATCCGCGGCCCTCTGACAGTGCCGAACTCAAGGTTCTCCAGGGCCGCGATGGACCGGCATTTCTCGTAACCAAGAACTTCACCGTTCTGAAGCGTTACAACAACGCCGACAAGTACGCGCTTGCAGTCGGCTTGCTCGCCGATCAGATCGCCGGGTACAGCGGACCCATGCGCGATTGGGGCCGCCCGTTTGAGCCGCTCAGTTATGACGAGACCGAGGAACTCCAACGCCGCCTCGATGCTTTAGGTTATTACAGCGGGCCCATCGACGGCAAGATCGGCGAAGGTTCGCGCAGCGCTATCAAGGCTTTCCAGGCGCGCATTGGCCTGTCACAGGACGGCCATCCGAGCAAGGAAGTGCTCAGGAAACTGCGAGGAAACTAGAGGCTGTCAGGGAGATTTGGTCATGGCCGCGGGTGCACGATCGCTATCACGATGCCTGCGGCCTCTCTCGGTCTTCCTCGGCCTATCCGTCCTCCTTGTCTCAATACCTTCGTTCCAGGGCGATGCATTCGCCCAGGAACTCATCCGAAGACAAAACCTTTTCGATCGCCTGTTCGGCGGGCCGCCGCCGCGGCAGGCTTTGCCTCCACCGGGACGGGACAGACAGGCAGCGCCGAGAACGAGGCAAGCACCGGCACAGAGGGCAGCACCGCGCCAGCGCTCTGCACCGCCCGCGAGGCAACAGTCCCAGCGCTCTGCGCAGCCCGCTAGGCAACAGCCCCAGAGCTCCCGAAACGCGGCCCAGGCCCGCTCTGCGCCAAGCCCGGAGCCAGAGGCGGAAAAGCTTGAGAACGCACACACCGTCCTCATTGTCGGCGATTTCATGGCAAACGGGCTCGCGGAAGGTCTTCAGACCGCCTATGCGGAGTCGCCCGGAACAAGGATCGTTAACAGGAGCAACGGCTCCTCCGGTTTCGTGCGCGACGATTTCTACGATTGGAACGAGCAGCTCGAGCCAATTCTGGAAGACGTTGAACCTGCCGTGATCGTAGTCATGATCGGCTCGAATGATCGACAGGCGCTGACCGTGAACGGACAAAGCGCGCGGCCGCTGAGCGAACCCTGGCGTGAAGTCTATTCCGAGCGGGTTACCGAGTTTGCGCAGACTATCGAAGCCGCCGATATACCTCTGATCTGGACCGGCCTCCCGCCATTCCGTTCGTCCAGCATGTCGTCCGACATGTTGGCTTTCAACGACATCTACAAGAAAACCGTGGAAGCTGTCGGCGGCCAGTTCGTCGATATCTGGGAAGGCTTCGTCGATGAAAGTGGCAGTTTCACCACCACCGGCCCCGACATGAATGGGCAATCCGTCCAGCTCCGCGCCGGCGATGGCATTAACATGACACATGCCGGACGGCGTAAGATCGCCTTCTTCGTTGAAAAACCGCTCAACAGATTGCTTGGTCCAGCGACGGAGCCGGGCCTTGAACAGCTCGACACAGAGATTCTCGTCCTGCCCTCCGAAAGCACGGACGAGCCGCTGGAGCGCGACCGAACCCCGCCCGTGTCCCTTGCTGCACCGCAGATCGGTAGTCCTGAGGAATTGGCAGGAAACACGCCCCTGACCTCCTCCTCAATCACGGCCGATCAGACCCGTTCGGCAGGTCATCCCGGACGCGCCGACAATTTCTCCCTGCGTCAGAACACTTCGCAAGACGCGGCTGAAGAGGAAGAAGACCCGGGGGCGACCTCGCAGCAGATGGAATAGGCTACAACAACGCCTCGCTATCGCGGAAGGGTCGTGCTGCCCATCAGATACTCATCAATGGCTCGTGCTGCCTGCCGACCTTCGCGAATGGCCCAGACGACCAGCGACTGACCACGCCGCACATCACCGGCGGCGAAAAACTTGTCGACGCTCGTGCGGTAATCAAGATCATTCGCCGCCACATTGGTCGACTTGCGGCGGTCGAGGGTTGTCTCAAGCTTGTCGTCCAATTCGGTCAGCACACCTTCACGCGTAGGACCAGAAAATCCTATGGCGATGAAGGCGAGATCGGCCTTGATGACGAACTCGGTGCCCTCGACCGGCTGTCGCCGCTCGTCCACCTCGCAGCATTTCACACCCGTAAGTTGACCGTCCTCGCCAACGAACTCTAGGGTGGCCACCTGAAACTCCCGCTGCGCGCCTTCAGCCTGACTGGAAGACGTCCGCATCTTTGTCGCCCAGTAGGGCCAGACGGTGAGTTTGTCTTCCTTCTCCGGCGGCTTGGGGCGGATATCCAGCTGCGTGACGCGCACCGCGCCTTGCCGGAATGCCGTGCCCACGCAATCGGACGCTGTATCGCCACCACCGACAACGAGGACGTGCTTGCCGTTTGCAAGGATGGGCTCCTCCGGCCAGGCGACGGACTGAATGTCTTCGCCGCCGACGCGCCGATTCTGCTGCACCAGATAAGGCATTGCATCATAGACGCCGTTTAATTCCACACCAGGAATGCCCGCCGGACGCGGCGTTTCCGAGCCGCCGCAATAAAGCACGGCGTCATATTCTGCCAACAGTTCCTCGGCAGGCTTGTCTACACCGACATTGACGCCGCAGTGGAAAGTGACCCCCTCGCCTTCCATCTGCTCGACGCGGCGCTGAACATAGTGCTTCTCGATCTTGAAATCCGGGATGCCATAGCGCATCAGCCCGCCCGGCTGGCTCTCGCGTTCAAACACATGCACATCGTGTCCAGCCCGGCCCAATTGCTGAGCCGCCGCCATCCCAGAAGGGCCGGAGCCAATGATGGCCACGCGCTTGCCGGTCTTCTTCTCCGGCGGTTGCGGCCGTACATAGCCGAACTCATACGCTTTGTCGCCGATCGCCTGTTCGATGGTTTTGATGGCCACCGGAACGTCTTCCAGATTTAACGTGCAGGCTTCCTCGCAAGGTGCGGGGCAGATGCGCCCCGTCCATTCTGGGAAATTGTTCGTGGAATGGAGGTTCTCGATCGCTGTCTCCCAGTCACCGTGGTAGACGAGATCGTTCCAGTCCGGAATCTGGTTGTGCACCGGACAGCCCGTCGGCCCGTGGCAATACGGGATTCCGCAATCCATGCATCGTGCGGCCTGTTTCGAGACCTCCTGGTCCGACATTGGCAGCGTGAATTCACGGAAATGCCGAATGCGGTCCGATGCCGGCTGGTACTTGTTCTCCTGCCGGTCGATCTCGAGAAAGCCTGTAACCTTGCCCATACTCATCCCTTGTCCCTGACGGCCCTCTCAGGCCCGTGACCAGTATTCCAAATAGGTGGCTTATTCAGCCGCGATTCCCATGCGCATGCGCTGCATCTCCTCGAGCGCGCGACGGTATTCAACCGGCATGATCTTGCGGAACTTCGGTCGGTACTCCGCCCAATTGTCGAGAATGGCCCGCGCTTGCTCAGAGCCGGTGAAACGGAAGTGATTGGAGATAAGGTGTGCTAAGCGCTCCTCATCGTGCCGGGTCATGTCGCCCGAAACATCGACGCGGCCCATATGCGCGATGTCACCGCCGTGGTGATGCAGCTTCTCCAGGATCTCGTCTTCTTCCGGCACCGGTTCCAGCTCGACCATGGCCATGTTGCAGCGCTCCGAAAAGTCGCCGTCCTCATCGAGCACGTAAGCGACGCCACCCGACATGCCCGCAGCGAAGTTACGTCCGGTCTGACCGAGCACGACGACGACACCGCCCGTCATGTATTCGCAACCATGATCGCCGATGCCTTCCACCACCGCCACCGCGCCGGAATTTCGCACTGCGAAACGCTCACCGGCAACGCCCCGGAAATAGCACTCTCCCTCGACCGCACCGTAAAGCACGGTGTTGCCGACGATGATCGAGTGTCGTGGTACAATGTTGGCATGGCCGGACGGCCGGATGATGATACGCCCGCCGGACAGGCCTTTGCCGACATAGTCGTTGGCATCACCGTCCAGTTCAAAGGTGATGCCACGGGTAAGGAACGCGCCGAAAGACTGGCCGGCCGTACCGCGGAACCGCATGGTAATCGTATCGTCCTTCAAGCCCTTGTGGCCGTACCGCTTCGCCACCTCGCCCGAAAGCATCGCGCCGGTCGTGCGATCCGTATTGCAGATATGACTCTCGAACGTAACAGGCTCACGGCCCTCCAGCGCCGGTTCGGCCGCCGCTATCAGCTTGCGATCGAGAACACCCTCGATCGGATGCTGCTGACGCTCCGTCCAGCGTGTCGCCTCTCTTGGCGCGTCCGGCTTAAAGAAGATGCCGGAGAAATCGAGCCCCCGCGCCTTCCAATGCTCCACCAGCGTGTGCTTTTCGAGAAGATCCGACTGGCCGATCACATCGTCGAGCTTCGTGAATCCCATTTCCGCCAGCAGATGGCGCACTTCTTCCGCGACATAGAAGAAATAATTGATGACGTGCTCCGGCGTGCCCTTGAAGCGCTTTCTCAGCACCGGGTCCTGCGTGGCAATGCCGACGGGGCAGGTGTTGAGATGGCACTTACGCATCATAATGCAACCCGCCGCAATAAGCGGCGCGGTGGAGAAGCCAAACTCGTCCGCTCCAAGCAACGCCCCGATGATCACGTCGCGACCCGTCCGGAGCCCGCCGTCGACTTGCAGCGCAACCCTGCTGCGCAAGCCGTTGAGCACTAGTGTCTGGTGCGTTTCGGCGAGCCCCATTTCCCATGGAGAGCCGGCATGCTTGATTGAAGTCAAAGGCGAAGCGCCAGTGCCGCCGTCATTGCCGGCAATCGTGATGTGATCCGCGCGCGCCTTCGCCACGCCGGCCGCCACCGTTCCGCACCCGACCTCGGAGACGAGCTTCACGGAAACGTCGCCCTTCGGATTCACGTTCTTCAGGTCGAAGATGAGCTGCGCCAGATCCTCGATGGAATAGATATCGTGGTGCGGCGGCGGCGAGATCAGGCCGACTCCCGGCGTCGAGTGGCGCACCTTCGCGATCGTGGCGTCAACCTTGTGGCCGGGAAGTTGACCGCCTTCGCCCGGCTTGGCGCCTTGCGCGATCTTGATCTGCATCATGTCGGAGTTGACGAGATACTCTGTCGTCACACCGAAACGGCCGCTCGCCACCTGTTTGATGGCCGAGCGCTCCGGGTTCATCGAACCGTCGGTGAGTGGCAGGAATCGGTCGGCCTCTTCACCGCCCTCGCCCGTATTCGACTTGCCGCCGATGGTGTTCATCGCGCGGGCCAGCGTGGTGTGCGCCTCGCGGCTGATCGCGCCGAAGGAAATCGCGCCGGTCGAGAAACGCTTGACGATTTCCTCCGCCGGCTCGACCTGGTCGACCGGGACGGGCTTGCGGCCCGCTCGGTCCGCCGCTTTGATCCGGAACAGACCGCGGATCGTCTTCAGCCGCGCGCTTTCCCCATTAATCAGTTCGGAGAATTCCTGATAATTCTCCCACGACTTCTTGCGCACCGCGTGCTGCAGGGTTGCCACCGCGTCGGGCGTCCAGGAATGTTCCTCGCCGCGGATACGATAATTGTACTCGCCGCCGACATCCAGCGCCGTGCGCAATACCGGATCGTCGCTGAAAGCTGCCGCGTGACGCGCCACCGTCTCCCGAGCGATCTCTTCCAGCCCGACACCTTCGATCCCGGTTGCAGTCCCCGTAAAATACCGCGCTACGAAGTCGGTCTTGAGGCCGACCGCGTCGAAAATCTGCGCGCCGCAGTAGGATTGGTAGGTGGAAATCCCCATCTTGGACATCACCTTCATAATGCCCTTGCCGATGGATTTGATGTAGCGCTTCCTCACCTCATCGGCATCCACCTCGGGCGGGAACTCGCCCTTGGCATGCATGTCGAGAAGCGTATCGAACGCCAGATACGGATTGATGGCTTCCGCGCCGTAACCCGCCAGGCAGCAGAAGTGATGCACCTCGCGCGGCTCGCCTGATTCCACCACGAGGCCGACCGCGGTCCTCAAGCCCTTGCGGATCAAGTGGTGATGCACTGCCGCAGTGGCCAGAAGCATGGGAATGGCAATGCGGTCCGGTCCGATCTGGCGGTCCGACAGGATAATGATGTTGTAGCCACCAGCCACCGCCGCTTCCGCGCGCTCGCAAAGCCGCTCAAGCGCAGTGGACATACCGGGTGCACCCTCTATCGCCGAATAGGTGACATCGAGTGTCTTGGTGTCGAAACGGTCTTCCGTATGGCCGATGGAGCGGATTTTTTCCAGATCGCCATTGGTCAGGATCGGCTGACGCACCTCCAGCCGCTTGCGCCGCGAGTTGCCCACGAGATCGAAGATGTTCGGCCGCGGACCGATGAACGAGACAAGGCTCATCACCAACTCCTCGCGGATCGGGTCGATCGGCGGGTTGGTGACCTGCGCGAAGTTCTGCTTGAAATAGGTGTAGAGCAGTTTGGATCTATCCGACATGGCCGAAATCGGTGTGTCGGTGCCCATGGAGCCGATGCCTTCCTGGCCGGTCGTAGCCATGGGGGGCAGCAGCATTTTGATGTCTTCCTCGGTGTAGCCGAAGGCCTGCTGGCAGTCGAGCTGCAAGACATCCTGTCTGAGTTCGCGCGGTGCCACCGGCTTGAGTTCTTCGAGAATAAGCTGCGTCTGATCCAGCCACTCACGGAATGGATGACTCGTGGCGAGCTTCGCCTTCAGCTCGTCATCCGAGATAATACGCCCTTCCTCAAGGTCGATCAGCAGCATACGCCCGGGCTGGAGCCGCCATTTCGTGACGATCTTTTCTTCCTCGATAGGCAGCGCCCCGGCCTCGGAGGCCATGATGACCCGGTCGTCGTCCGTGACGATATAGCGCGCGGGGCGCAGGCCATTGCGGTCGAGGGTCGCGCCGATCTGACGCCCATCCGTGAACGCGACAGCGGCCGGGCCGTCCCAAGGCTCCATAAGGGCCGCATGATATTCATAAAAGGCTTGGCGCTCCGGGCTCATCAGCTTATTGCCGGCCCAGGCCTCAGGGATGAGCATCATCATGGCATGCGCCATCGGGTAGCCGCCCTGAAACAGGAATTCGAGCGCATTGTCGAAGCAGGCCGTATCCGATTGACCCTCGTAGGAGATCGGCCAGAGCTTGGAAATGTCGTTGCCGAACAGCTCCGAATCGACGGAAGCTTGCCGCGCCGCCATCCAATTCACGTTGCCGCGCAGCGTGTTGATCTCGCCATTGTGCGCGACCATGCGATAGGGATGCGCCAGCTTCCAGGACGGGAAAGTGTTCGTCGAAAAGCGCTGGTGCACCAGCGCCAAAGCCGATTCGAAGCGCGAATCCTGCAGATCCTTGTAATAGGCGCCCAACTGATTAGCGAGGAACATACCCTTGTAGATGATCGTGCGCGCTGACAGCGAGACGGTATAGAATCCGTTTTCGCCGCCACCCGTCTCCTCATGAAGACGCGCCGAGACCACCTTGCGCAGGATGTAGAGTTTACGCTCGAAATCGTCCTCGTCCTTGATGCCATCGCCACGCGCGATGAACACTTGGCGATGAACCGGCTCGGACGCAACGATATCCGGTGCGCTGGAAAGGCCGGAATTATCCACAGGCACGTCGCGGAAACCGAGCAGCACCTGCCCTTCCGCCCGCGTAACATCTGCAATGATTTGCTCGATATGCGCCCGCAACTCGTCATCCGGAGGCATGAACAGATGGCCGACGCCATAGTGGCCCTGGTCCGGCAGCTCGACGCCTTGCTTGGCCATTTCCTCGCGGAAGAAGCGGTCCGGGATCTGAACGAGTATTCCCGCGCCGTCGCCAACCAGCGGATCCGCGCCGACAGCACCACGATGTGTGAGATTCTCCACCATCGCCAAGCCGTCCTGAACGATGGCGTGCGACTTCACACCTTTCATATTCGCGACAAAACCGACGCCGCATGCATCGTGCTCATTGCGCGGATTGTAAAGACCGCGCGCGGTGGGCAGCCCAGTGGAGCCCAGGAGCGTACGTTTGACGGCAGCCGTCCTGGCCTGTACGGCGGGCTTCAGCCCGGTCGCTACAGATGGCGTCATATCCGTCATCGCTTCATCCTCCATACTGGCCCCTGGCGGGGCGTCGGGTCCGATTCGCGACGTCGCTTTGTTAGCGGCGTCCCGTGTGATCTATCGGCACATCTTACGAAAAGCCGGAAGAACGCTGCTTCATCGCTCACGGCGTTCTTCTATCAACGGGCGAATAGACGCAGATGGTGTCCAATGCCCGCCTTATCCGCCATCTTCACAGACGCCGGCGCTCTCTAATTATAGCGCAGAACCAGCGTATGAATATATGCGGATAAATAAGACAGGAGTGCTGTCCTATTTCCTGACATGCCAGAAAACGGCGCGTCAGACAAGACTAAATGAAAAAATCAGCCCTTTGGTGAAACATTATTTCTCCTGCAGGCCGTTTCAAGAAATTTTTCAATGCCGCGCCTATCGGGTTTGGTTCAGCATTACCCTGATGGTGGGGTCTTGCGTCCGCATGTGCAACAAGCGAATCTGGTCTCAGTCAAGTTCGAGGGGTTTTCATGCCGATCAATTTCGCTTCCGACAACTGGGCAGGCGCCCATCCGGCCATCAACAAAGCATTAGCCGCGCAGGACGGTTTCGCAACGGCTTACGGCCAGAGCGAGCTTGACCGCGCGGTGGAAGAGCGCTTCTGCGAGATTTTCGAGCGCGAGGTAGCTGTGTTTTTCGTTGCTACGGGTACGGCTGCCAACTCCCTGTCCATGGCTCTTGTCAATCGTCCCGGCGGCGTGATCTTCACACACGAGCAGGCGCATATGCATGAGGACGAGTGCGGTGCGCCGGAATATTTAACTGGCGGAGCAAGAATTTGCGGCATCCACGGGCCGTTAGGGCGTATCGACTCGGCATCCCTGGACGCAGCTATTCGGCGGTACCCTGCTGAGTTTGTGCATGCAGGCCAACCTATGACCGCCTCGATCACCCAATCCACCGAGATCGGCACGATTTATACCCTGGACGAAATTACAGCAATTGCGGAAACCTGCCGTGCCCACGATCTGCCGCTGCACATGGACGGCGCGCGCTTCGCCAACGCTCTCGTCGCTCTCGGAACCACGCCGGCGGAAATGACCTGGAAACGCGGTGTCGACATCCTGTCCTTTGGCGCCACGAAAAACGGCTGCTGGTGCGCGGAGGCGGTTGTGGTCTTCGACCCGGCAAAGGCGCGCGACATGCCATTCCTGCGCAAGCGCGCGGCGCACCTCTTTTCAAAATCACGCTTCATCGCGGCCCAGTTCGACGCCTATTTCAGCAACGAGTTGTGGCTGAAGAATGCCCGGCATGCGAACGCGATGGCCACCAGGCTTGCCGAACATTTCGAGAATGCAGACCACGTGCGCCTTCTCCGCAAGCCGCAGGCGAACGAGATTTTCGCCATACTGGATGAAGCCGCTGCCAAAAAGCTCACGGACGAAGAAGTATCATTCCACCCCTGGACCATGCCGGAGGATTCGCAGAAGGAGCTTCGGCCGGATGAAGCACTCTACCGCTTCGTCACCTCCTTCGCCACTACGGCCGAAGATGTGGACGCCTTGGGCGCGATACTGGGATAATCAGGCGGATTGCTGTCTTCCGCTTGCGGGGTAAGGACGCCTGCTTCGGGTCGCAAGCCTGCATAACGCGGGAAAGCACCAGCCGACCACCTCCTCGCACAGTTGGCCCGATAGCAAAATGGCGGCGCTTGAAAGCGCCGCCGGCAGGCTTCAGCAGTGAAGGGCCCGCGCTACGCGGCTTTTTTGGACTCGATCTGCTTCGTGTTGTCCGTGGTTGCCCGCGCAATCTGAATGCGCCGCGGCTTCATTTCCTCGGGAACGTTGCGAACCAGATCGATGTGCAGCAAGCCGTCCTTCAACGTCGCGCCCTTCACCTCGACATGATCCGCGAGTTGGAAGCGGCGCTCGAAGGTGCGTGAGGCGATACCGCGATAAAGAATCTCGGTATTCTCGTCCTGCCTCTCCTCGGCTTTTTCGCCCTTGATCGTCAGCACGTTACGATGCGCCTCCAACGAGATATCATCCTCGGAGAAGCCGGCAACCGCCATTGAAATGCGGTAATTATCCGCGTCCGTGCGCTCGATATTGTAGGGCGGATAGGTCTGGCCGCCGTTGTCGAGCTGGCCCATCGAGTCAAGCATAGTAAGAAGCCGATCGAACCCGACGGTCGAACGGTAGAGGGGAGAAAAATCGACATGACGCATGGTCTGTCCTCCTTCTGAGCAACAAAGTTTGCGTTTGGCCTTCCGGAAACCCGCAGGGGCGTTCCCAATTGACCAGCGGCCCCATTTGGCGACCGCACCGAATATATGGGCTGACCCCAAACCTCGTTCAAGATCGGCGGATGAGGAACATGAATGCCACCTGAATGCTTCCTTCGCCTGGCGTTCAGGATGCATCGTTTAAGGTCTCTACGTAGTGGTTCCGGAGCGCTTGCAACCGTCCCTTCCATGCGCTCCGGCAGTACCGGGGGTTGGCGCATTTGCGCTACCCCCGGCGTCTACCATGACCTTATCTCCGCGAAACATTTTGCTTTTCCCCCCGGTGCGCTTTATCACGGTCGCGGATTGTTCCGTCACCCGCGAGCGCATCCCATGACCGAGCTTTTGCGCCAGATTCCGGAAAATCCCGTGCCGAACGGGGCGACGGCCGGCACGATGATCACGGCCGACAGCCGGCGGATTCGCTATGCCTGCTTTTCCTCAGGGGGCGATAAAGGCACGGTCGTGCTCCTCCAGGGACGAAACGAATGCATCGAAAAGTATTTCGAGACCGTGCGCGATCTCGCCGCGCGTGGTTTTTCCACCGCCACATTCGATTGGCGCGGGCAAGGCGGTTCGGAGCGCCTTCTGCGTGATCCCAGGCGCGGATATATCAAGTCATTCGACCAGTACGTTATCGATCTTGACCAATTTTTCCGCGAGGTCGTCCTGCCCGATTGTCGCCCGCCCTATTCGGTACTTGCCCATTCCACCGGAGCCCTGGTTGCCCTTCTTGCCATTCCCGATCTCGTGAACCGCGTGCGCCGGATGACTCTGTCCGCCCCCCTGCTCGACCTGCCCACTCGTGTACCGACATCGCTGATCAGGAAGCTGGCGAATCTGTTTTACCTGACGGGCCTTGGCAGCAGATACATTATCGGCGCCGGCCGGCGCGGCAAGCCGCTGCCCTTTCTGGGCAATTATGTCACAAGCGACGCTGATCGCTATGCGCGCAATCAGGCGCTCGTCCGTGCCTTTCCCGACCTCTTCATCGGCGCTCCGACTGCAGCATGGCTGCGCGCAGCGTTCAAGGCCATCGACCGCGTTCGCGACCCGGCATTCATGGAATCCGTCCGCCTCCCCATCCTTTTTCTGTCGGCCGGTGCTGATCGTGTGGTTTCCACACCTGCCATCGAACGCTATGCGACAGGCCTGCGTTCAGGCCATGTCCTGACCATCAATGGGGCGCGCCACGAACTCCTGCAAGAGGACGATTTTTACCGCGAGCAGGCACTCGCCGCGTTCGAGGCGTTCACAATTCCGCAGCCGGGCAACAGAACCGAAGCCGAACCGACACGGGCGGGGTAGAGCGGCTAAGTCGGCGTTGCTGGAGCTACTCCTCACGAAACCCGCGGATCCTTGGGCCGAAACTTAATCAAAGGAACTTTGTCCGGCCCGATCGATTGTCCGAACATGGTTCGCAGAATCTCTAAATTCTTCCGCAGCCTCTTCATGGAAGTGCTCCCCGGATGGTTCGTGCGCTCGAAGAAGGGCATGTTCGCCGTGCCGACGGCTCACAGAAAAGGGCATCACCCGGGCGGAACCAACGGGTCGACCTCCCGTTCCGATAGTGAGAAGCGTTTCCACGGCCCTAACGGAGCACCTTGATGATCGAATATCTCTGGTTCTTTGCCGTGGCGATTGCACCGTTCCTGGTTTTCGCTGTGGTCATCTACGCACTTCTGCGCCGTCGTCGGCTGAGCGCGGGCGAGCAGGCAGAACGGGACGAAAAGACCCGGGAGCTCTTCGAAGACCGCCACCGCTGATAACACAGTATGCTCGCCGCGGTGGTTCTTCATTCTCGTCCGGATTTGGAAGCGGCGTTTCATCAGGCAGTTGGTCAGGATCCGGTTCACGCACCGGCTCCGGTTCCGGAAATGGATCCGGCGGTGGGGGCGGTGTCGGATCGGGGAGTGGCGTGGGGCGTGGACCTGCGAGCATCACCTCCTCCTTCGTTTCCCTGCTTTCAGAAGATCACGAACAGGCCGACAGCCAAGACGACCAGCGCGGCGCCTACGATCATCAACCCATAGGCCCAGAACGCGCCGGAATCCCGCCGTGACGGCGCGTGTCCCAGGCTTCTGTTCTGCGCTTCCAGGTGCCGTTCACGAGGACTTGGTGGATTCCCCGCGGCTTCATCATCCGAGCCAAGGGGCGCGGCTGCCGGATCGGAGTAGCGTACCTTGTCGTGCGTCTTTCCGCTGTCGATATCAGCACGAAGCCGATCCGTCGTGGGCGGGTCCGTTTTCGGCGCGGGTTTTTTGGACAACGGCTATCTCCGGCTTACGGCGTGTGCGGCCGGTGAACCAGGTCACTCTCCGGAACCGCTTCTATCTGCACCTTCGACGGATCGAATGCACCATGCTGCCGGATCGTGCTGAGTTGGGGCGGCGGCTGGTCATAGATCCACATGATGTCGTCTTCGGCCTCTCCCACCGCTACCACGCTCCAGTACCGCGCATCTCCCTTCAACGGGCAGTGATAGGTCGTCGATGACGGCGCCAGATATTCGAAATAGATGTCGCGGAAGGGAACGTAGAAGACCGGGTCGTGCCCCTCTTCCCGTAGCAGCAGAGCATCGTCCGTCGAAGCGATCATCGCGTTGGAAAACCTGACGTTCACGGTGCCGCGAAAGGGTTCGACCACTACTTTTGGCTTATCGGTCATGGGATTCTCCCATTTCTCTCCAGAATCAACGCCAACGGCTCTTCTAGGTTCCGGACAATGCGTCTCGGAACAACTGTTCCCGGCGGGGGTTTAGAGGAAACCTCTCAACTCGGATCAGCAGGCGAAAAATCCATGGAAATTCCGCTGCAAATCGCATTTCACAAGGCCGAAAAGTCAGACTGGGCGGAGAACGAAATCCGCGCCCGGGTCGAGAAATTGCAATCCTATTACGATCGCATCGTGGGTTGTCGCGTGACCGTGGATCAGCGGGCCCGAAACGTTGAAGGTACGTTGCCGCCGGTCGTGCGCATTGAAATCAGCCTGCCGGGAAAGGCGCCGCTCGTTGTCGCCTATGAGCCAGAGCGGCTTCAGCAGAAATATCAGCGCCCCGAACTCGGCAATGCCATAAACGATGCCTTTTCCATAGCCGAGCGCCGTCTTGCGCGGCTGAAGGAGGAGCGCGACGGCCGCAACAAGGACGGCCATCACGATGCGCAGAACCAGTTCTTCGGGCAGATATCGCAGCTCTATCCCGATGAAGATCACGGTTTCATTATGACCATGGACGGCAGCAATCTCTACTTCCACCGCAACGCCATTCTGCAGGGCGACTTCGACAAGCTCCGGGTCGGCGACGAAGTGCATTACGTGGAGGAGGTCGGTGACACGGGACCGCTGGCAACCAAAGTGCGCACCGCCACGCGAAACTGAGGAAAGGCTCCCCGCCTCCACAGTCGCCGGATGAGTGCCGTCGATGGGCACGGCCGACGGACTCCCTCGCGTTGCAATCGTTCTCGAAAGACTGCCTTCCTAAGCTGTTTAATAGGGGAGACGAATGACTGATCTGGCCGGTTGCGATGCTTGAGTTCGTTAATCTTCCTCTGCCGGCCAATTTGGTGTTGTTCGCGGTTGCTGCTGTTGTGGTGCTGTTCGCCGGTGATCGGCTTTCGCGCTACGCCGACACGATCAGCGGGATAACAGGTATCGGCCACGCGACGATGGGGCTGATGTTGCTTGCCGGGGTCACATCGCTCCCCGAGATCGCCGTCACGGTGACGGCGACCCTCGATGGGCACTCCATTCTTGCGCTTAACAATCTTTTTGGAAGCATCGCCATGCAGGTGGCGCTGTTGGCCGCCGTGGACTTCACGGTCGGTCGTCGGCCTTTAACGGCAGTCGTGCCCGAACCCGCCGTCATGCTGGAAGGTTCACTGAACATTCTGCTGCTCGCCATCGTCGCATGCGGCATGGTCGTGGGCGACATGCTTTTCCTTGGCGCCGGATTGTGGGCCTGGGCTTGTTTGCTGGGATACGTTGTAAGCGCATGGATACTGTCGAGCGAGGAAGGGCGCGTTCCCTGGGTCGTCGCACGGCGCGGCGAGCCCGAGCATTCGCTGATCGACGAGGTCGAGTCCTACAGGGATCCACGCGGCCGCGAAGCCCCATTGCAGCCGGTGATCTATAAAACTGCCCTGGTCGCCGCCGCCATAGTGATAGCCGGTTTCGTGGTAGCGCGTTCCGGGGAAGCGATTGCCGAGCAGACGGGGCTCGGAGAGAATTTCATCGGCTTCGTCCTGGTTGCCATCTCGACCTCCTTGCCCGAAGCCAGCACGGCCCTTGCGGCCGCGCGACACGGCCACTTTATTATGGCGGTTTCGGATATTCTCGGCACGAACCTTCTGAACGTCGGACTGGTTTTTCTGATCGACATCCTGAGCGCCGGACAGCCAGTGCTCACGGCGGCGGGTACATTTCCTACCTTCGGCGCACTTTTGGCAATCGTTCTCCTTGCGCTTTTTCTTGCCGGCTTGACCGAGCGGGTGGAAAAGCAGGTCTTCCGCCTGGGTTACAATTCCATTGCCGTCCTTGCGATCTATTGCGGCGGACTCATGCTGCTCTTCCAGTTGCGTTGACTGTAGATCGGAACCGCGATGGCGGCCGAGGATTGTCCTGAAACCAGAACAGGAATCCGTCGATGACCCAGGACCCTAATGACGAGCGTTTTCCCGAAGCGATGAATGCGCGCGCGGCGCCTATCCTGGACAGTGCCGAGGCCGAGGCATTTTATGCCGACGCGATCGGTGAGCTGATTCGAGCACACATACCCTTTCTCGTTGCGGGCACATTCGCTGTCAGCGCTTACACGGGCATTTCACGGGCGACGAAGGATCTGGATATCTTCTGTAAGGCCGGGGACTGGCCACGGGTACTTTCCCATTTCAAGGATCGCGGCGATACGGTCTACATCGAAGATGAACGCTGGCTGGGAAAAGTCGCCCACGGACCCGCATTCTTCGATGTGATCTTCGCCTCCTCCAACGGGACGACGCCGGTTTCCGATGAATGGTTCAAGACCGCGTGCAAGAGCAATGTGCTCGGTCATTCCGTGCAGCTGGTCGGCCCGACGGAACTCGTCTGGTCCAAATGCTTTATTCAGAACCGGAACCGCTATGACGGCGCGGATGTTGCCCACCTCATTCTGCGCGCCCATGACGAGATTGATTGGAAGCGGCTCCTGCAGCACATGGAGGTGCATTGGGAAGTTTTGCTGATCCATCTTCTGAATTTCCGATGGATTTACCCCAGTGAGCGGGATCGTGTGCCGGAATGGCTCATGGACGAATTGCTCGACCGCCTTTCGCATCAGCGCGAGCTTCCACCACCGCAAGTCCGCATTTGCCGAGGCCGCATGTTTTCAAGCGCCGATTATGAAATCGATGTTCGCGAATGGGGTTACACCGATCTTGATGGAGAAAGCGGAGGCAAGCCATGACGGAAGCAAAGGTGAAAGTTGCCGCCATTGCGGATCTCCACATCAAGGAGGACGGAAGTGTCTCCTATCGGTCGCTCTTCAACGAAATTGCACGGGAAGCCGATGTGCTGGTCATCGCAGGTGACCTGACGGATCTCGGCAAACCCCAAGAGGCGGAGCTTCTCGCAGAGGATCTGCGCGGCTTCGGGGTTCCGGTCGTGGGGGTGCTGGGTAATCATGATTATGAGTGCGATGCGGTCGAAGAGGTGTCGCACATTCTGCACGATGCAGGCGTGCACCTGCTCGACGGGCAGACTGTGGAGCTCAACGGCGTGGGTTTTGCCGGAGTGAAGGGTTTTGCCGGCGGTTTCGGCAAGCGTATGCTGGGCTCTTTCGGCGAGCCGGCGATCAAGACCATGGTGGCCGAAACCGTCTCCGAGGCGATGAAATTGGAAAACGCGCTGCGACAGCTCGAAACCGAACGATCCCTCGTCGTCCTTCACTATGCGCCGATCCCGGCGACCGTGGAAGGCGAGCCGCCGGAAGTCTATCCTTTTCTCGGTTCTTCCCGGTTCGGCGAAACCATCGACCGGTTCAATGTCAGCGCCGTGGTACACGGCCACGCGCATCACGGGGTCCATGAAGGCAAGACGCCGGGTGGCGTGCGGGTTCTCAATGTCGCCCAGGATGTCGAAAAGCCATCAGGACAGCCTTACGCGATCATCGAATTGTGATGGTGTGCGTCGCAAAGTGGGATAACAGGACAAGCAGTTCTAAAGAGAGCCGCCGTAGGAGGGTGCCAGAGGTAAGCGTACTGGACGCCTTCACGCTCCAAGCAACAGCCAAAGTCCGCCGAAGATGGTAAGAGCAACAACAATCAAAATAGCGGTCCTACGTGATCTCCGTGCCGCTTCTTCCCGCGAAATAATCTCATAGGCTCCTTTCTGATCAACCCTCATTCCTTTTTCGCCGTCTCTAAGTTCAAAATGGCGCTCTGTCTCGTTATGCCACATAAACCAATTTCCTGTCTGTTCAGAGATGAGGCCCAAGGTATAAATCTTAGACGATGACTGAAGAATGAAAAGACCCTGAGGACCAGTTGCTTGCCGACATATTTCGGTGCCACCGATGCAAGCATGCGATCGACCCAGAAATCCACGCGATGGAGTGGTTCATCTCAAGAGAGAGCCTAAAGGCTACCTGAACGATCTCGACCTTGATGGCGGGCCGAGACTTTTTCCTGCGGGTTTGAAAGACCTGTTATTGAATACAGCAGATGTGCAGCAATCGAGGCCGGGGAAATTCAAGAATGACTTTGCAGCGATTTGTAGGCGCTGCCACAAAGCAGCGTTCGTCGGCCCCTACTGCGCCGAGCACTCGTAAAGCAGCCTTTCAGAGCCGGCTTCACGCCCGACAAGCGAGACATCGTAGCCCCAGAGGCGGCGGATGTGGCGCAGGGTTTCGTCTCGGCTGCGTTCTTCCAGAAGCACGCCGTTTTTCACATTGTGCTGGAGGCGCAGATGGCGGTCACCAAGCATATTGACGTCGGAAACTTGTATGTCCGGAAGGTTAACGCCCACGTCGTAGCTGCGGGCTAGCGCGGCACGGACCTCCTGATAACCGCGCTCATTGTGGATCGATGCAATCTCGCAATAGGGTTCGGTCGCGTCATCCGTCAGGCGGAAGAGCCGGAAACGCCGGATCACGGCGGGGCTTAAATATTGCAGGATGAAAGACTCGTCGCGATGGTTCTCCCAGGCGTCAAGCATGACTTCGCGCCAATCGCCCGTCCCGGCGAAATCGGGAAACCAGTGCTCATCCTCCGATGTCGGTTCGGTGGAGATGCGTTGGATGTCCTGCATCATGGCAAAGCCAAGCGCATAGGGGTTAAGGCCGGGGTAGCGCGGATCGTCGAAATCCGGCTGGAAGACAACGTTCGAATGGCTCTGCAGAATCTCCAGCATCGTGCCTTCATCAATCTTGCCCAAGTCAAAGAGCCTGTTCATGATGTAATAGTGGACGAACGTGGCACAGCCCTCGTTCATCACCTTCGTTTGGCGCTGAGCATAGAAATATTGGGCGATAACGCGGACGATCCTGAGGATCTCACGCTGCCAGGGCTCCAGGACGAGACTGTTTTTCTCAAGAAAATACAGCAGGTTTTCCTCCGGCAGCTTCAGCGCCTTTTTGCGCTCGGAGGCGTTTTCATCCTTCCCGTCCGGTTCCCCTTCACGCGCGGAAGGCGGCAGGGTTCGCCACAGGTCGTTGTAGCTCTGTTCCTCATACTCCAGCTTCTCGCGTATGCGCTCGCGTTCCTGTTCTGAGGAGAGGCGCGGCGGTCGGCGATAGCGGAAAACACCTTGGTCCATCAGTGCATGTGCTGAATCCAGAATGGACTCCACGGCCGCAGTGCCATGGCGTTCCTCACAGCGGGCAATGTATTTCTTGGCGAAATCCATATAGCTCAGGATGGCGCCAGCATCCGTCCAGCGACGGAAAAGATAGTTGTTCTTGAAAAAATGGTTGTGGCCGAAGGAAGCATGAGCCGTCACCAGGGCCTGTATGGCCATGGTGTTTTCCTCCATCAGATACGTGATGCAGGGATTGGAGTTGATAACTAGCTCATATGCCAGGCCGCGATAGCCTTTACGATAATGGTGTTCCTCAAAGACGAAGCGTTTGCCGAAAGACCAGTGCTGATACATCAGCGGCATGCCGACCGAGGAATAGGCGTCGAGCATCTGTTCGGATGAGATTATCTCAAGCTGGTTGGGATAGACATCCAGCTTGAGCTCCTCGAGCGCTATTTCCTCGATCGCGTCATAGGCGCGTGAAATCCGTTCGAAGTTCCAATCGGACCCCTGAAACAGCAGGTTTGAGGATGTGCTTGCGTCCATGACACTCACCTCTCACCTGGTAGTGGTGGGTTGGCGCGAAAAGAGTCTCCGGAAGACAGGATAAATCTCCGCCGGCCGGGCAATCCGCGTCATCTGGAAATTTGGCCACTTGTCCGCGACCGTGCAATAGGCCCGCCAGAGGGAGGTGCCATTTTCCGTCGTCCCAAAAATTTCCGTCTCGCGCTCGTCGATGATTTCGACATAGGCGTAATACTGGCAAAGGTGCATCAGCTCTTCGTTGAGCATCGCGGTGCAGCGCTCGGAATCACCGGCGATGTTGTCGCCGTCCGAAGCCTGAGCCGCATAGATATTCCATTCGTTGGAAGGATAGCGTTCACGGATGATGTGCTGCATTTCCTCCAGCGCGGTGGATACCACGGTGCCACCGCTTTGCGTCGAGTAGAAGAAGGTCTCCTCGTCCACCTCGCCCGCTTCGTGCGTGTGGCGGATGAATACGATGTCTATCCGGTCATAGCGCCGCTTGAGGAACAGGTGCAAAAGCACGAAAAAGCGCTTTGCAAGATCCTTTTCGCGCTCGCCCATGGAACTGGAGACGTCCATGAGACAGAACATCACCGCGCTTGCATTGGGAAGCGGCTGCGGCTGGAAGCGGTTGAAGCGGATGTCCACCGGATCGACGTAGGGAATAGTCTTGAGCCTGCGCTCCAGTTTTTCCAATTCCTCGCGAAGCGCGTCTATGCGCTTACGATTTTCCGGCGTGGACGGTAGCGATTCCAGCCGGTCGATCTCCGCCTCGATCGTCTCCAGAGTCTTGCGCTTTGGCCTATGGAGAGCGATGCGCCGACCGTAGCTGTTGCGCATCGTCCGCGCGACATTGATGTTGCTGGGCGCCCCGCTTGTCGTGAGGCCGGCGCGGCGCGGTTTATAGGCGACCGCCTCCTTCAGGTTCAGCTTCACCATATCGGGAAGCTCGAGATCCTCAAAAAAGAGATCGAGCACTTCCTCCCGGGAGAGCACAAAGCGGAAATCGTCTTCGCTCTCGCCAGTTCCGGCGCCACCGCCTTTACCTCCACCGCCGGAACCCTGTTTTGGAATACGGTCGCCGGCGGTGAATTCCTTGTTTCCCGGCAGGACGAAGTCCCGCTGGCCGCTGCCGGAAAAATTCTGAAAACTGGGCTCGCTCGTGTCTTTCGCGGGCATGGGCACGCTGTGCTTGTCGTCCACATCCGCGATTTTGCCGGATTTCACCTGCTCCTTGATCGTGCGCTTCAGCTCTTCTCGCGCCCGCTTGAGGAAGCGCCGCCTGTTGCCGAGGCTTTTATCCTTCGGGTTGAGGCGGCGGTCTATGAAATTCGGCATCAGCCCGCCTTGTTGACCCGCATGTACCAATCCACGAGGCGGCGAACCTGCCTTTCGGTATAGCCGCGCTCGACCATACGTTCCACGAAGTCGGCATGCTGCTTCTCAGTCTGCGAGTCCTTCTTCGAGCCGAAACTGATCACCGGCAACAGATCCTCGACCTGGCCGAACATGCGCTTTTCGATCACTTCACGCAGCTTCTCGTAGCTGGTCCAGGAAGGATTGCGGCCATTGTTCTTGGCGCGGGCTCGCAAGGTGAACTTCACCACCTCGTTGCGGAAGTCCTTCGGATTGGCGATGCCGGCGGGTTTTTCGATCTGCGAGAGTTCGCTGTCGAGAATTTCCCGGTTAAGTATTTGGCCGGTGTCCGGATCCTTGAAGTCCTGATCCTCAAGCCAGGCATCGGCATAGGCGATATAGCGGTCGAAGAGATTCTGGCCGTACTCGCTGTAAGACTCCAGATAGGCTTTCTGGATCTCGTGGCCTATGAACTCCGCATAGCGTGAAGCCAGCTCCGACTTGATGAAGTCGAGATAGGCGGCCTCGGTCTCCTTGGGAAACTGCTCGCGCTTGATCGCTTGCTCCATGATATACATCAGGTGCACTGCGTCCGCGGCGACTTCCTTGTTGTCGTAGTTGAACGTCTCAGAGAGCACCTTGAAGGCGAAGCGCGTGCTGACCCCGGTCATACCCTCGTCCATACCGGCCGCATCGCGGTATTCTTGAACCGACTTGGCCTTAGGATCCACGTCCTTCAGGTTCTCGCCGTCATAGACCCGCATCTTCGTGTAGAGCGGCGAGTTCTCGTGTTCGGTCAATCGGGTTGAGACGGTGAAGCGGCTGAGGATTTCCAGCACTTCCGGAGCGCATGGTGCGTCCGACAGCTCGCTCTCCCTCAAAAGCTTTTCGTAAATCTGCCTTTCTTCGGTGACGCGCAGGCAGTAGGGCACCTTCACCACGAGAATACGGTCGAGGAAAGCCTCGTTATTCTTGTTGTTCTTGAACTGAAGCCACTCCGACTCGTTGGAGTGCGCCACAACGATCCCTTGAAAAGGAAACGCGCCGAAGTTCTCCGTTCCGTTATAGCTGCCTTCCTGCGTTGCGGTCAGCAGCGGATGCAGCACCTTGATCGGTGCCTTGAACATCTCGACGAACTCCAGCAGCCCCTGCGTGGTGCGGTTCAGTCCGCCGCTGTAGGAATAGGCGTCCGGATCGGCCTGGCTGTAATTCTCAAGCTGACGGATATCGACTTTGCCGACAAGCGCGGAGACATCCTGGTTGTTCTCGTCGCCCGGCTCGGTCTTGGCGATGCCAAGTTGGCGCAGACGCGAAGGGGTAACCTTGACGACACTGAACTTGGAGATGTCGCCACCTAGTTCGTCAAGCCGCTTCGTCGCCCAAGGGGAGATGAGGCCGGTCAAGCGCCGGCGCGCAATGCCGTACTTGTCCTCCAGGAGGTCGGCCATACGATCGGGATGGAAAAGCCCGAGGGGTGATTCGAGGATGGGACTGATCTGCCCGTTAACGGCGAGCGTATAGATCGGCCGTGCTTCCATCAGCTTCTTCAGCCGCTCGGCAAGTGATGACTTGCCGCCGCCAACGGGGCCCAGCAGATACAGGATCTGCTTGCGTTCCTCAAGCCCCTGGGCCGCGTAGCGGAAATAGCCGACGATACGCTCGATCGTATCCTCCATACCGAAGAAGTCGGCGAAGGCCGGATAGATCTTGATCGTCCGGTTGGCGAAGATGCGCCCCAGCCGCTCATCGGCGCTGGTGTCGATGAGCGTCGGCTCTCCTATGGCATCCACCATCCGCTCTGGAGCGGTGGCGTACATGGATTTGTCGTCACGACAGGCGAGGAGGTATTCTTGAAGACTCATCTCCTCGCGCGCTGCGCTGGTGTAGATCTCGGAAAAGAGATCAAAGACTTCTGATTCACTCCCTTGCATCACACCCTCTCCCGACAGGCGGTTGGTTGGAACGGGCTGGGTGCCTGTCGGCTCCTGACGTGAACGGTTTGGCGGCCCTCAAGGTTCCGTTCCAGATGCCCATCTCGCGTTCTCATTCCAAAAAAATTGTGCGGAACGAGGAGCATCAATGGTGGAGTCAGCCGAACCTTGAACGTGGACCTTGCGCCTGCTGCCGATACCGACTTCAATAGCCCCACCAGCGATTTTCTCGTTCTTAGATTAAGAAAGAAGATATGAATCGAAAATGGCAACATCTTGTTATCTGCTTCAATCTCTGAGCACTTTTTCTTTATCCGATAGTTTCGCCGCCGCTGAAGAGATGCAACATTCCTGATGTCTCAGACCGGCATCGCCATTTCCATTCCGCCGCTTTCATGGGCAGCCCGGCATGGGCGAGTACTTCTGATAGCTGGCCTTGCCGTAGGGATCGCTCTTCCGGGACTTGCCGTGGTCGTCAAGCCCTGGCTGAGCGAACTGGTGGCGCTGCTCTTATTTCTCGGCGCTCTGCGCGTCGGTCCCCGCCAGGCGCTCGGCGCCTCGCGGGATGTAGGGTTTTCCATCGGCGCGGTTGCCGCCTTTCAGCTTTTCCTGCCGGTGGCTTTTGCTTCGATCTTTTTGGTGTTCGGCTGGCACAGTCCATTGGCGACCGGGCTTGTTCTGATGGCGGCAGCGGCTCCGATCTCGGGAAGTCCTCAGATCACGGCCATGCTGGGCCATGATCCTGCGCCCAGCTTGCGTCTGCTGGTGGTCGGGACGGCGCTTCTTCCGCTGACCATCATTCCCGCCTTCTGGCAGACCCCCGCACTGGACGACATGGCCAGTGTCTTTGCCGCGGCCGGGCGCCTCTTTGCCCTCATCCTCGTTTCGACGGGCCTCGCCTTTTTTGTCCATCGCTTCGTTCTGCGGGCCGAAAATCAGGAGACGGTTCGGGCAATCGACGGGCTTTCAGCGATCGTGATGGCGGTCATGGTGGTCGGGCTGATGTCGGCTGTCGGTCCAGCGATCACGGGCAACCCAGCCGGTCTCGCGCTCAACCTCGCTGCTGCCTTCGGCGCATGCTTCGCCCTGCAGATCGCGACGGCTCTTTTTCTGCGCATTGTGGGCAAGGGCGAAATCGCCGTTCCCGTTGCAACGGTGATGGGCAACCGCAATATTGCCCTATTCCTGACGGCCCTTCCGGCAACGATCACAGATCCGCTGCTTCTTTTCATCGGCTGCTATCAGATTCCGATGTTTTCCACCCCGATCCTGCTGCGGGGATTTTACCGGGCTGTCGTCGGGCGAACAGATGGCGGCCGCCAAGTGTAGGCTGGACAATTCCGGCGCGTCCGTCGCGTTCGACCTTATCGATTTTCCTGGGGGTTGGATGGTGGGCGTGACAGGGATTGAACCTGTGACCCCTACGATGTCAACGTAGTGCTCTCCCGCTGAGCTACACGCCCATCCGACGCGCGCATAGACCACAAATTCTTGAGCGGCGTCAATACCTGTTTGGAGCCTTCCGTGGTTCTAATTATTAAAGGCCTTATGCCGCCTGCAGCATCTTCTCCACCTCGCTCACCAGCTCGCGCAGGTGGAAGGGTTTGGAAAGGACCTTTGCATCACGCGGTGCATTGGAATCAGGGTTGAGAGCCACCGCGGCGAAGCCGGTGATGAACATCACCTTCAGATCCGGATCGATCTCCGTTGCGCGACGCGCAAGCTCGATCCCGTCCATTTCCGGCATGACGATGTCGGTCAAAAGAAGCGAAAAAGGCTCCTCGCGCAGGCGGCCATAGGCATCGGCACCGTTATCGAAATCGATCACCTCGTAGCCAGCGCGTTCGAGCGCTTTAACCAGGAATCGACGCATGTCATTGTCGTCTTCTGCAAGAAGAATTCGTGCCATGATCGTTTCGAAGCAACCCCGTTCCCCGGACTGTGGCCGGCTGCCAACTTGCCGCTATATGAGTGAAATGCCGTAAATATCAAGTGAAAGATGTCTTGGCTGCATCAACGCCTGTGGACGGATGGTTTTTGGAGCGCGATTTTCCTCAAACCCTTGAGGACAAGGGAAATTTCATTCCTGAATGCATCGAATCTACTTGGCGGTGGTCGCCACCGCACCGCGCTTCTCTCTTGTTCAGCAACGAAATCTGCACGTCGCCACAGAACCGGATCCGTTCGTGCGGCTTAGTCTGGACAGGAATCGGCGCAAATGGCAGGCTTTGCAAAAAGGGAAAATGATGGACGTACTGGCGGATTTTACCGATGTTCCGGCTTTTCAGGTAACCGGCGCTGAGCGGCAGCGGGAGCCCTTTGTTTTCAATTCGCCGCATAGCGGGCGTTATTATCCACCGCGGTTTCTCGCCATGAGCCGGCTGGATGCGACAGCAATCCGCCGTTCCGAAGACTCCTATGTGGATGAGCTGTTCGCCGCCACTGCAAAAGCCGGAGCGCCGTTGCTCAGCGCGAATTTCCCGCGTGCCTATCTGGATGTGAACCGCGAACCCTGGGAACTCGACCCGCGCATGTTCCGCGAGCCGGTGCCATCCTTTGCCAATATCCGCTCGTCCCGTGTGGCCGGGGGGCTTGGCACGATCCCCAAATTGGTGGGCGAAGGTCTCGACATTTATGCGCGGCGCCTGCCGCTCTCGGAGGCGCTGGCGCGGATCGAGGACATTTACAAGCCGTATCACGCCTGCCTGGCCGAATTGCTGCTCAAAACGCGCGAGACGTACGGCTATGCAGTGCTGATCGATTGCCATTCCATGCCGGGGAGTGTGCGTGCCGGCGACGCCGGGAATACCCGGCCTGATTTCATCATTGGCGACCGTTTTGGCTCATCCGCAGCCGCCATGCTGACCGACCGCGCAATTACGCTTTTGAAATCCCGCGGATATTGCGTAGTTCACAACAAGCCCTACGCGGGCGGTTTCATCACAGAACATTACGGCCGGCCGTTCGAACACATTCACGCACTACAAATCGAGGTCAATCGCAGCCTCTATATGAACGAGCGCACGTTTGAGCGGCTGGACCATTTCCAAAACCTGGTGAACGACATTCGCGATTTCGTTGAGGAGTTGACCGCGTTTGCCAACCAATCCTTCCCGTCCGTGCCCCCCATCGCCGCCGAGTAAACGGCCATGGCGGCTAAACGATAGCCTCGGCTTCAATCTCGATGAGCCACTCCGGTTCGGAGAGCGCCGACACGATGATCCATGAGGATGGCGGCGGGTCTTGAGGGAACCGTTCGAGCAGTGCCTCCGCTATGGGTTCCTGATCGTCCCGCGCGATTTCCGCTATATAAATCCGCAGCATAACAACATCCGACATGCTGGCGTTGGCTTCACGCAGCAGGAGTTCGATATTGTCGAGCGCCTTTTTCGTCTGCTCGCCAATTCCGCCCTTCACTGTCTTCTCATCGGCATCGACACCGACCTGCCCCGAAAGAAGCAGGCGGCGGTTGCCTTCGACCAGGAGCCCTTGACTGAAGCCATGTTGCAGACTGTTGAATACAGTTTTCGGATTGATGGACGTGCGTTTGCTCAAGTCAGTAACCTCGAAAGATCTCCCTGGAGACAACGAGAGTGTTCGCGTGCTCAGTGGATGTGAACTCGACCAAAAAAGGACCGCATCGTTTACACGACACGGTCAAATGTCTAGGGAGGAAACGCCCAACATGGGCAGGACAGAATCACTGTCCCAATGCAAGTGTATGGCGCCGCGTACTAGTGTCAAGTTCTGGCAAAAATTTTCAAAAGACCACAACAGTATTGGGGAGCAGAAATCGTGAATCCTACACCAGAATTTTTGCGGCGGCTTGCGGCCGCGGCGGCTGACCAGACGTTACCGCGCTTTCGTGGAAACGGCGCGGTGACCAACAAGCAAGATGCCGGTTTCGACCCGGTAACGGAGGCCGACCGCGAGGCAGAGCGGGCCATCCGGACGCTGATCCGCGAGGCCTATCCCGCGCATGGTATTGTCGGGGAAGAATTTGGTGCGGAAAACGCGGATAGCAGCCACGTCTGGGTCATCGATCCGATCGACGGGACGCGTGCCTTCATCTCCGGCCTCCCGCTCTGGGGGACCCTGGTGGGGATGACAGCAGACGGGACGGCCACCGCCGGGCTAATGTCCCAGCCTTTCATCGGCGAACTTTTCTACAGCAGTGGCGATGGCGCGCATTACGAGGGACCGGGTGGCGCTAGGCGGCTTTCCACGCGTGAGACGACGCACCTTGCGGACGCCACACTCTGTACGACGACACCGGCACTCTTCGACGCCAGACGCCGAGCGCTCTATGACAGGGTGGAAGAAGCGGTTCGCCTACCGCGATACGGGACGGATTGCTATGCGTATGCCATGCTGGCGGCCGGTCACGTGGACTTGGTAATCGAGTGCGATCTGAACTCCTACGACATTGTCGCGCTCATCCCGCTTGTAGAGCAGGCCGGCGGGGTTATCACCACTTGGGACGGGGCGAGAGCCGAGTCGGGCGGCGATATCGTGGCCGCTGCCACGCCCGAGTTGCACGCGCGGGCTCTTGAATATCTGCAGGGGTAAGTGGGCCGGAGTGGGACAGACTTGCGCGGCGGCCAAATCTCGGACGCTAAGCGGCCTGACTCCGCAACCACCGCAGCACGAGCGACTCGTCTTGGGTGAGCCCCTTAAGGGGCTTTCCGAAACGCCGCCTCATCTCCGTCATCTCATCCGGCAGCCGCCCGTCCTCCCAGGCGTCGATCACGGCAGGATGAATATAGCACCGGCGGCAAACCGCACGCGTGTTGTGCAACCGCCGGGCAACATGATCGATCATTTCATTGAGCCGGCGGATGGTTTCCCGCTTCGTCTTGCCCGGCGGTTCCGTGGACAGAAGCATGGCGGCCGCCCGTGTTGCGCCCCACGTTCGAAAGTGCTTGGAAGTAAAAATCTCCCCCGCATGGGCGTGGATGTAGGCGTTCACATCCTGTGAGTGCACAGGATGGCGCTCGCTATTTGCATCTAGATACTGAAACAGGTGCTGTCCCGGCAGTTCCTGGATCGTCCGCACGATGCGCGCTATGCGGCGGTCGACCAGCTTCAATCTCCACTCCTGCCCCGATTTTCCGACAAAGGAGAAACGCAGGCTGCCGCCTTCCACGGCAACGTGGCGGCTTTCGAGTGTCGTCAGGCCGAAACTCATATTCTCGCGCCGATAGCTCTCATTGCCGATCCGGATCATTGTATTGTCCAGCAACCAGACGATGGAGGCAATGGCACGCTCACGCGGCACCCCGCGCCGCGCCAGATCCTGTTCCATCTGCCCACGCAACTTCGGCAGCGTCTCGGCAAAAGCTATGAGCGTGGAGAACTTTGCCTCATCGCGGCAGGCGAGCCAATTGGCATGATAGCGGTATTGTTTACGCCCGCGCTGGTCACGGCCGGTGGCCTGAATGTGGCCGTCGGGATCGGGGGAAATCCAGACGTCCTTCCAGGCCGGAGGAATGGCGAGTTTGCGAATACGCGCAAGGGTCTCCGCGTCCGCAACGCGCGTGCCGTCCGGTGCGAGATAGGTGAACCCCGTGCCGGCGCCTCGCCGGCGTATGCCCGGCTCGCTGTCACTGACATAGGTGAGTTGAGCCCGACGCGCGGCCTCCACCGGATCGTGGACCGCCGGTTCGGAGAAAACCAGAGTGTTCAGCTTACGCCTCCTCGCACCGGCGTCAAAATTATCGTTGGTCGCGTTAAATGTGCAGCTATGCCTATGGTTCCACTTGCCCGCACCGACGCTACGTTTTTGGAGGATAACTGGGGTAAAGCCGTCAGCTGGGTTGCGAAACTAGCGACAAGACCACAAGTCTGGGCATGAAGGGCGAAGGAACTGGGGTACTTTATGACGCGAAAACGCGATCCGCGCACACCGTCTGCGCGGCCGACCGAGGTCTCTTCACCCGATCTCGGTCTGCTCCTCGAAGAAATCGAGAAAGAGCCGGTCCCGGAACGGCTGCTCGAACTCGCGCTGACGCTGCAGAAGAGACTGGCTGAAAAACGCCGGCGGGAAGAAAGCGCCGGCGCGCCTGGTAACGATCCTGTTATCACACGGGTCAGGCAGTCTCCGTAGCCCACGCCCGTCTTTTTCGGCCGGGCTTATCTTCTGACAGCCTGAACCAGGCAATCGTATCCTCAAGCCCCTCGGGCAGGGAAATATGTGGCTGCCATTTGAGCAGCTTTTTTGCGCGGCGAATATCCGGCCGGCGCCGGCGCGGGTCATCCTGCGGCATGGGACGCCGCACCAGGGTTCCAGCTCCCGGGACCATCTTACGCACGAGCGCAGCGAGCTCGCTCACCGTAAACTCGCCCGGATTACCCAGGTTGACCGGTGCCTTCGGGTTCGGCATCACGCCCATCAGCGCGATCAGTCCCGCCACCATGTCCGATACATGGCAGAAGGAGCGCGTTTGCCGGCCGGTACCGTAAATCGTCAGCGGCTCGCTTTGCAGTGCTTGATTGATGAAGTTCGAGACAATACGCCCATCATCGGCCTGCATGCGCGGTCCGTAGGTATTGAAGATGCGTGCCACCCGCGCATCCACTTGCCCGAGCCGAAGATAATCGAAGCACAAGGCTTCAGCCGCCCGCTTCCCCTCGTCATAGCAGGCGCGGGGACCGGTGCAATTAACATGACCCAGATAGTCTTCCGGCTGCGGATGCGTTTCGGGATCGCCGTAAACTTCGCTGGTGGACGCCTGAAGAAAACGTGCGCCGTGCTTTCGCGCCAGGGCCAGAAGGTTGTTCGTGCCCACCACGCAGGTCATCATCGTGTGTATGGGATCGGCCTGATAGCGCGGCGGAGAAGCTGCACACGCGAGATTATAGATTTCGTCCAGAGGCTCGTTGATCTTGAGCTGGGCGCAGATATCATGCTGAATGAGCTGGAAATCCGGATGGTTTTCCAAAGGCGCGATATTGCTTCGCGCGCCTGTCAAAAAACTATCCACGCAAATAACCCGATTTCCGTCTGCCAATAGCGCGTCGCACAAGTGCGACCCGATGAATCCCGCGCCGCCGGCAACGAGAATTCGCTTCCCCACCCTCTTGTTGATGGCATCCATCAAGCGCTCCTATCCCGTTTTTGCCAATCGTGTTTCCCCGCCGGCTTCCAATAGTACCCGTACCAGCTCTCGCGCCCGCACCTTCCCGATATGGCTGCGAATAACGCGCGTATGAGCGGCACGCCCCTTGGCTTGCCGGATCTTCTCCGGCATTTCTGTGAGAGCTTTCACCACCGTGTCGGAATCATCAGCGATCAGGATCGCCTCGCCGTCGGGAAAGATCTCTTCAAGCCCCTCCCAGCGATCACTGATCACGGGCGCGGCACAAGCCGCAGCCTCAAAGAGCCTGACGCTGGGCGACCATCCCGCTTTCACCATGTCTTCCCGCGTCACATTCAGCGTGAAGCGCTGGCGGCTGTAGAAGGATGCATGCTCCTCCGGCGGCAAATGGGAGATGCGTTCCACATTCTCGGGCCATTCGATATCGTCCGGATACTGCGCGCCGGCAATGACAAAGCGGCACTGCGGTAATCGCCGCGCCGGTTCGATCAACAGTCGCTCGAGCGTCGGCTGACGGTCTGGGCTATAAGTGCCGAGATAGCCGAGATCCCAAATCTGCGCTTCACCAGTCGGCGCGTAGGCATCCGCATCGACCGAGCAATAAAGCGCTTCGGCACGTTGCACCCCGAAATCGTTCTCCAGCCGATCAAGAACCTTTCCACCGGAGAACGAAAAGTAGACGTCGAGAAGCGGCATCTGCCGTCTCGCGAGAAAATCCTCCTCGCCGCGCTCGAGGGCGGCGAGGGTGACCGGCGTGTCGATATCGTAGAAGCACATCAGGCGCGGACCGATGTCGAGCACCCGGTCTATGACGTCCACGCCCTCTGGCACGTAAGAACCGACGATCACCGCGTCCGCGTTGCGAATTGCCGGAATGAAACGATCGAGGTCCTCGAGCGCCCGATAGTATGCCAGCCGGCAGAAATCCGGTTCCGGCAGGTCGCGGCTATTGGCGTACCAAGGCACGTCACGCTCCAGAAACAGCACTTGATGCCCTTCGGCATGCAGGCCCCGCAAAAGCGCACGATAGGTGGTTGCGTGCCCATTTCCCCAGGAAGAGGACAGCGACAGTCCCAGTACCACGATGGAGAGAGGCCGGCTCATTCGGCTGCCTCCACGTGCGGGCGCTGAACACGTTTCGTAATGATCTTGTGCACCTCTGCCGCGCGATGGGCGTAGGTGTGATCACGCATGATCCGCGCCCTTGCTCTCTGGCCGACCAGAGATGCCCTTGACGGACTGAGCTCGGAGAGAATTTCGGCCACGTCCTGTCCGTCGCGGGCAGCGAAGACTTCCTCGCCTTCCTTCAGGAATTGGTCAAGCCCGACCCAGGCATCGGTGATGAGGCAGGCGCCCGCGCCCGCTGCCTCGAAGACACGTGTAGCAGGCGAAAAGCCGTTCTCCGCCATGCTGGCGCGGCTGATATTGAGCACCGCCTTCGGCGTAACGTTGAAAGCGTTATGATCCCGCGTCGAAACGTGGCCGATATAGCGCACGTTGGAACTCATCGGCTTGTCGCGCCAACCAGAGCCGCCGAGCAGGAACTGCTGATCGGGAAGTTTGGCCGCGGGGTCCAGGAAGAACTCTTCCACCCGTGCCTCGCGATCCGGCAAGCGGTTGCCGAGAAACGCCAGATCACAACAGAAGCGGTTATCGGGGCGCACCGGATGGTGCGTATCCGGATCGAGTGCATTGTAGATGGGAACGCATTCGCGGGCACCTAGTGCTTGGAACCCCCTTACGACCGGGTCGCCACCACCATAGGTGAGCACCAGGTCGACCCTGCGCAAGTACCGGTGTAGGGGATGATGCGGGTCCTGCTTCAACTCCGCCAGGGTAGCGGGAGCGTCTACATCCCAGTAGATCTTGAGCGCGTCCGGCCGGGCGGCAGCGAACACCTGCTCCATCAGAGCATCGTCCTCGAAACCAACGCCGCTGGCCTTCACCACGACGTCGGCTTCACGCGCCCTTGCCGCAGCTTCCTTCAGTGCGTTCCGCGTGCCTTCGTACACGACGACGCTGCACCAAGTCGGGGGGCAGATATCGCGATGCTTCTGCCGGTCATAGACATCGGGTTCGTAGAAGGTGACCTCGTGCCCGAGGTTTGCGAGCTGGCGGATGAGGCCGCGGTAGTAGGTGGCTGCGCCGTTCCAGTAGGACGATAACAGGCTTGAACCGTAAAAGGCGATCTTCATTACTCGGCGGCCTCCCTCAAAGCCAATTCTCTTCGAACCTTCGTGCTTCCGTGCCGGGAGAGCGCATCGAGCAACTCGTCCACCCTGTGGGAGCACGTGTGCCGGCTGCGGATCGTCTCCAGTCCACTCTCGGCGAGGCTGGCGGCAAGTTCCGGATCGTTGAGAACGCGTTCGATCCGGGCCGCCATTTCCGCGCCGGTGCCGGCGTAGAGGAAATCCATACCGGGCCGGAAGAGTTCCTCCACATCGTTCCAGGGGGCCGAAACCAGCGGAATCCCGCAGGCCAGCGCCTCGAATACGCGGATGGTCGGGATCCCAGGAAGCGCATCGACATACGGTTGTCGGGGTATGTGAACCGTGGCGCGGTGGCGTGCGAACGCACCCGGCACATCGTGATTGGCGATCCAGCCGCCGTATGAAAGGCCTGCTCTTTGGAGCGCTTCCAGCGCCTCGGCAGGATAGCGCACGCCGCGCACGGTGCCCGCAAGCCCCAGTTGCGCCGCCGGCTCGATCAGGTATTCCTTGATTTCCGCCGTGCGCTCATCGTCGCCCCAGTTCCCGATCCAGATCAGGTCGGCTTCTTTTTCTTCCTGCGGCAGGGGACGGAAAAGCCGCGTATCCGCTGCCTCATGCCAGGTAACCACTTGCCGGCCCCAACCGGTGCTCAAATAGCGCTGGCGCAAGGTCTCACCGAAGGCGAGAATGAGGTCGTAGTCCTGGAGCTGCAGTTCCGCGATCTGTGGCTTGGCCGAAACGGCACGATGATGTGTGTCGTGGAAGACGAGCGTAAATGGCCCGCCCTCCCGGCGCGCTCGACCGATGCGTGCGACCAGCGCGGGATCGGTCCACTCGTGGACAAAAACGACATCCGCATCCGAAAGCGCGGCTTCATGCTCGAACGCCGGCCCGTAGGACTCCCAGGAGAGCTCGGGGAAGCGCTCTGTGAAGCTTCGGATCGCGCTCTCGCCCTGCTCCCGCAGAAGGTTGGTCCGGCTCCATCCGTCCTCCGGCTCCAGGGCGATGGCCCTATGCCCCCGGCTGACAAGCTCACGCATGACGCCGCGGAGAAAATGCGCATTGCCGTGGTTCCAGTCGGAAACGAGCGAATGCGTGTAAAAGACGAACTTCATGCTGCCCCCGCGTCCGCTGTCTCGACGAGTTGACGGTAAAGAGCGGCCATACGGCCCGCCTGCACGTCAGGCGTAAAACGACGCGAGCGCGCCAGCGCCCGTGCGCCCATTTCCGTACGCAACTCCGCATCCTCGGCAAGCCGGTTTACGACCTCGGCCAAAGCCTGCGGATCATTTGGATCGAAGAAAAAGGCCACCTCGCTCCACAATTCGCGATAAGTAGGAATGTCGGAAAGCACGAGCGCAGCACCGGCCCTCGCTCCTTCGAGCGCCGCCAGGCCGAACGGTTCATAGATGGAAGGCGAAACGACGATGTCCGCCCGCCGGGCGTGATCCAGAATTTGCGTATGCGGCACCTGTCCCAGATGCCGGGCATGGGCTAGATTGATCGACTGCCCATTCGGACCCTCCGTCGCTCCCGCCATAAGCACCGGCCAGGAAGCCTCGGCGGCGGCTTCGTCAAGCACACGGGCATTCTTGCCTTCGTCCCACCATCGGCCGGCGGCAAAGATGAAGGGCTCCTTTTCCAACCCCTGCAGAAACGCGCTGAGGGAATTATTGACGACGTTGATCCGCGGCTGCTCGCCATAGCAGCTTGCAAGCGCCTGCGCGTGGCTTCCGCTGGGCGCAACCACGGCGTCCGCACGTTTCATGCCGTCGGCGTTCTGGCGCTTCATCCATTCCCAGCTCTCCGGCAGCGGACCGGAGCGCATGGCATTCCACCAGGTAACCACGCAGGAGTGTGAGGTGACGAGAACCGGCACTCCGGCCTCGATCTCGGCGGCCTGGGAGGGAAGATTGAGGTGCAGAAGCTCCGCGCCTTCGTCTGCTGCCAACCGGCAGAGCCGTTTCGGCAGGTTTTTCAACGCCGCAGGATTTGGTGCGATCCAGTCCAGTGGCTCATCGAGCCAGACCACTTTGCCGAGACGCTCGGCTTCGGTTGTCTGGTCCGCTGAAGGTTCAGGCCCCAGGCCCGCAAAAACCAGCTCTACATTGTGGGCCACTAGCCCGCGCGCCAGTTCCATCGCATAGCGCCAGACACCGCCGACGGCGTCGACTGTCATCAGCACCCGGCGGCGCTCACCACGGCCGAACTGGGATGTATAATCGATCGGCGCACCTGTACTGGCTCCTGTTACGCGCAGCATGGTCATGCGGTCAGCCTTTCCTCTTCGGACGAACGCCCGAGACCGCGCACATCGCGAAGCCATGCAAATAACTGCCGAAGACCTTCACGCCAGCCGATCGTCGCGCTCCAGCCGAATTGGCGCCGAAGCCGCGCGGTGTCCGAAACGAAGTAATGCTGGTCACCAGGGCGCCAATCGGCCCACTCGACCGCAGGCTTTAATCCGGTAATATGACGGATTTCCTGCAGCACGATGCGCAGGCTTACCGCATTGTGCATGCCGCCGCCCAGGTTGAAAACCTGCCCATGCGCCGTGTCGATGTGATCCAGTACCAGGCGGTACGCCGTCACCGCATCCGCGACATGAAGGATGTCGCGGACCTGCTTGCCGTTGCCGAAGACGGTGATCGGCTCTCCCTCCAGCGCGCGGATCAGGAAATGCGCCACCCAGCCCTGATCTTCCGTGCCGAACTGGCGCGGGCCATAGACACAGCTCATGCGCAGCACGGCAGTGGGAATGCCGAAGGAGGCGGCATAGTCGACCATATATTGATCGGCAACGCCCTTGGAGCAGCCATAGGGGGTGCAGAAGGAAAGTGACCGGCTTTCGCTGATCCCCTGGTGCTGCACATCCCCCGAGATCGGCATGCAGCTGTCGTCCAGCTCCATCATTTCCAGATCTTCGAGCGCGCCATAGACCTTGTTTGTGCTGGCGAAGATGACGGGTGTACGCCGGCCTGCCCGCCGAAGTGTCTCCAGGATATTCAGCGTGCCGCGCGCGTTGACCTCGAAGTCCTCGAACGGATCGGACAGGCTCGTCGTCACGGCAGTCTGGGCGGCGAAATGAAATACCGCACCCGCTTCCTTCAACACCGGCTCGATAGCTTCCAGATCCCTGATGTCGGCGATAAGCGGATGAACCCGCTCCCCGTAGTTGGCCTTAAGCCAGTCGAGATTTTGCCTCACACCAGGCCGGCTGAGATTGTCGAGAATGACGACATCCCTGCCGTCGCGCAAAAAGCTCTCCGCGACATTGCAGCCGATGAAGCCGCTGCCACCAGTAATGACGACCGGTGCCGCTCTTCCCTCCAAGGCCGGAGCGGCCAGTCCGCTCTGAGTGCTGCCGCTCATGACACCAGCCCTCGTTCTTCCAGTTGCCGGCGCATCTGCGCGGCTTTGTCCACGGCGCCCGTCGTACGCACCCAATCGGCAAATTCACCCACCGCGTCTTCCAGCCGTCGCTCCGGCTCGAATCCGAGCAGTTCCTGCGCTTTCGAAATATCGGCAAAACAGTGCCGAATATCACCGGAGCGGGCCTTGTTGAGAATCTCCGGCTCCAGGTCGGGCAGCCCCATCGCTCCTGCGACGAGTTCCGCAACCTGCTGGATGGAATAGGCATTTCCACTGCCGATATTGATGACCTGTCCGTCGGCACTCTTGCGCTCCAGCGCCAACCGGAACGCCCGCGCGACATCACGCACATGGACGAAATCCCGCTTCTGCCGGCCGTCTTCAAAGATCAGCGGCGGCTCACCGTTGGCAAGTCTGGAGGCGAAATTGGCCAACACGCCCGTATAGGGATTGGAAAGAGCCTGTCCCGGCCCGAACACGTTGAACAAGCGCAGCGCGACGGTCTCCACGGGATAGGCCTGCCCGAAGATCAGCACCGCCCGCTCCTGCATGTATTTGGTCAAGGCATAGATCGAGGCGAGATCGACCGGCTTCTCCTCGTCGGTGGCAATGGGAGAAAGCACACGGCCGGCGCCGTCGACGGGATCCCATTCTCCCGCCTGCAGCCGTTCCTTCCGGCGGCTTGCACGATCATACCGCTCGCCGTCTTCCCGCTCGTAGGCACCTTCTCCATAAACACTCATAGAAGAGGCGACGACGATCCTCTCAAGCGGGTGGTCGATCAGGCACTCAAGAAGAACGGCGGTGCCGAGATCGTTTGCGCCGACATAGCGGGAGATCTCGTACATCGACTGCCCGACGCCCACCTCGGCAGCAAGATGCACCACAAGGTCCACATTCTTCAAAGCCCGGCGCACCAGTTGCGGATCGCGGACATCGCCGAGATAATACTCCGCCCGCCGGTCGCCTGGTGGTGATCCTTCGTCCCCGTGCACCTGCTCGACCAAGCTGTCGAGAACCGAAACCGAGTAGCCGTTATCCAACAGCTCTTCCGTTACGTGCCGGCCGATAAATCCGCAGCCTCCGGTGATCAGCGCTTTTTTACCCACGGTTGCTCCTGCTGATGATGAAGAAGGTTGGGGGTCAAACATCGGCCTAACCTTTTTGTTCCGCGTGTCTTTTCAGTGTCTTTTCAATGAGCCGGCAAGACACTGCTTCCATCACAGGAACATTTTTGTCCCAGCAGGGTTCCTCATCCGCACATGGGCCAGCCTTGTGGCCTCGCCATTTGTCAACTGAGAAAGTGGGGAAGCACCATGTCCCAGGCCAGCACGACGACGGACCATCAGACCATCCGCGAATGGGCCGAATCACGGAACGGCAAACCTGCGCGCGTGAAAGGGAGCAGCCCGGGCGGCATCCTGCGTATTGACTTCGGAGAACCCGAGGAGAGCCTGGAAGAGATCAGCTGGGACGAGTTCTTCCAGATCTTCGAGGATCGTAAACTGGCTTTCCTCTACCAGGAACGCACCGACAGCGGCGATACCAGCCGCTTCAACAAGCTCGTGGACCGGCAATAAAACCGTCTCGAAATCCGAAGCAGTAAACATCGTCCGCCCCGCAAGGTGCCTGGCGTCCAACAGCCTAGAAAAGACAACGTCTTAGGCCGCCGGAAAAGATATGCTATGACAAGTGCATGGAAGCACTGCTCGACGACGCCGGCGCCCGAATCAATACCGTTCTACAGTTCACCCCCGGTTGGGTGATCGGCCCAATCATTCTGCTTCTGGCGGTTTTGGTCGCGGTGGTCGTGCACAGCGTGCTGCACCGGCTCCTCATTCGGCTGGCGGCAAACAAGAACCCTTTCTGGCATACGCTCATCCGCACCATCGCCAACCCGATGCGCCTCATCGTCATCGTGGCGGCATTGGCGCTGGCCGTACCCGCCGCTCCACTCTCTCAAGCCGAAGCGGCGGTCTTTCACCACATCCTTCTGCTCGGCTTCATCGCCATTCTTATCTGGGTGGCGCAGATCGCATTGCGTACCTTCATGCGGCTGCACCTGAGACGCTTCGACATCGAAAGCGAATACGATGTCATGGCGCGCAAGCACATCACACAGATGCGTATACTCCAGCGTGTGGCGAGTACGCTGATCCTGATCCTCGGCATAGGCGCCATGCTGACCACCTTCGAAACGGTGCGGCAATACGGGATCAGTCTTCTTGCTTCCGCCGGTGCAGCCGGCATTGTCGTCGGCCTTGCGCTGCAGCCTCTGTTGAAGAATATTTTCGCAGGGATTCAACTCGCGATCACGCAGCCGATCCGTATCGGCGACGCACTCATCATCCAAGGTGAGTACGGCAACGTCGAAGAAATCACCTCGACCTTCGTGGTGATCACCACCTGGGACCGCCGTCGCCTCATCGTCCCGCTGAACTATTTCATCGAACAGCCGTTTGAGAACTGGACACGGGAGGACACGGCCTTGACCGGTATTGTCTACCTCCCTGTCGACTACTCAGTGCCCGTTGCGACGTTGCGCGCGAAGGCGGAGGAACTCGTCCGCGCCTCCCCGCTGTGGGATCAGGACGTCTTTGCGGTTCAGGTAACGGACCTGACGGAACGAACCATGCAGGTACGCATTCTCGCCAGTGCCAACGCGGATAATGTTTATGCCCTGCGCTGTGATATTCGCGAACAGATGATGGTTTTCCTCTCCGAGAACTATCCAAGTGCCCTGCCCCGTTTCCGCGCTGAGATGGAGACGCATGCTCCACGCGGGAATGGCGCGGGAGAACCGCATAAACCGCAACAGCACGACGAAATGACGGGAGGCCGCCAATGAACACCGCAAATCTGCAAATGGAAGGCATGCTCATGGCCATGGCCGCGCTTTGCCAACTCATGCGGCGCAAAGGTCTTGCCGATGCGGAGGAGATTGAGGCTGCCCTTGCCGAAGCCGAGACCACGCTGGCTAATGACAGGCTGCGCCCGGAGGAAATTTCGCACGCCAATGTCGAGGCCGCGCTGTTTCCGTTGCGCTTCCTGCGCGAGGCAAACCGGCGGGAAGTGCCCGGCAGCGCCACCGCCTTTACGGAAATCGCGACAACGGTCGGCCGGGCACGGCGCGATCAGGCGTAAACGGCGCTCAGCGCTCCGCGCTTGGGCAAGCGGGATCGCTCTGTCCATGCCCCCTACTCCTGCCGGCCGGACCAACCACGCAGCGTATTCTATTCTGCCTGGCACTCCCAGGCGGAACCGTCAAAGCAGGACACCGTTTCCTTGGAATGATGAGACCTCGACATCCTTGCCGGCGCGCGATCCTGATGGTCAACGCCTGACGTCGGCAGAGTGATCACGGGAGGGAACTTCTTCCTCCTTTTCTTGTTCAGCAGCAAAACCCGTCCGCAGAACAGGCGATACGAATGACAAGCACGCTCGAACGCGCAAACTCCACGATTTCACTTTCCACCCCCTCCACAATGAAGGCAGCGATCGTCACAGGCCCTGGAACCATCACCATTCAGGAAGTTCCCGTGCCGGAACCTGGTCCTGGAGAGGTGCGTGTTCGGTTGACCGGCTGCGGTGTCTGCGCGTCCAATCTGGGTCCCTGGTCCGGGCCGGAATGGATGCAGTTTCCCACGGCACCCGGCCAACTCGGTCACGAAGGTTGGGGAATAATCGAAGCGGTTGGTCCGAGGGTGTCCGGGTTCGAACCGGGCCAGCCTGTCACCACGCTTTTTCAGAATAGCTATGCCGAATACGATGTCGGCAGCGCCGAGGAAGTCGTGTCGCTCCCGATGGAACTCTCTGAAATGCCTTTTCCGGGGGAGCCGCTCGGTTGCGCCATGAACATCTTTCGCCGTGCCGACATTCGTGCCGGGCAAACCGTGGCCATTGTCGGAATCGGCTTTCTTGGTGCCATGTTGACCCGACTTGCGAAAAAGGCGGGGGCCGACGTCATTGCCATTTCGCGACGTCCCTGTGCACTGGAAACCGCTCGCGAGATGGGCGCGAGCAGAACAATTGCCATGGAAGACCACTCGGCCATTGTCGAGCAGGTTGACGCACTGACCGGTAGCCGGTTCTGCGAGCGCGTGATCGAGGCGACGGGAAAATCCTGGCCGCTCGATCTGGCCGGCGAACTGACGGGCGAAGGCGGCCGACTGATCGTCGCAGGGTATCATCAGGACGGCCCCCGTCAGATCAACATGCAGCTCTGGAACTGGCGCGGAATCGATGTCATCAATGCGCACGAACGCAACCCCGCGACCTACGTGCGCGGCATGCGCGAGGCCATAGAGGCCGTGCTCTCCGGCCGCCTGGACCCGATGCCGCTCATTACAAACGCCTTTTCTCTGTCCCGGCTGGATGAAGCGCTCAATGCCACCCGAGACCGGCCAGACGGCTTTCTCAAGGCGGTGGTAAGAATGCCATGAGCATGGTGCTCTCCGACAGCGCACGTGCCCGCGGCCTCGCCAAACCGCGTCTCGGCTTTCTCGGCGCGGGATGGATCGGCCGCCACAGGATGGAGGCGGTTCTCGAAGCCGGCGTGGCTGAGGCCACAGCTATCGCAGAGCCTTCAGAGGAATGCATGCGGGCGGCCGCGGACCTCTCTCCATCGGCAAAACGGGTCGATACGCTCGAAGCGCTGTTTCGGGAGGATATCGACGGCATCGTTATCGCCACACCCAGTGCGCTCCATGCACAGCAGGCGGTAGAAGCGCTTGAGCAGGGGATGCCGGTCTTTTGTCAAAAGCCGCTTGGCAGAGCTCGTTCGGAGGTTCAGGCGGTCGTCGTCGCGGCCGAGAAAGCCGACCGGCTTCTGGGAGCCGACTTTTCCTATCGCCATACGGAAGCAATGCGTCGTATTCGGCCGGTCCTGTCGAGCGGCGAAATCGGTCAGGTCCATGCTGTCGACCTCACCTTTCACAATGCCTACGGGCCGGACAAAACCTGGTTCTACGATCCGGCCCTTTCCGGCGGCGGTTGCCTCATCGATCTCGGCGTACATTTGGTCGACCTGGCCTTGTGGGCACTTGATTTTCCCGAAGTCGTAAAGGTGGAGAGCCACCTTTTTGCGGAGGGAGAAAAGCTCCCGCCGAACCCCTCTGTGGTGGAGGATTTCGCCGTCGCAACGCTGACACTCAAGACCGGCACGATCATCCGCCTGACCTGTTCATGGCGGCTTCATGCCGGGCAGGATGCGCAGATTTCGGCAGCGTTCTATGGCACACAGGGCGGTCTGGCCCTGCGAAACGTCGGCGGGTCGTTCTACGACTTCCGGGCCGAACGCTATCGCGGGACCGAAAGCGAAACCATTTCCGAACCGCCGGATGACTGGGGCGGCCGCGCGATCGTTGACTGGGCCCGGCAGCTTTCCAGGAATCCCGGTTTTAATCCGGAAGCGAAACGCTTCGTACAGGTCGCCGAAATTATCGACCGCCTCTACGGTCGTGATCTCGACGCTCGACCAGATTGAGGATAATCGCCATGTCGGAACTGCCGAACCAGGAGATAGAAGGCCGGCTGAACGCCCAGCGCGAGGTGCTTTCCTATCTTATTGCCCATCTGGTCCATCGGGAGGGCGGCAAAGGCGGCAGTCTGATGGACGCACTGGAAAGGCGCACTCAGTTCCAAGATAACCAGGAAGACCCCGGCGCCGTTCCCGCTGGCCCCGCCATTGCAATCGAAGGGGCTATGATGCGAGAATTTGACTTGATCATCCGCGAGGCACGCTCGCGCCTCGCGGAACTACAGCAAGACAGGAAGTCTGACTAAACCTCGTCGAAGCGACCGCCCTCGCGCGCATTATTACGCCGGAAGACCTCTTCTTCATCCTCGTCGGGCAGGGCCTCATCGCTCTCCATGTAAGGGTTGTCCTGTCCTTCGCCGTAGTGCTCATCGGTGTTCACACGCCCGGACTGGTCCACCGGCACGCTCTCGCCAGCCATGTCCTCCGGGTTGATCCGCACACCTTTCACTGCGTCCCAGTCCTGTTCGGCACGCTCCGGCGCCCCCTCGGACACATCGTCCGGCGTGCGCGCATCTTTTTTCCTGTCGTTCGTTTTTTTGTCATTCATTTCAACTCTCCTGACCAGCGACGCTAACGGCAAAACCCTCTATGCGCGCGCGTGGCTTTCTCCGGTCTGGGTGTGCAGACCGCCGGGCTGCGAAATACCGGTCAATGCATCGCCGGCCGGCTCTCTTCCCTCGGTAAACGCAAGATCACCAAGCGAGAGAACCCCTACCAGCTGTTTGTTGCGGTCGAGGACACAGATGCGGCGTATCTGTTGATTCGCCATGTTGTGCGCGATGTAATCCGTGTCCTCATCTTCGAAACAATATTTCACGTCGGGAGTCATGACCTCGCCGATACGCGCGTCCGGGCCCAGACCTTTCGCCACGGCTCGCACCGCGATGTCTCGGTCCGTAACCATGCCAACCAGCCGGTCATCATCGCCGACCGGCAGGAAGCCGGCATCGATTTCGGCCATCATTTTTGCGGCCTGCTGTATCGTCTCATCGGGGTTGGCCAGGCGGACGTCGCGAGTCATCAGTTCATTCGCCTTCATTGTTCGCCTCATCTGTCCTGAATGGTCGCTTTTGCTCCGACCGTCTCGCTCACGGCCGGTCCTGGCAGTTAAACGGGCGCGATGGCCCGGTCGTTCCGCCCGGCGAAGTCTTTTTCCAACCGCTCTCCTGAGCATATCTGTGAGGAACAACGCGGGGCCGCCTCCTGTTTGGCCGGCGAACGGTCGAAATCCGAAAGGAGCCGATCATGAGCACCACTTTTCGCGCCGTTTGCCGCACCCGCGAACAAAACATCGAGGCAAATCAGGCTGAAAAGGTCTGGGACGCACTCCCGGAAGAGATTCGCCGCGTAGCCAAGCCCGACTGAACCGCCACGTCGCAGGAATCGGCATCGGGAAGGCCGTTGAGATCCCTATCCGAGTTCCCGCGCTATTCTACTTCCGCTTTCGAGTACGGCGAACACATGTTTCACGTCTTCAGGCTGCGCGCTTTTCGATGTCGTGCAGCCAGCGCGCGGCCATGAACACACCTGCGGCCACATAGACCAGCGGACAGGCGACCAGCATCAGAAGGCCGGCGAGCTGCTGGTCCGGCAGCAGCACCTCGGCGGGAACGGGGCTGCCGAAGCGAATCTCCGCCGCCCGGGCATAAAGCGCGCGCGGAGCAAAGGTCAGCAACGCGCCCAACAGGCAGAACAGCTTTCCCGTAAAGGCGAGCGCAATCAGGGAGCGCAACCGCGCCGCCTCCGCCTCGTTGATGATCGACGCCCAGAACCACATTGCCGCGGCAAACAACGAAACATGCATCAAGGCCTCGCCGCCCGGTGTCGTGAAGGCAGAGGCCATCGGCCCAGGCAAATGCCAGGCCCACAACAGGGCCATCTGGATAGTCGCGGCAGGCATGATCGAGCGCGGACTTGCAATCCCCGGTCGTGAACGAGCGGCCCAGCGCCAGGTGAGGATAACGAGCGGCGCAACCACGTTCATCGCAACGATGTGCGTGGCCATATGGTGCGTCAGAAAACCGGCTGGATCGACCATGCCTTTCGAACACATCAGGGCCCGACTTGTTCCGGGTATGTGTCTGGCAATTTCTCCATGGGCTCGGCTCATCGATGTGGCGCCTGTGAAAATTAACCTGCGGTGCGATCCGCTCCGACCTGCTTTTGCATCAGTTCTTCGACCTTCCGCCGCTCCGTCCGAGAGCGGATCTGCTCTGTCGCGACGGTATCGGAGCGCAGAACCCGGCGACCCGCTTTCTCTATGATCTCATACTCGCGCCGCGCGGCGACGGGGCGGTCCTCCGGTCCATAGGTGGCAACGATCGTAAGGACCAGATGCCTGACCGTGGAGATATCCCAGTTATTCTGCGACAGCACATGCTCGATAATCTGCTGATAGGTGCCAAGGCGAACCGACTCGCCGCTGTGGAGCGGGCCCTGGTAACCATCCGCATCGGTCGCCTCCTTCGGATCAATGCTTCCCCCGTGGTCGGTCAACGAGCAGGTGATGCGCTCATCGTCGCCCTCCCCGACCACTTCGGCAATGATCCCCTCGACATAAATCGCCTCGGAGCTCATATTTGCCACGACGCACTGGGTCCTGATACTGTGCCCGTTGGCGCGGTTGACCAAAATCTTGCTGCTTCGGCTTCGTCGGTACCCGTTCAGAAGTAGCTGGAAATACAGGGCCCAGACAATCAGCATCGCCGCATTAACGAAGAGGTTGAGCGGTTCATTGTACTCCGAAATCCAGCCCAGCATCCGCCCACCTCGTTGTCCTTGCTACTCTTGTTTGGTCGCGCGGCACTAAAGCACCGGATCTCGCCCCCGCCGAGATGCTCTCTGAACTCGGAAGCGGGACCATTGTTTCATGGCGGGTGTGAAACGATTGAAGCCGGAGCTTACGAAGATTTAATAATGAAGTTGCTGCAATCCGGCGCCATCTTGCCGTAGAAGGAGTTACCGGCGCTGCGCAATGCGGTTTTCCTATGTAAAATGCACGTCGCTGGCCGCGCGCCTGATCGGCACGACCTGGAGAGGTGAATGTCCTGGTGGAAGCAGACACTGCTGTGTCTTTTTATACTGATGGCTGCTGCCGGCCTCTGGTACAATTATGTACCCGGCGCGCGCGAGATCGCCGCCGACTGGGGGCTCGTTCGGGCGCCGGTGGAAACCGCCACCTCGACCGGTGAGCGGCGTGGCGGCGGCGGCCCGTCCATGGGCGGCATGCAGAGTCCGGTCATCACCGCGCCGGTGGCCAGTGCTACACTCAACGACCGGCTGAGCGCGATCGGTACCGGCAAGGCGCGGCGGACCGTTGCCGTGCGCCCCTTCACCACTGGCCGCTTGACCGAAATCTTGGTTGAATCGGGCGCGGAAGTCGAAGAAGGCGACGCAATTGCCCGTATGGACTCCGAGTCAGAGCGCATCGCGCTCGATCGCGCGGAGGTTGCCCTGGATGACGCCCGCGCGCGGTTCGAACGCTTCGAAAGGCTGCGATCCTCCAATACCGTCACCGCCGTTGAGCATGCGGAAGCCGAACTTGCCGTGCGCAATGCCGAGCTGGAGCTGCGCGAAGCGCGCTTGGCGCTGGAACGCCGTGAAATCGCCGCTCCCATCGGCGGCACCGTCGGAATCCTGCCGGTCTCGCCGGGCGATTATGTTACTTCGTCGGACGACGTCGCAATCATTGCCGACCGCTCCCAGATTCTGGTCGATTTCTGGGTGCCCGAGCGCTTCGCGGGACAATTGGAAATCGGCATGCCCCTGACCGCCGAATCCATCTCACGGCCCGATGAAAGCTTCGAGGGCACGATTTCCGCGATCGATAACCAGATCGATCCGGAGAGCAGAACGCTGCACGTGCAAGGCCGGATCGACAATCCCTCCGACGCGCTTCGCTCAGGCATGGCCTTCCGCATCAGCATGCGTTTTCCGGGCGATAGATTCCCCGCTATTGATCCCATCGCGATCCAGTGGAGCTCGGATGGGGCTTATGTCTGGGTCGTGCGCGACGGAATGGCACAACGCACACCGGTACGGATCGTCCAGCGCAACTCCGACAGCATCCTGGTTTCCGGTTCTTTCTTCGATGGTGATCAGGTGGTTGTCGAGGGCGTCCACGCCGTGCGGGACGGGCAGCCGGTCGCAGTCGCGGAAAACGCCGAGGCGGACGCATCCGCCGACTCTTGAGAGCTCGTTTGGGAAACCGGTAAATGGCCAAAGAAGATAACGGCACCGAGACAGGCAACGGCATCACAGCGCTTTTCATCCGCCGGCCGGTCTTCGCCTTCGTCTTCAACACACTGATAGCGGTGGCGGGTCTCGCCGCCCTTTTCGGGGTCGAAGTGCGTGAACTGCCGGATGTAGATCGGCCAGTTATCTCCGTCAGGACCGACTTCGACGGCGCGGCCGCCGAGACGATCGACCGGGAAATCACGGCGATCATCGAAGGCGCGGCGGCGCGTATTTCCGGAGTTGCCGAAATCTCATCCTCGTCGTCCTTTGGGCGAAGCCGGGTGACGATCGAATTCACCGAGAACGCCAATCTCGACACCGCCGCTTCCGACGTGCGTGATGCCATCAGCCGCGTCCAAAACCAACTGCCTGAGAACGCCGATGCGCCGACAGTCGTGAAAGCCGACGACAATGCGCAGGCGATCATGCGGCTGGCCATCACCTCGGACACGATGAACGTCGAGGACATGACACTCTATGTCGACGAGGAAATCGTCGACAAGCTGGCCGCAGTGCCTGGCGTGGCGGATGTGCAGGTTTATGGCGATCGCACGAAAATCTTTCGCGTAGACATTGATCAGGCAAAACTGGCAAGCCTCGGCATGACGCTTGGCGATGTGGGCAGCGCACTGGACACCGTGGCTTTCGATAGCCCTGCGGGCTCGCTCACCAGCAGCACGCAGGATCTGGTTGTGCGTGCCACCTCCTCCGTCACCACGCCGGAAGATTTCGAGCGGATCCAGCTCTCGCGAAATGTGCGGCTGGGCGATGTGGCCACCGTCACCTTCGGCCCCGATACGGAAGAAAGCCGCCTGCGCGCCAACGGACGTACCGGCATCGGTATGGGAATCGTCCGCCAGGCCCAGTCCAACACGCTCGACATTTCCTCGGGCGTCAGGCAGGCGGTCGAGGACATCCGCGCGAATAATCTGCCGGAAGGCATGGCGATCGAAATCACCAGCGACGATGCCATCTTCATCAATGGCGCTATCTACGAGGTGGAGATCGCGCTCGCCATCGCCGTCACCGTGGTGCTGCTCGTGATCTATCTGTTCTTGCGCGACTGGCGCGCGACGATCATCCCGGGCGTGGCAATCCCGGTAGCTCTCATCGGCACCATCGCGGCGATTTATCTGGCAGGCTTCTCCATAAACATCCTGACCCTGCTTGCGCTCGTGCTGGCCACCGGCCTTGTCGTGGACGATGCCATCGTCGTGCTGGAAAACATCGTGCGCCGGCGCAATCAGGGCATGGGTCCGCGCGCGGCGGCGGTGCTCGGAACACAGGAGGTCTTCTTCGCCGTTCTGGCCACGACAGCCACCCTGATCGCCGTCTTCGTTCCGCTTTCTTTCCTTCCTGGACAAGCTGGCGGCCTTTTCCGCGAGTTCGGGTTTGTCCTTGCGATAGCGGTGTTCCTGTCGTCCATCGTGGCGCTATCGCTCTGCCCGATGCTCGCCTCCCGTATTCTCAAAACCGGCGTTCGCGAGGATGAGCCGGGAACGCGCGAAGGATTGATGACCAGGCTCGGCGGTGCGCTTTCCCGCCTCTACGAACGGTGTCTTCGCTTCTGCCTCGACGCGCCGTTTGTCATTGTCCTTGTTTCGGTCCTCTTTGCGGCGGTTGCCTACGGCCTGTTCGGCACGATCAAATCCGAGCTTACACCGCCCGAGGACCGGTCTGTTGCCTTCATGCGCGTTTCAGCGCCCCAAGGCGTCAGCGTCGGCTATCTGGCTGGAAAGATGCGCCAGATCGAGAGTCTTATCGAGCCTCTCCGCGAGAGTGATGAGGTCCGCAGCACATTTTCCATCACGGGGATGGGCGGCGGCAACAGCGGCTTTCTCGTCCTCGGCCTCGCACCGTGGGAAGAACGCGAGCGCAGTCAGCAGGAGATCCTGGATGAAGTAAACGGCCTGGCATCCCAGGTGCCGGGTGTGCGCGCCTTCGCTTTCCAGCCCAACAGCCTGGGCATTCGCGGCTCCGGCAGCGGCCTTCAATTCGCCATCGCCGGCAACAATTATGAGCGGCTGCGCGAAGCCGCCACGGCCATCATCGCGGATCTGGAGCAAGATCCCCGCTTCCAACAGCCGCGGCTGAGCGATGACTCCGACCAGCCGCAGTTGAAGGTGGAGATCGACCGGCAGCGCGCGTCCGACCTCGGCATCGACATCAACGGTATGGGAATCTCGCTACAAAGCCTACTGGATGGGCGCAAGGTCACGAACGTCTTCATCGATGATCAGAGCTTCGACGTGAAGCTTGCTTCCACGACCAACCCGATCAACGATCCGACGGATCTGGAAAACATCTTTGTCGAGACTGGTGACGGACGCTTCGTGCCGCTTTCTACGATCACCTCGCTGCGCGAGGAAGCGGTTCCCCCATCACTCCGGCGCGAAGAACAGATGCGAGTGGTCCGCGTGACAGCCGGCCTTGCACCGGACTTTGCGCTAGGCGCCGCGCTCGAGCAGGCCGAGGAGGTGGCCGGGCCACATCTGCCGCCCGGCAGCCGCATTATCCCGCTTGCAGAGGCCGCGACCCTCGGAGAGACGGGCAACAGCATGCTGACCATCTTCGGCTTCTCCCTCATTATTATAATGCTTGTTCTGGCTGCCCAATTCGAAAGTTTTGTCAGCGCTATCATCATCATGGCCACAGTGCCGCTCGGGCTTGCCTGCGCGGTGTTTGCCTTGCTGATCACCGGCACGAGCCTCAACGTCTATAGCCAGATCGGTCTCGTTCTGCTTGTCGGCATCATGGCCAAGAACGGCATCCTGATCGTCGAGTTTGCCAATCAGCTTCGCGACCGGGGTCTCGGAGTCCGTGACGCCATCAACCAGGCGGCGCTCATCCGGCTCCGTCCGGTGACGATGACCATGATCTGTACCGTCGTCGGAGGGCTGCCGCTCGTCGTGGCGTCCGGCGCGGGCGCAGAGGCGCGTGTCGCGCTCGGTTGGGTGATCGTCGGCGGACTTGGCCTCTCGGCACTGTCGACCCTTTTCCTGACGCCGGTAGCCTACCTGCTGCTCGGCCGGTTCATCACTCCCAAGGTGGAGGAACAAAAACGCCTTCGAAACGAACTGGACCACGCCGCCTCATCCATCGGTGAACGCCTATAGCGATTGTGTGGCCTGAATGCCGCCCCTTCACGGAAACGCGTTTGCGACCGCACTGCGCCCCATGACATCGCGCGCATGACATTGTATTTGTTCGGGCGCTGTGGCCTTGTGCCTGCTGCGCGAGAGATGAATGGGGCTTGCCGCACGAATGCGAACGATCGGTATCGATGAAGCGAAAGCGCTGGTGGGGGAAGAGATCGGCTTGTCCAACTGGCGAACCGTCTCCCAGGAGATGATCAACCAGTTTGCCGCGGCAACTGACGACCACCAGTTCATCCACACCGACCCGGAGCGCGCTGCGCGCGAAACACCCTATGGCGGCACTATCGCGCATGGCTTTTTGGTGCTGTCTCTCCTCTCGACGCTGGTCTTCGAGGCCGTACCGACGCTCGACGGCGCGGCAATGGGTGTGAATTTCGGGTTCGATCGAATTCGCTTTGCCACGCCCGTCAAAGCCGGTGCGCGCATTCGCGGCCGATTCGTCTTAGCGCACATGAAGGTGCGACCTTCCGGGATTGTCGAGATGCACCACGATGTCGCCGTGGAAATCGAGAACAGCATCAAACCTGCGCTTACGGCGCGATGGCTGACACTTTCCATGCCCGAGCGCTCGGACGAAAGTGCTGCATAGCCAAAAGTAGCAGGATTTAAAGCGCCCCCTGTCGGATTCGCGTGCATGCAAACGTCCTACGGGCGCAAACCGTGCACCGAGGAAAGACAGCCATGCTAGAGAAACAGAAAATCACACCGCACCTTTGGTTCGATGACAACGCAGAAGAGGCAGCGAATTTCTATGTCTCGGTTTTCGAGAATGCCCGCATTCTCGACATAGGGCGTTATACGGATGTCGGACCCGGTACGCCCGGAAGCGTCGTCACCGTAGCTTTTGAACTGGAGGGCCAGAAATTCGTCGGGATCAATGGCGGGCCGCACTTCAAGTTCAACGAAGCCGTTTCCTTTTTCGTTTCCTGCGATACACAGGAAGAAATCGACCGCTTCTGGGATGCATTGACGCCGGGGGGCGAGATTCAGCAATGCGGCTGGCTGAAGGACAAATTCGGCCTCGCCTGGCAGATTAACTATTCCGGCCTGAGCGACCTGATCCAAGACTCGAATCGTGAGAAAGCAAGCCGCGCGATGCAGGCCATGCTGCAGATGAAGAAGATCGACATAGGCGAACTCAGAGCAGCCTACGACGGGCAATGATCGACCTTGTGCGAGCTATTCCAGCGGCTCGGAGGCGGTGAAGGGCAGATCGAACGCGAAGCGATAGCCCTCCTCCGCCGATTTCTGGTCGACGCGTCCAGCCCATTTACGTTCGATGATGAGCCGCATGAGTCTTGACCCGAAACCGGCTCGTTCGCGGGCTTCTGGCACGGTGCATAACCGGTCGAGCCATTCGAAATGGAAGCGCTGCATCTCGCCGGTTTCCTCCGAAGTCCACCAGCTGACCTCAACGGGGCCATCATCCGAACCCAGGGAGCCGTACTTCACTCCATTGGTGGAAAGCTCGTGCAGCACGAGGCCAAGGTCGAAACACAGTTCGGGCGGCAACAGAACATCCTCGCCCGCCATCCGGATGCGGTCCTCGAATGCTTCAAGGGTTTCTTCGGCCAGCTCCTGGAAACGCGTAAGCGACCACCCGCCCCTCGAGACAAGGTAATTGGCGCGCGAGAGAGACGCGAGCCTGCTGGAAAAGGAACGCTTCGCCTCTTCCAGATCGCGATCGGGCATGAAGATACGGTTGGCCAGCGTATCCACCAGTTGCAACATATTCCCCGCCCGGTGCGCCATCTCGCGCACCAGAAGCGCACGATGCTCTCCCGCGGCGATCTGCCGGGCGCTGTTGGCTACGATATTGGCAAGAGCCGTCAGAAACTCCGTGTCCGCTTGATCAAAGCCGCGCCAGACGTTCGTGTGGACGCCAAAGACGCCGAACGGCCGCCCGGCGTCACCTGCTATGATCGTGCTCATGCCGCTCACCACGCCGTGGGAGCGGAGCAGCTCCGGTCCCCGGAAACGTGTCTCGGTGGCGAGATTTTTCACAATCACCGGCTTGCCTTCCCGCAGCGTAAAACCCGCTTGCGAGTTCTGGTCAATTCCGACAGTCGCACTCCCCACAAGCCCATCTTGCCAACCGACACCGGCGATTAACCGCAAACGCTGGCCGTGGTCGGTGAACTGCAGGACCTTGGAAAAAGGGACTTCGAGAACCTCCGACGCAAGGGCAACCGCCCGATCGGCGACTGCCTGAAGACTGGATTCGCCAACAGCGAAGCTGCCCAGTTCCTCGATCGCCTTCTGCTGCCGCAAGCGGCGCTGTAGTTCCTGTTCTGCCTCGACGCGATCGGTCACATCGAGACAGGTACCCGTAAGCCAAGTCTCGCCGCCGTCGGAGATGATACCGCCCCGCGCCTCAATCCAACGGCAGATTCCGTTGCCTTTCGGCGCCGTACGGTAAACGATGCAGAATGGCTCTTCCGTTTCAACCGTTTCGTTGATCGTATGCCAAACGCGGTAGGCGTCTTCGGGGTGCAGATCACGCCGGAAACCGTCAAGACTCCCGTTGAAGGGGTCGGACAGGAGGCCGTGGACATCTTGCGCGTTATCGCTCCAGACCAGACGTTTGTTCTTTACGTGCCATCGCCAGATTGCCACGCCACCGTGGCGCAGGCCTTGTAAAAGTTGTTCCGCATCAACCAGATACTTCGCCTGCCTCTCGGCGGGGTCACACATTTTTACTACCCTGACTAGAAACACACGCCGACAGGAACATTATCGGCGTGAACCCTTTAGAGAGACAATAACAGTTCTATAAAGATTGCAAGAAATTCTGATGGAGCGGCGCTTGGGGCTTTCCCGAGAACCGACGTAATTATCACCCTCCTCACGACCGATTTCTTCCCCGGAACCCGACCCGCGGTAGCACCGTTTATCTAGGAACCACAGGAAACGGCGACCAAGCGGGAGTCCGCTATGCCGAAGCAATCGAAAATCACCACCGGCCCGAATGACCGGCCGAGCGACGAAACTATCAGTCAAACGGGCAGCGGCCTGCCGGACGATTCCGCCAGGAGTCCGGAAACGACTGAAAGCGAGATCAAGCGGACCCGAAAAGCGCTCGAGCGCAATCAGTCATCCCAAAGTGAAACGGAGAAGGGCACACCCGAGGCCGTCCCGCCGGGGACGACCGGTGCGGGTGAGAACATTTGTCGTCGGTGCGGCGGGACGGGTGAGATGAACGGGGAAACCTGCCCGGATTGTGAGGGGACCGGCAAAGTGATTACGCCGATCGGCGGCGGGTAAAAAGCCACACCGCCTCTCTCACTCGTTTTTCTTCTTCCTGTCCGGCCCGCCGGCATGGGTGTTTGAGGTGGCCGATGGCGGATCGCTGGCAGGGAAAGTTTCTTCTAAACCCTCTTCAAGCTCGTCGTCGTCCCCTTCAGTCGACTTGGAGGACGGTTTCTTCTTTGCAAACTCATCAGGCGCGCCGGTGCGGGTCGTACGGGTAGCAGAAACCGGATCACTGGCGGGGAAAGTTTCTTCCAGGCCTTCCTCCAGTTCCTCTTCTGCTTCGTCCGGCGTCGGGTCGTCCTGCACCTTGCGTTTGTCGGGATTGGACATGTGCGAGATTCCTTATTTTTCAGAAAAACGCCCCAGCCATCAACCGGTTCCCGTTACTCCGCTTCACGCGCGGCCGCTTCCAGAAGATCGAAGCCATAGGCCGAGAATGAGCGCCAGCATTCGACATGGAATGTCTGCTCATCCCTGCGCCAGAGGATGATCTCGACCTTTCCAAAGACCGTCCGCGAAGACGCCCCCACCGGAAAACGCGCGAGCGACAGATCTTGAGGGCAGCCGGCGCTCAACACGTCTGCCGAACGCGCACCCGATACTTCGATGGCCACGTTGCGATGTGAAGTATCGACGGCCGAGTGAAGATCGGGAATCTTGCCGCAAATCGCCATCAGATCCGCCCCGTCCTCGTCAATGACAAGCCACTCGTCGGGCCCGAGCCAGAGTGCGGCCCTGTTCCCCTTTGTCGATGTGGATTTGGGCCTCTGCGGCAGCTCCAGCCCGAGCGCCTCGGAAAGTGCGGGAAGGGAACCCTCCGGCGCACGCAGCGAAAGCCGGCTCGCCGGTTTCGCGACCGAAAGCGAAATCCCATCCCCTTCGAAGCCACGCCCTTCAAGCGGTGACGTGCGGTGTGCAATTTCAACCATTGGTGCGCTCTCCGTCCGGGTCGAAGAACACGGTGGAGGTCACCTCGACTTCGATCACGCCATCGGGCATCGGCACGAAAAGCTTTTCTCCCATGCGCTCCCGTCCATCCTCGATCAGGGCGAGAGCGATGGAGTGCCCGCAATTTTCCGACCAGTAGGACGAAGTCACATGCCCGATCATCTTCATCGGTACGGGCTGATCAGGATCGGCTACCACCTGCGCGCCCTCTTCGAGCACAGTCTTCGGGTCCGTCGTCTTCAGCCCGACCAGTTGCTTGCGCCCCTTGGCCACGAGATCGGGCCGCTGCAAGCCGCGAATGCCGACGAAGTCCGTCTTTTTCTTACCTATGGCCCAATTGAGTCCCGCATCGTCCGGCGTCACCGTGCCGTCCGTCTCCTGCCCGATGATGATGAGGCCCTTTTCGGCGCGCAGCACGTGCATGGTTTCCGTGCCATAGGCGCAGGCGCCGTACTTCTGTCCCTCGGCCCAGACCGCCTCCCAGACGGACAGACCGTAATCGGCCGGCACGTTGATTTCGAAGCCGCGCTCTCCGGTGAAGGAAAGGCGGAAAAGCCGTGCCGGCACACCGCAGACCCTGCCCTCGCGCACGGACATATGCGGCATGGCCTCGTCCGAAATGTCGATGTCCTCGACGAACGGAGCGATGATATCGCGGCTCTTCGGTCCCTGCACCGCGATCACCGCCCACTGCTCGGATGTGGAGGTGAGCCAAACCTTCAGCTCCGGAAACTCGGTCTGGAGATAATCCTCCATATGGTTGAGCACACGCGGCGCGCCGCCTGTCGTCGTGGTCACATGGAAACGGTCCTCGGCTAGGCGCCCCACCACGCCGTCGTCATAGATGAAGCCGTCCTCGCGCAGCATGACGCCATAGCGGCAGCGGCCCACGGCCAGCTTCTGCCACGGGTTGGTGTACATCAGTTCCATGAACCGGGCCGCATCCGGCCCCACCACCTCGATCTTGCCGAGCGTGGTGGCATCGAAAATGCCGGCCGCCTGCCGCGTTGTGTGGCATTCGCGGGCGACCGCGGCGTGCATGTCCTCTCCATTCTGCGGAAAGTACCAAGCACGCTCCCACTGGCCGACAGGCTCGAAGGCAGCGCCGTGCGCCTCCGCCCAGCTATGGATGGGTGTCCGCCGTGTGGGCTCGAACAGTTTTCCGCGCCCATGCCCCACCAGCGCGCCGAAGGTGACCGGCGTATAAGGCGAGCGGAAGGTGGTGAGGCCCACTTGCGGGATGGGCTTTCCCAGCATCTCCGAGGCAATCGCCAGCCCATGAATGTTGGAGGTCTTGCCCTGATCGGTCGCCATGCCGGTCGTGGTGAAGCGCTTGACGTGCTCGATCGAGCGCATGCCCTCGCGCACGGCCTGGCGGATGTCCTTCGCCGTCACGTCATGCTGGAAATCGACGAAGGCCATGGCCTTGCTGCCGGATTTCGCACCCGGCGCGGCGCCAGCCATGCCCGACGACCAGTCTTCCGAAGCCTGTGCCTCAAATTTCACTGTTTTGCGCTTCTTCGCACCGGTCTCCTTGGCGGCCGTCTCCCCTGCCCGCAGGCTCTCCGCAACCGTCTCTGCCAAGTCGCTCGTGCCGTTGCACGCGCCGACGGACACTGCGTCCTGCACGTATTCTCCGGGCAGGAAGCGCTGATTTTCCTCATCGAAGGCGAGCTTGCCGCGCGATTGCGAAAACAGGTGAACAGCGGGCGTCCAGCCGGACGATGTGAGCAGGGTATCAATTTCCAGTTCGCGCCGTGGCCCGCCGGAAACCGGCGAGATGCTGACACGCCGCACGCGCAGCCGCCCTTCCGTGCCCGTCACGGCATGGCCGGCAAACACATCGATTCCAAGCGAGCGTGCCTGCTCGACAAGCGCGCCTTCCGGATCCGTGCGAAGATCGACAATGGCAAGGACGTCCGTCCCGCTCTTTTTCAGGTCGATTGCCGCCGCATAGGCCGAATCCTCCGCCGTATAAACGGAAACTTTGCGCCCGACGGCGACACCATAATGGTTCAGATAAGTCCGTGCGGCGGACGCGAGCATGACGCCCGGTCGGTCATTGTCGGGAAAGACCATGTGCCGTTCGATGGCGCCGGTCGCCAGCACCACACGTTTCGCCCGCACCTGCCACAGACGCTCGCGCGGGGCCTCGGGGCTGGGCTCGGCCAGATGGTCGGTCAGCCGCTCGACCAGCCCCAGCATGTTATGCGCGTAGTAGCCGAAGCCCGTCGTGCGCGTGAGAACGCGGACATTGTCGCGGGCGCGAAGCGCGGTCTTCGTCTCCTGCGCCCACTCCCAACCCGGCCTGCCGTCGATCTCGGCACCGGATTCGAAACGCAGGGAGCCACCGAGCGCCGCCTGCTCGTCAGCGATGATGACGCTTGCGCCCTTTTCCGCCGCGGCAAGCGCCGCCGCAAGCCCTGCCGCACCGCCGCCAATCACCAGCACGTCGCAATGGGCGAAGCGGTTGGAATAGTGATCCGGGTCCGGTTTGTCCGGTGCCACGCCAAGGCCGGCCGTGCGCCGGATGACCGGCTCGTAAAGCCGTTCCCACGCGGCGCGCGGCCACATGAAGGTCTTGTAGTAGAAGCCTGCCGAGAAGAAAGGCGCGCCGAGATTGCTGATTGCGCCGACATCGAAGGACAGCGACGGCCACCGGTTTTGCGAAACTGCCGTCAGCCCGGCGTAAAGCTCCTGAATGGTCGTGCGTACGTTCGGCGTCCGCCGCGCCTCGTCGCGGTGGATTCCTACGAGCGCATTCGGCTCCTCCGCGCCTGCCGAAAGGATCCCGCGTGGGCGGTGATACTTGAACGAGCGCCCCGTGAGATGAACGCCATTGGCCAGCAGAGCGGAGGCCAGCGTGTCGCCTTCCAGACCGGTGAAGCTCTTGCCATCGAAGGTGAAGTCCAGTGTCCTGCCGGTGTCGAGCCGACCGGCGGAGGGTATGCGGAAAGCTTGCGTCATTTCCTGCGAATCTCCCCGCTTAGATCCGGCTTCGGCGTGCCTATCTTGTACGTCACCAGAAACTTGTCGGAGAGGGTATCCCGCGCCGCGTTGAAGAACCGCGCGCAGCCATGCATGTGCCGCCAGCGCTCGAAGGCGATGCCTTTGGGATTGGAGCGAATGAAGAAGTGCCGTTCGAATTCCTCGTCCGAAAGCTCGGTGATGTTTTCCGCCCGGGCGATATGCGCCTCGCCGGCATGGCGAAACTCCGGTTCCGGCCGCTCTTCCTCGCAATAAGGGCAATGAATCAGCAGCATGGTTCGACCTCAGTGCGCCACGGCCGCCGCAGCGGCCTCGTCGATAAGCCGCCCAGTGCGGAACCGCTCGAGCGTATAGGGGGCATTGATCGGGTGTGGCTCGTCGCGTGCAATGGTATGCGCAAAGACATGGGCCGAGCCCGGCGTGGCCTTGAAGCCGCCGGTGCCCCAGCCGCAATTGACGTAAAGCCCCTTGACCGGCGTCTTGGCCAAGATGGGCGAGCGGTCCGGCGTCACGTCGACCACACCGCCCCAGGAGCGCATCATCTTCATGCGCGTGAACATGGGATAAAGTTCGCAAATCGCGTCCAGCGTGTGCTGGAGGATCGCCAGGCTGCCCGTCTGCGAATAGGAGGTGTACTGATCGGTACCCGCGCCGATCACCAGTTCGCCCTTGTCGGATTGGGAGATATAGGCGTGCACCGTGTTCGACATGACGACGCACGGGAAGACAGGCTTTACCGGTTCTGAAACCAATGCCTGAAGCGGGAAGGATTCCAGCGGCACCTGAACATCGGCCATCTGCATGAGCACCGAGGAGTGCCCGGCCGCCGAAACGCCGACTTTGCTGGCGTTGATCGGCCCGCGCGTCGTCTCGACGCCGGTGACAGCGCCATCGCGCCCACGCCGGATGCCTGTGACCTCGCAGTTCTGAATGATGTCGACGCCGCGGTCCGATGCCCCCCTTGCATAACCCCAGGCAACCGCATCGTGGCGGGCGGTTCCGCCGCGCCGCTGGAGGGCCGCTCCCATGACGGGATATCGTGCGTCTTTCGAGATGTTCAGCGGCGGACAATATTCCTTTGCCTGCTCGGGGGTCAGCCACTCGTTTTCCACGCCGTTCAGGCGGTTGGCATGAATGTGCCGCTTGAACACCTGAACGTCGTGCACATTGTGCGCCAGCATCATCACTCCGCGCGCGGAGTACATGACGTTGTAGTTGAGGTCCTGGCTCAGACCACCCCACAGCCTCAGAGCATGATTGTAGAGGCCCGCACTCTCGTCATACAGATAATTCGAGCGGATGATCGTCGTGTTACGACCAGTGTTGCCGCCGCCCAGCCAGCCCTTTTCCAGCACCGCGACATTGGTGATGCCGTGCTCCTTGGCGAGATAATACGCCGCGCCGAGGCCGTGCCCGCCACCGCCGATGATGATGACGTCGTAGGATTTTTTCGGCTCAGGCGAGCCCCACTGCTCCGGCCAACCTGTGTTGCCGCGAAGGGCCTCGCGCGCGATGGCAAAAACGGAATATTTGCGCATGGGCTCCCTCGGCCTTCGCCTGCCGTTCCGACATGAATCAGCCTACCAGTAACGGAACTGGGCCAAGCGTCTTGCACTGATTGCGACGGCGCTTGCCGTTTTGCGCCAAGCAGACTCGTCCCGGCTTTGGTGGCAGCGGTTTGTTAGGCCTGGAGGTTCAGCGTTTAGCTGGAGCGAAGCGGAGGCTAAAGAATTAGAGATCGCAAGAGAGGGGCAAACCACGCGTTCACTCAGCCGCTTCGCCCGTCGGCTGCCCGCTCCAGCGGCGGCGGAGATTCGAAACCCACTGGTGCACGCGGTCGCCGAGTACCAGCATGCAGGGCGTGAGGCCGAGGGTCAGAAAAGTGGCGAATGCCAGACCTCCCGCAACCGTAGTGGAAAGCTCGGTCCAGTATTGGGTTGATGGCGCGCCGTGCTGAATTTGCCGGTTTATCAGATCGATATTGAGGCCCAGCACCATCGGCATTAGGGCCAGTATGTCGGTGATCGTTGTGAGCAGAACGGGGCGGAGGCGCTGTGCGCCGGTGCGGATGACCGCTTCCCCAACCGCATATCCCTTCTCCCGCATCTCGTTGAAGGTGTCGATCAGCACGATGTTGTTGTTGACCACGATTCCGCCGAGCGCGATCACCCCGACACCACCCATCACGACACCGAACGGTCGTCCGGAGATCAGGAGGCCGATCATCACCCCGGCGACGGAAAAGATGATGGCGCTCATCACCACGAGCGCCTGGTAGATGCTGTTCAGCTGGGTAACGATTACCAGAAACATGAGCGCGATAGCGGCGAAAAAGGCTCCGACCAGGAACGTCTGCGCCTCGCTAATTTCCTCCTGCTGGCCTGCGAACTCGGCCTCGACGCCAGCTGGCAATTCCGCTTGCTGAATGGCACGCTGCAGTTGCGCTGTTTTGTCGGCGGGCAATTCCCCTTCGGCTACGTTTGCATCAACGGTCACCACACGACTTGAGTCGACTCGATTGATGATGCCCGTGCGCGGTGCCGGTTCGATCGTGACGAAATTGGTGATCGGTGTCTGTCCGCGTTCGGTTGGGACGGTAAGGCGCCAAAGACCGTCGAGCGTGCGCTCCTGCGCGGGGAAGCGCACCCGAATGTCGACGGCATCCTCCACATCCGCCGGTCGGTACTCTGCCAGTTGCAGGCCTTGCGTGAGAAGTTGCACGGCCTGCCCCAGCATGGCCACGTCCGCGCCGAAGCGGGCTGCACTCTCACGGTCGACCTGAATGCGCCACTCAACCCCGGAAACAGGCGTGTCGTCTTCGATATCGGTGAACCCTCCCAACTCCTGCATCAAATCCCGCACCTGCTCAGCCGTCGTTTCCAGCGTCTCCGGGTCGGTTCCGAACAACTGCAGCTCAATCGGCTTTGCCTGCCCCGGCCCTTGTTGCTGCTGTGTGACAAGAATTTCGATGCCGGGAATATCCGCCGTCCTCGCCCTTACTTCATCGATGATCTCGGCCGCGCGGCGGCGCTCATCCCATTCCAGAAGGTCAAGTTGCAAAATGCCTATCGTGTCGGAGGAAACGTTTTCCGCTCCGGAAGCATCATCGATCGTCCGCGCATAGATGTGCTCTATGCCCTCCGTACCGATGATCACATCCTCCACCTGGCGCACCAGCGTGTCCTTCTCGTGAACCGAGAGATTGTCCTGCGCCTTCACCGTCGCCTGCACGAAGCGCGGCTCCACCTCGGGGAAGAACTCGACGCCGCGGCCGAAGAATACGTAAGCCGTGACCGCGATCACGAGGAAGACTAACGTCGCCACCAGCGTTGTCGCTGGCCATCGCAACAACCTCCGCAGGACCGCGATATAAGCGCGCGTCGTTCGATTGAGATCATTGAGGTCGCCCTCCTCGGCCGCGGCCAGGGCCTTCTCCTCCTCTTCCGCGCGCGGATTGCGCCGTCCGATTAGCCCCCCCAATACCGGGATAAAGATCAGGCCCATGGCGAGCGATGCCATCAGCACCACGATCACTGTGATCGGCAGGAACTTCATGAACTCGCCTACCATACCGCCCCAGAACAGGAGCGGCACGAACACCGCGATCGTTGTCACCGCGGAGGCGAAGATCGGCAAGAACATGCGCTTGGCAGCCGCCCGGTACGCATCATTCGGGGCCATGCCGCCGGCCATGCGGCGATCGGCGAGTTCGGTCGAGACGACGGCGGCATCGACGACCATGCCCAGCACGAGAATGAGGCTGAAGAGAACGAGGATGTTCATCGTAAAGCTCATCCACCAGATGGCGAGGACGCCCGCGAGAAACGAGCCGGGGATGGAAAGCCCCACCAGCAGGCCGTTGCGCCAGCCGAGCGTGGCAACGATTACGATCATGACCAGTACGACTGCCGCGATCACATTGTTTTGCAGGTCGCCCAGAGTCTGCCGCACCTCGGTGGACTGGTCCTGCAGGTAGGTCACCGAGACGCTCTCCGGGATCCGGTCTTCGCCCTGCTCAACGATCGCCTTCACCGCCTCCACGGTCTCGATGATGTTGGCCCCGATGCGTTTCGTGACCTCCAGCGCCACCGCCGGCTGGCCGTCGATACGGGCGAACCCTCCCGGGTCCTCGAACCCGCGGCGCACCACGGCGACATCCCCGACGGTGACCACCGCGTTTTCGGAGACTTTCAATGGGATCTGGCGCACATCGTTGATGTTTTCGATGACGCCGGGAACTTTTAGCGAAATCTTTCCCGCGCCGGTGTCGATCGCGCCGGCAGTGACGAGCTGGTTGTTGCGCTCGATGCCGGAAAGGAGCTGGTCGAAGGGCACGCCGTAGCTTTCCAGCGCGCTCGGATCGATCAGCACCTCGAGAACCTCCTCCCGTGCGCCGCCGATATCGACCTCCAGCACATCCGCAAGCGCCTCGAACCGATCCTGGAATTCCTCGGCCAGGTCGACCAGCGCGCGCTCGGATATCGGTCCCGACAGCATGACGGTAAGAACAGGGAAAAGCGCGACGTTCACCTCGCGCACCACCGGCTCCTCAGCACCCTGCGGCAGTTCCGCGTTGGCCCGGTCGGCCGCTTGGCGCACGTCCCGCTCGGCCTGGTCGGCATCGAACCCTGCCGTGAATTCCAACGTCACCGCAGCGTAGCCCTGTGCCGCGACCGAACTCATCTCATTGAGTCCTTCGATGGACTGTAGCTCGGTTTCAAGCGGCCTCAGGAGCAGGCGCTCCGCGTCCTCCGGCGATATTCCCTGCTGCGCCACCGACACATAGATGATCGGGATGGGAACGTCCGGCGCGGATTCCTTCGGGATCACCGCATATGCGTAGCCGCCGGCAATCAGGATCAACACCAGGATGATCGTCACGACACGGTTGCGGTCAAACGCAATGTCGATGATCGACCTCATGGCTCGACGCCCTCGACCTCGGACGGTGGAGCCACACCGGCACCACTTTGATCCCCGCCCGCCGGAGGTGCATCGACCGCACCTCCCGGCCCGCCATCGGGCTGCTGCGTTCCGGTTTCATCGGATGCCTGGGGCGGGGATTGTTCGTTCCGCGGCGAAGGAATGGCGGGTGAGGTCGGTTCCGGCGAAGCCGTATCGGGCACTGACTGCGTCGTTCCAGCGCCGGCGTTCGGCGCGCCGCCGCCGTCCGCAGGAGCCTGGCTCCCGCCTCCGACCCCATCTGGCTGCTGTCCCGGACTGCCATCAGGCGCGGGTGCGCCTTGCCCCGACGATCCCGGAACGGAACTCGTCATCACTGCGTTCGATCCCACCCCCCGGCAGAGCTCATCGGCAGGAGGCGCGGCCGGCAGATCCGTCGCGCCCTCAAACGCTTCCGTCTCGACCGTCGCGGTCGGCAGCGGCGCATTGCCGAGCGTTCCGCCAGCCGCTTCGCCCTGACCGGACTCAACTTCCCGGACACGGACGCGCTCGCCCTCGCGCACGAACCCCTGCCCCACCGTGATGAACCGCAGCGTTTCCGGCAGGCCGGCAACCCAAATGCCGTCTCCCTCGGTGCGTACGATCTCTACCGGATGAAAGTGCACGACATTGTCTTCCCCCACGGACTTGGCGCCGAGAACGCCCGCGTCGCTGAGCGCAAGGATCGCCGGCGAAATGAAATGAGCGTCGGCTTCGCCCGTCTGGAAGCGCACCTCCGTGCTGACGACGGACGGGATCGTCCGCTCCTCGTTCGGCACGCGGATTTCAACGCGAAATGTGCGTGTCTGCGGATCCGCCGCGGGAGCCACGAAACAGACGCGCCCCTTGGCGAGTGCCTCCGTCGCAAAACTGACAACCGCCTCGCGGCCGATATCCACACGCCCCACATCGCGCTGCGAAATGTTCAGTTCCACACGCAAAGGCGCGTTGTCGACTATGCGGGCGATGGCCGTCCCTGCTGAGAGAGTCTCACCGCTGTTGACGAAAACGTCGCTCACAATCCCCGCAATCGGCGCCTCGATCGTGGTATCGCGAATATCTTCGAGAATGTCCTCGAGATTGGCGCGTGCGTTTTCGAGCTGCGATTCCAGTTCGCGCACGCGGGACTCGGTGGTAAAGCCCTGCTCGGCGAGTTGCCGCGCGGCTTGAAGATCGGCTTCCAGGCTTTCCACCTGCGCGCGGGCGCTTCGCAACTGGCTCTCCAGGGCCGCCAGGCGCACTCGCGCCAGTTCGGCCCCGGCTTCAACGATGTCGCCCTGCTGCACCTCCACTGCATCGAGGGTACCACCGGTCGATACGACAACGTCGGTAGTGCGGTAGGGCTGCGCAACGCCTTGGGCGAAAATATACTGCGGAACCGACTCGGCCGTTGACGTCCGCACCTCGACCAATGTGGGCGCGGGCTCCTCAACCTGGACTATTTCTTCTTCATCGCCGCTGTCGGAGATGAATATCCCGCTGGCCAACCATGCGGCAACGAGGACGAAGAGGCCAGTCGCGATCCAGATGGAAGTTCTCAAGAGGCGCCCCTTCGGCGGCATGACATGTATTCTCGTCTGAGGCCCTAACCCGAAAGGTTGAGCGCAGTTCCGCGATATTGCGCTCGACAAGGCTCGTGGAGTCTGGTATTAGCGGCCAACCTGCGGTGGAAACCTGCCGCGGGGCAGTGGTGTTGAATCCATTAAAGGTGGATCGGACCGCTAGAGATCAACGCTTTGACGGGAAAATCAGGGTGCAGGTACTCGTCCGCGACAACAATGTTGACCAGGCGCTTCGCGCGCTGAAGAAAAAGATGCAGCGGGAAGGCATTTTCCGCGAGATGAAAATGCGCGGGCACTACGAAAAGCCTTCGCAAAAGCGTGCGCGGGAAAAGGCCGAGGCTGTACGCCGCGCGCGCAAGCTGGCGCGCAAACGGGCCCAGCGCGAGGGTCTTGTCGGAGGAAGGGCGGCGGCGCGCTAAGCGCCTCGTTTTCGTCTTTTTCCGCGGTTAGAGCCAAGAAAATCAGGCGGCGCGACGAAAAACGCCGCCGCCTTTTTGTTGACGTCGTATTCCGGCGCAGCGCCATAAGGGAGACGAACAGGCAGATGACCGGCGCGAAAAGTATTAGGACGAAGACAGTTCGATCGGCGCATGCCGCTTTTGCACTTTCAGCACTGCTTTTCGTCACTGCCTGCACGACCACAGAACCGATTGCGGACCTTTCGCGCATCGATGCGGCCCAGGGGTCGGAAGAGAATATCGCCTCACTGACGGCAGTGATTCAGCGAACACCCAACGACCCGGAAGCCTATAACATCCGCGGCAGCGCCTATGGGCGAGCCGGCCAGTACCGCAGGGCATTGGAGGACTTCGACCAGGCGATCGCACTTGATCCGCGCTCCTTCCGCACCTACGCGAACCGGGCACTGATCTACCGTTATCTGGGTGAGCAGCAAAACGCGCTGGCCGACTACAACAAGGCCATCGAGATCAACCCGCGCTATGACGCCGCCTATGTTGGTCGCGGCGAGCTTTACCGCCTCGCCGGGCGCACTAGCGACGCGTTCCGCGATTTCGAGCAGGCCATCCAGCTCGATACGACCGACCCGCGCGCCTATTATCGCCGCGGTCTTCTCTATCAGGCAAACGGCCAGCATCAGTTCGCAATCGAGGATTTCGCCAGCGCCATCTCGCTCGATCCCAATCAGCCACACGGCTACAACGGACGCGGACTTTCCTATCTCGCTCTGGGCGACGAAGAGAACGCGTTTTCGGATTTCAACACCGCGTTGCGGCTTGACGACGAGCTTGCCGAAAGCTGGGCCAACCAGGCGCTGGTTTACGAGCAGCGCGGCGAGACCGATCGCGCGGCGAGGTCCTATTCGCGCGCACTGCAGCTTGATGCTGAATACGGACCAGCTCGCGAAGGACTGGAGCGCACACGGGGCACAAGCGCATAAGGCGCACCGGCTCCCTGCCTTGACGGAAATAGCCACGAAGCGCGTCCATCGCGGCGGCATAGCGAAAGCTTAGAACGCCGGGGGAAGTGCCGGAGGAAGCGGGCCCCAGACGCCGTCCGGGGCTGGACAGGTGGCGTGGTCTTGGCCGCGCGCGGCATCTCTTCCCCGATCTCAAGCATGAGCATTTTTTGCCGAAGCGATGCTTGCAGGCGTTCCTCCTCCCCCTCGTCGAAGGCGGCCGGAGGTGATACTCAGCATCTCCCACTATCCTCGCTGGCGCACCCCATCCGCCTCGCTGTGCTCGGCCCCTCCTCAGTCGAGAGGAGGAGGGGCGCACGTCGTCACCCGCTCGTGCCTATCTTCACCTAATCGCCGGGGCTCCGCACCTCAGGATGCGGTGAAGGCATGCCTATTCGTT
>NZ_JAKCWP010000006.1:0-205000 GCF_028767125.1 Chelativorans sp. YIM 93263
AAGCTGCTCAAGCGCCTGTTCAAGAGCGGTGGGTTCCATCAGCTATTTCCCCCCGTTTTATCCGTGGCGGGCGTTTCTGCCGCCGTATCCTTGCTTGCTCCGGCACCACCATCGCCGGCCTTTTGCGGTGTCGGCTTGGCGGCAGTTTTGCCGGAACTCGAACTAGCAGCGGTTTTGCTCGCCGCCGGGTTGGCAGTGGTCTTGCTCGATGCCGGCTTGGCAGCCGTCTTCGAGGCCGTCCTGCGGCTGGTCGGGGCTTTTTTCGCCGCAGCCTGGCCGCTCTTGGCCGCCCCGCCGCCGGAAGATGCAGCCTTGGGCGCGGCATCGGCAAAGTTCGGATGCACGACCTTGCCGTCATGGGTCAGCATGGTCGCCTTGACCAGCTCGTCCTCCATGTTGATGGCAAGCGTCTTGTTCTCCTTGTCGACCATCGTCTCGAGGAAAGCGTAGAGATTACGCGCATAAAGCAGCGATGCGGACGCGGAGACGCGGCCCGGCACATTGAGATGGCCGAGGATCTTGACCCCGTTGGCGGTGGTGGCGACTTCGCCGGGCTTGGCGCCCTCTACATTGCCGCCGCGCTCCACCGCCAGATCGACGATGACCGAGCCAGGGCGCATGGACTTCACCATGTCCGCGGAGACGAGCCGCGGCGCCGGGCGTCCAGGAATGAGCGCGGTAGTGATGACGATGTCCTGCTTGGAGATGTGGTCGGCGACGAGCTCTCCTTGAGCCTTCTTCTCATCCTCGGTCAGCTCGCGGGCATAGCCGCCCTCGCCGGAGGCATCCTTCAGCGCTTCGGTCATGATGAACTTGGCGCCCAGTGAGGCAACCTGCTCGCCGGCGGCGGCGCGAACGTCCGTCGCCGTTACGACAGCACCCAGCCGGCGCGCCGTGGCGATCGCTTGCAGGCCGGCGACACCTGCGCCCATCACGAAGACTTTGGCCGCGGGCACCGTACCGGCCGCCGTCATCATCATCGGCAGTGCGCGGTCATATTCGGCGGCCGCGTCGATAACCGCGCGATAGCCGGCCAGGTTTGCCTGGCTGGAAAGCACGTCCATGGACTGGGCACGCGTGATGCGCGGCATGAACTCCATGGCGAACGCCGTAATGCCGGCCTTGCCCATGGCCGTCACCTCGGCCTCGTTTCCGTATGGGTCCATGGTGGCAAGCACCACCGCACCCTTCTTATAGGTCTTCAGTTCTGCTCCATTCGGGCGGCGCACCTTGAGAACGATATCGGCTTTGGCGGCATCCGTCGCCTTGCCGATCCTGGCCCCGGCATTCTTGAAGTCCTCATCCGGAATGCGCGAGCCCGCTCCGGCATCCTTCTCGACCACGAGATCGAAACCGAGACCGGAAAACCGCTTCACCATATCAGGCGATATGGCGACACGCGGCTCGTTCTCGACCTCCCTGGGTACGAAGATTGTTTGTCCCACCGTCAGATCCTTGTCGTTGGAATTCCGCACGACAGGAGAGCCCCGCCGCGCCTCCCCTGTACGTCAGCGAAGCAACCAGACGCCGACTGCGCAGATGAGAATGAAAAGAATGGTGCTGGAGATGAAGCCGGCGGCGGTAAAGAAGCCGAAGGCCATCGCGATCAGAATGGCAATGACCACGAGACTGGAATATTTGGAGACCTCGAGAAACAGATTGTAGGTGCGATGATGCTCCTCGTAATCCATTTCCGCGCCCGTTTCGACCGGCTCATCCGGCTTTTCATCTGCCATCGCATAACCCCTCGGGAAAGAAATCGCGTAGGGAATAGCGAAAACAGCCGCCAAGGGCAATGGGCCGCATAGCCGCAGTGGAAAGCCGGTACCCTCAAATCGGGATCAAGATCAGGACAGCCAGCGCTTGCGCCGCTTGTAGTGCTTGACATTGCGGAAGGAGCGCCGCCCCTCGCCGCCAACGCCGAGATAAAATTCCTTCACGTCCTCGTTTTCGCGTAAAGCGCCCGCTTCGCCGTCCAGCACGATACGGCCCGATTCGAGTATGTAGCCATATGTTGCATAGCGCAGCGCGATATTGGTATTCTGCTCGGCGAGCAGAAACGAGACTCCCTGATCCTCGTTGAGACGTTTGACGATCTCGAAGATCTCCTCGACAAGCTGCGGGGCAAGCCCCATGGAGGGCTCGTCCAGTAGAATCATTTTCGGCCGGCTCATCAGCGCCCGCCCGATGGCCGTCATCTGCTGCTCGCCGCCGGAGGTGTAGCCCGCCTGGCTGTTGCGTCGCTCCCTCAGCCGCGGAAAATAGGAGTAGACGAGGTCGAGATCCTCGCGGACCGCCGCCGAGCCGTCGCGGCGCGTGAAGGCGCCGGAAAGCAGATTGTCCTCGACCGAAAGGTGGGCGAAGCAGTGACGGCCCTCCATGACCTGGATGCAGCCGCGGCGCACGAGATCGTTGGGCGACGTGTTCTGGACCTCTTCCCCGTCAAAGATGATATTGCCCTTGGTCACCTCACCGCGTTCGCCGCGCAGAAGATTGGAGACGGCCTTGAGCGTTGTCGTCTTGCCGGCCCCGTTGGCGCCCATCAGCGCGGTGATGCCGCCGCGCACGACCGAAAGCGAAACGCCTTTCAGGACGAGAATGACGCGGTCGTAGATGACCTCGATATTGTTGACTTCGAGGATTTTCCGGGCGGCTTCCGGCGCCGCCGCTTCAGTCGATGCGGCCATTGTCACTCCTTCGCGCTGTATGGCCGTCCCGGCCGGGGAGCAACGTGTCTCCACCGGCCGGCGACGTGTAATGCCTTACTGGTCGCACTCTTCGTTTGTCGGCCAGGGCGCGTTCGCTTCCGCGTAGGCGGCCGCTTGCTCTTCCACGAGCGCATCGATCGTCTCCCGGTCGGCGGGCAACAGGTCGGAGACCTTGACGAACTTCTCGCCGTCCCACTCCACCATCCAGGCGCTGGCGTTCCCTGTGTGGTTCGCGCAGCTGGTGGAGAATGGCGCCATCATGCCCTCAACGCCGATCTCTTCCAGCCTGGCCTCGTCCAGGTTCAAGTTTTCGAAGCCCCAGCGCAAATCTTCACGGCTTATGTCGGGCGTGTCCGCGTGTTCCTGCGCCACCCTGACCGCCTCGGCGAGAATGACCGACATGAGCACGCCACGCTGGTAAGCCATGCTGTCGAACTCGCCGCTATCCTGATCGATCTGCGACTTGCCCGCATCGACGACATACTCCTTGACGTCCTGCATGACCTGGGAATCCGAGCGCGGGAAGTTCCAGCTCAAGGCGCGGAAGCCTTGCCCCTCCTCGCCGATAAGCCGCAGGTCCGGCTCATGCGCGCCCCACCAGACGCTGACGAACTGGTCCATCGGATAGCGTGTCTTCGCGGCTTCGGTAACCGCACCGGCGTTCATAGCACCCCAGCCCCACATCACCACGAAATCCGGCCTTTCGCGGCGGATCTGCAGCCATTGCGCCGACTGGTTCTGCATCTCCGTCAAGCCGACGGGAATCGGGAGCAGCGTGAAGCCATGTTTCTCCGCAAGCTGTTCCAGCAGCGGGATCGGCTCCTTGCCATAAGGATGATCGAGGTGAAGAAACGCGATCTTCTGGCCGTTCAGATTGTCTGGATTGCCGTCGCCGAGCGCGTTCACAATCATCGACGCGCCGTCCCAATAGGACGTCGGCGGATTGAACGCCCATTGGAAGACCTTGCCGTCCTGCATGGCGGAGAAGCCATAGCCGGGGGCGTAAACGGTGATCTCGTCGACATTGGTCTGCGGCAGCACCTGCAACGTGATGCCCGTAGACCAGGGCTGCGTGACCAGCGCGCCTTCCGATTTCGTTTTCTCGTAGCACTCGACACCCTTTTCGGTGTTGTAGCCCGTTTCGCATTCCTCGAACGCGACAGGGACACCGTTGATGCCGCCATCGCGCTCATTGAGCATCGTCATGTAATCGAGCTGACCGTTCATATGCGGCGTTCCGGTCGCGGCGAACGGACCGGTGCGGTACGACATGTTCGGAAGCTGCAGGGCATCCTGAGCGACGGCGGGGGCGGCAAGCCCGGCCGCAATCGTCGCCAGCAACGCTGCCTTGAGCATGGTTTTCATCTTCTTTTTCTCCTCCTCTTGCGCCTCTTTTCGAGGCATCTCCTCAACCCTGCAGCCCGACTCCTCAGTGCGGAAAGGGCCACAACACCAGCTTTTCCCTGATAATAGCCCACAGACGCGCCAACCCGTGCGGCTCCAAGATCAGGAACGCGATGATCAGCGCACCGATCGTCATCACATTCAGATGCTCCACCGTCGACGACGAAATCGGAATACCGAACGCAGCAGGCACCGCTCCGATGACAACCGGCAGCGCGACGATCAAAAACGCGCCCAGATAGTTGCCCAGGATCGAGCCCAACCCGCCAATGATGGCGATGAACAGAACGCGGAACGACAACGAAATGTCGAACAGATTGGCCTCCGCCGCACCCCGCCACATGAAGACGAACAGCGCGCCGGAAACCCCGACGATATAGGATGAAACGAAGAAAGCCGTGAGCTTGGCCCGCATCAGGTTGATGCCAACGAGTTCCGCGGCGATATCCATGTCGCGCACCGCCTTCCACATCCGTCCGATGCGTCCGCGCGTGATGTTGATGGCCAGCCACGTCACGAGGCAGACAACCACCAGGACGAAGTAATATTGCACGAGGTCGGACGCGCGCGGCCCGGTGACGGTGACGCCGAACATCTCGATATTGGGCACCTGAATGGCGCCGGAAGAGCTGTAATTGTAAAGCCAGCCCCACTTTTGAAACAGCCAGACGAGGAAGAACTGCGCGGCGAGCGTGGCGATGGCCAGATAAAAGCCCTTGATCCTGAGCGAGGGCAGCCCGAACAGAACACCGGTTCCCGCGGAGAAAAACCCCGACAGCGCTATAGCCAGGAAGATGTTCAACTCCGGGAAGATGGTGATGAGCTTGTAGCAGGCATAGGCGCCGACTCCCATGAAGGCGCCGGTTCCGAGCGAAAGCTGGCCGGCATAGCCGGTGAGGATATTGAGTCCCAGCGCAGCCAGGGCGTAGATCAGCACCGGAATGAGCAGGGCCTGGAAGGTGAACGCACTGGCTGTCAGCGGCAAAATGACGAAGGCGAACAGCAGGATGACCCCGAGCAGCATCGCATCCTGCCGCACGGGAAACAGCGCATGATCCTCCGCGTAGCTGGTCTTGAACTGCCCTGCAGTACGATAGAGCATACGCTAGCCTTCCTTGTCGAGTGGGGCGCTTCCCTCCCCCTTGAGGGGCAGGTGGCCGCGAAGCGGTCGGGTGGGGTTGTCGACGGCGCGTTCAATCAGCGCTCTTGCGGAAACGCCGACGACTGAAGGGATTATATCGGCCATTCTCAGCATCCCCTCACACCCGCTCGATAATGCGTTCGCCGAAGAGGCCTTGCGGGCGGAAGAGGAGAACGATGAGGGCCAACACATAGGCGAACCAGGCTTCCGTATTCCCGCCCAAAAGCGGCTGGCCCCAGTAAACTTCGAAGAGCTTCTCCAGAACACCTATGGCGAGCCCGCCAACGATGGCGCCGGTGACACTCTCCAGCCCGCCGAGCATCAAGACCGGCAGCGCCTTGTAGGCGATGACCTCCAGCGCGAAGGAAACGCCAGCGCGCGCGCCCCACGCAATGCCGGTAACGAGCGCGATGATGCCGGCGATGAACCAGACAATGACCCAGATCGTGGAAAGGGAAATGCCGATTGAGAGCGCGGCCTGGTGATCGTCGCCCAATGCCCGGATTGCGCGGCCGATCTTCGTCCGGTTGAGGAAAACGAGAAGCGATGCCACCAGAACGCCGGCGCCGACAACAGCCGTAAGGTCACGCTCTTCGATCGAGACGAAACCGCCGAACGGCTCCAGCATGATGCTGCCGGTGGGAATGCCGAGCTCGGCAGTGATCATCACCTTGTTTTCGCCGCCGAAGATCGTTTCTCCAAGGCCGACGAGAAAGAGCGTGATCCCGATGGTGGCCATGAACAGGATGATGTCGGGCTGGTTGACCAGCGGCCGTAACACCACGCGCTCCACGACGACCGCCAGAGCGAACATGACCGCGAGCGTCAGCGGAACTGCCAGTAGCGCCGGTATGCCCATCTCGTAGAGCCCTACGAGAGTAAGCGCGGCAAACACCACCATGATGCCTTGCGCGAAGTTGAAGATGCGCGAGGACTTGTAGATGAGCACGAAGCCAAGCGCGATCAGCGCATAGAGCACGCCGCCGACAAGCCCCTCCCAGATCACCTGAAGAAGGAAATCGGGCGCCGCCGCCATGTCGGCGAAAGGCTGAACGAAGATGGTGTTCAGAATGTCCATGGCCCGATTTCCCTCCCTCTTTTGGCGGCCTTATCCGGCGAGCCCGGGGAAAAGCCCGAGAATGCCGATAATGATGAGATAAAACGCGACGATGTAGCTCAGGAGTCGCGGAATAATCAGAATGAGAATGCCGGCGATCAGCGAAACCAGCGGTGCAAGGGAAAATTCATACATGCCGTCTTCCTTTCTCAATTACTTCGGTTAATGCGGCACGCCCAGATAAGCATCGATGACCCCTTGGTCATTCTTCACCTGATCGGGCGCCCCGTCGGCAATTATCTTGCCGTAGTCGAGAACGACCACGCGATCCGACAGATCCATGACCACGCCCATATCGTGCTCGATAAGCGCAATGGTTGTTCCCCTTTGCTGATTCACGTCAAGAATGAAGCGGCTCATATCCTCCTTTTCTTCCAGGTTCATGCCTGCCATTGGCTCATCCAGAAGAAGCAGGCTCGGCTCCATGGCGAGCGCACGGCCGAGCTCCACGCGCTTTTGCAGGCCGTACGGGAGCTTGCCCACCGGCGTGTGCCGGATGTGCTGAATCTCCAGAAAGTCGATGATTTCCTCGACCACCTCCCGATGCGCGATCTCCTCCTTAAGCGCCGGGCCGTGCCAGATCATCTGCCAGAGGATATTGCGCTTCATCATGACCGAGCGGCCGGCCATGATGTTGTCAAGCGTCGACATGCCCTTAAACAGAGCTACATTCTGAAAGGTACGCGCGATCCCCTGCCCCACCGCGTGGTGCGGTTTCATGGCCCGGCGCTCCCGCCCGCGGAAGGTGATCGAGCCCTTTTGCGGCGTGTAGAAGCCGTTGACGACATTGAGCATGGAAGTCTTGCCGGCGCCGTTCGGCCCGATAATGGCGCGAATCTCCCCCTTACGGACATTGAAGGAAATATCGGTGAGCGCCTTAACCCCGCCGAAGGCGAGCGAAATATTGCGGATTTCCAGGAGCACCGCACCCTTCGCGATACCGTCGTCGGGCTCGGCGAAGGCGGCAGGATCAGCATGCAAATTCATTCCGCCGCCTCCTGGATTTCCTCGGTTTCGGCCGGGTAGACCTCAGCGTCGACAATGCGCACGGTCGCCCGCAGAATGCCCTTGCGGCCGTCCTCGTACGTGACCTGGGTCTCGACATATTTCTCGGTCGAACCGTCATAGAGCGCCTCAATCAGTTCGCCATAGCGCTCGGCAATGAAACTGCGCCGCACCTTCTGCGTGCGTGTCAGCTCGCCGTCATCGGGGTCGAGCTCCTTGTGCAGAACCAGAAAACGGCGGATCTGCGAGGCTGCCATCAAGGGTTCTGCCGCAAGGCGCCGGTTCGCCTCCGCCACATGCGCGGAAATGATTTCGTAGATTCGGGGGTGCCCCGCGAGTTCCTGATAGGAGGCGTAGGCGAGGTTGTTGCGCTCCGCCCAGTTGCCCACCGAAGCGAGATCGATGTTGACGAACGCGGCGCAGTAATCCCGCCCGTGGCCGAAGGCCACCGCCTCCTGAATGTCGGGGAAGAACTTGAGCGCGTTCTCGATATATTTCGGCGCGAACAGCGCGCCCGAGGCGAGTTTGCCGACATCCTTGGCACGATCGATGATTTTCAAATGGCCGTCCGCGTCGAAGAAGCCGGCGTCACCCGTATGCACCCAGCCGTCTTCCGTCTTGGTTTCGCGCGTGGCTTCCTCATTCTTGTAATAGCGGATGAAGACACCGGGCGAGCGGTAGAGCACCTCGCCGTTATCCGCGATGCGGATTTCCACCTCCGGTGACGGCAGGCCCACCGTATCGGGCCGGATTTCGCCGTCCGGCTGGGCGGTGATGTAGACGGTCGCTTCCGTCTGGCCGTAAAGCTGCTTCAGATTGAGTCCGATGGAGCGATAGAAGCTGAAAAGCTCCGGCCCGATCGCCTCGCCTGCCGTGTAGCCAACACGCATGCGTGACATGCCGAGCCGGTTTTTCAGCGGTCCATAAACCAGAAACTCGCCGAGACCGTATTTCACCCGGTCCCAGAGGCCGACCTTCTCGCCATTGAGAATAGGCTCGCCAACCTTGCGCGCATGAGCGAGGAAATAGTCGAACATCGCTTTCTTGAATCGGCTCGCATCCTCCATGCGCACCATGATGGCGGTCAGCAGCCCCTCGAACACGCGCGGCGGCGCGAATACGTAGGTCGGCGCGATCTCGCGGCGGTCCTCGTTCACGGTTTCCGCACGTTCCGGGCACGCTACGCAGAAACCTGCCGTGTAGGCCTGGGCATAGGAAAACAGATGGTCTCCCACCCAGGCGAGCGGCAGGTAGGCAATCACCGTCTCCTTCTCCGTGAGCCGGTCGAACGCATTGCCGTTCACCGCCGAGCGCACCAGATTGTCATTGGACAACATGACACCCTTCGGCTTGCCGGTGGTGCCGGATGTATAAAGCATCACCCCAAGGTCGGAACCCTTGCCTTTTTCGACCTCGGCGCGCCACGCTTCCGCCGCTCCATTCTCCTCCAGGCGCTTCAGCCCCGCCGCCTGGACATCACGATAGGCATGCAGATTGGTGTGATCATAGTCGCGCAGGCCGCGCGGCTCGTCGTAAATCACCGTCTCGAGGTGCGATACCTGCTCGGAAATCGAAATGAGCTTGTCGACCTGCTCCTGGTCCTCCACCACGGCGAATTTTACCTCCGCGTGGTCGAGCACATAGGCCATCTCCTCCGCCACCGAATCGGCGTAGACGGGCACCGGCACCGCCCCAAGCGCCTGCGCGGCGGCGAAGGTCCAGTAAAGCCGGGGCCGATTCGCACCGATGACGGCGATCCTGTCGCCGCGCTTCAGGCCGAGCGTCTGCAGCCCGATTGAGAATGCGCGCACCTCCTCGAACTGCTCGTCCCAGCTCCAGCTTTGCCAGATGCCGTAATCCTTATAGCGCATGGCCGGGCGGCCGCGAAAACGCTCGGCGTTCAGCAGCAGATATTTGGCTAGCGTATCAGGCGCTACACGTGCCTGCTCCAAGCGTTCTCCTCCCTTCGCGGCCTCCCGCCACGCGCTCACCCCTCCCAAGGCGAGCCTCCTGAAAGGGAAGTTTTCACGAACCCGCGCTCTAATCAACCAGCCTCTTGACAGACAGAGCAGGGTTTTGCCTTTATTCTGGCGGAGCTGTGTCTTCCGCCGCACGGCGGGCATTCCATCTTAAACGTCGTACCGGCTGAGCGCCTCGGGCTTGAAAACCGTAATGCGCCCGTGCTCGGCGCGCAGGAGCCCCTCTTCCTGAAGCCCCTGAAGCGCGCGGTTGACCACCTGCCGCGACACGCCGGCGAGCAGCGCCAGCTCTTCCTGGCTGATCTCGATCTCGTTTTTCACATTCGGGCACAGCACCGGATTGAAGAACCAGGAGAGATTGCGCGCCACGCGCGCTTTCGGGTCCAGGATGCGGTCGTATTCGACGCTGGCGATGAACTGACCCAGGCGCTCGTTGAGCTGGCGCACGAGATAGCGGTTGAAGCCGGTGCTGTTTTCGAACAGCCACATGAAGGTCGAACGCGGCATCAGCGCCAGGCGCGTGTCGCGAATGGCCACGACGTCGTACTGGCGCGGTTCGTCCTTGAGCACCGATCCCTCGCCGAACCAGCTCCCGCCCGCCATGCCGGCAAAGGTCATGGCTTTCCCGGCCGCCGAAATGGCGCTGATCTTGACCAGCCCCTCGCGCACGCCGGTCCAGTGGTCGAGCCGGTCGCCTCGATGGCAGACATAGCTGCCCTTCGGATAAACGCGCTCGACCAGACCATGCCGCGCCCGCTCCATTTCCTCGGGCGTCAACTCACTGGCCCAAAGCGCCTCTCTGGCGATCTCGTCCTTGATGCTCATGGCTGCTTTTCGTTCCGGCATGCACCGGAACGGTTATGGCCGCCCGCCGAGGACAAGGCAAGCCGGCGGCAAATCCCGAACTGCGGCGTTCATGCCGCGTTCTTGAGATATTTCGCCGTTGGCAGGATGGTCAAAGGCGCCAGTTCACCGTGCTTCGGCCGGTCGAAGAGCATGCGGCGCTCGAAGGCCGTTGAACGGAAGTAGGGAAAACGCTGAAAAAACGAATCTTCATCCACTCGGCACGTTGATTGCAGCAGGTAGACCGGAATTGTCAGCCCCGGATAGGTGCGCGCGCTCGTGGCCGGAACGGCATTGAAAATACGCGTGTAGAATGCGGTGTGCTCTTCCTTGATCGCGGTCAGGCAATAACTCGGTCGGAAGTGTTTGCACGCCAGTATGACAAGGCGCAGCGTGACGTAAGGTAGGACACGCAGCGCACGTGACCACTCGGGAGCCGCCGCGAAGCGGCTGGGATCGATGAATGTCTCACCCGCCGCGATACGAGGCTGCAAAACATCACCGAAGACCTCGTTGCTGGGCGAGGTGGAGTAGCTCGAATCCACATAGTGTAGGCGGATGGTGCTCACCAACGCCCCATCATGAAACACGCCAAATCGATAGGCGTTGGGCAGGTCGTCAAAGCGGTCGGTGACCATCCGTCTTGCGTCTTCGCGGACCATTCCGGCCGCAAGGTAGGATGCGTAGCGCAGGCGATAAATCGCTTCCAGATCCTCACCGCTTTCGCAAAAGCGGTACTCGGTTTTCTCCAAAAGAGACAGAACACTTCTATCAAACGGAGACAGGCCGTCCTGGAGGCTATCCTTACGCGAAACTTCAGTTCGAGTAGCGATCATGAGTATTCCCCCTGCACGTTGCTCAGGAGGATAACCGTCGGATACGACGCCAGGAAGTTAAAATTTTAAGGAATAATGTTTACATTTTGTTAAGGTTAACGGGACGTTAATCAGAGGCACAAAAACTCATTTGCAACGGCCCGGCTCGATACTGAAAAAATCGAGCCGGCTTCGAGACTCAGCCTGTGCCTACGAAACGTTCATCGGTAGACCACTCCATATCGGATATGGTCTTGATGCCGGTCGAGGTGAGCGCGGAGCCGAAAAGAAAGCCCTGAACCCGGTCAGGTTTCGTCGATTCCCTCAGGAACCTGAGCTGCTCGAAGGTTTCGACGCCTTCGACCGTCACCGCCAGGCCGAGATTGCGTGATAGATTAATGATGCCTATCAACAACTGACGCGAACGTGCGTCGCCCGCAATGTCCCGCAGGAAGCTTCCGTCGATCTTCACTCGATCAAGAGGAAGGGTGTGGAGATAGCTGAGGCTCGAATAGCCGGTGCCGAAGTCGTCAAGAGCGATCCGTACGCCAACCTTCTTCAATTCCTCGATGTACTGGCTTGTGGATGTTCTGTCGTCCAGCAGGGCCGTTTCCGTAACCTCGATCTCCAGCCTGTGCGGTGCAAGCCCCGCATTCGACAGCGCTTCCCGAACCTTGTCGACCACGCTCCCATTATAAAAGTCCTTGGCGGAGAGATTAACCGAAACGCCGAGGTGTTCGGGCCAACGGACGCATTCGCGGCAAGCGGCCTCAAGAACAATAGTGCTGATTTCTGATACGATCCCCATTTCTTCCGCCAAGGGAATGAAAACGGACGGTGAAATCGCGCCGAGTTCGGGGTGGTTCCAGCGGCAGAGAGCCTCGCATCCGGAGATGCGCATCGACTTTATGTCTACGATCGGTTGGTAGACGACACGCAGTGAATTCGCCCGAATGGCACTGCGTAGATCCGATTTTAGCGTTTGGCGGTCGCGGAACGCCTGATCCATTTCCGCCTCGAACAACCGCCAGCCGTTCTTACCCTGCTCCTTGGCACGGTACAGCGCAAGATCGGATTTCACCATCATGGCATCGACATCGCTGTCACGCGCCGGCGTCACAACGGCACCGCCGCTTGCCTGCGTCGGCAACATGTGGCCGGCAATGTCCACACTGCCCCGCAATCGAGAGAAAATCTCGTCGAACTGAACATAAAAATCGCGCTCGTCTTCCACACGATTGAAGAAGACCGTGAACTCATCGCCGCCAAAGCGGCTGACTTTCACATTATCGCTTTCGAATTCCGCAAGACGTTCGGCAACCGCGTAGATAAGGCCGTCCCCGACCGGATGCCCTAGCGTGTCGTTGACGCTCTTGAAGTCGTCCAAGTCCACGACAGCGAGACCGCAGAGGCGGTTCTGGTCGCCCGCGGCCATCAGATCCTTCACCATTTCCTGGAAGTGGGCCCGATTGGGCAGGTTCGTGAGGCTATCGTAGCGTGCCATGTGGCGGATTTTCTCCTCCGCCTCCACTCTCTGGGTCACGTCGTCGAAGGTGACGACTGCCAGCTCATCTTTTCCCTCTCGAGCGGAAAATTCCAGATGGCGCCCGTCCGTAAGCCGCAACAGAACTCTCTTCCCCTGTCCTTTGCTGAGCGCGCGCGTAAGTTGGGCTTGTGCATACCTGAAATCTTTGCTGCTTAACAGGCCGCCAGCAACGCCACGCATCAGCAAAGACTTCAAAGTGCGGCCCAGCGGTTGCTCCGAATTCTGAAAGCCGAGAGCCTGCGCGGCTTGCGCGTTGGCGACGACAACCCGTCCTGCCGGGCCGAACATGACGAGCCCCTGTGACATCGTATTCAGAGCTCGGTCAAAACGCTGTGCCAGTTGATCAGCGTTTCGGCGCTCCGTTACCGCGCGTGCCAGGATCTTCCGCACCTCATCGGCGCTTCTCATAATGACGAAGATAAACGGGATAGTGAGGATGCCCAAAAAGACATGCGCCAGGTCCCCGCGCAGGATCAAAGCCAAAGCTATAGGCGCCAACAGCGTGGTCGAGAACACAAAAACCATGCGCGACGAGCCGTAGTTGCGCCCCACCACGGTAATAAGCGAACCGAGGTTAACGGCGGCAGCGCCCAACTCTACAAATTGATCCGGGTACAAATAGATGGAGACAAAGCCGAAGGTTCCGAGAAAAAAGCCCTGAACCGCGCCTTTGAAGATATAATTGTTCTCCCATTTACGAGCGGAAGTGTCGTTCAGGAGATCAAGTTGGGCCTGGCTGCTTCGAACCCAAAGATAGCGCCAAATACCGATGCCAAGCAGTGCAACTGAAAGGATAGCGAATATCGGCCGTTGCGTGCGAACATACGCCATGAGCGGAACGACGGCATGGCACAGTGCTCCGACGAGCAGTATATTCTTGCTCTCGAACAGCGATCTGACGAATTGTACGTAGACGTCCTTCGGAACGTCGCTATCGTGATTGGCCATACCAACTCTTCCTGCTGGGCAAGAAGACTTCTAAGCGCATCCACCTTAAGGAAGAATTATTTCAAAGTCAGACCAACGGTTTCCGCCGGAAATGGGCTGCCTCCACCTCACTCCGCCGCTTCCATAAGGGGGTCGGGATCGGTCTTTTCGAGACGGGCGAGCAGCCGCTGGCGTTCTTCAGCTGCCTTCTTGGCATTCGCCTCCTTCACATGGCCGAAACCACGGATCAGCGCGGGAACGGAGGCCAGCGCGGCGGCGGCCTCCAGCCGACCGGGGGCGAGCGTGTTCTCGATTTTGTCAAGGTCAGCTTCATACTGCGCCAGGAGCCGGCGTTCCATGCGCCGCTCTTCCGAATAGCCGAACATGTCGAGCGCCGTGCCGCGCACGCCTTTCAGCCGCGCCAGCATTGAGAAGGCCTTCATCATCCAGGATCCGTAACGCGCCTTCTTCAAATGCCCCTGTGCATCGCGCTTGGCAAAAATCGGCGGAGCGAGATGGAATTCGAGCTTGTCGTAGTTCTCGAACTCCGCTTCGAGCTGGCGCTGGAAAGAGCCGTCCGTGTAAAGGCGCGCCACCTCGTATTCGTCCTTGATGGCCATCAGCTTGAACAGGTTGCGCGCCGCCGCTTCGGTGACGGCCGTCGAGCCCGGCACGGCCTTGTCCTCCACGCGGCGCAGTCCCTCTATGCGGTCACGGTAGCGTTGCGCATAGGCCGCATTTTGATAGCCCGTCAGGAAAGATTCACGGCGAGCAATGATTTCGTCCAGCGTCTCGGCCGGCTTCTCGCGGCCTGACGGCGCCGAGCGCGCCACCACATCGCGAACATAACCCGGATCGTGCGCGGCGCGGCGGCCCCAACGGAACGCGTCGATGTTCATCTGTACCGCCTGGCCGTTCATCTCGATCGCCTTCTCGACCGCCTCGGCCGAGACCGGCAGCCCGCCTTTCTGATACGCCATGCCGAGCATGAACATGTTGGCGCCTATGGAGTTGCCGAAAAGCACGGTTGCCGCCTGCGTCGCGTCGAAGAAATGCGCCTTCTCCTCGCCAGCAGCGTTGCGAATTGCCTTTCTGAGCCGCTCGATCGGCAGCGAGAAATCGGCCGAGCGCGCGAAATCGCCCGGCATCACTTCCGCCGTATTCGCGATGAAAAGCGTATGCCCCTCACGCACGGTGGAGAGGACCTTGCGTGCGCCGGAGACGACGAGATCGCACCCCAGAACCAGGTCGGCCTTGCCGGCGGCCACGTGAACTGAGTTCACCTCAGCCGGCGAGCGGGCAATCCGCAGGTTGGAGAAAACCGCCCCACCCTTCTGGGCGAGACCGGCCATATCGATGATGCCCGAACCCTTGTTTTCCAGATGTGCCGCCATGCCGAGAACGGCGCCGATTGTCACCACACCGGTACCGCCGATGCCGTCGACCACGCCCGACCAGCCCTTATGCAGCGGGAAGAGCTCCGGCTCCGGTACGCCCTCGAGCGGATCTTCGCTTCCCGCAACACCCTTCAGCTTCTTCGCCTTAGCGCCGTGTACGGTCACGAATGAGGGGCAGAAGCCGTTGACACAGGAAAAATCCTTGTTGCAGCTCGACTGATCAATGCGCCGCTTGCGCCCAAATTCCGTTTCAACCGGCTGCACGGACACGCAATTGGATTTCACGCCGCAATCGCCGCAGCCCTCGCAGACGAGCTCGTTGATGATAACGCGCTTGTCCGGATCGGGATACGTGCCGCGCTTGCGCCGGCGGCGCTTCTCCGCCGCGCAGGTCTGGTCGTAAAGGAGAACCGAGACCCCCTTCACCTCGCGCAGGTCGCGCTGCACCTGGTCGAGATCGTCCCGGTGGTGCACGGTCGCGCCGGCCGGAAACTGCACTTCGCCCTTATATTTCTCAGGTTCGTCGCTGACGATGGCAATGCGCTTGACACCCTCCGCGCGCACCTGGTCGGCGATCATGTCCATGCTCAGCCCGCCTTCGTGGGGCTGTCCGCCCGTCATGGCGACCGCATCGTTGTAGAGGATCTTGAACGTCATGTTCGCGCCGGCGGCAACGGCCGCGCGCAGCGCGAGAGAGCCGGAATGGTTGTAGGTTCCGTCGCCGAGGTTCTGGAAGAAATGTTCGCGCTTGGAAAAAGGCGCCTGACCTATCCACTGCGCGCCCTCGCCGCCCATGGCCGTGAAGCCGACGGTGCCACGGTCCATCCACAGCGCCATGAAATGGCAGCCAATGCCGCCGCCGGCGATGGAACCCTCTGGCAGGCTCGTGGAGGTGTTGTGCGGGCAGCCCGAGCAGAAATAGGGCATGCGCGTGGCGACATCCTGGGTATCGGCCAGCATGGCCTGATACTGCCGCAGGCGCGCCACTCGCGCCGAAACCTCCTCCGAAGGCCCGATGACTTTCAGGATCCGCTCGCCGATGGCAATGGCGATCTCATTCGGGTCGAGCGACCCCTTGATGGGGAAGAGCTTTTCGCCCCGCTCGTTCTTCTTGCCGATCACGGTGGGCTGCATGGAAGTGCCGTAAAGGTCCTCGCGGACCTGCACCTCGATCAGCGAGCGCTTTTCCTCCACCACCATCACCATTTCGAGCCCGCGGGCGAAATCGCGGATATGCTCGAGGTCGAGCGGCCACGGGCAGGCCACCTTGAAAAGCCGTATGCCGAGCGCCTTAGCGCGTTCCTCGTCGATCCCGAGATCGTCCAGCGCCTGGCGCACGTCGAGATAGCTGGTGCCGACGGTGATGATGCCGAGCTTCGGATTGCGCCCGCCGGAATAGACGATACGGTTGAGCCCGTTTACACGCACGAAGGCTGCGGCCGCGGCGCGCTTGAAGTCGTGCAGCCGCTCTTCCTGGCCGAGCTGGTTCACCTCATGGCGAATGTTGAGCCCGCCGGGCGGCATATCGACCTCTGGCAGCACGATATTGAGCCGGTCCAGCGCCACATCGACCGAGGCCGTGGATTCGATGTTGTCCTTGACGCACTTGATCGCGGCCCAGGTGCCCGCGAAACGGGAAAGGGCATAGCCGTAAAGCCCGTAATCGATCAATTCCTGGACGCCAGCGGGGTTGAGGATGGGGATCATCGTGTCGACGAAAGCGAATTCGCTGGCGTGCGCCACGGTGGAGGATTCGGCCGCGTGATCGTCGCCCATCAGCGCCAACACGCCGCCGTGTTTCGACGAACCGGCGAGGTTGGCATGGCGGAACACATCGCTGGTGCGATCCACGCCCGGCCCCTTGCCGTACCAGAGCGCGAATACACCGTCGTGCTTGCCCTCGCCCAGAAGCTCCGTTTGCTGAGAGCCCCAGCAGGCGGTGGCCGCAAGTTCCTCGTTCAAGCCGGGCTGAAAAACGATGTTGTCCCGGGAGAGCCGATCGTGGGCTTTCCAGATCTGCAGGTCCAGGCCGCCGACCGGAGAGCCGCGATAGCCGGAAATGAAGCCGGCCGTATCGAGACCGGCCCGCCGGTCTCGCTCGCGCTGCATCAGAAGCATGCGCACGATGGCTTGCGAACCGGAAACGAAGATTCGCTTCTTGGCGAGATCGTACTTGTCGCCGAGCGAAACCTCATGAAGCGTCATGGCCGTAACCTCCTCGCCAACACCGGCGAAATGCCGTTTCCGCGGCACCGGGCGGGCGGCGAGTCCGGGATGCGGGTACCCGTATCCTCTGCGCTCAACACGGCACCTGAACCGGCGTTTTCGTCCAAGCGTTGCAGGATAGTTTTCTCCCGGGAACAGGCCGCGTCAAACGAAAACGATGTGAAGAGAGAAATGAGCAAGAGCGCCTCGTACCTTCGTCCATATAAGACATTTTGTTAGCGAGAGAAGCGCCGTCGCGCACGAATATGGTCGTACTGTTCACGCGGGAGATGCCTCGACCATGAGCTAAAGCGGCGGTTTGTCGGCTGTCGTGCGAAAATGCGAAAAACTGTGTACGGTCGCTTTTTCCCTCCCGATAAAGCTGCTAAAACCCGCCGCGCCGTGCAGAACCGGCGGCCAAAGAGAATAAGAAGGAAACGTACCCGGATGATTCGCCGGGAGAAAAGACGAGGGGCGGAAGACCAGATGAAGTCGGCATGGCTTTTGCGGGTCGGTCCACACCGCTGGGAGGAATGAACCTGTGCGAGCGATCGCTTTCGTCGTCCGCGCCATCAGCGCCATCAATTGGTTTATAGGCAATCTCTTTTCCTGGCTGGCGCTGGGCATTGTCGTTGTTTGTTTCACGGTGGTGGTGCAGCGCTATGTCTTCTCCTTCAGCATTCTTTGGATGCGGGATCTCTATATCTGGCTGAACGGGGCGATGTTCACCGCCGTGGCGGGTTTCGCGCTTCTGCGCAACGATCATGTGCGCGTCGACATCTTCTACCGCCCGGCGAGTGCTCGCCGAAAGGCGATGGTCGACCTCTTCGGCGTCGTCGCCTTTCTGCTGCCCTTCTGCTGGGTGACTTTCGTCTATGCCTGGCCCTTCGTCGCCCGCTCCTGGCGCATCCAGGAAGGCTCCTCCAATGTCGGCGGGATGCCGGCCTTGTTCATCCTGAAGACATTCATTCTCGGTTTTGCTGTGCTCATTGCCATGCAGGGCATCGCCATGGCCTTGCGCTCGATCCTGGTGCTGACCGGCAATGAGGAGCTTCTGCCGGAAAGACTGCGGTATGAGCGCCAAGAGCCATCCGGCACGGAGGCCTCCGTCTGATGGATCCGGTTTTGATCGGCGAGATCCTCGCCGGGCTCATGTTCTTCGGCATTATCGGTTTCCTGCTGCTGGGCTTCCCGGTCGCCTTTACGCTTGCCGGTGTTTCCCTCATGTTCGGTCTCGTCGGCCTGTGGTTCGGCGCCTTCGACCCGTCCAACCTCAGCAGCTTGGCCAACCGCTACATCGGCTACATGACGAACGAGGTGCTGGTCGCCGTCCCGCTCTTCATCTTCATGGGTGTAGTTCTCGAGCGCTCGAAAATCGCCGAGCAGCTGCTTCTGACCATGGGCAAGCTGTTCGGCAATCTGCGTGGCGGCCTGGGCATGTCCGTGATCATCGTCGGCGCGCTCCTGGCCGCCTCCACGGGTGTCGTCGGAGCGACCGTGGTTACAATGGGGCTGATCTCGCTTCCAGCCATGCTGCGCGCCAGCTACGACCCGAAGCTCGCTACCGGAGTGATCTGCGCCTCCGGCACCCTGGGGCAGATCGTGCCGCCATCCACGGTTCTGATCTTCATGGGCGATATGCTCTCGGGCATCAACGCCCAGGTGCAGATGGAGAAGGGCAACTTTGCCCCCACCCCCGTCTCGGTGGGCGACCTCTTCGCCGGCGCACTGCTGCCCGGCATCTTGCTGGTGGGTCTTTATCTCATATGGATGCTCTTCAAGGCGCTCACGCAGCCGGAGAGTTGCCCGGCAACCCCCGTCGCACCCGAAGACAAGAAGGCCTTGCTCGGTGAAATAGCGACGGCCATGTTGCCGCCGTTGCTTCTCATCGTGGCGGTTCTTGGATCGATCCTCGGCGGCATCGCCACGCCGACCGAGGCCGCTTCCGTCGGTGCGGTCGGCGCGCTTGTCCTGGCGGCGCTGCGCTGGCGTCTTTCCCTCCGTGTGCTCCACGAAACGGTCGTAGCGACGGCCACGATCACCTGCATGGTCTTCATCATCCTGTTCGGAGCGTCGGTATTCTCCATCGTGTTTCGGCTGATGGGCGGCGACACTCTTGTGCATGAATTTCTGACCAGCTTGCCGGGCGGCACGCTGACGGCCATCGCGATGGTGATGCTCACCATGTTCTTGCTGGGCTTCATCCTGGACACGTTCGAGATCATCTTCATCGTGATCCCGATCACCGCGCCAGTGCTTCTGGCGCTGGATGTCGATCCGGTCTGGCTGGGCGTTCTGGTCGGCGTCAACCTGCAGACAAGTTTCCTGACGCCGCCCTTCGGCTTCGCCCTGTTCTATCTGCGCGGCGTGGCTCCGGGCAGCATTGCGACCTCCACGATCTACCGGGGCGCTATCCCCTTCGTCGCGCTGCAGGTCGTCGCCATCGCGATCATGTTCCTCGTGCCCGGCATCGCTACCTGGCTGCCGGACATGATTTATCGCTGACGGCTACGGCGGGACGAAAAGCCCGGGCAAGAATGCCCGGGCCTGTATTCCGCCTGAAGTATCCGATCAGAGTTCGAAGTATCTCTCGCGCGCACGGATGAACAGCGCGTCCGTGCCTTCCGTCTTCTGACGCACGATCGCCAACGCCGACTGGAAACTTTCCGCCGTTTTCTTCGTCAGCGGATCGTCGGAATCCAGCAACCCTTCGAGAATTTCCTTGGCTGCCTCGGCACCGGCTTGCTCGATCTCCTCCGGGAATTCCAGCACGTTGACGCCGTGCTCGTTGACGAGTGTGTCGAGTGCACGCGGGTCGTTGGCCGCGAAGTCGGCGGCAACGGCGTCGTACTCGGCCTGGCAGACATCACGGATGATTGCCTGAAGATCAGAGGGCAGCTCCTGGTACTTGGATTTGCTGACCACCAATTCGGTCGCCAGCCCCGGCTCCACAAAACTCGGGAAGTAGTAATTTTTGGCCACTTGATAGAAGCCAAGCGCCAGGTCGTTGTACGGGCCGACGAATTCGGCTGCATCCAGCGTACCGGACTGAAGAGCCTGGAAAATCTCGCCTGCCGCCATGTTGGTTACGGAGGCGCCAAGCTTCTCCCAGACCTGCCCGCCGAGGCCCGGCGTACGGAAGCGCAGCCCCTGGATCGAATCGAGCCCGGTCAGTTCCTCGCGGAACCAGCCGCCGGCCTGAGTGCCGGTGTCACCGGAAAGGAAGCCCTGAACGCCGAACTGGTCATAAATCTCGTCCCAGACCTCCTGACCGCCCATGTAGCGCACCCAGGCGGTCAGCTCACGCGAGGTCATGCCGTAGGGCACACCGGTAAAGAAGCTGAGGCCCTGGCTCTTGTTCTGCCAGTAGTAAGCTGCGCCGTGACTCATCTCGGCCGAACCGTCGATAACGGCATCAAGCGACTGAAGCGGCGGCACCAGCTCACCCGCGCTGTAAACCTGGATTGTCAGACGGCCGTCGGTAGCCGCTGTGATGCGATCGGCCAAGCGCTGCGCGCCAACTCCGAGCCCGGGAAAATTCTTAGGCCAGGTTGTGACCATGCGCCAGGTCTGGTTGCCTTGGGCGATGGCGGGCGTTGCCAGCGCCGCGGCGCCTGCGCCGGCGCCAGCCAAGCCGGCCTTCTTTATGAATGAGCGACGATCCATGGAGTACCTCCCATTTTCAGACTGATTATGAACGTAGATCGGGCACATGCAAACCTGCCCACCCGACGCCGGCGCGTATCAATACATGCGCGAAACGGCAAGTCCAGTTTTCATCGGAAAGCGATACAGGTCTGGTAAACATGCACCGCGGATGGAAAGGGAGTGGCAACGACCTTAGATTAGGTCCATTGGAAACTGGAGAACCTCATGGATCAGCCGCTGGTTGCCGTTTCGACGGATGTTAAGGATTTCGAGAATTACAGCTGGCACGCAACGCCTGATCAGTATCTTGACGCGGCCGTCACGGTCGCCGGCGTTTTCCCCGTGCTCGTGCCGTCCTTCGGCGAGCGACTTGACCTCGATTCGCTCCTCTCCTCGGTCGATGGCGTGTTGCTGACCGGCGCGAAGTCGAACGTCCATCCGTCGCACTATGGCGGCGAGGCGAGCGAGAAGAACGGACCGTATGACGAACGCCGCGATGACACGACACTGCCGTTGATTCGCAAGGCGCTCGAGAAAGGCGTGCCGCTGCTTGCGATCTGCCGCGGCTTGCAGGAACTGAACGCCGCGCTCAACGGAAGCATTGCCGCCGAAATTCAGGAGCGGGAAGGCGCGCTCGATCACCGCGCCCCCGAAAGCCCCTCACAGGACGAGCGCTTCGCCATACGTCACGCGGTCAAGATCGCGCCCGACACATGCCTGGCCGACATTCTCGGGACCGGGCACATCGAGGTGAACTCCGTACATCGGCAGGGCATTGACCGGCTTGCTCCCAACCTCCGGGCGGAAGCCGTCGCCCCGGACGGCGTCGTTGAAGCCGTATCCGTAGCCGGCGCGAAAGCCTTTGCAGTCGGTGTCCAGTGGCACCCGGAGTATTGGGCGCACGACGACGAGCCGTCGAATCGCATCTTCAAGGCATTCGGCGAGGCCGTCCGCAACCACGCCGCCGCGCGGCTCATCGCGGCGGAATAACGTCCGCCGTTTGTTACTGCGCGGTCAGCGCAATGAGGGGAGTTTCGGGAGAGTAGGACTCGTAGGCAACGCCGTCTCCCGGGAAAAACTCGACGATCGTACGCCCGTCATCGGCCAACAGGGTCACGTCCCCGGCATCCCTTTCCCGCCAGTATCGGGCCTCGGCGAGGCGCGGCATCAAAGCGGAGCAGTTTTCGCCGAGTTCCAATTGAGATTGCGAGGCGTCAACGGGGCCGCGCTTGATCAGCTTACAGCTTCCATCCCGGCCGGGGATGCGCATCTGGAAATACTCTGCATCCTTGGCCTTTTCGATGGCGGCGGTCGTGAGCGTTTCCTCGGGCTCGCCTTCATGGACAAGCGCAACAGCGCCGGCAGTGCCGAGAACGATTAATAAGGAAAGTAACAGCTTCATCGTCTTATCTTTCGGGTGTGACGATCATCCTGGGCAAAGGTTAAACAAAAATTGATTGACGAGAATGAGGCGGAACTTACTCGTTTTTACTGTCGCGACCCTTCACGCCCCTTCCTGTCCTGCCTGACACTTTCCCATACCGAAGGGAATCAGCTGTCATTATTGCTTCCGTCAATCTTCGAGCGCTGCAGAATAGGCAAGACATTGGGCCTCCCCCTGGTCGAGAGATGTCCGGGCGCTGACTATCCGATTGCCGGCTTGCACTGTAGTGCTAAGACCCCTGGACAGTCAGGGTTTCTGGCACCGGCGTCAGAGGTTTCCCGTTCGAAAACCAGGATATGAGATTATCGACCACCAGATCGGCCATGGCCTGTCGCGTATGGACGGAAGCCGAGGCCACATGGGGCAGAAGACAGGTGTTTTCGCAGGCAAGCAAAGCCGCCGGCACGTTTGGCTCGTCGGCGAACACGTCGAGACCGGCCGCCAGAATGGTGCCGTCGCGAAGGGCAGCGGCAAGCGCGTCCTCGTCCACCGCAGTCCCGCGCCCGACATTGATGAATATGCCGTTCGGCCCGAGCGCATTCAGCACCTCACCGTTCACCGCCTTCTCCGTGGCAGCGCCTCCGGGGGCGACGCAGATCAGCGTGTCGACGGCCTCGGCCAGAGACAGGAGCGAGGATTGATATTCATACGCGACATCGTCGCGCTTGCGCCGGTTGTAGTAGCTGACCGGCAGGCCGAATGCCTCGATCCGACGTGCGATCGCCAGCCCGATTCGCCCCATACCGAAGATGCCGACACTGCGCCCACGCAGAGATGCCCTGGTTAGCGGATAAGCCCCCTCGCCTTTCCAGCGCCCTTCGCGAAGATAATTCTCCGCCTTTGGTAACTCACGCACGGTGTTGATCAGCAGACCAATCGCCGTGTCGGCGACCTCCTCGGTCAGCACATCGGGCGTGTTGGTGACCATGATGCCCCGCGATGCGGCATGAGCGGCATCCACAGCGTCATAGCCGACGCCGAAATTGGCGATAATCTGCAGATTGGGGAGTGCGTCGATAAAGTTCGCATCGATGACGCTTGAAGAAGCGATCCCGACGACGGAGCGCTTCATTTCGTCAGTCAGGTTTTCCGGGACGGCGCGATCGACTTCCAGCAGGCGAAACCGCTCCCCGATGCGCTTGACAGCATGAGCGTGCAGCTTGCCCGGTACTAGGATTGCAATGTCCGCGTTCTGATTCATCGATACCGTTCCCCTGTGGTTCGTCCGGCCCCGCCGGGCCAAGCAGAAGGAACATGCACCGGGAAGACCGTTCCGTAAAGTGCTGCACGGGGACTTGAATGAAGACCGCGTTGGCACCATCGCAGGCGCATCGTTGGTGCCCCGCGCCACTTAAAAACGGCCTTCACCCCGTTGCTTCATCGCAGGTCTTGTGTAAATTATTCGGGACTCGAAAAAAATCACCGGACGCGATGTGCCGGCCATGCGAAGCGGGAGGAAAGCATGTATCTCGGGTTCGATCTCGGCACCTCCGGGGTAAAGGCTCTGCTGCTTGATGGCGATCAGGGGATCGTCGCTTCGGCAACCGCCTCGCTGAGGGTTTCCCGCCCTCATTCCGGCTGGTCTGAGCAGGATCCGAAGGACTGGATCCGCGCTGCCGAGGAAGCAGTCTCCGCACTCAAGACCTCCCACGGCAAGGCGCTTGCCGCGGTCAAAGGCATTGGCCTTTCCGGGCAGATGCACGGCGCGACGCTGCTCGACGCATCCGATACGCCACTGCGCCCCTGCATCCTGTGGAACGATACGCGCAGCCATGCCGAGGCGGTCATCCTCGACGCCGACCCGCGCTTTCATCGGATCACGGGGAACATCGTCTTTCCCGGCTTCACCGCGCCGAAGCTGAACTGGGTGCGAAACAACGAACCTGCAATCTTTTCCAAAGTGGCGAAGGTGCTCCTGCCCAAGGATTATCTGCGCCTCTGGCTCACTGGCGAGCATATTTCCGAAATGTCCGATTCCGCCGGCACCGCTTGGCTGGATGTCGAACACCGCCGCTGGTCGGACGAGCTGCTGGCTGCGACCGATCTCGAAGAAAGCCAGATGCCGCGTCTTGTCGAGGGCACGGAACCGGCCGGTACGCTGCGTTCCGATCTCGCCGGGAAATGGGGCATGAGTTCCGGCGTGACGGTCGCTGGCGGGGCCGGCGACAACGCGGCCTCGGCCTGCGGTGCGGGCACGGTGAAACCCGGTGCGGCCTTCGTCTCCATCGGCACCTCGGGCGTGCTTTTTGCCGCCAACGGCGCCTATCTTCCCAATCCCGAAAGCGCGGTGCACACGTTCTGCCATGCGCTTCCCCGCACCTGGCATCAGATGGGCGTAATCCTCTCGGCCACCGACTCGCTCAACTGGCTGGCCGGCATTACCGGCAGCGAGGCAAGTGAGCTGACCGGCGAGTTGGGGGAGGAGCTTCAGTCTCCCTCGGACGTCATTTTCCTGCCCTATCTCTCCGGCGAACGCACGCCACACAATGACGCAGTGATCCGCGGCAGCTTCACGGGCCTTGCGCACCAGACCGACCGCGCCGCCCTTACCCGCGCGGTGGTGGAGGGGGTGGCCTTCGCCTTCCGCGACAGCCTGGAAGCGCTCAAGGCCGCTGGGACCGAGCTTTCCCGCGTAACCGCCATCGGCGGCGGCTCCCGCTCCTCATATTGGCTCAAGACAATCGCCACGACACTGAACCTGCCCGTCGACATTCCCGCGGAAGGCGATTTTGGTGCCGCATTCGGCGCGGCTCGTCTCGGCCTCATCGCGGCGGAGAAAGCCGACCCGCTCGCGGTCTGCACACCGCCAGAGACATCCGCGACCATCGAACCCGAAGCGGCCCTCGCCAGCGCCTTCGACGAGGCCTACCGCCGCTATCGCGACCTTTACCCGGCAATACGAGGAGTTTCATCGTGAGTACAGGATTTTTCGGGGACATAAAGCCCATCCGCTACGAGGGGCCGGAAAGCGATAATCCCCTCGCCTTCCGTCACTACAATCCGGATGAGGTCGTCCTCGGCAAGCGGCTGGAGGATCATCTGCGCTTCGCCGTCTGCTATTGGCACAACTTCGTGTGGCCGGGGAACGACCCCTTTGGCGGGCAGACCTTCGAGCGTCCCTGGTTCGGCGATACGATGGAGCTTGCCAGGCTCAAGGCCGACGTCGCTTTCGAAATGTTCGAGATCCTGGGCGCGCCCTTCTTCACCTTCCACGACCATGACGTCCGCCCCGAGGGCGACACCCATGCGGAGAGCGTTTCCCGGCTCAACGAGATCGCGGACTATTTCGAGGAGAAGATGGAAAAGGGCGGCCCGAAGCTGCTCTGGGGCACGGCCAACCTCTTCTCCAACCGCCGCTATATGGCCGGCGCGGCCACCAATCCGGACCCGGACGTCTTTGCCTATGCGGGTGCGACGGTGAAAGCCTGCATGGAGGCCACCAAGCGTCTGGGCGGCCAGAATTACGTGCTGTGGGGCGGACGCGAGGGCTACGAGACCCTGCTCAACACCGATATGGGGCGGGAGCTTGACCAACTCGGACGTTTCCTGAACCTGGTCGTCGAGCACAAGCACAAGATAGGGTTCGAAGGCACCATTCTGTTGGAGCCCAAGCCGCAGGAGCCGACAAAGCACCAGTACGACTATGACGTTGCCACGGTCTACGGCTTCCTCAAGCGCCACGGTCTGGAACACGAGGTGAAGGTCAACATCGAGGCTGGGCACGCCGTGCTCGCCGGTCATGCTTTCGAGCACGAACTGGCGCTCGCCGCCGCGCTCGGCATTCTCGGCTCCATTGACATGAACCGGAACGACTATCAGTCGGGCTGGGATACGGACCAGTTCCCCAACAACACGCCGGAAGCCGCACTCGCCTATTACTATGTTCTCCAAGCCGGCGGGTTCACCACCGGGGGCACCAATTTCGATGCCAAGCTGCGCCGCCAGTCCATCGATCCGGAAGACCTGATCGCGGCACATGTCGGCGGGATGGACACTTGCGCCCGCGGGCTGAAGGCCGCCGCTCGCATGATCGAGGACAAGGCACTCTCCGCCCCGCTGGAAGAGCGTTACGCCGGCTGGAACGACCCGGAAGCGCAGGCGATGCTCAAGGGCGAGCGCTCGCTCGAAGAGATCGCCGAGCGCGTCAAGCGCGAGAACATCGAACCGCAGCCCCGCTCCGGCAAACAGGAAAAGCTCGAAAACATCGTCAACCGCTACGTGTGAGGGCGGGGCGGCCCTTCGCAAGCGTTGGAGTGCTTCGTTGCCGCTCCGGCATGATGTCAGGTCACGTCCTGGTATGGTGACGGTGGAGATGGGTCTGGCTAATCGCCAAGGTTTGGCGATTGCCTTTAAGCGCCTCCTCTCGTCACACCAGGGCTAGACCCTTCGTGCCGGGGCGGTTACGGAGCGCGGCAGCGCTTTCGGTAATGCACCTCACGCTGTGCCTCACCGCTTTGCGATATCGGCGAACACGTCCGGATGGATTTCCGCGAAGCTGTGCAACTCTGCGAGAACAGCGTCTATATGCGCTGCGATTGCCGCGCGCGCCCGTTCCGGCTCGCCCGCCTCCAATGCATCGATGATCACGACATGCTCTTCATAGGTGACCGCGTGACGCCGGGGCGAGCTTAAGAGCCGCCGCGCCCGGTCGAGCGACAGCCGCACACTTTCACAAATGGCGCGCAGGCGCGGATAGGAAAGCGCGCTGACCATCAGGTCGTGCATCGCCAGATCGAGTTCGTGAAAACCCTCGCGGTCACCCGCATCCATAGCCGCCTTCTGATAACGCAGATTGCGCCGCAATTCCGCGATCAGCGCCGGGTCAGAACGCCGCGCCAGAACATCCGCGACCTCCGCCTCCAGCGCGCGGCGCATGAACAGATTCTCCTGCGCATCCGCAAGCCGGATGAGCGACACACTGGAGCCGCTTTGCGGACGGATATCCACAAGCCCTTCGCTCTTCAGCCGGTTGAGCGCCTCCGAAATCGGAAAGCGCGAAACGCCGAAGCGCGCCGTCAATTCCGCCTTGTCCAGCGGTGCGCCCGGCCGCAACTCAAGATGCACGATGGCCTGGCGCAAGGCATTGGCTATGTGTTCGGTCGCCCCGGTTCTCCTGCCCGGCCTGGCGGGGGAAATATCAATGCTTGATGTCATGCTAACATGTTAGTAGAGTTTCATCGGCTTGAAAATCGCGAAGCTGCTAAGCCGTTCCATTAAAGTGGATCGGCGCTGGAGGATGGGAGGCCCTCCAGACGGTATCTGAACCGGATTGCGGCGCTTTCGCGCAAATGGCCGCCTTTTGAACGGGAGGAACCTTCAAATGAAGAAAACGATCACGTACTCGCTCACCGCTGCCGCCTTCGCCGGTGTGTCGCTTCTGGCATTGCCGGCCAGTGCCCAAACCGTGTTGAAATGGGCGCATGTCTATGAAGACAGTGAGCCCTACCACACCTGCGCCGTGGAAGCATCGGACAAGCTCATGGAGGCGACGGACGAGCGCTACTCCATCGAGGTGTTCCCCGCATCTTCGCTCGGCAAGGAAGTCGATATCAATGAGGGGCTGGGTCTCGGCACGGTGGACATCATCTACACCGGCCAGCTTTTCGCCGGCCGCTCTTATGGTCCGGTCGCCATCGGCGGCGCGCCCTACATGTTCCGCGACTACGAACATTGGGACAAGTTCCGCAACTCGGATCTCTTCGAGGAACTGGCTGGCGGATACGAAGAGGCTTCCGGCAATCACATCACCTCGCTCACCTACTACGGCGAACGTCACGTGACCTCCAACAAGGAGATCAACACGCCGGAGGACATGCAAGGGCTGAAGATCCGCGTGCCGAATGCGCCGCTCTACATGATGTTCCCCAAAGCAGTGAACGCCAATCCCACGCCCATCGCCTTTGCGGAGGTCTATCTTGCCCTGCAGCAAGGCACCGTCGATGCGCAGGAAAACCCGCTGCCGACAATCGAGGCCAAGAAGTTCTACGAAGTGCAGGACCAGATTACGCTGACCGGCCACATTACCGACGCGCTGCTGACCATCGTCGGCGGGCCGGTCTGGAATTCGCTGAGCGATGAAGACAAGGACGCCTTCGAGAGCGTACTCGACGAGACGGCGGAGTGCGCCACCCAACAGGTGATCGAGGCGGAAGAAGAACTGGTTCAATGGTTCCGCGATCAGGACGTGACCGTCAACGAGGTCGATCGCACGCCCTTCCGTGAAGTGACCATGAAGCTGCACAACGGCGAAGACGCCACCTGGGATCAGGACGTCTACGACCGGCTTCAGGCGATCGAATAACCGACCTCCGTCCGGCTTGCCGCGCCGTTCTCTCTCCGGCGGCGCGGCTTTTTCCCGAGGACTCCGATGCCCGAACATGAGCATCGCGGCACAGAGCTGCCGCTTTCCCCCGTCACGGAAGAAGAAGACCTCTCCGACATTCAGATCGATGATTATCTGGTGCTCGGCGTGTTCTGGGTGCTGGCCTTCGTCGTCTTCCTGCAGTTCTTCACGCGCTACGTACTGAACGATTCGCTCGGATGGACGGAGGAGATCGCGCGCTTTCTCCTGATCGGCGTCACCTTCCTCGGGACTGTCATGGTGGTGCGCAAGGAAAGCCACATCGCCGTGGAGGTTTTCTATCGCTACCTGCCGCGCCCGCTCCGCTTCGCGCTGCAGATATTCGTCGACGGCGTCGCCATCGCCTTCTACGGGGTGACGGCCTGGCTATGCTCGCAGATGGCGCAACGAACACAGCAGATGATGGTATCCATCGATCTGCCGAAGTCTATTGTCTACTGGATCGTCGCGGCTTGCTTCGTCGCCATGACCGTTTACGCGATAAGCGTTCTTTTCAAACATCTGAGGACCGGCACGAGCCGGCTCATAGACCCCGAGTCTCTCAGTCAACCCGGCTCGGTGTGATCCCATGCTGCTAACGCTGCTTTTCATCCTTCTCTTCGCCATGATCATCATGGGCATCCCGGTGGGCATCGCGCTTGCCGGCGCCTCGGCGATTTTCATTTTCCTGGACGGGCGCATTCCAGACGTCGTCGTCATTCACCGCATGGTGAACGGCGTCGATTCCTTCCCGCTCCTGGCCGTTCCCTTCTTCATCCTCGCCGGCAACCTGATGAACACGTCCGGAATCACCGAGCGAATTTTCGACTTTGCCAAGGCCATCGTCGGCTGGATGCGCGGCGGGCTCGGTCACGTGAACATCGGCGCCTCGGTTATCTTCGCCGGTATGTCCGGTGCGGCCGTGGCCGATGCAGGCGGCCTGGGCGCTGTGGAAATCAAGGCGATGCGCGACGCGAAATACGATCCGGGCTTCTCCGTCGGCGTGACCGCGGCTTCCTCGACCATTGGCCCGATCATCCCGCCCTCGCTGCCCATGGTGATCTACGGCGTCATTGCCGGCGCCTCGATCGGCCAGCTTTTCGCCGCCGGCCTCATCCCCGGCGTTCTGATGGCCGTTTCGCTGATGGCGCTCGTGACCTGGTACGCCTATAAGCGGGGCTACCCGCGCGACCAGTCGTTCAAGTTCTCGATCCTCTGGATAACCTTCCGCCGTGCCTTCCTGTCGCTCTTGACCCCGGTCATCATCGTCGGCGGCATCCTCACCGGCATCTTCACGCCAACGGAAGCAGCTATTGCTGCCTGCGCCTGGGCGCTGTTCCTTGGCCTCTTCGTCTACCGTTCGCTCTCGCTGAAGCGCTTTTTGCGCGTCTCCTTCGACACGATCGAGACGACGGCCTCGGTGCTCTTCATCGTCGCCGCGGCATCCATCTTCGCCTGGATCCTGACATCGAACCGCGTGCCGGAGCACTTCGCCTCGCTCATTCTGACGGTGTCCGAGAACCCGATCATCGTCCTCCTGTTGATCAACCTTATCCTGCTCATCGTCGGCTGCTTCATGGAGACGGTGGCTGCGATCACGATCCTGGTGCCGGTGCTTCTGCCCATCGCCATGCAGATGGGCGTCGATCCGGTGCATTTCGGCGTTATCATGGTGCTCAACCTGATGATCGGCCTTTTGACCCCGCCGGTGGGCATGGTGCTTTACGTGCTCTCACGCGTCTCGAAAGTGCCGTTCGAGCGTTGTATGGCAGCAACGATGCCGTTCCTCGTACCGCTCGTGCTCGTCCTGCTCTTGGTCACCTTCGTCCCGGCGATGACCATGTGGCTGCCAACGCTTATTTACCGCTAAAGACCCCTAACCAGAGGCGGCCGGCAGGCTGCCGGAGATTTTTCCATGACTGAAATCAACGGGCAACCGCCGATCCTGCGCCTCAGCCAGGACGACAACACCGCCGTCGCCGTACGCGCGATTTCCGACGGCGCGCTGCTTGCCGAGCGCATTACGGCATCAAGCCGCATTCCCTTCGGTCACAAGGTTGCGCTGGAGCCGATCGCGCCGGGCGAACCGGTGCGCAAGTTTGGTCAGATCATCGGTTTCGCAAGCAGGGCGATCAAACCCGGCGAATGGGTGCACGAGCATAATCTGGCCATGGGCGATTTCGAGCGCGACTATCGCTTCTGCGAAGACGCCCGCGCGGTCAATATTCTGCCCGTCGAGGAACAGGCGACCTTTCAGGGCTACCGTCGTGCGAATGGTCGGATCGGCACCCGCAATTACATCGGCATTCTGACCAGCGTGAACTGCTCGGCGTCCGTCGCCCGCTTCATCGCCGAGGCAGCAAATCGCTCAGGGATGCTTGACGAATATCGGAATATCGACGGCGTGGTTTCCTTCACCCACGGAACGGGCTGCGGCATGGCCGGCTCCGGCGAGGGCTTCGATCTTTTGAAACGCACGCAATGGGGCTATGCCGCGCATCCCAATCTCGGCGGCGTGCTGATGGTGGGGCTCGGCTGCGAGGTCTTCCAGATTGCCCGGCTGAAGGAGCTTTACGGGGTTGAGGAGAGCGAAACCTTCCGCACGATGACGATCCAGGAGACAGGGGGCACGCGCCGCGCCATCGAGGCGGGATTGGACCGCCTGCGCGAAATGCTGCCGGCGGTCAGTGCACACAAGCGCGAAACCGTGCCCGCCTCCGAAATCACGCTCGCGCTGCAATGCGGCGGCTCGGACGGCTATTCCGGCATCACCGCCAACCCGGCGCTCGGTGTGGCCGCCGACATGCTGGTGAAAAACGGCGGCACGGCGGTGCTCGCCGAAACACCGGAGATCTACGGCGCCGAGCACCTTCTGACCGCCCGTGCCATCAGCCGCGAGGCGGGTGAAAAGCTCGTCGAGCGTATCCGCTGGTGGGAGGATTACACCGCCCGCAACAAGGGCGAGATGAACAACAATCCCTCGCCCGGAAACAAGCAGGGCGGCCTGACCACCATTCTGGAAAAATCCCTCGGCGCGGCCGCCAAGGGCGGGTCGACCCCGCTTACCGCCGTCTATGAGTATGCCGAGCTGATCCGGGAAAAGGGCTTCGTCTTCATGGACACGCCGGGCTACGATCCGGTCTCCGTGACGGGACAGGTGGCCGGCGGCTGCAATGTGGTCTGCTTCACCACCGGACGCGGCTCGGCCTATGGCTGCAAGCCCTCCCCCTCCATCAAACTCGCCACCAATTCCGCCATGTATGAGCGCATGAGCGAGGACATGGACATCAACTGCGGGGACGTCCTGGAAGGCGCAAGCCTGACGGATAAGGGTCGGCATATCTTCGAGGAAGTGCTTGCCGTGGCTTCCGGCAAGCGCACGAAATCCGAAGAGCTCGGCTACGGCGACAACGAGTTCGTGCCCTGGCAGATCGGTGCGGTGATGTAACTCCCGCGGTCTCTTCGCATCCAAAGCGGGCCGGAAATGCCGCCCGTCACCGTCCTGGATAAACCCTATAAGGCGACGGTGGTCGTGCCGTGATGGCATGTCGTGAAGGCGCGAAACTCCCGATGAAGATGTACGGGATTGCAACGTCGGGGCCCTGGCGCGCAGCGGCCAAGCTGGTATGAGGGAGCGTCATTCTGATTCTTCCACAGGCCGCCCGTGACCGCCGATCCCGCGCATATCCTGAAAACCGTCTACGGCTACAATGCCTTTCGCGGACGTCAGGCGGAAGTCGTCCATCATGTGATGGCCGGCAACAACGCGTTTGTCCTGATGCCGACGGGCGGCGGCAAGTCGCTGTGCTACCAGATCCCTGCGCTGGCCCGACCCGGCATGGGTCTCGTCGTCTCGCCGCTGATCGCGCTGATGGCCGATCAGGTGGCGGCTTTGCGTCAGGCGGGGGTCAAGGCTGCCGCGCTCAATTCGGATTTGCCAGCCGACGAGCGCCGCGCGCTGTGGCAAGACATCTTCAACGGCGCGCTCGACCTCCTCTACGTCGCGCCGGAGACGCTGCTCAGATCCGGCGTCATGGAGCGGCTCGGCCAAGCCCCGCTGTCGCTGATCGCCGTCGACGAGGCGCATTGCCTATCTCAATGGGGTCACGATTTCCGCCCCTCCTACCGCCAGCTCGATGCGCTTGCCGCGCAGTTTCCCGACACACCGCGCATGGCGCTGACGGCCACCGCCGACGCGCCGACGCGCGCGGAGATCCTGACGCATCTCGAGATCGCCGAAAGCGATGCCTTCATCGCCGGCTTCGACCGCCCCAACATCCGCTACGCTATCGAGGAGAAGGAGAATCCGCGCCGGCAATTGAAGCGTTTTCTGGAAAGCCATGAGGGCGAAAGTGGCATCGTCTACTGCCTGTCGAAGCGCAGGACGGAGGAGACAGCCGCCTGGCTGTGCGAGCAAGGCTACAACGCGCTCCCCTATCACGGCGGTATGGACAAGGCGGATCGCGAGACAAACCAGACGCGCTTCCAGCGCGAGGAGGCCGTGGTCATGGTCGCCACCATTGCCTTCGGCATGGGCATCGACAAGCCAGATGTCCGTTTCGTGGCCCATATCGATCTGCCCGGCAGCATCGAGGCCTATTATCAGGAGACCGGCCGCGCCGGGCGCGACGGCCTGCCTTCGGAGGCCCTGATGCTCTATGGCTATGAGGACATCGCGTTGCGCAGCCGCTTCATCGAAGAATCGGACGCGCCCGAGCAGCGCAAGCGCACGGAGCGGCAAAAGCTCGATTCACTCCTCGGGCTCTCCGAGACGGCGGGCTGCCGCCGGCAGGCGCTGCTGGCCTATTTTGGCGATCATTGCGAGCCTTGCGGCAATTGCGATACTTGTGCCGAGCCGCCGCAGCTTTTCGACGGGACAATCGCCGCGCAAAAGGCGCTGTCGTGCATTTACAGGACCGGCGAGCGCTTCGGCCAGGCCTATATCGTCAATGTCCTTCTGGGCGCCACGGACGAGCGCATTTCCCGCTTCGGTCACGACCGAATCTCCACCTATGGTATCGGCAAGGAACACGACAATCGCACCTGGCGGGCAATCCTGCGCCAGTTGATTGCCCAGCGCCTGGTCGATGTCGATCTGGCCGGCCATGGCGGGCTGTCGATATCGGAGGCCGGCCGCCAATTCCTGCGCGAAAAGCCGACGCTCATGCTGCGCGTACCGCGAGCGCCCCGCGCCGCGCATGGAAAGGTGTCTCCCAAACAGGCCGCAACCGTCCTGCCCGAAGCTGATCGGGCGCTGTTCGAGGCATTGCGCGAGAAGCGCCTGGAGATCGCCCGAACGCAGAACCTGCCGCCCTACGTTATCTTCCACGACAAAACGCTGATCGAGCTGGCTGCCGCCCGCCCCGCGTCACGCACGCAGATGACACGCGTTCCAGGCGTCGGAGAAAGCAAGCTGGAGCGCTACGGCCCCGCCTTTCTGGCGGTGATCGCCGAGCACTCGGGGTAGAACAGGACGGCAAACGACCTCGCTCGCGTGAACGGCACGGCGGCACTTGCAGAGCCGGCCTCGAACGTCGCGCGGGCGCCTTCCGAGCCCCTACAGAAGGTCAAGAATTCACCCTCGCCTTCCGCCAACCCAATTCATCTTGCTCAGCAGCGGTAGATGCATTCCTTTGGTGGGTTACTCGGGGTCTACGAAGTTGCGCGCTCGCGAGCGGGCGCGCCCGTCGAGGATTCCGATATCACGCTTGAGGTAATCGGAAAGGGTGCGCGGATCGAGCCGGGGCGCCTTCCGCGTGAATCGAATCGCGAGAAGGCGTGCAACAGCGCGCAAGAGCCAAGCTGCTGGGTTCGAGGCACGCAATGTCCTGTGCAGCGCAAACATGGTCAGCTGCCTTCGGTTCACTTGTGTTGATGTTTCTAATTTCAATTTGCTACCTGAATGGGCTAATTGCCAATTGAATGTCGATCGGCATGCATAAGGAGAACTTATGTCGGAGCTTCCACCTCTATCCGCGGTCCGCGTGTTCGAGGCTGCCGCGCGCCATCTGAGCTTCACCAAGGCGGCGGCCGAGCTCGGCATGACCCAGGCGGCCGTGAGCTACCAGGTAAAGGTGCTGGAAGACCGGTTGGGCGCTCCGCTGTTCCTGCGGCGCCCGCGGCAGGTGATTCTCACGGAAGTCGGCCAACGCCTCGCGCCGCCGGTCACGGAGGCTTTCGAGACGATCCGGGAGGCCTTCGCCACCGCGCGAACCGGTGCACAAGGCGTGCTCTCGATCACGACCGTCGCCACCTTCGCCACGGATTGGCTTGCGCAGCGCCTGGGTTCCTTTCAGGTCGAGCATCCCTCGCTCGCAGTACGCCTCGATCTTTCGCCGCGCCTCGTCGATTTCGCTCGCGAAGAAATGGACGTTGCGATCCGCGGTGGAAACGGCCAGTGGCCCGGCGTTCAGGCGCACATGCTGATGCGAATCAATTTCACACCGATGCTGTCGCCTGAACTTGCCGCCAGCATTGGTGGCGTGAAAGAACCGGCGGATTTGTTGAAGCTGCCGATTATCGGCAAGGACGATCCCTGGTGGGGGCAATGGCTGACGGAGGCCGGTGTCTCACCGGACGGGCTGAGAGATCAGCCTTATAACAGCATGGGCTCACAGACGTTGGAAGGGCGCGCGGCGATCGCCGGCAGGGGAGTCGCTATTCTGACCCCGGCTTTTTACAAATCGGAGCTTGAAACGGGCCGCCTCATCCAGCCCTTCGATCTCGTCTGCACCGACGGAAAGGCATACTGGCTCGCCTATCCAGAGGCCCGGCGCAATGCGCCCAAGATCGCCGCATTTCGCAAATGGCTGCTGGAGGAGATCGGCAAGGACGTACCCGCCATTGATTTAAATTCGCCTTAGCAGGCCAACACTTTCATCAACATGTCGCCAAAACTTCATCGGGCCGCCTTCAATCTGACAGGATCACCATCCAAATAGCGGGCCTGCGTGAAAACGGAGGCATGTGATGGACGTGGAAGATCGGATTGAAGCGGAAATCGATGCGCTCCTGGCGCATGACGACACGGAATCCGTAATCGACGCCCTCATGTCGATGCCGCGCTCGGACAGCGATCCAGACGACACGTGGAAAAAGGCTCTGCATGCGCGCCTGCAGGAAAGGCTTGCCCGCCGAATGCGGAAAGTGCTCGAAGATCAGCCGGACAAGAAAACGAGGAGCGCGGCATGAGCCTAGTTCAGAACGAGAAAGTCCTCGAGCTTGGCAGCCGCCTGCCGCAGCGCGGGCAACATGAGGCTGCGCATCTTGGAAGCCGAAACCCGCGCCGACTGGGTGGGAACGTTGATCGCCGCGACGATCCGCCCACCCCGCGCGTGCACGGGAACGGCAATCGAACGCAAGCCGAGCTCCAGTTCCTCGTCGACGATGGCGTAACCTGCCCGCCGAACCTCAGCGATGCTGGCCGCCAGCGCCTGCCTGTCCGTAACGGTCTTGGGTGTGTTGGCGCGAATCGGCGCCTGGTCCAGAAAACGGGTGAGCTCGGCATCATCCAAGTCTGACAGAAGCACCCGCCCCATCGATGTGCAATAGGCCGGCAGGCGCGTGCCGACCGAAAGCGATACGGACATAATCCGCCGGCCGGCCACCCGCGCGACATACACCACATCCTGCCCGTCCAGAATGGCGGCCGAGCAGGATTCTCCCAGCGTTTGCGAAACCTCGCGCAGGATGGGCTCCGCATGCGCCCAGAGCGACGAACCGCCGAGCCACGCCCGATTGAGCGACAGGAGCTTCGCGGATAGGAGAAACGTGCGCCCCTCCTGCCGGGCATAACCTTCCGCGACGAGCGTCAGAAGCAGGCGCCGCGCACCGGCGCGGGTCAGCCCGGCCTCTTCCGCCACTTCCGTCAGGCGAAGACCGGAGGGCGCCCGGGCCAGAATCTCCACCACGCCCAGCCCCTTGGCCAGCGATCCGACCAGATCGCGCGGACCGGCCCCCTCGCCCTGCATTGACTCGCTCTCGCTGCTCATCTATTCCTGTATCGCATATAAAACATATGTTCGCAATACGAACATTCGGAGGGCGATTATGGCGCGCTTCATGCCGCTGGAACAGGCGGTGCGGGAAAACCTGAAAGACGGCGATACGGCGGCATTCGAGGGTTTCACGCATCTGATCCCTACTGCCGCCGCCCACGAGGCAATCCGGCAGGATCTCAAGGATTTAACGCTCATCCGCATGACGCCGGATGTGGTTTACGATCAGATGATCGGAATGGGGCTGGCGAAGAAGCTCGTCTTCTCCTACGCGGGCAATCCCGGTGTCGGTCTGCTGCGCCGCCTGCGCGATGCCGTGGAAAACGAGTGGCCGCACGCGATTGAAGTTGAGGAGCATTCCCACGCGGCCATGGCCAATGCTTACGAGGCAGGCGCGGCTGGCCTGCCCTGCGCCATCTTCCGCGGCTATCGCGGCGCCGGCCTGCCGGAAGTCAATCCAAACATCAAAGCGATCACCTGCCCCTTTACCGGCGAGGAATTGGCCGCGGTCCTGGCCGTCCGCCCGGATGTCACCTTCATCCACGCGCAGAAGGCGGACAAGAAGGGCAATGTGCTGATCGAAGGCATTGTGGGCATCCAGAAGGAGGCGGTGCTGGCGGCAAAACGCGCGGTCGTGACCGTGGAAGAAATTGTCGACGACTTCTCCGACATCCATCCCAATCTTTGCGTGCTGCCGCATTGGACCGTGACCGCTATCGCCGAAGTGCCCGGCGGCGCCCATCCCTCCTACACGCACGGCTATTACGACCGCGACAACGCCTCCTACCTCGAATGGGAAGAGGTCTCCGCCGACCGCGACAGGTTCCAGGCGTGGATGGAGGAAAACGTGATCAACGCGAAGCCCGTGGACTTCGCCGCCCGGGTCGCAAAGCTGAAGGTGGCGAAATGAGCGACGTTACGCCCAATGAAATGATGACCATCGCGGCCTCGCGGGCGCTGACCAACGAGGATGTATGCTTCGTCGGCATCGGCGCGCCGTCCGCCGCCTGCAATGTCGCCCGCCTGACGCATGCGCCGGACATCACCCTGATCTATGAGTCCGGGACGATCGGCACCGCGCCCGACGTGCTGCCGCTGTCGATCGGTGACGGCGAACTGTGCGATACAGCGCTGACCACCGTCTCCGTGCCCGAGATGTTCCGCTATTGGCTCCAGGGGGGGGCGCGTCACCATTGGCTTCCTGGGCGCCGCCCAACTCGACAAGTACGGTAACATCAACACCACTGTGATCGGCGACTATCATAAACCGAAAGTGCGCCTGCCTGGCGGCGGTGGCGCTCCGGAGATCGCCTCGTCTTCGCATGAAGTCTATATCACCATGGCCCAGTCCAAGCGCGGCATGGTGGAGAAGATCGACTTCTTCACCTCCTTCGGCCATGGCGAAGGCGGTGACCACCGCAAGCGGCTCGGCATCGAGACCAAGGGGCCGACGCTGCTGATCACCGACCTCGCCATCTGGCGGCCCGACCCCGAGACGAAGGAGTTCACCGTCGTCTCGATGCATCACGGCGTGACGCGGGACATGGTGCAGGAAACCTGCGGCTGGGAAGTGAAATTCGCCGACAAGCTGGAGGAAACTCCGCCGCCGTCCGAGCTCGAACTATCCACCCTGCGCGATCTCAAGGCGCGGACCGACGCCGCGCACCAACGCAAGTGACGACCACCGGAGGAAATCATGGCTGACGCCTTCATCTGCGACTATGTCCGCACGCCCATCGGCCGCTTCGGTGGCGCCCTGTCCTCCGTCCGGGCCGACGATCTGGCCGCGATCCCGCTCAAGACCCTGATGGAGCGCCATTCCGCCGTGGATTGGGCGGCCGTCGATGACGTCATCTATGGCTGCGCCAACCAGGCAGGCGAGGACAACCGAAACGTTGCCCGCATGGCGGCTCTCCTGGCCGGCCTGCCCGTCGAGGTCACCGGCGCCACGATCAATCGCCTCTGCGGCTCCGGCATGGACGCGGTGACCTCAGCCGCCCGCGCCATCAAGGCGGGTGAAGCCGATCTGATGATCGCCGGCGGCGTCGAATCCATGAGCCGCGCTCCCTTTGTGATGCCCAAGGCCGAGACGGCCTTTTCGCGCAATGCGGAGATTTATGACACCACCATCGGCTGGCGTTTCGTCAATCCGCTGATGAAGAAGCAGTACGGCATCGATTCCATGCCCGAGACGGGCGAGAACGTCGCCGAAGATTACGAGATCAGCCGCGCCGACCAGGATGCCTTCGGTGCACGCAGCCAGGAAAAGGCCGTTGCCGCGCAGGAGAATGGCCGGCTCGCCAGGGAAATCGTGTCGGTCACGATCCCGCAGCGCAAGGGCGATCCGATTGTCGTGGACAAGGACGAGCATCCCCGCCCCGGCACGAGCGTGGAAAAGCTTGCCAAGCTGCCCACCCCCTTCCGCGAGGGCGGCACGGTGACCGCGGGCAACGCCTCGGGCGTCAATGACGGCGCTGCCGCCCTCATCATCGCCTCCGAGGAAGCCGCAAAGAAGTACGGTCTGACGCCCATCGCTCGCATTCTGGGTGGTGCAACGGCCGGCGTTCCCCCGCGCGTCATGGGCATGGGCCCGGCCCCGGCCACGAAGAAGCTCTGTGCTCGGCTCGGGCTAAAACCGTCCGATTTTGACGTGATCGAGCTGAATGAAGCCTTTGCCTCGCAAGGGATTGCCGTTCTGCGCGAGCTCGGCATTCCCGAGGACGCCGCGCATGTGAACCCCAATGGCGGGGCCATCGCGCTCGGCCATCCGCTCGGCATGTCGGGTGCGCGCATCTCCGGCACGGCCGCGCTGGAGCTTAAAGAGCGTGACGCAAAACGGGCACTCGCCACCATGTGCATCGGCGTCGGCCAAGGCATCGCCATCGCGCTGGAGCGGGTCTAAAGAGGAAAGCCCCTTGCCAACCCTATTCTTCAAACTCTTCCGCAGGCGCCTGGCGCATACTGATATAGACATCGACCCAGAAGCGCGCCTCTCGCGGCGCATCGAGCCTTTCGCTCATCGTTGCGCGAAACAGAGCCTCGGCGGGTGCAAGATCTTTGTAGGCATCGATCAAAGCGTGTTTGGCTTCCTCGATCAGATCCCGCCGCTCGAGACGCTCTTTGTCAAAGTCCAGAACACCGGCGAAGTTCCACTTTTCAAACATCCAGATCCCGCCCCTACAGCGCTTTCGATGCCCGCTTCACCACGCGTGTTCTAACATATATTGATCAACTTGCATTTTTTCCTAACTGTCCCATTGTTAGGGTAAAACCTAACTCGGGGAAGTTATGAGTCTGGGCACCCAGGGGCGTGAGAATAGCGAGTTTTTGCCAGCACTTGATGCTGTCAGGGCGGCTGCGTCGGTAGAAACTGCAGTATTCGCCCTCAAGCTGGCCTATCGCATGGACCATGTTACGTTCCATGTCGCGAAGAACATGTCGGCACGGGTGGAAGAGCCCTATATCAAGACCACCTACCCTGCCGAGTGGGTGAAGCGCTATCTCGTACAAGGATACGTCGCCATCGACCCGGTGGTGCAACAGGGTTTTGCGCGCCGCCTCCCATTCCACTGGAGTGATCTGGAACTGACACCCGAGGCGCGGGAATTGTTTCTAGATGCAGAGAGGTACGATGTGGGAACGACCGGATATACGATTCCGGTCGTTGACCGCGAGGCGCGGCGGTCGATCCTGTCGGTGACTTCCTCCCGGCCCGAACTGGAATGGCGAGCGTTTATTCAGCGCCACGGGACGGAACTGGCAGAAGCGGGCCATGCAATCCATCGCAAAGCGATGTACGAGCTCTATGGGGAACTTCACCATTTCCCCCACTTGAGCCATCGCGAGATCGAATGCCTGTCCTGGACCGCACAAGGCAAGGATGCGCCAACGATTTCGATGATTCTTCATCTTTCAGAACATACCGTCCGGGCTTATCTTCGCTCTGTCCGGTACAAGCTTGACTGCTCTACATTGTCCCAGGCGGTCGCGAAGGCAATGCAACTGCGCATCATCACTCCACCCTAAAATTACCGACAAATATTCACACGTATATATGAAGGTACGCAGATGAGGCATTTCTTGCGTACCTCTAATGGGTAACAATATCTCTGCTTGAAACAACAGCGGAGGCAAAATTGTTTACCGCAATTGAACCACACCAGTATGATAAATGGAGCGGTATTCTTGACCAGATATACCGCCTGCGCAAGAAGACATTCCACGATGCGCTGAAATGGGACGTTCCCGTCGATGGAGATCACGAGCGGGATGCCTATGATGATCTCGGTCCCGTCTATCTGACATGGCACAATCCCGAGGGAACCAAGCTCTATGGAACGATGCGGCTAATGCCAACGACCGGCCCGACGCTGCTTTACGACGTATTCTCAAATACTTTTCCCGACGCAGCGGCACTTTCCGCGCCGGGTATTTGGGAAGCGACGCGGACCTGCGTCCATCCCGGGAATCTGAAGGAGGACTTTCCGCATGTCCCGACCTGGAAGGCTTTTGGCCTGATCATGCTGGCCTCGGCCGAGTGCGGTTTGAGAAGCGGTATCCACACGATCGTCTCGAACTACGAGCCGCCCCTGAAGCGGGTTTACGACCGGGCGGGAGCCATCGGCGAGGAACTGGGCCGATCAGACGGTTACGGGCGATACCCGGTCTGCTGCGGCGCTTTTGAAGTTTCCGAGCGCGTCGTGCATCAAATGCGCGAAAAACTGGGAGTTAGAGGGCCGGTCTTCAACACGCCTGAAATCCCGCAAATTCTCGCGGCCTGAATGAAAGGTCTTTCATGAGCCGACACGAAACAAAATCCGATCGTGCGACGGAGATTCAAACGCGGGACCTGATCGTCATGCATCTTCGAGAGGCAGCTCGGCTTAGCGTGACGATGAAAGGAGAGATCGACATCGAGCTCTTCAAGCACCTGATCGGAATGGCAGTTTATGCCGCGCGGGAAGGTCAGGAGGAAAATCCTACACGGCAAGACCGTATGCGCCTGCATTCCTGAGACCCCGGTATTTGCCGGGGGCTTTTTTACCTGGTGCGGTGAGTTGAAGCTGGCCGTTTTTCGACGTCATCAACTCTGAAGTATTTGCTGTCCCTGAGCCTTGCGTTGAGGATAAGGAGCGCAGGGTTGTTGGGCTCCGGCTTTGGTGGTGACAGTGCTTGCCGGGTCCAACCCGCTCTTATCTCGCGCTATTTGAAAGGGACTGAATTGTTTGCCTTGTCCCTCTGATAGGTTTTGGAAAGCACATCATAAACCCCGGACAGTTTCGTGATACGCGCCGTCAGCCGCTCGCGATCCGGTTTCGGCAAGCCATCGACAAGCTTTCGGATGGAAAAGCTTCTCCAATAGGCGTTCTCGGCGTTGTAGCCGCCGGGATCGAGGGTGAAGACTTCTTTCAGGATATTCAGATCGTAGGGGATCGCGAATGAATCGCGCGAATCCTCATGGCTGAAGAGATAATAGAAATTGTCAAAGCCGGTCCATGTGATGGCCGAGAGACATAGCGAGCAGGGCTCATGCGTGGACAGGAATATGCAGTCCTTCGTGTCCGGCCTGACCTCTTTCGGCAACTCGTATAAGCGCTTCAGTGCATGCACTTCGCCATGCCAGAGCGGGTTCTCCATCTCGTTGTTGGTCTCGATCACCACCGGCGACAGGTCGCTTTTCTTCAGGATCGCTGCGCCGAACAGCTTGTTTCCGGCCTCGACGCCGGCCCTCGTCTTCGGCACTATGTCATGCTCGATCACATCGAGCAGGCGGTCGAGAAAGACGGCATCATGTTTCATGACTGCTCCGGCAGATGGATTTCGTAGGGTTCGTTGAAAAAATACTCTTCCAGATTGTTTTCCTCGCCGCCGCGATCGATCACAAGAAAATCCTGTTCTTCACCGATCGGCGTCAGCACCGCGTGCCAGGTATTGCGTGCGTAATTCACACCCTGCCCCGGCCGCGTGATGAAGGCCTGAGGCATGCCGGGTTTTCCCGCCTCATCCGGGCAGACCGCAACAAGAAACGTCCTCGGCGCGAGCGGCATGAAGGCTTGGCTGCCGAAGGGATGCCGCTCGACCATCTTCAGTTGATGCGGAAAGGAATAGGGTTGCCCGCGGAAGATGTTGATGAGCACGCGCGCGTTCCCGCCCGCCGCCTCGACTTTCGCCAGATCGTGAAAGCGGCGGCATTTTCCGTCATTGATGAGAAAACTTTCCGCACCCAGCGTCTCGATCACATCCCCAAAGGGGGCGAAGGCTTCGCGGGTGAGAGGTCGGGCGGTAATGCGGGTCATGGCAACCTGCCGAGCGGCCGCAGCCCGGCATGTCGGTTTACATCTTTATAGAGCAGGTAGCGAAATTTGCCCGGCCCGCCCGCATAGCAGGCCTGGGGGCAGAAGGCGCGCAGCCACATGAAGTCGCCTGCCTCGACCTCAACCCAGTCCCGGTTAAGGCGATAAACCGCCTTACCTTCAAGAACATAGAGGCCATGTTCCATAACATGCGTCTCGGCAAAGGGGATCGCCGCGCCCGGCTCGAAGGTGACGATCGTCACATGCATATCATGGCGCACATCCTCCGGGTCGACGAAGCGGGTGGTCGACCACTTGCCTTCCGTACTGGGCATGGGCGTCGGTGCGATGTCCTTTTCGTTCGTGAAAAAGGCTTCCGGAACGGACACGCCCTTAACCGCCTCATAGGCCTTGCGGATCCAGTGGAAGCGCACAGGTGCGGTGCCCTCGTTGCGCGCCGTCCAGCGGCTCGCCGGCGGCAGGAAGGCATAGCCGCCCGGCTGCATCCGATGCGTCTCGCCGTCCAGTTCCACCGTCAGCTCGCCATCCACCACAAAAAGCACCGCTTCGGCCTGGCTGTCGGGTTCCGGCTTCTCGCTGCCGCCGCCCGGCTGCACTTCCATGATGTATTGCGAGAAAGTCTCGGCAAAACCGGAAAGCGGACGGGCGAGCACCCAGAGCCGCGTCTTGTCCCAGAAGGGCAGGTAGCTCGTCACGATGTCCCGCATCACACCCTTCGGAATGACGGCATAGGCTTCGGTAAAGACCGCCCGCCCGGTGAGCAGGTCGGTTTGCGGCGGATGGCCGCCTGTGGGTGCGTAATAGCTTCCGGTCATGACGGCAGAATATCCTTGAGCCTGAGATAGGCGATGCGCTCGACTTGCCGACAGGCCGTGGCGAACTCGTCATCGCGGCTGTTTTCGATGCGGGTTTCGAACGCCTTCAGAATGCCGTTCCTGGTATGGTCCTTGACGGCGATGATGAAGGGAAAGCCGAACTTTTCCACATAACGCGTATTGAGAGCGGTGAAGCGGGCGCGCTCCTCATCCGTCAGCGCGTCGAGGCCAGCGGAGGCCTGTTCGCGGGCCGATTCCGCCGTCAGCCGCTTGGCCGCCGCGAGCTTGCCTGCAAGATCCGGATGCGCCTTCAAAACCCCAAGCCGTTCCTCCTCGCTCGCCGAGCGAAAAGCCCGCGCCAGCGCGTTGTGCAGGCCCGCGGCACTGTCGTGCGCCGGGCCGAGTTCAAGCCGGAACGCGCGCTCGGCGATCCAGGGCGAATGCTCGAAGATGGAGCCGAAGCGCCCCACGAACTCGCTCTCGCTCATCCGGCTGGGGCGCAGGCCGGGCGCCTGGTAGGAGTGTTGCTCCATCCAATGGCGGGCGATGTCGACCCGGCGCGGCAGCCAGACCTTCTCATGGCTTTTCACGTATTCGATGAAGCGCTTCAGCGCCGCCGCCCTGCCCGGCCTGCCCACGAGCCGGCAGTGCAGCCCCACGCTCATCATGGCGGGCCGTCCTGCCCTGCCCTCCTCATAGAGCGTATCGAAAGCATCCTTCAGATAGGCATAGAACTGGTCGCCGGAATTGAAGCCCTGCGCGGTCGCAAAGCGCATGTCGTTGGCATCCAGTGTATAGGGAATGACGAGTTGCGGCTGCGTCGGGTTGCCCTGGCCGTCATGATCGAGCCAGTAGGGCAGGTCGTCATCGTAGGTATCGGAGATCCAGTCGAAGCCGCCCTGCTCAGTCGCGAGCTTAACCGTATTGACCGAGGTACGCCCGAGGTAGAGCCCTTTCGGCCGCTCGCCGACGACCTCCGTGTGAAGCCTGATTGCCTCCACCAGTTCGCGACGCTCGTCTTCTTCGGAATGCGCGCGGTAGTCGATCCACTTCAGCCCGTGACTGGCGATTTCCCAACCCGCTTCCTTCATGGCCGCGACCTGCTCCGGCGAGCGGGCGAGTGCGCTTGCCACGCCGAAAACCGTCACCGGCACCTGCGCCGCTGTGAACATGCGGTGAAGCCGCCAGAAGCCGGCGCGCGCGCCGTATTCATAGATCGACTCCATGTTCCAGTGCCGCGTTCCAGGCCAGGGCACGGCCCCAACGATCTCCGAGAGAAAGGCTTCCGAAGCCTCGTCGCCATGCAGAATGCAGTTCTCGCCGCCCTCCTCGTAATTGACGACGAATTGCACGGCCACATGGGCGCCGCCCGGCCACCTCGGGTCCGGCGGGTTGGGACCGTAGCCCCGCATGTTGCGGCAGTAGCGCGTCACCCTTTCCATTCCCTCACTCTCGAGCGTCGGTTTTCAAGGATAATCGAAGGTACACAGCAAATACCCATGAAAAATTTGAACGTCTTTTTCCACCCTTCCGGAGGATACCCCCTTATGCAACTCATGGATTTGCCGCACAATAAGGCTAAGTATGACTAGGAAGGGAGGCTGTATGGACCGGAAAAGCGAAGGTTGGCTGACGACCCATATCCTGGACACCGCGGCGGGCCGCCCGGCTGCCGGTATGGAGATTGCGCTTTACCGGATCGGCGGCGAGAACCGCACGCTTCTGAAAACCGTGAAGACCAATGCCGACGGCCGTTGCGACGAACCGCTGCTGGAAGGCAGCGCCTTCGCCCTCGGCGAGTATGAGCTGATTTTTCAGGTGGGCGCATATCTGCGCGCCAACAATGTGGCGATCCCCGCGCCCGCCTTCCTCGACCGGGTCCCGATCCGCTTCGGGATGGCCGAGCACGCGCATTATCATGTGCCCCTGCTCGTCTCGCCCTACGGGTACTCGACCTACCGGGGGAGCTAGCCCATCGTGACCACGCCGAAGGTGCGCAACGAAATCCGCTTCCTGCTCAACGGCCGCAAGGTCGCGCTCTCGGATGTCCCGCCGGAGCGTACGCTGCTTGACTTTCTGCGGCTCGACCGCCGCCTGATGGGCACCAAGGAAGGTTGTGCGGAAGGCGATTGCGGCGCCTGCACCGTCCTCGTCGGCCGGCTCACCGGGGAAAAGCTCGTCTATGAGGGCGTCACCGCCTGCATCCGCTTTCTGGGCTCGCTCGACGGCTGCCATGTCGTCACCGTCGAGCATCTGAAGCGCCCGGACGGCAGCCTGCATCCCGTACAGCAAGCCATGGTGGACTATCACGGCTCGCAGTGCGGCTTCTGCACGCCCGGTTTCGTCATGTCCCTCTATGCGCAGTGGATGCGCGATCCGAGCCCCTCGGATGCAGCCATCGAAAAGGCGCTGCAGGGCAATCTCTGCCGCTGCACGGGTTATGAGCCAATCATCCGCGCCGCCCGCGCCATCTCCTCCTACGGCGATGCCAGGGAAGATCCGCTCGCCGCCGAACGCTATTCGGTGATCGCAGAGCTGAAGGCACTGGAGGACGGCGCACGGGTGGTGATCGGTGAGGATCGGCAGCGCCTCGTCATCCCCGCAAACGTTGTCGATCTGGCCACCGTTCTGGAGGCGGAGCCCAATGCGACCATCGTGGCCGGCAGCACCGATGTCGGCCTGTGGGTGGCGAAATTCCTGCGCCAGATCGCGCCAGTGGTCTTCATCGGCGGGCTGGACGAACTTCGCACCGTCTCAGAGCAGAAGGGCACACTTACCATCGGTGCGGGCGTCAGCTACTCCGAAGCCTTTTCCGCTCTCTCAGGCCGCGTCCCCGCCCTTGGGCGCCTGATCGACCGCATCGGCGGCGATCAGATCCGCAATATGGGCACCATCGGCGGCAACGTCGCCAACGGCTCGCCCATCGGCGATATGCCGCCGCCGTTGATCGCGCTCGGCGCCACGATCACCCTGCGCAAGGGGTCCGAGCGGCGCACCATCCCGCTTGAAGAGTTTTTCATCGACTATGGCCAGCAGGACCGCCAGCCCGGCGAATTCGTCGAGAACGTGCATGTGCCCCTGCCCGATTCCGGCACGCACTTTGCCGCCTGGAAGATCTCGAAGCGCCGCGACGAGGATATCACCGCAGCGCTGGGCGCGTTCGCGATTAAGATCGAGGACGGACGCGTTGCCGCCGCCCGCATCGCCTATGGTGGCATGGCGCCGACGCCGAAACGGGCACTCGCCGTCGAAGAAGCGCTTATCGGGAAACCATGGACGGCTGAAACGGTCGAGCAGGCGCTGCTCGCCTATGAACGGGATTTCACGGCGATCACCGACATGCGCGCCTCCGCCAACTACCGCATGCTGGCGGCAAAGAACCTGCTGCGGCGGCTTTTTCTGGAGACATCGGGCTATCCCGGCCCGCTGGAGATCACGCGCAATTCCGAGGGCGCTGCCGCATGACCCGACACGAAGCGCGCGATCTGAAGGCAACCATTACCGGCGGCGTCGGCGCCGACCGCCAGCACGACTCCGCTCACAAACATGTCACCGGCGAGGCCGTCTATATCGACGACATGCCGGAGCCTGCCGGCACCCTGCACGCCTATCTCGGGCTTTCCACCATCGCCCACGGCACGATCCGCAAGATGGACCTTTCCGAAGTCGAAGAGGCGCCGGGTGTGGTGGCATTGCTGACCGAGAACGACATTCCCGGGGAAAACGACATCAGCCCCGCCGGCCTGCACGACGAGCCGATCTTCGCCAGCGACGTCGTCGAGTTCCACGGCCAGCCCATGTTCGCCGTCATCGCCGAAACCCGCGAGGCGGCGCGCCGCGCCTGCAAGCTGGCAACGGTCGACTACGAGGAAAAGCCGGCCCTCATCGACATCGCCGAAGCCGACCCGGAAACGCCCCGGCTGGTCACAAAGCCGCTGACACTATCGCGCGGCGATGCTGAGGCGGCCATTGCGCAAGCTCCGCGCCGCATCAAGGGTCAGATGCGCGTTGGCGGGCAGGACCATTTCTATCTGGAAGGCCAGATCGCGTTCGCCATCCCGGGCGAGGACATGGACGTGACCGTCTATTCCTCCACCCAACACCCGAGCGAGGTGCAGCACATGGTGGCCCACGCGCTCGGCATTTCCTCCCACGCCGTCACCATCGAGGTGCGCCGCATGGGCGGAGGTTTCGGCGGCAAGGAGACGCAGGCAAACGTCTTCGCCGCCATCTCCGCCATCGCCGCCAAGCACACCGGCCGCCCGGTCAAGCTGCGCCCCGACCGCGACGACGACATGATCGCCACGGGCAAGCGGCACGATTTCCTGATCGATTACGAAGTGGGCTTTGACGACGAAGGCCGGATCCTCGGCGTCGATCTCAGATACGCCGCCCGCTGTGGATTGTCGGCCGATCTCTCGGGGGCGGTCACCGACCGCGCCCTCTTCCACTGCGACAACACCTATTTTTATCCCGCTGTCCACGCGGTCTCCGCACCGCTTTACACAAACACGGTGTCCAACACCGCCTTCCGCGGCTTCGGCGGCCCGCAGGGCATGCTCGGCGCGGAGCGCATCATCGACGAGGTCGCCTTCGCCCTCGGCAAGGATCCGCTGGAGATCCGCAAACGAAATTTCTACGGCGAGACGGAGCGCAACGTCACGCCCTACCATCAGACGGTCGAAGACAATGTTGTCCACCGCGTCGTAGCCGAGCTTGAGAAGAGCGCGGACTATGCCACGCGGCGGCGCGCGATTGCAAATTTCAATGCCAGCAGCGAAATCATCAAGCGCGGCATCGCGCTCACACCGGTGAAGTTCGGTATCTCTTTTACCGCCACGCAATTCAACCAGGCAGGCGCGCTGGTTCACGTTTATACGGACGGCTCCGTGCACCTGAACCATGGCGGCACGGAGATGGGCCAGGGCCTCTACACCAAGGTGGCTCAGGTCGTGGCGGAGGAACTCCAGATCGATATCGATCAGGTGAAAATCACCGCCACAACGACCGGCAAGGTGCCGAACACCTCGGCCACCGCCGCTTCCTCCGGCTCGGACCTCAACGGCATGGCTGCGCAAAATGGCGCGCGTCAGATCAAGAACCGCCTGATCGATTTCGCCGCCGATTACTATGGCGTGCCCAAGGAGCAGATTGAATTTCTGCCGGGGCGCGTGCGTGTCGGGAACCAGGAAATCGACTTCCCCGATCTCATCAAGCAGGCCTATATGGCCCGCGTCCAGCTTTCGGCGGCCGGGTTCTACAAGACGCCCAAGATCCACTGGGACCGCGATGCTGGAAAAGGTAGGCCCTTCTACTATTTTGCCTATGGCGCGGCCTGCGCGGAGGTTTCCATCGACACGCTCACCGGCGAGTACATGGTGGAGCGCGTCGATATCCTGCACGAGACCGGCAAGTCCTTGAATCGCGCCGTCGATTTGGGCCAGATAGAGGGCGGTTTCATCCAGGGCATGGGTTGGCTGACGACCGAGGAACTCGTCTGGGACGAGAAGGGGCAACTCAGGACCCACGCCCCCTCCACCTATAAGATTCCGCTGGCCTCTGACCGCCCGAAAATCTTCAAGGTCGCGCTTGCCGATTGGGCGGAGAATGCCGAGCCTACCATCCACCGCTCCAAGGCCGTCGGCGAGCCGCCTTTCATGCTCGCCATGTCGGTGCTGCACGCCCTGTCGGATGCGGTGGCAAGCGTGGCCGACCACAAGATCTCCCCACGGCTCAATGCACCCGCCACGCCTGAGTGCGTTCTGATGGCGGTGGAGCGGCTGAGGGCAGCGTCAGCTAAAGCGGGGTGAGTCCTTGCGCATGATGGCCGAGGAAGTGTCCGGGGGCTAATCCCCGGTGGTATCCGGCACCAAGGGGCCGCGAAGGTAAACGTAACTGTAAAGCTAAACCTCCTCCGCCGCATCGTTATCCTCGCTGCGGCCGTCGCGAGCAAGATTGGCCTCGATACGTGCCAGAAGCTTCGCGAGGGTCTTCTGCTCCTTCTTGTCGAGGGAGTTCAGCGCCTGCTTTTCGGTTCTGCGTACGGAGCGCTCGATGGAGCGGAGCGCCTCCGCACCGCTGTCGGTGAGAAACACATGCGCGCGGCGCGCATCCGTCTCCGAGCCGCGCTTTTCCAAAAAACCTTGCGCCGCCAGCCGGTTGATGGTCTTTGTCACCGTGGGCGGGCGCACCCCCAGCTTCTGCGCAAGCTGGCTCGGCGTCTGTCCGTTCTCCTCACCAAGGGCGAGCATAATCTTGTCCTGCCCGGCATAGAGACCCTGGCTCATGAGTCGTTCGGCCAGCGCGGTGCGTGAAAGACGCGCTGCCGATTGCAGCCGTCCTAAGATCAAACCTTTGGAGATCCTGGCCATATTCCGCGTCTCCTGTGCCCGCTTCCGGCCCCTTCACGACCGGTCCCTCCCAATATAGAAGATAGTTAGGCAAACGAGCCGGACAACCACTGGGCGCTTGCCGTAACGCTTCTGCCGCGATAGCGTTTCGCCGGCTTCACAGATTTTATAGACGTGAAATGCCAAACCGGCTTATCAACCGTGTGACACGGAGAGTGATGCTGAGGGACCAACCCATCGCCATCCTGCCGCTCGGCGCCACGGAACAGCACGGCCCGCATCTGCCGCCGGAGACGGACTGGATCATCGCGGAGGCGGTGGCGGCGCGTACGGCGGAGCGGCTGCGCGGGAGTATCCACGTCGAGGTGCTGCCCGTCGAGAAGGTCGGCTATTCCATCGAGCATTCCGACGACCCCCGCACACAGAGCCTGGGCTACGAGGAAGCGGCGAGGCGCTGGATCGGCATCGGCGAGGAGCTCAGCCGGCGCGGTGTCCGAAAACTCGTCATGCTGAATGCTCATGGCGGCAATTCGCCGTTGATGACAATCGTGGCCACGGAGCTCCGCGTGCGCTGCAAGATGCTTGCGGTCGCGACAAGCTGGACACGTTTCGGCTATCCGGAAGACGTTGTCTCACCGCAAGAAAGAGCCCTCGGCATTCACGGCGGCCTGATCGAGACGGCGGTCATGCTGGCTCTCCGCCCCGATCTCGTAGAATTCGAACAAGCGCGCGATTTCTCCTCCCGACAGGAGGATTTCGAGCGGGACTTCACACATCTGCGTGCCTATGGCCGGCATGCCTTCGGCTGGATGATGCGCGATCTTTCCACGGAAGGGGTTGCCGGTAATGCGGCAGCCGCGAGCGCTGAAGCCGGCGAGCGCATTCTTGATCACGCGGTCTCCGCTCTCCTCGAATTGCTCCACGATGTGGAGCGGTTCGATCTTGCTCTTTTCGATCACTGACAGGGGACGTGCACCACGGCTCGTGAACCCTTATATGGGACGGAACAGATTCAAACCTCCTGAGAGACCCGCATGTCTGAACAGCAAAACCAAATCCCGGTCACGGTGCTGACCGGCTATCTCGGTTCCGGCAAGACCACGCTCCTGAACCGCATCCTCTCGGAGGATCACGGAAAGCGCTATGCCGTGATCGTCAACGAGTTCGGTGAAATCGGGATCGACAACGACCTCATCGTCGAATCCGACGAGGAAATCTATGAGATGAACAATGGCTGCGTGTGCTGCACCGTGCGCGGCGATCTCATCCGCACCGTGGAGGGCCTGACGCGCCGGCCGGGCCGCTTCGACGCCATCGTCGTGGAGACCACCGGTTTGGCCGACCCCGCGCCCGTCGCGCAGACCTTCTTCATGGATGACGATGTGCGGTCCAAGACCAGGCTCGATGCGGTGGTGGCGCTGGTCGACGCCAAGCATCTGCCGCTTCGCCTGAAGGACTCCAAGGAAGCGGAAGACCAGATCGCCTTTGCCGACGTGGTCGTGCTCAACAAGTCCGATCTCGTGAGCGAAGAGGAAATCGCGGAAGTTGAAGCCGCGATCCGCGCCATCAACCCCTCAGCCCGCATTCACAAGACCAAGCGCGCGGGGGTGGCGCTTTCGGAAGTCCTCGACCGCGGCGCCTTCGATCTCCAGCGCGCGATCGACAACGACCCGCATTTTCTCGATCACGAACATCCGGATCACGTCTGCGGCCCCGACTGCGACCACGATCACCACCATCACGACCATGATCATCATGGCCATGGGCACGGCGCGGCCTCGCCGATCCACGATGCAGGTGTCACCTCTATCTCGCTGCGCGCCAGCCAGATGGACCCGAAGAAGTTCTTTCCCTGGATCCAGAAAACGACCCAGATGGACGGGCCAAACATTCTGCGCCTCAAGGGCATCATTGCGCTGGCGGACGATCCGGACCGGTATGTCATCCAGGGCATTCACATGATCGTCGAGGGCGATCACCAGCGCCCCTGGAAGGACAATGAAGCGCGCGAAAGCCGGATCGTCTTCATCGGGCGCGATCTGGACGCCGAGCGGCTGAAGCGCACTTTTGAAGCCTGTCAGGCATAGATGCCTCCGCTCGCCGAGGCCCTGACCGATTTCCTCGAGCGGTCACCGGCGGCGGCACTCGTCACCGTCACTGAAGCAAGGGGCTCGACGCCGCGCGAGGCCGGCACCTGGATGCTGGTCTCGCCGGATGCGATTTTTGGCACGATCGGCGGCGGCCAGCTCGAATTCCTGGCCATTGCCAGGGCGCGAGAACTGATCGCGGAAAACGAGGTGAGCGGCGCGCTGGACATCCCCCTCGGTCCGGACATCGGCCAGTGCTGTGGCGGGCGCGTCGGCCTCGACATCTCCATCGCCGGTCGGGAGCAACGCGCGGAACTGCTACGCCAGGCAGAGGCTGAGGACGCCGCCCGGCCGCATGTCTACCTCTTCGGTGGCGGGCATGTGGGGCATTCGCTTGCTGCCGCGTTGGCGCTCCTTCCCGTCCGTACAATAGTGGTGGAGACGCGGGCCGAGACGCTGGAGGGGTTTCCCGAGTCGGTCGAAAAGCGGCTTTCCGCCATGCCCGAAGAGGCAGTGAGACGAGCGCCGCCCCACTCAGCCTTCGTCGTTCTCACCCACGACCACGCGCTCGACTATCTGATCGTTTCCGAGGCGCTCGGGCGCGACGATGCGGCCTATGTCGGGATGATCGGCTCCAAGACCAAGAAGGCGACTTTCAGGAGCTGGTATCTGAAAAACGGCGGCGATGAAGCCCGCCTTTCCCGCCTCGTCACCCCCATCGGCGGCGAAGACCTGCGCGACAAACGTCCCGCCGTCATCGCTGCCATGACGGCCGCGGAAGTGATGCGGGCAGTTGTGCCTTAAAGCCAAGACTGATCGGTTCTTAGTGACAGGCTCGCGAAAACTTCGCATGAAAAATTGCGAAACTTGGCGCCAATGAAATTCATTTTGTGTGAGACAAACTTCCTGCCATTGTCGACCTGACTGGAGTGATGATCTTGGCACCTCTCGTAGACCAGAATGCAATTATTCGCGGGAACCGCATCGCCTATGGCGTTCATGGCGAGGGGACACCGGTGGTCCTTTTGCACGGCACACCCTCCTCGTCTTATATCTGGCGGAATATCGTTCCTGTTCTGGTCAAGGCAGGATTCAAAGCACACGTGTTTGACTTGCTTGGATATGGACTTTCCGAGCGTCCCTGGAGCGAGTCGACCGATACGTCGATAACAGGGCAAGTGAGCATTCTTGAGGGCCTGCTGGACCTCTGGCAGTTGAACACCTTCCATCTGGCCGCCCACGACATCGGCGGAGGCGTCGCGCAACGGTTTGGGGTTCAATCTATAGAGCGCCTCAAGTCCCTCACGATGATCGATGTTGTAAGCTATGACAGCTATCCGTCCAAGCGCACACGTCAGCAGATGAGCGAGGGCCTGGAGAAGCTGATCAAGAAACCGGACGCAGAACACCGGGCCAATTTCAAAAACTGGTTGCTCTCGACCCACAGCCACGAAGCAAACTTCGATTCCGAAGCACTCCAGCTTTATCTGGATTTCATCAGCGGCCCGGTCGGTCAGGCGAGCCTGTTTCGACATCAGGTCGCCCACTACGACCCGAAACATACGATGGAAATTGCCGACCGCCTGGATGTGCTGGGACAAGTGCCAGTCCAGCTGATCTGGGGCGCGAACGACACCTGGCAGGTTGTTGACTGGGCACAAAAGCTGAACCGCGCCATTTCTGGAAGTGAACTGCACATTGTCGAAAACTGCGGTCACTTCGCGCCTGAAGAACGGCCCGAAGAAATTGCCGCACTTCTGGTCGACTTCCTCGGTCGCGCCGGTTAGCACTGATCGTCGTCTCAGAATTGCTCATGCCGACCACCTGTCCCTGTGCTAGGATGAAGGCCGGATTGTATGAAGGCAAGGCAATGGCAGGAACCATGAGCGACGGCGGCCGAGGGCGCGGGAGCCATTGGAGAATCGCAGGCTGGACCGCGGCAGCGCTCTTACTGCTGCTGCCCCTGGTCGCAATGCAACTCACCGATGAAGTCAACTGGACCAAAACCGACTTCGTTTTCGCCAGTGCCCTGATCGTCGGCACTGGTGCCGCCTTTGAGCTGGCAGTGAGAATGACCAACAACAACGCGTATCGAGCCGGCGTCGGCGTTGCACTCGCGGCCACATTCCTCCTCATCTGGATTAATGCCGCCGTTGGCATCATCGGGTCGGAGGACAACCCCGCCAACCTGATGTTTGGCGGAGTGCTCGCGGTCGGGATCATTGCCGCCGTTCTCGCTCGTTTCCAGCCGGACGGTATGGCGCGTGCTTTGTTCGCCACCGCGCTCGCTCAGGCGTTGGTCACGATGATTGCGGCGATTGCCCGGATGGGTTATCCCGCAAGCCCGCCGCTGGAAATACTCGGCATAAATACGCTTTTTGTCGCGCTGTGGCTTGTATCGGCCTTGCTGTTTCGGAAAGCTGCCCGGGGAGCAATCTCCCGCGGGGACAGCACGTAAGGTAATCCGACATCCGCTTCTCAGAAGGGATAGAACTTGCCCCGAACGGCCGGCGCGCAGAATGCATCAGTGCGGCCTAAGGATGTCGAAAGCTGTGTAATGGCTGATCGTTGCGATCAGCCGCTGGAGGCAGGCCGTCGGCCGTATGTGGGGAACGGGCATGAACGACTTTGCACTGATGTGGGACTGGCTGAGCTATGGCGTGCGCTGGCTGCATGTGATCACGGCCATCGCCTGGATCGGCTCATCCTTTTATTTCATCGCGCTCGATCTAGGGCTGGTGAAACGCCCGGGAATGATGCCCGAGGGCGTGCATGGCGAAGAATGGCAGGTCCATGGCGGTGGCTTCTACCATATCCAGAAATATCTGGTCGCCCCGCCCTCGCTGCCGGAGCATCTCACCTGGTTCAAGTGGGAATCCTATTCGACTTGGGCTTCCGGCTTCGCGCTTCTAGCCATCATCTATTACGCCGGAGCCGACCTTTATCTGATCGACCGCAATGTACTGGACGTTTCAGAACCCGCCGCCATCCTGATCTCGATCGCCTCGATCGGGCTTGGCTGGCTGCTCTACGACCTGCTGTGCAAGTCACCGCTCGGCAAGAACGATACGGCGCTGATGCTGGTGCTCTATGCCGTCCTCGTGGCGATGAGCTGGGGCTACACGCAGCTCTTCACCGGCCGTGCGGCCTTCCTGCATCTCGGCGCATTTACTGCCACGATCATGACCGCGAATGTCTTCCTTATCATCATTCCCAACCAGAAGATCGTGGTGGCCGATCTGAAGGCTGGCAAAACGCCCAACCCCAAGCTGGGTGCCCAGGCCAAGCAGCGCTCGCTGCACAACAACTATCTCACCCTGCCGGTAATCTTCCTGATGCTGTCGAACCACTATCCGCTGGCTTTCGGCACACAGTTCAACTGGGTGATCGCATCGCTCATCTTTATCATCGGCGTGCTCATCCGGCACTACTTCAACACGATGCACGCGCGAAAGGGCAATCCGCACTGGACCTGGGCGTTGTCCGCCATCCTTTTCGTTATCATCATGTGGCTTTCCACCGTGCCGACGGTTCTTACCGGCCAGGAAAGGCTCTCGGCAGCGGAGGAACGGTTCATCGCATCTGCGCACTTCCCGGCCGTCCGCGACGCCGTGATGGGACGCTGCACCATGTGCCACGCCGCAGAACCGGGATATGATGGGGTGCAGACCCCGCCGAAGAATGTTTTGCTGGACTCGGATGCCGCGATTGCTGCACGTGCCCGCGAAATTTACCTGCAATCGGGGCGCAGCCACGCCATGCCGCCGGGCAATGTCTCCGGCATGACGGAGAGCGAGCGCCGGCTGCTCGTAACCTGGTTCGAGGAAGCGCGTTGAAAGACGAAGACGTATGACCAAGACTCTCATCCGTGCCCGGCTCCTCACGTTCCAGTCGGAGCCATTGGCCGCCGACGATCACGCCTCCTACGCCTACGAGGAAGATGGCGCAGTGCTGGTGGAAGCCGGCATGATCATCGCCTCCGGCGCTTATGCCGATGTCGCCCGCAACGCCGAAGGTGCCGAGATCGTCGATCATCGCCCGCATCTCCTCATGCCGGGTTTCATCGACGCCCATGCGCATTTCCCGCAGATGCAGGTGATCGCCAGCTACGGGACAGAGCTTCTCGACTGGCTCAACAACTATACCTTTCCCGCAGAAAGCGAATTCGGCGACAGCGCCCACGCTGCGCGTATCGCCGGCGCGTATCTCGATGAACTGGCGCGCCATGGCACCACCACGGCGGCGGTCTACTGCACGGTGCATCCGCAATCCGCCGATGCCCTCTTCGCCGAGGCGGAAAAGCGCGGCATGTGCATTGTCACCGGCAAGATGATGATGGACCGCAACGCGCCGCAGGCGCTCACCGACACGCCGCAATCGAGCTATGACGACACGAAGGCGCTGATATCAAAGTGGCACGGAAAGGACCGCCTCCACTACGCGGTCACCCCCCGCTTCGCAATCACCTCGACCCCCCAACAGATGGAGATGGTGCAGGCACTGGTGCGGGAACATCCGGATCTGCATTTCCAGACCCATCTATCCGAGAATCATGCAGAGATCGCGCTCTCCCGGGATCTTTATCCAGACGCGCCCGATTACACCGGCATTTATGAACGATACGGCCTCTTGGGGATGAAAAGCCTCTTCGGCCATTGCATTCATCTGTCCGAACGCGAGGCGGATGCGCTGTCGGATTCCGGCTCCGTGGCCGTCTTCTGCCCCACCTCCAATCTGTTCCTGGGCTCCGGCCTCTTCGATTACCTGCGCTATCGCCGGCGCGAAAAGCCGTTGCGCATCGCCACCGCGACGGATGTCGGCGGCGGCACGAATTATTCCATGCTGCGCACCATGGACGAGGGCTACAAGGTAATCGCGTTGCAGGGCGAGAAGCTGAACCCGCTCGCCTCCTTCTGGCAGATCACGCGCGGAAATGCCGAGGCCCTGTCGCTGGCCGACCGTATCGGCACGCTGGAACCCGAGACGGACGCCGATCTGGTCGTGCTCGATGCCCGCGCCACCCCGCCCATGCGCCTGCGCATGGCACGCGCCGAAACGCTCGCCGAGGAACTCTTCGTGCTCCAGACCCTCGGCGACGACCGTGCCGTGGTGGAGACCTATGTGGCGGGTGAGGCGGTGAAGGGTTCCATTTAACTCTCCCGGAGTGCCCTTCTCTCTTGCGCTCCGCTCCTGCGATGGTGCTGCCGAGGGGAGGCTATCCGGAAGTGCTGAGCGTTTCGTCACCGTCAGGCATGGATACCAGGGTCGAGCCCTGGTATGACGAAAGTGGAGGGCGTGTCTGCTAATCGTTAACCTTTGTGATGTTGTGAAATGCTAAGGCGTTGGCGATTGGCAAAGCCACTCCCCTTCACACGTCATCCTCGGGCTTGACCCGAGGATCCATGCCTGAGCCTCGCCACCCATTGGCGGTCCACGAACTTCAACCCGGACAAAGCGGGACGCCGGGAATACCTTATGGAGGAGCGCTACCGAATGACAGCCGACCCAAAAGCATTCTTCGAAAGCCTTTTCCACGCCGCCGTCGCCGCCGCCGACCCGAAGACAACCATTCCCGCCCATCTCCCCGCCCGTCCGAAAGGCCGCACCGTTGTGATCGGGGCGGGCAAGGGAGCAGCCCAAATGGCGCAAGCCTTCGAGGAAGCTTGGGACGGTCCGCTCGAAGGTGCGGTCGTGACGCGTTACGGCTATGGCGCGCCGACGGAGCAGATCGAAGTCATCGAGGCCGCTCACCCCGTGCCCGATGCGGCGGGCCTGAAAGGCGCCCGGCGGCTGCTCGACCTCGTACAGGACCTTACGGAAGACGATCTCGTCGTGGCGCTCGTCTGTGGTGGCGGCTCGGCTCTGCTTCCCGCGCCGCCGGGAGAGCTCACGCTCGAGGACGAAATCGCCATCAACGAGGCGCTGCTTGCCTCCGGCGCGCCGATCTCGGCCATGAACACGGTGCGCAAGCACTTTTCGGCCATCAAGGGCGGCCGGCTTGCTGCAGCCGCGCATCCCGCCCGCGTCGTCTCGCTCATCGTCTCGGATATTCCCGGCGACGACCCGGCGCTCGTCTCCTCCGGACCGACCGTGCCCAACACAGCCACGCGGCAGGACGCCCAAGCGGTGATCGAAGCCTACGGCCTGCAGCTGCCTGAAGCGGCACTCCGGCACCTGCAGTCGACGGAAGCGGATGCCCCGCAACCCGACGACCCTCGTTTCAGCCGGAACGAGGTCCACGTCATCGCGTCCGCCGCGCGCTCGCTGGAAGCGGCGGCCGCAGAAGCGGGAAGGCAGGGCATCAATGCGGTAATCCTATCGGATGCGATTGAAGGCGAGGCGCGCGAGATCGGCTCGGTGCACGCGGCCATCGCGCGCGAGGTTGCGCTACGCGACCGTCCCTTCGCCAAGCCCGTGCTGATGCTGTCGGGCGGCGAAACCACCGTCACGATCCGCGAAAAAGGCGGGCGCGGCGGGCGCAATACGGAGTTTCTGCTATCGCTGGCGCTCGGCATCGACGGTGTGGAGAGCATTTCCGCATTCGCTGCCGATACGGACGGCATTGACGGCTCCGAGGACAATGCCGGCGCCTTCGCCGATCACGCAACCGCTCTGCGTCTGCGCAAGGCCGGCCATGATCCCAAGACGCTGCTCGCCAAGCACGACGCCTGGGGCGCGTTCGATGTGCTGGGCGACCTCTTCATGCCCGGCCCGACGGGCACAAATGTGAATGATTTGCGGGCTGTGCTGGTGAGGTGATGTAAGGCTAGCGAACGCCTCCTCACCCCTTCATCATCGCCTTCACCTTCCGCATATCCTCGGTAAAGCGTTCGCGCGCGCTGCGCCTGTCTACGTCATTCGGGATGCGCAGCAGCGAGGATGGATGCACCGTGATGAAAACCGGAATGCCTTCCGCGCTCTCGACTACAGTGCCGCGCTGTTTCATCACCGGCACCTGCTTGCCGACAAGAGCGCGGGCGGCAGTCGCGCCGAGCGCAACGGCCAGGTCCGGCTGGATGTGCGTCAGCTCCTGGTCCAGCCACCAGCGGCAGGCGCGGATTTCCCCGGCATTGGGCTTTGAATGGATGCGCCGCTTGCCGCGCGGCTCGAACTTGAAATGCTTCACCGCGTTGGTGACGTAAGTCTTTTTCCGGTCGATGCCGGCTTCCTCGAGAATATCGTCCAAGAGCCTTCCCGCCGGCCCGACAAAGGGTTTCCCCTCGATATCCTCCTTGTCGCCGGGCTGCTCGCCGACGAAGACCACACGGGCATCGCCCCCACCCTCGCCGAAGACGGTCTGTGTGGCGTTCTTGTAGAGATCGCAGCGGGTGCAGTCCTGCGCCTCCTCGCGCACGGTACCGAGCGGGGTTGGAAATGTCTTTTCGGTGGTCTCGGCAGTCATTGCGTCACCTTCTGCTGAAAAAGCGGATAGGTGGCGGAAATGTTCCAGAGGCGAACGGTGTGAGGAGAATGGCGAGGTTGCCGGCGGGGATAAATTGAGTGCCAAAAATGCTTCGGCAAATTTTTTATTTCGCCGGATCAATAGCTTGGCTCCTCCCTGACGATTTTTCCTTGAGGATTTTATCCCCGCTCCCTCCCGCACACCTATTCTGTGGCCATCGCTCTTGCGGGAACCGCGCGGCCGCCGGGCTTCGGGAGAGCGACGGTGGCGAGCCTTTGGGCGGCGGGACCGAGACCCGCAGCTTGAAGGTTCCGCGACGGGCCGGCGCCCACGGCCGGCCGGGCGATTACTATCCCTAGCCCTCTCGGGGGCTGAGACCGGAGGTCGCCCGGCTGGATGTGTGAACGGGGCGACGCCGTGAGGAAGGTTCCGGCATGGACCTTCTTGAGCGGCCGGCCGACAGCGGGTCCGTCCATAGGCGGGGCGCGTGGGAACGTGCCTGACATAGAAGTGAGAAGTCCCGGCGCACGCGCCCCGCTTCCCGCTTTCTTAATGGCCAGACGGTGAGAGCCGGGCGTGGCGGCGATGAGTGCTGGCCGAAGGTCAAAAGATCCTGGATTTACAGCTGCACGCTGGCATTTAAGATGGTCGGCTCTCTTGCTGTAGGGAGCGCAAAGTCGCTACGCCGAAATATCCACCACGCCGCAGTCGCCGGTTTCCGTGCCGAATGCAAGGCGGCGGCCCTCTTTGTCCCAGCTCGCGGCGGTGATGGCGCCCTTGCCGGGTCGGCGCAGGAGCACCTCCTTCTGGTCGGCCAGGCGCGCGGCCAGGATCATGCCGTCGGCATAGCCGATCGCCACGATATCTTCGCCCGGATGACAGCAGACCTGCGTCACCATCGTGTCGCCGCGCGTGCCGAGCTCGAGCGGGGCCCTGCCCATCGGCCCGTCTCTGCCCTGAAAGGGCCAGACGATGGCCGCCGGCGCGCCGGATGTGGCGAGCCATTTGCCCTTCCTGCTCCACGAGAAGCTCTTCACCTTGGCCGGATAACCCGCCATGCGCATGTGCTTGCCGTCGGCCAGCTTCCAGCCGTGCAGGGCGTTTTCCTGCATTGTGGTGACCAGGAAATTGCCGTCCGGCGAAAAGGTGATGCCCGTGTGTGCACCCGCCCATTCAAGCTCGGCCGGCTTGCCTTCGGTCGCCGCGAAATGCAGCGTGGCGCCGTTGTAGCGCGCAACGCCAAGGCGCAGACCCTTCGGCGCGAAGGCAAGGCCCTCCACACTGCGGGGATGCTGGAACTCGCGCACCCTGCCGTCGCGAAGCCGAACATAGGCAATGCGCCCGGTGGCGAACGCCACCGCGTCCTGCGGGCCGGCGGCAACGCTCGTCATCCATTTGCGGCCGATCTCCGCAATTGCCTCGCTGGCGCCGTCCCGCGACAGCAGCATGACCTTGCCGTCCTCTCCGCCCGTCAGGAGCCGGGCATTGTCCCGCGTGGGAACCGCACAAAGCAGCCCGTCATGCAGCTCCGCCCATCTGTGGCCATTGTCGAGGCGGTGGACCACGCCATCAGCCAGCGCGAAAAGGGGAACATTCTCGAGCCAGGCAGCGGCAACGCAATGGCCTTCCAGGTCGAGCGGCGCGACAGTGGGCATCGGTTCCTCAATGCAAACGATTCGAACAACGGGACCCGTTTTACGCGAAGAGCGACATCTTGCCAGCCCCTTCCGAAGCACAGGGCCGGACCGGGTCTGGGTGCATACCCAGAGGGTAGTACCAAAAGCGATAGCTACCGGTCCGACCGATCAATAGCGATCTCCCTGAGATAAGCACGAGCCTCGGGCCAAAAACTCTTGGACCGCTGCCCGGATAATGTCATAAGCGCAGCCTAAACAGTTTAAAGATTGGCCATGGCCGGGAGGGGCACGCTGGCGCAGAAGATCAAGCTATCGACGATTGCCGATGCTCTTGGCGTGTCCACGGCCACCGTTTCGCTGGCACTGAGAGACAGTCCGCTGGTTGCCGATGCCACCCGGCAGCGCATCAAGGAGCATGCGCGGACGATCGGCTATATATACAACCGCCGCGCGGCGAGCCTGCGTACCTCCCGTTCCGGCATCGTCGGGGTGGTGGTCCACGACATCATGAACCCGTTCTTCGCCGAGATTCTGCGCTCGATCGAAAGAGAGCTCGACCGTTCGCAACAGACTTTTCTCCTGTCGAACCATTACGACCAGCTCGAAAAACAGCGCACTTTTATCGATACCCTCCTTCAGCTCGGAGCTGATGGCATCATCATGTCGCCCGCCATCGGCACGCCGGCCGAGGACATTCGCCTGGTCGAGGAAAACGGTCTGCCTGCCGTGCTCATCGCACGCTCGGTGGAAAGCGCGCGCGTGCCGGTCTTCCGCGGTGACGACGCCTATGGCATTGGCCTTGCGACCGACCATCTGGTTTCCCTCGGCCATCGCCGCATCGCCATGATCGGCGGCACGGACCATACCTCGACAGGCCGCGACCGCTATCGCGGCTACGTGGCGGCGATGGAAAGGGCCGGCCTTGGGGCAAAGCCGGACTGGCGCTTTCCCGGCCCGCGCACGAAACAGGCCGGTTTCGACATGACCGAGGCCTTCCTGTCGCATGAAGACAGGCTGACGGCGGCTGTCTGCTGGAACGATCTGGTGGCCATCGGCCTGATGAACGGCCTGGCGCGCGCCGGCCTGACACCGGGCGTGGACATATCCGTCACCGGCTATGACGATCTCGAGGAAGCGGCGATCGCCACCCCCGCGCTCACCACCGTCTGGAACGGCCAGCGCGATGTCGGCCAACGCGCCGCGCGCGTGCTGCTGGACCGGCTGAACGGGGCCGAGATCGACCCCGTTCAGGAACTCATAAAGCCGGAATTGCGTGTGCGTCAGTCAACGACCGAACTCGTCGAGCAAAAGCATCGGTAGGCCGGTCAGCGCCTACCGGTGTCGAATTGCACCTCGGCGACCGGTACTGAAGGGGCGGGCTTTGGCATGTCCTCTTTCAGAAGCTCGAAAACGTCCAGCGCCGTTCGCAGACTGAAACGCTGCTCGTTGATGAACAGTCCGTAGCGAATTTTCAACTGTCCGGGCAGAACCTGCGTGCAATTCTTGAGGCTGTCGCGGACATACGCAGGCAGCGGCGAAGACGCGATGCCGCTCGAGACGAGCCGGATGGCCGACATGATATCATCCACCTCTCCAACGATGTCGTAGCTGACCTCGTGCTGACGCAGCCACTCACGCGAAGCAGCGCCGAGAGGCGAACTGGGAGAGGCGAGGACCACCGGCAGCCCCTGTCCTTCGTAGCTCGTATCATCCTGAAACTGCCTGTCGCCAATCCACTTAAGCGAGAACTCCGTCACCAGGTCCGGCGCGATCTCTGAAGGGTGAAGGGCGCGGAAAATGGCGTCGAGCTCGCCTTGCTCGTACAGATCCTGAAGTTTACGCGACTCGGTAATCTTCCAACTCAGATTGTTTTTCAGACTGCCCAACCGCTCGGTGCGCTCCACCAGAAGCGGTGTGGAATAGGTGCACACACCCACCTTCAGCTTCGAGGCGTTCCTCTCATAGGAAACGGTTTTCAGCCGCCGCTCCAACTCCAGCATCTGGCGGATAAGCCGTGAAATCTCCTCCTTGATGATGATCTTGTTGCCGACCTTCTTGATCAGCGAGGTGCCGATGGCCCGTTCCAGCCGGCTGAGATGCATGCTGATGGCGGGCTGGCTGATCCCCAGCTTCATAGCCGCTCCTGTAAGGCTCCTGGTTTCTATAACAGCGTCGGCCGCCCTCAATGTCGCGAAAGACAATCCGTCCTGTTTCTGGCCGTTCATTGCGCGCCTTCTCCGATATGTTTCGGGGAAAAACCCCGGTTGCATTGCTTGTTCGATACGCACTTGACACTCCCACTTGGCGCCGTCGGGCACAGACCTCCCCTGCCCAGGCAAGCCACACTCATCCGGGTTGGAAAACGCCAGCGATTTTCGTCATTTCGGCAAACGGTGCCTTGCCCCCCGAAAGGGAGTGCGGCAGCGAAGGCTGTCTGCCTGGAGATATGGTCGCCTTACCGACCACTGCAGGACCTGCGGTCAATACAAACGCGAACGCCGGATAAGCCCTTGGTGTATTGTCGCCGAGCCTCCCCTCTTGTTTTCAAACACCATAGACCCTCGTGTTTAACGTATAAGTTGTATAAAAACAACCATTGCAAACATATATGTAATATACGGTTGTATACGTATAACCATTTGCTGTATCGATTTGATTAAAACAGAATTTAATGCCGCGTAAACACTTTAAAGCGCACGCAGGAGAGCGTTCCAGCCGCGGGGCGCCGGTACAACCGGAACGTTTGGTTTACAAACGGTTACTGATTAAGGAAAAATGATTCGCGTTCAGTGCACGCGGTTCGCGCAATGCTCATGATCGGCCAGAATCTGGATCACCCGGCACTCACAAACCTTGCCATGGTCGCACTCGTCCACCATGCGCTGAAGCTCCCCGCGAAGCGCCTGCAAGCGGGCGATGCGGGCATCGACCTCGTGCAAATGCCGCCTGGCGATGCTGTCGGCCGCATGGCATGAGCGCTGCGGCTGGTCCGTCATCGCCAAAAGCTCGCGGATATCGGAGATTTCAAAACCCAGTTCGCGCGCATGCCGGATAAACTGCAACCGACTTAAATCCCTCCCGTCGAATTGCCGCCGGTTACCCTCGCTGCGCGGCGGCGCGGGCAGAAGACCGATCCGCTCGTAATAACGGATCGTGGGCACTTTCACGCCGCTGCGCCGGGCGGCTTCGCCGATGGAAATTTCGCGAACGGTCATTTTTCTCTTGCTCCTATAGTCGCTATAGGAAGTAGTCCTCGTGCCGGATCACATCAAGGACGCCGGCAATGGCAGAAACTCTTACCGAAAGCCGATATCGGGTCAGCGGGATGGATTGCGCGGGCTGCGCGCGCAAGATCGACACCGCCGTTCGGCGTATAGCCGGCGTGGAAGACGTCTCCGTTTCGGTCGCCAGCGGTACGATGACTGTAATCCATGAAGGCACCACGCAGGTCCAACCCGCCATCGAGAAGCAGGTGAAACGTTTGGGCTATGGCGCCGCGCTGCTTGCCCCGGCTGGAGGTGAGGCGGAAAAGTCCGAAGGTTGCGGCTGCTGCGGGGGAGCGGAAAGCACCGGGCAGGCCGAGCCGCCGAAAACCTTGGCCGCAGGTTCGGACGAAGCCGAGCCATCATGGTGGCAGCAGCCGCGGGTTCGGCTGACGCTGATGAGCGGGCTGGCGCTGGTGGCGGCTTTCGTGACGGCGCGGTTTTCTCCGACAGTCGGCCCCTGGGCCTATGACATCGCCATGCTGGTCGGCCTCGTGCCGGTCGCCCGCCGCGCCTTCTCGGCCGCGCTGGCGGGGACGCCGTTTTCCATCGAGATGCTGATGACGATTGCGGCCGCCGGTGCCGCGATCATCGGCGCCTCGCAGGAAGCGGCAATCGTCGTCTTTCTCTTCCTGGTCGGCGAGCTTCTGGAGGGCGTGGCGGCAGGCCGCGCCCGCGCCGGGATCCGCGCTCTCGGCAAGCTCGTGCCGAAGATGGCACGCGTGGAGCGCGCCGGTGGCGGCATCGAGGAAGTGCCGGCGGAAAGGCTCGCGGTCGGCGACACCGTTCTCGTACGGCCCGGCGACCGCATCGCAGCCGATGGCGAGGTGCTTTCTGGCCTCAGTGCCATCGACGAGGCACCGGTTACCGGCGAAAGCACACCCGCGAACAAGGAGACCGGCGCAGCAGTCTTTGCCGGCACGGTGAACGGCAATGGCGTGCTGCGCGTGCGCGTGACCGCCGCGGCACAGGACAACACGATTGCCCGCATCATCCGGCTGGTGGAGGAAGCACAGGAGCGCAAAGCCCCAACGGAACGCTTCATCGACCGCTTCTCCCGCTACTACACGCCGGGCGTCGTCCTGCTCGCGGCGATGGTCGCCGTCCTGCCGCCGCTCGTGGCGGCGCAGCCCTGGCTCGAGTGGGTCTATAAAGGGCTGACGCTTCTGTTGATCGGCTGCCCTTGCGCACTTGTCATCTCCACCCCGGCAGCCATCGCGGCGGCCCTCTCCTCCGGTGCCCGGCGCGGCCTCTTGATGAAGGGCGGCGCGGTGCTGGAGCAGGCGCGCTCCCTGCGGGCAATCGCCTTCGACAAGACCGGTACGCTGACGACAGGCCGGCCAAAGGTGACAGATATCGTACCTTTCGGACAGGAACCGGCCGAGGTGCTGCGCCTTGCTGCCGCGCTGGAACAGGGCTCCAGTCATCCGCTGGCCCTTGCCGTGTTGCAACAGGCCGAAAACGACGCGACCGTCATTCCATCGGCCACGGATGCCGCCGCGCTTGGCGGCAAGGGCGTGACGGGCCGTGTAGACGCTCACGAGGTCTTCTTCGGTTCGCCCAAAGCCGCCTCTGTGCAGCTTTCTCCCGCACAACGCCACGAGATCGACGCGCTCGCGGCTGAAGGCAAAACGGTTTCAGTGCTGACAATCAACGGCGCGCTTGCCGGTGCCATCGCCATGCGCGACGAGCCGCGCGAGGACGCTATTGCCGGGCTCAAGCAACTGAAGGCCGCCGGCCTGCGCACGTTCATGCTGACCGGCGACAACCGCCGCACCGCCGAGGCTATCGGCCGCGATCTCGGGATTGAAGTGCGGGCCGAAATGCTGCCGGAAGACAAGAGCCGCTTCGTGAACGAGCTGAAGTCGGGCGGATTGAAGGTCGGCAAGGTCGGTGACGGCATCAATGACGCACCGGCGCTCGCCACGGCCGACATCGGCATCGCCATGGGCGGCGGCACGGATGTGGCGCTGGAGACCGCGGACGCCGCCATCCTGCATGGACGCGTGAGCGATGTGGCGGCGATGATCCAGCTTTCCAACCGAACCATGGCCAACATCCGGCAGAACATCACGATCGCCCTCGGACTGAAAGTGATCTTTCTGATCACCACCATCCTCGGCATCACCGGCCTGTGGCCCGCCATCCTGGCCGACACCGGGGCGACCGTTCTGGTCACGGCGAATGCCATGCGGCTTTTGATGTGGAGGGCGGATCCCGGCCTGAACGCACCCACCCGTCCGCCTCACCCCTCCTTCGGCGCGCCGATGCGTGCGCGGTGAGGCGCGAAGAGGCAGGCGAGCGCGAGAATGATGCCCGAGACGGTGGCGATCATACCGGCGGCGCTGACGGCGTGATCCCGTCCAATCCACAGCGGCCCGTAGCCCGCCAGGACATAGCCGATGATGGCCGAGAGCGTGGCGAAGACGATGCTCCACAGAACCTGGATCTCGAGCCTGTTCGTCATCAGCCGGGCAGCCGCCGGCGGGCAGATGAACATGGCGATCACGATGATGGAGCCCACCGCATCGAAGGCGGCGACCGCGGCCACGGCGGCGGCAATCACCAGCCCGAGGCTAAAGATAGTCGTGGGCACGCCCACCGCGCCGGCAAAGCCCTCGTCGAAGGTTGAAATCTTGAGCGGACGCCAGAAAATGATTGTGAGAACTCCGATGATGAATGCCGCTGCCGCCATGCGGAAAAGCTCCGGCGGCAATCCGGCAAGCGCCTGCGGGTCAAGCAGCGATCCCCAACCTTCCGCGGAAAACCAGATCAGGCTCTCCAGATTGCCGTAGAGGGCGTGTTCCACGTCGAGATGAACGCCGCTCGTATCCGTCTGTTCGAGAAGCAGGACGCCGGCGGCAAAGAGTGCCGTGAAGACGACCCCCATCGCCGCACCCGGCTCAATGCGGCCGACACGGCGGATCGCCTCAATGATGATGACGGCCACCACGGCCGCCCCCGCCGCGCCGATCAGCATGGGCCAGGTGGTGATCGTGCCGGTGACGATAAAGGCCACTACAATGCCCGGCAGCACGACATGGCTGATTGCATCCCCGATCAGCGCCTGGCGGCGGAGAATGAGGAAATTGCCCGGCAGCGCGCAGGCAATTGCGGCCAGAATGCCGATAAGAATCGGCGTGAGGCTGAGCTGTACGAATTCCGCGCCCATCATCGCCTCACATGACCGGCGCCGGCGGGCCGAGCCGGCGGTCGATGTCGGCGATCTCGTCTCGCGTCAGCACGGTTTCGATCGGCGTCAGCCCGTCATAACGGCTGTAGACCGTTTCGTCCTGATAAAGCTGGCGGGCAAGCGCCCAGCGGCTTTCGTCGCGTACGGCCTTGGCCGCGGCAGCCCTGCCTTTCTCCGTCGCCACGCCGTCGCGCCGGATGAGGCGTTCACGACGCAGCACTCTTCGGGTGAGCGGCTCGAGTATGACCTCGCCCCGCGCCAATGCGAGCAATCCCTGGCGGCGATGAACGCGGATCTGAAACCGCTTGTGGCGCAGAAACGCAGCGAGGACACCCCGCCCCGGCGCGAGAAGAAGTGATATGGCGAAAAGGGTGAAACTGATGAGCACGATGATGGGTCCGGTCGGCAGATCGGGCGCGGAAGCCGAAAACGCCGCACCGAGATAGCCCGCCAAGCCGCCAAGCCCTCCGGCGATGAAGACCACGTGTTCCGTGCGCTCGCTCCACAGCCGCGCCGTAACGGGCGGGATGATGAGCATGGCGACGATGAGGATGAGCCCCACCAGCTTGAGCCCGATCACCGTCACCGCCATGACGAGGCCCATCATGACGAGGTCCATGCGCGCGACATTGATGCCGGATGTGGCGGCAAATTCGGCATCGAAAGAGACCAGCGTCATCGGCCGCCGCAGCAAAAGCACGAAGGCGACCGCCAGCGAACCGCCAATGGCGATCACCACCGCATCCTGGTAGAGCATACCGGCGGTCGAGCCGAGCAAGAAGCTTTCCAGCCCGGCCTGATAACCTCTTGTCATGGTCTGGATGATCGTGAGAAGCACGACGCCGAAGCCGAAGAAGACCGAGAGCACCGCGCCGATGGCCGCATCTTCGGCAAGCCGCGTGTTCCGCGTGATCCACTCCACGGCGATGAGACCGAGCATTGCCGACAGCGCCGAGCCAAGAAGCAGGCCCGGCAGGTTGCGCCCGTCGCCGCCGAGCGCGACCATGATCATGAAGGCGAGGCCGATGCCTGGCAACGTGGCATGCGCCACGGCATCCGACACCAGCGCCCGCTTGCGCAGGAACAGAAAGCTGCCCCCACCCCCAGCCGCGATACCGAGCAGCGCCGCGCCAATCGCCACCAGCGCCGTATTGTAGCCGGCCTGGAACAGCAGGGCTTCGAGAAAGGCGTTCAGCACGCTGCACCCAGGGCTGAGGAGTTGTACGGGAGCCCCGGTTCAAAAGGCCCTCTCTTGCGATTCCTAACACTTAGTCTTCGACTAAGATGTTGAAATAGCTTTCTCTCCCTCAAGGGGAGAGATATCGGCTGCAGTTGCGTTTGCGCCAAACGCCAACGGTGGTGATTTGCCAAGACGATGCAACCGCCCACCATCTCTCTCCTTGCGGGAGAGAAAGCGATTTCTTGGGTTTGGCGCAGCCAAGCGCTTAGAATTTGCAAGAGAGGGGCTCTACTGTGCATCCTCCACACCCTAGGCCACCGGCAGTTTCAGCTGATCGATGTGCGCGGTGGCCAGCCGCCCGCCATAGGTCTTCTGGAGGTTTTCGGCGGTGAAGGTGGTTGCCACCGGCCCTTCGGCGATCTTGCGGATATTGATAAGCAGGACGTTGGAGAAATAGTCGCTGACGGTCGCGAGATCGTGGTGCACACAGACGACCGTGCGCTTCTCGCCTCGCAGAGCCTTCAGCACGTCGATGATGGCCCGTTCCGTGGCCGCGTCCACGCCGGCGAAGGGCTCGTCGAGCAGATAGAGATCGGCGTTCTGCGCGAGCGCCCGGGCAAGGAAGACGCGCTGCTGTTGCCCGCCGGAAAGCTGACCGATCTGCCGGTCCGCGAAGTCGGCCATGCCGACGCGGTCGAGGCAGGCCAGCGCCCGCTCGCGATGGGCGCGGCGCACGAGGCGCAGAAGCCCCAATTCCCGGTAGAGGCCCATCAGCACCACGTCGATGACACGTGTTGGAAAATCCCAATCGACCGAGGCGCGCTGCGGCACGTAGGCCACGCGCTGCATGACGTTTTCGATCGGCTCGCCGAAGACGAGGACCTTGCCGGACAGACGTGGCACGATGCCGAGCACGGCCTTGAGAAGGGTCGACTTGCCGGCCCCGTTAGGGCCGACAATGGCCGTCATGGACTGCGGCTGAATGGAAGCATCGACGGAGAAGACAGCAGGCTTTTCGCCATAAGCGACCGTCAGTTCCTGGATGAGAAGCGGGCTATCGGCGGGCAGCGGCTTGGCGACCGCTTTCCCCTCGTTGCTGGCTAGCTCGAGCGCTACCTCGCTCATATCCGCCTCATTTCTCAACTGCCGACCGCCAGATGGCCGAACATACCGCGCCCCGGCGCCTTGCCGCCAAGCGCCCGGGCGATGGTGGTGACATTATGATCGATCATGCCGATGTAGGTGCCCTCATAGCTGCCGTCCGGCCCCATCGCGTCGGAGAAAAGCTGGCCGCCCACCTTGACCGCGCTGCCCTCGGCCGCAGCGCCTTCGATCAGCGCACGGACATTGCGGTCCGATACGGAGGATTCGGCGAAGACGGCCCCGATCTGGCGGTCGGCCAGAATGTCGACCAGCTCGGAAATACGCTTCAGCCCCGCTTCGCTCTGGGTCGAAATGCTCTGAATGCCGAGCACCTCATAGCCATAGGCACGGCCGAAATAGGCAAACGCGTCATGCGCGGTGACCAGAACCCGGCTCTCTTCCGGCACGCTGGCCAGAACTTCCTGGGCGTACTCGGAAAGCGCGGCGATTTCTTCCAGATGTCGGTCGGCATTCGCGCGGAAAGCGGCTTCGCCCTCCGGCCGCGCATCGATCAGCGCATCGCGCACGACGACGACGACCTGCGACCAGAGATTCGGGTCCATCCAGACATGCGGATCGTAACGATTTTCATAGGTGGGATCGGCAAGCAGTACGTCGCGCGGCAATTGATCCCCGACAGCCACCACCTGGCCGCGCTCGGAAAGGGATCCCATGAACGATTCCATCTGCGCTTCGAGATAAAGGCCGTGCCAGAGCACGAGATCGGCCCGGATCAGGGCGAGAATGTCCGTTCGGGTCTGCCGATAGGCATGCGGGTCGACCCCCGGCCCCATGAGCGCCCGCACCTCTACATGATCACCGCCGACCTGGCGCGCGGCATCGGCGATCATGCCGGTGGTCGTGACCACGTGAAGGGTTTCCTGCGCCTGCGCCGAAGCCGCCGGCAGGAACAGCGCCGGCAAGGCCACGAGAAATTTGATGAGCGAGCGCCTGATGCCGTCGGCCATTTTTCCTTCCGCCAGAATCTTGCAACTGCAATCCGTTTGCAACTGTTCTGCGCACTATAGGTTCCTTTTTCTGCAATTGCAAATGATTTGCAAAAAGAACGGAGCGTAAGCGACCCTTACCCGCACTGTGGCGCCCGCCATGCCTTCTTATTCCCGCGCGGGGTGCCTTCCCGGAAGCGCGGGAGCGTGAGGTGCATTTTCCGGAAGCGCTGTCGCGTCTCGTGACTGCTCTGGCTTGGTTCCCAAGATCGAGCCCCGGGAGGACAAGGTGGAAGACTTACCTGCTAATCGTCATCATTTAAGTCGCAGGAACGCGATTGGCGCGCGCGCCCCTCCTTCGCCCGTCACCCTCGGTCGGCGCGAAGCGAGGAGCGAAATGATAGTGCGACACCGCCCTACCCGCGCCCGTAGACATCGTCGAAACGCACGATGTCGTCCTCGCCGAGATAGTCGCCCGTCTGAACCTCGATGAGGACGAGGTTGAGGATGCCAGGGTTTTCCAGCCGATGGCGTTGGCCGCAGGGAATGTAGGCCGACTGATCGGTCGTCAGCAGGATTTCGCGCTCACCATTGACGATACGCGCCGTCCCGGAGACGACGACCCAGTGCTCGGCGCGGTGGTGGTGCATCTGCAAGGACAACTGTGCCCCGGGCTTCACCTCGATGCGCTTGATCTTGAAGCGAGGCCCCTCCTCCAGAACGGTGTAGGAGCCCCAAGGACGGAAAACAGTGCGATGGACACGGTGTGTCTCGTCGCCGAGGTCCTTCAGGCGATTGTAGAGGAGGCGGACATCCTGAGCGTTCTCCTTGGAGGTGACCAGAAGCGCATCGGGAGTATCGGCGATCACCAGATCATCGACGCCCACCAGCCCGATCAGCCGGTCGCTTCCGCGAACGACATTCCCATGCGCGTTGAAAGAGGCCACGTTGCCGAGCACCCGATTGCCGTCCGCATCACGCTCATACTGCTCGCCCAGCGCCGCCCAGGATCCGATGTCGCTCCACCCAATGTCGCAGGAGACCACAGCCACATTGGAGGCTTTTTCCAAAACCGCATAATCGATGGATACCGAGGGGACCTCGGCAAAGCGCTCCGGGTCGAGCTCGATGCGCTCCGTACCCTGCCCGTTCAGCCGCCGGCCTGCACCCAGTGCGGCGCGGCAGCCTGCGGGGATGTCCGGGCAGAAGCGCTCCATTTCATCGATCATCGTTTGCGCCTGGAAGCAGAACATGCCGGAATTCCAGAGAAAGCGGCCGCTGGCGACGAATTCCTCGGCGGCAGCGGACTCCGGCTTTTCCACGAAACGGCGCACATTGATGCCGTCCGCCTCGATATAGCCATAGCCTGTCTCGGGCCGGTCGGGCCGTATGCCGAACGTCACGAGACGGCCTTCGCCGGCGAGTGCGCAAGCCTCCTCCACGGCGTGCGCCAGCCTTTCCCGCTCCGCAATCACGTGGTCGGCCGGCATGACGAACAGAATCGCCTCGCCGCCCAGCCGGTCGGCGACCTCAAGACTGGCGGCGGCGATTGCGGCTGCGGTATTGCGCCCCTCGGGTTCGAGCAGGGCGCGCATGGCGGCCGCATTATGTCCAAGCTGCCGGTACTCGTCATCAATGGCAAAGAACAGCTCACGATTGGTGACCGTTACCAACTCCGCGATGCGCGGAAGCGCGAGCGCCCGCAAAAACGCATGCTGGATCAGCGACAGACCGTCGGCAAGCCGGATCAGCGGCTTGGGATGGTTTTCGCGCGAGAGCGGCCACAGGCGCGATCCCGCGCCACCGCAAATAATAACCGGAACGATGTGCAAGATACCCTCCCATCTCGCATCCACCTGCGGCTACAGTTTGCAAATCTGCCGCGTGTGTTTTGCCACTACTGGTAGCATGCGCTTGGAGGGGAGTGGCACCGCGCTTTTGCGCGGATTGACACCATAAATAGGCGGTGGGCTCCACCTTATGGCTAATCCGGCCGCAATTTGGCGACCAGCTCGCGCGCGGCGGAATAAAACTCACGGTAGAGAATTAAGGCGAAGATGGCGATCGTCACCACGATGGACCCGACGGGCGAAATGAACCAGGCCAGCATGCCGAGCGCGAAGTAGTAGGCGCGGATGCCCTGGTTGAAATTGCGCGCGCCGAGCGTGTTCAGCGCGGCGATGACGAAGATCTCCTCGGGATCGCGCTCCTCCGAATGGGTGGCAGCGCCCAGCATGATGCAGAAATGGTTGAACTGCCGAAGCGACAGGGTGAACGAGAGGAAGGCGAGGACGAACAGTACCAGGATGGAGGCGAGATGCAGTTCCACCTGGGATTTGGTGACCGGCCTCTCGGGCTGGATGACATTCAGGGCCTCGACCACCGAACTGACCTGATTGAAGACGGCGAAAAGCGCCAGGATGATGAGCACGGTCGTGGAGGCGAAGAAGGAAACCGCGTTCATCAGATTGCCGGAAAGGATCGCATCGAGCGGCGTGTCGCGCCGGACCGCCTTTTCCACCCAGCGGCGCCGCTGCGCGCTCATGATGATGGAGAGCGAGGGCCGCACCACCTCGATGCGGCTGGCGACGAACGCATAAACAAGCCAACACAGGAGCGGAAAAAGAGAGGCAGCCAGCGTCACGTTACAAAGAATCCGTTCACGTTCGAGGACATCAGTTCTACGCGCGGGCGATCCGCGGTGCAATCGTCGCCCAGCAGGCTCAACCTCGCTCCGCCGCTTCGGGTTGCCGGGTGTGCAGAAATTCGACCGTGGCGGGATGCTCTCCCTTGCCGCGGAGCCGGGGAAACGCCATCTAGCCAACGAGAACGGCCGATCGCTGCTTTACTTGTGAGGGCCTGCCAGTCGAAGCTGCCCTTTCCATGTTCAATCAAAGCCCTCACCTGACATTGGGTTCAAACCGGCATTCAAGTTGATCGGCGAAGGTGAAACGTAACTGAAGCTAAGCAACCCGATAGTGACGCCGTGCTAAAGCCGTGTTATGAGGGCCCGCAATCGACACGGGCGGCCGAGCGCCGCTCGAAACGCATTTGAATGCACCATGACCCTGACAATCGATACAACAAATCCTGAAAGCCGCCCTCGGCCGCGGCCTGAAACGCAACCGGAGAAGACTCCGCTGATCGGCCTTTCGCGCGAGGCGCTGGGCGAAGCCCTTGGCTCCGTCGGCGTGCCCGAGCGGCAGGTGCGCATGCGCGTGCGCCAGCTCTGGCACTGGCTTTATGTGCGCGGTGTTTCCGACTTCTCGCAGATGTTCAACATCTCCAAGGAGTTGCGCACCAAGCTCGACGAGCGCTTCACCGTCGCCCGGCCGGAGATCGTGGAAGAGCAGGTTTCCGAGGACGGCACCTGCAAGTGGCTCCTGCGCTTTCCGCCACGCGGGGCGGGCCGCCCGGTCGAGGTGGAAACCGTCTATATTCCGGAGGAAGGGCGCGGCACGCTGTGCATCTCCTCCCAGGTCGGCTGCACCCTCACCTGTTCGTTCTGCCACACCGGCACACAGAAGATGGTGCGCAATCTGACGGCGGGTGAAATTCTAGATCAGTTGCTGATCGCGCGCGAACGGCTGGGCGATTTCCCCGATGCCGATACGCCTGACGGCGCCATCGTGCCGGCGGAAGGCCGCAAGGTGACGAACATCGTCATGATGGGCATGGGCGAGCCGCTCTATAATTTCGAGAACGTCAAGCAGGCGCTGCTCATCGCCTCCGACGGCGACGGCCTGTCGCTCTCCAAGCGCCGCATTACGCTTTCGACCTCCGGGGTCGTGCCGGAGATCTACCGCACGGGCGAGGAGATCGGCGTCATGCTGGCCATCTCGCTGCATGCCGTGCGCGACGAGTTGCGCAACGAGCTGGTGCCGATCAACAAAAAGTACCCGCTGAAAGAGCTGCTCGACGCCTGTCGCGCCTATCCCGGACTGTCGAACGCCCGGCGCATCACCTTCGAATATGTGATGATCAAGGACGTCAACGACTCTCTGGAGGATGCCCGCGATCTCGTTCGCCTCCTGCGCGGCATCCCGGCCAAGATCAATCTCATCCCTTTCAATCCGTGGCCGGGCAGCGACTATGAATGCTCGGATTGGGAGCAGATCGAGGAGTTTGCCGAGGTGGTCAATCGTGCCGGCTATGCCTCGCCGATCCGCACGCCGCGCGGACGGGATATTCTTGCCGCCTGCGGTCAGCTCAAATCACAGTCCGAGCGCATGAAAAAGTCCGAGCGGATGAAGCTTGAGGCGATGATGATCGCCGGGCACGGGGAATAGGCGCCGCCCACAGCCTGCGCGGCGAAGCTACCGCGCCTGCGCCGTCAGTATTTTGATGGCAAAGGCCGAAAAGACTCCGGCAAAGAGATAGTCCAACAGCCGCGTCACGGTCGGGCTTTTTCTCAGCAGCTTTGAGAACCCATCCGCCGCCAGCACCATTGGCGTGGTGACCGGCAGCGCCAGCGGGATGAAAAGCAAGCCCAGGAACAGGAGCTTGGCCGAGGCGTGCGGGTCGCCAGGCGAGACGAACTGCGGCAGGAAGGTCATGAAGAAAAGCACGATCTTCGGGTTGAGCAGGTTTATGCCGAGGCCGGTCAGCCAATTCTTGAAGAACGAATTTCTCTTGCTTGCCGTGGCTTCCGGCGAGAAGGCGGAACCGTGTCGGATCGCCTGCCAGGCAAGCCAGATCAGATAGCCCGCGCCAAAAATCTTCAGAGCCAGAAAGGCTTCCGGCGAGGCGACGATAAGCGCCGAAAGCCCGAGCGCCACCAGCAGCGTGTGCACCAGAATGCCGGTCATCGCGCCAAACATGCAGGCAAAGCCTGCGACCTTGCCTTGCGAAAGCGCGCGGCCAACGAAGAGCGTCATGTCCGGCCCGGGGGTGATAGCCAGCACGAATGTGGCAAGCGCGAATTGAACAATGATCGCGAAATCGGGAACGAAAACCATGGGTCTGCCGCTCTTTCTCGGAGCACGCTTGCTAGGCCGCAAACTCTTGCCGGTCAAGCATGGCGTTGTGATATCCGCGGCCGAACTGTCGGAAGAACAGGTAGATGGAAGGATCGCGCCTGATTGCTCCTCTTCTACGACTTTAGTCGTAAATTGGTTCATTCTGCTTCCGCAACACACCCGTTTTCTTGCATGATGACACTGTAATCTCGACCTGCTGGCTCGAAAAAAGCAAAAAAATGAGCCCGGAAGAGATGAAATGGGAGGATTGGAATGACTGACAAGACCTATTCACGCCGGAAGTTTCTGGGCCGGGCGACAACAGCCGCTGGCGCGGCAGCGGCCGGAACCCTCGCTGCGCCGGCGGTTCTGGCGCAGGCACCCGTCACAATCAAGATGCAATCGTCATGGCCGTCATCAGACATCTGGATGGATTTCGCGCGTCAATATATCGAGCGCGTCGAGCGGATGTCGGGCGGACGGCTGCAGATCGACCTGCTGCCGGCCGGTGCGGTTGTTGGGGCTTTCCAGGTGCTCGATGGCGTCCATGACGGCGTGATCGACGCCGCCCACACTGTGCCAGTCTACTGGTACGGAAAACACAAGGCCGCATCGCTCTTCGGCACGGGGCCGGTCTTCGGCGGCAGCGCGACAACGATGCTTGCCTGGTTCCACCAGGGCGAGGGCAAGGAATTCTACCGCGAACTGACCCAGGACATCCTGGGCCTGAACGTCTATGGCTTCTACGGTTTCCCGATGCCGGCCCAGCCCTTCGGCTGGTTCAAGGAGCCGGTTCAGTCGGTCGAAGATATCCAGGGGTTGAAATATCGCACGGTCGGACTCGCCGCCGATCTGCTGCAGCAGATGGGAATGGCGGTTTCTCAGCTTCCCGGCGGCGAGATCGTGCCGGCGATGGAGCGCGGCGTCATCGACGCGTTCGAGTTCAACAACCCGTCATCCGACCTGCGCTTCGGCTCGCAGGATGTGGCGAAAAACTATATCCTGTCGTCTTATCATCAGGCGAGTGAATCCTTCGAGTTCCTGTTCAACAGGGATGTGTTCGACTCGCTGGACGACGACCTGCAGGCGATCCTGGAATACGGGGTCGAGTCCGCCAGCACGGCCAATACGGCCTCCGCTCTCGACAACTACTCCGCTGACTTGCGAACGCTTCAGGACGAACACGGCGTGGAGGTGCACCGCACCTCGCAGGAGATCCTGGATGCACAGCTCCGGGCCTGGGACGAGATCATCCCCGAACTGGAGCAGGACGAGTTTATGAAGCGCGTTCTCGACAGCCAGCGCCAGTGGGTGGAGCGCGTCGTTTTCTACGAGCTCATGAATTCGCCCGACCTGACACTTGCCTATGAGCACTACTTCCCGGGCAAGCTGGCCCTGTAGAGGGGTTCACATGCGTATGAACACGGCCCGACGGTTTCCCAGCGAAGCCGCCGGGCCGCTCTCCAACGGGTCGGTTTGAATGCTGCGCTATATTGCTTTTGCCGATCAGGTCTCGGCGTGGTTCGGCAAGGCCTTTTCCTGGTGCGTGGTCCTGATGACGCTCGCCGTCAGCTACGAGGTTTTCGTGCGCTACGTGCTGAGCCGCCCCACCGTCTGGGCCTTCGATCTCAGCTATATAATGTATGGCACGCTCTTCATGATGGCCGGCGCCTACACGCTGTCGCGGGACGGACACGTCAGGGGCGACTTCATTTACCGGCTCTGGCAACCGAGAACCCAGGCGAAAGTCGAGTTGGTCCTGTATTTCCTCTTCTTCTTTCCCGGCATCCTGGCGCTGATCTTTTCCGGCTGGCGCTACGCGAGCCGATCCTGGCGCTACATGGAAGTCAGCACGATGAGCCCCGCCAACGTGCCGATCTATCAGTTCAAAACAGTGATCATCGCTGCGGGCATTCTGCTCCTCATCCAGGGCATCGCACAGGTCTGCCGCTGCATCATCACCATCCGCACCGGCGAGTGGCCCGCCCGCGCCGGCGACGTGGAGGAACTGGAAACCGTGCTGCAGAAGGAAGGTGTGGAAGCGCTGCAGCACGGCAGCGAAGCCGTCGACATCATCAATCCAGAGGACCGCCGGCAATGACCGACCCGCAAGTCGCCGTCGCCATGCTCGGCATCTTCATCTTTATCATCCTGCTCGGATTCCCGATCGCCTTCACCCTCATGGCGATGGGCATCGGCTTTGGCTACTACGCCTATTACGACGCAAACCGCATGTGGATCCGCTACGCGCGTGCGCTGGAGGAAGATGCAGGCACGCTGACGCTGATCCAGCACTGGATAGGTGGGTTTTTCAACAATCGCGTCTTCGATCTCTTCGTCAATCAGACCTATTCTGTGATGGCGAATGACGTGCTGACCGCCGTTCCGCTCTTTCTCTTCATGGGATACATCGTGGAGCGGGCGAATATCGTCAGCAGGCTCTTCTACACGCTCAGCGTCTCCACGCGCCATCTGCCCGGCTCGATGGCGGTCGCGGCGCTGATCACCTGCGCGCTCTTTGCCACGGCCACCGGAATCGTCGGTGCCGTGGTCACGCTTATGGGCCTGCTCGCCTTCCCGGCCATGCTGAAGGCGCGATACGATAAAAGTTTTGCCTCGGGCGTGATCTGCGCGGGCGGCACCCTGGGTATCCTTATCCCGCCCTCCATCATGCTGATCGTCTATGCGGCCACTTCGGGCGTTTCCATCGTGCGGCTCTATGCGGGAGCACTTCTGCCGGGGTTCCTGCTGGCGGGCATGTATCTCATCTACATCGTCACGCGCGCGATCATTCAGCCGAAACTTGCGCCAAAGGCGGAAAAACTGGGCGCGGACGTTGGCTTCCTGCAGATCGCCTGGATGCTGCTGACGTCGTTTTTCCCGCTCGCTTTTCTCATCATGGCCGTTCTCGGCGCCATCCTCTTCGGACTGGCAACGCCTACCGAGGCCGCGGCCATCGGTGCGCTGGGCGGGCTGGTCCTGGCGGCGGCCTACCGCGCACTGACCTGGGAGCGCCTGCAGGAATCCGTTTATCTGACGGTGCGCACCACCGCGATGGTCTGCTGGCTCTTTGTCGGATCCTGGGTGTTTGCGTCGGTTTTCTCATACCTCGGCGGGGAGGCGCTCATCCGCGAATTCGTGGAAGGCATGAACCTGACGCCGCTGCAGTTCCTGCTGCTGGCTCAGCTCATCATCTTCCTGCTCGGTTGGCCGCTGGAGTGGTCGGAGATCATCATCATTTTCGTGCCGATCTTCCTGCCGCTGCTGGCGTTGTTCGAGATCGATCCACTGTTCTTCGGCATTTTGATCGCGCTGAACCTGCAAACCTCCTTCCTGACGCCACCCATGGCGATGTCTGCGTACTACCTGAAGGGCATTGCACCGCCGCACGTGCAACTCACGCATATCTTCGCCGGCTCGCTGCCCTATCTGGTGATGGTGTTCGTCACGATGGTGGTTCTCTATACGATTCCCGAGATCGTATATTTCCTGCCGCGACTTGTTTATGGATGATGGAGGATGAGCATGTTGCGGGACCGGTTGATAGCCTTGGCGGCACTGGCGACGCTGATCGTCTATCTCGGCATCTTCGTCGTCTCGGTGCCGCGCCCGGCGCTCTTCGTAGTGACCGGCTTGGTGGTGTGCCTTGTCCTGTTCGACTTCTGGAACCAGCTCTTCCGCAATGGAAAGCGGTGAAGCCTATCGCGGCATGCCGCCGAGCCAGACCTGCCGCACGTTGAGATCGTTGTCCAGCAGAACGATATCCGCGCAAGCGCCGGGGCGCAGGAACCCGTATTCGCGCTCGATCCCCAGATAGGTAGCCGGATAGGCACTCGCCATTCTGAGCGATTCTTCCACCGGCAATTCCAGCTTCTGCACGCCGAAACGCACGGCGGAAGCCATGTCGAGGTCGGACCCGGCAAGCGTTCCGTCGTCCAGAACCAGCTTGGAGCACGCCTCTCCCGGCTCCCGGCGCACGGTGCGCCCATTAAGTTCGAAGCTTTGGTCCTCGCTTCCCACCAGCGCCATGGCGTCGGTTACATGGTAAAGTCGGCCCGGCCCGCGCTTGGCGCGAAGCGCGGTGCGCAAGGCAACGGGATCGGCGTGATGGCCGTCCGCGATCATGCCCCCCCACGCGCCTCCGGTGTCGAGTGCGGCACCGACCAAGCCGGGCGCACGGTGGGAAAGTCCGCTCATCGCATTGAAGAGATGGGTCACGCCGCGAACACCGGCGCCGAACAGGCGCTGTGCCTCCTCGCATGTGCAATCCGTGTGCCCCAGGCTGAGAATGACGCCGGCTCTCGCAAGCCGCTCGACCTGTTTCTCGGTAACCTGCTCCGCGGCGACCGTAACGTGCAAAACCGGCAGCGCCTCCGCCGCGCGGCAAAGCCGCTCAAGTTCCTCCTCGTCCAACGGATGCATGAGCTCGGCCAGGTGCGCGCCGCGACGGGCGGGGGCGAGATGCGGCCCCTCAAGATGCAGGCCCGCGACGCCGTCCCGCGTTCCGGACGCTACTATAGCGCTTTCAATGGCTGCATCGGTTACCGCGCGCGCATCGGTGATCAGGGTCGGCAGCAGCGAAGTCGTGCCATAACGGCGATGGGCGGCGGCGATAACCGCCGTCGTCTCCACCGAGGGCTCGTTATTGAACATCCGACCGCCGCCGCCATTCACCTGCACATCGATGAAGCCGGGCGCCAGTATCCCGCCCTCGAGCCGGGTGACGTCTTCGCGCCCGGAGATCTCGTGTTCCGGCACGAGCGCTTTGACACGCCCCTCCCCCATGATGATGGCTTCCGCGTCATGGAAGCGCTCGCCGTCGAAAATACGCGCGCCGACGATAACCGTCTCGTCCATCAGATGGTCTCCGTCACCTTCTTGAGCTTGTCCGGTGCATCCGGGTCGAGCCCGCGCTCCCGGGTCAGGCGCTCGATCATCCGGTAATACGCGGCAAGCGCGGCAAGCGGGTCCAACTTGCCGTAGCCGGTGGAAGGCATGGCAATGGTGCCCTCGCTCACCTCCACCGAAGAAAAAGTGACAACTCGCGCGCCGATCCCGCACAGCTTTTCCAGAATTGCCGTGCTTGAGGAAAGCGCTTCGTCTTTCGGCACAAACGCGAGGATGGGAAAGCCCTGATCAACGAGTTGCATCGGCCCATGCATCAGCTCGGCCAGCGAGAATGCCTCCGCATGCAGCTTCGCCGTTTCCTTGGCCTTGAGCGCGGCTTCAAGGGAAATGGCAAAGCCCGGTCCGCGTCCGGCTGTGTAAACGGACGACGCCTCGGTCATTGCCTGGAGCGCCGGCTCGTAGTCCGCCTCGCAGGCTTTTTGCAGCGCACTGGGCAGGCGCGCGAGGCCATCGGCCAGTTCCGCACTTCCGGTCGCCGCCTGGGTCAGCGCCGCCAATGCTGCCGCCGAGGCAATGAAGCTCTTGGTGGCGGCCACGCTTTTCTCCTCGCCCGCGTGGATGGGAAGCACCACATCGGCCTCCCGCGCCAGCGGGCTCTCAGCCGCATTGACCACGGCGACTGCCAGTGCGCCGCCGCGCTTCGCCGCATCCTGAACCGCAATGACATCCGGGCTCGCGCCCGACTGCGAAACCGTGATGTGGAGTGCGCCAGGCACGTTCAGCGGTGCGTGATAGACGGACGCGACCGACGGGCCGATGGAGGCAACCGGGACCCCGGTACCGATCTCGAAGAGATATTTAAAGAAGCTGACCGCATGGTCCGAGGAGCCGCGCGCGGCCACCGTGACGACCGGCGGGCGGCGCTCGGTCACGAAACGGCCGAGTTCCTCAAAGGTCCTGCGTTCATGCGCCAGCAGGCGCGCGACGACCTCTGGGGCTTCACCCGTTTCGCGGAACATCAGGGACGCTTCGCTCATCATGTGTCTCCTCGCGCCAGTCGGCAGGAATATAAAACCAATCTAATACCAGATGCACGATCAACTCTTTCAGGTCAACGTGCGTCCGCACCCCCGGCGAGGGACGTCTTCACCTCTATCCCTCCAGATTCACATAGCTTTCCGGTCGAAAACGCGGCACGCAGAGGCAGTAGAACTCCAGGTCTTCCGCCCCATCATTGGTAATGCGCTGGGCAGCATCGGCGGGGATGATAACTTGATCCCCGACTCTCACCGGGTGTGCCTCGCCACCGATTTCCACAACACCGCGGCCTTTTCGCACAATGTAGCGCTCGGCAATTCCATCGAGCTTGTGAAGCTGCGTCGTTACGCCCGGCTCCACGCGGGCGATCGCCAGGGATGCTTCCGGCGAACTGGTATCGTTCAGGAGTTCCGTGATATGACAGCGTTCCTCGGTCCAGAATTCCTCGCGGCCCTTGTCCGCGACATACCAATCTGGGGTCATTCGGGCGTCCTTTCAGCCGGATAAGCAAATATCAACGTGCTTGACAATTGTTAGAGGTCGCCTGTTATCTGTCAAAGAAAATCAACTGCATTATAAAATGCCGGGTGGACATTTGTTTGCGCCGGCCGCAAACGGCGTCGAGAGCGAGAGGAGTTGAACATGCGATATTGGGGGACGTTGCTGGCCGCGGGGGCGGCAGCATTTGTCACGGGCGCCGCATCGGCCCAGGAGCGATTTTTCGTCTATGTCTCGCCGGATCCGATCGGCGTAAACGCCTTCCTTCAGCTGGGCGAGTCCGGGATCGAGGCAGCAGGCGAGCAATACGACGCCGAGGTCCGCACCTATGAGAGCCGCACGGCTTCCGAGCGGATGGATAATGTGAACGCCGCCGTGAACGAGGGAGCCGATATTGTCGTCCTGCTCGGCTTTGAGTTCAACGACGTCGTGCGGCAGATCGCGCCCACCGCGCCCGATACGCAGTTCCTCATTGTCGACCAGTGCATTGACGACCGGCCAGAGAATGTTCATTGCGCCGTCTTCCGCGAGTATGAAGCCAGCTATCTGCTCGGCGTGGAGGCCGGCATGCTGACCGAGACCGATCACGTCGGCGTGGTCGGCGCGCTGGACATTCCCTTCCTGCACCGCCACACGGACGGCTTTACCGAGGGTGTGAAATCCGTCGCGCCGGATGTCGAAGTCGATGTGCGCTGGGTCGGGGGAGAAAACCCGTTTGCCGATCCCGTCCGCGCGAAGGAGCAGGCCGTCGCCATGCATGCGGCCGGCGCGGACCACATCCTTTCGGCGACGTCCGGCGGCGATTTCGGCGTGTTCGAGGCCGCGGAGGCTGAAGACTTCAAGGTCTTCACCGTCGACGTAAACCACTGCCCTGCAGTGCCCGGGCATGTTGTGGATGTCATGCTGAAGCGCGTCGACACCGCCATGGTGCAGGCCATCGGCGCCATTCTGGAAGGCGAGCACGTGATGATGTCCCTCGGGCTCGCCGAAGGCGGTATGTCCACCCTGGCGCTGGAGGACAACGGGTTGGCCGAAAGCCAATGCCTGATCGCCGAGCATCCCGAAGTCATCGAAAAGGTGCGCCGGGTCGCGAACGAGATCAAGGACGGGACGCTGGAGCTCGAAGATCCGATGTTCGCCCAGTGAGGTGCCGCGCCAAAAGCAAACGGCAGCGTTGACGGGACCGGCCGATGCGCGTCGACCTTTCCGGCATAACCGTCCGCTTCGGCCCGGTCACCGCGGTCGATGACGTCTCGCTGGGCATCGAGCCCGGCGAGATTCATGCCGTCCTCGGCGAAAACGGGGCCGGCAAATCCACGCTCATGAATGCCCTCTTCGGTCTCGTCCGGCCGGAGAGCGGCACGATCTCCGTGGACGGGAAAGAGCGGCAGTGGACCTCTCCGCAGGACGCCATCGGGGCCGGCCTCGGCATGGTGCATCAGCATTTCATGCTGCAGGACTCCATGTCCGTCTTGGAGAACATCGTCCTGTGTTCCGAGCCGGCGAACAGTCTCGGCTTCATCAGCTTCGCCGAAGCTCGCCGCCACCTCGATGAACGGGCGCAAGGTCACGGCATCGCACTGCCACTCGACCGGCAGGTCGGTGCGCTCTCGGTAGGCGAGAAGCAGGTGGTGGAGATCCTCAAGCTGCTCTATCGCGACGCCCGCGTTCTCATCCTTGATGAGCCGACCTCCGTGCTCACTCCTCAGGAGAAGGACCGGCTCTTCGCCGTCCTGCGTAGCTTTCGCGCGGAAGGCCGCGCCATCGTGCTCATCACGCACAAGCTGGACGAGGTTATGGAGATCGCCGACCACGTCAGCGTCATGCGCGGCGGGCGGCTGATCTCCTCCGAGCCGCTTTCGGCAACGTCCAAGGACCGCATTGCCCGCGAGATCATCGGCGGCGAACTTCCGCCCACGCGCGAGCGCAAGAAGCGTCCTTTGGGGGATGTGGTTTTGTCGGCCGAAAACCTGGAGATCGCCGGGCGCGGCTTCACCGTGGGGCCGCTTTCCTTCTCCGTGCGCGCTGGAGAAATCGTCGGCATCGCGGGCGTCAGCGGCAACGGCCAGGCGGATCTTGTCGAAGCTCTTGTCGGGCTCAAGCGGCCGCTTGCCGGCACGGTCTCCCTGCTCGACCAGCGCATAGAACAACAGGATATCGAGGCCCGGCGCCACATCGGCATGAGCTACATCCCCGAAGACCGCCAGCGCACAGGTCTAGCCCTTGGCGCGACGGCCAGCGAAAACGCCAATGCCGGGCGTGACGACCGCGCCGCCTTCGCGCGCGGTCCCTTCCTCAATCGCGGGGCCATGGCGGATTTCGCCCGCGCGCTTATCGATCGCTTCCGCATCCGCGTGGCGGGGCCATCGGCCGCGGCGGATACCATGTCGGGCGGCAACAAGCAGAAGCTGGTGGTCGGGCGCGAGCTCGCCCGCAACACGCCGCTGGTCATCGCCGAAAACCCCACCTGGGGCGTGGATATCGGCGCCATCGACTTCATTTATGGCGAGCTGATGCGCATGCGCGACGAAGGCCATGCCGTTTTGCTGATTTCCACCGAGCTTGACGAGATCCTCGCGCTCTCCGACCGCATCCTCGTCATGTATGAGGGCAGGATTGCCGGCGAAGTCTCGGGCGAGGAAGCCGACCGCGACCAAATCGGCAGCCTGATGACCTCGCGCGCGGCCGACGCGCTGGCGGAGGTCGCATGAAGACGCTGCGCGGCATTCTCTCCGGCGAGGCGCTGTCCTGGGCCGGCGCCGTAGCGGCCATCCTCGCCGTTTTCCTCGTGCTCATGCTGATGGTGGGCGCGCCGATCATCGAGGCGCTCCAAGGCTTTTTCAGCGGCGCGTTCGGCGGGCGGCGCTACGCCTATTTGATGACGACGCTCAGCCGCACAACCCTCATCGCCGGCATGGCGATTTCCGTGATGCTGAGCTTCCGCGCCGGGCTCTTCAACATCGGCGGCGAGGGCCAGCTCGTCGTCGGCGGGCTGGTGGCCGCGCTGGTCGGAGTGCTCCTGCCCGGGCCGCCGCTCTTCGTGCTGACGGCCTCCATCCTTGCCGCCATGGTTGCCGGCGGGCTCTGGGCCCTGCTGGCCGGTGTCCTGCAGCTTTATGTGGGCGTGCCCCTGCTGGTCGGCTCGCTGCTTCTGAATTACCCCGCCCGATACCTCGCCTCCTATATGGTCGCGCATCCATACCGGGATGTGCAGTCCGGCATGATCCAGTCTCACCTTGTGCCAATGGAGACCTGGCTACCCTATTTTCCCGGCACGCGTCTCGACATCGGCATTCTGTTCGTCGGTGTGGCGGCCGCCTTCGCCATCGTCTACAGCTACACGACCGTGCACGGCTACCATTCGCGGCTTAATGGACTTTCGCCCGATTTCGCCCGTGCCGTCGGCCTGCCGGTCAAGAAGCTCACACTCCAGACGCTCGCCATGAGCGGCGCGATCGCCGGCCTCGTCGGGGCGGTCGCCGTTTTCGGCATCCACCACCGCTATATCGACGGCATGCTGGTCCAGCCGCTTTACGCCTGGACGGGCATCATCGCCGTGCTGCTCGTCAACATGGTGCCTTGGGCCGTGCCCTTGTCCGGCTTCTTCTTCGCCGCGGTGCAGACGGGTGCCGCAGGCATGGAGCGCGCGGCGAGCGTGCCCAAGGAAATCGCCTTTATCATGCAGGCCGTCATCATCCTGTTCGTCGCCTCCCGTGTTTCCGGCGCGCTCACCGCCTCCTCCACGCGCAGGGAGACGGACAATGTTTGAGCTGATCTTCGATCCCTCTTTCGCGGAATCTATACCCCGCTTCGTCACGCCCATTCTGCTGGCCGCGCTCGGCGGCGCGCTCTGCGAGCGCGCGGGCGTCTTCAACATAGGACTCGAAGGCTTCATCCTCACCGGCGCTTTCTTTGCCGTGCTCGGCTCTTACTATACCGGATCACCGTGGATTGGAGCGCTGACCGCCATCCTAGCCGGCATCATGCTGGGCCTCGTCTTCGCCGAGTTCAACCTGCGCCGCGGCGGCAATCCGATTGTCGTGTCCATCGCCATCAACATCCTGGCAGCTGGGCTCACCACCTACCTCCTGCGCGCAATTTTCGACGTCATCGGCGCTTTCACCGATCCCAATATCGTGCCGTTCCGCCCCATCCACATTCCACTGGTCGAGTCCATCCCCTTCCTCGGGCGCGTGCTCAGCGGCCAGCCCGTGCTGTTCTACATCGCCGTGGCGGCCGTGCCCGCGATCCACTACTTCCTCGCGCGCCACCGGTTGGGCCTGCGCATTCGCGCGGCAGGCGAAAACCCGGCTGCCCTGGTCGCCGGCGGCGTGAGCCCGCGCATCGTGCAGCTCTGGTCGCTGATCGGCTGCGGCGCATTGTGCGGCCTGGCGGGTGCCCAGCTTTCCATCGCCAATGTCAGCTTGTTCGTGGAGAACATGAGCGCCGGGCGCGGCTGGATCGCGGTTGTGGCCGTGCTTTTGACGCGCGGGCGCCCTTGGCCGCTCTTTCTCATCGCCATCATCTTTGGCGCGGTGGACAGCCTGTCCTTCCGCGTGCAAGGTTTGGGCCTCGCGCAACAATTCACCGACATGATGCCCTATGTCGCCACCCTTCTGGTGCTTGTTGCGCTGTCATGGTGGCGCAAACGGCAGACAATTTGAGGAGGCGGCCATGACGGATCTCGTCATCAGGAACACAACAATCGTGACCTGCGACGGCCAAAACACCGTGCTCACCGATGGCGGCGTGGCAGTGGAAAACGGCCGGATAACCCGCATTGCTCCGTCCAGCGAGCTGGAATCTGCGGCCTCCAACGCCCGGGAGGTGGTGGACGGCACCGGCCACATCCTCATGCCGGGCCTCGTCAACGCTCATTGCCATGCCGGCGACAGCCTGTTCCGCGGCTTGGTAGAGGACCTGCCGCTGGAGCCATGGCTGCAGGTCGTGTGGAAGGCGCAAGGCGCCACCCTGAACCGCGAAACCACCCGCCTGGGCAGCATGCTCGGCTTGTCGGAGCTTCTGCTTTCCGGCGTCACCACGACGATGGACATGTTCTGGTATCCGGACGAGACGGTGCACGCCGCCCGCACCCTCGGCGCGCGTATCTCCACCGGCGGCATCTTCTTCGACCCACCCGGCGTGACCGGTGACGACCTGAAAGGCCGCATCGCCGCCGCCGAGCGCTTCTTCGAGGAATTCGGCGACGCCGAGGATGTCTTCCCCGCGGTCCTGCCGCACGGTGCCTACACGGTCTCCCCCGACAATCTGAAGACGGCAAAGCAGATCGCCGACCGCCACGGTGCCCTCTTCTGCACCCATGCAGCCGAAACCCGCGCCGAACAGGCGGATATATCCAGCCGCTACGGCCGCACCGTCATCCGTCATCTCGACCATTTGGGGCTGCTCGACGAGCGCACGGTGCTCGCCCACTGCGTCCACCTGGACGACGAGGAGATCGACATTCTGGCACGCAGCGGGGCCTCGGCGGTGCACAACCCCATGTCCAACCTGAAGCTCGCCTCCGGCTTTGCGCGCGTGCCGGAAATGCTGACCGCGGGCATCCCCCTGGCGCTCGGCACGGACGGTGCGATCAGCGGCAACGATCTCGACATGTGGATGGCGCTGCGCCTCGCCGCCACCATGCACAAGGGCTATACTGGGCGCGCCGATGCCGTCTCCACCGCGCAGGCGCTGGCCATGGCAACAACCGCCGGCGCGAAGTCGCTCGACGCCGAAGAGCGTATCGGCAGCCTGGAGCCCGGCAAATTCGCCGACATGATCCTGATTGACATCAAGCGCCCGCATGCCGTGCCCATGTTCGATCCGGTGACGCACCTCGTCTATTCCACGGCGAAGTCTGACGTGCGCCACGTTTTCGTCGGAGGACGGCAAGTCGTGCGCAATGGCGCGCTCACGCAGCACGACATTGCAGAGACCATCGCGCAAGTCGAGCAACTTCAACCGAAGATCGCCGCCAGCATTGCCTAAGGAGTATCGATGACCGAGAGCCAGCTAGCCCGCCTGAACCGGGCCCACGCTTCCATTGCCGAGCGCGCCGGCGCGCCGGTCGAGATTGCCGTCATGCTAGGCTCCGGCCTCGGTCACTTGGCCGATGCCGTCGAGGACGCCACGGTCATCCCCTATGGCGAGATCGAGGGCTTTCCCGTCTCCACCGCGCCAAGTCACAAGGGGCAGTTCGTCATCGGAACGCTCTATGGCCGCCGGGTGGCGATGATGCAGGGCCGCCTTCACCTTTATGAAGGCTGGACACCGCAGGATATCGCGCTTGCCGTCTACCTGCTCAAGCGGCTGGGCAGCGAGACTTTCATCGTCACCAACGCCGCCGGCGGGCTGAACCCGGATTATGACGCAGGCGATGTGATGCTGATCGAGGATCACCTGAACTTCACGGGTCAAAATCCGCTGATCGGCCCCAATGACGAGGAGATCGGCCTCCGCTTTCCGGATATGTCGCGCGCCTACGACCCTGATCTTCTTAAGCAGACGGGGCAAGCGGCCGAGCGCGCCGGCGAGGCGGTGCGGCGCGGCATCTATATCGGCATCACAGGCCCCTCGCTAGAGACCTCCGCCGAGCGGCGCCATCTGCGTGCCTCCGGCGGCGATGCGGTCGGCATGTCCACCGTCACGGAAGTGATCGCCGCCGTCCACACCGGCCTGCGCGTCATCGGCCTCTCCGCCATCACCAACGCCGCCACCGGCGGGCCGGACCAGCAGCCCGACACTGTCGAGGATGTGCTCGCCCACGCGGCCATTTGCGGGGAGAAGATCGAGGCGATCCTGAAAGAGCTTCTGCCGGACTTGCCTGTGGGCGAGAGGTAGCCAGCATGGATTCCGTTCGGCCAACCTTTTCGCCCTCATCAACTCTGAAGCGTTTGTTTGCACCCGAGCCTTGCGCATGCTGGAAATGACGAGCGTAAGGTGCGTTTCTGGAAAAGCCGGCCCGTTTCGCCGCAGCTCCGGCATGGATACCAAGGTCAAGCCTTGGTACAACGAGGTGGAGAACGCTTCGGTTCATCGCCGAGGTTCGAGATTAGCGCAGACATAGACACATTCGTCATCCCAAGGCTTGACCTTGGGATCCATGCCTGAGCGGTCACGCATCGCACCAACGCTTCCGGAAGGCCGCCGCATGCTGAGGTGGCGAGCCAATTTTGCAAACGCAGTCGCAACCAAGGTTTCTACCCTAAACCATGACTAACTCCGTCCCACCCCTCTCCACCCTCCTCGACCTCTCGGGCCGCACCGCGGTCGTCACCGGCGCAAGCGGCGGCATCGGCTCCGGCATCGCCCAACGGTTCGCCGAAGCCGGCGCGAAGGTCGTCTGCCATTACCACAAAAACCGGGCCGCGGCGGAAGCGCTCATCACCAGCATTGAAGAAACCGGCGGAACGGCGATCGTCATCGAGGCCGACGTCTCGACACGGGAAGGCGCCGAGGACCTGATCACAAGAGCCGCCCGCCTGTTCGGCGGCGTGGACCTCCTCGTCAACAATGCCGGCCATCAGCCGGTAGAGCCGCTGATGGAGATTTCCGAGGCGAGCTGGCAATCCATGATGGCGGTGAATGCCGGGGGGCCGTTCCTCACCACGCGCGCTTTCGCCGATCATTTGCAGGGGCAAGGCAAGGGCGGGGCGGTGGTCAACATCGCCTCCATCGAGGGCCACCAGCCCGCCCCCGGTCACGCCCACTACGCGGCGTCGAAGGCCGCCCTGGTGATGTTTACCAAGGCCGCCGCCCTCGAGCTCGGCCCGCTTGGCATCCGCGTCAATTCCGTCTCTCCGGGGCTCATCGGACGCGAAGGCATCGAGCAGGGGTGGCCGGAAGGCGTGGAGCGATGGAAGAAGGCTGCCCCGTTGGAGCGCCTAGGACAACCCGACGACATTGCCGATGCCACGCTGTTCCTCGCATCCGATGCCGCGCGCTGGATCACCGGCACCGATCTCGTGGTTGATGGTGGCGTGAGCGCCCGGCCCACCTGGTAGCGGCGCTCCGGCTTTACGCGTTCCGCAAGGCCAGTCCCGCCCCGATCCAGCCGATACCGGCAAAGACCAGGTCGACACCGAGGAATATACCCAGCGTGAACAGGCTTGTCGCGGGCCATCCGGCCACGATTATCAGGCCGACGATCACGGTGATGATAGACGATATCAGCACCAGGACCCAGCCGGACTCTTCGCGCAACCGCACCGAAAGAACCCCGCGCATCACCCCGGCGATCAGCAGGCCCAGGCCGAGCATCAGTGTCAGCACTTCCGATGCCAGTGTGGGATTTGTAAAGGCAATGAACCCGGCCGCGACATAAAGGGCGCCGATGATGATCCAGAGAAAAAACCGGCCCCAGCTTCTCATGCGGAAGCCATGAACGATCTCGGCCACGCCGGCGAGTGTCATCATGATGCCCACGATGAAGACACTGGCGACCGTTGCCGTCACGACACTCATCAGCGCGACCACGCCCCCTACCAGAAACAGTACACCCAGGGCGACGATCCAGCCCCACCGCGATTTCAGTTCCGGTCCCCTCGGAACCGTTTCAAGCGCACTAGACACGGTGACCTCCTCCAAGCCGTTGAGTGAAAGCTGTTGTCCAGCCAGGTCGAGAGCTTGCACTTTGCGTGAATCCTGTCAATTCACCTGCCGCCGATCGCGCTTTAGTGGCATATTTACTCGTTGAAAACCAAGAGTTGCATACATGGATTGATCATTCCGCATAGCCGTTTCAAACTAAACCGTGCCGAATCAGGCAGAACAGTTCGTGAAACGGAACAAGAATGCGTCGAATTCGGGGGGCCGCGATCACGTTCAGCACAGCGTTGCTGCTGAGCGGTTGCAGCATGCCGGCGCTGACCCCCAAAGGGCCGATTGCGCGGGCCGAGCGGGATCTTCTTTTCGATGCGCTCGGACTCATGATGATCGTCGCCATTCCGGTCTTCATCATGGCGTTCGTTTTCGCGACGCGCTACCGCACTTCCAACAGGAAGGCGCGCTATACACCGGATTGGTCGTTCTCCCTCGGGATCGAGGCGCTCGTCTGGCTCGTTCCGGCTCTCATCATCGTCGCCCTGGGGTATCTGGTCTGGACAGCCACCCACCGGCTCGATCCCTACGAGGCTCTTGCCTCCACCGTGGAGCCGGTCAAGGTCCAGGTCGTCGCGCAGGACTGGAAGTGGCTTTTCATCTATCCCGAGCAGAAGGTTGCCGTCGTCAATGAGCTCGTGTTCCCGAGCGAGGCGCCGCTCAGTCTCGACATCACATCCGATACGGTCATGAATGCCTTTTTCATTCCCGAGCTTGGCGGTCAAATCTACGCCATGGCGGGAATGCGCTCGCACCTCAATCTGCTTGCAGACGAGCCCGGCACGTTCCAGGGCCGCAACACGCAGTACAGCGGAGACGGCTTCCCGCATCAGCATTTCAAGGCGGTCGCCACGACCCGCGAAGCTTTCGACGCTTGGGTCGAGGAGGTCCGGCAATCCTCGCAAGAGCTCGATGCGGGAACCTACCAAAAGCTTGCCGAGCCCACGATCGGCCATTCGGTGACCTATTATTCGAATGTCGAGCCGGATCTGTTCCGAAAAGTCATCGCGAAGTACGCGGCCCGGACCACCGGGGCGCGAGGCGCTGAGTAGCGCGGGAGACCAGGATGCTCGGAAAGCTGTCGATTGACGCGCTCCCCTTCTACAGCTGGGTCGCCATGGGCGGGGCGGCGGTCACCGTATTCGGCGCACTGGGAGTTTTCGCGCTCGTTACCTGGCTGGGTCAATGGCGCTATCTCTGGGACGAGTGGCTGACCAGTGTTGATCACAAGCGCATCGGCATCATGTACATCGTGCTGGCGCTCGTCATGCTCCTGCGCGGCTTCGTCGACGCGATCATGATGCGCGCGCAGCAGGCATTCGCCCTGGACTCGCAGGGCTATCTGCCGCCCGATCACTTCGATCAGATCTTCTCCTCCCACGGCACGATCATGATCTTCTTCATGGCCATGCCGTTCCTGACCGGGCTGATCAACATCGTCGTGCCGCAGCAGATCGGCGCGCGCGACGTCGCCTTTCCGTTCCTGAATTCCGTCAGCCTGTGGCTCACCGCAGCCGGCACCGGCCTCGTCATGGCCTCGCTCGTCATCGGTGTCTTCTCCACCGCCGGCTGGACCGGGTACCCACCCTATTCCGGCATCAAGTACAGCCCGGATGTCGGCGTGGACTACTGGATCTGGGCGCTGCTCGTCAGCGGCATGGGATCGACCCTGACAGGGATCAACTTCGCCGTCACGATCCTGAAGCGCCGCGCGCCCGGCATGAAGCTGATGCGCATGCCGCTTTTCACCTGGACAGCGTTTTGCGCCAACATTCTCATGATCTTCGCCTTCCCGGCGCTGACGGTCGCCTGCACCATGCTCGCGCTCGACCGTGTGCTCGGCATGCACTTCTTCACCAATGATGCCGGCGGGAACATGATGAACTATGCCAATCTCTTCTGGATCTGGGGGCATCCGGAGGTTTACATCCTTGTCCTGCCGGCCTTCGGTGTCTTTTCCGAGGTGGTGGCGACCTTCTCGCGCAAGCGGCTGTTCGGCTATCATTCGCTGGTCTACGCCACGGCGGCGATCGCGCTTCTCTCCTTCACTGTCTGGCTCCATCACTTCTTCACCATGGGCTCCAGCGCCAACGTGAATGCCTTCTTCGGCATCGCCACCATGGTCATCGCCGTGCCCACGGGCGTAAAGATCTTCGACTGGCTGTTCACCATGTTCAGGGGGCGCATCGAGTTCAGCGCCCCGATGTACTGGACGCTCGGCTTCATCGTCACCTTCGTGATCGGCGGGGTCACGGGCGTACTGCTCGCACTGCCACCGGTCGACTACGTGATGCACAACACCACCTTCCTGGTGGCCCACTTCCACAACATGATCATCCCCGGCGCGCTCTTCGGCTATCTCGCCGGATACATGTACTGGTTCCCGAAGGCCTTTGGCTTCACACTCGACGAGCGCTGGGGCATCCGCTCCTTCTGGTGCTGGATCGTTGGATTCTACCTGGCTTTCATGCCGCTCTACGTGCTGGGTTTCATGGGCATGCCGCGCCGCATGGAGCAATACAACGTGCCGGAGTGGCAGCCCCTGCTGATCGTCGCATCACTCGGCGCCGTCGTCATCCTCCTCGGCATCGTCTGCCTTGTCGTTCAGCTCGTCGTCAGCATCCACAATCGCCTGGAGGCGCGGGACCTGGCGGGCGATCCGTGGGACGGGCGCACGCTGGAATGGATGACCTCTTCGCCGCCCGCGCCCTACAACTTCGCGATCATTCCCCAGGTGGAAAGCCGTGATGCCTTTATAGAAATGAAACGGCGCGGCACCGCCTATTCGCACCCGCAACAGTACACGGACATCCAAATGCCGAAGAACGCCATGGCCGGCGTTTTCATCGGCGGTTTCGCCTTCCTGCTCGGCTTTGCCGTCGTGTGGCACATCTGGTGGCTGGCCGTCGTCGCGCTGCTGGGCATTTTCGCGGCCATCACCGGCCGTGCCTTCAACGACGATACCGAATTTGTCATCCCGGCCAGCGAGGTCGAGAAGATTGAAACCGAGCGCCACCGGAAGCTCGCCATAGCACGCAAACACTATGGCCATGACGATCAGACGCCAGTCGCGGATCCCTTTCCCGGAGGTGCGGCATGACAGGCGCAGTGACCGCAGAGCACGAGCACGACACGCACGAAGAAAAAACGCTCGGCTTCTGGCTTTATCTGATGAGCGACGCGATCATCTTCGCGCTGCTCTTCATGACCTATGTGGTCATGGTCAACAACACCGCCGGCGGACCAGCCGGCCGGGAACTCTTCGACGTCGGTCACGTTTTCGCCGAGACCATGGTGCTGCTCGCCAGCAGCATCACCTTCGGCTTTGCCAGCGTGGCACTCGTCTCGAAAAGCAAGGCCGGCGTGCTCGCCTGGCTCATCATCACTTTCCTGCTCGGCTTCTCTTTCGTCGCCATGGAAATCATCGAGTTCCTAGGCATGATCGCACAGGACGCCGGGCCCGGCCGCAGCGGTTTTCTCTCGGCCTTTTTCACCCTGGTGGGCACGCACGGCCTGCATGTCAGCCTCGGTCTTGTCTGGATCGTGGTGATGCTGGCGCAAGTCGCCGTGAAAGGCCTGACTGCGCCAGTTGGCTCCCGCCTTATGCGGCTCGGTCTCTTCTGGCATTTCCTGGATATCATCTGGATCGGGATTTTCTCGGTCGTCTATCTGCCGGGGGTTCTGTGATGGCAAACACGTCCGCCCAACCGAGCCCGAAGACCTATCTGGTCGGCCTCGTCCTGGCGCTCATGCTGACCGCCTTCCCCTTCGCCCTGGTGGTCTGGGGCTCGCTACCGCGCATGCAGATCCTGCTGGTGATCGCCATTGCCGCCGTCATTCAGGTTCTGGTGCATCTGCGCTTCTTCCTGCATCTCGACCTCACGCACACACCGCGCGAAAACCTGCTGGCAATCGCCTTCGCTGCCCTCCTGATTTGCATCATGATGGGCGGCAGCTTCTGGATCATGTTCGACCTGAACCACCGGATGATGTGAGAGCCCGTTTGAGGCTTCGGTGGTGGCGTTCCGGAAGCGTCAGCGCGCGCGACGAAACACGACAGCGCTTGCGAAAACGTACCTTACGCATGCAGCCGTCTACAACGTATCGCGCTCCAACATTCCTGCTGACAACCTATGTCAGCAGGAATAAAAGGTTCACTGTTCCATAGACGGCTTCTGATATAAAAGCTTCGCTCCGCTTGGCCGTCTGCGGCTGCTTGCAATCGAGAGCGAACCCATGAACGAAGCCTCGCCTGTAGAGACGACGAAACCGCGCACGCAAACGCCGCTTGCGATTACCGCCCGTGGTCTTGTCAAGACATTCGGCGAAACACGCGCCGTGGACGGGATCGACCTGGACGTGCCGCGTGGCATGATCTTCGCCATTCTCGGGCCGAACGGCGCGGGTAAGACCACGCTCATGCGTATGCTCGCCACCCTGTCGGCACCGGATGCGGGAACCGCGACCGTCGTGGGGCACGATCTGGTGAAAGAGCCGCACGAGGTCCGCTCCGCCATCGCCATGACCGGCCAGTTCGCCTCCCTCGACGAGGACCTGACGGGACGCGAGAATCTGATTCTCCTCGCGCGTCTGTGGGGCTTCCGCGGGCGCCAGGCGAAAAGTCGAGCCGACGCCCTGCTTTCGGCTTTCAGCCTGTCGGATGCCGCCGCCAAGCAGGTGAAGGACTATTCCGGCGGCATGCGCCGCCGCCTCGACATTGCCGCCTCGCTGATCGTCACGCCGGGCGTCCTCTTCCTGGACGAGCCGACGACTGGCCTCGATCCCAAGGCGCGGCAGGATGTGTGGCGAATGATCCGCCAGCTTGCGGGCTCGGGCGTCACCATCCTGCTGACCACGCAGTATCTGGAAGAGGCAGACCAGCTTGCCGCGCGCATCGCCGTAATCGACAAGGGCCGGAAGATCGCCGAAGGCACCAGCCGTGAATTGAAGGCGGCAACCGGCTCCGGCTTCCTTCACATTGCACTGGACGATGCCGCCCGTATGGAAGAAGCAGCACAGCTTCTGGAAAGGCGGCTGGATGCCACGGCGCAGACCAGCGTGGAAGGCGCGGAGCTCTCCGTTCCCGTCACAACGGCGAGCGCCGCGAACGAAGCCATCGCCGCGCTTATCGCCGCCGGCATCGACGTTTCGACCTTCTCCATGGGTCAGCCAAGTCTCGACGAGGTCTTCTTCGCCCTGACCGGACAGGTCACGGATGCCGAGGATGAAAAGGAAGCAGTGTCATGAACAATCCCGCGTCTCTTACGCTGCAGAATGTGGAGCGTCCGAAGCGCCCTTCGGCGATCTCGAACGCGCTCGTCTTTGGCTGGCGCGCGGTCTTGAAGTTCAAGCATGTGCCGGAGCAGCTGTTCGATCTGATCATGACGCCGCTCATGTTTACGCTGCTTTTCACCTTCATCTTCGGCGGCGCGCTTGCGGGCTCGGTGGGTGATTATCTGCAGTTTTTCCTGCCGGGCATCCTTGTCCAGACGGTGACGTTCAACGCCGTCTATTCCGGGATGGGGCTTTCGACAGACCTGAGCAAGGGGCTGTTCGACCGGTTCCGCTCCCTGCCCATCTGGCCGCTGGCACCCTTTGCCGGGCTGATGGTCGGCGATGTCCTGCGCCACCTGATCGCCGGCCTCATCATTCTGGGCGTCGGCCTGATCCTAGGCTACCGGCCGGAAGAGGGTATTCTTGGGGTCGTCGGCGCCTTCCTGCTCCTGTTTGCCATCGGCTTCGGGTTCGGCTGGATATTCCTGGTACTCGGCCTCTTGATACGCACACCCATGACGGTGATGACCATAGGCTTTACCTTTATCTTTCCGATCGTCTTCGCCTCCAACATCATGGTCGATCCGTCCACCATGCCGGGTTGGCTCCAGGCATTCGTGGAGGTGAACCCCATCTCCCTGATGACGACGGCCCTGCGCGGGCTGATGAACGGCGGCATCACCCTGGAGCAGATCGGCCTCGCCCTCATCGCACCGGTGGTGCTGACCGTGGTCCTCGCCCCGACAACACTTTGGCTCTACATGCGCCGGTGATGCAGAGCGTCTTTCTCCCCAAGTTGGGGGAGAGAAGCCGAGCCCAGGTCAAAATACTAAAGACAAAATGGATTGGTTTGAGATCAGCAGACAATCTGGATGATTCCGCGAGAGAGCTACTTCCGCTCTGGCCCGTTACGGAAGATCATGATGCCGCCAAAACACAACAACCAGAACCGGCGGTTGCCAGCCTCAGTCCTGCTTGATACAGGATAGCCCTGCCATTTATCGACCACCTCACTGAGGCACGAAGTCATGGAATCGAAGCAGTCAGACCGATAGGCCGCAACAACGCCTGCCTTGTTGTTGCGGCTGTCTGCCAGGTTCCACCTTCAGATCATGAGAACGCAGGCCGCCGCCAGATGTCACTCATTTGAGCGGATGCTTTGTCATGCCTATTCACAATCCACGGCTGTGGACTTACAGCCTGCCAGTCGCCTTGTTGCTTTTGGCGCCATTCAACATTCTTCCCTCGCTCGGCATGGACATATATTTGCCAATCGTCCCAGCGATGCCCGGAATCCTCGGGACCACCCCGGCCGTGGTCCAGTTAACCCTTACCCTCTACATGATCATGCTCGGCGTCGGGCAGATCATATTCGGCCCACTCTCTGACCGGGCCGGCCGCCGGCCGGTCCTGTTCGGCGGTGCCGCACTGTTCGCACTGGCCTCGTTTGCCTTGGCTGTGACGTCTTCGCCCTCTCTGTTCGTGACGCTGCGGCTGTTCCAGGCGATTGGCGCATCGGCAATGCTGGTGGCGCTCTTTGCGACCATACGCGATGTTTACGCGGAAAGGCCGGAAAGCGCCGTCGTCTACAGCCTCATGAACGGAATGCTAGCCTTTGTGCCAGCTCTCGGTCCGATTGCCGGAGCGCTCATTGCCGGTTCTCTTGGATGGCGCATCATCTTCATCACTCTGGGCGTTCCTGCGATATTGATACTCCTTTGCGCTTTACCTGCTTGGCACGAAACGCGACCCGTGCATGAAACACCGCGTGAAGCCTCGTTCGGCCCGGTGCTGAAGAGCCTCGCCTTCTGGACCTATACATTGGGTTTCGGCACGGCCATGGGCACGTTCTTCGTGTTCTTCTCCACCGCACCGCGTGTACTGATCGAGGGTGCCGGCTTCTCGGAACTCGGTTTCAGCCTTGCCTTCGCGACCGTGGCTTTCGTCATGATCGCCACGACACGTTTCGCCGCGCGCTTCGTGGAGCGGTGGGGAATTGCCGGAAGCGCTGTGCGTGGCATGGTGCTTCTGATCTTGGGCGCCTGCGTGCTGCTGTTCGGCCAGCTCTTCCTTCCGCCATCGTTCTGGTCGTTCATTCTCCCGATGTGGCTGATGGCAGCGGGCATTGTGTTTGCGGTCTCGGTCACGGCCAACGGCGCACTGCAGGAGTTCGGAGATATCGCTGGCACCGCTGTTGCCCTGCATTTCTGCATCCAGAGCATCATCGTCGGTGTCGTCGGCACCTTCTTTGTAATTGCCCTCAACGGCGATACCGCCTGGCCCCTGATCGTCTATTCGGCCGGCATGGCCGCGATTACCCTGGCGGCGCTGCTGCGGCTCCACATTCGGGATAAGCGTCTCCAAGCCGCTTAAGGCCATTTATGCGAGCCGCCGCGACAACGGCCGCTCCTCAGCGTCGGCACACCGGCAGTACCCGCTCCCCTTCCCACCATCCGCTGCCATTCATAAACCCATTTCGGTGCCCGATAGCCTTCCCAGGAACTGGCGTTGACCCCTCAGCTCTAACCGGAGACGCGGGCTCGTCCATACTGTCGATCTCGAACGCTGAAGGCGGCTGCGTTTGACGCTGTTGCGATCTTCGTCGGAACTTTGGTTAGGCGCGACGGTTCCTTAGCAGTGCTTACGCCAGGTCTAAACCCGCCGACGGAGAACACCGCCAATATGTCGAATGTATTTGTAATCGGCCTCGAGCCATTCAACCTTGCGCTGTTGGAAGCCATGCCGCAAGCCGACGAGATGGACTTTCGCGAGCTTCTCGATACGCATGAAGCGATAGAGGTTGAGCCGGGATTCAGCTTCGACGAGATGCTTAGGCTGGCGGAGAGCCGCCTGCGCGAAAGCGATCCACCCGACGCCATTCTCAACTACTGGGATTTTCCGGGCTCATGCCTAACGCCGGTGCTTTGCAAAAGGCACGGGCTAACAGCGCCAAGGCTGGAAGCTGTTGCAGCGATGGAGCACAAGTACTGGGCGCGACAGGAAATGGAAGCCAGCGTGCCCGATGTCACCCCGAAAGTCTGCGCTGTCGATCCTTTCGCGAGCGATCCCGCCGCCGCCATTGACCTGGATTTTCCGTTCTGGCTCAAGCCCGTCGTATCGCATTCCTCCTATCTCGGGTTCCGTGTCGAGGGTCCCGAGGATCTCCAGGTGGCGATCACTGCCATGCGCCAGCACATCGGACATTTCGGCCATGCATTCGACGAATTTCTCAAGCTTGTGGAGCGCCCGCCGGAAGTGGCCGACATCGGCGGCTGTTATTGCATAGCCGAGGAGATTATCTCCGCCGATGCGCAGGTCACGCTTGAGGGCTATGTCTGGAACGGCGATCTCACGGTCTACGGCCATGTCGACTCGTTGCGCGAGGGCCAGTCGCAATCATCGTTCTCGCGTTACGAATACCCTTCTCGATTACCGCAGCCGGTGCTGGAGCGGATGGAGAAGGCGATCGCCCGTCTTCTGAACCACATTGGCTACGACAATGCGCCTTTCAACGCTGAATTCTTCTGGGACGAGCAAAGCGACCGCATCAGCCTGTTGGAGGTGAACACGCGGATATCCAAGTCGCACTGCCCCCTCTTCCAGGACGTCGATGGATCGAGCCATCAGAAGGTCGCACTCGATCTGGCCTTGGGCCGGGCACCGGATTTTCCCAGGCGCGAGGGAAAATGGCCGAAGGCGGCAAAATTCATGGTCCGGATGTTTCAGGACGGAGAGATCAAAAGGGTACCGTCGGCGCCGGAACTCCATCACGTGCAGTCACGCTACCCCGAAGCTCTCATCCAGGTTTTGGTCAAGGAAGGACAGCGCCTGTCGCATCTCACATTTCAGGACAGTTACAGCTTTGAGATCGCAGACATATTCGTCGGCGGACGAAGCGACGCTGAACTGATGAGCAAGCACGCCGATATCATGGAGTTGCTGCCCTTCGAGATAGGTCTCACGGCGCAGGTACCTGATGAAACTCATTGACGAACTTCCCTTTCCGGTCGATGTCGAGGACCACGTGGAAATAACCATGGCGGATGGGGTGCGCCTTTCAGCGCGCATCTGGCTGCCAAGAGAGGCCCACAGGACACCTGTTCCCGCCATCCTCGAGTATATACCCTACCGCAAGCGCTTCGGCACCGCTCACCGCGACGAGATCACGCACGGCTTTCTCTCCGGCCACGGCTACGCGTGCGTTCGCGTGGATCTGCGTGGAAGCGGCGAATCGGAGGGCGTGCTTGCGGACGAATATCTGCCCCAGGAACTCGAGGACGGTATCGAGGTCATCGAGTGGCTCGCCCGCCAGCCCTGGTGCAATGGCTCCGTCGGGATGATGGGCATCTCCTGGGGAGGCTTCAACGGGCTGCAGATCGCTGCGCTAAGGCCGCCGGCGCTGAAAGCTGTCGTCAGCGCGTCCTCCACCGACGACCGGTACTCCGACGACGTGCACCACATGGGCGGCTGCCTGCTGGGCGACAACCTCTCGTGGGCGTCCGTGATGTTCGCGTACAACAGTCTGCCACCGGATCCGCTTCTCGTCGGCGACAAGTGGCGGGATATGTGGTTCGAGCGGCTCGAGGCCGGGGGCTTCTGGCTTCCGACATGGCTGTCCCACCAGCGGCGCGACGCTTATTGGCGCCATGGTTCGATCCGCGAGGACTACTCGGCGGTCGAGTGCCCGGTTCTTCTGGTGAGCGGCTGGGCCGACGGATACACCAATGCCGTCTTCCGCATGCTGGAGGGGCTCAATGTGCCGCGCCAGGGACTCGTCGGTCCTTGGGCGCATACTTACCCGCATCTTGGCAGCCCCGGTCCAGCTATTGACTTCCTGACGGAAATCAAACGCTGGTGGGACCATTGGCTGAAGGGTATCGCGAACGGCGTCATGGACGAGCCGATGCTGCGTGCATGGATGCAGGACAGCGAACGGCCTACCACGCAATACGAGGAGCGCCCGGGGCGCTGGGTTGGCGAAAACAGCTGGCCTTCCGCGAAGATCAGGGACCAGACACTGGCACTGCGTCAAGGCTCGCTCGGCGATCCGGCGAAGATGGCCGATCCGGATCCTGCTAGCGAAACGATACAGTCACCCCTGTCCGTCGGCTTGTTCGCCGGCAAGTGGTGCTCCTATGCTTCCGGACCCGACCTCGCGCACGACCAGCGCCAGGAGGACGGCGGCGCGCTCATCTTCGAGACGGAGCCCCTGGCGGAGACCATCGAGATATTGGGCCAGGCTTTCGTCGAATTGACGGTGAGCGTCGACCGGCCTGTGGCAATGATCGCAGCGCGCCTGTCGGATGTTTGGCCCGACGGTTCTGCAACCCGTTTCACCTACGGTCTGCTCAACCTCACCCACCGCGACAGCAGGGACCATCCATCGGTGATGCAGCCCGGCGAGAAGACCCGCGTGAGGGTGCAGCTCAACCATATCGCGCAGCAATTGCCGGCCGGACACAAGCTGCGCCTGTCGCTCTCGACGTCTTATTGGCCGCTTGCATGGCCGCCACCCGAGCCGGTCGCGTTGACCGTGCACTTCCACGACTCCACCCTTAGTATCCCGATACGCGAGCCGCGAGCGGAGGACAGGGAACTGCGGAGTCTGGGTGATCCCCAGGGCGCGCGGCCAAGTGGCAGCCGGATGATATCGCCCGAGCAGCACGAGTGGCTTGTACGACGCAACCTGGCGAGCGACGAGTCGGTGCTCGAGGTTATCGACGATCGAGGCACATATGTGATGGAGTCCACAGGGCTGGAAGTCGGCGCGAAAGCTGTGGAGTGCTATCGCGCGTGCGGAAACGATTTCGATTCTGTCGCCGGAGAGACGGTTTGGGACCGCAGCATCGCTCGCGGCGATGATTGGCGCATCAGCACAAGAACGCGCACGCGCCTTACATCCTCAGCCACCGAATTTCACATAACAGGAGACATCGACGCCTATGAGAACGACCGTCGGGTCTTTTGTCGAACCTGGCAGATCTCTGTGCCGCGGAACCTGGTATAGACGCCACCCGCCGCTATGCGGACCATCGACACACCAACTCCGGGGCGCGCTGCTCACGCTGCGCGCTCCAGTTCTCTTTGATACTCACAAACCAGCAGAGTGGGGCGAAGAGCACAGAAGACCCGACGGTGCGGGTGGCAGGACCGCATCGCTTCCTGTTCGCCGGCGCCCTTCCGGCGACGCCCTGAGCCGACGCTGCAACATCACCCGATCCGCAGTGCGTCGTCATCCAGTTCCGCGCCGCCGCGCACGCGGCGGAACATATCGACCAACCCATCCACGGTCATTTCCTTGCGCCGCTCACCGGCAATATCCAGCATGATGTTGCCTTCATGAAGCATGATCGTGCGCGTGCCGAGATCAAGCGCCTGGCGCATGGAATGAGTAACCATCAGCGTCGTCAGGCCATGCTCGGCAACGAGCCGGCGCGTGAGATCGGTCACGAACTCGGCCATTCCGGGATCGAGCGCGGCCGTATGCTCGTCCAGGAGCAGCACCTCCGCTCCGGAGAGCGTTGCCATCACCAGCGCCATGGCCTGTCGCTGCCCGCCCGAAAGCAGGCCCATGCGGTCGCCCAGGCGGTTTTCGAGATTGAGACCGAGTTCCTTTACACGTTCACGAAAGTCGTCGCGGCGCTCGGCACGAAGCGCCGACCCAAGCCCGCGTCTCTTCCCGCGCATCGCAGCCAGCGCCAGGTTTTCCTCGATGGAAAGATTGGCGCAGGAGCCGGCGAGCGGATCCTGGAAGACACGGGCGACGCGCTTCGCGCGCCGTGCCGGCGCCTGCCTGGTCACGTCCCGGTCGCCGATCTTGATGCGCCCGCTCTGCGGCACCACGTCTCCGGCGACGGCACCGAGCAGCGTCGACTTCCCCGCCCCGTTGGAACCGATGACGGTGCAGAACTCACCCTCTTCAAGCGTCAGGTCCACCCCGGCGAGCGCCCGGCGCTCCAGCGGGGTGCCCGCGCTGAAAACAACCTGAAGAGCCTCAACGGAAATCATTGCACTGCTCCCTTGGCCCCGCGCAGCCGCGGCAGGATAAGCGCCAGGGCGACCAGGACCGCGGTCACGAGGTTCAAGTCCGATGCCCTGAGGAAGAGCACGTCAGTGGATATCGCCAGTTGAACCGCGATGCGATAGATGACTGACCCGATCACGCAGGCCAACAGCGCAAGGAACAGCGCGCGCGTGCGGAAGAGCGTCTCGCCGACGATCACCGAGGCAAGCCCCACCACGATTGTGCCGACACCGGAGGTGACATCCGCGAAACCCGCGATCTGCGCGAAAAGCGCACCGCCAAGGCCCGTCAGCGCATTGGAAAGCGCCATGCCGACATAGATCTGGCCGCCGACCCTCACGCCATTGGCCCGCGCCATGCGCGGATTGGCGCCACTGGCGCGCATGGCCAGGCCGAAATCGCTGGCAAGAAAACGCGCCAGGAGCACCACGGTGACAAGCACCAGAACACCCAGCAAGGCCGGGCGCACCAGATGGTCCGGCAGGCCGAGATCGTAGAACGGCGTAACCACGGTTTCGCGGTTGAGCACTGCCATGTTCGGCCGCCCCATGATGCGCAGATTGACGGAAAAGAGCGCGATCATGGTGAGGATCGAGGCGAGCAGATTCAGGATGCCGAAGCGGACATTGAGAAAAGCGGTCACTAGTCCGCAAACGGCGCCGCCGACTGCCGCTATAAGGCACGCCAGCCAGGGATCCCAACCCGCCGTGATTGCGACAGCGGCCACCGCCGCGCCGAGCGGAAACGAGCCGTCCACGGTCAGATCGGGAAAATCGAGTATGCGGAAAGCGAGGTAAACACCGAGCGCGACAAAGCCATAGATCAAGCCCAGCTCAACCGCGCCCCAGAATGCAATTGCAGACATACGTTAGAAATGCCCCGCGATATTTGACGACTGTTGCGACCGGGTGGCCTGGTCCGAAACTCAGCGCAAGCAAAATGCCGGACCCGCGTGATTGATCGCGGAAACCGCCCCGCGCCGGGCCTTTACCCGGAACGCAGGGCGTGTCTGATCTTACTCGATGACGTTGGAAGCCCGTTCAACCACCGAATCCGGCAGCTCGACGCCCATGGCTTCCGCCGCCTTTAGGTTGACGAAGAGGTTCGTGCCCTCGGCGTAGGAGACCGGAATTTCACCGGGGTTCTCGCCGTCGAGGACGCGCAGGACGATATCTCCCGTCCTCAGGCCAACTTCGTGATAGTCGAATCCAACGGAAGCAAGCGTCCCGCGCTCCACTGAATCCGTATCGCCGGAAATCAGCGGCAGGTCATTTTCCTCCGCCACACCGATCAGCGATTCCAGAGCGGAAACGATCGTGTTGTCGGTCGGCACATACATGGCGTCCGCCTCTCCGACGAGGCTGCGCGCGGCAGCCTGGACATCGGACGAGCGGTTGGCCGGCGCTTCAACAACCCTGAGCCCCTGCTCTTCCGCAGCTTCCTTGAACAGCTTGAGAAGTGCGACCGAATTCGCCTCGCCTGGATTGTAGACGAAGCCGATGCTTTCAGCCGAAGGCACCAGCTCCTTGATCAACGCGACATGGTCGGCAATCGGCGTCAGGTCGGAGACGCCGGTGACGTTGCCGCCGGGCTCCTCAAGGGAGTCCACGAGGCCCGCCACCAGCGGATCCGTGACCGCCGAAAAGACAACCGGAATATCGCGCGTCGCCGCGGCCGCCGATTGTGCAGAAGGCGTCGAAATCGGCACGATCACGTCCGGATTGGCGCCGGCGAACTCGCGCGCGATTTGCGCTGCCGTGGCAGTGTTGCCCTGTGCCGATTCATACGTGAACTCGAGATTCTCCCCGACCGTGTAGCCGGCTTCCTCCAGCCGGTCGCGCACGCCGTCGCGCACCGCGTCGAGCGCGGGATGCTCGACAATAGCCGTAACCGCAACTTTCGCGGTATCCGCCATAGCGGCCGTGGAAAGCGCAAGGCTCGCCGCGGCAATGGTCAAAAGTGTTCGCATGATCGACTCCCTAGCTTGTCCTCATCCGGGCACGTCACCCGCCGAACCCGGCTGGATCGTTGCCCCCCGTTTGATTGTTATAATTCCTTTAAGGGATCATCCTGCTGCTCGTCCAGACAAGAAACAAGCGCAGTCATCTCATCAGGCGAGCCTCGCCGTTGACCGGCGCCACCAGATGGTATTGTATTGGTCCTATTCCGGTACGCGAATATAAGACCACTTGAGAGGGATCTTGGCACGGCTCACTTTGCGCAACGTTAAGAAGCGGTTCAAGGAAACCGAGGTCCTGCACGGCATAGACCTCGAAATCCGCGACCGCGAGTTCGTCGTGTTCGTCGGCCCCTCCGGCTGCGGCAAGTCCACGCTCTTGCGGCTGATCGCCGGGCTGGACCCAATCACTGAAGGTTCGTTCCATCTCAACGAGCGGATGATGAACGATGTGGCGCCGTCTAAGCGCGGAATCGCCATGGTTTTCCAGTCCTACGCACTTTACCCGCATATGGACGTTTATGAAAATATGGCTTTCGGCGTGCGCCTGATGGGCCTGCCGAAGGAGGAGATCGAATCGCGGATCAGCGAAGCCGCCCGCATGCTGAAGATGGAAGAACTGCTGAAGCGCAAGCCCCGCGAGCTTTCAGGCGGACAGCGTCAGCGTGTGGCGATCGGGCGCGCGCTGGTGCGCAAACCCGAGGTCTTTCTGCTGGACGAGCCGCTTTCCAATCTGGACGCCGCTCTGCGCTCGGAGGTTCGTTTGGAGATCGCCAAGCTGCACCGCGAGATCGGCGGCACCATGATCTATGTCACCCACGATCAGATCGAAGCCATGACGCTGGCCGACAAGATCGTCGTGATGAACAATGGCCGGGTCGAGCAGGTAGGCAGCCCGAGGCAACTTTTCGAAAAACCGGCCAACAGTTTCGTCGGTACGTTCATCGGCTCGCCGAAGATGACCCTCGTGGATGTCTCCCGCTCAGGAAACCGCCTTGGCATAGCTGATGGCGGTTCCGTTCCGCTCGATGAGCTTCCCGACAAGACACCTCACCTGAAGCTTGGGGTCCGCCCGGACGCGCTTACCGTCAAGCGCGAGGCGGAGGACGGCTTTACCGCAAGCGTCGTCTATACCGAGTATCTGGGTGACGATTCCTATGTTTACGCGCGGCTGGCCGACGGCACGTTGGTCGCGATCCGCACCCATCCCAACGACATTTTCGAGCCGGACGAAGCCGTCAGGATAAATCTGAACGGCAGCCCGGTTCACTTTTTCGATGCCGAATCCGGTCAGCGGCTTGAGCCCTCGGCAGTGGCCGCACATTGAACACCAAGGAGAGGAGACGATCATGAAGAAATATCTGGTACGCTCGGCGGCCCTTTTGGGCGCCGTGTCGATGGCCCTTCCGGCGTTCGCGCAGGAGCTCAGCTTCTGGAGCTGGCGTCAGGAGGACCGCGAGCAGTATGAGCAGTTCATCGCAGATTTCGAAGCCGACAATCCCGACATCACAATAAGTCTGGAGACAATCGAGCCGCAAAACTACAACACCATCCTTTCAACCGCGCTCGCTGGCGATTCCGGGCCGGATATCATGATGGTGCGCGCCTATGGCGCCTTCGAAACGGTCGCCGAGGCCGGCTATCTGATGCCGCTCGACGAGGAGACCGTTCCCGGCCTCGCGGACATGCCGAAACCGGCTCTGGAAGCCGAGACCCTGCGCTCGGACGGCAAGATTTACGCGGTCCCGTTCGCCTCCCAGACCATGCTCGTCATCTACAACAAGGATATTTTCGACCAGCTCGGACTTGAAGAGCCGGAGACCTGGGACGAGCTGCTCGAAGTCAGCCAGGCCATCGAGGACGCCGGCATGTATGCCTTTGCAAACGGCACGGGAACGGCCTGGCAGAACGAGACGATCGTCTCCGCCCTCGGCTCCTCCATCATCGGGGAGGACTTCTACAACGACCTGATGGCGGGCGAGACGGACTTCACCGACCCGCGTTTCGTCGAGGCGCTGGAAGCGCTGGTAGAGATCAGCGAGTATTTCCCCGACGGCTTTACGGGTCTGGACTACGCTTCGGCCCAGCAGCTCTTTGCCTCCGGCATGGCCGGCATGTTCGCCGGCGGCTCCTTCGAGATCGCCAACTTCATGTCGCAGAACCCGGATCTCGACCTCGGCGTCTTCCCGGCACCCGTGAAAGAGGAAGGTGACCAGCACCTGGTCGGCCTCTTCTTCGACGGCGGCTATGCCGGCAACGCCCAGACCGAGCATCCCGAGGCCGTGCAGAAGTTCCTGAGCTATCTTGCCAGCCAGGAATTCGGCCAACAATTCGCCAACTCGCTCGGCAACATTTCGCCGATCCCCGGCGTGGAGTTCGAGGATCCGCTGCTGCAGGAAGTGGCGGAACTGAACCAGAATTCCATTCCCTACATCATGCTGGTCCACTTCCGCTATCAGGAACCCTCCGGCTCGGTCCTGATCCAGTCCGAAGTCCAGGAGATGCTGGCCGGCGGAAAGACTCCCGAGGAAGCCGCGCAGGCGGTAACCGAAGGCATCGCCACCTACTACGAGCCGTTCCAGCAGTAAGTTCGGCAGGCCGGGAGGCTCCCCCTCCCGGCTACTCCCGTCATTCAGCTTGAAGCCAGACATGCCCAGACTTCGCCTGACAGGACGTACTCTCTGGATCACCGCGCTCATCGTGCCGCCGCTCGCGGTGATGGCGACATTCGTCGCCTATCCGATCGGCTCCGCGCTCGCTTATGCCTTCTATGACTGGCAAGGCTTGCAGCGTGGCGAGTTCGTGGGGCTCCAGAATTTCTACAACGTCCTTTTCACCGAACCGTTCGCGAGCTGGACCCAGCGCGCTTTCATGCACAATATCATTGTGTTCTTCAGCCTGATGGTCATCCAGAACGGCACCGGCTTCATTCTGGCGTATGCGCTGTGGCGCGAGCTTCCCGGCGCGGCCTTCCACCGGGTGGCCGTCTTCCTGCCGGTGGTGCTTTCGACCGTCATCATCGGCTTTCTCTGGAAGCTCTTCTTCCACCCGATCTTCGGGCCGGTGAACCAGATCTTCCGCGGGGTCGGTCTCGATTTTCTGGCCCAACCCTGGCTTGGCCAGAGTTCGACAGCACTTGGCTCGCTGATCTTCGTCAACGCCTGGGCCTGGATCGGCTTTCCCACGCTCGTCTTCCTCGCCGGCATGCAGCGCATCCCGACCGAACTGCTCGACGCCGCGCGCATGGAGACCGACAGCGAATGGGTGCTCATCAAGAAGATCGTCTGGCCGCTGGTCGCCCCCAGCGCGACCGTGGTCTTCATCCTGCTCTTTATCGGCTCGTTCAACTGGTTCGAGCTGCCCTACATCATGGTCGGGCTTGACGGGTCGCCCTTCGGCTCAACCGATGTGCTCGGGCTCTACTTCTACCGCACGGCTTTCGGCAACCAGTCCGCCGGCGTGCAGGACTTCGGAAACGGCAGCGCGCTTGCCGTGCTCATCTTCCTCTTCATCGCCGTCGTCGCCGCCTTCTGGACGGTGCGGCTGCGCAAGCGGGAGATCCAGCTATGAGTGCGGCCGCCGAAAAGGCAATGGCCTACGACAACAAGGGCATCCTCGGCACGCTCGGGCGCGAGGGACTTTTGCAGATCATTCTGGTGGCCAACACCGCCCTGATGCTGTTTCCGGTGGTGATCATGATCTTCTCGGGCTTCAAGTCCAACATGGAGATCTTCAACCAGCCCTTCGCCATCCCCGATTTCACCAACCTCACCAACTATGTGAAGGTCTGGACGCAGACGAATTTCGCCCGCTACCTCTTCAATTCGGTTTTCGTCACGGGCCTGTCTATCGGCCTTATCCTGGTGTTGGGAACGATGGCCGCTTACGCCATCGCGCGCTACGAGTTCTTCGGGTCGAACATCATCCTGCTATTCTTCCTGGCGGGCCTGACGCTGCCCTTGAAGCTGGCCATCATCCCGCTTTTCATCCTGTTCCGTGACATGGGTATCCTCAACACCTATTGGGCGCTGATCGCCGTCTATGTGGCCATGGGTCTGCCCTCCACCGTGTTCATCATGACGAGCTTTATCCGCACGCTCCCGCGCGAACTCGAGGATGCCGCCCGCATGGACGGTGCCAGCGAGCTGCGCATCATGGTCTCCGTCCTGTTGCCGCTCTGCCGTCCTGCGCTGGTGATCTCGGCCATCCATAATCTGGTACCGATCTGGAACGACTTCTTCTTCCCGCTGGTATTCATCCAGAACGACGCGCTGAAAACCCTGCCCCAAGGCCTCACCTCCTTCATGGGCGAGTACACGACCGACTGGGGCGTGATGTTCGCCGGGCTGACGCTCGCAGCCGCGCCCATCACCATCGTCTACATCATCCTGTCGAAGCAGTTCATCAACGGCATGACCTCCGGAGCGCTCAAATGAGCAAGCTCTTGGCCAAAGGCGGACTTATCGTCTCCTGTCAGGCGCGCGCCGACAATCCGCTGCACGGGCCGCAATTCATGGGCGCGATGGCGCTTGCCGCGGCCCAGGGCGGGGCCGTCGCCATCCGCGCCAACGGGCCGGCTGATGTGGCGGCGGTCAAGCAGGCCGGGCTCCCCGTCATCGGCATCGACAAGGTCTTCTCCGACGAATTCGATGTCTACATCACGCCGACGTTTGAGGCCGCCCGCGCTCTGAAAGACGCCGGAGCCGATATCATCGCGCTTGATTGCACACCGCGCCCACGCGACGGCGAGAGCCCGGACGCGCTCATCCGGCGTACCAAAGACGAACTCGACCTCCCCACCTTCGCCGACATCGCTATCCTGGATGAGGGCCTCGCCGCCGAGCAAATGGGCGCCGACTATATCGCCACGACGCTTTCCGGCTACACGGCCTACACGCAGCCCAAGCCGGAGACACCGGATCTGCAACTGGTCGAGGCGCTGGCGAAGCGTGTCTCGGTTCCGGTGATCGCCGAAGGACGCTACAATTCGCCTGAGATGGCACGCGCCGCTCTGAATGCGGGCGCGCATGCGGTGGTGGTGGGCACCATGATCACCAATCCGCGCGAAATCACGCGCGGCTTTGTGCGAGGACTTGGCGCTTGAACTTCCTCGGGATCGACGTCGGCGGCACGGGATCGCGCTGGGCACTTGTCGATGCGACCGGCAGGTTGATTGCCCGTGGAAAGGCGACCGGCGCCACTGGCCATCTCTTCAGGCCCGAAGCGCGGGCGAACTTCTCCGAGACAATTGCCGAAATTGCGCAGCAGGTGGAAAAACCCGTTGCCGCAATCGTGGCGGGCGTAACAGGCCTCGGAGAGATGACCGCGCCCGAAGCACGAGCCTTGATCGGCGAGACAACTGGATGCCCGCCGGACACGGTGCGCGCAACGGACGATATCGAGCTTGCCTTCCGCATCCACTTCGCCCCCGGCGGAGGCCATCTCGTTGCTGCCGGCACCGGCTCCATCGCGCTGCATATCACTGCCAGCGGCGAGCACATCCGCGTCGGCGGACGCGGCATTCTGATCGACGACGCAGGCTCGGGCGCCTGGATCGCGCTGCGCGCGCTCAGCGCCATTTATCATCGCATTGACGAAACCGGTGGCCCGGCGGATGCTCAACGCCTCGCCGAGGCCCTCTTCTCGGCAGTAGGCGGCGCAAGCTGGGACGCCGTGCGCGCATTCGTCTATGGCGGAGACCGTGGCCGCATCGGCGGCCTGGCGCAGGCTGTGGCAAAAGCCGCCCAAGCCGGCGACCCGGTGGCCGGCGCCTTGCTCGATGAGGCCGCCGGGGAGCTTGCCCGCCTCGCCAACGCGCTTCTTTCGCGCGGCGGCCCGGCCCCGGTCGCCTTTGTCGGCGGCGTGCTCACCCTGGATCCTCGGATAAAATCCGCCATCCTGGCGTCCCTGCCCGATGTCGCGGTAGAATTCCCCACCCTCGATGCCGCACTTTCCGCCGCGCGCATCGCATCACAGATGGAACGGTAAGCATGATCCAGACCGAAACCGCCGCTGCCCGCTACGCCAACATTGAGGACTGGACGAGCCTGGACCTGGTCGAAGGCATCGTTGAGGGGCAGTTCGCGGCCATTTCCGCGGTCCATGCCGCCCGTGTAACCATCGCCGAGGCCATCGCCCGCGCCGCCGAGCGGCTGAGCAAGGGCGGGCGCTTCGTCTATCTGGGCGCGGGCACTTCCGGCCGCATTGCAACCCAGGATGCGGCCGAGCTGCCGCCCACCTTCAACTGGCCCTATGAGCGGGCGATCTCGCTGATGGCCGGCGGCGACGCCGCCTTCATCAAGGCTATAGAGGGCGCGGAGGACGGTGAAACCGAAGCACCCCGCGAACTCGATAACCACGGCATCGGAGAAAACGACGTCGTCATCGGCCTCGCCGCAAGCGGCCGCACGCCTTTCGTCGTCTCCGGTCTGAAGCATGCCCGCGAAAAAGGCGCCCTCACCATCGGCATTCTCAACAGCCGCGGCGGCAAGGTCGGAGAGGTGAGCGAAATCGAAATCCTGCTCGAAACCGGCTCCGAACTTCTGGCCGGCTCCACCCGCATGAAGGCCGGCACGGCTCAGAAAGCGGCGCTCAACTGCATTTCCACCGGCGTGATGATCAAGCTCGGCTACGTCTACAAGGGCCTGATGGTGGAGATGCGCCCGACCAACGAAAAGCTCCGGCGCCGCGCGGCCGATATCGTCGCCCGCATCACCGGCGCCGACCAGGTCGAAGCCCAAGCCAAGCTTCTCGAAGCGGATTATTCCATCAAGCATGCCTGCCTGATGATTGAAAAATCGCTGAGCCGCGTCGAGGCCGAACAAGCGCTCGAACAGGCCGGCGGAAATTTGCGCAAGGCGATGGAAGCATCATGAGTTTTGCCTTCGAGGTGACCGGAGCGCCGAAGCCGGACGACTTCGCCCACCTCCGCGAGGCGCTCTCCGCATTCAACGAGGTGGATGTCGGACCGGCCGAGAAGCGGGCGCTGGCGATTTTCATGTGTGATTACTCCGGCGCGATTGCCGGCGGCCTTTCCGGCTACACCGCGTGGGGATGGCTCTATGTGCAGTGGCTCTGGCTGAGTGAGGACGCTCGCGGACAAGGCCTGGCCGGCGAGCTTCTAAGCCGCGCCGAGGCGGAAGCACTGGCCCGCGGCTGCCACGGTGCCTGGATCGACACCTTCAGCTCGCACGCACTCAACGCCTATCGCAAAGCCGGCTACATACCCTTCGGCACGCTCGACGATTTCCCCAAGGGCCGAACCCGGACGTTTTTGCAGAAGCGCTTGGAAGGCTAGCGCTTCCCTTGCGTTGAGGAGGGGAGTGTCATCCCACAATCCTCCCGCCCGTCATCGGCTCGGGAGCCCCGGTCGTCGTAGGAAAACTAATCGGCAAACCACGCGAACTCCTCACCGCGAGGAAGGCAAAGCATTCTGCTTCGATGGCGTCGCCCCGCCAGCCAACATCTTCCGCCGGCGCCGCTTCCACCCCCGCGCGCGCATTCAGCGCGTCCATGATCGCGGGGTTGTGCCGGCCGCCGCCGCACACGATCAGCCGCTCCGGCCGGCGGGGCAGGAGATCGAGCCCCTTGCCGACGGCGCAAGCGGTGAATGCCGTCAGCAGCGCCGCGCCGTCCTCCAGCCCGCATCCCTCCGCCATGGAGGCCGAGAAATCGAAGCGGTCGAGCGACTTCGGATAGGGCGCGGCGAGATAGGGATGGGTGAGAAGCTGCGAAAGCCGCGCCTCGTCCACCTTGCCGGCGCGCGCAAGACGCCCACTCACGTCCATCTCGCCATGCCCGCGCTCACGCACGAAATCGTTGATCGGCGCGTTCGCCGGGCCGGTATCGAAGGCAACAAGCCGCTCGCCGTCGCTCCAGGTGATATTGGCCACACCACCAAGATTGAGAACCGCCGTTTCGCCGGAAGTACCAAGCCCCTTCAGGAGCGCGGCATGGTAGGCAGCGGAAAGCGGCGCCCCCTGCCCGCCGGCGCGGACATCCGCCGTGCGGAAATCATAGACGACCCTGGTGCCCAGCATCTCGGCCATCAGCGCGCCGTCGCCGAGCTGGCGCGTATCGCCGATACGGCCGGGCTGCGGCGCGCGGTGCAGAACGGTCTGTCCGTGAAAACCCACCACGCCGATATCGTCCAAGGAAAGCCCGCTCGATGTCACCAGATCGCGCACGGCATCGGCCTGCGCCCGCGTCAGCTTGTCCTCGGCCTCGGCGAAGATCGCCGGCTCCGGTCCCTCGAAATTCCACGCCCGCGCCGCCGCCAGCGTCTCCACCAGAAGCGCGCGAATATCCTCGTCATAGGGTGCCAGCGTGTAAGCCCCGAATTCGGAAATCGTCTCGCCATCCGTCTTCAGAATGGCGACGTCAATGTTTCCATCCAGCACAGTCCCGGTCATCAAACCGACAGCCCAAATCGGCTCCATCAGGCGTCTCCTTGTGTACTCACCCGATCCCCAACGGCGCGACGCAAACCGGCGATGCCGCTATCGAAATGGCGGGTGGGGTGTATACGGTTAGTCAGCAATGTCCACGCCCGCCGCTTGTCGAAATCGATCCAAAGCCCCGTTCCGGTGAAGCCCGTGTGCCCAATCGTTCCGGCGGACGCGGCATCCCCGCCCGGCCAGCCGATATAGGTCCGCTCCCAGCCATGGGTGCGCATATCCGACAAAGGAGTACGCGCTAGTTCGATGGAAGAGGCGCCGGTGCCATTCAGAAGGCCCAATGCGAAATCGAGCACCGAATCGACGGTCCCGAAAAGCCCTGCATGCCCCGACCCTTCCAGCGCGTGGCAATTGTCGTCATGGACCGTCCCGCACATGATCTGATAGCGCCAGGTGCAATCCTCGGTCGCGGCACTCTCCTCCGGCGCGGCGCTCCAGGCAAAGCCCGCGCCGGGATCGAGCTCCCGCATGCGGCGGACCTTGTGAATGCGCTCGAGCGCCAGCCCCAGCAGAATGAAGTTGATGTCGGAATAGACCGCCGGCCCGGCCGTCCACTCGTGCTGCAGGACAAAGGCGCGCAGCAGGTCCGGGTCGCGGCCATAGGTATAGATCGGCACCACTGCCGGAAACGGCGTCTGATGCCCCAGGCATTGGCGAAAAGTCACCTTCCGCTCCCACGCCTCCGGCGCGTACTGGCGCAGATCCGGCAGAACGGAAATGAGCGGCGCATCGAGATCTATAATCCCCTCTTTCGCCAGTTCCAAAATACGCGGCGTCGTGAAGATCACCTTGGTGAGCGAGGCGAGATCGAACCACGTCTCCCGCTGCATGGGCCGGTGATGCGGCACTTTCTGAGCGGCCCCGGTTACGCGTACCGCCCGCGCGCCTTCTGCATCAACGATCCCCAGCACAGCGCCGGGGATCCGCCTGCTCTCGACGGCTTCCGCGATCGGTGAAAAAGCGTGGTCGAGCAACGCGTCCATCATGCGGCCTCGTAGAGATGACAGGCCGTTTCCCTTTGTCCGCCGCCGGTCGCCCGTTTGATCAGTTCCGGGCGTTTCGTCTTGCAGATCTCCATCACCTTGGGGCAGCGCGCATGGAAGGCGCAGCCCGTCGGCGGGTCGGAAGGGTCCGGCAGTTCGCCCTTCAGCACCACGCGCTCGGCACGCGGCACATTGGGCCGCGGAATGGCCGAAATCAGCGCCTGCGTGTAAGGATGCTTCGGCGCATTCATGATCTCCTCGGCGGGGCCGATCTCCACGATCCGCCCCAGATACATGACCGCAATCCGGTCGCTCACATGCCGGATGACGGAAAGGTCGTGGCTGATGAAGAGAATGGCGAGCGAAAGCCGCTTCTGCAGATCGGCGATCAGATTGATGATCTGGGACTGGATGGAGACGTCCAGCGCCGAGACCGCCTCGTCGGCCACCAGCAGCTTGGGCTCCAATGCGAGTGCCCGCGCGATCGCGATACGCTGGCGCTGCCCGCCGGAAAACTTGTGCGGATAGCGCGAAGCCGCATCCTCCGGCAGGCCGACAATGGACAGCAGTTCATCCACACGCGCCTTCTGCTTCTCGCGTGTGCCGATGCCGTGCACCTTCAGCGGCTCGGAGATGATGGTCCCGACCGTATGGCGCGGGTTGAGCGAGCCGAAGGGATCCTGAAAGACGATCTGCATGTCGCGCCGAAAGGTCTTGAGCTGGTGGCGCGAGAGGTCGGTGATGTCCTTGCCCTCGAACAGGATACGCCCGCCCGACGGTTGGATCAGCCGCAGCAGCGAGCGACCGAGCGTCGATTTCCCGCAGCCCGACTCGCCCACAATGCCGACCACCTCACCCGGCTCCACCGAAAGCGATACGTCGGAAACGGCCTGCACGGGTTTTCCCTCCGCCCCCGGATAGGTCTTGGAAAGATTCTGGATCTCGAGAAGGCTCATGTGGCGGGATTCCAGCAACGGGTCAGGTGCTCCTCACCCGAAAGCTCCGGAAGCTCGCGGGCACAGATGTCGATCTTGGCCTGGCAGCGCGGATGAAAGCTGCAGCCCGGCGGGCGCTTGCCCGGCGGCGGCACGGTGCCGGAAATGGCAGGCAATCGGGTGCCGGGGGGATTGCTGGCCGGGATCGTCGCCAGCAGCGCTTCCGTATAGCGGTGCTGCGGTGCGGCGAACAGCGTCTCCGCGCTCGCCTGCTCGACGATGCGGCCGCCATACATCACCGCCACGCGGTCGCAGTATTGCGAGACCACGCCAAGATCGTGCGTGATCAGCAGCACCGCCATTCCCGTATTGCGCCGCAGATCATCGAGCAGTTCAAGAATCTGCGCCTGCACGGTTACGTCGAGCGCTGTCGTCGGCTCATCCGCGATCAGAAGCTCGGGGTCGCAAGCAAGTGCCATGGCGATCATGACGCGCTGGCGCTGACCGCCCGAAAGCTCGTGGGGATAGCGCGTAAGCGCGGATCTGGCTGCGGGGATTCCCACCCGGTCCAAAAGCTCCACTGCCCGCGCTTCGGCCTGTTCCCGGCTCACATCCCGGTGCAGAAGAACCGCCTCGCTGATCTGGTTTCCGATGGTGAAGACCGGATTGAGCGAGGTCATGGGCTCCTGGAAAATCATGGAAACCTGATCGCCACGGATGGCCCGCAGCTCTTCTTCGCGAAGCGACAGCAGGTCCTTGTCTTTCAGCCGAATGCTGCCCGAGGTAAAGCGCATGGGCGGCTCCGGCAGAAGCCGCATCACCGAAAGTGCGGTCACGGACTTGCCGCAGCCCGATTCGCCCACCAGCCCCAGCGTCTCGCCTTCATGAATGACAAACGAGACGTCCTCGACGATCGTGCTGCCGCCCGCCGCGACGGTCAGTCGGTCAATGGAAAGCAAGGGCGTTTCTGCCGTATCGCGCACGATGTCTCCCGCCGGAATGGCTTCGCTTCAGGCATGAATAAAGGTCAGGATCAATCCCGTATTGCCAGGATGACCCTAATACCATAGCGTAGAAAAAGTCCAGATTGGTAACAAAGTGGGCTATCGCCAGACTGGAGCAATTATGCCATCTGCGCGGACCGGAACGCAAAACGATAGCAGAATGGCACAGGCTGTTTCCTGCGCAATTTCGGAGGGCTTCATGACAATGAGAAAGATCGGCGGAGCACAGGCGCTCGCGGCAGCCGGGCTTCTGGCCGGCACGCTTGCAGCGGCGGCGGACAACGGTGGAAAGCTTCAGATCGCCATCGATTCCGCACCGGCGGGCCTTGACCCGCACTTGATCACCGCGTTCAACTCGGTGGTGGTTGTCCAGAACACCATTTACGAGGGGCTGACGGCCATCGACCAGGACCTTTCGGTGGTGCCGGGTCTTGCCGAGAACTGGGAGGTCTCCGATGACGGACTGACCTACACCTTCACCCTCGCCGAGGGCGTCACTTTCCATGACGGATCGGAATTCACCGCCGAGGACGTGGCCGCCTCTATCGAGCGCGTCCAGGCCGAGAAGACGGGTTCGCCGCTGGCCAGCCGCGTCTCCCCGATCATCGAGACGGAGATCGTCGGGCCCAACGAAATCGTCTTCAAACTGGAAGAGCCGTTCGCGCCGATCCTCTCGTCGCTAGCGACTATCGCGATTGTCCCGTCGGAGTACGAGGACGATGTCGATTCCCTTCAGCAGGAGCCGGTCGGCACCGGCCCCTTCGCTTTCTCCGAGTGGCAGCCCAACAGCTATATCGAGCTCACCCGGTTTGAGGATTATCGCGAAGACGGCAAGCCGCATCTTGACGCGGCGCGCTTCAATTTCGTGCCCGAGTCGGCCACCCGCCAGGTGGGCATTCAGGCCGGTGACTACCACCTCCTTCCCGGCCTCGATCCCGCAACGGCGCTGCAGCTTCAGGGCCAGCCCAATGTCACCGTCCAGGAAACGCGTGATCTCTCCTACACGCTCATCGGCATGAACACGACGCGCGAGCCTTTCGACAAGGCGGAGGTGCGCACCGCCTTCAACATGCTGCTCGACCGGCAGGAAATCATCGACGGCGCGCTCTTCGGCGCCGGGATTCCCGCCGGCCCGCTCTCGCCCGCCCTCGTCAACTGGGCGCTCGATGCCTCCGAGTTCGCCTGCTACGAAACCGACCGCGAAGGCGCCATGGAGATGCTCGAAGAGGCCGGCGTCGAGACGCCCGTCAAACTGACCATGAACGTCCTGCCCCGGCAGGACACGCGCGACATCGCCCAGATCGTCCAGCAGCAGGTGGCTGGCGCCTTCGAGATCGAACTGCTCAACCAGGAGATCGGGCAGTTCGTGCAGGACTGGCGTAATTCTGACTTCGATCTCTTCGTTTCGGCCAATGGCGGCAGCCCCGATCCGGACGAATATTTCTATCGCACTTTCTATGGCGGCGGCTCGACGAACGTTTTCGGCTATGATGATTCCTCCGTCGACGAGCTGCTCGATGCCGGACGGCGCGAACGGGAGTATGCCGACCGCAAGTCGATCTACGATCAATTGCAGCGCAAGCTCGCCTGCGAGGGACCGATCGCGCATCTGGCTTACGGAAACCTCTATACGGCCGTTTCCGACGAGGTCGACGGCTTCGAGATCTATGCCAACATGCGCCTGAGAAGCCTCGCGGACGTGACCCTCGCGCAGTAATCATCGAAACCGGGTTCCGGCGACGGGCGCGCTCGCGCCGGAACCCCTTCCGGATCGGACATGCAAAGCCGCTTCATCCTGAATCGACTGGTCGACCTCCTCTTCGTGCTGTTCGGCGTGTCGATCGTCGTCTTTTTGATGATCCGCCTGATCCCCGGCGACGCCGTGGCCATCATGCTGGGCGCGAACACCGACATCACGCCCGAGCGGGTGGCGGAGTTACGCGCTCGGCTCGGACTGGATCAACCGTTCTACATGCAATATCTGGACTGGATCGGCGGCATTTTCCGTGGAGATTTCGGAACTTCCGTGTGGACCGGCCGCCCGGTGGCCACCGAAATCGCCGCCCATGTCTGGCCGACGCTGGAACTCACTCTCCTGTCGGTTCTCGTCGGGGCGGGGCTGTCCATTCCGATCGGCTGTTTCATGGCAGAGGCACGCGGCAGAAGCTCGGAAGTCGCTGTGCGCATCGGCGCCATCGCGGGGCTGACCATCCCCTCCTTCTGGCTCGGCATCGTCTCGATCTTCCTGGTTTCCAAGCTTCTGCCCGGCGTCTCCGCGCTCGGCTACGTGCCCTTCACGGAAGATCCCCTCGGCAATCTCCAGCGCATGATCCTGCCTGTCATCGCGCTCAGCCTGCCCATGCTCGCCAACCTATCGCGCCTGGTGCGCTCGGCCATGCTGGACGCACTGGGACAGGATTATATCCGCACCGCCAGGGCCAAGGGCGCCGGCCACCGCCGCCTGATCTACAAGCACGCCCTGCGCAACGCGCTCATTCCTTTCATCACCTCCGTCGGCGTTCTCACCGGCTACATGCTGGGCGGGGCCATCGTGGTGGAGCAGGTCTTTGCCATTCCCGGCCTCGGCCGTCTCGTCCTCGGCGCCATCTCGGAGCGCAACTATCCGCTTGTGCAGGCGACCATCCTCGTCATGACCTTCGCTTTCGTCTTCGTGAATTTCCTGGTCGACCTGCTCTATGCGGTGATCGATCCGAGGGTGGCGCGCAAATGATACCCTTCCTCAAGCAAAACCGGCTTCTCTCATTCGCCTTTGGCTTCGTGGTGCTGCAGGTGCTGCTGGCCGGCTTCGCGCCGCTTCTGGCGCCCTACGATCCCTTCAACCAGGTGATGGCTGAGCGTATGCAGGGGCCAAGCATGCTCCACTGGCTGGGCACTGACCAGCTCGGCCGCGACGTGCTGGCCCGCATTCTCTTTGGCTACCGCACATCGCTTCTGACCTGCGGTACAGCGGTCCTTATAGCCCTTGTTCTGGGCGGCACGCTGGGCATGCTCGCTGCATACTACAAGGGCTGGTTCGACCGCATTGTCATGCGCCTGATGGACGTGCTCTTCGCCTTCCCCATTCTGCTGCTGGCGATCGGCATCATCGCCATCCTCGGCCCCAGCACCTGGAGCGCGGCTTTCGCCATCGCCATTGTCTACACGCCCATTTTCGCGCGCCTTTTGCGTGGCCCGGCGCTGGTGATCTGCGAGAGCGAATACGCCATGGGTGCGCGCGCCATCGGCGCTTCGGATGCCCGCATCATCTTTGCGCACATCCTGCCGAACCTCTCGTCCGTCCTGCTGGTCCAGACGAGCCTGCTGCTTTCGGCCGCGATTCTCGTGGAAGCCTCACTTTCCTTCCTCGGGCTCGGCGCGCAACCGCCCGTGCCCTCGCTCGGCCTCATGCTTTCGGAAGGTCGCAATTTCCTGATGCTGTCGCCCTGGCCGGCCATTTTCGCCGGCTTCGCGATCCTGTTTCTATCCTTTGGTTTTAATCTTCTGGGGGACGCGCTGCGTGACACGCTCGATCCCCGCCTGCGCGGACAGGAGGCTTGAGCATGCTGAAAACCGACGTGAACGACGAGCACGAGGAGCAGGAAAACGAGGAGGTTTCCGTCCTTCTTCAGGAAATCGCCGACCGGCTCCCGGTTTATGGCGGCTCTTCCGGTCCACTCTATCAGCGGCTTTCAAAAGCCATCCGCAGCCTCATCGAAACGGGCGTCCTGCGCGGTGAGCAGGCGCTGCCCTCGGAGCGCGAGTTGGTCAAGGCCACCGGCCTTTCCCGCATCACTGTGCGCAACGCCATGAAGGATCTGGCCCGCGAAGGCCTGATCTCAAAGCGCCACGGCGCCGGCACCTACGTCTCGCGCTATATCGACCAGCCGCTCTCCGTCCTCATCGGCTTCACTGCCGACATGGCCCGGCGGGGCGCGGAAAGCTCCTCCATCGTCCTGGAAAAGACGAGCGGCCTGCCGAGCCCCGACGAAATCCTCAAACTCGGGCTGTCGCCCAACGATCAGGTCTTCCGTCTCTCCCGAGTCCGCCTGTCCAACGGCGAGCCGTTGGCCATCGAAAACGCCGTGGTGCCGCTCAGCGCCATCGATCCCGACAATATGGGTGATTCCCTCTACGAGGCCCTGCGTGAAAAGGGCAACTTCCCCGTCCGAGCTCTCCAGCGCCTCCGCTCAGCCATCGCCGACGAACGCGAAGCCGAGCTTCTGGGCATCGCTTCCGGCAGCCCAATCCTCCACATCGAACGCCGCTCCTTCTTCGCCAACGGCCGCCCGATCGAGGTCACCAACTCCGCCTACCGCGGCGACCGCTACGACTTCATCGCCGAATTGAAGGTGGAGCAGTAAGGCGACCGATCGGGCCCTCCGTTCCCCCCGGAAACGCACCGGTGCTCCAGACTTTCTTCCCGGAAGCCATTCAACAGCGTGGTGCCACGCGGAAGGGCTCAGGCATAGATACCAGGGTCGACGCCCTGGTATGACGAGGTGGAGGACGTTTCGGCCAATCGCCGACGCTCGAGATTAGCGCCGCCATCCCCGCCCTCGTCATACCAAGGCTCGACCTTGGTATCCATGCCTGAGCGGAGACGAAACGTGCCGGCGCTTCCGGATAAGCACCCAGTGCGGGGATAAAAAATGGCGCCTTAGACATTTTCTCGGCAGATAAGCAATTGTTTTTGCTCGATATCAGAAAAAAGTTCGGATTTTTTTCGGCTGATTTTATCCTACAACGCCCAGCCGCTCTATCATCCAACCCATCGCTCTCGCGGGACCCGGATGCGCACCGGGTGTTCGGGAGGGCGGCGGCAGCCTCCCCCTCCAGGGATCCGGTACCTGGAGGCATGTGAGGGCCCGCAACAGTCCGGCGGCGCCGGGGTGCTGTGTGACAGACAGCATCGCCGGAAAAACCGGGCACCGGGTGAGAGACGGAGCCGGGCAGCCGCGGAGAAGCCGCTAGGGCTTCTTCTTCGGCCCGGCCAAGACCCCCCCCTAATTGGGTGCAGCCGGGACGGAGGGGAGGCCCGAGTGACCGGCCAACCGTGGGACAGCGGCCGACGGGGCGCGTGGAACGCGCCACTTAAATTAATAGAGAGGCACGGACCACGCGCCCCGTTTCCCGATCTTTGAAATGGCCAGACGGTGACAAGCCGGGCGTGGCGACGATGACGCGCGCCTCCTCCTCCCCCCTTGAGGGGAGGGACTACGCCGGCGCCACCATTCTTGGGCCGTGTATCACTCCGCCGCTGCCAAAGCATCCAGCACATCCTGCCGCTTCGGCATGGGAGCGACAGCGCCGTAGCCGCGGGTGGACAGCGCGGCGGCGGCATTGGCGAAGCGCGCCGCCTCGAATGGGTCGCCATGGCGGACAAGCTCCGCCAGGAAATTGCCGTCGAAGGTATCCCCGGCGCCCGTGGCGTCCACGGCCTCGACCGCGATGCCCGGAACGCGCCGGCGCTCTTCCTTCGTTGCCACGAGACAGCCATCCTTGCCCAGCGTCAGCGCCATGACCTCCGCACCCTGTCCGAGGCAATAGTCCGCAATGGCGTCAGGATCGCTCAAGCCCAGCAACTGCTCGGCATCCTCAAGCCCAGGCAGCGCGATATCGGTCATGCTGAGAGCCGCGCCGATCAGAGCGCGCGCCCTGGCCAGCGGCCACAGCTTGAGCCGCAGATTGGTATCAAACGAGACCTTCGTGCCAGCCTGACGGGCGATCTCGATAGCCTCGAGAACGGCATCCGTCGCGCTGGCGCTGATCGCCATGGAAATGCCCGAGACGTGCAGGATTTCGGCATTCTCGATCGCCGCGCGCGGCAGGTCCCGCGGGCTGTAACGGCTCGCCGCCGATCCGGCGCGAAGGTAGGAGAACACATGCCCCGCCTCGCCATGGGTGACGAAATAAATGCCCGTGTGGGCCTCCGGATCGCGCAGCACATGAGTGGCATCCACGCCGTTCTCGCGCCACAGGCGAATAAAGCTGTCGCCGAATTCATCCTGCCCCAAAGCGGTGACATAGCCCACCGAAGCGCCGGCGCGGGCAGCTGCTATAGCGCAATTAGAAGTGTCGCCGCCATGACCGTAAAGATAATGCCCCTTCGTATCCACTTGGTTGAATTCAGCTAATGGCTCTCCCATGCAAAGGATTTGCGGATCGGACATGTCGGCTTCTTTCTTCTTCGGGTGCGGCGATGCGGTTGTGGAGCGGCCTCGAAGCGTCGAGTTCACGCACCCCTTTCAAATCGATTTCTCACGCCGCGGCAAGCACCCCTTGGGCGTTAAGCACCATATCGTGAGGGCCGGCTATGGCTCCGAGTAGCCGTGCGGCTCGATCTGCAGGTTGTGGGTGCTCGGATCGTTCTCGAAGATAAGCGCGCCCTGCCGTTCGGAAAGGGACGGCACATAATCGAACGTGACTTCCCGTTCTTCCACGACCTCCCCGCCGCTCCTTAGTTCTCCCACCACGAGAACGCCGGCCGCAGTGGCGTTCCCCTCGTTCACGATGCGGAACGCGGCATGATAGACATCATCGACCGGACGGATTTCCTCCACCACGACGGCGAGCTGCGGGATTGTATTTTGCTTCTCAAACGCATGGTAAGATAGGAATCCTATCATCGCGAGAGTTAGCAGCGCGGATACGGTGCCGACAATCCATTCAATGATGCTCGGCTGGGAGCTCCCGCCATCCTTTGGAGCCTGCTGGGCTTGAGACTTCCCGTTCTCGTTTTGCTTTTTCAGACGGGCATCCATTTTCGCCCCTTATAGAATGAGCCGGGCAGCCGCGGCGCCGATTGACGTGGGAAAGCCCAGAACGGTCACAGACATCAGGATCTGGGACAGCGAGACGTCCTCCGTGCGCCCGAACGTCCAAAGGACATAAAGGCTGACGAGAGCGGCAATGGCGTAGCCCACCACCGTAAATCGCAGGAATGCGCTCCACCAAGGCGTGTCCGGGTAAAGCGGGCTCTCGCCCTTGAATTCAAGCGCGTAGACAAAGCCGTGCATGAGGAGGATCGAAACCGCGATAATGGCAATGGCGTGCCACTCTGTCATCTTGTAGGAAATCAGGATCATTTCCTCCGTCGGCGCCACGTTTAGTCCCAGGAAAAGGGCTCCCACGGCCATCAGCAACAACTCGCCCCCATAGGCCTCCTCCTCAGAGCCTTGCGGCAGCTTCGCCTTGCCTCCGCCGAGCTGGCTGCGCCCCAGGAGCGCGCCGATGCTGGCCGGAACGGACTGGATGGCGATTTTGCCGACGATTTCGTCGAGCGGCATGCCGACGGTGATGATCCCGAAACCGGTCAACACGAGGGTGCTGGAGACAATGCCGATGCCGTAAGCGGTGGCTGCATCGCGCAGATCATCCCGCCATTCGGAGGTTTCTTCAAAACCCGCCTGGTGCGAAAGCAATGTCAAAAGCGGGATGTTCAGGATGAGCAGCAGGACCAGCCGGAAACGGTCGAGGTAAAAGCCGAGCCACCACATCTCCATTGTCATCAGCATCGGTAGCGAGAAGATCAGCGCACCGCCGAGCCCCCTCGCCAGGCCGGTAGCGGCCACTGCGGGGAGGCTAAACCCGCCGCGCCCTTCCTCGTTGACGGAAGACGTGTCGTCCTGGTGCCGCACAACCGAACCTTTCAGTACCAGCCCGCAACGCGTTGCGGGACGCTGGGAACTATTTCGTACTCGAAACAGTCTCGGGCGTGTTCAGGTTCCGGGATTCGCGCGACGGCGAATTTTGTCGGCTCAGGTCAGCCCGATCAGCACTCCCCCGGTGGCGGCGACTATGACCACGACCCACGGCGGGCATTTCCAGGCTGCGAGCAGGACGAAACAGGTCAGCGCCAACGCAAATTCATATGGACCGATGATCGCGCTCGTCCAGACCGGCTGATAGAGCGCCGCGCCAAGAATGCCGACGACCGCGGCATTGGCGCCGCGCATGAACGCCTGCGCCGCCGGCCGGGCGCGAAAGGCATCCCAGAACGGGATAACGCCGATAAGCAGCAGAAAGCCCGGCAGGAAAATGGCCACGAGCGCGGTAGCAGCACCGGCCAAGCCGTTAGGCTGCGGCCCGAGCACCGTACCGAGATAGGCCGCGAAGGTGAACAGCGGGCCGGGAATGGCCTGTGCTGCGCCATACCCCGCAAGAAATTCATCCGCCGAAACCCACCCCGAACGGACCACTTCGGCCTCCAGAAGCGGTAGCACGACGTGCCCACCACCAAAAACGAGCGCCCCCGTGCGATAAAAAGCATCGAAGACGGCAACCCACTGAAGCGAGAGCGCTCCAGCGACTAACGGCAGGCCGACGAGCAACAGGAAGAACGCCGCGAGCGCGAGCGCGCCCACGGTGTGCGAGACCGGAAAGCTGACATGCCCGCTCACAGCCTCCCCCTGGGATCGGCACAACCACAGGCCGGCCAGCCCGCCAATGAAGATCGCTGCGACCTGCCCGACCGCGCTCGCGGTAAGAACAACGATCAGCACCGCCGAGAGCGCAATGCTGGCGCGCTGCCGGTCGGGGGTGAGATTCCTCGCCATGCCCCACACGGCCTGTGCGATGATGGCCACGGCGACCACCTTCAACCCGTGAATGATGCCGGAGCCGACCGGCCCTTCCAGCATGTGCGCCCCATAGGCGAACAGCACGAGCAGGATTGCCGAAGGCAAGGTGAAGGCCGTCCAGGCCGCCGCTGCACCGAGCGAACCGCCGCGCAGTAGCCCCAGCGCAAACCCAACCTGGCTCGACGCCGGCCCCGGTAGAAACTGGCTGAGCGCAACCAGATCCGCATAGCCTTTCTCATCGATCCAGCGCCGACGGACCACCAGCTCGTCACGGAAATAGCCGAGATGGGCGATGGGGCCGCCGAAGGAGGTCAGCCCCAGCTTCAGGAAAGCGGAAAAGACTTCTCCGGCACGCCCCCTCCGATCGTCATCGCCGGCTGCCGCCTTGATCACCGAGTCATTCATCCGTCAGTGCCTGGTCCGCAAAGTGCCTTCATACCAGCCTTGGCTGCGATTGACGATCCAGACGAGTGAAAGCATCACCGGCACTTCGACCAGCACACCCACCACGGTGGCAAGTGCGGCGCCCGAGTTCAGCCCGAACAGCACGATGGCCGCGGCGACCGCGAGTTCAAAGAAATTGGACGCGCCGATCAACGCCGATGGACCCGCCACGCAATGCTGCTCGCCGGTCACCCGGTTGAGCAGATAGGCGACCCCGAAGGTGAAATAGACCTGGATGAGGATCGGTACGGCCAGAAGTGCGATCACCAGCGGCTGGGCGATGATCTGCTCACCCTGGAAGCCGAAGAGAAGCACGAGCGTCGCCAGCAGAGCGATGAGCGACACGGGCTGGATCCGGTCCAGAAAGGCGTCGAGCGAAGCCTGCCCACCTGTTTCCAATAGCCTGCGGCGCAGGAACTGGGCCACAATCACCGGCAGGACGATGTAAAGCACCACCGACAGAAAAAGCGTCTCCCACGGAACCGTTATGGCCGAAAGACCGAGAAGCAGCCCGACGATCGGCGCAAAGGCGAAGATCATGATCGTGTCGTTGAGCGCGACCTGGGAGAGCGTGAAATTCGGCTCGCCGCGCGTGAGGTTCGACCAGACAAAGACCATCGCCGTACAGGGCGCTGCCCCAAGAAGGATGAGCCCGGCGATATAGGACTCGATCTGACCTGCCGGCAGGAGCGGGCGGAAAAGCCAGCCAATGAAAAGCCATCCCAGAAGTGCCATGGAAAAGGGTTTGATGGCCCAGTTGACCAGCAGCGTCACACTGATGCCGCGCCAATGCGCACCGACTTGCGCGAGAGAGGCGAAATCCACCTTGAGCAGCATCGGCACGATCATCATCCAGATCAGCACCGCCACGGGCAGATTGACCTGCGCGACCTCCGCAGCGGCTATCACCCCGAAGAGACCGGGCAGAGCATGACCGAGTGCGATACCGGCCACAATGCACAACGCCACCCAGAGGGTGAGATATTTTTCAAAAAAGCTGATCCCAGCCGGAGCCGCTTCCGCGGTCTCCATGGTTCGGTCGGTCATGACGGTTCCTGTTCTTTCGGCTCAGCCGGCCTTCGGCATGCTGCGACCGATCTCCTGCAGCCGCCGCTGCAGCGGCAGATTGTCGAGGGATCCGAGCGGCAGATTGGTGAAGATGGCGATGCGATTGTTAAGCATGCGATAGGCGTCGGCGAATGCAAAGTGCTTCTCCGCTTCCGTGCCCTCCGCCGCCGCGGGATCGGGAATGCCCCAATGCGCCGTCATCGGGTGGCCCGGCCAGACAGGGCAGGACTCGGCGGCCGCGCTGTCGCAGACGGTAAAGACAAAATCCATCTTCGGCGCATCAGCCCCGGCAAACTCCTCCCAGCTCTTCGAGCGGGCGAAAGAGGTGTCGTGGTTGAGCGAACGTAGGAGCTCCAGCGCATAGGGATGCACCTCGCCCTTCGGCTGCGAGCCGGCCGAGTAGGCCTTGAACCGCCCCGCCCCCAATTGGTTGAGAATGGCTTCGGCCAGAATGGAACGCGCCGAGTTGCCGGTGCACAGAAACAGCACGTTGTAGGATTTCACGCTCATGGGATGTCCCTCTAGCACTCGCAGGTCACGGCCTCGATAACAGGCCGGCAAAGCTCCGGCGCGCCGTTGCAGCAATCCTCCATGAGATAGGCAAGCAAGTCGCGGAACCCGGTCATGTCGGCGAAATAGCGGATAACGCGGCCCTCCCGCTCGGCGCGAACCAGTCCGGCATGGGTGAGGATCTTGAGATGGGTCGATACGGTGTTTTGCACTGCCCCCAAACGCGCGACGATCTCGCCGGCCGGCAGCCCCTCTGAGCCCGCCCTCACCAAAAGCCGGAAAATGTCGAGCCGGGTTTCCTGACCGAGCGCAGCCAGCGCGGCGAGAGCGGGTGTCTTTTCCATATATCGTCAAATCCCGATGTAACGGGTATCTAGCATTAGGGCACAAACCTGTAAAGGGCGGGGGCTGCGAAGATCGAGGCCATGTCACGTCAACGAGCGGACAGGCATTTGCGGGATAGAACGGAGGTACGAGCACCCCCCTCTGTCAGCCACAAGCGCCATCGTAACGCCGCAGGACCTGCTCGAAGGCGCAAGGCCGATCTCAAGATGGTTTTGTTTGTTTCTTCTGACCCCATGGTTAAAGGGCCAACAGGCCGATGCCCGAGAGAAGCGCGAGCCCGCAGGGGTACCCCGAAGGGACACTGACAGAACTTTGCCAGAAAGTGCTTACCTTATCGGCTAAATAGAGAGGCAGCTAAAATACGGCTTACTCCTGAGTAGAATTTTCGACCGTATCTGCTTCGATCACAACCCCGCCATTCTCCTTGGAAATGGAAGCGCTATCTAATTTGATAGTTGTTTCTCCATCGACGATGACAACATTGCCGGAAGCGCGCATCACGTCGTTGGTATCAACTTCAATGGAATCAGCACTCACTTGCAGGTCGCCGAAATTATTGCTGGCAGCGATCGCTATGCTGTTTGCGGAGAGCAGGACAATGGCAACGCTTGCAAATCTAATCATGACGATCACTCCTAAGACTCTGATACTATATTCATTGACTTTAAGCTCTAAGATGAGCCTGATCGTACATCAACCAAATACTGGATGCCACACATTCAGACTCTTTGCAAGGCGCCTGGACTCGACCTCCATGGCTCTAAGCTTGGGCTAACAAGGGTTTCAGGGGGTGTGTCACGCGATCGGCTACCGATCCTCGCCATGGCGCGGGTAGAGGCAGGCGCGGCAGCCGATCCCCTAACCGTCTATCTAACCGTCTATCGCGAAGCGGTTACCGACGGCGAATGGCCGAGACCCGCCCCGCCGCATCCAGCAGCGGCGGCGGGATCGTCTGAAATGCTGGCGGCGGGGCGGCGGCAAGCCGCCCTCGCCTTTCAAACCGGGCTCAGCCGCCGAAGCGAAGCGTGGCACCGACCTTGAAGCTTACGCCCGGCTGATAGATGGCGCCGCCTGCCGTATCGGCTACAGGGTGAATGTACTCTTCGTCAAAGACATTATCGACGCGGAAATCGAGCCGGAGATCTTCGGTCGGCTTGTAGTTCGCATAGAGGTTCACGAGCGTATAGTCCTCCGCAAACTCCGATCCCTTCGGCGCCTTGTTATACTGAACTTCACCGCCGAGCGTCAGCCGCTTTTGCAGGAAGCGCATTCCGAAATCGGCGGTGACGCTGGTCGGCGGAATGGTTGCAAGTTCCGAACGGGTTCCGTCCTGTTCAACCTCATGGCCGTCAATGACCGACAGGCTCAGGCCGCCATAATATTGGTTGGCATCATAATAGGATTCCAGTTCGAAACCGCGGATCTCGGCGGCCAGGACATTCTGGTACTGAACGCAGAATCCCATAGGCGAGAATGAGCATTGCGTGCCCGGTATCACCGGCAGGGAAGTCGTCGTTATGAAGTTATCCACGTCGTTGTGGAAGTAGGCTGCCTTCAACCGCAATGCGTCGCCGGGCCGGGCAATGTCCTCCATGGTGTAGTTGATCCCCGCTTCCCAGGTCTTGCCGGTCTCAGGCTTCAGGCCCGGATTGGGCAGGAACGGAAAGGGCGGAATCGTATGCATTCCGCTGATAAATGCCTCTGCCGTCGTCGGCGCGCGATATCCTTCCGCATACGATCCGTAGACCTGCAACCCGGCAAGCGCACCTTTATCGAAAGGCGATACACCCACGCTGATGCGCGGCGACAAGCGATCGTCGGAGCTTTTCTCCGACGATTCCAGTTCGTAAGAATCGTATCGCAGTCCCGCGACCACCTCTAGCCAGTCATAGGTCAGCCTGTCCTGGACATAAGCGCCCCAGACCGTCCGCTTACCCGACGGGTTGAAGAGGTCACCGCCGCCTGAAGGCGTGCGCGATTCGAAATCGTCGTAAACCCAGTCGCCGCCGACCGTAAGCTCGTGCTGGATCAAACCCGTATCAAAATAGGAGCTATTCCAGACATCGAGGCTCGATGTGCGAAGGTCGTAGTTGGTGGCATCGCCCGACTCGGTTTCCGTTAGATCGATCGTATTAGTCGCTCCCTTCACATTGAGGTTGAGCCACTTCTCCTCTTCGTCAGAAAGAGTGAACTCTCCAGTGAAGGTGTTGTCTTTGATCTCACTGTCGCTCGTGGGAGATGTGGACCACTCATTCCGGGAACCCGTCCAGCCCAGCGTCACTTCGCTCAACTCAGTGGGGTTGAATGTACCTTTGACATGTCCGCTCAGGACATCGAAGCTGGAGTGCTCGACCGTATTGCCTGCACCGTCCTTGTAACTGCCGTAGTCCCGCCAGACGACATTGCCGAGAACGGCAGCATAGTCGGTGAAGCGGTAGGCGCCCGTCGCGCTCGTCGTCCAGCCGGAGCCGTTCGACTCGTAGCGCGCTGTAGTCGAAAGCGCATAGGTTTCGTCGTCACGAAGGAAATCGTTCGGATCTTTCGTATCGAAATAGACCACGCCGCCGATCGCGCCTGAGCCGAACGTGTTGGCGCTCGGCCCGCGCTGGACGTCAACCTCCTCGACTAGCGCCGGGTCGAGCCAGAACATTCTCGACGCGCCGTGCCCGCTCTTATGAAAGTTCTGGCGCGCGCCATCGATGATGACGGAGACACGGCCGGAGTCCTGGAGCCCGCGAATGTTCACATTGGTCACTGACGGATGCCCGTCCGAATAAATGCTGACGCCCGGCGTGCCGAACAGCATCTCGCTGGGTGTTGTCGCCATGCGCCGTTCGAGCTGCTCCTCGTCTACACGGCTGACGGAAGCCAGAGATTCCATCGGTGTCTCGCCCGTGCGGCTGAGAACCGTGATCCTGTCCAGAAGCGTTGTAGCCGCCCCCGGATCGACCTCTAGCTCCTGAGCCAGCGCCCCGTGAGGAACAATGAACACCGGAACCGCCGCTCCGTAAAGCAGCGCTCTTATACGAGATCCCTTCATGCAAAACCCCTGTTGCTGGTGATGTTTGCTGGCTGGCTCTCGTGGCTCGCTGGCGTTGCCCTGCCGGGCTGAATGTTGACTTTGTTTATCAAGTATTGCGCTGACTATTTAAGTTGATTATCAATGTCAAGAAATCAGAACGCGACTTCGCCCAGCCAGCCCTTGCCAGCCAGGCGCGTCAAATGAGGGCAAGGAAACGTGAACACTGAGATTCCTCTGGACCACACTCCAGCCCCGGGGAGGGGCGAAGACGAAAGTCTGCGCAGGAGGACGGGACCACGCACCGTGACCAGCGAGGAGCTGTTTCGCGGCGCCACTGAACTCACCATCGAACATGCCGGCTCGCTCTATCGATTGAAGATTACGCGTCAAGGCAAGCTGATTTTGAATAAGTGAGGGCGAAATGACAGGCGAAATGGCAGTGAGTCCGGAGGGAATCCGGAAGAAGCGTGCCGATAATCCGAAGATGCGCGAGCGCGACCTCGCCCGCACGCTGGGTATCTCCGAGGCCGAGCTGATAGCGGCGCATTGCGGCGTCAGTGCGACCCGCATAGAACCGCGCGTACCGGAGTTCCTGAACGGCATGGAAGCCGTAGGCAGCGTCATGGCGCTGACGCGCAACGAAAGTGCGGTGCATGAGAAAATCGGTGTCTACGAGAACGCGTCGGCTTCCGAGAGAAACGCGATCGTTCTGGGCAAAGACATCGATCTCAGGATCTTTCCCAAGCAGTGGGCGCATGCCTTCGCCGTGGAGAAACGCGTTGAGGACACCACGCGCCATAGCCTGCAATTCTTCGACGAGGCGGGCGACGCCGTCCACAAGGTGCATCTGCGCCCCGAATCGAACTTTGAAGCCTATCGCGCACTGGTCGACAAGCTGATTTCGCCTAACCAGGAGCCGGGGATCACAGTCCAGCCGATTTCGACTGACGGCAAGGCTGAAGAGGCCGATGGTTCGGTTTCGGAGGTGCTGCGCGAGCGCTGGAGCAAGATGCAGGATGTGCACCAGTTTGTCGGCATTCTGCGCACGCTCAATCTCACGCGCCGCCAGGCGGTGCACTTGGTCGGGGAGGAATTCGCCTGGCCGCTCGATGGTGTTTCGGTACCGGTCATGTTCGAGCGGGCAGCCGAGCAGGAAACGCCCATCATGTGCTTCGTCGGCAACCGCGGCTGCATTCAGATTCATTCCGGACCGGTGGCGAACGTGAAGCCTCTGGGGCCATGGCTGAATGTGATGGATCCGACCTTCCATCTCCATCTGAGGCTGGACCATCTGATGGAGCTATGGGCCGTGCGCAAACCTGTGAAGGAAGGCCATGTGACTTCGCTGGAGGCCTACGACGCAAACGGTCGCATGGTTATCCAGTTCTTCGGCAAGCGGCACGAGGGCCAGGACGAGCTGGCGGACTGGCGCACGCTCATGGAGGACCTGCCCCGTATCGCGCGCAGTTCAGCCGCCTAGGAGTAGTGAAATGAAGTCGCCTTTCCGCGCACTCTCCTCCATCATAGGCCAGGGCCCCTGCGTATTCTTCTCGGCCCTGCTTTTGAGCGCACACGCCTGGGCCGCCGAAGATTTGCCGCAACCGTTCGAGGACCCTTCCAGACTGGTTGTCATAGGCGGCTCCCTGACGGAGATCGTCTATGCGCTTGGCGAGGAGGAAAATCTGGTGGCGCGAGACTCCACCAGCACTTTCCCGCCCGAGGCGGCAGAATTGCCCGATATCGGCTATATGCGTCAGCTTTCGCCCGAGGGGGTTCTGTCAGTCTCCCCGACAGCCATTCTCGCGCTGGAAGGAAGCGGTCCGCCCGAAACGGTGGACGTGCTGGAAAAGGCCAGCGTACCGATGGTGATCGTGCCGGAAAGCTTCCACCGCGAAGGTATATTGGACAAGATCCGCTTCGTTGGCGCGGCCCTCAATGCGCAGGATGAAGCGGAGGAGCTTGCAGCCGACGTATCGCAGGAAATAGCTGCCGCACAGCGGCAGACCGAAAACGTTACCGAGCGCAAACGCGTGCTGTTCGTTCTCAGCATGGAAGGCGGGCGCCTGCTCGCCTCCGGCACGGGCACCGCCGCTGACGGGATCATCGCCATGGCCGGCGGCATCAATGCGGTCGGTGTCTTTCCCGGTTACAAGCAGCTTACCGACGAGGCGGTCGTCGAGGCGCGTCCGGACGTCGTGCTGTTGATGGATCGCGGGGGCGATTTCGATACGGGCGACGAGGAGCTGTTTGCAAACCCGGCGCTTGCCGGCACACCGGCCGGGCAGAACAAGGCCGTCGTGCGCATGGACGGCAGCTACCTGCTCGGCTTCGGTCCGCGCACGGCTGGCGCTGTCCGCGATCTGGCCACCGCGCTTTACGATACGAAGACGTTGGCAAACTGAAGCCATGGCAATGCAAATGCTCCTCTCGCGGCAACTCGCCGGGGCACCGGAAGGCGACCGCTCGGCGCTGGCGCGTCTCGTTCTGGGGCTGCTTTTGCTCCTGCTTGCCGCCGTTGCAGGGCTGAGCATTGCCACCGGCGCGTCCGATGCCTCCGCACTTTCCGTGGTCGAAAGCTGGTTCCTTGAAACCCAGGAAACCGCGCTTTCAACGCGCGACCGCCTCATCATCTATGACATCCGCCTGCCGCGCATCGTGCTCGGCATTCTGGTCGGCGCGTCACTCGCAGTATCCGGCGCGCTGATGCAGGGACTGTTCCGCAATCCGCTGGCTGATCCGGGCATCATAGGCGTGTCCGCCGGCGCCGGGCTCGGCGCCATCACCGTGATCGTACTGGGCGGTACGGTGTTGGGACCGGTGGTCGCGCTCCTGGGCATCTATACCCTGCCGCTGGCGGCATTCGCTGGCGGGCTGATAACAACCCTGCTTCTCTACCGTGTGGCAACCCGGCGCGGGCAAACCTCTGTCGCCACGATGCTTCTGGCCGGCATAGCGCTTGCTGCGCTCTCCGGCGCGCTTTCCGGCATCCTCATCTACCTTGCTGACGACCGGCAACTGCGCGATCTCACCTTTTGGGGTCTCGGCTCCCTCGGCGGCGCCACCTGGACCAAGATCTGGGCCGCCGGCCCGATCATTCTCGCCGCGCTGGTGACGACACCCTTTCTGGCCCGGAGCCTCGATGCGCTCTCGTTGGGCGAAGCTTCCGCAAGGCATTTGGGCATACCGGTGCAACGCATGAAAGCCGCGGCGATCCTGTCTGTCGCGGCGGCCACCGGCGCGGCTGTCGCCGTGTCCGGCGGAATCGGCTTCGTCGGGATCGTCGTACCGCATCTTCTCCGGCTCATCATCGGCCCCGACCATCGCTATCTGCTTCCAGGGTCCGCGCTTTTGGGCGCGAGCCTTCTCTTGCTTGCCGATGCCGTCAGCCGCACCATCGTTGCGCCTGCGGAACTGCCTATCGGCATCGTCACAGCCGTCTTCGGCGCACCCTTTTTCCTATGGGTGCTGTTGCGCCGGCGCGACATGCTCGATTTGTGAGGGCGTACATGATCGAAGCAAAGAATGTGAGCGTTTCCATTGGCCGCAAGCCTATCCTGCGGGGCGTGAACGCTTCCACCGCGCCGGGCGAGATAACGGCTATCGTCGGCCCGAACGGCTCCGGCAAATCCACGCTGATCAAGGCGCTCTCGGGGGACATAACCTATTCGGGCACAATCAGCTTCAACGGCCGGGACCTGGCCGAGATGCGCACGGGCGAGGCGGCCGCCCTGCGTGCCGTGTTGCCGCAGGCGACGACACTTTCCTTTCCCTACACGGTGCACGAGGTGGTACGGCTCGGGCTCTTGGGCGGGCGTTCGGGAGCGCCCCACGGGCTGGCAGATCTGCCCGAGCGCGCGCTCGCGCGGGTGGATCTCGCAGGATTTGCGGGCAGGTTGTATCAGGAGCTTTCCGGCGGTGAACAGCAGCGCGTTCAACTCGCACGCGTTCTCTGCCAGGTCTGGGCGCCCGTGCTGGAGGGTAGCCCGCGCTATCTCCTGCTCGACGAGCCGGTCTCCAGCCTGGACATCAAGCACCAGCTCCTGGTGATGCGCATCGCGCGCGAATTCGCCCAACAGGGCGGAGGTGTGGTCGCGGTCCTCCACGACCTCAACCTCATGGCGGCTTTCTCCGACCGAGCGATCCTCATGCAGCATGGGCAAAGCGTGGCCGCCGGCTCACCCCAGGAGGTGATGCAGGACGAACTTCTGTCGGAGGTTTTCGAGTGCCGATTAAAGGTCGGCACCGTCCCTACCGGGGTAACACCTTTCCTGTTGCCGCAGGCGGCCTCCATTTAGGCAGCCGCTGCCTATCGCCGCCCGAGCGCTTTTTCCCGTAGCGGCGAAACGGCGTTCGCGTGCCCATCGAAACCTTCGTAAACTGCGAAGCGGTGGGTATGCGGCGCCATCTCCGCATATCCCGTAGCCGAGACGTGCCCCACCGAGGCGCTCTTCATGAAATCGTAAACGCCAAGCGGCGAGCCGAACCGCGCGGCCCCCGCCGTCGGTAGGACGGCATTCGGCCCCATGACATAATTCGCGATGGAGCCCGCCGCATGCTCGCCGAGCAGGATCTCCGAGGCATTATTGATATGGTTGAGGTGCTCGAAAGGCACCTGCGAGAGAATCTGCAGGTGTTCCGGCGCGTAATCGTTGACGAAGGCGTACGCCTCCTCAGGCGAACCGGCCAGTACGATGCCGCCATTGGTGCCACCCAGCACTGCTCTGGAAAACTCGACGCGCCCTGCCCCCATCTCCCGCCAGTATCCGGGGATGGCTGCCCGCGCCGCCGCCGCGAAATCCGCGTCCCACGTCACCAGATAGACGGCGCTGTCCGCCCCATGCTCGGACTCGATCAGGAGGTCGAGCGCGGCGAGTTCCGGGCTCGTGGTCGCATCCGCCAGCACAATGCTCTCGCTCGGCCCCGCCGGCACACGCGAGGCGATCCGCCCCTGCAAAAACCGTTTCGCCGCGACCACCCAGGGGCTGCCCGGGCCTTCGAACTTGACGCAACGCGGTATCGTCTCGGTGCCGTACGCCGCCGCCGCGACAGCCACCGCCCCACCGGCCTTGTAGACATGCGTGATGCCGGCAATCTCGGCCGCAACCAGCGTCGCGTCGTCTATGCCGCCATCGGGCTTGGGCGGCGTCAGCATGATCGGCTGCTTCACTCCCGCGACAACTGCGGGGATCGCCGTCATCAGTGCGACGGAAGGAAAGGAGCCCTTGCCGCGCGGCACATAGAGCGCGGCGCTGTCGACCGGCGTATGCCGCCCGCCCACGAGCACGCCCGGCCGGATCTCCTTCATCCACATTTCCTGCGGCCGCTGCGCCTCGTGATAGCGGCGGATATTGTCTGCCGCATATTCCAGGGTTCGGATCAGGTCCGGGTCCAAGGCGGCGCGGGCGCGCGCGAAATCCTCCGGCCCAGCGGCAATGCTCCCCGCGTCGAGGTCCGCACCATCGAATTTCCGGGCAAAGCGTATCACCGCCGCATCGCCTTCCGCGCGCACGGCGTCCACGACCGGAGCAACCTTGTCCAGATAGTCCTGCAGGTCTTCTTCCGGACGGACGAGCAGTTCAGCCCGCTGATCCGGAGAAAGCTCCGCCAGCACATGGAGCGCCACATCATCGGCTGTAAGGCGTTTCGCGTTCATGCCATTCCTTCCAGTGAATTGGCGAAGGCGCGCTACGACGCGCCTTCGATCGCCATCATTTTCAGCGTCTCTTCGCGGATGTCATGCAGCACCCCGCGTTTCAGCTCCGCAAAGTGGGATTCGGTGATCACCTCGTAGGGCCGCGGACGCGGTATATCGACGTTGAGGTCGTTCTTGATGCGCCCGGGCCTTGACGACAGTACCACCACCCGATCTGCCAGGAACAGCGCCTCGTCGACGTCGTGCGTCACGAAAAGAACCGTCGATTTGTGCTCATCCCAGACCTTGAGCAGAAGCTCCTGCATCATGCCTCGCGTCTGTGCGTCGAGTGCGCCGAAGGGCTCGTCCATCAAAAGCACGGACGGGCGGTAGACCAGCGCCCGCGCAATGGCGACGCGCTGGCGCATTCCGCCGGAGAGCTGCTTCGGCAGCGCCTTCTCGAACCCGGCGAGCCCAACGGTCTGAATGTATTCCGAAACAAGCTCGCGCCGCTCGGCACGGCCCATCCGGCTCTTCTCCAGCGCGAAGTCGATGTTACGCTCCACCGTCATCCACTCGAAGAGCGAGTAATTCTGGAAGACGAAACCGCGGTCGCGGCCAGGCCCGATGATCGGCCTGTCGTCCAGAAGAAGCGTGCCGGATGTGGGCTCGGTAAGGCCGCCGACGATCGACAACAACGTCGATTTTCCGCAGCCCGAGGTCCCCACGATGGCCACGAACTCGTTCGTCGCCACGTCGAGGTTGAGCCCATCGATAACGGTGAGCGGACCGCCCTCGGCCTCGAACACCATGTTGAGGTCGCGTATGGACAGTTTCGGTTTCATCGCGTCGTCTCCGCCCAGCCGAACATCTTTCGTCCGCCGACCTTGAACAGATAATCGGTGGCGAAGCCGAGAAGGCCGATAAAGATCGTCCCGAAGATAATCGTATCGGTTGCGAAATAGCGCTGCGCATCCATGATGCGCCGCCCCAGCCCGTCCTGTGCGGCGACGAGCTCCGCAACCACCAGATAGGTCCATGTCCAGCCGATCGTGATCCGGAACGTATCCCAGATTCCCGGCATGGAGGCAGGCAGGACGATGCGCCGGAGGATCTCGCCATTGGAGAAACCGAGCGTCTGACCGGCCCTGATGAGGGTCATGTCGACGGCTTTGGTGTTGTTCATGATCATCAGCACCTGCTGGAAAAATGTGCCAATGAACAGGATCAGGATTTTCTGCGCATCACCGATGCCCGCCCACAAGATGGAAAGCGGGATCAGCGCCACCACCGGCATGTAGCGGATGGTGGAAACGAGTGGTTCCAGCGCGCCTTCGACAAGCCGATAATTCCCCATCAAAATGCCGATGGGAAGAGCTAGCACCGTAGCAGCGGACCACCCTGCAACGATCCGGTAGATCGAGACGGAGGCGTCGCGCCAGAGGATGCCCTCCTCGATCTGCCGCCATCCTTCCGCGACGACCGATTGCGGCGAGGGAAGGAAAAGTGGCCGGACATAGCCGGCCGTCGTCACCCACCACCAGGCGATCAGCAGAACGAGTGGAAACGCGATGCTCGCGCCGACATATAGCCGGCGCGAGATCGGCGCCCTGAGGCGCATGAGTGAAGAGCTTCTCCGTGTCATTCCGCCGCCAGATCGACAATGGATGTGTCCAGCGCCTCCGAGACATTCGGATAGCTCGGGACGTTATCCGGGTTGATCTCCATCATGATGGAGCCAATGGAGTCATAGGCCTCCTGGAAAGGGCCGGAGAACTGTTCGATATTCTCCTCGAGATTGAACAGGCGCACGCCCTCGAACGCCACCTGGAATTGGTCAATGGGGCTGCCGACAGCATTGGCGATGATCTGTCCGCCCTCGTCCGGATTATCACGGATGAAGGAGACCGCGTCGTCCCAAGCCTTTACTATGGCCGCCAACGTGTCCTTGTTCTCTTCGATGTAGGACGTTTCTGCCACGAGCAGATCGCTGATCAGACCAGGTGCGGCGCTGGCGTCATAGATCACCTTAAAGTTGTTGTCCTCGGCAAGAGCCGTCGAGATATAGGGTTCGTAGGACACCGCGGCATCCACACGGCCGGCAATGGCTGCCAGACCCGCCTCGGAGGCGCCCATCGGCACCGGATCGATATCGTCGATCGACAGATCGTTCTCGCGCAGCGCATAATTGAGCAGAAGGTCGCTCGTCGCGCCCAATTCATACGCAACGCTCTTGCCCTCGAGATCGGAGACGCTGTCGACGCCCTCACCAGCGATGATCGCATCGGCTTCGTAGGCGGCGTCCATGATCATGAAGCCCTTTAGCTCGATGCCGCTGTTCAGGAGGTTGATCATGGTGTTGGTGGCCGCGGCCTGAACCTCGATGTTGCCGCTGACCAGCGCCGCATTGACGTCCTGGTCCCAGTTGAAGTTGATAAGTTCGACCTCGACACCACGATCTTCGAAATAACCTTTCTCGGCGGCGACCCACAGAGGCCCGTAACCGAGCCACGGCTGAAGACCGATGCGGACGGGCTCGGCCGAAGCCATCGAGACCGTCGCGGACGTTGCCAGCAAGGCAAAAAGCAGTTTCTTGAGCATTTTCGTGTTCTCCTCTTTCGTTTGGTTTTCAGTTTTTGGCCGCCTGCCCCTGCGACAGGCGGCGGAGCAGGTTGCAGGTTATCCGCCCTACGTCGTTCATTCGTCCGTTTTCCGGCAGCGCACCGCACCAGGCGACCGAGCTTGCCGAGAAGATTATCGCGCCGTTGGGCAGATGTCGCAGGGTCATCTCGGCGCAGCGGCGTTCCGCTTCTTCCGTTTCGCCGCCCGAATACCAGCGCGTGGGATCGTGAAGATAGCTTTGCGGAAAACCATCGGCCCGCGCAATCACCAGCGTGTCGGGATGTGTGCCCAGATGCAGGTCAGTTGCGTCAACCTCGTAACCCGCCGCCCCGCCGAGCACCATGCCTTCCCCGCCGAAGTTCTCGCCGCCAACCCCTTCGAAAAGCCAGGTGCATTCGGGCCGCCGGCTCTCCTCCGTGCGGGTAAAGCTCCGGGCCGCCTCAAACCCCATCAGCGAAATCGCGACACCCACCAGCGAAAACTCGCCGCGCCCGCGGTGGCGCAGGAAGCCGCCGGGCTCATTGGTGATGGAAAGCGCCTGCTCGGCGACGGAGCCATCCCAGGTACGCCCCGCTTCCAGCGGTGAGCGCCTGAGCTCCATCAGATCCCCATCGAAGGCAGCAGTATTGGCAAACCCATTTCCTCCGAGATAGGCGATGCTGCCGCCAGCCGCGGTAAATGCACGTATCGCCTCTTCCATCTCAACTGACATGTATTCGGGATGGCTTCCCGTCATCAGCGCCTGATGGCCTTCGAGGCAGGCCAGACCGTCCGCATGCAGGTCATGGTCGGTCACGAGATCGAAGGCGATCCCGTTCTCATGACAAAACCGCAGCAGATGGAGATCGACCGGCAGATTGTGCGGACAGCCGCACAGCGGATAACGGTAGTCATCGCGCAGCGTCCCCTTGGGCTTCCTGTAGGAGGTGATCGACACACCGCTCAGGTCGTTGTGATAATCGTAAAGCGAGCGCAACCCGTTCTCGCGGGCGAAGACATGGCCCCGGTCGCTGCATTTCCACTCGAAAAGATGCGGCGGCAAAGCTTCGTCTGCATAGGCGAGATAGGTGGCCGTAGGCACGAGAAAGACAATGGGTGCCTTGGGCCGGCTGGAGCGGACGAAGAAAACGATCCGCTCGGATCCCTGCCGGGTCGCGACCTCGAAGGCATAGATGCCGGGCTCCGCCTCTTCCGGAACTTCCGCCCGGAACGAAGCCGGCCACTCCAGCGGTGCCATATCGTCGTCGTGGCAATGCACGGCGTCGTAATGATCCGGCACGAGACGCGGATCAAAGCTGCTCCCGTCCCATCGGGGTGACGTGACGCAGAAGGTAGGCTGGTTGAGAATGTCGAGCTTCGGCCCCGCCCCGCCCTCGGGCGCAAGGGCGCCGTGATGCAGCCGCGTCGGAAAGCGCCATAAGTAATCGCCTCCATTCGCCTGTAGACGGATCCGCCCCCATTTCGCGTTGAGCGTCGGCGCGTCCTCATCCGCCGAACTGCCGAAGAGAACCGGCTCGGGAGACGCATTCTGTGGGATCGGATCAAGGGAACGCTCCCACCGCCACGGCGCCAGCCGGTCGTGCGAGCGCGCCGATAGGCGCAACCCCCCGTCACCCCAGACGAGATCGAAATCGATCCAGACATTTTGGGGAACAGGTTCCGGGCCAAGCAGAAGTCGGCCACCGGTCTTCAGCGAAAGAGCGCCATCCTCCAATTCCAGGCGCAACTCCCCGACCGCAAGGACGGTCCGGCGGCCCGGATTGTGTGTCAATAAGAGCTCGAAGGCGATCGCCCGCACCGCTCCGGCTTTCGCCATCTCTCCCGCGCTCAAGCGCAGATACGAGCCCTGCTCGAAAGTGCGATGCGCTGGCTTCTCCAATTCTGAAACGGGCCAGTCGACCCGCTTTTCATCCGGCAGATCGAGGCGCAAGACACGCACGGCCTCGACAGGAGCCGCGCTGGAGAGGTGAAGGTCTAGCACCGCGCCGGACCGCACGCTCCATGGCGTGGTGTAGCCCGCCACGGGCATGGCATCGTGGGCGACCGCGCGCCTCATCGGATGCGCCTTTGCAATGGCTGCAGCTTCGGCATAACCGAATACCCCTCGAAGTGCTGCATCACACGCTATAAAAACAACGATAAGGGGTATATACCTCCATCGGGGTATGGGAGAACGCAGGGATGCTCAAGGCCCTTGGCGAGACGATCGGCACGGCAGGCAGCGATGAATTCTACGCCGCCATGGCCCGCTATCTGCGCCATTGCATGGATTTCGACAACATCATCGTGATCCTCTACAATGGCGCCGAGCGGCCGGTGGTCGCCTATAGCTGGATACGCGGTCCGGATGTCTTTAGCTATCTGGAGCGGGACTATCTTCCGGCTGCCTATCTCCTCGACCCGGTCTATCATTTCCACCTGAACCAGCGCCGGCCGGGCATTTATCGCCTGCTCGACATTGCTCCGGATAATTTCCGCCGCAGCCGCTATTTCAAATGGTATTACGGCCGCATCGGCATCATCGACGAAATCTCGGTCTTGCTGCCCGTGGAAGACAACACCACCATCACGATCTCAATGGGCCGGGACGGATCTTCGGGTCAGCACTTTTCCGCGCGTGACGAAGAAGGCCTGCGTGCGCACGAACCGGTGATCATGCCACTGCTGAAGAAACATTGGCAGGCGCAAGAGCAGCCGGAGCGTCAGCGCCTTGATTCCGCATCCATCGTCGACAGCCTGATCGCCGCCATGCGCACACACAAGGACGTCACCCTCACGAGACGGCAGGCCGAGGTGGCGCTGCTCATCCTTCAAGGCCACTCCTCACCCTCGATCGGGCTGCACCTCGGCATCAGCACGCAAACCGTGAAAGTCTTCCGCAAACAGCTCTACCGGAAGTGCTACATCTCCTCCCAGGCCGAGCTCTTCAGCCTGATGATGCCGATGCTGGAGCGCCCGCGCGGGTAGCGTCAGATCCTCCCCAACTCCCCGTCCGCGCCGCGCAGGAATTCCAGCACCATTGCGGCGGTCCAGGTGAAACGGTCCCCGCCGCAGGGCTCGCCGGTCAGCGGATCGTAATACTCGGCAAAGCCGCTCTTTTCTATCAGCGCGAGACTGCCCGCGCGCAGGCTTGCCGCCTGTTCCGAGAGCCCGGCCGCCTTCAAACCGTCGGCAAGCAGATAGTTGACGATCAGCCAGACCGGACCACGCCAATAGCGCTTGGCATCGAAGAGCGGGTCGGACGGGTCGTGACTCGGCACCGGATAGGCACAGCGCGTCATAAGCGCTGCGATGCGATCACCGATGGCGCGTGCCCGTTCCTGCGGGATGGCAGCGAGAACGCCCAGCAAACCGCCCACCGACAAGCTCCGAACAAGGCGGCCGGTTGTACGATCAAGACAGAGATACTGGCCGTCCGCTTCACTCCAGAGGCTTTCCAGCGCCGCAAGCCCCTTTTCGGCGCGGGAGCGGTTGGCCTCGGCAATGTCCTCGGCACCGAGCATGCCCGCCAACTCCGACAGATCGGCGCAGGAGCGGATGAGGATGGCGTTGAAAGCCGGATCAACGACGCGAAACGGCGAGGCATTATGGAGCACTGCATTATTCCACGCATGGCCGCGGAAGTGCTCAACCAGCCAGATATAGCGATCGTACTGTGCCTTTGTCGGTCGGTGGGCTGGATCGGCGTGCTCGACATCGCGTCGCCGATAGGGAGTGATGCCCTCGCGCGGCACGTGCCGGAACGGTTCGTCCCAATCGATCGTATTGTCCCGGCCGGACTCCCAAGGGTGGATGACGGCAACGAGCCCCTCCCCTTGCGGGTCCCGCGCGTCATAAAGGAATGCGTGCCAGCGGTCGATCTTTTCGATCAGGGAGCGTACGCGCGGTGCATAGGCTGTCCGGTCCTGCGAACGCTCGAAAATGCGCCGTGCGGCAAAGCCGGCCACCGGGGGCTGGGTGATGCCGGAGGTCGGTACCGGTCGGCCCGTCTGCCAGATTTCCGGACCGGGGAAATAGCCCTCGTCCGCCTGGTGAAAGATGATATGCGGCACCATGCCATCAGGCCATTGGTGGGCAAAAAGCGTCTCCATCTCCCGCCAGGCACGATCCTCGTCGAGCGCGGCGAGGCCGAGTGCGCTGAGGCAGGAATCCCAGTTCCACTGAAAAGGATAGAGACCCTTGGTCGGCACGGTATAGTCACCGCGGTCGTTGTCGATAAGGATCTCGGATGCTTGTCTCGCAAGGCGGGTACGTTCGTTAGGGGTCATGAGGGGTCTTCTGATGGGCGGTAGAGTTCGTGAAATGGAGCGGTAAGCGGTATCTCCACTCTAATGCATCCGCAGGGATTGTTCGGTCTCGGGATCGAACCAGCGAATGCGCTCCGGCGCGGGCGCAAGCCGCAACAGGTCGCCCCGTGACAGGTCGATATCGCTGTCCAGCACGGCGCGGAAAAGTTGACCCTCCACGTCGCAGGTGACCAGCATATGCGGCCCGAGCGGCTCGACCACGCGAACTTCAGCCGGAAGACCGTCATCCGCGGGGGCAAGGTCCTCCGGGCGGATGGCAAAGGCGATCTCATCGCGCTCGCTGGCCGGACCTTCGAAGGTGACCCCCGCCACGCGCCAAGCGCCGTTATCGGCTTTCCGCGCTGGGAGGAAATTCATGGGCGGATTGCCGATGAAGGAGCCGACAAAGCGCGCGGCGGGGTTCCGGTAGACCTCGATGGGGCGCTCGGCCTGGACAATGCGGCCCTTGTCCATGACCGCGATGCGGTCGGCCAGGCTCATCGCCTCCACCTGGTCGTGGGTGACGTAGATGGTCGTGGTCTTGCTCTCGGCCAAAACGCCCTTGAGTTCGGCGCGCATTTCCAGCCTGAGAAGCGCGTCGAGGTTGGACAGCGGCTCGTCCATCAGTATGACATCGGGTTCCATCGCCATCGCCCGGGCTACCGCCACACGCTGGCGCTGCCCACCGGACAATTGCCCGGAATAGCGCTTTAGAAGCTGGCCGATATGCATCAGTTCCGCCGTGCGGCCGACACGGCGCTTGATTTCGGCCTCCGGCAGCTTCTGCATGCGCAGGCCAAAGGCGATGTTCTCGAAGACCGTCAGGTGCGGGAAGACGGCATAGTTCTGGAACACCATTGCGATGCCACGCTGGCGCGGCGGAAGATGGTCGACCCGCCGGCTCCCGATCCATACCTCGCCTTCAGACGGCGTTTCCAGCCCGGCGATAATGCGCAAAAGCGTGGTCTTGCCGCAGCCCGATGCACCCAGAAGAACCATGAACTCCCGGTCGGCCACGGTGAGGTCGATGGAATCGAGCGCTGTGAAGTCGCCGAAGCGCTTTGCGACGTTCCTGATGGAGATTTCAGCCATGACTCAGTTCCCGTTCATCTGTTGGCGATGCCCCACATGGCGAAGAGGTATCGGCGCACCACAAAAATGAAGATGAGCGCGGGCGCCACCAATACGGCGCCGCCTGCAAATTTGAGGTGCAGCGGTGAGACATCGAGGCTCTGGAGCAGGAAGGCCGTCAGCGTTCGGTTCTCGATCGTCAGCACCGCCGCGGCGAAAACCTCGTTCCAGGAGATGACAAAGGCGAAGACGGCCGAAGCCGCAATGCCCGGCAGGATCAGCGGCAGCACCACCTTATAAAACGCCTGGAAGCGCGTGCACCCGAGCGTCCACGCCGCCTCCTCAAGCTCCACCGGAATGCCGGAAAAGAGCGAGAAGGTAATCAGCACCGCAAAGGGCAGCGCCAGTGTTGTGTGCACAAGCGCCAATCCGAAGGCCGTATCGTCGAGTCCCGTACGGATGAACATCACCGCGAGCGGCAGCGCCAGAAGCGGCAGCGGAAAGGCGCGTGTCATGAGTACGAGAACCCGGAAAGTATCCTTGCCGTGAAAGTCGAATCGCGACAAGGCATAGCCCGCCGGCGCGCCGAGAAGGATGGACAGGACCATGGTAATGCCGGCCACCAGAATGGAATTGAAGAGCGCCTTTCCCACCCCGGCAAAGCCAAGAAAGAAGTTGATGTTGTCAGTCTCGAACCCAGGCACGAAGCTCTTCGGAAACGCGTTCACCTGATCCGGTGAGGAAAAAGCGTTGATCGCGAGCAGATAGATCGGCACCAACACCCAAACGCACAGGATGACAATCACAGTGACGAAGACGAGCCGGCCGCGACTGCGGATATCGGCGGCGGGCCTTGCCGCCTCGGTGGCGGTGACCGCGGTCATGGCTGCGCCTCCCTCGGCACGCGTAACGTGCGCAAGAAAACTAGCGTGAAGGCGATGGAAATGCCAAGGATCACAAGGGCGTAGGCTGCCGCGACGTTACGGTCCTGCAGATCGAACTGCCAGACATAAGTTTCGCCCATCAGCACCGGCAGATTGGTGCCACCGAGCGCCATAACCACTGCAAATACCTCAAAGGCCAGAATTGTGCGCAGGATGAGCGCCGTTTGCAGGCTGGGGCGCAACATGGGCAAAGTGATGCGCACGAAGCGTTTCCACGGGCCGGCGCCGAACACCTCGGCCGCCTCGTAGTATTCTTTCGGGATGAGCCCCATGCCGGCAACGAGGATGACCAGAACGATGGCCGTCGCACGCCAGATTTCCGCTAGCACCACCGCCAGGAAAATGGTGGATTTGTTCTGGTAGCTAAGCCACGTGATCGGCTGCTCGATGATGCCTAACCCGGCGAGCATGCTGTTGAGAAAGCCTGTCTGCTCGAAAATGGCGAGCCAGATGATCCCGGCGGCAAGGTCGGAGATGCCGAGCGGGATCGTCCAGATATAGAGGATGAGGTCGCGGCCGCTTCCCATCCGAGTGACCAGCGTGGCCATGAGAAGCGCCAGCGCGATCTGGACCGGCACAACCGCCAGCGCAAGCAGCATGGTGTTCCAGAAAGCGGTGGAGAACTTCCAGTGCCCAGCCATGGTCTGGAAGTGCTCGAGCGTGAAGCTACCGCCCTCGGAAAACGCCTGCCAAGCAACCAGAAGAAACGGATAGATGAAAAACACGCACAGGAAGAGCGTCGCCGGCAAAAGCAGCAGATACGGCAATACGCGCTGTTCCATTGTCTATTCCTTCCTTGCCAGCCGCCGAACTTCCTTCCCTCGCGAGGGAAAGGTGCCTTCCCGAACGCGTTCGGGAAGGCGGTGGGGTTGCTGCGGCTATTCGACCGGGCAGGCACCCTCGGACGGCTCGTCCGGAGCCCAACAGGATGCGCCGGATTCCTCCATGATGTCGCGGAGCACATCGGCCTGCTCGTCCAGCACCGTGCGCACATCCTGACCGGCCAGCACGATGCGCTCGAACGTATCGTTGAAGACCTGGTTGAATTTGCCGTTGTTCTCGCCGAGACCGACGGGCAAGAGGCTCGGATTGGCATCATCAGCGCCCGACATTGCGGCGATGGCTGTCCCTGATAGACGCACGGAATCCGGCATGTCGTCGGGCAGATCCACCTCGACCACGGGGAAGAAGTTTGTCGCCTCCAGCGTCGCTATCTGTGTCTCCGGCCGCAGCATGTAGGCGGCAAGTTCTTTGGCCGCCTCCACGTCGGGAGCGGTTTCAGGGATAGCGAAACCGGCAATTACCGGCATGAAACCTCGCCCCGTGGGGCCCGCCGGTGCCGGAAAGGCGACAAAATCGTCCGGCCGCTGGTTGAAGGCATCCGCCAGTCGTGCGGTATGGTCCCAGGCGACCCAGACATCGCCCGTCAAAAGCTGCTCTTGCATGAATCCGTAGCCGGTTGAGGCGGGGTTTGTGTACTCCCACAGCTCCTTGAATTTGTTCCAGGCTTCCTCGGCTTCCGGCGAACGGAACTTTGTCACCGCCGAATCCGTGTAAGACGGATAGAGATACCCCTGGAAGAAGCGGTGCTTGAGCCCGCTCGGGCCGGCGGGAAAGCCGAATTTCGGCGAACCGGTCTCTTCCGCCATCACCCGCGCCCACTCGATAAGCTCATCATAGGTAAGCGCATTCACGTCGGCGCCCTCGGGCAGATAGTCCAGCGCCTCCCGGTTGGCCGCCATGATGTAGGTTGCCTGCATCCAGGGCAGGTATTTCTGCTCGTCCGTGCCAAGCTTGCCGAGTTCCTGGAACGTGGGATTGACCGTGACGTCGCCGAGATCGATGTCGGACATATCGATGAGGTTGTCCGAAAGCGAGACGAACTCGCCGTGCAGAGCGCCCAAAAGACCGATCGTGCCGGAGCCGGCTTCCAGCTCCGCCTCGATCCGCGTGAGCCACGGGCCGCGATCGTCCGTTGCCTGATAATCGACCGTCTCGTTGAAGCCAGACAAAACCTGCTCGCGCATTGCCTGCGTCTCTTCCAAAGGTGCCGCCTGCGTGGACCAGAACAGGATATCGGCGTTTGCAGTCGCAGCGGTACCGACAACTGCTCCGGCCGCCAGCACGGCGCTTGTGAGTCGTGGAATCATAGCTTTCATTGTCTCTCTCCCTTTTAGATTTGCCGAATACGCGGACGGGCGCCTTGTGGCGCCGGGCCATGGCTGCCGCGCGCGATGAAGCGCGGAACCTTGAGGCGTGAGAGGGGCGCCTGCGCCTCTCCTCCCACCAGACGGGCCAGCATGTCAGCGATTTCACGGGCGCTTTCGCGCGTTGCCTGATCAAACGTTGTGAGCCCCGGCGCCGAATAGCTCGCCGCGGGCACGTCGTCGAAACCGACCACCGAAAGCTCTTCCGGAATGGACAAACCCAGTTCCTGAGCTTGCCGCATCACCATGAGCGCCAGCTCATCGAACAGGCCGATAATCGCCGTCGGGCGGTCCTCTCTCTCCAGAAGCTCGGAAATGGCGGCGCGGTGGCTCTCTTCATCGAAACGCGGTGAACGGGCCACACTGAGCCTCACCGTGGGGTCGTCCGCCTCCGCAATCGCCATTTGCAACCCGCTCTCGCGGTCTCGCCGGAATGTCATGGATTCTTCAATGGTCACAAGGCCGAAATGCCGGTGACCAAGGGCGTAAAGCTCCTGAAAAGCCTGCGCGAAAGCCGCCTCGCCGCTTGTATCCAGCCAGCTATAGTGAGCGCTGTCACTGCTCAGCCGGCCGTGCAGGACGAACGGAAAGCGCTGCTCCAGCAGAAACTTCACGCGCTCGTCCTCCTCGGCGATACGCGTCAGCACCACGCCGTCGGCGCGCCCGGAGTGGACCAGATGTTTCAACACGTCGAGTTCCGACTGGCCGGGCGATGCCGTGGCGATCATCAGGTCGACGCCCTTGGCGACAAACCCCTCGCCGAGCCCGGTGACGAACTGGCCGAGAAAGGAATCGACGAAGTTGGGACCGCGGACGGGCAGCACCAGACCGACAAAGCCGCTGCGGCCGGAAACCAGCATGCGGCCGGCCGTATTGGGCACATAACCGAGCTCGCGCGCTTTCTCCGCCACGCGCTGCCTCGTCTGGGGAGCGATGTCCTCATATCCCCCCAGCGCCCGCGATACGGTGGCCACCGATAGATCAAGCGCGGCCGCAACCTCTTTCAGAGTGCTCCTGCGACGCAAGAAAATCCTCCCCAGCATTCCCAAAACGTTTTAGAACTCGAGTACGTGACTTCTAAAACGTTTTAGAAAATGTGCCGCAAAAATACGGCCGCGTCAATCCCGGTCACGGCCGGCCAAAGGCACGCCGGCTTCAGGTTTATGAGACAAGTCGAAAAGCTCTTATCGAGCGCTCTTCAGCGGGTACGCGTTGGAAACGTTCTATCCCGAGCAGGCGCCAGCCCGAAAGATACTTGATCAGCGCTCACGAATCCCCGCTTCTATCGCCAGCCGGGAAGCGGTTTCATACCGTTGCCGCCGTTCCGCCAGTAGTTCAGCGAGATCTTCTTCCGGTTCAACGAGCCGCTCGGAGGCGGGCTCCACCGCCAGTATCTCCAGCGGGTCCCCGCCTGCGACGGCAGTCATCGCCAACCGCGCGGCACCGATCGCGGCGGCGTTTTCCCGCCGCTTCGGCAGGTTCAGGGGTACATCGAAGAGGGCCGCAATCAGACGCGGCCAGAGGACCGATCGTGCCCCGCCGCCGACAAGCTGCAGCCGCTCGCAGACGATGCCGTGGCGACGTTGCGTTTCCACGACCTCGGCAAAGTGAAAGGCCACACCCTCGAAAAGCGACCATGCTAGATCCTGGCGCGTGGTCGAGAGCGACAGCGCACTGGCAAGCCCGCGCAGGCCTGTGTTCCGGTGAGGCGTACGCACACCGTCGAGATAGGGCGCGATGATCGGTGCACCGCCGATTCTGGCACGACCTTCCGGCGAGGACAGAAGCTGTGCGGCCTCGATGTCCAGATCGCCCGCACAGGCACCAAGCAGGCGCGCCAACCAGTCGAGAGCGCTCGTGGCACTCATCACGACGCCTTGCGAGGAAAATTGTCCGGGAGCGGCATGCGGCGGCGTCTGCACGCCTTTTCCGGGAATGGGCAGGAATTCAGCCGTGGAAACACACAGTACACCGGACGTGCCGATGGTCAGCACCCCGCGTCCGGGCCGCGCCGCGCCCACGCCCAGCTTGCAGGCCAGATTGTCGCCGGCCCCGCCGGCAACCACCACGCGACCGTCTATTCCCCACCGCTGTTTCAGCGCGGGTAAAAGGTCCCCGGCCGCCTCCCACGCGTTCATGAGCTGAGGCAGCTTTTCCATCGAGAAGCCTGCTGCCTCGACCAAATCCGAGGCAAAGCGCATTGTAATGTTGTCGAAGAGCAGAGTCCCGCTTGCATCGCTCGGTTCGCTCGCGCGTTCGCCGGTAAGCTTCAGACTGACATAGTCCTTGGGCAAGAGCAGGCAGGTGGTTTTCTCGATGATCTCCGGTTCATGCTTGTTCAGCCACATGAGCTTGGGCGCGCCGAAACCTGGATCGGGATCGATGCAGGAGCGCGTGCCCAACCCCGGCACGACCTCGTCTAGCTCTCGCGCCTCACGCCACGCCCGCCCGTCATTCCACAGGATTGCCGGACGCAGCGGCTTGTCGTCTCGGTCGAGCAGGACTGTGCCGAGCATCTGGCCGGACAGACCAATGCCTTTCAGGGCGGAAAGTTCGCGCGGGTGCCTTTGCGCCAACTCATCGAAGACCTCGCAAAAGGCCTCCCACCAGAGATCCGGGTGCTGCTCGCTCCAGCCGTTGTAAGGTCGGCTCAGCGCAAGGGGCCGCGTTGCGGTCGCGACGACATTCTGATCCTCATCAGTTAGAATGGCCTTGAGACCCGACGTCCCGATGTCGACGCCCGCGAACATGCGCGTCAGCCCTCGCCTGTATCATAGGCCAGCACGGCTGCTGCTGTGTCGTGATCAGTGACGAGACAGCGAAACGCGCCCGTCTTCAACGCCGCCCGGATGATCGGAACTTTCCCCGAACCGCCGGCCGCCAAAATTGTCCCGCCGAGATTCGCCACGTCGCCAATCCCGATGCCGATCGCCCGGTCATTGATCTCATGGTCGATGAGTTTGCCCTCGGAGCTCAGGAACTGCCCCTGAATGTCGCCGACAGCACCCGCTTCGACCAGCTCCGGAACATTGATGTCGGAGGGAACAGCATAGCGGATCAGCAGTGAATCGGTGGACATGTCGCCGGCACCGATCACACACGCATCGACGGAGCGTATGCGTTCGAGAATATCGTCGAAGAAGTCGGTTCCGAGAATGGCATCGCGCGCCGTTTTCGACGGCGCGTAGATCGGCGCGGTGAAATAGGTCCGCCGCGCATCGCATTGGGCAGCGAAAGCCTTGATGATGTCGAACGAATTAACGTCAGAGCCTTGCGCGATGCCGCCGAGCAGCGAGACGAACTCGAGATCGGGGCGCGGAGCGGGGCGGAAGAAACGCGAGGCATTGTAGACCGTCATCCCCCAGGACAGCCCGAATCGCTTGATCTTCGGGTCCGCGATCAGGGGTGAAATCTCCATGGCAAGAGCCGCCCCGACCGTTGCCTGCACTTTCCTGGGATCCTGAGGGCTCGGCACGATCCGCACGCGCGAAAGGCCAAAGCGCTCACGCAGCTGTGCCTCGAGTTCGACCGAGTTCAGAAAGGGGGACTCGATTGTAATCCGCACGATCCCTTCCTTGCGGGCATCGCGCAGCGCCTGATTGATCCTCAACCGATTAGTGCCGAGACGGTCGGCCACCGCCTGCTGGTTGATGCCTTCCACGTAATAGTGCCAGGCGACACGGGCGAGGAAATGTGCCTCTTCATCGAGCCCGTCGTCCTCCGGCAATACCATGTCGGTCATCCCCTCGCCTCCAGAAGCAGCTTGGCGGCCTCGCAGAAACCGGCCGCGCCTGGAGCGTTGGTAATCCAGCGCGGCGGCGTTTCCAAGCGATAGTTCCGGACATTGGCCACACCGATGCCGTTGCGAAAAAACGCGAACATGGGCTGATCGTTGGGGCTGTCGCCAAGAAAGACGATGGTCGCATTCACCGCCGGATCGTCGATATCGACATCGAAATTCTCTTTCAGGCACGCCCTGGCCATCGACAGCTTGTCGTAGCAGCCGAACCATCCATTGACGTGGATGGACGACACCTTCGCCGTCGCGCCCTCTTCCTCGAACATGGCAACGATCCGCCGGACGTCATCTTCTCCGAGTGGCGAAACGTCCTCGCGATAGTCGATGGCGAGATCGGCGATCCGGAATTCCTGGTCGGAGGCAATCCCGCTCCCCTGCACCTCTTCGAGAATGCGTGCCCGCAGCCGCTCCAGCCGCGCCCGGTCGTCATGCCTTTCCTCTGGCGTTTTGGCGAAGCCGCTTAGCATCTTTCGCCGCTCCCGGTCATAAGCGAACCAGAACGCGCCGTTCTCGCCGACAACGGCGTCGACCGGCCACATGCGGGCGATGTGGTCGCACCAGCCGGCCGGACGCCCGGTCACCGGTATGACCTTCAGCCCCGCGCGTGAGAGTTCCTCCAGCGCCGCAAGGCTGGCCGAAGGCAGTATGCCATCGCTCGTCAGCGTGTCGTCGATATCCGTGAGCACAAAGTCGACCGCGGCACGCTCGGCAGCGGGAAATTCCGCAATTGGCTGCATCATTTCACGGCGCCCATGGTGAGGCCCCGCACGAGTTGCTTGGAAGCGATTAGCGCAAAGATGATGACCGGCACCACGATCAGCGTGGAAGTCGCCATGATCTTGCCGTAAGGCAGCGAGTAGCCCTCCATGAAGGAGACGGCCATGGCCGGCGCAGTCTTGGCCTGGTTGCGTGTCAGCACGAGGGCATACATCAGTTCATTCCACGAGAAGATAAACGAAAAGATCGCTGAAACCGCGATACCGGGTGCGGCGAGCGGCAGACACAGCGATCGGAATATCCGCCATTGCGACGCGCCCTCCAGGATTGCCGCCTCATCGATTTCACGCGGAATAGAGCGGAACTGGTCCGTGCAGATCCAGATGACGATCGGCAGGTTGAAGGTGAGATAGATCAGGATCAGCACGAGATGCGTGTCGAGCATGTCCAGGCTGCGCACGATCAGAAAGAATGGCAGGGCCAGCACGATGGGGCTTACCATCCTGTTCGTGATGAACCAGAACCACAGTTCTTTCTTTCCCTTGAACTCGAAGCGGGCGAGCGCATAGGCCGCTGGCGCGCCGAGGCCAATCGCCAGGATAGTCGTGCAAACGGCCACGATCAGTGAATTCACAAGACTCCGACCGACATTGTCCTCGAACAACACCTCCGAGTAGTTCGAAAAGGAGACATCGAATATCCACGCCGGCGGTGTCTGAAGCGCGACGAGATGAGTCTTCAGGCTGGTGAGAACCATCCAGTAGAACGGGAAGAGACAGAAGAGAATGACCGCCGCCAGAAGCAGCACCTGGGAAAAAAGGGAGGATCTGGTTGTCGTACCTTCGCCCATTGATCAAACCTCCCGATAGAAGAAGCGGATATAAAGGCGGCTCAGCACAATGGTGATCACCAGAAGCACCATTGCTTGCGCCGATGCCAGTCCCTGGTCGAAGGCGCGAAAGCCGACGCGTTGAATCAGGAGACTAATCAGTTCCGTTGACGATCCGGGCCCGCCGCGTGTCATGGTGAAGACCATGTCGAACTGCTTCAGCGTGTCCGCCGTGCGCAGGATGAGCACCGCCGTGAGGCCGGGGATGAGAAATGGCAATTGTACGTTACGCAAGATGGTCCACCAGTTCTTGGTCTCCAGCCGTGCCGCCTCTTCCACTTCCGGCGGAACCGTGGTCAACCCGGCCAGGAACACCAGCGCGCAGAACGGTGTCCACTGCCAGATGTCCCAGAAAATGATCGTGGCAAAGGCGAATTCTGGAACGCCCAGCCAATTGATCGGGCTGACGCCGGTGAAGCCCAGAAGCTGGTTCACCACGCCATATTTGAGGTTGAACATCACCTGGCCGAGAAGCCCGACGACCGCATAGGTCGTCGCCATTGGAATGACCAGAGACAGGCGGGTGATCGTTTTAAGGAAGCCAATCCCCGGCCGGTGCAACAGAAGCGCGATGCCCATGCCCACCGCGATCTGAACCGGCAACGCAATGATGAGCAGCGTGAAGGTGCGGCCCATGGCCTGCCAGAATGCGGAATCGGAAAAGACGTTTGCGTAGTTCGCCAGGCCGATGAAGCGCATGCTGGCGAGCTTCGTCAGGTTGTAGTTGTAAAGAGACGTCCAGATCGCAAACGCAAGCGGCGCGAGCCCGATCACCGCAAGAGAGATGACCGCCGGCCCCAGAAAGCCGAATTTTGTGCCGCGGGAAATGGTGTTGGTGTGAATCAGTTCGGCGGATTGTGCCGGCGGGACGGCCTGCCCGAATCCCTGAGTTTCCTGCCTGAGCTTTTGCATCGCCTCAATGCGCCTCCCGCAAGCCAATGGGGCGCCGCATGTACCGCGGCTCTTTCGTCGATGCCCCAGGCTCCATTTCTACACGATTGGAAGGCCCGCGCAGTCCAAGACCGCGCGGGCAAATGCCGGTTGTTACTGGAGGAGCGGCTTGTCACCGTCGTAGTAACCGGCTTCCTCGAGCACTGCTTCCATACGCTCGCTGATCTCGCTGGCGCCTTCCTCGACAGAGACCTCGCCGAGCATCATCCGTGTGCCCCATTCCTGCACGATTTCGGTGATCTGCGGCCATTCGGCGAAGCGCGGACGGAACTCCGGTACACCCTCCTGCCAGCTTTCGACCAGTGCCGGCACGAACGGATGCTCCTCAGCCACACCTTCCATCTCATAGACAGACTGACGCGCCGGAACGCCGCCGAGATCGAGATACTGCTTGGCGTTTTCCTTTGAGGTGATCCACTGGATGAAGAGCCATGCGGCGGCTTGTTCCTCCTCGTCCGCCTGGGACGCGACCGCGAGCGAGAAACCGCCAAGCGCGGGCTTGCGGCCGGCCGGTCCTTCCGGCTCCGGGGCAACGCCGAGGCAGTCGACGATTGCGGAGGTCTCGGGATTGGCGAGCGTGGGATAGAACGAGGACCACTCGGTAATCATCGCAACATCGCCCTGAGCCAGCGCATTCACCGCCTCGGCATGGTCATAGGCGACAATACCTTCGGGCATGTATTGCATCAGGTCCTGACGAAACTCCAGCCCAGTGAGGCTTTCCTCCGAGGTGAGGTTCGAGCGGAACTCTTCATCCAGGAACGAGCCTCCGAAAGGCCAGATCATGCGTGCAAAGCTGTCGGCCGACTGAGTCTCGTTGCGCTTTGATTGAAGCGCGAAGGCATGTTGGCCGTCCTGCGTCAGGGACGGGCCGTATTCATCCTTCAGTTCTCCCCAGGTCTCCGGCGGGCCGTCGAAACCGGCCTCCTCGAGCATGCAGCTGTTATAAAACAGCAGGCCGGAATAATTGTCGAACGGCAGCCCGTAGACTCTGCCATCCCAGGAGCCGAACGCGTCGAGGGTGAGCGGGAAGAAATCCTCAAGATCGAGTTCCGGGTCGGCCAGTTCCGGATCATTCATGAATTTCTCCGCCGGGACGATCCACTCGTTCTCGGCGAAATTGCCGATCCAGACGAGGTCGATAAGAGCGATGTCGAGATCGCCGCCAGCGACAAAATCGCGGACTTGCTCGCCCAGCGCGTTCTCATACGGCATATCCGTGACATTGACGGTAATTCCGGTCTTCTCTTCGAATTCCGGAATCATTTCCTTGGCCGCCTCGTAACCCGGACGCAGCAGGAAAACGACGTCGATCGTCGTTCCCGCATAGGGCTCCGCCGCCTCTTCCAACGACCATGCCGAAGCAGTGGCCGGATAAAGAACAAGGGACATCGCCGCGCCCGCGGCAAGGGCCTTGAGTCTGTTTTTTTGAAGCATCTGGTTCCTCCCAAGGACATCGCTTTGATGGACTTTACATTTTTATCTTTTCATTTACATTTGTAAAAGTCAATCGGTTCGCCACGGGGGTTGCAAAATGCGTTCCGCTGCGAGCAGGAAAGAACGAGAAACACGCTGAAGCCGATGGAGGCGAACGTCTCCAGCGAGCAGGACGGCAGGGAGGATTGCGGGTGGCTGCGGTAAAACTGCGCAATATCAACAAATACTACGGGAGCTTTCAGGCGCTGACCGCAATTGACCTCGACATCGCGGATGGCGAGTTCGTGGTCTTTGTCGGCCCCTCGGGCTGTGGGAAATCAACCCTTTTACGAACCATCGCCGGACTGGAAGGCAGCTACACCGGGCTCATCGAAATCGGCGATGAGGATGTCAGCCGGGCGGCACCATCCGACCGGGGCGTGGCGATGGTGTTTCAGTCTTACGCGCTTTATCCGCACATGAGCGTGCGCGACAACATGGATTTCGGAATGCGCGTCAACAAGGTTGCCAAGCCCGAGCGCGAAGAGCGCATCCTGAAGGCAGCACACATTCTCCAACTCGAGGACTATCTCGACCGGAAGCCGGCGCACCTTTCGGGCGGCCAGCGCCAGCGCGTCGCGATCGGGCGGGCGATCGTACGCGAACCGAAGGTCTTCCTCTTCGACGAGCCGCTCTCCAATCTCGACGCCAAGCTGCGCGTGCAGATGCGCATCGAACTGGAGAACCTGCATAGAAAGCTCGATGCCACCATGATCTACGTCACGCACGATCAGGTCGAGGCCATGACCATGGCCGACAAGATCGTGGTGCTGAATGGCGGACGTATCGAGCAGGTCGGTACCCCGATGGACCTTTACCACCGCCCGGCTACCCGTTTCGTAGCCGATTTCATCGGCTCTCCCTCCATGAATTTCCTCTCCGTTTCCCTCGCGGAAGGCAAGGAGAACGCGCCGGTCGCACGCTACGGCAGGTCGGAAATCAGGCTCCCGCAAACCACCATCGATCTAACCGACCGGGAGACGGTCACACTTGGTGTACGACCCGAGCACCTCAAGCTTGCTCCAGCCGGCGGCGAAAAGGAGGGAACCGCGGGCCGGATCGAAGGACAGGTGATAGTGAGGGAGACGCTGGGTGGCGAAACAATCCTGCACATCGATACGAACGAGGGAGACCGCATCACCCTGAAGACGGACGGTGATACGGATATCGACCGTGACACCCGCATAAGCCTCGCCCTGCCGCTGCAGCGCATTCATCTCTTCGACGCCGAGGGGACAACAATCACGAACTGCGGGCGGTAAGAATGGACAGGGCCAGTTCCGAGGGCGAGGCAACGCGCAAACGGCTTTATACGGTCCCCGGCATCGACCGGTCCGCCTCTATAGACCGGCTCGTCGTCGGTGAATCGGCACTGGAGGATACCGCGCAGATATTTCACGACCACTTCGGCGATGCCCCCGCGCTCATCATCGCCGATGAGTCGACCTATCAGGCTGCCGGCGCAGAAGTATACGAGCGCCTCTCGGCGGCAGATGTAGAAACACACACTGAAATTCTTCCCGCCCGATCTCGGCTTGCTCCCGACCGCGAGCGCGGCGATGCTATTGCGGTCAGGATAAGGGAGCTCGACGCCAAGTCCTCCGGCTCCCGGCCAGTTCCGGTGGCTGTCGGCTCCGGCGTCGTTAACGACCTTACGCGTTATGCCGCGTTCAACGCCGAAACCGCATTCATGAGCGTTCCCACCGCCGTCTCGATGGACGGCTACACGAGCGCCGGAGCCCCGCTGGTCGATAAAGGTTTCAAGATCACCATCCAATGCGCGCCGCCGCGTGTCATCCTCGCTGATCTGAACATCCTGGCCACCGCGCCGGCGGAGATGAGCGGCTGGGGTTATGGGGATCTGGCCGGCAAGATACCGGCAGGCGGTGACTGGCTGGTCGCCGACGAACTCGGGATTGAGCCGCTCGACGGGACGGTCTGGCCGCTTGTGCAGGACAATCTCCGCGGCTGGCTTTCGATGCCAGAGGGCGTACGGCGCGGGGAGCGGGCAGCCCTGGCCGAACTTTTCATCGGCCTCGCCGCCACCGGCGTAGCAATGGAGCTATACGGATCCTCCCGCCCGGCATCGGGCGCCGATCACCAGATCGCCCATATCTGGGAAATGGAAGACCTTTCCCACCGGGGCGAAAAGGTCTCACACGGCGCCTGTGTGGCAATCGGCGGGCTGACGGTGCTCACGCTTTTCGATTGGCTGATCCGGCAGGACCTTACCACGATCGATGCCGAAGCCACAGCCTCGCACGCGCCCAATTGGACTGGATTGGAGGGGATAGTCCAAGCGGCTTTCGCCAATGGCACCATTGCCGCCAGGGCACTGGAGGAAATGCAAGAGAAATGGGTGTCTGGCGCGGTACTCGTCGACCGACTGGAGAAAATGAAGGAAACCTGGCCCGTCCTGCAGGAGCGCCTGAAGCGGCATCTAATGCGGGAGCCGGATATGCGGGAACTTCTTTCCACCGCCGGCGCGCCGGTTCGCGTACGCGATATCGGTCTGTCGCCGGAGCGCCACCGCGCGACGGTGCGCAAGGCGCGATGGATCCGGAAACGCTATACCGTGCTCGACATTCTTGGCGAGGCGGGCCTGCTCGAACGCGCCATAGCCGAAAGCCTGCACGACGGGCACCCGCTCTACGCGTGAACGGGAGGAAAGCCGATGTCTGACTTTTCCCATTTAGGCGCCAAGGCCACGGCCGAAATCGCCGAAGTTCTCTCAAGGGTTTCCGGAAAAGACATCGACCGGGCAATAGACATGATTGCCGGGGCGCGAACGATCGCGCTTTACGGTGTCGGCCGTGAGGGCCTGATGATGAAAGCACTCACCATGCGCCTCTTTCACCTCGGGCTGGACGCCCATGTGGCAGGCGACATGACCACGCCGCCGCTGGACTCCGGCGATCTTCTGATCGTCAGCGCGGGACCCGGACAGTTCTCGACAGTCTCGGCGCTCCTCAAGGTGGCGCGCGAGGCGGGCGCGAAAACGCTTTGCATCACCGCGCAAGCCGAGGGTGAGAGCGCGCGTGCCGCGGACGCTACCCTGCTCCTTCCGGCCCAGACCATGGCCGACGATGTGCCGGCGGAAAGCCAGGCAGTTTCGGTGCTGCCGATGGGTAGCCTCTATGAAGGTGTGCAATATGTGGCTTTCGAACTATTAGTCCTGAAGCTGAGGGACCGACTGGGAGAGACGGCCAAGACGATGCGCGCGCGGCACACCAATCTGGAGTAAGGCGCGGCAAGGGAGGACAATAGCCGTGAGCACGTGGCAGGAGCGGTTTTCCATCGCCGGCAGGAAGGCTCTGGTAACCGGGGCGACCAAAGGAATCGGCGCTGAGATCGCGCACGTATTCATGCAGGCGGGCGCCGATGTGGCGGCTGTCGGGCGCGACCACGAGGGTTTCGAGGCGGGGCGCCGGGCGGCGGCTGACACGGGCCGGGATTATTTCGCCATCAAGGCAGATCTTTCCACTGCCGACGGTCCGCAAGCGGCGGCGAAGCGCGCGCTTGAGCATTTCGGCCGGATTGACATTCTGGTGAACAGCGCGGGAGTTGCGCTGACCGATCCGATCCTGCAGGCTTCTGTGGGAGATTGGGACCTGACGATGAACGTCAATCTACGCGCGCCCTTCCTTCTGGCGCGCGCCGTCGCGCCTGGAATGATAGAGCGCGAGGCTGGTAAAATCATCAATATTTCCTCGCAGACTGGGGTTATTGCGATGGAAGATCACGCCGCCTATGCGAGCTCCAAGGGGGCTTTGAACGCGCTCACCAAATCCATGACCGCCGAGTGGGCCCGCCATAACATCCAAGTAAACGCGATCTGCCCCACGGTGGTGATGACGCCTATGGGCCGCAGGGTCTGGGGCCCGCCAGAAAAACGCGATCCCATGCTGGCCAAGACGCCCGCCGGCCGCTTTGGCGAACCGGTGGAGATTGCCGATTGCGCGCTTTACCTGGCGTCACCCGCCTCAGACCTGATCAACGGGGCACTCATCATGGCGGAAGGCGGCTACACGTCGCTATAACGGCTTGCCAAAAAGCGCCACGTCCTTGGCCGGGATCTCGCAGTCCCACCCGAAGCGGCAACCGATATGCCGCATCGTCTCCTCCTTGTAGAAGACGACATGCGTGGGATCGCGTCGATAATGCCAGGCGGCAAAACGATCATCTTGCGTGCGGAAGCAGGTCATGACGCCGACCCAGCCGCCCGGCTTCAAAAGCCCGTCGATCCGCTCGAACTCGGCAGCCGGGTTGTGAAAATGCTCCGCCACCTCGCTGCACGTGACGAAGTCATAGGTTTCGGCCAGCGCGTCGGCGTCCGGCGCGAAGAACGGGTCGTAGGTGCGCATGCGATGGCCCCGCTCCCGCAACATGGCTGCAAGGGCGGGACCCGGCCCGCAGCCGTAGTCGAGCCCCGAGCTTTCCGGATACAGCCGGGCGGCAAGCGGTTCAGCAAGCTTTGACAGGAAACGCCGGTAGTGCGGGTCGTCCGGATCGTTCTCATGGTTGAGATAATGCGCCTTTTCCCGGTCAGGCGGCGGCAGGTCCGTATCGTCCAGCAAAACGGCCTCGCATACCGCGCAACGCCAGTAATGTTTTTCGTCAACGGTCATGAATCGACGCAGCGGGGATGAAAGACAAACGCGGCAGATGAGTTCATTCGACCCCGCGGTGGAAGCGCTCACGCGTCACCTTTGCCCTTCCGCGCCAGGTAGACAGCCTGCTGCACCTCCCGTTCCTGGAGCGGGTTGTAAAACACCACACGTTCGGCGCGGGCCTGCTCAAACACGCCTTGAAGCTCAGCCGTAAAGCCGAGGTCTTCAGGTTCGTTGGACCACAGCGCGAAGACACCGCCGGACGTGAGATGGTCAGAAAGCGTTTTCAGCCCTTGCGGCGTATAGAGGGTAGCATTCTCCGGATCCAGAACATGACGCGGCGAATGATCGATATCGAGCAAAATTGCATCGAACCGCCGGCCCGGTTCATGCGGATCGAAGCCGGTTTCGGGTTCGCGTGCCATGGCGAAGAAATCTCCATGCACGAGCCGGCATCGCGAGTCTGAGGCAATCGTGCTGCCGAGCGGCAGCATCCCTTGCTCGTGCCATTCGATAACGGGCCTGAGCGCGTCAACGACTACGAGCGATTGCACTTCCTGTTTTTCCAGCGCTGCGGCGGCCGTATAGCCGAGCCCGAGGCCGCCAACCACGACATCGAAACCGCCCCCGGACAGTTCGCCGAGCCCAAGCGTCGCCAGCGCCTTTTCCGACGTCGTGAACTGCGACGACATCAGGAAATCTTCGTTCAGCTTGATCTCGTAGATATCCTCGCCGCTGGCTAGATCACGGCGCCGGCGGAGGGAGAGCCCGCCAAGCGAGGTGATCTGATAGTCGAGCTCCTGGAAATACGCGCTCAAAACCCCTTGCCTTCCCTACTGGACCGAGCCGTAGAAAGGCATCGCCTGCCTTTCCGCTCACTATTGCATCAGCTCGGTCATCCTATTGAGCGCAGCAGTAAAGCCGTTAAGGGAGACTGTAAATGCAATGCGCTGTTCCGCATTTACGGCATGCACCGTGATTTTCAGCGCATCACCTGTCTTGAGATTCTCGAGACTACTGTGATCAAAGTTCACGGGCGCAACACAGCCCTGGGGCAAACAGGTGAGGAAAGGGAACGTCGGCCCCTCCGTTTCATCGATTGCCAGTGCAATGCCCTGCGCCAGCGCAAGACCGAACGGCATGAGAAGTGTTCCTTCCACCGCGCCGTCGGTTCCCGTTCGCAGCTCGGCTGTGAGTATATGCTGCCCCGTCTCCTGGTTATTCTGACTCTGTCGCATGACGCAAACGGTCTCTCCTTCCGGCGCCGCACAGGACACCACCCAGTCTTCGTAGGTCTCGACCAGCGACCCGGCGCCACCGGGAAGCGGAGCTGCGATAGAGGAAACGGCGAAAACAAGCCCAATCGCCAGCGAGGCAACGGCAAGAAGACATCTGCGCATCAGGAAACCTTTAAATTCGGAGGACGTGCATTTGCAAAAGCCAATATCTCGGGTCCGTTCATTACAGTTTACTTTCCGATTCGGCTTCATCAGTGGTCAATTATAACTGAAGGGTGGAAAACGTCATGACGAACCGTTGATCGTTACAAGACCCGCGACCGAGATGGCGCGACGGTAAAATGTCACTGTTATCCTGGAGGAAAGGCGCAAGTCGTATAAGAGATAAAGGCCAATATATGCGTGTTAGAGTGTCCTCGACACAAATCGAGACATTCATTTTTCCAACCGCGTTTCCTCGATCAGGAAATCCACAAAAGAACGCACTTTGGGCAAGACATACTGGCGGGAAGGATAAACCACATAGATCGAGGTCTCGACCGGCGCCCAGTCATCCAGCGCTGTCGTAAGCCTTCCTTCCGCGATGTCCTTTTCCACATAGATTCGCGGAATGAGGCTCAGTCCGAAGCCGGCAAGCAGAGCGTCGCGAACCGCGAGGCTGGTCGTGACCTTGTAGCGGCCGCTGATCACCACCCGCACAGTGCGACCGTGTCGCGTGAAAGACCATTCTTGAACATGGCCGGAGAGCGTGAATTGCACGCAATTGTGCGAACGCAGATTCTCCGGCTCGCGCGGCCGACCGGCACGAGCGAAATAGTCGGGCGAAGCGCAGACCACATGGCGTAGCGTCATCAGCTTGCGCGCAATCAGGCTGGAATCCTCCAGCCGGTCGCTGCCGCGAATGGCAAGGTCAACTCCCTCCTTGACGAGGTCCACCCGGCGATCCTCGAGCTTCAGGTCGAGTGTCAGATCGGGATAGCGGTCAAGAAAGCCGACGATCGCATCCGACAGGCGCGTCAACGTGAAGGCCATCGGCGCGCTGACACGCAGGAGACCGCTCGGCATGCGCTGCATGGGGCCAAGCGAACTGTCGGCTTCTGAAAGGTCGTCGAGAATGCGGGCGATCTGCTCAAAGTAGCGCTCGCCGGCTTCCGTCAGGCTCATTCTGCGCGTAGTGCGATTGAGCAGGCGCACGTGTAAATGCGCCTCCAATTCCCGGATATTCTTGCTGACGGCAGCCGGTGAAAGCGCCATCCGGCGCGCGGCTTCCGCGAAGGAGCCCAGTTCCACGGCTTGGCGAAATACCCTTATGGCCTGCAATTGGTCCATGATTATTCACTACCAGTTACGAGTTCCGACACAAGATAGCGGATTATGGCGATACTTGTAACGAAATATCTTGGCTTCGTCAGCGGCGCGTTCGCCACGACAAAACGGGAATCTCCCGCGTTATAGAGGTCGATAAAGATGAAGAATCCGATCATTGCCGCCATCGAAAGCCGTGTCTCCACAAACCTGTTCGATTCCGAAAAGGTACTCGACCCTGAGCATATCGAGGAGCTTACAAGGCTCGCAACGCGCGCACCCACCGCCTACAATCTCCAGAACTGGCGCTTCATCGCCGTCAGAACGCCCGAGGCGAAAGCGCGCCTTCAGGCCGCCGCATACGGGCAAGCCAAGGTGAGTGAAGCAGCGGTCACCTACATCGTCTGTGGGCAGCTACCCTCGCACACGGTCATGGAAGAGTGCCTCCGTCCCTCCGTCGAGGCGGGTTTCATGCCAGCGCAGATGATCGACGCCTGGTCGGAGGCAGTGGAAAGCACCTATGGCGACAATCCGCAAATGCAACGTGACGAGGCGATTCGCACGGCAACGTTGGGCGCCGCCTTTCTGATGTTCGCTGCGGAAGCCCATGGGCTTGCCACCGGGCCGATGGTTGGCTTCGACCCAGCGGCGGTCGCACGCGAATTCGGTCTTGCCGCCCACGAAATCCCGGTTGTGCTGCTCGCGGTGGGACATGCTCGCCAAGGCAACTGGCCGCAAAAACCGAGACTGCCGATTTCACGCGTCCTGGAGACCATCTGAGCCATCCGGCGTCGCTTTTCCACGATTACAGTCCCCACCGGCCAAAGGGCATGACCGGGCCGCGCGTTCGATAAAGGAGAAGAACAGTGAACTACACTAGTGTGACGGGCGCGCATTTGGGAATGCTGCTCTGGGCCTTGATCGTCGGTGCGTCCTTTCCGGTCGTCGGTCTCCTGAGCGACGGGCTCCCGCCGCTGCTTCTGACGGCGATGCGCTTTGCAATCGCGGCACTTGCGATGCTGCCGATGGCGTGGCGTGCGGGGCCGGCGGTGCCGAACCTGCGGGGCATGTTGCTTTACGCCGTCATGGGACTGTGCCTCGCCGGCTTCTTCGGCGTCATGTTCTGGGCTGCCCATCGGGTGAGCGCGCTTTCCATGTCAGCCTTGTTCGTTTCCATGCCGCTCTTGGCTTATGGGCTTGGCCGGGCTCTCGGTGTGGAAGCGCGCGCCCATCGCCTACTCGCCATCCTCGCCCTGGGGGCGGTGGGAGCCCTGGCGCTGGCGCTCGCCCAGAGCGGTGGTGATTTGACAAGGTTGCAACTCGGCTGGAGCGAGGCCGCGTTCTTCCTGGGATGCATCGCGTCGGCACTTTATCCGGTCCTGTCCAAGTGGGGGCTGGCACGGGGCATTCTGTCGACCGACGCGGCCGTGCGCACCTTCTGGAGTCTGGCGCTCGGCGGCGTTCTGATCGCCATTGCCGGGTTTGTCGCCGAACCGGTTGCCGCAATGTCGCGGATGGGGTTTGGAGACGTGTTGCTGGTTGCCTATCTCGGTGTCTTTTCAAGCGGTGTGACCTTCTGGCTGATGCAGCGTGGGACCGGCGTGCTCACGCCGGGCGCGGTGACGGCGTACAGCTATCTCGTTCCGTTCGTTTCGATGCTGGTGCTGTTCGTGACCCGTCCAGACGTCATCGGCTGGCATTGGCTGCCGGGCAGCCTGCTCGTAATCACGGCGATTGCTCTGCTCTCCCGTAATGCAGGGGAGCAGTCTGCAGTCCCCGCGCGGGTGCGGTGAACGTAGAGTTCAGCTAAGATAGTGCCAATGCATATCGTGATGGGGGTTCCCGTGCGAGTCGGCCTTCGCTGGGCTATCGTTCCTGCGAACTGGTTACTCGTCCGTTGGGCGAGAAGATCGGCATGTAAATATCGGCTTAACGGAAGCGACACTCCGGGATGTCAGTCTGCACACGACGACCCTTTGACAAAGCTGGGAAAACAAACATGCAACTGGGAGTTATGGACCTCGGTCGCTGGACAGTCATGGGAGCAATAGAGGAATCTAGCCCTGCCGAGGCCTTGTCCGCCGCCCTCTATGCTCGGCTTCTCTCGGCGATGCGCTTTAAGGTCGGCGGCCACGTCGAGCGTCCTTCAGGAGGTTGATCATGAAGTCCCCTGCCCCAGCCCGCCGACTCCCCGACAGCGCCGAACCGGCGCCACCCAGCACACTCATCATCTTCGGCGCTTCCGGCGACCTGACCAAACGGCTTCTGATGCCGGCCCTCTACAATCTCGCCAGGGAAAAGTCCCTCGATCCGGCCTTCGAGGTGATCGGCGTCGACCATATCGAGCGCAGCGAGGATGAATTCCGCACCTATCTCACCAAGTCGATGCAGGCGCTTGTGAGCGAAGGCGGCGGGGAGTTCGAAGCGAAAGCGCTCGATATGGAGGCCTGGAACTGGATTGCCGGGCGGCTTGGCTATCTTGCGGGCGACTTCGAGGATCCCGAGACCTATCGCCGCCTCGGCGAGCGCTTGGACAAGCGTGCCGGAGAGAGCGGCCATTCAAACGCGGTCTTCTACCTCGCCACCGCGCCGCGCTTCTTCGGCATGGTGAGCGAACAGTTGGGCGATGCCGGGCTCATCAAAGAGACGGAGCAGGGCTTCCGGCGCATCGTCATCGAAAAGCCTTTCGGTTCCGATCTGGCCTCCGCCGAGGCACTCAACCGCCGCATCCTGAAGGTCGCCGGAGAGAGCCAGCTCTACCGGATCGACCATTTCCTGGGCAAGGAAACGGTCCAGAACATCATGGTTCTGCGCTTTGCCAACGGCTTCTTCGAGCCGCTGTGGAACCGCGATCATATCGACCACGTGCAGATCACTGCCGCCGAGACCGTCGGCGTCGAGCACCGCGGGCGCTTCTACGAGGCCACCGGCGCGCTGAAGGACATGGTGCCGAACCACATGTTCCAGCTCCTTGCCATGACCGCCATGGAGGCGCCGAACTCCTTCGGCGCGGACGCGGTGCGCTCGGAAAAGGCGAAGGTGATCGAGGCGGTCCGCAGATGGTCGCCCGAGGAGGCCGTGAAGAACTCCGTCCGCGGCCAGTACGACGCTGGCACAGTACGCGGCCAACCCGTGCGTCCCTATACGAAGGAACCTGACGTCTCGCCCGACAGCAACACCGAGACATATGTCGCCCTCAAACTGATGATCGACAACTGGCGCTGGGCGGGCGTGCCCTTCTACATAAGGACCGGCAAGTCGATGTCCGTCCGGCGCACCGAAATCGCCATACAGTTCAAGCGGGCCCCAAGCATCCTCTTCCGCGACACGCCGGCTGGCATGCCCGATCCGAACCTCTTGGTCTTCCGCATCCAGCCGAGCGAGGGCGTGTCGCTGCGCTTTGCGGCCAAAGTGCCAGGACGCACGGTGCGGCTCGGTGAAGTGGATATGGATTTCAGCTATTCGGACTATTTCGCCGCAGAACCTTCCACCGGCTACGAGACGCTGATCTACGACTGCCTGATCGGCGATCCGACCCTCTTCCAGCGCGCCGACAACATCGAGGCGGGATGGAGCGCGGTCCAGCCATTCCTGGACAGTTGGGCCCAGGCCGGAGACGGTGTGCATCTTTATAAATCCGGAGGCAGCGGGCCGACCGCGGCCGATGCACTCATGAAGCGCGACGGCCGCGCCTGGCTGCCGCTCAACCCTGGTGCGTGAAGGGAATTGGAGAGAATGACCGAACTAGCCGAGATCGCCACTGGAAACGCAGCACCCATGGCTGCCTCTGAGCGGCCGAATCCCATTATCATCTTGATGGGAGTCTCGGGCGCCGGCAAGACGACCATCGGCAAGGCGCTCGCTGAACGGCTGAATTGGCCTTTCGAAGAGGGCGACGATTTGCATCCTTCAGTCAATGTCGAAAAGATGCGCGCCCACATCCCGCTCACCGATGCCGACCGCAAGCCCTGGCTCGAAAAAATCGCGGCTCGGATTGACGGTTGGCGGGAGGCCGGCCGTGCCGGCGTCATCACATGCTCAGCGCTGAAGCGCAGCTATCGCGACCTTCTCGCCCGCGGTCGGCCGGAGGTTCAGTTCGTGTATCTGCGCGGCGAGCAGATACTGATTTCGGCGAGGCTTGCCGCCCGCAAGGACCATTTCATGCCGCCCGACCTGCTCACCAGCCAGATGGCGACGCTTGAGGCGCCTTCGCCGGATGAGCCCGCGATTGCAGTCGACATCGCTTCACCCACCGAAGCTGTCGTTGCCCGGATCATGGGCGAACTGGGGCAGGAGGACGTGCACGATTCCTCTGCCGAGGCGACCGGAAAGCCCGACCGGCCTCCCACCGTCTCCATCGACGACCCCAAGCTCGAACATCGGCATCCCTCTGTCGAAAAGGGTTCTCAAACCGGGCCGGACCTGCCGCTCCCCATCGAAGACTATGCACTGATCGGCGACTGCACGACGGCCGCGCTTGTCGGCCGCAATGGTTCAATCGATTGGTTGTGCTGGCCGCGCTTCGACAGCGGTGCCTGCTTTGCGGCCCTGCTTGGTACGGCACAGAACGGGCGCTGGCGGATTTCCCCCGCCGATTCGGCGGCTCGCGCACGCCGCGCCTACCGCGACGGCACCATGGTTCTGGAAACCGTCTTCGAAACGTCCGAGGGCGAGGTTGCCCTCATCGATTTCATGCCGCCCGGACAGCTGAACTCCTCCGTGGTCAGGCTGGTCGAGGGGCGGTCCGGCAAGGTAACGATGCGGCTCGACCTGAGACTCCGCTTCGATTACGGCTCTTCGGTTCCGTGGGTGACCCGGCTCGAGGACGGCTCGGGCCTCAACGCCGTCGCGGGGCCGAATGCCGTTGCCCTGCGCACGCCGATCGGATTGCGCGGCGAGAACCTCGCCACCGTGGCGGAATTCACCGTTGCCCAAGGCGAATGCGTCCCTTTCGTGCTGACCTACGGGCCATCTCACCTGCCCCCACCCCCGGCCTTCGACTGGCAGACAGCATTGAAAGCGACGGAGACTTTCTGGCGGGACTGGTGCAACCAGTGCACCTATGAAGGCGCATGGAAAGAGCCAGTGCAACGCTCACTGCTTACTCTGAAGGCGCTCACCTATTCTCCCACTGGCGGCATCATCGCCGCCCCTACCACCTCGTTGCCCGAGCAGATCGGCGGCCCGCGCAACTGGGATTACCGCTATTGCTGGCTGCGTGACGCCACCATGACGCTCATCGCGTTCATGTCGGCCGGCTATGTGGACGAAGCACGAGCCTGGCGCGACTGGCTGATGCGCAGTGCTGCCGGCAGTCCCGAGCAGATACAGATCATGTATGGCGTGGCGGGCGAGCGGCAGTTAAACGAATGGCAGGTGCCGTGGCTGGCGGGCTACCAAGGCTCCAGCCCCGTGCGCATCGGCAATGCGGCATCGAACCAAATGCAGCTCGACGTCTACGGCGAACTCCTTGATGCCCTCCATCAGGCGCGCAATCACGGCCTCGCGCCTGCCCCGTCGGGCTGGGCCCTGCAGGAGGCGCTAATCCAGCATCTGGAGGCGATCTGGGAAGAGCCTGATGAAGGCATCTGGGAGGTCAGAGGCGGACAGCGCCATTTCACCTATTCCAAAGTGATGGCATGGGTGGCGCTCGATCGCGCCTTGCGCGACGCCGAACGTTTCAGGCTCGAAGCACCCACCGAGCGTTGGCGGGCGGTTCGCGACCGCATGCACGCAACCATCTGCGAGCAGGGCTTCGACAGCCGCCGAAACACCTTCACGCAGAGCTTCGGCAGCGAGGAACTCGATGCCAGCCTTCTTCTGATCCCGACCGTCGGCTTCCTGCCGCCCGACGATCCTCGGGTCCTCGGGACCGTTGCCGCTATCGAGCGCGAACTGGTGGTGGACGGCTTTGTCTTGCGTTACCGCACACAGCAGGGCGTCGATGGCCTGCCGCCCGGTGAGGGCGCCTTTCTGCCCTGCAGCTTCTGGCTGGCCGACAACTACGCCCTGCAGAACCGCGATGCCGAGGCTCGGGACTTGTTCGAGCGCCTTTTGGCGCTGCGCAACGATGTCGGGCTGCTCGCCGAGGAATACGACCCGCGCCTTAAGAGGCAAGTCGGCAACTTCCCGCAGGCCTTTTCCCATCTCGCCCTGGTCGGAACGGCGTTGAACCTGCATGACATCGGCCCGGCACAAAAGCGCCGTCGCGGGTCGAGGACTACGTCCGGATCTTCGTAATCGCGGCGGCCGAATTCTGGCCTGGCATTAGCGGCATTCAGGGTGGTCAGCGCCCTTCACGACCTCTGCCTGCCGGACAGAGGGGTAGGAATGAGCACGCTCATTGCGGCATTTTTGCAAGGCAGCCATGCAGCTACATCTACGGCTTTCAAAATAAGGCGTCGATGGTTAAAGGACGGGGTGTTGCGCTGCAACAACCATCTCCTCCTGCGGTCTCAATGTCGCGTGTCTCGCGCTTTCCGCTCACACCTGTGGAGCCGCGGCGCTGCGTGAGAGCGCTCCGACATCCCTCCTGGTTCCACTGCCTCGGCACTGGAGCGCTCCTTTGTATTAGAGGTTTCTCTTTAATGTTCTTTTCCAGGGTCCGCGATGAGTGGTTTGGAAACATTCGCGGTGATCTTCTCGCCGGGCTGGTCGTTGCCCTCGCCCTCATTCCGGAGGCCATTGCTTTCTCCATCATCGCTGGCGTCGACCCGAAGGTCGGCCTTTACGCGTCGTTTTCGATTGCCGTAATCATTGCCTTTACCGGCGGGCGCCCTGGAATGATCTCGGCGGCAACGGCGGCCACCGCCGTCCTCATGGTCACGCTCGTCAAAGATCACGGGCTGCAATATCTGCTGGCGGCGACGGTTCTTGCCGGCGTGTTGCAGGTCGCCGCCGGACTCTTCCGCCTCGGGGATCTGATGCGCTTCGTCTCGCGCTCCGTGATCACCGGTTTCGTCAACGCGCTGGCCATCCTCATCTTCATGGCCCAGATCCCGGAACTCGTCGGAGTACCACACATGACATATGTGATGGTGGCCGGCGGGTTGGCGATCATCTATCTGTTCCCGCGCCTGACCAAGGCAATTCCCTCGCCTCTCGTCTGTATCGTGGCGCTGACGGCGGTGGCTCTTTACTTCAACATGGATCTGAGGACCGTTGGCGACATGGGCGAGTTGCCTTCCACGTTGCCTGTTTTCCTGCTCCCAAACATTCCGATTAGCCTCGAGACTCTGACAATCATCCTTCCCTATTCAGCGGCGGTTGCCGTCGTAGGGCTACTCGAGTCCCTGATGACGGCCTCCATCGTCGACGAGCTGACGGACAGCCCGAGCGACAAGAACCGCGAATGTGTCGGCCAGGGCGTTGCCAACGTGGCGACCGGCTTCCTCGGCGGCATGGCGGGCTGCGCGATGATCGGTCAGTCCGTGATCAACATCAAATCCGGTGGACGCGGGCGCCTCTCGACCTTCGCCGCCGGCGTTTTCCTGCTCTTCCTGATCGTGGTACTGGGCGATTGGGTCAGCATCATACCGATGGCTGCGCTGGTTGCCATCATGATCATGGTTTCCATCGGCACCTTCTCATGGGCCTCGATAAAAAACCTGCGCGACCACCCGCGCCGCTCTTCGACCGTGATGATCGCGACCGTGGTGACCGTGGTCTTCACGCATAATCTCGCGATCGGCGTGCTTGTCGGGGTGCTCCTGTCGGGACTCTTCTTCGCATCGAAGGTGGCGCAGATCTTCCGCGTGTCCTCGACGCTCTCTGAAGACCGGAAAGAGCGTTTCTATGTGGTCGAAGGCCAGGTATTCTTCGCCTCGGCGGATGCGTTCGTTGAAGCTTTCGATTTCAAGGAAGCATTGGAGCGGGTCCGCATCGATGTCGGACGCTCGCACATATGGGACTTGACCGGCGTTGCCGCGCTCGACACGGTAGTCTTGAAGTTCCGCCGCGAAGGCACTGACGTCGAACTGACCGGAATGAACGAAGCGAGTGCGACACTCGTCGACAAGCTCGCCATCCATGACAAGCCCGGCGCATTCGAACGCCTCATGGGCCATTGAGGGAGGAATCCGCGTGTCCAAGATACTGGCCCTGGTCGATGGGTCGATCTATGCTGACAGCGTTTGCGGGATAACCGGCTGGGCGGCAACGCGAACCGGTCTTCCCGTCGAGGTCGTCCACGTCCTCGGACGCCGCATGTCCAGCAGTTTCGATCTCAGCGGAGGGCTTGAACCAGGCGAACGCTCCGCACTGCTGGAGGAATACACCCGCCTCGATGAACAGCACGGCAAGCTTGCCCAACAGAAGGGCCGCGCCCTGCTCGAGGCCACTAAGACGGCGCTCGACGGCGCCGGCGTTGCGAAGGTGGAAACAACCCTGCGCCGCGGAGACCTGTTGGAGGCGCTGGCCGATCTTGAGGTCGATACGGAAATCGTCGTGATCGGGAAACGCGGAGAAGCCGCCGATTTCGCCAAACTGCATCTCGGCTCAAACCTTGAGCGGGTGGTCCGCAGCGCGAAGGTGCCGGTCCTAGTGGCTGCGCGCGCCTACACCCCGTTCAACCATTTTCTCATTGCTTATGATGGCGGCAAAAGCGCCAATCGTGCTGTCGACTACGTCGTTGCCAGTCCGCTCTTGGAGGGCATGCGGTGCACCATCCTGTCGGTCGGTGCGGATACGCCCGAGAACCGTTCCCGGCTCGAAGCTCCAACCTTACGGCTCAAAAGCGCAGGTTTCGACGTTGACGCGCAGCTCTTGAATGGAGAACCGGAAGAGATCATCGGCACAAAGGTCGAAGCCGAAAACATTGGCTTGCTCGTCATGGGCGCCTACGGTCATTCCCGGATCCGCAGCTTGATCATCGGAAGCACCACGACCGAGATGGTGCGGCGCTGCAAAATTCCGGTCTTGATGTTTCGCTGATCCATAATCACGGGTGATTTCGGTACACGCCTACCAGCAGCGTAGACGAAAGAGCACTTCACTTCGATTTGCTTCCTCAGGCAGCGAGACGGTCGGCCGAGCAGCCAGCGACCTTGAAGACCGCCATCTGGCTTGCGCCGCCATAGGCGGGATGCCGCCCGGCGATATCCTGGAAAACGACATCATAGCCGTTTCTCAAGGCAACACCGCGTGCCCACTGCTGGAATTTTATCCGATCCCATTCGAAGCGATGGTCGGGGTGACGAAATCGGCCGGACGGAACGCCGAGCAGCGGATTGAACTCCGCGTTCGGCGTCGTCACGACCACGCCACCCGGGCGCATGTGGCTAAAAATGGCCTGTTCCAAGGTCGACAATCGGTCGGGCGCGATGTGCTCGATCGTCTCGATCAGGATGGCGAGATCAAACCCGGTCAGCCCGGAATGTCTCTCGATCATCGAGCCGAGAACAAGATCGACCCTTGCCGTTGCTTCCTCTTTCATTGCGCTCAACCGTGTGCGAAGGCGGCCGAGGGAGACATGGCAGAGATCGATGCCGACGATGCGCTCTATCTGCGGTTCCAACACCAGACGGACGAGCAGATCGCCATCGCCGCACCCAAGATCAAGCACGCTGGTCGCTCCGCTCTCAAGGACGATCTGGCGCACCGCCTCCAACCGCTGCTCATGCAACCATGTTGTCATGCGCTACCTCCGCAAAGCCGATGTCTCTGCATCCGAGCCAGATGCTCACGACCAACGCAGTCCTCAATGTCAAGCGCACGCGGCTCTCGAACCTTCCCGGCGAGCCGACGGTCAGACCCAAAAATACTTGTAGGATGATTGCCTCTATCAGTGATCGGGGAAAAATCAAGAAAACATCTTCATCTGAATGCATCCGCAGGGACACGTGTAAGGGTGTTGATCAGGCTGCGGTTCCGGTTAGCCGCCATGCCGCCCAGGCGCCCGCAAGCGCAAGTGGCAATGCGGCAACGAATACCCAGACCGAGACGGATTGCGCCGAGGCCAGCGTCAATCCGTAGCCAAGTCCTGCGAGGTTTGCCGCCACGCCGGCAATCGCGGCGCCAACGGCGGCGCCCGTCTGCCTGACCGCGATGAGAGCGGACGAGCCGATCGCACGATCCTCGTCGGCAAGCGCGCGCAGAATCCGCCGATTCGTGAGGCTTGAGGAAAGGCCGAAGCCAGCGCCGATCACGGCAGCTCCAACGATTACGGCACCGGGTTCCGCTTCCCGCATCAACAACGCCAGGAGCGCGACGCCTGCCAGGATACAGCTACCGCCAAGCCGGATCCAGCGGCGCTCACGCTCCTGTGAGGCGCCGGAAACGGCGAGGCCGACAACGGTCCATGCCATCGCCTGGACCGCAACCACATAGCCTGCCGAAAGCGGAGACAAACCCCGCACAGTCTGAAGAATTGCGGGACCATAGACGATGAGTCCCATTGAAGCCGCCGTCAAGGCAAACAGAGACGCATAACCGGATCCGCAGATCGTCTTCAGATTGCCCGCCCCGCGCGGCAGAAGGCGCACCGGCGCACGCCCGTCTATACGCAAAACGAGACCAACGCCTGTAAGGCCTGCCAAAACCAGAAAAGCAGCTGCCGTCGCTGATGACGCCGCCATATCGGCAAGCGCGATCGCGCTAACACCCAAGCCAAGGACGCATAGCTGGCGCCAAGGGACACCCGGCGTGCGCTCCGACGATGTGGTCGGATTTTTCAAGAGCCGGACCGAGGCAGCCGAGAACAACAATGCCTGCAGGGTAAAGATCCAGAAAACGGCCCGCCAGTCTCCGGCCTGCGCAAGCAGTCCACCTATCAAAGGGCCAAGTACCGTGGCAACGCCCCAGATGGCCGTTGCCGAGGCGAAGACGCGCGCAAGATGCCGCTCGGGAAAAACGAGAGCCGCGGCGACCATGACAAACCCAGCAATCCAGCCGCTGCCCATCCCCTGTAGCAGACGGCCTGTCAGAAAGACGCCCATGTTTGGTGCCGCAGCACTCAGGATACAGCCGGCAGCCAAGATCAGACCCGCAAGAGCGGTGGCCGTTCGTAAGCCCAGGATCTCCGAAAGCCGACCGGCACTGGCAACCGCCAGAACCGTTCCCACCAGAAACCCGGCCACGGCCCATCCGAAATAAGTATGGCCGCCAAGTTCGCCAGCCACGCTCGGCATGATCGTCGCCGTGATCAGACTCTCGACCGCACCCAGCCACACGCCAAGGCAGATCAGTACGAATCGCGGTAACCGCCCTTCCGACAGAAGATCTCCCCAGCCGGATTCCGCCGCTTGCTGCATTCTGCAAGTGCTCATTGTGCTATGTCTCGTTGGCCACGCCGTCAGTTCGAAGAATACCGGAAAGGACGGTGATTTCGGCTGGAGCGCCAATATGCTTATGTTGCCGCCCTTTTATGATACATACGTATCATAAAATCGAGATGCAAGCCTGTAAGAGGGAACCGTGCCGAAAACAGTCGATCACGAAGAACGTCGCGCACAGATTGCCGATGCCCTTGTTCTATTGGCTGCGCGTGAGGGGCTGCATACCGTGACGATGCGTGCGGTAGCGGCCGAAGCAGGCGTCTCGCTCCGCCTCGTACAGTACTACTTCAAATCTAAAGGACAGTTGATGCAAGCCACCCTGCAGCGTCTCGAACGGCGGAGCCAGGAAAGGTGGGACAATCGACTGGCGCGCCTACAGCAGCCCGTGGACTTGCGTGACTACCTCGAGGCTTTTCTAGCCGAGGCTCTGCCCGAAGATGGCGAAAGTCGCACCTTTCATCTTGTCTGGACCTCGTATGCCATCCTGGCGATGACCGATCCCGAACTGTCGGAGCAGCCTTTCGTTGAGGGACCCAATCGTCTCGAGCGACAACTCGCGGATGCCCTGAAGCAAGGACGGGCCGCAGGCAAACTTGCCGCGGATCTCGATCCTGCGTACGAAGCCGCGCGGCTGCTGACGCTTAGCCATGGGCTCGGCACGAGTGTACTGGTGGGCCAGCGCTCGGCGGAGAACGCGATGTCCATCATGCAGCAGCACCTCGACGAGTTGTTTCAGCGAACTCGGGAGGAGAGAGCACTCTCTTGATAATTCATCCTTCCACCCGCAAGGAATGAACCCTGCCGCTTGCGATTGAGGTCTCGAGAGGCACGAAACGCATGACGCTGGTGCCATCTTCGGGGTCGTGCAGAAATCGCGCTCTCACCCGGAACACCTCACGCAGAATATCGACAGTAAGAATGTCGGAAGGCTCGCCCAATGCGACCATCCGGCCGCGATGAAGCACACAGACCCGATCGCATTCCATTGCCTGATTGAGATCATGCATGGCGATGACCGTGGTCACCGGCAGTTTGCGGACGAGCCGGAGAATGCTCATCTGGTGCTCAATATCGAGATGATTGGTCGGCTCATCGAGCAAAAGCAGCCGTGGCTCCTGAGCGAGCGCACGCGCAATGTGAAGCCGCTGACGCTCGCCACCCGAGAGTGTGTGCCACAAGCGCTCGGAAAATGATGTCATATCCACGGCTGCAAGAGCCTCCGATACGATTTCATCGTCATGCTCCGACCAGGGCTGCGGCGCCGAAAGCCAAGGCGTGCGACCAAGCTCAACGGCGTCGCGTGCGCTCAGACGCTCTCCAGTCTCCGCCTGCTGTTCAACAAGCGCGAGCCGTTGGGCGGCCTCTCTCCGCGAATAGGCATGCAGCGGTCGACCCTCCAGAAACACCTCGCCGTCGTGCGGCGGCAGAATACCCGGCAGAAGGCGCAGTAGGGTCGACTTGCCCGATCCGTTAGGCCCAATCAGGCCGAGCGTCTCACCTTCAATCACATTGAGGGTGATGGAATCGACGATCGGCTTACCCCGGATACCCCAACCAAGGTTGCGCGTGGAAAGGATCATCCCGCCCTCCGCGCACGCACGAGAATGATCGCGAAGGCTGGTGCTCCGACCAGGGCGGTGACAACGCCGATCGGCAGCACCTGACCGGGTATAATCGTCCTCGAAACGATGTCGGCCAGCACCAGAAAAATACCTCCCGTTACCGCCGCGACGGGCAAGAGGCGGGCGTGGCGGACACCAACCAAAAAACGGGCGGCATGCGGGATGACGAGGCCGACGAAGCCGATCGAGCCAACGATGGAGACCATGCAGGCCGTCATCAAGGCGACCGCGCCTATAAGGATAACCTGCACCCGGCGAACCGGCACGCCGAGAGAGGCAGCCGAATCCGCCCCGAAGGCAAAGGCATCGAGCTCGCGACGATACCACAGGCACAGGAGTACGCCGCACAGCGCCACCGGAACGGCGAGGCGCACGTCGGGCCAGCGTACAGCGCTGAGATTCCCGAGGAGCCAGAACATGATCCCACGCACCTCCTCTGCGCTCGCCGAATGGGTGATAATGAAAGAGGTGAGCGCATTGAAGAGTTGTGAACCGGCTACACCGGCCAGAATGATATGCCCCGCCGCCATTCGCGTCGTCCCACCACCAGCGGCGCGGGCGAGAAGAGCGACAAACGCGAAGGCGACTATCGCGCCGGCGAAGGCTCCAAGCGAGACGCTCAGCACGCCGGCACCAAGGCCGATCACCAGGACACCGACAGCGCCGGTCGAGGCGCCGGCCGAAATCCCGAGAATATAGGGGTCGGCAAGCGCATTTCTGAGAAGCGACTGCAGAACGAGACCAGAGACGGCAAGCGCCGCACCGCAGCTAAGGGCAACGATTGCACGCGTCAGGCGATAGTTCCAAACGATACCTTCATCGATCGGGGCGATCGGGTGAGCGCCGCCGAAGAGCCGGTTTCCGAGCGTCGCGATGACGGTCTCGAAAGGAATGTTCGTCTCGCCGATCGCCGTCCCCAACAGGATAGCGGCCAGCATCGCCAAGGGCACAACCGCGAAGGGCGCCAAGCGACGCAGAGCGGGGCGTCGCGGAAAGCTGGCCGCGGACAGCGTCATTGCAACAGCGTCGAGGCTTCCAGCGCCTCGACGATCGTTTCCATGCCGTCGAACATGCGCACAGACGCGTGAACGGCATGGGCATCGACGACAACGATCCGGCCTTCCTTGACCGCAGTCATCTGACTTGTCACAGGATCGGAGCGCAGAAATGCGATCTTCTTTTCGTGATTGTCGGCTGCATAGCGGCGACGGTCCATACGCGCGATCATGATCACGTCGGGATCGGCGCGTGCAATGGTCTCCCAGCCGACCGTTGGCCATTCCTCGTCCGATTCGATAACGTTGCGCATGCCGAGCGCGTTCATCATGAAGGCGGGGATGCCGCGTTGTCCGGCGACGAAGGGATCGGAGCCGTCCTGCGCGCTGGAAAACCAGAAGACGCCTGTCACATCACCGAGAGCGAGCGCAGTGGCATCCGCCATGGCTTCCTCCTGCCGCCCGCGGAGCTTGGCCGAGAGCGCCTCACCACGCTCCTCGACATTGAAGATGGTGGCAAGCTCTTCCACGGCCTGATAAACCGTACCGACGGAAAAGTCCGTTGAGCGCACGCCATCGCCCGCGCGATTGTCCTTGCCGAGGCAATCGGCCGGCATGACATAGGTCTGGATGCCGAGTTCATGGAGTTGCTCGCGCGTGCTGACCGTCCCCTGAACGCCAACCTGGCTTCCAAATTGCGCAACAACGAGCTGCGGATGCTTCGCCACAACACTTTCGAGACTTGGCTCGTTGTCGGCCAGGCGCGGGACGTCCGCATTCTCTTCGGCAAACTCGCCGGGAATGTCATTGAACCAGACCGAGGTGCCGACGACCGCGTCGCTGAGACCCAGCGCATAGAGCATCTCGGTGGCCGACTGGCCGACCGTCACCACACGTTCCGGCGGTGCATCGAACGTAACTTCGGAGCCACAATTCTCGAGCGTCAGCGGGTAGTCGGCTGCCGCAGCTGGAGCTGGCTGTGTGAAGGCGGGCGTGACGGCAAGAAGAAAGGCAAGTTGTTCAAACTTCACTGGACGATCCCTCCGATCGGATAATCCGGCGGATGGGGTGCAGGCGAAGGATTTCGGAAGTCGCTAGCCACGGTTGAAACTCTCACCATGACCATTCGAACAACAGATACCGCTTCTGACCGGGCACCCCGCCGGTGTTAACGTTCAAGCTGTCGGTAGGTCTCCTGACTGACGGGTCGCTGCATCTCCCCTCCTTCCCGAACGCATGCGTCCAGTGGAACTGGGGATCGCTCGCCGCCTACAGTTGCGGGGGCAGTTTCGTTTAACGGCTGGAGCCGTCGCGAATTCCCTGTTACTTCCTTACGGAAACCGACACGCTATTCGTAGATGAGCGCACGCAATCGGGCAATCCTTGGCGACGCAAAACTTGGCGACATGATCTCTCGATCGACCGATCTTCCAAGGCAATCTTTCTGGTGCAGGTTTTATCGCTGCACATGGCCATGCGGCTCCCACATCTGTTGAAAAATGACGGTCCGAGGGGGGACCGGACCGCCCTGCAGCCCTCAGTCGTGACGATGCTCTTCGGCCTCGTCATCCTCATGCGCATGGTCGTGGCTGGCGGAGGCCTCGTGATCGTGGTCGCCGTCGTCATCGACCGCGCCGGTTCCGCCGACCGAGACGATGTTGAAGGGCTTGCCCTCAACTTCGATCTCTCCGGCCTTCTCGAGACCGTCGCGTTCAACGAGATGGAGCTTCCCGGCAAGCGGATCGGTGACGACGACGTGATCACCGGCCACCGCCACGCGCGGGCGCGGATCGCTCCAGTGACCGTCCATCGAATAGGGTTCCGTCAGCGAGGCCGTGTTCACGATCTTGCCGGCAAGCACATCGATCTGATGCAGCGCGCCATCCTCGGTGAAGACATATGCGAACTTGGCGCGAATGGGATCGACGGCGAAATGAACCCGCCGCGTCAGCAACTCAACGAGACGGAAAGCGTCGTCGTCCATCGGGTCAATCAGCACGACGGCGCTCGCACCGTAATTGCCCAGGAAATACTGCAATCCCCGCCCGCCAATCAGTATCGTGACCTTGCCTTCCGGCAGGTCGTCGGAATAGGCGAGCTGCTCGATGTGCGGTTGGTTATTCTGTGACTGAACGATGAGGAGGCCCTTGGCACAGGCGAACGCCATAATGTTGCCCGTGGAAGCCTCACCATGAAGGTCGGGGCACTCATGGAGATCGCCGATGGCCTCGCCCGACATCGCCAGAACCCTCACACCGACGGGCAGGTTGGACGGGTCTTCCGGATGGGGCTCGGTGATCAGAACGTGGTTTGCAAAAGCCGCCGCCGCGCCATGGTGCGGCGCCCCACTGTCGAATTCAAGGACCTCGGCCGAGCCATCGAGAATAGCGCGTTCAGTGGTGGTCATAGCCCTGCCATCGCCGTCGAAAAAGATGGCGATGTCGCCACCGTGTTCAACGAAATGGGACGGCTTGCCGCCCTCGAAGGCGACATCGAGCAGGCGCGCATCCTCGACCTCGATGTCGGCATGATCCCCGTGATCGTCAAAGGAGATGCCGCTGGCGATCGCCGTAACCCTGTCGGCCGCGCCCTGGACGGCAAAGACTGTCTCACCGCTGTCGGAGCGGTAGAGAGATGCTGGACCGTGGATATCGAAAGAAGCAAGTGTCTCGCGCGCGTCCGGATCGACCACGGACACGACGCCGCGCTCATGATCGGAGACGAAAAGGCGCCAGGCGGTCACCCCCTCATCGGCAAGCGCCGGACTCAAGAGCGCCGTCAATAGCAGCGATGCTCCCAGGGCTTTCAACCCATGATGTGTCATCGATATCTCCTTCTTTCGGTTGATCTCTATTGGCGAGCGCGTACGCGTTCGTGATCGTGCATGTGACGCATCACGGGGATCGAAGCGGCGCGGGGTCCGTCACGGGCTCAGCATGCCCGCTATGCCAATCACGACGACTTGCCGGAGCCGTTCGCCCCCACCACTGCTGATCAGCCGTCCGTGCTGGAGACAGCCATAGCCAAGTCTCAGGTCGCGAAAAGTCGGACAGGCCATCATTCATCCATTCCCACCCACGAGCTACGCTCACGACGGCCGAATATGTTATGTTATTACGTTCGTCAATAACCACGTAATGCTATTACACAGCAATCGCACGGCAGTGGGAGCCAATATGCGCAACGCTTCCGCCAAGGAACGGCTGGCCGGAGACGTCGAGCGGGCCGCCACCCAAGGCTGGACGGGTTCTTCTTCACCACCTAAGTTGAACCGTGGATTCCGTTCTCATGAACAGTCCCGAGCAGATTGCAAGGAACTGGGCAGGACGCGTCTTCTCTTGATGAAGTACGTTTTAACACGGGCAGCGACGACGGCTGGTCGAGCTTCGGCTTGTGTGCCATGCCTGCCGAAACACAGGACTGCTTATGTCTGAGCCCCAACCTGCCACCACCGAGCCGACCGCCGTCATCAAGGTTCAGATCGTGGTCGTTGGCGCCGGCCAAGCTGGGCTCTCAGCCGCCTATCATCTGAAGAGGCGGGGCTTGGCCCCGCATAAAGACTTCGTGGTTCTTGACAGGTCACCGGAGCCGGGCGGCGCATGGCAGCACCGGTGGCCTTCGCTGACGCTCAGCACCGTAAATCGCATTCACGACCTGCCGGGACTGCCCTTTTCCGAGACGGTCAACACCGACGCAACCGAGGTGCAGGCCAGCACCGCCGTGCCGGCCTATTTCGCTGCCTACGAGAAAAGGTTCGCGCTTCCCGTCTACCGGCCGGTAACCGTAAAGGTCGTTTGCGGCCGAGGCGACCGCTTCAGGATTGAAACGGACCGCGTCCAGTTCTCCGCACGCGGGCTCATAAACGCCACGGGAACCTGGGAGAGCCCCTATATTCCCGACGTCCCCGGGCGCGAGCAGTTCAAGGGCAGGCAGCTGCACACGAAGGACTACCGCACGGCCAATGAGTTCAAGGGCCAGCATGTCGTCGTCGTGGGAGGTGGCATCTCGGCGATCCAGTTGCTCGACGAGATCTCTCAGGTAACCACGACAAGTTGGGTCACGCGGCGGCCTCCGCGATTTCGGCAGGGTCGCTTCGACGCTGAGGCCGGCCGCGCCGCCGTGGCAATGGTGGAAGACCGGGTGCGCCGCGGCCTGCCGCCCGCGTCCGTCGTGTCTGTGACCGGGATTCCCGCCACTCCCGTCATTGAAGAAATGCGGGCGCGCGGCGTTTTGAACCGGCTTCCCATGTTTAGCGAGGTTGCGAGGGACGGCATTCGCTGGCCGGACGGAAGAGCGCTTCGTGCAGATGTGATCCTCTGGTGCACCGGCTTTCGCAGCTCGCTCGACCACCTCGCGCCACTGATGCTGCGCGAGGAAGGCGGGGGCATCACCATGACGGGCCGTCTGGCGACACAGGTCGCCAAGGACCCGCGCGTGCATCTGGTGGGCTATGGCCCCTCCGCATCCACCATCGGTGCAAACCGTGCAGGCGGGGCTGCCGCACGAGAGCTTTTGGCATTGCTGGATCTTGCATGAAGATATCGAGCCTACTGATCGCCGCCAATAATTCCGATGTGCCGCAGTGCGACAGCCGACAGCACCGCAAGCGCGACAATGCCGATCATGGCCACAGTGGCCGAAACACTGAGCCCGGAGACAAAGGCTGCCTTCGCGTGATCGACCAGCGACTGTGGGACCTGTTCGGAAGCCGATGAAACCGCCCAGAGGCTGTCTTCAGCCGCACGCACGACGCCCGCTGGCAGATCGGCCGGGATGTGCTCAAGAATAGCACTGCGGTACACCGCCGTGGTGAGACTGCCGAGCGTGGCGACACCCACCGCCACTCCGAGTTCCTGAACGGTTTCCGACATAGCCGAAGCGGAACCGGCTTTTTCGGGTGGTGCGGTGCTGACCACGAGATCCGTGCCTAACGCGGCGATTGTGCCGAGGCCGAGATAGACGAGCGAGTAGCCAGCCACGACCAATTCGATGCCGGCCATGTGCGGAAGCAGTGCCAGCAGTGCATAGCCCACCGCCGACAGCCCGAGCGCACCGGCCATGACGAAGCCCGGACGTACGCGCCGTGCGAGGAGCGGGGCCGCCACTCCCGCCACCAGCATCATCAGCGCCGGCGGGCCCAACCACAGGCCGGCCGCAACCGGCGCCAGCCCCATCACCAGTTGCAGATATTGCGTGACCAAAAGCATGGCGCCGCCGACGGCCACGAGGCCAATGAGCAGGATGCTCAAGGCCACGCTGAAGGCGCCGTTCCGGAAGAGGCCGACATCAAGCAACGGGTCCGACAGAAGGCGCTGCCGCCTGACGAAGACAATCCCGAAGACCACACCGAGCATCAGCGCAGCCACCGTGCCGAGTGAGAGGCCGGCCTTCGCGCTTTCCTTGACGAAATAGATCACCGGCAGGATGGCGGCGAGCGAGAGCATCACGCTGAGAAGGTCGAAGCGCCCGCTCTTACGCGCGCGATATTCCGGCAACAATAGCGGTGCCGAAATCAGCACGACAGCCACCACGGGAACCGCTACCAGGAAGGCGGAGCCCCACCAGAAACGCTCAAGGAGTATGCCCCCGACCAGCGGCCCCGCCGCCATCCCGAGTGCGAACATGGTCGCCCAGACACCGATCGCCAGCGAACGCTCGCGCGCGTCGGGAAACATGTTGCTGATCAGCGCCAGCGTTGAAGGCATCAGGGTCGCGCCGGCCAAACCCAGTACAGCACGTGCCGCGATCAGCATGCCGGCACTGGTGGAATAGGCGGCCAGGACCGAGGCAAGGCCGAAGGCCGCACTGCCGATCATCAACAGGCGCCGGCGGCCAATCCGGTCGCCCACGGTGCCCATGGTGATAAGGAAGCCGGCGATCATGAAGCCGTAGGCATCCATGATCCACAACGCCTGGGTGCTGCTCGGCTTGAGGTCCGCCGCGAGCGCCGGCAGCGCGAGATAGAGCAGCGTCACATCCAGCCCGAGTAGGGCCGTCGGTAGCGCCAGGACCGCGAGCCCGCCCCATTCGGCCGGTCCGGCCTTCTGCCGGCACTCAAAACCGGTCTTTTCTGAACGCGCCGCCGGGACGTCGATGAGGTTCTGATCGCAATCGATGGACATGCCGCCTCCTTTTGAATCGGAGGGCTTTCTCTCATCGAATTTTAAGTGTTACAATCTAGCTGTTTATGCTGTTACAAAAGGCAACACTGTCATGTCCGCCCGAACGCTCGAACGCACCCGAACGGACCTCTCGGCGTTTCTGCGAAAGCATCGCGAGCGGCTGACGCCCGCCGATGTCGGATTGCCGAGCAGCGGCCGCCGCCGCACCCCAGGTCTGCGGCGCGAGGAGGTCGCTGCACTGGCCGGTGTCGGCATCACCTGGTACACATGGCTCGAGCAGGGGCGCGAGATCGGCGTGTCGGAGGATTTTCTCCTCCGGCTCTCGAAAATTTTGAAGCTCGACGATGCCGAGTGCTGCCATCTCTTTCTCCTGGCGCATCAGCGCCCTCCGCCGCCGGCGGCACATCATTGGCCGTCCGTCTCGCCGCACGTCCAGCAGATGATGGACGATCTTACGACGCGGCCGGCCTATGTCACCAATTTGCGCTGGGATGTCATTGCCTGGAATGCGGCGGCCGATCGCCTGTTCGGCTTCTCCGGCAAGGAGCCCTCCGCACGCAACATGCTGCGCATGGCTTTCGCCGATCCCGATCTGCGTCGGCGGCTCATCGCCTGGCGCAGCGAAGCCCCGCGCCTGCTGGAGAACTTCCGGTGCGATCTCGCGCTCGTGCCTAAGGATCCCCCCATGCTGTCACTCATTGAGGACCTGAAAAAGCTCTCCCCTGACTTCCGACGCTGGTGGGAGGCCACGCCCCAACACACTCCGTGCCGTGGCTTTGAGACCATTGCCACCGGATCCCGTTCCACCTCATATCAGCACGAGGTGTTCACCGTGGACGAGCACCGGCACCTGCGCATGGTGGTGTACTTCGCATCGAGCGTGTAGTCATAGCGGTGCAGTCAGCGTCGCCATCACCCGCCCAACGCTTCCTGAATGGAAACGGTTCTGCCCATGTAGCAGATGGTGACGCGCAGCGGCGTTGAGGCATCGCCGCTTCGCTACCCCGAAGGCCTTGGTCTAATCTCAGCCGAACGCAACAGAGGCGGGCAGCGCCGCTTTCCCCCGTTCGATGCCGCGCCGGATTGCATTCATTGTCTTTGCGCAGCGCGTAGGCTTAAGTCTGGACCTGTGGAAGCGACGACAACTGTTCGGCGATCCGCGACTACATCTCTAGCCGAGCGCGTGCGAGAGCACCGCGCTTTTTCAATGCATCCAGATCAACGGCATCCTCGATGGACCTTGAGCCAGCTGCAAGCACCAGTTCAACGTGCCTTAGAAGCGCTTCGCGGTGCTCTTCACGGCGAACCTGCTCCGCTAACAATACCAGCGCCGTCATCAGCCGGATAAGGACGGCAGGTTGAGTTGTCGATTGCCGTATCTGATTGAAGGCCGCGTCGACGATCCCGTCAAAGGTGGTGACTTTGCCTGTTACCCGGATGGTCCCATCCTCATCGCTCCAGGCCGTCTGTGCTCGGCCGCGGCGCATGACGAGCGCCAGTGAAAGCGCGAGCCGATCGATCGCCGCAACGGCCGTAAAGGGATCGTTGATCCCCGGCGAGAGTGCTCGCAGGGCAACTTCGACCAACTGCCGAACAGCGAATTCGACGTCCTGGGTGGCAGTTCGCTGATTGCCGATGACGACATACTCCGAAATGTTGTCCAGCATCTCTTCGTCCAACGCAGAAACGTCATGAACCCGCCCATGGTCTCCCTGCGCAAGGAGGAACTGCCCTGGGCGGAAGCCCAGATCGATGACGGCACCCGCCTTACGCGCACAGGAGACCAGTCCCTTATAGTCTATGGCCTGCACATAGCCGCCATTCGGTAAACTCAGATTGATGCCTCCCTGGAGCGGCGGCCGTTCGTGCTGGAGGCTGTCGACCTTCGCCTCGGGCAGCAGCCCAAGGATGGCTGCATCGAGATCGCGCCCGACCCGCTCGATAACCGTGTCGGAAACGATCGACCGCGCGAGATGATGGACGAAGAGCAGCAGCAAGATCACGCACACCAGCACAAGCGCGGTCGCGATCGTTATAGCCAGATGAGGCGCGCCGCCGTCCTGACGGCCATCGTTCAGAAGGCGGAGCACAAGGATAAGATAGAAGACCGTAGCCAGGAAAAAGCCCAGCATGAGTTGCGTTGGCACGCTGGCCATGAAATTTCGGATCAGTCGCGGTCCGAGCTGGCCAGCCGCCAGAACCAGGACCACCATGGTGATTGAAATCACCAGTGTAGCCATACTGATCATCGCGGGAAGAAGTGCCGAAAGCAATGTCGATGCGTCCTCGGCACTGCCACTGTGCAACCACCGGGTGGCGGTACCTCCCGTATCGACGTCGATAGATGACGCAGACCAAGCGAGCAGGACGGCACCGAAAACCATCAGGCCGGGAACGAACCACAAGCTGGTGCTAACGCTCTCCCACAAGGTCCTAAAGCGAGCAATCACTATAAGCTCCAGGTCGTATAAGCATCTTAGATGGCCCGGCTACTCGTCCTGCGAGAAAATGAGTGCGCTGTAGGGCCCGACCGCGATCTCTCCTGACCACGCCAGACCGTCGCATTCGCCGGGTTCAGCGATGGCATCATGGCTGGAGAAATCACCGAAATCGGCACTGTAGCCGACCCAATCGGTGTTTAGGCGGAGTTTCCAGAGGCCTTGACGGGGAAAGCCAATGTGGTGGGCCTCTCGCGGCGCGTGGCTGAAGCTCGCGACAACAACCACATCATCCCCTGGCCCACTTTCCGCCGACCGATGGAAGGTGAGAAGCTTCCGCTCTTCGTCGATGCGAAGGATCTTCATATTGCGTCCGAGCAGGCCTCGGGTGACGGCAGAATGGTTGAGGCGGAGACGAATGAGGTCGCGATAGAGCCGAACGATGCCGCTGAATTCGTCGCTCTGATCCCAGTCGAGCGGCACGGTGTCCTGGAACCACTCGCCCTGCAAAAATTCCTGGCCCTGGAAGAGCATCGGAATGCCCGGCGCAGTAAACGTCAGCGCCGCCCCGAGGGTCGAGCGCTTCTGTGCCGCCCAGTGGGAGGAATCGTCCGGAGCGATCTCATGGGGAACGCGCGCCCGGCCATTGGCCACCTCGTCGTGCGATTCAGTATAAACCACCCGCTGGAACGGATCGCCGTTGTAGGAATGCTGGAGCGCATGGGCGACTGTCGCCATGTGGCGCGCTTCGTCGTCACCGGCGATCAAAACCTGGCGGATGGGGTGCACGAACTCCGAGTCCCATTGAGCGCCGAAGGCCGCACCGCCTTGCTCGACCGCCGCTGTGATCTCCGCCTTGTTGCGCAGGTCCTCGGCTATGGTTATGCGGCCCGGAAAGCGTTCGCGGATCTCGCCGTTGATCCACTGCATAAGGCTCCAGCCTTCCGGAAGGGCGTCGCCTTCGTCTGCCTCATCTCCACGCACGTTGCGGATATAGAGCGTCATGTCGAAGCGCAGCCCGTCGAGGTGGTATTCCTCGAGCCAGAAGAGGGCGTTGTCCCGGATGAACTGCCGTACCTCGCCGCGGCCGTAGTCAGGGCGTGTCTCGCCCCAGGGGGTTTCGCTGCGCCAGTCATTGTAGAAGTAGATTCCGCCCTTGCCATCTTCACTCCAGCCGTCGAACTGCCAGAGATCGAGGTCGCTCGGGCCGAAGTGGTTGTAGACCACGTCGAGGATCACCGCGATTCCGTACTGGTGCGCCGCCTTGATGAAGGCCTTCAAACCGTCCGGCCCGCCATAGGCGCTCTCGACGGCAAAGATGTGAGCGGGATTGTAGCCCCATGAGATGTCGCCGGCGAACTCCATCGCCGGCATGATCTGCACCGCGTTCACGCCCAACCGCTTCAAATGCGCGAGCTTTTCGATCGCGTCTTCGAACGTCCCCGGCTGTTCCTCGCTCGGGCGATAGAACGTGCCGATATGCATTTCATAGATGACCATCTCATTCCAGGTCGGGGTCTGGAAGTCGACATCATGCCAATTGTCGTCCGGCTCCACGACAATTCCGTTGCCGACGGAGCTCGTCACTGCACGGGCATATGGATCGATGCGCGACAGGATCTGCTCACCATTACGTATCAGGAACCGATATTCGTCGCCGGGTTTTACTCCGGCAACATCGGCGTACCAGATCCCATCCCCCTCCGCCGCCATTGTGACTTCATCATCCGACCAGCCATTGAATGAGCCGGTGACAAATACCGCGTCGGCATGCGGCACCCACACACGAAATGCGACGCCGTCGTTGTGGGCGATGGCGCCCATTCCCTTCCGGACAACTGGCTCGGACATGGAAAACCTCCGCGGCACCGACGCACTATCCGGAACGCTGGCCGGACACGACGGCATATCCGAACAGCCGGCGAGCCGTTTGGTTCCGATGCTGCTGACGGTCGCCACTGCTCGGAAGCCGCCGAATGTCTAGTTCGCAGTCTTGCCCTCGGCGATCTTTTCTTGAGCTTCTGCGTAGTTGGCCTGGTCGGCTTCCGGTGCTTCCTGCTCTTCGGTCGCGCTGGGGCTGTAATGCAGTTCCGCGAGGACCGGGAAGTGATCTGAACCGATATCGCGCAGGCGCTGCAGGCGGACAAGCGTGTACGAGGCGTCGTGAAATATGTGGTCCAGAGGCCACCGAACCAGAGGGTAGCGGGCAGGGAAAGTACTGAACATACCGCGCCCGCGTCGCGGATCGAGAGTATCACTGATGCGCTGGAAGAGACGTGTGGTGTGGGACCATGCGACATCGTTGAGATCGCCCGCAACGATAGCGGGCCGGTTCTGCGCCTTCACCTGCTTGCCCACGATCACGATTTCAGCGTCCCGCTCCTCGGTATCGGCTCGTGGCTCCGGCGGTCGCGGGTGCACGCCGAAAAATTTGATCCAGCGGCCGGATCGCAAGCGCACGGAAGCACGAATTGAGGGCACGTCCTCTTCCACCAGGAACCGCACTTCGGGCGAACCAAGTTCCAGTTTTGAAAACAGGTGCATCCCGTAGTGGTTTTCTTGTGGTTGCTTAACGGAATGCGGATAGTCGCCGTTCAACTCGCGCAACTGCTCGTCCCACCAGGCGTCGGTCTCCACCGCCAGGATGATATCCGGCCGGGTTTCCTGCACAAGAGCCAGAAACCTGTGAGCGCCACGGTTCTCCATCAAGACATTCGCGATCAGCAGGCGGACTGAGTTTTCCGCGTCTGCACTGTCAGGAGCCCTCGAAACTTCTCGGGGCGCCAAAACCGTATAAGGGAATATCCGAAAACTCTGGTAGCCGAGGGAACCTGCCAGAGTGATCAGGAAAATGGAGTCCCATGTGCCTTCCGCTCCATAGAGGAACAGGTAGACGCACAGCACAATGGCGCTCGCGAAGGCGATCTGCAGGCGCGGAAAGTCCGCCCCACGAATCCACCACTTCGCACTTTTCACGAACGACAGTAGCGTCACTGCGACGAGCAGGCATCCGGAAGCGACGAGAATGGATTTCATCAGCGTTGAGAATCCGCCTAAGGGTGCTTCAGGTTGAATGGATCCATAAGCCTAGCATCGTATGTCTGCAGGAACCTAGGGCGATTCAGCGGTTTTGTTCTCCTCGTCTTCCTGCGCCTGCGGCACGTCGCGCCCAGCCAGGAACTCTCCTAAGGCCGCCAGGCCATCAACGTGATCGGCGAACACCTTCAGAGTAACGAGTAGCGGAACAGCGATCAGCGCGCCGACTATTCCCCACAGCCAGCCCCAAAACGCGATCGCCAAGAAGATCACGACCGGGTTCATCTCAAGCCGGCGACCGATGACCAAGGGGGTGACCAACTGTCCCTCGACCGTGGTGCAGGCAAGATAGATCAGCGGCGCAAGGAGCGCGGGTCCGATTGCATCGAAGGACACGAGGGCGACCAGACCAACAAGCACCACGCCGAGCAAGGCTCCGAGATAAGGAATGAAGTTCAACAGCGCGGCCAGCACGCCCCAGAGCACGGGATTGGGCATTCCGATCGCAAACATACCCACCACGACAGCGGCGCCGAGACCGACATTGATGAGCGAGATCGTAAAAAGATAGCGCGAAACATCCCGTTCGACCGTCCGCGCAATTCGCAATCCGCGCTTCTTGTCCGAGAGCGTGGGCAGCGATTTTACCAGCTTCTCATAGAACATATCGCCAGAGGAAAGCAGAAAGAGAAGCAGAATAAGGGTGACACCGATCTGTGCGGCGACCTCGGGCACTCCGGTGGCGGCGCGGCTGATGAGACCCGGCTCGCTTAGCACGACACGCTGCGCTTCCGGATTCTCGGACTCGGCGAGTTGCTCAACCTGCTCGGACGCATCCACCACCGCTTCCACAGGGCGGCGCAGTGTCGCGATACGGTCTTGCACTTCGCGGCCGATGCGCGGCGCGTCCTCGATCCATTGCGAAACCGGGCCGCTGAGGGAGTAAAGCGCGGATGCGATGATTGCAGAGAGTACGACCACGAGCAGTATCGCGGTGGCCCATTCAGGAACGCCTCGCCTGGCGAGAGATCGTACCACCGGCCCAAGAACAAGGGCGAAGAGGAAGGCAAGCACTACGGGCAAGAGGAAATCACGCCCGAAATAGAGCGCCACGACCAGAATGATCAGAAAGGTGCCGATCCCTAGCCCCTTCAGGGTCTTGTCAACGACAATGACCTGGGGTTGTTCGGTCGAACGCTCATGGGACGGCGCCGCCGCTTCGTCGCGCTCTGCTTCCTGCATGGAATGCACCTGTTTGCTGAAGCCCTAACTCGTAGGCCGGCGAAGCGTTGCCCTCAACTTTATCGTGGCGAATGGTTTCGTTCCAATTGCGAGTTTTGCCTCACCACAAGCTGGCATAGATTTGGTCTATTGTTGGTGGACCAAGCGGTACCTTCCCGGCACTTTACCAGAGCAGATAACCGCAACGCGAGCGGGTAAGTGCCATGCCGACGCTGTCCATCGATTGAACAATGCGCCGCTTGGCCCTATTTCCCGTTTAACGAACGAGATCATCTTCGCTGTGCGAACAGTTGGTCTCCAGTGGGCACGAGAGGGAGTCTGTTTTTGGGTGTACTGAGGCGGAACAACGTACAAATTATGGGCTCCGGCCAGAAAGCAATGGTTTTCGCCCATGGCTTCGGCTGCGATCAGAACATGTGGCGCTTTGTCTGGCCTACTTTTGCCGACGAGTACCGCATTATCCTGTTCGACCATGTCGGTTGCGGCGGCTCCGATTTGAAGGCCTACAATGTTGGCAAGTATGCCTCTCTCGAAGGCTATGCTGATGACCTTATCGAGATTTGCCGCGAGCTCGACATCACGCATGGCATCTTCGTCGGCCATTCGGTAAGCGCCATGATCGGAGCCGTTGCCTCCATTCAGGCGCCCGAGCTCTTCGACGACCTCGTCATGATCGGTCCTTCGCCTCGCTACATCGACGACGAGGATTATACCGGCGGCTTCAGCGAGGCGCAGATCGAAGAACTCCTCGATTTTCTCGACGACAACCACATGGGATGGTCGCAGGCCATGGCCCCCGTCATCATGGGCAATCCCGACCGGCCGGAACTCAGCGCGGAACTCACCAACTCCTTCTGCATGACGGACCCGGAAATTGCCAAGCGCTTCGCCCGCGTTACCTTCCTTTCCGACAACCGCGCCGACCTTGCGCTGGTTACCGCTCGCGCCCTCGTGCTTCAATGCTCCGAGGACGTGATAGCTCCTCAGGCTGTGGGTGCATATGTCCACCAGTGTCTGCCCAACAGCGCCTTCGTCCTCCTGCAAGCCACCGGCCATTGCCCCAACCTCAGCGCACCGGAGGAAACGATCTCAGCCATGAAGACATTTCTTGAGGCTAGGGATCGCGAGCGCCAGATTTGAGTCCATGAGCCGGGAGATCGACGACCTCGACGATCTGTTCGAAAACGCTCCCTGCGGATATGTCTCGGCGGGACCCGACGGGCGTATCACCAGGGCTAACAGCACCTTCGCCAGTTGGCTCGGCCGTGAGCCTTCCGAGTTCGTCGGGCGGCGATTTCAGGATTTCCTGAACATTGCGGGGAAAATCTACTACGAAACCCATTTCGCACCGCTCATGCGCATGCAGGGCTTTTTCAATGAGGTGGCCCTCGACCTGGTGCACGCCGACGGCAGCAGGCTTCCGGTACTCGTCAATGCCGTGGAGCGCCGCGACCAGGAGGGCGCGCTGCGCTTCGTCCGTATCACCATCTTCAACGCATCCGACCGCCGCCGCTACGAGCGCGAACTGCTTGAGGCCCGCCGCGCCGCCGAGAACGCCAATGCCGAGCTCCAGAAGCTCAACCACACACTGGAGGAGCGCATCGCCGAGGCCGTCGAGGCGCGAATGAAGTCGGAAGCAGCTCTCCGCCAGGCCCAGAAAATGGAAGCCGTCGGTCAGCTCACAGGTGGCATTGCCCACGACTTCAACAATATGCTGGCAGTCATCCTCTCCGCGCTCAACCTCCTCGAACGCCGCCTCGCAAAGGGGGAGGACATCTCCCGATACATCGCCGCGGCCAAGGATGGCGCCGCCCGTGCCGCGGCAGTGACGCAGCGCCTACTCGCCTTCTCACGTCAGCAGACGCTCGCTCCCGAGCCGCTTTACGCAAATCAGATGGTGGCGGAAATGTCCGAGTTGCTCCGCCGCACGCTGGGCGAGGCGGTCCGGTTGGAGACGGTGCTTGCCGGCGGGCTCTGGCAGATTTTGACGGATAAAAATGTGCTCGAGAACGCCATTCTCAATCTGGCTATCAACGCACGTGATGCCATGACTGAAGGCGGCCGGCTCACCATCGAGACCGCCAATTGCCACCTGGACGAGGCCAATGGCGCCGAGCACGATGTAGAGCCGGGCCAGTATGTGATGGTTGCGGTCACGGACACGGGCACCGGCATGACACCCGACGTTGTAGCCAAGGCGTTCGATCCGTTCTTCACGACCAAAGGGCCGGGAAAGGGCACAGGGCTGGGGCTGAGTCAGGTTTTCGGCTTTGTGAAGCAGTCCGGAGGCCACATTAAGATCTACTCCGAGATCGGCCAGGGCACGTCAATAAAGATCTATCTGCCCCGATACTATGGTGCGGCCGAGACGCGGAAGCGTTTGGAAGCCCGAACGCTCGCCCGCGGCGCGGACTCCGAGGTGGTGCTTGTCGTGGAGGATGACGAGCAGGTGCTGGCGCTCACGGCCCAAATGCTGCGTGATCTCGGCTACGGCGTGATCGAAGCGCGAGGGGGAGAAGAGGCGCTTGCCGCGCTCTCCGCTCACCCTGAAATCCGGCTGCTTTTCACGGATGTGGTGATGCCCGATATGAACGGCCGCCGCCTCGCCGAGAAGGCGCTGGAGCGCCGGCCAGACTTGAAGGTCCTTTTTACAACCGGCTATACGCGGAACGCTGTGGAACACAACGGCGTGCTCGACCCCAGCGTCAACCTGTTGCAAAAGCCAGCCTCTCTAGAGCAACTGGCTGTGAAAATCAGAACAGTACTGGATGGCTAGGGCTATCCGCAAGGTTCCCCTTCTCATCGCCCTCATTGTCCCGCCTCCACGCGCGTCTCGATCTCCAGACGGTAGCCACCGCCCTGCCGGCGCTAGCGATTGGCGATCAGGTCCTTGACCGAAGCGACCGGGCGTTAAGAACAATCTTTTCTGGCGCTGCGGCCTCATCCGCGCGCCAAATGGGGCGGGCGTCCACGGTGCCGCAAGTTTTGGAGAGGCATCCTTTATTCAGCGCTCGTGACAGGACGCTCCATTTCGCTTTTATCAGCAGATCCTGCGGAGGCACGTGAATGTCGATCTGTCAGTCTTTCCCTTGGTTCGTTCCTCATCGGGGTCACGTATGCATTCTGATGGGAAAGCGCGAAGTTAAACTCCCAAAAAATCCCATCGGGATTATAGGCCATCTGTGCGGTGCCCCCCTCAGCGGAGGTGCTCCGTTCAATGAGATTGGAGCCGAAGCCTCTTCGCGATGAAGGGGTTTTCGCAAATGCCACTCCGCTCTCCGCCCATTTGACCTGTAACAGATCGCCGGCGATATCCCAGCTCAGTTCGATGTGACCGCGTGGCGTTTCCAGTGCGCCATGTTTCTGAGCGTTCGTCACAAGTTCGTGCAGGATCAGCCCAAGATGCAGCGACAGTTGCGGGGAAAGGTGCACTTCGGGACCCGAAACCGACAACCTGTCTCCCTCTATGGCTCTCAGGTGTTGCTGATCTCGAACCAACTTCATCAGGCTGGTACCCTGCCAGTTCGCTTCGCTGAGTAGGGAATGGGCGCGCGCCAGCGATTCCAGACGCCCGGCGAAGCTTGCATTGAAGTCTTCCGGATTTTGGGAGTGGCGCAAGGTCTGGCTGGCGATCGCCTGCACGGTCGCAAGCGTATTCTTCACGCGATGATTGAGTTCGCCGATGAGCAACTGCTGTGTCGCTTCAGCGCGTTTGCGTTCCGTTACGTCCAGGATCTGAGCGTTGACCGACATCAGATTGCCGCGCCAATCCGCAAGCACCGATATATACCACTCGCTCTCGATTACGCTGCCGTCCCGACAAGTATTCCGGCACGAAAATATGCTCCCCGGCTCGCCTTCCGCCAGGATCTTCGCAGTCACATCGCTTAACCGCGCGACATCCTCCTCTTGCAGCCACTCCAAGTCGACCACTTGTCGCCCGAGCACCTGCTCAGCGTTCCAGCCGAACATGCGCTGTGCGCTCTTCGACCATGACTTGAAGCGGAATTTGGGGTCGAACTCGACGATGGCCAAAGGAGAGTTGTCGCTGTGCGCCTGGAGGACGCTGAGGGCATTGGACAGTCTTTCCGCGCTGTGGCGCAATTCGTCGCGCTGGCGTGCGACCTCCTGTCGTTGGCGGGCAAGCTCGAAGAAAACCTCGGCCTTATTGCGAAGCATCTGCGGGTCGATCGGTTTCAGCAGATAATCGACAGCGCCGGCCTCATAGCCGCGGAAGCGGCGCCGCTCGTCCGTTGCGACGGCGGTCAGGAAAATAATCGGCACGCTACGCGTGCGCTCGGTGCTGCGCATCAGCTCCGCGAGCTCAAAGCCATCCATTTCCGGCATCTGCACATCGAAGATGGCAAGGGCGAAGTCGTGGACCAGAAGCATTTCGAGCGCTTGCCGTCCGGAACGCGCCTTGAACAATTCGAGCCCGTCGCGACGGAGCAGCCCGTCGAGAGCCAGAAGGTTCTCCTCGACATCGTCCACCAGTAGGAACTTGACGCTTTCAGACGACTGCATGGTCCACCTTCCCGGCAAGCATGTCATGCGGCGCCTTTCGGTAAATTCGCTCCTGCTGGACGAATTTTCTGAAGGTCTCGCTATGGTTGGAAAAGTGCAGGCTTTCCTTTGTCCCGAGCGCCAGGAAGCCGCCGTATGCGAGCGAGTCCTTGAACAGACCGATCGCGCGGTCCTGTAATTCCCTGTCGAAATAGATGAGCACGTTCCTGCAGGAGACGAGGTTCACCTCCGCGAAAACAGCATCCGACGCGAGGTTGTGCTCGGCGAAAACTGTTCTGGACCGAAGTGTCTTGTCGAAGACCGCGGCGCCATAGGCCGCCGTATAATACTCCGACAACGAGACCTTGCTTCCGGATCGTCGATGATTTTCGGTGAAGAGCGGGATGCGGTCCAGCGCGTAGATCCCCGCTTCGGCTTTCCGCAACGAGTTCGGATTTATGTCAGTTGCATAGAAAATAGTCCGCTGGTGGAGACCCTCTTCACGGAAAAGTATGGCGAGCGAGTACAGCTCCTCGCCGGCGGCGCACCCAGCTACCCAGACCTTCAGGGAAGGATAGGTTTTCAGATGCGGTACTACCGTCTCCCGCAGGGCGCGGAAAAAGGACGGATCCCGAAACATTTCGCTGACCTCCACCGTAAGCTGATTCAGCAGGTCCGGGACGATGGACGGATCGTGCAGCACCTTGTCCTGCAACTCGGAAAGGCTGCCGCAATCGAAATGCTGTTGCGCCCGCTTTAGTCGGCGCGTAATCGACGAGCTGGAATAGCCTCTAAAATCATAATGATAGCGTTGGCGGATCGCCTCAAGCAGTAAATGAATCTCGATTTCCTCCGTCGACTTCGGCATGTTTGATAATCCTATCGCGGCATCCAAACGCGGGCGAGCGAGAGCAGCTTATCCACATCAAGAGGTTTTGGCAGATAATCGTTTGCTCCGGCGGCCAGGCATTGTTCCTGGTCTCCTGCCATGGCCTTGGCCGTAAGCACGATGATCGGCAGGTTTCTCCACTCCTTGCGTGTCCTGATCTCACGCGTGGCCGTCAGTCCGTCCATCTCCGGCATCATCACGTCCATAAGCACCAGATCGATAGCAGGATCGTCTCCTTTAGCCACTCTTTCGAGAGCCTGCAGCGCCTCGCGTCCGTTCCGGGCGATTTGCACAGCGGCACCGTGCGCTTCGAAAACGCTCATGAGGGCATAGACATTCCGGATGTCGTCCTCCACGACGAGAATGCGCCGGCCCTCCAGCGCGGCGTCGCGGTTGAGCGACCGGGCAAGCATTTCGCGCTTCTGTTCCGGCAGTTCGGAGACCATCTGGTGGAGGAAAAGCGTCACCTCATCGAGAAGCCGCTCGGGCGATTTCGCACCCTTGATGATGACTGATTTGGAGTATTTCCTCAGGCGTAGTTCCTCGTCCGGCGTAAGCTCGCGGCCTGTGTAGACGATGGTGGGTGGGAAGGCATAGGCGTCGTCGGCGCTCAGTTGCTCGAGGACTTCGAAACCGGAGGCGTCCGGCAGGCTCAGGTCGAGCACCATGCAGCCGAATGTCTCGGTCTTCAGCTTCTCGAAGCATTCGGCTGCCGACGCCGCGGCAACGGTTTCCACGTCCTGAGACGACAGCAGGAGCTGGAGAGCGTCGAGCTGTGTCGCGTCGTCCTCGACGATGAGCACGCGCCGCACGGTCTGCGCGAGCTCCTTTGCAAGCCCCGTGAGGGCACGCTCCAGCGCCTCGCGCTTGACGGGCTTGAGCATGTATCCGGCAGCGCCAAAAGAGAGGGCGGTGCGCGTATAGTCGCTGACGGAAACGACATGGACAGGTATATGCCTCGTGCGGGCATCGTGCTTGATCCGATCGAGGACCGACAGGCCTGTGTGATCGGGCAGGCCGATATCGAGAATGACCCCGGCCGGCAGATGCTGGCGGGCGAGTAGTACGCCTTCGTCCGCCGTTTCTGCGACCAGGCACTGGAAGCCGAGTTCGTGCGCGAGGTCCAAGAGGATACCGGCGAAGGCGGGATCATCCTCCACGACCAAGATGACGCGATTGCCTGACAGCTGGTCGCGGTCGTCCTCGATATTGCGGGGCCGTGCGGGGGCGGCATCCGGCGGCTCCGCTTCAGAATGTGCAGCGGCCGGGGACGCGGCGGGTCTGAATACCGTGGCGAGCCGATTGTCTGCGCCGGCGAGCCGCTCCGCGCTAGCGGCATCGTAGCTCTCGGGCACAATCAGAATGAAGGAACTGCCTTCCCCGACTACGCTTTTGACCTGAATTTCCCCACCCAAGATTCGCGCCAGCTCGCTGCAGATGGAAAGGCCAAGGCCCGTCCCCCCGTATTTGCGGTTGACAGCCCCGTCCGCCTGGCGAAAGGCCTCGAAGATCGCCTGCTGCTGTTTCTCCGGAATTCCTATCCCAGTGTCGCGGACGGCGAAGGCGAGCCGGCCGTCCTCTTCCTTCGCGACGCTCAGCACGACCTCGCCTTTGTCTGTGAACTTGATGGCGTTCGAAAGGAAGTTCTTGAGCACCTGCTCGATCCGCTGGGGGTCGGATTCGAGTTCCTCGGGCGTGCCAGGCGCCGTTTCGATTCTGAAGCCAAGGCCCTTTTCCGCGGCTGCAGCGTGAAGGGTCGCGTGCAGCTTCGCAAACATCGACTCGATGCGCACGCTCTCCAACTGCAGCTCGACATGGCCTGCCTCGATCTTGGAGATGTCGAGGATATCGTTGATGAGGTTCAGCAGGTCGTTCCCCGCCGTCTCGATCGTCTCGGCATATTTCACCTGCTCGGAGCTGAGATTGCCGTCCCGATTGTCGGCGAGCAGGCGAGCCATGATAAGGAGCGAGTTCAGAGGCGTCCGCAACTCGTGCGACATGTTGGCCAGGAACTCGGACTTGTAGCGGCTTGCCTCCTCGAGATCGCGCGCCTGCTCCTGCAGGGCGCTCTGCGCGCGACTGAGCTCGTCACGCTGATTTTCCAGAAGCTGCGTCTGCTCCTCCAACTGCGCATTGCTCTGTTCGAGTTCCTGCTGCTGTTCCTCCAGCCGTGACTGAGACTCCCGAAGCGAGTGGCTCTGGTTCTCCAGTTCCTCGTTCGTGGTGCGAAGTTCCTCGCTTTGCGTCTGGAGCTCCTCGGCCTGGCGCTGCGTCTCTTCCAGAAGCTCCTGCAGTTGGGCGCGGTATCGGGCCGAACGCACTGCTATCGCTATGGGTTCGGAGATGCGCTCCAGGAGTTCGGTCACCTCCTCGCCCGCATGTTTCAGGAAACCCATTTCCAGAACGGCATTGATTTCCTCGTCAACGGAGGCCGGCGCGATCAGCAGGTGGCGTGGCTTGGTTTGTCCGAGGCTGGAGCCGAAATAAAGATAATCGTCGGGCACGTCGCGCAGCACCAAACTGCGTCTGTCCGTGACTGCTTGACCCAGCAATCCATCTCCCGGTTTAAAGCTGTCCGGGACCGACGCATTGGCTGGCACGCCGTAGACTCCGCAACGTTGAAATGCCGGTCCGTCGCGGACGTAAAGCGCTCCGACCTGCGCATCAAGATATTCGGCGAGGAAGGCGAGGACGTTGCCGCAGAGCTCCTCGAGCTTTTGATTGCCGCTGACGCTTCGGGCGAGACGGACCTGCCCTGTTTGAAGCCACTCCTGCTTTTGAACGGCCAACTTGTTTCTGACGAAGAGGTAGCCGGTCAGCGCGATAATCCACGTCGTGAGCGCGCCGAGCACACGGTTTATACGGGCGATGTCCGCGTCCACGCCGGCCGGCGCATAGAAGAAGCCTATCACTATCAGGAAAGTGATCGCGGTTGCAGCGAGCACCGGCACGACTGGCCTTGAGACGAGGTAACACAGTGCTACGGGAAAGAGATATATTACCCAAATCGCAGTGCCGAGCGGAAAAAATAGTTCTGCAATAAATGTCAGCGCCATCAGGCCGACAATGGCCCCATACAGCAGCCATTCAATTCTACTTTCGGTGACTTTCATTAAATTACCCAGATTCCGATCACTACGCGATCACCTGTCCTTAGAACGAGAGTGTGCCGGGAGAGAACGCACATTAGCTATGCTGGGTGAAATGGAAGGTCAACAGCATGAGCCTCGCTTGTTCATCCTACGTGACATTCTGCCATTCATTCGCTCGCTAGTTCCTCGATCAGACTCGCCTGCAGCGCATGGCCTGCCACAACTTTCAGGCTGTCACTGAACAACCGTCGTCCCCACCAGATCGTGCCTCGAAAGGAACGATCGGATCACCGGCGGGGTTGTTGAGAGGGCCGCTGGAGGTGAATGCATTCCGGTATGGTGCGTGGACGGTCCAAACGTCATGATTGCGTCAGAGCTCCGTTCACGGCACTCGCCCCTCAGGAACTTGGCAGCTCGGGCGAAGGCAGGACGGTTCCAGGCAACAGACGGACGGCAAAGGGAGAAAGTGGATATAAGTGGATTGGTATGCCGTTTCCCTGGCCATTTTTGGCGCCGTCGTTCTCCTCACCGCTTGGCTGCCCCTTCTGCTGAAAGAGCTGCCGTTATCCCTGCCCATGGCCTTCATCGGCACGGGGATGTTGCTGGCCTGGTCACCGCTTCTGCCGATCGACTGGGCGAATCCGCTCGAGAACCGGTACATCACCGAACGGATGACGGAGTTTGTCGTCATCGTCTCCCTCATGGGCGCTGGGCTGAAACTGGATCGACCGATCGGTTGGCGCAATTGGGGAATGACATGGCGCCTCCTTTTCATTGCCATGCCCATCACCATCGCGGGGGTAGCACTGCTCGGGTGGGCCGTCCTCGGCCTGGGCATTGCCGCGGCCCTTCTTCTCGGCGCAGCCCTCGCGCCAACTGACCCGGTCCTGGCGAGCGACGTACAAGTTGGACCACCTCAGTCCGGTGAGGAGGATGAGGTGCGTTTTGCGCTCACCTCGGAAGCGGGCCTGAACGACGGCGCGGCCTTTCCATTCGTCTACCTGGCCATCGCGATCGCGCTGTCGCAGGCCTCGGGCGAACCCTTTCTCGCCGACTGGCTGCTGGTCGATGTCATTTGGAAAGTCGGCGCGGGCGTGGCCATCGGTTGGGTTGGCGGTTGGGTGATGGGGCATTTCACATTCCGGCTGCCAAACAGAGCGGCACTCGCCCAGTCGAATGACGGTTTTGCCGCGCTCGGCATTACATGCCTTGCTTATGGCACAACCGAACTGGCCAATGGCTACGGCTTCCTTGCAGTCTTTGTCGCCGCGGTGGCTTTCCGTACGGTTGAACGGCGACACCGCTACCATCGCAACCTGCATAGCTTTGCCGAGCAGATCGAACGGCTGGTCATGATGGTGCTTTTGGTCTGCTTCGGTGCCGCCATCGCCGAGGGCACAATTTTCAATGCGCTGAGCTGGCCCGTTATATTCGTTGCAGTCCTGATCTTGCTCGTCCTACGGCCACTTTCCGGCTGGATCAGTCTCACTGGTCACTCCGCGCCGCATCATGAAAAGTTGGCGATCTCCTTCTTCGGCATCCGAGGCCTCGGCTCGTTTTACTATGTGGCCTATGCCCTGGGTCAGGCCGAATTCGACGCGGCTCAGATTATCTGGGTCACCGTCTGTTGCGTGGTCCTCCTTTCGATCGTCACCCACGGTATCGCGGTTACCCCGATCATGAAGCGTCTCGACCGCTACCGGACTTCATTGCGCACCGTGAAGGGATCGCCGCATCGGCAACTGCGGGCGACCAAGCGGCCACCTCCTTAGAGGGTGTTTGGAAATTAAGCTTTTGCGAGCCTGTTGAGCATGAGGCGAGTACTGGCTATGTCGATCATCGTTTCGGATGTCTGGATGCGGTATTCATAATCCTTGCTGAGCCTGCGATTGCGCCCGATCCAGGCAAAGCTGCGTTCGACGATCCAGGTCAAGCCGGTGATCTCGAAGGCGCGTTGACGCCGCTTAACGATCTCCAGCCGCCAGCTTTGGCGCTCTGCCAGGGCACGGGCGAGTTTCTTGCTCTCATGCCCCGCGTCAGCGATAATCGTGGTGATGGCCGGGAAGATCGCCTTCAGTCCGCTCGTCAGCAGACCTCCGGCGCGCCGGTCCGAAACATTGGCAGCCTCGACGCGATTGGCGATCGGCAGGCCGAGTGTATCGACCAGAATGTGGCGCTTTCGGCCCTTCACCCGCTTGAAGGCATCGAAGCCGCGTGTTCCGCCGACCTCGGTGGTCTTCACCGACTGCCCATCCATGATCACGACCGTCGGGCATTCTGGCCGACCGGAACGGATGCGTGTCAGCCTGTAGAGCTCACGTTGCAGGCGAACCCAAATCCCGGCTCGCTGCCATTTCCTGAAGTACCAGTAGACCGTGCTCCAGACTGGAAACTCTCTCGGCAGCTGCCGCCATTGGCAGCCAGTGCGCAGCAGATAGAATATCGCATCGATCACGGAACGAAGGCTGATCCGTCGTCGCCGGCCGCGCCGCTTCGGTTTCGGAAGAAGCGGCTCAACAATCGACCATTGTTCATCCGTCACGTTTGATGCGTATCGGCTACCGCTCATCCCTCGCCTCCGTTCACCGGGAGGCAAGGAATACTGGAATCCTTAATTTCCAAACACCCTCTTAAGCCGATCGCGCAAATCTACTCCTTGATAGGCCGGAGAATTTACGAAACTTATCAAGGCTTCCTCGACGGCAAACTCACATCTGCCCGTCGAGATCCGACGAAAGTCGGGCTAGGTGCGCTGCTGCTGGATCCAGGGGACGTTAGGCGGAATTTGGACCTACCTGAGGTGACAGAAGTACCCGACCCTAGGGTGGAAGCAGCAGCTAGGATCCTGAAGTCAAGCGTCCAAACAATCGGCCATCTCGCAAGATGCGGCGAACTCCGCGTTTGCAGGGTTCAGCATCCGATCACACGCTACTTTCGAAAATACGTGGATTTAACTGAACTTCAGCAGTTCCGCCAAACGTACATAACCATCACAGAATTGAGTGATGTCTTCGGAATACCAACCGGGCCTCTTGCCATTAAGCTTGATGCGAAAGGACTGCATCCCAGGGTGGCTCCGCGACGCGTCACTCGGATGTATCGGCGCGCCGATGTCGAAAGAGCTTTCAATGTAGCGTTACCGGGAAAGTTGGAAGACAATCCTTAATAACCGCCCGACGGGAATTATCGAGCAACGTCATTCTTGGAAAGCGTACCCTGGCCTTGACGTGCTGTCCGTTTTGCCCCTGCCATCTACGCCGTGATCTGGCAACGGACCCAAGAAAACATTTCGAAGCACTGAAGCTGATCGACAATATCTCCTCGTAGGGCACGACCTTACCGAGTGAGTTGCCAACGATGATGCGAATAGGCGTTTGGCAGTTCCGCCACTGGCAACCTCTTGACCTCAAGCGCCCAGGGGCGCGGCTTACTACCCCTTGTCAAGGTAACCGTCGCAGCTGGCTACATGGGGACGTTCACCTCAGTGGCTAGTATGGCGATAAGACGCCACTTGATGCCGTCCACCGATCTGCCGATCGCATTATCGGCAAGATGGGCAGCACGTTCAAGATAACCGCCATTTCGATGTGGGCGGTCGCCCTGGCTCTTCTGCCGTTTTCGCTTGAGCCGCCGTCGCGCGTTTCACTCGAGGCGCTGGTCACTCTTGGCGGCATTAGGAGGTGTTTGGAAATTAAGGATTGCAGTGTTCCTTCCTCCCGGTGAACGGAGGCGAGGGATGATCGGTAGCCGGTACGCATCAAACGTAACGGATGAACAATGGTCAATTGTTGAGCCGCTTCTGCCGGAAACGAACCGGCGTGGGCGACGACGACGGATCAACCTTCGTTCCGTGATCGACGCGATGTTCTATCTGCTGCGCACAGGCTGCCAATGGCGGCAGCAGGACGGGGTGCAGGCGCTGATGCTGGCGCTGCGCAGGGTCAGCGATGTGTTGATGGACAGCGAGCCCTACAAGGCGGGGGCCCTAACACTCTGGGGTCAACACGATCTGGACCTGCCTCCGGGATGGGGCGCGGGTGCCCTTTACACCGTCCCGCATCCTCCCGCATCGCGGTAATTGCCAGCCACTTCTATAAGCAGCGCTTGCAAACGATCGGTTATCCATATCCTCTATGTTTGGAGATTCGGCTTCAACACGCCTCTCAGGCTCTCCATATGGCCAAAACAACGCGTAGACCCTCCTCTCGTCGGCCCACAGGGCCGACTTATCGGCTATGCGCGCGTCTCCACGGACGAGCAGATGGAATTGCGGTCGGCCGGATGCGACGCAATCGTCCAGGAGCATGGATCCGGCGGCTCGCGGACCCGCCCTGCCCTCGCCCGGCTTGTTCGCGAGATCGGCGCCGGCGACACCCTCGTTGTGGTTCGCCTCGATCGCCTGGCGCGCTCGGTGAGCCACCTGCTCAATGTAATCGAGGTGAGCTGACGCCAAAGGCGCGTATTTCCGCTCGCTGAGCGATCCCATCGATACCACGACGCCGCAGGGCATGTTTTCCCTGCAGGTCCTCGGCGCCGTCGCCCAGCTAAAGGATTCAGACTCGAAATTCTGATGTTCCGAGGATTTGACCATGCCGACCGTTGCACTTTACGCGCGCTACTCGTCCGATAATCAGCGTGACGCCACGATCGAGGACCAACTTCGCCTCTGCCGCGAACGAGCCGAGCGCGAGGGTTTGGCGGGTCGCCGACGGCTACAGCGATCGGTCAGTTTCCGGCGCGAGCCTAATCCGTCCGGGAATTCAAGCGCTGCTGCAGGATGCACAGCAGCGCCGATTCGACATCGTTCTTGCGGAATCGCTCGATCGTGTTTCCCGTGACCAGGAAGACATCGCCGCCGTCTACACGGATGACCTTCGCTGGCGTGCGCATGGTCACGCTGTCTGAGGGCGACATCAGCGAGTTCCATATCGGCCTTAAGGGCAGGATGGGTGCTCTCTATCTCAAGCGATCTCGCTGACAAGACACGCCGCGGACTGCGCGGGCGTGTGGAGGACGGTAAATCCAGCGGTGGCAACAGCTATGGCTATCGAGCTGTTCGCCAGCCTGGCTGGTCGGCCAGATCATGGTTTCACCCGACCCGGACGGCAAGGTCAACCTTTGGCTGGAATGCGATCTGACGGGCATTCTCAGCCTGGCCTCGGGCACAAAAAAACCCGCTCATCCTGCGGATGAACGGGTGCTGCTATCAATGGTTGCGGGGGTAGGATTTGAACCTACGACCTTCAGGTTATGAGCCTGACGAGCTACCGGGCTGCTCCACCCCGCGTCACAAAAAGGACCCGATTGCACCGGACAGTTTGTTAAGTTTCGCCGTTCACGGCAAAGCTCATGAAGAGAAGAAAAACATGCGCTTAGCAGACCTGGCAGCGACCTACTCTCCCGCGTCTTGAGACGAAGTACCATCGGCGCTGGGGCGTTTCACGGCCGTGTTCGGAATGGGAACGGGTGCAGCAACCCCGCCATAACCACCAGGTCGGCGAAACGCATGTTTCTATCGAGAAGCTGTTCTCTTCTGCCACCCGAACGACGAGTGGACACAAGCAATGAGAATGATCAAGCCGATCGAGCTATTAGTACCGGTAAGCTTCGTACGTTGCCGCACTTCCACACCCGGCCTATCAACGTGGTCGTCTACCACGACTCTCAGGGAATACTCGTTTCCAGGTGGGTTTCCCGCTTAGATGCCTTCAGCGGTTATCCCTTCCGTACATAGCTACCCTGCTATGCGGCTGGCGCCACAACAGGTCCACCAGAGGTACGTCCATCCCGGTCCTCTCGTACTAGGGACAGATCCTGTCAATATTCCTACACCCACGGCAGATAGGGACCGAACTGTCTCACGACGTTCTGAACCCAACTCACGTACCGCTTTAAATGGCGAACAGCCATACCCTTGGGACCTGCTCCAGCCCCAGGATGCGATGAGTCGACATCGAGGTGCCAAACAACCCCGTCGATATGGACTCTTGGGGGTCATCAGCCTGTTATCCCCGGCGTACCTTTTATCCGTTGAGCGATGGCCCTTCCACATGGGACCACCGGATCACTATGACCGACTTTCGTCTCTGCTCGACTTGTCTGTCTCGCAGTCAGGCAGGCTTATGCCATTGCACTCGACGAACGATTTCCGACCGTTCTGAGCCTACCATCGCGCGCCTCCGTTACTCTTTAGGAGGCGACCGCCCCAGTCAAACTACCCACCATACACTGTCCCGGGCCCGGATAACGGGCCGCGGTTAGACATCCATGACGACAAGGGTGGTATTTCAAGGATGGCTCCACCAAGGCTGGCGCCCTGGCTTCAAAGCCTACCACCTATCCTACACATGTCGACACGAATGCCAGTGTAAAGCTATAGTAAAGGTGCACGGGGTCTTTCCGTCTAACCGCAGGAACCCCGCATCTTCACGGGGAATTCAATTTCACTGAGTCTCTGCTGGAGACAGCGGGGAAGTCGTTACGCCATTCGTGCAGGTCGGAACTTACCCGACAAGGAATTTCGCTACCTTAGGACCGTTATAGTTACGGCCGCCGTTTACCGGGGCTTCGATTCAGAGCTTGCACTCCTCCTCTTAACCTTCCGGCACCGGGCAGGCGTCAGACCCTATACGTCGTCTTGCGACTTCGCAGAGCCCTGTGTTTTTGATAAACAGTCGCTACCCCCTGGTCTGTGCCACCCCCCTTCGGTTGCCCGAAAAGAGGTCACGCTTATCCCGAAGTTACGCGTGCAAATTGCCGAGTTCCTTCAGCAGAGTTCTCTCAAGCGCCTTGGTATTCTCTACCAGTCCACCTGTGTCGGTTTCGGGTACGGTCTATACGGAGGAGCTATTTCCCGGAACCACTTGGCTGCCCTTCCAATCCGATAAGGAAAGACAACGTCCGCAATCCGTCACTACCTCCAGGCCCACGAATATTAACGTGGTTCCCATCGACTACGCCTTTCGGCCTCGCCTTAGGGGCCGGCTAACCCTGCTCAGATTAACTTTAAGCAGGAACCCTTGGACTTTCGGCGAGGGGGTCTCTCACCCCCTTTATCGTTACTCATGTCAGCATTCGCACTTCCGATATCTCCAGAAGCCCTCACGGGTCTTCCTTCACTGACTTACGGAACGCTCCGCTACCGCTCGTCTTGCGACGAACCCACAGCTTCGGTGCATGGCTTTAGCCCCGTTACATTTTCGGCGCAAGGACCCTTATTTAGACCAGTGAGCTGTTACGCTTTCTTTAAATGATGGCTGCTTCTAAGCCAACATCCTGGTTGTTTTGGGGTCCTCACATCCTTTCCCACTTAGCCATGACTTGGGGACCTTAGCTGGTGGTCAGGGTTGTTTCCCTCTCCACGACGGACGTTAGCACCCATCGTGTGTCTGCCGACTAGTACTCCTCGGTATTCGGAGTTTGGTTAGGTTTGGTAATCCGGTGAGGACCCCTAGCCCATCCAGTGCTCTACCCCCGAGGGTATTCGGTCGACGCTCTACCTAAATAGATTTCGCGGAGAACCAGCTATTTCCGAGTTTGATTGGCCTTTCACCCCTAGCCACAAGTCATCCCGATCTATTGCAACAGATATGGGTTCGGCCCTCCAGTACGTGTTACCGTACCTTCAGCCTGCTCATGGCTAGATCACTC
>NZ_JAKCWP010000006.1:210000-261421 GCF_028767125.1 Chelativorans sp. YIM 93263
CACCCATCATCGCTGCCGGTGATGGCGTAGTCGAGAAGGCAGGATGGGCGAGCGGTTATGGCCGCCAGACCATCATCCGCCACGCCAACGGGTATGTGAGTTCATATAACCACCAAAGCGGGATTGCAGAGGGCGTGACGCCGGGCGCCCGGGTGCGTCAAGGCCAGGTGATCGGCTATGTCGGCTCGACCGGCCAGTCTACCGGCAACCATCTGCACTACGAGCTGATCGTCAACGACCGGAAAGTCGATCCCATGCGTGTTCGACTTCCCGACAGCCATACGCTTGAGAACGAGACGCTCGAAGCCTTTATCCGCGAGCGTGAACGCGTCGATGAACTCCTGCAGGACTCGTTCACGGAGCCGGTACCGGTCGCAGACATATCAGGCTGATCGGAAGCGGTTTACTCAACAAACTCCACAGACACACCGGGTTTCACATTCTCGGCCAGCTCTTTGGCATCCCAATTCGTCAGGCGGATGCAGCCGTGCGATGACGTTTTCCCGATTTTGGAGGGATCCGGCGTGCCGTGAATACCGTAGGTCGGCTTCGAAAGTGCGATCCAGATCGTACCGACGGGTCCATTCGGTCCCGGCGGAATAGTCAGCACCCGGTCGTTATTGCCCTGCTTGAAATTCTTTCTCGGATCATAGGTGTATTCCGGATCGAAGGCGATTCGCTCCACCTCGTGCGTACCACTCGGTGAGGGTGTGTCGACAGACCCGATCGTCGCCGGATACGTGCTTAAAAGCTTCCCACGCTCATTATAAGCGCGCACTTGTTTGCGCCCCTTGTCAGCGACGATCCGCGCCACCTCTTCTTTTATCGGTTCGCCCGGATTGACCACCTTGATGATCGTTCCGGGGCGGTCAAAGTTTGCATTGGGATTAAGCGCGATCAGATAATCCTCAGCCATATGAAAGCGTTCAGCGAGCATTTCCGATACCCGCGTGTAACCGAGACGCTCCAGTTTGGCCTTCTCGCCGTAATCCTGCGGAACGGAAGCAATGTAAGGTCCGGCCGCATCCTCCGCAGTAATCGTATATTCGACGAAAGCGGGTCCGCCGGTCTTCTCCAGTTCGGCTTCGACCCATTCCGGATCATAAGTCCTTAAGCGCTGCCCCGTAAGCCGATGGTAGGCTTCAATGGCTCTATTGACGTTATCCCCGATCTGGCCATCGATCACGCCGGGCGAAGCACCGACCCTGTCCAACAGAACCTGGAATGCGGCAACCTCTTCCTTCGCGCCACGCGCTCCCGGCACGTCGAAAGAGGGAGTATCCTGCCTCCGTTCCCGCACATCGTCAGAATCCGGATCGGCAGCACCCATTCCCGAATCCGGCGGCATCGCAGCCGTATCGCGTTCATCGCCGAACGGCGGCTCGAGCGGAGCGCGGCGTACACTTCGGTCTTCCTGTTCAGGCGGATAGACTTCATAGCGCGGCTCCGCTGGCGGGAACACCTCATACCCGCCCCGGTTTCTCTGGTCGTAAGGTTCCTCGCCATATTCGGGAAAACCCTGCGCGCCGGGGCCATCCCATCCACGCGCGATCGCCGCTTCACGGTCGCGATAAAACCGCTCGACATCACGCGGATCGGTGAGATCGTAATAGTCCCGCCGCGACTCTCGCGTCCGCGAGGGCTCGGGAGGGGGTGGTGGCGGGCGCCGATCGGTTAGCGGACGGACCTCCACGATCTCTCCGGTGCGGGGATCGACAATAACCTCCCGTCCATACTGATCGATATACACATCGAAATCGTAGGCTTGAGCCAATTGCACCAGCTCGTCAGAATTGCCCTGTCCGGCCGGCGAGTCCATCCGCGCGGCGGAAAAGGCGTCCGTCGCATGAGGAACGGCCAGTGCGCCGAGGAGAAGAGTCAACCGCCTTAGCTTCAACCGCTCAATTCCTGCTTGCATATCGATTCCGAAGAGACATTTCACCGCCACTTTGTATGGCTCCTAGAATATGAACGGGGCATGAAAATGGCTAGAGGCTGTTAAGGACCCGTGATGGATTTGCGCCACATGCCTATCCGCCGGCCGGCTTTAATGCGCCGCGTACAATAGAGCGAACGACCGAGCGGAGTTCGTCATCGCTGATCTCCAGTTGGTTCAGTATGAGCCGTGTCCAGGCAAACGAAAGCACCAGTTCCGCAATGACGGAAGATTCCGCTTTAGCATCGAGATCACCGCGCGCCCTCGCCCGTTCCACCATTTCGGCGATGTGCGCGGATCTCTCCTTTGCGTAAGCCGCTACTGCTTCCAAGGCCTTTGGGTCGGCTTGCGCTTCTGCCAGGATAGACCGGAAGATCGAGCCGGAGAGCGTGCGGCGCCAGTGACCGAGCAGAGTGGAGAGAAGCACGAAAAGGTCTTCCTCCAGATCTCCAGTATCACCGTGAACGACATCACGCTTCTGGTGATGATAGACCTCGAGCAGAAGAGCAGCCTTGCTCGGCCACCAGCGGTATATGGTGGGCTTGCCCGCCCGCGCCCTGCGCGCGACCGCCTCAATGGTAAAGCCCGCATAGCCCTCCTCCTGCAGAACAGCCTGCGCGGCCTCACGGACGGCATCGGCTGTGGCAGGGCTGCGGCGGGCACCAATGGAGCGGCGCTGGGGCGGTTCCTCGTTCTTTCTCATCCGCTTCTCGCATTTCTCTTTTCAAGCGTAGCACAACGCCTTGACAAAACGAAACGGATCGTTTTATTTAACGAAACGTTCCGTTCTCATTAGACCTTTCGGAGAAGAGACTTTCCGGCTCATGTCACCATCCGGCCCTCTGTCTCGTCCTGTCGTCGTAATCACTAGTATGGAGAGCCAATCATGGACGCCCACAGCCACGCATCCGCTGCCGCCGCCCTTGAGCCCGCCCCTACTCGCTTTTCACGCCCCCGCTTTGCATTACTCCTTATTTTCGGGGTCTATCCCTTGATCACCGCCATCCTCTACCTGGTCTTCCCGCTCACCGAAGGATGGCTCTTGTGGCAGCGGACGCTGTTGATCGTGCCCATTATGGTGGTCTCGATGATCTGGGGATTGATCCCCCTTCTCCAGCGCGCCTTTCGCGGCTTCCTCAACCCGCCGGTACGACAAATCGGAGTATGACAAGGTACCAGCGTCTCTCCCGGGCCGGAAGACCGCTCCAGAATCGGCTTGCGTGGGCAGGGCGCATGAGGCAGACGGAGAAGGAGAATCCGTCCGTTTTCTTGAAAGTCTTCCATGGATACAACCGTCTCGCCGCTCGCTCCGAAGCACTATCCGAAATTGCCAGCGATCGAGGGAGTGCGCCTCGCTGCCGCCGAAGCAGGTATCAAATACCGAGGCCGCAAGGACCTCATGGTCATGGTTTTTGATGCTGGCACGGCGGTGGCCGGTGTTTTCACCCAGTCAAAATGTCCGTCGGCACCGGTTGAGTTCTGCAAGGAAAATTTGACCGGCGGAAAGGCACGGGCACTGGTCGTCAATTCCGGCAACGCAAACGCGTTCACAGGCCGAAGGGGACGCGAAGCAACGGCGATGACGGCCAACGCGGCGGCCGAAGCGCTCGGTGCGACTGAAAAGGAGATCTTTCTCGCCTCGACCGGTGTCATCGGCGAGCCGTTGGATGCCGGTGCGTTTTCTCAGGTGCTGAGCAATCTTGCGAGCCAGGCCCGGTCGGACGGTTGGGAAGATGCGGCGCGCGCGATCATGACCACGGATACATATCCGAAGCTGGCGACGGCCCGTGTGCGCCTCGGTGAGGTCGAAGTCGCCATCAACGGGATCGCCAAGGGTGCTGGGATGATCGCACCCGATATGGCGACCATGCTGTCCTTCGTAGCCACCGATGCGCCGATAGCCGCACCGGTGCTTCAGGACATGCTGAAAAAGGCGACGGCAAAGACGTTCAACGCGGTGACGGTCGACAGCGACACATCGACAAGCGACACACTGATGTTGTTCGCAACAGGTAAAGCCGCCACGCGCGGAGCACCCGAGATCGACAATGTGCGGGATTCGCGCCTTGGCCCTTTCCGCAGGGCACTTGGCGGGGTTCTGAAGGACCTTGCCTTACAAGTGGTCCGTGATGGCGAAGGGGCCCGCAAGCAGGTGGAAGTAACGGTCACCGGCGCGAAATCACCCCGTTCGGCAAAACGCATCGCGCTTTCCATCGCCAATTCGCCACTGGTGAAAACGGCAGTCGCAGGAGAGGATGCCAATTGGGGGCGCGTCGTCATGGCGGTCGGGAAGGCCGGTGAGCCTGCGGATCGCGATCGGCTCGACATCTGGTTCGGCGATATTCGCGTCGCTCATGCAGGGGAGCGAGACCATGACTATTCCGAAGAAGCGGCCTCTACCTATATGAAGCACGACGAAATCGCGATCCGTGTCGATCTCGGCATCGGGCGGGGCAAAGCGACCGTGTGGACCTGCGACCTTACCAAAGAGTATGTCGCCATCAACGGCGACTACCGGAGCTGACGGCGGCATGAAAAGACCCGCCCCGGAACATCTGGCTGTTATCCGCCAGTTCGAGGCGGCCGGCTTTCGTGCTTGGCCGGCCACGGCAGTGCACTATGACGGCACCTGGGCGGTACGACTAACGGCCAGCCATCCCTCCCATCGGCTCAATTCCGTAAACCCGCTCGATCCAAGCGACGATTGGCGTATCGAGGAACGGATCGAGCGGCTTACCCGCCACTTCCGGGCGTTTGGTCGGCCCTTTACGTTCCGCATATCGCCACTTGCAGCTCCAGCGGTCTCCGCCCACCTCGCTTCACAGGGTTGGCGAAAGATCAAAACGACGCTCGTGCTGCGGCGCGCGTTGAATGAACGTGTCTTCGCCGATGCCATGCATCAAATTCCGCTCAAGGATCTCGACCGGTTCGTCACTGCGGCATTCCAGGTGCACGGCTATCAAGACAAGCTGCGGCCGGGATTCACGGAAGTGATCAGCTCCATCAAACCGAGGGCAGGATTGTTTATCCTGGAGCAGGGAAATGTTCCGGTATCCACTGCGATTTGCGTGCATGACGGCCGTCTAGCCGGCCTGTTCGAGGTTGCGACCGTGGAAGCGGAACGCGGCAAGGGCTTTGGAAAACGGATGCTGCTTTCTGCTCTGAAGTGGGCCTATTCACACGGCGCGCGGGAGGCCTGGCTGCAGGTCGAACAAAGCAATGCTGCCGCGCTCAATCTTTATCGTTCGCTCGGATTCGAGGAAGTTTACCGCTATCACTACCGCCAGCCGGGGTCGGAGGCCTGAAAATGGACGTTCCGGTGAAGCCCGTTCTTCTGGTGGCTGCCTGCGCGCTTGTCGATGTCGATGGCCGCGTACTCCTCGCACGGAGGCCGGAAGGGAAGCCCATGGCAGGGCTGTGGGAGTTTCCCGGAGGCAAGGTGGAACCGGGCGAAGCACCGGAAGAGACGCTCCTGCGCGAGCTCGACGAGGAACTGGGCATCGAGACGAAGGTTACGTGCCTTGCACCGCTGACTTTCGCCAGCCATGCCTACGAGGATTTCCACCTCCTTATGCCCTTGTTCGTCTGCCGCCGCTTCTGGGGCATTCCGCAGCCGCGGGAGGGGCAGACACTTAAATGGGTGCGCCCGCGGCAGATGCGGGACTACCCGATGCCTCCCGCCGACGCGCCGCTGATCCCGTTTCTTGTCGATCTCTTGTGACGTTTACCCGGAACGTTAATCGTTCCTTTAGTCATTGCTCCCAAATTTAACTACGTGAGCCGCGTACACGCGGGCAGGCTGCAAGGTGGAGATCGAATGAATTCCCGGATCGAGGAATCATTGCGGGACAGGAGGAACTGGACGCACTTCAGCAAGGCAGGAGCGGGCATGCTCAGGATTGCGCTTCTGTTCGGTTCCGTCGCGATAGCGCTGACACTGCTGCTTGTTCCCGTTCTGGAACGGCGAACGAACCAGATCGCCGGCAGCGCGATCGGTGTCGACACTATATCGACCGGCTCGCTAGGTGACCGGAGCCGCACCTACACGATCCGTCGAAGCGTATTTCAACCCCGGAATGCCGTTTGCGTCATACGCGACGATGGCACGACGAACGGCGCATGCTAATCCCACCGCCGTTAAGAAATATTAACAGTTTTCCTTAGAATGGCCCTCGGGAGAAGAGGTCAATCATGTTCAGACACTTCCTCCAAAGCAGAGACGGGACGACCGCGGTCGAGTACGCGCTGATCGTCGGCATCCTCGTCCTGGCCATTATTACCGGGGTGACGGAAGTAGGTCGCCTGGTCGGCGAAACCTACGGCGATGTTGCCGACAAGGTCTCCGCCGCGACTGAGTGATGGAAGCATCAATCGCCTTCTTTGCCGCCTTCTCCTTCCGGGGAGAGGACCGTCTTCAGAGAAACCTTCGCGCTGCCGGGCTTGAGCGGCTTTTGCTGTGACCCATGCGGTGTCCAGCCGGACATCCAGATGGTGTTGAAGGTGGCACGTATGCGTCCATCTGGATCGGAGAATTGCTCCTGATAGATTTCCGCTGCCCTGAGGAAGAGGTGCCGGCTCGTGGGACGCCGACTGCGTTGGGCCAGCGCATTGGTTGCACCCATCGCGCGCAAGTCACGCATCAGGTCGAACATGGTCGCATAGCGCACGGTGACTGTTTCGGTATCGGCGACGGGCAAGGCAAAGCCGGCGCGCTGGAGAAGACCTCCGACATCGCGCACGTCGGCAAAGGGGCTGACGCGCGGGGCCGCCCCTCCGCTTAGCTCCGTTTCCGCCTGCAAAAGGCTCTGCCGCAACTCCTGAAGAGTTCCAGCTCCCGCCATGGCTCCGAGGAACAGTCCGTCCGGCCGCAAAGCACGGCGAATCTGCACCAGCAGACCGGGGACATCGTTGATTTCGTGCAATGTCATCAATGAAACAGCTAGCCCGATACTCTCCGCATCGAGCGGAACCGTTTCCGGCGGAGCGACGATGCCGGACGGATCATCTGCCAACAGGCGTCCGTCCGCTTCGACCCGGACTATCGAATCGGCCTTGCCGCTTCTGGCAATGGCTGCCGCCGCATCGGGCAGAAGACAGAAGAGTGCGGCTGCACGATCAAAACGCCGCGTGACGGTCGCCAGTCGTTCTTCCAGATCCTCTGCTGTTCGATGCATAAGGAACCGGGCGTCGCCGTCACCTCGCTCAAAGGCACGGCGCTTGCGCGCGAGCAAAAGATCGGTATCGAAAATCGCTTCCATATCCGTCGGCTTTCCTGTTCAAAGTCGCGCAATGGCACAAAAGTGCTATGCTCGAAAAGACGGTGAACGGCTTGGGAACAATATGGGTGTCATGGGGCGGACAATCGAGGTGATGCGGGAATGGCCGGCACGCGTGCTGTTCCCGGCTGTTTGCCTGGGCTGCCGCGACCTTGTCACCGAACCGGGCACCCTCTGTCCCGCATGCTGGCCGAAAATTCGCTTCCTCGATCGGCCATGGTGTCCAGTGATGGGTACACCCTTCAGCTATGACATGGGTGAAGGGTTCCTGTCTGCCGAGGCGATCGCCAACCCACCGCCTTTTGCGCGGGCGCGAGCCGCCGTTGCCTATAATGGCGTTGTCAAACGCATGGTCCAGGGTCTGAAATTCTCCGATCGCGAGGACCTGGCACCCTGGATGGCACGGTGGATGCTGCGTGCGGGGAGCGAACTGACCGAGGAGGGTCCGGTCGTGATTCCTGTGCCGCTGCACCGGATGCGCTTTTTCGCACGGCGCTTCAACCAGTCTGCCGAACTTGCGCGGGCCTTCGCTCGACAGGCCGGTCTGGAGTTTGCGCCGGCCGCTCTCCAGCGGCGCCGTCCGACACGCCAGCAGGTGGGTCTCGGCGCGCGCGAGAGGGAAGCCAATGTTCGTGGCGCCTTCATTGCTCCCCCCGACGGCGTGACTGCTCTTAAAGGGCGGCGTGTCATCCTGGTCGATGATGTTTATACCACCGGTGCGACCGTTTCCGCGGCAACTCGTGCTCTTAAGCGGGCGGGCGTGCAAACTGTGGACGTGTTGACTTTCGCTCGGGTCCTCCCCGGGCACTTTGCGTCGGATAAAAGCGAAACTATATAGGCGGCGACAAGGCGAGACAGAAATGGCTGATGTAATCATCTATACCCGGCCGGGATGTGGCTTCTGCACCGCAGCAAAGCGGCTTCTGGATCAGAAAGGTGTGGCATACACCGAGCATGACGTGGGCAGTTCGCCGGAACTGCGGAAAGAGATGATCCAGCGCGCGCGCGGACATTCCACATTTCCGCAGATATTCATCAATGACGCCCACATTGGCGGGTGTGACGAGCTTTATGCCCTGGAGCGTGCGGGCAAGCTCGACGACCTGCTTGAGGGGCGTGCCGCATGAGCACTTTGCGCACCGCCGCATTACAGATGCGTTCCGGGACTGATCCGCGCGTCAATCTTGAGACTTTCGAAGCCCTTGTCCGCGAGGCGGCGGACAAGGGAGCTCAATACGTGCAGAGCCCGGAGATGACCGGCATTCTCGTGCGCAGCCGCGAGTTGTTATTTTCACGCATCCAAACCGTTGAGGCGGACCCTCTGGTGCAACGAGCCGCCGATCTGGCGCGGGAGCTGTCGCTGTTCGTCCATATCGGATCGACAGCCATCAAGCTGGCTGACGGTAAGGTGGCCAACAGGGCTTTTCTTTTCGGGCCGAATGGCGCGCAAATCGCCTCCTACGACAAGGTCCACATGTTCGATGTGGACCTGGACCACGGCGAAAGCTGGCGGGAATCGGCGACCTACGCGGCCGGTGAGAAGACTGTCGTCGCCAGGCTTCCCTTCGGACGGGTCGGGCTTTCCATCTGTTATGATCTGCGTTTTCCGCAGCTCTTCCGTGCGCAGGCGCTCGCCGGCGCGGACATTCTGACCGCCCCTGCCGCGTTTACCCGCCAGACCGGGAAGGCACACTGGCATGTGCTTACGCGAGCACGCGCCATCGAAAACGGCGCCTGGCTTGTTGCAGCGGCGCAAGGAGGCGAACACGAGGACGGACGCGAAACCTACGGCCATTCCATAATCATCGATCCATGGGGTCGCATCGCTGCAGAGGCGGAGCATGACGAGCCCGCAGTGATCGTTGCGGATATCGACACCGGGGCGGTTGCGAAGGCGCGTGCCAAAGTCCCCAATCTGAAGAACGCACGCAAGTTCGACGTTGCCGAGGCCGCCTTTGAAGGAGGTGTCATATGATCCGCTTTGGTCTGGTTTGTGAGAACAAGCACGCATTCGAAGCGTGGTTTCGCAATAGCGAGGATTTCGAGAGCCAGAAGGCCCGCGACCTCGTCTCATGTCCGCACTGCAATTCGCATGGTGTGGAAAAGGCCTTGATGGCGCCCGCGATCGCCACGCGCGAGGAGAAGAAGCCGGTAGCACTGAGCATGAACGAGCAGCAGAAGCAAGCGCTGGCCAAGCTCAAGGAAATTACCGAAAAGGTCCGCCATAACGCAGATTACGTGGGCGACAAGTTTGCCGAGGAGGCACGGAAGATTCACTTTGGTGAAACCGAAGCGCGCGGCATTTACGGCGAAGCCACGGCGGAGGAAGCGAAGAGTCTAGCCGACGAAGGCGTCGAATTCATGCCCCTGCCGGTTTTTCCGGACGATCAGAATTAAAGACCAAACACATTGGACCCATGGCTTCATGTCTCCGGGATCAGCTGATTATACCACGTATCAACGTCAGCTCGACGCGTCTCCACGCGGTCTTTCGGCCAGCACCATGTAGTTGACGTCGATGTCGCGTGAACGCTGCCAGCGATCGGAAATAGGGTTGTAGACCACCCCCGTTTTGTCCTTCACCACCAATCCACCGGTCGCCAGCGCGCGCTCCAACTCCTCGGGACGAACCAGTTTACCGTATTGATGCGTTCCGCGCGGAAGCCAGCGCAGCACATATTCCGCACCGATAATGGCGAGCCCCAGTGCCTTGAGCGTGCGATTGATGGTGGCGACGAACATGATGCCGCCGGGTTTGAGCATCTCGGCGCATTTTCCGAGGAAGAGGTCGATATCGGCTACATGCTCGACCACCTCCATGTTCAGAATGACGTCGAACTTCTCGCCTTTGTCACAAAGCGCTTCGGCCGTTTCGGCGCGGTAGTCCACCTTCACGCCGCTTTCGGTGGCATGCAGTTTCGCCACCTCGATATTCGTTTCCGATGCATCGGCCCCAACCACTTCGGCTCCCAGCCGTGCCATAGGCTCGCAGAGGAGCCCTCCCCCGCAGCCTATGTCGAGAAAACGCAATTTTTCGAAGGGCTGCGCCCTGCGTGGATCGCGACCGAAATGCGCGGTGACATTGTCCCGGATATAGGCGAGCCGAACCGGATTGAACCTGTGCAGCGCGCGGAACTTGCCGTTCGGATTCCACCATTCAGCGGCCAATGCCGAAAAACGTTCGATCTCGCCGCTATCTACGGTGGTTCGTCGAGCCTCGGGCATGAGTGTGGTCTCCTCTTAGGCGGTCATCAAGTCGTAGCAACAGCGGGGGATGTCAAGTCCGCCGTGCCCGGCGCCCACACTTTGCCCGGAAATACGCTAGTATGTGCGTATTTATGGGGCAAACCGTTGCTTGCGGAAGGCGTCTCCATCCGGTATTTGACTTCCGCCGGAGACGGCGCGGAGTCCAATTGGGCCCCGTTCGTATATCTGGAAAACGTTGAAGGCAATCTCACGCCATGGCGCGCATCGTGATGAAATTCGGCGGGACATCAGTCGCCGATCTCGACCGCATTCACAATGTGGCGCGGCACGTCAAACGCGAGATCGATAACGGGCACGAGGTCGCGGTGGTCGTCTCCGCCATGGCGGGAAAGACCAATGAACTCGTCGGCTGGGCACAAGCCATTCCACGGGTGACGGGCGCCCCATCGCCTCTCTACGACGCGCGAGAATACGATGCCATCGTGGCCTCTGGCGAGCAGGTATCGAGCGGTCTTCTGGCGATCGCTTTGCAATCCATCGGCGTCGATGCACGTTCCTGGCAGGGCTGGCAAATCCCGATTCGTACCGATAACGCCCACGGAGCGGCGCGCATTCTCGATATCGAAGGCGCGGAGATCACGCGTCGCATGGGGCTGGGACAGGTCGCTGTCGTGACGGGCTTTCAGGGACTGGCTCCCGACAATCGGATCGCGACACTGGGGCGCGGCGGTTCGGATACGAGCGCCGTTGCAGTGGCTGCGGCACTGAAGGCGGACCGCTGCGATATCTATACCGATGTGGACGGCGTCTATACGACCGACCCGCGGATTGAACCCAAGGCGCGGCGGCTTGCCCGCATTTCCTTTGAGGAAATGCTGGAACTCGCATCCCAGGGGGCCAAGGTCCTGCAGGTTCGCTCTGTCGAGCTTGCTATGGTGCACAAGGTCAGAACCTTTGTAAGGTCCTCATTCGAGGATCCGGACGCGCCGGGCATGGGCGATTTCGATAATCCGCCCGGCACGCTCATTTGCGACGAGGAAGAGATCGTGGAACAGCAGGTCGTCACCGGTATCGCCTACGCCAAGGACGAGGCGCAGATTTCGCTGCGCCGGGTGGCCGACAGGCCGGGCGTTTCCGCCGGCATTTTCGGGCCGCTCGCCGAGGCGAACATCAATGTCGACATGATCGTCCAGAATGTTTCCGAGGATGGTTCGCGCACGGACATAACCTTCACGGTGCCGACCGGCGACCTTGAAAAGGCCGTAAGCGCGCTCGAAAAAGCGCGTGACACCGTCGGCTTCGACGCGATTCAATCCGAGGCCGGGTTGGTCAAGGTTTCGGTTATCGGGATCGGGATGCGTAGCCATGCGGGTGTCGCGGCTACAGCCTTTAAGGCGCTGGCGGATAAGGGTATTAATATACGGGCAATCACCACGTCCGAGATTAAAATTTCAATTTTGATCGATAGCGCCTATGCCGAATTGGCGGTGCGGACTTTGCATTCGGTCTACGGGCTGGATAGGCAGTAGGACGATTGGCTGGAGCCGTACTACGGGCGTGGCCTGGCCACGCTTGACGAGGCTGGAGTAAGGTTCGATGCGAGAAATTACCGCTGGCCCGCGCGTGCTGCTGAGACGTCTCCGTGAAATGATGGCGGAAGCGCTGGAGCCGCAAGAGAGACTCGACCGAATTGTGCGCGAGATCGCGCAGAACATGGTGGCCGAGGTGTGCTCCCTTTATATATTGCGCGCGGACTCGGTCCTCGAACTCTATGCCACAGAGGGTTTGAACCCTACCTCCGTCCACCTCGCGCAATTGCGTCTTGGCCAGGGCCTCGTCGGTTCGATTGCGGCGAGCGCCCGGCCGCTCAGCCTTTCGGATGCACAGAAGCACCCCGCCTTCGCCTATTTGCCGGAGACCGGTGAGGAGATCTACCATTCCTTCCTGGGCGTGCCGGTGCTGAGAGCCGGACGCACGCTGGGTGTACTCGTGGTGCAGAACCAAACGCGGCGCCAGTACCGAGAAGACGAGGTGGAAGCGCTCGAGACTGTCGCCATGGTGATCGCGGAGATGATCGCGACAGGCGATCTGGCACGTCTCAACCGGGCCGGCATCGAACTGGACCTGAGGAGTTCTGCCACTCTCAAGGGGCTGTGCTTCAACGATGGCATCGGGCTTGGGCACGTGGTCCTGCACGAGCCGCGCATTGTGGTCACGAATCTCTTCAACGAGGATTCGGATCAGGAACTGGAGAGGCTGAACGAGGCGCTCAGTTCACTCAGGCTTTCCATCGACGATATGCTTTCCCGGCGAGATGTCGCCTTCGAAGGTGAACACCGGGCCGTACTCGAGGCCTATCGCATGTTTGCCAACGATCGCGGTTGGGTTCGGCGACTGGAAGAGGCCGTGAGCAACGGCCTCACAGCGGAAGCGGCGGTGGAGAAAGTGCAAAGCGATATGCGCGCGCGCATGCTGCACATGACCGACCCATATTTGCGCGAGCGCATGAGCGATTTCGACGATCTCGCCAATCGCCTTCTGCGTCAGCTCATGGGGCGCGGACCGGATGCGCTTTCGGAGATCGTCCCGAAGGATGCGATCATCGTCGCCAGGTCGATGGGAGCGGCCGAACTGCTCGACTATCCGCGCGAGCGGTTGCGTGGGTTGGTCCTGGAGGAAGCAACGCCGACCAGCCATATCGTGATCGTGGCGCGCGCTCTCGGTGTACCCACCGTGGGTCAGGTGAAGGGCGCGGTCTCCATGGCGGAAAATGGCGACGCCGTCATTGCCGATGGCGAGGATGGGCAGGTGCATCTGCGCCCGCAGGCCGATATCGAGGCTGCGTATAAGGAAAAGGTTCGTTTCCGCGCGCGACGCCAGCGCCATTACCGCGAACTGCGCGATAAGCCGGCAATGACCAAGGACGGCATAGCCGTCGACCTCCTTATGAATGCGGGGCTCGCCGTCGATCTGCCGCAACTCGCGCAGTCGGGGGCTGCGGGAATCGGACTGTTCCGCACGGAGCTGCAGTTCATGGTCGTCTCGACCTTTCCCCGCGTCGAAGCGCAGGAACGGCTCTACCGGGACGTGCTGGACGCGGCGGACGATAAGCCGGTGACCTTCCGCACCATCGATATCGGCGGAGATAAGGTGCTCCCGTATTTCAAGGGGGCCCAGCACGAGGAAAACCCCGCGCTCGGCTGGCGTGCCATCCGGCTGACCCTCGACCGGCCGGCGCTGTTGCGCACGCAAATTCGTGCTCTGCTCAAGGCAGCAGGCGGCCGTGAACTCAGGCTGATGCTGCCAATGATCACGACGGTGGAGGAAATTCACCAGGCCCGAGCCATCATCGACAGGGAAGTGCGGCATCTATCGCGCTTTGCGTATCATCTGCCGACCAGCCTCAAACTGGGTGCGATGGTCGAGGTGCCGGCGCTCTTGTGGCAGCTTGACGAGTTGATGCAGGCTGTAGACTTCGTCTCCGTCGGTTCAAATGACCTGTTTCAGTTCGTAACCGCTACCGACCGGGGCAACACACGCATTTCGGACCGCTTCGACCCTTTGAGCGTGCACTTCCTGCGGCTCTTGCGCCAGATCGTCCATGCGGGCAGCGAGGCGGGAACGCCCGTCACCCTGTGCGGAGAACTTGCGGGACGGCCGATTACAGCCATGGCGCTTTTGGGAATCGGGTACCGTGCCATCTCGATGGCGCCAGCTGCGATCGGCCCGGTTAAGGCCATGCTTTGCGACCTGCCGCTGGAATTGCTGTCCGAGCGAATGGACGAAGCTCTTGCCAATGGCGGTACGAAGACCGATATCCGCGCTGAACTAAAGCGATTTGCCAGCGAACACGACATTCCTGTTTGAGAAATCTAAGTATGACTGAACTGCCGCGCGAACGAATGGACCAGGTGCTGAAGCGTTTCGAGCTTATCGAGGCGCAGATGGCGGCTGGCCCATCGCCGGACGAGTATGTGAAGCTCGCCTCGGAATACGCGGAGCTGCAGGAGGTTGTCGAAAGCATTCGCACGCTGCGGAAGGCCGAGGAAGAGCTTGCCGACCTGGAAGCAATGATCGCCGACAAGGCGACCGAGCGCGAAATGCGAGAATTGGCCGAGGCGGACCGTAAGGAAGTGGACGAGCAGGTGGAAGACTTGCGCCAGAAGCTGCAAGTCCTGCTGATGCCCAAGGATGAAGCCGACCAGAAAAATGCTATTCTCGAGATCCGCGCCGGCACCGGCGGGCACGAGGCGGCCCTGTTCGCGGGCGATCTTTTTCGCATGTATGAGCGCTACGCCGCCGAACGGGGCTGGCGCGTCGAGGTCATGTCGGCCAGCGAGGGGGAAGCGGGCGGTTACAAGGAAATCATCGCCACGGTTTCTGGGCGCGGCGTGTTCTCACGGCTGAAATTCGAGTCCGGTGTGCACCGGGTACAGCGCGTGCCCGCTACCGAAACACAAGGACGCATCCATACGTCTGCCGCCACTGTCGCTGTCCTGCCGGAGGCGGAAGAAGTTGATATTGAAATCCGGCCGGAAGATATCCGCATCGATACGATGCGTTCCTCCGGTGCGGGCGGGCAGCACGTCAACACCACCGATTCCGCGGTGCGTCTGACGCATATCCCAACAGGCATCGTGGTGTTGCAGTCGGAAAAGTCCCAGCACCAGAACCGCGCACGCGCCATGCAGATCCTTCGCGCCCGCCTTTTCGACGCCGAACGCTCGAAAGCCGAGGACGAACGTTCGGAAGCACGGCGTCTGCAGGTGGGTACCGGCGATCGTTCCGAGCGTATCCGCACCTACAACTTCCCACAGGGCCGTGTAACGGATCATCGAATCAATCTGACGCTTTACAAGCTCGACAGGGTCATACAGGGCGATATGGACGAGTTGATCGACGCACTGATCGCGGATCACCAGTCAAGGCTCTTGGCCGAAGCAGATGCAGAGAGCTGACCAGTCTTCCGGCACCCTGGGAGCTTTGCTCGACGAGGCCCGGCTGCGGCTGGCGAATTCCGCAGTAAGCGATCCAAGGCTGGAGGCGCGCCTGATTGTGGAGCACTTCACGGAGACCACCCGCACGGATGCCATCGTCACCCCGGAAAAAGCGATCGATCGAGCGCAGGCGTTGGCAGCACTGGCGGCAGTGGAAGAGCGCGCCGCGGGCAGACCGGTTCATCGCATTTTCGGCTTTCGGGAATTCTATGGACTGAAGCTTTCGTTGAGCGCTGCAACGCTGGAGCCGCGGCCCGATACTGAAACATTGGTTGATCTGGTTTTGCCGCAGGTTCGCCGAACGGCCGAGACAAAGGGCCATTGCCGCATCCTCGATCTCGGGACGGGAACCGGGGCCATTGCGTTGGCTTTGTTGAAGGAGGTTGCAAATGCGGAAGCCGTTGCTACCGATATTTCCTCTGAGGCCCTTGCAACCGCTACACGAAATGCCGATATTAATGGGTGTGCGGCGCGTTTCACGCCGCTGCGATCGAATTGGCTGGAGGGTATCGATGGCCGGTTCGACCTGATTGTCTCCAATCCGCCATATATATCGAGTACAGAACTGGAGACACTGCCGCGCGAAGTACGGGTCCATGATCCACTGACGGCGCTCGATGGCGGACCGGACGGTCTGGCCCCCTACAGGCGGATTGCCGCGGACGCCGGGAGCCATTTGACTGAAGAGGGACTTGCTGCCGTGGAAATCGGCTACGATCAACGCGAAGCCGTAACTGCGATCTTCGCCGGTCGGGGCTTCAGAGTTCTAAAGACTGCCCGCGACCTGGGTGACCGTGACAGAGCAATACTGTTCTCACATGAGCAATCGGCATGATGCAGCGGAAAAAAGACTTGGCAATCGCCGGGAATGTCGCTAGGTTCCGCCTGCCGGATGAGACGAAGCAGGCAGCGCCGTTTTCGATTCGGTTCCCGCGGACATACTGCCGTTTGCGCTACCAGCGTATATGCTTCGTGCGGGGATCATCGGGCATTTGAACACGAACCGAAACAGGACAAATTCGCGCTCGGCCGCGCAGGCTGACCGCCAAGGGTAAGGCGAGACAAACGGCCCCGCCGCTTGCTTGGTCCGTAAGTAAATTCGCGAATCGACCAGTGTTTCAGACAAAGAGAATGGAATGAGGCCACAACAGCAGAACAGGCGTATGCGCGGTCGCGGCGGCAATAATAGCCGCAAGGGCCCTAACCCCCTCAGCCGCAGCTATGAAAGCAATGGGCCGGATGTAAAGATCCGCGGTACAGCGCAGCAGGTTGCCGATAAATATGCAACGCTTGCGCGCGACGCGCAAAGCAGCGGCGACCGCGTCATTGCAGAGAACTATCTCCAGCACGCTGAACACTATAACCGTATCATTGCGGCGGCTCAGGCTCAGCAGCAAGCGCAGCAGCAAAACCAGCAGCCTTCCCGTGACGATCGGGATGATGTGAACGGTGATTTCAACGAGCGCGAAGACCGCGATCAACAGGAAGGCCGTCGCGATCAGCAGGAAGGCCGTGAAGCGTCGGCTTCAGCAGCGGATCAGCCCCGGCGGAAGGGCGATCAGCAGCAGGAGCAACGGATCGATGACGGTTCCGGCCCGCAGCCCGAATTCGACGGTGTGCCCGTCGAGGTTATTCTCAAAGAAGGCGAGAAGAACCGCGCCAACGGCGCCGCCAATGGCCATGACAAGGCTGCCAAGTCCAACGGCGAGGATAAGGTCAACGGTGCGGGTGCGAAAAAGGCATCCAAGTCCGCCGATAACGGGGACGTGAAGAAAACGGCTGCCGGAGAGGCGGAGGAGAAGCCGAAGCGTATTCGGCGAACGCGAGCGAAGAAGACGGTGGAACCGTCCGACAGCGATAAGAAGACGTCCGACTCGTCAGACAACAGTGAATCCAAAAGCGAGGAAGCCGCCACTGCGGAGTAATATCTTCATCAGCAGACCGGTTATCTTTGCTAAAGCGGCGGGCCTCCCGCCGCTTTGCTTTTGTGTGCTCTACTTGTCCCGGCAAAAAAATATTCCCATATCTCGTCCGGTTGGACTCGCCGCATATCGGTGCCGAAATTCTATCGGGCCGTAGGGAGTCCGTCACATTGGCCTGTCTGACGCCGCAAAGCGGGTCGGCAAGGAAATGGAGACGTGAATGGACATTGAAAAGTATTCCGAACGAGTGCGCGGTTTTATCCAATCCGCACAAACTCTCGCTCTTACGAGCAATCACCAGCAGTTTACGCCCGAGCACATCCTGAAGGTGCTGGTGGACGACGATGAGGGGCTTGCTGCCTCGCTCATCGAGCGGGCCGGCGGCAGCGTGAAAGATGTCAGGCTCGGCGTCGAGGCCGCGCTGGAGGCGATGCCGAAGGTGGAAGGCGGCAGTGGGCAGCTCTACCTGGCGCAACCCCTGGCGAAAGTCTTCGCCACAGCGGAAGAGGCAGCCCGAAAGGCCGGCGACAGCTATGTCACGGTGGAACGGCTTCTGACGGCACTCGCCATCGAAAAATCCGCAAAGGCGGCCGACATCCTGGCCAAGGCCGGAGTGACGCCGACCGCTCTCAATCAAGCGATCAATGATCTGCGCAAGGGCCGCACGGCCGATTCGGCAAGTGCCGAAGAGGGTTATGATGCGCTGAAGAAATATGCGCGTGATCTGACGGCGGATGCTCGTTCGGGCAAGCTCGACCCCGTGATCGGGCGCGACGAGGAAATTCGCCGCACCATTCAGGTGCTTTCGCGGCGTACCAAGAACAACCCGGTGCTTATCGGCGAGCCGGGCGTCGGCAAGACGGCGATTGCCGAAGGGCTTGCCCTGCGCATCATCAATGGCGACGTGCCCGAATCGTTGAAAGACAAGCAACTCATGGCGCTGGACATGGGTGCGCTGATTGCCGGTGCGAAATACCGTGGTGAATTCGAGGAACGGCTGAAGGCGGTCCTTTCCGAAATTCAGGCAGCCTCGGGCGGCATCATTCTCTTCATCGACGAGATGCACACGCTGGTCGGTGCCGGCAAGGCAGAAGGCGCGATGGACGCGTCCAACCTTCTGAAACCAGCGTTGGCACGCGGAGAGTTGCACTGCATCGGCGCGACGACTATGGACGAATACCGCAAGCACGTTGAGAAGGACGCCGCTCTCGCCCGCCGCTTCCAACCGGTTTACGTGAATGAGCCGACGGTGGAAGACACCATTTCGATCCTGCGCGGGCTGAAGGAGAAATACGAGCAGCACCACAAGGTGCGTGTCTCGGATTCTGCGCTGGTTTCTGCGGCTCAGCTTTCAAACCGTTACATCACGGACCGTTTTCTGCCCGATAAGGCCATCGACCTCGTGGATGAGGCGGCTTCGCGGCTGAGAATGCAGGTCGATTCCAAGCCCGAGGAGCTGGATGAGCTCGACCGTCGGATCATGCAGCTCAAGATCGAGCGCGAGGCCCTGCGTTCGGAAACGGACGAAGCTTCCAAGGACAGACTGGAAAAGCTCCAGAAGGAGCTTGCAGATCTGGAAGAAGAATCGGATCGGCTCAGCAGCGCTTGGGCATCCGAGAAGGACAAGCTGGGGCTCGCCGCCGATCTGAAGCGGCAGCTTGATGAGGCGCGCAACGAGCTGGCGATTGCCCAGCGCAAGGGTGAATTCCAGCGGGCCGGCGAACTGGCCTATGGCCGCATTCCGGAATTGGAGAAGAAACTCACGGAAGCTGAAACGCGGGACAATACCGGCTCCATGGTCGAAGAGACGGTCACCCCGGACCACGTGGCGCATATCGTCTCGCGCTGGACTGGCATTCCGGTGGATAAGATGCTGCAGGGCGAGAAGGAGAAGCTCCTGCGCATGGAGGATGAGCTTTCCACGCGGGTTGTCGGCCAAGGCGAGGCCGTTCAGGCGGTCTCCAAGGCGGTCCGGCGTGCCCGTGCCGGCCTGCAGGATCCCAATCGGCCGATCGGTTCCTTCATGTTCCTCGGCCCCACCGGCGTGGGCAAAACGGAGCTGACCAAGGCGCTGGCCAACTTCTTGTTCGACGACGAGCAAGCCATGGTGCGCATCGACATGTCCGAATTCATGGAAAAACATTCCGTGGCCCGGCTCATCGGTGCGCCTCCGGGCTATGTCGGCTATGAGGAAGGTGGCGTACTGACCGAAGCCGTTCGGCGCAGGCCTTATCAGGTGATTCTTTTCGACGAGATCGAGAAGGCGCACCCGGACGTCTTCAACGTGCTCTTGCAGGTACTCGACGACGGCCGGCTCACCGACGGCCAGGGGCGCAAGGTGGACTTCCGCAACACGCTGATCATCATGACGTCGAACCTCGGGGCCGAGTACCTCGTCAATCTCGGCGAGGGCGAGGACGTCGATAAGGTTCGCGACGAAGTGATGGGCGTGGTGCAGGCCTCGTTCCGGCCCGAGTTCCTGAACCGGGTGGACGAGATCATCCTCTTCCACCGCCTGCGCCGGCAGGATATGGGCCAGATCGTACGGATTCAGCTTGGTCACATCGAGCAGTTGCTCGAGGATCGTAAGATCGGTCTGGATGTGGACAATGACGCTATCGACTGGCTGGCCAACAAAGGCTACGACCCTGCGTATGGTGCTCGTCCGCTCAAACGTGTGATGCAGAAGGAACTGCAGGACCCACTTGCGGAACAGATCCTGATGGGCAAAATCTATGACGGGTCGGCAGTGAAGGTCACCGCCGGGTCTGACCGGCTGAACTTCCGGTCTCGCAAGAATGCCGAGGAGACGGCCGAAGAGGCGGCATAAACGTGGGGAGGCGCAGATGACACTTGAAGGTTACAATGCCTTCTGCGCCTCCCTCCCCCATACGACCCATGTGGTGCAGTGGGGTGGAGCCCATGTATGGAAAGTGGCCGGCAAGGTTTTTGCCATCGCTGGCTGGAGCGAGAAAGACGAGCTTGCGGTCACCTTCAAGTGTTCTTCGACTGCCTACGATATTCTCCAGGAACAGCCGGGGCTTCGCCCCGCGCCTTACCTCGCCTCCCGCGGAATGAAATGGATCCAGCGCCAGACGCCCGAAAAGATGGATGATGCGGCGCTCTTGGAATATCTACGCGAAAGCCATCGGATCGTGGCATCCGGATTGCCCAGGAAAACGCAGCGGGAACTCGGACTCGCCGAAGTTTGAAGCCGGCTCCAATTCTAGCGGACATGACGTCCCACTTCGCTCTGACCGGAGGAATCATCGGTGCACTTCGACACCGCATAGTGATGTATAGCCGACTAACAAAACGAGTTTAAAAACATTTATCCGGCTCAATAACTCCCGAGCTTGATCTCCGGCGTATAATCGACCCCGTCCACTTCCTTATAGACCGCCTGGCCGCAGCGCATGACCTTGGCTTCGGGGTCATAGGCATAGGTCGGCGTACCATGAAGCAGCCACCCCTTGTTCAGAGCCGCTGTCACCTTATGGCAGAAGCTGGAATCGTCCGGCCCGGTCAGAAAACGATAGAGTCTCATTCGCCCCTCTCCCTGATATGCTCATGTTTCTTCAGCAGAGCCTCGGCCTGCTCCAGATGCAGTCGCTCGATCATGCGTCCATCTACGGAAACGACGCCGCGATGACGGTTTTCCGGCTTCGCGAATTCCGCCACGATCATTTCCGCTTCCGCGACCTCATCGGCTGTAGGCGAAAAGGCCTTGTTTGCGGGTGCGATCTGGCCCGGGTGAATAAGCGTCTTTCCGTCGAACCCCATGGCGCGCGCCTCTTCGCATTCCCGGCCAAACGCCTCGAGATCACGGAAATTGTTCGACACGCCGTCAAGCGCGGTGAGATTGCCGGCGCGGGCGGCGAGCACGATCTGCATCAGCCAAGGCAGGAGGAGATTTCGTCCTCCGTCCGTCGAAACCCGCGTTTCCTTTACCAGGTCATTGGTGCCCGCAACGACGCATGAGAGCCTCGCCGCCGGATCCCGGCCCAGCTCGGCAAGCGCCCCGATATTCAGCACCGCACGTGGCGTCTCGATCATGGCCCACAGGCGCAGGGAAGCTCCTGCATCAGTTTCGTCAAGAGCCGCATCGGCATCGAGAATGTCGCGCGGCCCATCGACTTTGGGCAGGAGAATGGCATCCGGCCTGCAGGCGCGCGCTGCCAGGAAATCTTCCGTGCCCCATTCGCTCGAAAACGAATTGATGCGAACAATGACCTCGCAATCGGGACGGTCACTGCCGCTCAGGAACGAGCGGAGACGCTCGCGCGCAGGTTCCTTCTCCTCGGGGCCGACCGCATCCTCGAGGTCGTAAATGACAGCGTCACAAGCAAGCGAAGCGCTCTTTCGCAGCGCCCTTTCGTTGCTGGCCGGCACATAGAGAACGGAGCGGCGGAGACGTGAAAGAGGCTCATGCATGGTGACTTCTTGGCCTACACGGATGACGTTCGCAAGGGTCTTTGCGTAGCGCGCCGGCTTGATGTAAAGAATGTCTCCAAGTCTGGTTACCCGAACAGGTCCGAAAAATGGAAAAATTCACAACGCTCACCGGCGTCGCCGCTCCCCTGCCGATCGTCAATGTCGATACCGACATGATCATCCCCAAGGATTATCTGAAGACGATCAAGCGGACGGGGCTTGGCACGGGTCTTTTCGCCGAGATGCGATACAATCCGGATGGGTCGGAGATCGAGGATTTCGTGCTGAACAAGCCGGCTTATCGCAACGCCAAGATCCTGGTTGCCGGCGACAATTTCGGCTGCGGATCTTCCCGCGAGCACGCGCCCTGGGCGCTGGCCGATTTCGGTATCCGCTGCGTAATTTCCACCAGCTTCGCCGACATCTTCCACAACAACTGCTTCAAGAACGGCATCCTGCCCATCACCGTCAGCCCGGAAGAACTTGAGGCGCTGATGGACGATGCCGAGCGCGGCTCCAATGCCACCCTGACCGTGGATCTGGAGAAGCAGGAGATCAAGGGGCCCGATGGCGGTGTGATCAAATTCGAGATCGACGCCTTCAAGCGGCATTGTCTGCTCAACGGCCTAGACGATATCGCCCTGACGCTGGAGAAGGCGCCGGAAATCGACTCCTTCGAACAGAAATACGGCGAAAGCCGCCCTTGGGCGTAAGAGTGCGGCGTCTGATCTCCACCGGATCGCCCTTCGAGGAGATCGCCGGCTACAGCCGGGCGGTGGTTGATGGCGATTGGTGCTTCGTCTCCGGCACGACCGGCTATGACTACGCCACCATGATCATGCCGGACAGCGTGGAAGAGCAGACGCGTAATTGCCTTGCCACGATCAACGCGGCGCTCACCGAGGCCGCGTTTGAAATGGCGGATGTGGTGCGGGCGCACTATTATGTGACGGACCGCTCCTATGTGGATCGGGTTTTCCCGATCCTCGGCGAGTCCTTTGGCGAGATCCGACCGGCGGCGACGATGATCGTCTGCGAACTCAACAAGCCGGAAATGAAGATCGAGATCGAGGTGACGGCTCTCAGGCGCAATCGCGCCCGCGCCTGATCGTTCTTCATCTTGCGCAAGACGGTCCCGCGCTTTAGCAAGGGCACGGGTTCAATTTCCGAGAGGCACAAATGACAACGCGCAAGCTCCTTCTTCTTCCCGGCGACGGCATCGGCCCCGAGGCAATGGCCGAGGTGGAAAAGCTCATCAATGTGATGAATTCGGAGTTTGGTGCCGGCTTCGAAACGGAGACGGGGCTTGTCGGCGGCTCGGCTTACGATGCGCACAGCCAATCGATCTCTGATGCCGATATGGATCGTGCGCTAGCGGCGGACGCGGTTCTCTTCGGAGCCGTCGGGGGACCGAAATGGGACGGTGTGCCCTATGAGGTGCGGCCCGAGGCCGGCCTCCTGCGGCTGCGCAAGGAGATGGAGCTTTTCGCCAATCTGCGCCCGGCAATCTGCTATCCGGCGCTGGCGGACTCGTCGTCCCTGAAAAAGGATGTGGTCGAAGGGCTCGATATCCTCATCGTGCGCGAGCTGACGGGCGGGGTCTATTTCGGCGAGCCGAAGGAAATCATCGATCTCGGCAACGGGCAGAAGCGCGGTATCGACACGCAGGTCTACGACACCTTCGAGATCGAGCGCATTTCCGGCGTGGCCTTCGAGCTGGCGCGTACGCGCCAGAACAAGGTCTGCTCGATGGAAAAGCACAACGTCATGAAGTCGGGCGTGCTGTGGAAGGACGTCGTGGCCGCCACGCACAAGGCGAAGTATTCCGACGTCGAGCTCACCCATATGCTGGCCGATGCCGGCGGCATGCAGCTCGTTCGCTGGCCCAAGCAGTTCGACGTGATCGTGACCGACAATCTCTTCGGCGATATGCTGTCGGATGTGGCGGCGATGCTCACGGGCTCGCTCGGCATGCTGCCGTCCGCTTCGCTCGGCGCACCCGATCCCAAGACCGGCAGCCGCAAGGCGCTTTATGAGCCGGTGCACGGCTCCGCGCCTGATATCGCCGGGAAAGGCATCGCCAACCCCATCGCCATGATCGCCTCCTTCGCCATGTGCATGCGCTATTCCTTCAACATGGTCGAGGAAGCGGACAGGCTCGAAAAGGCGATTGCGGCCGTACTGGACGACGGTCTGCGTACGGGCGATCTGATGTCCGAGGGAATGCGCGAAGTCAGCACCAGCGCGATGGGCGACGCTATCGTGGAGAAGTTTCGCGCGCTTTCCGCCTGATTTCGATCAGGCGAGCGCCAGAACGATTGACAGCACCACGAGCCCGATCAAACCGCCGAAGAATATCGCGCGGCGAAGCGGCGTCTTGAGCACGACATAGCCCTGCCGGGCCTTACTGGCTGGATATGTGGCTGGTTTGCGTTTTTCGTCCATTTCATTTCCTCGCCCCGGTCAATCGGGGCGGGCGCAAAATGTTCCCTACTAGAGGAAACCGATAAAGCGGCCGCAGACGAGTACGCCGATCCAGAGCAGGATTGAGAAGGTAGCAAACCAGCGTGCGCCGCGTTTCGCGAGGGGCATGCCGTCTGCATCCGATGCAGTGAGGTGCAGGATGAGCAGGTTGAGACCGGCAAAAGCGATCAGCAGCATCTTGAGTTGAAAGGCCGGATTGAAGACATACTCGCTGGCGCGGATCGAGAAGAGGGAAGCACCGGTGAGCACGGCACCGCCGAAAGCCAAAAGCGCCACCCGGCGCATGAGATGCAGGAACGACTGAAGCGGCTGTGCCTGCAGGAAGCCCAGGATACGCATATCCATCAGGAGAACACCCGTCAGGAGAACGCCGATCGAGAGAATGTGCGCGGCGTTAACGAGCGGATAGGCATAGAAGGAGATCCTGAGTGCGCGGACGGGCGCAAGCTGCTCAATGGCAGACAGGAACTCCAATCAGGCCGCCCCGGGAAAGCGCGCGTGGACGGGGCTCTTGTCAGTTGCTCGGCACGCGTCCGGGATATACGTCATAGGTGTTTCCATCCACGATGATGCGCACGGCCTTCATGCGCCTTTCATTTTGGTCCAGCGAGCGATGGCCAATCGCAGTGATTGTATCGCCGACGCTGGCCGTGCCTTCCTCGAAGCCGGCGGCGATGGTTCGTGAAGGTGGCGCGAGGTCGACACGCCAGACTTCTGCCTCGACATCGATATCCAGCGTTGCGTGCGGATTGCCGACATAGATCTCGGCAATGGTGCCCTCAAGCTCGAAAAAACCGTCCTCGGTCCAGGACCATCCATGATGGGCGACGGCCTGAGCCAGGAATGCAGCCAAAAATCCGATAGTCGATAGTGCCGCGAGTGAAGAACGCATTGGAGAAATCATAGCCGTCTCCCTGATTGGCCTTTGATACAAGGTACGGCTTCAATGCCGTGGGTCAATTCACGTTCCGGCGAGCACCACGACAAACCATCCACTCGGGATGCACAATTGACTTCGCCGCGATTCAGCGTAAAAACGCAAGCGGAAACGGAGACCGTCTGGATGCGCGCTCACTTCTCTGCGCCGAAGATTGCCAGCCTGCTTATCGCTGCCGGGAACGGTGGCGTCGGTTCCCGCTTTACCACGACGACGGCCAAAACAACCGCCAAAACGGTCTGATCTTCCTTGGCCCGCTCGCTCTCTCCCCGAGACAGGCCGGGGAGGAGAAGCCCGCAGGCCGGCGGGCCCAATCCATAAGCCACGCGGAGAGGACAGGAGTTTCGACCCATGGGTTTCAAGATCGCTGTTGCCGGCGCCACAGGAAATGTCGGCCGGGAAATGCTGAATATTCTGGAAGAGCGCGGTTTTCCCGCCGATGAGGTGGTGCCGCTGGCTTCGCGCCGTTCCGTAGGCACGGAGGTGTCCTACGGCGACAAGACACTGAAGGTGAAGGCGCTGGACGGCTACGACTTCTCCGACACGGATATCTGCCTCATGTCCGCAGGCGGATCCATCTCCAAGGAGTACTCACCGAGAATCGGCCAGCAGGGCTGCGTCGTCATCGATAACTCGTCGGCCTGGCGCTACGACCAGGACGTACCGCTTATCGTGCCGGAGGTGAACCCGGATGCGGTGGAGGGCTTCCGTAAGAAAAACATCATCGCCAATCCGAATTGCTCCACAACCCAGCTCGTCGTTGCCATGAAGCCGCTGCATGACAAGGCGACGATCAAGCGCGTGGTCGTGGCCACCTATCAGTCGGTCTCCGGCTCGGGCAAGGAAGGCATGGACGAGCTCTTCGAGCAGACACGCGCCGTTTACGTCGCCGACCCGATCGAGGCGAAGAAGTACACGAAGCGCATCGCCTTCAATTGCATTCCGCATATCGACGTTTTCATGGAAGACGGCACCACCAAGGAAGAATGGAAGATGGTGGTCGAAACCAAGAAGATGTTGGACCCCAAGATCAAGCTTTCGGCCACCTGCGTGCGCGTTCCCGTCTTCATCGGTCATGGTGAGGCCGTGAACCTGGAATTCGAGAATCCGATCACGGCAGACGAAGCCCGCGACATCCTGCGGGATGCGCCGGGATGCCAGGTGATCGACAAGCATGAGGATGGCGGCTACGTCACACCGCATGAAAGCGCTGGCGAGGACGCGACCTATATCAGCCGCATCCGCGAGGATTCGACTGTGGATAATGGCCTGTCCCTGTGGGTCGTCTCGGACAATCTGCGCAAAGGCGCGGCACTCAACACAATCCAGATTGCCGAATTGTTGGTGGCACGCGGGCTTATCCAGCCAAAGAAGCAGGCCGCCTGACGGCGATGGCTAGCGATCTCGTCCTGCGTTCTCCAGGACCGGCGGATGCGGACGAGATTGCATGTGTCATGCGCGCGGCGCTCGACGCCTTCGACTGGATGCCAAGGCTGCATACGCCGGAGGAGGACCGCGCCTTCATTTCCGGACATGTGCTGCCGCATCAGCGGGTGACCGTTGCCGCAGCAGGCGAGGGAATCGTCGGCTTCATCGCTGTACACGGCGAGTGGGTCGAGCAGCTTTACCTGAAGCCCGGCTGGACCGGGCGCGGCATAGGAAACCGGCTGCTCGGCAGCGCAACCGTCGGCATACCGACCGTCAGGCTTTACTGCTTCCAGGCCAATGGCGGAGCCCGCCGCTTTTACGAGCGGCGTGGATTCAAGGCCGAGGCCTTCGGTGACGGCAGCGAAAACGAGGAGGGGCTGCCGGACATCCTGTACGTGCGCCGCTCTCCGTCTCAGCAAGCGTAGACACGCAAACCCGTTCCCGCGCTCCCGGTATTCGAGTTTCACTTGTCATCAGAACGCGCGGCATCGTCGCCACGCCCGGTTTCTTCACCGTCTGGCCTTTGGTTAATCGGGAAACGGGGCGCGTGGTCCGAGCCTCTCTATTAATTTAAGTGGCGCGTTCCACGCGCCCCGCCGGCCGCTGTCCCGCGGTTGGCCGGTCACTCGGGCCTCCTCGCCTTCCCGGCTGCACCCAATTAGGGGGTGGTCTTGGCCGGGCCGAAGAAGAAACCCTAGCGGCTTCTCCGCGGCTGCCCGACACCGTCTCTCACCCGGTGCCCGGTTTTTCCGGCGATGCTGTCTGTCACCCAGCACCCCGGCGCCGCCGGCCTGTTGCGGGCCCTCACATGCCTCCAGGTACCGGATCCCTGGAGGGGGAGGCTGCCGCCGCCCTCCCTGATCCCCGGTCCGGACCCGGTTCCCGCGAGGGCGATGGATCCGATGATAAGAGCGGCTGGATGTCGTAGGATAAAATCAGTCGAAAAAAGCTCGAACTTTCTTCTGATATCGAGCAAAAACAACTGCTTATCTGCCGAGACAATGTCTGAGGCGCCATTTTTTATCCCCGCGCGGGATGCTTTTCGGAGGCGCCGGCGTGTGTCGTCAATGCTCTGGCATGGATACCAGGGTCGACGCCCTGGTATGACGAAGGCGGAGATGTCTGCGCTAATCTTGAACGTCGGTGATTGGTCGAAACGTCCTCCACCTCGTCATCCCAGGACTTGATCCTGGAAGGGTGAAGACCCGCTTTCTGCCTTCGGTGTAGAAATGCATGGCGGCGGGCGTTTCGGTTTTCAGGATTTCGCCGTCGAAGAGTCCCTCGACCACCAGTGCCGTGACGCTGCATTGTCAGCACGCGGGATTTTCCGCGTTCCATCTACTTGAGCTTTCATACTCCATGCGGCACGCAGATGGACGTGGAATCTGCTTAGATCATGCTCCGTGCAGCGGCCGGTCATCCACCGTTTCCTCAATCCGCGCCATATCGTCGTCCGACAGCCCGAAATGGTGTCCGAGTTCGTGGATCAGTACATGGGCGACGATATCGCCCAGCGTCTCGTCGTTCTCGGTCCAGTAGTCGAGGATCGCGCGGCGGTACAGCGTGATGCGGTTCGGCCCCTCACCGGTGGCCGGGTTCCAGCGTTCGGCGATTCCGAGCCCCTCGAAAAGGCCGAGCAGGTCAAATGGCGTTTCCAGCGCCAGATGGTCCATAATCTCCTCGCTGGGAAACTCGGCGACCCTAATGATGACGTCACCCGTCAGCTTACGAAAATCATCCGGCAGATTGGCATAGGTTTCCATCGCCAGAAGTTCGATTTCCGAAAGTGAGGGGGAAAGCTGGTTTTGCCAGGCTCGTGTCTGATAATTGCGTGCCATTTTTTACCCTTTGACGCGCATATAGCGCTTTCGGAGCCAGGATTCGAGAGTGCTCTGCACAACAGCCGCTTAAGGGCCGAAGATAAGTGCCGCGCCGAAGGAATAAAATCCTTCTTGACTCTCGGAGCAAGGTTTGGAATCCATAAGAACATAACAGGAACATTTCGTCAGGAGCGAACGGCATGGCACGCTTTGCCATGGCGCAGGAGAAGATTTATGCCTTGCGTCGGGAAATAGCCAGGATCGAGGGCCGACAGCCCGAGCGGTTTGCTGCGCCGACAGAGAATGGCGGTGAAACCGTTCTGCGCCATGACGGGCGGGCAGAGGGCTTGCATGTCCCGACATTCACGGAAACAGGCACGCCGCATTTCGATGCTGCACTTGGCGGCGGTCTGCAGCAGGCTGCCCTTACGGAAATCGTCGGCCGTGAAAGCCGCGACGGCGGCATCGTTTCCGGCTTTGCCCTGGCCCTGGCAGCCATGGCGTCCCGGAATGGCCGCGATGAAGAGCAGCGGCCCCGGCCGGTTCTCTGGGTCGGCATGGCGGATATGCTCCTTGAGACCGGCTTTCCCTATGCGCCCGGCGTGGAGCAATTCTTCGATCTGGCGCCCGATCGCCTCCTTATGACATGCGCAAGGCGGCTTGAAGATGCGCTCTGGGTGGCCGAAGAGGCGGCCCAATCGGGCGGACTTTCCGCAGTGTTCCTGGAAATTCGCGGCAACCCCGCCCGCCTCGACCTGACGGCCACCCGGCGCCTGCACCACCGGGCGCGGGAGGCGGGCCGTCCCGTTTTCCTCATCCGCCATTCGGCCGAACCGGAGCCCACGGCCGCGCCCACGCGCCTTGTCATTTCTCCTGCGCCTTCATCCCCGCGGGAGACCCTGGCCGGCGCACTCTCCCGCTCCATCGGCCCTCCGGCTTTTTCCGTCGCCCTGGCCAGGAGCCGGATCGGAAGAAACGAAAACTTCCTACTGGAATGGAACCCTCATGATTTCACTTTCCGGGAAAGAGTCTCCATCAGAGACCGACCTGTTCAGGAAAATGCCCGAACATCAGGGCCGCAGGATCCTCGCGGTCTGGTTCCCGCATCTTCCGTCAGATCGGGTTCTGCGGCGCAGGCATGGGGCGGATTGGCGCCTCAGAGAAGGAAAAGGCGCGCAGGTTGATTTTCCGCCGTTGGTCATCAGCCACCGCCAGGAGAACGCCCAACGCATCATGGCTCTGGATGAAAGCGCCGAAAGTCTCGGCCTCAGGCCGGGAACAGGCATTGCCGATGCACGGGCCATGCATCCGCAGATCGAGATTCTCGAAGCCGATCCGGATGCGGACAGGCGATTGCTGGAGAGCCTGGCGGATTGGTGCGACCGCTTCACGCCATTAGTGGGGCTTGATGGCCGGGACGGCCTTTTTCTCGACATCAGCGGCTGCGCGCATCTTTTCGGCGGGGAAGATGCGATGCTGGACGAGATTGTTCATCGCCTTTCCGGGCAGGGCTTCGATGTGCGTGCCGGCCTCGCTTCAACGCCAGGGGTGGCCTGGGCCGCTGCCCGTTATTTTGAAGGAAGCAACCGCAATGTGCCGGCGGGCGCGGAGGAGGAGAGGCTTTCTCCCTTGCCGCTTTCCGCCCTGCGTATAGACGGAAAGACCCGAACAAACCTTGAGAGCGTCGGCTTGCGCCATGTCGGAGCACTGCTTTGCGCTCCTCGTGCGCCACTCTCCCGCCGTTTTGGACGCATGTTGCTCACCCAGCTGGACCAGGCCTTGGGAACAGTCGAGGAGGTCACCTCTCCCCGTCTTCCCGTGGCGCCGCTTTCCGTCGAACGCCGCCTGGCGGAATCGATCGGCACCATAGAGGGTATTGAACAATTGATCCTGCTTCTTGCCCGGTCTTTGAAAGACGATCTGGAACGGCGCGGCGAGGGTGCAAGGCGCCTGCAGCTTTCTCTTTTCCGTGTTGACGGTGTCGTAAGGCGCATCCCGGTGGGCACTGCCCGCCCGATGCGCGACCCACAAGCCATTGCACGGCTCTTTCACGAGCGCTTGACGGCGCTCGAAAACAGTCTGGATCCCGGTTACGGTTTCGATCTTCTGCGCCTGTCGGTTATCGTCGCCAGACCATTTTCCACATCACAGGCGGATTTCTCGGGACAGTCTGCGCGGGAAGAGGAGGGACTTTCCCTGCTCACCGACCGCATTCGCGCGCGGCTCGGCAGCAGCGCTATTCTGTCCCCTGCCCTGGCTGAAAGTCATGTGCCCGAGCGCAGGGCTCGGTTCAGGCCCTTGTGTGATGATGTGCCCGGCAAGCCCGCGAAAACCGTCCCCTCGCATGGTGCACCACCGACAAGCCCCCGCCCCATCCGCCTTCTGGAGAAGCCTGAACCGGTCGAGGCTTCGGCAGAGGTTCCCGAAGGCCCGCCCCTTTCCTTTCGCTGGCGGCGCGCGCTTTACCGCGTGGCCCGCGCCGAGGGGCCGGAACGCATCGCCTCCGAGTGGTGGCTTGAAGATACGCCCGCGCCCGAGCGGGACTATTTCCGTATCGAGGATGTTGAGGGCCGCCGCTACTGGCTCTACCGGGAAGGACGCTATGGAGATGCCACCGCGCCGCGCTGGTTCCTGCACGGGATTTTCCCATGAGCGCGACCGCAACCCCTGCCTATGCCGAATTCGCCGTGCAGTCGAATTTCTCCTTTCTGCGCGGTGCTTCGAGGCCGGAAGAGCTGGTCGTCGCGGCCAAGCTGCTCGGCTTTTCCGCTGTTGGTCTCGCCGACTGCAACACCGTGGCGGGCGTGGTGCGGGCGTGGAGCCAGTCCAGAAACATCGTCCTGGAGGAAGGGGACGAGCCAACCTCGATTCCCTATCATCCCGGCTGCCGGCTCGTCTTTGCCGACGGCACGCCGGACATTCTCGCCTATCCGCAGGATCGCCGGGGCTGGGGTCATCTCTGCCGCATGCTGACACAGGCGAATATGCGCGAGGAAAGCGAGAAGGGAGCGCCTATCCTTCTCGTGGACGATCTCTTCGAATGGGGAGAGCGCATCTCCCTCGCCGTCCTGCCTGTGCTTGATAAGCCGACCGAGGAAACGCTCGCTTTCCTCAAGCGCCTGAAGGACCGGTTCGGGCGTTCCGTCTGGCTTGCCGTGGCAGCCTGTTATGATGGGGATGACCGTTTCCGGCTGGCCCAGGCGGCAAACATGGCGGAGGCATCCCGCCTGCCGATGATGGCGGTCAACAATGTGCTCTATCACGCGGCGGAAAAGCGTCCGCTGCAGGATGTGCTCACCGCTATCCGGCTGAACGTACCAGTCTCAGAGGCAGGCTTTGCCCTTGAGGCCAATGCCGAACGCCACCTGAAGCCGCCGGAGGAAATGACACATCTTTTCCGTCACTATCCCGAGGCGCTCATCGAGACGCAACGATTTGCTGAGAGCCTGTCGTTTTCGCTTGGGGAACTCAAGCACAACTATCCCGACGAGCCCACCGAATCCGGCCTTCCGGCCCAGGAAGAACTCGAGCGCCTTACCTGGGAAGGGGCGCAGGAGCGCTTCGAGGGCGACGTTCCCGAGAAGATGAAGAAGCTCATTCGCAAGGAGCTGGCGCTTGTCGAAGAACAAAATTATGCGCGCTATTTTCTCACCGTCCACGACATCATGCGGTTTGCGCGCGCAGAAGGAATCTTGTGCCAGGGACGCGGCTCGGCGGCCAATTCCATCATCTGCTACTGTCTGCGCATTACGGATGTCGGGCCCGACATCATGGATCACCTGCTCGAGCGCTTCATCTCCGCGGAACGCGGCGAGCCGCCCGATATCGACGTGGATTTCGAGCACGATCGGCGCGACGAGGTCATCGCCTATATCTACAAGAAATACAGCCAGAAACACACCGCGCTTGCCGCCTCGGTGGTCACCTATCGCGGTCGCTCGGCGCTCAGGGAAGTGGCCAAGGCGCTCGGCCTTTCCGAGGATGTCATGACGGCGCTTTCCGGCTCGATCTGGGGCTGGTCAAGTGCCGAGGTTGGCGACATGGAGACCGGGGCCGCCGGCCTCGATAAGACCGACCCCCGGACAAGGCATCTGGTCGAACGCGCCAATGAAATCCTGGGTTTCCCGCGCCACCTGTCCCAGCATGTGGGCGGCTTCGTCATCACAAAAGACAGACTCGACGAGATCGTCCCCATCGTGAAGACGGCGATGGAGGAGCGCAAGATGGTCGAGTGGGACAAGGACGACCTCGATGCCGTCGGCCTCCTCAAAGTCGATGTTCTGGCGCTCGGCATGCTCTCCTGCCTGCGCCGGGCCTTCGACATTCTGGAGCAGAACTATCCAACCGATTTTGGCGAAAGGCTGACGCTCGCGACAATTCCGAAGGAAAGAAAGCCCGTCTATGACATGATCAGCCGCGCCGACACGATCGGTGTGTTCCAGGTTGAATCCCGGGCACAAATGTCAATGCTCCCGCGCCTGAAGCCGAAGGAATTCTACGATCTTGTCATCGAGGTGGCCATTGTGCGGCCTGGGCCGATCCAGGGCGATATGGTGCATCCCTATCTGCGCCGGCGCGAAGGAAAGGAGCCTATCGTATATCACAGCGAAGTGCTGGAACGCATCCTGCGCAAAACGCTGGGTGTCCCTCTGTTCCAAGAACAGGCGATGAAAATCGCCATTGAGGCCGGTGGTTTCGAACCCTGGGAAGCCGACCAATTGCGGCGTGCCATGGCGACCTTCAAGCGAACGGGGACCATTCGCAATTACAAGAAAAAGATGATCGATGGCATGGAGGCGCGCGGCTATCCGCGCGAGTTCGCCGAACGCTGCTTCAAGCAGATCGAAGGTTTTGGCGAGTACGGCTTTCCCGAAAGTCACGCCGCCTCCTTCGCGCTCCTTGTCTATGCCTCCGCCTGGTTCAAGGCCTATTATCCGGATGTCTTCTGCGCGGCGATCCTCAATTCCCAGCCCATGGGTTTTTATGCGCCCGCACAGCTCGTGCGCGATGCGCGTGAGCATGGGGTGGAGGTCCGGCCCGTGGATATCAACGCCTCCGAATGGGACTGCACCCTGGAGAACGCGCCCTTCGATCCCGCCCGCGTAGCTGCACGCCATGCAGATATGCGCGTCACGATCGAGAGCCGGCATGCCGTCCGGCTCGGCTTTTGCCAGATCAAGGGCCTGTCCAAGACCGACATGGAACGGTTCGTCGCCAATCGCGGGGAAGGCTATGTCTCGGTTCATGATCTATGGTTGCGCTCGGGCCTGACCCGGAGCGCGATTACGCGCCTTGCGGAGGCGGACGCATTTCGCTCGCTCGGCCTCGACAGGCGCGCAGCGCTCTGGGCGGTCCAGGCGCTGGATGATGCCCGACTGGCCGAGCGGCTGCCGCTTCTGGACCGACCCGATCTCGACCATGCCGAACGAGAGCCGGAAATGCGTCTGCCTGCCATGCCGCTCGGCGAGCATGTGGTCCATGACTATCGGGCGCTGGGGCTCTCCCTCAAGGCGCATCCCGTCTCCTTCCTGCGTCGCAGGCTCGACAGGGAGGCAGTCGTTCCCAATGCCCGTCTGGAAGACCTGCGCAATGGCCGGCGCGTTTCCGTTGCCGGAATTGTGCTCATCCGCCAGCGACCCGGCACGGCCAACGTCATCTTCATGACCATCGAGGATGAAACGGGTGTCGCAAACATTGTCGTCTGGGACAAAGTGTTCAAGCAATTTCGGCCGCAGGTTCTGGGCGCGCGTTTCGTGCGGGTCACCGGAAAGCTGCAAATCGCCTCCGGTGTCATTCATGTCATCGCCGAGCGTATCGAGGACCGGAGTGGAATGCTCGGCGCCCTCCTGCGTGACGACGAACAACTGGAGGATTACGTGCGCACCGAAACGGTTTCACAGAAGCGTCCGGAGTTCCATGCGGCGCTGCCGCATTCTAACGCGGTGGCCGTCATGCCCAAGGGGCGAAACTTCCATTGAGATCTATCGGCGTGCTTCGTCTTCACTCAAGGGTCGCGCTTCCGAGGGAAGCATAATCGGCACGCCGTCGCGCACCGGATAGGCGAGCCGAGCCCCTTTCGAGATAAGTTCATTCCGTGCCGCATCCCACTCGAGCGGCTTCTTGGAAACGGGGCAGACCAGAAGCTGCAGGAGTTTGGGTTCGACCAGCCTGTGACCTGAATGCTCTTCCGTCATTGCCGGTCTATCCCAAAGCACCCTGGGCGTGTTCCGCTCCTAGGAAAACAGGAGCGAAGACAACTTGCGCCGGGCCTTCAGCGACGCCGGATCGCTCATGCCCCACGCTTCGAAAAGCTCGAGCAGCTTGGTTCGTGCGGCCCCGTCCTGCCAGTCACGATCCGCTTTGATGATCGCAAGCAGGCTGTCGGCGGCTTCGTCGCGATCATCCCGGGCATTCTGGATCAGCGCCAGATCGAAACGCGCCTGATGATCTGAAGGATCGGCATCGAGTCGCTTCTGCAGCTCGATCGGATCGCCGAGGTCGGCCACCTGCTCGGCAAGCTTGATCTTCGCCTGTACGGCCGCAACCGCAGGAACATCCTTCTTCGCCTCCGGTACGCGGTCGAGCACGGATTTCGCCTCATCAACCTGCCCGGCTTCGAACAGGAGGTCGGCCAGTCCGCCGAGCGCATCGGCATTTTCCGGCTCCTGTTGAAGGACCGCTGAATAGATCTGCGCCGCGCCCTGCTGGTCGCCTGCATCGCGCGCCTGGGTGGCCGCGGCAAGCGCCTCTTTCACCTGGTCCTGGCCACTGCCGGCTGCGAGCTTGTTGATCAATTCGCGTATCTGGCTTTCCGGCACCGCGCCCATGAAGCCGTCGACGGGCTGCCCGTTCTGGAAGGCGAGCACGGCGGGGATGGATTGAATGCCGAGCTGACCCGCAATGGCGGGATGCTCATCAATGTTCATCTTGACCAGCTTCACCTTGCCGCCGGCTTCGTTCACCACCTTCTCAAGGATTGGCGTGAGCTGCTTGCACGGACCGCACCAAGGCGCCCAAAAATCCACAAGCACCGGCTGGTTCTTTGATTCCTCGATCACATCCTTGGAAAAGGCGGCCGTAGAGGTGTCCTTGATGAGACTGGCTGCTGTCGAGCCGGGTTCTGACAGAACTCCCGGGCTCTGACTGTCTTGCGGCGGTGTCCCGAAACTGACATTCGTCACCGGCTGGCCACCGCCTCCGCCAAAGGGATTGTCGTGGTCGCTCATTGCTGTCCCTTCGTGTGCTGCATGCTCTTTAGCATGCCAATATGACGACTGCCCGCCTCAGGGCAAGCGCAGTGGTCGTGATGTGGCGATTATTGCGAAACTTTCAAGACGAGCGGCTCGTGCCCGACAGCCTGGAGGAAGGAAAGCAGGTCCGCCTTGCCGATCGAAATCGTTGCCTCATTATGCAGAGGGTGACCATTGATGATGTCGTTTTCCATCAGCGTTTCGTCCAGCACGACGGTTACCTTGCGTTGCGTATCGTTGATGACGCCGAAGACGGTCACCGCACCCGGCTGGACGCCGAGCGATTCCATAAGCTCATCCGGCTTGCCGAAGGAGACCCGTCCCGAGGCGCCGATGATCGTGTGAATGGTCTTGAGGTCGACCTCCGCATCCTCGTCAACCGTGACAAGGTAGAAGTTCTTCTTTTTATCCTTCAGGAAAAGGTTTTTCGTGTGCCCACCGGGAATCGTACCGCGCAGTGATCGCGATTCTTCCACCGTGAAAAGAGGCGGGTGCTCGTGATGCGCCACTTCGAGTCCGAGTTTGGCGAGGTGGCTTAACAATTCTTCCGGAGTTTTCGGCAATTTCTTTCCTCCGCGCTTTTTAGCAGATCTGTATCGGCTGCACTCCTGCATTGGCAAGACCGGCATGTGCGGAAAAGAGCGTCGCGGTGTGATGGAAACTTGCGAATTTGCTGTTGCATTCGACCGTAACATCAGCCATATAAGCGCCGCTTGCGGCATTCGCCGTTATGAGCGGGTGTAGCTCAGGGGTAGAGCACAACCTTGCCAAGGTTGGGGTCGAGGGTTCGAATCCCTTCGCCCGCTCCAGTTTCCAAGTCTTCCAAAGCCGCAGAACTCCGCGGCTTTCGTGCTTCCAAGGCGGTTGAAATCGCGATCCGAAATCCCACCTCAAGTGACCAGGGTTACCGCGCGGTTACCAGATTGCGGATTCGGCGCAGCGTGAAATCGCTGTGTTCGCCCGCTGTCAGGCGATCAATGATCCACCTCCAGAATGTGAGCGTCAGCCCGAACGTTACCCCCTTGGGATGGCTCCAGCCCTACTCCCGCAGCCAGTACTCCAATGAAGGACAGTGACTGAACTGATGAGAAAGAATGCTATCCCGGGTTTCCACGATCGCCGCAAGCACGCGGCGGAGGCACGCCAGGCCATGCTGGAGAAATTCCGTGCGGCGCCGGGGCCGGATGATCCCCGCATGATCGAAAAACGCCGCGAGCGCGAAGCGATCGCCAAGGCCAGGGCGGAACGGCATGCCGAGCGCGAGCGCGCCCGGCAGGAGCAGGAGGCTGAGCTCGCCCATCAGGCCGAGATCGCGGCGAGGACTGCCGCGGACGCCGAGCGCCTTGCCGTCGAGGAAGCGGCGCGCCTTGCCGCCGAAGAGGCCGAGCGCGAGGCTCTTCTCAAGGCCGAGCAGAAGGCCAGCCGCGACGCGCGCTACGCCGCCCGCAAGGCCGCAAAGAAGGACCGTCGCAAGGGCGGCAGCCGCGAGAGGGGCTACTGACGGCTGCTTTCCTGGATGCCTGCAACTATGTCACATCTCCTTGCAGCGGACCAAAAGCTGCGTCCTACGGTCCTCCCGCGAGGGCACCGATTACAACCATGGCAAGGTCGTCGAGATCAATCTCGCCGTCGACGCGGATTCTATGGCCATCCTGTGACACTTTGAGATCGTCGGGCCTGAGCTGCGCCTGACGCTTCAGTTCATCGGCGATTGCTTCCTTCACTTTCTCTTCCAGCATACCGCTCTCCAGGTTAGGTGGTCGGATAGGTGGTAAGTGATGCCGCGCTCCACGAGCTTCGATCGAGCATTGGATAAGCACCGCTCTCTCTAAACGCGGAAAGAGCAGTGCTTACGCAGGAAATTAAGAACGGAGGCATGGCACTACCCGCCTGACAATTGCATGAGGGAAACGGAGTGGCCGGGGAATCCTACGGCTGCCTCTAAACGAGATGGCGAGGGATCTTTTCGTCCCAATTATCCGAGAAGATACGGCGGTCGTCTTCGTAGGCATCCAACCTGGCGTGTATGTAGAAGTTCTCCGCATCCGAGGTCAGTTCGGTACGTGTGGTGGTGGAAATGTGCCAGTCGTCGCGGCGCAACTCGCGCTCGGTATAGCTTACTCCGCGCAGCGAATTGAAATCGGCATCGCGAAAACTGTACCATTCCTCCGTGTTGCGGCGGACCACCAAATCTATCTCGGGAATTCGGAAGCTCCCCTGGTCGTTTACCACCTCGAGCGTCGATCTGTCCTCGACAAGGTCGCGTACGAGACGCCAGGCATGACGCGGCGGGTTGATCCTTTGGACCTCCGGCGCAGGTGAGCCTTCCGCCTCTCCCAAGTCCCGAATGACACCTTCGCCCCGCCGTGGGCGCTCAGGCAGCCGCAATCTGCTGCTTGCCGTGCGAACCGTCAGCGAGGCCTGCTCCGGCGGTGCCCAGACCAGCGGGAAATAAGCGCTGGACAGGGACAGACGTAGCCGATGGCCTGCCGGAATGCGCTGCGCCAGACCGTTCAGCCGCATCCAGACCTTGTAAAAGCGCCCAGGCTGCAGCGGCTCAGGATGCTCGTCGCTGTCCCTGTGCGTGAGGTTCAGAAGACCATAGGTAATGCGTGTCGCACGACCGTCCGGAAGGACGTCCGACAGGCGAAGGGCTACCTGCGCAACAGGTTTGTCGGATGCGATCTCCAGATCGACCACTGGATTGCCCAGCATCTCCAGATCTTCTTCCAGCGGATCGGTATCGAAAACCAGGGATCCCCCATCCTCTTCACGCTGATCGTAGGGCAGGTCAGGCACTGCGGAATAGGAGCACCACTTGCCCGCAAACTGGCCAACCGAAAGTGGCGAGTTCACAGTCTCCTCCAGGTTCGCACCCGCGGCATCCCCTTCCATCAAGTGCCGGTAGCCGAATGAATATACGCGTTCTTGAATATCCGGCGAAGGCCATGACGGCTCCGCGACCCACCGGCCCGGCCGCTCTTCATAGGACGCGGAAGGCGGCACGCTGTCCTGAAGCCAGACGCGCAGCATCGGATCGTGTTCGACACCGGTGTCCTGGCCCTTCAGCCAATGATCGAACCACCGCAGCACTTCCTGAAGGAACCCGGTCGCCGGGCCGGGAACACCCATATTGGGGTAGCGGTGTCCCCAAGGCCCGATGAGTCCCTGGCGCGGCACCTGCAAATGCTCCATCAGGCGGAAAACGGCATTCGTGTAACCGTCCGCCCAGCCACCTATTGCCAGCACGGGACATTGAATCGCGGAATAATCCTCGCAAACGGAGCCCCTTCGCCAGAAAGCGTCCCGGCGCTGGTGCTCAAGCCATGTCTTCAGCCAGAGGCCACTGCCCTTCAAGCGCTCCATCCACATATCGCGCCAGCGATCGCCTACGAGTTGCGGATCGGGCGGAAGGCTGTTGAAGGCGAACATGACGGTTGCCTCGGAGAGATGGTCTCCGAGAAGGCAGCCGCCCATGTAGTGCATGTTGTCCTCGTACTGATTGTCGGAAGCACAGCAGGAGACGATCGCTTTGAGCGGCGCCGGCCGCCGGGCGGCGATCTGCAGCGAGTTGAAGCCTCCCCAGGATATACCCATCATACCGACATTGCCGTCACACCAGGGCTGGCGGGCAATCCATTCGATCACATCAACTCCGTCCTGAAGCTCCTGCTCGGTGTACTCATCGGTCAGCACACCGTCCGACTCGCCGCTGCCGCGCATGTCGACCCGCACGCACGCATAGCCGTGCCCTGCAAGGTAGGGATGGTTGGCCGCATCCCGCCCGCGCGTCATGTCGCGTTTCCTGTAAGGCAGGTACTCCAGAATTGCCGGCACCGGATGCTCTTCGGCATCCGCGGGCATCCAGAGCTTTGCGCCCAATCGGGCGCTATCGGGCAGCTCGATGAAAACGTGTTCTATCTGGCGGACCTTATGCGGGAACTCGTTTACTTCTCGCACGAGACCTCCTTATGGTTCCAAATGACGGTCATCACTGAACTCGATCGGCAGGCGGCGCACCAATTCCCTATACCGCTCCATCAGTTCGTCGATCGAATCCGCGCCGATCCATGCTTCTCCAAGATTGAAGCAATAGACGGGTTGCCCCGGAATGTCCGACAGGCGCTGGCCCTCCGTCACGCCGATCTCTATCAGGGCATCGCCCAATTGGCCGGAGAGCTCTTTCAGCTCTTCCTCGGTCGGGACTCGCGTCACCTCCGCATCATCGCGCTTGGTGAGCACGAACTTCGCCGCCGTCTCGTTCGGTCCGCGCTCATGTGGCAGATGCGGCTCGTGACCAAGAGCGACACTGACCGCTATCTCGTGGTTGGACATGCCATCCACCAAGCGGAACAGCTCGCAATGCGATTGCGATATGCGGGTGTTCACCTCGATGACCCACAACTTGTCCGCCGCTTCGTCCCAGAGAAATTCGATATTGAAGCACCCATTGTCGAAACCCACCTGCTCAAGGACGCGCCGGCAGACATCGGTGGTTCGTTTTTCCAGAGAAGACGGCAGGTTGGCGGGATAGCGCAGCCCCAAAACCGCTTTGCCATCTTGATCGAGCAGCATGTCGAACATGCCATGAATGCGCATTTGCCCGTCCAGAACGTATCCTTCGGGCGCAAACTGGTCGCCGCTCATGATGGTTTCCGCTATAGCGTGGCCACCGCCGATTCCCGCCACTTCAGCCGGCAGATGGGCGTGTCGAAGGCATTCGTCGAAAGGCCTTCCCAATTCGCCGACATGCTCGCGCATCTCTTCCAACGCACTTTCCAGCTGATTGCGATTCTCGATGTAAAAGCCAAGCATGGAAGAATATCCCACCACCGGTTTCAGCCAGATGGGAAACTCAAGGCGCAGCTTGTCCGCGGCCTCTGGATCGAAGGGGTCAAGCGCCTGGAAATCCGGGGTACACTCCGGCACGCATCGCTGCTGCTCCAGGCGTGACCAGTATTTGTGCTCGCACTTGAGAACGGATTCTAGCGAGGGCGCCGGCAGACCGTATTCGGCGGATAGGACCGGTGCAAGGCAGCTGGATGGGAAATCCCAATGGCAGATAAAAGCATCCGGCTTGCCGCCGAACTCGCCCAGTTGCTGTCGAGCCCGTTCCAGGAGTTCATCGAAGCCCAGACGCTGCCCGACCAGTTCGTCCCAAGTCAGGAGGGAATAAAAATCCAGCTCCCTTGCTTCAGCGATCGTTTCCAGCTCTTTCCGCTGCCATTCCAGCAGCCCCAACGCAAAAATGTTCCTACGCAAATTTCCTCCTTGCGGGGTGAACCCGTGTTGGCGGTTGCAGTTCGACCGCTTTGCCTCCAAAGGAGCCGCGGCCCTCGGCAGATCCGATCGGCTCGGTGCGACCGTGTCGGCGAGCATCAAAGCAGGCGTGGCCATCGCCATCCATAACGAGCCCGGTTCCGAGGCGTTCCCCCTGGAGTGCCCTTCTCTGAAATGGCCATCCAGAAGGTGGCGTCAGCTAAGCAGAAATGGACGACCTGTCGGAGGCTACCTTAGGACTCGTCGATCCCATGCGGGCCTTCTGTATGGCACTATCGGCGGCTATCACCGTTATCATCGCCTCCGCACTCGGTGAGATCAGTCCCTTCACCGCAATCTTCGGCGATGACGTTCCGGTAAAATCCAAAACAATGCGGCATCACGCCGGAAACCAACTTTTCAAGTTCTGAGATGGTTTTTCTCGCGGGATTGCAACTTAAGGTTTTCTTCACGAACGGCGCAGCATCTTTAAACCGAAGAATCGGGTTAGCGGCGGGAGATCGAAAACCATGGCTCTTGGAAAGCGCAGTACGGCTGGCCTGATTGCCCTTGGGGCGGCGGCAGGCCTGGCCTTGTCCATATTCGCATACATCTCGCGCTCTAGCGGGATCAACGGAACCGCAGGCGCATTGCTTGTCATCGCCTCAACTGCTGCAATACTGCTGGCGGCCCTGGCGCTTACTTGTTGGCCGGCAATGCGCGGCTGGCTTCGAGGTACTCTACTCTTCCTGCTTCTGCTTGGCATTCTGGGAACCGGCCTCGCCGCCCATTTCCTGGCGAGCGTCTGGCTGCAGGTGGCGATGGCCGTGTGCCTGATCGGCTGGCTACTCGCCATTATGGGGCGGAAGGAGAGACCCGCCCGCCATGCGTATGCCGCCAAAGGAGGGGCATCATGATGCAAATGAAACGGATCGCCTCTTTCTGTTCCGTCCTGGCGCTCACGACCGCGATTGGATTTGTGCCTGCCACGGCTCAGGAAACGACTTGGGAAACCTTCAATGGTGACCTGAAGGCGCAGAAATATTCGCCGGCCGACCAGATCACGCCAGAGAATGTAGGCCGGCTTGAGAAAGCCTGGGAAGTCCACACGGGAGACATGTCCGACGGCAGCGGCGACGTGCCCATGTCCGTCTGGTCCGCCACGCCGCTCTTTGTGAACGATACGGTTTATGTAGGTACGCCCTTTTACCGTGTCTTCGCCATCGAGCCCGATACTGGCAAGGTGAAATGGACCTATGACAGCAAGGCGATTCTAAAGGCGCTGACCCAGCCCGATATGAAGAACCGCGGCGTTTCCTACTGGGAAGCGTCGAATCCGGTTGATGGCCAACCCTGTCAGAAACGCATCTATATAGGCACGATGGATGCGAAGCTGCATGCCGTCGATGCCGACACTGGTCAGCCTTGCGCCGATTTCGGCCAGGATGGCGTTCTCGACATCAACACCTGGAACACCACCAACAACAAATGGCCGCTTTCCATTCTCCAGCCGCCGACTGTCTACAAGGATAAGCTCTTTATCGGCTGGGCTGGCAGGGATTGGACGGATAGCGCGGCACCGTCCGGCACCATCTTCGCGGTCGACGCCAAGACGGGCAAGCTGGAATGGACCTTCGAGTCCATACCAGCGGAAGTACGCGCGAAAACCGGCACGGCCAATGTTTGGGCCAGCATGTCCATCGATCCCGATCGCGACATTCTCTACATCCCGGTCAGTTCACCGAGCCCCAATTTCTATGGCGGCAACCGGCTTGATTCCATCCCCATGGGTACCTCGGTGACGGCACTCAATACCGAGACGGGCAACGTCATCTGGACCCGCCAGCTGGTGCATCACGATATCTGGGATTACGACACCAATTCTCCGCCTACGCTTGTCGACATTGAAAAGGACGGGCAGAAGATCCCGGCACTCGTGCAGACATCCAAGCAGGGCTTCCTGTACGTTCTCAACCGCTACACGGGCGAGCCGATCTATCCGATCGAGGAAAAGCCGGTACCCGCCTCCGATGTGGAAGGCGAGGTCGCGGCAAAGACCCAGCCCTTTGTGGCGCGGCCTGAGCCGGTGGTGAAAAAAGAATGGCCCGGTGTGTTCTGGCTCGCCGACGCGCTTAGCCTCGGCTACTGCAGCCGCAAGGCCAAGGAACTTCGCTACGACGGCCAGTTCACCCCGCCGAGCCTCAAGGGCTCGCTCATATACCCCCCGACGACGGGTGGTGTGGAATGGGGTGGCGGCGCGGTTGATCCCGAAAGCCAAACCTTCGTCGTCAACCATTCGCACGTGGTACAGATTTACCAGCTCATCCCGCGTGCCGACTACGACAAGGTGACCAGCGGTGGATCCGAAGCGGGCGGCGGTTATTCGCCTATGAGCGGAAGCCCCTATGGGTTTCGCCTGTCCAATTTCCTCAATCCGATGGGCATGCCCTGCTGGAACCCGCCCTATGGTGAGCTCTCCGCCTATGATCTGAAATCCGGTGACCTTCTGTGGCGCAAGCCACTGGGCGCAGTGCAGAAATGGGGCTTTTATATGCCTGATTCCTGGGGTTCCGTGACCATCGGTGCGCCGGCGATCACCAAGGGTGGCGTGATCTTCATAGGCGCATCGATGGACTCCAAGGTCCGCGCCGTTGATCAGAAAACCGGAGATGTGCTGTGGACGGCGCAGGTGGATGCACCAGCCGTCTCGATGCCTGCGATCTACACCTACAAAGGCAAGCAATATGTAGTCTTCGCCGTCGGCGGGAACTCCATTCTGACGCCGCGCGTGGGCGATCAGGTGGTTGCTTTCAGCCTGCCGGATTCGAACTGAAGGGCATCTGCCGCCTGCAGACATGAAAGCGGCGCACGACTTCAGGCTGTGCGCTGCCTTCGCATCGAGGTTCTGTCGCAAGCTTTCCGGTAAGCAACCGAGGCATGACACGCTCTTTAGCCTGAGGAACTCGTCGCGTTCAAAGCAGTGATCTCGCGGTATGTCCTCAATCCAGATCCATCCCTTGCCGAGCAGTTCCGAAATCCTCGCACCAAAACAGCAGACGTGATCCGCCGTTGCGCGTCCGACATCAAAATTCGCGACAGAACTCAGGATGCTCCTTCTGCATGAGCCGGAACTTGCAGGCCGGGCAGAGTTCGAACAGGCGCATGTAGCTCAGGATCTCTCCCGAAGGAGTAACCGAGCTTTTGATCCAGCGGTGATGATCGATCTTGCGGAAGACTTGCTTGTGGCTGCAGCCCTCGCAAGTCCATTGGTTTGCCTCTGGCATCTACGTCCCCCAACGCTTTGCTGCCGCGAAGAAAAGTTCCCCGCCGCGATGGCGCGGCGGCGAGATGCCGTCAGAACTTACCGACGACATTGAGGAAGACACCCTTGTCGTCGAGGGTGAGATCGCGCAGATCGTCGGAGAAGGACCCAAAATTGTAGCCCACACCAACCTTGAAGTTGTTGCCGACATGGCGGTAGAGCGCGGCGAGCGCTCCGTAGTCGGTGGTCTCGGCCTCCGGCATGTGCATGACGCGGCCTTCAAGCAGCAGGTCCCAGCTCTTGACGACGTGCAGGTCGGCGCGAATGACGCCGAGATGGGCGGAGCTTGTCTGCCACTCCTCCTCAAAATCGGATCCCGTGCCGGTGCGGTATCGCACCTCGCCATAGCGGAAGCCGTACTTGCCGCCGACGGAGAGCCATGGAAAGAGGTCGTAGATCAGGTCGGTGGAGACGATGTGGCTGCGCTGGGCGGGGGCAAGGTAATCGCCGGTCGAGCCGCTGATCAGCTGGTCGTTGCCGGGCAGGTCGTAAAGCCAGGTGTATTTGAAAAGCGCGTTCAGACGCTCATTGTCGACCGGCCGGTAGGCAAAGCCGACGGACGCCTCGACATAGTCGGTATCGGCAAAGGAGGTCTCAGAGGATTTCGAATCCGACACCACCGCATCAACATGGGCGAGAAGCCGCCAGTCGGGGCTAGTCTTCCAGCCGAGGCCCGCGGCGAAGAGATAGGTGTTCTGGTCGCGTGTCTCGTTGTCCGAACGCTCGATCCTGACCTCGCCGCGCACGCGCGCATTGATGCCGCGCTCCTCGTCCTTGTAGCCGATACTCAGCGACGGGGCGTAGCGGTCGAAGTCCTCCCGTTGTAGATCGGTGTCCTCGTCCACCGTGTCATCGCGCACACGGCCGATCTCCACCCCGCCATCGACCGTCCACATGGCGTCGGGCGTATAGACGACGCCATAAGTCTGGGTCAGCGTGCGCCGATCGCCGAACATGTCGTAATTGCTCTCATTGTAGGCCGAGAGTAGATCGCCCATGGTGCGGCGCATGCCGACGACGATCGTCCCCTTGTCGGTGCCGAAGAGATCGCGCGTGCTGTCGAGGTGGAAGGAGCGGCTTGGGTCGAGCTTGTAACCGAGGTAGTAATGACTGTCGGTGGTCGGATCGTAGGTGACGCCGGCGAGCGCGCCAATGCCGTGCGTGCCGTAGGACACCTCGCCCTCGAGCCCGATCTTGTCGGTCAGCCGCATCCTGCCGCCAACGCCGGCGCGGTCGTTGCGGTCGATGTCGTCGGAGCGGTCGAGGGTGCCCTGTGCGAAGGCATAGACCAGCCGGTCATCGTCGATCCTGTAGTCGACACGTACGCCCGCATCGACGCGGCTGCCGTCATAGCCGGACTTGCCGGCGTCGATGGCGAGCGGCGACATCAGCTCCGTGTAGGAGACGCCGAAAGAGGCCTTCCAATGCTCGTCGAACTCGTAGGAGACGCTGCCGGTGCCGTCGCGGCGCACCTGGCCGCGGTCGTCCGTTAGCTCGTCATAGGTGAGCCCGAGAGCCGCCTTCTTGCTTAGGTCGAGATCGGCATGCGCCCCCCAGATGCGCTGATCGACGGTCACGTCGTCGAACAGTGTGGAAAAGCCCGCCTCCTTCTCCTCGTAATAGCCGCCGACGCGGCCTTTCAAAGGCCCGCCAAGCTCCTCGAGGTCGGCTTCGCCCTCGACGCGCCAAGCCGTGCCCTCGTCATCGTTAGGGTCGCCGTAATAGCCCGGCTCGTCCCGGCCCCAAGTCAGCCCGCCGTCGTAGGATTGCGACAGGTCGAAGCCGCGACCCTCCGAATGGGCGATCTCGGCCTTGAACCAGGTCTTGTCTGAGCGGCGCAGCATGATGTCGGCGCCATAGGCCTTCTGGTCGGCCATCTCGGTCGAATCGTCCATGCCGGTGACGCCGAGGCGCACATGGTCGTTCACCCAGTGCTGGGCGCGGCCACCATAGACATAGCCGTCGACATCGCTGGCCAAAGGCTCAAACTCGTACTGCACGGTGAGATAAAGCCTGCCGCCGCCGAGCGCTCCGTCGCGCACCGGCCCGCTCGCCCCGGTCATGGAGTTGAGCGGCCGGCGCAGGATGATGACGCCCTGCATGTAGTCGAAGGAATAATCGTCGCCATAGGCAAGCACGCGGCGCTCGAGCACACGCCCGGTCACCGGGTCGCGCGTCTCCACCGTCACCGTCTCCGAGCCCTCGACGATGTCCTGACGCTTCAGGAAGTAGGCCGAGCCGCCGGTGCCAAGGAACTCCTCGCGCTGCGGCAGCGTGTCGGGCTGCGCCGCGTAAGCCGAGATCTCCGTGCGCCGCTCACCGAAAGAGGTGGCCGCTTCCGAGCGGTAGGCGGCCGAGGCGCCGTAAAGAGCGCGTTCGGAGCGCAGGAACTGGGTGCCCGTCACCTGGGTCTTGTAATTGCCCCACATGACATGGCTGTCGCCGCGCTCCAGCCGCACATAGAATTTGCCCTTGGTCGGCGCGTCCTCGACCATGGTCGAATCGTCGCCATAGACGGGATAATAATCGTCTGGGTCGAGCCGGCGCAGGATCTGCCGCGGGTCCTGACTGTCCAGGTTGCGGAAGATCTCGTCCAGATCGTCCTCGCCCGTGTCGGCGGCGGCCGTCAGCAGGTATTTGCCCTTGATCTTGCCCTTCAGATAGAAGGCGAGCCGGCCTTTCGAATAGACATCGTCATACTCGCCGGACCTGACCTCCTCGATATTGTCGTCGCCCATGCGCTTGCCGATGGTGAGATCGGCCAGGGCCACATAGAACCAGTCATTGTCTGGAATGTTGATGTCGCGGATGAAAGAAAGCCCGCCCGACTTCGACACGCCCGTCACCCCCACATCGACCGCATGGTCGCCGGGCGGCAGGATGCGCTGCACGACGAAAGCCCGGTCGGGATCGACCGGAATCTCCTCGCCGAAGGCCATAACCGAGTAGCCGGGCGGCACGCTCTTGCCGTGCACCGTCACCGCCCCTCCCCGAACGGGAATGTTGCGGACCAGGGTGCGGTCCTCGCCCATGCCCGGCACCACCGCTTTTGCCTGCCGCGGGTCAGGCGCGAAGCCGCGATCCGTTCGTGCAATGGTAAGTGGCGCCGTCTCGTCATAGCGCCCCTTGGCGTCATAGACGCGCAGCACATAGGTAAACTCGCTCTCCTCCGCCTCCGGCATGGTCCAGCCCCCTTCGCCATTGATGGCAACCGGAACGACGGCCACGGGATCCCTTCTGTATCTGCTTTCGGTGGCATGGATGCGGATTTCCGCCCGCTCAATGAAGGCGGGGTAGTTGGCGGTGGCAAGGAAGCGCACCTCCTCGCCTGCCTTGTAGGTGCGCTTTACCGGCAACGTCGAAACGTTGAGCAGCGGCTCGGCTTCAAGCCCGTCAAACTTCACCTGGATGTCAACCGTGGCGAGGTCGACATCCGTCTGCCGCTGCCGGTCCACAGGCCGGGAGGCGGGGTCCTTTTCACCTGGCGCCAGGTTCTCGGCGGGCTTAGCCTCCGCCAGCGCGGGATCGCCCCCTTTGGCAAGCTCCGGCTCAGGATTGACAGGATCTACGCTCTTGTCGACCGTCTCCCCGTCGACGCTGATCATGAAGGGGATCGGAGGCTGATCGGCAGCGCTTTCGCCTTCGGTGTTCTCGCCGATCGCGAGGGCATGCACAGAGCTGTCGGCGGGGATCCTGCCCCCCTGCCCCGCCTCCTCGGCGGCGACCGGCGGCAGCGTCGCCAGAACGCCGGCAAGTGCGGTACAGCCGAGGAGAAGAAGCTTGCCCTCGACCGGGCCGCGCGCATTCAGGCGCATCGCTTGGACCAGGATTCTCATTGCCCCGCCTCCACACGCATCTCGATGTTGAGCGGGTAGGCTTCTCCCCGCCGTCGCCATCTTTCCGCGATCCGTTCCCTGAGACGCAGCACCCGCTTCTTGGCGAGCTCGCGGTCGGTCCCGGCATCGATATAGGAGAGCCGCAGCACCGCCTGCTCCTCGGCCAGCACCACGACCAGTTGGTCGACGCCTTCCGCCCATAGCGCGTTGAGCTCGACCTCGCCCGGCACGAAGGCCTCGTCCGTGACGTCGAGCCGCACCACGCGGCCGATCGAGGCGCCGAAGTTCAGCTCCGTCATCTTGCCCGCCGTCAGCCGCACCACGCGCGGATTCTCCGTCGTCAGCCGGTAACCCGTGGGCAGCGTCCGCTCGTCGAGCTTCATGATGAAGTTCGAGCCGATGCGCGCTTCGGGAAGATCGGCGCAGGCGACGTGGAAGCGGCCGTATTCGTCCGTGGTGATCAGCCAGCCCTTGACCGTGACCACCCGCACCCCCGGCAGGCCCGGCTCGCCCTGATCCTGGTAGCCGTTGCGGTTTTGGTCATCGAACACCTTGCCGATGATTTCGCTGCAATCGAACACCGGCTCGACGATGATCTCCACCACCGCACGCGCCTCGTTGCCCGCCCGGTTACCTAACGAATCCTCTGCATGCGCGAGGTTGACGTGATCCCCCGGGCCAGCCGTCGACAAGGCCAGGAGCCTGAGCTCGATCTCGATCTCACCGTCGCCCGGCACAGTCACGTCCTCGAAGCGGATCTGCCGCCCGGCGACGATCGGCATCACCTTGACGCCGTCCACCTGCGCCGAGCCTTCGACGAAGCGGAAGCCCGACGGGATCGTATCGACCAGAGTCAAATCCCGCGCAGGCGTGGCGGCGTTGTTCGCCACCCGGATGGTGAACGGCGCCTGCTCGCCGCGGCGGATGAAGCGTAGATTGGCAACCTTCGTCACCGTGATGTCGCTCACCGCAGCCGGCAGAGCCAGAAGCGCAACCGCCTCTTCCGATTCCACCTCCCGGCTCGACACCATGCCGGAGAACGCCATGCCGACGGCCGTGGCCGTGTTCTCGACCCCGTTCTCGACGCCGGCGCCGTTGTCGATGTCCTCCTGAGTGAGCGAGTAGGTGGCAGTGAACTCCTGCGCGCCTGCGGGATCAAGCGAGACGGGGGATGCACTGGAAGCTGGTTCGAAGTCGGAAAGCGCCCCCGTTCCTTTCACCTTGTTGAAGGTCGGGCCGGGATCCTTCGGCGTCACATCATCGAGCGGCACGTTGCCCGCATTCGTCACCGTGAAGGTGTAGAGGATCGTCTCGCCGGCCTCGGCAACGCCATTGCCGTTCTCGTCCTGGAATCTGCCGCCCTTTTCCAGCGTGATTTCGGGCTCCGGCGCGTCGGTAACGACACACTGGTCCGGCACGTCATCGCAGCTCGGCTCCGGTTTCTCGCCGTCGTAGGCGATGTTACGGATCTCCGTCACGCCTTCGGGAAGGGTATTCGCCACCGTCACCTGGTAGACCACGCTGACCGTGCCATTGGCAGGCACGGGGATGTCGTTCCAGATGAGCGGATCGCTGCCGACCGGCTCCTGGGCAACCCCGTCGATCGTGGCGGAGTTCGCCACATAGGTGGTGTTGTCGTCGATGTTGTCAGCCAGGTTGTAGGCCGTCGCCGCGCCATCGTTGGTGAGCGTCACCGTATAGGTGAGCGTCTCGCCAGGCTCGGCTATGTCAGCGACGGTACCGTTTTCCGCCGAAAGCTCCTTGCTCGGGGTGACCTCGCCGGGAACCGGGACCGTTACGCAGCCCGCCGGCGTCGGTGTTACCGTGCAATCCGGCTCCGGGTCGCCGGTCTTGTAGGCGACGTTGCTGATCTCCGTCACGCCATCGGGGATCGGATCGGCCACCAAAACCTGGTATACAACATCAACCGACTGGCCGGCTGGCACTGTGATGTCGTCCCATGTCAGTGGATCGGTTGCCATATCCGGCTCGTCCGACGTGCCGTCCACCGTCCCAGACCCCGCCACATAGGGGGTGTTGTCATCGATGTTGTCGGTCAGGTCGTAGATGGCGTCTACCGTCCCGCTGTTCGTCAACGTCACCGTATAGGTGAGCGCCTCACCTGGCTCCGCAACGTCCGGCACCTGTCCGCTCTCGGCCGTCAAGTTCTTCACCGGCACCGCACTTCCCGGTGTCGGAGTGATGGCACAGTTCGCCGGCGTCGGGGACAGCGTGCAGTCCACCGTCTCCGGCGGCTCCTTGGCAATGGTGCCGAGTTGCACCACGCCCGCTGGCAGCGGATCGTTCACCGTCACCTCGACCGTCAGCACGGCCGTCGCCGGCGTGCTGGCGTTTGTCGCCGCTGGAAGGTCCAGCGACCACTCGACAATCCCGCCCGCCGGAGTGCCGCCGGAATGCGTGCCGGCGTTGTCGGCCGAAGCGAAGGTTGTGTTGGCGTCGAGCACGTCCTGGATGGGGAAGTCGTCCGCAGGACCGCCTGTGTTCGTCAGCGTGATCTCATAGGTGAGCGTCTCGCCCGGTTCGGCGATGCCGGCCAGCGTGCCGCTCTCGCCCACAAGCTGCTTTTCCTTCGCGACCTGAGGTCTCGTCGGCGTGATGACACAGTTCGCCGGCGTAGGCGTCACCGTGCAGTCCACCGTCTCCGTCGGCTCCTTCGCGATGTTGACGAGTTGCACCACGCCCGCAGGCAGCGGATCGTTCACCGTCACCTCGACCGTCAGCACGGCCGTCGCCGGCGTGCTGGCGTTTGTCGCCGCTGGAAGGTCCAGCGACCACTCGACAATCCCGCCCGCCGGAGTGCCGCCGGAATGCGTGCCGGCGTTGTCGGCCGAAGCGAAGGTTGTGTTGGCGTCGAGCACGTCCTGGATGGGGAAGTCGTCCGCAGGACCGCCTGTGTTCGTCAGCGTGATCTCATAGGTGAGCGTCTCGCCCGGTTCGGCGATGCCGGCCAGCGTGCCGCTCTCGCCCACAAGCTGCTTTTCCTTCGCGACCTGAGGTCTCGTCGGCGTGATGACACAGTTCGCCGGCGTAGGCGTCACCGTGCAGTCCACCGTCTCCGTCGGCTCCTTCGCGATGTTGACGAGTTGCACCACGCCCGCAGGCAGCGGATCGTTCACCGTCACCTCGACCGTCAGCACCAGTTCGCCGGGTGTGCTCGCATCCGCACCACCCGGAACGTCCACTGCCCAGTCGACAATACCGCTCGAATGGGAGCCGGCGTTGTCGGCCGAAGCGAAGGTCGTGTGGGCGTGGAGCACGTCCTGGATGGGGAAGTCGTCCGCAGGACCGCCGG
>NZ_JAKCWP010000007.1 GCF_028767125.1 Chelativorans sp. YIM 93263
GCCGTCTTGGCCGAGGCATGGATTTCGCCCGAGAGTTGGTCAAAGGAGTCGCGGATCACAGCGTCGGTATCCGGAAGCGCGGCAATGGCGTTGTAGACTTCATTGCCCGGGTCCAGGCTTTCCGCGCCTTCCGCTGTCGCTCTCTGGTTGCGGGTTCTCGCCTTGTCGACAAAGTCTATGTCATTGCGTGTCAGAATGAGATCGACGGTGTTGGCGCCATAGGAAAGCTCCGACGTCAGGAACGCATAGACGGAAGTAACGTCGCCGAACGTGCCGTCGATGCCGCCATCGGCGGTCAGGATAGTATAGCTCGAGAACGGATCATAGCTGCCATCGAGGCCAACATGCACCACACTGGCGTCGTTCAGATGTGCCATGCCCGTGGCGTGAATGCTGTCGCTGTCGGCGCCCGCCGGGTCGACCTCGACTTCATCGGTGGAACCGGAACTAAAGGTAATGTCACCGGCGACATTGAGCGTGCCGATCGAGTTGCCGGGAGCGACGGTGGCGCCGGAAGCAAGCGTCACAGCACCGATCGTGCCGGAGCCGCCCACTGTGCCGCCGTTTTCCACGGTGACCGTCCCGCCGAGGGTGCCACTGCCCGAGGTGTCTCCGACCAGCAATGTGCCGCCCGAGACGGTCGTCGCCCCTGTAAAGCCGGAATTGTCGCCGATCAGTGAGAGAGTTCCGGGGCCGATCTTGTTGATGCTGGATGTTCCGGAGAATGTCGTGTCGGCGCCGATGGAGATGTCGAAACTGTTGGTGTCGAACCAGAGGCCCCCAGTGCCAAGGGTGATATCGCCGAAGTTCTGAAGATAACTGGCCTGGTTTTCCGTGGCACGCAGGATACCGCCGTCGAAGTTGAGGGCGACGGTTCCGTCGCCACTGTTGGCCACGTAGGCGGTTTCGAGAACGCCGCGCCCGCTCCCGGTACTGCCGTTGAGATTGACTGTGCCTGAACCAGAGTTAAGACCGAGGACGACGTGGTCAGCACTCACCTTACCGCCATCATCGATCGTGAGCGTCCCGGTGCCATAATTGCCGATAGTTAGATTGCCGGAGTTCGTCCAGGTCGATCCGTCGCCCGAGACGGTTGCGGTGCTGGTGTGGCCGGCACCTGTGCCGATAGAACCGTCGAGGTTGGAGACTTTACCGCCATCCTTGATGATCAGTGTGCCGTCGCCGGCACTACCGACACGGAGCTTGCCGGAATTTGTCCAGGTCGATCCCGAACCGGTGACGGTCACGGTACCGCCGCTACCGACAGCATAGGCGATATAGCCGTCGACATTTGAGACCTTGCCGCCATCCTCGATGGAAAGTTCGCCGACAGTATAGAGACCGACAAAGAGATCCTTGTCGTTCAGGTCCCAGGTGGCCAGCGGGGGCGTCGGCATGCCTGGAACTACATGACCGCTGCCGCTAACCGACTGCGCCCGAGCCAGCTGGAAATCCGCTGTCACACAGGTCAGAACGGCAAGCGCCGTCGACATAGACAATGCATTCCGCAAAGCTTTCGACCCGCTTTGCTCCGATCCTGCGGCTTCTCCATTGCGTGCAAAAATCCCAGCCAATCGTCGCCCCTTATATCTATATATCTATGCGTCCAAGCAGATCCTGCCCCGCTCCGCTTTCCACCATCCACGCAGACGAACGGGACGGTGCGCACGCCTAGCACCGCAGATGCAGGAAACCCCCGTTTGTTTGGACAGGGCGGGCGAATAAATCGGCAGCGTTATATCGATTCTGTGGTGTGTTTTCCGTCGGGCGGGTGATTTGAATCGTCTGCCTGGTGCCCTTGTTAGCTCTAACTCCCGGTCCCCTGGCAGGATGAGCGGCCACTACACCCGAGCGCATCTGCATCTTATTCACACTGCCGCCGCGGGCCGCCGCCATATGGCTGGTAGGTGTTGTCCTCCGGTCGATATGAGCGGTATCTCTCAAGGCAAGATTGCACGTGCTCCGAATCCATAAGCGCGCTCGACGTAGATGCAGAAGAGCCTTGAGACGCGCTTATGGCGCTTGTCAGTTGCTCACGGGGCTCCGAATTTTCGTTGGCTTCGGAGTAAGGTGAAACGCACTCGCGTCGCGCTCCGCTATAGGCGTTGTATCTATTGTCCTCCGGGTTATAGGAGCGATACCGCTTCGAGCACCATGCAACGTGGGCCGCGCTTCGCTCTGAGGCTTCATCGGCGGTTGGCTCCGGAGACATAGCGGCGGTCGTTATCGGATCGATTGTTTGCTCAACGCCATTGCGCGCAGCATCAGCAGGATGCTGTTCTTGCGCTGCCGGTTTCGATGCCATTTGGTCGGTCTGCGTGCGGCCGCGCGGGGAGTGTTGGTTGGGGACCACCACCCTTACAGGCCCCTCGGTCAACGGTTCCGACGCGGTTGTTCCCAATGGGCGAACGGGTTCCGGCTCAGCCTTTAAGTAAAAAATCGCAGCACCTACACCACTGACGAAAGCGATGAGGGTAACGAAGAAGCCGCTTAGAAGGGCGATAAGGTACTTCATGTTGCGCGTTCCCATTTCTTTCCTCAAGAGCAGAATGAAACGCGTGGCGCGTAGTTCCCGATAGACCGAACTAGCGATGGCGAATGTTAAGGCGGCGCTCGGCCATCGGCCCTTTCTGTTTGCGGCCATTAACCATTCGTTGGCGGGCTGTCCTCCAGGCTGGCGCCGATTCTAAAACTTGGGAGAGCTGGTTTGAACGTAGTAGCGTTTCCGCTGTATCGTCGCCGGGACTGGGTGCAGGAACTCGCCCGCGGCCTGTCAGTGCGCGGCCACGAAGAGGCGAACCTCTTCTGGCGCGCTTTTGCAAAGCAGATGCTCGAACAACTCACTGCATGCGGAGTTCCCATGGAGGAAGCAAGAGAGGAGGTTCGAAATTTCTTCTACGTAGCGCTGGATGAAATGCAGAGCGCAATTGCTGAACGGTGTTAGTGAGACCTACTCTGTTGAGAACTACGCAGGGGAGTGCGACGAGAACGCCGGATCCAGATCATCTTCAGAAAAAATGTGCCCGTGCTAGCCGGGCGTGCGCATAATACGTGACGTAAGTTGTTGAAAAATAAAGCAGGGCAAACGCGTGCTCGCAGCGTGCTAGTCCTTTGCGAACTTTGGACAGCTCAATGAAACGCCAGTATTTCAGGGAGGTAGTGGTGCTGCTGGCGAGGATCGAACTCGCGGCCTCTCCCTTACCAAGGGAGTGCTCTACCACTCGTCGCCTGCGGCTCCGACGGAAAGACTGAACAAGTTCAGCTGCTTAACAGCAGTCTATGATCTTTCCTTGAGCTACACAAGTGAACTCTGGGACAGATTTCAAAGAAGTTCTGTGACGGTAGGGTGACAGTAGCCCCACCTTGATCCGCAAGGTCCACCTCTCTACGGTAGAACTTCCCGAGTCTAGAGCGCAATTTGTCATGACGCAGATATCTGTTTTCATTTCGTATAGCCATGCTGACGAGTGGCTAAAAGACGAATTAGTTTCCCACTTGGCTGCCCTGCGAAGGAAGGGCGATATTGATGTGTGGCATGATCGGCTTATTCCGCCAGGTGGGATGCTCGACACCCACATCGATGAAAAAGTTCGGTCTGCACAGATATTCCTCTTTCTCATCAGCCCAAAATTCATTCAGTCAGATTACTGCATGCATCGGGAATATGAGATAGCCCGGCAGCGACACGAAAAGGGCGAGGCCGAGATCGTCCCAGTCCTTATCCGAGCTTGCGATTGGGACGTAGCAGGACTCAAAAATTTCAACGCGCTTCCACCCGATGCAATCCCTGTCACCAACGGAGCCACACGCAAAGACGAAGATTCACAGCGTGATGCGGCATGGGTCCAAGTCATCGATGGCCTAAAGACTGTAATCGCCAACCTAAAAAAAAGTTTAACTCCACCGTCTTTAAGTGAGTCTTATCTTTCTTCTCTGTTTTGTATTGACTTTATTCGTCATCCAAACGCCCAACTCTTCGACGAGCGTGATATTTTTGTCGATCCTGAGATATATCACGAAAATGAGAAGGAGCAGATTGGCGAGTTTGCAACATTTGTATCTTCAATAGAGGAACAGCGCGCTGTAATCATTACTGGCGGAGATCGGTCGGGCAAAAGTCTTTTTGCGAAGAAGCTGCAAGCATTTCTTGATAGCAAGAAGCGACCTACTGTTTTAATTAGCGGAAAGGAACTGAAAAACGCCCACATTGAACGGTATATTAGCCGCGCAATTGAGGAACAGTATGGACTTAGTGGCTTCCTTCGCACAGGATTCGCAGTCATTCTTGATGATTTTGATGAGTGCCGCCTCCCAGACAGAATAAAGGAGAAAATAGTCAAGTGCCTTAGTGAAAAATATAAAAGTGTCATCATATTTTCATTTTCTAATGCACCGTCAGTTCTGTTTACTCCCGACGATCTACCTGATCCGCAGGTATATAGTATACTCCCTTTTGGAGACGAGAAATTATTCTCTCTTGTAAAAAAATGGAAGTGCATAGGACTGGAAACGGACGTTCTTGCAGACGACAGGGATATACTTGTCACCCATGAGAAACTTCAGCTGATTTTTGAACATTCCGAAATAGAAAAATCACCATATTCAGCTGTGACATTCTTAGAGCTCATAGAGTCGATTTCTGGTGGCGACCTCACAGTGTCATCGTTTGCTTCTTGCTACGACACGCTCATAACAAACAGACTAAAAAATAAGGGAACTGATTGGCGCTCATTCGATGAGGCAAAGAATTTTCTATCGTTGCTAGCCTACAGGGCATTTCGAGATAATGGGACAGGAACTCTGAGCCGTGAAGCTTTTCGCGAGAGCCTAGAAACATTTTCGCAACAATTTCTGTCTGATGTGGATGCACTAAAGGAAGCTGCCACTCCCGTTTTTATTGATGACAATAATGGTGATTTCTCTTTTAGAGAGGAGTATCTTTGGTACTTCCTTTGCGCTAGATATGTTGCTAAAGTATTGCTAAAAAACGATCGCGAAAAGTACACAGATTTTATTGACACTTGTACCGATAATATTTTTCAAAAAAAATATGCAAATGTAATTATTTTTATCGCTTACTTTTCTGATGATAACTACGTTATTAGTTCACTTACGCGCACTCTAGACAGTCTCTTTTCTAAAGCAGATGACTGGATTCTATCCGATAGATCTCGGGAGTTGATGCTAGGCATTCCGACGCAGGAACAGCTAGCGATCGAGTCCCGCGCGGACATCGTTGATAACAGAGTTGCCGTCATCCGAGAAAAGATTACAGATATCATCCGTGGTGCGGAAGATGTAGTGGCTAAGTACACTTTACCATTTCTCGTCTCTAGCATCGACGACTCGGAGCTCGTCGAGGAGATTGATCAAAAAGACTTGGATGCAGATTCCTACATGCGTAGCGTCAATGCCCTTTTGCGCATTCATTCTGTGTTGGGGCAAATATTAACTACAAGGTCAGGAACATATAATGCGGATCTGGTGCTCGCTTGTATTAGCAAGATGGTGCAGGCCAGCGGTAGGTATGCTTATCTGAATCACGCGATCGCAACGGTTCTGATCTATGATGCCGATGGCCACGCGGCAGAGGTAGATAGGGCAATAGATAGCGATATTCCCCTAGAGGAGAAATTTGAGAAGGTCCAAAGGATTTTCGGTTTTTGGTCGGTATATCTATCCCAGGCAGGATTAGCTCGATATCTCGCACAAGATCACTCGATCAGGGCGCTGGAACGCCTCGCGGCAAATTTTGAGGGGGAGGCAAGCGATGACCATTACCTTCCATTTAATTTTACATCGGTACTTATCATAGCCAGATTTTACCACCAAGGACGCGTAAACCGAAGAGACATAGAGTCATGCATCAAGAATTATGGAAGCGACAGCGCGATCATGCAGCTTTTGAGAGTAGCTTTCCATATATATTCATACTACATGCCGCTTGCTATTGAGGATAAGCAGTGGATTTCCACAAAATTGAACATGCCTTTAAAGCAAATTGAAGCGCAACGTTATAGGTCATCTACGCTTGGTCGTGAAATTCTAAAACACGCCAAAGGAAGTCGAAAATGACTATCTTCTTCAACAATGAAAAGTTAACACCGAGCATCGACGAAATGGTTCTCTCTTCCTCGATTTTTCAAACTCGTGAATTTTAAGACTTCAGCTTATCTGTTAGAGCCTGACGTAACGCTCTTTTTCATAGAACCCCACGGGTACCGGGGCGAGTGGACAGGGGGGGTATCCCCTTCTGTGTTCAGAACTTACCCCGGAAAAATAGTCGATAACTTGTTAACTTAAGATAAATAAAGTTCATCTTGGATTTTACGATTTTGCCACACCCAATAAAAGGCTGTACAATGACGTTCGTTATCCGGCAGGAGAATTTTGTACCAGAGATATCATCATGGCTCTCAGTAGCCTTATATGGCCGTTTTAGAGGTATTTAAAAGCTATCTAAGGCCCCTGTAGCGGTACCCCCAATTCTCACCTTTAATATTCAAAAAATCTAACCGTCTTTGTCGATAATAGGTGTATTCGGGACGCATCTCTACCTCTAGAACATGTTCCTCATAATCGAGCAGCCCTTCATTAGCTGCGGCATCAGCGTATTCTTGGAAGTTTTGGAAACCTAATCTCCTGACCAGTTCAGCGTCGTGGGGAAGCTCCGGAAACAATCTTTCGTCCTCGTCAATCGCTATTTCCCTACCGAGCTCTTCTCGAAACGCCCGCAACATTGCCTCTCGGAGTCTAGGCTGATGTCCGTCTCTTACGATGAAGCTGTCATGCACAGGAAGCGCTAATACATTCTGTTCCATTAACTGGTGCATCACACGTTCTGCGATGTCGGCGTCCCGCCGCTGAAGGCGTATACCGATACCCGTCCGGAAATGATGGCGAATGGCTTGGTGGCGCTCCTCAAGGGCCTCTCGAATTTGCCTCCAATCCCAACCTGGCGGAAGCTGGTCCCGGCGAGGCGCACGGATCTGCCCTCTGGCATTGATAATTTTGAAGACGGCTCTCTTTAACAGTCCTCGATAGATGGCCGGGACGCCTTCTAGAGCGTATGCGTCGCCTTCTAATTGTCGGCCTTCCATTGCGTAGAGCATCGCAATCTGCATGTTGGAAAAATCAAGCTCAGCCGTGGTAAGCCCATTGATCGTAAGAAAGCGCCTGTAGCGACTTTGGATTCCCTGCCACCAACCGCCGTAAAAGCGCCCTCCGTGCTCGAAGGTGCCATCGTTGAACACGCGGTAGAGCTTTCTCCGGAAAAGAAGGTCTATGTCACGACGGTTTGCCCTTCTGTCCCCGAACTCGTCCAGCTCTTCGTCGGGAGAGGTTGAGAGGCGACGGAACTCGTCATCCGGAATAAGCAAGTCTATCCAATGGTCATCCAAAAAGTCATTGAAGCGATTTAGCCGATCCTCCATGGCCCTGGTCTCACGGGTAGCCGGGAAGTCGGTAAAGCGTCCCGATCCTTCTTCTCCGTCTCGTTCAGCCCTCAAGCGAATAAGGGGAATTTCATGCTCCTGAAAGAGTAACGATATGAGGGGAGATTGGGGGTTATTATCTAAAGTGTTGTAAGGCGTGGTTGTTCATTCTCAAGGGGAACTTCAGGATCGACTTGCGGCAGTACTTCCTCCAGCTCCCTAATAAGTCTCTCTCTGGGCCTTACTCTTGTAGGATAACCAATATTCCTTTCATGATCATAATTACCACCGACTAATTCTATATAGGATGGGACTTGATGATGGAGAAAGTTTAAAACGCTATTAACATTTCTTCCACTTAAATTTCCAGGATTAAAATAATTGCTCCGATAAGACCTATTATTTCGAGGGATTATAACATACCGATTGTTATCCCTAAGATGTCAATGAAATAAATTTCCAAGTATTATTCCCAAGGTGATCTTTATGTTTCTGATGCTGTCTCGTCGAGGCCTTCTCCCCTCAGCATCCAGGATAGCTCTTGTTGTTGCTTCTAGATATGCATCAAACTGCTCCCCAAGCCGAAAATTCGGCCGGAGCCAACTGGCGTAATTGAATACGTGACGGTTTGGTGCGCGATAAGGCAATTTCACTTAGCCACTATTAAGCGGGTTGTAATTAAAACTTATTCCGCGTTGCGTGTTTCGACGGTGTATCCCTCACCTTGAAGAGGCCCCTTACAAACGTGCCAAATACCGTTTGCCAAGCCAGCGAACTCTAAGTCAATATAATCCGCCAACTCACCGACATCGCTAGCCGGATAATTGTAAAATCCGAAGAAACGACGCATGATATCTGATTGCCCACCATTTATGATATCATCTCTCGTTAATCGAATTATTTGAAATATTTCTTTACAGAAGTCTAATGGACTCCAATACGGAGATTGTAGGTCTATTGCACTGATAACTATTAATAGTCTATTTGTTCTTTTGACATGATAAATATCGGTATCAAACTTAACATCTTTGTCTTCATTACCGTTTCTCCTGTACATCCACTCAGCGCTTTTATTTATCTCCTTCGCTATCTCGTGCTTTGCAAAATCAAGTACCGTAACTGGTGTCGAATTCAGTACATCTACTGGGTTCCGGCTTTCTGCCGAAGAATAACTCACGCTAAGGAGCGTGCATAACATTATTATTGAAGATTTCACCACACCCTCCCTAGAATCACTCTAAACACCAACTATATCAGAATAAGCCAATTTAGCCCTGATCAGCTGATGGAGTGGCTGCAACGAAGAAGGCTACGCACCTGCGCGTGTAGATAAAAAATCCACGCCCCACACCCATTATTCGCCATCAATGTGTGGTCCATATTACAGCGAATAGGCTTTAGAAACCGATTCGACACGCATATGGTTCTAGTTATAAGCTTATTGTTTCTCACCTTGGGACGCGCAGCGCTTGCCGTCATATTGTCGCGACTCTAGTGCGAGCATAGTTTTCCTAAAACCCTTTGCCGATCTGCATGAGCATACCGCAAGAGCATCCTTGGGTCACGATGCCCACTTATGGAAGCCACTTCCGGAACTGTTAACCCCATTTCGAAAAACCGGCTGATTGCCTCGTGCCTAAGGTCGTGAAAGTGAAGATTTCCAATCCCGGCCCTTCTGACCAGCTTCTCCCATCCCAAGCGTATAGCATTCCCAGTTGTTGGAAACACTCTGCTGCAGTGTCGCGGCTGGTTAGCAAGAATTTCTAGCGCCTTGGCCGTAAGTGGAATTGTGCGCGAGTAGCCGTTCTTCGCCTCGCGGATCTTCAGCAAACTTCGTTCGAACTCGATATCCGTCCAACCCAAGTTCAATATTTCGCCTCTCCGCATGGCGGTTTCCACGAACAGCACTACTGGAAGCAGATTAGGGTTTCGGGACTTTCTTGCGCAATCTTGGAGTTTTTGAAATTCATCGTTCCGCAAGCGCCGATCCCTCCGGATTTCAGCCACGTTAAATCGCACCTGCGTAACCGGATTTTGGGTAAGAGGAATGGCCCAATCGCGAGTTGCCACGGTGAAAATGTGCTTTAAGACGGTGAACTCTCTCTTCAAACCGGATGGGCTGATCGATTGCAGCCTCTCGTCGCGGTATTCGGCAAAATGCGCTGAGGAAAGTTCACGGAGAGCTAACTTGCAGATGCGGTGTTGCCGAAACACCATTAGGACGTAGGATTCGGCAATCGCCGAGCGCTTTAAAGGCGTGACTTCATCGATGTACCGGTCTACCAGCTGGCCTAGAGTGGTTTTGCGCAGTAATGTTCCGTCGATAGTCAAAGCCCCTCGATCTGCCTGGACCTCTTGCTCTCTGGCCCACTGTAGAGCATCAGATTTATGCTGGAAGGTTTTGCTGATTGGGCGTTGGCCGGTTCTCCGCACCTGAACCTGCCATCTTCCGTTTCGTTTGCGAATGCTTGCCATCGTGTACCCGCTGTGACCATTTCGTGACAGCAGCGGAAGCTGAACAGTCCAATGTCGGAACTGAGAGCCAAACTAGAGCGAAATCAATTAGTTGAGTGGTGCTGCTGGCGAGGATCGAACTCGCGGCCTCTCCCTTACCAAGGGAGTGCTCTACCACTGAGCTACAGCAGCCGGCTGGATTCGAGCGGCCTTCTGCCATATCGGCGGGATGAGCGCAAGCGCTACCTCCATGATATAGGAGACAAGATAGCATTTCGCAGGGGTGTCAAAGAGCGAATCGGCCGACAAAGCCATTTCCAATGTTCAAAGGAGAGCGAGAAATGGGATCGAAGAAAGAAACCAGTGACAACAAGGACGAGAGGCAGAAACGTCTTTCCGCCGAGCTTCGCGCAAATCTGGCCAAACGCAAGGCACAGGCGCGCTCACGCCGCGCCGGCGCGGCCGATAACCGAACGGAAGGAATTCCTTCGCTAAAAAGAGAGAATCAGGATTGACTTGTTCCAGTCGGAACAGCGCCGCAAGAAAGGCACTTTCTTGAATAGAACATTACCATGCTCTACTGACCCAGACACAAAGTGAAAGGCGGGGCGAGCGCCCCGGGAAAGGAACCGATGGACCGCATACGGATTCGCGGAGGCAGCGCGCTCAATGGGACAATCCCGGTTTCGGGAGCCAAGAATGCGGCGTTGCCGCTCATGATCGCTTCACTCCTTACCGACGACACACTGACACTGGAGAATGTGCCTCATCTGGCGGATGTGGAGCAATTGATCCGGATTCTCGGCAATCATGGCGTTGACTATTCCGTGAACGGCCGGCGCGAGAACCAGGGCAAGAGCTATGCACGCACGATCCATTTCAATGCACGCAGCATTGTGGATACCACCGCGCCTTATGAACTGGTCTCGAAAATGCGCGCTAGTTTCTGGGTCATTGGCCCGCTTCTGGCGCGCATGGGCGAGGCGCGGGTCTCTCTCCCCGGCGGCTGCGCCATCGGCACACGGCCGGTGGATCTCTTCATCGAGGGCCTGAGAGCGCTCGGCACCGAGATCGATATCGAAGGCGGTTATGTGGTAGCCCGAGCCAAGAAAGGCTTGAAAGGCGCGCACTATAAATTCCCGAAAACCTCCGTGGGGGCCACCCATGTTCTGATGATGGCGGCTTCTCTCGCCGATGGCGAGACGGTGCTTAAAAACGCCGCGCGCGAGCCGGAAGTCGTCAATCTCGCGGAGTGTCTGAACGCCATGGGCGCCAAGATTTCCGGCGCGGGGAGCCCAACCATTGTCATCGAAGGCGTGCCGACGCTCTCCGGTGCACGGCATCGCGTTATCCCCGATCGGATCGAGACGGGCACCTATGCGCTGGCTGTCGCCATGGCCGGCGGCGACGTGCTTCTGGAGGGTGCGCGCACAGATCTCCTGGAGTCCGCGCTCGCATCGCTGGGCCGGACGGGAGCCGAGGTCACGCAGACCAATGCCGGCATCAGGGTCAGACGCAATGGCAGCGGCATTGCCCCGGTGGATGTCACCACCGAACCCTTTCCGGGGTTTCCGACCGATTTGCAGGCCCAATTCATGGCCTTGATGACCCGGGCGAAGGGCCAGTCGCGTATCACCGAGACCATTTTCGAGAATCGCTTCATGCACGTGCAGGAGTTGGCGCGTCTGGGTGCGCGCATCTCGCTGGATGGCCAGACCGCCGTTGTCGAGGGTGTTGATTCGCTGAAGGGTGCTCCCGTCATGGCCACGGATCTGCGGGCCTCGGTGTCGCTGGTGATCGCCGGCCTCGCGGCCGAAGGCGAGACGCTCATCAACCGCGTTTATCATCTCGATCGCGGGTTCGAGCGCCTGGAAGAGAAACTTTCGGCCTGCGGCGCAGAGATTGAACGCATTTCCGCCTGAGCCGAGGGCGGAACGTGAATCGCGGGAGCGTGTTGGGCGATGCAGAGGGACAAAGCGTTGAAACGCCCGTGGGAGAGCGCAAGCGGAATGGATGTACTGAAGCTGATCGCGTTGGATGAGGACGATCTCAGCATCATCTCCGCGCATGTGCAGGACGCGGTGATGAAAACAGGCGAGCTCAGTTTCGAAAAGCGCCAAAACCGCTTTATCGTCTCAATGAAGCGCTTCGCGTGGGAGAAGGAGAAAAAGGGCTTCTTCCGGCGCATGCCCCCTGAGCGACGCCTGAGCGTGCTGCATTTCGACCGGGTGCAGGCGGTCAAATCCGCTGGCATCGACATGCTGAAATCGGATGATGTGCTTTCCTTGCTTGCGGTGCGCTTTCTCCCCGGTGACGCGCCGTCTGGAACCGTGGAACTCGTCTTCTCCGGCGAGGCGACAATTCACCTCGAGGTCGAGTGCATCGAGGCCAGGCTGAGCGACCTCGGCGCAGCCTGGCAGGCATCCGCCAGCCCGCGACACAAGGTGTAATCAATGGCGGTGCGGCTTTCCACGCACGAAGAGTCTTTCGAGGCACGTTTCTCCGCGCTGTTGGCAGCCAAACGCGAAACCTCACGGGAAGTCGACAATACCGTCAGTGAGATCATTGCCCGCGTACGCGATGAGGGTGATGCGGCGCTGGTCGACTATACGCGAAAGCTCGATCGTTTCGACATCTCGAAAGCCGGGATGCGCGTCACGCACACGGAGATCGAGGCCGCCCGGAAGGCGGTGGATAGCGACACAATGGATGCCCTGCACCAAGCAAAGCAGCGCGTCGAGAAGCATCACGCCCGGCAAATGCCGCAAGATTCGCGCTACACGGACACCTTGGGCGTGGAGTTGGGCTGGCGGTGGACGCCCATTTGCACGGTTGGTCTTTATGTGCCGGGCGGGATGGCGAGCTATCCAAGTTCCGTGCTTATGAACGCGGTGCCCGCCCGCGTTGCAGGCGTCGAACGTATCGTGATGACGGTCCCCGCCCCCGAGGGACGGCTCAACCCGCTGGTTCTGGCGGCCGCGCATGTGGCCGGGGTGGACGAGATTTACCGCATTGGCGGGGCGCAGGCTGTTGCCGCGCTGGCTTTCGGCACGGAAACCGTGCCTGCCGTCGACAAAGTCGTCGGGCCGGGAAACGCCTATGTCGCCGCGGCCAAGCGGCAGGTCTTTGGCCATGTCGGCATCGACATGATCGCCGGCCCATCGGAAGTGCTGGTGGTGGCGGACAGCCGGAACAATCCCGACTGGATTGCCGCCGATCTGCTCGCCCAGGCCGAGCACGACACGGTCGCGCAATCGATTCTGATCACCAACGATCCAGAATTCGCCGATTCGGTGGAAATCGCGGTCGAACGCCAATTGAAAGAGCTCTCGCGCAGAGAGATCGCCGGTGAGAGCTGGAACAGTTTCGGCGCGGTCATCCTGGTCCATGATCTCAGCGAAGTCCCCGCGCTCGTCGATCGTATCTCCCCGGAGCACCTCGAGCTTGCGACCGATGCGGCTGAGGAGCTTCTTGCCAAGATTCGCAATGCAGGCGCTGTCTTCATGGGCCGCCATACGCCGGAAGTGATCGGCGATTATGTCGGCGGTTCAAATCACGTGCTGCCCACGGCCCGTTCGGCGCGATTCTCCTCGGGCCTTTCCGTGCTTGATTTCGTCAAGCGCATGTCAATCCTGAGATTGGGCAGCGAGCAGCTTCAGGCGCTTGCTCCGGCAGCCATTGCCCTGGCCAAGGCAGAAGGACTCGAGGCACACGGCCGCTCTGTCTCGATTAGGCTCAATGTGCAAGGCTGACACAGGCAAGGCGCGGCTGATAGATGTCGAGCTGGACGAGACCATAGGACGCGCCACGCCCGATATCGAGCACGAACGGGCGGTCGCCGTATTCGACCTCGTCGAGGAGAACAGTTTTCAGCCCGTGGGCGACAAAACCGGCGGGCCGTACAAGCTGAAGATTTCACTGGCCGATGCGCGGCTCGTCTTCAATGTTCTACGCGAAAATGACGAGGTGGTCGTCGCGCATGTCCTCTCGCTGACACCCTTCAAACGCATCGTAAAGGACTACTTCCTCGTCTGCGACAGCTACTATGAGGCAATCCGAACGGCCACGCCGAGTCAGATCGAAGCGATCGATATGGGCCGGCGTGGTCTTCACAATGAAGGGTCACAGACGCTGATGGAACGCCTCGAAGGCAAGATAGAGGTGGATTTCGACACCGCGCGACGTCTGTTTACGCTTGTTTGTGTCCTGCACTGGCGGACATGAGATGGTGCCTTTGTCGCCCCACAGCATAAAGGGCCGTGTGAGCAGAATAAAGCGGCCGAAACATGCCAAAAGGGGCAGACCGGATTCCGTTTTGTTCCTGTGCGGGCGCAACGAAATTCGCTCCCCCATAGCCGAAATGCTTGCCCGACGCTTTCTACCACAATCGGTTTTCGTGACATCGGCGGGTGTCCGCGAAGGTTCGCGCAATGGGTTCGTCGACAGTGTTCTTGCGGAACTGGATCTCTCCCTCGGCGATCGGGAGCCTCGGACGCTCTCCGAAGTGGAAGACACCTATTTCGATCTTATCGTCACGCTTTCCCCGGAAGCGCACCACTGCGCATTGGAACTCACACGGCATATGGCGGTTGAAGTCGAATACTGGCCGACGCTCGACCCGTCCGTCGTTGAAGGCTCGCGCGATCAGGTGCTGGAAGCCTACCGACGCGTGCGCGACGGTCTTGCAGAACAGATCATCGAACGTTTCGGCGAAGGTGTGCGGCAGGTCTAGAGCCTGTTATGAATTTGGGCTAAAGTTGCGTTGGCCCAAATCCACAACAACATCTAAAACAAGATTGTTCACAAACGCCGGCGAATGGGCTAGGTTCCGCGCGATTTCGGCCAGGCTGGATCATTCTCCCGTGTTCGGAGGAAATCCGGGGCGCGGCCCAACAGGTTTGTCAAAGAAGGTATCGGATGCCGAAGGAAGAAGTTCTCGAATTTCCAGGTGTTGTAACGGAGCTACTCCCCAACGCCATGTTTCGCGTTAAGCTGGAAAACGAACACGAGATCATCGCGCACACTGCCGGACGAATGCGCAAGAATCGCATTCGCGTGCTGACCGGCGATAAAGTGCTCGTGGAGATGACGCCCTACGACCTGACCAAAGGGCGCATCACCTATCGTTTTAAGTAGATCATTCCGCGGGCGACCTGGGGGTTCCATGGATGCGGCCAGCAAACTCGTTCTTGCCTCCTCCTCGCCGCGCCGCCTGGAGCTGCTGCAACAGGCGGGCATCGAACCGGATCGCCTGATTCCCGCCGATATCGACGAGACGCCGCAGAGAGCGGAGCATCCGCGCTCCCTTGCCAAACGTCTGGCACGCATGAAAGCGGAGAAGGCGCTGGAGCGGCTGAGGAAAAACGGAGAAGCCGAACAAAGCTTCCTCCTTGCCGCCGATACAGTGGTGGCGGTGGGGCGACGCATTCTGCCTAAGACTGAACTTTTCGATGAAGCCTCGGATTGCCTCCGGCTACTGTCGGGCCGCGCCCATCGTGTCTATACGGGAGTGTGCCTGTTTACGCCGGCCGGCAAGCTGCGCCATCGGCTGGTGGAAAGCCGGGTCCGCTTTAAAAGACTTTCGTCCGAGGAATTGGAGAGCTATCTCGCCTCCGGTGAATGGCGTGGCAAGGCAGGTGGCTACGCGATCCAGGGTCTGGCGGGCAGTTTTGTCGTGAAGCTCGTCGGGTCGTACACGAACGTCGTGGGCCTGCCGCTCTACGAGACGGTTAATCTTCTGGCGGCCGACGGCTACAAGGTTCACGCGAATTGGCTAACGGGAAAGAACGTCTGAGTGGCCAGAACAGCAGAAGAAAGAGTAACGCCCTTGAGGGCAAGCCGTCCCTGCCCGGAATGCGGAAAGCCGTCGTTGCGGGTGTACTATCCGTTCTGCTCCAAGCGCTGCAAAGATGTTGACCTTAACCGTTGGCTTTCGGGAAACTACGTCATTCCCAGTCGAGACAACGAAGACGAGGAAAACAATTGATTTGTTTAATCTTGTTCTCTTAGTCGTATCTATTTTTCACACTTGATAAATCCTCGGCTTACCTTCTTGGGCGAAATAATTTGATCTTCTGGTTCTCGCTCTGCTAACGGGTGGCGGGATACTTGGACAGGAGTTTATTACTATGCGGTCAATTTTGATTACCTCGGCATCCGCTCTGGCCCTGCTCACGCTTGCTGCTTGCAGTGGCGAACAAGACCAGGCCAGCGAGACTACAAATACCGATGACACCACCCAGGATCAGGCGGACACGGCACCACAGGCCGCTGACGATGGTGCAACTGCCAGCATGGACGACACGGGCGGCGCCTCCACCGGTGATTCCATGAATGCAACGATCGACTCGGCGAGCGAGCAGGCGAAGCAGGGCGTCGACAATATCAAGCAGTCCATCGATGATGCCACCAACGGGGCGCTGAATTCCTCCGATGATGGCCAAACCGGTGCACTGGATGCCGCGGCGGATTCCGCAAAGGCCCAGATTGACGACGCGCTCAATAGCCTCAAGTCAGGCGATCAATCGGCCAGCACGCCTCCCGAAAATTCCGGTCAGGTTGACGGCACCGCGGACGGTGGTGACGTTTCAGAATCAGACGACGTCACCAACGCCAGCACGAACTGAACGGTCTTCGCGGCCTTCAGATTACGACGAGGCCGGCTGTGGTGCAGCCGGCCTTTTTTAAAAAAAGCCCGGTTCACGGGGAACCGGGCAAGGTGCAGGCGCGGCCGGGGGGAAGCCGGCATACTGGGAGTGATCGCCTGCACGGGAGATTCAGCTTCTTCGCTGCGGCCTAATGCGGCCGCGTGTGCGGGCACGCGCCAGCCCCTGAAGAGGCTCCGTCGGATCAGCGAAGAGCGGAACAGAATAAACGCGATGAAGATCCTCGCGGGTCAGCCCGATATCATGCAGCTCATGGTCGGAAAGCTCGGTCAGATGGAGCATGGCACGGCGGCCGGTCCAGATTTTCCGAATACGGTCCAACGCGCGCACGCAGCGTACCGCGAGGGTCTCCAACTGAATGGAAAGCGGCAGGACGGCTTTATCTGCTTTCATGGCGGTTGCCCTTTTCGATCGTCTCGACCTCAACCGTCGGATGCGGTCACTTCCGGTAAGGCTTCTTTTCTCATCGGAGGATTGATTAGTCGAACGAATGTTTTTAATGATTGTCATGAACAATACTGATGGATTTAATTATGTCCGCTCCGCTCGATCTGGATCAGCTCACGACCTTCGTGGCTATTGCCGATACAGGAAGCTTCACCCGTGCGGCCGAGGAGGTGCACCGCACACAATCAGCCGTTTCCATGCAGATGCGCCGACTTGAGGAGCGCATTGGCAAGCCGATCTTCGAAAAGGATGGCCGCCTGAACAGGCTGACAGAAGAAGGTGAGCAGCTTTTGGTTTATGCGCGGCAATTGCTGCGGCTCAACCGTGAAACGCTTGCAGCTTTCGATGAAGCCAGTCTCGAAGGACATGTTCGCATCGGAATGCCGGATGACTACGCCGAACGCTTCCTGCCGGAAATCGTAGCGCGGTTTTCCCGGTCCAACCCGCGCGTGGAACTCTCCGTTCTATGCGAGCCAACGCCAAACCTCGTCCAACATGTGCGCCAGGGTAGCCTCGATCTCGCTTTGCTGACTGACATAGACCAGGTGGAGATGGTGCGGAACGAGCCACTTCTATGGGTCGGGTCTGCGAACCATTCCATGCATGAACGCGAAATCCTTCCGATGGCATTCGGGCGCCCCACCTGCTCCTGGCGCGTTGCAGCCTGCAAAGCGCTGGAGGATACCGGGCGTGCGTACCGTATCCTTTTCACCAGTTTTTCAGCGACGGCCATATCGGCCGCGGTGCTTTCCGGTGCTGCGGTATCGGTTTTGCCCGAATGCGCCTTACGGCCAGGCATGAAGATTCTTGGCGAGCGTGAGGGATTTCCCGCACTGCCGGACTGCCGTATCGGCCTGATGCGCGGGCGCACCAGTCAGACCGAGGTCGTTGAAGCGCTGGCCCGCCACATAGGCGAAAGTCTGGACAATATTTCCGTGCCGCTCCCGGTGGACGGCACCAACGGTTTCGATTTCAGAGCCTACACGCCACATCGCCTGCAGCACCGCAAACGGCACAGGCCGAGCCACATTCTACCGGGATGGTGATGACGGGTAGTGTTAATAGCCTCTGGGGAACCGGAATGGTGCCGATTCCCCGAAGTCGTTATTGAACGACCGAGTCCTGATCATCCGGCTCTTCGGCGGTTACCGCAACGGCATCAGGCAACGTATCGGGATCGAGATCCGCGATTTGCTGCGCGCAGAGGCTTGCGGTCTGCCGATCGACAGGCTCGCCGTTGGGCAGCTTCGCCCATTCTGCCTCTTCCACAAACTGCCGTCTCCGGAAGCTGCTGAGATCAGTAATCTCCTGATACTGTGCCCGCGCGGTATCAAAGGTTCGGAAATTTTCCACGCAGATGCTCGAGGCAAGTTCCGTCGTGGCCGTTTCTGCCGCAGCATCCGCCCTTTCCTGAGCCGTGCCGCCCGTCACCCAGCCACCCCAGGTGAAACCGACTATCATGGTGAGTACGCTTGCCCCCACCGCCGTCCAGGCCAATACACCCTTGGACGGCTGGTATTCGTTCCAGCCTTGCATAATACTCATGTCGCATCTCCCGATTTATTTCATATTGTAAAAACAGCGTGAGCCCTGGCAGGTGGAAAGTCAACTTCTTTGCGCGATGTGGGACATCATCGTCGCTATTCGGCCGCCAAGGGGCCTGTCGGGCAGACATAAAGGCGACCAGGGTTGACCCCGCCCGGGACGAAAGGCTCTATCGTGGTATGAACGAAAAGAACGATTCTTTGAGCAATGTCGCCGAGTTTTCGGTTAGCGAGATATCGCTGGCCGTAAAACGTACGGTCGAGGACGCCTTCGGCCGGGTGCGGATACGCGGGGAGGTCTCAGGTTATCGTGGGCCGCATGCCTCCGGCCACTGTTATTTCGCACTGAAGGACGAACGCGCCCGCATCGAAGCCGTCATATGGCGTGGCACTTACTCCAAGCTCAAATTTCCACCGCAGGAGGGTTTGGAAATCATCGCCACCGGGCGGGTGACCACCTATCCGGGTTCGTCCAAATACCAGCTCGTCATCGACACCATCGAGCCGGCCGGCGCTGGCGCGCTGATGGCCCTGTTGGAGGAGCGCAAGCGAAAGCTGGCGGCAGAAGGGCTTTTTGCGGATGAGCGGAAAAAGCCGCTGCCGTTCATGCCGCGTGTCATCGGCGTGGTGACCTCGCCCACCGGCGCGGTGATCCGCGACATCATTCACCGCATCACCGACCGCTTTCCCGTTCATGTCGTCGTCTGGCCAGTGCGGGTGCAGGGCGAGACAACAGGTGAGGAGGTTGCGGCCGCCGTCTCCGGCTTCAACGCCTTGCCGGAGGGCATTGCCCGGCCGGATGTTCTCGTGGTCGCCCGCGGCGGCGGCAGCCTGGAGGATCTTTGGGGGTTCAACGACGAGGTCGTCGTGCGGGCAGTTGCCGATTCGCGAATACCCGTTATTTCCGCCGTCGGGCACGAGACTGACTGGACACTGATCGATTTGGCCGCGGACCGGCGCGCGCCTACGCCGACCGGTGCCGCAGAGATGGCCGTCCCAGTGAAGGCGGAACTCGAGGCCAACCTCGCCCGGCTTTCGGCGCGACTGAAGGCGGCGGTCTCGCGCGATCTGGATCGTCGGCGCCAGGGCATTCGGGCTACGGCGCGCGCGCTGCCCTCTCCCGATCAGATATTCGCTCTTCCACGCCGCCGCTTCGACGAGGCGGCAGGCCGCCTGGCGCGCGGGCTGCACACGGCCACGCAGCGAAAGCGCCTGCGCTACGACGGCGCGCGCCTGTCTATCGCCATGCTGGACCGGCGCATGGCGGAGGCGCGCCGGCAGATCGGGCAATGTGGCGACCGTCTGCCGATTGTCTATCAAGGTCTGATCCGCAATCACCGAGCGCGGTTCGAACGGGACGCGGGACGCGTCACGCCGCGCACCACGCTCAAGCGCATCGATTTATCCAGCGAGCGGCTGAACGCTACGGTCGCCCGGAAAGATCGGGCAGCGCTGTCACGGCTCGAACGCGCCAAGGCGGCCCTCAGCCACGCATCCCGGCTGGCGGAGACACTTTCCTATAAAAGCGTCCTGCAGCGCGGTTTTGCATTGGTGCGCGATGCCGACGATAACCCGCTCAAGCGCGCGCAAGACATACAGCCTGGACAGGCGCTGCGTCTGCAGTTTTCCGACGATAGCATCGGCGCCATCGCCGCCTCAAAGCCTGAGGGGAGCGCGAAGCGTCAGCCGAAACGCGCCAGCAAGACGCCCGACGACCAGGGCTCGCTCTTTTAGGAGATATCTTTTACGATCTCTCTTTTCTAGAGAATAAAAGAGCAGGCCTGCCCGTGAATCCGTTTTAAATGGCGGCGCTTGATTGGCTTTGATTCAAATCGGCGTGAAGTTGCTCGTTTGCGAGGCCAAACCGCGCAAGAAAGCGTTCATCGATCGGCTTTCCTACACGATTGACCGCCTCGTTGAACAGCCTGCGCCACTCCGCATACGGGCCGTGCACCTCCGAATGGCTGTCCGACGTATTGACCAGATAGCAGCCGGAAACCGGCAGCCGCGCGACCTTCAATCCCGCTTCGTCAGCGATTTCGAGAACACGATAGTGCTCGTGCAGGATTTGATAAGGATCGCGGCGAAGCGGGTCCGGGTGATCCGGCTGCACGCTCAGCAGCACGCTGGAGCCGCAGACGCGATGAAACTCTCCGTCGAAAACCTCTGTATGGGGAAGAGGTGCGGCGCGTAAATTCTGGTAATCGACCGCATATCCCTTGTCGATCACACCAGCGGAATGCTCCGGCCCAAGCGTGGAACGGGCGACTTCCACCAGCCGGGCATCCACCCAGTCGTCGGCGTCGAGAAACATGAGCAAGCCCCCTCCCCGCTCCAGAACATGAGCGTTGATGGCATAAGCTTTGCGTCCACGGTCGAGATTGTCTGGACGAACAGGCTCAGCCGGCCAGTCTGCCTGCAGGAAGATTACACGTGGGTCGTCCGGCAGGTTCGAGGGACGGTCATGCCCCGCAATGACCACGTGGAAATCCTGATCAGACTGCGCAAATACCGACGAGAGTGTCAGGCCGAGCAGGCGCTCTACCGACGTCCAGTTGCGTGCATAGGCCCGGGGCAGAAGCGCGATTGCAAAAGTGAAAGGCAGCGTCATGCCAGTCTAACGCCGTCCAGCTCTGCTGCGTTCCGTATTCCGCTTCCGGGCCCTCTCAACCCTCGGCGAAAGTAAGCTGGACCTTCACGGCCCGGGTGCGGTCGCCGGCGTGGGCGAAGGCGGCTTCCGCCTCCTCCAGCGGATAGGAACTGGAGATGATCGGGCGCACGTCGATGGCGCGACGGTCGACGAGGCGCACGGCCTCGGCGAATTCCGCGTCGAAACGATGCGAGCCGATCAGGTTGATCTCCTTGCCGACCAGGAGATTTGCCGGGATCGGGAGCTCGCCCGTCACGCCGAGCTGCACGATTGTGCCTTGCGGGCGCACGGTCTGGATGGCGCTGGCAAGCGCCGGGCCGGCGGCGGAGCATTCGAAGGCAAGATCGAAAACGCCCTTGGCGGCGCCGTAGGGGTCAAGCGCTTCTGCCTCGCGCACTACGTTGACCGTTTTGGTAGCCCCCATGGCACGTGCGACCTCCAGCACGGCGTCCTGCAAATCCGTCACGACGATCTCGCTGGCCCCGGCCAGGGTACACGCGGCCGCTGTCAAGACGCCGATCGGGCCTGCGCCGGTAATCAGCACGCGCTTGCCCTTCACCGCACCCGCGCGCGCAAGCGCATGCAGGCATACGGCAAGCGGCTCCGCAACGGCGGCCTCGGCGAGGCTCGTCTCAGCGCCGATCTTCTCACACTGAAATGATTCAGCCACGACCAGATCGCGGAAGCCGCCTTGCTCGTGGGGAAAGCGGAGCGCGGAACCGTAGAAGCGCATATTCAGGCAGTGCTGGCGCAGCCCCTGCCGGCAATATACGCACTCGTTGCAGGGCCGGCTTGGGTTGAGCGCAACGCGGTCGCCCGGCGCCAGGTTCTTGACCGCATCGCCCACAGCGTCGATCGTGCCCGCCACTTCGTGGCCGAGGATGATCGGCTCGCGCACGCGGATCGGGCCGAAGCCGCCATCGTGGTAGTAGTGCAGGTCCGAACCGCAGATGCCGCCGGCGCCGATGCGCACGAGTACCTCGCCCGCCCGCAGCTCCTCCACCGGCTGGCGCTCGATGCGGATGTCATGCGGAGCGTAGAGTCTGCAGACACGTGTTTCCATCATCTTTGCCTCAATCGAACAGGAGGGAGGGAAGCCAGGTCGAAAAGACCGGGAAATAGGAGACCAGAAGCAGCACGATGATATTTGTCAGAAGGAAGGGCGCGATAGCGCGTACGACCTTCATCAACGGCAGCCGCGCGATGCCTGCGCAGACGAACAGGCAGACGCCTACCGGCGGTGTCGTGAGGCCGATCATCAGGTTCAATACCGCGAACGTAGCAAAGTGCAGTGGGTCGACCCCGACGCTTTGCGCCAGCGCCAGTAACGGCACGAAAAGCACGATCAGCGCCGCGATGGTTTCCATGAACATGCCGATGAACAGCAGGAAAATGTTGATGAGCAGGATCACCAGGAAGCGGTTGTCGGTAATCGAGAGGACCGCCTTCGCCACCATCTGCGGGATGCGTTCGGAGACGAGGATCCAGCCGAAAACATTGGCAAATCCCACCAGCGCAAGGATCGCGGCGGAAGAGACGGCACTGTCGATCACCACCTTTGGCACCTGCCTCAGCGGCAGTTCGCGATAGATGAAGACACCGACGATAAAGGCGTAGACACTCGCCACGACAGCCGTCTCGGTCGGCGTCATCATGCCGCTCAGAAGGCCGCCGACAATCAGCGCCGTCATGGCAAGCGCCCAGATAGCGCTCATGAAGGAGCGGCCGAGTTCGACAAAACCCTGCCAGGGCTGGTGCGGAAAGCCGCGCCGCACGGCGATGATATAGACGGTCACCATCATCGCCAGCCCCAGCAGGATGCCGGGGATCGCGCCCGCCATGAACATGCGCCCGACGGAAATGCCCGACAGCGAGCCGACAATGATCATCGGCACGCTGGGCGGGATCATCGGCCCCACGGTGGAGGAGGCGGCCGTGACCGCGGCGGAGAAGTCGCCCGGATAGCCCACCTTCTTCATGCCGGGGATCATCACGCCGCCGATAGAGGCCGCATCGGCGACCGCCGTGCCGGAGACGCCGCCGAAGAGCATGGAGCCGGCGACGTTGGAAAGGCCGAGGCCGCCGCGCATCCAGCCGACTAGCGCATTGGCAAGCCGAATGATGCGCTCGGTGATGCCGCCGTGGTTCATCAGGTTGCCGGCGAGAATGAAACCGGGAATCGACAGAAGCACGAAGACGTCGATGCCCGCATACATCTTCTGCGGCATGACGACCAGCGGAAGACCGGCCGACAGAATATAGCCCATCGACGCAAGCCCGAGCGTCACCGCCACGGGAATCCCGGCGAGCAGGCCGCCGACAAAAATGCCGATCAGAATGGCGAGACTCATTGCGGCGTATCCGGATTTTGAACGGGGCGCCCGTCGCTTCTGCCTGTCAACATCGCGATCCCTCGCAGAACGGCAAAGAGGAGGAGACAGGCGATGAGGACGAACATGGCGCCATGAATGTAGCTCATTTGCCAGCCCAGCGCCGGGGAGGTCTGCAGATTACCAATCATGGCAAAATGCCAGGCAGGCAAAATGAGCGCGGCGCACAGAACTGCCGTTGCGACGGCGGAGACGAAGCGCAGAACGACCGGCAGCCGACCCGGCAGCGCCTCGCAGACGATATCGACGTTGACGAGATCCCCGGTACGGTAGGAAAGCCCGACGCCGAACGCCGTGAGGTACAGCAGCGCGAAGCGCGTTAGCTCTTCCGTCCAGACGGGGGAGCGGTGGAATACCGAACGGCCCAGGACCTGAACCAGAACCGAAAAGATCAGCACCGCGAAGGCGAGCCCCACCGCAAAGCGGAACAGCCTGACAAGCGCGGCATTGCTTGCTTTCCACATGATTTTTACCGGTCCTTGGGCGTTAGTGACGGGTGGCGGCAGGCAACCCGCCGCCACTTCGTACCTTACTCGTTGAACAGTTCTTCGACGATCGGCCGGATTTCCTCGTTCACGTTATCGAGAACAGCGCTTTGGCCTTTCTCAGCGAAGGCTTCCTGGTCGACCTCGACAAACTCCATGCCGGCTTCCTGAAGCGTGTTGGCAAGGCGCTCCTCGTCCTCGAGGAACAGCTCGCGCTCATAGTCCTGCGCGCGCCGGGCGGCTTCCATCACCGCTTCCTTGTCCTCATCGGAAAGCTCGTTCCAGGTCATTTCGGAGATGGTGAGATAGATCCAGGAGCGAACGTGTTCCGTCAGGTTCACGTGGCTCTGAACCTCGTTGAAGTTCGCCGAATGGATGAGGGCCAGAGGGTTTTCCTGGCCATCGATGGTGCCGTTCTGGAGCGAGGTGAAGACCTCGGAGAAGGCCATCGGCGTCGGGCTTGCACCAAGGGTACCCCAGAAATCGACGAAGAGCGGCACGTTGGGAACGCGCAACTTCATGTCGTTAAGCTCGTCCGGCGAGGTGATGGGGCGGTTGGAAGTCAGATTGCGTGGACCGCGCGCGAAATAGGCGATGGGCCGGATCTGCGCCCGCTCGATAATCTGCGCCTCGATCTGATCACCGATCTCGCCGCTCGCCACCTCGTCCATGTGCTCGAGGCTCTTATAGGCATAAGGCACGGCCAGAAGTGCGGCCATCGGCGCCCAGTTCTGCAGGCTTTCACCAGTGATCGTCATGTCGGCGGTGCCGAGCTGCATCCCGTTGATCAGGTCCATTTCCTTGCCGAGCGACTCGTTGGGATAGACCTCGACGGTAATGCGCCCGTCCGTCAGGCTTTCCAACTCCTCGCCAAACTTGACGGACGCCTTGTGCCAGCTGTTCTCCTCATTTGCCAGGTGGCCAAGTTGCAGGGTCATCTCCTGCGCCATGGCGGATCCGGCGAGCAGTGCACCGGCCAGTCCTGCAAGGATCGGTTTCATAATCGGTTTCATTGCGTTTCCTCCGTTTGGGGCTTCGTTTTCCAGTTATGCCCTTCCAGCCGTCTCGAAGAAGTCCGGGCGGGTCTCCGCGATGGTCGGCAGGTCAGTCAGGATCTTGCGCAAATGCATGCGCATGGCCCGGGCCGCCGCATCCGCATCGCGGCGGATGATGGCGTTGGCAATTTCGGTGTGCTGGAGCACCAGTTCGCGCTTGGGAAAGTGGAGCGCGCTCAGATAGCGCACGCGATCCATCTGCGATTTCACTTCCTCGATCACCTTCCAGGCGTAGGATTTGCCGGCTGCTTCAGCGAGCGTGCGGTGAAAGCGTTCGTCCAGCGCCAGGAAACGGTCGGCGTCGTTGTCGGGTAACTCGCGTTGACGGGCGATTTGGCTCTGCAATTCCCGGATCAGTTCTTCGTTCACGTTTTCGGCAACGAGCTTGACGATGTCGGCCTCTATAGCCTCGCGCACGAAGCGAGCGTCCATCACCGCTTCGGCGGAAATCTTGCGCACCAGCGTGCCGCGCTGCGGACGGATCTCCACCAGCCTATCCTCGGCAAGCTTGATGAAGGCCTCGCGTACGGGCTGCCGGCTCAGAGAGTAATTCCTGGCAACTTCCGACTCGGAGATGCGGCTGCCCGGCGGAAGATCCGCGCTGATGATCCGCTCACGCAGGATGCGGTAAAGCTGCGGACCGATCGGCGCCCCTTGCTCCAGCGTCCATTCCGTGCGCGGTTCGATGTTCATGGGTGCTGTCCTCCACGGCCTTTCTCTAATGCCATACTTCCATACTAGTCAACAGATGGATTTCTTGCTACCAGCCCCAGGTATCGATTGATGCGCGCTTGCCCTAAGATCGTCGCCGGCGTGGCGCCTGGGCGGGCGTGTTCTTGATTGGGGTCAAAGCAGAAGGACGAAGCATGAGGCAGACGTGGCGCTGGTTCGGGCCGAAGGATCTCGTTTCCGTGGACGACATGCGGCAAGCGGGGGTCGAAGGCGTGGTATCTGCCCTCCACCATGTGCCGAGCGGCGCCGTCTGGGAACCCGAAGAGATCGCCCGCCGCCAGCGCGAGATCGGCGTCATGAGTGACGAACGGCCTTCTGGCCTCGCTTGGGAGGTGGTGGAAAGCCTGCCCGTTTCCGAGGACATCAAGAAGCAGAAGGGCGCGTGGCGTGAGCATATCGCCAACTATAAAACCAGCCTGAGAAACCTCGCTGCCGCAGGCATCGAGACCGCCTGCTACAATTTCATGCCGGTGCTCGACTGGACGCGCACCAATCTTGCCTGGCGCCTGCCCCATGGCGGCACCTGCATGCGCTTCGACTATGCCGATTTCGCCGCCTTCGACATCCATATTCTCAGGCGCTCCGGGGCAAACATGGACTTCCCGGAGCCGGTGGTCGCGGAGGCTGCGCGCCGCTTTGCCGAGATGGACGAGAGCCGGAAGGAGGCGCTCGCCCGCAACGTCGCTTTTGGGCTTCCCGGCGCGGCGGAGCACCTGACGATCGAGGGGTTGAAGGCGCATCTCGACGAGTACGGCGCCATTTCCCCCGAGCAACTCCGCCGCCATTTCATCGCCTTCCTTGAGGAAGTGGCGCCGGTGGCGGAAGAAGCTGGCATTCGCCTGTGCTGTCATCCCGACGACCCGCCCTTCCCGCTTCTGGGCCTGCCGCGCATCATGTCGACCGAGGCCGATTACGCGGCCATCATGGAAGCCGTCGATTCCCCGGCCAACGGGATTACGCTCTGCTCCGGCTCGCTCGGCGCCCGGCCCGACAACGACTTGCCGGGCATGATGCGGCGGTTGGGCGCGCGTGTGCATTTTCTCCATTTGCGCAACGTCAGCCGCGACACGGAGGCACCTGTCGGCTCCTTCTATGAGGCCGGCCATCTCGAAGGCGGCACGGACATGGTGGCTCTCATCGCCGAGGTGCTGAAGGAGGAAGCCCGGCGCAAGGCCGCGGGGCGCGCCGACCATTCCATTCCCATGCGCCCGGATCACGGGCAGGACATTCTAGACGATCTCAAACGGCAAGCTCAGCCGGGGTATCCCGCGATCGGTCGCCTTAAGGGACTTGCCGAACTGCGCGGCATCTTAACGGCGCTTTCGCATCCGCAATACGGGCTTGCATGATGACGATCCGCTTGGGTGCCAAAACCCTGGCCAGCCTGCCAGCGTCCGTCGTCAGGCCCGCTTACGATCCAGCCGCCCGCGGCGTCGGCATCGTTCATGTCGGTGTCGGCGCGTTCCACCGCGCCCATCAGGCGGTTTACACCGATGCCGCGCTCGGTGAATCCGGCGGCGACTGGCGCATCGACGGCATCAGCTTGCGCAGCACGGCGATCGCTGACGCACTTAACCCGCAGGATGGCCTTTTCACTCTGTTGGAGCGCGGCGAGGACGGCGTGTCGGCGCGGGTGGTGGGCAGCATCCGCCGGATGATCGCCGCCGCGCGCGACACCGAGGCGCCGCTCGCCGCGTTGACGGCGCCGGAGACGCGTATCGTCAGCCTTACAGTTACGGAAAAGGCCTACGGCATCGACCGGGAGCGCGGGGCGATCGATGAAAAGCATCCCGCCATCGCGGCCGATCTCGCCGCTCCGCGCGCTCCACGCGGTGCACTCGGCCTGCTGGTGGAGGCCCTGCGCCTGCGGCGGGAGAAGGATCTCGCCCCCTTCACTGTCCTGTGCTGTGACAACCTGCCGGACAATGGCGGGCTCGTGCGCGCCGGTCTCGTCGATTTCGCCGCGCGGCTCGACCCGGCCTTTGCCGACTGGATCCGTGCGCATGTCGCCTTCCCCTCCACCATGGTCGACCGCATCACGCCCGCCCCCACCGACACAACGCATGCCGAGGTGGAACAGCTTCTGGGCGTCAGCGATATGGCTGCGGTCGAGGCCGAGTCCTTCGCGCAATGGGTGATCGAGGATCATTTCCCCGCCGGGCGGCCCGAGTGGGAGAAGGGCGGCGCGATCTTCGTCGCCGACGTTGCGCCATACGAGGCGATGAAGCTCAGAATGCTCAATGGCAGCCATTCCATGATGGCTTATGCCGGCTTTCTTTCAGGCCGCAAATATGTGCGCGACGTGATGGCCGACGAGACGCTGGCGCAGCTCGTGCGCTGCCATCTCGCCGCCGCTGCGGCCACGCTGGCGCCGCTGGAAGGCATCGACACGGACGACTATGCGCAAGCTTTGATGCGGCGCTTCGCCAACCCGGCGATCGCCCACAAGACGTATCAGATCGCCATGGACGGCACGGAAAAGCTGCCGCAGCGCATCCTGGCGCCGGCACTGCACGCGTTGCACAACGACGGCGATCTGCGCCCCTTCGCCTTCGCGGTGGCTGCCTGGATGCGCTACTGCACCGGGCGGCTGGACACCGGCGAGCCCTATCGCCTACGTGATCCGCGCGAAGAGGAGATCGCCTCCACCCTGGCGCGCGCCGGCGGCGATGCGAGAGCCATCGCCGATGCACTGACGGCGCTTTCGGGGCTGTTCCCCGCCGAGCTGGCCGCCAACGAACGCTGGAACGGCCTCGTAACAGACATCCTGGCCAGTATGCTGCAAAACGGCATGGCGCAAGCGCTGGAGGGGGAAGCGCGCCCGTCTGCCTGATCGGGAGGCTAGAGCGATCAAGCCTGGTTGACGACGGGCGTTGTGCTGATCCGAAGTAAACTCATCTCGCTGAAGATACGCTGTCTGGAAGCGGATATCAGCAAGTCGAAGCTGCCGTTGCGAGCGCCCATTGCTTTTGCCTTCTCGCCTTCGCTGATAGGATCATGCCGAATGGCAGACATGTTGAGCGAGAGAATTCTATGCTGACGGCCCGTGAGCCCAGGAATATGGCAACAAGGCTCGTTGTAGACCAGCTGCGTTTCGGACCCAACGGCGGATGGATACGAGACGCTTTTGCCTTCGGGGCGAGCGCAGATCATTTTCAGTCTGTCAGGACATCCGCTTCGCGAGCATGACCCCGACGATGATGACCGGCATCGGGGATCAGGCGCGCTGCATGTGTTTCAAGGCCCTTCGACCTTGCCTCGCCGTATTTCGCGCAAGCCCCAGATTTCGGCATGCGGGGCCAGTTTCCAGCCCGGCGGAGCCGGCACGGTCTTCGGGCCAATCCACACCACCACCGACCACGTGGTCGATCTTACGCAGTTTTGGGGCGGTGATGCCGCTCGTCTCGGAGACCGGCTCCGAAACATCGAGACTCATCATACCAGGCTCGATCTGCTCGAAGACGAAATCGAAAGGCGAATTGGCGATACCTCGGCAATGGTGGCGCTCAATCGAGGGATTGAGCGCCTGAGAACCGGGATGGCGATAAAGGACGTTTGCGAAGAGCTGGGGCTTTCGCCCTATGTCTTCAGAAAACTGTTCCTCAGAAATGTCGGCCTCACACCCAAGCGCTATTTGCGGATCGAGAGGTTCCGGACGACGATCAACCGACTGACGCCGGCTGCGTCTCTGTCGGATTTGGCGTTCGACGCGCTATTCTCGGACCAGTCGCACATGCGAGGTCGAACATTTTTCATCGATGACGCCTGGCCGCCTGCGTGCGAGCATTCGACCCTATGTGGGGCACGTGTTGGATCCGGTTCCTTAGTTTTTGTTCAAGACGTGCTCCGGTCCGCGCAGCTATCTTTTGTCATCCGATGACGCGGAAGGAGATCGTCATGTCAACAGCCCATGTCTCAAGAGGAGCCATTCCACCAGCGATCGTCCGAGGTGTCAGCGAAGGTCATATTCGCGGCCCGTTCGGACATCTCTGGGCGCTGAGCCAGGAGGTGGCAGGATGACCGTTCGGCGCATCGTCGCGAATATCGCTACAGACAGCGTTTCGGATGTTCGGAAGTTCTATTCCGACTTGTTCGGGCTCGATGTCGTCATGGATCTCGAATGGATCGTCACGCTGGCGTCACGCGAAACGACAATCCCCCAGATCAGCATCCTTAGTGAAGGCGGTTCGGGCGCACCTGTACCCGACCTGTCGATTGAGGTTGACAATGTGGAGGAGGTGTATCGTTGTGCGAAAGAGATGGGCTGCAAGATCGTCCACGATCTGACCGACGAACCGTGGGATGTTCGACGTTTCTTCATCGCTGATCCGACCGGAAAGCTGCTCAACGTGCTTTCACATGCTCGCTAGCATTAGTCTGCAATGCGAGACGCTGACCACCATAGAGTGCCTTCCGCTGCACCTGAGCAAATGAAGTCTCGCCTACAAAGTACGTTTCTGCACCAATGACAATATAATGACCGAAAAGCAACTAACGTATCACTTTGCAATCATATCCACGCTCTATCAGTACACTTCGGCCGAAAGCTAAAGAAGATCCTTGCTAGGCGGCCTGCAGCTTTATCCCTACACCTGAATACCTTCGTCTACGACAGCGGAACTTCTGCTGGTGAGCTGACAGACCTCGACGGTAACAACAATCTCACTTTGCCGGAGAACGAGACAGGAACGCTCGCAGGCGATGTTTCTTTCGGGGTCGGCATCGACACAATCGAGATGCGTTCCTGTACGACCGACGTCAACCAAGGCGGCGGTGACCACGCGTTCGCGATTTCGGCGGCACGGTCACAGGCAACCGTCGTAGGGCGGCGGCGCAGACATTTTCGAGATGACCGGCGGCCGCATCCGCCGTATTAACATGAAGCGCGACGACAGCACCTGCGACATCTCGGCGGCATGATCGGCGGCAATATTATGGCGTCCTACGAAGAAATGGGGGTGGGGGATTATGCTGTCACAAGCCAAAAGCAACCCGTTGAAGGATTTCGTTACGGCTCTAGGGGCCGTACTTACCGCTCTTACGGTGGCACTCGCCTTTCCGCAGGAAGCAATGACGCAGTCTGCTGCCCCGACGATCAGCGGAATCTCCCCGGCCAACGGCACGACGGAGGGGGGCACCTCCGTCACGATCACCGGCACCAACCTGACGGGCGCCAGTGCCCCAACCTTCGGCGGCGCGAAGGCAACGAGCTACACGGTCGACAGCGACACGCAGATCACGGCGGTGACGCCGGCCCATGTGTCGGGTGCTGTCGATGTGGCGGTGATCACGTCCAGCGGCAGCGAGACACTATCGGGCGGCTTCACCTATGTGGCGCCGGTGACGCTGTCGATTGCCGACGTCACCGTATCCGAGGGCGATGACTTCACCGGTGCCACCTTCACGGTGTCGCTCAGCCAGGCTGCCGGTGCCGGAGGGGTGACCTTCGACATCGCGACCGCGGACGGCACCGCCAGCGATGGCAGCAATTACTCGGCCAGCAGCTTGACCGGCCTGTCCATTCCTGCGGGCAGCAGCCTCTACAGCTTCACCGTCCAGGTAATCGGCGACACGATCAGTGAAGCGGATGAGACGTTCTTCGCCAACGTCACCAATGTCTCCGGTGCAACGGTGAGTGACGGCCAAGGGGCGGCAACCATCCGCGATGACGATCCGCTCCCACAGCTTTTTATCACCAGAACGGGGGGCATCGAGGGCAACACCGGCACCAGCAGCCGCGTGTTTGAAGTAACCCTTACCCCGGCAAGCGGTCAGCCGGTGAGTGCGTCGTTCGCAACCGTGGACGGCACCGCATCTGCAGGGAGCGACTACGTTGCCAACAGCGGCACCATCAATTTTGCGCCGGGCTCGACCTCTGCCGAGATCACGGTAACGATCAACGGCGATCTCACGATCGAACCCGATGAGAACTTCACCGTCGAGCTGAGCGATGCGGTCGGCGCGACGCTCACCATGGACGGAGTTGGCACCATCCTCAATGATGACTTTCCGGCCCCGATGATCACCGATATCGCGCCGGCGACAGGCACGACGGCTGGCGGCACCACGGTGACCATTACCGGCACCGAACTGACTGGTGCAACGGCCGTGACTTTCGGCGGCACGGCGGCGAACAGCTTCACAGTGGATAGCGCCACCCAGATCACGGCGACGACGCCGGCTCGTGCGGCGGGTGCGGCCGACGTAGTGGTTACGACCCCCGGCGGCAGCGCCACGGCGACCGGCGGCTTCACCTATGAGGTACCGGCCCCGACGCTCAGCAGTATCAATCCAAACGCCGGTCCGGGGGCGGGCGGCACGACGGTCACTATTGCCGGCACCGGCCTGACAGGCGCGACTGCGATAAGCTTCGGGGGTACACCCGCAACGAGCTTCACAGTAGACAGTGCCACCCAGATCACGGCGACGACGCCAGCCCATGCAACCGGAACGGTTGATGTGACGGTGACCACACCGGGTGGCAGCGACACGCTGACTGACGCTTTCGCCTTCGTGGCGCCTCCGACGATCACTGGCATCGCGCCGACGGCCGGCTCGTCGGTTGGCCGCACCCACGTCATTATCACCGGCGCTGATCTGGCCGGAGCGACGGTCGTCACCTTCGGCAGCACTGCGGCACGCTTCATACAGGAAGGTCCCGCTCAAATAAGCGCCACCGCAGACCCCCATCCGGCCGGAGCGGTCGATGTGACGGTAACCACTCCGGGCGGCAGCGACACGTTGACGGGCGGCTTCACCTATGTCGAGCCCTCTTCGGCACCAATCGTTTCGAACGTAAGCGGGCCGGCGGATGGCACCTACAAAGCCGGTGATATACTGACCTTCACCGTCACCTATGATCAGAATGTCGGGGTGAGGGGGAGCCCCAGTCTTTCCCTTGAGCTCCGCGGCGCTGCGCGGTCTGCTTCCTATGCAGCGGGAGATGCCTCGAACAAGCTTACATTTTCCTACGTTGTTCAATCCGGCGATCTGGCCCCAAGCGGAATCGGTCTGGGGCCTTCAATTTCCCTGAACGGCGGCTCGATCTACAACGGCGCCCGAACCGATGCCAATCTCACTCTTAACGGGGTGCCTGACCTGAGCTCTGTATTGATCGATGCGGTAGCGCCAACGGTAGTCTCGACGGCTTTCAGCGGCAGTCCGGCACCAGATGCAACCGCGGTTGATTTCGTGGTGACGTTCTCGGAGCCAGTCACTGGTGTCGATTCATCGGATTTCACACTGGCCACAACAGGGTCCGCCACTGGGTCGATCTCGGCTACCTCCACCTCTGATAATGTGACCTACAACGTCTCCGTAAACGCGATCTCCGGCATCGGCACGCTGCGCCTTGATGTCCTTGCCGACTCAATCGTCGATGCCATCGGCAATCCGCTGGCTGCTGACTTCTCTTCTGGAACCCCATGGACCCGCGGCAGTTCGACCAACGCGTAACTTGTGGCTCTCGTGCCAAGCGCTGGTACTCTCGATCCAGCCTTTGCCGCTGGCACTCTCGGTTACACCATTGCGGTTGCCAACAGCATCGACACCATCACGCTGACGCCCGCGGCCGACGACGCCAATGCGACGATCACCGTGGATGGACGACTCGTGATTTCCGGCAGCGAAAGCCAGGCGATTTCGCTTTCGATGGGATCGACGGCAATACCGGTCACTGTCACTGCCCAGGACGGCGTCACCACCCAAACCTATACGGTAATAGTCACCCGCGCCGAACCTGACGAGATCGTGGCCCGCGATTTCACGGTCGAAGTGCCTTATGGAGCCTCCCTGGTGAGCGTTAGTTTCGCCGATCATGTCGATGGCTCCAATCAGGGATTTGGCGTCGAGTTTAGTGACATATCGGCGATGCAGAATTTTGAGGGCGGCATTCGAGAAAGTCCGAACCCCAATTTCCGTTGGACTTTTAGGGGTGAAGGCTTTGTTCAGGGTGGAACGGTCCGGTACTTCACTTGCGCAGAATATAGCACGTGGTGTGCACGAAGAGGTCCGGGAGCCGTAATGACCCTGGTCGTGACAGGTGCCCCCGCAGCGCCTATCGTTTCCTCCGTCACCGGACCTGCCAAAGGCACCTACAAGGCTGGCGACGATCTAACTTTCACCGTCGTTTTCGACCAGCCTGTGACGGTGACGGGAACACCGGGCCTGTCGCTGGATATCGGTGGCGCGGCGCAAACCGCTGCCCTGGTCGCCGGCAGCGGCACAGATACCCTCAGCTTCCGTTACACCGTCCAATCTGGCGATTTCGCTCCGAGCGGAATTGACCTTGGACCTGCAATCTCGCTGAATGGCGGCACAATCGAGAGTTCTGGCGGAACCGCTGCCAATCTGACGCTCAACAACGTTCCGGATCTAAGTGGGATGCACGTGGATGCCGTGGCGCCGATGGTGCTTTCGAGCACGGTGGGCGGCACTCCGGCACCTAATGCAACTACGGTTTATTTCGTAGTCACGTTTTCCGAGCCGGTCACAGGTGACGATGGCGCGGATTTTGAGCTCACCACAACGGGGTCCGCCACAGGGAGCATTAGTGACATCTCCACGGCGGATAACATCACCTACGATGTCACAATCAATGGAGTATCCGGTGTCGGCACGTTGCGCGTTGACGTGCTGAATAATGGATCGATTGCCGACGCGGTCAGCAATCCGCCGGCTGTTGGCTTTACATCTGGAGCGCTCTGGACACGCGGCGGTTCGGCCGATGCCGACCTGTCGAGCCTCGTCCCAAGCGCCGGTACACTTGATCCCGCCTTCGATTCGGACACCTCCAGCTATTCGATCGCTGTTGACAACGAGGTTGAAACGATCAGCTTCACGCCGGCAGCGTCTGATCCGAACGCCACAATCATCGTCAACGGGCAGACCGTCAACTCCGGCAGCGCCAGCCCCGCGATCCCGCTCGCGATCGGAGCCAACACAATCACCGTCGCCGTCACGGCCGCTGATGGAGGGACGAGACAGACCTACACAGTCGTTGTGACCCGTGCTGCCTCCTCGAATGCGGAGCTTGTCGGGCTGGTCTCGAGCGCTGGGACGCTCGATCCGGCCTTCGACGCCAACACCTTCAGCTACACGATCGCAGTCGGCAAAGAGGTCGAGATGCTAACGCTGACGCCGACTGCGGCTGAACCAAACGCCGCGATCACCGTAAACGCACAGACGGTCGCCTCCGGCACCGCCAGTCCGGCCGTCGTGCTGCCGGCTGGCTCGACTTCGATCCCCGTTGTTGTAACCGCGCAGGACGGCACAACCACCCTCACCTACTCCATCAGCGTCGAGCGGGCGCCGTCGGTGCCGACCGTCGCCTCCCGGACGGTCGAGATTTATGCCGGCGAGACGGCCAGCGTGGAACTGACGGAAGGCGCGACCGGTGGGCCGTTCACAGACGTGGCGATCGTTGACGTTTCGGACGAGGACGCCGGGGTGTCCCGTATCGAAGAGGACGGCCAGAGTTACCGGCTCATCTTCGAATCCAGCCCGACTTATGCAGGCACGTCGAGCGTACGCTACACGTTGTCCAACGCCGCCGGTCCCTCGGCGCCCGGCATTATCACCTTCAATGTCCTGGCGCGGCCCGATCCCTCGCAGGACCTGGAGGTGATCGGCCTCTTAACGGCGCAGGTCGTTGCAGCCAAGCGGTTTGCCGAGGTCCAGACCCGTAACTTTAATGACCGCCTCGAGCAGTTGCACGACGAGGGCGACCGGCGCAGCAACAGTATGAATGTTCGCCTGAGCTTTGCGCAGGAGCAGGACCCAAGCAATCTCGAAATCCAGGAACTGATCGACAACTCGCGCCACGCCGCCGCGGGCGATCTCGACGAGCGCGCCCCCGGGCTCCTCGGCTATGGGCCGCATGGCCTCGGTGGCTCCGGCGCTCTGGCGGCTGCGGAGGACCTGTCCTCGGTGCCCTCTTCAGATGTAGGTGGCATTGATCTCGGGGACTATGCGGTCTGGTCTGGCGGATTCGTCAATTTCGGCGAGCGCGACGGCACAATTGATCTGGAATACACCAATGTCGGGATCAGTGGCGGCATCGATTATCGCTTCACGAGCCAGTTCATCGGCGGCTTCGGCGTCGGATACAGCCGTGACAAGACCGACGTCGGCGAAAACGGCACCGAAACCAGCGCCAACGCCTACAGCGCCGCAATCTATGGCAGCTACAAACCCTTCGAGAACTTCTTCCTCGATGGACTGATCGGCGGGAGCTGGCTCGATTTCGATAGCACTCGCTATATCACGACGAGCAGAGATTTTGCCACTGGTAGCCGCTCCGGCCATCAGCTCTTCGGTTCGGTGACTGCAGCCTACGAGATCCGCGACGAGACCTGGCTCGTCTCGCCCTACGGTCGGGTTGAGCTCTCCCGTTCCTGGCTCAACGGCTTTACCGAGGACGACGGCGGCATGTTCGCGCTTCGTTACAGCGATCAGCACGTCGACACGCTGTCAGGTGTGCTCGGGATGCGGACAGACTATACCTTCGTGCTGGACTGGGGCACCCTCACCCCCGGCGTGCGGGTGGAATACACCCACGATTTCGCGGGTTCGAGCCGCGTAGGTCTCGGCTACGCCGATCTCGACGGCCTGCCCTATGTCTTTGAGTTTGAGCCGACCGGCCAGAGCTATACGACGCTCCGCCTTTCATTTGATGCCGAACTCCCTCAGGACTGGTCGGCCGTGCTCGACTACCGCACGTCTTTTGGCAGCGATCAGCAGGATCACGCCTTCGGCCTCGAGATCAGCAAGAGGTTCTGACTGACGGACTGCAACGGGCGCAGCATAACTGCATCCCAAACAAAGAATATGGGGGCAATGGCGCCACCCTTGGACCTCTGCTGCTCGAAGCCCGCGCCATAGGCGAAAGGCTAGTCAGATCGGCAGGGCTTGCTGTCCCGATCTACTCACCCTGCTGCGCCAGTGATGGCAGGATGGACACCGCCAGGGCTTACTGCACCGCGATGGATGGCTGAAGTCATTTGATGCGAACGGCAGCTCAGGGGATCGCCATTCCGAGTGTTAAATGTCTCAGGTGGGGCGAAAGGCGTTAGATCAGGCGGATGGTGTCGGCGTGCAACGCGTCGATTCGAGCTTTTCTTGACCCTTCGCGCCGCGCTGCTCGGCCGCAACGACGCGATAGCCGACCGGCAGCAGCGAGCCGTTCCATTACCCTTGCAGGGCATTAAGATAACTGGCGCTCTGATGAAGCGGAGGCTCTGGCGCAGCTCGGTTGATTTAAGCGGCGTCTCTGCGGTGTCGCCCTGGCGGGCACTGCCGGAGCGTTTCGGCAACTGGAACAGCGTGTGGAAACGCTTCGACCGATTGAGCAAGGCGCATGCCCCTTACGAGTTCGACGTCAAGGTCTCGGTCGCCACGACCCTCAAGCCCTAAGCCGGAACCAGGGCGGCCTGTATTCGCAGGCCGTCCGTGAAGGGGCACCACTGGCTCTATATCTGTCCAATGGCGAAGCGTCTTCAGAGAAAGAAAAAAATTATGAGCGGGCCTCCTAACAGCGCTCCCCATATGATGGCAGAGGGGAGAAAACTGCCGAGAAGGCGGAGAAAAGTCCTATAGGTCATGTTCTTGCCTAAGCTGGTGGTTGCAGTTCGTGTCCGCGCCGAATGTATCTGCGCTGTTCGAGAAAGCCGGTGGGTCAGGCTGTTCGGTCCTGTGGAGGGATTGTCTGACAAGGAGCAGCTCCGCCTCTGGAGTGTCTCAATGCCCCTCCCGCTGCTCGATGATCGATTGAAATTCCTCGGTGTCGAAGCGCAGCAGCACAACGCCTGCCTCGACCGCGTGCCCCTCGCGTGCGCGGATCTCAAGGATCCAGCCTCCATCCTTCGCGTGCAAGGTGGCACGATTGATCGGCTCAAGTTCTCCGCTGACGCGCAGTCGCTCCACCATTAAAGTGGACTGGATGGTCGCGATCTCCAAAGGCGTGAGTTTGAGGGGGCGCTCGTGCTGGCGTGCCGCAGCCGCCTCTACGATGGTTTCCGGGCGCTCGTTTTCACCGATCGTTCGGTGTGCAGAATCGCTATAGCCGACAGCGAGATAGTCGGCTCCCAGAAGCGTTCCTGCCGGGGCCAATCTCATCGTCCATTTAACAGCCATACCGATGTTCCTTCGGGTAGTCGCGTCGCGCTTTCGCGACCGGGCATTCCCGTTGCTAGGCTTTAACGATTGCAGCAGCATTACCTGATCGTCCTTCTATTCCCGCAATGCTGCTGCAATCTTGGCGGCAGACAAGGAGGAGGCGAGAAAGCGAAGGACGGATGAGACTTCTACTGATAGAGGATGAGCGGGAGTTGGCGAACGCGCTGTCGGCGGCGTTGGCCAAGCAGGGCATCGTCACCGATCATACGATGCAACTTGCGGACGCTTTCGAACTTACGCGCCAGCATGCCTACGACGCGATCCTCCTGGATCGCCGCTTGCCTGACGGTGAAGGGCTGACATTCATTCCAAAGTTGAGACGTTCGGGCACAGACACACCGATCATCGTGTTGACGGCAAGAAATGAGCCGTTGGAGCGGGTCAAGGGGTTGGATATTGGCGCCGACGACTATCTCGGCAAGCCTTTCCTTGTCGAGGAGCTGATGGCGCGTGTGCGCGCCGTGCTTCGACGGCCGTCCAATCTGGTAGAACCGAGCATCGTTGCCGGGCGGATGGTGATCAATCCGCTACACTTGAACGTCACGATCAATTCGGTCTCGCTCGATCTGCCCAGACGCGAGCTCCTCGTTCTCGTGGCACTCGCAAAGCGGAAGGAAAAAACCGTCCTGCGATCGACACTTGAAGCGGCGGTCTACAACTACGAAGACGAAATTCAGTCGAACGCGCTTGATGCGCATATTTCCCGGCTGCGCAAGCGGCTTCTGGATGCCGGCGCCGGCGTGACGATCCACAATATCCGGGGTGTCGGATATCTCCTGAAGGAAGAATAATGGGCGTGATGAGATCGAACCCGTCACTTTGGTGGAAGCTGAGCTGGCGACTCAGTCTCGTCATCGTTGCGGTGGTCGCCTCGGTGATCATAGGGCTTTGCATTTGGGCTACCACGATCATGTCGCCGAACATTGCCATGGAGGAGAAGATTGGTTCGGTGATAGCCGGGGCTGTAGTAAACGATAGCCAAGGAAGAATGGAACTGCTGGAGACGCCGGAGCTCAAGGCGCTCAAGGAGCAGAACAGAGGGCTTTGGTATGTTGCGGCCACCACGGCTGGCACTTCCGTTTCCTATGGCCCGGTCCCCCCAGCCTATGCCGCGCTCACTCATCTGGTGTATCTTTTTAATGACGCAGATATACGCGGGTCCGCCGCGACAAACGAGATCGCGACGATCGAAAACGTCGAAACAGCGGCAGGTGAGGTTCGCGTTCTGTTTGGCGGCGTGGCTAACAAAGGCTGGCCCGTTCTTGCCCTTTTGGCCAGGAGCTATCCGTTCTACGGGTCTTTGATCGCATTGGCCTTGCCGGCGATCTTTCTTGCTGTGCCTCGGATAGTGCGACGGGCACTTGAAAGGGTCAGTGAGGTCGCGCGTAAAGCATCGCAGCTTCAACCGCGCATGCACGGCGCGCGCCTCCCGGTGGACGGCATCCCCCAAGAAGTCGCGCCTCTGGTTATCGCGTTCAATGGAGCATTGGGGCGGCTTGAGAGTGAGATCAAGAAGCGCCAGCGCTTCCTGATCGATGCAGCGCACGAACTGAGAACACCGATCGCGATCATGCAGACGCGGATCGACGGGATGCCCGACGGACCGGAACGAAAACGACTGCTGGACGACGTTGCCCGACTGGCTGAGACGGCCGAACAGCTTCTCGATTTTGAGCGCAACGACCAGGCGGCCGATCTCCATGAAACGGTCGATCTCGTCGAAATCGTGCGAACCGTCGTTGCCAAACTCGCGCCCCTGGCGATTGCGGCCGGCTACCAGATTTCTTTTGAAAGTGAAGTCGAAAGCGTCGAACGCAGTGGGAGCCCTTCCGCTTTGCCAAGGGTGGTCAGCAATCTGGTTCGCAATGCGATCGATCATGGCGGCAATAGCGGAATGATCACGGTTTCAGTCTCAGCCGGAGGCCAGATCAACGTGACCGACGAAGGGCCTGGCATACCGGCGGAGCACCGAGAATTAGTATTCGAACCCTTCTATCGCGTTGCTCCCAAAAGCGAAGGCGCGGGTCTCGGCTTGAGCCTGGTGAAGCAGATCGTTGCAAATCACGGGGGTCAAATCAGCATCACGAGCCACCCAACAGGGACGGCCGTGGCAATTCAGCTTTGACGGAACCGCCGAACTCGCCGTATCGACGAGATGTAATGCTGCGGCAATCCTTCGTTCGCATGGTCGCCTGGAACATTCGCGACGGAGGTCAGAAAACGTGCTCAGCAATCTATTCACTAGATCATTCCATCGATTTGTCGGCCCCAAGCGAAAGTTTCCATTGAGAACTCTCTGTCTGGCCTTACCCCTGAGCTTGGTGGTAGCCGGATGTGCTTCCGTGCCCATGAAGGAGGCCGGAACGCTCACCTCCTACGCCAATCTCGGAGCGCCTGAGGGAAGGTTGGGCAAGAAGCGGCTGTATGTTGACGGGCAATATCTGGCCGCGGTGAAAACGGCCAGCATCATACCAACGACCTTCGCGTCGAACGCCGCATCACGCGTTAAATCGCAAGCCGATCGCTCGTTGGTTTCAAATGCACTGGACCGGGCGCTCTGTGTGGCACTAAGCGAAAAGTATCAGATGGTTCCGGCCGGCCGGCCGGCGGATCTCATGATCCGATCCGTCATCACCAATGTCGTTCCCACCAACAAGACAATGGCGGGAATTGCAACGGCAGTAACCGTAGGCGGTGGTTTCGCCTTGCCTACCGATGTTCCCTTCGTCAGCGTACCGCGCCTGCCCATCGGACTTGGAGGGCTGGCGGTCGAGGCAGAGGCAGTTGATAGCGGCGGTGTCCAGCGCGCGGCAATGGTATGGGCTCGCGGTGCAAACTCGATTCAGGACGATCCCCGTTATTCGGAAGTAGGCGACGCGTATGGCCTCGCCTCGACATTCGCGAGTGACTTTTCCGAGATTTTGATCACCGGCAAAGAACCGAAAATGCTGAACATCTCGCTCCCGTCGAGACATAAGGTACGGTCCTGGCTCGGTGGAAAGCCGAAATACGCCGCGTGTGAATCGTTCGGTCGAATGCCTGGGATATTCGGAGCCGCCGCGGCCAATTTCGGCCTGCCACCGCAGTGGACTGACAAGAAGCCGAAACCCGGCACGGCGCGTTGACCTGTTCCATAGGCACTGTGGGTATGCAGCCCAGATGCCGCTAACGATCAGCCGGTCGCGTGAATCGGTGATCGCCACCGTTGCAGCCAGCCTAGAGCGTGTCGACCGAAGTGCTGGGTTCAGGTATTGCTCGAATACGGTATTGGCGGTGATCGCCGCCGCTGTTGCCTCAGGCTGTTCCTCAGCGGCCGTTTTCCTTCCTGCCTCTAAAGCGCGTTCGGAGACATCGACACCCGTAACGGTCCAACCGCGCCGCGCAAGCCAGACTGCGCGATCGCGAAGCGCGCATCCCAAATCAAGAGCCCGGCCAAGCCGCCGATCGGCGACTTGAGGGGCCGGATGCGGACTGGCCGGCTTCGGGTCGAGCCAAGCGATAAGCGGCCATTCCGCTGCCACCCCTACGCCGGACATTTGCCTTGATCTGAGGATCAGGCCAATGCGGTCGCGAACTGTTCGATCAGTTCTCAGCCCCAGACACCATGTCCTCGTGATCGAAGGCCCAGTCGAGCGGACCTTCGAGTCGCCGGACGTGCTGAATCACGGGGAGCGATGCTACCCGCTCCATGAAGGCCAGGATGTTGGGATAATCTTCAAGCGAAAGATCGCCGAGCACCGACCAATCCAGGACGATGAGAGCGTAGCCGTCGATGACTGAGTACTGATCACCGAGGATGAAAGGCCTGTCCGCGAGCCTATCCTTGAGAACCTTCAGGGGCAGCGCAACCCGATCGTCATAGAAGGTTCGCAGCTTGGCTTTCGCCGCATCGTTTTCTTCCGCCCATACCCACACGATTTCCACCATTCTGGGATGCAGATCGGAGGCGATGAACGACAGCCAGCTTTCTGCCAGCACCCGCTCGATTGTACCCCGCGCTGGGAATAGGTTCTTCTCGGGCGCAAGATCGGCAATGAACGGCAACGTCGCCGCATTTTGCGTCAGCACCGTACCGTCATCGAGTACTATAGTCGGTGTCATAGCCATCGGATTCAGCTTGCGCACCTTGTCCGAGAGCGGATCGTCTAGATCACTGAGATTGACGCGAATAGCTTCATACTCGACTCCAGCCTCCTCCAAGGCGAAATGGTTTGCAGTCGAACACGCACCTGGTTTGTAGTAGAGAGTGATCATCAATACATCCTCGTTCTACGGATAGCGGGATTACGCCACAGGTCCTGCGGGCATCTCGATCTTTTCGGAGTTTCCGCCCGTAATCAGAGACCCGATTCGCGGATCATCGAGCACCGTGTAGGGGTAGACAGGCTCGGGCGCGCTCACCGCGTCGAGACGCGCAATCTGCTCGGGCGACAGCACCACCTTTGCCGCGGAAAGGTTGTTCTCGAGTTGGGCGAGAGTACGCGGTCCGAGAATGGGAAGCGAACCCTTGGCGGCGACCCAGGCGATCGCTACCTCGCTCGGCGTGACGCCGGCCTCTTCGGCCACCGCAATCAACGCGTCGAGGGTCGCGGTGCGCTGCGGCGAGTTTTCAGGATGGAACGCGGCCCCGGCGAAACCCTCCTGGCGTCCCTTCTCGCGGTCGGGTTTGCGGTATTTTCCGGTAAGGACGCCACCACCGAGCGGTGAGAAGGCCACGATGCCAAGACCAAGCGCATGACCGGCCTCCATAACCTCCCGCTCTGCAGTCCGGGCGACGAGGCTATGCTCGACCTGAAGAGCCGCGATTGGGGCGGCGTTGCGAAGCTCGGCAATGGTCGCAGCCCTGGCGATTCGCCATGCGGGAAAATTGGAAAGACCTGCATAAAGGATCTTACCCGCCCGAACGAGGTCATCGAAGCCCCGTACGACCTCCTCGAGCGGCGTGACGCCATCCGAGACATGGGCATAAAGGATATCAATTCGATCAGTCCTGAGCCGCTTCAAGCTCGCTTCGACGGATGAGACCATGGCTTGTCGGCTGTTGCCGGTGACGAGAATGCCCGAGCTCGAGTCAGTGATGCAGGTGTATTTCGTGCCCACCACGAAGTTGTCGCGCCGGCCTGACAGCAGGTCGCCCAGGAACTCTTCGGATTGCCCGTCCTGATAACCGTTGGCCGCGTCGAGGAAGTTGCCGCCTGCGTCGGCGTATGTGTCGAAGATGCGGCGGGCCTCATCCGCATCGGTGCCATGCCCCCAGCTCGTTCCGAAATTCGCGGTCCCGAGCACGAACTCGGAAACCCGCAGGCCCGTATGTTTACCAAAAACTTTGTAGCGCAAGGCGATATCTCCTTCTCAAACGCCCGACCAAGGCGAGGCGCGACCGGCCCCTCAGTCAGCTCACGTTTGAACCGACCTTGCCTTTTGATTGCGATTGCAATCTTAGTGACTTTCGTGGCGAGCGCAACTATAAAAATGGCATGGTGAACGGATAGGACCGTGAGATGCGAGTTTCGAAAGAGAAAGCTGCCGAGAATCGGGCTGCGCTGCTCCGAGCAGCAAGCGAGCTGTTTCGGCAGCGGGGAATTGATGGAGTCGGCGTAGCGGAGGTCGCAAAGGCGGCCGGGCTGACCCATGGTGCGCTCTATGCGCACTTCGCGTCGAAAGATGCGCTGGTGGCCGAAGCTTTCTCGTACGGGTTTGAGAGAAACCTCGAAGGCACCCGAGCATCGGCGCCTGATGAACGCCGCTCGTTTGAGGACCACCTCACCGATCTGTTCTCAATCCGAGCGCGTGACAATTTGACCGGCGGTTGCCCGATGACAGCTTCCGCCAGTGAGATTGGAAGACAAGGAGAGGACGTCAGTGCCAGGTTTGCAAGTGCCTTCGAGCGGGTCGCAAACGCGCTTGAAGAGTCCCTGGAAGATCAAATCCCCCAACCTGAGAGAAGGCGGCTTGCTATTGCCACTGTCGCGGCGCAAATCGGCGCCATCGTCGTGTCGCGCGCTGTGGCAAAGGCAAACAATTCTTTGTCGGATGAGGTTCTCAGGTCGACACGTGCGACAATTTCCGAAGCCGGCAAAATCGGGCCGCGCCGCAGCTGACGCGGTGAGTTAGCCGGTTGGACAGATCCAGGCGGAGGCATCACGAGCCCCGACGCAACCGTTAGTTCAAGTTGCGGCATTGATGGTTCCTGCACCAAGATTGAGCGGCTCGGCACCGCCAGATGCGCCTTTTGGTTTTAGATTGATCCAAACACCACAACCTGGAGCTTCCCAAGAGAAGCTGATCTTGACAGGGATCACTTGGCGATGACTGCACAACGAACAATACTCATTACCGGCGCGACGGATGGTCTGGGCCGCCGGACCGCGGAGCGTCTGGCCTCGTCCGGTGTGCTTCTGCTCGTCCATGGACGCAATGCTGTTCGCGGCAATGCTCTTGTTGCCGCGGTCGAGGCCGCGGGTGGATCTGCGATCTTCTATCAGGCGGACTTCGCATCGCTTCATGCTGTCCGCCGTATGGCGGAAGCGATTGCCGGCGCGCATGCCCACATTGATGTCGTCATCAACAATGCCGGCATTGCGGTGGAGAGCGGCGGGTGAGCGAGGACGGCCACGAACTTCATTTCGCGATCAACCATCTCGCACATTTCCTGCTGACCTGGATTCTGCGCCCGTGCCTGGGCCGGATGGGCCCTTCACGGGTGATCAACGTGGCGTCCGCGTCCCAAAGGCCGATCGACTTCGCGAACGTGATGCTCGAGCATGACTATGATGGGTATCGCACGTACTCCCAAAGCAAGCTGGCGAACATTATGCATTCCTTTGATCTTGCCCGTGAGTGGAGTGGGTCGAACGTGACGAGCGCGAGCCTTCATCCAGGCAGCCTGATGGAAACCAACTGGTTCGCGCCGCAGGCGGCCGTCCGATGACCCCTGTCGATGTGGGAGCGGATGCCGTTCTGGCAATGGTCAACGGTGCGGGTACTGCCATCTCCGGACGTTATTTCGATGGCCAAAGGGAGGCGCGTGCACATGCGCAGGCCTACGACCTTGAGGCGCGGCAGAAGCTGCGGCAGCTCAGCATGGAGCTTACCCGGCTCGGAATTGCACATGGTGATGACGATCAAGGCCTCTGACCGCTGTTGCCGCCTTCGAGGAAGGGGCGCATAGACTCAATATTGACGGTTTCAAAACCAAAGTTGAGCGCTTGCGCGTCACTGCGCGCTCTTCGGTTCTAAAGTGGTTTCGTACAAAAGCGTTTGATATGAGCGCCGGGAGAGTGGAGGCTGGCATCGACAATCCGGCAGGCTGGACGACAACCCACATCCGACGACGTGGCGCAACTGGCGGGAGTAGCCCGCTCAGCGGTCTCACGCCCATTCACGCAGGGCGCCAGTGTTTCGCCCCAAACACGTGAAAAGGTCTTGGAAGCGGCAGAAACGCTGGATTACAGGGTCAACAACGCCGCTTGCCGGAGGGCTGGTGGCAATCGGATCCAGCCAGGCGGATCATGCGGACCACATAGGACAGGTTATCAACACGGTAAGGCAGCCGGGGCCGTTTACATGCGCAATGGCTCGGCCGCTTTGAGCCTCGCCCATGTCGCAGCCGGCCACTACCTTGGCTATTACGAACCGGCACTTAGCGCTTGGGACTGCTTGGCTGGACTGCTCATCGTACAGGAGGCCGGAGGTGAGGGGGACGGTTGGCTCTCGAAAGACGAACTGGAAGGCAAGCGCCCTTGCCTTGCCGGTGCACCGCAAGTTGCACCGATTCTCCGGGCGATAATATTGAGCTGTGGTATTGCTTGACCCACGAGTGACACTCCATCCAGCCGGAAACGGGTCACAGTGGATATGAAGTCGCGGCTTGGCTCTCGCCGCTGACTTCTTCCAGTTCCGTCAATATACGGGCGCAGGCGAAGCATCCAACGACGGCGGAGGAAGGTGGCACCGAACCACTTGCGGAGAAGATGGGTAGATCGCCATCGGCGACAATCAACGCTTGGCGCCCGTTTTGTCCGCAACCGCGAGTTCCAACGCGTCGTAGGCAGGGTCTCCTTTCAGGAAGTGGCGAAGGCGCCTGAACGGCCAACTTGGAGCGCTTTGCCGACAAGAAGGGGCCGAACGCTGACCGGCAGGTGTTGGACGAACGGATAGTAAACGCTGTCGCAAATTGGGGCGATTTCTGAACGTTGATTGGTGGAGAAGTTGCTGGTGACTTAGTCTAAACAACCCGCGCGCATTCACCTCGCGACCACTTGCGGCATCGCCTAATGAACTAGACGGCTCACAGTTGCCTGGCTGGTCCTGCGAGCCGTCTAGCCGCGCACGAAAATGGAAGAGGTCATCGCGTTCGGATGTGCGGGATCGTCTTTACGACGCCGCGCTTATCAATTCCTCGCTTTTCGCCCAAAGTTGCTTAGCTTTCTCAGCGTCTAGTGCATACGACCTCACTCCATCGGCAAATGGATTGGGTGAGTCATCAATCGGTGCGACCGAACAATCTTCGAGATAGTGCCCCCCGATTTCGTCTTTGTTCGCCACGACTGCGGCCCAGACTGACGTTGCTGCCGCCTGTGGGACTTCTTTTAGCTCTGCCGGCTGAAGACCCGCGTCGGCACGCGCTTTTCCAACATTAGCGAGAAGGCCCTGCACGTCTTCCGGTGACAGATGGCGGGTGAGGCCGGTACCACCGCTGTTCCCCGGCATGACCGACGCAGCCCGGATGCCACGATCGCGATGCCGGCGGTCGAACTCCGCTGCGAAGAGAGACGTCGCCGTCTTCGAGCGGCCATAGGCGACCCATGGATCGTATGTCTGCCGCTCAAAATTCGGATCGGCGAGATCGACATCGGCGATCCGATGAGCCTGTGACGACACCATCACCAGACGCCCATCATCGGCAAGCAGCGGTTCAATCCGATTGACCAGAGCGAAATGTCCAAGATAGTTGATCCCGAACTGGATTTCGAAGCCGTCGACCGTCCGTCCGAAGGGCGTTGCCATAACGCCGGCATTAGCGATGATAACATCGAATGGTTTGCCGTCAGCCAAGAGTTTATCCGCGCTGGCGCGTACGCTGCTTAGTGATCCCAGGTCGAGCTCGATCAATTCCAGGCTGCCACCTCCTTGCAGCGCGTCCTCACAGACCAGTGCGGTGGCCGGCTCGGCTTTGGCGAGGTCCAAATCCGCACCGACAATGCTGGCCCCGTGAGAGGCCAGCGATCGGCCAGTTTCGAGCCCGATGCCCGAGGAGATGCCGGTAATGAGAATGTGCTTTCCCTTGAGGTCGATGCCGGAAAGTACATCGTCGGCGGTCGATTTTGCGCCAAACTTCTGGTTCATCGTTCTTCCTTTGATTGCGCGTGAGGCTTCAAGTTATCTCTGGACCGATCTTCGCCGCTCAGATCTGGTATCCGCCGGCCACATCCAGGGCGCCTCCGCTGATGTAGTCCGCGTTCGGACCTGCGAAGAAGCAAACGGTCGCGGCCACCTCTTCCACGGTTGCGACCCGGCGGATCGCATGAAGATCCATCACCGCTTCCGGCACGTTGTGGGCTGTGGCCGACGCCATGTCCGTTGGCATGATGCCTGGCTGCACGACATTCACGGTGATGTTCCGCGGGCCAAGATCACGTCCGATGGCTTTCGCATACCCGGCGATTGCCGCCTTGGTGCCCGTGTAGTCCGCCGCGCCCGGAAACGCGGTACGGCTGGCAATCGCCGAGCCTATGAAGATGATACGTCCACCGTCCGACAGCTTTTGCGCCGCGGCCCGCGTTGTCGCCACCGCGCCGAGCACATTGACGTGCCACATGCGGTCCAGTTCATCGGCATTGAGTTGCGGGTCGTCGACCTTCTTGCCCTGAACCGCGATGCCCGCATTGTTCACGAGGATATCGAGCTGGCCGAAGTGTGAGACGACTGCGTCGATCAAGGTCTTGGCGGATGACAGGTCGGCCTGGTCGCTTTTGATCGCGACGGCGCGCACGCCCTTTGCCTTTAGTTTCTCGACGACGACGTCGGCCTTCTCGGCAGACGCCACATAGCTGACCGCAACATCAGCTCCTTGTTCGGCGAGAGCTTCGGCAGTGGCCGCTCCAAGCCCGCGCGACCCGCCAGTTACGAGTGCAACCTTGCCTATCAATGTCTTCTGCATGAAATAACCTCTCTGTGCATAATTGGACGTCCTTGTCCGGTTGGCTGATTACTTGCAGGCACGCTGGGTGCCCTCAGGCTGGGTGATGCGTCGCGCTCTGGCGAGGTTTGCCTTCAGTTCCAGCGCGGTCTGGTGCTCGTGCGCGATCCAGGCGGGTTGGCCTGGGCCGCTGCGCCAGGACTCGCTGAGTGGACTGTTGTCGACCGTGTCGAAGCCAAACTGGTCGTACAGCCGCGTCACGAGTTCCACGGCTTCGGGGTAGTTGCTCGGAACCGAAAGCGCATGACGGTTGGGAGCACCAGGCGGCTTGGCCAAGATGAAGAGGGGGGCGCCTGGATGTGGGTGAAGGCCTTGGCCACCTTCGAAGTGGGCAGCTGCTCCTGGCGGAGTTCGTGAACTGTCTTCTCTCCGGAGTCGATGACGGGGAACTGGCCATCTCGCCAGGGCATGTAGTTGTTCGTGTCGAGCACGATCTTGCCCGCGAGCTGCTCCACAGGCATATCGTTGGCGAGCTTCAGGGGGACGGCCACCACGACAAAGTCGCCCGCCTCTGCGGCGCCGGCCGCAGTCGCAGCCCAAGCGCGGGGCCCGAGTTCGGCGACAAGACCTTTCAAGGTCTCGGCTCCGCGGGAGTTGGCGATGACGACCTTGTAGCCGATCGCAGTGGCCGCACGCGCGATCTGGCTGCCGACCTCGCCGGCGCCAATGATGCCGATGGTCGTCATAAGCCGCCGCCGCAGAGCGAGGGCTTGCCGACATTCATGTCGGCCTGATCGGTGTTAATCGCGATGGCGTGCACGCCGGTCTTTTTCAACTGTTGAATGACCGCCTCTGCTTCTATCTGCTTCTATTGCTGACGTGACGCAGCCGATCGCAACGTCAGTACCCTGGGCCACCGGCATAAAGGCGGCCGCAGCTCCAAGTCCCAGAGACTCCCCGGCGGTCAGAGCAGCCTTGTCCTTCAACGCGTTCGACATGAGAACCCTTTCGGCACACGATCAGGACACTTCCTCGTCCCTTGGCAGGTGGAAGCGCTTTGATTTCGTAATAACTGTTACTATAATGAACGGTATGAAATTGGACACGAGCTGTCAAGTAGTTTATTAACGGCCATTATGAAAACATGCTGAGGTGTGCTGATGGGACGCCATCGTGAATTTGACGTGGAGAAGGCGCTCGACGCTGTACTGTGCGTCTTCTGGCGCAAGGGTTACGAGGGGGCCTCCTACACCGACCTCACCGAGGCTGCCGGTGTGGAGAGGCCGGCACTCTATTCCGCCTTTGGCAACAAGGAAGCGCTCTTCCGCCGAGCCCTGGCTCGCTACTACGAGCGGTACATGGACTTCATTCCAGAGGCGCTTCAGCGCCCGACGGCGCGGGAAGTTGCTGCGCACATCCTGTACAGTTCAGCCGATCTCCATACACGTTATCCCAGCCATCCAGGTTGTCTTAACATCAACGGAGCCTTGGCGGGGTCGGATGAAGCGGAGCCTATACGACACGCGTTGATAGATGTTCGCGCCGCGGGAGAGGCGCAACTTCGTGAACGCTTCGAACGCGCAAAGGCAGAGGGCGATTTATCCGAGACGGCCAAACCTGATGCGCTTGCGGCATTCGTGATGGCTGTCGGTCACGGAATGGCAGTGCAGGCCAAGGCCGGCTTTACCCGAGACATGCTAGAGGCTGTTGCTGAGCAAGCGCTTTCCACTTGGCCAACCAGGTAGTTCCACACGTTCCGGAAAGTCACCCTGAACCTTGCCTGCGAGCAATCTCTTCCCCGAACCGGCGGATTAGCGTGCGCTCTACAAGCAGATGTATCCGAAGGACCTCTCGAAACCACAGCTGGAAGACATCTGAAATGAACGGCAACTTACAGGACAGCCATCAGGGCGTTGAATGTCGTAGATGGGCGCGCAGCTGAGATCTTTGAAGTGCGGAGCAAACTTCTGCTTCAGGTCAAACCTGCTGGTTCGTGGAGAAACCCTTTGCAACCACCGACTGCCTTCCATCGACATCTGGGCACGAACAGTTTTGCTTAAAAGGTCAACAACACTGCCTCAACGGCAACATAGTTGCCAAAAGCAAAATAGCGCTGCAATGGACAAAAGCGAAATGGCGCGCCCGGGAAGATTCGAACTCCCGACCCCCAGATTCGTAGTCTGGTGCTCTATCCAGCTGAGCTACGGGCGCAGAGGACCGCTCCGGTAGGCGCAAGCGCCTGCTCAAAGCGAACGCCGCCTACCTAACGACTGAAGACGGCAAAAGCAAGCGGTCATGTGAATTTCCTGCAGCTTATCCAAATGCGGGCTCCGGAAAATTCACCTGCCGTGAGCTAAAGGCTGATATACCAAGGAATATATCAACTCTCGCCATCAGGTATGCTGATCGCAAAGGTGGTGTGTCCCGGTCTACTCTCGAGCAGATCGATCTTGCCGCCATGGGCACGCACGAGTTCGTTGGCAATGGCCAAACCCAGGCCCGTGCCCCCACTGCGGGCCGAGCCGCGGAAGGCGGCGAAGAGATTTTCGCGCGCTTTTTCCGGCAAGCCGGGGCCGGTGTCCCTGACCAGAATCCGCACGACACCGTCCTTGCGCTCCGCGGAAACGGTCAGCTTGCGCACGACCACCACATCCGATTCTACCGCCATCGCCTGGATCGCATTCCGGCAGAGATTGGCTAGGACGCGGAAGAGCTGATCGCTGTCCGCGTGGATTTCGAGGTCATCCGAAACATCGTTGACGAATTCTATCTCGCGCCCGGGATCGAAGGCGAGCATCGCCCGCGCATCCTCGACCAGCGGACGAAGACGGAGCCGGCGCCGCTGCGGCGGTGCTTCCTGGGTTCGCCCATATGCAAGCACACCTTCCGTGTAGGAAACCGCTCGGTCTAGCGTGCGCACCAGCTTCGGAGCCAAAGACTGCACGGTGGGATCGTCGATCATGGACAACCGGTCGGACATGAGCTGCGCGGAAGCCAGCATGTTGCGCATGTCATGGTTGATCTTCGAGACCGCGAGGCCGAGATCGGCCAGACGCTTGCGCTCACCGAGCGTACGATGGAGGGTTGCCTGCATGTCCGCCAGTTCATACTCGGCGACGCCGATCTCGTCATTCCGGTTCTCCGGCTTGATGATACGGCCTGAATCGTCCGGTGCGGCCGCAAACTCCAGCATGGACTGCGTCATCGCGCGGATCGGCCGGATCATGATGCGGTTAATCGCGTAGAAGACCAAAGTGGCGGTGAAGAGCGAAATGATCAGCGAGAGAAGTGCTACATTGCGCGCGTATATCAGCATGGCCGAACGCAAATAGGACTCGTCAATCACGATCTCGTACTGGGCTGGGTTTTCCCCGACGCGGCCATAAACGCGCATAATCCTGTCGCTGCCAAATAACATCGTATCGAAAGCCTGCCGAATCGCTTCCAGCGGACCTATGCCGTCGAGGTCTATGTGCAGATCGACCTGCGGCGGCATTTCCGAGACGATCATCAGCCGCGAAGTGCCTCCGTCGCGAACGGCGATGGCCTTGGCGCCAGTGGTTATGAGAAGCTCGCGGCGGGCTTCCGGGCTGAGGCCCTGCGTCTGGCCGCCATCGGTCAGGACGATGCTGGCCACCGCCACCGTGCGCAGGCGCTGGTTCATCCACTCCAGGCCAAAATTGGCCACAGACGGTATGAAGATGAGCACTTCCGCAGCCATGACGAAAAGGATGGTCAGCAGGAGCAGCTTGGTTGAAAGTCCTCCCGTCAACGGGACAGCGCCGGACTGCGTCTTTTCCGCCCCGCTCGTTTCGCGCTCCTGCCCGCCAGCCATGCCGCTTCCCGATTCTCACCCGGTGGCGGCTCTATGCCGCACTGGAGATTATCCGAATAACCGCAGAAAGCGTATCAGTCCATGCACTGCCGGTTTGGCAGCCATTCCGGAAAAATAACCGATGGCCGCTCTTTTTCCGATTTCGGAGCGAGTCGGATAGGGAGCAACGTAGGCGGCGATGTCCTGGATCTTCATGCGGCGGGAGATGGCCAGGGACCAAAAGCTGATCAACTCCCCCGCTTCACTGCCGACAATCGAAGCTCCGAGAATACGCCCCCCCCGCCCGACAACGAGCTTGATGAAACCGGCGGTCGCCCGCTCGGCTCGTGCACGATCGTTTTCCGCAAGCGGGCTACGCAGCACTGTAACGGCCATGCCCTGCTTTCGTGCATCCGCTTCTGTAAGGCCAATATGGGCGAGTTCGGGATCGGTATAGGTCACCCAGGGAATGATGTCCCGCTTTTCCATAGCCGGCAGGCGAAACAGCAGTGCGCGCACCACAAGCCCCGCGTGATAATTGGCCACGTGCGTGAACTGCAGTCCGCCCGAGACGACATCGCCGATGGCATAGACGCGGCGGTTGGTGGTGCGCAGCTTGTTCGAAACCTTGATACCGCTGGGATCGAAGTCGATTCCGGCGCGCTCCAGCGCCAGCGCGCCGACATTGGCCCGCCGCCCCGTCGCCACAAGCAGGTGTGAGCCCTCTATAGTCAGCGGTTTGCCGTCGCGCTCGACATGGATCCGAACGCCGGACGTGCCATGGCTTTCTACCCGCTGCACCTTGGCGTTTTCGAGGATTTTCACGCCTTCTTCCCGCAGCGTTTCGACGACGACCGACGCCAGTTCCGGATCGTCTTTGCCGAGCGCGGTTTGCGCTTCGACGACACTTACACGAGCGCCCAGCCGGCGGTGCGCCTGCGCAAGCTCCAAACCGATCGGCCCGCCACCGATGACGACCAAGTGCTCCGGCTTTTCAGTGCGCTCGAAAATGGTTTCGTTGGTGAAGTAGGGAGTGGTTTCGAGCCCGGCAATCGGCGGCACCATAGGCGAGGAGCCGGTGGCAATCACGAAGCGGCGAGCGCGAATCTCATAGTCTCCCGCGACGACCGTGCCGGCGTCCCGAAAGTGCGCCTCTTCCTGAATGACCTTGACGCCGAGCTCGGTAAAGCGCTCGACCGAATCGTGCGGCGCTATGGATGCAATGACATCTCGTACGTGCTGCATCACCTGATCAAAATCGACCTGAGGATCGACATTAGCCACACCGAAGCGCGCGCTATGGGAAACCCGCTGCGCCTGCTTGGCCGCTGCCAGCATGGATTTCGACGGCACGCAGCCGTAGTTAAGACAATCGCCACCCATCCTGCCGCGCTCGATCAGCACGACGGGCACGCCGAACGCGGCTACCGCGGCCGCGACCGTCAGTCCGCCCGAGCCCGCGCCAATCACACAAACATCCGGCTTCAGCAATGTAGCCATGAAATTCTACTCCTAAAGCTTAGGACGCGTGACGGGCGCCGCGGCGCAGCCAATAGCGAGATCCCAAACGGGCTTTCATGCAGTCAGGGGAGTTTCGCCGCGCTCAGTTTCTTTACGATTACCGGAATGGCAACGACAACAGCGAGCGCAGCGAATGCAAGTGTGAGCTGCGGAGTTACCAGATCGCCGAGCATCAGGTCCTGGCCGGATTCCGCCGCGGAAACCAGGGAAGTCTCCAGTCCATGCCCGAGATAAGCAAAGGCGAATGTTCCCGGCGCAATGCCCAGCGCCGTCGCCCCGACATAGGTTCTGATCGGGACATTGAACGCGGCCGGCATGACATTGACCAGCCAGAAGGGGAAAACCGGAGCTAGCCGCAAAATCAAGAGGTAGCCAAACGCGTCCTTCTCGAACCCCTCAGCCACACGGGTGGCACGTTTCCCCAACCGCCGCCTCACGAAATCACCGCACGCCGTGCGCGCCGCCAGAAAAAGCAGCGTCGCGCCGATCGTGGCGGAAACGATGACCAGCGCCCCGCCCAAAACCCACCCGAAGAGGAATCCTCCAGCAATCGTCAGCAGGGAGGCCACGGGCAAGGAGGCCGCAACGGCAGCTATGTATAGGAGTGCAAACAGGGTGGGAGCGAGAAGCGGGTAGGCAGCCACATAGGCACCGAGGACCGCGCGGCTTTCCGCCAGACGGGAAAGGGTAAGATGAGTGTGCCAGCCCATCGCATAGACGAAGCCGAGCACCAAAACGACAAAGAGCAATGGCAGGAAGCGCCAGACAGAGCGCTTTTTGCTGTTATTCTCTAAGCTTGTTTCAGTTTCAGACATACCTGTGGGTCCTGCAAGCGATTGCACCTACATGACCCTTCTGACCGCGGTCCGCAACGCGTGCGAGGAGGTCTCACCAGGTTGTGACACCCGTGATGTTGCCTCTCACCGGAAAGTGAGAGGCATCTTACGGTCATCGAGGTCGCCCACGGGCAAGCCTCGAAGATGCCGGTCAGCGACGAGCGTCGATAGACAGAGCACCGGCGCCGTGGGCCGTCAGCACGAAAAAGCCGCCTGCAATCGCGAGATTTTTCATGAATTGCGTGACCTGGCCCTGGTCGCCGAAATCGAAATGGCCGATCAGGGCCGTGCCAATCGTGAAAAGTCCGAGGACAAACGCGGCGACCCTCGTTTGAAAACCAACGAGAACCGCGATCCCACCGACGAACTCGATCAGAGCGACGATCCAGGCTGTCACAATCGGCAGCGGGAGCCCCAGGCTGCCGAGGTAGCCCGCCGTACCACCGATATCGGTCAGCTTTCCGAACCCGGAAATAATGAAAATGGTCGCTAGAAGAACGCGGCCGAGCGCCAGGAGAGCCGTATCGGACATATGAAATTTCCTGCTGATGTTGACATTGATCCGGCTCCATATCGCCATTTCGCCAACAACGCCACACAACATCCTGTTGACGGTGTGTTGCCGGAACGCTGAATTATAGCATGGGCTCGGTCATAAACCGACAGCCCCGAAAACGATGGCCAGCAGTTTGGTCTCTGCCATCGTGGGCGGTCTTGGAATTCTGGAACAAGACGGGAAATAAAAAGGGGCGCAGAGCGCCCCTTTTTACTGGCATCGCACGGAGCCTTACTGAGCCGGCTGGGCCGGATCGGTCGTCCCTGCGCCGCCGTCCATGGCGCCATCACCGTCCGGCGGAGCTTCACCGCCTTCGCAAGCAGCCAAGGCAAACAGGCCAAGGGCCGACACTGCGGCAATCAACAATTTCTTCATGGTACTATCCTCCTTTCTTGGGTGGTCAGGTTTAGTCGCTGACGATCGCAGAGAACTCCTCAGGACCGAGATCACCACTTCCATCGGCGTCGATCGCACTGAAGGTTTCCTCCGCAAGATCCGGGAGCACGGCCCGCAGTTCCGGAAGCGTAATCGCCCCGCTCTGATCGATGTCGATCGACTCAAAATCGACCGCCTGCGCCAGAGCGGGACCGGCAAAAGCAGCGGCGATAACGGCTATGAGGGTATGCTTCGTCAAAATTGACCTCCGTCTCGTTGAGTTCGGGCCACGCCTTTTGGCATCGCCCAGCTTCCCCTGCCCAAAGAGAAATTTCCGTTCTCGCCTTCCGCAGCCGTAATCGTGTTCGTTCACATGGCTAGTTGAATTGATGCTGAACCGGCGGGATGGTGCTTGAAGGTTGTTGAGTACCCCCCGCGGGGTCCTCGCTTGCAATCGAATCACTTTCGCCGCCAAAGCCTGCGGGCGCTTCGTCGAGAAAATGGGCCTGCTCCACCGCATCCCGCACAACCTCGGGCAGTTGCTGCGCACCCTTGTCCCGATCTTCGACAGCCAAGGCGTAACCCATCGGTCCGTCCGACCAGTGATGAACAGTCAAGCCGTCTTCCTCGGCGTGGATCATGGACGCGCTCTCCGCACGTTGATTGAGATGCATGAACAGGTTCACCGTGCTGTCGTCCGCGCGATAGACCAGATGCATCATGTCATGGCCACCGATCTCGACCCGTTTGCGCTGGGTAAGCTCATATCCGTTGACGCTCAGGTCTGGCAGGGGGACTTCGAGCAAAACACTTCTGGACGGCGAGGAGATCAACGTACCGCCGATCGCCTGGGCGGTGCCTGCTCCCATAGCCATCTGAGTTCCCGCGTTGTCTGAATAATGGCCGGCGATCTCCTGCAGCAACTCGCGAGAGACGGTGACGGCTTCGTCGCCATGCTGACCCGCATACCAGCCAATCCCCGCGGCCAGAGTAGCGGCCGCCAGGCTAGCGGCTATTGATGTCGGCAGGTTGCGCTGGCGGCGCTCCGGTTCGCGGACCGCGCGCAGCAGCCGCGCCGGCACCGGACGATGCAGTTCCCCGGCATACGCGTCGCGAATGGCCTCGTTATCCCGCATGATGTCCTGGACCCGCGCGGCATCAACGGGATTAGCTTCCAGATAGGCCTCCACGGCAGCCTTGCGCGCCGTGTCGTCATCCAGAAGGCCATCCGCATAGGCCATCAGATCGATCTCGCAAATATCGTCCAGGGCGCTTGTCATTTTACCATTCTCAACTTGACCGGCTCTTTCGCACTGGGCGTAAATTCTCGGAACTGGCGCAAGGACTCCCGTGCCCGCGAAAGACGTGAACGAACCGTACCCACGGGTACGCCGACGATTTCGGCAATCTCGTCATAGGGCATACCCTCCAAAGCGGCGAGGAGGAGCACGGCGCGTTGATCCGTAGGCAATTGCTCGAGCGCCTCGGCAATCTTGAGGTAGTCGACCCGCGCCTCCTGATTGGCCGGCTGGTTCACCGCATTGTCTATGACCTCGGTGTCCGCCGACACCACATCGGTGCGCATCTTCCTGTGATGATCGATGCTCTGGCGGTAGAGTATGCGAAACAGCCAACTGCGTATGCTGCCGCGGCGTTGCCAGAGATGGCGCTTGCGCAGCGCTCGCTCCAGACAATCCTGAACGATCTCGTCGGCCATGTCCCGGTCGCGGGTCAGAGCGAACGCGTAGCGGCGCAGATGCGGTATTTGTCGTTCGATCATCCATTTCAATTCGTCGGACATGCCGCTCCCACGCTTTGGCGCATCTATTTTCCCGCCGGGTACAAGAAGGACGGGACTTGTTTGTGATCAGTTCCAAGAAAACTGCAGGAGCAGTGAAATCCCTCTGCGGACGGAACTCATTCCTCTGCCGGTCCGTCCTTCCAACAGGGCCTGGACTCAGACCCCGGTTGAGCGACCTCCATCGCCTTCCGCCGACTTATTCAAAGGAGAATGATCTTATGGAACTTCGCTTGAAGACACTCGCAACCGCCGCCGCTTCGAGCTTCTGCCTGGCACTCGCCTCCGGAGTTGTCCCGGCTCATGCTCAGGAAACACAGCAACAACAACAGCAGCCTCAGCAGCAGCAAGTCCCGGGAGCCGAGGTGGATGACGCCACCTTGCAGGCTTTCGCCGAAGCCTCGCTCGAGGTGGAAGAGGTGATCGCTGAGTGGACACCGCGCATCGAGGAAGCCGGCGAGGGCGAACAGGCGAATGAGCTGCGCGCCACCGCGAACCAGGAGATTGCGGAAGCCGTGCGCTCCAACGGCATTGAGATCGAGACCTACAACCAGATCTATCAACTGGCCCAGGCAGATCCACAGGTTGCCAACCAGATCCAGCGCTATCGTCAGGGATCGCAGTAAGTCTGCGATTGGCCACCGGGATTCCCGGTGGCCACTTCGATTAGGCTTCCCTGCGGGCTTCCAGTTCGCGCATGATTTCAGCCACCGCCTGGTCGCCGGCACGCGGTGAAGCGGCAAGGCCTTCACGGGTGCCGATCCGGTCGCCTTCCGAGCGGTGCTGGGCCATTTTCCAGCTTCCCTCGACCTTTTCGACTGTCAGACGCAGCCCGATGATAGCGCGCGAGAGCTTGCCGATGAAGTCTCCGGGCGCATCCGAAACGGACCAGGGCTGCTCGCGATAGCCCTCATTTGCATCTGTCAGATCGTTCAGGTGCTGAAGAAGCCATGTGCCGTCCTCGATGATTTCGAGCGGCCCATGGGCGTGAACGGCGATGTAGTTCCAGGTCGGCACGACCTTACCGTGGATTTGCTTCGTTTCATACCAGGACGGCGAGACATAGGCCTGTGGTCCCTGGAAGATGGCGAGCGAGGGCAGCGGGCCGGAAGCAAGAGCGGCGCCGTGCGGGTTCGGCCGCGCGAAATGTGCCTCCAGGGTCCATACCCCATCCTGCTCCTTCAGCACCATAGGGGCATGGGTTGCGTGGTACGTCCCGGGTGTGGCCGTGACGAGAACGGCGAGTTGAATATCGCGGATTGCCTTGGAAAGAACCTCGGGGCGTTCTTCGCGAAACTGGGTCGGTGTGTACATGGGATATCCTATCCCGGCGATGTCATGTTGTCCGGCCGCACCAGCCGGTCGTAATCGTCTTCCGAGACAAGGCCGCTCTTGAGCGCTTCTTCACGCAGGGTGGTGCCGTTCTTGTGTGCGTTCTTGGCGATCATGGCGGCGTTGTCATAGCCGATTTCCGGCGCCAGCGCGGTAACCAGCATGAGCGAGCGCTGCATGAGATTGTCGATGCGCTCCTCGTCGGCTTCGATGCCCTTGACGCAATTATCAGTGAAGGAGCGCATGGCGTCCGAAAGGATGCGGACCGACTGCAGGACGGCGTTGGCAATGGCGGGCTTGAAGACGTTGAGCTCGAAATGGCCCTGGCTCGATGCGATCGAGACGGTGGTCTGGTTGCCCATCACCTGGGTGGCGACCATGGTCAGTGCTTCGGCCTGGGTGGGATTCACCTTGCCGGGCATGATGGAGGAACCGGGCTCGTTTTCAGGCAGCTTCAACTCGGCCAGACCGGAGCGCGGGCCGGAGCCCAGAAAGCGGATGTCGTTGGCGATCTTGAAGAGATCGCCCGCCTGCGCGTTGAGCGCGCCATGGAAGGCGTTGAGCGCGCCATGACTCGCCAGCGCCTCGAACTTGTTCTCCGCCGTGCGGAAAGGCAGACCGGTGATCGCCGCCACGCGTTCGGCAAAATCCTTGTCGAAACCGACCGGCGCGTTAAGGCCGGTACCGACCGCCGTGCCGCCCTGGGCGAGCGCGTGAACGTCGTGAAGCGCTTCCTGGATACGTTTTTTGCCGAGTTTCAGGGCCGCGACATAGCCGGAGAACTCCTGTCCCAGCGTCAGCGGCGTGGCGTCCTGCGTGTGCGTGCGGCCGATCTTGACGATGTCGGCGAAGGCTTTTTCTTTTTCCTCCAGCGCTTCCGCGAGGTGGTCGAGCGCCGGCAGAAGCTCGGCAGCCGCCTCTCGCCCGGCGGCGATATGCATGGCGGTGGGGAAGGTGTCGTTGGACGACTGGCTCATATTCACGTGGTCGTTCGGATGGACCGGCTTTTTCGAGCCCATCTCGCCGCCCAGCATCTCGATGGCGCGGTTGGCGATCACCTCGTTGGAGTTCATGTTGGACTGGGTGCCGGAGCCGGTCTGCCAGACGGCGAGCGGGAAATTGTCGTCCAGCTTGCCCTCGGAGACTTCCTTCGCTGCGGCGACGATGGCTTCGCCAAGCTTCGGATCGAGCTTGCCAAGCTTCATGTTCACCTCGGCCGCCGCCTGCTTGACGATGCCCAGCGCATGTACGAGCGGGGCCGGCATCTTTTCTGTGCCTATGCGGAAATTGGTGAGCGAACGCTGTGTCTGTGCACCCCAGTAGCGGTCGGCGGGAACATCCAGCGGACCGAACGTATCGGTTTCAGTGCGGGTCTTCGTCATATTATCTCGCTCCGTTTTCTGGGTCGGCACAGCAGCCTGTTAATGGCGCGATCCGAAATGCAATGCAACGGGGGTGCGGTTGCAGCCCTCCAGACGACTTTTCGGTCAAGCTCTCAGGTCTTCAACTCCGGCAGGTCGCGATAAAGCTCCAGCGCCTCGGGATTGGCAAGCGCCTCCTTGTTCTTCACCTCCCGGCCATGCACCACGTCACGGACGGCCAACTCAGTGATCTTGCCCGATTTGGTGCGCGGGATGTCCTCCACAGCTACGATCTTCGCCGGGATATGGCGCGGGCTGGCGCCGGTCTTGATCCGCTCGCGGATCTTCCTGCCCAAATCATCGTCCAGAAAAACGCCCTCCGTCAGCCGGACGAAGAGCACCACGCGCACATCGCCGTCCCATTCCTGCCCGATGCAGATCGCCTCGAGCACCTCGGGAAACTGCTCGACCTGATTGTATATCTCCGCCGTACCGATGCGTACGCCACCGGGGTTCAACGTGGCGTCCGAGCGGCCGTGAATCACGATTCCACCGTGTGGCGTCCATTCGGCGAAATCGCCATGGCACCAGACATTCTCGAAACGCTCGAAATAGGCCGCATGGTATTTCTCACCGGATGGATCGTTCCAGAAGCCATTGGGCATTGCGGGGAAGGCACGCGTGCAGACGAGTTCGCCCTTGCCGCTCTTCAACGGCCGCCCGTCCTCGTCCCATACGTCGACCGCCATGCCGAGCCCCGGCGCCTGGATTTCTCCCACCCAGACCGGCAGTGTCGGTACGCCCAGTACGAAGCATGAGACGATGTCCGTGCCGCCGGAGATCGAGGCGAGATGAACGTCGTCCTTGATAGCGCGATAGATGAACTCGAAGCTTTCCGGCGCGAGCGGAGAGCCGGTGGAGAATATGGCGCGAAGACTGCTCAGATCATGCGTCTTCGCCGGTTCGAGGCCTGCCTTGCGAACGGCATCGATGAATTTCGCCGATGTCCCGAAAGCGGTCATCTTTTCCTTCTCGGCGAAATCGAACAGGACATTGCCGTCCGGATGGAACGGCGATCCATCGTAAAGAAGCAGGGTTGCCCCGACAGCGAGCCCGGAGACAAGCCAATTCCACATCATCCATCCGCAGGTGGTGAAGTAGAACAGACGGTCGCCGTTCCTGACGCCGGCATGCAGGCGATGCTCCTTCACATGTTGCAGGAGCGTGCCGCCGGCCGAATGCACGATGCATTTGGGAATGCCGGTCGTTCCCGAGGAGAACAGGATGTAGAGTGGATGCGCAAATGGCAGACGCTCGAAAGTCAGCTCCGCGGGAGCATAATCCGCCAGCGCCGTTTCGAACGATACGGCTTTCCCGATCCCCTCCGCCACCGTCCCTGCCGTGCCGAGATAATCGACGATGAGCGCTTTCCTCACGCTCGGCAGGGCCGAAAGGACCTCCTTTGTTTTCTCGCCCACCTCGAAGCGCTTGCCCCCGTACCAGTATCCATCCGGCGCGATGAAGAGGACCGGCTCGATCTGGCCGAAGCGGTCGAGTACGCCACGAACACCGAAATCGGGAGAGCAGGAGGACCAGATCGCACCAAGAGAAGCTGCCGCGAGCATCCCGGCGACCGTTTCCGGCATGTTCGGCATCATGGCCGCGACACGGTCTCCGGGCTTTACCCCCTCGTCTCTGAAAAGCTGTTGAAGGCGTGAGACGAGACCGCGCAGATCATCCCATGAGAGACGGCGCTCGACCTTGTCCTCACCGCGAAAGATGATCGCATCGTCCGTACCTCTCTTCCCGAGCAGGTTTTCGGCGAAATTGAGTTTCGCGTCCGGAAAAAAAGCGGCACCCGGCATCCGGTCACCGTTTTCCAGAACGCGCTCGCCCGCTTCGCCAATCACATCGCAGAAGTCCCAGACGAGGCGCCAAAAAGCTTCGCGATCATCGATCGACCAGCGATGCAAGGCCGCGAAATCATTGAGCGGCTGGTCCGAGCGATTGGCTGCCTCCTGTGTGAAGGCCGTTATCGCCGCCTGCCGAACCTGCTCCTGTGACGGAGTCCAAAGCGGCTTTTCTCTCTGCATGACTATCCTCCGCAATTTTGCGCCGGTTATGCCTATGCTATGGGTAGGGAGCAAGGTTTCGGTACAAACTTGATGCGCGGCCGACCGCAGAGCTTGAAATGAAGGGCGCATCGGTTAAACCGCAGCGGGGATACCTTGGATAGGCACCCGGCTGGATTGTGAGGGCAATGCCGATCTCTTGGGCAAGAAGAAGCGCTTGGATTGCCGGCGCACTGCTGATTCTGACCGTGCTCGTCGTCGTCGGATTGCCTTGGCTCGCCTCGACCCAGATCGTTCGCGACCGAATCGCCCAACAGATGAGCGCCTGGAGCGGATACCGCGTCGAACTGGACCAGACCGCGGAAATCCAAGTGTGGCCGACCTTTCGGGCGGTTCTCAAGGGCGTCACCCTTTCCGACTGGGATCGGGAGAATCCCTATCCGGTTCTCCAGACCGAGCGCATGGAAATCGATCTGTCCGCCCTCGCCGCGCTGCGGGGCAAAATCATTTTCACCGAGATGGAGCTTACACGCCCGGTCTTGCGGCTGACCGAACAGGATGAAACGCTCGGTCTGCCGACGCCTCACAGCTGGGGCAGGCTGGCGCGTTCGGTAGCAACCGCAAGAGCGGTGGTGGAAGCCTCGCCCAGCGAACCGGACACCACTGCACTACCACGCCACAAGCTGGGTAAAATCATCTTCAGGCACGGCCGTGTCGTCACGGGCACAGACGAGAACCAGCAAGAAATCATTACCAGCCTGACCGGCACGTTCAACTGGCCCGCCCTCAACCGGCCGGCCTCCCTCACCGCCGAAGGCATCTGGCGCGGAGAAAGCGCGTCGCTGTCAGTCTCCAGCTCCCAACCGCTCATCCTGTTCGGCGGCGGCAATGCACCGCTTGAACTCGCACTGGAAGCGGCCCCGGCGAGCGCCTCGTATAACGGCAGTGCGAGTTTTTCCGCCGAGGGATTCGTTGACGGGCAGTTGAGCCTTTCATCGCCCGCTCTCGATCGCCTATCCGAGTGGATCGGGCTAGGAAGGGTGCCGATTACCCGGATCGGACCGGCGCGTATTGCAGCTCATTTGTCGGGCAGCAGCAGTCGGCTGAAGCTCGAGGACGCGACGCTCGCACTGGATAACAGCACGGGCACCGGTCTGTTGGATATAAGCCTTACCGGCGGGCGACCGAGCCTTGTCGGGACGCTTGCCTTCGACACCCTCGACCTGAAATCCCTCGTGGACACGTTCAACCCCCTGCCCTCCACCCGCCCGAGCCCGATCCCGCAGGAGTTTGACTACGATCTGCGTTTTTCCGCCGAGACCGCCGATTTCGGCCAGATCAGATTGAGCAATATCGCCGCTGCGACCAGAACCAAAAACGGTTTAACCACCTTCGATATTTCCGACGCTACGGTCTTCGGCGGGAACTTTCAGCTTGGGATGCGCACCGAACAGACCAGCCGCCGAGCCGCGATGGAAATCCGCATGCAAGGGGAAGGCATCCAGATGGGCCAACTGGCAGATACCCTTGAACGGCAAAGGCTGATACCGCGGGCACCTGCCAACTTTTCCGTCGTCCTGACCGGTACCGGGGATGATATGGAAAGCGCCATGAAAACAGTCAACGGAAATGTATCACTGGATATCGGGGCAGGCAGCATACCCGGGCTCGACCTCGACGCGTTTCTGCGGCTCGCCGAGGAGGGCGATTTCTTTCCTATGGCAGCGCTCGGCGAGGGTAGCCTGACGTTTGAGCGGGCAAACGTGAAAGCTACGCTGCAGGACGGTGTGGCGGATATCCAGAGTGCGGAAGCCGCATCCGGAGATCATCGCATTTCGCTCAATGGCCTGGTTTCACTTACCAGCCGCGGTCTGGCGCTCTATGGAACACTTGCCGACGCGGAAAACGGATCACAGGTGGACACGCCACTGACGTTTTTCATCGGTGGCTCATGGGCCGCACCATTCATCGCGTCCTTCCACCCAGCCGGGACCGGCACTGTCGATAGTGAGTAGCGACTTAGCCTATGGAGTTGCTTCCTCACGCCGCCGCAACACCTCCCGCCTCTTGTTGACGAGGGAGGTGATTATAACACCGATCGCCACGATACCGATCAGGATGGTGCAGACGGCGTTGATCTCCGGAGTCACGCCCAGCCTTACCTGGCTGTAGATCTTCATGGGCAATGTCGTGGCGCCCGGCCCGGAGGTGAAACTGGCGATCACGAGGTCGTCGAGAGACAAGGTGAAAGCCAGCATCCAGCCGGCGATCACAGCCGGCATTATGACCGGCAGCGTCACCTGGAAAAAGGCCTTGGCAGGCGTCGCCCCCAGGTCCATCGCCGCCTCCTCCAGCGACTCGTCGAAGGAGATCAGCCTCGACTGGACCACGACCGCCACGAAGCACATGGAAAAGGTGATGTGCGCCAGGGTCACGGTGGCGAAGCCGCGGTCGAAGCCGATGGCAACGAACAGCAGAAGGAGGGAAAGACCGGTGATCACCTCCGGCATAACCAGCGGGGCAAACACCATTCCGGAAAACAGCAACCGGCCGCGAAAGCGGACATAGCGGGTGAGTGCGACCGCCGCCATGGTGCCGAGAACCGTGGCGACCGTGGCGGACAGGAACGCCACACGGGCGGTCACCCAGGCGGCATCCAGAAGGCCGCGATTGTTGAGCATCTCTCCATACCAGCGTGTCGAAAAGCCTGCCCAGACGGTGACGAGCCGCGACTCGTTAAACGAGAAGATGATCAGCAGGACGATCGGCAAATAGAGAAACGCGAAGCCCAAAACCAGGGCGACAACATTGAACCTGCCCCAGGTGCCGGCCATCTATGCCTGCTCCCGTGCGCGCGCCTGAGTGCGCTGGAAATAGACGATCGGCAGGACGAGGATCATAAGCAGGACGATTGCCACCGCCGACGCGACCGGCCAATCCCGGTTCGAGAAAAACTCGCTCCACAACGTCTTGCCGATCATGAGCGTGCGCGGGCCGCCCAGGAGATCCGGAATGACGAACTCGCCCACTGCCGGGATGAAGACGAGCATGCACCCCGCTACGATTCCGGGAAGGGAAAGCGGGAAGGTGATCTTCCAGAACGCGCTCAAGCGCGTGCAACCAAGGTCTTCAGCCGCCTCGATGAGGGAATAGTCCATCTTCTCCAGAGTTGCATAAAGCGGCAGGACCATAAAAGGCAGATAGGAATAAACGATGCCGATATAGACCGCCCTCGTCGTGTTGAGGATGATGAGCGGCTCATCGATCACGCCCAGAAAGAAGAGAAACTGGTTCAGGAGCCCTTCAGGCTTCAGAATGCCGATCCAGGCATAGACTCGGATCAGAAAGCTGGTCCAGAAGGGCAGGATAACCATCATCAACAGGAGCGGCCGCAGATTGGCTGGCGCGCGCGCCATGCCATAGGCAAGGGGATATCCCACCAGGAGCGTCAGCAGCGTCGAAACCGCCGCAATGTAGAGCGAGGAAAGATACGCGTTGATATAAAGCGGATCGCCGAACAGCCAAACGTAGTTTTCCAAGGAAAGACCGCGCAGTTTCTCCAGAAAGCCGGAAACACCGTCCTCCAGGCCGAACACCGGCATGTAGGGCGGCATGGCGATCGTGACCTGCGATAGGGAAATCTTGAAGACAATGACGAACGGGATCAAAAAGAGACACAGCAGCCAGAGATAGGGAACGGCAATGACCAGCCGGCTGCCGATCGCAGGGAAAAGCCTGCGCAGGAGCTTCATCGCGTCAACACCACGCCGGCGTCGGCGGAAAAGGATATCCAGGCCCGATCATGCCAGGTCAGCGCATCTTCCAGCCGGCGCAGGCTGTTGATCGTGCTGGCCTTGACGACGCGCCCGTCATCCAGCCGAACGTTGTAGACCGTCATATCGCCGAAATAGGCGATATCCCAAACCTCCCCGTCGATTGCATTTTGCACCTCCGGTCGTTCCCGAGAGATGCGGACCTTTTCCGGGCGGACGGCGAGCCACGCGGTTTCGCCGGGTGAAGCATCGCCGGAGTCCGCGATGTCAAAGGCCAGTCCGCTTCGGTCCTTCAGCTGCGGTCCGCCAGCCTCCCTGATCAGGGTTCCCTCGAACATGTTGATGCTGCCGACGAAATCCGCAACGAAACGCGACGCCGGCGCCTCGTAAATCTCCTGGGGTGGGGCGACCTGCTCCACCTGGCCTTTGTCCATGACGGCGATGCGGTCGGCCATCGTCATGGCTTCCTCCTGGTCGTGGGTGACGACCATGAAGGTGAGGCCGAGCTCATACTGAAGGTCTACAAGCTCGAACTGGGTCTCTTCGCGCAGCTTCTTGTCCAGCGCGCCCAGCGGCTCGTCGAGAAGCAGCACCTTGGGCCGCTTGGCCAGCGAGCGGGCGAGCGCAACGCGCTGACGCTGACCGCCCGAAAGCTGATGCGGCTTGCGTTTAGCGAATGATTCGAGCTTTACGAGCTTCAGCATGCGCTGCACGCGTTCGGCAATTTCGGCCTTCGGCATACCTTCCTGCTTGAGCCCAAAGGCTATATTGCCCTCCACTGTCATATGCGGAAAGAGCGCATAGGACTGGAACATCATGTTGACAGGACGGCGATGGGGCGGGATCCCCAGCATGTTCTGCCCGTCGAGCAGAATGCGGCCCGAGGTCGGCCTTTCGAAGCCGCCGAGCATGCGCAAAAGCGTTGTCTTTCCACAGCCCGAGGCACCGAGCAGTGCAAAGAATTCCCTTTCGTAAATGTCGAGCGAAAGATTGTCGACGGCTGCGAAATCGCCGAAACGCTTGCTCACATTCTCGAAGCGAATAAACGGCTTGGCATCAGGGTCGGCCCAGGGCGCGAAAGTTCTTCGCGTGCTTCCCAGCGACTTCATTCCGTACTCCGCCCTTGCTCCGTCGTCAGCGCGGCCCGGTCGAACACCGGGCCACCGACGAGGGAAATCACTGTCCGGTGACGACCCTCGTCCAAAGACGCGTCACGACGCGCTGTGTGCGCGGATCATACGGCAGCGTCGTGTAGAGATTCTGGAGCGTCTCCTCATCCGGGTAGACGGCGGGATCGTCAATGACATCCGCATCCAGATACTCCTGCGACGCCTCATTGCCGTTGGCGTAGAAGACATAGTTCGAAGCCTTGGCGATCACCTCCGGCCGCATCATGTAGTTGATGAACTCATGCGCCTCATCGACATTCTGCGCGTCGGCCGGAATCGCCATCTGGTCGAACCACATCTGCGCGCCTTCCTTCGGGATGGAATATTTGATCTCCACGCCCTGATCGGCTTCATCGGCTCGGTCGCGCGCCTGGAAAACATCACCCGACCAGCCGACCGCCAGACAGATATCCCCGTTCGCCAGCGCATTGATGTATTCGGAGGAATGGAATTTGCGCACATGAGGGCGAATGGACAGCAGCAGCTCTTCGGCCTGCTGGAGATCCTCCTGATCGCGGCTGTCGGGATCGAGCCCCAGATAATTCAGCGCAGCGCGCACCATCTCCGCGGGCGCGTCGAGCATGTAAACGCCGCAATCGGCCAGTTTTTCCATGGTTTCGGGATCAAAGACCACGTCCCAGGAATTGATCGTGTCCGTGCCGAGCGCTTCCTGAATGTCGTTGACGTTATAGCCGATCCCAGTCGTCCCCCACATGTAATTGATCGAATGGGCGTTGCCGGGGTCGTACTTGTCCGTAAGGTCCTCGATCAAATCCCACATGTTGTCGAGGTTCGACAGCTTCGACTTGTCCAGTTCCTGAAAAACACCGGCCTCGATCTGCCGGGCGAGGAACTCGCCGGAAGGAACCACAACATCGTATCCCGTGCCGCCGGCAAGCAGCTTGGTCTCGAGGATCTCGTTGGAATCGAAAACGTCGTAGACGACCTCGATACCGGTCTCTTCTGTAAAGTCGTCGAGAATGGACTCGTCGATATAGTCCGACCAATTATAGATGTTGACCACGCGATCCTGCGCGACAGCCTGCGAGCCAAGCGCGGCGACGGCAAAGGAAACGGCGGATAGCAGGCAAGTCTTTCGCTTCATGAGTTTCTCCCATTGAGGATCCCACCGGCCTGCCCTCCCGCCGGGGCTGGCAGGCTTTTGCGGCAAAGCCTATTGTTGTTTTCACATGGCGACAAGCGCGAATTGTCCTTTTCGCGTCAAACGTATGTGGTGCGTTCGAGCGGCGTGATCTCGCTCCAGAAGGCGATAATCTCCGCGCGTTTCAGGTCGCGGTAGACCTTGGCGAGCAAAGGCCCCAAGGCGCGGTCCACGAAACTCGAGCGCATTGCAAGCTGAAGTGCATCGTCCATATCGTCGGGCAGCGCCGGGCCGTCGTCCTCGTAGGCGTTGCCTACAACGGGCGGGGGCGGCGTCGCGCCGCTTTCGATGCCCTCCACCATACCTTGGATAATCGCGCTCATAACGAGATACGGGTTGGCATCCGCCCCGGCGATGCGATGCTCGATGCGGCGGTTGTCCGGCGTGGAAACCGGGATCCGCAGAGCGACGGAACGATTGTTCTCCGCCCACACGGCGCGCGTCGGCGCGTAGGATCCGGGTGTAATGCGACGAAAGCCGTTCCAGGTGTTGATGAACAGAAGCAGTGATTCCGGCATGGTGGTGAGCAAACCCGCGACCGCGGAACCGAGCCGCTCGCGCCCGCCGGCCTTTCCGGCAAAAATGTTGTTGCCGTCGCGGTCGCACATGGATGCGTGTACATGCATGCCGTTGCCCGCGTACTCGAGAAATGGCTTGGCCATGAAGGTCGCCGTCAGGCCATGAGCGCGGGCGCACCCTGTTACGATGCGTCTCAAGAGGATGACATCGTCGGCGGTGCGCAACGGGTCGTCGCGGTGCTTGAGATTGACCTCGAACTGGCCGGGTGCCGCCTCCTTGATGATCGTATCGATTGGCAGGTTTTGCGCATCGGCCGCATCGCGGATCATGTCGAACAGATCGGCGTGTTCGGCCAGATCGTCGAGGCCATACATGCGCAGCCGGTCCGGTCCCGCCATGGCCCCCACGGGTGCGGGCATGCCGTCGTCCCAGTCGGTCTTGGGATCGAGCAGATAAAACTCGAGTTCGAAGGCTGTGACCGGGAAGAAGCCCTTGGCGTTCACGTCGGCTACCTTCTGCTTCAGCACCTGACGGGAATCGGCCAGAAACGGCTCTCCCTCAGGCGTGAAGGTCTGCAGCAATACCTGTGCCGTCTTGCGTTTGGCCCAAGGCACAATGGAGAGCGAACCGCGGGTCGGGCGGCAATATCCGTCCTTATCGCCGCTTTCGATATGCAGGCCCGTCTCGGCAACCTCGCGCCCCCAGACATCCAGCCCGTGGAGCGACAGAGGGAAATTGACGCCTTCCTGATAGGCCTTGATTAGGCTGTCACCCGGCGCCCATTTGCCCCGGACCATTCCATTGGGGTCGATCACCAGGAACTCGACAGCCTCAATATCGGGGTGCTCGGCCACGAAGGCCCGGTACTCGGCTTCGTGTTCGGGTGTCATGAAGCCGTTCGATGGTGGCTCGTTCTTCCCGCGCTTTTTCTCTGCCGATTTCTGCGCCGCACCCTCTTTCGGGGCCGACGCGCCTCCTCCGCCCGTTCCTGGCGGGCTCCCTGTCGCGTTTCGCAAGTTACGCCTGTTCTTTATTGACACTGCCGCAGCCTTGTCCGGGGCATGCCTTGTTGTCAATGCCGGCAGCGGACCTGTTCATCCACTCTCATTCTGATAAGCTAGTGCCGGGAGTGAAAACACATGAAGGCAGCCTGGTACGAAAATAACGGTCCAGCCCGCAAAGTCCTGAACATCGGTGAAATGGAACCGCCGGACCCCGCGCCCGGAGAGGTGCGCGTGCGGCTCTACGCCTCCGGGGTCAATCCATCGGATGTGAAGAGCCGAAGCGGGCGTCCGCTCAGCGCGCCACGCATCATCCCGCACAGCGATGGAGCGGGTGAGATCGAAGCGGTGGGCCCGGGTGTGGCCCATTCGCGGGTGGGCGAGCGTGTCTGGGTCTGGAATGGGCAATGGCAGCGTCCCTTCGGCACGGCGGCGGAGTTTATCTGCCTGCCCGAGGATCAGGCAGTCACCCTGCCCGACAACGTGGACTACGCGACCGGGGCATGCTTCGGCATTCCGGCGCTGACAGCCATCCACGCGGTCAACCTCTTCGGCCCCCTCGCCGGAAAGGCACTTCTCGTCACCGGCGCCGGCTCGTCGGTCGGCTTCTATGCCGTGCAGTTTGCCAAGGCCGCAGGCGCACGCGTTCTGGGCACCGCATCTCGCGAACGCGCGGCGCTCGCCCGTGAAGCCGGCGCGGATTTCGTGATCGATTACAAGACCAAGGATATCGTGAAGGTCACGAGGGACCTGACCGGGGGCAATGGCGCGGACGGCATTATCGACATGGATCTGTCGTCCACGATTCATCTCGTCGCCGATGGCGCGCTGGTGCCGCACGGGAAAGTGATCTGCTATGGATCAAACGTCGCGCGGGAAATCCCGCTGCCCTTCCCCGCAATGCTGTGGAACAGCATTACCCTGCAGTTTTTCCTCGTCTACGATCTCCTGCCCGACCAGCGGATGCGGGCAATTGCACAACTTCTCGACACGTTGCGGCAAAACACGTTGCGGCACCACCTGGGTGAACGGTTCCCGCTCGAGCGGATCGCGGATGCGCATGAGGCGGTCGAGAGCGGTGGCGTGTCAGGCAATATCGTTCTCGATATCTCGTAAGACGCCTCGCAAGGCGGTTCAGAAGCCGTATCACGGGGCCCGGCTCGGGGCTTCCCGCCACGTAAGAGTCCTGACGCCGGCGTTTCGATTGCAACACGACCTGGTGATAGAGCACAACACCATTGAGATGATCCATGTTTCGTCTCCGTATTTTCAGAAACGGAGAGTAACCGTGGATAAAACGCTTTATAACTCAGGGTTTTCGCATTATTCTTTTCATTAATGAAAAACCTGAGCTGGGACGATCTTAGAATCTTCATCAGCGTCGCGCGCGGCGGCGGCTTATCGGCAGCGGCCGAGGAGACCGGTTCGAGTCCAGCCACGATTGGCAGGCGCATGCTGACGCTCGAAGAGGCGGTTGGGCGTCCGCTCTTCCTTCGCCGGCGGACCGGCTACACGCTGACAGGGGATGGCGAAGCCCTCTACAAGCGCGCCTTGGGGATGGAAGCAAGCGCCCGGCCGATCGCCGAGTGGCTGGAAGCGGGCGGACACCGCCCCGTGGTGCGCATTTCCGCAGGGACATGGACTGCCGGCTTTTTCGCAGCCAATTTCGCGCGCCTGTGGACGCCCGAGGACGCTTTCCGCATCGCATTCAAGACAACGGAGGCACGTCTGGACATTGCGCACCGGGAGGTGGAAATCGGTTTGCGGAATGGCCGGCCCGACAATCCGAGTCTCGCGGCCAGGCATGCGGTGACAATAGCCTATGCTCCTTTTCGCGCCCGCAACCATCCCCCTGGCGAAAGCTGGGTGGCCATCGCGCCGGACGACGCTCGGACCCGGTCCGCTCGATGGGTCAACGCGCAAGAAAACATTCAGATCGCCGCCTGGGCGAACGCCCCGCGCACGCTTTACGATCTCATCGGCTCGGGCACCGGCACAGGTGTGCTGCCATGTTTCGCGGGCGACCGGGACCCGCATCTGGAGCGGGCGGGCGACGAAATCGCGGAACTGCGCGAAGAGCAGTGGATCGTGATGCACAACGACGACCGCTATCGCCCGGAGGTGCGCACGGTGATCGATCGCATCGTCGCCGTCTTCAAAAGCCACGCGGCCCTGTTCGCCGGGGAGCGGCCGATCGAGGGTGAGCTATAGCAAGGGATCGGCAGCCTCACTGGAAATCGAACGCGCTGAGCCCCGTCACCATTTCGTCCAGCCCGAGCGGTCGCGTCACCGGCGGTTCGGCGCGGGCAAGACATCCCTGCCGCTCGCAAAGCCGGCATGAAGGGCCGACGGGGACAGGCGTCTCCGCCGCGGCGGCCGACAGTGCCACATCGTAGACGAGGCGATCCTTATAAGAAAGATCGCACCCCAGAAGCAGCGCTGTTCGGCGCGGGCGCTCGTTGAAACCAGCCTGAGGACCCTCCAGGGTACGCGCCAACGTCAGAAATCTCTCGCCATCCGGCATCTCCACGGCCTCGACCAGTGTCTGGCGGGGCTGGGCAAAGGCAGCGTGAACGCACAGTTTCGGGCAGGCCCCGCCGAAGCTGCGGCGCGGAAAGCCCTGGGCGCCTGCCCGGCGCAGCCGGTTTCCGGCGCTGTCCACCTCCAGCATGAAGAACGGAACGCCCGGAGCCCCTTCCCGTCCTAACGTGGTGAGGCGGTTCGCCGCCTGCTCGAACGACACGCGAAAACGGGCGGAAAGCACATCCGCATCGTAGCGCGCGCGCTCAGCCGCCAGATGAAAAGCCCGATAGGGCATCATCAGCGCATGGGCGGCGTAGCGGCCGAGCTCGAACCGCGCCAATCGTCTCGCTTCATCCGAAGTGAGCTTCAGCGTTTCGATTTCCGCCATGATCGCCACCCGCATGCGAATGAGGCAGGCCTCGATCGCGATCTCCCGCATCCGGTCGGCAACGGAGAGGCGCTCGGAAATGAAAAGCCGGTGGGAATGCCGGTCGTAGCGCCGCCGCCAGTTCGGCATGATGGCCGCGGGCAGCACACGCACGGCGATGCCGTGTTCGCGCTTGAGCCAGCTCTTCAATGCGCCGGCCAGATCCTCGTCGGCGTGCAGAACGCGATGGAACGCCTCCGCCTCCTCTTCCAGCGCGGGAAAATGATTGGGCCGTTCCTCGAATGCCTCGCGAACTTCGTCCACCGGCAGGCGCGCGGCGGAAATCGCCGTGGCGCGCCCCTCGGTTGCGAGCACTTCGGAAAGATCGGAAAGGCGGCCCGCCTGCTCCCGATATGCGCGGTAGAGCTTCGCCAATGCGGCTGCGGCGTTGGGCGCGGCCTCCACCACTTCCACCATCTCATGCTCCCCCGGCAACTCGCCGGCCAGAAGCGGATCGGAAAAGACTTCTTTCAGCGCGGCAAGAGACGCACCGCTCTCGCCCTGCAATTCCTCGGGATCGACCTTGTACACGGAGGCGAGCTTGAGCACGAGTTGCGCTGTCAGCGGGCGCTGGTTGCGCTCGATCAGGTTCAGATACGAGGGCGAGATGCCGAGACCCTCAGCCATTCCCGTCTGGGTGAGGCCTTTGGCGTTGCGGATGCGCCGGATACGCGGGCCAGCGAAGATTTTCTGCGGTGCCATCGCCTCCCTCGTTTTACACTTCTTTACAATCGCCGCAGAGCTTAATGCCGCACGAGCTTTTACTCCTTTGACAGGTTTACCGGCGGGCACTGTGAAAAGCAAGACAAGTCCACTCGAATTGCAGGGATTCCGGCGCTCTCTTTCGTGCCTATTTCTCCACAGAGGAGTAAATCTTGTCATGGACGCGTGGCTGAAACTCTTTCAGCACGCAACATCCGACAGCAGTGCATCTCTTTCAGGAGGGTCGTATGACCGATTTTTACAATCTCATTCCCAGCGCTCCGAACAGCCGCTTCGATGGCATAGAGCGCCCCTATGGTCCCGAGGAGGTCCGGCGGCTTCGGGGCTCCCTTCCCATTCGCCACACGCTGGCGGAGGAAGGCGCCAATCGCCTATGGCGTCTCATTCATGAAGAGGACTTCGTCAATGCGCTGGGAGCGGTGACGGGCAATCAGGCCATGCAAATGGTGCGCGCCGGGCTGAAGGTCATTTATCTGTCGGGCTGGCAGGTGGCGGCCGATGCCAACACGGCGTCGGCCATGTACCCGGACCAGTCGCTTTACCCCGCCAATGCCGGTCCGGAGCTTGCGCGACGGATCAACCGGACTTTGCAGCGCGCCGACCAGATCGAGACGAGCGAAGGCACCCATTCGGTCGAGACATGGTTCGCGCCGATCGTGGCCGATGCGGAGGCCGGCTTCGGCGGGCCGCTGAATGCCTTCGAGCTCATGAAAGCTTACATCGAGGCCGGCGCGGCCGGTGTCCATTTCGAGGACCAACTGGCCTCGGAAAAGAAGTGCGGTCATCTCGGCGGCAAGGTGCTTATCCCGACAGCTGCGCACATCCGCAATCTCACCGCGGCAAGGCTCGCCGCCGATGTGATGGGTGTCCCTTCGCTCGTCATCTGCCGCACCGATGCGGAGGCCGCGAAGCTGATCACCTCGGATATCGATGAGCGGGACCGTCCCTTCGTCGATTACGAGGCGGGCCGCACGGCAGAGGGTTTTTACCGCGTGCACAACGGGCTGGAGCCCTGTATTGCGCGCGCGGTGGCCTTCGCGCCCTATTCGGATCTCATCTGGTGCGAGACCTCGAAACCGGATCTGGAGCAGGCAAAGCGCTTTGCCGAAGGTGTCCACAAGCACCATCCGGGCAAGCTGCTCGCCTATAACTGCTCGCCCTCCTTCAACTGGAAAAAACATCTGGACGACGCCACCATCGCCAAGTTCCAGCGCGAGCTGGCGGCCATGGGCTACAAGTTCCAGTTCATCACGCTGGCCGGCTTTCATCAGCTCAACCATGGCATGTTCGAACTCGCCCGCGGCTACCACGAGCGGCAGATGGCCGCCTATGCGGAGCTTCAGCAGGCGGAGTTCGCATCCGAGGCGAACGGCTATACCGCCACAAAGCACCAGCGCGAAGTTGGCACCGGCTATTTCGACGCAGTCTCGATGGCGATCACCGGCGGGACATCCTCCACCACGGCCATGGGCGGATCAACTGAAAGTGATCAGTTCCAAACCGCTGCGGCGTAGAACTTACAGGAGAAAGTATCATGACACCGAAGACCCATGTGAGGGAACGCGTGGAAGAACAGGCGCAAGCCATGAGTGCGGAACAGCAAGCCCTGGTGCGCCGGATCGCCAACGATCTCCACCGGCTCAACCAATCCGTCATGGAGGCGGTGGAATCAGGCGTTTCCATAGAGCTTATCCGCGCCGCCCGCCATCATGGCGGCGGCGGAAACTGGGGCGACCTCGTCGTTCCCGCCATCCTGGTAAACCAGGCCAGATAGAGCCTGCTTCACTGCTACTGTGTTACCGCCACCTCCTCCGGCGCAGTTCCACCACAAGACTCTACCTGCCTCCTTTAGCATTACGATTATGCTAAAGGAGTACTAGTGCAGACATACCCGAACGATTATACGTATTGACAACCGAAGGGGTATGGAGACTATCCACGCGCAACCTAAAGTCACTATCTTATCAAGTCCACTATAGCGCGACCGGGGGGAAACATCATGGCATCAGATGGCGGCCAGGGCCTGCATTGTGAATCTCGTGGAGGTCGCATGCGCTCGGGCGACAATCGCGCGCTCATCGTTTCCACCTCGCCCATCAGCCGCATCGTGATTGCGCGGACCGCGGAAGGTGTATACCTCCGGCCGGATGCGGTGCCGCCGGAAGCCGCGGTGCGCGCTCTGCGCACCAGCGACCCACGCATGGTCATCATTGAGGCCGCAGCCTCCGACGACAGTTTGAAGCCGTTGATGTCGGAACTTGCCCTGCGCAGGCGCGAGCGGCAGATGCCTCGCGTTGTGCTTATCACGGATGCCATGACCCATCGCGACATGCCGCCGATGGAGGGGCTCTTCGACGCTGTGGTCCCCAAGCCGGTCACGCCGGACACGCTTCAGCCGGTGCTGGAGCGGCTGAGCCGGCTTTAGTCTCAGGTCAAGCGTTCCTCCCAGTATCTTTTCCTGTCCGCCCGTCCGCCAGATGGTCGAGCGGAAGTGATGCCTGGTCCTTGACGGTCTGGATGGCGAAGTTTGAACGGATATCGCTGACGCCGGGCAGCCTGAGAAGCGTACTCAGAAGCAGGCGCTCGTAGGCTTTCAAATCCTGTACGACGACCTGCAGCAGGAAGTCCGCCTCGCCTGAGACGAGATGACAGGAGATAACCTCCGGCAGCGCCGTGACGGCTTCGCGAAAGGCAGTCGCCGCCTGTTCGTGATGCCTTTCCACCTTCACGCCGACGAATATGGTGAGCCCGAGACCAAGGTTCCCCCGGTCAAGCGCGGCATGATAGCCGGAGATAATACCCGCATTCTCAAGCAGACGAACCCGCCGCAGGCAGGGCGAAGGCGACAGGCCGACTTCCTCGGCGAGTTCAACATTGGATAAGCGCCCATTGCGCTGCAGGGCGGCTAAAATTTTGCGGTCGATCGCGTCCAGATCGGTATTTGGCATATTCATTCTTCTCCACGATAGAACGCAGCATATTATGCCATAAAATCGGCTATTGATAAGCACATTCGCAGGGACATACCTTGCCTGCCTTGGCTATTGTGCCACCGGATCACTTCAGTGGAGAACGACATGCCTGACCTTGCGCTTTTCGTCGGCGCGCTGGCGATCGCCTATATCGTGCCTGGCCCGGACATGATCCTGCTGTTGCAGACGGGCGCTTTGCGCGGCCGCCAGCCGGCTTTGGTGACGGCCATCGGCCTGGGGGCCGCGCGCGGCGTACATGTCGCGCTCGCGGCATTGGGCCTTGCTGCCTTGCTTCGCACCTCACCCGCCATTTTCGAGATGGTGCGGATAGTAGGAGCGGCTTATCTCGTCTGGCTCGGAATCAGCATTTTGCGTGCGCCATCGTTGGTACCCGACGCGGCAGCGGCACAAGAAAGCCCGCCGGACGATCTGCGCCGCGCGCTCACGCGCGGCTTTCTCACGAACCTGCTTAATCCCAAGGCGCTGCTGTTCTGCTCAGTGCTCCTGCCGCAATTTCTTCACCCCGCAGGCGGACCGCTGGCAGCGCAATTCTTCCTGCTGGGCTCGGTGCTGGTGGCGACGGGCTTGGTCTTCGATACTCAATACGCTCTGGCCGGGAATGGTATCGGTGCGTTTCTCGCCCGCCGGCCCATGTGGCAGCGCTTCCAGCGATGGCTTTTCGGCTCCGCGCTGATCGGCTTCGGCGTGAAGCTGCTGGCAGAGGATGGGGTCTAGGCAACCTCCGCATCGCCAGAGACGGAGCGCTCCTGCGTCCTGTCTCCAGCGCCAGTCGGCGCATGCTGAAACAGGGCACCCATTTCGGGCTTGCTGACGCGCAGTCCGGCAATGCGCGCGGCCTCCCACACCGAAACCTGATTGGCAGTCAGAACAGGAACCCCGAACTGCCTTTCCAGTGGCGCGATGACATCCCAGGCGGGGATGGCCGTGTCCGGTATCAAAAGCGCCCCCGCGCCGGCGAGATCGATCGTGCCCGCCGCCGCTACCATTTCCGCAATCTCCAGCAGTGAGGCATCGGGGCCGGAATCGATGGAGAGCCAGTGCATGGCACGCACAGTGATACCGAACTCGCCGAGAAAACGCTGAAATGCTTTTGCGGTGGCTTCCGGATAGCTTGCCAGCACCGCCACGTCGGTCACCTCCAGGTGCCGCAGCGCGCTGGCAAAGGCGAGCGATGTGCTGGCCGCAGGCGCGCCTGTCGCCTTCGAAATAGCCTCGGCCTGGGCCTCCGCGTGAGCCCGCCCGTCGATAAAGCTGCCGCTGGTGCAGGTCCAGATGGCGGCGGAGGGCGCCAGCCGCGCGAGAATGCGGGCGGAGAATTCGAGATTGGGGATTTGCCCTGTTCGGCTGAGATGCTCCGGCGCGTGCTCGTCATCCCCGCCGGAGATGCGCACACCCACGGTCGAGGCCCGCACGCCCTTGCCCAGCATTTCGCTGTATTTATACAGCTCATCCTCCGCCCCACACGGCGGATACAGGAAACCAAGCCTTGTCATATGATCCTCGTTTGTCGCGGGGAACGCCCCAACGCCGACATATAATATGCGTTAGCACACGTAAAAGGCACCGCGAAGACTTGCCCTTCCCTTTCGGCTGCCCCCACGTCTATACTCGCGCGCATTCGAAGTAATCCTGGTGATTGATGCTGGATAATAAGAAAGCAGACCGCACGACCGGCAGGAGCGGGCGCACCCGCATGCCGGCATTCCTCAAAAATCTGCGCGGAGTGAAGAACTGGAAAGAGACCGGTAGCTGGCTGGAGTGGCGTGGCATCGAGGACATCGAGTGCATTACGCCGGACCAGGCGGGTGTGGCCCGCGGCAAGATGATGCCGTCGAAGAAGTTCACCTCCAACACCTCGCTGGCCCTGCCCTCGGCCGTGTTCATGACGACGATTTCCGGAGGTTATCCGGAGAGCGGCAATGGCTTCGTCTATCCCGAGGATGACGGCGACCTGAAGCTGGTGCCGGACCTGTCGACTCTTTCCGTCGTGCCGTGGGAGACCGACCCGACGGCACAGGTGATCTGCGATCTGGTGCACCAGGACGGCCGTGTCGTCGAGTTCAGCCCGCGCAACGTTCTCAAGCGCGTGGTGGCGAAATACGCCGAGCACGGACTGAAGCCCATCGTGGCGCCGGAGATCGAGTTCTACCTCGTCTTCAAGAACCCGGATCCGGATTATCCGCTCACCCCGCCCGTCGGCCGCTCGGGCCGGCCCATCGGCGGAGGGCAGGGGTATTCCATCGCCGGCGTCAACGAGTTCGACGAGCTGATCGACGACATTTATCATTTCTCCGAAAGCCAGGGGCTGGAGATCGATACGCTGATCCACGAGGAGGGCGCGGGGCAGCTTGAGATCAACCTGCGCCATGGCGACCCGATCGAGCTGGCGGATCAGGTTTTCCTCTTCAAGCGCACAATCCGCGAAGCCGCGCTCAAGCACGACACCTATGCCACCTTCATGGCCAAGCCCATTCAGGACCAGCCAGGTTCGGCCATGCATATTCACCAGTCGGTGATTGCGGGCAAGGAGAAGCGTAACGCCTTTTCTAACGCGAAGGGTGAGGAAACAGACATGTTCCGCCACTTCATCGGCGGGCTGCAGCGGCACATTCCCAACGCGCTCATCATGCTGGCGCCCTATGTGAACTCCTATCGGAGACTGACGCAGGGCACCGCCGTGCCGGTCAATACGCGCTGGGGCTATGACAACCGCACCACGGCGTTTCGCATTCCGCGTTCCGATCCTTCGGCGCGTCGTGTGGAAAACCGCATTCCTTCCTCCGATGCCAATCCCTATCTGGCGCTTGCCGCCTCGCTCGCCTGCGGGCTGATCGGCATTCTCGAGAAGACCGAGCCGGACGCCCCGGCCGGAACTGCGGTGAACCAGGACGAGATCGAACTGCCGCGCGGCCTGCTCGAGGCGGTGGCATTGTTCGAGGGCGATGTGGCCCTGCGCGACATCCTTGGCGAGCCATTCACCACAACCTATGCCGCCATCAAACGAGCGGAGTTCGAGACCTTCATGAAGGTCATCAGCCCGTGGGAGCGGGAGTATCTGCTGTTGAATGTGTGATTGGGAGGGCAGTAGGGCCGCGGAAGGCTATGGTCGCGAGAACCCCGGCTCATACCGGCAGTCTCTCAAAATCGCGCGGAATTCCCTGGAGAGTTGGAGAGACATCTCTTGTTAAACGAGCGAATTGGCCTCGCCACCCGCGAATCGATTACCCCCCATCAATGGCAACGCGCGGAAGCGCCGGTAAACTGCTGCGGGCCGTAGTGCGAGAACTCTCCACCTGATGGCCACCGTTGCCCTACTGCCTTATTCCCTAACCTCTAGATCACCGCACTCGATGTCCTACCAATCCCCCATTTCCCCCGGCATTTCCTGGTATGAAGCCACCGTTGGCGAGCGGCCGGAGTATCCGCCGCTCGATGGCGATAAGCAGGTCGACGTTGTCATTATCGGCGGCGGCTTCACCGGGCTTTCGGCGGCGGCGCACCTGGCGCAGGCGGGGGTGAACGTCGCATTGATCGAGGCGCACCGGTTCGGGGATGGCGCATCGGGGCGCAATGGCGGGCAGCTTGGCACCGGACAGCGGGCATGGCCGGAGGAGCTGGAACAGGAGCTGGGCTTCACGCGTGCCAAGGCGCTGTTCGATCTCGGCGAGGAGGCGAAGGCGCATCTGCTCGAATTCGCCGAAACCAACGGCATAGAGATCGACTACGTGCCCGGCCAGATGTCCGTGGCGCACAAGGCGCGCTATGTGGACGAATATCGCGCCCATGCCGACATCATGCGCGAGCGCTTTTCCTATCCGCATATTTCCTTCATGGATGCCCGGGAGACGGCGGAGCGGCTGGGTTCGCCGCGCTATTTCGGCGGCACGCGCGACACGGGGACCGGGCACATTCATCCCTTGAAGTTGCTGGTCGGCACGGCGCGTGTGGCGGCGAGCGCTGGGGCGCAGCTTCACGAGCAGACGAAAGCCACGAACGTCCGCTCCGAAGGCGGAGGCGTGCAGGTGACAACGCCGCATGGCACGATCACCGCCGAAAAATCCCTGATCGCAACGAACGCCTATGGCGGAGCGCTGGAACCGAAGACGGCCGCCCATCTCATGCCGATCGGCTCCTTCATCGCAACCACCGCGCCGCTTGGTGCGGACAGCCCGGTCTTGCCCGGTGGCGAGAGCGTGGACGACTCACGTTTTGTCGTGCGCTACTTCCGCAAGTCAAACGACGGGCGGCTGCTCTTTGGCGGGCGTGAGGTTTATTCGAATGGCGATCCAAAGGATATCGGATCGCAGATCCGACGGCAAATCACCGAAATCTACTCTTCGCTCGCCGATGTCGAGATCACTCATGCCTGGGGCGGCTATGTCGGTATCACCATGCCGCGCAAGCCCTTCGTGCGCGAGGTGATGCCGCATGTGATCGCCGCGGGCGGCTATTCCGGCCATGGCATCATGCTTTCGAATTTCACCGGCAAGCTCTACGCGGAAACCGTGTGCGGCAACCGCGTCCGGCTGAAGCTTCTGGAGGAGTTCGACATTCCGCCCTTTCCGGGCGGCCGCCTGTTCCGCCACGCGCTGCTTTTCCTCGCCCTCAACTGGTATGCGTTGCGAGACAGGATTTAGACCGTGTGGACCGTGGATGGCTGGACATGGGGCGGCATTTGCGTCAAGGCGCCCTGATCAACACCAGGGGCGGGGCCCAATGCAGTCCGACAACGCTTTCAGCCAGCAGGCGCGCGATGCCGTCTATCAAGCGATCTTCACCCGGAGAGACGTGCGCAGCCATTTCACGGCAGACCCTCTCGATGATGAGGTTCTGGCGCGCCTATTGATGGCGGCGCACCACGCTCCGTCAGTGGGTTATATGCAGCCGTGGAACTTCATCGTCATCCGTGATCTGGAGCGCCGGGAGCAGGTGCGCGATCTCTTTCTGTCGGCGCGCCGGGAAGAACTGCCGCAGATCGCCGACGAACGCAAAGCGCTTTACCGCAAGCTGAAGCTGGAAGGCATTTGCGAAAGCGCGCTCAACCTTGTGGTGACCTGCGATCGGGAACGTTCCAAAGAGTCACCGCTGGGCCGCTCCCACAATCCGCAGATGGACCTCTACAGCACCGTATGCGCGGTGCAGAATTTCTGGCTCGCTGCCCGTGCGGAAGGCATTGGCGTTGGCTGGGTCAGTATTCTCGACCGGTCGGCATTGAAGCGGCTTCTTGCAATTCCGGACCATGTGGAGCCGATTGCCTATCTCTGTGTGGGGCCGGTTTCGGAATTTGCCCATCGGCCGGATCTGGAGCGCAAAGGCTGGGGCAAGAGGCTGCCGATTTCCGACTTGATTATGAGCGAGACCTATTCCGGGCGCGGAGAACAAGCGCTGAAGCAAATCGCGGACCGGATCATGACCGGGAATGGCGAGCACGGTGGTTAAACAAGGTTCCGGAAAGCCATTCGCCATCACCCCGGACGGCCTCCACCCTTCGGGTTCCGGCTTTCGGTGCTCGCGTGTTGCGCTCCCCCTGCCCCCTACAACGGCCAGAAGAACAGGATGGCCGGCACCGCCACCGCGATGATCAGAATTTCCAGCGGCAGGCCCATGCGCCAGTAGTCGCCGAAGCGGTAGCCGCCGGGGCCCATGATGATGGTGTTGTTCTTGTGGCCGATGGGTGTGAGGAAGGCACAGGAGGCCGCTACCGCCACGCCCATGAGAAAAGGATCGGGCGAGACGTCGAGCGCGCGGGCGACGGAAAGGCCAACGGGGGCGGCAATGAGTGCCGTCGCCACATTGTTGAGGAAGTCCGAGAGAGTCATGGTGACGATCATAAGGATGGCCAGGATCGCCCAGGGCGGCAGCGCCCCTGTCTGAGACACGATCGCGTCGGCGATGAGGCGGGTACCGCCGGACTGTTCCAACGCTAGGCCGAGGGGGATGAGCGAGGCCAGAAGCACGATTACCGGCCACTCGACCGATTCGTAGACCTCGCGCGGGCCGACAACGTTGAACAACGCATAAATGGCAACCGCGCCGGCCAGCGCCACGACAAGCGGGAGCAGCCCCGTCACCGCAGCCGCCACGGCCATCGCAAAGACGGCGACCGTAAACAGCGCCTTGCTGCGCTGGATGACCGTATGGCTCTTCTCGGCCAAGAGCAGTACGCCCAGCCATTCGGCTGCGTCGGCGATACGGCTTTCCGGGCCGAGGAGAAGCACCACGTCACCAGGCTGGATGGACAGATTGCGCACCCGCTCGCGGAAGCGTTTTCCCTGCCGCGCCACGCCAAGGAGCGTCACCCCCCGGCGGTTAAGCAGTCTCAGGTTGAGCGCGGTGCGCCCGATTATCCGCGCGTTGTCGGGCACGATGGCTTCCACCAGCGACAGCGACTTGCCGGTCAGACTCCCGCTCTCGTCGGTTCCCGCCGGCTTCAGCTCCGCCGCCCCGATAAAGGCTTCGATGGATTTCGGGTCACCTTCGAGGACCAGATGGTCGCTCTTGCGGATTTCCTCGCTCGCCGCGAAACCCGGCAGCCGCTTGCCCCGGCGCACCAGCCCGAGAATGGAGACATCGTGCTCGTCGGCAATAGGATAGAGATCGGAGGACGTCTGGCCGATGGCCTTGGAATCCTCCTTCACCCCGGCCTCGGCAACGAACAAGCCGGTGTCGGCGCCCTCGCCCGCGGTCGCGCGCTGGCCAGTGTCGGGAATCAGGCGCCAGCCGATGGTGGTCACGAAGGCAATGCCCACCAGCGCGCAGACGAGCCCTACGGGAGTGAAATCGAACATGGAAAACGGCTCACCCAGTGTGCGCTCGCGAAACTGGGCGACGACGATGTTGGGCGGGGTGCCGATCAGCGTGATCGTGCCGCCCAGAATGGTGGCGAAGGACAGCGGCATCAGAGAACGCGTTACCGCCCGCTTCGCCTTCTCCGCCGCCTCAATGTCGAGCGTCATCAACATGACGAGGGCCGCGACGTTGTTTATCACGGCCGAAAGGGCCGCGCCCACGACGGACATGATGCCTATGTGAGTGGAGAGCGACCGCCCGGTCGACAGAACGAAGCGGGCGACGAGTTCCACCGCTCCGGCATTCACCATCGCCCGCGAAACGATGAGCACCAGTGCGATGATGATCACCGCTTCATGACCGAAACCCTGAAAGGCATCCTCCGCCGACACCACGCCACCGGCGACTGCGATTATCAGCGCGGCGAACGCCACCAGGTCGTAACGCACACGGCCCCACACCAGAAAGGCAAAGACGAGGCCGAGCAGGCTGAAAAGGAAGATCTGGTCGTAGGTCATGGAAGCCGGAGATCCCGGATAATGGGGGCGGAGGACTCCCTACCTGTCAGATGCACCGACCGCCATCCACCTCGAGCGCCACACCGGTGATGAACTCCGCCTCGCCGGAAGCGAGCCAGAGCGCGGCATTCGCGATGTCGAGCGGCGTGGAAAGCCGGCCGAGCGGGACGGAGGCACGGAACTGAGCGCGCTTTTCGGGCGTATCCTCGCCCATAAACTGGCTCAGCATACCCGTCTCGCCAGCCACGGGGCACAGGCAGTTCACCCGGATGTTCTTCGGGGCAAGCTCGACGGCCATCGATTTCGTCGCCGTGATCGCCCAGCCCTTGGACGCGTTGTACCAGGTCAATCCCGGACGTGGGCGGAGACCGGCGGTGGAGGCAGTCGTGATGATCGAGCCGCCGCCCTGCTCCTCCATGATCGGAACGACGGCGCGCGTGGCATGATAAATCGCCTTCATGTTGATAGCGGTGATGAGGTCAAAGATCTCCTCGTCCACCTCCAGCATGTTGCCGTTGGTATGGGTGTAGCCGGCGTTATTGATCATGATGTCGACACGGCCGTGGGTGTGCATGGCTGCTTCAACCATCGCATCCACATCTGCCTTGCGTGAGACATCGGCAGAAACAGGCGTGGCGGCGGAACCGATTTCCTCCGCAACACGCTCGGCGCCCTTGGCGTTCAGATCGGCGACGATGACGTTCGCCCCCTCCTCCGCAAAACGCTTTGCCATTCCCTCGCCGAAACCGGACGCTGCACCGGTGATGATCGCTGTCTTGTTCTCAAGCCGCAATTTTCAAATCCTTCTTTTTCTCAAGCAGGTGCGCGCGCACGCTCAGCCGTGATTGAATACGACCGTTTTCGTCGCCGACATGTCGTAGAGTGCCTCAAAGCCCTTTTCGCGGCCGTGGCCCGATTTCTTGAAGCCGCCGAAGGGCAGCTCGATGCCGCCACCGGCGCCATAGCCGTTCACGAAGACCTGGCCGGCACGCACCCGCTTTGCCATGCGATGCTGCCGTGCGCCGTCACGCGTCCAGATGCCGGCGACCAGGCCGAAATCCGTATCATTGGCAAGACGGACGGCATCGGGTTCGTCCGCGAAAGGGAAGAGCGCCAGCACGGGACCGAAGACTTCCTCCTGTGCCAGTGCGGACGCCGGATCGACGGCGCCAAAAAGAACGGGCGGGTGATAATATCCGCCTTTCGGCGCATCCTCATGAACCCTGCCGCGCGCGAGAACGGAAATGCCCGCCTCCTCAGCGGCGGCAACAAAGTCTTCAACGCGCTGTTTTTGCGCCGGATTGATCAGCGCGCCGAGATCGAGATCGGCCTCGTGTGGACCAGCCACGAGCCCGGAGAAACGCTCCGAAAGGGCGGAGGCCACCTGCTCGTAGACCGGCTTTTCGATCAGGATACGGCTGCCGGCGGAGCAGGTCTGGCCGCCATTCTGGATGATGGCGTTGACCAATACGGGCAGCGCGGCCTCGATATCGGCATCGGCAAAGACGATCTGCGGGGACTTGCCGCCGAGCTCCATCGTCACGCCGCGATTGTTCGCGGCGGCGGCCTGCTGAATGGCGGTTCCGGTGGGTGGGGAGCCCGTGAAGGTGACGTAATCGACAAGCGGATGAGCTGAAAGCGCCGCCCCGGCCTCGCGCCCATAGCCCGTCACCACGTTGAACACGCCTCCCGGTATGCCCGCCTCCAGCGCCAGCTCGGCAATGCGGATTGCCGTGAGCGAGGCGTCCTCGGCCGGCTTGATCACCAACGTATTGCCCATGGCCAGCGCCGCACCGGCAACGCGCGCCAGAATCTGGAGCGGGTAATTCCATGGAATGATGCCGGCGACCACGCCATGTGGCTCGCGCATGGTCAGCGCCGTATAGCCATCCAGAAACGGAATGGTGTCTCCGTGGATCTTGTCGGCTGCGCCGCCGTAAAATTCGTAGTAACGCATCGTTGCGGTTACGTCCGCCTTGCCCTGGCGGACTGGCTTGCCGGTGTCGCGCGATTCGAGCGCGGCAAGCTCGTCGGCGTGCTTTTCGACAAGCTGGCCGAGCCGGGTGAGGCAACGGCCGCGCTCCACCGCCGGCATCCGCGCCCACGGTCCTTCATCGAAGGCGTGGCGGGCAGCGCCGACCGCCTGGTCGATATCGGCTTTTCCGGAGGCGGGGATCGAGGCGAAAACCTGACCGTCCGACGGGCACACGACATTGATGCGCTCTCCCGATACGGCGTCGACGGACTTGCCGTCGATGATCTGCATCGGGGCCAGCTCATCCGCAACGGTCTTTGAAACGTGGCTGCCCATACGCTGGTACTCCTGGCTAATGCTATTATGGTTCGCGCCGTTATGGCCCTTGTAATGTAGCCGGGCAAGCCTATCCTCCGGGGATGCGTCGACAGATCACCTGCTGGCCTATCGTGAAAACGTGTCTGGCATGGAGCCACTGGTAATCTTAAATCGATTAGATTAAGAAGCGATCGGCACAACGGACAACGCAGACGCGGAGCCTTCATGACGAGCCAGACAATACCGGTCGAACCGTTCGACCTCGTGGTTTTCGGCGCCACGGGCGATCTCGCGGAACGCAAGCTGCTTCCAGCACTCTATCAGCGCCAGCTGGCCGGCCAGTACAGCGAGCCGACGCGGATGATCGGCTGTTCGCGTTCCGAGCTCACCGACGATCAGTATCGCGCGTTCGCGCGGGAAGCGATTGAGCACCACGTCGCGAAAGCGGAAATCGACGAGGATGAGCTGTCACGCTTTCTGGCACGGATTTTCTATGTGCCGGCTGATGCGCGATCCGGAAAGGGGCTTGAGCAACTCGGCCAGGTGCTCGGAGAGAGCCACGCGGTGCGCGCCTTCTATCTCGCGGTCGCGCCCGCACTGTTTGGCGATATCGTCCACAGGATCAATGAGCACGGGCTCGTAATGCCGACATCGCGCGTCATCGTCGAAAAGCCGATCGGCCACAGCCTGGAGACGGCGCAGCAGGTCAATGACGCCATCGGCGAGGTCTTCGACGAGGCCCGCATCTTCCGCATCGATCATTATCTCGGCAAAGAGACGGTGCAGAATCTGATGGCGCTGCGCTTCGGCAATGCGCTTTACGAACCTTTGTGGAACTCGGCGCATGTCGACCACGTGCAGATCACCGTCGCGGAGTCGGTGGGGCTCGAAAGTCGTGCCGGCTACTATGACAAGGCGGGCGCCCTGCGCGACATGGTGCAGAACCATATTCTGCAGCTCCTTTGTCTTGTGGCGATGGAAGCACCGGCTTCACTGGATGCCGATGCCATGCGCGACGAGAAGCTGAAGGTTCTGCGCGCACTCAAGCCGATCGGACCGCAAAATACGGAACGCGTGACCGTGCGCGGGCAATACCGTGCCGGCGCATCGAACGGCGGTGCGGTCAAGGGATATCTGGATGAGCTGGACGACGGCGCCAGCAACACCGAAACCTTTGTCGCGCTCAAGGCGGAGATCGGGAACTGGCGCTGGGCGGGCGTTCCCTTCTATCTGCGGACGGGCAAGCGGCTCGCCGCGCGCGCCTCGGAGATCGTCATCCAGTTCAAGCCGATTCCGCACTCGATCTTCGGCGATGCCGCCGGGCCGGTTTTCGCCAACCAGTTGGTCATCCGCCTCCAGCCCGACGAGGGCGTGAAGCAGTGGATCATGATCAAGGATCCGGGTCCGGGCGGTATGCGCCTGCGCCACGTGCCGCTCGACATGACGTTTGCCGAATCCTTCAAGGTGCGCAATCCGGACGCCTATGAGCGGCTGATCATGGACGTGATCCGCGGAAACCAGACACTCTTCATGCGCCGCGACGAGGTGGAAGCGGCGTGGCGCTGGATCGATCCCATCGTGGCGGCCTGGGAAGAGCGCAGCCAGGCGGTTCAAGGCTATACGGCAGGCACATGGGGCCCCTCGGCATCCATCGCGCTGATCGAGCGTGACGGGCGCACCTGGCACGAGAGCGTGTAATGACGGAACCGATCTGGGAAGAATTCGGCGACCGCCAGAAGTTGGCGGAGACGCTTGCCGATGTGGTGGCGGAAGAACTGTCCGGCGCGTTGAAGGCCCGTGGCCGGGCACTCCTGGCAGTTTCCGGCGGCACAACGCCGCCGCCCTTTTTCCGCGCCTTGTCCGAGAAGCGCATTGACTGGCGGCATGTCACCGTAACGCTGGTAGACGAGCGTTTCGTGCCTACCACCTCCGAACGCTCCAATGCCCGGCTGGTCACCCAGCACTTGCTGCAGAACCAAGCCGCACGGGCGCAATTCTTTGGCCTGTATAATGAAGCTGCCAGCGTGGAAGAAGCGGCCGAAGTGACCGAGAGCAAGCTTGCCATCCTTCCAATGCCGCTCGATGTCGTAGTGCTCGGCATGGGAACAGACCAGCATACCGCGTCGTTTTTCCCGGATGCCGACAATATCGACGACATACTCTCCGACACAGGCGAGCGTCGCGTGCTGCCGGTCCATGCACAAAGCGTCGGAGAACCCCGATTGACGCTCTCCATGCCGGTGATCACACAGGCGCGCTTTCTCGCGCTGCATATCGAAGGCGCGGAGAAGAAGACGGCTCTGGAAGCCGCCCTTTCGACCGATGACCGCCCCCTGCCGCCAGTACGCGCGGTGATGGAGCGGGCGGACAACCCTGCCCACATCTACTGGGCCCCGAAGCAGGACACGAGCTCATGACCGCGAAACGAGAGATCGAAGCCATCACAGAACGCATCCGGGAGCGTTCCCGCCCAAGCCGCGAGGCCTATCTGGCGCGCGTCGACGAGGCGGCGGCCGCAGGGCCGAACCGGACCACCTTGTCGTGCGGCAATCTCGCGCACGGCTTCGCCGCATGCGCACCGCAGGACAAGGCCGCGCTCTCCGGCGATACGGTGCCTAACCTGGGCATCATCACCTCCTACAACGACATGCTCTCGGCGCATCAGCCTTTCGAGACGTTTCCGCGCCTCATAAAGGAGGCCGCGCACGAGGTGGGCGGCGTCGCGCAGGTGGCCGGCGGTGTTCCGGCGATGTGCGACGGGGTCACCCAGGGTCAGCCCGGGATGGAGCTCTCGCTGTTCTCGCGGGACGTCATCGCGCTCGCGACAGCGGTCGGCCTGTCTCACAACATGTTCGACGCGGCGGTCTATCTCGGCATCTGCGACAAGATCGTGCCGGGCCTGGCGATCGCCGCCTTCAGCTTCGGGCACCTGCCCGCCGTCTTCATTCCCGCCGGGCCGATGACCACCGGGTTGCCGAATGACGAGAAGGCCAAGGTGCGCCAGCTTTATGCGGAAGGAAAGGTCGGGCGCGAAGCTCTGCTGGATGCCGAGGCCAAATCCTATCACGGTCCCGGCACCTGCACCTTCTACGGCACGGCCAACTCCAACCAGATGCTGATGGAGATAATGGGCCTGCACACGCCGGGCACGTCCTTCGTCAACCCGAACACCCCGCTGCGCGAGGCGCTGACCAGGGAAGCGACGCGGCGGGCGCTGGCCATCACAGCGCTTGGCAACGAGTTCACGCCGGTTGGCCGCATGATCGACGAGCGCTCCATCGTCAATGGCGTGGTCGGGCTCAACGCGACCGGCGGTTCCACGAACCATACCATGCATCTGGTGGCCATGGCCGCGGCCGCCGGCATCAAGCTCACCTGGGCGGACATCGAGGAAATTTCCGAGCATGTGCCGCTGCTTGCGCGCGTCTATCCCAACGGTCTGGCCGACGTAAACCATTTCCACGCGGCCGGCGGGCTCGGCTTTTTGATCCGTGAACTGATCGATGCCGGCCTGCTGCACGAGGATGTGCAGACCGTGTGGGGGCCGGGCCTGAAGCAATATGCGGTTGAAGCCAAGCTCAATACCGACGGCACGGTCACCCGCGAACCCACGCCGAAGGAAAGCGGAAACGAGAAGGTGCTCGTGCCGTTCTCGAAAGCCTTTCAGCCGACTGGGGGCATTCGCGTCCTCCAGGGCAATCTCGGTCAGGCGATCATCAAGACCTCGGCCGTGAAATCGGAGTACCGGACCGTGGAGGCTCCGGCCATCGTCTTTCACGCGCAAGAAGAACTGCAGGCGGCGTTCAAGGCCGGCGAGCTCGATCGCGACTTCATCGCCGTCATCCGCTTTCAGGGACCGAAGGCGAACGGCATGCCGGAATTGCACAAGCTCACACCGGTTCTCGGCGTGCTGCAGGACCGCGGCTACAAGGTTGCGCTCGTTACGGATGGGCGCATGTCCGGCGCCTCCGGCAAGGTGCCGGCGGCAATCCACGTCACGCCGGAAGCAGCCGATGGCGGTGTTATTGGCAAGATCGAGGATGGCGACACGGTCCGCCTGGATGCCGATGCGGGCACGCTCGAAGTGCTCGTGGACCAGGAGACGCTGATGGCGCGCGAAACCGCTCCGGTCGACCTTTCGCACCGCCACTTCGGCCTCGGCCGAGAACTCTTCGCCGGCTTCCGCCAGCTTGCCTCGACGGCGGACCAGGGCGCTGCTGTTTTCTAGGACGCGGTTGATACGTAATCGCCCACCATCTTGAGGCGTGGACAGCCGCTGTAAGCGACTGGACGGGTGAGGTCGTCTCACACAGGCTCGGCGTTCTCCTCCTCCAAACCGAGCGTGGGCGTTTTGCAAAAGCGGTGCTGGCAGGCGGCCACCTGCCCCTCAAAAGGGAAGCGGGCGCGCGGCATCGTCGCCACGCCCGGCTTTCGCCGTCTGGCCATTGTAGAGAAAGCGGGAAGCGGGGCGCGTGCTCCGGACTTCTCACTTCTATGTCAGGCACGTTCGCACGCGCCCCGCCGGTGGACATCGCCGCCGTCGGCCGGCCGCTCGCAAAGGCCCGTGCCCGGGACCTGCTTGCGGCTTCACCCCCGTTGACATATCCGCCGGGCGACCTCCGGTCTCAGCCTCCGAGAGAGGCTCGGGATCGTACCCGCCCGACCGGCCGGGGGCACCGGCCCGTCGCGGAACCTTTGAATTGCGGGTCTCGGTCCCGCCGCCCCAAGGCTCGCCACCGCCGCCCTCCCGAACACCCGGTGCGCATCCGGTTCCCGCGAGAGCGATGGGTTGGATGATAAGAGCGGTCGAGAGGGCGGGGATAAACAGGCGGGAAAAAAGTTCGAAGTTTTTCCGATAACGAGCAAAAACAGATGGTTAGCTGACGATAAAAATGTCGGAGGCGCCGATTTTATCCCCGCTTCGTACCGATACAGCCGCGCCGGCGCGTTTCCGGATCGTTCTCAAGAGTGTAGCCCTGAAATGACGCGGGGGTTCCGCTATCGTAGCGGTCGGTGGAAGGTCTCTCGCATTGTCAGGATCGTGCCGAGCGTTACGAGGGCGGCGGCCATGGCGTAGAAGGCCGGGGCGAGATCGTAATGGGTGTAGCCGATCAGGTAGGTGGCGACGAGCGGTGTCGTACCGCCGAAGACGGCGATCGGGATGTTGAAGGCGACGGAATAGGCCGTCATCCGGACATGACGCGGGAACATCTCCGCCATCGCCGCCGGCAACCCGCCGAGAAAGCAGGCCATCACCACCGCAAAGCCCAACTGCCCCAGAATAACCAGCGTGTAGCTGGGATGATGCAGGAGCCAGAAGAGCGGGTATGACAGGAACAGCATGCCCGTGGCGCCGGCAAGCATGACGGGCCGTCGGCCGATCCTGTCGGAGAGGTAGGCAAACAGTGGAATCAGAAAACTCAGAACCACCAGGGTCAGAGTGTTGATGTCCAGGGCATAGCGCTCGGGCAACTGGTTGTATTTGACCAGGTAGGTCGTGAGATACACAAATGGAATGTAGAAGCCGACGCCGTTCAGAACGTTGATGCCGAATACGCGTAGCATGTCGTAGCCATGGTTGGTGACGGCCACCACGATGGGCGCATCATCGCCCTGGCTGTGTGCCGCATCGGGCTTCTCACCCTCGCCTGTTTCATCGGAACGCCGCAGATAAATCCCGACGACGGCAAGGACGATCCCGAAGGCGAAGGGAAGCCTCCATCCCCAGGTCGCCATCTGCTCCGGCGTCAGCATCCCGGCAATGACCGCGGCAATTGCCGACCCGAGCAGCAATCCGACAATCGATCCCACGAGGCTCCAGCAACAGCTGAGGGCGCGGCTCCCCTTGGGTGCATTTTCGACGAGAAACGTGACCGATCCGGTATATGCGCCGCCGACGGAAAGCCCCTGGAGCAGGCGTGCCAACGTAAGCAGAAGCGGCGCGCCAAGGCCGATCGACTGGTATGTGGGCAGTATGGCGATCAGGGTCGTCGGAACGGCCATGAGTGCCACCGAAAGCGTCAAGGCCTTCGAGCGGCCGAGCTTATCGGCGACATGGCCCAGGACAAGCCCGCCCAGCGGCCGCATCATGAAGCCGGCTGCGAACACGCCGAAGGTTGCGATCAGGCTGGTGACCTCATTGTCGGACGGGAAGAACAAGGGCGCGATGGTGATGGCAAGAATGCCGTAGATTGCAAAATCATACCATTCCAGGACATTGGCGATCGTACCCGAAAGAATCTTCCGCGTTCGTGAACTGAATTCAAAAAGCATAGCCCCCACTCTCCCGCCAGCAACGAATGGATCGATCGGCCGCAACAGGACCGATGACGCAGGCTGCCCCGCCCACAACCGAAGATCGCACACCAACCATTCTTTCCCGCCCTACGGTTTCAGCGGCGTTAATTTTGGAGACAATTCGGTTTGGGGCTGGAGAAGGAGGCCGTTAAGCCATTGTTCTTCAACAGGGTCGCGCAATACATTTGCGAGCTGGCATTCAATATGGTCAGTACGACAGTATAAGGTAGCGGTAATAATATTACCAGGTTGATCGGCGCTCATCGCTCGGGGGACGGCCGAACTGCAGGCGATAGCTCTGGGCGAAATAAGAGTGCGAGGTGAAGCCGGTGGCAATCGCCACGTCGAGAATTGGCATGTTGGTCTGGCGCAGCAATTCCCGCGCCCGCTCCAGCCGCAGGCGCATATAGTAGCGGCTTGGCGTCATCCCGAGATGCCGCAGGAAAAGCCGCTCCACCTGACGCACAGACAGGCCTGCCTTGGCAGCGATCTCGCCCGAGGAGAGCGGCTCATCGAGATACTCCGCCATCAGTTCCACCGCGATCCTGAGCTTTTCAGACTTGCCCGCAAGATCGCGCTCCGGGCCTATGCGCTGCCGGTCGACGGCTGAGCGGATACGCTCGTGCTGGAACTGGTTGGCGACCTCGTTCACCAGCCAATTCCCGAAATCGGCGCGGATGATCTCCAGCATCAGATCGATGGACGTCGTCACACCGGCACAGGTGTAGCGGTTGCGGTCGATCTCGTAGACATTGCCCGTGCACTCGATGTCGGGGAAGCGCTCGCGAAAGCCGGCGCGGTTCTCCCAATGGATCGTACAGCGCCGCTCTTCGAGCTGCCCGGCCTCGGCCAGAAGCAGCGAGCCCGCCGCCAGCGCGCCAAGTCCGCCGCCACGACGCCCCCAGGAACGCAGGGCGGCCAACACCTTGCTCTTGCCGGGAAACTCCGTCGTCAGCCCGACGCAGACGAAGAGGATATCGGCCGCTGGCAGATCCGAGATGGCGTAGTCCACCTTGATGGGCAGGCCGTTGGAGGCCATTATGGCCTCGCCATCGGCGGAGACCGTGGTCCAGCTATAGAATTCGCGTTCGAGCAGGCGATTTGCCGAGCGGAACGTGTCGATTGCCGCCGACAGCGAGAACATCGAGAATCTATCGACCAGCAGGAATGCGAACTGCCGGCCTGGTGCCATGCCTTCGATCATGGCCATACTTTCCCGTCATTCTGGTCCAACAGCCGGGCCCGGTTCCGTGACTCTGGTACCCGGCACGAAAGCGCAGGCATGGATCCCGGGCAGCCTCCGCCCTGCGGGCGCCGGCTTCCGGGATGACGCGATTGCAGGAGGCTCCCCATAAACTCGTCTTTCGTTACAGTGCCGGCGGCTCCTTGCCGGCAGCGCGATAGGCGGAGATCAGCGTGTTGGCCATCAGCATTGCAATCGTCATCGGCCCGACGCCGCCGGGAACGGGCGTGATGGCGCCGGCGACTTTCTCCGCCTCGGCAAAAGCGACGTCTCCCACCAGCCGCGTCTTGCCCTCACCTTTTTCCGGCGCGGGAATGCGGTTGATGCCGACGTCGATCACCGTTGCACCGGGCTTGACCCAATCCCCATTGATCATCCCGGGACGTCCGACGGCGGCGACCAGTATATCGGCCGTGCGCGCCAGGCCGGGCAGATCCTTGGTGCGGCTGTGGGCGATCGTTACGGTCGCGTTGGCGGCAAGCAAGAGATTGGCCATGGGTTTGCCAACGATGTTGGAACGCCCGACGACGACAGCGTTAAGGCCGGAGAGATCCTTGCCGCGTACCCCCTCCAGAAGCAGCATGGCGCCGGTCGGCGTGCATGGCACAAAGGCCGTCCCGATCTCGCCCGTTCCCAGCTTGCCGACATTGATGAAATGAAAGCCATCGACATCCTTTTCCGGCGCGACTGTCTGGATAATGCGCCCGGAATCGATGTGATCGGGCAAGGGAAGCTGCACCAGAATGCCGTGAATGGCGGGGTCGCTGTTCAGCGATTCCACCAAGGCCAGCAGTTCCTCCTGCGAGGTGTCAGCCGGCAGCGAATGCTGGACGGAGTGAAAGCCGCACTCCTTCGCTCGCTTCGACTTGGATGCAACATAGACCTGGCTGGCGGGATCCTCGCCTACAAGAACCACTGCAAGCCCCGGCGTGATGCCGGCCGTCGCCAGTTCCGCCGACGCGGCCGTGACCTTTTCCACCACCGCGGCCGCCGCCGCTTTGCCGTCTATGATCTCGACCATGAAGCTCTCTCCTCTCCACTCTCGTCTACCCGCATATGCGGCATAGAGGTGGAGCGCAATCCCGATATTGCGTCGCCTTTTGACGCAATTGCGTAGATCGCCCATAGAGGTGAGGAAATTCAGATGTGTTCTGCAGCTACGTTTTGCCGTCGCGTCCTTTCACGCCTCCCCTGTCCTGCCGGACCTCTTCCCCACGAAGGGGAGATTGGCCGCCATAGTTCTTCCGAGCCGGCTAACAACAGCAGTGCTAGGACATCTGGACAGCTACCCCATTCTATCGGTTACAACTCAAGTGCATTAACATCCGGACCCAAAGTCACCCGAACGGATCATCACCGCGCCAGCCAGCCTCCGTCAACGGGCAGCACAGCCCCGTGCACATAGGCCGCGGCGTCCGAGGCCAGGAAGACGGCTGCTCCGCCGAGATCCGAAGGCTCACCCCAACGGCCGGCCGGAATACGGTCCAGGATGGCCTGGTAGCGCTGCTTGTCCTCGCGCAGGGCCTTCGTGTTCGAGGTTGCAATGTAGCCCGGCGCGATCGCATTCACGTTGAGCCCCCTTGCGGCCCACTCGCAGGCGAGAATCCGCGTGAGGCCTAACACGCCGTGCTTCGACGCCGTGTAGGAGGGCACACGGATTCCGCCCTGAAACGAAAGCAGCGAGGCGATGTTGATGATGCGTCCGCCTGCCCCACGGTCGAACGCCGCCCGTGCGAAGGCCTGGCTCAGCAGGAACACGGCCTTGAGATTGACGTCGATCACCTCGTCCCAATCGGCTTCCGTGAAGTCAATCGAATCGGCGCGCCGAATGATCCCGGCATTGTTGACGAGAATGTCGAGTCCCTCCCCTGCCCGCGCGACCTGCTCAAAGGAGCGGGCACCCGCTGCCGGGTCGGAAAGGTCCAGCGCAAGCGGCTCGGCGCTGCCGCCCGATGAGCGGATTTGCCCTACGGTTTCGTCCATGGCCGAGCGCCCGGCACAGACGACATGCGCGCCCGCTTCGGCGAGCGCGAACGCGACGCCCTGGCCGATACCGGTGTTGGCGCCGGTCACCAGCGCGCGGCGCGCGGAAAGACCGAACAGGCTCATTTCATACCTCCGATCTCCACCATCTCCACGTCCTTATAGTCGACATTGTCCTCCCGTTCGGATTCGCCGGGTTTCCAGCAACTCTGCACCACTCCTAATCGTCGCGAAGCGGCTCCACGACGAACACCCCGCCCTGATAGAGCGCCTCCGGCGCATCCTTTTCGGGTGGGGGGGCGGCTTCGACCTCGTCGCGATAGACGGCCGAATTGTCCTTCGGCTTCCAGCCGAGATAGGCGACGTGGCTGTTGTCCCACCAGCGCACGTCATTGTCCGATATGCCGTAAAGTGTGGGGCAGCCCAGGCGCGGAACGGCGAAGACGCGCTCGACGAGAGAGGTGAAATCATCCGGGCTCAGCCAGGTGGCGAGCATGCGGCGGTCCACCGGCTTGGGAAAGCACGAGCCTATGCGGACGATGGCCGTCTCGACCCCGAAGCGGTCGTAGTACATCCGCGCCAGCCCCTCGGCGAAGTGCTTGGATAGGCCGTAGAGTGTGTCGGGCCGCGGTATCGCCGTGTGGTCAAGATGCTGATCCTGGGTGTACATCCCGACCACGTGGTTGGAGCTTGCGAGAAAGATGCGGTTGCAGCCGGATCGACGCGCTGCCTCGTAGATATGGAATGTGCCGTGGATATTGGCATTGGCGACAACCGAGAAAGGCCCTTCGACCGATCGCCCGCCGAGGTGGACGATGCCGTCACACCCCTCCACAAGGCGGTAGACGGCTTCCTTGTCGCCAAGGTCGCATGGAACGCATTCCTCGTGCGCCTCGGCGGGGCCGAGGTCGCCGATGTCTGAAAGACGCAGGGTCTCGGCCAGGCCGGCGAGCCTCTTTCGCGCCAGCTTGCCGAGATTGCCGCTCGCACCGGTGATGAGAAGTCGTTTCAACATTCAAAAGCTCATTCGATCAGATTGGGCAGTGTCAGAGATATTGCGGGAATGTACGTCGTCAGAAGCAGGGCGACGAGAATTGCTATATAGAATGGCCAGATCGTCCTCACAGCGTCCTGGATCTTCACCCCGCCTACCACACAACCGACGAACAGGCATGCCCCGACCGGCGGTGTGCACAAGCCGAGGCCGAGATTCATCATCATGATGATGCCGAACTGAATCGGATCGACGCCGATCGACGCCATGACCGGAAGGAAAATCGGTGTGCAGATGAGGATGAGCGCGGCCATATCCATAATCATGCCCAGCGCCAAGAGGGTGAGGTTGAGCATTAGAAGGATGACGATCGGATTGTCGGAGACGAAGGTCAGCCCCACGGCGAGAAGTTCCGGAACGCGGTAAAGCGCCAGAAGGTAGGCAAAGGAAGAGGCGCAGCCGACCAGGATCATGACGAGTGAAGTCGTGATTACGGCGCGTAGAACCGCCTTCTTGAACTTTTCCAGGGTCAGCTCACGATAGACCAGCGCCGTGACCACGATCGCGTATATGGCGCCGACGGCGCCGGATTCAGTGACGGTCATGACGCCTGACAGCACACCGCCGACGATGATGACCGCTGTCAAAAGGCCCGGGATGGCCACCACGAGGTTGGTGAGCAAAATCGTCCAGCCGGGGAAGGCTTCCGACTTATAGCCGCGCTTGATCGCCACGAGGTACGCGGCCACACCAAGGCACACGCACATGAGGATCCCTGGCACGATGCCCGCGATGAAGAGCTTGGAAACCGAGATGCCGCCCGCCGCCACGGCATAAAGGATCATATTGTGGCTGGGCGGAATGACGACGCCGGCGAGCGACGAGGTCACCGTGACGTTCACGCTGTAGTCCGCATCGTATCCCTTTTCCCTCATCACCGGCATGAGGATGGAACCGAGAGCGGACGTATCGGCCACCGCCGAGCCGGAAATGCCGCCGAAGAGCATCGAGGAGGCGACATTGACCAGCCCGAGACCGCCGCGCACCGCGCCGACGGCCGCTGCCGCGAGGCGGACGAGCCGCGCCGCGATGCCGCCCTGCAGCATCAGTTCTCCGGCGAAAATGAAGAATGGTATGGCAAGCAGCGAGAAGACCGAGATGCCCGACAGAATGCGCTGAAAGGCGACGAAGAGGGGCAGGCCTTCGTAAAGAAATCCAGCCACCGTGGCGATGCCAAGGGCGAACGCGACCGGCACACCGGCGACCATCAGGCCGAGGAAAGTGCCGAGAAGGAGAAAAAGACCCATCAATCCGTTCCTGAATCAGCGGCCGGAGCGCGCCAGCGACGGTACAATGCTGCAGCGGCGAAGAGGACCATCAGCACTCCGCAAATGACCAGGGGGGCGGCGCGCCAGCTTTCGGTAAGGCCAATCAGCGGGATTTTTCGGCGCAGATTGGTCATGACCAGATGCCACCCCTGCCAGGCCATGAAACAGCCGAAGGCGATCATCGCCAGATCGCTGACCAGCCGCAAAACGGCACGTGGTAAGGGCGGCATCGCCTCGCGGATGAAATCGATGCTTAGATGCGCGTTGCGGCGGATTCCCACCGCCGCCCCCAGAAAGGTGACATAGACGACGATGAGCAGTGAGGCCTGCTCGACCCAGGTCGGCGTGTCATTGAGCACGTACCGGCCGTAAACGAGCCATCCAAAAATGGCGATCAACAGGACCAGAAGAGCACCGGCGAGCCAAAGACAGATATCCGCCAGCCAGTCCAGAAGCCGATCCACCGCGGCCAGCAGGGCCGTTTCCCGGCTTTCAGGCCGGTTTTCCTTCACCATTGCGCCATGCTCCGCGAGCCAGGACCGGAGTGGTTTCCGGCCCTGCATTGACTACCGGCTCAATTGGTTTCCTGGATGTCCCGGATCAGCGATTCCAGATCCGGATTTTCTTCGATGAAACCGGCGTAGACGGGCTCCATGGCTGCCTGGAATGCCGATTTGTCCGCGATCTCGTTGATCTGGATTCCGGCCTCCTCGACCTTCTTGCGGCTTTCCGCCGACCCTTCAGCCCAAAGCTGGCGTTGCGTTTCGGCTGCCCGGACGGCCGCCTCGCGCACGATCTCCTGATCCTCCGGAGACAGCGCCTCCCAGCTCGCCTGAGAAATGCAGATGCACTCGGGGATGATCAGGTGCTCGGTGGCGGAATAGAACTTGGCCACCTCGAAGTGGTTGCTCGAATCAAAGGAGGGGTAGTTGTTTTCGGCGCCGTCGATGACCCCGGTCTTCAGCGACTGATAGACCTCACCATAGGCCATTGGCGTGGCATTGCCGCCCATCTTATCGACCATCTGCACGTAAAGGTCGTTGTTCATGACCCGCAGCTTCATTCCGGCAAGATCGTCCGGCGTCTCGATCGGGCGATCGGTGTTGTAGAAGCTGCGCGCACCCGAATCGAACCAGGACAGGGCGATGAGGCCGTTCTCGGCAAGTGCGTCGGCGAACCGCTGGCCGATTTCGCCGTCCATCACCTCGTGCATGTTATCCAGGTCGGTGAAGAGGAATGGCAGGGACAGCACATTGGTGGCCGGAACGATCGGCCCCATCGGGCCCATGTTGAAATTCGCAAAATCGAGAGCGCCGTTGCGCGTCTGCTCGATTGCGTCGGGCTGATCGCCGAGGACACCGCCGTGATAGACGGTAGCGTTTATGCGCCCTTCCGTATTCTCGGTCACCTCTTCGGCGAACTGATCCAGCGCGACGCTGTTTGGATAGCCCTCCGGATGGATGTTCCAGCCGCGCCAGTCCTGCGCGGACACGATTGCAGCCTGCGCCAGCAATACGGCGCCGGCGAGCGCCGTGGTGCGAAGAATGTCTTTCATCTGCTTTCCTCCCGATTGCGCTATGTTGTCATACAGACTTGATACTTATAATATGTATTTGGAAACAGCGTCAACAACGATGAGGCACACAAGCCGATATGTTGACCGAGGCTGCCGGGCAAGGCACATGAACGACAGAAGAGGATGCAGCACATGAGCAGCGAAACGGCCCGAGCGCAGAGGACCGGACCGGAAAGGCAGCGGTCGGGCCGGGTAAGCCTTGTCGCCACCGTCAGCGACGATTTGCGCCGGCGTATTCTGGAAGGCCACCTCAAGATCGGAGACCGGTTGCCCAGCGAAGCCGAACTGACACGTGAGTATTCGGTGAGCCGGACCGTTATTCGCGAAGCGATCGCCACCTTGCGCTACGAGAACCTTGTGGAGGCGCGGCAGGGAGCCGGCGTGTTCGTGCGCAACAATCAGCCGGCCAATACCGTGCCGTTCTCCCAACCCGACTACGCCCGCATCTCTTCCATTATCGAAATCCTCGAATTGCGTGCCGCAGTGGAGATGGAAGCGGCCGCGTTGGCCGCTGCAAGGCGATCGCCGGCGCAGGAAGAGGCAATCGTCGAACGCTACGAAGACATCAATGGGCTGATTGCCAGCGGGGAGCCAACGCACGATGCCGACATGGCCTTTCACCTGGCGATCGCAGAGGCAACGAATAATCCCCGTTTCCGGGAGATTCTGGCGCTTTTCGGGCTCGAAGCGATTCCCAGGGCCCTGCTACGCCCGGGCGCGGACGCGACGACGCCCAAGGACTATCTCGTGAAGATCCAGGAAGAGCACCGGCGAATCGCCGAAGCTATTTCTCTCCGCGATGAACAAGCCGCCCGCGACGCAATGCGCACCCACCTGATCGGAAGCCAGCAGCGCTATCGGGCACGGCTGCGGGGTGGCAATTCGCAAGGGCGCAATACATAGTACATATGTTGACAGATGTATGATGAATTGTATGATCCCGCTGTCATTTGCAGTGAGAGTCTGGAGATCATGGACCCTATCGCCCTCAAATCAGCGCTTGGCTCCGGCCTGTTGTCGTTCCCCGTGACCGCCTTCGATGAGAACGGCGCATTCAACCGTCGTCCCTATCAGGAGCACGTCGCGTGGTTGTCGGGCTTCGAGGCCGCGGCCCTTTTCGCTGCTGGCGGTACAGGGGAATTCTTCTCTCTGTCTCCGGAGGAGGTGCCGGTGGTCGTGAAGGCGGCGAAGGACGCAGCAGGCGACACGCCGATCGTCTCGGGGTGTGGCTATGGCACGCAAATGGCAGTGCCGATCGCCAAGGCGGCGGAAGAAGCGGGTGCGGACGGGATCCTGCTTCTGCCCCACTATCTCATCGATGCACCCCAGGAGGGCCTCTACAGGCATGTAAAGGCCGTGTGCGACGCCGTCTCGATCGGCGTCATGGTCTACAATCGAAACAACTCCATCCTGAAGCCGGAGACGCTGGAGCGGCTGTGTGAGGAATGCCCCAATCTCGTGGGCTTCAAGGACGGTTCTGGGGATATCGCCCTGGTGCGCGAGATCACGGCGCGGATGGGCGACCGCCTCACCTATCTGGGCGGCATGCCGACGGCCGAGCTGTTCGCCGAAGCCTATCTCGGCGCGGGCTTCACCACCTATTCCTCGGCCGTCTTCAATTTCGTCCCCGGATTGGCGCAGGAATTCTACGGCGCGCTACGGGCAGGCAAGCGCGATGTGACATTGCGAATCCTCAATGAGTTCTTCTATCCCTTCATGAAGATCCGCGACCGCCGAGCAGGCTACGCCGTCTCGGCTATCAAGGCGGGCGTGCGGATTCTCGGCTTCGACGCCGGCCCGGTGCGCGCGCCGCTCACCGATCTGACGGAGGAGGAGGTCGCGATGCTCGAGGAGCTCATCGCGCCGTACAAGCCATGAAGATCGCCGCAGTCCGTACCCACGTTCTGGACTACAGGCTCGGCCGCGCCTTCGAGAGCGCCTCGATGCGCTTCGACCGGCGTCAGCATTGCCTCGTGGAAATCACCTGCGAGGACGGCACCACCGGATGGGGAGAGTGCCTCGGCCCGGCGCTGCCGAACGCGGCTGTCGTGAAGGCCTACGCAAACGCCCTTATCGGCCGTGATCCGCTGGAGACGGAAAAGATCTGGCTGGAACTCTACAATCTGCTGCGGGATCAGGGACAGCGCGGGCTGACGGTGACGGCGCTGTCGGGCATCGATATCGCGCTCTGGGACATAAAGGGCAAGCATTTCGGAGTGCCCGTTTCCATCCTTCTCGGCGGGCGGTTTCGTGAGAGCGTGCAGGCTTACGCGACCGGCTGCTTCCGGCCGGTGGGCGAGGACCGTATCGAGGCGACGACTGCGGAGGTGACGGAATACCGCCGCCAGGGCTTCCATGCCGTGAAGGTCAAGATTGGCTTCGGCGTCGAAGAAGACCTCGAAGTCATCGAAGCGGTGCGCGAGACCATCGGTCCGGAGATGGGGCTGATGGTGGACGCCAATCACGGCTACGACGTCCTGGAGGCGATCGCGCTTGGCAAGGGCGCGGAGCGCTTCGGTGTCGGCTGGCTGGAGGAGCCGGTGCTGCCGGAACAACTCGGAGCGTACCAGGCGGTACGTGCCGGTCAGCCGCTGCCCGTCGCCGGTGGCGAGACCTGGCACGGGCGCTTCGGCATGGCCGGGCCGATCGAAAGCCGTTGCATCGACATCGTCCAGCCGGATATCTGCGGCACGGGCGGCTTTACGGAAATGCGCCGCATCGCGGATCTTGCCGCGCTCCACGGTGTCCGGCTGGTACCGCATGTCTGGGGCACGGCCGTCCAGATCGCCGCCAGCCTGCAGTTTCTCGCAGCCCTCGCCCCCAACCCGCCGCGGCCGAAGCCGATCGAGCCGATCCTCGAGTTCGACCGCACGGAAAACCCGTTCCGCCAAGCCGTCGTCACGACACCGATCGAGCATGAAAACGGCGTCGTGCGAATTCCCGACGGGCCGGGGCTGGGCATCGAGATCGAGCGGGCAGCGCTTCAAGAGTTCGCGTTCAAAGAGGCCTGAGAATGATCGAACGGACATATTCGGGTGCCAAGCCGAAAACCGCCATGCCTGCGGGCGCGACGGACACGCAGATGCACATGTATCTGCCGGATTTCCCCGCACAGCCGGGCGGCCCGCCCTTGCCGGAGGGATTGCCCGGACCGGCTGCATACCGGCAAGTGATGGATTGGCTCGGCATTGAGCGTGTGGTGATCACACAAGGCAATGCGCATCAGCATGACAATGCGAATCTGGTCGCCTGCCTGCGGGAAATGGGGCCTGCGGCACGCGGCGTGGCCAGCATCACGGGCGAGACGAGCGATACCGACATGGAAACGCTCCACCAGACAGGAGTCCGTGGCGCACGGATCATGGACCTGCTGGGCGGCGCCGTCGGGCTGGAGGCGCTCGAGGCGGTGGATGCGCGCGCCCACGCCTTCGGCTGGTGCGTGGCCGTGCAATTCGACGGCACCCACCTTCTCGAGCACGAGCCGAGGCTCAAGCGCCTTCAGAGCCGCTACATCATCGATCATCACGGCAAGTTCTTCTCCGGCATCAGCCCGGATTCACCGGAGGTGGATGCGCTCAAGCGGCTGATCGACGGCGGCAATTGCTGGTTCAAATTCGCCGGCTGCTACGAGTCGTCACGTTCGGGTCCGCCCGACTATGAAGATATCGCCGCGGTTGCGCGCGTTATGGCCGCCCATGCGCCGGAACGCATTCTCTGGGGCACGAACTGGCCGCACAATCTCATCAAGCGCACCGAGGATTATCCCGACGATGCCGTGCTTCTCGACACCGTGCTCGGCTGGGTGCCGGAAGAGCACCGTAAAAAGGTGCTCGTCGACAGCCCGGCAGCGCTTTTTGATTTCGCGGATTAGAGCACGATGAGTTGAAGCAGGCCGATCCCTCGCGGTCATCCCGATAGGTTCCGTCCTACAGGCTACGACGGAATAGCGGTGCTGGCGTGTTCCGATCCAGTTTCATCTTGCTCTGACCGGAATCGGGTCATGGGATATTCAGAAGGGCTGCCGACGGCATGTTCCGGCAGCCCTTGTTTTCCGGTTTACCCGGTGGATTGGGGCATAAGGTTGGGGTCTGGCTTTTCCGCCTCCTCCGGTAGATCTTTGGCTGCCAGGAAAGTGTAGAACATGGGCACCACAAAGAGGGTAAACATGGTTCCCACCAGGATACCCGTGAAGATCACGAGCCCTATGGAGTGGCGTGCCGCAGCTCCGGCGCCGGAAGCGGTGATCAGCGGCACCACGCCGAGCGACATGGCGCCCGTCGTCATCAGGATGGGCCGCAGGCGCACCCGGGCAGACGCTACGATGGCATCGCGCCGGCGCATTCCATGGTGCTCTCGCTGCTGATTGGCGAATTCGACCAGCAGAATGCCGTGCTTGGTGATCAGGCCGATCAGGGTGATCAACCCGACCTGGGTGTAGATGTTCAAGGTACCGAGGCCGAGGTTCAGCGGCAACATCGCGCCGAAGATCGAAAGCGGAACCGACATCAGGATGATAAGCGGATCGCGGAAGCTCTCGAACTGCGCAGCCAACACGAGATAGATGACCACGACAGCCAAAGCAAAGGCGATCAGGGTCGTGTTGCCCTGCTCCTTTTCCAGACGCGACTGATCGGCATACTCGATAAAAAAGCCGGCTGGGATGTTCTGCTGCGCAATATTTTCAATGGTCTGGAGGCCGTCGCCCGTCGTCACACCGGGGCGCGGCAGGGCGGAAATCGTCGCCGAATTAAGCTGATCGAACTGCTCGATCGCCGCCGGCGCCGCATTAGTGGAAATGTCCACGACGGCCGACAGTGGCACCATCTCGTTCGTGACAGAACGTACGAAGAGGTCACCGAGCCGCTCCGGATTGTTCCGATACTCCTGGGGCACCTGTGTGATGATGTCGTAGCTCTGTGACTCTCGGTCGAACTGCGCCACGGCTCCGCCGCCGACGAGCAGGCTCAAGGTGGTCGCGATATCGCGGACGGACAGGTTCAGCGCCGCGGCACGATCGCGATCGATGGTCACCGTTACTTGCGGCGCGTTGAAGGAGAGCGAGTTCTGGACGACTATGAACCGGCCGGATTCCTCCGCCTCCTGCTTGATCCGCTCGGCCACCTCGTAAACCTGGCTTGCTTCGCCGGTCGACTGGATCACGACGGAAATCGGCAAACCGCCGCCGGCACCAGGCAGAGACGGCGGCGCAAATACGAGGGCCTCCACACCGGTGATGCCCGAAATCCGCGACTGGATGTCCTGCTGAATCGCGGCCTGTGACCGGTCGCGCTCCGACCAGTCCTTGAGGGCCCAAACGGCAAAGGCTTGATTGACCTGCCCACCGAACCCAACGGCCGAGAAGCTCGACTGCAACTCCGGCAGATCCTCCGTCCTCTCCATGATCTGGTCTATGTACCGGGCGGTATATTCGGAGGTAGCGTACTGAGGGGCGGTGACCATCGAGAAGAGTCCACCCTGATCTTCCTCGGGCGCAAGCTCGGTCGAGGTGTTGAAGAACATGAAGCCGGTCAACGAAACAAGCGTGATGACGATCAGAAGCGTCACGGGTCGATATTTCAGCGAGCCCGCAACCAGCCGCTCATAACGGTTTTCGATGCGCTCAAAAATCCTGTCGATGAAACTCTGGAAGCGGCTGGTTTCGCCGCTCCTGAGTATGCGGGCGCTCATCATCGGCGTGATCGTCACCGCGACGATGCCGGATAGGATGACGGCCCCGGCAAGGGTGACCGCGAACTCCCGGAAAAGCGCACCGGTCAGCCCGCCCGTAAAGGCGAGCGGCGCGAAGACCGCGGCGAGCGTGATCGTCATCGCCACCACGGCGGAGAAGATCTCGCGCATTCCGTTGAAGGCCGCCTGCATCGCGGACATGCCCTCCTCTTCCATATGGCGGTGAATGTTTTCCACCACCACGATGGCGTCATCGACCACCAGCCCGATCGCCAGCACCATGGCGAGCAGCGACAAAAGATTGATCGAGTAACCGAATAGGAAAAGGACGAAGCACACACCGATCAACGAAAGCGGAATCGTCACGATCGGCATCAGCACCGAACGGAAGGAGCCGAGGAAAAGCAGGATGACCAGAATGACGATCACGACCGCTTCCGCGATCGTCATGAACACTTCCTCGATCGAGGCACTGATCTGTTCGGTGGCATCATAGACCATGGTGATGGTCATGCCATCCGGCAGGCTCGTCCGAATCTCCGGAAGCTCGTCGAGCACCGCCGCCGCGGTATCCAGCGGGTTGGCGTCGGGGGTCGGGAAAATGCCGATAAACGTACCAGGCTCACCGTTAAACTTGACGATCACATCATCGTTTTCAGCGGCGAGCTCGACCCTGGCGACATCACGCAAACGGACGACCTCACCATCCTGCGATGAAAGCGGGAGCGCGCCGAACGCCTCGGCGGTCTGGATGGTCGACTTCAGCGTGATAGGATAGGCGACGTATTCGTTCTCCGTCTTGCCCGGCGCGGAGAGGAAGTTGGACGCATTGATGGCGTTGAGCACTTCCGAGGCCGTCATCCCGCGACCAGCAAGCCGGACCGGATCGACCCACACGCGCATGGAATAATCGGCAGCGCCGAGGACCTGCGCGTCGCCGACACCCTCAAGGGTGGACATGCGGGGCCGGATCACGCGTTTGATGTACTCGGTCAGCTGTTCGGCGGTCATGTTCGGATTCTGCATCGCCAGATACATGATCGCGAACTGCTCGCCGGTGCCCTTGACGATCACCGGGTCCTTGGCATCAGTGGGAAGCTGGCCGCGCACGCTTTGGACCTGGGCCATGACTTCCGTCAGAGCCGTATCCGGATCGGAGCCGAGCTTCATGTTCACCGTCACCACGCTGACCGATGGCCGGCTCTGGGACGTGACGTAATCGACATTCTCAGCGTTCGCCGCCGCCCGCGCAACGGGTGCGGTGATGAAGCCCTGGATCAGATCCGCGCTCGCGCCCGGATAGGACGTGGTGATGGTGAGAACGGTTTCTTCAATTTCAGGATACTGGCGCACCTGAAGATTAAAGATGCTCTGTATCCCCAGGAGCAGAATGATCGCGCCGAGAACCGTCGAAAGAACCGGCCGGCGGATGAAGATATCGGATATGCTCCTCATTGTTCGCCTGCCTGCGCGCTGTCCGCATTCTCGCCAGCGCTGTCGCCACCATCATCGTCCTGATTGTCCACCGTCACCGGCGTTCCGTTGTTCAGCCGGTTCTGGCCGCCCGTGACGACCTGATCTCCAGCCGAGAGACCCTCGCTGATCTCGACCAACTGGCCGCTGCGGCGGCCGGTCTTGACGAAGACCTGTTTCACAGCCAGCGATGGCTCCGAGGACTGGTCGTCACCGCCGGAAGCGTCACCATTCTCCGTTCCCTCGTCCGGTGCGCTTTGGGCCTGCGCGGAGGCGTCGGCCTCTCCGTTGACCTCGTTCTCCGGTACGACGACAAAGATGTGGTCACCATACAGGCTCGCCACGACAGCCGTTTGCGGCAGCGCCAGCACCCCCTCCTCCTCCGGCAACTCAACCCTGACTTCGACGAACTGGCCTGGCGTCAAGCGCCCCTCGGGCTCATCAACGCGAGCCCGCAGAGTGACCAGCCGAGACTGGGGATCGACCTTTGGATTGATGCCTTCGATCATGCCTTTGAACGGCGTCTCGCTGTCGGTCAAACCAAGCCGTACAGGCTGACCGATCTTGACCTGCGTCAGCTCCTGCTCGGGAATGGTGAAATCCACGCGCATAACGTCCGTGTTCTGCAGCGTGGCAACGACCGTTCCCGGCGAGATGTATTGCCCGAGCTGGATCTGCGGAATGCCAATGATCCCGTTGAAGGGTGCCTTGATCTGTCTCTGGTCGATAGCGGCCTGCGCCTTTTCGACTTGCGCGGCGGAGGCATCCGCGGCAGCACGCGCCGAGTCGACATTCATGTCAGTGCCGACCTGGCGCTGCTGAAGCTCCTGAGCGCGGGTCAGGTTGCTTTTGTCGAGCTGTGCCTGGGCCTGGGCGGCAGAAAGATCGGCCCGCTGCATGGCATCGTCCAGTTGAACGAGGAGCTGGCCTTGCTCGACCTCGTCATTGGCCTGAAAATTAATCTCACTAACAATGCCGGCAGCCTCCACGCTGAGGTCGACGCCGTTTACAGCGCTGACGGTGCCAATGGCCTCGATTTCCGGCGTCCAGCTTGTCGGCTCGACCGTAATCGTCGAGACAGGAATCGTCTGGGCCGGCATGTTTGCGAAAAACTGCTGAATTGCGTGGTTGCGATAAAGATTGAAGCCGACGAGACCGCCGCCAATGAGAACAAGAAGAACAAGTGCGATGATGAAACGCTTAATCATGGCCAGAGATCCTCGTTCTGGACGTTCATTGGCTGTGCAAGAAAATCCCTACAGCCCAAGGATGAACCTGCCGTAAATCCGTAAGAAGCCGGAAAGTATTCGCTGCGAATGCAACTTCGCAGAAGCCACACTCTCCGTCCCGTGAAGTGAGGGCGGGTTTGTTGAACGATTCTATCATGCTTTGCAAGTTCGGACTGCAAAACCAGATTGATTGTTCGCCTGCGAACGATCGCCGCAACTTCTTCTACCCGTGGCGATTACCATATGAACGCCTTGGCACTTGCTTTCGAGGCTGAATCCGCCGCGGCTAATGCGGCTACCGGATGGAGAATATGAGCGGATCCGTTTTCTTCCTGCACATGGCTGGCGCCGTTGCACTGCTGCTTTGGGCGACGCGCATGGTGCGTACGGGCGTCGAGCGCGCCTATGGCGACACGCTGCGCCAGCGCCTGCGGCGCACTTTGGGAAATCCGCTCCTGGCCACGCTGATGGGGCTGGCTCTGGCCATCGCCCTGCAAAGCTCCACCGCCGTGACCCTGCTGATCGGCTCGTTTGCCGGACTTGGAATGGTGACCGGCCTTTCCGGCCTGATGGCGGTGCGCGGTGCGGAGGTGGGGTCGGCGCTCGTCGTCAAGATCCTGAGCTACGATCTTTCGCTGCTGGTGCCGCTTTGCCTCGTCTCGGGCACGACGATTTTCCTCACCACGGAACGGCGGCCGTGGCGGCAGGCCGGCCGCATTCTCATCGGTGTGGGGCTCTTGATCCTGTCGCTGGAGATGATGGGCGAGGCAGCCGCGCCCCTGCGTCAAAGCACGATCGTGCCGCTTATCGTGCGATATCTCTCCGGCGACCCGATCACTGCTTTCCTTCTCGCCGCCGCGGTCACATACGTCTTCCATTCCAGCATCGCGGCCGTTCTTCTCCTGACAACCTTTGCCGCAGGCGGTATCGTCTCACCGGAACTCGGCGTGGTGATGGTGCTTGGCGTCAATCTCGGCAGCTCCTTTATTGCTCCGGTGCTGACACGCAGCGCGGAACCGGCCTATCGGGTGGTGCCCCTCGGCAATCTTCTGATGCGCGGCGCGGGATCGGTGGTCGCGCTCACCGGGCTCCTGCTCTTCGGAACACCCGTGGCTTTCCTCGGCACCGGCGCCGCCGATCAGGTGATCCATGCGCATATCGCGTTTAACGTGTTCGTCCTCCTGATCGGGATTCCGCTGTCACCGCTCACGCTCAAGGCGACACGGGCCATCGTGGCGCTGAACCCCGGCGGACGTCCGGAGGAAGACCAGAGCGTCCTTATGGCCGAGACCAGCGCGTTGGATACGGATGCGCTGGACAACCCGCAACAGGCGCTCGCCAACGTGACGCGCGAGGCCGTCCGCATGTGCGAGACCATCGAATTCATGCTCGCGCGCGTTCTCGATCTTTACGAGAAACCCGACAAGCAGGCGATCTCGGCCCTGGCCGCGCTGGACGACACCGTGGACAAGCGCCACGCGGCCATCAAGCTTTATCTGGCGCGCATCAGGCAGCACGACATGTCCGACCGCGAGGCGCGGCGCTGTCAGGAACTCTTGAGCGCGTGCATCAAGCTGGAGCAGGTTGGCGATATCATCGTGCGCAACCTTTTGGCTCATGTGCAGCGGAAGATGGCGCGCGGTGTCGAGTTCACGCCGGAGGGGTGGCGTGAACTGTCGAACTTTCATGGCGCCGTGTTGGGCAATGCGCGCATGGCATTCAATCTTCTGGTCACCCGTGATGCGGAAACGGCCCGCCAACTCGTGGCGGAAAAGGACCACCTGCGCGCGGTCGAAACGGCGACCAACCAACGCCACTTCGAGCGGCTGCGCAAGGGCACCGAGCGAAGCGTCGACACCAGCTCGATCCATCTCGACACGATCCGCGACCTCAAGCAGATCAACTCTCTGTTGGCCACGCTCGCCTATCCGGTTCTGGAAGACGAGGGAATGCTCAGCGCGTCGCGATTGAAGTCCCTCTGAAGCGGACCGAAGAGCTGCTTCTATGGCGCGAAAATGGAGATTGCTTTGGGATGCACCTTGAAATGCGCCGGTGTGGAGGTGACGATCTCGCCATCAGTGTTTACCGGCATCGGCTTTCTGGTTTCGATGTCGAACTCAACGCACTTGGCCGTTCGAACTTCCTGCCAGGCGCCGTGCCGCCCGGTACGGAAGGAGTGCAGCATCAGTGCCAGTTTCCAGACGTTCGCCGTTTCGAGGCTGTAAAGATCGAGGTGGCCGTCATCGATGGAGGCCGATTCCTCGACGACATTTCCGCCTCCGTAATGCCGCCCATTACCAACTGCGATCTGATAGGTCAGAACGTCGATCGCATTGCCCTTCTCGATAATCCGGGCGCGGAATCGCGTGGCCTTGGCTAGAACCTTCATTGCCGCCATCGCATAGCCCAGGCGACCGAAACGCCTTTTCATTTCCGGATTGAGCCCTTGGGCGAGTTTCGTACTGATGCCGATGCTGGCGACGTTGAAAAAGGCATGCCCGTTGACGGTCCCTATATCGACCACCCGCCGCTTGCCTTTGACGACCACATCAGCTGCCTCACACAGATCCAGGGGAATATTGAGCGTGCGGGCAAGATCATTCGCGGTGCCCATCGGCATGATGCCCATGGGCAGGCCGCTCTCCATCGCGGCAACCGCAGCGGAAGAGACCGACCCGTCGCCTCCGCAGACAATCACCATGTCGGCAGTGTTGCGAAGCCGCACTATGTCCCGGGCAATCTCCGGCAGCGCCTCGAAAGGCTCGACCGATACGGCAAGCCCTCCGGAACGGAGCCGGTCGATCACCGGCTCCATGGATTCTTGTCCCCGCCGCGCTTTCGAGTTCACGAGGAGAAGGGCGCGCTTGGTAACAACGTCGTTCATACCGAACAGGACCTCAGCATCTGTTGACGGCACGCAGATAGTGCATCTGCAGCAGAATGCGAGCGCAAAATGCCCCGTTCAAACAGACGTCAAACCCGGCCAGCCGGTGTCACGTGGAGGTCCTACGTAACGCAGTCAGCCGAGTTCGGTCACCACAGCCTCAACCGCAGCTTCGGCAATATCGAAGATTTCGTCGACCTGCTTGTCCGTCGTGATCAGCGGTGGGCAGAAGGTGATCGTATCGCCGACATTGCGCGTGATCAGATTGCGCTGTTGCATTGCATGGTTGAGGCGGAGCCCAAGCGCGCCGGGTTTGTCAGCCAGCGCGGCGTGCTGGAACTCGACGCCACCGACAAAGCCGACCCCGCGTGCCTCGATAGCCGTCGGGTGATCACCGAGAGTGCGCAGCCGCTCCATAAAGCGCGGGCTGACTGCCTGCACATGGTCGATCAGCTTGCGCTCCTCGATGATGTTCAAGTTTTCCAGCGCAACCGCGGCGGCCACGGGATGGCCACTGCCGGTGAAGCCGTGCCCGAACGTGCCAATGCGGTTCGACTCGTCGGCGACAGGCCCATAAACCTTTTCATTCACGAGCAGTGCCGAAATCGGCAGGTATGAGGACGAAAGCTGCTTGGACAGCGTCATGATGTCCGGCTCGAGGCCGTAGGTGGTCGTGCCGAACATTTCGCCGGTCCGGCCAAAACCGCTGATCACCTCGTCGGCGACAAACAGAATGCCGTATTTCTTCAGGATCGGCTGAATAGCTTCCCAATAGCCTTCCGGCGGGATGATCACACCACCGGCACCCATGACGGGCTCAGCAAAGAAGGCGGCGATCGTCTCCGGCCCCTCCTCCTGGATAAGAGACTCCAGATCCGCAGCACAGCGTTTTGCGAAGTCCTGCTCGCTTTCGCCCTCCTTTTTCATCGAGCGGTAATGCGGGCACGTGGTGTGGAGCACTTGCGCAATCGGGAGATCGAACGAACTGTGGTTATGCGGCAGGCCAGTCAGGCTCGCGGCCGCCAGTGTGACACCGTGATATCCTTTCACGCGGGAAATGATCTTCTTGCGCTGCGGTTCGCCAATCGCGTTGGAGCGGTACCAGATCATCTTGATGGCCGTGTCGTTGGCTTCCGAGCCGGAGTTGGTGAAGTAGGCCTTGGACATGGGCACCGGCGCCATGGAGACGAGCTTTTCGGCCAGTTCCACCGACGGACCGTGCGTCTTGTGCGTAAAGGTGTGGTAGAAGGGCAGCTTCTCCATTTGCCGCGTGGCGGCTTCTACGAGACGCTTTTCGCCGAAGCCAAGGCCCACGCTCCACAGGCCCGACATGCCTTCGATATAGCGATTGCCGTTGTTGTCGTAGACGTAGATGCCCTCGCCCTTCTCGATGACAAGCGGTCCGCTCTCCTCATGCTTGCGCGCATTGGTGTAGGAGTGAAGATGATAGGCGACGTCCCGCGCTTCCATGGAATTGGGCAAATGGCTCATGTCAAACCTCTCAATTGTTGGCCCGCGCAGCAGCGGATTTCCTCCGCAATTGCCGAAAAGCACCTGGCGATTCAATATGCCAAGAATAAGATGTATCAGAGGCAGAAGATGACCAGGTTCAGTAATCGATCCCGAGACTCAATATCGGCTGATGGCCTGGGCAGCCTCCACGGCGAGTGGTGCAAATCGGTTACCGAACGCGTCCGGCTCCCACTCGCCAAGCGAGCCAACGACATGAATTGCCGCCTGGGGAACGCCGTTTCCGTCGCGGATCGCCACACCGATCGCAACTTCTCCGGGCAGAACCTGCTCCAGGGCCAGGGCGTAGCCCGCCTGACGCGCTTGGCGGATCTGCGAGCGAATGGCCCTCGGCTCGGTGATCGTCTTGGCCGTAAAGGGCCGGCGATCGGAGCGCGCCAGGATATCGTCGACTTCCTCATCGCTCATATGCGCCATCATGGCCCAACCGCCTGACGTGCAGAAGATCGGCACGCTGTGCCCGACAAGCGTGGCAAAGAAAGTTTCCCGCTTGCTCTGCAGGCGTGAGGCATAAACCACGCGGAGATCATCGCGCAGGCTCAGGTCAACGCGCTCGCGCACATTCCGCCGGAGTTCCAGAAGCACGGGCGAAGCGTGGGCGATCAGCGGGTTGAGGCGCTGATAGTCCAGCGTGTGGTCGAGAATGCGGATGCCGGGCACGTATCCGCGGTCGTCAGTCGCCCGCTCGACATAGCCAAGTTCACGCAGCGTATGGATCACGCGCTGAACCGCACTCTTGCTCATTCCGCAGGCGGAGGCGATCTCGCTGAGTGTCAGCGGCTTGCGAGCCGTATGAAAAGCGGACAGCACCTGCATTCCCCGCGCGAGCGCCTGGACAAAAAGCGGCGCATCCGCGTCCGCATCACTCACGGTACGGGTGCTGTGTTCCGCTTCCAGTATACTGCGCATGGATCCTCCCGGGAGATTGGCATTGACAGCCGAACGAAATCGAACCTAACCTAACTACAATACGTGCGTATCGCAAGGCGATACAACTATATTCATTCTCCCGCAGCGGAGCTATAATGACGATAGTGGTGACGAGGGTGTTTTCCCGGAGCGAGGGGCCGAAGGTGGTCGGCCTGGCCACGCCATACAGGGCCAAGGGGGGAACGTGATGGCAAAACGAGTGGCGCTGGCAGGTTTCCTGCACGAGACGAACACCTTCGCGCCCTCACGCGCCACTCTCGCCGCCTTTGAGCAAGGGGGCGGCTATCTTCCCATCTCCCGCGGCAACGAAATCCTCACCCGCGCGCCGGGGGTCAATCTCGGCATTTCGGGCGCGCTTGCCCATGGGCAGGGCGCCGGCTGGAGCATGCTGCCAGTACTTTGGACGGGTGCAATTCCCTCGGCGCATGTGGAAAAGGAAGCCTTCGAGAAAATCGCCGGTGAAATCATTGAAGGGCTGCGCGCGGCCGGGCCGCTCGACGGCATTTATCTCGACCTGCATGGCGCAATGGTCTGCACGCACCTTGATGACGGCGAAGGCGCGCTCATCGAGCGTGTGCGCAGTCTCGTCGGGCCGGATGTGCCGATTGCCGTCAGCCTGGACCTGCACGGCAATGTCACCGGGCGCATGGTGGAACACGCCGACGTGCTGGTTGCCTTTCGCACCTATCCACACGTCGACATGGCCGAGACGGGACGCCGGACGGCGCAAGCGCTTGATACGCTGATGGCGCGCGGCGAGCCGTTCGCCAAGGCGTTCCGCCGCATCCCTTTTCTCATCCCCATTCCGTGGCAGTGTACGTCGCTGGAGCCGGCGTGCAGCATCTATGCGGAAGTCGCCGCGCTCGAATCCGGGGACGTCGCCAGCACCTCGCTTCTGATGGGCTTTCCTGCGGCCGATTTCGCCGAATGCGCGCCGACGGTGCTTGCCTATGGCGTCGACCAGGATGCGGCCGATGATGCCGCGGACGTCCTGCAAGACCTGATGCTGGTAAACGAGCAGGCCTTTGCCGGGCGTGCTTTTTCGCCGGATGAAGGCGTGCGCGAGGCGATGCGCATCGCGCAGACGGCCAACCGCCCCATAATCATCGCCGATACGCAGGACAACCCCGGTGCCGGAGGCAATTCCGACACAACGGGCATGCTGCAGGCGCTGGTACGCAACGGCGCGGAGCGTGCCGCGATCGGCATGATGGTCGATCCGGATGCGGCAGAGGCCGCGCATGCGGCCGGCGAGGGGGCGGAGATTGCCTTGGCGCTCGGCGGAAAATCGGGCGTCGCGGGTGATGCTCCCTTCGAAGGCACGTTCCGGGTGGAGAAGCTTTCAAATGGAGACCTGCACGCGACCGGACCTTATTACGGCGGGACGCACATGAATGTCGGCCTGTCCGCCTGCCTGTCCATCGGAGGTGTAAGGATCGTCGTCGCCACGCACAAAGCTCAAATGGCCGATCAGGCCATGTATCGCTTCGTCGGAATCGAGCCACGCGAGCAGGCGATCCTCGTCAACAAGAGTTCCGTCCATTTCCGCGCCGACTTCGAACCGATCGCCGAAACCATTCTGGTCTGCACGGCGCCCGGGCCGATGCCGCTTGACCCCGCCTCCCTGCCCTGGACACAATTGGGCGAAGGCATGCGCCTGTCGCCTTGCGGGCCGGCCTTCGAACGGACCAAGGATTCGGTGCAGGCCAAACGGGTGGAGGCCTGACAACTGTTCAACCAATGCGGACGCAGAAGCCGCAAGGTGCCATAGAAGTTAAAACAACCGCCAACCAAAAGAGGGAAACCATGATGAAACAACGCGCCTGTTCTCACCCCGCAAGCAGGGCCTTGCGGACTCGCAGCGGCGTTGCCGGACTGTTGGCCGCTACCTTTCTGGCCAGCGCCAGCCTGATCCATCCCGCGACCGCCCAGGACGGGGAAACGACGATCACCGCGGTGATGCACTCCGGCCTGCGAGTACTCGATCCGATCATCACCACTGCGCACATCACGCGCAATCACGGCTACATGATCTATGACGTTCTCGTCGCGACGGATGAAAATTTCGAGCCACAGCCCCAGATGGCGGACTGGACGATTTCAGACGATAATCTCGTCTACACGTTCACTTTGCGCGACGGGCTGACCTTTCACGATGGTGAGCCGGTGACAGCAGCGGATGCCGTGGCCTCGCTCAATCGCTGGGGCGAGCGCGATTCCGGCGGTCAGCTCATCTTCGATGTTACCGAAAGCCTTGAGGCGACCGACGACAAGACAATCGTCTGGACGCTGGAGAAGCCCTTCCCGGCTCTTCTCGATACAATCGGCAAGCAATCGGCGATCCCGCCCTTCATCATGCCCGAGCGTGTGGCGAGCGGTTCGGCGGACGAAGCGATCACCGACTACACCGGTTCCGGCCCCTTTGTCTTCGTCGAGGAAGAGTACGAACCCGGTGTCAGCGTCACCTACGAAAAGTTTGAGGACTATGTGCCGCGCGACGAAGAGCCGAGCTGGATGGCCGGTGGCAAGGACGTCAAGGTCGACCGCGTGGAATGGGTGACCATGCCCGACGCGCAAACGACGATCAACGCGCTGATTTCCGGCGAGATCGACTATATCGAGCAGGTGCAGGTCGACCTCCTTCCGCTTCTCGAAACCAGCCAGGACGTGGTCGTGGAGACGCGTGACGATCTTGGCTACCAGACGATAGGCCGGATGAACTTCCTCTACCCGCCCTTTGACGATGTGAAGATCCGTCAGGCAGCCATGATGGCCCTGAGCCAGGAAGACGTTCTGGGAACGCTGATCGGCAATCCCGAGTATTACACGACCTGCGGCGCAATCTTCGGCTGCGGTACGCCACTGGCCGACGAAACCGGCTCCGAAACGCTGACGAGCGGCGGCGACGTGGAAGGCGCCAAACAGCTTCTGGAGGAAGCCGGCTATGACAACACGCCAGTCGTGCTGATGCAGCCTACTGATGTCGTCAGCCTGACCGCCCAGCCGGTCGTCGCTGCACAGGCACTGCGGGAGGCCGGCTTCAACGTGGATATGCAGGCCATGGACTGGCAGACGCTGGTGACACGGCGCGCAAGCCAGGCCGAGCCCTCAGAAGGCGGCTGGAATCTCTTCTTCACCAACTGGATGGTGCCCGAGATCAACTCGCCGCTTATCAGCCCGATGCTCAATGGCCGCGGTGACGAGGCCTGGTTCGGCTGGCCGACAGACGAGAAGATCGAGGAGCTGCGCGCAGAGTTCATCGCCGCGGACACGCCGGAGAAGCAGAAGGAAGTCGCGGCGAAGATCCAGGCCCACAACATGGAGAATGTGAACTACATTCCCCTCGGCCAGTACATCATGCCTCAGGCGCGCCGGGATAATATCACCGGCATGATCCCCTCCCCCGTTCCGGTTTTCTGGAACGTGGAGAAAAGCGAGTAACAATGCCATTGGCGGACGGCTTGCCGTCCGTCATCATCGTCAGGGCGTGCGGGCCATCTGCGGTCCGCACGCCCGACTGTCGGGCACATTTCTCAACCGAGGTCTCTGCGCGCGATGCTAGGCTATATCATCCGCCGAATTCTGGCCGTCATTCCTGTGATGACGATCGTTGCTGTCTTCGTATTTCTTCTTCTGCGGCTTACGCCGGGCGACCCTGCGGCCATCATCGCCGGCGACATGGCCACGCCCGCTCAGCTCGATCGCATACGTGACTCGCTCGGGCTTAACGACCCGCTTTATGTCCAGTTCATCACGTGGGTCGGGAATCTGCTCCAGGGTGATCTCGGCACGTCGATCATTTCCAATACATCAGTGACCGGAATGATCAGCGAGCGCATCTGGCCTACGGTCAATATCGCCCTGCTCACGATCATAATTTCGGTTCTGCTGGCGGTGCCAATGGGCGTGGTGGCCGCGTGGCGGCACAAGAGCTGGATCGATTACGGCGTGATGAGCTTCTCCGTGCTCGGCTTTTCGATTCCCGTTTTCGTGATCGGCTACATCTTTATCCAGATCTTCTCGAACGAGCTGCGATGGCTGCCCGTTCAAGGCTATATACCGCCATCAGAGAGCATTGGCGGCTTTCTGGCGAGGGCGATCCTGCCCTGCCTGACACTGGCGACCATCTACGTGGCGCTGATCGCGCGCATGACGCGCGCAAGCATGCTGGAAGTGCTGGGCGAGGACTACATCCGCACCGCCCGGGCAAAGGGCGTGAAGGAGGATATCGTTCTCTTCCGACACGCACTGCGCAATGCCGCCGTGCCGATCATGACGATTATCGGAACGGGTTTCGCGCTTCTGATCGGCGGTGTGGTGGTGACGGAAAGCGTTTTCAACATACCGGGGATCGGGCGGCTCACCGTCGACGCCATCCTGGCGCGCGATTATCCCGTGATCCAGGGCATGATTCTGCTGACGAGCGGCATTTATGTTCTCATCAACCTCCTCATCGACCTTTCCTACACCTTCATCGATCCGAGGATCCGCTACTGATGTCCGTCGCTCCGCAACCCGCTTCCCGCCTCCAATGGGTGCTCGGCGCGATCGCGCTGCCGAAACGCTGGCGCATTGGTGCCGGGCCGATCGTCGCCGCCCTCGTACTGGCGGCCATCGTCATCGTCACACTTCTTTCGCCGGTAATTTCACCCCACAGTCCGATGGCCATGGATGCGCTCGAGCGCCTGAAAGGGCCAAGCGAGACCTATCCCCTGGGCACTGACGCCTATGGACGGGACGTGCTGTCGCGTGTCATCACCGGCGGCCGCGTGTCACTCTTCATAGGCATCGGCGCGGCGGTCGTCAGTGTGCTGATCGGGCTCCTCATCGGGCTCGTCTCCGGCTTCTTCCGGCTGGCGGATGCCATCATCATGCGCATCATGGACAGCCTGATGGCGATCCCCGCCATCCTGCTCGCCATCGCGCTTGTGGCGCTCAACGGACCCAGCATCTGGTCCGTCCTTTTCGCCATCACCATCCCGGAAATCCCTCGCGTGGTCAGGCTGGTGCGCTCTGTCGTGCTTTCGGCGCGTGAGGAGCCTTACGTCGAGGCGGCGATCACACTGGGCTCCTCAATGCCGAAAATCCTTTGGCAGCACCTGATGCCGAACACGCTGGCGCCTCTGATCGTTCAAGGCACCTATATCTGCGCTTCGGCCATTCTGACCGAGGCGATCCTGTCCTTCCTTGGTGCCGGTGTGAGCACGGAAATCCCCACTTGGGGCAATATCATGGCCGAGGGCCGGGTCTACTTCCAGCTGAAACCCTCGCTCATCTTCTGGCCCGGCCTGATGCTGTCGTTGTGCATCCTGTCCATCAATCTGCTCGGCGATACGGCGCGAGACATGCTCGATCCGCGCCTGAAGAAGCGGGAGGCGTAACCATGGCGTTCAAGAATCGCAGCTTTGACGATGCGTCGACCGTACTTGATATCCGCGACCTAACCGTGCGCCTCCTGGACCGCCCGGAAGCCGCCCCCATTCTCGATCGCATCTCCCTGTCCATTCGCAGCGGAGAGACCGCCTGCCTCGTCGGCGAAAGCGGCTCGGGGAAATCCGTCACGTCGCTTGCGGTCATGGGTCTTCTTCCAAAGGAGGCGCTGGCGGCCACGGGCGGAACGATCGACATGGAGGGGCAGAACCTTCTGAAACTGGGAGCGCAGAAAATGCGCGAGCTTCGCGCCAGCCGCATCTCCATGATCTTTCAGGAACCGATGACGGCGCTCAACCCCGTGATGCGCGTGGGCGACCAGATCGAGGAAGTGCTGGACACGCACGCCAAATTTTCCGCACAGGAGAAGAAGCGGCGGGTCATCGATATCATGAATCAGGTGCACCTGCCCGATGTCGAGCGCATCTACCGCTCCTATCCGCACCAGCTTTCCGGTGGTCAGCGCCAGCGCATCATGATCGCCATGGCGATCATCCTCGAGCCGCAGCTTTTGATCGCCGACGAGCCAACCACTGCGCTCGACGTGACGACGCAAAAGCAGATCCTGAGCCTGATTGCGGAACTGCAGGAGAAGCACGGAACGGCCGTGCTCTTCATCACCCACGATATGGGCGTGGTGGCCGAGATCGCCGATACAGTACACGTCATGCATCACGGCGAGATCGTTGAGCAGGCGCCGGTGGGAGAGCTTCTGCGCACCCCCAGGAAAGACTATACGAAAAGGCTGTTGAAGGCCGTCCCCAGTCTCGTCCCTCAACCAGCGCGCCCGGACGAGAAACGCGGCGAGGCACTTGTGGTCGAGGGCCTGGAAAAGATCTATGGCGGCCAGGGCTTCCTTGTTAAGCGCGAATCGACGCTTGCCGCCACGAATGTCAGCTTTTCCATCCCGCGGGGAAGGACACTCGGCATTGTCGGCGAATCCGGCTCCGGCAAGTCAACCGTGGCGCGCTGCATCCTGCGCCTGATCGACCCGACCGAGGGCGAAGTGCGGGTTGCAAACACGGAGATCGCGCGGCTTTCGCGGCGTGCGCTGCGCCCCCATCGCCGACACATCCAGATCGTTTTCCAGGATCCCTTTCGCTCGCTCAATCCGCGATGGACCATCGGCGAAAGCCTGATCGAGGGACCGCTCAATACGGGCGAGGACCGCACGAAGGCGATGAAACGCGCCCAGGAGCTCTTGTCGCTCGTCGGCCTGCCGGAAGACGCGGTGAGCCGCTATCCGCACCAGTTCTCCGGCGGCCAGCGCCAGCGCATCGCCATCGCCCGGGCCATTGCCATGGAGCCGGACGTGCTGGTGGCCGACGAGGCCGTCTCGGCGCTCGACGTTTCCGTCCAGGCGCAGGTGCTGAAGCTGCTAGCCGATCTGCAGAAGAAGCTCGGCATCGCCCTTCTCTTCATCACCCACGACCTACGGGTGGCGGCACAGATTTGCGACGAGGTGATCGTCATGCAGCATGGCCGTGTGGTCGAGCACGACACCGCCGCCAATGTTCTTTCCAATCCGCAGCACGCCTATACGCGCGCGCTCATCGAAGCCGCGCCCGGGCGTAACTGGGATTTCGCCAATTTCTGCGAGTTGCCGGCCGCTTGAGCCGGCTTGGGACGTCAGGAGGTCTTGTCCATGCCCGTATTGCCGAAGATTGCCGATTACGCCGAGGAACTGACGGCGATCCGCCGCGATTTCCACGCCAATCCGGAAATCGGATTCGAGGAGGAGCGGACGTCCGGCATCGTCGCTGATCTTCTGAAATCCTGGGGTGTGGACGAGGTGCACACCGGTATTGGCAAGACCGGCGTCGTCGGCGTGATCAAGGGTAAGGGTGAGAACGGCCGCACGATCGGGCTGCGCGCCGACATGGACGCGCTGCCGATGGACGAGCTCACAAATCTTCCCTACGCCTCGAAGAACCCCGGCCGCTTTCACGGCTGCGGGCATGACGGCCACACGACCATGCTTCTCGGCGCGGCGCGGTATCTTGCCGAGACAAAGGATTTCGCCGGGCGCGCCGTGGTGATCTTCCAGCCTGCTGAAGAGGGACTCGGCGGCGCGCGCGCCATGCTGGCCGAGAATTTGTTCGAAAAATTCCCGTGCGACGAAATCTACGGCATGCACAACAATCCGATGGCGGAACCGAATCAAGTGGGGGTGAAACCTGGTGCGGCCATGGCTGGCGCCACCATGTTCGACATCACGATTCAGGGCGTGGGCAGCCACGGCGCCATGCCGCATTTCTCGAAGGATCCGATTGTTATCGGAACGGCGCTGGTGCAGAACCTGCAATCGGTGGTCAGCCGGAATGTCGAGGCGACAAAGCCGGCCGTCGTTTCGGTTACGCAATTCCATTCCGGTTCGGCCTACAATGTCGTGCCGGACAGAGCCGAACTCTCCGGTACGATCCGCTATTTCGAAGATGAGGTGAAGGAGCGGATTCACGATCGTGTCCGCAATCTTTGCGCTGGTTTTGCGCAGGCGCACGAGGTCGAAATCGACGTCGACCTGCGCGATGTCTTTACCGTTCTCATGAACGACCCGGCCTGCTCGCAGGCCTATATCGATGCCGCCGCCGAAATCGTCGGACCGGAAAACGCTTCTGAGAAGGACGAACTCGTCACCGGCAGCGAGGACTTTGCCGACATGCTTCAGGCCGTACCGGGTGCTTACTGCACCATTGGACACAAGGGGTCCGTGCCGTTGCACAATCCCGGCTTCGTACTCGACGACGACATGCTGCCGGTCGGGGCGAGCGTTTTGGCACGCATCGTCGAAAAACGCCTGCCGCTATAAACAACGCGCTTTAATCTTCGAGGTCCCGATGAATGCTTTGAACCTGCCCTTCGAAACCGATTCCATGCTTGCCGGGCTGAAGCCCTGGGTGGAATGCGAGAGCCCGACGTTCGATGCCGCTGCGGTCGACCGCATGATGGACCTTGCCGCCTACGATCTTGCGGCGGCAGGGGCCGAGATCGAGCGCATTCCCGGCCGCATGGGCTATGGCGGCTCGGTTCGTGCGCGCTTTCCGCACAGGGACCAGGGCAAGCCCGGAGTTCTCATCTCCGGCCATCTCGATACGGTGCATCCCATCGGCACGCTGGAGACAAACCCCTGGCGTGTCGAGCATGGCCGCTGCTACGGGCCCGGCATTCAGGACATGAAGGGCGGCAACTATGTCTGCCTGGAAGCCATTCGTCAGCTTGCACTCGCCGGCATCGAGACAGCCCTGCCCGTGACGGTCCTTTTCACGCCCGACGAAGAGGTCGGCACGCCTTCCACGCGCGAGCTTATCGAGATGGAAGCGCGCAAGAACAAGTACGTTCTGGTGCCGGAGCCGGCGCGCGCTGACGGCGGCGCAGTGACGGGCCGCTATGCCATCGCGCGGTTCAACGTGAGGACCTTTGGAAAGCCAAGCCATGCCGGCTGGGCGCTGAAAGACGGGCGTTCGGCCATTGCGGCAATGGCGAAAAAGATTCTCGATATCGAAGCCATGACGACGGATGATTGCACATTCAGCGTCGGTGTCGTGCATGCCGGCCAATGGGTGAATTGCGTCTCTTCATCCTGCAATGCGGAAGTTCTCAGCATGGCCAAGCGGCAGGAGGACCTAGACCACGGCGTGGAGAGAATGCTGGCTCTTTCCGGCGAGGAAAACGGTGTGACGGTGGAGGTGACACGTGGTGTCACCCGGCCGGTGTGGGAACCGGACGAAGGCACGATGGCTGTTTACGAGACCGCGCGCAGCATTGCCTCCGAGCTCGGCTTCGGACTTACCCACGACAGCGCCGGCGGCGGCTCGGATGGCAACTTCACCGGTGCGCTGGGGATACCGACGCTGGACTCAATCGGCGTGCGCGGCGCCGGACTGCACACGCTCGACGAGCATATCGAGATCGACAGCCTGGTCGAGCGTGCTCAGCTTGCCGCGGGACTTCTGACGCGGCTGAAATAATCCGCATGCCGCGTTTTATGTCTTATATCTGACAACAGATATTAGATACGGGCCTTAGGACCTTGCAGTGTTCAGCTATCGGGCGAACACCACCGTCTTGCGTCCATTGAGCAGGACCCGGGCCTCCAGGTGCCAGGCGACGGCACGGGCGAGCACCCGCCTCTCTATATCCCGGCCCTTGCGCACCAGATCTTCCGGCGTGTCGGCATGGCTGACCGGCTCGACATCCTGTGCCACGATCGGCCCCTCGTCCAGATCGCTGGTGACGTAGTGGGCGGTCGCGCCGATCATTTTCACGCCGCGCTCGTACGCCTGGTGATAGGGCTTGGCGCCCTTGAACCCGGGCAGGAAGCTGTGATGGATGTTGATGCAACGGCCGGTGAGATAGGCCGAAAAGGCGTCTGACAGAACCTGCATGTATCGGGCCAGCACAACCAGTTCAGCACCCGTTTCCTCGATCACCGCCCGGATCTGCGCCTCCTGCTGGGGCTTGGTTTCCTTTGTGATGGGGAAATGATGAAAGGGAATGCCGGAATCCACCGTCAGGTTTAGCGCCTCGCGCGGATGGTTGGACACAATGGCGACCACATCCATGTCCAACTCGCCGATGCGCGTCCGGTAGAGCAGGTCGCCGAGACAATGGTCGAATTTCGATACGAGAATAAGCACCCTCCGGCGCTGTCCCGCCGGGCGCAGCGCCCATTCGAAGCCGAAGCGTTCGGCCTCGGGGCGAAGCGCGGCTTCGAAATGCTCTATAGAATTCTCCATGGCGAAAGCGACACGCATGAAGAACTTGCCCGTCTGGCTGTCGTCGAACTGATGGGCTTCCGTGATGTTACCGCCGTTTTCCGCGAGATGGCCCGCGACGGCGGCCACGATGCCGGGGCGGTTATCGCAGCGAAGGGTCAGGATGTAGTTCGTCATTGAAAACCTACTGTCGAATCAAACGGGCGGACGACGGATGAATGCGGGCCTTATCTGCACTCATTCGTTGCGGTGCGCCAGGTCCTGTTGGTCGCACCGGTGTGCATCTCTTTCTGTATACATCCTCTTCGAGGCCAGAGCGCGAATAAGCGTTACTTTACTCATTCTCTTTCTCTTCGATTCTGCACGAAGATTCGCGCAGCGCAATCCATAATGAATACCTATGGTATACTGAATGCGAGTGAGACGGTGAAGCTTCCGAACCGCCGCAGGGGCTTCGAGATTGAGTGCGGCAGGCGCTGTTTCATCAGATATGGCCCTGATCCTAAACTAAAGACGAATTGAGAAGCGGTTTCACCAAGTGGCAGGGTGTGCACCGGTGGTCCGTTCGGGCCTGCGAGGCTTTTTTGCCCTCGTTCGATCGTTAGGGAGGAAAATTTATGAAGCTGTTCAATGTAAATCGCCGCCGCTTCCTGCGCGGAAGCGTAGCGGCCGGCGCGGGCCTTGCGTTGCCGACCATCTTCACCAGCGCTTCGCGGGCGCAGGGATACTGCAATGAACCTACGGGATCGAGCGTGGTGCTCGGCTTCAATGTTCCGCAGACGGGACCCTATGCTGATGAGGGTGCCGACGAGCTTCGCGCTCTGCAACTCGCGGCGAAGCACCTCAACGGCGAGGGCGATGGCGGCATGCTGAACACCTTCACCGGTTCGCAACTCCAAGGCAACGGCATTCTGGGCAAGAAGGTCGAGTACGTCACCGGCGACACCCAGACGAAGTCCGACGCCGCGCGCGCCTCCGCGAGACGCATGATCGAGAAGGACGGCGCGCTCATGATCACCGGCGGCTCGTCTTCCGGCGTTGCCGTCGCCGTGCAGTCACTCTGCCAGGAAGCCGGTGTGATCTTCATGGCCGGTCTTACGCACTCCAACGATACGACCGGCAAAGACAAGAGGCGTAACGGTTTCCGGCATTTCTTCAACGCTTATATGTCCGGCCAGGCACTGGGGCCGGTGCTTGCCGAAAGCTATGGCAATGACCGCAGGGCCTACCACCTGACCGCCGATTACACCTGGGGCTGGACGCAGGAAGAGTCCATCAAGGCGACGACGGAGCAGCTCGGCTGGGAAACTGTCGAAACCGTGCGCACGCCGCTCGGCGCCGGCGACTTCTCGCAGTACATCACGCCAGTCGTCAACTCGGGTGCCGATGTGCTGATCTTGAACCACTACGGCAAGGACATGGTCAATTCCCTGACCCAGGCCGTCCAGTTCGGACTTCGCGAACGGGAGGCGAACGGCAAGGATTTCCAGATCGTCGTGCCGCTGTTCTCCGAACTGATGGCGCAGGGTGCGGGCGAGGCCATCAAGGGAATTTACGGCACGGCCAACTGGGATTGGAAGCTGGAGAACGACGGCACTCAGGCCTTCACCAAATCCTTTGGCCAGGAATATGGTCAGCCGCCATCCCAGGCCGCACATACGTGTTATGTGCAGGCGCTGCTCTACGCGAATGCCGTTGAAACGGCCGGTACGTTCAACCCCGAGGGCGTGGTGGAAGCGCTCGAGGATCTCGAGTTCGACGGTCTCGGAAACGGCCCGACACTTTATCGCGGCGCCGACCACCAGTGCTTTAAACCGGTTCTGGTGGTGCAGGGCAAAGAGGAGCCGCAGGACAAGTTCGACCTGCTTGAGGTCGTCCGAGAAGTCCCGACCGAGCAGGTCACGTATGATCCGTCCATCTTCGGCGGCGAGCTTGGTGACGTGAACGGCCAGTGCTGAAGGACTGCATAACGGGAGCGGGCGGCGTGCGGCCGCCCGCCTTATCCCGCGTGCGATCCCTCACTGGCTCTAGCTCGCCCCCCCCACGGGCAACGGTGGTTTTGAATGGACGCTTTCATAATTCAGCTACTCAACGGATTGGACAAGGGCGGTGCCTACGCGCTGATCGCGCTGGGCCTCACCCTCGTCTTTGGAACACTGGGCGTGGTGAACTTCGCCCATGGCGCACTCTTCATGCTGGGAGCCTTTGTGGCTGTGGCCGTCCGGCGCATTCTTCAGCTCGAAACGGTGACGGTCGACCCGGACAGGCTCACTCCCTGGGGGTCCCCCATGGAAATCCGAACGCCGCTCGTTCAGGCATGGCTCGGCGATTTCGGCGAGGTCCTGCTACAATATTCCGTTCCGCTTTCCATTCTGGTGGCGATTCCGTTCATGCTGGCCGTCGGGCTGGCGATGGAACGTGGGCTTATCCGTTTTTTCTACCGCCGCACCCATGCCGAGCAAATTCTTGTAACCTTCGGCCTGGCCATCGTGCTTCAGGAGATCATCAAAGCCTTCTTCGGTGCCAACCCTATTCCCGTCAGCGCCCCGGAAGCGCTCGCTGGCAGCGCTAACGTGGGTGCATGGCTGGGGCTGGAATCCGGCGTTTACTACCCTTGGTGGCGCTTGGTCTATCTCGCGTTCTCCATACTGATGGCGGGCCTTGTGATCGCTTTTCTACAGTTCACCACCTGGGGTATGGTCGTGCGCGCCGGGATGCAGGACCGCCAGACGGTCGGCTTTCTCGGCATCAACATACAACGCCGCTTTACTGTCGTATTCGGTATTGCAGCTGCCATCGCCGGGATTGCAGGAGCAATGTACACGCCCATCGTGCCGGCGAACTACCATATGGGTATGGATTTCCTCGTGCTTTCCTTCGTGGTGGTGGTGGTCGGCGGCATGGGCTCGGTTGCCGGGGCGGTCCTCGCAGGCTTCCTGCTCGGTGTGCTGCAGAGCTTCGTATCCATGAATGAAGTCAAGGATCTGGTGCCCGGGATCGACCAGGTGATCATTTACCTCGTCGCGGTCGTGGTGCTGCTGGTCCGCCCCCGCGGCCTTATGGGCCGGCGCGGCGTGATGGAAAACTGAGATGCAGATGACAACGCTTCGCCAAGACTTCCTTTTCCTGGCGCTCTTCGCGATCGCCGTCCTTACAATGCCGATCTGGCTTGATCCGCTGGGCGCGAACTACCCCGATCTGCTCCAGAAATTCGCGATTTACGGTATCTTCGCCATCGGCTTCAACATCCTGTTCGGCCTTACGGGCTATCTCTCCTTCGGACATGCGGCGTTTCTCGGCGTCGGCTCCTACGCCGCTGTCTGGGCCTTCAAGCTGTTCAGCATGAATGTTGTTCCGGCGCTCCTTCTGGCGATGATCGTCGCGGGGCTGTTTTCGGCCGCAATCGGCTATATTTGCCTGCGGCGCGCCGGAATCTATTTCTCCATTCTTACGCTCGCATTCGCCCAGATGTCCTACAATCTCGCCTACTCGGTGCTCACACCCATCACCAATGGCGAGACGGGCCTTCAGCTTTCACTTCAGGATGCGCGAATCCTTGACAGGACGTTCGGCATCGACGCGACGGGAGGCATTCCGTTTCCAAACTTCTTCGGCCTTACGATGGGCGGCTATGGGGGCTTTTACTTTTGTGCGGTCTTGCTGATCGTGTGTTTCTTCATCGCCCTGCGCATCGACCGGTCTCCCTTCGGCATGATGCTTCGGGCGATCAAATCCAACCAGAACCGAATGGCCTACACGGGCTTCAACACGCGGCCTTATGCGATGACCGCTTTCATTATATCGGGCATGTACGCCGGTCTGGCAGGCGCGCTGCTGGCGGCAACAGACCCTCTCGCGGGGGCCGAGCGCATGCAGTGGACCGCCTCGGGCGAGGTCGTGCTCATGACCATTCTGGGCGGGGCCGGCACCTTGGTCGGGCCGATCGTCGGAGCGGGTGTGATCAAGTATTTCGAGAACATCTTCTCCGCCTACAATGAGGGCCGGCTGCACGCCATCTTCTCGTTCCTGCCAGACGGGCTCGAAAACTTCTTCGTCACCGTCACCACGCCTTTTGTTGGCGAGGGCTGGCACCTGACGCTCGGCATCGCCTTCATGCTTGTCGTGATCTTCCTGCCCGGCGGTCTGATGGAGGGTGTGCGCCGAATTCGTTCCCTCTTCAGCCGACGGAAATCCAAACCCGAGCAAGCCGAACTCGCACCGGCCGAATGAGGACCACCGTGCCCATGGAGAACACCGTTTTGCACATCGCCGATGTCGACAAGCGTTTCGGCGGCTTGCACGCGCTTTCCGACATCGATCTGGACGTGAAGGAGGGAACGACCCACGCTATCATCGGACCCAATGGCGCCGGCAAGTCAACCCTGCTCAACGTCTGCATCGGCCGCCTTGCCCCCGATAGCGGAGCGGTCGTCTTCGACGGTAAAACGATTACCGGAAAGCGGCCCTACGAAATAAACCAAATGGGGATTGCCCGCGTGTTCCAGACAGCAGAGATCTTTCCCGATCTCACACTGCTACAGAACACGATGATCCCCGCCTTTGCCAAACGTGACGGCGCCTTCCGCCTGAATGCCTGGCCGATGGTTTCGAGGCAGAGGGAAATCCAGGAGGAGGCGGAGCACTGGCTGCAGGACGTCGGCCTGATCGAGTACAAGGACCGCCTTGCCTCCAGCCTTTCCCGTGGCGACAAGCGCCGGCTGGAACTTGCCATGGGTTTGGTGCAGCATCCGCGGCTTCTGCTCCTGGACGAGCCGACAGCGGGCATGTCGCGCCACGATACAAACGCCACCATTGATCTGTTGATGAAGATCAAGGAACGGGGCATGACCAAGGTCATCATCGAGCACGACATGCACGTGGTGTTCTCGCTGGCCGACCGCATTACCGTTCTTGCCCAGGGCCGGATCATCGCCGACGGAAAGCCGGAGGACGTGAAGGGCAACCCTGTTGTACAGGAAGCCTATCTCGGAGGGACACATTGATGAATGCCGTAACCATGCCCGATGCCGAGAGAGCGACCGAAGCACCGAAGACAAGCAAAGCAAACGCCTTTTTCCGCGTGAACGACATCCACGCCTATTACGGCGAAAGCTACATCGTGCAGGGCGTCAGTTTTGAAATCAACGAAGGCGACATCGTAGCCCTGCTGGGGCGAAACGGCGCCGGCAAGACCTCCACGCTACGCACCCTGGCGCGGGCGGGCGACCCGGAACTCAAGGGCGGTGAAATCTGGCTGAACGACACGGCGGTGCACGCCTGCCGGGACTTTCAGGCGGCGGTCGCCGGCATTCAACTCGTTCAGGAAGATCGCAGGATCATTCCCGGCCTGACTGTCGAGGAGAACATCCTCCTGGCCCAGATCGCCGAGCCGAAGGGCTGGCCGGTGGAGAAGATATACGAGCATTTTCCCCGCTTGGCGGAGCGGCGCAAGCAGGAAGGCGTGACGCTTTCGGGCGGCGAGCAGCAGATGCTGGCCGTGGCCCGGGCGCTCGCCCGCGACATCAAGCTGTTGTTGCTCGACGAACCCTATGAGGGGCTCGCACCCGTGATCGTGAAGGAGATCGAGCAGATCGTCGAGCGCATCAAAGCGCTTGGCATCACCACGATCATCGTCGAGCAGAATGCAGTCGCCGCGCTGGAACTCGCCAACCGTGCACTCATCCTGGATATGGGCCAGATCGTCTTCGACGGCTCGGCCAAGGCCGTGCTTGAGAATGAAGATCTGCGAAACGATTACCTGGCGATTTAGAGCCAGGACCTATTAATCTGGTCGAAATGGTGTGGGGCTATTTGTTTTGATGGGAGGACTGAAGGCACAGGAATTGTTGGCCATTTTCTCTTCGCCGTTCCAGCGCCATTTCGATCACATCAAAAGGTCCTGGCCCTAGACTATCAGGTGGATGGATCCGCCGTTCTTTTCGACAAAAGCGGTACTCCTCGACCCAAAACCCAACTTGCTCGGATCAATTTGACGCGACAGCATGGGCCGAAGCGCGATTTTTCGCGCGTAGCTTATCGGGCAGTGCCTATGCGCTATCAACTCGGGCTGATGGCCGCCGTGCCGGTTGTGGCGGTTCTCCTGTTGGAGGCTGGCCTAAGCCATTTTACTGGCTTGGGCGATCCACCGCTCTTTCAGGCCGATGCGAAGGTCGGCTATCTGATGGCCCCGAACCAGGAAGTCTACCGCCTGGGCAATCGCATCGCCATCAACGGCTTTCACCAGCGCTCGGAGGAGATCTCCGTGCAGCCGGCACCCGGAATCGAGCGCATCTTGTTCCTCGGGGATTCCATCACCTTTGGCATTGCCGCGCTCGACCAGACGCAGACATTCCCCGAGCGTGTGGCATCCCTGCTGAGGGAATCCGGACGGCCCTCCGAAAGCATCAATGCGTCGGCGGTCTCGTGGGGGCTTGGCAACGAGCGGGCTTATGTCGAGTGCTTCGGCACATTCGGCAGCCAGATTGCGATCCTGCAGGTCGGGTCCGCGGATCTTCTCCAACCCGCGAGTACCGGAGAAAAGGTGGGTGTCAGCCCGGCTCATCCGGACCGCAAACCCGCAAGCGCCATCACGGAGGCCATGCAGCGCGTCGCGCTTCCACGCCTGACAAGCATGCTCGGCCTAGTCACCGATTCCACGGACGAGCCTGTCACACGGGAAGTGCGCAAAGCGCAGTTCGCGAGGAACATGACTCATTTCGCCCGTCTGGTAGCGCTCGTCCAGGAACAGGGGACAACTCCGATTGTGCTTCTTGTACCCGGCTTACCTGAACTGACGACGGAGAATCGCCTCACGCGCTATTCTCCATATCGGGAGCGTTTTCGGACACTAGTAGAGGAGCTTTCCATCCCGCTGATAGACCTCTCTGAGGAGTGGGAGGGCAATTCAGATATTCAAGGCTACTATGTGGATGGGACGCACCTGACCGCAGAGGGCAATCTCGTGGTCGCGGCCAGGATATTTCAGGCATTGGACAATTTGCGCGGAAATGCACGGGTAAAAACGGTGCACGCCGCAAACGCCAAGGTGCAGCCGATTTCGGCCGCTGCGGACCGCGAGTGTGGCTGAACGCGGCGACGGCAGCTTGTGCGACAAGGCATGGTCTGTCAAAGCGGCAGCTCAAGCGTAAACGTGGAGCCGAAGCCGCGCTTGCTTTCGAACGTCAAGTCGCCCCCGAGCATGTGGGCGAGCCGCCGCGAGAGATGCAATCCCATGCCGACACCATGCACCTCCTTCGTCGTGCTGGCTCTAAAGAAGGGCTGAAAAAGCATCTGTTTCTCCTCTTCCGGGATTCCGATCCCGCGATCCACGACAGCGATGCGCAGCTGATTGTTGCCTGCGCGCACGCGAATTGTGACGGGCTCGGTCTGCGGGGAATATGTAAGGGCATTTGCTAGAAGATTCCCGATGATCTGCTGAAAGAGAATCGGATCCGTGGTGATGCGCGCGGGGACTTCGTCGCCCGTATCTATACGCACTGTCCGTCCGGGCCGCGCTTCGAGCTGCCGCTCCCGCGCTGTTTCCAGCTCGGCGGTAATGTCACATTCGGCACGGTTTATGTCGATCTGACCGGCGTCCAGCTTCATGGAATCGAGTGTGGCCTGCATCAGATCGGTCAGGCTCTTCACCGTCGCGCGCACACGGCGCGCCCGCTCGCTGATTTCCGCGGGTTGTATTGTTTCGCCCTTACGCAGGATGCGCTGCATGGAGGCGTCAATGACGGAAAGCGGGGTTCGGAACTGATGGGATACGAGCGCGACAAAGCTGCGATAAGCCTCGCGGATTTCCTGTTCGCGCAAGAGCGACATCTGTGCCCGTTGCTCGGCGTCAAACGCGGCGAGCATGCGCCAGGATATGAAGGCGCCGATTGCCAGGATGATCATCACTGTCGCGATGACCTGCAGGATTGCGCTGTGCTGCTGGTCAAGTTGGGCGCCCGTTTCGTCCCATTGCGCGACCATGGCGCGATTGGCTGCGCGGCCGATCTCGCTGGCGAGTTCGGCAAGCAACTCGTGAAGCGCTTCTGCCTCGCCCCCGGCACGCGCGTCAGCGGAGAGGAAGGCATCCTCTTGCGCGTAGACCTGTTCCGCGAGCGCGTGTATCGGCTCAAAATGGCCGAGATCGGCGAGATGGCGCCGCTGCGGTCCATCCTCAAGCAGCGTGAGACGGCTGAGAAGCACATCGTAGCGCAGCCCCAAGATGTCGGCGTCCGCTTCCTCAAGACGCGCTTGGGCCAATGCGATATCTAGCTGCTGGGTAGCCACCTGAGCCTGCGCGATCGCCCAGAGCATATTGTCGCCCGCCTGCGTGCGCAGTGCCGCTTCCGTATTCCACAGGCGCCACAGGGCAAAGACAAGGAGGCAGGTGAAAATTAGGATGGCGGCAAGACTGAAGGGATACGCGAGGACACCGCGCCGCAGTCTCATCGGATCTCCAGACGATTGAGCTGCCAGACCCAGCGATAGTCGTAGCGCAAATCCCGCAGCTCAGCATGATCATCTCGCGGATAGACGATCCAGAGTGGTCCCTTGTCGCGCGGCTCCAGCCGCTCGCCATTCATATGGGTAGCAACAACGACATCGAAGCGGGTGAAATCCTCGGCCGGAATGTCGATCACATAGTCGTTGATGGCGCTGGCCGTGACGGTCTCGCCATTTGCTCCGACAAGCTCCAGCAGGTCGCGCATGTAAAAGCCGTCGAAGCGCTGAATGCCATCTGTGACTACCGTGGTTGTCTCCAGCGTCGCCGGCGGCAGCTCCTCGAGGAGGGCACGGTCAAAGACCGCCTTCTCACCGCGGTTCGTGTGTTCAATCTCCCCTACCACTTCCAGCAGGATATCACCGGTCGGCTCGCCAAGCACGCTTTCCCCGGCGTGCGCAGCGGGTATTGGGTCTGCTGCGTAGACAATAAGTGCCAGCACGACGAAAGCACTTAAGGAACGGATTTTACCACCGCCCTTACCCATCATATGTTTCCCCCATATTTAGTGCGCATTCTGCGCGTCTTTAGCCCCCGCCCGAGGCTATACAGCCCATCCATTCAGACGGGGAGCGCGGTTATTCTATTGTGCTAGCCTTACGATTCAAAGACCAATGAGATGGGGGAACCAGGACTATGCTCGGCTTCAGGCAAAGGCGCTCTATTCGGACGAGTTGCGCTGCCAGTTTCGTATTCCTGCTCGCAGCATCCGGTACGACATGGGCGGAGGCCGATGGCCCGGACGCCTGGCGCGTTGTCGATGTCGCGTCCAACGACACGCTTAATGCGCGCATGGGCCCAGGCACTAATTATCCGGTCATCGGACAGTTTGCGCATGATGCGCGCGGCCTTACCCAGGTTACATGCGTCCCGCTCGTCACGGCCGGACAATGGTTCGAGATGAGCGAGGCTGAACGCACCAACCTGCCGCCGCGCTGGTGCCTCATGCAAAGTGCCGATTACAGTCTCAAGGGTTGGGTCGCGCAGCGCTATCTCGCGGAGGATCATGTGGCCGCAACACCGGCCGCGTCTGAGACGGGGGACGTGGTGGAGATGGCGGAGCGGCTTGTCCGCAGACTATACAATGACCATCTTCAGGCCAAGTCCGGCGGCTTCACCAGCCCGCTAAACCCTTCGCGCGCCGGCGATTTCTTCACCGCGCCGCTCGCAGAGTCAATTGCCCGCGGCGAGCTTCAGGCCGATCCGCTCTTCGATGCGCAAGATAGTGATATAACGGATCTCCACATCTCGCTCGATGAAGAACGTCCGATGTTTCGCGGGCTGATCACGGTTAACGCCGATTTCCGCAACTTCGGCCATCCGCGCCGGGCAGTGGTGCGCCTGCGGGTTGAAGACGGCGAACCGCGCATCATCCGTATCGAGCATGAGGGCTGGAGCTTCGGATAAACCCGCTACCGGCTGAATCCCGCCGGCCGTTGGAGCGACCGGCGGGATTGCTATTACTCTACTCTGATCGTCACGCGGCTGAGCACCTTGCGCTCGGTAATATCGAGCAGACGGAACTCGTAGAAACCCCGCTCCTCGGGCAGCGTAAAGGTCAGCGGACCCTCGGCAGCCTTTTGCGCATCGATCCAGGTGAAGTCCGCCTGATCGGCGCCGGCCAAGGCTATACGCCGAGCGTTTTCGCCGCCATCGGCCGTCCAGTTCACCTTCACCGTCTCGCCCGGGGAGCCCGTTTCCGGCGCTTCGAGTGCACCGCCGTCGTTGAGCGCTGCCGTCTCCGCCACCACCTCGATCGTGTGGCGGGCGAGAATACGCTTGTCCTCTTCAAGCACATAGCGCAGCTCATAGAGCCCCGTCTCCTCGGGCGCGTCGAGGGTGGCCTCGTCGAAGTTGCCGACGCGGGCATAATCGCCATGGCTGCCCTGTTCGGCCCCCATCGGCACAACCGTCACATAATCCTGCGGATGGGGTGCCGTGCCGAACCACACGACCTCGATTTCCGATCCCGCGCGCACCGTCTCGGGCCCGGAGAGTTCTATGTCGGCCTCAATGATCTCGATTTCTTGAGAGGCCAGCGTCTTACGGCCTTCCTGGAGAACGTAGCGCACCTCGTAGAGCCCTGGCTCGGCTGGCGCCCTGAGGCTGCCTTCGCTCTTGTCAGAGACCCGAGCATAGTCGCCGTAGTCACCTTCCTTGGCCCCCATGGGCACGATCGTCACGAAGTCGCGTGGGTGGATACCTCTCGACCACTGCACCTGAAAGGGGGACCCGACCACGGCAGTATCGGGAGCCCGCACCGAAGCTTTAGCCTCGACGATCTCGATCTCGGCTGATGCGAGTGTCTTGCGGCCTTCCTGGAGTACATAACGCACTTCATAAAGGCCAGGTTCGGCCGGCGCCTGGAGCGTGCCCTCGGTTTTGTCGCTCACCCGTGCATAGTCACCGTATTCACCTTCGTCCGCACCCATCGGCACGATAGTAACGTAGTCTTGGGGGTGAATTCCCTCCGACCATGAGACGGAAAAGCGCTCGCCTGCTGTCGCGGTTTCCGGGGCCTCCACCGAAGCTGTTGCATCAACGATCTCGATATCAGTCGAGGCCAGCGTTTTGCGGCCTTCCTGGAGCACATAGCGCACCTCGTAAAGCCCCGACTCGGCCGGTGCCCGGAGATCTCCCTCGTTCTTGTCGGACACCCGCGTGTAGTCGCCATATTCGCCCTCGGCCGTACCGGCGGGTACGATCGTCACGTAGTCTTGAGGGTGAACCGCGCCCGACCAGGAAACGGAGAAGCTTTCGCCAGCTGTAGCGCTCTCGGGTGCCTCAACCGAAGCAGAGGCTTCGACGATTTCGATCTCGGCAGAACCCAATGTCCTGCGATCCTCCTGCCGAACGTAGCGCACCTCATAAAGGCCCGTTTCGGCGGGCGCGCGGAGACTGCCTTCAGTGTCGTCCTTGACGCGCGTGTAGTCGCCGTGCTCGCCTTCATCGGTGCCCATCGGCACGATGGTGACGTAGTCACGCGGCTGCTGATCGGGTGCCTCCCACGACACCTCGAAAGCAGAACCTATGATGGCGCTGTCCGGGCCTTCCAGCGCCACGCCGGGCGCGGGTTCGGCTTCAGGTTCAGGTGCCGCCTCGGGTTCCGGTTCAGGCGCCTCGGCCACCACCGTACCCACTTCGCTCAGAGCGGAGCTCAGCTCGTCAGCATTGTTGGCGGCGACAAACCGCCCCCCGGTGCGCTCGGCCATGCAGGCCACCGCCGCCTGCTCCTCGCCCTCAAGGTCAAAACCAACGACATGGGCAGTGAAGCCCACGCCCATTTGCTCCAGCTCCTCGGCGAGGGCGCAGGGGTCTCGCTGACAGCTCTCGATCCCGTCGGTGATCAGCACCACGGTGGCCGGATTATCCCGATAGGCCAGGCCTTCGGCGGCCTGCTCGACAGCGCTCGTCAGCGGCGTCTTACCTTTCGGCGAGATGCCCCTGATCTGTCCCATGAAGTCCTCGCGATCAAAAGGACCCGGCGCAATCATCGTCTCGATGTCATTGCAGTCGCCCTCGCGGCGATGGCCATAAGCCATAAGGCCGACATTGGTGCCTTCCGTCCAGTCACCGACGAGGCGTTCCATCGCCTCACGGGCGACCTCGATCTTGGCGGTTCCGTCGATCTGCCCCCACATGGAGTTGGACCCATCGAAGACCACCATAACGTCGTCTGCAGCGATAGCGCTTCCGGTCCACATAACCGCACTAGCAAGGAGATATCCGCCCTTACGCATTCTCAACCCCTCTCCGATCTTTTCGTTGTTTTTGCTTCGCCGCCGAGGTCAGTTGATAGCACCGCCGACGGGTATTGGACCGGCGGGTTCGGGAGTTTCACCGCCGACGGCCGCCTTTTCCTTGAGCTTGCGGAACTTGGCCGACAGATTCCCCAACTTGGCATCCCAAGCCGGATCCGGAGTCTGGCCTTCTATGGTCTTGAAATAGACCTGCATCATGCAGGTGATGGCAAACGGCTCCAGCAGCGCGACCTTTACGCTCCAGGCGAAGAGCAGCGCGAAGATCATACCGCCAGCCGACCACGCGCCGGGGATCATGTAGACGGCGAGCCCCGCCGGCGCCAGCATGATGAGGAAGACGACGAAGGACAGGCCGTAGACGAACAGCGCCAGCCAGGCGGCGTTCTTGAGCATCGGCTTGTAGTTCTGCCCGTAAAGAACGAGGCCCGTGCGCGCCGACTCCCAGGCGTTGGTGGAGCGTGTGCGAATGGCATAGGCCAAAATCACCTCATCGACGAAACCGACCGCGATGCGCAGGAAAGCATGAATGACACTGACGAGCTGCCGCGCGCCGGGGATGGGCAGCACCGTCATCAGACCGCGCACAAGCCCGGTGACAGCCCGGAGCACGCCTTTAATGAGTTGATCGACGGCAAACAACACACTGGTTTGCGCGAAGCGCTGCGTCACTTCTTTGCGCGCATGGGCGATCTGAGAGCGGCCCTCCGGCATCGGCTTCCCGTCGAGGAGCTCGACCAGAACGGCGATATGACCCGCTTTGACGACATAGAGGATGTATTCGCGCAGGAAGTACATGACGGCGCCGACGATGGTGAAGCCGGCTACGCCGCCCCAGAAGGTTGCCCCCGCGCGAAAGCCGTCGTCGCCGAAACCGCCGATACCCCAGCCGACACCGGCTCCAACCCCCGTCATCAGGACATAAGCGACAGCAACGCCGAAATAGACGGCGATGCGCAGCAGCAGGAAAGGCAAAGTGCGCATCATGAGCCCAAGGGCTCGATTGATCGAGAAATCCCACATGACCGGAAAACCCTCCGCAATCGTTTGCTCAAGTAGTCCTGCCCCCTACCGCAGTCCAATCTTACCGTCCCCCTTCAAATAAAGGGGGCCAGCACGTATGAACGGCTTTTTTGAAGCGCGATACGGCGTTGCGTCCCCACACTTTATCTGCACAATTAGGGGTACGGGGGAATGCGGAAATGACAACAATGCATATGCCGAGCGACGGCAGGAACTTGATCCTCTGCGTGGAGGATGAAAAGGATTTACGCGAGGACATTATCGAGGAGTTGCGCTCATCCGGGCATGACGCAATCGGGGCCGGGAATGGTCGAGAGGCTCTGGATGCCTTGGAATCCGTGCGGCCAGATCTGATCCTCTGCGACATCTCGATGCCGGAGATGAACGGCTATGACCTGCTCGAGACCGTGCGCAAAGAGCGAATGGATATGGACGATGTGCCATTCTTGTTCCTCACCGCGCTCGATGAACGCAATGAGATTATTTCTGGTAAACGCGCCGGCGCCGACGATTACCTCGTAAAACCGATCGACTTCGATCTCATGCTCGCCAGCATCGAAGCGCGCCTGGCACAAACACGTCGCATGCGCGCGCTGCACCGGCGGGACGCTGGCGCCGTCCAGAACGCTTTTCGTCACCTCGCCGATCCCTCGCAACGGGGGGTTGCGGGGGTTACCACGGAGGTACTCGACATTCTCGGTTTCGGTGTCGTGCTCGCCGAAGCGCGGGGAGCCGTTGTCTTTGCCAATGCTTTCGCAAAGGCACTCAGCACCGAAACCGAAGGATTTTCCCTCCACAGCCGCCTGCGCGCGGCAACACCGGAACTGACACGGCAACTCCAGAAGCGAGTGGCGGAGGTTGCGGGTGCCGCAGAACGTGGCGAGGATCTCATGCGCGGACTGGCTCTGCCGCGATCGGAGGGCAGCGGTGACCTTATGCTGGTGATCTGCTCGTTGCCCAGCGGCAAAGCCGACGGCAGAAGCTCGCCACTGGCTGCCATTTTCATCTCTAATCCAGGACGGCGGCCAGCACCGCCGGAACATATGCTCGCGTCGCTTTTCGGGCTGACGCCCGCGGAAGCCCAGGTCGCGCACGGCCTTGTCAGCGGTCAGCGCAGCGCCGACATTGCCCGCCAACTGAAGATCAGTCAGACAACGGTGGCGTTTCACCTGCGCAACCTGTTCGAGAAGACGGGAACGCATCGGCAGGTCGATCTGGTCGCTCTTATTCTCAGCACGCTCGCCGCGGTGAGATAGAGCGGCCGCAGATCCATTCTCCCGCCCGCCGGCGGCTTCCATCCTGCAGCGCCCCGTTCGATTGAACGGGGCAATTCTGTTCTCACCGCCATATTGAGCTAGAGGGTTCTGGTACAATCAGAGGGCGGAATGGAGAACGATTCGGAAGCGGGTTCAAACAGCTCGCGTTGGATAGCAAAAGGGTGGCTTAAGAGGAACAGACTGCAGAAACCGTTCAGGGGCTGGGCTTCACCCGCGGCTCTCGCCACTCTCGTCCTTGCCTTTGGTGCTGCAAGCGCAAATGCGCAGCAATCCGTCTGCGGCATGAACACCGAAGCCGACGTGAAGCAACTCCAGGAGGAGATCGTCGGCTTCTGGCAATCCCAGGACGGTCCCGGATACATGAGCATTCAGGGCGGAATGACAATGCCGGTGGGGAGCAGCGAGACCGAGCATATCCGCATGTGGATCGATGACGGTGTTCTCATCGGGTCGAATGCCGGCGGACCCGCGGATTACGACGTGATCTTCGAGGCTGCCACTGAGGATCCGGCCTGGCGCTTCCGCAGCCGCGAACAGGGCGGCGAGGTCCTGAGCCCCACACTGACGGATCAGGAGTTGGAAGTGGTGATGGACTGCGCGCTCGAGGATCTTCCGAGGCTCGTCGGGCGTGCGGATATCGCCGTTCCCACCGGTGTCATGCATCTGACGTTACGGCTCGTGTATCTCGGCGACATCGGGATGTATGGCATTGGTGAATGGGAGACGGTTGCTCACGGCCGTAAGGCGATCATTCGCAAACCCGTCTCGATGAGCAAAGAGCAATGATCCGTTCTTTGGAAATCAAACGCATCCATAGGGACGATCGGCTATCAAGGATAATTCATGAAGGATAAATTCACGCGCCCAGCGCTGAGCGATCGGTTCGACCAACTGTCGTATCTGCTCAAGCATACCGTAACGATCATCGGCCGTGACCGGGATATCCTGGGACCTCCCATTCGCATGGCTATCTATTCGCTCCTGCCGGCCATCGCATTTTTCGCGATGATTTGGGCCTTCCTCATCGACAGGGATGGGAGTGGAATGGCCCTTCTGGCGCTATCCGTGTTCCTCTTTGTCTACAAGTTCTTCTATTATAACCGCCAAGAGCTGGCATTAAGCTGGCTCGTCTATGAGACGGCAGCGGGACGTGATCGCGACGGAGCAGAAGCGGCGAAGCACGTCTCCACACTCAAAAGTCAGGCGCGCCTCCTGGCGCTGCTCGACATGGGCGCGGCTTGGATCGCGCGGCAGCGCCGGCGCCGCAACAAGGGATTTATCAATCGGCTTCTTCTTTCGGCGCTGACCGAGGGATGGGACATGGTCAACCACTTCCTCCTGCCGGCCTTCGCGATTGAAGGGGTGGGTTTTCGCGAGGGAATGAGCCGGTTGAAAGCAACTCGCGAGAACGTGCCCGAGACTCTGATGGGCGTCTTCGGTATCGATATTCTAGGCCGGCTCGTGGCCTCCATAGCAGCTCCGCTTTACGCGATAATGGCGGTGTTCGGCATCGTTGCCGGAACCGTAGTGGCACCAGCGCTGCCGGCGGCATTCGGGGCGGGAGAGTTCGGCGACCTATTCCCTCCAGAAGTGTTGCAATATCTTCCGATCACGGCCGAGACGCAGTTTAATTGGCTGCCGCTGTTCATCGGCATTCTCCTCGGAACGCTCGTTTCAGCGGTCTTCGAGCGGCTTGTGACGACGCTCAAGGTGATCTATTTCACGCTGTTTTACGCACGGACCCTGCATGCTGACAGCCTGGACGAGGATATTCGCGCGGAGCTCGATGCTTACCTGCGTTTTTCCGATGACGGGCAGGCGGGAGCCGCCACCCCCTATCCGGCTTAGCGAAGCGTTTGCGACTTGTGAGATCGCCGCCATCAACGGCGGCGCTTCTTCATACTGGCGTATTTTATAGCTTCCCTATAGTCTGAGGCGCTGAGATCGTCAGACGATGAGCCGACAAACCGGACGGGAAGACGCGGAGAGAGATGAGTAGCGAATTTCTTCATCTCGGCACCGAAGGCGTCGGTGTAGAAGAACTCGGCGGGCGGCGCTTTCTGACTGTTCAACCTGACGCCGTGCGCCGGCTGACGGAACAGGCTTTTGCCGATGTCTCGCATCTCCATCGCCGCTCCCACCTGCAGCAGCTAGCGGACATCCTCAAGGATCCCGAAGCCTCGCGGAACGATCGTTTCGTGGCGCTTGAGCTTTTGAAGAACGCGGTCATCTCGTCAGCCGGGCAATTCCCAAGTTGCCAGGATACGGGCACCGCCATCGTCATGGGCAGAAAGGGACAGCAGGTCCTCGTCGAAGGTTCGCTACGCGGCGCAATCGAAGAGGGGATTGCCGCCACCTGGCAGTCACGCAACCTGCGTTTCAGCCAGATGGCTCCGCTGACCATGTACGTGGAGCGCAACACTGGAACCAATCTTCCCGCGCAGATCGACATGGAAGCGGACGAGGGTGACGCGCTGGATCTCCTTTACGTTGCCAAGGGCGGCGGGTCGGCGAACAAGACATTCCTGTTCCAGGAAACGCGCCGTGTGTTGCAGCCCGAGCGACTGCGCGCCTTTTTGGACGAAAAGATCAGGACTTTGGGAGCGGCCGCCTGCCCCCCATACCACCTCGCCCTGGTCGTCGGCGGCCTCTCGGCGGAGCAGACGCTGAAGATCGTCAAGCTCGCGTCCACCCGCGCCCTCGACGATTTGCCGACGACCGGAGATGAGACCGGTCGCGCATTCCGCGACAAGACGCTTGAAACCGAAGTACTGGAACTGACCCGGCAAATGAGCCTGGGGGCTCAGTTCGGCGGAAAGTATTTCTGCCATGATGTGCGCGTGATCCGCCTTCCGCGTCATGGCGGCAGCCTGCCCATCGGGATGGGTGTGAGTTGCTCGGCTGACCGCCAGATCAAGGCACGGATCGACGCGGACGGGCTTTGGCTTGAAAGACTGGAGCGGGATCCCTCGCGTTTTCTTCCCGATCTGGACGACGATGGCGCGAGACCCGTTCCCATCGACCTCGACCGGCCCATGGATGCTATCCGGGATGAGTTGTCCAAGCTGCCAGTTTCGACACCTGTCTCCATGAGTGGAACGATGATCGTCGCGCGGGATCTCGTCCATGCAGAGCTCTCCGAGAGGCTGTCACGCGGGGAGCGCCTGCCCGCCTACATGATGGACCATCCGATCTACTACGCCGGTCCTGCCAAAACGCCCGAAGGGTACGCTTCGGGCTCTTTCGGTCCAACCACCGCCGCGCGCATGGACCCTTACATTCCCGAGTTTCAGGCTGCCGGGGGCAGCCTGGTCACGATTGCGAAGGGCAACCGCTCGCGGCAGGTCACCCAATCCTGCAAGCAGCACGGCGGCTTTTATCTGGGTTCCATCGGTGGTGCGGCGGCCAGCCTGGGACGCGACGTCATCAAATCGGTCGAGGTCCTCGATTTCGAAGGGTTCGGGATGGAGGCTGTCTGGCGCATTCGCGTGGAGAACTTCCCCGCCTTTGTCATCATCGATGACAAAGGTAACGACTTCTATGCCGCACGGACCTGAACTCACGTCGATGCGGTGCACCGTCGCCGTCACATTGAAACAGCCGCCGCATCCGAAGCTTGACTCCACAGCTCCTCAACGCGCTCCATCTGGCGAGAACGCGGCCGGAAGAGGCGAATCTCCATCGGCACCTGCCACTCCGGACCACCGCCCAGGGCGACACTTCCGTTCGCCAGCTCGGTCTCGACGAGGCTTTTCGGCGACCAGGTGATACCGCGCCCTTCCCTTGCAAACTGTTTCAGCACAATGGCCAGGTGAGATGCGAAAACCGGCTTGAGCCAAATCTGTTGCGGCTGTCGCGCCCAGGCAGCAGCGAGTATTCGCCCCATTCCTGATTCCTCGTTGAAGCCCAAATAGGGCAGCGGGTTATCGGCGGATCCCGGCAGACTATAGCGCGGCCGGCCATTTTCGTCCGGGGCCGAAATGGGGATCAGCACGTCCTCGCCAAGCACACAGGAAACGAATTCATCCGAATCAAGCCGGCTTAACGCGGCAGGGTGGTGATGACACAACACGAAATGCGCCTCGCCTTGCATCATCGTGCGCTCGCAACCATGCATGCTGTCGGCAATCAGCCGCACAGTGGTGGAAGCGATCGCGGCCTCATGTCGACGCAGCCACGACGGGAAGAAGGTCAGCGAAAGCGCGTGTGTGGAAGCAAAGCGGAGAGAGGAGGCGGAACTGGCTGCGTCTATCGCTTCCTGGCGTCCCAGGTGAAGTCGCCGCGAAATATCCTCGCAGACCTCGAGAAACCTGATGCCCGCTGCCGTCAACTCGAGGCGATGGGTGCGGCGATCGGCAAGCTCCGTGCCGACCCATTTCTCGAGCGTGCGGATACGACGGCTGAATGCGGGCTGGGTAACCCCACGGCTGTCTGCGGCGCGCGAGAAGTTCTTATACTCCGCCAGAGCCTTGAAGTCCTCCAGCAAAGAGATGTCCATGGCCGCCTCACATGCTTATGCACGAACGGTATAGCTCAGGAAGAGAACTTTGAGAAATGGAGGCGGTATTTACCCAAAAACCCTCCCCGGCTCTGCCGCAAGCTGTGACAACCGGTATACCCGATGTGCATGGTAACATGCGCCGCAAGCCCTCGTTTTGCGCATGAATGCTCCTTATTCTCGCCGGCAAGACTGAAATCAAAATGGATTAGCGTCCGTCCTAACGCCGGGAGATCGCGAATGCGCATCATCGATATTGCAGAGACCACCGCCTCCATCGCATCCGACATCCGCAACGCCTATATCGATTTTTCCAAGATGGACGTTTCAGTGGTCAAGATCACAACCGACGTGATGCGCCAGGGCGAGCCCGTCGTCGGCTATGGGTTCAACTCCAACGGCCGGTACTCGGCTTCAGGCATTCTGCGCGATCGGATCATTCCACGCCTTCGTGAAGCCGGACCCGATGCGTTGAAAGACCCAGCGCGGGAAAACCTGGATCCGTTCCGCGCCTGGGACCTGATGATGAAAAACGAAAAGCCGGGCGGACATGGCGAGCGGTCCGTTGCCGTCGGTGTCATCGATATGGCTTTGTGGGATATCGTCGCCAAGATCGAAGAAAAGCCGCTTCATCAGTTGCTGGCCGAGCGCTTCAATGACGGGAAGGCGTCCGATCACACGTTCGTCTATGCGGCGGGTGGCTATTATTACCCCGGCAAGGAGATTACCGGGCTGCAGGATGAGATGCGCAGCTATCTCGACATGGGATATTCGACGGTCAAGATGAAGATCGGCGGCGCCTCGCTGAAGGACGATCTGGCGCGCATCGAGGCGGTCATTGATATCCTGGACGGAGATGCAAGCCGGCTTGCCGTGGATGCCAATGGCCGGTTCGATCTGAATACAGCGCTCGCCTATGCGCGCGCGCTGGAGCCGTTGGGTCTGCGCTGGTACGAGGAAGCGGGAGATCCGCTTGATTATGCACTGCAAGCGGTTCTGGGGGAGATCTACAAAGGTCCCTTGGCGACCGGCGAGAATCTCTTTTCTCATCAGGATGCCCGTAACCTGCTTCGCTACGGCGGCATGCGGCCCGACCGCGACATCCTTCAATTCGATCCGGCGCTCTCTTATGGGCTGGTGGAATATCTGCGGACTCTCGATGTCATGAGACAGGCCGGCTGGTCGCCTTCCCGCTGCATTCCCCATGGCGGCCATCAGTTCGCTCTTTCGATCGCCGCCGGGCTGGGGCTCGGCGGAAACGAATCCTACCCCGGCATTTTTGCGCCTTTCGGCGGATTCACCGATACCGCCACGGTGGAGGACAGTCAGATCCCACTGCCGGCCACTCCGGGTATAGGTTTTGAGGAAAAAAGCAGACTCATGGCTCTCTATCGCGATCTATTCGGCTGAGACGCTATGTCGGCGTGATCCGTCTCACGAGACCACTTCCTGCGCCCGCTTGCGCTCGCGGAAAAACAGGAACAGGCCCGAAACAACGATGATCAGCGAGCCGAGGATCATCGCCGGGCGCGGCACGTCGCCGAAGACGAGATAGCCGAACAGGGCTGCCCAGATCAGCATCGTATATTGCAGCGGCGCGACGGTCGCTGCATCCGCGAGCTTGAAGGCGCGGGTTACGCAGATATGGGCAAGCATTGCCAAAAGGCCGAGAATTCCAAGGAGGAAGAAGTCGGCCAGGCTGGGCGTTGCCCAGCCGAATGGCGCCAAGACGGCCCCGCCGATTAGTGCTGCGGCCGTCTGCCAGAACGAGAGCGTCTTGTCCGGGGTGCCGCGTAGCGACCGCGCTGTCAGCATCATGAGCGCGAAGGCCAGACTGCCGCCTATGGCTATGAATGCTGGCGCGGTGAAGCTTTCACGCGATGGCTGCAGAACGATCAAGACGCCGATGAAGCCGACGATGATGGCCGTCCAGCGCCGCCAGCCCACTTGCTCGCGAAGCAGCAGCGGCGACAGCGCGGCCACGTAAAGCGGTGCGGCCAGCCAGAACGCCATAGTGTCGGCTAAGGGAAGATACATGACCGCGCCGTAGAACGCGATCACCTCGACCGTCGCCAGGATGGCCCTGAGGGCCTGCATGACGGGTTTTTCCGCACGGAGTGCCTGCCGCACACCCTCGCCGCGCATAATGAGCACCAGCACAAGGAGCGCCACCGCGGAGCGCATGAACAGCACCTGCCCGATGGCGAAGCTCTGCACGAGCCACTTGCCGAGCGTGTCGTTGACCACGAAAACGAAGATGCCAAAGAGCATTACCAGAACGCCGAGCGTCGCGGCGTTCTCCCGTCCGTACCGCATTGCCTGCATTGCTGTCATGGCTTACTCCGCTTTCGACCGGCGCACGCGAGCATCGGCGCGTTTCTCCAGCCCCGGCTGGAGTTCCGTGCCGATGCCCGGCTTGTCCGAAAGCGTGATCTCGCCATTGCTGACGTTCGGCAGCTCGGTCACGAGCTCCGTGTACCAGCCCGTATAGAAAGCGCGCACAGATTCCTGGATGAGCGTGTTGCGCGCGTGCAGCGAAAACTGGCAGGAGGCGGTGAAGACCACGGGACCGGTGCAGTCATGCGGCGCAACGGGGATGTGGTGCGCCTCCGCCATGCCGGCAATCTTGCGCGCTTCTGAGACACCGCCGCACCAGGACAGATCGAGCATGGCGACACCGGCCACTCCCGTGGCCAGATAGTCGCGGAAGGCGTGGGGATAGGCGAGCGTCTCGGAGGCGCAGATCATGGCGTCGCTGTGTTGCGCATAGGCTTTCAGCTTATCCAGGCTGTCCATGCGCACGGGATCTTCATGCCAATAGGTGTCGAATTCCTTCAGAGCCCGCGCGATGCGCTGGGCCGGTGGAAGCTCCCACAGGGAGTGGAACTCGACCATGATGTCCATGTCGCGCCCGACGGCGCTACGGATCTTACGGAACGGTTCCAGCGCCTCGTCGAGCTCGGTCGGCGAGATATCGAGGCCGTGGCTGCGCTCGGCGGCCGGATCGAAGGGCCAGATCTTCATGGCCGTAATACCCTCATCAAGGAGCGAGTGGGCGAGTTCGTCGGCACGGGTCATGAATGCGTCGAGATCCTCGTAGGGTCCGCTGTCCTCTCCACGGCCCCAATTGGCAACCTTCTGCGCCCGCGCATCACGAATGTAGCGGTAGCCGGCACAGGTGTTGTAAGTCCGGATCGACTGACGCGCCCGCCCGCCGAGGGCAACCGCGAGCGGCAGGCCGGCGGCCTTACCGAAGATATCCCACAGGGCAATGTCGACGGCCGAGTTGCCGCGCGTTTCCACGCCGGCGCCTCGCCAGCCTAGATAGCCGGTCAGGTCACGGTTAAGCGCCTCGATCTGTAGCGGGTCACGGGCAAGCAGAGTTGGTGCGGCTGTCTCATGGATATAGGCCTCCACGGCGGCCGCCCCCATGAAGGTTTCGCCGAGACCGACGAGGCCTTCGTCGGTATGCAGCCTGACCCAAATGATATTGGGAAACTCGCCCAGACGGATCGTCTCGACTTCGGTAATCTTCATCGCTCGCCCTGAAAAACAAGAGGCGGCGCCGAAGCCCCGCCCCTTTAATGCTTGCCTTTACTGGTTTCGCATTTCCTCAAGCGCGGTCTGCATGCGCTCCACAACCTCAGGGCCGATATTCTCGGCGTGGCGTTCATAGACTTCAGCAACCTGCTCGCGAATGCGCTCCTGCTCCTCTTCAGAGAGCTCATTGACCTGCATTCCGGATTCACGGAGCTTTGCCAGCGACTGGTCGGACAACTCGCGGCTTACGCGACGTTGTTCGTCGCGACCCTGCTCTGCGCAGGTGACAAGGATATTCTGTTCCTCTTCCGAATAGGTGTCCCAAACTGGCTTGGAGAAAAGAAACATGAAAGGCGTGTAGGCATGCCGCGTCACGGAGAGATAGTCCTGCACCTCGTAGAACTGCGAGGTGTCGATCGTCACGAAGGGGTTCTCCTGCGCGTCGATCGCGCCCGTTTCCAGCGCGGTGAAGACCTCACCGAATGCCATCGGCGTGGCGTTTGCCCCGAGCGTTTCGAAGGTGTCCAGGAAGATGTTGTTCTGCATGACACGCACGCGCATACCATTCAGGTCTTCCACGCTCTCCACCGGCCGCACGGAGTTGGTCAGGTTGCGGAAGCCGTTCTCCCACCAGGCCAGATTGACCAGGTTATGCTCGGGCATCATGTCCGAGACATAGTCGCCGAACTCACCGTCCAGGATAGCATCGGCCTCCTCCTCATTGGCGAAAAGGAAGGGCAGATCGAAGACGCCAAGCGCCGGCTCGATACCGACCAGCGGCGAGGTCGAGGTGATGACCGCCTCCAACGTTCCCGAGCGAAGCTGCTGCGTCGCATCGAGATCGTCGCCGAGCGAAGAGCCCCAGAAGGCGTTTACTGTCCAGGCGCCGTCGGTGGCTTCGTCAACGCAGGCCTTGAACGCATCTACGCCGTCACCGACCGGATGGTCTTCGTTGACGCCATTGGAGATGCGGATCGTACGCTCCTCGACCTGGGCCAGAGCCGGCATCGCGGTGCTCAGCGCAAAGGCCGCAGCCATGGAAGTCAATAGTGCTTTTCTCATCAGGTTCCTCCCTTGGGTTTGGGTACTTTCGGTTTCTCGTCGCTCCCTCACCTCAGATAAGCGAGGGGAACGGTGACGAGCTCGGGGAATATGACCAGCAGCAGAAGCACGACGACCTGGGCGGCGAGGAAGGGCAAAACGCCCCAGATCACCTTGCCCAGTGGGACGCGCGAAACGCCGCTGACCACATTAAGAACGATGCCGACCGGGGGTGTTATCAACCCGATGCATGTGTTCAAAACGAACATCACACCGAAATAGACGGGATCGATACCTGCCTCACGGATGATCGGCATAAGGACCGGCGACAGGATGAGAATGGTGGGCGCGAGATCGAGCGCGGTGCCCACCACGAGCACCAGAGCCATGATCACCAGCATGAGCAGCCGCGGCCTGTCGATGAGAGGCTGAATATAGCCACCGATCTCATTGGGAATATTGGCGCTGGTGATCAGCCACGCGGAGACGAGCGCCGCCGCGACGAGAAACAGCACAACGGAGGTGGTCTTCGCCGCGTTCAAAAACACCCGGTAGAGATCGGACAGTTTCAGTTCGCGATATATGAACATGCCGACGAGCAGGGCATAAACTGCTGCGACGACGGCCGCTTCCGTCGGTGTGAAGACCCCGAAGCGGATCCCTCCTAAGATGATGACCGGCATGAACAGCGCCCAGCCGGCGCGGCCGGTTGCGGCCAGCCGCTCGGCGCCGGAGCGCTTCGGTAACGGCTCGACATTTTCGCGCCGGGCGATCAGCATCCACGTGCCGACCAGCGCGAGCGCCATCATCAGCCCCGGCACGATGCCGCCCATGAACAACCCCGTGATGGAGACGTTTGCCGCGACGCCGAAGATGATGAACGCGATCGAGGGCGGGATAACCGGTGCTATGATGCCGCCGGCGGCCATCAGACCGGCAGAGCGCGGCACGTCGTGACCCGAATCCCGCATCATCGGGATGAGGATGGCGGCAAGCGCAGCGGTATCGGCGGCGGCGGAGCCTGATAGCGAGGCCATGATGACGGCAGCGAAAACCGCAACGATACCGAGGCCGCCTTTGACATGGCCGACACAGGCGATGGCGAAATCGACGATGCGCCTGGAGAGGCCACCGGCATTCATCAATTCGCCCGCCAGAAGGAAGAACGGGATAGCCAGCAGTGTAAACGTGTTGGCGCCGGTGATCAGCCTTTGCGAGACAATGGAGGCATTGAAGATGTCCATGTAGTACATCAGGACGATGCCGCTGAAGAGCAGCGCAAAAGCGACCGGCACGCCAATGGCCATGGCCGAAAGCAGAGAGGAGAGGAAAACGACGAGGGTCATCCCGCCTGCTCCCGAACACTGGCCTCGTGCTCGCCGGCAAAGGCACCCAGCTCCTCCTCCGAGATGTCGCCCGTCAGGAGGCGGATGATGCGTACTACGGCAATAAGGCCAATACCGAGGGACGTGAAGTAGCCGATGCCGAAGACCCAGATCATTGGAATGCCTATGACGGCGCCAGTCATGGAAGCGTTGATGTCATGCTGCAACCACGTTCCCCAGAAGAACACGCCGGCGCCGAACAGAATGATGAGATTGGTGAGAAGCATGCATACCTGCCGGCCGGTGCGCCCGAACAGCCGCACCACCGTCTCGACGCCCAAATGCGCGTTGTCCCGGAAGGTGACTACGGCGCCGGTGAAGGTCAGCCAGACGAAGAAGTAGCGTGACATCTCCTCCGACCAGGTGATTCCGGAATTGAACCCGTAGCGCAGCACGACATTGCCAAACACCATGATGGCCATGCCCGCCAGCAGAACCACGATGGCGAATTCCAGGATTTTAAAAATGAAATCCACGAGCCTTTGCATGGCTCAGCTCCTCCCGCTTCCCCCAGCTCCGTTCAGGACCAAAAAGATGTCGCCGCGCGCGGACTCGATCAGGGTCGTCAGTGCCTCGCTCGCCCGCTCCGGTGCGCGCGCGGCAATTGCCTCGGCCACGGCCTTATGCATGGGCAACGACGCGCGGGCGCTGTCCATGCTGAAGACCGACAGATGAAAAGACAGCCGCAACGCGTTTGCGATCAGCGGCGCCAAATGGTGGATGAAGGCATTCTTGGTGCCGGTAAGAATCGTCTGGTGGAAATCGAGATCGGCCGCGTAATAGTCGCTATAAGCGCCGTCACTTTCCGTGGCCGCGACCATGTGCTCATAGGCCGCCTGCAGATCGTCCGTAGGGAAATCCGACCGTTGCGCTGCCAGCTGGCCAGCGAACGGTTCTATGGCAAGCCGGAAGTCGATCAGATCGTTCGCCAGATCGTGTGAAATTCCCGAACGCATGCGCCACTCGATCACCTGCGGATCGAAAAGATGCCAGTCCTCCTGCGGACGCACCGCAGTGCCATGGCGCGGCCGCGCCCTCACCAGACCCTTGGCCGAGAGAGTGCGGATCGCTTCGCGCACGACCGTCCGGCTGACACCGAGTTCGGCACCAACCTCGGCCTCCGTTGGCAACGTACCAGCCTCCGAAAAGCGCCCGGCTATGATCCAGTCGGCGATCCTCTCGACGGCGTCTTGATGGCGGCTCTTGTGCAACTGCATAAGCAATGATCATACATATGATAAATCGTTGCGAAAGAGACCAACGATGCTGCAGCGCACCATTTCTTTAAATGGCGAGCCGCCTGCTGCTATCGTGCGCCACACGCACGCCTCCACTTCTCAGCGCGCAAGGAGATCGGAAAAGGTCAGCACCATTTCGGGGAAAGCGATCAGCAGGGCAATGATCACGACATCGGCCAGGAGAAACAGCATCACGCCGCGAAAAATATCGCCGAGGCTTGCATATTTTGAAGCGACGTTTCGAATGACAAATACGTTCATGCCAAGCGGCGGCGTGATCATGCCGACCTCCAGCAACTTCACGAGCAGCACGCCGAACCAGACGAGGCTGATGGATGCCTCATTGAGCAGCGGTAATAGTATCGGAAGGGTGATCAGCATTGCCCCGAAGGGCTCCATGAACATGCCGAGGATGACATAGAGGACCACGATGAGGACCATCAACTCCAGATAGCCGAGGTCCCAACCGTTGACCGCCGTGCTGATGAAACCGGCGGTGCCACTCAAGCCCAGGAAGCGCGTAAACATCACCGCTCCCACGCCGATGATGAAGAGTGTCACCGAGGTACCGACCGTTTCGAGCAGAGCTGTGCGAAAGCGGTTCCACGTCAACGTTCCGGTGACGGTAGCAATTACAATCGCTCCGGCTGCACCGACTGCCCCGGCTTCGGTAGCCGTAAACACACCGCTGAAAAGTCCGCCGAAGACGAGAAAGATGAGGGCCAGCAACGGCCAGATGGCCCTTAGAAGACTTACATCCGAAGCTGCCGGACCTGGCTCCGGGGACGGAGGAATGATTTCAGGACGCAGCTTCGCGACCGCGAAAATCAGCAGGCAGTAAACCACCGCTGTCAAAACGCCGACGGAAATACCGCCGAGAAAGACCTTGGTCACCGAGGTCTCGGCAAAAACGCCATAGATGATCATCAGGATCGAGGGTGGAATGAGCGCGCCTATCGTGCCGCCCGCTGCGAGTGTGCCCGTCGCGAAACTCGGCTTGTATCCCGCCCGAATCATCTCGGGAATGGCGATCCGCCCCATTGCCGCGGCGCAGGCGAGGCTCGATCCGCTCACGGATGCGAACCCGGTACAGGCAAGTATAGCTGCCATGCCCAATCCACCCGGCAGCCGCCGCAACCCCCTGTCCGCAGCGGAGAAAAGATTTGTGGTAAGCCCTGCATGAAAGGCAACGAAACCCATGAGGAGAAACATCGGCACGGCCGAAAGCGTCCAACTCGCCACGAAATCATACGGCGTCGTGGTGAGAATGCCGACCGCCGGCTGGAAGCCCAGCATCAGCCAGATCCCGCCGAAGGCGACAAGGATCAGCGCAACGGCAACCGGTACGCGGAGGGCGAGCAGAACCAGAAGGACGGCAATGCCCGCAAGACCCATGGAGACGCTCACGAGTCAGATCCTCCATCGTGGGACTCGGAAAAGGCAAGACTGTCCGGGTCATTCTCGCTGGCAGTCAAGCACAGATAAAGCTTCAGGAGGGAGATGAGACTGGCGAGGGCAAAGCCAAGCGGCAGAATGAAGTACCCTGGCCAGATCGGAACGGCGACACTGAGCGAGAGGACAAAGCTCCCTGACCCATATTCCCTGATCGCGGCAAACCAGGTCGTATAGGCGAGAAAGGCAAAGGCAGCGAGACTCAAGGCATGCACGAAAACCTTGTTGATGCGATCGAAAGGCCCCCTGAAAATGCTCGAGAACACATCCACCGCGATCATCTCATTGCGCCTCTCGGCCCAGGCCAGAGGGAGAAAGGCTATCAGAACCATGTAGTAGCGCGACGCGATCTCGACCGTGGCCGGGATTGGCCGCGCGAAAAGCTGCCGGCTGATGACGTCTGCGGTCACGTGAACGAGCAGTGCAAGCACGCCCGCGGCACCGAGGAGGGCCAACAGGTCGGTGAGGTTTCGCAGCAGAACGAGAACGCGGGAGCGCATTGCGATCCCCCTTTTTCGAGAGAAACCGGCCGCGCGATCACCCGCGCGGCCGGTGGCGATCACATGCCATAGGTTTCGTAGTCTACGTTGTCCCAGATTTCCTTCTGGGTCGCCTCGGCGATCGCATCTGGATCGTGACCGACCCCGTCAATGATGCCGGTCCACTTCTCAACAAGCTCCTGGAAGCGTTCAATCTTGGCTTCCGCATCGGCGATACCGTACTGGTTCTCGGCGATACCGACCACAGCCTCAAGGTCTTCCTCAAGGAAGGCATCGGTTATGTCGAAAAGCTCCTGATCCGGCTCAATGAACTCCAACCCCGCCTCCTCGGCTTCCTGGCGGGCAATGTCGGAGCGCTCATAGCCCCAGGATTGCGTGAAGGCGGCGTTCGCCTTGTTGGCGGCGCGCATGAAGCCACGGCGCTCGTCCGGAGACATTGAGCGCCAGGCATCGGAATTCACCGCGAAGTTGACAGTCGCGTGATAGGTCCCCAGCGGAAGATCGATTACGTACTCAGCAAGGTCGACCAACCGATAGGAAGTCAGGTCTGCCGCCGATCCCATCGTGCCGTCGATCACGCCCTGAGACATGGCTTCAAACGTATCGCCGACCGGAACGTTGACCGGTGAGGCGCCAACATATTCCGCCCAACGGGCAAAGGGCGAACCGCCGCTCCGCAAGCGCAAACCTTTGAGATCTTCCGGTGTGCGGACCGGTTTCGTCGTGAGCAGAACATAGACATCGGAAGATCCGGCCCCCGCGAAGGCGGCTCCAAGCTGGTCGAACTCGGCCTGGCAATCCTCGCAGGTGACCACGTATTCGGTCATGGCTGCCCCCATCACATGCGGATCGCGGCCGAGAAAAGCGAGATCGCCCATGAGCGCGGCGTTCGGTAGATCGCCGGGAAAATAGAGTGGCAGCAGATTGCCGACCTGGACCACGCCCGATTGGAGCGCTCCCTTCATATTGCCGACGCTGGCAACTTCGGGTCCCAGAATGCGCCCAGTCAAGGCATCGCCTGTTTCCTTCGGCAATTCCTCTGTCAGGGTGGAATAGAGCGGCGTATGGGCCGGATGGGTTGGCGGCGCGCCAGGCCCCAGCCTCAGTTCCTCCGCTTCAAGTGCTCCGGCAGACAGGTAAAGACCTGCAGCCAGGCCAAGGGCAACAGTAAATGGTTTCATTGGTTTCTCCTCCTCCTTTGCGTGTTGCTCCACGCATGCATGTCGTCCGGCCACCCTCCGCAAGACGCTTAAATATTCAACAGACGCCTCGCGTTCTCCTTGAGGATGAGCGGCTTGACCTCTTCCTTGATTTCAAGCTTTTCAAAATCCTTGAGCCACCGATCGGGCGTGATTGCCGGCCAGTCCGAGCCAAAGAGGACCCTGTGCTTCAGCAGCGAATTGGCATATTTGACCAGGATCGGTGGAAAATATTTTGGCGACCAGCCTGACAGGTCGATCCAGACATTGTGTTTATGGGTTGCGACGGCCAGCGCCTCCTCCTGCCAGGGGAAGGAAGGATGCGCCATCACGATCTGCATATCCGGAAATTCGGCGGCCACATCGTCCAGATAGAGGGGATTGGAGTATTTAAGCCGCATATCGTTGCCGCCGCGCATTCCGGCGCCGACGCCAGTCTGCCCAGTATGGAAGAGCGCCGGCACGCCCGCTTCGGCGATCGCCTCGTAAAGCACATAGGCGCTTCTGTCGTTTGGATAAAACCCCTGCATCGTGGGGTGAAACTTGAAGCCGCGAATCCCGAAATGCTCGACCAGACGCCGTGCCTCGCGCGCACCCATCTTGCCCTTGGCCGGGTCGATCGAGGCAAAGGGAATGAGCACATCGCTATGCTCGGCGGCCAGCTCGGCCATTTCCTCGTTGTTATAGCGCCGAAACCCGGTCTCCCGTTCGGAGTCGACAGGAAAGATCACGGCCCCGATCTTGCGCTCACGGAAGTAGGCGGCCGTCTCCGGCAGTGTAGGCGGGTACTCGGACGGCGCGCCGAAATACTTGGCCATTGCAGCTTGAAACTCCGGATAGCCGTCATCCACATGGGTTCCGCACGGCTCCTCCGCATGTGTGTGGAAATCGATGGCGATAAAGGCGTCCGGATCAAACATCACGGCCTCCCGTTGTTAGCGACGGCCATCCCGAAACTTTTCTGAGCAGCGCCAGCAACTGAACGCATTCCTCGTTCGAGAGCATGGAAAGTGCCTTCCTGTCGGCTTCTTCCATGAGCGGTGTGAAGCCCTCGATGAAATTGCGCCCCCCCTGCGTCACATGCAACTCGATCGAGCGGCGATCGTGCGGGGGTACGATACGTTCCACCAGACCGCGCTCCTCAAGGGAGCGGACCAGCTTGGTCATATTCGACCACTTGATCTTGAGCACATCCGCTATGACCCCTTGGCGCACGCCCGGGTTCTCGAAGATTGCAAGCAGAATGGTGAATTCGCCGATCTTGACGTCCCGGCGCTGCAACTCGACGAAAGTGCGCTCGAACACCGTCAGCTGAGCGATGCGAAGAAGAAAGCCGATCGATTCCTCGATCGGACCGAAAGACAAGCCGGCCTTGGGATCGCGATCCGGAGAAACATCGGCCTCGACGGCTGCGCTCATTCTCTGATCTCCCTACCATTGGGAGCGGAGATGGGGGCCGACTTCTTTTCCAAAAACGCGCGAAGCCGCTCGCGCGCCTCGGGTGTTTCCTGGGTCAGCGAAGCAGCCACGGACTCGAAGAAGAGCCCCTCGTCATAGCCGCTGTCGTGAATGCGCTGGAGAGCGTTGATGATGAGGTAATTGGAGAGCGGCGCATTGCCCGCGGCAACACGCGCAAGTTCCATCGCTTTGTCGAACGCCTTTCCGGGCGCAGCCAGATAATTCACGATTCCGAAGCGCTCCGCCTCTTCGACGGAGAGGACTCGGCCTGTCAGCATCATGTCCATAACGCGGGGCACACCCATCAACCGCGTGACGTTTACCGAGCCGCCGCCGCCGAGAAAGATGCCTCTTTGTCCTTCGGGTAATGCGAAATAGGTATCCGGCGCCGCGACGCGCACATGCCCTACGGACGCGAGCTCAAGGCCGCCGCCGATCACCGCTCCGCTCAGCGCAACAAAGTACGGAACTGTGCCGCGCTGGATTCGACTGAAAACCGCGTGCCATTTGCGAGAACCTGAAACCCCGTCCATGAGGGATTTCTCGGCATGCTCGGCAAGGTCGAGCCCCGCGCAGAAGTGTTTTCCTTCCGCCCGCAACACTGCGGCCTTCGCCTCGTCGGCCGCGCGATCCACGGCAGCACCAAGATCGGCGAGCATCGTATCGCACATCGCATTGCGCTTTTCCGGACGATTGAGCGTAAGCACAGCGATATCGCCAATGGTTTCGTATTCAACGAACGGCATGCATTCTCCGACCTATGCGCCAACGATCGCGTTTGACACTATACACTTTTGAATTATTAATTATTGAACGAACTTGTTTATGGGAGTCAAGGAGCTTCTGCGAGAGAAAAACGCGTGGCTTCTTAGGGAGGATCTGATGAGGCATGCCGTTCCAGGCGCCAAAGGCCAGGCGCCCGTTCGTCCAGTGCGATGCTGGACGCCGAAGATCGATGTCCGCCACGGGCAGAACGGCAGCATCTATATCGAGCAATCTGATCCGCTGCCGGACTATCCTGAACGTATTGCCGACATGCTCCAGCATTGGGCGCGGCACGCGCCTGACAGGACGTTGTTTGCCGATCGCGGCCCTGATGGAGAATGGCGCCGGCTGAGCTATGTCGATGCGCTTGAAAAGGCACGGCGGCTTGGCCAATTTCTGATGGACTGCGGGCTTTCGTCGTCCGCGCCACTTGCCATCCTTTCGGGAAACGATCTGGAGCACGCACTGCTGAGCCTGGCGGCCGTCTATATCGGCATTCCTTATGCAGCTATCTCGCCTGCCTATTCACTGCTTTCGGACGATTTCACGCGGCTGCGCGAAACCTTCGGCGCCATCCGCCCCGGACTGGTTTTTGCCAGTGATGCGGAACGTTTTGGGCCGGCGATCGACACGGTGGCGCCGGAAATCGCGCGCCTTTACACGAAGGGTGCGCGCACTCCTGAGGAGAATTTCAGCCAGGCGCTTGCAACTGATCCCTCGCCGGCCGTTGACGAGGCCTGCCGGGCCGTCACGGGCGATACGATCGCAAAATTCCTGTTCACATCCGGCTCGACGGGATCGCCGAAGGCTGTCATCAACTCCAACCGCATGATCTGCTCAAACCAGACCATGGTTCGGGAGACTTATACCTACTTCAAGGATGAGCCCCCGATGCTCGTCGACTGGGCCCCTTGGCATCACACAGCTGGCGGCAACAAGCTTTTCTACATGCCACTTTTCAATGGCGGAACGCTCTACATCGATGACGGGCGGCCGACACGAAAGGACATTGAAATGACGGTACGCAATCTGAAGGAAATCGCCCCGACCTGGTACTTCAATGTCCCAAAGGGTTATGAAGTCCTGATCCCGCATCTGGAAGCAGATGCCGAACTCCGGAAAAACTTCTTCAAGGATCTCAAAATGCTCTGGTACGCGGGGGCGGGTATGGCCCAACATACCTGGGACGCGCTTGAGCGGCTGGCCGCCGAGACGACCGGCGAACGGGTGCTGCTCGGCACAGGCCTCGGTGCAACAGAGACGGCGCCGGCCGCGCTGATGTGCACTTGGCCGCAGGAGCAGGCAGGGAATATCGGACTGCCCTGCAAAGGAGTCTCGCTCAAGCTGGTACCCTTTGACGGAAAGCTGGACACCCGTCTCAAAGGCCCGAACATAACGCCGAGCTACTGGAATGCTCCGGAGGTCACTGTCGAAGCCTTCGATGAGGAGGGCTATTATCGTCTCGGTGACGCGCTGCGTTTCGCGGATCCTGACGACCTGACAGCCGGGTTCTTCTTTGACGGGCGTACGGCGGAAAACTTCAAGCTGGATACCGGCACCTGGGTCAGCACGGGAGCGCTGAGAACCGGGTTCATCAACTACTTTGGCGAGGTGGTGCGGGAAGTGGCAATCGCGGGCGCGGATCGGCCCTATATTGGCGCACTGGTGTTTCCGGATACCGATCGTCTTTCGCAGCTTGCCGGTGTCGATTCCGCACAGGATCCCAACGCCCTTTTCACCCACCCTGCCGTGCGTGCGCATTTCCAGGAAAAGCTGAAAGGTCTCGCGGCCAACAATACCGGCTCTTCCACACGGATAAAGCGCATGATTTTCGTTGATCCGCCTCCATCGATGGATCGGGGCGAGATGACCGATAAGGGTTCGGTCAATCAGCGTGCAGTCCTGCGCAACCGGCATGAATGGGTGGAAGAGCTCTATACAGGTTCGGATCGCGTCATTGAGATCTGACCTGCGGCGAAGGAACGGAGAGAAAATATGAAGCCGGAAGGCATTGTGGCGGTGGTAACCGGAGGCGGCTCTGGATTGGGCGAGGCGACCGCCCGTGCCCTTGGCCGCCGCGGCGCGCGCGTGGCGATCATCGATCTCGATGCCGACCGCGCAGAAGCGGTGGCTGCCGATCTCGGCGGGCTTGCGATTGCCTGCGACATCTCGGATGGCGAGCAGGGCGAGGCCGCTTTTGAAAGCATTTCGACGGAACTCGGAACGCCGCGCGTTCTGGTAAATTGCGCAGGCATTGCGACGGCCGGGCGCACTGTCGGTAAGGAGGGCGCACATTCGCTCGCGCTTTTTCGCAGAACGATTGAGGTCAATCTGATCGGCACCTTTAATATGATCCGCCTCTTCGCGGCCCTCGCTCAGGAGGGCGAGCCGGAGGAAGGCGGCGAGCGCGGCGTGATCGTCAACACCGCCTCGGTGGCCGCCTTCGACGGGCAGATCGGGCAGGCCGCTTATTCGGCGAGCAAGGGCGGTATCGTGGGAATGACACTCCCGATTGCGCGCGATCTGTCTCGGGCAGGCATCCGCGTTGTCAGCATTGCCCCCGGAATCTTCCGCACTCCCATGCTCGATAATCTGCCGGCCGAAGCACAAGAATCGCTCGGAGCACAAGTGCCGTTCCCCTCGCGTCTGGGCGAACCGAAGGAATATGCGGCGCTGGCGTGCCATATCGTGGAGAACCAGATGCTCAATGGCGAGACGATCCGGCTCGATGGAGCCATCAGGATGGCACCGAAGTAGCCGAGTTCAGACGCGGCAGACGGTTCAACCCCCGCCCACCTGCCGCATATTATCCGGCAGCCATGTTGCGATGTCCGGAACGGCGATAAGCAGAAACACCATCGCGATCATCATAACGAACATCGGCAGAGCGGCGCGGGCGATGTAATTCATTTCGTGCCCCGTCATGCCCTGGAGCACGAAAAGGTTGAAACCGATGGGCGGCGTGATCTGCGCCATCTCGACAACCACGACAATGAATATGCCGAACCAGATGATGTCGATGCCCGCCTGGCGGATCATCGGCTCCACCACGGCGATGGTGAGCACGACGGCCGAAATGCCATCGAGGAAGCACCCGATGATGATGTAGAAGACCAGCAGCATCATCAACAATTCGAATCGCGAAAGCCCGAGCGAATCGATCCATTCCGCCGCTGCGCGGGGCAGACCGGTGAAACCCATGGATAGCGACAGGAACGCTGCGCCCGCAAGGATTAGGGCGATCATCGCGGACGTGTGTGTCGCACCGATGAGACTTTCGGTGAAGCTGCGCCAGGTTAGCGAGCCCTGCGCCGCGGCAAGTGCCAATGCGCCCATCACGCCGATGGCGGCCGCCTCCGTCGCCGTTGCCAGCCCGAGATACATCGAGCCGATCACGACAATGATAAGAAGAAGAACCGGGATGAGAAAGCGCGAATTGCGCAAACGCTCGTTAAAGGTCATCGGCGGCTCGGGAAGCGGTCGATAGCTTGGGCGGAACTTGGACATCGCTGCGACATAGAGCATGAAGAGCGCCGCCAGGATAATACCGGGCAGTATCCCGGCGATGAAAAGCTTGGTAATCGATTCGTTGATGGCGACGCCATAGACGATCAGCGTGAGCGAAGGTGGGATCATGAGCCCCAGCGTTGCCGCACCGGCGAGCGTGCCGATAACCATATTTTCCGGATATTTGCGCCGCCGAAGCTCCGGGATGGACATCTTGCCGACGGTCGTCAGCGTCGCGGCGGACGAGCCGGCAACGGCGGCGAATATCGTGGAGCCGACGATATTGGTGTGCAGCAATCCGCCGGGCAATCGCGCCATCCATGGCGCGAGCCCGCGAAACATATCTTCGGACAAGCGCGTACGAAACAGGATTTCGCCCATCCAGATAAACAGCGGCAGGGCCGTGAGCGTCCAGGACGAAGCTGAACGCCAGATGACGGTCGCCATCGCGTCCCCCACGGGCCGAAGCGTGAAAAGTTCCATGCCGACCCAGGCGACGCCGAGCAATGCCAGTCCGACCCAAACGCCGCTGCCGAGCAACAGGAAAAGGACGAACAAAAAGATGGCGATGCCATAGAAGGTTTCCAAAGGTCTTACTCCGCCGCGGTCTGCTCGAACGGTGCCTTCCGGATGTTGTCAGTTCCCGTGAAGATCAGCGTCACGAGATTATCCAGAAAGCAGATCGCGAGCAGAATGGCGCCGATCGCCATGGGCATTTGAGGGATCCAAAGCGGGGTCGCATCCTGTCCCTGGCTGACGTCGCCCAGCCTATAGGACCAGTAGACAGTCTTCACCGTGTACCAGGCGAGATAGGAAGAGATGAGGGTGCCAAGCGCCAAGCCCCATAGCTCGGCCCAGAAGCGCCGCTTGGCGAGCATGGAGATCAACAGGGTGACGCGGATGTGTGCGCCGGTGTTCAGCGCGCTTGCGAACGCAAAAAACGAGGCTGCCGCCATCAGGTAACCGGCGTACTGGGTTGAACCCGGAAATTGCGTTCCAGTCCAGCGCGCCAGCATTTGCAGCACGATGATCAGGAGTATCAGGATGAGGCAGAACGCGGCAATCAGCGCTGCGCCGCGATAGAGCGCGTCCAGCGTGCGCCTGAAGGTAGATATCATGATCCCCTCGAGCTTTACGAACGGACCGGCACGTGCCGGTCCGTCGTCAGATCGCAAACAACTTCTACTCGGCCCGGTAGGCTTCAATGATAGCCTGACCATCCTCGCCAGCTGCTTCGATCCACTCTTCGGTCATGGTTTCACCGAAACCGGCGAACTCTTCCCTGAGCTGATCGGAAGGGTCGCCGACCTCCATCCCGTTTTCCGCCAGGGTCTCAAGATAGCCCGCGGTGAGCTCTGCCGCTTTTGCAGTGCCTTCGGCTCCAGCCTCGGCGCCGCAATCCAAGATGGCTTGCTGGGTGTCGGCGTCAAGCGCCTCGAATGCGTCCTTGTTGGCGAAAACGACATTGCGCGGCAACCACGCCCGGACATCGTAGAAATGAGTCAGGCTCTCCCAGACCTTCGAGTCCACACCGGTGGAGCCGGATGAAATGAAGGCATCGGCAACGCCGGTGGCAAGCGCGTGGCTGAGTTCAGCAGCCTCGATCTGAACGGGCACCATTCCGGCAAGCTCGGCTATCCGGGAGGTGGCGGCGTTGTAAGCGCGGAACTTGATGCCGCTCAAATCCTCGACCGAGTCGACCTCCTTGTTGACATAAAGTCCCTGAGGCGGCCACGGCACTGAATAGATATAGACCAGGTTCTGATCTTCGAGCACCGAGTTGATCGTGTCTTCCGCCACGGCCCAGAGTCTGTCAGAGTCCTCGAAGGAGGTAGCCAGGAATGGCACCGAGTCGATGCCAAACAGCGGGTTTTCGTTAGCGTGCGCGGAGATCAGACGCTCCCCGATCGGCGCCTGCCCTGTCTGCACGGCGCGCTTGATATCGTTGCCGGCAAACAGCGAACCGTTGGCGTGGGTGATGATTTCCAGGCTGTTTTCGGTGGCGTCGGCCACACACTGCGCGAACAGCTCGCCATTCTCGGTGTGATAGTTGCTCGCCGGATAGGCCATCGGCATGTCCCACGTCTCGGCATGGGCTAACGTGGTAGTGCCGGCCATAGCCGTCACGGCGAGAAGCGTTGCAGTGTATCTCATGAGGTCATTCTCCCATTGTTGCAGTGTTCACTGTCAATTGTTCCCCAACGTAGACCCCTCTCATTGAAAACGAGAAGGAGCATAGGGGGCAAGGTCTAGATTGGGCCTTTGCCCAGAAACGAGTTGCGCCAATATCCGCCCTGTCTTTGGTCCACCTGTCAAGCCGACATGGTGGTGCCCGAAGCCGAGAAAAACGCCTTTGACACCGGGAATCTCACCAATTACCGGAATGGAATCCGCCGGCGCGGGCCTGTGCCCCATCCATTCGGTTTCGTGTTTCCAGGTGATGCCCGGCAGTGCAGCCTCTACGCTTCGCATGAGAAGCTTTATCGGCGCGGTGGAAGGCTTTGCCGCCAGGCCGCCGAACTCAACAACCCCGGCCAGGCGTAACCGGCCTTCCATCGGTGTCATGACGAATTTCTCCGCCGCGACCATGCACGGCGCGCGCGGCATCGTGCTCGGCTCCCAAAGCTCCACATGATATCCGCGCTCGCTTTCGAGCGGTACATCGAGGCCCAGCTTCCGGCACAGCGGTTTCGACCATGCACCGGTGGCCAGAACGACGGCGGAACAGCCGAGAGTCTCGCCACCGATGCGCAGGCCGACGATCCCTTCACCGTCCCGCACGAAATCGCTTACCTCACCACGGATCAGATCCCCTCCGTTGGCGAGCACATGGGAAGCAAGGGCCTTAACATACCGGCCGGGATCCGTGATCGTCCCATGTCCGCCCAGCCGTGCGGCGAAGCCGAAGCGGGCGCCGAGCGAGGGATCGTAGGCGTGCAGAGCCTCACGTTCCAGTTCCTCCCAGGAGAAGCCGTGCCTATCTCGCAAGCTCCAGCCAAAGGCATCATTCTTGAATTGTGCGGGACTATCGTAGACAAAAACGTAGTCCGATGGCTTCAGCCATTTCTCCGCCCCGGTGCCATCGGAAAGCGCTTGATGATCGGCGAGGCTGTCACCGACGATCGCCGCAAGGGCGGATGCAATGCGCGATGCCTCCTCCACCGTGCAATGGGAAAGATAGCGCCTCAGCCACGGAGCAAGACGCGGCAGATAAGACCACTTCAGGTATAGAGGCTGGCGGGGAGAAAAAAGCATGCGCGGTGCCTTGCGCACGAGCCCCGGTACGGTGATCGGCACGATGGAAGACGAGGCCAGCACGCCGCCATTGCCGTAGCTTGTCCCTTCACCCGGTTCACCACGGTCGACAAGAACGACCCGATGGCCTTCCCTTTGCAGCCAAATCGCCGCCGAAACGCCGACAATACCCGCGCCGACAACGGCAACAGGCGGCTTCTCTCGACCTTTCGGATTTCTTTTTTCTTTCGGCATTCACCCCTCACCCAACCCATGCCGATACCGGGACAGCTTTGTCAAGCCGATGCGATACGGCGATGAACACCGGTTTTGCCGACGGCTGCATCATGAGATAATAACTTCACGGGGTCGGCGGCACAGATCAATTGACTGCTGCAGCCACAGGATTGGAGTTGCACGGCAACGCTGCGCTATGCTCGCCTATCATGTATGCAAGTATTTGTTATCAATGCCAGCCTGTGAGGAACTATGCGCGTAAGGGGAGGCAAGCCGATCTATGGCGCTGCAGTCGGCATCCTGATGCTGGACGCGCATTTCCCGCGGATTCCTGGCGATATGGGCAATGCCACCACGTGGCCGTTTCCAGTCCACTATAAGGTCGTCAGATCCGCCACGCCAGATCGCGTCGTGCGCAGAGGCGCGGAAGGCCTCCTCGACCACTTTATCTCCGCCGCGCATGAGCTTGTAGCCGACGGTGTCGACGGCGTGACCACAAATTGCGGTTTCCTGTCGCTCTACCAGCGCGAGCTTGCCGATGCCGTCGACGTACCTGTGGCCACGTCTTCCTTGATGCAGGTGGAGATGGTGAACCGGCTTTTGCCGGCGGGCAAACGCGCGGGTATCCTGACGATTTCCGGTTCGACACTGACGCCCCTGCATCTGGAGCGGGCCGGCGTTCCGCCCGGAACGCCGGTGGGCACCACCGAGGGAGGCCGTGAGTTCACAAACGCTATTCTGAACAACGCCGATGAGCTGGATGTCGAGGCTGCCCGCCAGGACAATATCGAAGCCGCACGCGCTCTTGCAGGCAAAAATCCCGATCTTGGCGCAATCGTCCTCGAATGTACCAACATGGTGCCCTATGCCGCCGATATCCGCACTGCGACAGGCCTTCCGGTCTTTTCGATCGAGACGTTCGTGCGCTGGTTTCAGTCGGCACTCGTCCCCCGCACTTATGCATAGGCTTTCTCGGCCCGCGCCTCCTCGGCTGCCTCGAACATTTTTCCAACGCCGATCAGCACCGGCTCACGGGTATCCTCCGGCGCGACCACGTTTCCCAGATCGTGGAGGCGGCAATACCGAATGCGTTGGCCCGGCCGTCCGATAGCGGCGGCAACGACAGCGGACGTTTCGCCTGAAAGCCCGTGCGCCATCAGCCTGACCGCAATGCGACCCGCCGTCCGAGCTCCCATATAGAATATCGTCGTTGCACGAGGATCAGCCATGCGGGCCCAATCAAGATCTTCGGGCAGGCCGCCATTCTTCGAATGACCAGTCACAAAGCATGCGAACCTCGCATGGTCGCGGTGCGTCAACGAAATACCCGCCGCGGCTGCCAGCGCCAGGCCAGCCGTGATGCCGGGCACAACGTCGAAGGAAATACCGTGCGCCTGAAGCGCTGCGATCTCCTCGCCGGCTCGACCGAAGATCATGGGATCGCCCGACTTTAGTCTTACCACCCGCTTGCCTTCTCCGGCGAGACGGACCATGAGCGCGCTGATGTCATGCTGACGGCAACTCGGCCGCCCGGCACGCTTTCCTACGCAAATGCGCCTGGCTTCCCGACGGGCAAACTCCAGAACCTCGTCGCAAACCAGGTCATCGAAAAGAATCACATCGGCCGCCTGCAGCGCGCGCGCCGCCTTGATGGTCAAAAGTTCCGCCTCCCCTGGACCAGCCCCTGCGAAGGTGACATGGCCGGTTTCGCCGGCCTCGTTTGAGACGATTTCATCGACAATCCGCTCCGCCTGCACGGCCTCGGCGTCGCCCGCTGGACCGGCGAAGGCGCGATCCACCAGGGCTTCCCAGAAGGCACGCCGCTGCCGACCCGGCGCGAGCCGGTCAAGCACCTGCGGCCGCAGCCTCTGCGCCAATGCCGCCCACCCGGACAGCCATGAAGGAAGCAGTGTCTCAATCCTGCGTCGAACGGCCTGGCCCAGAATGGGAGCCGCTCCCGATGTCGATATCCCGACGACGAGCGGAGAACGATTTACGATCGAGCCGAACTGGAAGGAACAGAAGTCCGGACGGTCGATAACATTGCAGGGTACACCCGCCCGAACGGCAGCCGTGGCGAAACGCGCGGCTTCTGCGCCGTCGGCCGCGTCTGCGATTGCCAGCGCCATTCCGTCGAAGGTTTCGCCCGACCATTTGCGACGATAATGGACGACTCGTCCATTCGGGTGGCCGGCAAGGCGTTTCATCTCATCCCCGATCTCGCCGCTTGTCGAGAAAACGTGGACCCGGGCACCTGCCGCAACCAACAGTTCCGCTTTCCAGGCCGCTGCGTCGGTACCGCCGGCCACCAGCACCGGCTTTCCGTCGAGTTCGAAGAAAACCGGCAGCACAGAAAGCCGCGCCATGCGCGGTGGCGCGGTCTCACTCGGCGGCCGCTTCAAGGCGATAGGCATCGATCAATCCTTTGATCTCGGCGCGGCATGAGCCGCAGTTGGTGCCGGCTTTCAGCGTCTTGCCGACGGCAGCCAAGCTGGTGCAGCCGGCGCGGACGGCGCCGGCGATCTGGTTGGCGCCGACGCCGAAGCAAGAGCAGACGACGGCGCCGGGGTCTGGCCGGTCGGCCCCTGCCCTGCCAGCGATGACGCGGTTGCGGGAGCGGGGATCGGAGTGTGGTTGGCTTAGCTGCTCGACGGCGAAGCCGCGCGACGCGACGACGGGGGTTCGTGAAAGGTAGAGGGCGCCGAGGAGCCGCTCGCCGTTGAAGGCGGCCATGCGATGGCTGCCTTGGCGCGTGTCGTGATAGGCGATGATCTCTACGCCGCTTGGGGCGAGTGACAGGAGCCGGCGTAGCAGCGCTTCGGGAGCGTCCAGCGGCCTGCCGTCGGCAAGCTCAAGGCGCCAGCCGCCCTTGCTGCGCGCCAGCGCCCAGTAGTCGAGCCTGTCGGTGGCGGGACGCGAAGCGCAGACGGCGAAACCGTAGTATTCGGCTTCGAAACGGGTGAGGCGGACGGCGACGTTTTTTGAGGCGGGTTGGCCGGAAAGAGAATCGGTGACCGGCGGCACCAGCGCGTCAACGCGGCCGCGGGCGGAAAACTGATCGGTCCAGTGCATGGGCACGAAGACGGAGCCGGGGCGCTGGCGGGACGTGACGAGTGCGCGCACGAGGACAGCGCCGTGGCCGCTTGACACCCGCACCAGTTCGGCCTCGCGGATACGCAAGCGCGCGGCGTCGTGGGGGTGAATCTCGACATAGGGCTCGGCCATATGGCCAGAGAGCCGGGCGCTCTTGGCCGTTCGGGTCATGGTGTGCCAGTGGTCGCGCACGCGGCCGGTGTTAAGAATCATAGGGTAGTCGCCGTCAGTCACGCGTCGTGCCTGCGGCGAGACGGGGATGAAGCGGGCGCGGCGGTCGGGGGTGTAGAAGTTGCCATTGGCGAAGAAGCGGGAGGTGCTTTCTTCGCTGAGCTTTGCCGAAGGGCCGAGGGGGTTGGTGGTGATGGGCGCTGGCCATTGAAACGGCTGCAAGTTCGCGTATGCGCGCGCATCGACCCCTGCATAGGCGCTGATATCGAAGTCGCGCGTGCCGTCGTTTTCCAATGCCGAGAGCGCGGCGTGCTCGCGGAAGATCTCGGCCGTGTCCGCATAGGCGAAGGCTTGCGCGAACCCCATGCGCCGCGCCACCTCGACGATCTGCCACCAGTCCGGCCGCGCCTCGCCCGGCGGCGGGAGGAAGGCGCGCTGTCGCGAGATGCGGCGCTCGGAATTCGTTACCGTCCCATCCTTCTCGCCCCAACCCGTGGACGGCAGCTTCACATGAGCATGGCGCAGCGTGTCGGTCTCGGCAGTGATATCGGAGACGACGACCAGGGGGCAAGTCTTGAGCGCCGCCTCCACGGCGTCCGCGTCGGGCAACGAGTCGGCGGGGTTGGTGGCCATGATCCATAGCGCCTTGATGCGCCCGTCGGCGACAGCCTTGAACATGTCGACGGCCTTAAGGCCGGGCTTTTCCGCCATGCGCGGGGCGCGCCAGAAGCGCTGCACAGAATTGCGGTGGAGGCCGTTCTCCAGGTCCATGTGGGCGGCCAGCATGTTGGCGAGCCCGCCGACCTCGCGCCCGCCCATGGCGTTGGGCTGACCTGTGACGGAGAATGGCCCCATCCCCGGCTGGCCGATGCGGCCGGTGGCCAGATGACAGTTGAGGATGGCGTTGACCTTATCGGTGCCGAAAGCGGACTGGTTGACGCCCTGGCTGTAGACGGTGACGGTGCGTTCGCGGTCGATGAAGAGCCGGTAGAACGTCTCGAGTTCGTGCGGCTGGAGGCCGGTGGATACAGCTACTTCTTCTATCGTCAGATGCTCGGCAACGGCCAAGGCCTGTTCAAAACCGGTTGTATGCTTTTCGACGTAATCTCCCTGAACAACACCGTTTTCCGCGATGTAGCGCAACAGGCCGGCGAAGAGCGCCACATCTCCGTCCGGCTCGATTGCCAGGTGCAGGTCGGCGATGTCTGCGGTCATGGTGCGGCGCGGGTCTATGAGGACAACCTCCATCCCGGGGCGATTTTCCTTAGCGGCGGCCAGCCGCTGGTAGAGCACGGGATGGCACCAGGCGAGGTTGGAGCCGGTCAGAACGACCAGATCGGCAAGCTCCAAGTCCTCGTAGGTGCCCGGCACGGTGTCGGAGCCGAAGGCACGGCGATGACCGGCAACGGAAGACGCCATACAGAGGCGCGAGTTGGTGTCGATGTTGGCCGAGCCGATGAACCCTTTCATCAATTTGTTGGCGACGTAATAATCCTCCGTGAGCAACTGGCCCGAGACATAGAAGGCGACCGAATCCGGCCCGTGCTCGGCGATCGCCGCCGCGAACTCCTGCGCCACCAGATTGAGCGCGGTGTCCCAGCCCGCGCGGCGACCTTCAATCTCCGGGTAAAGCAACCTGTCCTCGAGGCCGATGGTTTCGGCGAGCGCCGAGCCTTTCGAGCAGAGTCGGCCGAAATTGGCCGGGTGTTCGGGATCCCCCTTGATCGAGACCGAGCCATCAGGCTGCTGCGTCGCAATCACGCCGCAACCAACCCCACAATAGGGGCAAGCGGTGTTTATGGCGGGATTGGCCGTGTGGTTCACGGTCATATCAACTATTCCGCGGGCGAGCGGCTGCCATGAAGGCCCGGATCAAGGTGTCCCTTGTCGACGTGAGGACCTTCGCCTCACCGGCGTCGATCATCTTGGTAACGAATTCCATGGGTACGATGTCTGCCATTGTCTTTGTCTCCTGGGTTGGAGGAAGTGAAGCCATTCGCGGCACGCGTTCGGGGCTACTCCGCCGCCACGGCCATCATCATGGAGGCGTCCATCAATATCCGTTCGCCGTCACTCTTGAGCGCGAAGGTGCGTACCGCGCCTTCGTCGGCCCCCTGTGCCAGGCCGGTTTCCAGCGAAAACACCCAGTTGTGCAGCGGGCAGGTGACTTGCGCGCCATGAACGATGCCCTGGCTCAAGGGGCCGCCCTGGTGCGGACACCGATCCTCAATAGCGTAAACCTCGTCGGTGCCAGTGCGGAAGACGGCGATCCGCCCCATAGGTGTATTGACGCAGCGCGCCCCGCGCGGCGGGATGTCGTCGAGTTTGCCGATCTCGATCCAGTCGCTCATCGCGTTCACTCCGCTGCCTGTGGGAAGCCCAGTTCGGCCATGGGCTTGAATTCGTGCTTGTCCTTGCCCGAGACGCGTTCGGACCACGGATCGACCTGCGCGAATTTCTGGGAGAACACGAAGCGGTCGTAGTAGGCGTTGCGCTTTTCCTTATTCTCAAGGATCTGGCGGCGAACCTCGTCGTAGCCGATGCGCTTGGCCCATTTGTAGATGCGCTCCAGATAGTGTCCCTGCTCGCGGTACATCTGCGTCAGTGCCACGATCACCTCCAGCGCCTCGTCCTCGGTCTTCACCAGCCCGAGCTTCTCGGTTCCCTTGATGTCAAGGCCGGCGGCACCGGCAAAGTGGATCTCGTAACCGGAGTCCACGCAGATGACGCCGACGTCCTTGCAGGTCGCCTCCGCACAGTTTCGCGGGCAGCCTGAGACCGCCATCTTGACCTTGGCGGGCGTCCACGAACCCCACATGAACTTTTCGATGCGGATGCCGAGACCGGTCGAATCCTGCGTGCCGAAGCGGCACCAATCCGAGCCGACGCAAGTCTTCACCGTGCGCAGGCCCTTGGCATAAGCGTGGCCGGAGACGAAGCCGGCCTTGCCGAGGTCTTCCCAGACCGCCGGCAGGTCCTCTTTCTTGATGCCCAGCATATCGATCCGCTGGCCACCGGTGACCTTGACGGTTCGGATGTTGAACTTGTCGACCACGTCGGCGATGGCGCGCAGTTCTGTCGACGAAGTGACACCGCCCCACATGCGCGGGACAACCGAATACGTACCGTCCTTCTGGATATTGGCGTGCACGCGCTCGTTGATGAAGCGCGACTGGTAGTCGTCTGCGTATTCATCCGGCCAGTCGGCCACGAGATAGTAGTTCAGGGCCGGGCGGCACTTGGCACACCCGCAGGAAGTTTTCCACTCCAGCTCCTGCATGACGGCGGGGATGGTCTTCAGCCCCTTCGCCTTAATAAGGCGGCGCACATCATCATGGCCGAGATCCGTGCAACCGCACATCGGCTGGACAGCGGCGGGGTTATAGGTATCGCCGAGTGTTAGCGCCATGAGCTGTTCGACCAGCCCGGTGCAGGTGCCGCAGGAATTGGAAGCCTTTGTGTGGGCGCGCACGTCATCGAGTGACGTCAGGCCTTTCTCGGTGATCGTGCCGACGATCTTTCCCTTGCATACGCCGTTACAGCCGCAGATCTCTGCATCATCCGACAAGGCTGCAACGGCCGCCATAGGGTCCAGCTGACCCCCTCCCTGATAGGCCTGGCCGAAAATGAGGGTGTCGCGCATCTCGGCAACGTCAGTGCCCTTCTTGAGCATGTCGAAAAACCAGGAGCCGTCGGTGGTCTCGCCGTAGAGGACGGCGCCGAGAATGCGGTTTTCTTTCAAAACGAGGCGCTTGTAGATACCTGCGCTCGCATCGCGCAGCACGATCTCCTCGCGGTCTTCCGCCTCGGCAAAGTCGCCGGCGGAGTATAGATTGACGCCGGTCACCTTGAGCTGCGTCGCCGTCTCCACCGGGCGGAAAGCCGCGTCCTGCTTGACGAGAGTCTTCGCCGCGACCTTGGCCATGTCGTAGAGCGGCGCGACGAGGCCGTAGCAGACATTTTCATGTTCGACGCACTCCCCGACAGACAGAATATCCGGGTCGGAGGTCACCATCTGGTCGTTGATGACGATGCCGCGCTCCACATAGAGCCCGGAATCAACCGCGATGCGGGTCTCCGGCCGAATGCCAACGGCCATGACCACGAGGTCAGCCGGATAGATTGTGCCGTCTTCGAGCAGCACTGCTTCGGCGCGATTTTCGCCAAGGATCGCCTTGGTCTGCGCCTTGCAATGGATCTTTATCCCACGGCCTTCCAATTCCTTCTGCAGGAGATAGCCGGCGGCGGGGTCGAGCTGGCGCTCCATCAGGTGACCCATCAGGTGCAGCACCACCACCTCCATGCCGCGCGAGCGTAAGGCGGCCGCCGCCTCCAAGCCCAACAGGCCGCCGCCTATGACAACTGCCTTGGCGCCGGGGCTCCCGGCAGCCGCCGTCATGGCGTTGACGTCGTCAAGGTCGCGAAAGGCCATGACGCCGGGCAGATCCTTGCCGGCGACGGGGATAATGAAGGGCGCGGAGCCGGTGGCGATCACCAGCTTGTCGTAGGACATCTCGCCCTCGGCCGAGGAGACCGTCTTGGCTTTGCGGTCGATCTTCGTCACCGTTTCGCCGAAGCGGCAGTCGACGCCGTTCGCCGCGTACCAATCGGCATTGTGGGTAACGATCTCGTCATAGGTCTTTTCGCCGGCCAGCACTGGCGAGAGCATAATGCGGTTGTAGTTGCCACGCGGTTCGGCACCGTAGAGGGTTACGTCGAAGGCAGCGGGAGCGGCCTCGAACAGGTGCTCGAGCATGCGCCCAGAGGCCATTCCGGCACCGATGACGACGAGTTTCTGGGTCATGAGTGTCGTTTCCTTTCTCAGACAGCTTTCAGGCCGGCTGCATTTCGGCGCGCCGCTCCATCCGGCGGATGGCGAGGTGCATCCAGGCGAGCGACACAGCGATAATGACGAACAGCGCCATGAAACAGCTCGTCCACAGGCCGGTGACGTCGTTGAGGTAGCCGAAGAGCAACGGCAGGATGAAACCGCCGAGCCCGCCGATCATGCCCACGAGACCGCCCACAGCGCCCACATTTTCTGGGTAGTAGACGGGGATGTGCTTATAGACGGCGGCCTTGCCGAGGCTCATGAAGAAGCCGAGCACGAAGATGAGAACGACGAAAGCCCAAGGCCCCACCTCGAAATGGAAGGTCTTGGGACCGTCAATGCCCTGCACCACATAGTCGGCCGCCGGGATCGACAGGATAGCCGTGCAGACAGCCGAGACCGCGAAGGTGCAGTACATGACCGTGCGCGCGCCGGCCTTATCCGACAGCGCGCCGCCATAGGCGCGGAAGACGGAGGCGGGAATGGAATAGGCGGCGCCAATCATGCCGGCGGTGGCAATGTCGAAGCCGTAGGCGCCGATGAGATAGCGCGGCAGCCACAGGGCAAGCGCAACGAAGGCGCCGAAGACGAAGAAGTAGTAGAGCGCGAAGCGCCACACCTGGAGGTTTTTTAGCGGTTCGAACTCCGAGGCGAAGCTGCGGCGGCGCATCCGGCCGGAGCGCTGGGCTCGGATCACCGGATCGTCGCCGGTGGTGAACCAGAAGACGACGGCCATGACGACGAGCGCGGCCGCCCAGACCTGCGCCACAGCTTCCCAGCCCCAGGCTACGAGCACCAGGGGGGCGAGGAACTTAGTCACCGCCGCGCCGACATTGCCGACGCCGAAGATGCCGAGCGCGGTGCCCTGCTTCTCAGCCCCATAGAAGCGTGAGACATAGGCCACGCCCACAGCGAAGGAACCACCGGCGATGCCCACGCCGAGGGCGGCGACGAGCATCATTACATAGGTGTGCGCGAAGGAGAGAAGGAAGGTAGCGAGGGCCGAGGCCAGCATGGTGGCAGTGTAGACGAGGCGACCACCGTTGCGGTCGGTCCAGATGCCGAGCGCCAAGCGCACCAGCGACCCGGTAAGGATCGGCGTGCCGACGAGCAGCCCGAACTGGGTCTCCGAGAGCCCCAGGTCGTCCTTGATGCGCACGCCAATGATGGAGAAGATCGTCCACACGGCGAAGCAGACCGTGAAGGCGACGGTGGACATGGTAAGCGCCCGGCCCGGCGTGGTGTCTTGCGTTGGTGCGGCTGGCTGTGATGCGGTCATCGGCTACTCCATTCCAACTGCTCGTGCATCGCGCGAAGTTTCGTTGCTGCAAAAAGAAAAGCTGCCGGCCAGTTATCGCCCGCCCGCGGTCACGGCGGCGATCTCTGATCGGCAGCTTTGCCCGAGCGCCCTTCATTGGACGCTTTCTGTTGGTGTCCCCTCTGGACCCGCTATAACCAATGCATGTTGCGTGCCAACTTAGCAGAGGGAATTAAAATCCTTTTATTTCAATGGGTTGAAAAAGAGTTGCGGAGCGAGGCTGCGGCATGGCCGGTAGGGTCGCTGTCTAATGTTGCAGCGCAGCGTATAATTTTTAGGCAACTATCGCACTTGCCTGAATTTTAGGCGATATGCCGACGAACCCTCTTAGCGCCGCGTCGACAATCAGTCCCCGGTGCCAGCAGACCTCTGGCCGGCGATATAGCTGTCCAGTTCTGTCGGGTCGAACACGGCGCCGTCAAAGAAGCCGTCGGGGCCGAGGATCAGCCGGCCGGAGGTCGCGCCGACGGGTGTCGGTGCCTTCAATGCGCCTTCCACCTTCATACTGGCGGAGGGCAGTGCTGCGCCGAGGGGCCCGAGGGCGGTGCGGTAAATGTCGGGGCGGAAGGAGGCCCGCGCCTTCTCCGCGTTCGCCTCGCCGTGGGGAACCTGCCCCCAGCGGACCATCTGCGAGTAAAACCACAGCGCATGGCTCTGCCATGGGAAGGTCGCCGCCTTCTCCACCGGCAGGAAGAAATCGGCGAAGCGGTGGATACCATTCCCCGTCTCCAATCGCCCGTCAAGCGCGCCGAGGAGGAGCTTCGCCGGCTGTCCGAGATAGGCTTCGGCGGAAAGGATCACGGCCATTTCCTCGTGGTTCTCCGCCTGACCGCACCAGGCGGCCGCGCGGTAGAGCGCGCGCAGCAGGCGGGCGAGCGTCTCGCTGTGCGCGGCGGCCCAGTCGGCGCGGACGCCAAGCACCTTTTCCGGGCTCGATCTCCAGATGGCCGCCTTGACCGTGGCTATGCGGGCGTGGCCTGCCGCCACGGCCACGCTGTTCCACGGCTCGCCGACGCAGAAGCCGTCGATGCGGCCGGCGGCCATCGCGTCGGCCGTCAGCGGCGGCGGCACGACCGTGATGTCGACGTCGCGCTCGGGATCGATGCCGCACGCGGCGAGCCAGTAGCGCAGCTCGAAATTGTGCCCCGAATGGGGGTGGACGACGCCGAAGCGCAGCCGGTCGCTCCCCCGCCCTCGCCGGTCTTCGATGACGTTCCTGAGCGCGATCCCCACTGCCGCCGGATTGTCCGGACCTTTCGCGCCGGTTCTCTCCATCGCCTGCCACAGGGCGTTGCTAACGGTGACGGCATTGCCGCCGAGGCCGAGCGCCAGTGGTGCAATGAGGTCGAGCCGCATCGGCGTCAGGCGGAGATTGGCGGCGATGGGCATGGGCGCCAGCATGTGTGCCACCTCGAAATGGCCGACGGCGATGCGATCCCGGATGCTCGCCCAGGAGCTTTCGCGCACCAGCGTCAGGTCGACGCCCTCGGCCGCCGCAAACCCCTTCTCGCGCGCCGCCACCAGGATGGCACTGTCAGTGAGCGGCAAGAAACCGGCGGTGATGTGATGTTCGCTCATTACGCGCCTCACTCGTCGAGCAGCCCGGACGCCAGGATCAGGCTCTGGGCGATTTCCGATATCTTGCGGTTCTGGTTCATCGCCGCGCGGCGGAGCAGCGTATAGGCCTCCTCCTCGGAAATCCCCTTGGAGCGCATAAGAATGCCTTTGGCGCGGTCGACCAGCTTGCGGTTTTCGAGCGCGCTCTTGGCCTCCTCCAGTTCGCGCGCAAGCTTCGAATAGGCGTTGAAGCGGGTGATGGCCATGTCGACGATGGGCTTGACGCGCTCCTGCCTCAGCCCGTCCACCACATAGGCCGAAACGCCGGCGTCCACCGCAGCCTCGATGGCCCTTTGGTCGGACTGGTCGACAAACATGGCGATCGGACGCTTCACCGCCCGCGACAGGTTGAACATGTTCTCCAGCATGTCGCGGTTGGGGTTCTCCAGGTCAATCACGATAACGTCCGGCTCGACCTCGGCAATGCGCTGGGCGATGCCGTTGACGTCGTGCACGACGGTGACGTGCTCGTGGCCGGCCTCGCGCAGCCCCGCATCGATGATGGCGGCGCGCAGGGTGTTTTCGTCGATGACCAGGACGGAAAGCGAACGGGGCGGCATGCCTCTATTTTGCACACGCCAGGCGCGATGCGAAGCCCCGCAGGAACTTTCCGACTGAACGGCGGCGAGGAATGATCTGGAGGGAAGAACGCCTCCAAGCCTCCGAGCCTTAACGCAAACGGGAACAATTTCGGCCCGCATCTATTCGGGACGGGGACCAAAGGGAAGAACTATGTGGCGGCTCTCACAACCTGCGCTCACGGTCGGCCTGATTCTGGCAGCAGGAGCTGCTGGCCAGACACAGGAATTTGCCGATGCCGACGTTGAGAACGGGCAAGCTATCGCGGTCGGCACGTTCGAACCGTCTCCCGGCGGAGCGTGTTTCCGTTGCCACGGGATGGAAGGTGCCGGGGATGGCGCCGCCGGTTTCCCGCGCCTGACCGACCAAGCCTATGAATACATGGTCGAGTCGCTCAGGGAATATGCGTCAGGCGAACGACCCAACCAGATCATGCAGCCGATCGCGGCAGCTCTGAGCGAGCAGGAAATGCGTGACGTGTCGGCTTATTACGCCTCGCTGGAGGATGCACCCTATCCGCCGCAAACCGACGTGGAGCCTGACGTTGTTCAGCAAGGCGCCATTTTGTCCGCGATTGGCGCGCCCGAAGAGGGCATCCAAGCCTGCGTGAACTGTCACGGTCCCGAAGGTATTGGCCTGCCGCCGACTTATCCGTTCATAGGAGGTCAGCACGCGACGTATCTGCGCCAGCAGCTCGAGCTCTTCCGGCAGGGCGAGAGACAGGGCCAAAACGGTATCATGGTCTACATCGCCAGGCAGATGACAGATGAGCAACTGGAGGCGGCGGTGCAGTATTTCGCGTCACTGCGGCCGGAGGGGGTCACGCCGGAAGGCGAAAGCCGTCCGGTGACAGGCGCTGCTCCGCCGCCCGGGATCGCACCCATTCCCGAAGACATTCCCGGAGTCGACTAGATCATGAGCGCGCTTGTAAATCGGCCCGCAAGAATCCTCGTCTGCATCCTGCTTTGCGCGACCGCGCCCGGTGCCGTTCACGCCCAAGGCATAGAACAGAGCGCCACCGAGACCGGAGAACAGGCGCAGCAGGGCGATCGCGAACTCAACCAGTATGGCTGGCCCACCGAGTATGAGGCGCAGGTAGGCGCCGGCACCACCAACGGCGTAACCACCGGATTCAGCGGCCCCCAAGAAGACGGCGGGGGCGGGGGCGAAGTGAGCCTGCCGCCTCTGCCGAGCGCCGATTTGTGCGCGAACTGGCAACAAACCGAGGCTCACTCGGCCTGTATGCAAAAGGTCGTGCAGCAGAACGCATCCCAAGGTGAGGAAACCGATGGTGGATAAGCTCTCACGTAGAAATCTGTTCAAGGTGGCCGGCGCGGCGGGCGCCGCGGTGACGTTCAGGAGCACGCCCGCACCCGCCCAGAACGAACCCGAGACCGAACAAGCTCCGGCTCCAGCCAGCGAAGCCACGCAATCGTCGCCTGCGAGCAATGTTGAGCACCAGGACATCCTGTTCTTCTTCACCCCCGAGGAGGCCCAGTTCGTGGAGGCCGCGGTCGACAGACTCATCCCTGCGGACAACGAGTGGCCGGGCGCGGCATGGGCCGGTGTGGCCAACTTCATCGACCGGCAGCTTGCCGGCGCCTATGGCGCGGGCGCGCGCATGTATCTGCAAGGGCCTTGGGATCTGGGAGAGCCGCAACAGGGCTATCAGCTTCCGTTCACGCCGGCGGAGATCTATCGCACCGGTATTCGGGAAATACGGGGCTGGGTGGCCGAACGCGAGGGCGAGACCGAGTTCTGGGACCTGTCTCCGTCCGCTCAAATCGACATTCTCGAGATGCTGCAGGCGGGCGAGGTCCCGCTTCCGTCGATGCCCAGCTCCGTTTTCTTCGAGACGCTGCTCGCCAACACCATCGAAGGCTGGTTCGCCGACCCGGCCTATGGCGGCAACCGGGACATGGTTTCCTGGCGCATGATCGGATTTCCGGGAGCCTACGCCCAGTATACCGACCTGGTCGAAGAACATGGCCTCTCCTTCGAGCGCCCACCCATGAGCATGGCCGAGGTCTCGAGAACGGACCATCACAACGAAGATCATTAGGAGGTGGAAGAATGGCGGTCAGGATGAAACCGGTCGACGTTGCGCTGGTTGGCGGCGGCGCTACGGCAGCCATTCTGGGAAAGGAATTGGCGGAGGCGGGATATTCCGTGGTGGCGCTGGAACGCGGCCGCATGCGCCAGACCGTGCCGGATTTCCAGTCGCCCTATATGCATGACGAACTGAAATATTCGGTCCGCCATTCGCTGATGCAGGACCCGGGCACACAGACCCTGACCTTCCGCAATTTCGTCGGGCAGAAGGCATTGCCGATGCGTCAGCTCGGCTCCTTTCTTCCCGGGACCGGCGTCGGCGGCGCAATGGTGCATTGGAACGGGCAGACCTGGCGCTTCCAGCCCGAAAGTTTCGTTCTGCGCAGCTGGGTGAACGAACGATACGGCAGTGACTTCCTTCCGGAGGACATCACGATCCAGGACTGGGGCATCACCTACGACGAACTGGAGCCGTACTACGATTTCTTCGAGAAGATCTGCGGCACATCGGGGACTGCCGGCAATCTTGCGGGGCAAATCCAGGAAGGCGGCAATCCCTTCGAAGGGCCGCGCAGCGAACCCTATCCGAACCCACCCATGAAGCAGGCCTATGCCGGCCATCTGTTCGGCGAGGCAGCGGCCGATCTCGGCTACACACCTTTCCCCGTTCCCTCGTCGAACGTGACACGCCACTACACCAACCCGTATGGCGCACGCTTCCAACCCTGCATGTATTGCGGCTTCTGCGAGCACTACGGCTGCGAACACTTCGCCAAGGCGAGCCCTCAGGTCGCCATCCTGCCCTTTGCGATGGCAAACGAGAATTTCGAACTGCGGACCAACGCCTATGTGCAACGCGTGGAGTGGGATCGGGGGTCCAAGGTTGCGACCGGCGTCACCTATATCGATGCGCGCGGCCGCGAGGTGTTCCAGCCGGCCAATATGGTGGCGCTTTGCGCGTTCGCCCACCACAACGTGGTGCTCATGCTCAACTCGGGGATCGGCACGCCCTACGACCCCTCGACAGGCGAAGGCACCGTCGGGCGGAACTACACCTATCAGACGATGAGCGGAGCGACCGTCTTCTACCCGCCCGATGTGCAGCTCAATTCTTTCATGGGGGCAGGCGCGCTCGGCACTGCGATCGACGACTTCAATACGGGCAGCTTCGATCACTCGGAGCTCGGATTTGTCGGCGGAGCTTATATCGCCGCCTACACCACGGGCGGCCGTCCGATTAACAGGCATCCAGTGCCGGACGGAACACCACGGTGGGGCACGGAATGGAAGCAGGCGGTGCAACGCCATTATAACAGCACCGCAACGATCACGGTCCACGGCTCGTCGATGCCCCACAGAGGCAACTATATCGGACTGGACCCGAATTACACGGACGCCTTTGGCCAGCCGCTCGGGATGATCACCTTCGATTTCCCGCACAACGACCGCCTGATGTCACGTTACGTGACGAGCAAGGCCTGGGAGATCGCCGAAGCGATGGGCGGCGAGCAGATCTCCGTGAGCTGGCTCGATGATCATTATTCGATCGTGCCCTACCAGACGACGCACAACACCGGCGGCGCCATCATGGGAACCGATCCGACGAAGAGCGTCGTAAACAAGTTCCTGCAGTCCTGGGACCTTCATAATCTCTGGGTGATGGGTTCCAGCGTCTTTCCTCAGAATGCCGGCTATAATCCAACCGATACGGTCGGCGCGCTCGCCTATTGGGCGGTTGACCACATGATCAACGACTATCTCCAGGACCCCCGCCCTCTGGTGCCGACATGAAGAAGAGTCGAGCTCTCATCCTCGTGGCGCTCGGAGCCGCTACTGCCGGGCTTTCGGGAGCCATCGCGGCAGGACCGGATACCAACCGGGGCCGCCAGGTGGCGACCGGCGATTTCGAGCAGCAGGAAGCCGGACTGGCATGCGCCCGCTGCCATGAGCTTGATGGATCCGGCAACAGCAGCGGCGCCTTTCCGCGCCTGAGCGATCAGAGCGCGTGGTATCTGTACAAGACGCTGAAGGACTTCGCCGCGGGCCTCAGACCCAATGACGTGATGCAGACTGCCGCACTTGCTCTGACGGACTCGGAGATGGCGGATGTCGCGGCCTATTACGCCTCCATCGACGATGCTCCTTACCCGCCACCGCCGGAAGCCGATCAGCAGGCCGTGCAAATCGGCGGTGCAATCGCCGCGGTTGGAGTACCGGATCGAGGCGTTCCGGCCTGCAACACCTGTCATGGCGAAAGCGGAGTCGGTTCCCCTCCCATCTACCCTTATCTCGCCGGCCAATTCGCGCCGTATACGGAGCATCAGCTGATGCTCTGGAAAAACGGAGAGCGCGACGGGGATCCGCTGAACATCATGGAATCAATCGCGAAGAACATGACGGATGACCAGATCCGCGCCGTCTCGCTCTATTTCGCCTCGCTTCGCCCACGCGAAGTGACCCCTGACGAGGATTCCTACCTCACATTGGATGAGGCCGATGGACAGGGCGTCACCGGCAGGCAAGTGCCGGTGCAGCCGGACTTCGTACCGGCGGAGAGAGCGAACGGGAATCAACAAGAGGGAGGCCAGACTGGCGGAGCCGCTGCAGAATGAGACTAAGCAAGCGCGGCCGCGCAGTTTTGCCGGTCACCTATCTATACCGCGCCCCAGAATTGGAGGGGGCGGCGCGCGGTGCCCTTTTCGCCGCGCAGGCACGGTATCCCGCGGGACCAAGGCTCGTGAATTGACCGTGCGTATTTGGACAGACTGCCGCTTGCCCACACGGATCTGCGGTGTGGCCGTGCTTTTCCTCGCAGCTGCGCTCGCAGGCTGTGCGGAGTCGGAGATCCCTCAAGGCATGCGCATTCTCGATGGCGACCCGGAAACTGGGGCAAGGCATATCCGCGAATATGGCTGCCCGGCCTGTCATACAATTCCGGGGATAAGATCAGCCAAGGGGATCGTCGGACCGCCGCTCAACAAGTTCGCGTTGCGCGCCTACATCACCGGGCAATACCCGAACACACCCGACAATCTGGTGCGCTGGATCATGGACGCTCCAGCGATGGCGCCGCAGACACCTATGCCCGACATGGGAATTCCCGAAGACGAAGCTCGGCACATTGCCGCCTATCTATATACGTTGCGGTGAGACGATGGGCTGGCAAATCACTTCACAATCCAATCCGCGCTACGACAGCATGCAGGGAATCCAGAGCGTTTTCGAGCCGCGCAGCATCCAAGCGGACGCCATCCTCGCGCTCAGCAACTGGGTCTTTGCCGCGGGATCGCTCATCTTTGTGCTCGTCATGGCTCTGCTTGCCTGGGCGATCATCAGCCGACGAAGGCATCCGCCCCTGCGCAACACTGTCTTCATCGCGATAGGTGGATTCGCGTTCCCTGCGGTAACGCTCTCCATCCTCATGGTCTTCACGGTGCTGGTCAGCCTGCACATCACCTCGCCAGCCGGCGAAAATGCAGTGCGGATCCATGTGACTGGCCACATGTGGTGGTGGGAAGTCCAGTATGAGGGACCGGACGGCGAGCGCATCGAGACCGCGAACGAACTTCATCTGCCGATCGATCGCCCGGTGAGCATAACCGTCACGTCGGAGGACGTGATCCATAGTTTCTGGATCCCCAGTCTTGCCGGCAAGGTCGACATGATCCCCGGGCATGTAAACGAGATCACTTTCACGCCCACCGAGGCGGGAGTCATGCGTGGTCAATGCGCGGAATATTGCGGTTTGCAGCACGCAAAGATGGCCTTCTATGTGGTTGTGGAGCCAGCCGAACAATTCGACCAGTGGCTTGAGGAACAGGCTCAGCCGGCAGTCGAACCGGTCCCAGACCTGCTCAAAGCGGGGCAGCAGGCGTTCGTCGATCAAGGTTGTGGTAGCTGCCATGCGGTGCGCGGATTACCCGGCGCCGTCGGTCAGATCGGGCCGGACCTTACGCATGTGGGCTCACGACTTTCGATCGGTGCGGGCTGGCTCGACGGGTCGGTCGGCAATCTCGCCGGCTGGATCGCTTCATCCCAGCATATCAAGCCAGGTAACCGCATGCCGTCCTTCGATCGCCTCGACGGCAAGACATTGCGCGCGCTGGCGGCGTGGCTGGAGAGTTTGGAATGACGTTTCGATCGGCACGCGATCTGGAAGAGGCGGACCGTCGCGATCCGGGCCTGCGACAGCTGCGGTCGACCTGGGCGCCGCCCAAGGGTTTTGCACGACTGAAGGAAATCAACAACACCTTCATCGGCATGCTCTATGTCCTGACCGGCATCTTCTTTTTCGTCGTGGCCGGTATACTTGCGGCACTGATCCGTGCCCAGCTTGCGGTGCCCGAAAACGATCTCATATCGGCCGACTGGTACAACCAGATTTTCACCATGCACGGTACGACGATGATGTTCCTGTTCGCCGTGCCGATGATGGAAGCCATCGCCATTTTCGTGATCCCACAGTTGCTGGGCGCACGCGACCTGCCATTCCCGCGCGTTTCCGCCTACGGCTATTGGGCTTACCTACTCGGCGGGCTCATGGTGCTCACCAGCCTCTTGTTTAAGGTCGCGCCGGACGGCGGGTGGTTCATGTATGTGCCCCTCACCGGTCCGGAATACTCCCCGGGATACGGGCCGGATTTCTGGCTGCTCGGAATCGGCTTTATCGAGGTGGCGGCCATCGCCGCCTCAATCGAGCTGATCATCGGCATTCTGAAGTTCCGCCCACCCGGCATGAGCATGGACCGCATGCCGATATTCGCCTGGTACATGCTGGTCTTCGGCTTCATGATCCTGCTTGGTTTTCCGCCGCTCGTTCTGGGCGACATCCTTCTGGAGGTGGAGCGCGCCTTCGACTGGCCGTTCTACGATGCAGACAGGGGCGGCGATCCGCTGCTGTGGCAGCACCTCTTCTGGCTTTTCGGCCACCCCGAGGTCTACATCATTTTCCTGCCTGGCGCGGGCGTGCTCTCGACCGTCATTCCGGTATTCGCGCGGGCGCCTCTCGCCGGCTATGTCTGGGTCGTCCTGGCCGCGGTCGGGACCGGTTTTCTGAGTTTCGGCCTGTGGGTGCATCACATGTACACTACGGGCATTCCGGTGATGTCGCTCAGCTTCTTCTCGGCGGCCAGCCTCGCCGTCGCAATCCCGAGCGGCATCCAGGTGTTCGCCTGGATCGCCACGATCTGGAGCGGACCGGGCGTGCTGTTCCGGGCACCGATGCTCTATGCGCTGGGCGCAATCTTCATCTTCGTGGCCGGTGGTCTGACGGGAGTCATGGTCGCTCTGGTTCCCGTGGACTTTCAGGTGCACGACACCTATTTCGTCGTGGCGCACTTTCATTATGTGCTTTTCGGAGGCGCCGTCATGCCGGTGTTTGCCGCGTTGCACTACTGGACTCCGCTGGTCACCGGAAGGCTGATGTCGGAGACGCTCGGCCGCTGGTCCTTCGGACTCATCTTCCTTGGCTTCAACGTCGCGTTCTTTCCGATGCATCTCACCGGTCTGCGCGGAATGCCGCGTCGCGTCTATACTTATCCCGCGGACCTCGGCTGGGACTGGCTGAACATGATCTCATCGATCGGCGCATACATGGTAGCAGCCGGCGTGGCGGTCTTCCTATGGGACTGGCTTTACTGGCACCGCAAACACGGGCAGGTGGCCGGCTATAATCCCTGGAATGCCGGCACGCTCGAATGGCACTCGGTAACGCCGTCCACGAACTTTTCGATGCGCAGCGTGCCAATCGTCTCCTCGACCTATCCGCTTTGGGATGAGCCCGAACTTGGAGATCGTGTCGATCGGGGGGAATTTTATCTGCCGGACAGCCCGGATGAAAGGCGCAAAACGCTGCGCACGGGTTCCGTGATGGGCGAGCCGCGACAGGTGATCTTTCTTCCGCATCCGGCCTGGTCGCCCATTATTGCCGCCATCGGAACGGCCACTTTCTTCGGGTTGGCCATTTTCAAGCTGTGGTGGCTTTGTGCCGCCGCAGCCCTGGTCATCATCATAGCCGGGATCATCTGGATGTGGGACGCGGAACCCCTGCCGGCCCCAAACCGCTATGATGTCGGGCGGGGCGAGACTCTACCCGTCCACATAAACGGCGCCGATACTCACGGTTTCTGGGCCATGGCGCTCCTCCTTATCTTCGATGCGGCGGCATTCGTCTCGCTGATCTTTTCCGCCCTCTTTCTGTGGACCGTCAATCGCGACCTCTCACCGCCAGTGCCCGAGGCGGAGCCTGGATGGGCGTTGGCGGCTGCCGGATTGGCGGTTCTGGCCAGCGTCTTTTTCCGCCTGGGCGCCTTTGCCAACCGGCGCGGTTCCATGATCGGCCTTGTTCTCGGACCGCTTGCGGGCCTGCCCGCCATGTTCGCGAGCGGAGGTGCGCTGATGGGCTCTCTGTTCGACGCCGGAATCTCACCGACGGAAAATGCGTTCTCGGCCGTCTACTGGACATTCGCAGGCTGGACCGGCTTCCACATCGGCGTGGGAACAATCTTCATCTTCTATACGCTTGCGCGGGCCCTTGCCGGCAAAGTAACGCCGGAGCGGCGGCAGTCAGTAATGAATGTCGAGCTTTTCTGGCATTTCACCACCGGCCTCGCGCTCGTATCGCTCATCATGATCCACCTCTGGCCGCGGGTAATCTGAGATGCCCATGAACGTTATCGACCGCGATAGCCTGGTCGGGATGGTCGCCGGACCGCTGGTCTGGGGCGCGCATTTTCTGACCTGTTACATCGCGATAGCCGTTGCCTGCGCTTTTGAGTTCGAGACGGGAGGGCCAGGAGAATGGGGAACGGTCAAGACAATCCTTCTGGCGGTTACCGGAATTGCTCTGGCGCTTATCGCTGTTCTCATCCTACTGGCGTGGCACCGCTGGATGCAGGCCGGTGGGTTCGAAAAGCCGAGGGACTCAACCCAGGCGCGCCATCAATTCATGGCCGTTGGCGGGCTGCTCTTATGTTTTCTCTCCGTCGTAGCCGTAATCTACGCGGCAGTTCCCCTGTTTTTCCTCCCTGCCTGCCAGTGAGCAACCTATAAACTGTCACCGGACGGCTTCACCGCCATTCGCTCGCGGCCTGTCGGATTTCCGCGCCGGTGTTTCGCCTGCGGTTCAGCATCAATGCCGCCGCTCTTGCACCCAGCCACACCACATGGTTACTGCTAGATGGCGCGTACCGGTCACAGCAGGGGAGGCATATGGTGCGTATTCGTCACATTTTGTCGGCAACGATTGTCGTTGTCCTGACTCTGGTCGGTACCGCAAGTGCAGCCGAGCCCGCGCGGGGGCCGGATGCCTTGCGGGCTTGGTACAAAATGGTGCTCGAACTCGTGCGCCACACGCCCACTTATTCACCGCCCGTGGCCAGTCGTTCCTTCGCATATCTGGGCGTGACAGCCTTTGAAGCCATGGCGTCGGGCTCATCCGATCTGCATTCGCTCGCCGGGCAGGTGAACGGGCTGACGGCCACTCCACTCCGCGAGCCGGGCGCCATCTATGACGAGGCGGTTATATTGGATGCGGCGATGGCCTCCGCTGTGCGGAGCTTCTTCGGCAATACCGGTCCGACAGGTCAGCGCGCGTTGGAAGCGATCGAAACCAGGCTCTCCGAACGCGTTTCGGCAGGGCTGCCCGCCAATGTTGTGAAACGTAGCCGAACGTACGGCCGAAGTATAGCCGCACACATATTCGCCTGGTCGGAAACTGACGGTGGCGCGACAGTTGAGAACATGGGCTTTCCGCTGCAATACGAGCTGACGAATGGGCCTGCCCACTGGGTGCCCACCAGCACGATTGGCCAGCAACAGACTCCACTCTTGCCGAAATGGGGAGAAAACCGCACCTTTGCCATGCCTGACGGGATGGCATGCCCCCTGCCCGCTCCGCCGCCCTATAGCGAGGAAGAAGCGTCCGAATTCTATCGGGAGGCCCTGGAGGTATACGAGACCGTGGCGGACCTCTCGGAGGAACAGCGCACCATCGCCCGGTTCTGGTCCGATGACCCGATGCTTTCCCCGACCCCGCCCGGGCACTGGATCTCGATTGCCTGGCAGGTCCTCGACAAGCAAGAGGCGAGCCTCTCCGACGGCGTGGATCTGATGGCGCGGCTCGGGGTGTCGCTCGCGGACTCATTTATCCGTTGCTGGCAAAGCAAATACGAATTCGATCTCGTTCGGCCCGTCACTTACATCCGCCGTCTCATCGACCCGGATTGGGAGCCGGTGCTCATCACCCCGCCCTTCCCCGAATATCCGAGCGGCCACAGCACGCAATCAGGCGCCGCTGCGGCGGTGCTCACCGCTTTCTTCGGCGACGACTTCGCCTTCGACGATGCGACGCATGAAGATGACGGCCTGCCTGCACGCACCTATCGGAGCTTCGAAGCCGCCGCCGAGGAAGCAGCGATTTCGCGTCTTTATGGCGGGATCCATTTCCGCGCCGCGATTGATCGCGGCCTCGAACAGGGCCGCTGCATTGGCGCGTACGCGACAGCCCTGCGCACGAGGATCTAGCATGCGTCTCGGCCTTCTATTCCTCGCAGCTCTCGGCGGTGCGCTTCTCCAGAATCCGGCCGCCGCCGAAGAGCGGACTGTCGTCCCGAAATTCGTTGAAGAAACTGAAAGCGCGGGCCTCGACAGCGCCTATACGGGCGAATGGGAATACATGGTCGGCGGGGGTGCCGCGACGTTCGATTGCGACAGCGACGGCTTCCCCGACCTGCTTGTGGCGGGTGGTACCTCGCCCGCAAAGTTCTACCGCAATGCCAGTGAACCGGGCAGCGCACTACAGTTTCAGGAGCAAGAAAGCGGGCTGGAGCTTGAGGGGGCGACAGGCGCCTATCCGTTCGACGTGGACAGCGACGGGATAACCGATCTCATCGTGCTGCGCGTGGGCGAAAACATCGCGATGCGCGGGCTCGGCGCTTGCCGCTTCGAGCGTGCCAATGAGCGCTGGGGGTTCGACGGGGGGGGCGCCTGGTCGACGGCACTTGCCGCTACTTGGGAGCACGGCGCCGAATGGCCGACGATTGCGGTCGGCAACTACATTGACCGGCGAGAGCAGATTTTCCCCTGGGGTTCCTGCACCGACAATTGGCTGCACCGGCCGGCCGAAGGCGTTGAGGATAAATTCGCTTCCCCACTGCCGCTCAAACCGAGCTTCTGCGCGCTCTCCATGCTGTTTACCGACTGGAGCAGGTCGGGCACGCCCAGCCTGCGCATCTCCAATGACCGGGAGTACTACAAGGGCGGGCAGGAGCAGCTCTGGCGCATCGCGCCGGGCGAAGCCCCTACCCTTTTTACCGAGGCCGACGGCTGGCAGCGTCTGCTCGTATGGGGCATGGGGATTGCCAGCTACGACCTCGACTTCGACGGTTATCCGGAATATTTCCTGACCAGCATGGCCGACAACAAGCTGCAGACGCTCGCCGACATTCCGGAAGGCCGCGATCCCCGGCCCGCCTATACCGACGTTGCATTTGCCAAGGGCGTGACCGCGCACCGGCCCTATACGGGCGGCGACGAGGTGAAGCCCAGCACTGCCTGGCACGCCGCATTCGAGGACGTGAACAATGACGGGCTCGCGGACCTTTTCGTCGCCAAGGGCAATGTCTGGGAGATGCCGGACTTCGCGCTTAAGGACCCGAACAACCTCCTCGTTCAGCAAACGGACAGTACATTCGAGGAGGCGGGTGAAATAGCTGGCGTGGCAAGCTTCCACACGGCACGTGGCGCCGCTCTCACCGATTTCAACCTGGATGGCCTCATCGATCTCGTCGTCGTCAATCGCGGAGACAAGGCCCAGCTCTGGCGCAATGTCAGCCAGGACACCGGGCACTGGGTCCAGGTAAAGCTGCAACAACCCGGTGCGAACCCGGAAGCGATCGGTGCCTGGGTGGAAGTTCGCCGCGGCGCAACCGTGATCCGGCGCGAAATCACCGTCGGCGGCGGCCATGCGGGGGGCCATATCGGCTGGCATCATTTCGGCCTCGGAAGTGCCGCCCGTCCCGCGCTCCGAGTCCTATGGCCGGATGGTTCCGCAAGTGACTGGCAGGAACTGGAGGCCAGCAACTTCTACATTGTCAAACGCGGCGAGCCAGCCGAAATCTGGGCGGCGGACTGACGCCAGAACCAACGCGCCACCGCACCGGCAAACTTTGATCTTCAAGAAGGAGACGTAAATCGTTTCCTCACGATTCACGAGAAACCGACAGAACGGGTCCTTCCAGAAGCTGCATCAGATCTCCAAAATATCCGCGCGAATAAGCCGGGCGCGTGGGATCGGAAGTTATCGCGATGGCAAGTCGTCGTTCGGGGTGGGCGGCGATCAATTGCCCCCCGTAGCCGCGCGCGACGACATAGCCCGACTCGCTCAGAAACCAGCCATAGCCGTAGCCGAGACCGGAAAAGGGAGATCGGGTGCGCCGGACCAGCGAGGCGTCAACCCAGTCGGCAGGGATAACCTGCGCGCCGTCACTACGGCCATTGTCGCGTATTAACCGGGCGATGGCGAGCATGGCCCGTGGTGTCAGCGCCATTTCGTTCCCGCCCAGATAATAGCCCTGCGGATCCCTCGTCCATGGTGGAACCTGGAAGCCGAGCTTCGACCCGAGCCTGTCGCGCGCGAGGGCGAGCAGGCTCTCGCCGCTCGCCGCCGTCAGGGCCGCGCCGAGAATGTGCGTCGTGCCAGTCGAATAGATCATCCGGGTGCCGGGCTGAGCGATCATGGGGCGGCGGAGCGCATAGGCCAGCCAGTCGCTGGAATTGACCCATGCACCATAATTCGGCCCCGAGGTTCCTTCGAGGCCGGCGCGCAGCGTTACGAGGTCCTCCATCGTGATATCGGCGACTCCCGCTGTCGCGTCTGACGGAATGATGTCGGGGGCGACGTCCCCCAAACGTGCCTCGACACCGGCGATCTCGCCGCTGTCGATCGCCGTTCCCAAAAGCAGGGCAACAACGCTCTTGGAGCACGACTTGATGTTGGCTGGCCGGTCGAGGCCCGGGCCGCGGAAGGCTTCTTCGAGAACCGGCTCGTCCCCGAGTTGTATCTGGATCGAGTGGAGCTGGTCCATCTCACGGGCCGAGGTGCGAATATCATCGAACGCCTGAGCCGATGCGCGGCTAACATATGGCGCCGCCAGGCCAGCGATCAGAGAAACGGTAAAAATCCGGCGAGACAACATGGTATGCGTACTTCCCCACTTCCATTCGTCCCCGTTGCTCGCCGCGAAACAAGGCGCCATTACGGCAGCGCTCCAGCGCCCCTCCTTCAGCGGCCGGTTTTCTTCCGCCAGGCCTGATAGTCGGCCTGCACCTCCTCGCTCGTCGGCGGATATAGGCCAATGATCGGACGTCCTTTCATGACCTCTTCCTGAACGAAATTCTCAAAATCTTCCATGCCCGCGCATTCCACCGCCAGTTCCGCGGCGAGATGGGCGGGCACCACGACGACGCCGTCAGAGTCGCCGACGATCACATCGCCGGGGAACACCGGTGCATCGCCGCAGGCAATCGGCACATTCAGGTCGATGGCTTCGTGGAGGGTTAAATTGGTAGGCGCGGAAGGCCTTTGGTAAAAGGCCGGGATATCTAGAGCAGCAATGCCTTCAGCGTCGCGAAAACCGCCGTCGGTGACCACACCGGCACCGCCACGCTGCATCAGGCGCATAACGAGGATCGAACCGGCCGAGGCCGCGCGCGCATCTTTGCGGCTGTCCATGACCAGCACGTGTCCGGAGGGGCAGGTCTCGATCGCGGCGCGTTGGGGATGATCCGCGTTTCGGAAAACTTCGATCCCGTTGCGATCCTCACGCGCCGGAATATAGCGCAGCGTGAAAGCGGGGCCGACCATCCTTTCCGTCTTTTGCGAAACGGGGACGACACCCTGGACAAATTGATTGCGCAGGCCGCGTTTGTATAAGGCCGTGCACAGCGATGCGGTGGAAACGTTCTTGAGCAGCGTGCGTGTCTCGTCGCTCAGCTTGTGATCTGTCATTTGTTCGCTCCCCTCAGAAAATGTCTGGTTCGCCCGCGCTCAGACCGAAATCGCTGCGCAGATAATCGAAATCACAGCCCTTATCAGCCTGTTCGATGTGTCGTGAGAACATCCAGCCATAGCCGCGCCCGAAACGCTCGGGTGGCGGGGTCCACTCGGCACGGCGGCGGGCGAGTTCTTCCTCGTCCACAAGCATGTCGAGACGCCGATTCGGTACGTCGAGGCGAATGACGTCGCCCGTACGCAGCAGCGCCAGCGGCCCGCCGACATATGATTCGGGCGCGACATGCAACACGCAGGCGCCGAAGCTGGTGCCGCTCATGCGGGCATCCGAAAGGCGCACCATATCCCTGTGGCCTTTCTTGAGGAGGGCCTTCGGCATGGGGATCATGCCCCATTCCGGCATGCCCGGTCCGCCCTTCGGTCCGGCATTGCGCAAAACCAGGACGTGATCGGGCGTGACCGGCAGGTCCTCGTCGTCGAGCGCCTTCTTGAGCTCGGGGTAGGAATCGAACACCAGCGCCGGCCCTTCGTGGACGCGGAATCTCGGGTCGCAGGCGACCGGCTTGATCACGGCGCCGTCGGGCGCGAGGTTTCCACGCAGCACCGCGAGTGAACCTTCGGAATAGATCGGATTGTCCACGGTGCGGATGACGTCGTCGTTAAAGACCTCGGCACCGGCGATATTCTCACCCAGACTGCGTCCGGTGACCGTCAGGCAGGAACCGTCGAGCCGCTCTCCCAGACGGGTCATCAGGCCGGGAAGACCGCCGGCATAAAAGAAATCCTCCATGAGATATGTCGAGCCGGCCGGCCGGACATTGGCGATCACGGGAGTCGTGCGGCTTTTCCCGTCGAGGTCATTAAGGGTGAGCTCCACGCCAGCCCGGCGTGCCATCGCGATGATATGAACGACCGCGTTGGTCGAGCAGCCTGTTGCCATGGCAACGGTCGCGGCGTTGTCGAACGCTGCGCGGGAGAGGATCTTTTCGGGGGTCAAATCTTCCCAAACCATATTCACAATGCGCCGGCCGGAGGCGGCCGACATGCGGATGTGGTTCGCATCGGCTGCCGGAATTGAGGACGCGCCGGGCAGCGTCAATCCCAGCGCTTCGGCTATCGCGGTCATGGTCGAAGCGGTGCCCATGGTCATGCAATGGCCGTAGGAGCGGGCAATGCCCATCTCCATCTCGGACCACTCCTTGTCGCCTATCGTACCGGCGCGCTTTTCGTCCCAGTACTTAAAAGCGTCGGATCCCGAACCAAGTGTCTTGCCGCGCCAGTTGCCGCGCAGCATTGGGCCGGCAGGCAGGTATATGAATGGGACGCCGGCCGAAACCGCGCCCATGACCAGCCCCGGCGTGGTCTTGTCGCATCCGCCCATCAGCACGGCGCCGTCCACTGGGTGCGAGCGGATCATCTCCTCCACCTCCATGGCAAGCATGTTGCGGTAGAGCATGGACGTCGGCTTGATGAAATTCTCCGACACCGAAAGGGCCGGCAGTTCGATGGGAAATCCACCCTGCTGATGAATGCCCCGCCTTACATCCTCGGCCCGCTGGCGGAAATGCTGATGACAGGGATTGATATCGGACCAGGTGTTGATGATCGCGATGACGGGCTTGCCCGTCCAGTCTTCCGGCGCAAAACCCATCTGCAGCGTGCGTGAGCGATGCCCAAACCCGCGGAAGTCGTCGCGCGCAAACCAGCGGGCGCTGCGGAGTTCATCATAGGTCCTTCGAGTCATCGCGTACCATTCCGTTTTCAAGTTTCCGGGTCACTGAAATTGAGGTCAAGCTTAGGTGTGATCGCGCTCGCGCAATCGATCACCGAATGAAAAGCTCATTCGTCCCCGCGATCCCGTTCTCGTCACCGCCAGGCGGCCGCCGTTGCCGCGGTCTGCCTTGGATGTGAGATAAATCTGGTTCAGGTCCGAGCCTCCGAACGCAATTTTCGTCGGATTATCGACGGGCACCTCATATTGGTGCAGGTGGTCACCTTCCGGCGAGAAGACGTGCAGTGAGCCACCACCCACGCCTGCGATCCAGTAGTTACCGTCGGCGTCGATCGTGGCGCCGTCGGGCCGTCCACGCCTGTTTTCGAACCGGGCGAAGATTCGCCGCTCCCCTATGCTTCCGCTGCGAAAGTCGAGATCCGCGCACCAGACGGTCTGGAGGTCGGGGTGCGAGTCGGAGAAGTACAGCCGGCCACGCTCTTCATCCACTGCAAGGCCGTTGGGAATGAAGAGGCCGGTTACAACTTCGTGCATCGTGAAATCCGGATCGATACGGTACAGAATGCCCGCCGGCCGGCGATACGCGAACTCCATGGTTGCGGCCCACAGGCGCCCCATGGAATCCACCGTGGCATCGTTGAAGCGCACGCCTCGCTCGTTCAATGCTGCAACGCGCTCGAAATGTCCTGTGGACAGGTGCAAGTGGAAAAGGCCGCTCTCCATGCCCACAACGACGCCACCACCCCCGCAGCACGCGGCTATGCCAGCCATCTCGGGTGTGGACCATTCCACGGTTCGGCCGGTGGACGCGTCGGTACGGAATACGCGGCTTCCTTCGATGTCGACCCACCAAAGACAGTTCCCGCCTGCCGACCAGACAGGACTTTCACCCAGCGTCGCCCGAGACATGGATAGAAAGTCAAATTCCAGCTGGCGATCCAATACCGGGCTCCTTTCGTGGCAAAATAAGCCAATTGACATCATTTAACGATTAGTATTTTATATCAACTAAAATATCAATCGTTCTAAACGTTCAGTTCGATTTTTACCGGGACAAGGGAGGAAAACATGTCCATTCACATGAAAGCATTCAGGTTCGCAGCCGCGATTTCCGCTGCCGTGCTCTTCAGTTTGCCGGCGTCGGCACAAACGACCCTACGGATCGGAACGGTTCTGGCGCCGGACGATCCGATGGGACAGGGGCTGGAAAAGTTCAGCGAAGAAGTGGAGGAAGCGACAAGCGGGGACGTTGTCGTCCAGGTTTTTCACAATTCGCAGCTTGGCGACACGACGGAGATGCTGGACCAGGCGCGTGCCGCCGCCAATGTCGGCACCGTGACGGACGTCGCGCGGCTTTCCAGCTTCGTTCCCTCGCTCGCCATCATGTCGGCGCCGTTCCTGTTCGACACATATGCGGATGCAGACAAGTTCGCGCTTTCCGACGAGTATCTCGCCTGGGGTGAGGAGTTGAAGGAGGAAGCGGGGCTCGTAATGCTTGCGTCTAACTGGTATCAGGGCGCGCGGCATCTGCTGACGCAGAAGCCAGTCAGTACGCCCGAGGATCTGTCCGGTGTGCGTATGCGCACGATCGGCGCGCCGATCTGGATCGAGACGATCAGGGCAATGGGGGCCGAGCCCACGCCCATGGCCTGGGGTGAAGTCTATTCGGCCCTTCAGTTGGGTACGCTCGACGCCGCTGAGGCGCAGCCGACCGCGATCACGGGCGCCAAACTCGACGAAGTGGTCGAGAACGTCACCAAGACTGCGCACATTCAGCTCGTCACGGCTCTGGTCGTCGGAGCGGATACATGGGACCAGCTCTCTCCGGAGAACCAGGAGATCGTCCGCGATCTTGCCGTAAAGAACGGCCGCTACGCTTCGCAGCTGTCAATAGAGCAGAGCGAAGAAGCGCTTCAGGCGGTTTCTGAGGCGGGTGTTTCAGTGGACGAAATCGACCGGACGCCATTCATCGAAGCCGTCCAGGACGTGTATACCAAGCTCGACCTCGAGGAAGAGGCGGCGACGGTGAGAGAAGTGCTGGGCAACTGATCGACCGGCGTATGCCTGCACGATTGTCAGAAAACTGGGGGGCCGCGATGTATCAGCGTATAGAATTCGCTTTTGCGGTCCTCCTGCTTGCCCTGATCGTCGTTCTGGTCGGGGTGGCGGCCGCCGCGCGCGTAGTCGGGGCGCCGATTATCTGGTCGATCGAGATCGCCCAATTGCTGTTCGCATGGCTGGCCATGGTCGCCGCGGACCTCGCGCTCCAGCAGGATCGGCATATCGGCATGTCACTTCTGCTCGACCTGCTTCCACCATCTCTGCGGCATTATGCGGAAGTCCTCAACATTCTGATTCTGGTTGCTCTGGTCGGGTTTCTCGGGGTCTACGCGCTGATCAACACCGCGCTCATGCATCCGCGCCTCATCGGAGCGACGCAGATGAATGCCTCGCTGGTCCACGCCTCAATGGCAGTCGGGCTTCTTCTCATGCTGCGAACACTTCTGGTGCATCTTTATCGCAGCGTTCGAAAATTGGCTGAGTAATCCACATGATCGCCCTTATCGCAGCCCTTTTTGCGATCTTTCTGATCATCGGCCTGCCGGTTGCGTTCGCGCTCGCGTTGGCGGCCATCCCCGTTTTCACGCTCAGCGGAACGATGCCGCCCACCGTCGTACTCCAGAAGATGGTGACGGCGACGCAGAACTTCCCGCTTCTGGCGGTGCCCTTCTTTATCCTCGCCGGCAACATGATGAACGCGACCGGCATAACCAAGCGGCTCGTACACTTCTCCGGTCTCCTGACGGGTTGGATGGTGGGCGGGCTTGCGCATGTCTCGATCGCACTGAGTTTCATGATGGGCGGGATCTCGGGCTCGGCCGTGGCAGATGCTTCGATGGAAGCGCGCCTGCTCGGCCCGAGTATGCTAGACCAGGGCTACTCCAAGGGAGCTGCCGCCGCGATCCTGGCATTTGGCTCCATCATCACGGCGACCATTCCGCCCAGCATAGGGTTGATCCTCTTCGGCTTTATCAACGAGGTCTCGATAGGCCGCCTGTTCCTGGCAGGCATCATTCCTGGAGTCTTCCTTACGTTTATCCTGATGGGGACGACCTGGCTGGTCGCCAAGCGAAACGGCTATGCAGCCGAGGTCGGCAAGCTTCCAACAGGCCGGGAGGTCTGGGCAAGTTTTCTGGATAGCGTCTGGGCGCTGGCCTTTCCGGTTATCCTCATCGTCGGCTTCCGCTTCGGCTTCTTCACGGCAACAGAGGCCGGGGTTTTCCTCGTTTTCTATGCTCTCTTCGTCGGTACGCTTATCTACCGCGAGCTCGACGCCAAGCGCCTTTACGAGGCGATGTGCCAATCCGTTTCCGACCTGGGCATGGTCATGCTGCTCATCATGATGGCTGCCGTGCTCGGCTATGCAATGACCATCGAGCAGGTGCCGCAAGAGATAACCCAGTTCGTCACTACGCTGACAAACGAGCCAATCGCGATCCTTGCGCTTGTCATCCTGGTGCTCCTGATCAGCGGCATGTTCCTGGAAGGAGCCGCCAATATCCTGCTGGTAACCCCCATCGTCATGCCGGTGCTCATCAATGTCGGTTTCGACCCGGTGCACATGGGCATTCTGATTGTCCTACTGATCAACATCGGTGGCCTCACGCCGCCCGTCGGCGTTATCATGTTCACCGTGTGCGGCGTTTTGAAATGCAAGACGTGGGAATACACGCGCGCTTCACTCCCCTTCTTTCTCGCAATACTCCTCTTCCTGGTCCTGCTTGTTGAGATTCCCGCACTTTCTCTGGCTCTGCCGGAAGCAGTGATGTAGCCGGACCGGAAAAAGGATAAGCAGTGATGACGGAAACGCATTCAGTTGGAGGCAAAGGTTGTGAGTAGTGGGCTTTTCGACAACCTGTCGGATGCCGATATGGACGAGGCGAACGCCGAGGCGCATTTGCCGGCCTCGGTGCGTGTCTATATGGGTTTGCGGCGGCGCATCGTTTCCCTCGAGCTTCCACCCGGTCTGACGCTTGACCGTTCAGCGCTGGCTGAGCGCTACAAGGTGAGCCAGTCGCCGTTGCGTGAAGCGATCATGCGGCTGGAACAGGAAGCGTTGGTTATTTCCTATCCGCAATCCCGAACGGTCGTGACGCGTATCGATCCTGCACGGGTTCGAGAAGAGCACTTTCTCCGCTCCTCGGTGGAAAGCGAGGTCGTGCGGCAGCTTTCCGAGATGGACGACACAACGGCAACCAAGAAGGCGAGAGGCATTCTGCGTATGCAGGAAGCCCTCTCGGAGGATGTTGAGCAGACTGCACTGTTCAGGCAGCTCGACGACGCCTTCCACGAAGCGTTGTTCGCAGGGGTCAATCAGGTCAACTTGCATCGACACATCGTATCCCGCTGGGGCCACCTCACGCGCGTGCGCTCCCTCGACCTGCCCAAGCAGGGCAAAATGCGTGCGGTGCTGGAAGGTCATCGCGCAGTGCTCGATGCTATCGAAGCGGGCGACGGCGCCGCGGCCGGTGCGGCAATGCGGGCGCACCTGTCCGGCACGGTGGAGCGTATCGCCGACCTCAAGCGGGAACACCCCGATTACTTCATCTGATTTCCGGAATTGCTGCGGACGCGCCATCCATCCTGGCGGTTTTCCGCGGGGAACACTTCCTCTAACCGCCTCTAACGCAACTTCGCATCGTTTCGCGACGGGTGCTTTCGTGAATTGATCTGTCCCGCAAGGGCTCCGCCGGCAGTCTGCCTCCGATCGCCTGATGGCCGACCAATGAAATCAATTCGTTAGAGGCGGATTGTAAAACCGCTCTGAGCGTTTATCGCGGGATGAGAACCGCCGAACCTCATCGATTACTCGGCTGATGCCCTACCAAGTATCTCAGACAAGGCGCTTGTAATCTTTTCCATGTCGGCTGATGTGAGGGTTGGATGCACGAGAAACGCGATGCTGGTTTCTCCCAATTCCTTTGCCACCGGGAGCCTGTCTGAAGGGCACCAGCCGGTATTGTTGAAAGCTTGTTCCCGATAAATCTCCGAATGAGATCCGTGAAGGCAGGGTATGCCCTGGCTGTTGAGTTCCGCGATGATCCGATCACGCGTCCATCCGGCAGCAAGCGCTTGCGGCTCCACAAAGGCGTAGAAGCGATAATGGGCGTGCGTGATGTGCTCGGGCACGGAGGGCACCCGCATACACGGGAATTTCCGGCATGTGTCGGAGAGCAGCGCGGCATTCTTCGCCCGACTCTCTCGCCAGCCTTCGAGTCGTTCAAGCTGGATCAGCCCTATCGCAGCCTGCATCTCCAACATGCGCCAGTTCGTGCCGAAGCGATCGTGCACCAGGCGTGGACCAGGTGGATGCTGTCGTTCATATACAGCTTCCCAGGTTTTTCCATGATCCTTGTAGGACCACATGAATTCCCACAGATCCTTATCGTTTGTCGTGACCATTCCCCCTTCGCCGCCGGTGGTCATGATCTTGTCCTGGCAGAACGACCAGGCGCCGATGTGCCCGATCGATCCGACCGACCGGCCCTTATAAAGGGCGCCGTGGGCCTGGGCGCAATCCTCTATGACCACGATGCCCTTGCTGTTGGCCAGGGACATGATGGCATCCATCTCGCAAGGCATGCCGGCCAGATGGACGCAGATGATGGCCTTTGTCCGCGGTGTGATAACCTGTGCAATCGTATCGGCGGTTATATTCTGCGTGTCGCGGTCAATGTCCGCAAAAACGGGGTTCGCACCCACACTGACCGCCGCCGAAGCCGAAGCAATAAATGTGCGGGGGGTCGTGACGACATCGTCTCCTGGCCCGACCCCTAGTGCCCTGAGCGCAAGCTCAAGGGCGACTGTGCCGTTCATCAGGGAAACTGCGTATTCGGTTCCCATCCGTTTGGCGAAAGCGGCCTCAAACTTCTTGCAAGCGTCCCCCGTCCAGTAGTTCACCTTGTTGGAAAGCAGGACATCAGCGACGGCCTCGGCTTCCTCTTGCGAAAACGATGGCCAGGGGGAAAGTTTGGAAGCGGGCATTGGGGGCTCTCGGTGTGTTGTTCTAGTGAAAAACAGTCTTCCAGATATATCCAAGGTCCTTTTGGAAAGACCAGTTTTCAATGTAATCGCGATTGATTTGTACCTTCTTGGGGTAGATGACATCGCGATTGTATGAGAAAGGATCGTCCACTTGAGCGAGAATGGATTGTTCGTTCCTGAAATACAAGGAAGCCGGTCCCGTAATCCCGGGGCGCACCGACAGAATAACACGGTCCTCTCCGCTCAACTCATCGGCGTAGCCCGGCACGTCGGGCCTGGGTCCCACGAGGCTCATCTGCCCGGCGAGTACGTTTAGGAGCTGAGGCAACTCGTCGATCTTGGTCGCCCTGAAAAAGCGTCCCAGCCGCGTGATACGCTCGTCATTGTTGGTGGTGATGTGACCGTGGGTCTGAGAAGTAGTGCGCATTGTGCGCAGCTTGATTATCCGGAATGGCTTTCCGCCTCGTCCGATCCGCCTCTGCAGGAAAAAGCCATTCTCTCCCGTATCGATGGTGGCAGCGAGCCATGCCAGGATAATGATCCAGCCTACGGCAACAAGCCCGCAACCGGAGACGAATACGTCGAAGGCCCGCTTGAGAGCGGTCTGGCCTTTCGTCAGCCCGTTGCTACGCGGCATAGCCGAGGCGATCCAGGGTGTTGCCGACCAACTCGCTTAGGCGGTCTCGCTGTCGATCGCTCAACGACTTCTTCCCCGCGCCCACGCGCGTCGGGGTAACCGGGGTGACAGCATTAGCGATATCAGCGTCTCTGGAGGCAAAACCGAGGAAGTCCGTAATTCGCTTGAGCTCGGCTTGGGGCGCAGCGACGAACTGCTCATAGCAGATGTTGATCACTTTACCGTCCGGCATGTTGGCGAAAGATGCAGATGCGTTTTCGACACAGCGCTTCCACTGCAGCGCGCAGACCTCCTCCAGCGTGTACTCTGCAAGCAAGCTTTGCATATCCGAAAGCTGCGGCCCCCAGAAAGCCAGGCGATCACGGCGCGAGAGAACCCGGTACAGCCTGTTCGCGGCGTAGCGCGTCGCGTAAAACGGCATGTCGGAAAGCGGCACGTATCGTGCCTTGCGCGCGAGGTATGGAATGTCGAGCGGAGCCTTCCACCTCTTCATTGCGGAATCAACGACATCGAGCCCATTGCGATAAATGTGAACGAATTTCGCTTCCGGGACAACGGCATCCACAAAATCGACGCGTAGCGCGTTCGCGCAAGTCTTTTCTACCAGAACAGGCTGCCCGCTCCGGGTTTGCATTTTCTCAAACTGCCGCCGTATATACGCTTTGATCCGCGGTGTCGCGAGATCGGGTGTGAACTCGTCGGATGGGTAACGAAGATTTCCGTGGCGCCAGATATAGTTGATCTCGTCACACGGCCATGTTGCCACGCTGGGCAGGGACGTCAGCGCGTCGCGAAGCATATTCGTGCCCGAGCGCGGGGCTCCAATGATAATCACGTACATCTTGGATGCCAATTCTGATGAGTAGCTATCGTTTTGCGGTCGGAATATAGGAAAGCAGAGGGCCACACAAGCTGCCTCTAACCGATACAACCGGCTGCATATCACAAAGATTTTCACAATTTAGGAAAGCTCCCATTGTCCGCAACTTCCACTCCTCACGCTCCCGCCGCGGTCTTCGTCGCCAACAGAAGCTATGCTCTATACAATTCGCGGCTGGGCATTATGCAGGCCCTCGTTCGCGCCGGCTGGCGCGTGGCTGCGGCATGCTCGATCGATAGCTATGCGGATGGCCTCAAAGATGCCGGTTGTGAGGTGTATGAATGCTCTTTCGAGAGGGGCGGTCTTGCGATCCATAGCGATATCGCTGCATTTCGGATACTTCGCCGACTGTATCGATCCTATAAGCCGCGCCTCGTGCATCATTTTAACGCCAAGCCAGTAATTATGGGAACGCTCGCCGCACGAAAGGAATTAGGCAAGTCCGTTTCGGTCGTGAACACGATAACCGGTCTGGGCCATGCTTTCGTGACCGGCGGCCCCACTGCCAGGTTAGCCGCGGCCGGCTACCGCTGGTCCCTGCCCAAGGCCGACATGACCATCTTTCAGAATGCCGACGACCACGCACTGTTTCTGAAGAAGGCCTGGGTTCGCGAAGACAACAGCATGATAATCGCGAGCTCCGGGGTGGATTTAGCGCGCTATCCCTTCGTAGACAGGAGTGCCCGGGCCGATGCAGCGCCGGTGGTTTCTATGATCGGTCGCCTCCTAGGGCAGAAGGGCGTGAAGGAATTTGTAGCAGTGGCCAGCCGCGTGCGCGCCGAATGGCCAGATGTGCGTTTTCTCCTGGCCGGCGAGGCGGATCCCGACCACCCGGACAGCATTGATCTCTCCTGGGTGATTTCTCAGGTCCGGATCGAATACCTGGGCCGGCTGGCAGATGTGCGCCCCTTGCTAGAGCAGAGCGATATCTTCCTGTTTCCTTCCTATCGCGAAGGCGTCCCGCGCGTTATTCTGGAAGCTGCGGCAATGGGGCTGCCCACCATTGCCTTCGACGTGCCAGGGGTGAGAGAGGCCGTGCGTAACGGAGAAACTGGCGCACTCGTGCCCCACCGTGATGTCGACGCGATGACGGAGAGAACAACCGCTTTGTTGAAAAGCGGTGACAAGCGGCTGGAAATGGGCCGTGAAGCGCGGAGGCTTGTGGAGCGCTCGTTCGATATCGACAGCATCCGCGACCGGCATCTCGCCCTCTACGAGGACCTTGCACGACCAATGCCATAGTGTGCATAGCCAATAACTGTCTAGTAGGTCGGGAGCAAAGTACCTTCCACAGTCCTCGTCGACGGTTCATCCAATTACTTCAATATACGATAAATATTTATACGATCCTGCAAACGCGAAGGCAATCAACAGGCACCATTTCACATCTATTCTAAACTTTGAGGAGACGATAAATCCGCAATGGAGAAGTGGTAAAAAAAGCCAGGCGATAATGGCGTAGCGGTTAGAGAACGGGCCAAATCCGAATATAAAGTAAGGCATACAAAGGGCCATGTACGCAACCAGCATACGCACAAACAATTTAAGATATCTCTTCCTAATAAAGGGAGTGATGATAATGTAAAATATGGGCCAAAATAATGTATACGCAAACAGATCCAGCTGGAATCCATACCACATGTCCGCGCCGTCTGCGTAATTAATGACACTATCATAAATGTTTATGTTGAGGAATATATGCAAATAATAAAATAACTGCCTCCAAATTCCTAGCGCATAGGCCACTGCTGTCATAAAGAAAATACAAAACGATAGTTTGTAAGGAATAAACCTAAACAGGATAATGAATGGTATCGGTAGAATTGCTGTTATGTGAAATAGCGCAGCAAAACCTGATATTGCGACGAAGTACGCAGTCCTTCTATAAACCAGAATAAGCATTACCGCGATATACAGAACAGAAAGGGAAATTCCCTGCCTAAGACCATTTGTTGTAGCAACAATGTACCAACTTGACGAAAGCAAAATAGATAAAATTAACGGAAAATATAAATACCTGCCCCTTTGATCAAGGATACGCGCATACAGATACTGCGCTCCAAAAATAGAGAGCGTCACAATCGCATATATTGTGGCGAGATATATACCTTCACTGTTACTGAAGGCTGCCACTGAAGCGGTAAAGATACGAAATCCGATCTCGTACCTTGTTCCGGTATTACCTTCTAAAATGTGATGAAAAAAGGCGATATAATTGTCGGTATCTCGCCCAGCCGACTCGGGGCGAGTGCCCACAAGATAAGTTAGTAAAACAAAATAAAATACCGTAGCGAGAGTTGCGACACGTTCGGCAGTTCGGGTCGAAGGCATCAACGAGCTCTCGCCACGCTATTGATGTAATATTCAATCTTTCGCCGCCCAACCCTTAAACGACGATACGTAAGCACTAAAGAAGGGGGGCAATAAAATAGCGCCTTGCATAGGAGATAATGAATTGTGCTGTGCGGACGAATTAACTCAGCATATTCTTGCGCCTTTTCTCTGGCTTCCCTTACGACCGACGCGGCAGCATAGATCACCACGTATGATTGTAGGAGCTTTATTAGTTGAGGGTTAACCTGCTGATGCGGTCGATCCGACAAAAAAGCCCGCAGGTAATAGGGAGTTGCAACTGGCAGGCGATCAACAGTTCGATTCTCTGCATCCTGATGAATTGTGGATGAGACTCGTGCATCAAACATGACACGGAAGTGCCGTGCAACGGTCAGCCACACATAAACATCCTCTCCAACAGCTTCTCCGACAGGAAAGCCACCACTTTCAGCAAGTGCGCGTTTACTTACGCAGACACTCGAAGAATTAAGCAATGATCGGCTTCTCCGATAATGATAAAAAAAATCTCCCACTTCGCCGCGGTGGCTTGTTTTAAGTGAGAGCCGCCCTAATCTTTTTGTCCCATCTGCGCCCACAATTTCGTAGCGGCAGCTATATAGCCCGGCTGTGCCATTGAGCTGAATCAACCCGCAAATCCGAGTCAGAAACTCTGGATGCCACTCGTCGTCTGCATCCAGAAAGCAGACGTAGTCACTCCTGGCCCTTTGGACACCCGAGTTCCTGGCTGCAGAAACACCGGAATTATGTTGACGAACAATTCGGAGACGCGGGTCATCAAATCTCTCAGCCACGGAGGCGCTACTATCCGTGCTACCATCGTCTACCACTATGAGTTCAAAGTTTGTGTGTACTTGTGCAAGGACCGATGCAATCGCACGCTCGACGGTATGTTCCTTGTTAAAAAGTGGTATCACCACAGAAAGGAACGCGCTAGACATAGCGAAACACCCTAATCTTTTGAGCAACTTGGGATGGCTTTATCATGCCTCGGACGGTAAAAATATATCGCTCGCATCCGAAGGGCTTGAAGGTTGGGAACTTCGGTGACGAGTTGACGATACCGCTGCTCGAACGGTTGTTTGGTGTATCAGCCGTCCCGGTGGCAATGCATGATGCAGAACTGCTTGCTGTAGGCAGCATACTTGATTCCTATTCACGTGCGCGATGGCCGAGACGAGTGCTGACTAGAATCTTCCGTTTGCGGCCATCGGATTTACACGTCTGGGGTTCTGGATTCATGTTAGAGGACTCTACCGCGAACTGGCCAGCAAATCTATTTGTACATGCAGTTCGTGGCGTCTTGACCGCAAACCGTTTGTCACAATTCGACGGCCCAATCGGCGACCCCGGGATACTGGCAAGCCAGATCGTGTCTCGGCCTCGCCCTACAGCGAGTGTAGCACTGGTTCCACACTTTGTTGATGAAGAACATGTGAGGACATTAGCTCTTCCGGAGCACTGGAAGGTGGTCAACCCAGACAATGAAGCTCTCCCAACCGTTAAGGAAATCGCTTCAGCGGAGCTTGTTGTTTCAAGCAGCTTGCACGGATTGATCGTTGCTGATTCATTCGGAATACCAGCTATTTGGGCAAGGTCGGTAAACGATCTCTATAAGAGGTCTGATTTTAAGTTCCATGATCATGCCTCCGCGAGAGATGAACCATTTAATGCACCTACTTCATACAGCGAGCTGATTTCAAAGCCTTTGACCGAGCTACATAAAATTGCCACGCGTGCCAGGAGGGACCTAGATCAATGGCAAGATGCTTTGATCAAGTCATTCCCGTTCGCTTAGGTGTCTGGTTCTCTTCCCTAACGGTCCAATTGTGATCTTTAATTTTTTCGAAGCGCTAAATATAAAGTTTGCGTTTAGATATATGATAGCGATACTCATCGAGAGAGCTGCCCCATTAACTCCCCATAGATGAATTAATATAGGCATAGAAATAATATTTAGTGAGGCAGACTTAATTAGGCCTGCAATAACACTGCGTTCGTTTCCTGACATTATGAGTAGTGAACCCACCGACCCGGTATATGCATTTGCAAGTTGAGCTAACGACACTATTATCAGGGCGGGGTATGCAGGCTCGAATTCACTTCCGAAAAGTACGCGCAAAATCTCCCTACCGAATAAGATAAACACCAAGGTAATTAGCACCGCGATCGCCAAGGCTGCCCGCGCGCTTAAAGTTGTGAGCATTTGAAGGCGTTCCGTGTCCTGGCGGGCATGGAACCTCGCGAAATGGGGGCCAACGACCAAGTTTATAGCCGTGAGGCCAATGGTTACCATCGTCGCCCCTTGCAAAGAAACACGAAACAGGCCGACATGCTCAGCATTCGCAAATACTCCTAGGGCCAGAATCCCGATGTTTTGATTTATTATATGCATTCCCTCCACCATCGCCAAAGGCAATGTGCTGGCCAACCAAGGGCGCCAGCAGGTGGTCTCACGGCGTTCAGTTATGAGTTCCGCCGGCCGCGCGCGCATCAGCATTGCCGCGCCGATGGCGAAGGCAACGAGGCTGGCTGCAGCATGCAACATCATGGCGTTTGACGCTGTTAGCGTTCGCCCTACCATACCGAGATGCGCGGTCAGCACTAGGACGATGAAGACTGCGGGTCGCAGAACGAATTCGGGAAGCTGACCCCGAACCACATGCCGCAGTCCGCGGAGCGCTGCACCGCGCAGGTTTCCCAGGGCGATGAGCGGCACCAGCGCCAACCCCCAATAGAAGACTGCCAGTTGGGTAGGGGAAAAGCGCTCCGAAAAAACCCAAGCGGCCAGCACGCCCGCTACGATCAAAGTTAGCGAGATGGCTAGCGCCAGCAGGCTTGCCCAGCGCCAAAGCCCTTTCATCACGTCCCAGCGACCGTCCGCCTGCGCCTTTGCCGTCTCACGCACCACGAGGTTGGGCAGACCCATCTGCGCGGGAATGGCCATGATGGTAACCACCGCGAAGACGAAAGAATAAACGCCGAACCCTTCCACCCCCAAAAGCCGTGCCAAGACAATGGCCATGAGCACGTTGAGTAGAGTGCTGGCGATCTTCACCGCCACAGACCCCACGCCGCCGCGCATGAGTTGGCCCCTCAGGCCCTCGCCCGAACGCAGGGAGCGAATGGCGCCGGCAATCTGCATCACCCCGGTGTTGCCTCGCGGGCGGTATAGTGGGCTCGGTACCACTCCACGAAACGGCGTACGCCCTCCTTTACCGGTGTCTGGGGGCGGTAGCCAACATGAGTCTCGAGCTCGCTCGTGTCGGAAGAGGTATTCGGCACATCGCCCGGCTGCATCGGTAGAAGCTCCAACTCCGCCTTGCGGCCCAGTGCTTCTTCGAGCGCGGCGATATAGTCCATCAGCTTGACCGGCTCGCTGTTGCCAATGTTGAAGATGCGGAAGGGGGCGCTGCTCCCCGACGGGTCGGGACTTTCGGCATTCCAGCCCGGATCAGGCGCGGCCGGCGCGTCGCTGGCGCGGATCACGCCCTCGGCAATGTCATCGATATAGGTGAAGTCGCGCGTGTGATTGCCGTGGTTGAAGACTGGGATGGGCTTGTCCTCCAGCATCAGCCGCGTGAACTTGAACAGTGCCATGTCCGGCCGGCCCCACGGACCGTATACCGTGAAGAAGCGCAGGCCCGTGGTCGGCAGCTCAAAGAGATTTGAATAGCTATGGGCCATCAGCTCGTTAGCGCGTTTTGTCGCGGCGTAAAACTGCAGCGGATGATCAACACCATCATGCTCAGAAAACGGCATTTTCGTGTTCGCGCCATATACACTTGAGGTAGAGGCATAAGTGAGGTGGCCGACCTTCGAATGCCGGCAAGCCTCTAAAATGTTGGTAAAGCCCACCAGGTTGCTTTGCACATAGGAGTGAGGATCCTCCAAGCTGTAGCGTACGCCCGCCTGCGCGGCCAGGTGGATCACCCGGTCAAACTCATGCTCGACAAAACAGCGCTCAACCGCTGCCAGGTCGGCCAGATCCGCACGGACGAACGCGTAGCTTCCGCCCTGGCGTCCGCCCGCTTCGGTGAGCAGCGCGAGCCTAGCCTCTTTCAGTGCGGGGTCGTAATAGCTATTGACGATATCGAAGCCGACAACCTCGTCGCCGCGCTCGATAAGGCGCTTGGCCACATGAAAGCCGATGAACCCGGCATTTCCAGTAACAAGTACTTTCAAGGTAGATCCTTTTTTAAAGGCGCAGATCGCTTTCGTCAGGGTGAAGCACGCTTTTCAAATCATACAGAACGTGTTGATCCCTCCCCCATGAGCGGATTTCGCTGGCGCCAGCGATCTTGAATTGTTCGTGGCCGACGGCAAGCACAATGGCGTCATAGGTGCTCTTTTGCGGCTGGGAGACCAACGCAAGGCCATATTCGTTTTTTGCGACTTCCGGATCGGCCCACGGGTCGAAAACCTCGACGTTCGCGTTGTAGTCGCGCAACTCGTTGATGATGTCGAGCACTCTGGTGTTTCGCAGGTCTGGGCAATTCTCTTTGAAAGATAAGCCCATAACCAGAACATTCGACCCTTCGACATGAATGCGTCGCCTTAGCATCATCTTGATGAGTTGCGAAGCGACATAAGCACCCATGCCATCATTCACCCTCCGGCCCGCCAGAATGATCTCCGGATGGTAGCCAATCGACTGCGCCTTCTGGGTGAGATAATACGGATCGACTCCTATACAGTGCCCTCCCACAAGCCCGGGGCGGAAGGGCATAAAGTTCCACTTGGTTCCAGCTGCTTCTAGGACCGCCTCTGTATCGATCCCAAGCCGGTTGAATATGATGGCGAGTTCGTTAACGAGAGCTATATTAAGATCTCGCTGAGTATTTTCGATGACCTTCGCCGCTTCAGCGATCTTTATGCTAGGCGCTTTGTGAGTCCCAGCGGGAACGACTTCCTGATAAAGCCGATCGACGAAATCGGCTACCTCGGACGTAGATCCCGACGTCACCTTCACGATGTCCGAAAGGCGATGTTGCCGATCCCCCGGATTTGCCCTTTCCGGACTGTAGCCCACATAAAAATCAGAATTGAAGTTGAGCCCTGAAGTGCGCTCAAGCACCGGAACGCAATCCTCCTCCGTAGCCCCTGGATAAACCGTAGACTCATAAACGACGATCGCCCCTCGGCTCAAAACTTTCCCGACCTGTTCGGTAGCACTCAATAACGCGGAAAGGTCTGGTTGCTTATTTGCATCAATTGGCGTCGGCACCGTGACGATAAAGATGTTGCAATTCCGAAGTTCGTCCGGATCCGTGGTAAAGTTGAGATGTTTGGCTTCCCTCAACTCCTCCGGGGTGCACTCACGCGTCGCATCGAAAGCTTCCCTCAATTGCCGAATGCGTCGGGAATCAATATCGAATCCCACAACTCTCCGACGTTTCCCGAACGCGACCGCTAGCGGTAAGCCAACATAGCCGAGTCCGATCACTGCGATTGATGTATCTGACAAATCAGGAACGAGATTAGATGTCATGAATCCAGACTTTTCACTCTTCGCTGGCGGACAGTTCGCACCGCTTATCATTGAAAACGCGGCCAACGAGAACTTTCATGAAGCTTGCCGGACGGCCTTTGGTTGCGGAAGGATCGACGCGCGGCCGACGCTGATGTAGGTCCAGCCATCGTCCTGCAGCCGCTCCGGCGCATAGATGTTACGCCCGTCGAAGATGGTTTTGGAGTTCAGCCGCAACGCCATCTCGTCGAAGTCCGGGGCGCGGAACTGCTGCCACTCGGTGCAGACCGCCAGCGCTTCGGCGCCCGAAAGCGCGGCGTACTTGTCACTGGCGAGCTCAAGGTCCTCGCGCGCGCCATAGATGCGCCGCGTCTCCTCCATGGCGACCGGATCGAACGCCTGCACGCGCGCGCCGCACTCCCAAAGCGCCTCCATCACGACGCGGCTGGGTGCTTCGCGCATGTCGTCCGTATTCGGCTTGAAGGCAAGGCCCCAAAGCGCGATGGTCTTGCCCTTGAGCGCCTCACGGCCGCCATAGTGGCTCACAATGCGCTCGAACAGCACCGTCTTCTGGCGCTGATTGACCGCATCCACGGCCTCGACCAGCTCGGCCCGGTAGCCCGCGGCCTCGGCTGTGCGGATCAGCGCCTTCACATCCTTGGGAAAACAGCTGCCGCCATAGCCAATGCCGGGATAGATGAAGGCATAGCCGATGCGCGGGTCCGAGCCGATGCCGCGCCGAACCTGCTCGATATCGGCGCCGAGCCGCTCCGCCAGGTTGGCCACCTCGTTGATGAAGCTGATCTTGGTCGCCAGCATAGCATTGGCGGCGTATTTCGTCAGCTCCGCCGAGCGAACATCCATATAGATCGTGCGGTCGTGATTGCGGTTGAAAGGCTCGTAAAGCTCCTTCATCACCGCCCGGGAGCGCTCCGAAGCGGTGCCGACGACAATGCGGTCGGGCTTGAGGAAGTCCGCAACCGCCGCGCCTTCCTTCAAAAACTCCGGATTGGAGACCACGTCACAGGTGAGAGAAACCTTCCGTTCCGCCAGTACCTCGGCCGTCCGCGCCTTCACCTTGTCGCAGGTTCCGACCGGCACGGTCGACTTGACGACGACGATCTTGTCTTTTTCCATAAGCTGGCCGATCGTGCCGGCCACCTCCAGCACGTAGCTCAGATCGGCCGCGCCGTCGCCGTCATCCGGCGTGCCAACGGCGATGATCTGCAATTCGGCATGGGCTACCGCCTCGGCCGGGTCGGAGGTGAACGAAAGCGTCCCCGCATCGACCGAGCGCTCTACCACAGCTTCGAGACCCGGCTCATGGATAGGAACTTCGCCTGCCCGCAGCCGCTCGATCTTGCTCTCATCAACATCCATGCACAGGACATTGTGTCCCGCATCGGCCAGGCAGGCCCCCGTTACCAATCCGACATAGCCTGTTCCAAACAAAGTTACGTGCATCGGAAATTCGGTCCTCTCTCACAGGTGGCATTCGGCTTACGCCGGAGCAATCTATGCACCGCCTCGACAACAGCACCGGACACCAAGTCCTTTCCCCGCAGTGCTTATTGCGCGTCGGCTGGGATGGCAATGATCTTTTGCTGGGCTGCCACAGCTCTGTGGCGGCCCCGTGGCGGCAGCGGAGTAACTCGGAAATGTGAGAGAGCGGTGACGCGAATACCCATGTCCGTGCCGTAGCGTCGCTCGGCGCTCCACGGACGGACGAATAGATTTGCGGAGACTAAGCGACGTTCGCAATCTTTTCAGAACCAAGGATGGACCGCCTTGGCAGGTCAGGCCAAATGTGTATCTGCCTGATGCGCTATTAGAGCTCCAAGGTTCGGAGAGCTAAAGAAGCCACCGCCCGCGTAGGCGCGGCATCGGGCATTCGTAGCTCAGCTGGATCGAGCGCACCAAGACCATTTTTATTGAGTGCCGCCTATCTGCCCCAAGAACGTTCTAGTGCGCTGATGTCGTGGGTTGGAGAAGAAGGTTTCGGGGTCGCCGGTCTCGACGATCTCACCCTTGTCCATGAAGACGACCCGGTCGGCAACCTTTCGGGCAAAGCCCATTTCATGCGTGACGACCACCATGGTCATGCCCTCCTGGGCGAGATCGATCATGGTGTCGAGCACCTCCTGGACCATTTCCGGATCGAGCGCGGATGTCGGCTCATCAAACAGCATGACCTTCGGGTTCATGCACAGGGCACGCGCGATCGCCACGCGCTGCTGCTGCCCGCCCGAGAGCTGGGCGGGATATTTTTCGGCCTGTTCGGGTATTTTTACGCGGGCAAGGTATCGGCGCGCGGTCTCCTCCGCCTCGGCACGTTTCACGCCGCGCACCTTCATAGGCGCCAGCATGCAATTCTGAAGGACCGTCATATGTGGGAACAGATTGAACTGTTGGAAGACCATGCCGACTTCGCGACGGATCTTCTCGACGTTTTTCGGGCCGGCGGTCAGTTCGATGCCGTCGACGAATATTCTCCCGCGCTGCACTGTCTCCAGCTGGTTGATACACCGGATGAGCGTCGACTTTCCTGAGCCGGAAGGACCGCAGACAACGATCTTGTCGCCGCGGTCCACCTCAAGGTCGATGTTCTTCAGTGCCTGAAAGTGTCCAAACCACTTATCGACGTTCTCCATACGGATAGCGGGCATGCCGGGATCGGTCTCCTGTATAGTTACTTGCGACGCTGCGTCTGGCATGCCGCCATCCCGCTTGGATGCGTTATTCGGTTTCAGCGACGAAATCAGGAAGCGGTCCGCCGACCCACTCCTGGTGAAGCTCGTTCAACTCACCGCTTTCCTTTTTGCGGGCTAAAAAATCATTGATATAGGCCATCATCTCGTTCTGACCGGGGCGCGTGGCGATCCCCTGGCTTTGCTTGCTCAGTGAAAACTTTACATCGTATGAGCCGGGCGAGCGTTCGTTCAACTGTGACACGACGACATTCGATGCGCCCATCAACGGGACCTGGCCGGAAAGAAGTGCCTGGACGGCACTGGCATCATCGTCGAAACGCTGAATGTTCGCGCTGTCCGGGGCGATTTCCGTAATAGCCGTGTCCTGGGTCGAGGCTCGAGCCACCGCGATCGATTGGTTGGCAAGATCCTCGGCATCGTTCACCTCCAGATCAGCCTCACCGTAAACGAAGATCTCGATGCCGGCATAAGGATCGGAGAAGTCCACCTGCTCAGAGCGCTCCGGCGTGATGCCCAGCGAGGCGACCAGGATGTCGACCTGGTTTGACAGAAGATATGGTATCCGGTTCGGTCCCGTCACCTGCACTATGTTGAGCTCGACGCCCAGATCCTCCGCGAGGAGCCGTGCAACCTCGGCATCGTAGCCGGCCGGATTCCCTTGCTCGTCGAGAAACCCGAATGGGGGGAAATCGACCAGCATCCCGATGTTGATGCTTCCGCGAGACTCGACCTCCTCCAGGGTTTGCGCCTTTGCGCCCGCGGTCGCAACGCCGAGGGCTATTACCGCTGCAGCGGCAAATCCGATAGCCTTATTGAGAATACTCATGATGTTCTCCTTCCCTTCTTTCGATCGTCACCGACGAGTAGCGACAGAGAAACGCTGCTCGAGATTGCGCGCCAGCAGCGACAACGGCCAGCACAATATGAAGTAGAGAGCTGCAACAAGGCCGAACACGGTGAACGGCGCGAAGGTGGCGTTATTGACGATCTGTCCCGCGCGGGTCAGCTCCACGAAGCCGATGATCGAGGCAAGTGACGTGCCCTTGATAAGCTGGACCAGAAAGCCGACTGTCGGCGCCACTGCGATTTTTGCCGCCTGAGGCAGAACGACATAGCGCATGCGGTCGTAATACTTAAGGCCGAGTGCCCACGATGCCTCGAATTGCCCGCCGGGGACCGCCTGAATGCAGCCGCGCCAGATTTCTCCGAGAAAGGCGCTCGCATGCAGGGTCAAGGCAATAGCAGCCGCGCCCCACGGACTCATCGAGACATTAAAGATATTGAAGCCGAAGAAGACGAGGAAAAGCTGCATAAGCAATGGCGTCCCCTGGAACAGGCGGACATAGCCAATCGCCGGATAGCGCAGCAGCGCCGTTTGCGAGATGCGCGCCAGCGCTATTGCAAGACCACCCAACGCTCCGCCGGTAAAGGCCACCGCCGATAGCGCCACCGTCCATTGAGCCGCCAGCACGATGAACCAGAACTCGTTTGCGCCGAAGGACCTGATCACCGCCCGCGCTCCCTACCGTGCCAACGGATAGTTGAAAAGGGCGCGCTGAATTGACGAGAACAGCCCGGAAAAACCGAGCGACAGCAGGAAATACATCAAGGTGATGACGAGATAGACCTCAAAGGCCGCGAAGGTTTCGGACTGAATGGTGTTCCCGGCGGCGGCCAGATCAGTGGCTGATATCACCGACACGACGCTGGACGTCAGCATGAGATAGATGAACTGGCTGGTGAGCGCCGGATAGATCGTGCGCATCGCCGGCTTGAGAATGATGTAGCGAAATACCTGGATGCGCGAGAGGCCAAGTGCGGTGCCGGCTTCGACCTGGCCGCGCTGTATGGATTCGATGCCGGCGCGGACGATTTCCGTAGCGTATGCGCCGACATTGATGGTCAGCGCCGTAAGCGCCGCCGTGTTGGGATCGAGCCGGAGACCGAGTCGCGGCAGGGCGAAGAAGATGAAGAATATCTGCACCAAAAAGGGCGTGTTGCGTATCGCTTCGACATAGGCGCTGACGAGCCAACGCACGGGACGAGGCCCAGCGGACTTTCCCGCCGCGCAGGGAATGGCTATGAGCGTGCCGAGAATGATGGCGCCGAAGGTGAGCTCGATCGTCACCAGTGCTCCCATCAGGAGTTGGTCGAAATTCTCAAAAACGGGCGCGAAATTGAACTGGTATTCCAGCTTGGTTCCTCCCCGTTCCGAGCTCAAGCCGACACAACACGAGCTCGGCTTTAGATCGATCTAAGCCCTTCCGCTACGCGCCGTCAACCGTTGCGGGACCGATCGAGGGCCGTTCGACCAATTTGACCTTTGCTATGATCGACTCGATCTGCGATTCCGGGTGCGCGATACGTCGCAACAACAATCGGGCGGCCGCCTCTCCAACACTGTGTGGGTCGGTCGATACCGAGGCCAACTCCGGAGAGACCAGTTCCGCCTCCGGAACGTCGTCGAAGCCTAAGAGAGAGACCTGTCTGCCGATCTCGATCCCGAGATCGATCAGGCCACGATGGAGCCCGAGGCCGATCACATCGTTGAAGCAGGCTATCGCAGAGGCTCGATGAGACTTAACGAGCGAAGGGGCAAGCGCACGCGCCGCACGCGCGCTCAAGCCGCATTCAACGATGAACGTCGGTTCGAGGCCGCTTTCCTCCAGCGCCTTGTGAAATCCCCGCAGCCTGGCAGCTTCGGCGGAATAATGGGCATCAACGCTTACAAAGCCTATCCGTTGGTGGCCGAGCGCAATCAACCGTCTCGCGCCGGCTGCCATGCCACCCTCGTAATCTATGCCGCTGTAGTCGGTGCGGCTGTCCTCGACGAAACGGAGAGCCTGCACGAAGGGAAGGCTCCACTCGGTGATCTTTGAGATCTGTTCATGTGGCGTATCCTTCGCCGGACACATGATCAGACCGTCGACCGCATGCTCGCGCATGCGCCTGATGAAGCCGCGCTGCTTCCCCGCATCTTCGCCGGAGTTGGCTAGGATGACGGCATAACCGGCCGCCTCAAGCACGCCTTCAATGCCCGCGAGCATTATTGAAAAGAACGGATTCGTCAGGTTCGGCACGATGACGCCGACCGTTCGGCTGTGGGAGGCGCGCAAGCGTGCGGCGCCCGCATTGTAGACATAGCCAAGCTCTTCCATCGCAGATTCTACGGCAATCCGCGTGCGCTCACTGATCAATGGGCTTTTTCGGACCACCAGCGAGGCCGTCGCCCGTGACACGCCCGCTTTCCGAGCGACATTGAGCAACGTGACCTGCTTTGGCCGTGCTGCCTTGCCGTCTTCAGCAGATTGTGCCATCGCCCTATCCTTGGATTTAGATCGATCCAAGCTAAGTTTTCCGGGCCTGTCGGTAAAGGAAAACTACCGCACTACGTGCAATCTGGTGCAATCTGGTGCAATCCACGGCGAGTTGTGCGCACGCAATGCGTGAAGCGCCGGCAAATCTTGAACTGCCATCACAGGCCTATCCCGCTCAGCCGGCACCGATCGCAATGTGGAGCAAAGCGGCCATTTGCCCGGCATGTAGCCGTCCTGTGGTTCCCAACGTTGAGGTGGGCGGCCTGTGTTCGCGCAGACAGGCTTGGTGTTCGGGAACCAGCCGAGGTTCTCCTTCTGCCCGAGAACGCAGCGTGAAGTGAAATGCGCTTGGCAAGCTCCCGCAGTCTTCGTTCAGGAGCCCGCGCAGGAAGCGGAACAGCGGGTATGGTTATTCTGAACCGGACTGCGCTAGAATGCGCTCCTCAGTGACCGGGTCGAAAAGATGAACGAGTTCTGGCGCGATGCTCACGCCGACCACTTCTCCCGATTTCACCTCCACCCGCCCGGCATGGAAGATGGTCAACTCCGGATCCGTCGCCGAAGAGAGGTAACTCGCAGCGCCCGTGAATTCGACGACAGCGATTTCAAGACGGATCGAGGAATTCTCCGGTGCACCGAGGCGGAGGTGCTCTGGCCGTAGGCCGGCTTTAACTTGGCGGCCAGGCTGCAGCCGCCGGTCGATCGGAAGGACGGCATCGAGTCCTTCAAGGACGATCGCGTCTCCCGTCTCGCTTACGGCAGCATCGATGAAGTTCATCGCAGGTGAGCCGATGAAGCCGGCGACAAAGCGGTTTGCCGGATGATCGTAAAGCTCGAGAGGTGCGCCTTGTTGCTCGATAATGCCGTCCCGCAGCACCACCACGTGGTCGGCCATCGTCATGGCCTCGACCTGATCGTGGGTAACGTAAACCGAGGTCGCCCGGAGCCGGTCATGCAGTGATCGAATCTCCTTGCGCATGTGCACCCGCAGTGCTGCATCGAGGTTGGACAGCGGCTCATCGAAGAGAAACGCCTTGGGGTCTCGGATGATTGCACGCCCCATGGCGACGCGCTGGCGCTGGCCACCCGAAAGCTGCCGCGGATAGCGATCGAGCAATTCGTCAAGCCCGGTTATCGCCGCCACGTCTTTCGCCGCCTTCTCACATTCTTCCTTCGGCCTGCGATTCAGCCGCATCGAATACGTCAGGTTCTCCCTGACCGTCATATGCGGATAGAGCGCATAGGACTGAAACACCATCGCCACATCGCGCCGGCGCGGCGGCACGCCGTTCATACGTTCACCCGCGATCTTCATTGTGCCACCGGAAATGGATTCCAGTCCTGCCAGTGAACGCAGCAAGGTGGATTTTCCGCAGCCGGAAGGTCCCACCAGAGCAACGAAACTTCCCTTGGGGATGGTAAGGTTGATGTCCTTCAGTGCGTGGAACTGGCCATAATGCTTGTCCACGTGCTCCAGTTCGATTTGCGCCATTGAGGTCATTTCAGGGCTCCCGCGGTCAGACCGCTGACGATGCGCCGCTGCAGCAGCACGAAGACGATGAGAATGGGCGTGACGTAAATGGCCGAGTATGTCATGACGCCCGACCAGTCGCTGGTATTAGGCCCCATGAAGGATTGCAGGCCGACGGTGGCGGGCTGCAGGGCCCGTTCGCCAATCAGCGAACGTGAATAGACGTATTCGCCGAAGGATTGCAGAAAGACGAGAACAGAGGTCACCAGGATGCCGTTGCGCGCGAGCGGAACTGCGATCTGAAAGAACGCACCCATGCGCGAGTTTCCATCCACAAGGGCTGCTTCTTCGAGTTCCCGCGGCACCTGCATGAACGCGGTCCGGCATAAGACGATGTAGAGGGGCAGGAGCTTGGCGGCCTGGGCCAGCACGACCGCAAGGCGCGGATACTCGAGCAAACCGACCATGTTGAAGGACACGAAGATGGGGGTAATCATCAGCGAGGATGGGAGCACCTGCATCATCAGCGTGGCAAAGAGCGCCACGTCCATCCAGATGGAGCGCACGCGCGCCAGCGCATAGGCGCAGCCGGTCCCCACCGCCACGATGATAGCGGTAGCGCCCAGCGCAATGATCAGCGAGTTGGTAAGAAAGCGGTCCATGCGCAGCCGCACCCAGATGTCCACGACATTGAAGTGCAGGGTCTGCGGCCAGAACGTAGGCGGAAAACGGAAGATTTCGGAGCCGGCTTTCAGCCCGGTCACATACATCCAGTAGAGCGGGAAAAGGTAAATCCCCACAAACAGGATGGCGAAGGCGAGCAATATGTATTTTTTCACGCCGGTGCCCCTTCAGTAGTTCTGCTCATACCGGGTCGACCGCGTGTAGATCGCCGCCACGCCAATCACGAAGACGATCATTAGCACCGACACCACGCTGCCACGCGAGATCTGATAGGTCTGGAAAGAAAGCTGCCACGACCAGTATTGGGCAACGTTGGATGCATTGGACGGCCCTCCCTGTGTAAGTGCGGCGAACAGGTCGAACTGCTGCAGCGTAAAGATGATGCCGAGTGAAACCACCGCACCCAGCGGCGCGCGCATCAAGGGCAGCGTTATCGTGTAAAAACGCTGCCAGGCACCCGCTCCATCCAGTTCCGCCGCCTCGTAAAGGTCCTGCGGGATGCTGGCGAGGCCCACCGAAAGCAGGATCATGTTGAAGGGCACACCGAGCCATATATTGGCGATGATGACCGAATAGAGGGAAACCTGATGATCGGAGAGCCAGAAGATGTTTTCGTCGATCAGCCCGAACGATCGCAGTACATAGTTTAAAACGCCGAAGTCGCCTGCCAGAATCCAGCTCCACACGGCGCCAACAACCAGCGCCGGCATGATCCAGCCGGCCAAGAAGAGACCACGCAGATACGAGGAGCCTGGAAAATCCTGCTGAAAGAAAAGCGCCAGGCCGAAACCGATCAAAAGTTGAAACACGACCGAAAGGACGACAAAGCGGATCGTGTTCCACAGTACAGTGCCCGCAACGGGATCGCTGAGCACTTCGCGATAATTCTCTAGTCCGACGAATGGCCGGTCGAAGGATGCCAGAGAGAAAAGATCCACCGTCTGGAGGGAAATGACGAAGTTGTAGACGAGTGGAAAGGCCGAGAAGACAGTGAGATAGCCGAGCGCCAGCCACACGAGCAGAGCATCGAAACCGCGACTGTCGCGTATGGAACTCCAGAAATGTGCCATGAGCAATTCTCCTGCGGGGTTACGGGCGGCCAAAGCGCCGCCCGTAACCAGTCTCGGGAGGGAGACTATTCGCCGAGTACGCCGTCGATCTTCTGCTGCGCGGTTTCAAGCGCGGTTCCCGCGTCCGTCTGACCGGTTAGTGTCGACTGGATGGCCTCCTGAACGGCCTTTGAAATTCGCGGCCACTCGGGATGCGGGCCACGATTGCGCGCATATTTCATGCTCTCTTCGAAGACCGCGTAAATGGTCGGGGTTTTCGGATCGTTCACCTCCACCCTGGAGGCGGGCAGATAGCCGAACTCGTTCCAGACGCGCGGCATCTGCTCGTAGAGAAATTCAAGGAAAAGGAACGCCTCTTCCGGGTTGTCGCTGTTGGCCAGGATGACATTGTCACCTTCGCCCAGGGCGGAGGCCCGTTCCGCGCCTTCCTCCGGAATAGGGAGAAGCGCGGCCCGGTAGTCGAACTCCGCCTCCTCGCTCATGCGCGGCAGTTCCCAGGGACCGGAGATGGCCATGGCGGCACTGCCGGTGTTGAAGGTTCCCGTGGAATCCCACTGGCTCCGGATCAGCGTATCGGGAGAAGCGAGCCCCTCGTCGAGCAGGCGCTTCCAGAAATTGAGAGCGCGTGCCCCGCCTTCCGTGGCCACATTGTCATAGTCTCCTCCGGTCATCTGCAGCCACGGCAAAAATTGGAACGTGCCCTCTTCGGTCGCCACCGCAGAAAAGGCGATCCCGTACGCGTTCTCCTCCGGCTTGGTCAGCACCTTAGCCGCCTGGTAAAGCTCGTCCCACGTCTTGGGCGGATTGTCCGGGTCGAGCCCAGCCTCGCGAAACTTGTCGGCATTGTAGTAGAGTGCAATCGTATTTGCTCCGCGCGGCAGACCGTAGATGCCGCCGTCCCAGGTCACCGAGGCAAGTGGGCCCGGATAAATGTCTTCGGCATTCACCACCTCGGACTTCTCGATGTAAGGCGTGAGGTCCAGCAATAGTCCGCGGGAGGCGAAGAGCGCCACCTCGGGATTGTCGATATAGGTGATGTCAGGCCCATTGCCGGTCGCCACGGCACGCGCCAGATCGTTCACCATGTCCCTGAACTGTACCGTGCGCACGTTAACGGTGATGTCGGGGTGTTCTTCCATAAACTCTTCGGCGAGAACATAGTGATACTCGCCGGGATCATCGATCGTCCAAAGGTCGAGCGTCACCTGCTCGGCCGATGCCATGGCGGTGGAAGCCAGAAGTCCGGCTGCTGCGAATGCAAGTATGGTCGATTTCATTCTTTCCTCCCTCCTGCGGTTGCGTCCAGTTTCACTGCGAATCCCGCCTCCTCCGGTTGGGCCCCGCGCACTATCCGGCGACGAAACTCCCGCCCCGGCATTGCTTGAGATACTCGAGCGCACGCACTTGGCCGGTCATTTCCAGCGCATCGCGATAGACCGGATCGTGCCAGCCCTCGATATCTATGGAGCCGCCCCAGCCGGCCAGCCGAAGTTCCGAGATGATGTCGGTCCAATTGTTGTCGCCGAAACCCGGCGTACGCATGAAAACGAAAGGATGCTTGCCGAAGACCCCGTGCTCGCGGATCACATCCCAGCGGATGGTCGCGTCCTTGCCGTGTATGTGAAAAAACTTGTGAGCCCATTTGCGAATCTGCGGGATCGGATCGATGAGATAGACCATCTGGTGGCAGGGTTCCCATTCCAGCCCGATGTGCTCGTCCGGCGTTTCGTTGAAGATCAGTTCCCAGGCGTCCGGGTTGTGCGCGATGTTCCAGTCGCCGGTCTGCCAGTTCCCGTCCATCGCACAGTTCTCAAACGCGATCCGCACGCCACGATCGGCCGCACGCCTGGCAAGATCTGACCAGACCTCCTTGTAGCGGGGCAGACTCTCCTCGATCGGCCGTCCGCGCACGCGCCCTGTAAAGCCAGCCACACAGGAGGCGCCGAAGTGATGTGCATTGTCGATACACTGCTTCCACCCCTCCAAGGTTTCGCGATCCAGCGGCTCGTCCTCCAATGGATTGCCGAACATGCCGATGGTGGAGATTGTGATGTCGCGGTCCCCGATGGCGTCGAGGCAACGTTTTCCCAGTTCCGCGAGGTCCTGACCTTCCGTCGTCTGCCAGAAGAAGGGCTGAAAGCTTTCAAACCCGTGCTCGGCTAGCGCGGCAATCGTCTCGTCCGCACGAGCGCGCGTCCCCTTGACCATAGTGCCGATGCGGATGGATTTGACTGGATCGTCCACGCTTTTTCCTTCCTGTTATCTGATTTCAACCCGGCTGCGGGTTTCCGCGCTTTGGATGGCTGCAAAGACCATTGCGAGGCTCTTGATGTTGTCCACCCCGTCCGTCTCTGGCCTGCGGCCCTCCTCTATCGCAGCAAGAAATTCCTGAATGACGCTTGCGTGCCCTCGCGTCTTTTCCTTTTCGGGAGCATCCGGCACGGCGAGCGGTTTGAGATCGTTCAGGAACTTGCCTTCACTTGCCACAACCCGTGCTTCAAAGCCTTCTTGACCATCCCAAAGCAGCGAACCCTTCGTCCCTGTGAAACGCCACGCGGCCTCCCAACTGGTCGGTGCCCCTTCGGCGCACCAGGAACCGCGGTAGGTGAAGGTCACGTCTTCGGAGAACTCGAAAATCGCGTTTGCCGCCGCGCCATGGGCATACCACGACCCCTTTGGATTGGTTTCGTGTGCATAGACGGCCAGAGGCACCTTGCCCGCCATGAAACGTGCGGCATCAAAGGTGTGAATAGCCATGTCGAGGAGCAGGACATGGTCCATCTCCTCGCGAAATCCGCCAAAGTGGGGGGCGAGGAAGAAGTCGCAATGGAGGCCGGTGAGCTGACCGATGGCACCGCTCTCCAGAAAACGGCGAATGCGCCGCACACCTGAAATGAAGCGGCGGTTTTGAACGATGGCATGAACGCGCCGGGTTTCCTCCGCCACCGATATGAGGAGCTTCGCATCCTCCAAGGACGTGGCCATCGGCTTTTCGCTGAGCACATGGCAGCCCTGTTCCAACCCGGCAAGGACAACTGGTTTGCGCGCCGCAGGCGGTACGACATCGAACAGTATATCGGCTTCGACCGATTGCAGCATTGCTGGAAGGTCGGTTCCGGTCTCGGCCGAAAGGCCAAACTCGGCCGCTATTGAGCGCGCCACAGCCTCGTCAACATCCACGAGGCCGGCAATCTCGATTCGGTCGGAAAGCGAAGGCATCTCCTGCAACGCCCGCACCCAGCCCTTGGCCATGGCGCCACACCCCGCGAGAACGGCCTTTTTCACTAACCTTTCCTCCCTCTGGCGTGCTGCAGCCCTAGCGCCCGCCTTGTCCTCTGCTCCGTAAACGTTTACGACGATAGGATCACCAACGGAATTATGTCAATAGGAAATCGGAAACGTTTACGAAAGAAGTCGTATGAAGCTCTTTTTTGATCTTGCATCGCGCTCGTCTGGAAGGGCCAACCTTTCACCGGAAGCTAAGTCTCGTTAAAGCTCGCGCGCATGAATTACAGGCGCGCACGTTTCGGTTAGGCTCAATACGTCGAGTGGTCTGAAGGAACAGAAGTCGAAGCATGGTCGGAATCAGGCGTCTCGCCCAACATCTGGATATCTCAATCGGCACCGTGTCACGGGCGCTCAACGGACGGCCCGACGTAAACGCTGAAACGCGCCAGCGCGTGTTGGAAGCAGCGGCGGAGCTCGGCTATGCACCCAACCAGGCGGGCCGCTCCCTGCGCAAGGGCGCAACGGGCGTTATCGGCTTCATGATGCAAACCGGCTCGGAGATCACGGGTGAAGGCGACACGTTTTTTATGAGCGTGTTCGATGGCATCCAGGCCGTTTTCTCCCGCCATGGACTTGATCTCGTGGTGCTCCTCTGCTCCTCTCGCGAGGATCCGGACGCGTATTTGCGCAGGACAGTCGCGCGCGGGTTTGCTGACGCGCTCATCATATCGGCCACGCGCAGAAATGACCCGCGCATCGACCTGTTGGCCGAAAGAGGAATATCCTTCATCGCGCTCGGGCGCAGCGAATCCGACGCAGGACACCCCTGGATCGATCTCGATTTCGAGAGCTTCGCCCGTATCGGCATCGACCGTTTCGTGGCCCAGGGGCATCGCGACATCGCCATCGCCGCTCCGGCGGACGACGCCAATCTGGGCTATATCTTCATAGAAATTGCAGAAAAGACCCTCGCTGCGCATGGCCTGTCCTTGCCCGCAGATCGCGTTCTGCGCTCGCCACCGAACGAAGCAGGCGGCTACGAAATGGCAAGGAAGATTGCCTCAATGAAAGATCGCCCGACGGCAATATTGCTGGTCAACGAAACGACGGCGATCGGCTTCTATCGCGGGCTCAGCGATGCAGGCCTTTCTCCCGGCCAAGATATCGCGGTTATCGGTTTCCGCGATAGCCCACAGGCGAAATTTCTCTCCCCGCCCCTCACCTGCTTCCGCCTGGATCTGCACGCGTTGGGCGAGGCGCTTGCCGAAGCTCTGCTCGCCACCATGCCTGCGTACAGGGACGAATATCCGTTGGGGACGGTGCGCCGAATCTGGCCGATGGACTTGGTTGAGGGATCTAGCGACCGGTTACGGTAGGATTAATCCGTCTTTCCGAGTATCGCTTCCTTAGCCCGAGTCGTTAGTGGCCCCATCCGGTGCACGTAAGCACCGGCATTTTAGGTGTTTATTGGAGCGGGCGATGGGGATCGAACCCACGACATCAAGCTTGGGAAGCTTGCGTTCTACCACTGAACTACACCCGCACGCAGGCAATTACATCGCCATCCCCGTGCGTTCTGTCAAGCGGCATTTCGTGCGTTCCGCGCAACGCCGGCTTGACGCAAGAGCCGTCACGTACCACCTGTGACCGGTCCCGCAACAACCACAAACAATTCCGCCGTGAACGCGCTCAAACAGATTGTCGAATCCCGCCGCTTCGAGACGGTCATCACCGTCCTCATCATCATCAACGCGATCACGCTCGGGCTGGAGACCTCGCACGCGGCGATGGAGGCCGCGGGGCCGCTTTTGATCTTTCTTGATCGGTTCATCCTCGGTGTTTTCGTAGCCGAACTCGTGGCCAAGATTGCCGTTTACCGTGGACGCTTCTTCCACGATCCCTGGCGCATATTCGACCTGCTCGTAGTCAGCATCGCGCTCGTCCCCGCGACGGAGAATCTTTCCGTGCTCCGCGCGTTGCGTATTCTGCGCGTGCTACGGCTTGTCAGCGTCGTGCCGTCGCTCAGGCGTGTGGTGGGCGGGCTGGTGGCCGCGCTGCCAGGCCTGGGCTCGATCATGATGCTCCTGGGGCTCGTCTTCTACGTCTTCTCGGTCATGGCGACCAAGCTCTTCGGGGGAACGTTCCCCGACTGGTTCGGTTCTATCGGCGCGTCGGCCTATTCGCTGTTCCAGATCATGACGCTGGAAAGCTGGTCTATGGGCATCGTGCGCCCGGTCATGGATATCTATCCCTGGGCCTGGATGTTCTTCATACCCTTCATCATCTGCACCACCTTCACCGTGCTCAACCTCTTTATCGGCATCATCGTCTCGGCCATGCAGGCCGAGCACGATGCCGAGGCGACAGCCGAGCGCAACGCGCTTCAGAAAGAGCAGGAGGCGATCCTCGAGGAGATCAGGGCGCTGCGCAAAGACGTCGCGGCACTGCGGCACAATTCCCCCACAACTCGCTGACCACGTCCGGAGTCGGCGATATCTGGCGGCTATGTGCCTTCACGCCGATGCTCAATCAATTGCGTAGGGGCGGTGGTTCTGCCAATCTCGTTATGTGATCTGGCGTTCTATCGGCGAGCCGTCGAGTAGAAGCCAGAGGTGCTTCAGCGGAAGTGTTTGGAGAGCTTGAGCGCCTGTCCCTGGTAGTTCGACTTGAGATCGGCCCCGTAGAGCGCCTGCGGCAGAGCGCTCATATGCTCGTAAACGAGCCGGCCGACGATCTGCTCGTGCTCCAGAATAAACGGCACCTCGTGACTGCGCACTTCCAGAACGGCGCGGCTTCCCATGCCTCCGGCGGCGGAATGGCCAAACCCGGGGTCGAAAAAGCCAGCATAATGCACCCGGAATTCGCCGACCAACGGGTCGAAAGGCGTCATCTCGGCAGCGTAAGCCGGCGGGACGTGAACGGCCTCGCGTGAGACGAGGATGTAGAACTCGTCCGGATCGAGCACCAGATCCTTGGAGCCGTTGTTATAAAGCGGTTCCCAGAAATCCGAGACCTCATAGCCCCCCTTACGATCCACATCGACGAGGCCGGTATGGTGCTTGGCGCGATAGCCGACCGGCTCGCCGGGCTTACCGGCGAGATCGATGGAAAGCGCAATTCCGCCACCCGAAATGTTCGGCGCTTCGGCCGCAACCAGTGTTTCCCTTTCATGCAAGCCGGCGAGGTCACCCTCGCCGAGAAGTGCATTCCCGCGGCGGAACCGTATCTGTGACAGCCGTGAGCCGGGCCTGACGACGATAGGGAACGTGCGCGGGCTGACCTCGAGATAAAGCTGGCCGGAATAGCCGGGCGCGATCTTGTCGAACTCCGGGCCGCGATCGGTCAGGACGCGGGTGAAGATGTCGAGCCGGCCAGTGGAGCTCTTCGGGTTTGCAGAGGCGGAGACATCCGGCGGCAGCGCCAGACTTTCCATGAGCGGCACGATGTAGACGCACCCGACTTCGAGCACCGCGCCTTCTTCATCCAACCGGAGTTCGTGCAGCTTCAGCCGCTCGAGCTTTTCGGAAACCTTGTAATCCGGGCCCGGCAGAAAGCTCGCCCGGACGCGATAGGCAACATTGCCCAGGCGCAGGTCGAGGCTGGCGGGTTGCACCTGGTCGGCGTCAAGCGGCCGCGGCGCGACAAGCGCGCCGTCGGAAAACAAGGCGGCGATTTCCCGGTCCGGCAGTATCCCCGTCTGTGCCAATCGATCCTCCGCAGGCTCATCCCGGACGTTTACTGCAGTCGAAGATTGACGCAAGGGATTGTCGGGTCTAAAGAGAAGTTTATCCCGTGGTGATTTGGCCGGTCGGCTTGCAGGCACGTAAAAGAAGTCGCTAAAAGGCCGCGCTCGATGCTCGACCGGCCCTTGCGGCCGGTTTTTTGTTGGGCAGAAGCGATGACGGATTTCAAAGACAGTTGGAAAGCTCAAACGGCTCTGGTGCACGGCGGCACGCAGCGCTCGCAGTTCGGCGAGACGTCGGAAGCGCTGTTCCTGACCCAGGGGTTCATCTATGACAGCGCGGAGGCGGCGGAAGCACGCTTCAAGGGTGAAGATCCCGGCTTCATCTATTCGCGCTACGCCAATCCCACTGTCGACATGTTCGAAAAGCGCATGTGCGCGCTGGAAGGCGCGGAGGATGCCCGCGCCACCGCCTCGGGCATGGCCGCCGTTTCGGCCGCGCTTCTGTGTTCGCTGCGGGCGGGTGACCACGTCGTCGCGGCCCGCGCGCTTTTCGGCTCCTGCCGCTGGATTGTGGAAACCTTGATGCCGCGTTACGGCGTCGAAACCACACTGGTGGACGGGGCTTCATTGCAAGCCTGGGAAGAAGCCATCCGGCCCAACACCAAGCTGTTTTTCCTTGAAAGCCCGACCAATCCGACGCTCGAGGTCTGCGACATTGCAGGTATCGCCAAGCTCGCCAACACGATCGGCGCCCGGCTCGTGGTCGACAATGTCTTTGCCACGCCGCTCCTGCAACGGCCGTTGGAACTGGGCGCGCATGTGGTCGTCTATTCGGCCACGAAGCATATCGACGGGCAAGGGCGCTGTCTGGGCGGCATCGTGCTTTCCGACAGGGACTGGATCGACGAGCATCTGCACGACTATTTCCGCCACACGGGACCGAGCCTTTCGCCCTTCAATGCCTGGACACTGCTCAAGGGGCTCGAAACCCTGTCGGTGCGCGTTCGCCAACAGATGGAGAGTGCCGGGCGTGTCGCCGACTACTTGGCCGAGCATCCCAAGATCAGCCGCGTGGTTTACCCGGGCAGGCCCGACCACCCGCAGGCGGAGCTCATCGCGCGCCAGATGAAGGGCGGCTCCACGCTCGTGTGCCTCGATGTGGGAGGAGGCAAGAACGATGCCTTCGCCTTCTCGAACGCACTAAAGATCATCGGCATTTCCAACAATCTGGGCGACGCCAAGAGCCTGATCACGCATCCCGGGACCACGACACACAAGAACCTCTCCGAGGAAGCACGCACTGAAGCCGGCATCAATCCGGGCACGCTGCGGCTCTCGCTGGGGCTGGAGGATTGCGACGATCTGATCGCCGATATCGAGCAGGCCTTGGCGAAGGTCGGCTAAGGCCGGCCTCGTCCTCAAGGGGAGGCATACCTATTCGTTCCCGCGCGGTGGTCCGCCGGGGTTTGTCAAAGATCGGGAAACGGGGCGCGTGGTCCGAGCCTCTCTATTAATTTATGTGGCGCGTTCCACGCGCCCCGCCGGCCGCTGTCCCACGGTTGGCCGGTCACTCGGGCTTCCCTCTCCTGCCCGGCTGCACCCAATTAGGGGGTGGTCTTGGCCGGGCCGAAGAAGAAGTCCTAGCGGCTTCTCCGCAGCTGCCCGACACCGTCTCTCACCCGGTGCCCGGTTTTTCCGGCGATGCTGTCTGTCACCCAGCACCCCGGCGCCGCCGGCCTGTTGCGGGCCCTCACATGCCTCCAGGTACCGGATCCCTGGAGGGGGAGGCTGCCGCCGCCCTCCCTGATCCCCGGTCCGGACCCGGTTCCCGCGAGGGCGATGGGTGCATGATAAGAGGGGCTGGGCGTTGTAGGATAAAATCAGCCGAAAAAAGCTCGGACTTTTTTCTGATATCGAGCAAAAACAACTGCTTATCTGCCGAGAAAATGTTTGAGGCGCCATTTTTTATCCCCGCGCGGGATGCTTATCCGGAAGCGCCGGCGTTTATCGTCAATGCTCTGGCATGGATACCAGGGTCGAGCCCTGGTATGACGAAGGACATATGGGCCTTGCTCTATCATTGACCTCGATGGCGGCGCTAATCTCGAACGTCGGCGATCGCTGAAGCTCCTACAAACCTCGTCATCGTTCGGCGGAGCGAAGCGGAGACCCGAGGAACCATGCCTGAGCCTTAGTGCTGGTTACACCGTCACGGGAGCGATCCCGGACAAGCTTCCCCCCGCCTTTCAGACTTCCGGAGCACCTCGTGCGGGGTTCACCGGTAAATAACCGGTCAGCCGCCCGACTTTGAGACCACGAGCGGAATGACCCGGTCCGACTGGGCGGCGGGGGCTTCGTGGTGTTCGGTGAAGGCGATGCCGAGTGCTTCCCACGTTTCCATAAGAGCGTCCCTCAGCCCCTCGATCAGCTCGTCCGTGTGGAACGGGGTGGGCGTGATGCGCAGGCGCTCCGTGCCGCGCGGGACCGTCGGGTAGTTGATCGGCTGTATGTAGATGTCGTGCTTTTCGAGCAGGCGGTCGCTCGCCTTCTTGCACAGCTCCGGATCAGCGACCAGCAAAGGCACGATGTGCGTTTGGGACGGCATGACGGGAAGACCCGCCGCGCGCAGCACGTCCTTGGCGCGTTGCGCCTGGCCCTGGTGTGCCTTGCGTTCAGCGTTCGAGCTTTTCAGATGCCGGATCGAGGCGGTGGCCGCGCTGGCGATGGCTGGCGGCAGCGCCGTCGTGAAGATGAAACCCGGGGCGTAGGAGCGCACGGCATCGATGATGGCGGATGAGCCGGTGATATAGCCGCCAATCACGCCGAAGGCCTTCGCCAGCGTGCCCTCGATGATGTCCATGCGATGCGCCAGGCCATCGCGCTCGGTGATCCCGCCGCCGCGCGGACCGTACATGCCGACCGCATGCACCTCGTCGATATAGGTCATCGCGTTATACTTTTCGGCGAGATCCGCGATCTCGGCGATGGGGGCGACGTCGCCATCCATCGAATAGACGGATTCGAAGGCGATCAGCTTCGCGCGCTCCCGCCCCGCAGCTTTGAGCAGGCTTTCCAGATGATCCAGATCGTTGTGGCGGAAGATCTTCTTTTCCGCGCCGGAGCGGCGGATGCCCTCAATCATCGAGGCGTGGTTCAGCTCGTCGGACAGGATGAGACAGTTTGGCAAAAGCCTGCCGATGGTCGACAGCGACGCCTCGTTGGAGATGAAGCCGGAGGTGAAGACGAGCGCGGCTTCCTTGCCGTGCAGATCGGCAAGCTCGGCCTCGAGCTCCACCAGCGGGTGATTGGTGCCGGAGATATTGCGCGTACCGCCGGCGCCTGAGCCCATACGGCCCGCGGCCTCCTGCATCGCGGCGATCACGCCGGCATGCTGGCCCATGCCGAGATAATCGTTGGAGCACCATACTGTGATCTCCCGCGCCTCCTGCCCCGAGCGCCAGATTGCGCGTGGGAAGGCGCCGGCGATGCGCTCCAGATCGGCAAAGACGCGGTAGCGCCGCTCTGCGTGAAGCTGGTCGATTGCCTCGGAAAAGAACCGCTGATAGTCCATCTCGTCTTCCTGGTTGCCGCCTGATAATAATCGGCGCCCGGCCTAACGTCTATCGGGCAATCGGGGGCAAAATGCCACGCCGGGATGTTTCTCCTTCAGCCGTTTAACGGCGTCTTGTCCGGTTTCTCCTCGCTTTGGGTCATCAGATCCGCCAGCGAAGAGACTGCATTCACGATCTGCCGCCGCCGTTCCGGCGTAAGCTCTGCGAATCGCGTAACAAAGCTCTCGCCCAAGGGTTCCGGCGCGTTGGCCAAAAGGGCAATCCCCTTTTCCGTGAGGCGCGTGTGAACGACCCGCCGATCCTGTGCGGAACGGTAACGCTGGATGATGCCGCGCTCCTCCAGCTTGTCAAGGATCGTGGTGACCGTGGCGGGACTGAGATTGGCTTGTGCGGAGAGCGCAGTGGTCGTCACCTCGCCGAGCGCGGCAATGCACTTCAGGATGACGAGCTGTGGCGCCGTCAGGCCGATCACCCTTGCGAGCGCGCGCGATTGCAGATCGTTGGCACGCAGGATGCGGCGCAATGCCTTCTCCAGGATACGGAGTTCTTCCTGATGGAACCGGGCCGGCGGCCCGGCGTTTTCAAAATGGTGCACCATCGGCAGATCATTTTGACAATCGAATGATCAGAACTATAACTAATATGCTGAGCGACGCAATACCGAGGAGGGCCAGCCGCTTCACATGTGCGGGATTTGCGGAGAACTGAGATTCGACGGAGCGGCGGCATCGCCGGAAACCGTGTCGAAGATGATGGGATGCCTGGTCGGCCGCGGGCCGGACGGCGCGGGCGTTGTGCTGCACGGCAATCTGGCGCTTGGACACCGGCGGCTGAAGGTGATCGATCTTTCGGACAAGGCCCGCCAGCCAATGGACGACCCGGCGCTTGGACTGACCATCTGTTTCAACGGCTGCATCTATAATTATCCGGAACTGCGCGGCGAGCTGGAAGCAAAGGGCTACTCCTTTTTCTCCACCGGCGATACCGAAGTGATTCTGAAAGCCTGGCACGCCTGGGGCGACAAATGCGTGGAGCGCTTCCACGGCATGTTCGCTTTCGTGCTGCATGAGCGAGAAACGGGCCGCGTCGTCATGGCGCGCGACCGGTTTGGGATCAAACCCCTCTATCTCTCGGAGACGCCGCAGGCTCTGCGGTTTGCCTCCGCGTTGCCCGCGCTGCTGGCCGCCGGCGATGTCGGCACATCGATAGATCGCGTGGCGCTGCATCATTACATGACGTTCCATTCCATCGTGCCGCCACCGCGCACGATTCTCAATGGCGTGAAAAAGCTGCCGCCGGCAACCATTCGCGTTATCGAAACCGATGGTACGAAGCATGATCGCGTCTATTGGAATCCTCCCTATGAGCGCGATCCCGAACTTGCCTCGCTGGGCGCGGAAGAGTGGCGCGACCGCGTGCTAGATGCACTGCGTCTTGCGGTCAAACGGCGCATGGTAGCGGATGTTCCCGTGGGAGTTCTGCTTTCGGGAGGGGTCGATTCCAGCCTGATCGTCGGGCTGCTGGCGGAGGCTGGTCAGCACGGCCTCATGACTTTCTCGGTGGGCTTCGAGGAAGCCAATGGCGAGAAAGGCGACGAGTTCGTCTATTCGGACCTGATCGCGGCGCATTACGGCACCGATCACCATAAAATCTTTGTGCCCACGGACAAGCTCATGGAATCCCTGCCAGGGACTTTCCAGGCGATGTCCGAGCCGATGGTGTCCTACGACAACGTCGGTTTCTATCTCCTGTCGAAGGAGGTCTCCAAACACATCAAGGTCGTGCAGTCGGGGCAAGGGGCCGACGAGGTGTTCGGCGGCTACCACTGGTATCCCCCGCTCATGAATTCGAACGATGTGGTGAGTGACTATGCGGACGTGTTCTTCGACCGTCCGCACGAGCGGATGAAAGACCAGCTCGCGCCGGAATGGCAGACCGAAGAGGACGTCAGCCGCGCTTTTGTCGCCGAGCACATGAACCGGCCCGGGGCCGATACCCCAGTGGACGCAGCGCTCAGGCTCGATTCCTCCGTCATGCTGGTGGACGACCCCGTCAAACGCGTCGACAACATGACCATGGCGTGGGGGCTGGAGGCGCGCGTGCCCTTCCTCGACCACGAGCTGGTGGAGCTTGCCGCCCGCATACCACCCGAGGAAAAACTGAAGGGCGGCGGCAAGGGCGTGCTGAAGGACGCCGCGCGGCAGGTGATCCCGAGCGAGGTGATCGACCGCAAGAAGGGCTATTTCCCGGTGCCGCAGCTCAAATATGTGGACGGACCGTATCTGGAGATGGTGCGCGATGCCCTGAGTTCGCAAAGCGCCCGCGAGCGCGGCTTATTCCGGCAGGAATATCTGGACATGCTTTACGCCGCACCTTCGGAGCACATAACCCCCCTGCGCGGCTCGGCCCTGTGGCAGGTCGGCTTGCTCGAACTCTGGCTCCAGACCCACGGAATCTAGACTGATGGGCAGAAAAGACGAAACGACACGCGCCTGGCGGGGACGCTCTGACAGGGCGATGGAGCATCGTCTCAAGCGGCTGCGGACCGAGAGCATGAAGCCGGCGATCACCCACGGCGACGACGAAAAGGCAGAACGGCTGAAGTCGGTTACGCTTGAACTCGGTTGGGGGCGGCTAATCTTCGCCCAGACCTTCCCGGACAATAAATCGCTGTTGGCTGCACTGCAGAAGGAAGGCGAGGCGCGGCGCGACATCGCGTTCTATATTCGCGACCCGCATGTGCTTCTGGCCCTTGCGCCGCAGGAGCTCTTCCTCGATCCCTCCCACACCTATCGGCTGGACCTTTCGGCATACCGGGTCAGCCGGCGCCAGCCGCGTGGCTTTTTCATCCGCCGGCTTTCTTCGCAGACCGACGCGGAGGCCGTGAACGCGATCTATCACAGCCGCGGCATGGTTCCGGTGCGACCTGATTTCTTCTGGACCAACCGCGACAGCCGGGCCGTTGTCTATCTGGTGGCCGAGGACGTGGCGACCGGCGATGTCATCGGCACAGTGACGGGGGTGGATCACCATCGTGTCTTCAACGACCCGGAACACGGGTCGTCGCTGTGGTGTCTTGCGGTCGATCCGCAGTGTCGGCACGGCGGTGTCGGAGAGGTGCTGGTGCGTCGCCTGGCGGAGCACTTCAGCGCACGCGGCGCGAGCTACATGGACCTGTCGGTCATGCATGACAACGAGCAGGCCATCGCGCTCTATGAAAAACTCGGATTTCATCGCGTTCCGGTCTTCGCGGTCAAACGCAAGAACCCGATCAACGAGAAGCTCTTCACCCATCCGCCTGCCGAATACGACCAGCTCAATCCCTATGCGCGCATCATCGTGGACGAGGCGCATCGGCGTGGCGTTGCCGTCGAGATCACGGATGCGGAAGGCGGCTTCTTCCGCCTCTCCTTCGGAGGCCGTGCGATTCATTGCCGGGAGAGCCTGTCGGAGCTGACCACCGGTGTCGCCATGTCGATCTGCGACGACAAGGCGGTGACGCGGCGGATCGTGGAAAAGGCTGGGATCAAGGTGCCCGAACAGATGGAGGCCTCGAGCGGCCGCGAGGAAATCGAGGATTTCCTCCGAAAGCATGAGCGGGTCGTGGTCAAGCCCGCGCGCGGCGAGCAGGGCCGGGCCGTGGCCGTCGGGCTGGAAACGGTGGAGGACGTGGAACGGGCCGTCGAGGGCGCCCGCGAGGTCTGCGACCGGGTGCTGCTGGAAGCCTTTTTCGAAGGCGAGGACCTGCGCCTCGTGGTGATCGATTACAAGCTGGTGGCCGCGGCCGTCCGCCGCGCACCGCGCGTGGTGGGTGACGGCGTCAAAACGATCGAATCGCTCATCCGGCATCAGTCCCGCCGCCGCGCGGCCGCAACGGGCGGGGAAAGCACGATCCCAATCGACGACGAGACCCGGCGTTGCCTCGCAAACGCCGGATATGCGCTGGATTCAGTGCCTTCCGAAGGCGAAGAGGTCATCGTGCGCAAGACGGCAAACCTGCACACGGGCGGTTCGATCCACGATGTCACGGCGGACGTTCACCCGAAACTGGCGGAAGCGGCTTGCGTGGCTGCGCGCGCCATCGATATACCGGTGGTTGGAATAGATCTCATGGTGAGGTCGCCAAAACGCCCGGAATATGTTTTTATCGAAGCGAACGAACGGCCGGGCCTGGCCAATCATGAACCGCAACCCACCGCCGAGCGCTTCGTCGATCTTCTGTTTCCCCGTACGGGCCTAAAATCAGCGAAGCAGGCGCATACTCCCGAGGAGTAGGTCGTGACGCGTCTGACCATCGACGTCGACTACCTGTGCGAACAGCTTCGAAACCTTCTCTCCATTCACAGCCCCACCGGCTACACCGATACGATCGTGCGCTATGTGACGGAGGAACTGGAACGGCTGGGGCTGGAGCCGGAGCTGACCCGCCGTGGCGCCATCCGCGCCATCTGGCGCGGCGCCCGTCGGCGCGGAGCGCGCGCCATCATCACCCATGTCGACACGCTCGGCGCGCAGGTGAAGCAGATCAAGGAGAACGGGCGGTTGGAACTGCTGCCCATCGGCCACTGGTCCGCCCGCTTCGCCGAGGGTGCGCGGGTGACGATCTACACCGAGAAAGGCAGCTTTCCCGGTACCGTCCTGCCCCTCAAGGCATCGGGGCATACCTTCAACGACGGTGTCGACGAGTTGCCCGTCGGCTGGCAATATGTGGAACTCAGGATCGATGCGCTGACCTGGTCACGTGAAGATACGATGGATCTGGGCATCGACATCGGCGACTATGTCGCCTTCGATCCGCAGCCGGAGTTTCTTGACAACGGTTTTATCGTATCCCGCCACCTCGACGACAAGGCGGGCGTGGCGATCGCGCTGGCCGCCCTTCAGGCGCTCAAACGCGTGGAGGCGCGGACGCCGGTGGATACGCACTGGCTCTTCACCATTTCCGAGGAAGTGGGCGTTGGCGCGTCGGCCATCGTCACCCCGGAGATCGCTTCCATGGTCACCATCGACAATGGCACCTCCGCGCCCGGCCAGAACTCCTCCGAGTTCGGAGTCACGATCGGCATGGCGGATCAATCCGGCCCCTTCGACTATCACCTCACCAAGAAGATGGTCGACCTGTGCCGGGAACATGATATCCGCTTCCAGAAGGATATCTTCCGCCATTACCGCTCCGACTCGGCTTCCGCTCTGGAGGCGGGGCATGATGTGCGCACCGCACTCATCGCCTTCGGTGTCGATGCCTCCCATGGCTATGAGCGTATTCACGCGCATGCCCTGCGCTCCGTCGCAGAGTTGACGACGGCTTATGTGACGAGCCCGCTGGAGATCCAGCGCGATATCCAAGAGGTCTCGGATCTCGAAGGCTTCACCGAGCAGCCCACCGAGGCGGCCGAGCAGCCGGACGAAACGGAAAAAATGCCTGATAGAAACTGATCGCTTTTTGGCGTTCGCGATATTGCCTTCCCGCCCGGATCGCGATTGAATGACCCCATGAAACGGGAGAAATTCGATCTTTTCGATGAACGCATCCTGCGCGAGCTTCAGCGGGATGCTTCCCAGTCGCAGCGGGACCTGGCGCAGAAAATTGGGCTATCGCAGAATGCCTGCTGGCGGCGCTTGCGTGCGCTGGAGGCGAGCGGCATCATTAAAAGCCGCACGGTGAATCTCGACCGGGCCAAGCTCGGCCTCGGTCTTGTGGTTTTCGTGATGGTCAAGACGCGCCACCATTCGGCGGACTGGCTAAAAGCCTTCCGCCAGCACGTCTCCGCGATTCCCGAAGTGGTCGATTTCTTCCGGATCGGCGGCGACTACGATTACATGCTGCGCATCGTCACCGCCGATATGGCGAGCTATGACGGCGTTTATCAGCGTCTCATCCAGAAGGTCGAGCTGGAATCGGTAACCTCCTATTTCGCCATGGAAGCGATCGAGGAACGCCGACCGCTGCCCATCTGAGCGCGGCCGCCGATTTTGCCGCTCAGTCCTCCTCTTCCCGGCTTTCATAGTCGATATCAAGCGCGCCGTTGTCCCAGCCATACTGGCCGAGGCAGGCCTGCGCGTTCGTCGTGTCGCAGTTGGATCCGTCGACCCAGACTTCGAGCGTCGTTCCTTCCTCGTCCTGCACGAGCCGTGGCGCACCGCCCAGAATATCCGTCGGATCCTGGTAATCCTTGCTCGAAAGGGCGAGTTCGATCTGACAGCCGCCATTGCCGCAGAAAGCAGTCGCCGCCGCGGAACACTCCATGTTCTGCGGATTGAGCACGAAGTCCTGAGCGAAGTCGCCGTCTAGATCGCCCGTCATGACCATCGGCCGATCCGCGCTCGGTGTCAGCGTGCCGCCGAGATCCTCGCACTGTTTGGAATAACCAGCGACGATGGATTGCACGGGTGCGGGGAGGTCGCTCGAGGACCAGCCTCCTCCCGCGCCGTCCGGATCGCTCGGCATGAAACGTTCGATCTGTTCCTTGAGCGTGGCGATGCGCTGTTGATAGGCATTGCGCAGGCACTCAGTGTCGCTGCCGCATTCGCTGCGCGTCTTGAGAAACGCCTCGGCCGCGTCATGTCGCGCGCCGCTTGCACCCATCAGGAGTGGCATTTTGCTGTAGACGAACCACAGTGCGCCCATTTCGCTGTCGAGCGCCGAAAGTTCCGGCGTGTTGCACACGGCAATCTCGTCGGGTTTCTCCGCTTCCGAGCAATCGAAGCTGGCGGCCTGCGTTATTTGCGGCATGACCGTTACGGACAATGCAACTGCGGTTGTCAGAGAAAGAAAGGATCGATTCATCTGCGGCACCTCGTTCCTGCCGGTTGGAAAGCAAGAACTGTGATCGAAAAGTCTCAAAGGAAGTATAAGATTTCGTGCTCGCTTTTTCATATCCGCAGGAGTTTGGCGCTTCAGTCCCAGTCCAGATCTGCTTCCACGGCCCGACGGCTGATCCCTTTTCGCTCCAGAAGTATGGAACGAAGGTTCTTCCATCGTTGCTCGGGAGCCTTCGTCGTGTCGAATTCCGCATCTCTCGGCACGCGCATGAGGAGATCGACTTCGCGACCATAGAGATGAGAGATGACGGTGCGCTCCCAGCCTCGCAGGTCAATTTCGTCGATCGAATTGCTGTCCAGGTGCCGCCCGAGCTCTTCCAGAAGCGCAAGGAGCTCGTCGTAGCCGGCTGCGCCCGCGCCGGATGGAGGCGGTACATGCAAATCCAGCTTTCGCGGCAGGCCGGTCGGGAGATTATGTGTCATCTTGCCTCAGAAGACGCTGGCCCGCGCACACAGGGATCGGTTCGCGGTTCCGGTGAGCGAACGGTGTATGATGGACAACGTTCCCTGAGGCGGCCCACAAGGGCGATTTTTCTCCTTGCCCGCGCGAAAAGCATATGCAAGAGCCTGTGGCAAAAGCAAAAGATCAATAAGGGAGGCTTTATGCTCGCAATCTCACGCAGAACCTTTGGCGCCATGGTGATGGTCGGCAGTCTCGGCTTTATGGCTTGCGAGGCCGGCGCCGCCGACGCAATCAATGTCGGCATCATACCCTCGCTCACTTCGCACTCCCCGAGTATCATCGCGGAAGCGCAGGGTTATTTCGAGGATGAAGGGCTGGATGTCGAGTTCGTCAGCTTTCAGGCCGCCCAGCCCATGGCCGTGGCGATCGCCTCCGGCGATGTCGATTTCGGCCTGACCGCTATTTCCGGCGGGCTCATCAGCCTTGCCGACAAGGGCGCGGTCAAGGTGATCGGCGGCGCCTTGATGGAGGACCCCGAGGTCGAGGGGCAGAAGATTCTGGTCTCCAAGGCCGCCTATGATGAGGGCGTGACGACCCCGGCGGACCTTGCCGGACGGACCTTCGGCATCACCACTGCAGGCTCCTCCTTCCACTACATGGCGCACAAGATCGCCGACAAGGAAGGTTTTGAGCGCTCGGAAATCAGCCTCAAGCCGCTGCAGAAGGTGCCTGCCATCATCGCCTCGCTGAAGAGCGGTCAAATCGATGCGTGGGCGATCGTCCCGAACCTCGCCAACTCCCTTTCAGCCGGCGAGGAGGTCGTCGAGATCGGCGAAGTCTCCGACTATATAGACAGCTATCAGGTGACCACTGTCTTCACCTCGACCGAAAACGCCGAGAACAATCCCGATCTCGTTGAGCGTTTCCTGGCCGGGCTTTCCAAGGGTATCGACGACTATAACGCCGCACTTGTCGACAAGACGATGAGCGAAGAGGAGACGGCAGGGATCGTCGAGATGATCCACCAGTACATCTATGCCGATCAGCCGCTGGACAAGGCGGACCCGCGCATTCGCGCCGGCGCCATGCGCATCAGCCCGAATGCGGCGCTGAGCCTCGCCAGCGTGGAAGACCAGCTGGGGTGGTTCAAGTCCGAAGGGCTCGTTCCCGAAGGCGTGACCATGGATGTTCTGGTGAACACGGATTACGTCGAAACGCACTGACACATCGCCGGCCCGTCATTCGCGGGCCGGCCTTCGCCCGGACCGCAAATGCAACTGATCCTCGACCGCATCAGCCACCGCTATGGCGGTACAAATGTGCTGGAAGACATTGGCTTCACGATCGGTGACGGAGAGATCGTCTGTATCGTCGGGCCGTCGGGCTGTGGAAAATCGACCCTCCTGAGGATCGCCGGCGGGCTGGAAAAGCCGGATGCCGGCGAAGTTCTCCTGTCGGGAGAGCCGGCACGGGACTCCCTTAACCCACTCACATACATCTTCCAGGATTTTGCCCTTCTGCCCTGGCGAAGCGTGGAAGGAAACGTCAGCCTCGTTTTGGAAGACCACGGCGTCAGCGCGCAGGAAAGGCGCGAGACCATCGCCGACGTGCTTGCGCGCACCAACCTTTCCGGTTTTTTGGGGGCGCTGCCGCGGCAGCTTTCCGGCGGAATGAAACAGCGGGTGGCGATCGCACGGGCCTTGGCGGTCAAGCCCGCCATCATGCTGATGGACGAGCCGCTTTCTGCGCTCGATAGCCAGACGCGCGAGCTTTTGATGGACGATCTGATCGGGCTTTGGCAGCGCGAGCGCTTTTCCGCGCTCTATGTGACCCACAACCTGGCCGAAGCGGTGCGGCTGGGCCGCCGCGTCATCATTCTTTCGCGCCGCCCCGGGCGGATACGTGAAGTCGTCGAAATCGACATGCCCCTCGAGGAACGGCCAGATCGTGTCACCGAACTCGACAGGCTGCAGCGCCATGTCTGGGACATCATGCGCGAGGAAGCCCGCGAGGCCGACAGGGAGATCGCGGATGTCGCATGACACACAAGTGCTGGGCAGCACGGCCGGCAAGCACAAAGAGGAACGTGCGGTGCGCCAGGTCCCCTTCCGCGGCGGAGGGTTTGTCCACCGGCCAATGGGTCCCATTGGGGCCGTTGTGTTTTTGGCGATCATCGCCTTGTGGGAGGCCGGCTCGCGCACTGGCGTCATCAGCCCAATCGCACTGCCGGCGCCCTCGGAAGCGCTCGGTGCGCTGTGGGACCTGGTTGTCACGGGCATGCTGTGGAAGCACGTGGGCGCCAGCCTTTACCGACTCGTCATCGGATGGACACTGGGAAGTCTGCTCGGGATCGCCGTCGGACTGATGATCGGCCTTTTCTCCCTTGCGCGCGCAGGGCTTCTGCCGCTCGTCTCAGCACTTTTCCCGATTCCAAAGATCGCGCTGCTGCCGCTTTTCATCATCTGGTTCGGTATCGGCGAGGGCTCGAAAGTCGCGACCATCCTTTTCGGCACTTTCTTTCCCACGGTAATCGCCACCTATGGAGGCGTTGACAATGTCGACCGCAACCTGATCCGAATGGGGCAGTCCTTCGGCCTTTCCTGGCTTTCCATCGTGCGGAAGATCATCGTGCCAGGGGCTATGCCGGCGATCTTATCCGGTTTCCGGATTTCCGCGTCCATCGCGATTGTGCTTCTGGTGGCCGCTGAGATGATCGGTGCTGAGTTCGGCATCGGCGCCTATATTCTGATGGCCGGCGCTCTCTTTGCAACCGACCAGCTCATCGCCGGTGTGGCCTTGCTCTCGGTTCTGGGTCTTTCCATCAGTTGGCTTATCGGCCGGGCCGAGCGCGCGCTGCTCTCCTGGCGGGCCTGATTGGGCGGGAGCAGCGCCAATGGCTGATCTGCGATCAATGCTGCTGAAGAAAACTCGCGTTATTGCGTTTCGGGGCGCTGGACAGAGCAAAATCTCGTGTTATAACCCACGCGCTTTCGGCGAATTCCAACGCGCCGACACTGTCGGCCGGAGCGTTTCCGGCAGGTGACAGGCATGCCCAGGTAGCTCAGTTGGTAGAGCAGCGGACTGAAAATCCGCGTGTCGGTGGTTCGATTCCGCCCCTGGGCACCATGCCTTTCAACGATTTAGATCGGAATCCCTTCTCGACATGTCGCAGCGTGTCGCCAACCGCTCCCTTGATTTCCAAAGGTTTCCTGCGACACTCGGCTATTCTGCGCGATAATGCGTGCGACATGGAGAGGGGTGGTCGTGTGTGCGTTTAAAGTTATATGCTCCAAAGCCACTCACAATCTATGCTGCGAAGCTTATTCACTATCCATATGCATGAGACTGGTAATTTGAATGACAGAGCCCCAGCCTGACCATGTCTGATATCATGATCGTCAATCGCGACAATGTCGAAATCAGTTCGCGCGGGCTGCCGCTGCCGCTGCGGCTGGCGTTGCGTTTCCTCGCCCGGTTCGAGTACGGCTGTCTGGAGGTTGGACTTCCCGATGGCCGGCGCTACGCTTTTGTCGGCCGGCAGGAGGGGCCTTCGGCGACCATCGAGATCCGTGATCCGCGCTGTACCTGGAGGGTACTGGCCAGCGGCGACCTGGGTGCCGCGGAGGGCTATTTGCGCGGTGAGTGGGACACCCCCGACCTGCCCGAGTTGTTGTATCTGTTCGTCCGCAACAGCGAACCCGCCAACGAGTTATTGAGCAGCAATCGCCTCGTGCGCATGTGGCAGCGCTTTGGTCATTGGCGGCGGCGCAATACAGTGCGCCAGGCACGGCGCAACATCCACGCCCATTACGACCTCGGCAATCGCTTCTACTCCGCCTGGCTCGATCCCTCGATGACCTATTCCTCTGCGATTTATGGTGCCGAGGCCGACGATCTGAAGGGCGCCCAGGAGCGGAAGTACCGCACCCTTGCCGAAGGCATCGGCCTGGCGCCAGACCAGCGTGTGCTGGAAGTCGGCTGCGGCTGGGGAGGCTTTGCGGAATTCGTCGCCCGAACCTATGGTGCGCGCGTCACGGCCTTGACCATCAGCCGTGAGCAGCACGACTATGCCAGCCGCCGAATTTTCGAGGCCGGACTTTCGGAGCGCGTCGACATCAAGTTCCAGGACTATCGCGAGGCGGTGGGTGTGTATGATCGCATCGCCTCCATCGAGATGATCGAGGCTGTCGGTGAAGCCCACTGGCCGCGCTATTTCGCCCAGCTCCGCGACCGCCTCAGCCCCGATGGGCGGGTTGGCATCCAGGCCATCACCATCCAGGACCGGCTGTTCGCAGAGTACCGGCGCAGCGTGGACTTCATTCGTGGCTATGTCTTCCCCGGCGGAATGTTGCCGGCGCCGCAGGTGCTGGTCGACTTAGGCCACCGGCACGGGCTCGCGCTGGCTGGCGAGAGAGTCTTCGGCCAGGATTATGTCCGCACACTCAGCGACTGGCGCACCCGTTTCCGCTCTGCCTGGCCGTCGATCGAACAGATGGGCTTCGACGAGCGCTTCCGGCGGCTCTGGGAATACTATCTCGCCTATTGCGAGGCCGGCTTCCGGGCCGGCACGATCGACGTTCGCCAGATGGTGTTCGCCCGCCAGAGCTGACAATAAGGACAGCGCCGCTTCTGATAGGCCGGCACTTTCCGGCCGGCGCGTGTGGGACCCCGGCGGCAAGGTCCGCGGGGGCCGCTCACACGTTTTGCCTAGTAGCCTTACGCGACCGCGCCGGGCAACCGGCGCATAAGCCGGCATGCGTGCTTTCCTCAAAAGGCTACTTCTTGTGGCGGTTATGGGCTGGCCAAGGAGCTCCCATCACGATGTTCTCGCGGTTCGAAACGCGTTTCATGAAGGACCCGACCGCCTGGGCCAGCTTCCGCCACCATTGATCCTGCCTGGGCAGAACCTCAACCTTGTAGTGCATGTTCATGAGTCTCTCCTCAAAAGAAACTGTAATCAGTCGTTGTCGATAGCGTTCACATAGCGATTTCTTCGTAATTTTGTATGCCAGAGAATGCATAGCACCTTCGCGATTGCCGCATAGCTTACTTTCGTGGAACCTTTTTTAGTTGCGTTTCAATAGTTTGCGAATAATCGACGCGGCGCGAACACGTGCGCGAACTGAGCTTCTGTTTCGCACCAGTCTGCTAATGACACGCCTTCACGACATCACAACGACGTGAGTTGCCATCCGTTCGGGGATTAACGCGGGAGGAAACAATCCGGCTCCATGATTCCTTGTCTGGAAACCATGAGGCCTGACTCAAGCCAGAAATAGGGGATGAGAGGTGGCCTAGTAGCCTACTCGGCTTGGACGGCGGCAGCTGCCAGCGCGGCCACGGCCAAATCCTGCAAGCCCACGCCGGTGCCATCAAAAAGCGTGATCTCGTCGGCGGCACTGCGCCCCGGGTGCTCTCTGTTGATCACGGCGCCAATCGGGGTGATGCGGCTTTCGTCGATCAGGCCCAGGCCGACAGCATGCTGGCATTCGCCAATGCTCACGGCCTGTGCCACCTCGTCGGTAAAGACAGCCGTGGCCGCCACCAGCTCCGCTTCCACCTCCTGCTTGCCCTTGGTGTCGGTTCCCATGCAGGCTAGATGCGTGCCGGGCTTCACCTGGGAACGCTTCAGAATGGGGGCGAAGCTGGAAGTGGTGGATATAATGACATCGGCCTCCGCGCCCAGCCGGTCGAGCGAGACCGCCTCAAAGGGCAGGCCGAGTTCATCCGCAGTCTGCTCCAGACGCGACAGCATCTCAGGATGGAGGTTCCAGCCGACGACGCGCTCGAACTTGCGCTGTGCGGCCGCCGCACGCATCTGGAAGGCGGACTGGAAACCCGCACCCACCATCCCCAGCACCTTAGCATCCTCGCGCGCCAGATAGCGGATCGATACCGCCGAGGCCGCCGCCGTGCGCATGGCCGTGAGATAGTTGCCGCCCACCATGGCGCTTGGCTGGCCGGTATCGGGATTGAACAGGAAAACGGTCGACTGATGGTTGGTGAGACCCTGCTTTTCATTGCCCGGCCAATATCCGCCCGCCTTGAGGCCGAGCACGCCGGCGGCCCGGTCGAAGCCTGATTTGAAGCCATAGAGCGCGTCGGCATGACCGATGGCTTCGCGAACGACCGGGAAATTGTAGGCGTCCCCCCGCGCCATGGCGGCGAAAACGCCTTCGACGGCGGTGAAAGCGTTTTTGTGGCCGACGACCTTTTGGCAGGTCTCTTCACTCACAATCAGCATAGAAACCTCAGTAGGCCAAGCCGCGCGCGGTGACGGGCCATAGGCATTCCACCTTGCCGTTGCGCACGCCCACATACCAGTCGTGCACGTTGCACGTCGGATCGCAGTGGCCGGGAACAAGGCACAGCTTCTCGTTGATCTTCAGAACGCTGTTCAAGTCCTCGATCACCCCGTGTTCGTCGGAGCACTTGATGTATTTCACATCGTCGCGGTCATAGATAAAGGGCAGGCCGGAATCCACCGACTGCGCCTTGAGTCCGGCATCGCAGATCGCCTTGTCGGGTTTGGCATGGCTCATGACGCTTGTGAGAATGAAGAGAGAGTTCTCCCACTCGCCTTGGTCGATGCGCACGCCGTTCTTGTCCTTGATGCGGCCGTAGTCGGCATCCATGAAGGCGTATGAGCCACATTGCAATTCGTTATAGACTCCCGAATTGCTCTCGAAATAGTAGCTGCCCGTGCCGCCGCCGCTAACCAGCTCCGGCTCGAGTCCCTCCTTCTTCAGCGCCTCGACCGCTTCCTTCACCTGGGCGATGGCGACGTCCAGCTTGGCCTTGCGGTCCTCATAAGAGTCGAGATGCTGCATGGCACCCTGATAGGCTTGGATGCCGGTGAACTTCAGACCAGGTGCTGCCTCAATCGCCTTGGCGATCTCCACCACCGCTCCGGTCGAGGTGACGCCGCAGCGGCCGGCGCCGCAATCGATCTCGACTAGGCATTCGAGCGTGGTTCCGTGTTGCTCGGCTGCCGCCGACAGCCCGGCGACATTTTCCACGTCATCGACGCAGACGATGATGCGGGCGCCGTATTTGGGCATACGGGCGAGGCGGTCGATCTTCGCCGGGTCGCGCACCTGGTTCGAAACCAGAATGTCCTTGATGCCGCCGCGGGCGAACGCCTCGGCCTCCGAGACCTTCTGGCAGCAGACGCCGACCGCACCGCCGAGCTTCTCCTGAAGCTTTGCCACATCGACGGACTTGTGCATCTTGCCGTGGACGCGGTGATGCATGCCATGCTTCCTGGCGTAGTCGCCCATCTTCTTGATGTTACGCTCCAGCGCGTCGAGATCAAGGATCAGGCAGGGCGTCTGGATGTCCTTTTCGTCCATGCCGATCGCCGCAGGGATGTCGTAGCCGACCTCATGCCCGGCGATGGTTTCATGCTTGGTCATCGGTTTCTCCACTACGTCTTGGCCCAGGGCAACTTGCCCAGATCGACATTGCCGCCGGTGATGATGACCCCGACGCGCTTGCCGGCGAAAAGCTCCTTGTTCTTCAGGATCGTCGCCAGCGGCACGGTGCTGGACGGCTCTATGACGATCTTCATGCGCTGCCAGATGAGCCGCATGGCCTCGACGATCTCCTCCTCGGTGGCGAGAAGAATGTCCTCCACATGGTTGGAGACGAACTGCCAGGTAAGATCCTTGAGCGGCACCTTCAGCCCGTCGGCGACCGTGTCGGGCGCGTCATCGGCGATGATATGACCAGCCTTGAAGGAGCGATAGGCGTCGTCGGCGTTCTTCGGCTCGGCGGCGTAGATCTTCGTCTTCGGCGCGATGTTGGAGAGGGTCAGGCAGCAGCCCGACACCATGCCGCCGCCGCCGATGGGAGCGATCACAGCGTCAAGCTCGCCCAACTCCTCGACAATCTCCTTAGAGCAAGTGGCTTGACCCGCGATGACACGCGGGTCGTTATACGGATGCACGAACTCGGCTCCCGTTTCGGCTACCACTTCGGCGAAGACGGCTTCGCGCGACGAGGTGCTGGGTTCGCATTCGACGATCTTACCGCCGTAACCGCGCACGGCGTCTTTCTTCGCCTCCGGGGCCGTTCTCGGCATGACCACCGTCACCGGGATCCCGCGCTTGCCGGCGGCATAGCTGAGAGACAGGGCGTGGTTTCCGGAAGAATGGGTGGCGACGCCGCGCACCGCCTTCTTGTCATCCAGGCCGAAGACGGCGTTGGACGCGCCGCGTGCCTTGAAGGCGCCCGCCTTCTGGAAGTTCTCGCACTTGAAGAACAGGCTGGCGCCCGTGTGCCTGTCGAGATAGCTCGAGGTCAGGATCGGTGTGCGGTGAACATGCGGTGCAATGCGCTCATGCGCCGCCTGGACGTCGTCATAGGTGGGGATACCCGTGGGGGCTGGAATGTCCATGCTCCCTCCTCAGGCCGCCGCGCGCCGCATGGCGACGTTCTGTTCATCGTTCGTGACGCGGTAATATTCCTGTGCTGCGGCGACACCCGAACCAAGCGTGACCGGCAAGCCAAGATCCGCCATGACCATTTCCGCCGTGGCGATGCCCGATAACGCCATGACGTCGGTCATACTGCCCAAATGGCCAATGCGGAACAGCTTGCCGGCCACCTCGCCTAGCCCGACACCGAAAGCTACACCGTACTTCTCTGCGGCGTGGGTGACGATGCGGGTGGCATCAAAACCTTCCGGAACAAGCACCGCGCTGACCGTATCGGAATAGAGCGCCGGTTCTTTTGCGCAAAGGCGAAGATTCCAGGCCTCCACCGCCTTGCGCACGCCTTCAGCAATCCGGTAGTGGCGGCTGAAGACATCGGTCAGGCCCTCCTCCTCCAGCATAGTGATGGAGACGTTGAGACCGCGAATGAGATTGACGGGCGGGGTGTAGGGGAAACCACCGGCGGCTTTCGTCTTTATCATGTCACGGACATCGAAGAAGCAGCGGGCGCACTTCGCTGTGGCGACCGCTTCAAGCGCTTTCGGGCTGATGCCGAGAATGGCTAGGCCCGGAGGCAGCATGAAACCCTTCTGCGAGCCGGTGACCGCAATATCGACGCCCCAATCGTCCATGCCGAAATCCATAGACGCGATGGAACTGACCCCATCGACGAAAAGCAGCGCGGGGTGTTCAGCCCTATCGATGGCGCGGCGGACGGCGGCGATGTCGCTGCGCACACCAGTGGCGGTCTCGTTGTGACAGACAAGGAGCGCCTTGATGGAATGGCCGGTATCCGCCATCAGAACGCGCTCAAATTCTTCGGCTGGTGCGCCTTCGCCCCAAGGCGTTTCGATGACCTGAACGTCGAGGCCATGCCTTTGACACAGGTCGATCCAGCGGTGCGAAAACATGCCGTAGCGGGCTGCCAGCACCTTGTCGCCAGGCGATAGGGTGTTGGTAATCGCCGCCTCCCATGCCCCCGTGCCGGTGGCCGGAAACAGGATGATCTCGGCTTCCTTCGATTTCAGAATACGGCCCACCCCTTCGAGGGCCGGCTCGTACATTTCGGCGAAGGCCGGCGAGCGGTGATCGATTGATGGATAATCCACCGCGCGCCGCAACTGCTCCGGGATGTTGGTGGGACCCGGAATGAAGATCGGGTTCTGGGTCGACATGATGCGGTCTCCGAAGTCTCACCGCTTAGGGCGGCTTTATAAAAGGCAGAGTAAGTGGCGTAACAGGCGAAGGCAATTTTTTTGAAAAAGTTTTCCATTTTCATTTGAAACTTCTCATGCTACTGTATATCCATCGTTTTTCATTTTTTCATATTACGGAAAAGTTTTTAGTTTTGATGGTGGAATGTGATTTCCACATACGGAGAATGGCGTCATGCAGAAGATCGGCCGGGCGCGAGGCAGACCGCGCTCCTTCCATAACACGGCGGAGAATACGCTGATTCAGTCGCTCGACCGGGCTATGGATGTTCTGAAGGTCGTGGCCGATGCCAACGGTCTTTCACTGACGGAAATCGCTCAAGCCTCCGGTCAGGCGGCCTCCACCGCCTACCGCATCCTGATCACGCTGGAAAAGCACGGGATTGTGCAATTCGACGAACCGGCTCAGCTCTGGCATGTCGGTCTCGAGGCCTTTCGTATCGGCAGCAGCTTTCTCGGCCGCACACGCATTGTCGAGCAAAGCCGCCCTGTCATGCAGCGCATCATGACGGCGACCGGTGAAACGGCCAACCTGGCGATCATTGATCAGGGTGAAGTGATCTTCGTCAGCCAAGTGGAGACCCATGAGCCCATCAGGGCTTTCTTCCGTCCGGGCACGCGCGGGCCGGTCCATGCCTCCGGCATTGGCAAGGCATTGCTGGCCTTCCTGCCCCAGCCGCAGATCGAGGCGCTTCTGATGAGAGCCCCCCTCGATGCTTTCACGAAGAAGACCATCGTGTTGCCTAGTGCGCTGATCGCCGAGATCGAGACGATTCGCGCGCGCGGCTGGTCCATTGATGATGAGGAAGGCACGCTGGGCATGCGCTGCATCGCAGCTCCGATCTTCAACCAACTCGGTGAGGCAGTGGCCGGTGTCTCGCTCTCCGGCCCGGCATTCCGCGTCACGCCGGAGCGCGATGCGGAATACGGCGCACTGGTGCGCAGTGCCGCCGAAGAGATCACCGCGGCGATCGGCGGGACCGCTCCACGTCATTAAGTGGGCACGTACGGGAGTTCGGGTTACGCCGCCTGACTAAAACGGCGGTCCTCGTCGATGGCTGCTCGAGGCGTTGCGCCGACCCGCCTGGCAGCGATCTGCGTCAAGACCCGGCTCACAAGATCTCATCAGGACTTTGGTTCACAACAATGGCATTGGCCCCCACGGCCAGCCACATAGTTCCTCATTCCCCTTGAATGATCTGCCGTGGCCGGCCCAGAGCCCATGGGGCACGGCGCCTGTGGAGATCCGTTTGACTTTTGGTATTTATTATGCCAGAAATTTTGGAACAGTGATCGGTCGTCGGCACGCCTCCTGATAACCCAGCAGTTAAGGATTGTCCGGCGCTCCGACGCCCTGCGCACGACCGGTTCAAGAGGAGGAAAAACGTCAAATGACAGTCGTCACCAAGGTCGAGTCGCCGACGACCAACGCGCAGCCGGAACTGACCGATGGTTTTCATCTGGTCATCGACGCGCTCAAGCTCAACGGCATCAACACAATCTATGGCGTACCCGGCATTCCGATCACGGATCTCGGTCGTATGGCGCAGGCCGAAGGCATGCGCGTCATTTCCTTTCGGCATGAGCAACATGCAGGATATGCCGCCGGAATCGCAGGCTTTCTAACCAAAAAGCCCGGCATCTGCCTCACCGTGTCAGCGCCTGGCTTTCTGAACGGCCTCACCGCGCTCGCCAACGCCACCACCAACTGTTTTCCGATGATCCTGATGTCCGGCTCTTCCGAGCGCGAGATCGTCGATCTTCAGCAGGGCGACTACGAAGAGATGGATCAGCTTGCCATCGCCAAGCCGCTTTGCAAGGCCGCCTTTCGCATTCTGCATGCTGAAGACATCGGCATCGGCGTGGCGCGCGCCATTCGCGCCGCCGTATCCGGGCGGCCTGGTGGCGTTTACCTGGACTTGCCGGCGAAGCTATTGCCGCAGGTGATGGAAGCGGAAGCCGGCGGAAAATCCCTGGTCCAGGTGATCGATCCCGCTCCAGCGCAGATTCCGTCACCTTCTTCAGTCACGCGCGCGCTCGATATCCTCAAAGGCGCCAAGCGTCCGCTCGTCATCTTCGGCAAGGGAGCAGCTTACGCGCAGGCCGATGACGAAATCCGCGCCTTCGTAGAGAAAAGCGGGCTTCCCTTCCTGCAGATGAGCATGGCCAAGGGCCTGCTGCCTGACGTACATCCGCAATCGGCAGGGGCTGCGCGCTCGACCGTTCTAAAGGATTCCGACGTCGTCTTGCTGGTCGGCGCCCGGCTGAACTGGCTTCTGTCGCATGGCAAAGGCAAAAGTTGGGGCGAGCCTGGCTCGAAGAAAATCATCCAGGTGGACATAGAGCCCAAGGAAATGGATTCCAATGTCGAGATCGCCGCACCGGTGGTCGGCGACATCGGCTCCTGCATTTCAGCGTTGCTCGATGGGCTGGGCGAAAACTGGCCGACCCCACCCGCGGAGTGGATTGAGCAGATCAGCGCCAAGAAAGAGCAGAACATCGCCAAAATGGCGCTGCGTCTGAAGAAGAACTCAGTGCCGATGGATTTCCACGGCGCCCTGGGCGCGTTGCGCACAATCATCAAAGAGCGACCTGATGCCATTCTCGTCAATGAAGGCGCCAACACGCTTGATCTCGCGCGCGGCATCATCGACATGTACCAGCCACGCAAGCGGCTCGACGTCGGCACCTGGGGCGTTATGGGCATCGGCATGGGCTCGGCAATCGCCGCTACGATTGAAACCGGCAAGCCCGTGCTGGCGGTCGAAGGGGACTCGGCCTTCGGTTTCTGCGGCATGGAGATTGAAACCATCTGCCGCTACAACCTGCCAGTCTGCACCGTCATCTTTAACAATAACGGCATCTATCGCGGCACAGACGTCAATCCCTCGGGTGGCCCGGATGTGGCGCCGACGGTCTTCGTCAAGGATGCCCGTTACGACAAGATGATGGAAGCCTTCGGCGGCGTAGGCGTCAATGTCACGACCCCCGACGAACTTTATCGTGCCGTCAGCGCAGCGATGGATTCTGGCAAGCCTACACTTGTGAACGCTGTCATCGATGCTGCGGCCGGCACGGAAAGCGGCCGTATCGGCAATCTCAACCCGCAAAGCGTGGTCGGAAAGAAATAGGAGCCAGTCATGAAAGCACTTGAAGGTGTCCGCATCTTGGATTTCACCCATGTCCAGTCGGGCCCGACCTGCACACAGTTGCTTGCATGGTTTGGCGCCGATGTGATCAAGGTGGAGCGTCCCGGCACAGGCGACATCACGCGCGGCCAGTTGTGCGACATTCCCGCCGCCGACAGCCTTTACTTCACCATGCTCAACCACAACAAGCGTTCGATCACGCTGAATACCAAGGACCCCAGTGGCAAGGCGGTTCTGGAAGAGATGATCAAGCGATGCGACGTGATGGTGGAAAATTTCGCTCCCGGCGCGCTCGACCGCATGGGCTTCTCATGGGAACGCATCCAGGAACTCAATCCGGCGATGATTGTCGCCTCGATCAAGGGGTTCGGACCAGGTCCCTATCAGGACTGCAAGGTTTACGAGAACGTCGCACAATGCACCGGCGGCGCGGCCTCCACCACCGGTTTCCGTGATGGGCTGCCACTGGTGACCGGCGCGCAAATCGGCGACTCGGGTACCGGCCTGCACCTGTGCCTCGGCATCGTGACGGCACTTTACCAGCGCACGAAGACGGGGCGCGGCCAGAAAGTTTCGGCCGCGATGCAGGATGGCGTACTCAATCTCTGTCGCGTCAAGCTGCGGGACCAGCAGCGGCTGGCCCGCGGTCCGCTGGAGGAATACAGCCAGTACGGCGAGGGTGTGGAGTTTGGCGACTCCGTGCCGCGCGCCGGCAATGACTCCGGCGGTGGCCAGCCCGGTCGCATCCTGAAATGCAAAGGCTGGGAGGATGATCCCAACGCCTACATCTACTTCATCACCCAGGCGCCCGTATGGGAGGCGATCTGCGACGTTATTGGCGAACCGGGCTGGAAGACCGATCCCGACTATGCCACGCCCAAAGCAAGGCTGCCTCGACTCAATGAGATCTTCGCCCGAATCGAGGAATGGACCCAGACGCTCAACAAGTTCGAGGTGATGGACATTCTCAATTCCCGGGATATTCCCTGCGGCCCGATCCTGTCGATGAAGGAGCTTGCCGAAGATCCCTCGCTGCGCGCCACGGGCACCGTGGTCGAAGTTGAGCATCCCGTGCGCGGCACTTATCTCTCCGTCGGCAATCCGGTCAAGTTGTCCGACAGCCCCACGGAGGTACTGCGCTCACCGCTTTTAGGCGAGCACACGTATGAAATCCTGAGCGAAGTTCTGCAATTCGACGATCAGGCGATCGCCAGACTTCAGGAAAGTGGTGCAATCGGAGAACCTGCAAAAATCGCAGCCGAATAAAATTTCCCTCCCCGATGAACTGCGGCGGCATTTCGTATGTCGCCGCTTTTTTATGCGCCCTCCCTGGAAAGACCTTTTCACGGCGAGGGTCCCGCTTCCCTCACTGGCCAGTCGATTGACAGGCCTAAAGGATGTTGGCATTATGTATCCCAACTGCAAGTGTGCCATTCCAGCGCTGGCAGTTCGAGGGAGGAGGCAGAACATGAAGCTGCAGGAATTCCAGTCGAAGATGCTGCTGGCGCGATACGGTATTCCAGTGCCGCGGGGAGATATCGCACTTACCGCCGATGATGCACGACGCATTGCCTTCGAATTGAACACTGAAGGCTTTGCGGTGAAGGCGCAGGTTCCCGCCGGCGGGCGCGGCCGCTCGAAAGGCGTCGTGCTCGTCTCCTCGCCTGAAGAGGCAGGCGCGGCGGCCCGCGCGATGCTCGGCAGGACGCTTGTCACCGAGCAGACGGGCCCGGTCGGCTATCCCGTTCGACAGGTTCTGGTGGAGGAGGCGGTTACAGTTGACAGGAGCCTCTACCTGGCGATTCTCATCGACACCGCCAGGGCCGAAATGGCCGTTCTCGCAGGACCCGAGGGCAGCGAAGAGATCGAGGACAAGCTGCGTTCGGCGGAAACGACAATTGAGCGATTGCACCTTGCCGCCTCGGGCAAGCCGGACAGAGCCGACGCCGAAGCGCTGGCCCTTCGGCTTGAGCTTGAAAGCCGGCAGATCCCCGCCTTCGTCGCCCTGCTCGAACAGCTGGCTTCAGCCTTTGTCGAGAACGACGCGACGCTGATCGAACTCAATCCGCTTGCCATCACCAAGTCTGGCGCGGTCATCGCGCTCGATGCCAAGATCATCAGCGACGATAATGCGATGTTCCGTCATCCCGATCTCATGGCCCTGCGCGACGAACGGGAAGACGATGGCGTGGAAGTCGCCGCCCAGAGCCGACAGCTCAACTATGTGCGCATGGATGGCAATATCGGCGTCGTGGCCAACGGCGCGGGGCTCGGGCTCGCCACGCTGGATATGATTTGCGCAGCGAACGGCCGGCCGGCCAATTTCATGGACATCCGCACCACTGCCAATAGCCTTGATATTGCCTATGGTTGCAGCCTGCTGCTCGAGAACCCAGCCGTGCGCGCTATCCTGGTCAATGTTCATGGGGGTGGCATGCAGCCCTGCGACACGATTGCCGATGGGCTGGGTATTGCTACGCGCCGCACGGGGTTGAAGCGTCCGACCATCGTCCGACTGGCCGGCAACAATGCCGAATACGCCCGTTTTCGCTTACAGAATTTCGGGGTCAAGGTGATCGACTGTCCGGACATGTGGTCCGCTGTTACTCGCGCAGTCGCTACCGTGCAGGACATGGGAGAAACCCGATGAGCATTCTGGTCGATGCCGATACAACGGTGATCTGCCAAGGCGTGACGGGCCGCTCCGGCACGCATTATTCAGCAGCGATGATCGAGTACGGCACGAGCGTGGTTGGTGGTGTGCGGCCTGGCCGCGGCGGCAGCCGGCATCTCAGCCTGCCGGTTTTCGACACAGTTGCCTCGGCGAAAGCCGAGACCGGGGCGAACACCAGCATGGTTTTCGTGCCGCCCGATAACGCCGCGGCAGCAATGATCGAAGCCATCGAGGCGGAGATGCCGTTGGTCGTTGCCCTGACGGAACGCGTCCCCATCCAGGACATGATCCGCGTGAGCGATGCACTCCGAGGCGGTATAACCACCTTGGTCGGTCCCAATTCGCAAGGGATCCTTGCTCCAGGTCTGTGCAAGATCGGTGTCATGGCTACCGGCAGTGAGAGAAAGGGCCATATAGGCATTCTGTCCCGTTCCGCCTCGTTGACGAGCGAGGTGACTGCGCAGGTGAGTGCCGTTGGGCTCGGCCAATCGACCACGGTCGGCATTGGTGGCGACGCAATTCATGGACTCAGCATGCGCGCCTGTTTCGAGCTGTTTCTCGCCGATCCTGAGACGCATGGCGTCATTGTCATCGGCGAGATCGGCGGCACCGAGGAGGAAGAGCTGGCGGAGTTCATCGCCAAAACCAAGCCGGACATGCCTGTGGTCGCCCTTGTCGTCGGCCGCCATGCACCCGTGCGCCGGCGCATGGGGCACAGCGGCGCCTTCATCGACGGTCTCGCGAACGACGCAGAGGGCAAGATACGGGCATTGGAGAGTGCGGGTGTCACCATCGCTGAAAGCCCGCATCTGGTGGGCGAGATGATGCGGCAGGCGATGCTGGTAGATGCATAACAGCACTTTTCTGCTCAACCTCAATTTTGCAGTCAGATGAATCATCTGACATTCGCGTAACCAAAAGTGGAGCGTGCTTTGTGCGCCCACTTGGACGCACGGCACTCTATTGGAGGAATCGGTTCGTCAAGGTGCCGATGCCCTCTATCGACACGGAAACGGTGTTGACCGGCTCCTTCATCGAACCACCACCAAGCGATGTGCCGCAACAGATCAGATCGCCGGGAAGGAGCGTCATATCCTGCGAGAGCAGGCTGACGAGAAGCGCAGGCGGGAAGATCATGTCGCTCAGGGGATAATTCTGCCGTTCCGCTCCGTTGAGCTCCGTGCGGACATGAAGCTTGATCGGGTCGAGCCCTGTGGTGATCGCTGGACCAAACGGCCCGAAGCCATCGAAGCTCTTGGCGCGCGCCCATTGGGCGAAGGTCTTGTCGCGACTGATGATGTCACCCGCCGTGATGTCGTTGACGCAGGTGTACCCGAAGATTGCTTCCGCGGCTTCCCGCTCCGAAGCATTGCTGGTTGCGCAGCCAATGACGATGCCCAACTCCCCCTCATAAACCACCCGCTCCGTATAGGAGGCGGGTCGGTAGACGTCCGCTCCGGGTGCGGCGATGCTGGAGACCGCTTTGAGCAGATAAAGCGGCTCGGCGGGTATGGCGACCTCGAGCTTAGCCGCAAGCTGATGGAAATTGTTCCACAGCGCGATGATCTTGGAGGGCTGGCACGGCGGCAGCAGCTTTGCCTCGTGCAATGGATAACGCCTGCCGGACGGTCGGGGCGCAGCGAATAGATCGCCTTCGTGCACGACAATCTCCTCACCATCGATCAACCCGAGTTGAACCTGCCCATCCTGTTCAAAACGTACCCAATGCGCCATTATGTTTCCTCCATCTTCGTGAAATCTCCGAGTGGCCGGCCCTATTCGTCGAGCGCCTTGACGATGTTTTCGGTCATCTTCTT
>NZ_JAKCWP010000008.1 GCF_028767125.1 Chelativorans sp. YIM 93263
CGGGATGGCGAAAATGGCCGCGAACAGTAACGGTCCGCCCCTCATGCTCGCCGCCTGACGCGGCAAGCTCTCCCCCTTTAATTTCTGGAAGATTGGAGTTCGCCGATGCGCGAAGCGATGCAACTCGTCCCTATGGTCATAGAACAATCCAGCAGAGGGGAGCGGTCTTTTGACATTTACTCTCGCCTTCTTCGCGAACGCATCATCTTCCTCAACGGCGAGGTCAACGATACCGTTTCCGCTCTGGTCTGCGCGCAGTTACTGTTCCTTGAGGCCGAGAATCCAAAGAAGCCGATCAATCTTTACATCAATTCGCCGGGCGGCGTCGTGACCAGCGGCCTCGCCATGTACGACACCATGCGCTTTATCCGCGCACCGGTTCATACGCTTTGCATGGGGACAGCCCGTTCTATGGGATCGTTCCTGCTGATGGCAGGCGAGGCCGGCGAAAGAGCTGCTTTGCCCAATGCCAGTATCCTCATTCACCAGCCATCCGGTGGCTTTCAGGGGCAGGCTTCCGACATGCTGATTCATGCCGAGGAAATTCTGAAGACCAAGCATCGCATGACGCGGCTCTATGCAGAGCATTGCGGACGCTCCTATGAAGACTTTGAGCGCGGGATGGATCGCGACCGCTTCATGACGGCGGAAGAAGCATTAGAATGGGGTCTTATCGACCGTATTCTAAAGGTTCGGGAAGACACGAACAGCCTATAATCTGTCGCGAAAATCACGAAACCTACTACACGTTTTGTCCGTGGCCTAATGTCAGGTCTTCGGGGGCGCGCTCAAGCGAATGAATGACCGCAAGGGGGTCGAGAGCTGAATGGCAGCTAGACGTTCGAGCTGCCTGAAAGCGGACTGTCCGTTGCCGGCCCCGTTGCAAACGTTCCAAGGCTTATGCAACATCGAGGGGGTAGAACTCCTAGCGCAGCCACAAGGAGGCGGCATCCGTTGTGCAAAAGGTATTTGTCTTCGGGACGCTCAAGAGGGGTTTCCCGCTTCACGACCAGGGACTGTCAGGAGCGAAGTTTCTGGGAGGATATAGGACCCGGAAGCACTATCCGCTGCTCGTTGCCGGACCGTGGTTCGCGCCTATGATGGCAGTCGTTTGGCCGATGCTATTTGAACTTGCCTTGGTAGAATTCGGACCAGTTCGCTCGTACCAACCAAGGCTTCACAACAACGAGTTCTCCCGTCTCGGCCTTCGACTTTGCATCAAGCAGTGCCTTTGTCATGAACTGTATCTCCGGTGATGACGTTCCGGTAAGTTGTTGGAGGTCACGGGCTGAGAGCCGTTTTTTGGAACCGTAGCGTGCTGACATGTCATCCTTGATCGAGTGCCCCATGAGCAATTTTCGCCCTCTATGACTGATGCCAGTCGAATCGAGGAATTGTGCGTAGGAGTGCCGGGTAGAATAGGCCGCCACATTTGCTCTCTGAATGTGCACTTTCTTCTTCAGATACTGCCAGCTTTTGGTGATCGGCTGGCCCCATCGCATTTCCCCATTGGGTTTCGGATAGGGTTCCCATTCCGGGAACAAGGCCGTGCAACCGATCTTCTTCAATTCCTTCACGCGGGTCAGTAATCCAAGTTCGAGGACGAGAGGGTGGATCGGGATAACGCGCTCTGAACCGGCGGTCTTGAACTTGACGACTTCCTCGATCGGCACCCGTCCCTTTTCCGGATCGAATGAGCGCAGGTCGAAATACAAAATGCCATCTACTTCCCTGATGTGGCTGGCGTCGAGCTGACCGAATTCACCGATGCGCATGCCGTGAAGGATGAGGATAATATAGCCCCAATAGAGGTGCGATTGGACGAAATACTTACCCGGTTGCCAAATCTGTTTCGGGGTCTTGCACCCTTGAAACAGCGGTTGCGAAAATATCTTCACGACCTCGTCATATTCGAATGCATCGCGTTCAAGCGACGTCAGATTCTTGCCGCTAACCGTGTTGAAGACTGGTTTGGGATGTTTGTAATAGCCCTTCCTGATAAGCCAGCCGAAGAATTTCGAGAGCGAGTTGTGATAGCCGTTCCGGAGGCGTGCTTCCGTCAGGCGTTTTAGGTTTCTCCAACCGTACTTTTGCGCGTGTTCGTACCGCGCTGACAGGGACACGCGTTGGTTCCTGGGGATGCCCGTGCGATCAGGGATTTCAGGAAGCATCTTGTCGAGTGCCTTCGCCTGCTCGTTGGTGAAAAGGCCAACAGGCCCATCGCCCATCTGGTCGATCAGAAACTGGACGGTCAGTTCCACATCGCGGCGGCCGTCGGCACTGCCGCCGGTCGTCTGTAGATATTCGGCCAATGCTTCGGAGAAGAGCGGGCTCGATGCTGCCGGATCAATTTCAGTGGTCTGGTCCGTCATCTCCTGTGGCGGTGTTGATGCTGGTGACGAAGGCAATGGCGGTGTTTGCGTGACAGGCTGCGATATTCTGAAACTCTCGGGTACCGCGTCGAATTGGACCGCCGCCTGCATATCGGCTCGACCTCGTTCATATTCCTTCACCCGCTCAGCCTTTCGCAGATAGGCCTCGGCCTCCACATTTTGCTGAACGAAGGCCTTCAGAAGTTCCGGGAAGTCTGGCTCGATCATGCCCGGGTCGCATCCTGCCGCCTGTGCTCGTCGGTTCAGGTTCTTTAGTAGTTCCTCGTAATTCCGTCGGGCGAACAGGCGTTCATTGGAGATCGGCCATACGTCTTGGAGATACGTCCGGAGTTCAACGACGTTCTTCTTGAACAGGGAGGGGTAATCGATGCTCTCGTTCATCCTATGAAACCAGACCAGGCACTCCGAGAGCCTCATCCGGGCCAAGCGATAATCGCTCGTTCGGAGTGAGGCGCGGTAGAGCGGTTTGCCGACGAGCGGCGCACACTGAACGGCGAAACGGACCTGCATGAAATAGCGTCCGTCACGCCTTGCAAGATAGGAGGCACGTGCCATGAGATCTCCGCGTACATTTGCGTGAGATGTCTCACAGTCTCCGGAACCTCCCGGCTCCGTTAACTAGCTGATTTTCCTATTCGGGATCAATGGTAGCGGAGGAGGGACTCGAACCCCCGACACAAGGATTATGATTCCTCTGCTCTAACCAACTGAGCTACTCCGCCACAAGATGCACCGCGCGGGTTTCGAATGACGCAGCGTCTTGAAGACGGGCGGATATAAGGGGCTGTGTCCGGGCCTGTCAAGCGCATCCGGCGCCGATAACAGGGCAATTTACGGGCCTTTCTCGCGAGGGTTTCGGTTGACGAACGATCTTTGCCTTTTCTGCGGGGTTGAGTTGCGGCGTCCAGCCCGATAAGTGTCGGAAAAGCTAGCTATAAGAAGTATGTATGAAGCCGCGTATAGCCGTCCTCGGATGTGGGTATTGGGGGTCTAACCACATCCGCACGCTGAAATCACTCGGCGCACTGAGCGCCGTATCGGATGCCAACCGCGCGAGGGCAGAGGGGTTCGCCAGCGAACACGACTGCCGCGCCGTGGATCCTGACGGCCTGTTTGCGGATGAGAGCATCGATGCGATCGTCATGGCCCTGCCGCCGCAGTTTCATGCCGACTATGCTATCCAGGCCGTCGAAGCCGGTAAGGACGTGCTGGTGGAAAAGCCCATCGCGCTTACGGTTGCCGATGCAGAAGAGGCCGTCGCGGTGGCGCACCGGGCCAATCGCATTTTCATGGTCGGGCATGTGCTGCGGTTTCACCCGGCATTTGAAACCCTCAAGGCCCTGATCGATGCGGGGGAACTCGGGGAAGTCGGCTATGTCCATTCGCACAGGCTCGGCCTCGGCAAGTTTCACACGGAAAACGATGCGCTTTGGGATCTCGCGCCGCACGATCTGTCCATGATCCTTGCGATTACCGGGGCAGCGCCGGCCGAGGTGCGTGGAGAAGGAGCGGCGCTGCTCGACCATCTAAGCGATTTCGCTCATCTCCATATGCGTTTCGAGAACGGATTGCGGGGGCATCTGTTCACGTCGCGGCTCAATCCGTATCGCGAGCGACGTCTGACCGTGGTGGGGACCAAAGCCATGGCCGTGTTCGACGATGTGGAGCCGTGGAGTCGGAAGCTGGCCCTCTATAATCATGCCGTGTGGCAGGATAGCGGACAATGGGCCTTTACGACCAATGAGCCGCACTATGTCGACGTCGAGGAAGGCATGCCGCTGACACGTGAGCTGGAGCATTTCATCGAGTGCATAGAAACGCGCAGCACTCCACGCACGACGGGTGAGGAGGCCATCGAAGTCTTACGGATTTTGACTGCGGGGACGATCTCTCACAATCGTTGAGATGCTTGGTTATGCTGGTGCTTCTGCCAGCCGCGAAAGCATGGCCTCTGCTTCCACGTGCTTCTCCGTGCGGTCGATGAAACCTCCGCCAAGAACCCGGGTATCGTCGCTGTCATCGGCGTAGAGAACACAAGCCTGACCCGGGGCCACGCCGTTCTCGCCATCGTGAAGCTCGACCCATGTGGTATCATCCTGATGGTAAAGGGTGGCAGGCGCCGGCTGTCTGGTCGAGCGCACTTTGGCAAACACTTCGATGCCTTCGTCTGGCAATGTGTCGAGTGGGCCGTCGCCCAGCCAATTGACCTTGCGCAGGAAGATCCGCCGGGTCTCCAGAGCCTCGCGCGGGCCGACAATCACACGGGCGTTTTCGGCATCCAGATGAACCACATAGAGCGGCTCGCCCGTGGATACGCCAATACCGCGACGCTGGCCGATGGTGTAATGCAGAATGCCCTTGTGCCGCCCAAGCGCGCGCCCATCGATATGGACAATGTCACCCGGTGCCGCCGCATTCGGCCGCAAGCGCGAAATTATGTCGGTGTACTTTCCCTGAGGGACGAAGCAAATGTCCTGACTGTCCTGCTTCGTGGCCACCACCAGCCCCATCTCCTCAGCCAGCGCGCGCACCTGTGGCTTGGATAGATCGCCCAATGGGAAGCGCAGGAAATCGATCTGCTCCTGGGTTGTCGCGAACAGGAAATAGCTCTGGTCCCGGTCGGCATCGACCGGGCGATACATCGCCCGGTGCGTTCCGTTGGCCCGGGAACGAATATAATGTCCGGTCGCCAGCGCGTCGGCGCCAAGATCGCGTGCGGTTTCGAGAAGATCCGCAAACTTTACCGTCTGATTGCAGGAAATGCAGGGAATGGGCGTCTCGCCCGCGACATAGCTCTCGGCGAAGGGGTCGATCACCGCTTCACGGAAACGCTTTTCGTAGTCGAGGACGTAGTGCGGAATTCCCAATGTCTCCGCCACCCGCCGCGCATCATCGATATCCTGGCCGGCGCAGCAGGAGCCCGGCCGGTGTGCAGCCGCGCCATGGTCGTAAAGCTGAAGCGTAATCCCGATGACCTCGTAGCCTTCCCTCGCCAGAATGCCGGCAACAACGGAAGAATCGACACCGCCCGACATCGCTACGACGACGCGCGTCTCCTCCGGGCGGCCAGGCAGATCGAGGCTGTTCATGGGTATTCTTCCGTTGCTTGTACTGTCGCTTACATATCCGGAGGCTAGATGGCAACGCTGCGCTACCAGGTCAAGATGCGATCCGACGCAGGCCAACCCGTTCACTTCGCATTTGAATCAATACGTGCGCAAATCCCTAACGGCGGATTCATTTCCGTTACAGTACTCTTACCACGCGTTTAGGCAAATCTTAAAAGCTGCGGCTGTATGGTCGCGGCGGTTAGGTCAAGTGTAGAGAGTAAAATGACCGATCTGATGCGACCGCGCGTAAAATATGTTATCGGGCCGGACGGCAGTCCGTTGACCATTGCTGATCTTCCTCCGACGAATACGCGCCGTTGGGTCATACGCCGCAAGGCGGAAGTCGTTGCGGCGGTTCGCGGTGGCCTTTTGAGTTTGGAAGAGGCATGCCAGCGCTACAAGCTTACAGTCGAAGAGTTTCTTTCCTGGCAGGCCTCGATCGATGAATACGGCCTCCAAGGCTTGCGAACGACACGAATTCAACAATATCGGCACTGATTGTCAGAGCTGCTGAAGGGCGGCGTCGCGCTTGGCGCGCCCGGACCGGAGGCGTCGTATCTGCCCCGATGCGGTGTGGTACCGCCGATTAATTCTTCAGAGATAAAACGAGCTTCAGAGACGATTAAGGGCGCGCGTCATCCGCGCGCCCATGCTTTTGATAATACGTGGCCACAGACCGGGATCAGCTTCAGCCGGTCATTACCTGCGGCTTGCTGCCGGTTCCGCGTTGCTTGGTGTCGCGCGATTCCAGCGCTTCGGCTTTATGCAATTCGGTTTCGGCTTCTTCCAACTCGGCCTGAGCCTGCTCTTTCTGTTGCTGCAGGTCGGATTGCGAGGTCCGCAGGTTATCGCGGCGGAGCCGTGCCGCCTTTGCAAATGTCGGATAGGCAAAATGGTTCTGGTCGGTAATGCCGGCTTTGCTTTCCTCATTGGCAATTTGAGCATCCAGCTCGTCTGCCATGCGCTTGAACTCTGCGATCATGGTTTCGAGTTGCTCGACCCTGCGACGCTGTTCGCTCACCTGAAATTGTTTCAGTCGAACAAGATTTTCACGTGATTTCATCTTGGGTACTCCACAAGACGCGGACGATTCCCGGAAGCGTTGGCTCCGGATCCGGCGCCAGACCTACGGTTCAAGGTTACCGTCTGCCTGTTCAGCGGCCGGTTTGGAAAATAAAACCTCAAGCTTCGCCCCCCGCGGTAACGTTTCGTTTACGGACAACGTTAATCATAAGACCCATGGCTTAAGGCTCGGTAAAAATCCGGATTGTGCCGACGGCAGATCCTACGGGGCCTTCAGATTGCGAGCCGGCTAGGCAGCCGGGTCGAAGCTTGAAGTGAATTGAAGTGGATTCGGCATTTGAATCAGCGATATGGCCTGAAAAGCTGAAATCTGATCTTAGCGGTTGCAACCGCGAATCAGATTTTGTTAACCATTAAGTGGCAGCTTCCGAATCAGGCAATCATGCTCCGGTGTCGGATACCTGCTGGACCCGTTCGGCGGCGGAAAGGGGAATAAGATGCGCGTTCTGCTGGTTGAAGATGACAGTGCGATTGCACAAAGCGTCGAGTTGATGCTGAAGTCCGAGAGCTTCAATGTCTACACGACGGATCTTGGCGAGGAAGGTGTCGATCTCGGCAAGCTCTACGATTACGACATTATCGTTCTCGACTTGAACCTCCCAGACATGTCCGGATACGAGGTGCTGCGGACGCTGCGTCTTTCCAAGGTGAAGACGCCGATCCTTATCCTTTCCGGCATGGCCGGCATCGAGGATAAGGTGAGGGGGCTCGGCTTCGGCGCCGACGATTATATGACCAAGCCGTTCCACAAGGACGAGTTGGTTGCCCGAATTCATGCGATTGTCCGCCGTTCGAAGGGACATGCACAGTCGATCATCACGACCGGCGACCTGGTGGTGAACCTCGATGCCAAGACCGTGGAGGTCGGGGGACAGCGCGTGCATCTGACCGGCAAGGAATACCAGATGCTGGAGCTGTTGTCCTTGCGCAAGGGCACGACACTCACCAAGGAGATGTTCCTCAACCATCTCTATGGCGGCATGGACGAGCCGGAACTGAAGATCATCGACGTCTTCATCTGCAAGCTTCGCAAGAAGCTCGACACGGCTTCCGGCGGCCAGAATTATATCGAGACCGTCTGGGGACGCGGCTATGTGCTGCGCGAACCCGAAGAAATCCGCGAAAGCGCCTGACGCTTTCCTTTCCGACAATCACACAGGGCCCGGTCACGCGCCGGGCCCTTTTGCATGCCCGCGTGCAGAGTTACGCTACGCCGCCGCCAATTCGCGGAAGCTCTCCAGAAGCTGTGTGCGGGTGAAAGGCTTCAGCAGATAGCCTTTAGCGCCCGCACGCTTGGCGCGCATGATCTGGCCGACATCCACCGCGCTGAGGCACAGCAGGATGTGCGGCTTCGTTTCCGGATCGATGGCCATCAGCCGCGCTATGAGTTCGTCGGAGCGCATATCCGGCAGGCTGCCGTCGGCCATGATGATCTCGGGCAGCTCCTGGGCGCAGATGTTGAGCGCCTCCTGAGCGCTTGCGGCTTCTGCCACCAGCATCTCAGGTCCGGCAAGAATGCGCTTGGCGACTTTGCGGATCACGCTTGAGTCGTCGACGATAAGACAGCGCTTCATTGTTCCGGTCCTGTTTGCACGGCCGCACGACCCGTTTGCTACCAAGACGCTAGCAAAAGTCTGTAAAGGCGGAACAAACCGGTATGGTAAATTATGCGCTAACCCGCCGTCAGAACGATCTCTTCGGCCGTGGCGTGGATGGAGATTGGCATCTCCGTCTCCCGGCTCAGCAGAATCGTATAATAATGCTGCACACTGTGGGCGTCGATTGGTTCCTCGGGTTCCTTGCCTGAATGCAGTTCAAGGAACTTGGGCGGCACGCGCACCATCGGGCCTTTTGCGCGGATGGTGAATTTCGGCGCGGTTTCAAGGTTTTCGAGGTAGATCGACAGCTTGCCACCGCGGGGAATTGCGCCATTGGCCACGAGGATGAGGTTCAGGAGGAGCTTGACCTTGTTCTTCGGCAGGAGCGCGCGGCCGCCAATCCATTCCAGATCGGGCTTTTCGTTACGGATGAAGGCAGTGGCAACTGTTTCGGCATCGCCGGTGTCGATCTGCATGCCGGCTGAACCGGCCGCCCCAAAGGCTATGCGCGCGAATTGCAGTCGCGCCGAAGCGTTGATGGCGCTGGTTTGAATGAGGCGCATGGCGTCTTCGTCCGCGCCGCCTTCTTCCAGCAGTTCCAGCCCGTTGTTGATTGCCCCCACCGGGGAAATAATGTCGTGGCAGACGCGGCTGCACAGCAGTGCAGCGAGGTCGGGCGCGCTGAGTGAAGGAAAGTTTGTCATTGTCTTGAGCCGTCCCCTGTCGAATATCCGGATCGGGCATGGTGGAAGCCATGGCCCGCGAATCGCAATCACTACAACGGTATTCTTGGTTACACATCACGGGAGAGACGGGCAACAAAGCACTGCGATCGGATGCAGCGCAGACCGTATTCTCCTTCGGGTTTAATGGTTGAAAAAGATTTACCGGTTAATCTCAAATTATCCGCAGTATGGCGCTATGCGCCAATTCGGCCGCACGGGCAGCCTTAGGCTGTCAGGTACTAACAGCCTAGCACCAACGGGATGGAGATACCGATGCCATTCAGTCTTTTGAGCCGTGCAAGAATCGGGCTCTTCTTTTTGACGTTCACTATACTGAGCGTGGCGGCTGTGCTGACAGCGCCTACCGCGCGCGCTCAGAGTGACGGCTATACCATGCAGGAGATTGTCGACACGGGCAGCGACTTCTTTGGCGCGACGACCGGCGGCTTGGCCACCGTTGTGGAGAAAATTTTTTCCCGATACGGACTGCCGAACGGCTATGTTCTTGGCCAGGAGGGTTCGGGTGCCTTCGTGGGCGGATTGACCTATGGTGAGGGGACGCTCTTCACCAAAAACGTCGGCGACCATAACGTCTACTGGCAGGGTCCTTCGGTTGGTTGGGATTTCGGCGGACAGGGCTCCCGCGTCATGATGCTGGTTTACAACCTCAACAATATCAACGAGTTGTACCGTCGCTATGCTGGCGTAGCAGGGTCCGCCTACATTGTGGCCGGTCTGGGCTTCAACGTGATGAAAAACGGTCATGTGCTGGTCGTGCCCATCCGCACCGGGGTAGGGGCTCGTCTCGGAGTTAATCTGGGCTACTTGAAGATGACCGCCAGTCCGACCTGGAATCCATTTTGAGCGAGCGTGCAAGCCGGCAGAGAAACACTGGATTCCCGGTCGCCTGACGTGGCACACTGATAGCAGTCAAAGCGCGGGAATCCTGCCAGGTGTTACAACTCGTTCTGTCTTTCATTCTTGGCTTCCTCGTTGCGGGCGGTATCGCGCTCGCTATCATGCCGATTCTCTGGCGGCGGGCGGGCGCTGCCATGCGCAGGCGCATCGAGGCGTCGCTGCCCATGTCGCGTGAGGAATTGCAGGCTGAAATAGATGCGGTGAATGCAGAGCACGCCATGACCGTGCGCCGGTTGGAAATGAAGGTTGCGGCGAGCAAGAAAAAAGCCGGCGAGGACTTCATCGAGATCAACCGCCTCCGCGAACAACTTGCCCGGTTCCAGGACAGCAGCGCGGAAAAGGACGAAGCCCTTGCCGGGCTTGAGCAGGAAAGGGAAAGCTTAGCTTCCACGCTCGCAGCCCGCGAAGCGGAGTTTGCAAAGGCGTCCTCCCGCTTGGCGGAGGTAGAGCGCCGACTTGCGGACAAGCATGCAGACTTGGAAAGGCTTTCCGAATCGTACGAGGAAGCATCGCTGACCTCCAGCAGCCGGCAGGTGGAGTTGTTGGCGCGCGAGACGGAGGTCGAACGGCTTAATGATTCACTTGCACAGATGCAGCGCGAGCGCGAGAGAGCCGAACGCGCCGTTCAGGAGGCGAAAGTCGAAGTCAGCCAGACCGAGGAGCAACTGCGAACGGAACGCCATCAGGTGGAGGAACTGAAACGCCAGCAGGATCGTGCCGCGGCCGATTTGCGCGGCCGGGACGAGAACCTGGAGCGGCTGCAGAAGGAGATCGTGCGCTTGAAGGAAAAGGTCCGCGAACGCGACAAAGCTTTGAAGGAAGGGAAGGTCGCTTTGGCGGATATGAAGAAGCAGAACAAAGATCTGGAAGTACAGGTCGCCGATTTGCAGCTTCAGCTTTCCGGTGGGTCGGATACCACGGCAGCTCCCAAGAGGCGCAAGCCGCGGAAATCCTCGGCGAATGGGACGGCCGATGCGGCGCTGCGCGAGCAAATTGCCTCGCTGGCGGCAGAGGTGGTCAGCATGACTGCCGCTTTAGAAGGACCGGATTCCCCGATCGAGAAAAATCTTGCCGAAGTTCCCAAGGACAATGGCGAGGACGTGAGCGCGCAGCAAATGCCGAGTCTGGCCGAGAGGGTTAAAGCTCTACGGCTGAAGACAACGTCGGCGGAATAGCCCGCTCAACGACCCCACAAGCTATGGAGTGCGACGGCCGAAGCGGCGGCAACATTGAGGCTGTCGAAGTCCTCCCGTATTGGAATGCGAACGGATGTAAGCCTGTCGAGCAGAGCTGGCGGCAGGCCTGGCCCCTCGGCACCAAGCAGGAGAGCCGTGCGTCGTCCCGTTCTGATCGTGTCGATGTCCTGCGATCCGCCGGGGCTCAGCGCGATAATCTGAAATCCTTGTGTCTCGAGCGCCGTGATCATGTCTTCGGCGTTTCCGCCGCGCGTGAAAGGCACCTTCAGCGCTGCGCCGACCGAAACGCGGATGGCCTTCCGGTAAAGCGGGTCACAGGAGGTCGCATCCATGAGCACCGCATCGGCACCGAAAGCGGCGGCATTTCGGAAGATTGCGCCCATATTGTCGTGATTGGCGATGCCCGCAAGCGCCACGACGAGTGCACGGTCCGGCAATCGCGAAATCAGGGCTTCAGCCGTCTCTTCCTTGCCGCGCTTACCGATGGCTAGCACGCCGCGATGGATGGAAAACCCTGCGATCCGGTCCATCACCGCCCCGCTCGCAACATAAACCGGCACATCGCCGGGCACACGCCGCAGCAATTCGTCCATACCGGCAACACGATTGTCGCGCAGCAGAACGGATTCAGCGTTGAAACGAGCCCTCGAGAAGAGCACATTGAGCACGACCTTGCCTTCCGCCACGAAGCGGCCTTGCCGCCCGACGAGGTCGCGCTCGCGGATATCGCGATAGGCAGCGGTCCTCGGATCATCCGGGTCTTCGATGTGGATCAAACTGCGCACCACGGCTAAACTCCGCGGGCTTCCTTGGCCATGGCGACAAGGGCAGGGCGCACCTCCGATGCGTCATTCAGCGGCTGTTTGAAAAAGACGCGCTGAATTTCTTCGCCCCTGGCAAGGTCGATCCCTTCCGGGTCGATGCCGATAAGACGCCATTTACCGCGAGAGCTGCCTGCGAAGTGAACCGCATAGTTCTCTACAGCGTCCGCATGGTCGGCGTTCATGTGTTCGATGGCAGCCGTTTCCATTTGCCGGAAGTCGGCTAGCGGTCCGCCGGTCAGCAACTCGTCAGGCGTCAGCCGATATGCGCGGGCGAAACCTCCGTTCAGCAAGGCGTTTTCCGGCTCAAGCCGAAAAAGGGAGAAATCGGCAAAACCGGCATAGAGCTTTGCCTTGGGTTGTCTTTCTATGTAGCGGCGTTCGGCATAACCGTGCGCATCCGTGCCACGCTCCAGCTTCATGGCGCGCGCTTTCAGGGTCAGGCGTGGATGGGCGAGGGGATCCCCCTTTCCAGGTTCGCCTGTCAGAAGCGAGCAGCGGGTGTCTGCCTGTAGCGCTTGTGTGTGGGCCGACAGAGCGGAGACAAGGATGAGCGGAGCCCCGTCCAAATCGGTGGCAACGGCCACGCGGGTAGACAAGGGAGCGCCGTCAGACGGATCGAGCGTTGCCAGCGCGCCGAAGCGCGCGTTTCGCAGCAGCGTCTTTGCCAGCCGAATTGCTTCGGCGTCGGTCTCCAGGATGGTATCTTTCTTGGTCATAGCCCGGCAAATGCCGGATGCCGGGCCTCTTCGCAAGTCCTAAAAGTGGACACCCGCACAGATCACATAGCGGATTGCATTTGTCCGGTGCGCTGTACCTCGTCCTTCGTAAAGACAACGAATGCGAACAGGAGAACGCCCGCAAAGGTCACCAGCGACGCGAGGGCGACCAGAGGTTCGAGTGACGGATTGCCGAGCAGCATGAAAAGAAGCGCCGGAGTCATAACCGCAACGCCGAGCGTGTAAACGCCATACTGGACCATGGCGAAGCGGGTTTCAGCCTTCGCCGGGTTAAGCGCGTAGTATCCACCGAAAATGGCCATGGTCACCCACCCGAGCAGGTTCGCATGCGCGTGGGCGCCAATGATGCCGTGATTGCCCGAAATCGACATTTGCAATCCGAGGCCAATTCCGAAAATCAGGAAGACGATGGCGGTTTTGAAGTAGAGTTTCGAGACGTGCGGCATCTTATATCCCCAATGTTTTTTGTTGGGCCGCAAGGATACGCTCCGACTCGCCTGTAGTGAAATTTAATGTCATTATAAATGTTAGTTGTGGCGTGGATAGTTGCGCCATCGGTTCCTGCGGTGAAGGGGGCCAGGCCGTGAACCTAAATTCCTTCGATCTGAACCTGCTTCGTGTGTTCAACGCGTTATTGAAGGAGCGGAGCGTGACGCGAGCCGGGGAACGTATCGGGCTCAGCCAACCGGCCGTCAGTTCCGCACTCAATCGCCTTCGCCACATTTTTCAGGATGATTTATTCATCCGCAGCGGCTCGCAAATGGTTCCAACGCCGCGGGCGAGTTGCTTGGCCAGCCCGATCAGCGCAGCACTCGAATCTTTGGAAGCGGCTTTTCTACGCTACTTCGAACTTGAGCCGGCCAAGTTGCAGCGCAGCTACACTCTGCTCGGCGCCGACTTCTTCTCCATGTTGTTCGTACCGAAGCTCTCGACGGCAATCACGACCGTTGCACCGGGCGTGCGCTTGCGCCTTTTCGATTCCAGCCGCGGGGACGTAGCCCACCTCCTTCGGGAAGGTACGATCGACATTGCGTTGGAGCATCTGGCTGTGGTTCCGGAGGATATCTCAAGCGCCTATCTCTTCCGTTCCTGCTTTGTCGTCGTGGCGAACGCGCGTAATGGTGCGGTCCGGGAACTTGGCATCGAGAGCGGGCAAGTTCTTCCCTTAGGGGCGCTGAACGAGTTTTCCTTCGCCGTATATTCGCTCGACGGCGGTGACACGGGATGTGCTGTCGAGGCGCTTCGCAATATCGGCCTTGTGCACCGTGTGGCAATTGCATTGCCGCACTTTCATTCAACGGCACTCGCCGCGGCGGAAGGCGATTTCATCGCGCTCGTTCCCTGCCAGTTCGCCGAAGCGATTGCGGCGAGGTACGATTTGTCCATCTACCGCATGCCGATGGAGATGCCTGCCGTGGAAATTCGCATGTACTGGCACGCGCGAGCCGATGAAGATTTGCAACATGCTTGGCTGCGCGAGCGGATCATCGATACCGCCCGCACGCTGGCTTTTGATGGGTGCGCAGAGCGGTACCTTGTCCCTGTGTGATGCATTTGTGCCGATTTTACTGCCGTACGACCGCCTTCAGCACATCGCGGACACCGATCGAGCCGACGAATCGTGAGGCATCGTCGAACAACGCCACCGGTGCCGTTTCTGATTGGTGCATGGCCCTGATGACCGTCCGCAACGGTGTTCCGGCGCTGGCCCAGTAGACCTTCGGCTGATCGTCGGGCAACTTTTCTATATCGTCACATGACACCCAGATTGCGGGCTGACCGTCTCTCTCGGCGTCGACGACGAGCATGTTTTGATCGAATTTGAATCGTGTGGTCTGGCGGCGGTCGAGCCACAGCCAATCCTCACCGGCGTCCTCAAGATCTCGCGCATCACGCATGACGTTCCATGCCGTCAGAACCGAAAGCGGATTCACATTGGCGATGAAATCGCGCACGTAGTCGTTTTCCGAACGCAGAACGATGTCTTCCGGCGTGCCGCTCTGCACAATCCGTCCACTCTCCATGATGGAGATGCGGTTGCCGATCTTGAGCGCCTCCTCCAGGTCGTGGCTGACGAAGAGGATGGTTTTCTTCAGCCGATCCTGCAATTCTAGCAGTTCGTCCTGAAGCTTGGTGCGGATCAGCGGATCGAGCGCGGAGAAGGGCTCGTCCATAAGCAGGATCGGCGCCTGCGTGGCGAGAGCGCGCGCAAGCCCGACACGCTGCTGCATGCCGCCGGACAACTCATGCCCGTATTTGCCCGCCCAGTCCTCAAGATGCACCAGCTCGAGCTGGGCCATAACGCGCTCGCGGCGTTCCTTGGCCGGCAAACCGGACAGTTCGAGACCCAGGCCGACGTTCTCCTCCACGGTCCGCCACGGCAGAAGCGCAAACTGCTGGAACACCATGGCGATACATTCGCGGCGGATCTTTCTCAGCTCCGCTTCCGAGCAGGTCACCACATTGGCGGACCAATCGTTTTCGTCGTGCACGATCACGTTGCCCCGCGTGACGCGGTTCAGTCGGTTGACGGCGCGGAGCAGCGTCGATTTTCCGGAGCCGGAAAGGCCCATCAGCACCGAAATTTCACCGCGTGTCACGGTCAGGCTGGCACCGGCGCAACCCAGAACAGCGCCGGTTTTTTCCAGGATCTGGGCACGATCCGCCCCCGCGTCGAGCAGTGGCAGGGCCGCTGTCTGCTCCTTTTCTTCACCAAAAACGATGTCTACGTTCTTGAATTCAATGGCCGCTGTCATTTGTCTATATCCCGACTGATGCGCGCCACGCGGTCAAGAATGATGGCAAGAATGACGATGGCGAGGCCCGCTTCCAGTCCGAGCGGAATGTTCACCGTGTTCAGCGCCCGCACGACCGGCTTGCCGAGGCCATCGGCGCCGATGAGCGCTGCGATCACCACCATCGAGAGCGAGAGCATGATGCACTGCGTCAATCCCGCCATGATGGAAGGAAGCGCTGCCGGCAGTTCCACCTTCCACAAGAGTTGCCATTTTGTCGCGCCGAAGGCCTGTCCGGCTTCGAGCATAGGTTTCGGAACTGACGTAATGCCGAGATAGGTTAACCGGATCGGCGCGGGGGACGCGAAAATAACCGTCACAATGAGTCCAGGTGCGGCTCCAAGGCCGAACAGGATCAGCACGGGGATCAGGTAAACGAACGTCGGCAAGGTCTGCATCAGGTCGAGGATCGGGCGCAGGCCATGATAGACGCGCGCACTGTGTGCCGCCCATATGCCCACCGGTACGCCGATGGCCATCGACACCGCTGCTGCGGCGACCACCAGGACGAGGGTTTCGACCGTTTCCCCCCAAAGGCCCTGGTTGATGATGAAGAAGAGGCCGGCAATTACACCGACCGCGAGTTGCCAGGAACGTTGCCTCAGGTAGGCCAGGGCCGCTATCAGAAGAACGACCACGCTGGGGGGCAGCCAGAGCAAAAAGTCGACCATCCCGTCGAGAATGTCCGCAAGGACGTCGGCCAGCGTGTTGAAAAACCAGCTGAAGTTCGTGGTAAGAAAATCAAAGAACTCCTGGCCCCATCTCCCAATGGGAATTCGCCAGGCCGCGATCCATTCGGTTATCGGATCCATCTGATCGGCTTTATCCAACCTTGAACGGGTTTATGTCGTAGCAGCGCAGAGGCGATGCGCTGAGATAGGGCGCCGATCCGCACGGCGCCCCGTCGAGCGCTTCTTACAGATCCAGATGCGAGCGGACGGCCGGCAGGCCCTCTTCCCCGTCGAATGTGGTTACGCCTTCGAGCCAGGGTTCCAGTGTCTCCGGATTTTCCTGCAGCCATTCGCTGGCCGCGGTTTCCGGATCTTTGCCCTCATCGAGAATGGCGCCCATGATCTCGTTTTCCATTTCAAGCGAGAAAACGAGGTTTTCAAGGAACTGCCCGAGATTAGGGCATTCCTCTGTAAGGCCAGACCAGACATTGGTGTGCACGGTCGCGCCGCCGAAGTTCGGTCCGAAAACGTCATCGCCGCCGGCAAGATATTCCATGTCGAAATTGGCGTTCATGGGATGCGGCTCCCAGCCGAGAAAGACGACGTGATCTTCGCCTTGTACGGCGCGGCGCACCTGCGAGAGCATGCCAGCTTCGGAGCTTTCGACCAGGTCGAAGTCACCCAGGCCATACATGTCGTTTTCGATCATGTCGAGGATGAGCCGATTGCCGTCGTTGCCTGGTTCGATGCCGTAGATCTGCCCGTCCAGCTCTTCCTCAAAGTCTGCGATATCCTGAAAGCTCTGAAGACCGGCGTCATAGGTATATTGCGGTACGGCAAGGGTGTACTTCGCGCCTTCCAGATTGGTGACGACAGTCTCCACCGTGCCTTTCTCGCGATAGGGCGCGATATCGGCTTCCATCGTCGGCATCCAGTTGCCGAGGAAGACGTCGACATCCTTGCTTTCAAGCGAGGCGTAGGTCACCGGCACGGAAAGCAGTTGCGTCTCGGGCTCATAGCCCAGCCCTTCCAGTACCACTGAAGCGACCGCCGTTGTCGTGGTTATGTCGGTCCAGCCCACATCGGAAAAGGTGATGTCGCGGCAGGATTCAGGATCGGCGGCGACGGCGGTTCCGGCGGTGAGGCCAGCGGCAATGCCAACGCCGGCACTCAAACGTCTGATAATGGACATGACGTTTCCCCTTGAGATTGTTTGTAATCTTTTCTCGAAGCTGTCGTTTAACCGGCCCCGAAGTAATAATCAAACGCAAGCACCATTTCAGGTTTGTCGCAAGTGCAAAGGACGCGTTCCGGCCGCGCTCGCGTGGAGTGTCGTTTTTTTTGCATCGCGCGCCTTTTTCGGGACTGCGAGATCGTGCTTGCGCCCTTATCGCCGAACATTGTTATCTATACCGGTTATCCGAGAGTTTGGAGGAGATGTTTATGGCCGAGGTGAAATCCGATATCGAGATCGCGCGCGCTGCCCGGAAACAGCCCATTCAGGAGGTCGGCGGCAGGCTCGGTATTCCGTCGGAACACCTTCTCCCCTTCGGCCACGACAAGGCGAAGGTCTCGGCAGAGTTCATCGAGTCCGTACGCGGTAACGAGGACGGCAAGCTGATCCTCGTCACAGCCATCAATCCGACCCCAGCCGGAGAGGGCAAAACGACAACCACGGTCGGACTGGGAGATGGCCTGAACCGGATCGGGAAAAAGGCCGCCGTATGCATCCGTGAGGCCTCGCTCGGGCCCTGCTTCGGCATGAAGGGCGGCGCGGCCGGCGGCGGTTATGCGCAGGTCGTGCCCATGGAGGACATGAACCTGCACTTCACGGGCGATTTCCACGCCATCACCTCTGCGCACAATCTGCTGTCCGCTCTAATCGATAACCACATCTATTGGGGCAATGAATTGGAAATCGATGTTCGCCGCGTGACGTGGCGGAGGGTGATGGACATGAATGACCGGGCGCTACGTCAGATCGTGACGTCCCTCGGCGGCGTGCCCAACGGATTTCCGCGGGAGGCGGGCTTCGACATCACTGTCGCCTCGGAGGTGATGGCGATCCTCTGTCTGGCCACCGACCTGCGCGACCTCGAGCGCCGGCTGGGCGGCATCATCGTTGGCTATCGCCGTGACAAGGCGCCCGTCTATGCGCGCGACTTCAAGGCGGACGGCGCCATGGCAGTGCTCCTGAAGGATGCGCTTCAGCCAAATCTCGTGCAGACACTGGAGAACAATCCGGCCTTCGTCCATGGCGGGCCGTTCGCCAACATAGCCCATGGCTGCAACTCGGTCATGGCCACGACGACGGCACTCAAGCTGGCGGACTATGTGGTGACGGAGGCCGGCTTCGGTGCCGATCTCGGAGCGGAAAAATTCTTCGACATCAAGTGCCGCAAGGCGGGTCTGAAACCGTCCGCGGCCGTCATCGTTGCAACCGTGCGCGCGCTGAAGATGAACGGTGGGGTAAAGAAGGATGACCTCGGCATCGAAGATGTCGAGGCCGTGAAGAAGGGCTGCGCCAATCTCGGCCGTCACATCGAGAATGTGAAACAGTTCGGCGTACCAGCCATCGTCGCCATCAACCATTTCCACACGGATACGCCTGCCGAGATCGAGGCTGTGAAGGCCTACGTGGCGGCGGAGGGCGAGGAGGCCGTGCTTTGCCGTCACTGGGCGGAGGGCTCCGCAGGCGCCGAGGAGCTGGCGCAAAAGGTGGTGGCGCTGGCGGAGGGCGCGGTCTCGCAATTCGCGCCGCTCTACCACGATGATATGCCGCTCTTCGATAAGATCGACACCATCGTCAAGCGCATCTACCGCGGCTCCGGCGCCATCGCCGATAAGACCGTGCGTGCGCAGCTAAAGCAGTGGGAAGACCAAGGCTACGGCAAGCTGCCGGTCTGTATGGCCAAGACGCAGTATTCTTTCTCAACCGATCCGAACCTGCGCGGCGCACCGGTCGATCACGCCGTTCCGGTCCGAGAGGTCCGGCTTTCGGCGGGCGCAGGCTTCGTCGTCGCCATCTGCGGGGAAATCATGACCATGCCCGGTTTGCCCAAGGTGCCGTCAGCGGAGAAGATCGTGCTCAACGAGCAGGGCTATATCGAAGGGCTGTTCTGACAAAGGCGGGCGATACCGCCGGCGATTCCTTCCCGATATGTTCGAACGATTTCCAGGTGGTGTTGCAGTTTGGATTTGGCCTACGATTCACGTAGGTCATTAGGCGCTCTTCCTGCCATGCCGGAAAGCGGCCATACAATGGCGCTAACACAAGGAGACGCTAAATGACTGACTTGGTTCTCACCACCTTCGATTGGGTTCCCGAGACTCCGCGGGGCTATGTGCGTGACATACGTGTGCGTTGGGCATTGGAAGAGGCCGGGTTGCCCTATCGGGTCGAGAGCGTGCCGTTTGGCGCTCGGAATGCCGAGCATTTCTCGCACCAGCCCTTCGGCCAAGTGCCATGGTTGACCGATGGAGACATCTCGATCTTCGAGAGCGGCGCCATCATGCTTCATCTGGGCGAGCGCAGTAACGCGCTTATGCCTACCGATCCGCGTGGTCGCTGCGAGGTTCTGGAATGGCTGTTCGCCGCGCTTAATTCAGTCGAGATGGCGAGCCTGCCCTGGTCCATATTCATGTTCTCCGGTGACACCGTCGAAACGCCGGGCCGAAAGGCCCTGGACAAGTTCCTCGAAACCCGGCTCCAGCACATGGAGCCGGTCTTGGCAGGACGCGAGTGGCTGGCCGGGTCCTTCTCCGTCGCCGACATTCTCATGGCGGATGTGCTGCGCCTTATCGATCGGTTCGACGGGCTGGCGGGACATCCCGCCTGTCGTGACTATATCCAGCGCGCCACCGCCCGGCCGTCTTTCGTGAAGGCACACGCGGACCAGATGGCGCATTTTGCTGCGGCAGACTGAGCAACACCAGTGTCCGCTTTCGCCAGCGTACGGTTCAAAGCCGACCGTGGTGGTAGCACGCAAAGCCGAAATTCGAACCGAGATAATACCAAGAGCTTGGCACGAGTTGTTCAGGCGTGCTCGGCCGGTTGGTGAACCTCTGTGACGGTCAGCCGGTGCGTTTTGCCATTGCGCGCCATCCAGTCGATCGACTGGCCTGGCGAAAGGCCGATCAGCGCGGTGCCGAAAGGCGTGGTGATGGAGATCTTGCCGGCGGCGATATCCGCATCGCCGGGAAAAACCAGCGTTGCCGTCTGGGGTTCGCCGTCGTCGGCGGTATAAGTGATCGTCGAGCCCATACGCACGACGTTCTCCGGAAGCTTGGAGTCCTCGACAATACGAGCCCGTTCCAATTCGGTGATCAGGACGTCGGCGAGCGCCGGCTCGCGATCCTCGATCACGTCGGCAAGTCCAAGGAGACGGTCATGATCGCTCCTGGAGATAACGATCTTCGGCTTCCGCGCTGTCTTATTCGGCATTTGTCCCGTCCATATGTTCCGAAACACCGTTCTGGATTGAATATGAAATTTGCGCCTGGGTAACTTTCCGCGGCTGACACCGCGGCATCTTCGCCCCCGTGGTCCGGAGGCGCATAGCACCGAACCCCGGGGCTAGTGTCCCTTGAAGGGACACTTCCGAAGAGAACAGGAGGGGATGCGCGAAAGCTTGTTCATGATGGAAAGGTGGGGCGGATGCCCGGTGCTGTCAAGAACGATAAACCAGCGGCAACCGCGGCCTACTACTGAATACGCCTTAATAGGTAGGTGTTTCGAACGCCCTACACGCCTCGCGACCAGGGTTCAGCCCGTTTGCGGCGCATGCGTCCAAAACGAAAACCTTCGGGCATGGCCGAGCGAACCATCATCATCTCGCCGATGGTTTCGTGCGTCAGGAGCCCGACCAGGCGGTCGCCGCTGTCCACGACTGCTACGGCCGGCGCGCTGTTCTCCTGCATCAGGCGGAACCCTTCCGTCAGGCTTTGCCGGCGATGAACCTTGGGCACATCGGTGCGCATTACTTGTACAACGGGAGTGTCCGGGCCTGGGTCCTTCAGAGCCGCGATCATGTCGTTACGCGTCAGGAGTCCTTCCAGATGGCCGTTGCTAGCCACAATGGGAAACTCGCTTTGGGTGGTGGCGAGCAGCCGGTCGATGGCCTCGCCGATACTTGCCGAGCGGTCGAGCGCTGCATATTCGGTGATCATTACATCGCCGGTCAGGACACTGTTGGAGATGTCGCGTATTTGCGCGTTCTGCGCTTCCGCCGCTGCCGCCAGATAGACGAAAATTGCGATAAAGATGAGCAGCGGATTGTAAAGCAGACCGAGAAAGCCGAACAGGAAGGCCAGGCCCTGGCCGATATTGGCGGCGATCTGTGTCGCGCGCGCCCAGGTGAGCCGCGTGGCCAGCAGCGCGCGCAGCACGCGTCCGCCGTCCATCGGGAAGGCCGGGATCATATTAAACAGGACGAGAAAAACATTCACGCCGGCGAGCCGCACGAGGAAGTCGGCGCGCGGATTTTCCACCTGCAGCATCTGTTCAATGCCTGCCGTTCCGCCCAGTGCGATGAAGATGATTGCGGCAATGACGACATTCACCAGTGGTCCGGCCACCGCGATGAAGAATTCCTGGCCCGGCTCCTCGGGCATGCGTTCCAGCCGCGCCAACCCTCCAATCGGGAGCAGTGTGATATCCGGCGTACGAATGCCGTAGCGGCGTGCGGCGAGTGCATGGCCGAACTCATGCAGCACCACGCAGGCGAAAATGGCGAGAATGAAAGCTACGCCTTCCCAGGCTGCGGCAGCGCCGCCGATCTGGTAATGCATGAACCAGATCCATATCAGGAGCAGGAAAAAGGTAACGTGTACTCGCACAACCGTGCCCGCGAACTTACCGATGCTGAAAGACCATCTCATTGCAGGCGTGCTCCCATTGATGGAAACCGAACAAAACCAATGTACTGCACATTTGTCACCACTGCGCGAATTTCAAGCACGCGGCACGGCACGGAGGCGAAATGGCCTTTACGATGAGTGATATAGAACGGATCACGAGCAATCTGCTTCGCGGTATAGCGCGCCGGCGCGAGGCGCTGGTGCCCGTTGTGGTCCTCGGGCTGCTTGCATTCGGCGCATATGTCTTTCTCGCTATTGCCGACGAGGTGGCGGAGGGGGAAATTCGCGAGTTTGACGAACTCCTGTTTCTGGCCTTGCGCGTTGCGGATAACCCTGAACAGCCGCTCGGGCCGCCTTGGCTCGAGGAGGCGGCGCTGGAGATCACGGCACTCGGCGGTTATGCGCTCATCATCCTTGCCGTTGCCGTGGTAACGGGCTTGCTGATCGTCACCCGGCGTTATGGCGCGGCGCTTTACACGATCCTTACCGTCAGTTCGGGCGTTCTGTTGTCTTATTTCTCAAAGCTGTATTTCGCGCGTCCGCGTCCCGATCTGGTCGAGCATCTTGATATAACCCACACAGCCAGCTTCCCGAGCGGCCACGCGGTCGCAATCACCGTTGCGTATTTCACGCTTGCAGCGCTCGTCATCCGCTTTTTCGATGATTTGCGCGTGCGCATCTACGTGGTCTGCGTCGCTGTGGCGATCTCCATGCTTGTCGGGTTGAGCCGCATCTATCTGGGGGTTCACTGGCCGAGTGATGTTGCTGCCGGCTGGGCGCTTGGCGTTGCGTGGGCAAGCCTGACATGGCTTTTGGGCTCGGCGCTGCGCTTCTGGCGGGGCAGCCACTAATGGCCTCACTGGTTCCACGTGATGCCAGTCTGGTCAACCTGACCAAAATGGTTGCGCTGCTCCGCTTCCGCGGCTATGGATGACGGCATGAACACGATCTCGAACGCAAAGCTTTGGTGGTGGGCCCGCTAGAAGAGCGGCCGGCACGAGCGTGTGCGTGTAACCTTTGTATGGCCGCAGGTGAGAACCGGGCGGCCATTTTCATGATCAGGCTTCCCGGCAACGCCTCAACGGGAGCAGGAAATGAGCGTGGAAGTCTTGGAAAACGCAGGGGAGCGCTTCGTCACCGCGGGCGGGATCGCAATGGTTCGCAGCCGGCGCGAGACGCCCTATGGCAATGCACTAAACGCCTATATCGACGCGCTGGATTCGCGCCGGGGCGCGGTCTTCTCCTCCAATTACGAATATCCCGGCCGCTACACGCGCTGGGACACGGCCATCATCGATCCGCCTCTCGTCATTTCCGCGCGTGGGCGCGCCATGAAGATCGAGGCACTCAACAAGCGCGGCGAGGTCATGCTGCCGGCCATCGTCGGCGTTGTTGAACCACTTTCGGAAGTAACGGTCACGGAGCGGAGCAAGCGCCTGCTCGCAGTCATGATCGCGGAGCCCACCAGCATCGCGACGGAAGAGGAGCGCTCCCGGGTTCCTTCCGTTTTCACCGTGTTGAGAGCGATAACCGACCTCTTTCACACCGAGGACGACAGCAATCTCGGCCTATACGGCGCTTTCGGCTACGATCTTGCCTTCCAGTTCGACCCGGTGAAGCTGCAACTCGAGCGACCCGAAAGCCAGCGCGATCTGGTGCTTTTTCTTCCGGATGAAATTCTCGTGGTGGACCACCACGCCGCGAAGGCATGGCACAACCGCTATGACTATTCCGGCGAGGGCTTTTCCACCGAAGGCATGGTTCGGGAAGGGCGCGAGGAGCCCTTCAAGCCGGCCGATCGGGTGCCCCCGCGTGCCGACCATGAGCCCGGCGAGTACGCCAAGCTGGTGGAAAAGGCGAAGGAGAGCTTCCGCCGCGGCGATCTTTTCGAGGTCGTGCCGGGACAAATGTTCTTCGAGCGCTGTCAAAACCGGCCCTCCGACATCTTCCGCCGCCTGAAGCAGATCAATCCCTCGCCCTATTCGTTCTTCATCAATCTGGGCAGCCAGGAATATCTTATCGGCGCATCGCCCGAGATGTTCGTGCGCGTGTCCGGCCGGCGGGTCGAGACCTGCCCGATCTCCGGCACGATCAAACGCGGAGAGGATGCGATTTCCGACTCCGAGCAGATCCTGAAGCTGCTCAATTCGAAGAAGGACGAGTCGGAGCTGACCATGTGCTCCGATGTGGACCGCAATGATAAGAGCCGGGTCTGCGAGCCGGGCTCGGTGCGTGTGATCGGGCGCAGGCAGATCGAGATGTATTCGCGTCTCATCCATACGGTGGATCACATCGAGGGCCGTTTGCGCGAAGGCATGGATGCCTATGACGCGTTCCTGTCTCATGCCTGGGCGGTCACTGTCACAGGTGCGCCGAAATTGTGGGCCATGCGTTTCATCGAGGAAAACGAAAAGAGCCCGCGGGCATGGTATGGCGGCGCGGTCGGCATGGTGCATTTCAACGGCGACATGAATACCGGGCTGACGCTGAGAACGATCCGCATCAAGGACGGCATCGGCGAAGTTAGGGCCGGGGCGACACTGCTCTTTGATTCCAATGGCGAGGAAGAAGAAGCGGAAACGGAGCTCAAGGCATCGGCGATGCTTGCGGCTATTCGCGATGCAGGGAAAACCAATATGGCGAACGAGGCGAGAGAGACGGCAAAGGTCGGTGAGGGCGTGAAGGTCCTGCTCGTCGACCATGAGGATTCCTTCGTCCACACGCTGGCCAATTATTTCCGCCAGACCGGGGCGGAGGTCGTCACGGTGCGCACGCCCGTGGCCGAAAGCGTGTTCGACAGCGTCAGTCCGGACCTGGTGGTGCTGTCGCCAGGGCCGGGCACGCCGGAAGATTTCGACTGCAAGGCGACCATCAAGAAGGCGCGGGCGCGGGACTTGCCGATCTTCGGCGTGTGCCTCGGTCTTCAGGCGCTTGTCGTCGCCTATGGCGGCGATCTGCGGCATCTGCACGAGCCGATGCACGGGAAACCCTCGCGCATCCGCGCTAGCGGCAACAGCCTGGTTTTCTCCGGCTTGCCGCACGAGGTCACGGTCGGGCGCTATCACTCCATCTTCGCCGATCCGGCGGTCTTGCCGAAGTGTTTCGTCGTGACCGGTGAGACGGAGGACGGCGTTGTCATGGCCGTGGAGCATGAAAGCGAACCGGTGGCGGCGGTGCAGTTTCACCCCGAATCCATCATGACGCTGGGGCAGAATGCCGGAATGCGCATGATCGAGAACGTCGTGGCACACTTGCCGCGCAAGGCGAAGGTTAAGGCGGCGTGAGACGCAGCCTGGGCGCCAGTTCTTCCTCCTTGAGGAGAGGGTGGACACCCGCCCTCGCGCGGCTGGAAGGGTGGGGTCGGGCTACGCCGGGCTCTGCCGAACGGACCCCCTCTGGCGTGGCGCGCCATCTCCCCCTCAAGGGGGGAGAAAACGCCTAGCTATGCCATACAGCTCCACGGTCCGCCGCCTCTCCTTCTGGTCCATCATCGTCGGCGCGGGAATTTTCGCGCTGAAGCTCGTTGCCTGGTGGCTGACCGGCTCGGTAGCGCTGTTTTCCGATGCCATGGAATCGATCGTCAACATCGTCGCCGCGGGGGTGGCCTGGTATGCGATCCGTGTTTCGCACGAGCCGGCGGACGAGAACCATCCATTCGGACATCACAAGGCGGAGTATCTGTCGGCCGTTCTTGAAGGCGCGTTGATCGTCGTTGCTGCGCTTCTCATTCTGCGCGAGGCGGCAGTCGCCTTTTACACGCCCCACCAATTGCGCGAACTGGGTGTTGGTCTGGCGATCAGCGGCCTTGCGGCGGTGGGCAATGGCGTGTGGGCTTTCATCCTGATGCGGGTGGGGCGTGCTGCTCGGTCACCGGCTCTGGTGGCGGATGGCCGGCATCTATGGACTGATGTGGTCACCTCGGCGGGGGTGATTATTGGGCTCCTGCTGGCGCTTGTCACCGGCTGGCTGTGGCTCGACCCGCTGATGGCGGTTGTCGTTGCCGTGAATATTCTATGGCATGGCTGGTACATGGTGAGTTCTTCGGTGCAAGGCCTTATGGACGTGGCGGTGGATCCGGAGGATCGCGCCGACATCGAGCGCATCGTGGCCGCCAACAGCGACGAAGCGCTCGAATTTCACGATCTCAAGACGCGTGAAGCCGGCCGTGTCCGTTTTATCGAGTTTCACTTGGTCGTGCCCTCCGACATGACGGTGGAGCGGGCGCACGAGATGTGCGACCGCATCGAGGATGCGCTAGAGCGGCAACTTTCAGGTATCCGCGTTACGATCCACGTCGAGCCTACACACAAGGCCAAGAACGGCAACGACAGGCGCTAGGGCCTGTAGCAGTTCACACCTACTCGCAGGCCCCGAAGGCGACGCCTCAGCTTTTCTCGCTCAACGGCACGTCGGGATATTTTTCGACGATTGATTTCACCTCTTCGGAGTAATCCTCCACCTCCTGGATCCGACGGATCTCGATCGTTTCGTTCGGAGAGCCCGGGCAGCGCTTGGCCCACTCGATCGCATCCTGCAGCGTCGGCACGTCAATAATCCAGTAGCCGCCGATCACCTCCTTCGCCTCGATAAAGGGCCCGTCGATGACGACCGGCTCGCCGCTCGCGAAGGATACGCGGGCGCCGGAGGAGGGCGGATGCAGCCCATCAAGCGAGACCAGAACGCCAGCCTGCTGTAGCTCCTCGTTGTATTTCATCATCGCGTCCACCGCGTCGGCCGGCAGATCCAGTTCGGGTCCGGCGCTTTCATAACCGGCGGGGATCATCAGCATCATATAGCGCATGGTCTTTCTCCTATGCTTGCGTGTTGGTGTAGAGTGCACCGCCGGCCCATGCGCAGGGCAGGGCAGTTAGGATCAGGGCAATCGGGTACCAGTGGTCGGCCAGATGCACATGGCCGCGGCCCCGGCGATGCTTAGCGCCAGCCCGATGAACCCGAGCACCATGGCGTGCAGCATTGGCCGGACGGGTGCGAACCGTGCGGCGATATAGCTGCCGAGCACCGCGTAAACGATGCGATAGATCAGAGCCAAAAAATATTGGCCGGTGCTCATCGGCTCGCTCCAGGGCGGATAGACTTCCAGGCTATGCAACACCTGATCCGTACCCAGCGACAAGACGAAAACGACCAGCAAACCTAAAAGAACGGCACCGACGCTGCGTAACGGCTGCGGGGCCCATTCACCTGTATTCTCCCTCTGCAGGCTCATTGCCATACTCCCTTCATCGTTCTATATGACCAAGGACGAAGAAAAAGGGCGCTGTCCGACAGCGCCCTTATGGTTCTTATCTGATATTCTACTGATATATCACAAATAGCCCGTTTCTTTCGGGGCGCGGTCCCAGGCATCGTTGCGGCCGTCCTCGAAGGTAACCGGCGCGGACGCCAGCTCTTCCGGTGCTGCATCGTCAAGACAGGCGACATTGATGGCATAGAACGTGCCGCCAAGCTCTTCCAAATGCCCCCGTCCGAATGGCTTGACGCCGCAGGTGCGGCAGAAGAGGTGCGCAATGCTGCCGCTACCGAAGCGGTACTCATTAAGTGAATCTTCTCCGGCGAGCAGCTGGAACTCCTTGGCGGGAACCACGCTCTTCCAAAACCGGGCCTTGGCGCAGACGGAGCAGTTGCAACGGCTGGTTCCCTCGCTGAGATCCAGATCGGCCGAGAAACGCACCGCCCCACAATGGCAGCTTCCGTGATAGGTCTTTTCCATGAGGTTTACCTTCTCAGCACTGGAACTCAGGCGATGGACCTGTAGATTTGATTCCAGAAGTCGACGTAAGTCACTGGTGGCTCTGGCGAATCCATTAGTCGTTGTGTGAACAGCATGGCCACCAGACCGTTTTCCGGATCCGTGAAAGCCGTGGTGCCGTATCCGCCATTCCAACCGAAAGCGCCGGGCTTGAGGCCCATCTTCGTCTCGCCGAGTATGACAGACATTCCCAGCCCCCAGCCCGCGCCGCCTTCCTCCATGAACATGGCGGCATCGGACGTGCTCATCTGCTCGGGCGTGAGTTGGTTGCGCGTCATCTCAGCCACCGTTCCGGCCTGAAGAATGCGCGTGCCGTCGAGTTCGCCCTTATTGTGCATCATGCGGGAAAAGGCGGCATAATCGTCCACAGTGGTCACCAGCCCACCCGCACCGGAGTCCATTGGCGGTGGGGCCGTGAAGTCGATCCCGAGGTCGGCGTCGTAGACGATGATCGAGCCGTCACCGGCGGCGAAATCCATTCCGTACTGTGTCGGCAGGCGGTCGCGTTTTTCCGGCGGCACGAAGAAGGCGGTGTCCTTCATTCCGAGCGGCTCAAACAGCCATTCCTGCATGACCTCGCCAAGCCGCTTTCCGGTGGCCCTTTCGATCAGGATGCCGGCCACGTCGAGGCCGTTATTGTAGAGGAAGCGTTCGCCGGGCTGATAGGCAAGGGAGAGGTCGCTCAGCCGTTGCATGTATTCGTCGGACGTCATCTTGGGCAGCACCCAACTCGGCGCGATGCCCGCCTCGCGCATGGCTGACTGGATCGGATATTGTTCGGGGAAAACCATGATGGCGCCGAGGCCGAAGGTCTGGGTCAGAAGATGACGCAGGGTGACCGGGCGTTCGGCTGGCACGGTGTCGTTGATATCCGATTCCACACTCTTAAGCACGCGGGGCTGGGCGAGCTCCGGGAGGAACTCGCCGACCGGATCATCGAGGCCGATCGTGCCGTTTTCCACCAGCGTCATGGCAATTGCGGCGGTCACTGGCTTGGTTATGGAGGCGACGCGGAAAATCGTGTCGCGTGCCATTGGTTTGCCCGCGCCGTTCATTTCAAAGGTGCCGGCGGTGCCGATTTGGGTTTCGCCGTCATGGTGGATGAGCCAGGTCGCGCCGGGGATATAGCCATCGCCTACGTGGCGGTCCATCTTCTCTTGCAGGGCTTTAAGAACCTCCGCCTTTGCAGCTTTGCCGGCCATAGTCTCTCCTTTTGCCGTCCCGCCACCGGCGGCGCGGGCGAGGCCCGCGACACCAAGCGCTATGGACGCGGTGGCGCCCTTCAGTAGTGAGCGCCGGCCGATGGTGTGATGCGAATCCATGGTGGTCCTCGTTAGTTATCAAAGAATGGGACGCTGGCGCGGGCGCTTTCGACACGCTCCGCGCTCAATGCATCGCGCGCCCGCGTCATCTCCTTTTCCTTGGCTAGGAGTGCTTTGCGGGCTTCCAGCCATTCTTCACGAGGGACGATTTCCGGTAGGCTCATTTTCTCCTCCTCGGCTCTGGCTGCAGCTACTGGGCGGCGTATTCATCATGCAGGCGCCACCATTGATACGGCGCCGATTGCGGCCAGCCCGGTGGCGAATCTTCCCAGCTTTCCTGTCGCCCAAGGGGTGTGAGGTCGAGGAAGGTCCAGGTGCTGCCCAGCGCCTCTACGCCGCGACCGGTGGTGAAATACGTTCGATAGATATCCTGACCGTCGCGCAGGAAGACATTCAGCCCAAAGCCACCCGTCACGCCGAAATCGGGGTTGAAATCGTCCTTGGTCTCGTACCAGGGCAGCGTCCACCCCATCCGCTTCTTAAACGCCTCGATTTCGGCCAGTGGAGCGCGTGAGACAAGCGCGAGCGTCGTATCGCGAGCGTTCAGATGGGCCAGGTGGCCTATGTTGTCGGTGAACATCGAGCAGCCGGAGCAGGGGCTTTCGTCGTTGGGCTTCAACATGTGGTGATAGACGATCAATTGTCGCCGGCCTTCGAAAAGGCCGAGAAGCGTGGCCTCGCCCGCCGGGCCGTTGAATGCGTAGTCCTTCTCGATCTTCACCATGGGCAGCTTGCGGCGCTCGGCGGCAAGCGCGTCGAGCGCCCGCGTCATGGCCTTTTCCTTTTCCAGAATAGCGTCGCGCGCGTCCGCCCACTCTTCTTGCGATACCACCTTCGGCAGGTTCATTTCCGCTTCCTTCTCGGTTTTTTGGTCCGCCGTGCCGTACTCAGGATGGCTGAAAGACGCCGTCGGCATACGCCGCGCCGAAATAGACATTGACGGCGCGAATGCGGCTGCCTTCGAAGTCGAAAGTCTCGACATTGCAAAATTCCTTTCCCTCGCGGGTCCGGCACAGATACAAGACGAAGACACGGTCCCCCGATCCGACAACCTCTTCCAGAAAATGTTGCTCGATGCGTTCGCTGTTGGGCCAGCAGCGCTCGAAATAAGTCTGCTTGTCGATGGCGTCGTCATACGGGCTGGTGAAGGTGAAATCGTCTGCGAGCAGCGGTTCGATCATGGCGCGATCCTTGACGCGATAGGCTTCGAAGAGCTGCCGGACGGCGTTTTCCTTCTCGTTCGTCATCTTGATCTCCTCAGCGGCCTTCATGCCTGTTCTCAGGTGCGTAGTGGAGGATGACCACTCCGGACTTCAGTGTTCTCGTCTCAAGGTGCTTTAGAGGCAGTCTGTTTGTGCTGCCCTTGAAGAGTGGCGAACCGCTCCCGAGAATGATGGGATTGATGCCGAGGTGGTATTCGTCGATCAGGTCGTGCTCAATCAGGGTTGCCGTGAGGTCGGCGCTGCCGAACACGAAGATGTCTCCGCCGTCCCTGGCCTTCAGCTTGGCGACTTCCTCCGCGACGTTGCCGTTGAAGAGCTTCGTGTTGTTCCAGTCGGCGCTTTTCAGCGTGCGCGAGAAGACGACCTTCTCGATATTGTTCATGAACTCCGCGATCCAGCCTTCCTCGGACGGCCAAATACCGGCCATAAATTCGTAGGTTACGCGGCCAAAAACGAGCGTATCGGCGTTTTCCTGGGTCTCACGGATGTACTCTTCGAGTTCTTCCTCGAAAACGAACCAGCCGATGTCCCTGTCCGGCCCCTCGAAGAAGCCGTCGACGGTCACCATGTCCCATGCGATCAATTTTCTCATGGTATTCTTCCTCCTTTGTCCAGTGTGTGTTGAGATTGGTCGCTCGCGTGGTCGCTGGTGTGCTCTACGATAGCGCCGATAATCGTATCCCAGTCGCTCTTATGCAGTTCGTGTCCGCCGCCTTCCAGGCGGACAAGCCTCGCGCCGGCGACGGCCTGCGCGAGTGTGGTGCCATGCTCCGGCGGAAAAACCGGATCGGCGGTGCCGTGAATGACGAGAAGCGGTACTTTCGACTGGCGCAGCTTGCCCTGCCACGCCTCGCCGACATTGATGAGGACGCTATGATTGGTGGCGCTGAGATAGCCGCCTGAGCGGTCGAAATCCCGTTCAATAAAAGCCTTGGTCTCGGCTTCGTCGAATGGATGTGCCGTGCTCGCGACCAGGCGCGCTTCCTCGACCATGTAAGCAATCACCTCTGCCCGGTCCGACCAGTCCACATCCATCTGCATGTGTTCCATCCAAGCCTCGCCACTCGCAGGGCAGTGGGACGTATCCACTCCTATCGGCGAAGTGCTGATTGTCGTCAGGGACAGCACGCGTTCCCGCCGCTTGAGCGCAGCGCCCTGACCGGCCATGCCGCCGAGGGAGAAGCCGACGATATGGGCGGCGGAAATCCCGTAGCCATCGAGCACGCGGAACACGTCATCAACCGAATCGTCGAAGCTATAGCCCGGTTGGCCGGGCGGATATTTCGTCGACAGACCGGTGTCGCGCTGGTCATAGCGGATGACGAAGCGGCCGCGTTCCGCAAGCCTCGTACAGAACTCCTCGGGCCACCAGAGCATGGAGGCCATCCCGCCCATAATCAGAAGCACCGGCGGCTTCGCCGGATCCCCGAATGCCTCGGCGGCAAGCTCGACACCGTCGCTGCGGACCATGCATTCGTTCAACTGCGTGTCGCGTGATTGCGTCATCTCTTCCTCCTTGCATTACAGTTGAGGAGAAGAAGGCTCAGAAATGCCCTCACGCCGTTCCGCCTCCCGCACGGAGGGACGCGTCTCAATGCGGGCCACATAGTCGCGAAAGCACTCGGCAAGCGGGAAGCCAAGTTCTCCAGCACCGCGCGCCAGCATGAAGAGATACGGATCTGCTACGCTGAAGCTGTCGCCAAACAAGTATTTCGTGCGTTCCAACCGGCCGGCCAGAAGGCCGAAGCGCTGAAGGATTTCGTCCCGAAGCACCGGCTTGGAATCCTCGGATACCGAGAAATAGATCGGGAAGCGCTTGTGAATTTCGCTGGCGAGGAAGCTCAGCATCTCAATCAGCCTGTAGCGGCCAAGTTCGCCGCGCGGTGCCAGGTCCGGAGCATGATCCGCGACCCAGGCAAGAATGGCGGCGTTCTCCGTCAAGAGTTCGCCATCGTCGAACATCAGGGCCGGGACGTAGCCTTTGGGATTGATATCCGTATAGCTCCCGCCGCCCTCGATCTGCTTGGTCCAGATATCCACCTTGACGAGGTCGAACTGAAGTTCGGCCTCAAGCATCGCGATATGGTCGGCGATACTGCTGAATCCGGGTGCATAGAAGAGTTTCATTGAACCAAATCCTTATCGAGGTCCTGCCATCACCACGCCGTTGTGGCATCGTCACGCCATTGCGGCGTCTTCTTGACTTCATTCTCGTCTGATTGCATTTTGCAACTGGTTGCAAGATATCAAACTGATCCTATTTAGCAACCGGTAATTGGAGAACGTGACTTGGTCGCTGAAAGGGAAGAAATCGCCCACCGTTCGGGCTGCCCCATCAACCTCACCGTGGAGGTGCTGGGAGACAAATGGTCCTTCATCGTCGTGCGCGACATGATGTTCGGCAATCGCCGGCATTTTCGCACGTTATTGACGCAGTCGGAGGAGGGGATTGCCAGCAATATCCTGTCGGACCGGCTGCGGCGGCTGACGGCGGCGGGCATCATTTCCAAAAAGGACGATCCAAGCCACAAGCAGAAGGCCATCTACAGCCTGACAGAGCAGGGGATCGAGCTTCTGCCGGTCTTCGCCATGATCGGCGCCTGGGGACGCAAATGGCTGCCGGTCACCGAGGAACTCTCGATCCGCGCACAGCTTCTGGAGGAGGGCGGACCGCAGCTCTGGGAAAAATTCATGAATGAGTTGCGCTACGAGCATCTCGGAGACGAGAATTGTCGTCCGGAGCCCGGCACCAGTGTCGGTAAGCAGTTGGCGGAAGCCTACAAGGCAGTGGTGGCCCGGAAAGGAGCGAAAAAGTGAACACCATTCGGGGGTTTAAAGGCGATCGTTCGCTTGTTGACTCACGGCTGCTGAAGATGCGTGGCGAAACCAGTGCCGCGCGAAGTACTTGCACCAAAACTGTCCGTCCGTTATCAAGGCACCATGACTCGGAAAGCGCACATTTTATTTGATGCTGTCGGCGCGGTTGCCGCGGTTTCGCGCGCGCTTTCCCTTGAGCTGCTCCTTCTCGGCCTTAGTGGCGGTCGCCGGGTCCATTGAAGGGGCGCCCGGCGGTCGATGCCGCCGGATGCGCTGGCCCGCTCCTTCCCGCTACAAATTTTGAAATGAGGTCTTGATAGGCACGTGGTCGATAGAACCCGTGGCCCCGGAGTAGACGAATGGACGCGAAGAACGAATCCTTGGACGGCAAGCCGCAAAAGGGAATGCCCGGCGCGGCACACAAATACCAGCCATATCCGCAGGTGGAGCTGCCCGACCGCACCTGGCCATCGATGCGCATCGAGAAGGCGCCGATCTGGTGTTCGGTCGATCTGCGCGACGGCAATCAGGCGCTCATCGATCCCATGGGCCACGAGCGCAAGGCGCGTATGTTCGCCCTCCTGCTCGAAATGGGTTTCAAGGAAATCGAGATCGGCTTTCCCTCCGCCTCTCAGACGGATTTCGATTTTGCGCGCTGGGCGATCGAGGAAGCCGGCGTTCCCGAGGATGTGTCGCTTCAGGTGCTGGTGCAGTGCCGGCCGGAGCTGATCGCGCGCACATTCGAGTCGCTGAAGGGCTCGCACCGGCCGATCGTCCATTTCTACAACTCCACCAGCGAGTTGCAGCGCCGCGTGGTGTTCGGAAAGGATATCGCCGGCATCAAGCAGATCGCCACGGACGCCGCAAAGATGGTCGCCGACATGGCGGCCAAGGCGGGCGGCGGCTACCGCTTTCAGTATTCGCCGGAAAGCTTTACCGGCACGGAACTGGACGTGGCGCTGGAGATCTGCAACGCCGTTACCGAGATCATCGATCCGACGCCCGACAACAAGCTCATCCTCAACCTGCCGGCGACGGTGGAGATGTCCACGCCCAACATCCACGCCGACCAGATCGAATGGATGAGCCGCAATCTCGACCGGCGGGACTCCATCATCCTTTCACTGCACCCGCATAACGACCGGGGCACCGGCATCGCGGCAACCGAACTCGGCCTTCTGGCCGGTGCGGACCGGGTCGAGGGTACGCTGTTCGGCAATGGCGAGCGCACCGGCAATGTCGATCTCGTGACGCTGGCGCTCAACATGTACACGCAGGGCGTTGACCCGATGCTCGATTGCTCGGACATCAACCGCATCAAGGATGTCTACGAGTATTCGAACCAGCTCACGATTCCCGAGCGGCATCCGTATGTTGGCGAGCTTGTCTACACCGCTTTCTCTGGCTCTCACCAGGATGCGATCAACAAGGGCATGACGGCGATCCGCAAGGCCAACAAGGCGTTTTGGGAGGTTCCCTACCTGCCCATCGATCCCGCCGATGTGGGGCGCACCTACGAGGCGATCATCCGCATCAATTCGCAATCGGGAAAAGGCGGCATCGCCTATGTCCTGCAGGCCGATTACGGGCTCAACCTGCCGCGCAACCTTCAGGTGGAGTTCCGAGAGGACATTCAGGCCATCACCGATGCCGAGGGCAAGGAACTGCCGGCCAAAAGGATTTATGAGCGGTTCCTTGAGCTTTACGTGGAGCAGCCCGATGCCCGGCTGAAATTCATTGACCACCAGACCTTTCCCGACGCGGAAGTGAAGGGGCGCCGGATCGTCGAGGCGACCATTCTCGACAATGGCAAGGAGACGACGATCAAAGGTGTCGGAACCGGGCCGGTTGACGGCTTCATCAACGCCCTGTCGAAGCATGTCGGCGTGGAGATGACGGTGATCGACTATTCCGAGCACTCGCTTCAGCACGGCGCGGATGCCTCAGCGATCTGCTACATGGAAGTGGGCTATCCGGACGGAAAGCTCTTCGGTGCGGGCATCAATAAGAACATCGTCACCGCGTCTCTCGAGGCGATCGTCTCGGCGGCCAACCGCATCATCGCATAGCCATGTCGGGCGGGGGCAACATGCCCCCGCCGGCAATCCCGCACGAAAGCGGGATTGGGAAGCACGAAAACAGAACAAAACGAGATGATTTTCCTTCGCCTCCGTGTTAACGGTAGGTTAAGGTTAGTTTTTGCTCTGGAGAACTGGCATGGCTGACGCTGGCCCGAACGTAGTTTCAGTCAAGGGCAGGGGCGGGCTTGCGGATGCCGTCCGCGACGTCAAGAACGCGGCGGCGGATCGTGAAGATGTGGTCGTGGAGATGCGCGAAACCAGCCGCACACGGCTGGAGCTTCTGGCGCAGGAACTCGAGCCGATCTTTGCGGACGTTCCGGAAGATGATCCGGCCTTCGATTTAGTAATTTCCTCGGGCCAACAGCCGCGGCTGTGGATCGATGCCGTCGCGCACGTCTCTATGGGCAGTGACCGGCGCACCTATCGCTTCCTGCGCGACACGCGGCTGGGGCGCGTGGTGCTGGCCGAATCAACGGAGATCCAGCCCGTCGCCGATCAGGTAACCCGCTACATTGCCGAGCGCATGGTGGAACGTCAGCGCATGATCGAGGGCGAGGTCGTCTCTCTGCCGCGGGGCAGCGCGGCTGATAATGGGGAAGAGACCGCCGATACTGCCGCAGGGGCTCGCGAGCGCAACCCGCGGAAGGCGCTCTTCGGATCCGCGTTTCTGGTCATTCTGGGTGCCGCCGTAGGCGTTGCAAGCGTCATGCTCTTCCTCTCGGACCGCTTCCCGGAGGTGCAGCAACTGCTGCAGCCATAATCGCTATGCGGTCGTTCGATCGGGCGAGATCAGCCATTGGCTTGAAAGCTCGGTGACGTCTCCGTCTCCGCCGATTGCACCGCGCCGGGTGAGGTGGAGTCTCCAGGATCCGGCCTCACCGGCAATCTCGAAAAGATTGTAGTGGGCGGGCGGTTTGGCGCCGCCATGGGCCTGTCCGGCTGCTGCCACCCCGACCACCGGCACGGCGGTGTCCTGCGGGCCGGTGATGCGGTGCACGGTCGGCAGGTGCGTGTGCCCGTGCAGGACAAGTTCCGCCCCGTGTTCTCGCACCAATTTTTGAAAGCGGGAAATGCCTAAAAGCCGCTTGTGCGGCCCGGTGGCGCCGCGCACCGGCGGATGGTGTATGAGCACGATGCGGAAAAGACCGCGCTCGCCTGTCTCGTCCAGTATCCTGGCCGTTCTGCGCTGCTGTTTCTCGGTAAAATAGCCGCTCGCCAGAAAAGGGGCGGTTGCCCGCGCCGAAGACACGCCAATGATTGCAACGGGCCCGCGAACCCGCAGATAGGGAAAACGATCGCGGCCCGCTGCCCCCGCCTTGTCGCCGGTCATATACGCGTCCCAAGCTTGGCAGACCTTGTACAGCGCGCGTGGCACATAGGCATCGTGATTACCGGGTACGACTGAAATATCGTGCGGTTCGCCCAGGCTCTCCAGCCACAACCGGGCCGTCTCGATCTCCTTCTCGAGCGCGAGGTTCACCAGATCGCCGGTCAGCGCGATGTGGTCCGGCTTCGCCGCCAGAATGTCATCGCTGATCTTGTCGATCAGTCCGTGATCGAGGCTCAGCCGTCGATGACGGTGCCAGTTGATGAAACCGGTGATGCGCTTGGAGAGAAGCTCGCGATAGGTCACATCGGGGAGCGGGCCCAGATGGATGTCCGAAAAGTGTGCAAGCCGAAACATGATGTTTGTCTAGAGCATCGAATGTTCAATTGGAACATCTGCAAGCGCTGTCAGCTCCTGTCAGCAGCCTGAATTTTTTTCTAGGAATTTTATCCCCGCTCTCTCAGCCGCGCTTATCATCCAACCCATCGCTCTCGCGGGAACCGGATGCGCACCGGGTGTTCGGGAGGGCGGCGGTGGCGAGCCTTTGGGCGGCGGGACCGAGACCCGCAATTCGAAGGTTCCGCGACGGGCCGGTGCCCCCGGCCGGTCGGGCGGTTACGATCCCTAGCCTCTCTCGGAGGCTGAGACAGGAGGTCGCCCGGCGGGACATGTCAACGGGGGTGAAGCCGCAAGCAGGGTCCCAGGTACGGGCCTTTGCGAGCGGCCGGCCGACGGCGGCGATGTCCACCGGCGGGGCGCGTGCGAACGTGCCTGACATAGAAGTGAGAAGTCCGGAGCACGCGCCCCGCTTCCCGCTTTCTCTACAATGGCCAGACGGCGAAAGCCGGGCGGTGGCGACGATGCCGCGCGCCCGCTATGCCGCCTTTGCCAGCCTTTCCCGGTTGTGGGGTGCGGAAAAATTCAGTTCCGGGCCCGCGGGCACGATGCGGGTCGGGTTCACCGTTTCGTGGCTTTCGTAATAGTGCCGCTTGATGTGGCTCATGTTCACAGTCTCAGCAACGCCCGGCACCTGATAGAGCTCGCGCGCATAATTGGACAGGTTCGGGTAATCGGCGATGCGGCGCAGGTTACACTTGAAATGACCGACATAAACGGGATCGAACCGAACCAGCGTGGTGAAAAGCCGCCAATCCGCCTCGGTCAGCCGGTCCCCGGCAAGATAGCGCTGCCGCGACAGGCGCTCTTCCACCTCGTCCAGCGCCTTGAAAAGCTGGTGGAATGCTTCCTCATAGGCTTCCTGACTGGTGGCGAAGCCCGCCTTGTAGACGCCGTTGTTGATGTTCTCGTAGACGAGGTCGTTGATGGCATCGATTTCGCCGCGCAGCTCCTGCGGATGGAAGTCCAGCGAGCCGTCGCCCCATTCGTCGAAGGCGGTGTTCAGCATGCGGATGATTTCCGCTGATTCATTGGAGACGATCGTCTCGTTCTTCTTGTCCCAAAGCACCGGCACCGTCACGCGGCCGGAATAGCTGGGGTCGGCCTTCGTATAGATCTGATGCAGGAAATCGAGGCCGTAAAGGTCGTCGCCGGTTGCACCTTCTTCCTTTTCGAAGCTCCATCCGTTCTCACCCATGAAATGGTGGACGACCGAGAAGGAAATCACGTCCTCCAGCTTTTTCAGCTTGCGGAAGATCAGCGTGCGATGCGCCCAGGGGCAGGCGTAGGACACATAAAGGTGATAGCGGCCGGGCTCGGCCTTGAAGCTGCGTTCACGGCCTTCCGCCGGGCTTCCGTCCTTCGTCACGAAATCGCGGAACTGCGATTTGGAGCGTTCGAAACGACCGCCCGTCTTGGATGTGTCGTACCACTGGTCGTGCCATACGCCGTCAACTAAGAGACCCATAAGCTTTCTCCTTCTGCGTCCCGCTCCATGTAGGGTATGTGCCCTTCCGGCCCAAACACAAGCACATGAACGCACCGTCAATTACCAGTGGACGACGCATGATTTTAATGGTAGCGGAGCTTCGCTTTTGGAGAAGACCGATGAACCTGTTCCGGGTGGAGCGACGACGAAAGGACTGACGCGCTGAACAGGCGCGGAGTGTGCGGCCATTGCCGCTCTTATCCTTTCATGCCACCGGAACACGCCCATGTCCCTCAATATCCGCTTCCTGCCGGAAGAACCGGCGCACGACGCTCAGATCGAACAGATCAATGCCGAGGCCTTCGGCCCGGGCCGTTTTGCCCGCGCGGCTTACAAGATCCGCGAAGCCGGGCCGCACGACTCGAAACTTTCTTTCGTCGCGTTGCATGAGGATGAGGTCGTCGCCTCCGTGCGCCAGACATGGATCATGGCCGGCGAGGGCAGGGCGCTTCTGCTTGGGCCCCTCGCCGTGCGCCCTGTCTACAAGAACAAGGGGATCGGGCGAAAGCTCGTGCGGATCGCACTGGACGCGGCGCGCGAGGCCGATGCCGGTGTGGTCGTCCTCGTCGGAGATGAGCCCTATTACGGGCCGCTCGGCTTCAAACGTATCCCGAATGGTCAGATCACCATGCCGCGCCCGGTCGATGCCAACCGGCTTCTCGCCGTGGAACTGCAGGAGGGGGCTTTGGCACGGCTTACCGGCAGAGTCGTGCATGCGGGGGTGCCGAATGCGAAGAATCCGTTGGAAGAACGCGCTTCCACGGTGAACAGAGCCGATGCGTAGGATTAAAGTTGTAAATCGATGACGGAGGGGCGCCGAAGGGACACAATGGCAAACGTAACTGTAAAGCTATCTTTCGCTTCTACTGCTTTCACCTGCGCGAACAGTAAGATGGGAAATCACTTCGCGTAGCGCGGTTCTATCGAACGGTTTCGACACAATCGGGAAACTGGTCCATTCCGACGGGAAATCATCCCGCGAAACGGCGGTCTCGCCTTAGACGCGAAAAGATGTGCTGTTTTTGGCGCCAAATTGGTGGATTTGTGCGCTGCCGCCCGGAAGAGGGCCAGAATCCTGGTCCCTAGCGCCCTTCGCGGTACCACATGGCGCCGAGGGCAAAGAGGAGCAGTCCGAGGCCCAAGAAGCCGGCGAAGAGGGGCACGCGCTCCACGGACCGTAAAATGCTGTCGTCAGTCGATTGCAGACCGATCCAGTCGCGTCCGGCAGCCGAAGTGGCATTGCTTCGCACGGGAACGATGTTGGGAATGTTCCCGGCATTATCCCCGAGCCGGCGTACGCTGCCGGCGCTCTCTTGCGCCAGCGGTCGGAGTATCTCCTCTGTCGAGAGCGGATCGGAAAATTCGGGCGCGTTGACCGGTCCGACATGGGCCAGGGCTGTCAGGTCACCATTGGCGACCTCGTAAAGTCCGATCTCGTCGGTCTCCATGGTTCCGCTGAAAAGCCCCGGATCGTCCGCTACGAGCGGCAGTTCGCGCGTCTCGCCCGACGGCGTCGTTACGATCGCCTCGCCCGCTTCATCTTCCATCGTCTGACGGATCACCTCAAGTGACATGCCGCGACCGTTAGCGGTCAAACGTTCCTCTTCCAGTTCAGGCTCCTTCATCAGCCAGTGTGCTATGCGCCGGTAGAGGGAAACGTAGGGGCCGCCGCCTTCGAAGCCGCGTGCCCAAAGCCATCCCTGGTCGGAAAGGAACATGCCGACGCGGCCTTCCCCCTCCTGCGAAAGCACAAGCAATGGACTTTCCTGCGGGCCTTGCATCACCACGCGGCCCTCAGGCCGGTCGACGCCAACGATGCGAAACCAGCGGCTCCAGTCCGGCGGGTCAGCGGCAGAGCCGTCCAGACCACGCGTGACGGGATGGCGTTCGCCGGTCTCGGTCAGGCGCGGGTGAAAACCTGTTTCCTGCACTTCTCCATTGGGAAGCGCCGGCAAGGTGGAAATCAGCGGCGTGCGCGCGATCGATTGATTGCTTGCGAATTCCGGACCGGCGGCAACGAGGAGCGCGCCGCCATGCTGCACGTACTCGGCGATGTAGTCGTAATAGAGCATGGGCAGCACATCGCGATGCTGATAGCGGTCGAAAATGATCAGGTCGAAATCCTCGATCTTTTCGACGAACAGCTCCCGTGTCGGAAACGCGATCAGCGAGAGTTCATTGATCGGGGTCCCGTCCTGCTTTTCCGGCGGACGCAGAATGGTGAAATGCACCAGGTCAACCGAGGCGTCGGCCTTCAGCAGGTTGCGCCAGGTCCGTTCGCCCGAATGAGGCTCTCCGGAGACGAGCAGCACACGCAGACTCTCCTGAATTCCGTCGACGAGGGCGACCGTACGGTTATTCACATCCGTGAGTTCGCCCTCTTCAGCGGCGATGCGCAGTTCTACGATGTTCCGGCCTGCATTGGGAATGGTGATCTCAAGCGGCATTTCGCGGCCGATCTCGGCCTGCTCGACCAAAGCCAGCTCACCGTTGATGAAGACCTCGACCTCCATCGGTCCGCTTTCGTCTTCGGTGGAGAGCACGCGATAAGTCATTTCGAGCGGGCTGTCGACGATGCCGAAGCGCGGTGCGCGCTCGAAGCGGATGCGACGGTCATGCTCGTCTTCCTCGCCGGTAATCAGGGCGTGGAGCGGGCCGGACAATCCGGATGCATTTTCCGGAACGTCGTGGACCTGACCGTCGGTTATCATGATCGAGCCGGCCACGCGCGAGGGCGGGACGTCCCGCAACGCGCTTTCCAGCGCCCCGAAGAGCCGCGTTTCGGTGTTTTCATCCACCGAATCGCCCCGGCCGGCTTCCACCACGCGAACCTCGAACTCGTCGAAGTTTTCGAGGCGTCGCGTCAGCGTCTCGGCGGCTTGCCGGGCCGACTCCGCGCGTGTGCCGATATCCTGGCTCTGGCTCTCATCCACAACGACGGCGACCACGCTCCGCAAGGGATCACGCTCTTCTTCCAGAAGCACTGGATTGAGGAGCGCGAGCGCAAGCGCGGCAAGTGCTGCGAGGCGAAGAAGCGCGCCGCGTCTGCCAAGGAAGAGGCTGAGCGCCATCAGGGCGGCAAGCGGAATCAGCAGGATTCCCAGGACCTGCCAGGAGAACAGCGGGTCGAAGCTGAGCGTCCAGTCCATCACTGTCCCAGCCTCTCAAGCAGCGCCGGCACATGGACCTGGTCGGATTTGTAGTTGCCGGTCAGCATGTACATCATGATGTTCACGCCCGCGCGCAGGGAGTAAACCCGCTGCATCGAGTTGGACGGCACAGTGGGCAGCAGTGGCTGGCCGTCGCTGTCTATGGCCCAGGCGCCGGCCATGTCGTTGCCGGTGATCATGATGGGAGAAACCCCGTCGCCGGAACGCACCGGCCGGTCGGACGGGCTTGCAGCGTTCATGTCGGCAGCTACCCAGAGCGGGCTGCCGTTATATCGGCCCGGAAACTCGGAGGTTATGTAAAACGCTTTGGTCAAAACGTGATCCTCCGGCACCGGCTCCAGCGGGGGAACGTCGAGATTTGCCAGGATGTCCCGCAGCCGCTGTGTTTCGGGGCTTACCGAGTCGGAAGAATCGAACCCGGCGGAATATTGATCGCGCGTATCGAAGAGAACGGTTCCGCCTTCCTGCATGTAAGCGTCGATGCGCGCAATCGCTTCCTCTGAAGGCATGGGCGCATTGGCGTCTATCGGCCAGTAGATAAGAGGATAGAAGGACAATTCATCGGTATCAATATCGACGCCCGCCGGCTCACCCGGCTCCAAAGCGGTTTTGTCAGTGAGGAAGCGCGATAGCCCCATTATTCCTGCGCGGCTAATCGCGTCGACCGAGGAATTGCCGGTTATCACATAGGCGATCCGCGTGGCCGAAATGGCATCGATGGCTTCAGCTTCGGACGTCTGCGTCTGCTGCGCCAGTGCGCGGTCAGGCGAAAGCAGGCCAAAGGCCAGAAAAGCAATCAATATCGCCGATGCGGCAGATGCGGGGCGGCGGCGTGATGACCGGCGCAGAAGGCCGCCCAGCCACAGAACGGCGAGTGTGTCGAGCGCCAGCAATCCAAGCGCGGCGGCCAGAAGTGCGCCTCTCAACGGCTGTGCACTGTCGAACGCGTAGTGTGCCTCAGTGATGGTGACGGGGGCTTCGGGGCGGGCGAGCGTTTCCAGAGTCGCATCCGATGCCAGCAGGTTGTGCGCCACGACGCCGTCTTCGGATCCGTAGAGCCCGGGCGGGTGCGCCAGGTCGACCGTGGCGTCGGGGCCCGGCGTAAGGGGCTCGGCCTCCGGACCGGGCGGGACCATCGTGCCGGTCGCTGAAATCATGCGATAAGGGGCGAGCCTGGTGGCCGTTTCCTCTTGTTCACCGGCGACGCTGCCTTGGTTTTGGGAAAGCTGTACGATCCGCCGCAGCATTTCCACGAAAGTGCCGGAGATCGGCAGGTTCGACCAGGTTGCCTCCGGCGTGATGTGGAACAGGATAACCCGGCCTGCCTCGCGCGTCGCGCCGGTGACCAGCGGCGTGCCGTCGGCGAGACTGGCCCAGGCCCTCTCCACAATGTCTGCTGAAGGTTCGGCAAGAACTTGGCGGTTCACCGTCACGTCGCGCGGCGGCGTCAAGTCCGAGAACGGGCTGCCGACCGGAAACTCCGCAACGGGCTGCGGCTCCGACCAGGATAGCGTGCCCCCAAGCGAACGTTCGCCCACCCGCAGGCGGACCGGAAGGAGTTCTTCATCGTGTTCGGCAGCGGCGAGCCGCGGCCCGGCAAAGCGTATCAGCGTGCCGCCATTGTGTATCCATTCAACAAGCTGCTCGCGGGCCGCGTCGGGCAGCGTGCCGACATCGGCCATGATGATAGCGGCCGGCTGCTGATCCAGCAGCTCCGGGATTGCTTCGCTTCGGTCCGCGCTTTCGGCTTCGATGAGGTCGGCATAAGGGCTGAGCGCCCGGCGGATGTAATAGAGCGGCGAAAGCAGCGGCTGCGCCTCGTCTTCCGCGCTTTGTGCCAGCAGACCGATGCGCCGGCGGCGTGAATTTTCGTCCAGCAGGTGCAGGGCGCCAGCATGGTGTTCGCCCGAGATCCCGATGGAGGCGAAGTCGTTGCGCAACTCGAAGGGAACGCGCATCTCGCCAGTGGCTGCCGTTTCGCCCGCACCGAAAGTGATCAGCGCCTCGGCGATGCGGCGCCCGCGCTCATCGGAGGCATAGGCGGTCGCCTGCCTTGGGGCGGTGTCGCTTTCGGGCCGTATGGCGGTCACGGTAAAGCGCTCAGGCTCATTGGTGCTGTCGGTGAACGCCAGGAGGGAGGTCCGGTCCGGCGCTCCCCAGCGGATTTCGCTGGGGTCCGCCGCAACAATCTGTTCAAAGGCGGCGTCGTCGCCCGGAGCCGCAAGGCCGTTCGTCAGCAATGCGAGCGTAGCGCCGGGCATGGTCTCCAGCGCATCGGCCACGCGTTCATAAATCACCGGCCGGTCTGGCGGCACCGGGCGCGGCTCTGCCGCGTTCAGCCTCTGGATCGCCGTGTCGGCGTCAAAGGGTCCGATGTCCTGGTTCGGTCGATCCGCTGTCAGGGCCAGCACAATGGGCAGACCGCTGCCCCTGGCGTCAGCGATCAGCCGTTCGGCCGTGGCCACGCGCCGGTCCCAGTCGGGTGCGCTGGACCAGTCATTGTCGAGCACGATGGCCAGCGCCTGGCCGCTTACCGCCGTCCGCTCGCGCGGATTGAACACAGGGTCGGCCAGCGCCAGAATGACGAGCGCAGCCAGCGCAAGACGCAGCAGAGTAAGCCACCAGGGGCTGTTTTGCGGCGTTTCTTCCCGCCTGACGATGCGGGCCAGGATGGCCAGCGGCGGAAACGTCTCTCTCTGCGGGCTCGGCGGTGTCAGGCGCAGCAGCCACCAGATCACAGGCAGGGCAATCAAGCCCCAAAGAACCATCGGTGCGCCGAAGGAGAGAGGGAGGAAATTCATCGGCCTATTTCCATGTCGCTGGTCATGGCCGTGTGCACCTGAATGAGTGCCTCGGAGGCGAGCCGGTCCGTATGGTTGACTGTATAGCTCCATCCGAGCGACTTGCACCAGCGGCGAAGTTCCTCGCGTCGGGCCGCGTAAAGGTTCCTGTACTCCTCTGCCACTGTCTCGGCACGCCCCGCAGTCAGCCGCTCGCCGGTCTCGGGGTCGTGGAATTCGATTCGTCCCGTGTAAGGGAAGGTTTCTTCGGTCGGGTCGGCAACTTCGATCAGATGGACGCGAATGCCGCCGCGCGTGAGCGGATCGAGCCAGAGCTTGATCTCGTCCGGCGGGTCGAGGAAATCGCTGGATATCACCACATCGCAGAAACGGCGGATCTGCTTCATGTCCGGCCGTTCAGCACTCGGCTCCGCGTGGGCAACATATTGGGCCAGCCGCTCGGCGCCGTTCCGCGCGGCAAAGGGATCAGTCAAGCCCGGCCAGGCGATGCGCTCGCCGCTGCGCGAGAGCAGCTCGGCCAGTGCGAGTACATGGACGATCGCTCGCGACTCCTTCGAGACTTCCGCCCGGTTGGAGCGGTACAGCATCGAGGGCGAGCGGTCCGCCCACAGCCAGACCGTATGAGCTGCTTCCCATTCCTGGTCCCGCACGTAGAGGTGGCCTTCCTCGCGCGCCGAGCGCCGCCAGTCGATGCGGGAAATGGCATCACCCTCGACATAGGGTCGAAACTGCCAGAAATTCTCGCCGATGCCGCGCCGGCGCCGGCCGTGCCATCCGGCAATCACAGTGTTGACGACGCGGCGAGCCTCCACCATAAGGTCCGGCACAAGTGCAGCGCGCGTACGGGCACGTACCAGCGCATCCTGTACCGTTACATGGGGGGTGACTTCACCGATCCGCGCCATCAGCCTCTCGTTGCCATTGCATCAATCCAGCGCCTTCACGAGCCGAGCGACCACGTCGCGCACGCTCATGCCCTCTGCGCGGGCAGCGAAGGTCAGCGCCATACGGTGCTGCAGCACGGGCTCGGCCAAGGCACGAACATCGTCGACCGAAGGCGCGAGCCGGCCATCGTAGAGCGCGCGGGCGCGGGCGCACAGTGTTAGCGCCTGGCTTGCGCGCGGGCCGGGGCCCCATGCCACATGGCGGTCCGTCTCCGGGAAGCCGAGGCCGGGACGCGCCGATCGCACCAGCGCCAGAATGGCTTCCACCACACTTTCGGGAACCGGCATTCGGCGAATCAGCTCCTGAACTTCCTGCAGGCGCGCCGGCGTAAGCACATTTGCCGCGCGCGCTTCTTCCGTTCCCGTGGTTTCCAGGAGGATACGCCGCTCTGCGTCGAGTTCAGGATACAGGATGTCGATCTGCATCAGGAAGCGGTCGAGCTGCGCTTCGGGCAGAGGATAGGTGCCTTCCTGTTCAAGCGGATTCTGCGTCGCGAGCACATGGAAAGGGGCGGGCAGGTCGTATCGCTGTCCGGCGACCGTGACATGATACTCCTGCATGGACTGCAGAAGCGCCGATTGCGTGCGCGGGCTGGCGCGGTTGATCTCGTCTGCCATCAAGAGCTGCGCAAAGATCGGACCGGGAATGAAACGAAAAGCGCGGCGTCCGCTTTCCTCCTGCTCCATGACTTCTGAACCCAGAATGTCGGAGGGCATCAGGTCGGGCGTGAACTGGATGCGCTTGGCATCGAGGCCCAGAACGACTCCAAGCGTTTCTACCAGCTTCGTCTTGGCCAGCCCCGGCACGCCGACGAGAAGGGCGTGTCCTCCGGCCAGTATAGCCACCATGGACCGCTCGACGACTGCCTCCTGGCCGAAGATCACCCTGCCGACACCTTCCTTGACGCGAGCGATGTCTTCCAGGGCTGCCTCGGCTTCGGCCACCATCTGCCCTTCGTCGGCTTGCTTTGTGCCGGCTTCCCGGCCTCTTGCAATGATGCTCATGCGGCTTGTCCTCGCGCTTTGCCGGTGGGGCCCTTGTTGCGATATAGGGTACAGGAATCGCACCATCCACTGTGATGGCAAGTTAGATGCTCACGCAAGGCTGACAAGCCGGAGGACAGTGACTATTTCGTGACGATGACCGGTCAAACTGGGAAAAATCGAACTGATGCGAGCGATCTGAGGCAGGCGGCGGACCCGGCTGCCCTGTCGGCGCTCATCTCACGCGCCGCGCGCGCAGGCAAGGGAGCAGCGCCGGTCGAACGCTGGAACCCGGAGTTCTGCGGCGATCTCGATATGGTAATCAAGGCGGACGGAACGTGGTTCTATCTCGGCACGCCGATCGGCCGCATGCCGCTCGTGCAGCTCTTTTCGTCTGTCTTGCGGAAAGACGAGGACGGCAAAACCTACCTGGTCACTCCGGTCGAAAAGGTCGGCATCAGGGTTGAGGACGCTCCCTTCATCGCTGTCGAAATGGCCGTTACGGGAGAGGGCGGATCACAGATTCTAACGTTTCGCACAAATGTTGGTGATGTTGTCGAAGCCGGGCCGGAACACCCCCTCCGCTTTGCCGACGAGCCGGAGACCGGCGGTCTTAAACCTTACGTGCTTGTGCGCGGGCGTCTGGAAGCACTTGTTTCGCGCTCGGTGATGTATGAGCTCGCCGAACTGGGCGAGGAAATGGACATAGACGGCCAGCACATGGTTGTCGTGCGTTCCAATGGGGCTGTTTTCCCGATCATGCCGGTCGAAAAGCTTCAGGCGTCGGCCGAATGAGTGTGCAGCGGTCGACCGTGCCATCTTTTTCCGCGGACGATTTTCGCCGCCGTGCCGCCGCGCAGGACCCTAACTTCATGTCCGGCGAGTACGGCGATCACCGGCTCAATCCCGACCTGAAACATCTGATTGTGCGCGACGGGCTGCATGACGCCGCCGTCCTCGTGCCGGTGGTCGATCACAGCGATGGCGCAACGATCATCCTGACGCAGCGCTCCAATCAGTTGCGCCGCCATTCGGGGCAGATCGCCTTGCCGGGCGGACGCATCGATCCCACTGACGTCTCGCCGGAAAGCGCAGCCGTACGGGAAGCGGAGGAGGAGATCGGTCTACCGCCTTCCCGAGTCGACATTGTGGGACGTATGCCGGACTACGTCACCGGGAGCGGCTATCGGGTCCGGCCCGTTCTCTCCGTGGTCAGCCCCAATTTGCCGCTGACGCTCAATCCCGATGAGGTCGAAGCCGCGTTCGAGGTTCCGCTTGCGTTCCTCATGGACCCTGCCAATCATCGGCGCGAAAGCCGCATATGGCAGGAGCGGGAACGGTTTTACTATACAATGCCTTACGGTGATCGCTTCATATGGGGAGTCACCGCCGGGATTTTGCACATGCTCTATGAAAGGCTCTATGCCCGATGACAGGCACCAGCATTGCCGACGCACAATGGCTCAATCGATCCGGCCTGCAAACGCTTCTTGCCGCGCTCAACGAAGGTGAAGAAGAGGCGCGCGTGGCCGGCGGCGCCGTGCGCAATGCCGTTCTGGGGGAGGCAGTGGCCGATGTCGACATCGCCACCACCACCCACCCGGACGAGACCATGCGGCGTGCCGAAGCAGCCGGTTTCAAGGTTATCCCCACCGGGTACGACCATGGAACGGTAACGGTGGTTGTGAAGGGGAAGCCTTACGAGGTCACGACACTCCGAGCCGACGTGGAGACCGACGGGCGCCACGCCCGTGTGGATTTCGGCCGTGACTGGAAGGCCGATGCGGAGCGCCGCGATTTCACGATCAATGCGCTTTACGCTAAGGCCAATGGCCAGGTGGTGGACCTTGTCGGTGGGTTGGCCGATCTGGAATCGCGCACGCTGCGTTTCATCGGCGATCCCGAGGAGCGGATCCGCGAGGACTACCTGCGCATCCTGCGTTTCTTCCGCTTCTTTGCATGGTACGGGTCGGGGCGGCCGGATGCGGCGGGGCTGAAAGCCTGCGCGCGATTGAAAGATGGACTTTCGATGCTTTCGGCCGAGCGTGTGTGGACAGAGTTGTGTAAGCTCCTTGCAGCTTCCGATCCCACGCGCGCGGTGCTCTGGATGCGGCAGACCGGGGTGTTGTCCGCCGTGCTGCCGGAATCCGAGCGTTGGGGAATTGATAACTTGCGTCCACTTCTTGAGGCGGAGCAGGCGCTCGGGTGGACCGTTGAGCCCCTTTTGCGGCTGGCGGCCATCATTCCGCCGGATGCCGAACGGGTGTCGGCTCTCGCGAGGCGGCTGCGGATGTCCAACGCAGAGGCGGCAGCACTTTCCGCCTGGGCCGAGGCTCCGCTACCGGACCCGGCCACCCCGGATATGGTTTTCAAGAAACTGCTTTACCGTGCTGATCCCAAAGGGGTCGAATGGCGTTTGCGCCTGGGACTTGCAAGCGCGCGGTCGCGGGCGCCGGAAGATGACAAGGCACTCGAAGAGGCGGCCGGATACCAGCGGTTGCTCGATATTCTCGGGCGTTGGGAGCGGCCGAGCTTTCCGCTACGCGGGCGCGACCTTCTGGCTCGTGGTTTTGCGCCGGGAGAGGAACTCGGCACAGCCTTGAAAGAACTCGAGGAGCGGTGGATCGAGTCTGGGTTCAAACTCAGCAAGGAAACGCTGCTGGAGGAAAGCGGGCGATATTCAGCCGATAGGGACGGCTAACAAGAATTCTCTTTAGCCCTTGACCTCAACTTAGCTTGAGACTGTAGGCGTCATGCATCTTGAAGGAGCAAGAGCATGACGGCACTGCAATCAACGCCCGTAGCGCCACCGTATTTGGCGCATTGCCTCGCCGGAGGCCATGGAAGCGGACAGCGCGAGGTTCAGGCTGCGCGTTTTCTCCCGCATCGGAATAAGCAGGCGGTGGTCGGCGCTCTGGTGAACGTCGTCCGGCACACCGGCGGATTCGCGACCGAAAAGCAGGACATCACCATCGCGGAAGGAAAAGGACGTGTAGGGAACAGCGGCTTTCGTGGAAAACAGGGCCACGCGTCGCCCTTCGGCGCGACGCCACTTTTCGAATTCGCTCCAGGAACTGTGCCGTTCCAGGGAGGCGAGTTCCAGATAATCCATGCCGGCGCGTTTCAGCGCTCGGTCGGAAAGGTCGAACCCGGCGGGCTCTATCACGTCCACTGTCAGCCCGAGACAGGCGGCAAGTCGCAAAATCGTACCGGTGTTGCCGGGGATATCCGGCTGGAAGAGCGCGATGCGAATGCCCTTATGCGTCATACCGATCCTAACTGTCGTCAAATGGCCACAGACTGTCAGGAAGACGTCAGAATGTCGTTCCTGGCTCTGGCCAGCGCGCACATTTATGGATATAAGGCCTACGCTTTCAATGGAAACCGCAGGAGTCGGAGATGGATATCCGTATCTTGGCATCCTTGGCCTGCATGCGCCCACGCATCGGAGTTGGGCACGCGGCCTGACGGCGGTTTTCGTTCCGACACTCTTTCCCGTTTAAATTCACGCGAGCGAATCCGCCGGACCTTTTTCCGGAAACACCCAAGGATTCGCTTCATGTCTGCACGTATCTCCAAAGGGCGCTTTTCGCCCGAGAAGCCCGCTTCCTCTGCCGAAACGGCTCTGCCCACGGCACATGCGGGACAGGACGCCGGCAAGAAGAAATTGTCGGGAGCCTTCACCGCGGCGATCGGCCATGCTCCGCATCCGGGCCAAGCGCAACCGAAATCCCACACGGGCGCGGACGCTTTAAAGCCGTTTTCGGCCGCGTCCGAGAAGCCCCCAGTGAAGAACTGCAAGCCCGGCGCGCCCAGTCTGCCGCGCAAGGGCCACCGCTGAGATTTTATCCGAGGTCAGTAATGTTTAGCTGGTTCGAACGAAAACTGCCGCCGTTTCCCGAAGCCGAGCTGGAACAGCCGCCGAAGACGCTGTTCGGCTTTTGCTGGCATTTCACGCGGGATACCTGGCCGGCGATCCTTGTCGCCGCGATCCTGGCGGCCGCCATTGCCATCACAGAGGTCTGGATGTTCTCCTTCCTCGGCAATATCGTTGATTGGCTGACGGAGCAGGATCGCGAGACCTTCCTGCAGTCGGAAGGATGGAAGCTGGCGGGCATGGCGTTCGTCATTCTCGTCTTCCTGCCGGGAATCGTGGCGCTGAGCTCGCTGGTGCTCCACCAGATCCTGATGGGCAATTATCCCATGCGGATTCGCTGGCTCGTCCACCGCTATCTGCTCAAGCAATCGATGGCCTTTTACCAGGACGAGTTCGCCGGGCGCATCGCCACCAAGCTGATGCAGACGGCGCTGGCTGTGCGCGAGACCGTCATCAAGCTGATCGACGTTCTGAACTATGTCATCGTCTATTTCGTCGCCATGGTGTTTCTCGTCGCCTCCGCCGATATCCGGCTGGCGGCCCCGCTCGGCGTGTGGCTGATCGGCTACATCGTACTTCTGCACCAGTTCGTTCCACGCATGGGGCGGGTGGCCAAGCAGCAGGCCGATGCGCGCTCGATCATGACCGGCCGCGTGGTCGACAGTTACACCAACATCCAGACGGTCAAGCTGTTCTCCCACGGTCAGCGCGAGGCGGCCTATGCCAGGGAGGGCATGGGCAGCTTTCTGAACACGGTCTACCGGCAGATGCGGTTGACGACCGGGCTTTACAGCCTGCTCTACGTGCTCAACTCTCTGTGCCTGTTCGCCGTGGGCGCGATCTCAATCTGGCTGTGGATGGGCGAGTTGGTCTCCGTCGGCGCGGTTGCCGTGGTTCTCGGTCTGGTCCTCCGGTTGTGGGGCATGTCCCAGTGGATTATGTGGGAGATGACGACGCTTTTCGAGAACATTGGTACGATCCAGGACGGCATCTCCACTATCTCCGTGCCCCGCGCGGTGGATGATAAGCCGAACGCGAAGGAACTGCGCGTCAGCAAAGGCGAGATCGCCTTCGACCGGATCCGTTTCCACTACGGGAAGGAAGGCGGCGTGATCGAGGATCTTTCGCTGAACATCCGGCCGGGGGAGAAGGTCGGTCTGATCGGCCGCTCCGGCGCTGGCAAATCGACGCTCGTCAACCTGCTCCTGCGCTTTTACGATCTGGAAGGCGGACGCATCCTGATCGACAGCGAGGACATCTCCGAGGTCAAGCAGGACAGCCTGCGTGAGCAGATCGCCATGGTAACGCAGGATACATCGCTGCTGCACCGTTCCGTACGCGATAACATTCTGTACGGCCGGCCGGACGCCGACGATGAAATGGTGCTGGAAGCGGCAAAACGTGCCGAAGCTCTGGATTTCATCGATGACCTTGCCGACATTAAAGGGCGCAGAGGACTCGAGGCCCATGTGGGCGAGCGCGGCGTGAAACTTTCAGGCGGGCAAAGGCAGCGTATCGCCATTGCGCGCGTTATGCTGAAAAATGCGCCGATTCTGATCCTGGACGAGGCGACGTCGGCGCTCGATTCGGAGGTCGAGGCCGCCATTCAGGAGAACCTGTATCGCCTGATGGAGGGCAAAACCGTGATTGCGATTGCCCATCGGCTCTCGACCATCGCCGCGATGGACAGGCTGATCGTCATGGACGAGGGGCGTATCGTCGAGCAGGGCACGCACGAGGAACTGATCAAGAAGGGCGGCATTTACGCCCAGCTTTGGCAGCGCCAGTCGGGCGGGTTCCTCGATATAGGTCAAGTGGAGGCGGCTGAGTGAGCCAGGAAGAGGAAACACGATCCGGCCCAGGTGAGGGGCTCTGGCGCCGCGCCGAAGGGGTGATAGACCCCTTCGGCGATACGCCGCGCGAGGTCCTGCCGGCCGAAGCCCGCGATTTCATCTGGTTCTTCGCCACGCAGGCGAAATGGCCGTTCATCCTTCTTTTGACGGCCGGCGGGCTGATGGGCGCGGTCGACGCCGGGCTCTATTGGGGGCTCGGCTGGCTGATAGACCTTCTCGACACCTCTTCGCCCGAAACGCTTTTGGCTGAGAATTGGCTGGCGCTCGTGGCCCTGGCAGCTCTGGTGCTGGTTGGCCGCGCAGCCATCATGATCGGCAACACTATCCTGGAAGAGCAGGTCATCGCACCATCCTTCTACCAGCGTGTGCGCTGGCAGGCGTTTCGCCGGGTTATCGAGCAGCCCTACGAATTTTATCAGAACGATTTTGCCGGCCGGATCGCCACGAAGATTATGCAGGGCGGCGAGTCGACAGGCGATTTCATCGTTTCCTCGCTGCAGACTCTGTGGAGCTTCGTCACTTTCGTCGTTTTGGCAGGTACGATCCTGACCGTACTGGACCCCTTCATGGGGCTGGTTCTTGCTATCTGGCTGGCGGCATTTCTCATCATTGCGCGTGTACTTTTGCCGCCGCTCCGCAGGGCCGGCCGGCGCACTGCCGATGAGCGCTCGATCCTCAACGGCCGAATGGTCGATGCGTTTACCAACATCATGGCGGTCAAGCTCTATGACAGCGGTCAGCGCGAGCACAGCTATGTGCGCGAGGGGATGGCGCGTTTCCTGGCGGCGGTGCGCACGCTGACGCGCGCCATCACCCGTGTTCGCGCCGCCGTGGCCATTCTCAACGGCTTCATGATGACGGCAATAGGCGTGCTCGCGGTGACGCGCTGGATGAACGGACTGGCCACGACGGGAGAAATCGCGGCGGCCATGGGCCTCGTCTTCCGGCTCAACCAGATGTCCGGCTACATGATGTTCAACATCAACGGTCTCATCCGGGCATATGCGACGGTGCAGGACGCCACCGGCGTGATTTCACAAAAGCCGGCCATTCGAGACGCCCCGAATGCGCGGAGCATCGACAAGGCCGAGGGCGATATCCGCTTCGACAACGTCACCTTCAATTACGGGAAGGAGGATGGCATCCTCGAAGGGCTCAATCTGCATATCCGCCCCGGCGAGCGCGTGGCGCTTGTCGGACCGTCGGGCGCGGGCAAAACGACCATCGTCAACCTGTTGCTTCGCCTGTTCGACATTGAAGGCGGGCGGATTCTGCTCGACGGGCAGGACGTCCGCGACGTTACCCAGGCTTCGCTGCGCAGCCAGTTCGGCGTGGTGAGCCAGGAACCGATGCTGATGCACCGTTCCATCCGCGATAACATCGCCTATGGCCGTCCGGGCGCGACGGAGGAGGAGATAATCGCCGCCGCCAAACGCGCCTCGGCCCATGACTTCATCGTCGATGTCAGTGATCCGCGCGGCCGGACGGGTTATGACGCGCATGTGGGCGAGCGCGGTGTCAAACTCTCCGGCGGTCAGCGCCAGCGCATCGCGATCGCCCGCATGATGCTGAAGGACGCGCCGATTCTCATTCTCGACGAGGCGACCTCATCGCTCGACTCGGAAATCGAAGCGGCGATCCAGGAGAACCTCGAAGGTCTCATGGAAAATAAGACGGTGATCGCCGTCGCCCACCGTCTCTCCACCATCGCCGCTCTCGACCGACTGATCGTGCTCGATCGCGGGCGCATCGTCGAGGAGGGCACTCATGACGAACTGGTGGACGGCGATGGGCTCTATGCCCAGCTCTGGAAGCGCCAGTCAGGCGGGTTCCTGCCCGAGCGCATGGCGGCGGAATAGCACATTCAATCGGATGTGCCGCAACATGCCTAGTCGCGAAGAGCGCTGAAGGGCAGGTCTGCTCTTTCGCGCTCGTCCATGGCCTTTATGGCGGGATGCGCCAGCGGGTCGCGACGCCAATGTTCCACATCGTCCGCGCGTTCCTCGATCGCCTGACGCTTGGCCATGTGGTTGCGCAGATAGCCGGAGAATCTCAACAAAAGCTTCATCATCGGAGTGTCTCCAGGGGTGTTATCCCAGAGGATCCTTCGCAATGAGCGATTTCTCAATGGAGATTGCCTGCTGTTTAGTCTAGAAAAACTATATGAAGAATCTCAGCAGCGTCCACCTTAACGGCCTGCGGGCGGCCGAGGCCGCGCTGCGGCTGGGCTTGCTCTCGGCGGCGGCGGATGAACTGGGCGTTACGGTCGGGGCGGTCAGTCAGCACATTATCCGGTGCGAGGAGCAACTCGGCCTCAGTCTGTTCGACCGTTCCGGGCGCGGAATGCACCCGACTGCTTTCGGCCGGCAGGTCGCCGGCTTGCTCAGCGAGGGCTTTGGCAAGTTGGATCAGGCCGTGGCTCTGTCGCGGCGACAGGCGGACACGGTTTTGACCATTTCGGTCGCGCCGGTGTTTGCGTCGAAATGGCTGGTGCCGCGTCTTTCACGCTTTTCCACGCTGCATCCGGAATTGCGGATGCGGCTCGATGCATCCATCGGGCTCGTCAACCTCGATACATCCGATGTCGATCTCGCGATCCGTGTCGGGGTAGGGGACTGGCCGGGTGTGAAGGCGGAATTCATCCTTGCACAGGAGGTCTTTCCGGTCTGCGCGCCGGCATTGGGGGAGCGGCTGAACAACCCGAATGATATTCTGACGGCTCCCATCGTGCGCGATGCAAACTCGAACATCAGCTGGAATGTCTGGCTTGCTCAGTTCGGTCTGGACGAATCCCAACTTCGCGATGGCAACAGCTTCACGGATGCCGCCCTGGCCCTCGATTCGGCCATTGCGGGACAGGGTGTGATGCTGGCCTGGCCCACACTGGCTCACGATGCGCTTGCGGCGGGCCTGCTGGTTCGCCCTTTCCAGGGCTTGGCGCGAACGGACTTCGGCTACTGGCTTGTGACGTCAAAGAACCGTTACGAGCCGAAAAAAGTAAAGGCGTTCAAGTCCTGGATTCGGCAGGAAGTCGCCGAAACCGCGGAAAAATACAAAACTTAATCCGTTTTCCTTGCCTGGTCGCGGCATTGATCCACATTTTGTGGTATGTTGTCAGGCCCTGACGATACGAAAGGAGGATCGACAATGAAGGAATTTCATTGCGGATCGCTCGTTCCTGGTTGCAACTGGCATACCCGGCACGAGGATGAGGCTGAAGTGACCCGTCGTGCCGTCGAACATATGCGTTCCGCCCACGGGGAGACGATCATTCGCAACAGCATGATCGAAGCAATCCGTTCGCGGATCACACACGCAAAGAATGCTGCATGAGCAGGCTTTTCCCTCCCTTTTCGGGAGGGAAGTCTTGCACCCTCAGTCGGCGCTCGGCAGCCGGCGCATTGTAAACTCAATGACATCGTCGGGGCGTTCGCACCAGCTTTCCACTTCTGTCCAGTAGGCTTGCTTGGGCCAGCGCTCCAGCCATTCCCGGGCTTTGGCGCGGGCCTCCTCGCGCGGCAGCGCGTATGTTTCGCGCAGGAAGCCGTCGCGCGGCAGGCGTTCACCGCCGCGAGCACGCGTCTTTTCGACGCTGCGCTTCAGGCTTTCGAACGGCGGCTTGGCGGGTGTACGCACGCAATGACTCCTTGACCCGACACCTGTAAAGTTAGGCAATGAAACGGGAAATTGCGAGTCGAATGTTCGTCACCCTACGTGGGGAATGCTGGAAGGATTTGGCATGGAACGTCCTGAACTGGAACCGGGGCTGCCCGAGGACATCGAAGACAAGAAGCAGACGGCGCGGGTGTGGTTCGAGGAACTGCGCGACTGGATTTGCACCGCGTTCGAGGAACTCGAGGATGAACTGGCCGGACCGCTTTCCGCCGAGCCCGCGGGGCGTTTCGAGCGCACGCCCTGGCAGCGCGACAAAGGTGCCGGTGGCGGCGGGATCATGTCGATGCTGCATGGCCGCGTTTTCGAGAAGGCGGGTGTGCATACCTCGACGGTTCACGGTGAGTTTTCGCCCGAGTTCCGAAAACAGATCCCGGGCGCCGAAGACGATCCGGGTTTCTGGGCGTCCGGCATATCGCTCATCGCCCATCCGCGAAATCCGAATGTTCCGGCCGTGCACATGAATACGCGCATGGTGGTCACGACGCGGCAATGGTTCGGCGGTGGTGCCGACCTGACCCCGGTGCTCGACCGCCGCCGCACACAGGAAGATCCCGACACGATCGCTTTCCACGACGCCATGCGGCGGGCCTGCGAGGCGCATGAAGCCGTTGCGGACTATGGCAAGTTCAAGGAGTGGTGCGACGCGTATTTCTTCCTGCCGCATCGAAACGAGTCGCGTGGCATCGGCGGCATCTTTTATGATTGGCTCAAGACACCCGAGGAAAAGGGCGGATGGCAGGCCGATTTCGACTTCACTCAGGATGTCGGACGGGCATTCATCAAGGTTTACGAGACGCTCGTGCGCCGAAACTTCAACACTGAGTGGTCGGATGCGGACCGCGAGGAGCAGCTTGTCCGGCGTGGACGCTATGCCGAGTTCAATCTGCTCTACGACCGCGGCACGATCTTCGGGCTGAAGACCGGCGGCAATGTCGATTCCATCCTTTCCAGCCTGCCTCCGGTGGCCAAGTGGCCGTGATAAGCTGCCAACAGCGCCGATTGCCCGTATCCTACGGCCTGAGCGTCGCCAGCTTCAGGCCGAAACCCAGGAAAACAGTGCCGGTGGCCGCTTTCAGCCAACGTTGCACATTCCCATTGCTTCCAAGTCTTTTCAGAAGCGCGAAAAGCAGTACGAGGCTGGAAAACCATACGACGTTCGCGAGAGCGTGGATCGTAACCATCACGAACCCCCACTTCATCGCATTCGCTTCCATGGGAATGAATTGCGGGAAGGCCGCGAGATAAAACATCGAGACCTTCGGATTCAGCGCATTGGTGAGGAAGCCTTCAACGACGGCTCGCGCAAGCGTCCGCCGCCTCTTGGCTGGTGTCGTCTGAGCCGGCGCGGCAACGCCTTTCCAAGCCTGCCACAGCGCTTTCAGGCCGATATAGCAAAGATAGCTCGCGCCCAGCATCTTGACGATGAAGAAAAGCTGCGCCGACTGCACGAGAATGAGCGAGATGCCGAGAATCGAGAGTGCCCCATGTATGTAAAACGAGGCGAAGAAGCCGGCTATGTTGGCGAAGCCCGCAGCCTTTCCGGACGTCGGTACCGTTTTCGCGATGAGAACGCCATTTGGCCCCGGCGAAATGACGAGCAACACGGCCACGAGGGCGAAGGCGGAAAGTTCAACAGGGGTCATCCGAGTTTCTCAGAAGGGCGGGCCCGGCATTGATGTGAAATGCGGCGACATGCACACTATCTTAGCGGGAACGCGCGTGTCGAGCTGAATCAGCCAGGGAGCCTTGCATGCTTCGCCCACCAGCCAAATCGGGATCATCTGCAGCGCCGCACACCGGAGTTGCCGAGCTCGACTACGAACTCGCCGGGGAAATGGCGGGTGCACTCGGCCGTGCGGGGCGCCGGGCGGAGGTGAGCCTCGCGCGCCTTGCCGCTTGTGATGATGTGGCAAGCGAACGAGAACGCCGGAAAGAGCTGCTTCAAGAAGCCGCCGAAGCCGTCCATGCTTATTTCATCCAACGAGAGCTTTGCGGCCTCAGACGTCATGACGATGTCATTCGTGGCCTTGCCATACCGCGCGCCGTGCTGGCTCGTCTTGGGGCCCGATAGTCATTCTGCTTCCCCCATTGTCTTTCCTGTTGAGCGCGGCTCTGCTGGTTCCCGCCTCTCTCTACCTCTTCCGGAAAGCGGAAGCCGGCGCGTTCGATGCGGGTTCACGCTCGTTCAGATGTGGACTTTGCGGCAGGCAGCGCGGATCTTTTGCATATCGCCCTAAACCTCCGTGTTAGCCTCGCAAAGAGCAGGCAGTGCAAAGGTCAGACGCTCGCGCCCCGTCACATGTGAGGGATTTAGCGAAGTTTTCCCCGCGACAATGTGCCCTGTCGGGTCGAGGGCGTCTGGACAAGTTTGACCGGTGCGCATAGAAACCATCGCCAATTGCTGGGGGAGTGTCGACCCGTTACAGGGGAATCGGCGGGCCGGTTTCGTTAGACTGCTCCCTTTTCGGCAGGCACAGGTAAAAGGACCGTAGTCCCGTGAGCGATATCGATTCGACCAAAACCCCGGAACCCAGTCGTCGCGACTTTCTCTATGTGGCAACCGGCATGGCCGGCGCCGTGGGGGCAGCCGGCGCCCTTTGGCCGTTTATCGACCAGTTCCGCCCCGACGCTTCGACGCGCGCGCTTGCCTCCATCCAGGTGGATGTCTCGGCGGTCGAGCCGGGCATGTCGATAACGGTGAAGTGGCGTGGCCAGCCCGTGTTCATCCGCAATCGGACCGAGGCGGAGATCGAGGCTGCGCAGGAAGTTCCGTTGGATGAACTGAAGGATCCGGTCGCACGTAACGATAATCTGCCGCCCGATTCACCGGCGAGCGATGTCGACCGTTCGGCCGGTGAGGGCCGGGAGAACTGGCTCGTCATGATCGGCATTTGCACGCATCTGGGCTGCGTGCCGCTCGGTACGGCGGGCGATTTCGGCGGCTGGTTCTGCCCCTGCCATGGCTCGCATTATGATACAGCGGGGCGCATCCGCACGGGACCCGCGCCGGAGAACATGGCCATTCCGGCCTATGAATTTATTTCCGACACGGTCATCCAGATCGGGTAGGGCAAGGGAGCGTATTATTCCATGAGCGGTGGACACTCGACCTACACACCCAAGAGCGGCATCGGGCGCTGGATGGATGCGCGCCTGCCTCTGCCGCGTCTTGTTTATGATTCCTTTGTTGCCTATCCGGTTCCGCGCAACCTGAATTATGCCTACACCTTTGGCGGCATTCTGACGTTGATGCTGGCGGTGCAGATCCTGACCGGCATTGTGCTGGCCATGCACTATGCGCCGAACACCGAGCTGGCGTTCGCGTCGGTCGAAAAGATCATGCGCGACGTCAATTCGGGCTGGTTGCTACGCTATCTCCATGCGAACGGCGCGTCCTTCTTCTTCGTGGCCGTGTATATCCATATTTTCCGTGGCCTCTATTACGGCTCCTACAAGGCGCCGCGCGAGCTTCTGTGGATCCTCGGCTGCATCATTTACCTGTTGATGATGGCGACCGCCTTCATGGGCTACGTTCTGCCCTGGGGACAGATGAGCTTCTGGGGCGCGACGGTTATCACCGGCTTCTTTACGGCGATCCCGCTGGTCGGCGAATGGGTCCAGCAGCTTCTGCTCGGTGGTTTCGCGGTCGACAACCCGACGCTTAACCGCTTCTTCTCGCTGCATTACCTTCTGCCCTTCATGATCGCGGGCGTGGTCGTGCTGCACATCTGGGCGCTGCATGTCACGGGCCAGACGAATCCGACGGGAATCGAGGTCAAACAGAAGACGGATACGGTGAATTTCACGCCCTACGCGACCATCAAGGATAGCTTCGCGATGGTGGTGTTCCTCTTCGTGTTCCTTTATTTTGTCTTCTACATTCCGGGATATCTCGGGCATGCGGATAACTCGATCGAGGCCAATCCGCTGCAGACTCCGGCGCACATCGTGCCCGAATGGTATTTCCTGCCGTTCTACGCGATCCTGCGTGCCATCACATTCAACATCGGACCGATCGACTCCAAACTCGGTGGCGTGCTGGCCATGTTCGGCTCGATCGCGGTGCTGTTCGTGGTGCCGTGGCTCGATACTTCGAAGGTGCGTTCGGCGGTTTACCGCCCCTGGTATAAGCTGTTCTTCTGGCTTTTCGTGGTCGACGCCATCTTCCTCGGCTGGCTCGGCTCCAAGCCGGCGGAGGGTGTCTACGTCATGTTGGCGCAGGCCTCGACGTTCTATTATTTCGCATTCTTCCTGATCATCATGCCGGTTCTCGGCCTCATCGAGACGCCGCGCCGACTGCCCAACTCGATTACCGAGGCGGTTCTGGAAAAGAACAAGGGTGAGGCTCCGGCCAGCGCCCAGGCCCGTGAAGGTTGAGCGATGCGCAAAGGGATTTCGGAAATGAAGATGTTTCTCCATGGTCTGGCAGCGCTCGGCCTCGGGTTCAGTCTGGCCACGTCCGCCAGCGCCGCGGAATATCCGCTGCACGAGCCCGAGGAACTGAGTTGGAGCTTTTCCGGGCCGTTCGGCACCTATGACAAGGGGCAGCTTCAGCGCGGCTTCAAGGTTTATCGCCAGGTGTGTTCGTCCTGCCATGGGCTCAATCTGGTGGCCTTCCGCACGCTGGAGGACCTCGGCTACTCGGAAGAGCAGGTGCGCGCGATCGCCGAGGAGTACGACATCGAGGACGGCCCGGACGAGGCGGGTGATATGTTCTTGCGGTCCGGCACGCCGTCCGACTACTTCCCTGCGCCGTTCGACAATCCAGAGCAGGCCGCCGCTTCGAACAATGGCGCGGTGCCGCCCGATTTCTCACTGCTGGCAAAAGCCCGTGCGGTCGAGCGTGGCTTTCCCACTTTTGTTTTTGATATCTTCACGCAGTACGCAGAAAGCGGTGTCGACTACATTCATGCGCTGCTGACCGGCTATGAGGACCCGCCCGAAGGGGTGGAGGTGCCGGAGGGCACCTACTACAACCCGTATTTCATCAACGGCATATCGCTGGCCATGGCGCCACCGCTGTCCGACGGGATGGTTCCTTATGAGGACGGCAGCCCGGAAACGGTGGAACAATACTCACGTGACGTTTCCGCTTTCATGATGTGGGCGGCAGAGCCCCATCTGGAACAGCGCAAGGCGACGGGCTTTACCGTAATGCTCTTTCTCATCCTGTTCGGTGGGTTGGTGTACCTGACCAAGCGCAAGGTCTGGTCGGAACTGCACTGAAAAGTGTTGAAACGGACGCTGTGAACTCAAGGGCGCTGGTAAGGCGCCCTTTTCATTGCACAGGATACCCGGCACAAGGAAGAAAACAGGACGATTGGAAATGAAACCGTCGCTCGAAGATACGCTCCGCGCCGCCATCCGCACCATTCCCGATTATCCGAAACCGGGAATTCTGTTTCGCGACATCACGACTCTTCTGGGAGATGCGGGAGCGTTCCGCCGCGCGGTGGACGAACTCGTCCATCCCCACGCCGGCAACAAGGTCGACAAGATCGCCGGGATAGAGGCGCGGGGGTTCATCCTCGGCGGTGCGATAGCGCATCAGCTTTCGGCGGGCTTCATTCCGATCCGCAAGAAAGGCAAGCTACCGCACAAGACGGTTCGCATCGCCTATAGCCTGGAGTACGGGCTGGACGAGATGGAAATACACAGCGACGCCGTCACGCCCGGAGAAGAGGTCATCCTTGTCGACGATCTGATTGCAACCGGCGGGACGGCCGAGGGGGCGGTGAAGCTTCTGCGGCAAATGGGTGCCGAGATCGTCTCCGCCTGCTTCGTGATCGACCTGCCGGATCTCGGCGGCCGTGCGAAGCTGGAGGCGCTGGGTGTCGATGTACGGACGCTGATCGCTTTCGAGGGCGACTGACGCCGTTATTCGGTTTTCACCAGCACCGCGTTATCGAATGTGAGCACGACCTGCTCATCCTGGTTGAATGCGCCAGCGTTCAGTGACAGCAGCCGCCAGCCCGGCCGCGATGTGAGGGCGCGGTGGGAGATGGTCTTGCGGGTAAAGGTAATGGTGTCTCCAGCGTAGACGGGCTTTGTCCACTTCAGGTTGGAGAACCCGGGTGACGGGCCGAATTCCGGTCGCGGGCCAGGGCCATCCCACACAGAAGGTGTGGCTCGCTCCATCTCTGCCTGATTGTATCTCATCCACATGGCGCAGGTATGCCAGCCGGAGGCGCAAAGCCGGCCGAACACGCTGTTCTCGGCAGCAGTTTCGTCGGTGTGAAAAGGCTGCGGATCGTATTTTTGCGCAAAACGCTTGATCTCGTCCGCCGTGAAGGCGTGACTGCCAAGCGTAACTGTCTCGCCGATGCGGAAAAAAGTGTCCAGAGTCACGCCGGGGCTCCGTTCTCGCGCAGGCGGAAGAGGATCGGGTTTTCGATATCCATCACCGCCTCTCCACGCTGGTTGCTTACTCGATGGCGGAAGGTCACGAGCCCCATGCCAGGTCTCGATTTCAATGGCCGGCGCGCCAGTACGGTCGAGCGCCCCGACAGCGTATCGCCGGCCAGAACAGGCCGTTTCCAGCGCAACTCGTTGATGCCAGGCGACCCTTGGGAGGTGGAGTCGAGAATGAAGGCCTCGCACATCATACGCATGAAGACTGCGGCCGTGTGCCAGCCCGACGCCGCCAGTCCGCCGAGCAGGCTCGCGCCTCCTGCCTCTTCGTCCAGATGCATGGGCTGGGGATCGAAGGCCGAAGCGAATTCGACGATCTCCTCCTTCGTAACCGTGTGCAATCCGAGATCGATGACCGTGCCTTCGGTCAGATCCTCATAGGCCCAGCGCTTTTCCGTCATGGATGCAAACTATCCCAAGTTTCACCTGCTGATTTCGTTACATGAAACCGCGCCATAAAAAAGCACCGGATGCGGCGCGCGCCCCGGGGCGGGCGGTCTTAGCTCTACCGCTACGTTCGACGTTCAGACGTTGAACTTGAACAGCACCACGTCGCCGTCCGCGACGACGTATTCCTTGCCCTCGTCGCGTGCCTTACCCGCATCGCGGGCGGCAGTCTCACCGCCCAGCTCCACGAAATCCTCATACGCGATTGTCTGCGCGCGTATAAAACCGCGTTCGAAATCCGTATGGATGACACCTGCGGCCTGTGGAGCTTTTGAACCTTTTTTCACGGTCCAGGCTCGCGTCTCCTTCGGCCCGGCTGTAAAGAAGGTGATGAGGTTGAGCAGCTCGTATCCGGCACGGATCAGCCGATCCAGGCCCGGTTCGGTCAACCCCATGGCCTCCAGATACTCCTCCGCTTCCTCATCGGCGAGCTGCGCCACCTCTGCCTCGATCGCCGCCGAGATTGTGACGGTGACCGCACCTTGTTCCCGGGCCATTTCTTCCACGGCCTTGCTGTGCGCATTGCCCTCGGCCGCGTCGCTCTCGGCGACGTTACAGACATAAAGAACGGGCTTCGATGTGATCAGGTTGAGAGAATGGAGGATGCGCTGCTGTTCGGCATCGAGCTCGTCGCGGATCAGGCGCACCGGCTTGCCTTCCTGCAGAAGCGCCAGCGCCTTTTCCATTACCGGCAGAATGGCAACGGCCTCCTTGTCCTTGCCCGTGGCGCGCTTTCGCGTCTGCACGGCGCGCCGGTCAAGGCTCTCCAGGTCAGCGAGCATCAGCTCCGTGTCGACTGTCTCCGCGTCGGCAACGGGGTCGATCCGCCCCTCGACATGCGTGATATCGCCGTCCTCGAAGCAACGCAGGACATGCACGATCGCATCCACCTCCCGTATATTGGCCAGAAACTGGTTGCCCAGCCCTTCGCCCTTCGATGCGCCGCGTACCAGCCCGGCGATGTCCACGAAGGAAATGCGCGTGGGAATGATCTCCTTGGACTTGGCGATTTCGGCAATCCTGTCCAACCGCGGGTCCGGCACGGCGACTTCGCCCGTATTCGGCTCTATCGTGCAGAAGGGGTAATTTGCAGCCTGTGCGGCGGCCGTTTTCGTCAGCGCGTTGAAAAGCGTCGACTTGCCGACGTTGGGCAGGCCGACAATCCCGCATTTAAAACCCATTTATGCTTGTCCTGCGATCCTGAAAATCTTGGTTGGTGGGGCTATGCGTGAAGGCGTGGTGATCGTCAAGCCCTGCAGCCATGGCTGGCGTAATACCCAAGGGGGTAACGATTAAACGGTCCTGTTCCACCCGCAGGGCCGGGCTCTTGCGCGCCGTTGCGGCGTTGCGCCGCGCTTATGAAAAGGCATTAAGGGGCGCGGGGCGTGCCTTGCCACAACACGCGGTACCTCCCAGTCACGACAGGGCCATCCAGCAAAGATAGATCGCCGCACCGATGAAAGCCAGGCCGATCAGGACCAGCAAACCATCCTCGGTGACCATAGCCAGGCCGAAGAGCGAAACCGCCGCCGCGGCGACGCTTACGGAGAAAGGCACCATCTCGAAAGCAGGCGCGAACAACACCATGACACTGCTGATCAGGGCCGGCACGATGCGGAATGGCCACCCGACGAGAAAGACGAGCCTGCGGTGCGTCACCCGGTCTATCAGGCGTGCGGGCTTATGCAGATACGCCATGGCGTTGTCGAGCCGTTCCTTGCTGACAGTGCGGTTGCGAAGGAAAGCCGGGAGCCAGAGACTTTTCCGGCGCAAGACGATCTGGATCGCGATCAGGGAGATCAGAAGTGAGCCGATACTCGGCATCCCCGGTATGCCACTTAACGGCGATACAAGAATGAGGGCAGGGACCAGAAGAAGGGGCCCGAAGGCACCCGTGCCGATCTCATCCATGACATCGGCGATCGCAACCCTGCCGTCCTCTCCCGCGTGTTCCACGCGGTCTATGACAGAGCGTACATCTTTCGGTCCAGTGCGATTGTTCATGACGCCATCCTCTCGCGAGCAGAACGCCGATCGGCGGAAATGGCTCCCGGAAATGTGCGTGACGGTTAACCGCTTTAAAGTCGGGTTTTACCGGCGCCGGGGGCGCAACAATCTTGAATGCTAGCTCGCATTTCGGGCGTTAGTCTTTGTTGCCGAAGAGCTTCTTCAGCATGGCGGCCATAGGCCCGCTCGCCTGGGGTGGCGCAGCGTGTTTCGAGCGTGCCTGGCGGATGTGGCTCTGGCCCTTGGCGGCTGGCTTGTCCGGCTTTGGCTGTACGCCTTCGGCCTTGCCTTTCGTTGCAAGGCTCACGCGGTTCATGAAACCAGCGTCGTCCGCCTCGGCGAGCATGGGCATGTTGTCTGCAATCACGTCCAAGAGCGGCTCCAGCCATTGCTGGTCAGCTTTGGCGAAATCACCGAGTACATGGGCGGTCACGCGGGCTTTATCTCCCGGATGGCCGATCCCGATGCGCACGCGGCGATAGTCGGTTCCGCAATGGGCGTTGATGGACTTGATCCCGTTGTGCCCGCCATGGCCGCCGCCCCGCTTTATGCGCAGCTTGCCCGGTGCCAGGTCCAGCTCGTCATAGAGCACGATGAGATCGTTGGGCGTGAGCTTGTAAAAGCGCATGGCCTCCCCGACCGCCTGGCCGGAGTTGTTCATAAAGGTCTGCGGCTTGATCAGCAGGGCCTTGTCGCTGCCCAGCCGGCCCTCGGAGACGAGGGCGCTGAACTTCTTCGTCCAGGGTGAAAAGGAATGGCGGCGAGCGATCGCGTCCGCCGCCATGAAACCGACGTTGTGCCGGTGGCTTGCATATTGCCGGCCGGGATTGCCGAGCCCTGCAATGAGCAGCATGAATATTCGCCTTTCGGGCGGGCGGGACTACTCCTCGTCGCCGCCTTTCGCCTCTTCTTCTCCGGCCTCTTCCGCCTCGGCCGCTTCCGCTCCTTCTTCCTCCTCGGCCTTCAGGCCGGCAGGTGCGGCAACGGTGGCGATCGTGAAGTCACGGTCGGTGATGGTCGGCTTCACGCCCTCGGGCAGCTTGACCGCCGAGATGTGCACCGAGTCGCCAATCTCGAGGCCGGCGAGTTCCACTTCGATGTACTCGGGGATCGCCGTTGCCGGGCACTCGAACTCCACCTCGTGGCGCACGACGTTCAGGACGCCGCCACGCTTGATGCCCGGCGATTCCTCTTCGTTGATGAAGTGAACCGGCACGTTCACCGTCACCACCGAACCCTTGCCGATGCGCAGGAAATCGACATGCATGAGGAAGTCACGCACGGGATCGAGTTGATAATCCCTTGGCAGGACCTGGATCTTCTCCCCGTTCACGTCGATCGTGGCCAGCGTGGTCATGAAGCCACCGCTGTGGATACGATGGAACACCTCCTTGTAGGGAAGTGTGATGGACAGGGGCTCTTTCTTGTCGCCATAAATGATGGCGGGAATCTTGCCGTTGCGCCGAATTGCCCGGGCGGACCCCTTACCGACCCGTTCGCGCGCCTCGGCCTTCAGAACATCGGTCTGCTGGCTCATGGGCTTTCCTTTCGCGTTTTGGAGCGTTTCCAGGCGGCAGTGCCTTCTCCGGAAACGTGAAAGCCGCCCGCCGGTAGCGTGCGACCCTCATCCGCGCTGCCTCCAAGGGTGTCCGCGCGGACGCGCGTCTATAGCCGATGGTGCTCGCGAGTGCAAGACGGGCGGGACGCTGAGCCCGCCTCCCGCCAAGATTGGGGCTAGTTGAAAAGGCTGGAGACGGATTTCTCCGACGCTGTGCGTGAAATCGCCTCGCCGATCAGGTCCGCGATGCCGATGACGCGCACGTTCGGTGCGGCTTCGACCGCCGAGGTGGCCTGGATGGAATCGGTGATGACGAGTTCTTTCAGCTTGGAGCTGGTGATCCGCGCCACCGCTCCGCCGGAGAGAACCCCGTGGGTAATGTAGGCGGTCACGCTGGTCGCGCCGTTTTCCAGCAGCGCATCTGCGGCGTTGCACAACGTCCCGCCCGAATCGACGATGTCGTCGATCAGAAGGCAGTTGCGGCCCTTCACGTCGCCGATGATGTTCATCACCTCCGACTCTCCAGGGCGGTCGCGGCGCTTGTCAACGATAGCGAGCGGCGCGTCGATGCGTTTCGCGAGTGAGCGCGCGCGGACCACGCCGCCGACATCCGGCGAGACGACCATTACGTTTGAAAGCTTATAATGGGCCTTCACATCCCGCGCCATGACGGGCGCGGCATAGAGGTTATCCGTCGGGATATCGAAAAAGCCCTGGATCTGGCCGGCGTGCAGATCCAGCGTCAGAACACGGTCGGCGCCCGCCTGCGTGATCAGGTTGGCGACCAGCTTGGCCGAGATCGGGGTGCGGCCCGAGGTGCGCCGGTCTTGCCGTGCATAGCCGAAATACGGAAGAACCGCCGTGATGCGCCGCGCCGAGGAGCGGCGGAAGGCGTCGATCATGATGAGCAGTTCCATCAGGTGATCGTTGGCCGGATAGGAGGTCGATTGCAGAATGAAAACGTCCTCACCGCGGACATTTTCCTGGATTTCGGCAAAAATCTCCTGATCGGCGAATCGTCGGACCGTGGCCTTTCCAAGTGGAATGTTCAGGTATCCGGTGATGGACTCTGCCAACACCCGGTTCGAATTCCCCGCGAAGAGCTTCATGGAGTGACCCCGGCAACCGCCTCGACATCTGCTCGGGCTTTTAGCCCTGTAGAAAATGAATGCAAGGGAGGCTGGCGAAAAAGTCGCATATTGGTGAACGGAGTTGTGAAAATATGACGGAAACCGCGAGGCACACTGCTTCCTCTAACCGTCATGCCTGATTTTGAGAGAGCCAGGTGGTCAATTCCTCTAGCGTTTGGTCGGCGATGGTTTCCATGGTCTCGGCCGAAACCGAGGACCAGCCTTCGGCCGCGCCCGCCGGTGTGTTCTCGCGGCCCTGGATACGGTGCAGGCGGTTACCGGAAGTGTCCTGCACGTCCCACACATAGATCACCGACGTGTTTCCACCATCGGTAAAGGCGGAAAAATATCCGGTCAGATTGTAGGAGTCGCTTTCCTTCTGCGGGACCACGGTCAGACCGTATCGCGTCGCGGTCTGTTGCAACCTGCTCGAGAGGGGAGTGACCGCATTTTCCGGCGCGCCGATAATCGGAGCGAAATGGATACGCGCATCAGCGGTCAAGTTCGCGGTCGCCGGCGTGTTCGCGCCTGCCGTGCCGGAGGCACCATTGCGCCCGTCCGTTCCGGTTGCGCATCCGCCGAGTGTCATGGCCAGAACGACAACGCCGATTGCTGTGGTTATGCGCCCCATTCTCTCATTCTCCCACGGTCGTTGTCCGCAGCTTGTCCCGCCTTGCGGCTCATTTAACGATCAAATCGAGGCCGTGGCGAGACAGCGGTTCCGGATCCGATTCGGTGGTCAGATATGTGCGGCCAAGGCACATGGCATTGCCCGTTTCCGAATCCATGATGATCATGTGCGCGAACAGCGTCATGTCCGGTGCGATCGGCTCCGGATTACCGGTGTAGAACATCGGCGGGTCCATCCACGATGGTGCGAAACGGGCGCCCAGGGAGTAGCCGCACGCATTCAGGCGGTGCTTGGTGAGCCCATGTGTCTCCATCACGCGCGCATGGGCATCGAACACATCACCGAAGGTGTTGCCGGGCACCATTGCCTTTTCACAGGCGGTAAGCGCCGCGCGGGCTGCGTCGAACAGTTCCTGGTGCCTCTTGGACACTTTGCCTGTCAGCACGGTCTGCATCATGGCCACGTGATAGCGGTGGTAGACGCCTGCCCATTCCAGCGTGAGTTGATCGTTTTTCGTCAGCTTTCGGCGTCCTGCCTTGTAGCGGCACAGAAGGGCGTCGGCGCCCGAGCCGATGACGAATTCATTGGCGGGATAATCACCGCCTCCTGCAAGAACGGCGCTCTGCATTGCCGCCAGAATCTTGGCCTCGTCGCCCCCCTGCTTGATCAGGGGCAGGGCGGCGTCGAACGCCTCGTCCGCCAGCTTTGCCGCTCTTCTCACTTTCTGGATCTCGGCCGGGCTCTTGAAAAGCCGCAGGTGCGGCACGAGATCGGAAGTGTCCTCTATTTTCCCGAATGTCTGGAGTTGCTCGTCCAGCATACGGCCGCTCTTAGCGGTCAGACCGTGCGTGTCGTACTCGACACCGATGCGCATGCCCAGAAGATCGAGATCGTTCAGTAGATTGCGCAGGTCCGCGGCCGGGTTCGCATTGTGCCTGTCGCTCCACAGGACAATATTCTCTATGACCGAGGTATGGCGCGCCTGGCGCATATCGGCCGAGCGCGTAAGCAGCACCATGCTTCCGTCTGCCTTCACCACCAGGCATTGGAAGAAGCAGAAGCCGAACGTATCGAATCCGGTCAGCCAGTACATGCTCTCCTGCGCGAAGAGCAGCAGTGCGTCCAGTTTACGTTCCGACATCTCGATGAGCAGCCGGTCGCGTCGGGCGTCGAATTCCGCACGGTCGAAGTGAAGCGCCATTACCTCTCCTCCAGGCAGATCGCCGAAATCTGGCGTCCATAGTCTTTTTCGCCGCGATGTGTGGAACGGCGGTAGGAAAAAAAGCTCGCATCATCCGCATAGGTGCAGCGATCGAGCGCCTCAGCTCTCACCCCGGCGCGAAGCAGCCGGTCAAGCGTATACAATCTCAGATCAAAAAACGCATGCCCTTGTTTTCCGGAAGGCCGAAAATAACGTGAATTATCGGCGTCGGCTTTTTCGAAACGCTCAACGAATTCCGGCCCGACCTCATAGTTTTGCTGGCTTATTGAAGGGCCTAGCACGGCCAGGATCCGCTCACGGCGGGCGTCGAGGCGCTCCATCGCCGCAATCGTGTTTTCCAGCACGCCGGTCAGCGCACCCTTCCAGCCCGCGTGGGCCGCGCCGACCACCTGGGCCTGCGGATCGGCAAAGAGGATCGGACCGCAATCGGCGGCCAGAACACCAAGCGCAAGGCCGGGTTTCCGGGTCACCAACGCGTCAGCCTTGGGGCGCTTGTCTCCAAAAGGCACTTCCACAACCAGCACGTCGGCCGAGTGATGCTGATGGAGGGTGACGAGGTGGTCTTCGGGAACGCCCATCCACATCGTGACACGGTGGCGATTCTCCCGCACGGCATCAGCAGAATCGTCGGAACCGAGTCCCACATTCAGCCCAGCATAGATGCCCTTCGAAACGCCGCCCGCCCGCGTGAAAAAACCGTGCCGGATGCCGCTTGCGCGCGCCTGATCGAGAAGGGGGGACCGGAGCGGATCCGGCCTGGTCTTATCCAGCATGCGCTGCCTTCTGCTCTGCCCAAGTGGTGGCGGATCGTGATGCAGTGCCCACTGCAAGTCAATCCGCAAGGGTGAAGGGTGGCACCGTAACTGTGGAAGGCGTGACGGCCAGGGCCTTGAAAAGCGTGCCCATTTCTTCCGGCCCGGCGAGCCGCTCCACCTCGCCGCTGATGCGTTCCTGCTCGTTCGGAGTTTTGCCGGCGCCCAGCCGGCCCGCCCGCTCCAGCAGGCCGAGACCCAGCAGGAAATCGCCCTGCGGCATTACCCGCGCGGCGAGGCCGTGGCCGCGGGCTGTCTTGCCGAGCGCGGAAAAATCCACATGCGCCGTCAGGTCCGCCTCGCCGGGATGCGCCAGCACGTCGTCGGAGGTGTGGCGGCGCAGCGCCTGGAGCGTATCGCCGAGTGCCGGCGTTGCGTAACCGTAATCGATGAAGAGGCCGGCACCGTCCGTCCGTGCCAAGCGTTCGGCGATGATGTCCATGAGTGCCGTACGCGCGGGGGAGAGCTCGACGATCGCGCCAACCGGCGCATTGTCCGTATTGGCCGGCAACAGCGCCGGGTCCGGCGCGCCTGCGCCGGCCAAGAAGGTCAGTTCCCCGCCGCTTTCGCCCACCACCCGTTCCCGCCATCCGCTCCCGGTCTTCACGTATTGGCGGATGGGAAGAGCATCGAAAAGCTCGTTGCCGATTATGAAGAGCGCCCCTTCCGGCAGGTCCTTCACATCCGAATACCACTCGAGCGAAGCTTCCGTGCCCGCCAGTGTTTTTCTTTGCACGTCCACCAGGCGGCTGCTCGTCTCGATCAGAGCAAAGCGCTGCCCTGAAAGGAAGCCCGCGTCGAAGCGGCCAAGCGTGCGCAACATGTCCTTCATCAGAGTGCCGCGGCCGGGGCCGATCTCGGCGATGACGGCGCGCCTTGGCGCCCCGCAGGCTCGCCAGGCGGCGTAGATCCAGGCCGCTACAAGCTCGCCGAACATCTGGCTGATCTCCGGCGCGGTCGTGAAATCGCCGCCGCGGCCGAAAGGTTCGCGCGTCGTGTAGTAACCGTGCTCGGGATCGAACAGGCAGATCGCCATATAGTCGGCCACGCTCATGGGACCGGCGGCCTCGACCAGCCTGAGAATCTTGTCTTTGAGCGCAGTCATGAGGTCTGTTGCGCGACCGCCGGTTTTTGTGCGGTCGCCATGGCCCAGATGCCAATCAGCACCATGGGCAGGGAGAGCACCATGCCCATCGTCAGCCAGCCGCCGAAGAGATAGCCGATATGCGCGTCCGGCTCGCGGAAGAACTCGACGAAGATGCGCGCCAGCCCGTAACCACAGATAAAGGCACCGCCGATGAAGCGGGGAGTCTTCAGTTTCAGGCGGCGATGAACAAGGAACATCAGGACGATGAAAAGCACGAGCCCTTCCAACGCGGCTTCGTAAAGCTGGCTCGGGTGGCGCGGCAGCGGCCCGCCATTGGGAAAGATCATGGCCCATGGCACGTCCGACGTCCGGCCCCACAGCTCGGAATTGACGAAGTTGGCGATTCGCACAAGCCCGATTCCCACCGGAGCGGTGACGGCGATCGTGTCGATCATGCTCCAGGCATTGATGCCGCGCGAGCGGGCGAAAAGGATCATGGCAACAACGGTGCCCAGCATGCCGCCGTGAAACGACATGCCGCCCTGCCAGACGGCGAGAATGTCCAGCGGGTTCTCCAGATAGCGCGGGAGGTCGTAAAAAAGTATGTAACCGAGCCGGCCGCCCAGAATGACGCCGACTGCGGCCCAGACCACGAAATCATCAAGATCCGTCGGCTTCATGGGCGGCGTGTTGTGTGCCCACAGCCGTTCGTTGCCGACCAGCCGCTTGGCGTACCACCAGGCGAACAGGATACCGACGATATAGCCCAGCCCGTACCAGTGGATTGCCAGCGGGCCGATCTGAAAAATGACCGGATCGATTTGGGGGAAGGGAATGGCTGACAGGGGCAGGAGAAGATAGTCGCTCATTCTTGCCTTCCGTCTCTCAGAAAATTGGCCGCAGGATATGCGCGAGCATTGCGGCACGGTCAAGACAGTGGGATATTGCTTGCATTCGCCAGTAGCCGGACCTACCTCCGGGATTGCAATGTGAGGCAGCGAGATGACTAACGGCACTAACCGGATTCTTGACGAATTTGCCAAGGTAATGACCGATGCGGCGGGCGCCGCTCAGGGCGTAAGGCGGGAATTCGAGACGCTGTTCCGCTCTCAGGCGGAGCGGATGCTCAATTCGATGGACTTGGTCCAGCGGGAAGACTTCGAAGCCGTGCGCGATATGGCGGTGAAGGCGCGCGAGGAAAATGCCGCTCTCCAGGCGCGAATCGCATCCCTCGAAGAGAAGCTCGCCGGCACTGCGGGCAAGAGCGGGGCCGCCAGCAAGACCAAGACGGCCGCGAGCGAGAAAAAATAATTTCAACGCGGCTTGGCCGTGGATATCTGGAAAAATCCTGCGCCGAGAGTCGGTTAGACATTTCGGCTGTAGTTGCCGGGCGGCGACTATCCACATGAGGAGTGCCCTTTTGGAAAAAAAGGGTGGCCACGCGTTCGCTGATCAATAGACTGAATTTACTGCATGATTCGAAGGCGGGTCGTGCTTCGGGCTGGGGCGGGCCCGTTCTGGTTTCGCGTCTTCCTCGCTCCGCTCAGTTTCAAAAAGCGGTTGAAGTAGTCGTGCCACGTGTACCAGGGGTAAGAGCGCGGTGCGCTCTGGAAAACGGGATAACGGATTTTATGAGCCTTCTTGAACTCGACATATCACGCGATGCGCATCCGGTGGATGTCATCGAGCATGTCGCACATTCGAATGACTGGACATTCGAGCGCAGCAGCGATGACGAGATTGCGGTCTCGGTCGCCGGCGGATGGACGGACTACAACGTCTCCTTCTCCTGGATGGAGGAGTTCGAGGCGCTGCATGTCGCCTGCGCATTCAACCTCAAAGTGCCCGAAAAGCGGGCGATGGAGGTCATGCGCCTTCTTTCGCTCGTGAACGAGCAGATGCTGTTCGGCCACTTCGATTTTTGGGACCGCGAGGGCGTCGTCATGTTCCGCCAGTCTCTGGTGCTCGCTGGCGGCCTCGAGCCGACGGGCCAGCAGGTGGAGGTAATGCTCCACAGCGCGCTTGAGGCCTGCGAGTGCTATTATCAGGCCTTCCAGTACGTCATCTGGTCGGGCACCTCGGCGCAGGACGCGCTGAATGCGGTCCTTTTCGAGACGTTCGGAACCGCCTGAGGCCGCCGATGTCGCAGGATATTTCGCCTGAAACCTCCTTTGCGGACTTCCAGAAGGTCGATATCCGCGTGGGAACCGTCGTCGAGGCCGAGCCCTATCCGGAGGCGCGCAAGCCCTCGATCAAGCTGAAAATCGATTTCGGCCCCGAGGTGGGCATCAAGAAATCCTCGGCGCAGATCACCGAGCACTATACAACCGAAGGGCTGGTTGGCCGGCAGGTTATGGCCGTGGTCAACTTTCCGCCGCGTCAGATCGGCAAGTTCCTTTCGGAAGTGCTGACGCTTGGCTTTGCCGACGAATCGGGCGCCGTTGTCTTGGCGGCGGTGGACAAGAAAGTCCCCGACGGCAGCCGGTTGCACTGAGCACTTACGTTTAGATCGAGAGGCCCCGCCAGGGCGGGGAGGTCGTTCTCTTTAAATCACTGCGTCCGCAGGTGGGGCAGTGGTGGAACTCCAGCGTGCCGTCGCCCCAAACATATGCAATCGTCTTTCCCGCCCCCTCGACAAAGGAAACCTGTCTCGGGTGGTAATAAATCCACCGGGTCCCCAGCCGCCGGCAGACCGAACAGTTGCACGAGGTCTGCCAGCGCGGCTCTTCGGGGAGGGCGATCTCGACGGCTCCGCAATGGCAACTGGCTCTGAGCATCGCTTTTAGTACACCTCCCGCTCGTCCTGGTTGACGAATATCAGCACACCCAGGATGGCCGTGTAAAACATGAACGCAGCGTCTTGCCCATTCCAGGTATCGGACTGCCACATCAGAAACCACTCGCCGCCTACCACCATAAACCCGAAGAACCAGACGAGAAAGCCGACCGTCGCGCCCGCAATCGTCCAGCTTTTCGCGTCATCGAAGTCGGCTGCGGAATGCTTGCGTGCGGCGAACATCCTCAATCCGCCGACCAGGAGCAGGATGAAGGTCAGGCCTTCACCGGCAATGATAATCCAGTACGCTCCGTGCCATAGGGACGGCGTCGTGATCGCTCGGTACATGGCCTTATTGCTAGGAAAGGTTGTATCCATGCTCAGCACGTGTTTGACGAACTCGAAATTCGACCCGTAATCGGTGATATTGTTGAACGTGACCATGAAGGCGAAAGCCGCCAGCGCGAGCGTCATGAGGACTTTTGCGTAGCGTGCGGTCATCGTTTCTCTCCGTTCGGCAGTCGGCTAATTTGCCTGCCAACAATGCAAGTATATGCGACTCAGGGTTGTATAGGTTATAGCAAAGGTTGGAGGAATTGACATGGACACCGTTGCGGAGTTCACGCAAAGCGCACGGGACCATGCCGCCAGGACCGGCATTCTGGAGCGGCTGCGGACCTTCAGCCCCGATGCGCGCATTGTCACGGGTGATCTGATCGAGTTCGCCGGAGATGGCGGAACCGAAACCTTTGTGGTCTATGCGCGCCGGCTTCGGGTGCGGCCGGATGGCCGGCAAACGCTCGCCTTCGTGCTCGACTATCCGCCGCGGCATCCGCGGCCATGAGCCTGATTACGCGGGGATGCGGATGATGACGCGCAGGCCTCCCAACGGGCTGTCGTCGAGGACGATATCGCCGCCGTGCCCTCGGGCGATGTCACGTGCGATGGAGAGGCCAAGCCCGGTGCCGCTTTCGTCCTGATTGCGGGCCTGGTCCAGACGCACAAAGGGCTTGAAAACATCCTCCCGCTGCTCCGCGGGAACTCCGGACCCATTGTCGTCAACGGTGATAATCAGAACGCCCCCGCCATGCCGTGCCTCGATGATGATGCGCGAGGCATAGCGGAAGCTGTTCCCGACGATATTGCTGATCATACGCGAAAACGCATTCGGACGGACCAGGATTTTAGGGTCGCCGTTCAGCGACGCCTTGAAGTTGCAGCCGCGGAGTTCGGCCTCTTCTTCGAGCTTCTCAAAACAGGCGGCGAGGTCGAGCTCGCCCTGTTCCTCCGTGGCTTCACCGCGTGCAAAGGCCAGATAGTCCTCCAGCATCGAGCGCATTTCCTCGATGTCCTGGTCCAATGCCTCCCTGTCTTCCTTGGTGCTGGCTACGGCCAATTGCAGCTTGAAGCGCGTGATGATGGTCCGCAGATCGTGGCTGATGCCGGTCAGCATGGCGGTGCGCTGCTCGATCTGGCGCTCGATTCGCGCGCGCATCTGCAAGAACGCTGTGCCGGCGCGGCGCACTTCTTCCGCGCCGCGCGGGCGGAAGTCGCTTGGTGTCGGTTGTCCCTTGCCGAAGCTCTCCGCTGCCTCGGCCAACTGCAGGATAGGCCGGATCTGGTTGCGCAGAAACGCGACGGCAATTGTAATCAGCACCAGGGAGGTGCCCACCATCCACAGAAGGAATATGTGTGTGTTCGAAGCATAGGCCTGGCTCCGTCGGGCAAAAACGCGAAGAACACCATTGTCGATCTGTATGCGGATTTCGATGATGTTGGAGTTTCCGACCGTGTCCAGCCAGAAGGGGCGGCTGATCTGTCGCGTGATTTCTTCGCCGAGCGTCTGGTCCAGAATCGAGAAGAATGGCTTCGGCCCCGGCGGTGGCAGCGGCTCCGCCGGCTCGATGCTGATCCTGAGAGCAAGCCGCTCCTGCGCGATCCGTATGATCTCCTCCTGCGAGACATCGGTTGTCTCGATCAGGTCGATGATGGCCGAGATGTCGCGCGTCAGGGCTTCGGAGAGCCGCTGTGTCACCGTCTGCCAGTGGCGTTCCATGAAGACGAAGGCGACAACGGATTGCAGCAGGATCATCGGAGCGATGACGATGATGAGAGAACGCGCGTAAAGCCGCTTGGGCATGTAGTGAGAGACAATACGCCCGAAGCGGCGCCAGCCACGGCGAAGCGCCGGCGTCGCCCGTTGCAGCTTCTCGCTTCCGCCGATCCGGATATCGTATTTCGTCATGCGCCTTCCGCCCGTTCGCACCGCTCTAAAGCGACGGTTACTGTAGAGGGTCGGGCGTCTTACTGAAACCGTCCGCCGTGGCGCTATTCAACGCTCAGCTTGTAGCCGATACCGCGGACCGTTTGAAGCCAGAGCGGATTCGATGGATCGCGCTCTATCTTGCGCCGCAATCGGTTGATCTGCACGTCGATCGTGCGTTCGCCCACATCCGAATCCGTGCCCACCAGTTCGTGGCGAGCGATGGTTTCGCCGGCGCGCTCGGCGAAAATCGCCATGATCTCGCGTTCACGGTCGGTCAGCTTGAGCAACTTGCCGCCTTGCTTCAGCTCTCGCCTGGGGATCTGGAATGTGTAGGGGCCGAAAACCACCTGCTCCAGCTTCGGAGTGGTCTGTTGCCCGCCACGGCGCAGAATGTTGTTCACCCGCAAAAGCAGTTCGCGCGGATCGAACGGCTTGGGCAGGTAGTCGTCGGCGCCGGCTTCGAGTCCGGTCACCCGGCTTTCCGTTTCGGAAAGCGCCGTGAGGAGGAGAATCGGGGTTTCTTTCGTTTTGCGCAAACTTTGCGTCAGCGTCACGCCGTCTTCCCCCGGCATCATGATATCCAGGATGAGAAGATCGAAATCCAGTCCGCGCAATTTGCGCCGGGCTTCCTCCGCATCGCCGGCGATGCTGACCCTGAAGCCGTTTTCGCGCAGATAGCGGTCCAGCAATGTGCGGATACGCGTGTCGTCGTCTACGACAAGAAGATGGGGGGCGTCGTCAGGCAGAACGGTCCCGCCGATCGCGGCAACCTGGCTTTCGTTCATTCGTCGCGTCCTCCGTCGAACGAGTGGCCGTACTTCGAGCGTGACCGGTCAAACTGGGTCCGCAGTTCCGCGTTCACCATGCTCTTCAGAAAGCGCTCGATCACTCTACGATCGTCAATATCAGCTTCCTCAAGTGCCGCATGGATGCGGCGGGACTGTGGCATGGCCAGCGCCAGCGCCAGCTCGTGGCCCTTGTTTGTAGCATACAATTCACGCTGTCGTCTGTCTCGCGGTCCCTGAACCTGCATGATATAGCCGCCGTCCACGAGCTGCTTGAGCACGCGGGCAAGGCTCTGCTTGGTGATGCGCAACACTTCCAGAAGCTCGGCCACCGTCAAGCCGGGTCGGCGATTGACGAAGTGAAGCACCCGGTGATGTGCCCGGCCAAAGCCGTAGCGCCCCAGAATCTCATCCGGATCCGAGGTGAAGTCGCGATAGGCGAAAAACAGCAGCTCTATCAACGCGAAGTCGATGTCTTCCGCATCGCGATGTGCTTCGGGCTGCCCGCTCGGCGTCATGGGGCTTCTTGTCCTTCTTTCTACGTGCGCAAATTTATGTCAGCTTTATTGACATAATTAGGCGAGGCTGATAATTTTTGACAAGCTTTCAGTTATCTGGCGAACAAAAAAGCATCCTGGAAGCCTTTTTCGGGAACTTCCGATAAGCTATTTGCATAGGTCGGGGTACACCGGTTTCATTGATGTGTGCTTAGTACGGGATGTTCGGGTATCGAGCCCGCAGGAGAAATTACGATGGCATCTGTTCCTTTTGACCAGCTTGATGGCGTTATCTGGTTCAACGGTGAATTCGTCAAATGGGCGGATGCGAAAATCCACGTACTGACCCACGGTCTGCACTATGCCAGCGCGGTATTCGAGGGCGAGCGGGCCTATGGCGGCGAGATCTTCAAGCTCACGGAGCATACGGAGCGGCTGCACGAATCAGCGCGCATCCTGGGGTTCGAGATTCCGTGGTCGGTCGGGGAGATCGATGAGGCCTGCCGGCAGCTCCTTTCGAAGCAGGGTTTCGAAGATGCCTATATTCGTCCCATCGCGTGGCGCGGCAGCGAGATGATGGGTGTTTCGGCGCAGCAGAACCGGATCAATCTCTCCATCGCCTGCTGGCAATGGCCGAGCTATTTCGATCCGGAGCAGCGGCTGAAGGGTATTCGCCTCGACATGGCCGAGTATCGCCGACCCGACCCGAAGACGGCTCCGTCGAAGTCCAAGGCCGCGGGCCTTTACATGATCTGCACGCTCTCCAAGCACGCCGCCGAAGCCAAAGGCTACAGCGACGCCATGATGCTGGACTGGCGCGGCCAGGTCGCCGAAGCCACTGGCGCGAACATTTTCTTCGTGAAGGGCGGTGTCATTCACACGCCGGTTCCTGACTGTTTTCTCGATGGAATCACCCGCCGCACGGTCATAGATCTTGCGCGGCGGCGCGGCATCGAGGTGGTCGAGCGGGCCATCATGCCCGATGAGCTGGAAGGCTTTGAGCAATGCTTCCTCGCGGGCACCGCGGCGGAGGTCACGCCGGTCTCCGAGATTGGCCCCTATCGCTTCCAGGTGGGGGAAATTACCCGGCTTTTGATGAACGACTATGCCGACGAGGTGCGCCCTCGGCAGAGACTTGCCGCCGAGTAAGTAGAGGCAAGGTATACACACTTTGAAAATTTAATAATCCCTCCGCGTTTGACTTTGGTCAAAAACGGTATCTTTATAGACTTGTCGGCTAACGATGCTGGCATGATTAGGAGGGATTAATGATGCAATCGATTATTCTGCCGATCATCGTTCAAGCGGTGGCAGGTATCGTCGGCGGACAGGCAGTCGGAGCCGCGTTCAAGGGCGCGGCGATGGGGCAAATAACGAAAATTCTAGCCGGCGCCGTAGGGGGAGTGGGCGGCGGTGCCTTGCTCACCAGCCTGGGCGGCGACACTGGCGCGCTGAGCGGGCTGCTCGGCCATGCCGTTGGCGGCGTCGCAGGCGGCGGCGTTCTGTCCGGGATTGTCGGTGCGGTTTTGAGTGCGACGAAGAAGACCTCGTAAATTTTTTCGGAAGAGTGTGAACGGGCGGCTGGTGCCGCCCGTTTTGTTTTGTCACAACGCGACAGACAATTACGCAGGAGGCAGTCGGTATGGGCACGCTCAAAGCCGGGATCATTCCGGTCACCCCGTTTCAGCAGAATTGCGCGATTCTCTACGATGAAGAAACAATGCGCGGGGTCGTCGTCGATCCAGGCGGGGAGGTCGAGCGCATTCGCGAGGCGATCGACAAAACCGGCGTAACCATTGACGCGATCTGGCTCACCCACGGGCATATCGATCACGCCGGCGGGGCGATGGATCTCAAGGAGGCGCTCGGGGTGGACATCATTGGTCCCCACGAGGACGACCGAGAAATGCTTCTCAATCTTGAAACGCAAGCCCAGATGTTCGGACTGTCTGAGCCGGTGCGCAATGTCACGCCGGACCGCTTTCTGGCCGAAGGTGAAACGGTCGCGTTCGGAGACCATTCATTCCAGGTCTTTCACTGTCCAGGACATGCGCCGGGACACGTGGTCTTTTATAATCCGGATGCCAAGTTCGCTCATGTCGGCGATGTGCTGTTCAATGGCTCCATCGGCCGCACGGACCTGCCGGGCGGCGACCATGACGCGCTGATCCGCTCGATCAAGGACAAGCTGCTGCCGCTTGGCGACGATATAGGTTTTCTCTGCGGCCACGGGCCGGGCGGACGTTTCGGCGACGAGCGGCGCGACAATCCGTTTTTGGTAGGGCAGAGCGGGTAGGGCAGTAAGAAAAACAGGGAGTAAGCTGTAGCCTATCTCGCTGTGTCCCTACTGCCTTGCTCCCCTAAGCCTGTTATCTCACCTGATCACGCAGAAATGGCGCTGTCCGTCATAGCCGAGGAAGGTGCCGGATGCGGGATCGAAGCTGCGGTAGCGCGCGTCACAGGCGCGATACCATTCCCGCGTCCATGGCTCATAACTCCGGTAGTAGGTCACGGGTGCGCGATAGGTGGGCGCGCGGTAAACGGGCGCCGGTCGATAATACCGCTGCGGCGGACGGTCGATATATACGCGGCCGGAGGGCTGTGAAAGGGCGCCGCCGACAATCGTGCCGATTGCAAGGCCGGCGATTCCTGCGGCAAGTGCGTTGCCGCTGTCGCTACGATGATGATGCCGCCGCCAGTGGTCATGGGCCTCCGCCGGAACGGCCGCGAGGGTCGTCGCCGCAACTGCCATGCCGAGAACGGTACTTTTGAAGATCTTTTTCATCCTGACAGTCTCCATACTATGCGCCATCGCGCATGATGATGGCGGAATTTACGCCCCCGTAGCTGAACGGTATATGAATGGTTAAACGCGGCCATATCGCGGCGTCCGGAACGTACCGCGCATGAAAAACGCCGGCTCGTGGCCGGCGTGGGAAAATCTGCCGCCGCCCCCGGACGGCGTATGACGAGGGCCTAGCCGAGGGCCAGATTGACGGCCTTTGGCCCTTTGCCGCGCCGGTCGGGCTCAGTGTCGTAGGTCACCTTCTGCCCATCCTCGAGGCCCGGCAGGCCCGAAGCTTGAACCGCCGAGATATGGACGAAGACGTCCTTCTCCCCGTCATCCGGCGTGATGAAGCCGAAGCCTTTGTCTTGGTTGAAAAATTTAACGATTCCGCTCTGCGACATGGGAAGGATTCCTTTCTCCCGATAGTCAATGTTGCGGACCAGACTCTGGTCCAGTTCCTCGGTCCTTTACTGGGGGAGAAGAAACAGTCAGCTTCGCGCCCGATCCTGCGGACTTCTTCTATGCGCGACTTCCCGGGCGCTTTTGTCGTATACCGGGGCATGCTATTCCAGTCTCCGGGCCCGCAAATGCCCGAACGAGCGAAATTGTCCCTCATTTTCCCAAAACGGGCAAGCGAAAGTTTTGTGTCGCTATTCTTTCCAGATCAACTGCCCATCATGCGTGATGCTTCCCGCGTATTCTACTTCGATGGTCGCATGAGAAATGCCGTAACGCTGGCGGAGCATGGTCTTCAACTCTTCTTTCACCGCGGTTACGCGGGCGAGGTCCGTCTCGTTGAACGCTATATGCATCTCGATGGCCTTCATCTCCGGCGCAGGACGCCAGGCGTGAAGATGGTGAACATCGGCAACGCCGGGCGCGGCCTTCAGGTCCTTGAGCATCGCGTCATAGTCGAGGTCGTCGTCGGGAGCGCGCTCCATAAGCATGGATACGGCTTCGCGCATTTCGATCGTGCCGTGGATGAGGATGTAGAGTGCGATCAGCGCCGTAATGGCCGGGTCGATCCAGCTCACGCCGGAGCCCCAGGCCATGATCGCCAGCGCTGCGACAATCACGCCAAGGGTCGAAAGGGCATCCGCCGCCATGTGCAAGAATGTGCTCCGCACATTGAGATTGTGTAGCTCCTTACGCAGAATCCACGCGGCCGCCGCATTCTCCATGAGTGCGAGCAGACCCACGACCAGCATCGTTCCGCCGGCAAGTTCCCCCGGCGCCTGCAGCCGGTTTGCCGCTTCGTAAAGAAGATAGAGCCCGATGACGACCAGGACGGTCAGGTTGACGAGGGCACCCACGGTTTCGGCGCGTGCATAGCCGAAGGTGTGGCGCCTGTCGGCCTTGCGCAGTGAAATGCGCCAGGCGAAATATGAAACGAGAACCGCGGCGGCATCGGAAAGATTGTGCGCCGCATCGGCGAGCAGGGCGAGCGAGCCGGAAACCACGCCACCGATAAGCTCGGCGGCAGTGATGCCGAGATTGAGGACGAGAACAATGAGCAGGCGACGACCCCGGCCGGAGCTTGTGACCGCCCTGTGATGCGTATGCGAGTGCATGTGCTCCATCATGCCTGCCAATAAAGAAAAGGCGCGAGGGAAACCCTCGCGCCTTCATAAACTCGTTCAGGCCGCGTCGCAGCCCACGGCTCATGCCTCCGAAAGGTTCACCGCCTTCGGGCCTTTACCCATGCGATCCGGCTCGACGTCGAAGGAAACCTTCTGACCGTCGGTGAGGGAGCGCATGCCTGAATTCTCGACTGCGGAGATGTGTACGAACACATCCTTCGCGCCGTCGTCAGGCGTGATGAAGCCAAAGCCTTTGCTGGCGTTGAAGAACTTTACGGTGCCGGTCTGTGGCATGGGAAACTCCTTTTCCCTTTTAGTGAATTGCGTCTGTGCAACGTGCACAGTTTCGCCGTCGTCGAGAGCTTACTATGTCGGGGAAAGGGTCGTTCAATAAGACGCGTCCAGTCTCCGGGGCTGCAACCACCCGAGCGCTTCCATTATATGGCACGAATCGGTGGCTGAAACAAGATAACGTTCAAAGCTTTTCGGGCGGCGAGGAGCCTGCCGGGGGTCGACGCAGAATCCCCGTCACATGTCGTGTGCCCCGGTCGCCATCCGCACGCTCATGCCAGGCAAGATGCAGCAGAAAGCCATCCACCGGAAGCGTTGCATCGAAGACCTCCAGGGAGGCTTGCTCCTCGGCCGGAATGCATCGGCTCGACAGTATCGCGACGAGATCAGAGCTTTCCAGGAGCTTCGGCACGATGGAGAAAGCCGGCACGACCATGCCGATCCTGCGTTCCCGTCCGCTTCCCGCAAGCGCCTCATGCAGGGGGCCTGCTCTGTGGCCGCAGCCTGGAAAAAGCACGTGCGGATGGGCTAGCCAGTGATCGAGATCGAAACGCTCGGCTGCCGGATGCCCTTTGCGCATCGCAACGACGTAGTGCTCGCGAAGGTCGAGCTCAGCCATAGAGGCGGCCGAAGAGAACGCGGGTGCGCGTGTTCCGTCGCACCCGCTTCCTATTCGGCTTACGCAAAGGCCGGCTCTGCCAGCCGCTCCACATGCGCCTTCAGGTCGGCGGGCCACTTTGCGATCAGCCGGGAAAACCGCGTGCTGTCGCCAGCATAGAGCGCGCGTGCGGCCTCTTCATAGCCCGGCTGGTCGCCCAACATCGCCATCATGAAGCGGTCCGCGGCGGCCTGCGCCTGCCGTTTTTCCTCGCCGCCGGCATCGGTCTTGCGCGCGGCGTCCACCAGCTTGCGTAGCGTCGCCGAGGCGCCGCCGGGCTGGCTGTTCAGCCAGTCCCAGTGCCGGGGCAGGAGGGTTACCTCGCGCGCCACGACGCCGAGTTTCGGCCGTCCGCGCGAGCGCGCCCTGTTTTCCGTCCCCGCGCTCAGCCGCGCGACCACGTCTTCGAGGCTGCCGCTCAGGTCGAAATCGGACTGCCGTCCTGTACGGTCGTCGAAGATCAGGACGTTTTCCGTGCGCCCGGCCTGTTTCAGCGCCAGAACCACGTCCAGCTTCGATCCCGAAGCCACCATCCTCTCGCCCTCGAAGGCGGTCCAGGTCGCGCTTTCACTCTGCATCGGTCTCTCCTGTCATGAATGCAGGGTGCGTATCACCCGGGTTTTAGTTAGTCAATATATCCCGGGTAAAAATGGAGAGGCGATCAAAAAAAGAACCCCGCTCGTGGTCCGAGCGGGGCTTCCTTCCGAGAAACATTGTCCCGTCAGGCCGTCGCCACCGGAGTGGGGACTTCTTCTTCCTCTTCGTCCCAGCCATGGTCGGTCAGGTTGGCGACTGCTTCGCCGCTTTCCTTCCAGCCTTGGATTTCCTCCTCGCTGGCTTTTGGCGAGAAGAGCCCGGTGAAGGCGTAGATGATGCCGAATACGGGTGACAGCCAGCAGGCGAAGGCGAGCGGGATGTAGAGCAGGTTCTCCATATTGCCGCTCGCCACGCCCAGCGCCAGCGCGCTGATGACAAATGCGCCGCCGGCATTCCACGGGATGAGCGGCGAAATGAGCGTCCCGCCTTCCTCGATCGCGCGTGACAGGTTGAGCGTGGAGTATCCCATGCCGCGATAGACCGGGGCATACATGCGGCCGGGCAGTGCGATCGACAGATATGGATCTCCGGCCACCAGGTTGGTCGCCATGGAAGTGCCGATCGCCGCGGTCTGGATGCCGGCAAAACTGCGGATCTTCGACATGATGACCGTGATGATCGTCTCCAGACAGCCGGTCCGCTCAAGCGCGCCGCCGAAGCCGAGCGCGATCAGCACCAGCGAGATCGTCCACATCATCGACTGGATGCCGCCGCGATTGAGTAGGCTGTCCATCGCCTCGATTCCGGTGTCGATCGAATAGCCGCTGTTGGCATAGGTGAAGATGGCGTGCAGCCCTTCGCCCTGCGCCAGCATGGCCGTAACGCCGCCGGCCAACACGCCGGCAAACAGCGAAGGGATGGGCGGCATTCTCTTCACGGCCAGAACGATGACCAGAAGCGCGGGCAGGAGCAGCCAGGGCGATATGTGGAAATTCGCCTGGAGCGCTTCGGTGATCGCATTGATCCGGGCAAAGGACACGTCTCCGCCCTCGATGACGGCGAAGCCGGCGAAGAGATAAATCGCCAACGCAATCAGCATGGCCGGAACCGTCGTGGGCATCATGTTCCTGATGTGCGAGAACACGTCCGTTCCGGTGACTGCTGGCGCAAGATTGGTGGTATCGGAGAGCGGCGAGATCTTGTCACCAAAAAAGGCGCCCGAGACCACCGCGCCGGCCGTCCAGTACATGGGAATGTCGAAACCGGCGCCGATACCCATAAGCGCGAGGCCGACTGTGCCGACCGTGCCCCAGGACGTACCCAGCGATACCGAGACGATCGCGCACAGGATCATTGCGGCGGCCAGGAAGATCTGCGGTGAAAGGATCGTCAAACCGTAGTAGATCAGAGTCGGCACCGTTCCACTGGCAATCCACACGCCAATGATCATGCCCACCGTGATCAGCACGGAGACCGATGGCAGCGACACGTGAATGACGTGGAAGACGCCCTTTTCGATGTTGCTCCAGTTGTAGCCTAGCCTCAGACCGACAAGCCCGGTGATGGCCAGGCCGATCGCCAGCGGCACATGGGGCGTGAAATCGCCGAAGTAGAAAAGCTGCAGCGCCAGGACGACGAGCGTCAGCAGCACAGGCGTGAGTGCCAGCGGAAGGCTGGGCAGGGGCTTGCCAGTTGAAGCCATCGGTCTCTCCCATTTTTTAGATGTATTGAATTCCCGTAAGACGTTTTCGCCTTTATCCTGGAGATTAACCGGAATAAAGTAGGTTTTGGCCCTGAATTTCCGGATAAATCAGGCGAAAGTCCTATTATCTTCGGTTGTTGTAGGAATATATACATGATCGCAGGTGGATTGAATCGCACGGATTTGCGAATTCTCGAAGAAGTTCAGAGGGACGGGCGAATCTCCGTGGTGGAGTTGTCACGCCGCGTCAGCCTGACAAAAACGCCTTGTGCGGAAAGGTTACGCCGGCTCGAACGGTCCGGGGTCATCTCCGGCTATTTCGCCAAGCTCGATCCTGTGGTGATGGAGGCCGCCCACATCGTCATGGTGCAGGTGCAGCTCAAGGGAACGACGGCCGATGATCTTGACGCGTTTAATCAGGCGGTCAGGCGCGTGCCGGAGGTCCAGTCATGCCACATGATCGCTGGCGGGTATGACTATCTCCTGAAGGTGAGGACGCGGAGCATCGAGGCATATCGCCGTGTGCTGGGGGACGTGATCTCCAAGCTGCCCGGCGTCCTGCAAACCCAGACCTATGTGGTCATGGAAACGGTCAAGGACGAGGTGACCCTGCCCGTTCCGCGGGCCGGAGCGTGAACGCCGGACGTGGCAAGATGTGTCTGCCGTGTTCGCGACATGTCTACCGCGACGCCGCCGGCGGGTTCGGCTCCGCAAAGCTCGGGCCATTCTCGTCGCTAAATGACAGGGCTTGGGCTTTCAGTGCCGCGCTGAGTGTTGCCAGCAGCCCCCGGGCGGCGGCGATGTCTTCAACCCGCATACTGGCGGAAAGAGCGTTCACCCACTTGGCCTGATCCGCCATTAGTTTTCGGTAGCTCTCAATTCCCTGAGGCGTGGGGGCGAGCAGTTTGGCGCGGACGTGCCGCGGATTCGGGCTGTAACCCGCCAGTCCGTCGCGCACTAGTTCGTCAGCCAATCGCTGGACACCCTGACGCGTCTGCGAGAGCTGGCGGGCGATATCTGCTACAGTTACGGTCTGCTCAACAATGACGCCCATGACCTGCCAACGCGCGGCGGTCAATCCGAAGGGCGCGCTCAGCCGGTTGCCGGCCTCGGTCAGGCGGTTGGCGGCTTCCAATATGTGCCAGATGAGACGGCTCAATTCTTCACCCTGAGGGGTACGCATGGTGATCTCCAATGTCTACTTTGTTAGCATATTGACAACATATTGTCGAACTGTAAAATGACAACGTGCTGTCAAAATGAGGTATACCATGATCCCGTCTGAACTCGTCAGAGGCCTATATGAGGACTGTCTCAATACGCGCGCACTCGATCGGCTGCCGGATTATCTGTCGGAGGATTTCGTCGGCGCCAGCGGCGAGCAGGGACCGCAAGGCTTTCGGCAAACTGTCGAACGGATAGTCACGGCCTTTCCCGATCTGCGGTTCGAATTGGAGGATCTGTTCGCGGCCGGGGACAAGGTGTGCGTGCGCTGGCGCTTCGAGGCGGCGCATCTTGGGCCGCTGTCCGGGATTGCCCCAACGGGGAAGGTCGCAGTTCAGCAAGGGATCGCTATCTATCATGCGCGTGGTGGCAAGCTCACCCGGGCGTGGCTGCAGGTTGATCGGCTGGGCGTCCTGCAGCAGCTAGGGGCGGTGACGCTCTGACGGCAGGGCATCGCGCCAAAGGTCGAGCGCGATATGCGAAACCGTGGAGCGATATCGTGACGGCGATGGTGTTCCGGTGAAGACAAATCTCACGATGGCACGCTGCTAATCGCAGCGCGTATCATATTATCCTGCTTCCGGGTCAAATGTGCGGCTTACGCAGCGCCCGCCTTCGTGCTACCCCGCATCTGACTCCGGAATCGGAAAGAGAGGCGGATGCGCGAGCTCATTCTTCTGCGTCATGCCAAATCGGGCTGGGACGATCCCAAGCTGGACGACTTCGACCGGCCGCTGGCGCCGCGCGGGCGTGAGGCCGCGCCGCTGATCGGGCAGGCCATGGCCGCGCGCGGTTGGGTTCCCGATGCCGTTCTGGTCTCCGCGGCCTTGCGTACACGCCAGACCTGGCGGCTCGTCGCCGGCGAGTTGGGGCAGGGGATGCCGGAGGCGGAGCGCAACAAGGGGCTCTATATGGCGCCGGCCGGCCGCATCCTGTCCTTCATTAACAATGTGCCCGAGGAAGCACAGCGCGTTCTGGTCATAGGCCACAATCCTGGTATCGGCGATCTGGCGCTTTTGCTTTGCACACCGGAGTCCGATGCCGCCGCGCTGAGACGGATGGGCGGGAAGTTTCCCACCGCGGCGCTGGCGCATTTCGAAGTCGCGCAGAAGTGGTCGGAGCTGGAGGTCCGCTCAGCCCGGCTGACGGAATTCCTGCGGCCAAAGGATATTTCCTGAGAATTGGCACCGCCATACAGCGTCCGCCAGCTATGCTTTGCTGCCACGTGCCTTTGCTCCCCTCTATCCTGCCGGACACCCCCACAATGGGGAGCGCCCTTCCATCAAGCACACGATTGCAGAACGAAAGCGGCAGCTAAGGCCCTTTCGCGCCATTCGCGAGCGATGCACCTGTGACGCTTGCGATCAGGACTCTTGCAAGGACATGACATTATTTCACCTTATGTCTCCGAGCAGTTTTTCTCGTTTGAAGTGGTTAAACGACAAAGCTAATCCCCAGCTCGAAACAAAATGCGAGCTTCACCATGAAACTTATGAATACCTTGATGTTAGCGGCTTTCGCTTTCGCCGTGCCTAACAGCTCTTTCGCCCAAGCCTCCGATACGATCCAGGAAGCGGCGAGTTCTGCCTTCAGAGGGGCTGTCGAAGAATACCGAATCCCCGGACTGATCGTTGGCGTCACGATGAAGGGCGAGCACAGTTACTACGCGACAGGGCTCGCCTCGCGCAGCGATGTCCGGCCCGTGACGCCGAACACGTTGTTCGAGCTCGGCTCGCTCAGCAAGCTCTTCAACGTGACCCTCGCCTCATTGGCAGAGCAGCGTGGGATCCTGTCCCTCAACGACAGTGTTTCACAACACGTTTGCGCCGATGTCTGTTCGATTGGCGACAACATGACACTTATGGATCTCGCGACGCATCATTCCGGCGGATTGCCGTTGCAGGTCCCCGGGGAAATCGATTCAACCGATGCGTTGGTGGATTGGTTGAAGGACTGGCAGCCAGCCGCACCGGGCCAGCGCAGCTATTCCAACATCAGTATCGGGCTGCTCGGACATATCACGGCCTCGGCCCTGGGAATGTCCTACACACAGGCTGTTCAGAACGTTCTCTTGCCGGAACTCGGCCTCGAAAATACTTGGATCGAGGTGCCTGCGGCAAAGATGGATCAATATGCCTTCGGCTACGACCGCAAAACTGATGCGCCCATCCGCGTCAACCCGGGCGTTCTGGATGCCGAGGCCTACGGGGTGAAGTCCAGTGCGCACGACATGCTGAAGTTTCTTGATATCGAGCTTGGGCGGGGCGAGGTCAGCCCGGAGCTGCGCGCGGCAGTGGACCGGACGCGGCAGGGGCAGTTCGCTTCGGAATTCTTCACTCAGAACATGATCTGGGAGCAATATCCCTGGCCCATCGATGTCGAGGCCATGGTCAATGGTAACGGCTACGATTTCATCCTACAACCGCAGCCGATGACCCGCATCGAACCGCCGCTGGCCCCGCAGGACAACGTGATCCTGAACAAGACCGGTTCGACCAACGGCTTCGGCGGCTATGTTGCGATGGTGCCGGGTGAGGAGCTTGGTATCGTGGTTCTGGCCAACCGGAACTTCCCGAACGAGGCGCGGGTTCGCGCGACCTATGACCTGATCGAGGCCTTGCTCCACGATTGACCTGATCGGGCTCTACTGTCGTGGTCGGGCCGGATGATCTCGCAAGACATCCGTCCCTTCCTGCGCCAGGATCAGGGGAGGTGCCGCTTGGAATATCTGTATGGATCGCTCTCACTTACCTCTCAATGCCCTTCGCGCCTTCGAAGTCGCTGCCCGCCAGGGAAGTTTTACCAGCGCTGCCATCGAGCTCCGCGTCAGCCAGGCTGCGATCAGCCACCAGATCCTCGGCCTCGAGGACCTGCTTGGGGTGCAATTGTTCCTCCGCACCCCGCGCGGTCTGCTGCTGACGGACGAAGCCAAGGCACTCTTTCCCATCCTGACGGAGAGTTTCGACAGGATCGGGCAGATTCTCGATCGCTTTGGCGACGGGCGCTATCGCGAGACATTGCATCTCGGCGTCGTGAATACCTTTGCTGTTGGCTGGCTGTTGCCGAGGCTTGGGTCGTTCCATGCCCAACATCCCGGCATCGAAGTTCGTGTAGCAACCAACAATAACCGGGTCGACCTGCCGAAGGAGGGGCTCGACATGGCGATACGCTTCGGAGATGGACGTTGGCCGGGCCTCGACGCACAACCTTTAATGGATGCGCCCCTCAGTCCGCTCTGTGCGCCAGATATTGCATCGGACCTTACCAGCCCGGCCGATCTGGCGCGTCACACCCTGTTGCGGTCCTATCGGGCCGATGAATGGGCGTTGTGGTTCCGTGCCGCTGGAGGGAAGACACCCGTTCTGGATGGGCCGATCTTCGACAGTTCTGTTGTCATGGCTGACGTTGCCGAGATGGGGCAAGGCATCGCACTGTTGCCCGTTCCGATGTTCTCTGCGAGGCTTGCCGCACACCGCCTTTTCCGGCCTTTTGCGGTAGAGGTCGCGACCGGACGTTATTGGCTGACCATGTTGTCGAGCCGATCAGAAAGTCCGGCAATGAGGATTTTCAGAGATTGGCTGCGAACCGAGATAGCCGAGCCTCAGCACAAGGCCTCCGCTCACGGATCAACAGCGTGGCGACAAGGCTCGCGATCCCGGCCAGCATGATCGCGGGAGCCGTATTCCTCGTGCTTGCCGACATTATCTCCCGGTTACATCTTCGGAAGGGTGCTGCCGATCGTGTGGTGACGGCGCTCGTCGCGCCCGTCTTCGCATTGATGTTCTGATCGGCGCTATTCTGGGGCGGCCGGGGGCGCTTGGAGACGGCGCAGCCGATATCCTAAGCCGGGCTGCCAAAAGACCGCTCAGAAGCATTCCTCTCCGCACTATCTTGTAAAATTTGGCGCACCCCGATCGCCATGGCATCCGCGATGAGATAGAGGAAATCCGAAAGGTTTCTGCTGGCCCTATTGCCCTGCGTGCAACCTTGTACGCAAAAGAGGACATAGGCTAAGAGATGTCGAGACTGTCCGGCGATTCCACCGGAAACTGCGGCCCGCGAACAGGTCGGAACGACGGATACATCATGATACAATCCCATCCTAGAGGCGGTTCATTGCGTACGACAAGGGGGAGGGGCCACGCTGGTGAGTATCGAGTTTCCAGGTAAGGGCGGCGAGATGGGAGCTCTCATCCGCTCCTACGACTGGGCAAGCACCAGCTTGGGGCCAATTTCTCGGTGGCCGCACTCCTTGCGGTTTGCCGTCAGTCTCATCTTGCCCGCGCAGGCACAGATAGTCATCTTCTGGGGCCCGGAGTTCGTGGCGCTCTACAATGATGCCTATGCATCCGTTATCGGCGAGAAGCATCCTCGAGCATTCGGCCGTCCTGCTCGCGAGAACTGGGCTGAGCTTTGGCAGGACCTGGAGCCATTGCTTCAGCGCGTGTACCGCGATGGCGAAACCGTCTTCGCCAACGACCGCCCTTTTTTGATCGAGCGGCGCGGTTATCCTGAAGAGGTGTACTTCGACATTTCCTCCTCTCCGGTTCGCGACGAAGGTGGTCGCGTCCAAGGAGTAATCTGCATTGTAAATGAGACCACCGAGCGCGTGTTGGCGCAACGGGCATTGGCCAAGTCGCAAGAACGTCTGTCCTATGCACTGGGCGCATCCGAAATGGTTGGAACGTTCGATTGGCACGTACAATCGGACGAGTTCTATTCCGATGCCCGGTTCGCGGCGATGTTCTCGGTCGATCCCGCGAAGGGAGCGAAAGGCACGTCGATTTCGGAGTACATGGCCGGCATTCATCCCGACGATCGTGATCGGATCGCCGCCGCAATCGATGACGCGATTCAAACGGGCGAGAAGTACAGCCAGGAATATCGCCTCCTCCAGCTTGACGGGACGGTTCGATGGATCGAGGTCCGCGGCGAATGCCTCTATGATGCTGATGGGAGGCCTGAGCGGTTCCCCGGTGCAGCCGTCGATATCACAGAGCGGAAGGAAAAAGAGGAGACGCTGCATCAGCTTGCCGCCATTGTCGCCTCGTCGGAAGATGCCATTTTAAGCACCGATCTCGACACAAAGATAACGAGCTGGAACAGGGGTGCGGAGCAGCTGTACGGCTATACCGCCGAGGAAGTGGCCGGTAAATCCGTTACGATCCTGGTGCCGGAGGACCGGCCGGACGAAGAGCCGATGATCATCGAGCGTATCAGCCGGGGGGAGCGAATCGAGACGTATGAGACCAAGCGTCGGCGCAAGGACGGCGTGCTGGTCGACGTGTCTCTCACGGTGTCCCCGGTACGCGATTCATCAGGCAAAATCGTCGGAGCATCGAAGATCGCGCGCGACATTACCCAACGAAAGGAGGCCGAGCGGCTGGAGCGCTTCCTTATCGGCGAAATGAAGCATCGCGTGAAGAATACGATAGCCACAGTCCGTGCAATCGCCGGGCAGACCCTGGGGAAAGAAAGCAGTAAAGAAGCGCGTGATGCTTTTGATGCGCGCTTGCTCTCCCTGTCGAGGGCACACGATCTGTTGACGGCCCGAGACTGGAGCGGAGCCGAACTGTCGGCCCTCATTGCCGAAGTGCTCTCGCCCTATGAGAGGGACCATTTCGAGGTTAGGGGGCCGGAGGTGCGGCTACCTTCGAAGGCGGTGCTGGCCTTTTCACTGGCACTGCACGAGTTGGCGACAAATGCTGTCAAACACGGCGCTCTCGCCCGTTCTTCGGGCCAGGTCACCATCACCTGGGCGGTAACGCCCGGTGACCAACCGCGCCTCACCCTGCAATGGGAGGAACGCGGCGGACCTCCCGTCAAACCGCCGCTTCAGAAGGGGTTCGGGTCGCGGCTGATTGAGGAGCTTTTGTCCGCGGAGCTCGATGGTGAGGTCAACATAACCTATGAAGCAGCAGGCATAACCTGCGAAGTGGATGCGCCGTTGCAGGTCCAATGGGAGGAAGCGGCAACGCTGGCATCCTAACAATACACCGCGGAAGATAGCCGGCCACGATCGTGTTTGTTTGCCGAAGTCGCCTTTGGGTCGCCTCATCAGTTGGGGTCCGCCCTGCAGACCATCTGAACGGCCGCAACTGAGACATTCTCTCCCAGTAGCACAGTGCCGCCAGCGCAAGATGAATTAAGTGTTGGATGGTGACGACTTGTTGCTTGGCTAAGCAGTGCTGTGTGTTATTTTTGAGTTCCGGTTGGGGATTCCCGTTGAGACGAACCGCTTTGCGACGTTCGCCCTCGTCGGTTGCCGTGAAGGAGGATGAATGCGGAACCGTCTCGTAGCCCTTGTTGGGCTGCTCGCCATGTCGGCCGTGATGTCAGAAACGGCTTTCTCCCAGACTGCTACCACGCAATTCAACGTTCAGATCACCATCAACGCTGAATGTCAGATTAACTCGGCAAACGACCTGAACTTTGGCGCATCCGGCATGCTTGATACGGCAGTTGCGGCGACAACCGCAATCGCCGTCCAATGCACCAGCGGGACCACATACGATGTCGGCCTGAATGAAGGCACAGGCGCCGGTGCGACAGTCGCTACGCGCGTTATGACGGGCCCCGGCGCCGAGACCGTGACTTATTCACTCTACACGGACCCGGCACATACAGATGTCTGGGGTAATACGACCGGGACTGACACCGTCACAGGGACCGGGACGGGTTCCGAGCAGATATACACGGTCTACGGCCAAGTGCCGGCGCAACCCACTCCAACACCTGGGACCTACAGCGACGTGATAACAGTGACGGTGACGTACTGACGAACGTCTGGAGGATAGCATGAAGCGATTGTTCATCTCCGCGATCGTCGGTATTTTCTGCAACCTGTTTACCAGTCTGGTGCTCGCGGCATCCTTAAGGGTTGCTCCGGTAGTCCTCGATCTCAAGGCTCCAACAGCAGCGTCCACGATTCGCGTCTGGAACGAAGGAAGCCGTTCCACAAATGTGCAGGTCCGGGCGTTCCGTTGGTCGCAGCGAGACGGCGAGGATGTTTATGAGGCGACGAATGATGTCGTGGCCAGCCCGCCAATAACTAGCCTCCCACCCGGCGGCGAGAACCTTATTCGGATCGTCAGGACCACAAAACGGCCGGTTCAGGCGGAAGAAAGCTATCGGATCGTTGTCGATGAGTTGCCTGACCCATCTCGACGTCAAAATGGTACCGTCGTAATGGTCGTGCGCCATTCGATCCCCGTATTCTTCGGCCCAGCCGAGACCACGGGCCCCAATCCGTTATGGTCCGTCAGACGTGTTCAAGGCGGCTATCAGGTCGTCGTCAGGAACACAGGAACGCAGCGGCTCAAGGTGTCCAATCTCGCTCTGAGCGACAACGGAAGAGTCCTGGCCAGAAAAGACGGGCTTGTGGGCTATGTCCTTGGCAATGCGACTGCAAGTTGGGACGTACCTGGTAACAGTTCAGGTAGCCCATCCGGGGGGACGATAACAATCAGTGCTGATAGCGAAGCAGGACGTTTCGATGCGACCGCGCGTACTGGCGGCGGGTAGTCTACTGGCATCAATGTCTATCGGATTGCTGCCTTCGCCGGACAGTTCCCTCGCCTTTGCGCACTCGCTCCCGCCGGTGGAAATGCCCGAGAGCACGGCCCAACAACAAGTGGGCACTGCTCGCAGCCTCCAGCTTGAGGTCTTTATCAATGGCAGACCGACTGATCTCATTGCGCAATTCCGGCAAGAACCGGATGGAAGTCTTGCGATCGCACCGGATCAATTGCGCAATGTCGGAATTGATCCCGCCGAACAGGCGGTGACATCGGAAGGCCTCGTCGCGATCTCCCGCCTTTCGGACGTTTCCTACAAGTTCGACGAAACCGCACAGGAAATCCATTTCACGGTGGGGTATGACGCTATTTCCACCCGCGTCATAGAGGCTCACAAGACGGACTCTGAAGTGCCAAGCGCCCAAAGCGGAGTGGGAGGCCTCGTCAACTACACGATATATGCGAGTACCGGCGGTGACGGGATCGACGATATGTGGGGCTTCGAGGGTGTGTCGGGGTGGTTCGAGGGGCGCGTGTTCAGCCCGCTTGGTGTGTTGAGCCATTCCCAGATCGTCAGCAGTTCGCCCGACGAAGCCTACGATTCCACGCGGCTTGATACAACGTGGTCGTATTCCAACCCTGGATCGATGATTACCTATCGCGCCGGCGATATCATCACCGGTGGTCTGAGTTGGACCCGTCCGACGCGGCTTGGCGGCGTTCAGGTCCAACGCAATTTCGGATTGCGGCCGGATCTGGTGACAATGCCGTTGCCCGAGCTTTCCGGGTCTGCCGCCGTCCCCTCAACTGTGGACGTCTATGTCAACAATGCCCGCCGCCTGTCGCAGCAGGTTTCGCCCGGTCCGTTCGAGATCACGAACCTCCCGGTCGTTACAGGCAGCGGCACGGCTCGAGTGGTGGTGCGGGACGCGCTTGGGCGGGAAATCGTTACCGAGACGCCGTACTTTGCCTCATCCGCTCTTCTTGCTCCCGGACTTTGGGACTTCTCTGCGGAGGGGGGCTTTGCACGCCGGTTCTATGGTCTCGAATCGAACGATTACGACAGCCGCTTCATGGCTTCGGGCACAGTGCGCTACGGTCTCGGCGACTGGCTTACGCTTGAAGCGCACGCCGAAGGTGGGGGCGGCCTCCTGAACGGTGGCGCAGGAGCGGTATTCGGCATCGGGGACTACGGCGTCGGATCGTTCGCAGCGGCGGCGAGCGCTTATGATGGACGGACCGGACATCAAATCGCTGGCAGCGTCGAACTGCAGCTGTGGGATTTGAATCTTTATGGACGGATGCAGCGCACCTTTGGCGATTATCTGGACATTGCCGCTGTAACAGCCGCACCCCTGTCGTCGTCGTGGCCTGATTTCGACATCTTCAGTGCCGCGCCACCTCGATCGCTGGATCAAGTCTCGCTCTCGGTTCCCCTGAAGTTCGATCCGTTAACGTTCAACATCAGCTATACGCAGTTCGAGTCGTTTGATGGTGACGAATCGCGCATTCTCGGGCTTTCATTCAGCCGTCCTATTGGCAGTAGAGCGTCGCTGTTCGCTACCGCCTACAAGGATTTCGAGAATGATGACTCTTTCGGTGCATTTGCTGGCCTGTCGATGACCTTCGGGGGCGACATCCATGCTTCGGTCGGAACTTCCTCCGATTCAGAGGGAACAACGGTGACGACGGACTTGATCAAATCTGATGGTAATGAGATCGGTAGTGTTGGCTGGCGTATTCGAGATGCCGAAGGTGCTCGGACGAACCGGCTCGCATCGGTCAGATATCGTGCACCGATTGCCCAATTCGAGGTCGGGGTCGAACAATACGAGGATTTGTACCGAGCAATGGCCCAGGTCGATGGGGCCGTGGTGCTTGCCGGTGGTGGCGTGTTCCTGTCGAACCGTGTCAACGACGCCTTTGCTGTTGTCGATACCGGGGCTCCCGGCGTCGAGGTCGAATATGAGAACAGGCCTGTCGGACGGACCAATAGAAGCGGCAAGCTCCTGCTGTCCGACCTGCGCTCCCACGAGCCAAACAAAATCACAATTGACCCGACAAACCTTCCTGTCGATGCGACCGTCAATGGCACAAAAGAGACCACAGTACCGGCCGATCGAAGCGGCACGGTCGTAAAGTTTGACGTCGATTCCAGCCCTCAGGCGGCTCTTGTAACACTACGCGACGAGGAAGGCCGCTTTGCCGAGACGGGAGCGACCGGCCATCTCTCTGGCAGTTCCGAAAGCTTTGTCGTCGGCTATGACGGGCAGGCCTACGTGACCGGGCTTGGGCAGCAGAACACGGTCATCATCGATCAGCCGTCGCGCGGCCGGTGCGAGGCGACGTTTACGTTCCAGCCGCGGCAGGGAGAGCAGGTCGCCATTCCCGGTGCGGTCTGCCGGAAAGTTCAATGATGCGCAGGCTGCTGCTGCCGTTTCTGGTATTCCTTGGCGCCGTTCTCATGGCAGGCATGGCGCGGGCGCAAACCTGCTCATTCAGCGTAACGGACGTGAATTTTGGCAATGTGGACACATTGTCCGGCGCGGCGGTGGACGCTACCGGAAGCGTGAGCGTTACATGCAGGGCTCTGCTCGCCCCGGTTCTTCCGGTCCGCGTCTGCCTCAACCTGAATGCAGGCTCAGGTGGCGCGACATCAGGAACGCGCCAGATGCGGAATGCCGCCAATGCCCCCCTGAACTACAATTTTTTTCAGGATGCCGCGCGCCAGACGCCGTGGGGGTCACGCGAGCAGCCGGCGCTTGGAAACCCCGTTGCCCTTATTTTCAACACCCTTCTGCTCGGAATCCCCCAGACGCAAACCGCAACCATCTATGGGCGGGTCCTGCCCAGTCAGCAGAGTACCGCGACGGGGTTCTACACGTCGGCCTTCTCGGGCGCCCAGGTCACCTTCAACTATGTCGCAAGCCTGCTCCTGCCAGCCAACTGCTCGAATGTCACCCAAAACACGATCCGCCCCCCTTTCATGGTACAGGCCAATGTTGTGCCGAACTGCAGCGTAACGGCGCAGAATATCGATTTCGGTTCTCACGGAGTTTTGGACACGGCGGCCGATGCTGCCGGTCGCCTCGACGTCACCTGCACACCAGGAACAGCTTATACGGTTGCTCTTGACAATGGACTGACCGGCACCGGCCCCACCGCGAGGCGCATGACTCTTGGTGGGCAGGCAGTGGTCTATGGCCTTTACAAAGACACTGCCCGCAGTCAGCCTTGGGGGAGTTCCGGTAGCCAATTGCTTTCCGGCAGCGGCACCGGGGCCACGCAGAGCGTCTCGGTCTACGGCAGGGTGCCGGCACAACCGACACCGGGACCAGGTACCTACACCGACACCGTGGTCGTTACGGTGACCTATTGAGAGCGCGCCGCATCTTTACCGGCTACGCTGCGCCCGATTTCAGGTGTCAATTTGTAGAGCTATAGAGTAGACGTAGTTTTCTGTTTCGTGTTCGCTACCCGCCACAAACCGTCGATTGCCGCACAAATTGATCCATTATTTCCCACCCAAACGAATTCCGCATGCCGCTGTGATCGTCATCATTGCGGAAGCTCTGCTGGCAGGGTGTTCGTCATCGGACCAAGCTACCACGGCTGAACCGCCTGTGTTGGAAGATACCGCCACGCCGACCGTCGGCGGGGACGGCTCGGAATCCAGCTGGATGAACTGACAAAAAGCGACCTTGAGGGTGCCGGATTATCCGGCGAGCTCGCTTGCAGCTTCTCGACAGGTGATACCCCGCCGGTCCTCTTTGCCACGGGCATTGTCGCATCGGACGAACCAGCCCAGGGTGTCGCCAAGGTCTCCGGCTATGTGGAGCGCGTCGGCGCGCCCGGTGGATTTAGCGGAATGATCGATAACCCGACCTTCACCGGTCGGGGCAAGACGATCAAGGTCTCCATCACCGGACCTGCGAGCGGAGGCGGCGAGGCCCCGGTCCGACCAGCGACACTTGTTTATGAGCGGGCGGACGGAGCGAGCCGTACCTTTGATGGGCGCTGGCAGTGCGGCCCATAGGCCAGGGAAAGATGGGAAGGGGATCGTCAGCGGAACGACTCAGCCATTCTTGCGGCCATACTTGGTGGCATCAAGGCACGGCACACGGCTCCTCATCTCTGTCCACCTCCGTCTGAGGCTCTATCAAGAGACGGTGTGCTGTTTCCGACACTCAACATGACCTCGGCACGCTCCGGCGGCACCGGGCGGCGGTGAACCGCCGCCCTTCAAAACAAAATCGCTTTCCGCCCGCAGATACCGTCTCAAGGCGGAAGCTCATGCGTGTCGCTTTTTGAGTATGAAGTGTCGTTTATTGAATATCCGTGTCGGCGGTGATACCGAGGTTCTCCCAAGAACACGGAGACAGAAATGGCGACTGCAAGCGCATTCCTGGACAACGTTTACGAGGCGGATGGCGGTGAGAGCATGCGCCGGTACTATGATCGTTGGGCCGACAGCTACGACGCAGACCTACGCGAGAACGATTACCGCACGCCCAGTCGCTGTGCTGCTGCTCTTTCAGATCATCTCGCCGACAAGAATGCTCCGATTCTGGATTTCGCATGTGGCACCGGCATCTCAGGTGTGGCGCTGAAAGAGGCAGGTTTTGAGACGATCGACGGCACGGATATCTCGGAAGGCATGCTGGAGAAGGCGCGCGCCAAGGGGATCTATCGCGATCTCCTGCGTGCGGATCCCGATGCAGTTCTCGATATTGGCGACCGGCAGTATATGGCCATTACGGCCGTGGGCGCGATCGGCGCAGGGGCGGCTCCAGCGGAAAATATCGACGCTGCCATCGCGAGCCTGGCGCCTGGAGGGATTTTCGTCGTCTCGCTCAACGATCACACGCTTGAAGACAAACAGTACGAAGCGAAGTTGAACCAGGCCATCGCCGACGGTCGAGTCGAGAAGATCATGGCCGAAGACGGCCCGCATCTGCCCGCGATCGGGCTGGGTGCCCGCGTTTGGGCCGTGCGCAGGCTCTAAAGTCGGCGCGGACAGCAACGTGTGAGGCGCCTTCCGAAACGTCGGTGCGTTTCGTGACCGCTCAGGCATGGATCCCAAGATCAAGTCTTGGGATGACGCGGTGGAGAAAGTTTCGGCCAATCGCCGACGTCAGAGATTAGCGCCACCATCTATGCCTTCGTCATACCAAGGCTGACCTTGGTATCTATGCCTGAGCTTTGGTGCCGGATATCACGATCACGGAGAAGAACTCCCGACACACGCGCCGCCCTAGCGGCGTGTTTCGCGACCCCGAAGCGATCTACTGAAGCATCGGCGCTTGCGTAGGCCATCCGGTTAGGCTGCGTCGAAGCACTTCGCCCAGGGAACGGAGAGCGGTATGCCAGCGTCCCGCCCTCCACTTGGGGCAACGGCGACGCTGCCACGCCCGCTCAGGTCAGGTTCCTGCGGCGTTCCAGCTCCGCCTCTGTCGGCTCTTCCATCCCGAAAGAGCCGGTCTCGACCGCGCCGGCTCGCTCATACTTGGTCATGATGATGCCCGTGTCCGAAACCTTCGAGCTGACAAGCTTGAAGCCCATGGGCATGGCGCCGGCGCCGAAGAGCTTCTTGCCCTTTCCCAGTACGATCGGGAAGATCGTGAGGTAGAGCTCATCGATCAGATCATTCCGCAACAGGCTCTGCAGGAGATCGGTCGAGCCCTGCGTGACCAGGTTCGGTCCATTCTCTGCCTTCAGTTTTCGCACGGCTTCGACTGCGTCGGGTGCGAGCGAACGGCTTTCCGGCCAAGTCAATTCCAGATCCGGGTTGTGGGTGGCGACGTATTTGAGGACGCTGTTGAACACCGAGCCGATCGGGTGGCCGGCCTCCACATAGGGCCAGTACGCGGCGAAGATGTCATAGGTTTTCCGGCCGAGCAGCAGATCGAAGGGCTCGCCGAAAATGCGATTTATGATGAACTCTCCAAACTGCTCGTCGGAATGCGGGTACACCCATCCGCCGTAGCGGAAGCCGCCGGTCGGGTCCTCGTCCGGCCCGCCGGGTGCCTGCATAACCCCGTCAAGGCTCATCATTGCCCCCGTTACGATCTTTCTCATGACGCTCCACCTTCTTTGCTATTGCATGATAATGGACCAAGGACGGGCGAGGGTGGAGCGATCCGACAGGGGAATCGAGGAGGCCTGTTTCCGTCCTCCTGACAGCCTCCTGTCAGGAGCCTGCGTCGGCCTGTCATAGCCGCTATGTGGCCCCTTTCATTCTCGCGCGCGATTCTCCATATTCAGCCCCATGGCCAAGTCCTCCAAGAAGTCACAAGGCGGCTTTTCCGAGTCGCCCCAGCCGCCGCTTTCGGGCACGCCGCTTTCCGGCTCGGTTGCCGATTGGGCCGACCAGATCACGCGCGAAGCCGATCAGGAACAGAAGGCGAAGCCCAAGCTCAAGCCGAAGAAGAAGATTCCCGAACGCTCCACCGCACCCGGCAAGACGGCGCGCGGGACGTCCATGGGTGGGGCGGCGAGCGCCAGGGAACGTACGGCCGCCGGCCTCAACCCCGTCGCCGGTCTCGATGTCTCGCTGGAGGAGGCGGAAGGACTTTCCGCCAGCGGCGTGACGGCCACGGTCGCCGCGCTGTCGAAGCTCATCGAAGGCGGCGATCCGAATGTGCAGTCGAGCTGGGTGCCGCATCGCCCCGCGCGGCCGGAAAAATCCGAAGGCGGCATTCCTTTCCGCATGGCCTCGGAATACCAGCCAGCCGGCGATCAGCCGACGGCCATCGCCGATCTCGTGCAGGGCGCGAACGAGAACGAGCGCACGCAGGTCCTCCTCGGCGTCACCGGTTCGGGCAAAACCTTCACCATGGCAAAGGTGATCGAGGAGACGCAGCGCCCGGCGCTCATCCTCGCCCCCAACAAGACGCTGGCCGCCCAGCTCTATGGTGAGTTCAAGTCCTTCTTCCCGGATAACGCGGTCGAGTATTTCGTCTCCTATTACGATTATTACCAGCCGGAGGCGTATGTCCCGCGTTCGGACACCTTCATTGAGAAGGAGTCCTCCATCAACGAGCAGATCGACCGCATGCGCCATTCGGCCACGCGAGCGCTCATCGAGCGCGACGACGTGATCATCGTCGCTTCGGTCTCCTGCATTTACGGTATCGGCTCGGTCGAGACCTACACGGCCATGACCTTTCAGATGCAGATCGGCGACCGGCTTGACCAGCGCCAGCTTCTGGCCGACCTCGTGGAGCAGCAATACAAGCGCCGCGATGCCGACTTCCAGCGCGGCTCCTTCCGCGTGCGCGGCGACACGATCGAGATCTTTCCGGCCCACCTTGAGGACCGCGCCTGGCGCGTCTCGCTGTTCGGCGACGAGATCGACTCCATCACCGAGTTCGACCCGCTGACGGGCAAGAAGACCGACGACCTGAAGTCGGTCAAGATCTACGCCAACTCGCACTATGTCACCCCGCGCCCGACGCTGAACCAGGCGATCAGGAGCATCAAGGCCGAGCTCAAGGAGCGCCTCGGCGAGCTGGAGCGCGCCGGCCGCCTGCTGGAAGCGCAGCGGCTGGAACAGCGCTGCCGCTTCGATATCGAGATGCTGGAGGCCACCGGCTCCTGCAACGGCATCGAGAACTATTCGCGCTATCTCACCGGCCGCGCCCCCGGGGAGCCACCGCCCACGCTGTTTGAATACGTGCCGGACAATGCGCTGGTCTTCGTCGACGAGTCGCACGTCACCATCCCGCAGATCGGCGGCATGTATCGCGGCGACTTCCGCCGTAAGGCCACGCTCGCCGAATACGGCTTCCGCTTGCCCTCCTGCATGGACAACCGCCCGCTGCGCTTCGAGGAGTGGGACGCCATGCGTCCGGCTTCCATCGCCGTTTCAGCGACGCCGGGCAATTGGGAGATGGAGCAGTCGGGCGGCGTCTTCGCCGAACAGGTCATCCGCCCCACCGGTCTGATCGACCCGCCGGTCGAGGTGCGCCCGGCCAAGTCCCAGGTGGACGACGTGCTGGGCGAGATCCGCGAGACCACCAAGGCCGGCTACCGCACGCTGGTCACGGTGCTCACCAAGCGCATGGCCGAGGACCTGACCGAATATCTGCACGAGCAGGGCATCCGCGTGCGCTACATGCACTCGGATATCGACACGCTGGAGCGCATCGAGATTATCCGCGACCTGCGTCTCGGCGCTTTCGACGTCCTTATCGGCATCAACCTCCTGCGCGAGGGCCTCGACATCCCCGAATGCGGCCTGGTCGCCATTCTCGACGCCGACAAGGAGGGCTTCCTGCGTTCCGAGACGTCGCTGGTGCAGACGATCGGCCGCGCGGCGCGCAATGTCGACGGCCGCGTCGTGCTTTACGCCGACAGGATCACCGGCTCGATGGAACGCGCCATGGCGGAGACCAACCGCCGCCGCGAAAAGCAGCTCGAATACAACGAGGCCCACGGCATCACGCCCGAGTCGATCAAGAAGAACATCGGCGACATCCTCGGCTCCGTCTACGAACGCGATCATGTGCGCGCCGATGTCGGTGGCGCCAAGGGCGAGGACCTCAACAACCTGGTGGGCGACAATCTGCAGGCCCATCTCGATCATCTGGAAAAGTCCATGCGCGACGCCGCCGCCGATCTCGACTTCGAGGAGGCTGCCCGCCTGCGCGACCAGATCAAGCGCCTGAAGGAAACCGAGCTCGCCATCATGGACGACCCGCTCGCCCGCGATGTCGGCGTGGAGAACACGAAAAAGAGCCGGCGCGAGAAGGCGAAGAAGGGCCGGGGCTCCTCCGCTTCGTCATCCTCGGGCTCGACCCGAGGATCCATGCCTGAGCCCTCCGGCCCGCGCGCCGACGCCTCCGGCAAATCGCTCTTCGCAAAGCCGGAGCTGGACGATATGGGCCGCTCCGGCTCCTATGCCGTGCCGGCGGGCAAGGACAAGTCGCTCTTCCGCAAAAACACGCTCGACGAGATGACCGTCGGCCGCACGGAAAAGCCGCTGGGCAAGACGCCGCCGGCTAAGCCTAAGCCCGAAGGCGGCCCCGACGACAACGCCAAGCCGGTCAGGCGCCACAAACCCGGCCTCGGCTCCTATGAAGACCCGGCGGACGAGCGCCAACGCCGCCGCCGCCCGAAGAAGAGCGGCCGGCCGGGGCAGTAGGCATTGGAGATCGAGATTTGCTGATCCGGCACGAGCGTCCTGGCGACGAAGAGGCTATTCACAGGCTGACTACGGCCGCTTTCGCGCCGATGCCGTTCAGCAATGGATCGGAAGCCCCGATCATCAGGGCCCTGCGGGAATCCGGCGATCTGACCCTGTCCCTGGTGGCTGAGGAGGATGGGACGGTGATTGGGCACGTCGCGTTCTCTCCCGTCACCATAGCTGGAATCCACGAAGGTTGGTTCGGTCTGGGGCCGGTGTCGGTGTGGCCGGAACGGCAGCGGCAGGGTATTGGAAAGGCTCTGATCCTGAAAGGTCTGGAATCGCTCAAGGAGAGGTCCGCGCGTGGGTGCGCATTGATCGGCAATCCTGAAATCTACAGGCGCGCGTGGGCTTCGATAGCGACGGTTTGTTGAGGTACGGAAATCTGGACAGGATCTACGTCCAGAGGATTGTCTTTTCCGGCCCTGCGCCGCGCGGTGAACTCAAATTTGCCTCAGCCTTCGAAGCCGAAGCTTCGTAGGAGACAAGCCGGAATCCGCATCACTCGCGCCGCCCCGCCATCTCCTTCAGCCGCTCCAGAAAGGTCCGCAGCGCCTGCTGCGGGTCGTCGCCTTCTTCGCTCAGCATGGTGATGTCCCATCGCGCCAGCACGGCCTCTTCCACCGGGTCGCGGTGCGGCATGAACACGAAGGAGGGTGGCCGGTCCTCCTCATAGCCGGAGTCGCGCCAGGTCTGCCAAAGCCGGTGTAAAAGCAGCCTGATGTTCATGTCGGAGAGGCTGTAGCCGATGAACAGGATCGTGCGGCCCAGCGCGTCGGCGCGAAACTTCACGTCCAGCGGGGAGTCGAAGGAGAGCCGGTTGAAATAGTCCGTCTCCGTCAGCACCATCGAGGCGTCCTCGTCGAAATCGCCATGAAACTTGACGATCTGCGACGCCTCCGGCCGCACGCGGCTCACGTCGCGGGCGTTCGCCACCTTCACGAAATCGCGCCCGTAGATCTCGAACGCCACCTCCAGATTGCGGTCGTAATTGGTGGTGTAGATGATCGGGAAATCCATCCCCACGATCAGCCGGTGCAGCGCGGATGCCTCCACCTTCTCCCGCGAAACGCTCCAGTTCCGGTCCATCCAGCTGCGCAGCGGCCCCAGGCTGCCCTGCTGCAGCCGGTAGTATTCGGCCAGCGTCTGATAGCTGTAGCGCCCGTTCCCGCCGCTCTCATGCGCGATGCCGAGCTCGTCCTCCATGTGGCGGATCAGCTTGTCCCAGGAGGGCAGGCCGACGCTCATGGAAACCCCCGCGCCGACAAAAAGGATCGCGCTCCTGTGCCGAACCGCCTCGGCAAGCTTTTCCATCGCATCGGGCATACGCACACTCCTGATCGCCGCCGGTAAACGGCGGGGTCAGGAGGAGGGTTCCGGGAACTATCCTGACTCCTTAGGCGATAGGAGTGCTGAGGCTCGCAAACTCCGTCAGCTATCGTCGTTGCCTTTGATTAACTTCCGGCCATGTTGTACTGATTGCATTCGTCCAACAATAGAGAGCGCAGATGGATCCCAACGATTTTGCACCTGAGGATCAGCAGGAAGATATAAATGACATCGAGCCAGAGGGGACCTGGTTCGAGGACGCGGTGCTGTGGAGCGCGGATTGGACAACGGAAACGATCATTTCGCAACTGCGTAGAGGCAACATCAATCTAAATCCGATTTTCCAACGTCGTAGTGCTTGGAACCAAGTGAGAAAGAGTCTCTTCATAGAGTCACTGATCTTGGGCTTGCCAATACCTCAGATCATACTGGCCGAAGATAAATCACATAAGGGTAGGTTCGTTGTTATTGACGGTAAGCAGAGACTTCTAACTATCAGGCAGTTTGCAGCAGATGACCAGGATGAATTCGATAAATTAACCCTCAAGGGCTTGGAAGACAGGCCTGATCTTAACGGAAAAGATTATGGCGCGCTCAAGTCGGATCTCGATCTGCAACGAGATTTAGATAGGTTCGAAAATCAGACGATACGTACAGTTATAATAAGGGGATGGGAGAAAGAGGACTACCTTTACTCTGTTTTTTTAAGAATAAACCAAGGTAGCGTTACGCTTTCACCGCAGGAATTGCGGCAGGCTCTTCATCCTGGTAAATTTTCAGTATTCGTAGATGATCGATCTGCGACCTCTGAGCCACTATTGAATGCTCTCGGTTTAAGTGAGCCAGATTTTCGAATGCGAGACGCCGAGCTTCTTCTTAGATACTTGGCATATTCTTTCTTTGCTTCATCATATGGTGGAAATTTAAAAAAATTCCTCGACGATGCGCACACTTACTTCAATAAGAATTGGGATTCAAAGAAATCAGAGGTTGAGCAACGCTTTGAGCAGTTTGAAATTGCTATAGAGTTTCTGAGGAAAGGTTTTGGTGAAAAGGAATATCTCCGTAAATGGAACGGTAAAAACTTCGAGCCAAGAATAAATAGAGCTGTATTTGATATAATGCTATATTACTTTTCAGAAGAGAGTGTTAGGCATTCGGCTGAGAATAAAATGGAAGATGTTGTAGATTCATTTAAGAAATTATGTGAAACAACTAAGTTCTTATCTTCGATCGAGACTACGACAAAATCAAAAGATGCCAACAGCACGAGATTTAACATGTTTAGCGATATGCTAAATAATCTGTTGCAAATTGAGACTGTTTCTCCGTTTTCCTGATGCCTTCTCCTAGATACGAGAGGATGGTCGCTCGGCAAGATATGCTTCGGCGGCTCCTCATACCGAACACTAGCCCTCCCACGGGCAATTATAAAAGAGTGACAAAGGAAAAGACATTTGCATATTCTCTTTTAATGCATGCAGAACTTGAATCCTATATCGAAGATATGGTTTCAGAAATTGCGGATGCTGCATTTGCATTATGGAGGAAAAATTCTTCTGTTACATTTCCACTTGCATGTATGGTAATTTATAAAGAGGGGGGAGAGGTTGGGTTTTCAGAAAATATATTTAACATAGGTAAAGAACGGAAAGCAGAATCTATCGTTGCAGTATCTAAACGGCATTTCGATTATCGCGTCAAAAATAATCATGGGGTTCGGCATAAAAACATTTGCAAGCTTTTTATGAGCATTGGTTTTATTCCTGATCCTTCAGAAGAAGCGCTCTTGAATTCGCTGGATGGTTTTGGGGCAAAGCGAGGCGAATATGCGCATACTTCCCCAGATGGCAAGCTGTTAAGCGAAACTGATCCCATAACGGAAGCTAATGAGATTAACGTGCTCATCGAGAATATGAAGGGCCTTGATGAGGCATTTGTCCTCTATAGGGAAAAGTGCGGACTCTAGTCTCGACTCACTCCTCCGGCTCCGTCTCAAACCGTAGCGGATACCCCTGCGCCCGCCCGGCATCGGTCGCGCGCGTTGCTTTCGTCTCGGCCACGTCCTTGGGAAACACGGCGACCACGCAGGCGCCGCGGCGGTGGGCGGTGATCATCACGCGATGGGCCTGATCCTCGGAAAGCTTGAACTCCGCCTTCAGCACCTTCACGACGAACTCGCGCGGCGTGAAATCGTCATTGATCAGAATGACTTTGTGCAGGCGCGGGCGCTCGACCTTCGTCCTGGTTTTCACGCGCGGTTTGGTGTCGCTGTCGCTCATCGGGAAATTCCTTCTCCCTGCCGGCGGACGGCTGATGCGCGGGCCTCATATTCGCATGATGCGCGCCGGGCGTAAACATTGCGCGGCAAGCGGGCCAGCGTCGCTGGAGGGGTGCCTCGGCTAGTCACCAACGTTCGAGATTAGCGCCGCTTGCGCCAACGGCAACCGCCGGTAGGTTATCTCCATGACGGGCTACGTATACATGACCGCGAGCCAGAAACGCGGCACGATCTATACCGGCGTTACGAACGACCTCAGCCGCCGCGTGTTCGAGCACAAGTCGGGGAGCGGTTCCCGGTTCACCGGCCGCTACGGCGTCCAGCGGCTCGTCTGGTACGAGGAGCACTTCGACATGCGCGAGGCGATCCAGCGCGAAAAGGCGCTCAAGGGATGGCCGCGCCAGTGGAAGATCGCGCTGATCGAGGCGATCAATCCGGAATGGAACGAGCTTATGCGCGGGATCGGGTGGTGAGCTTCCGGAAGCGCTGCCGCGTATCGTCACCGCTCAGGCATGGATCCCAGGATCAAGTCCTGGGATGACGAGGTAGAGGCGTTTCGGCCAGTCGCCGACACTCGAGATTAGCGCCGCCACCTCCGCCTTCGTCATACCAAGGCTTGACCTTGGTATCCATGCCAGAGCGGCGACGCAACGCGCCAGTGCTTCCGGAAAATCATCTCCGAGCGGGGACAAAAACCGCGTCTACGGAATTTTTCTACGGCCCAACCCATTGTTTTCCCTCACTCTCACAAATTTTCTCGAACTTTTTTCAAGCCAATTTATCCCCGCGCTCGCCACCGCTCTTATCATCCAACCCATCGCCCTCACGGGAACCGGGTCCGGACCGGGGATCCGGGAGGGCGGCGGCAGCCTCCCCCTGTGGTGCTCCGGTAGCCACAGGCATGTGAGGGCCCGCAACAGGCCGGCGGCGCCGGGGGGATGGGGGACAGACAGCAACGCCGGAAAAACGGGGCACCGGGACAGAGACGGTGTCGGGCAGCCGCGGAGAAGCCGCTAGCGCTTCTTCTTCGGCCCGGCCAAGACCACCCCCTAATTGGGTGCAGCCGGGAAGGAGAGAGAAACCCGAGTGACCGGCCAACCGCGGGACAGCGGCCGGCGGGGCGCGTGGAACGCGCCACCTAAGCTAACAGAGAGGCACGGACCACGCGCCCCGTTTCCCGATTAACCAAAGGCCAGACGGTGAAGAAACCGGGCGTGGCGACGATGCCGCGCGCCCTTATCCGCCGCCCAGGCAGAACCCAATGACAAGGAGAAGCAAAGTGACTGACGGAGAACAGCTCCTGGACGAACTTGTGCAGTCGGTCGGCGAGGCCATGAAGACCATCCCGGATTCAATGCGTGAGGAGACCGGACCCTTTGCGCCGCCGCCATGGCCGCGCGAGCAGATGACGGTCATGTACCGCTTTCTCAATACCGACGCGGGCCTGCCGCAGCGCTGTTCCGAGTCGCGTTGCCGGCGCACGGGGCAGTGCCACGGCGGGCTCGGCACGGAGGATTGCAGTTCCTGCGCGGAGTTGGGGGACGATGCCCTGGCGGGAAGGGTGATGGCCGCCGTGCTCGCGCTCAAGATTGCCTGGGTCTACGAGGCGCAGCGCAAGCACGCGCTGACAAACTGGCTGACGGGCAGGCCTTTCTCGGAAGGCGACCCCTTCGAGGAAACCGCGCGGCTGTGAACGGAGACCGGCGGGCGGGCGCTTAAGGCTGCCCGCCTCGCCCTCACGCCCGGTTTGAGGTGTGAGGTGCGCCGGTGCTGCGGGTTAAGGAGAGCGCATCACGGGCGGTGAAGCACCGGGCGAAATCCGCAGCAAGCGTGAACGGCGTCTGAACGGGCGGTTCAGCGCCGGTTCCGACTCGGGTGGATAGAACGGGATCGTTGACAACCAGCGGGACAGGCCCGCGATCAGGAGGAAGTCTAATGATCCGCAAGTTCATCCTTACCGCCACCACCGCAGTCTTCGCCGGCTTCATTGCCCTGCCGGCTTCCGCGAACAGCATTTCCATCGAGCAGTATGGCTGGGGCAATTCGGCCGGCGGAGACCAGATCGGCGCCCGCAACCGCATCGGCGTCTATCAGGACGGCAAGCGCAACGGTACCGTCATCCAGCAGCGGGGCCGGGGCAACACCGCCGCCACAGGCCAGGAAGGCCGCCGCAACGCCGCCGACATCTGGCAGCACGGCAAGGGCAATTCCGCTGGTGTCGGCCAGTTTGGCCGCGATCATAACGCCATCATGACCCAGGACGGCAACGGCAATGTCGCCGCCGGGGTCCAGGTCGGCAAGGGGTGCGACGGCGAAGTCACCCAGTCCGGCAGCGGCAACGTCGCCGCCTTCGTCCAGACCTGCAAATAGGCCGATGTTTCGCTCAGGGGTGCCGGGCGGCGCTTGTCGCCTCGGCCCGCTCCCCAAGGCAACACAGGAGGATCCCATGTTACGCAAAACAAGACATATCGCTCCCGCCGCCGCCGGCATTGCTTTGGCGGTTTCGGCCACCGCGCTGATGGCCGGTTCCGGCTCGGCGCATTCCGACACGGCCCGCTGCGAGGTGCTGGTCACGTCCGCGGGCGGCAGCACGACGCTGGAAGGCGTGGTCCACGCCGAACGGCCGATGTCGGGCTCCTACACCTTCCGCGTGGAGTCCTCCGGCGCTTCCGGCAGCTCCAACATCAAGCAGGGCGGTGATTTCTCCGCCAGCCCCGGCCACCCGGCGAAACTTGGCCGCGTCATGCTGGGCGGTTCCGGCTCGGTTTTCGACGCCACGCTGGAGATCGAGACACCCGGCGGCCGCCTGGAATGCACCAAGCGCGCCGGCGCGATCTGAACCCGCAGCTTATGGAGATGACAATGATCCGCACGCTTCTTTCCGCCGCCGTTCTTTCCGCCGGCCTTATCGCCACCCCCGCCATGGCCGGCGGCTCGGTCTCGCTCAGCCTGCATCCCAGTGGCGGCGACGAGGCCCGCATCCTGCAGACCGGAATGCGTCTCTACGCGCTGTCGCAAAACATAAAGGATGGCCGCATCAAACAGAAAGGCCGCAACAACAGCGCCGGCCTCCAACAGAACGGGCGTGGCAATCTCGGCATCGTGCATCAGGAGGGCAGGGGCCACGAGGGCACCGTCAGGCAAAACGGGAACGGAAACGCCTATGGCCTTTTCCAGTTCGGCAAGAACACCTCCGCCCATGTCGAACAGAACGGCCACAACCAGTCCGGCGCGACTTTCCAGTTCGGCTGGTGAGACCGTGGTTCGGGTAAAAAGGGGCGGTGCCGTGCTCGCTGTTCTACCGCGTGCCGTCGAGCCCGGCCGTGACCAGCCACAGCGGCGCGCGTCGCCCCTGCGCCCAGCAGTATATGATCCGGTTTGCAATCCGCTCCCGGTTCACCTGGTCGGCGGGTCCGATGCCAAGCTCCCCGCAAACGGCATCCACCGCTTCGCGAATTTCCGCCATTTCCCTGGGGTCATAGACACCAGTTCCATCCAATCCGGACGCCTGCATGCCCGGCCTCCTTCCTGCTGGACGATGCTTTTCATCGGGGCTCAATTGCATCATACGCCTGCCTTGGCGTGCCAGCATCTTAACGAGCAATTATAACCATTCGATGAAGTTCCCGATTCGTCTGCCGGGAGTGTCAAACTTTATTTCATGGCCACTTCATTTGTGCACAGTTTTCTATGGCCGTCCAGCCCCCAGTTTGCGCCTGTGAGCTTGGAGAAGATGAATCGCCACTTTCCTTTTCACCCCCCGCTGGGGCATAAGAATCCTGTCACAAATCGCGTGTAGCAGTTCGTTCCCACTTGGCCAAAAGGGGATTGATTCTATGAAAATTGCTGTTCTGGGCGGCGACGGTTTCGTCGGCTGGCCGACTTCCCTTCACCTGTCCGCGCGCGGCCACGAGGTACACATACTCGACAATCTCTCGCGCCGGTGGATCGACACGGAGTTGGGCGTTCAATCTTTGACGCCGATGGACTCCATTCAGGAGCGCACCCGCATCTGGCATCAGGAGACGGGTCGACGGATCCATTTCCACCTGGTCGACCTGGCCCGGGATTATGATGTGCTGAAGGCCTGGCTGGCGGAGCATCGGCCGGACGCAGTCGTCCACTTCGCCGAGCAGCGCGCCGCGCCTTATTCCATGAAGAGCGACCGACACAAGAACTACACTGTCACCAACAACGTCAACGCCACGCACAACCTGCTCAACGCTATGGTCGAGATCGACCTGGACGCGCATCTGGTGCATCTGGGCACGATGGGCGTCTATGGCTATTCCTCCGTGGGGGCTGCCATCCCGGAGGGGTATCTGCCGGTTGGCGTGGAGACGCTTTCGGGCGAGACGGCGACACAGGAGATTCTCTACCCGGCCAATCCCGGCTCCATCTATCACATGACCAAGTGCCTGGATCAGCTCATCTTCCAATTCTACGCCAAGAATGACAGGCTCAGGATCACTGATCTGCACCAGGGCATTGTCTGGGGCACGCATACGGAAGAGACAAAGCTGCATACGCAGCTTATCAACCGGTTCGACTATGACGGAGATTACGGCACGGTCTTGAACCGCTTTCTCATCCAGGCGGCGATCGGCTATCCACTCACCGTCCACGGCACGGGCGGGCAGACGCGCGCCTTTATTCACATCCAGGACTCGGTGCGATGCATCGAGCTGGCGCTTAAGAGCCCGCCCGCCCGCGGCGATCGGGTCGAAATATTCAATCAGATGACGGAAACGCATCGCGTGCGCGATCTGGCGGAGTTGATTTCGCGCATGACCGGCGCGGAGGTTGCCTATCTGCCCAACCCGCGCAAGGAGGCAGCCGAGAACGACCTGGTGGTGAAGAACGAGAAGTTCCTAGAGCTCGGGCTCAATCCGACCACGCTGGAGGAGGGGCTCCTGGCCGAGGTCGTGGATGTGGCGAAAAAGTTCGCATACCGCGTCGACCGCAGCCGTATCCCGTCGGTCTCGGCCTGGACCAAGGACATCGCGCCGACCGTCGAGCGCGATCCGGAGGGCAAGCGGCTCAAAAGCGTGAGCTGAGCCGCGCATGTCAGACACCCGCCACGCCTATGTGACGCTCGTCACGAACGGCGATTACGCGATGGGCGCCGTGGCGCTGGTGCGCTCGTTGAGACTCACCGGTACAGCGGCGGATATCGTGGTGCTGCATACCGGCGGGGTGGAGGCGGAGGTCCTGCGGCCTCTATCGGAGCTTGGAGCGCGCCTGGTAGAGGCCGAACTTTTGCCTACCTCCGCCGAATTCAATGAGCGCCACCAGAGGGCGAAACTGCATGCGGACGCTCCCTTTACCAAGGGCGAGAAGCCGGCCTTTCACACGCCGCTCGACAATTTCGCGAAACTGCGGCTATGGCAGCTCTCGGATTACGAGCGTGTCGTGTTCATCGACGCCGATGCGCTTGTCATCCGCAATATCGACCGGTTGTTTTCCTATCCGGAGTTTTCCGCCGCGCCCAATGTCTATGAAAGTCTTGCCGACTTCCACCGCATGAATTCCGGCGTTTTCGTTGCCCGGCCCTCACAGAAAACCTTCGAGGACATGCTGGCGCGGCTCGACCGGCCGGATGCCTTCTGGCGGCGGACCGATCAGACGTTCCTGCAGACGTTCTTCCCGGAGTGGCACGGCCTGCCGGTCTTCTACAACACGCTGCAATACGTCTGGTTCAACCTGCCCGGTTTATGGGACTGGAACTCGATCAAGGTCGTGCACTACCAGTATGAGAAACCCTGGCAGAAAGATCATCCCAAGACCCGGCAATTGCGGCCGCTGATCGATCTGTGGCAGGCCTACTATACAGGCGAGGGTATTCCCGACTCCGACATGCTGGAGAACCCGCCGGACTTCGCATGAGCAAGCCGAGAACCATTGTCTCCGGCGGCACCGGCTATGTCGGCCGCTTTATCGTCGAGGAGTTGCTTGCCGCCGGTCACGCGGTGACAGTGTTGGGTCGTAAGACGCCGCCTCCGGGCTTCTTCTCGGAGGGGGTGGGCTTTCACCCGCTCACACTGGATCCGGAGACCGCTTCGAAAGTGCCGTTCGCCGGCGCGGATTTCCTGGTGCATGCAGCATTCGACCATGTACAGGGGAAATACCGCGGCGGGGAGGGGGATGACCCGGACGGCTTTCGCCGGCGCAATCTGGATGGCACCACTGCTCTGTTCGAGGCGGCGAAGGCGGCGGGGGTGAGGCGTTCGGTTTTCCTTTCGAGTAGAGCTGTCTATGGCCCACGCCCGCGGGGCCTAGAACTGCATGAAGATGATGAACCAAAGCCGGATACGCTCTATGGCGAGGTGAAGCTGATGGGGGAGCGGGCGCTGGAAAGGATTGCCGGAGCTGGCTTTGAGGGGGTTAACCTGCGGGTGACCGGGGTTTACGGGCCGGCGGGGCCGGGCAGGGCGCACAAGTGGGCCGAGCTTTTCGCCGACTATCTCGCCGGACGGAAGATCGCCCCTCGCGCGGCGACCGAAGTGCAGGGGGAGGACGTAGCCTCGGCGGTGCGGCTTGTTCTTGAGACTGAACTGCTGGGCGAGACCGTTTTCAATCTGTCAGACCTGATCATAGATCGACGCGATCTTCTGGCGATCGTCAAGCGTTTAACCGGCGCTGCTCATGGTCTGCCCGAAGCGGGGGACAAGAAAGCCCTCAACGTGATGAATACGGAGAGACTGCGGGGGCTGGGGTGGCAACCGGGCGGCTTGGAATTATTCGAGAAGACGATCTCTCGTCTGTTATCCCATCCTTAACAGCCAGGTGCTTCAAAGATTTTGAAAAACCCAGGTTGAGGAGATGATTTTAGTTCTTGATCTAACTCTTAAACCGGTGCGGGATTGTCTTTCCATATTGATTCCAAATGCACGCACAGGTTGTTGAAATGCAAGTGAGTTCTGAAGGAGTCTGCACATGAGCGAAACCCATCCCGCACCCGATGGTGAACTGACGCTACGCACACCAGCCATGCCGCGCGATGCCAATGCAGCAGGCGATATCTTTGGCGGTTGGGTGATGGCGCAGATGGATTCGGCCAGCGGCATCCGCGCGGCGGAACGTGCACGCGGGCGCGTCGTGACAGCCGGCGTCAAGGAGATGGCGTTCGAGAAGGCGGTGAAGATCGGAGACACGCTGTGCGTGTATACGCGGATCACGAAGATCGGGCGTACTTCCGTTACTCTGCAGGTCGATGCCTGGGCGCAGCGTTACCTGTCCGATGTTATGGAGAAAGTCACCAGCGCGGAGTTCGTCATGGTTGCGCTAGATCCCACCGGTCGGCCAACCCCGGTGCCGCCCGAAGCCTGACATCAGGACCGCTCGTCGAAGCGCGTTCGCGCCGCGTCAATTCGCTCACGATTTACGTCAACCCACTCGGCCAGCGCCTTGACCGGGCCGAGGAGCTCGCTCCCCAGGTCTGTCAGACTGTATTCGACACGCGGCGGAATGGTCGGATAGATCTTGCGGCTGACAAAACCGTCCCGCTCGAGATTGCGCAGGGTAGTGGTCAGCATTTTCTGCGAGATACCGTCGATCGCGCGACGTAGCTCGTTGAATCGCATCGTACCGTGGCCGAGAAGCTGAACCACGAGCACGGACCATTTGTCGCCGACGCGACCCAGTATCTCGTGTATGGGCCGGCATGCGTCCTCCACTCCTGACCTCGTGTGGGTTTCCTTGAGGTGACCGGGTTTCAAAAAAGTGCCTCCTTGTTCGCGTTCCGGTTTCCAATATATCCCCGGTATCTCATCGATACCACAGCGAGGACACCCAATGGCAGACCTGAAGATCGGCATTATAATCGGATCGACCCGTGAGGGGCGCTTTTCCGAGCAGGCGGCGGACTGGATCGAGGAACTTGCCCGGAAACGCCCTGAATTGGAGGTTGAGCGCATAGACCTGCGTGACTATCCGATGCCCTTTTTCGATGAGACGGCTTCACCGCTTTTCGCGCCGTCGAAGAATGAGCACGCACAACGCTGGCAGAAGAAGATTGCCAGTTTGGACGCGTATATCTTCACAGCCGCGGAGTACAATCACGGACCGACTGCGGTGCTGAAGAACGCACTCGACTACGCGTATGAGGAGTGGAACAACAAGCCTGCCGCTTTTGTCGGCTATGGCGGTGTCGGCGGCGCGCGTTCCGTGGAGCAGTTGCGACTGCACGCGGTCGAACTTCAGATGGCACCGATCCGCAATGCAGTGCACGTCCTGCTTCCCGATTTTATGGCCGTCAACAGCGGCGAGAAGTCTCTTGCAGAGATCCCGCACCTCAACGAAGGCGCTGGTGGAATGCTTGACCAACTCATCTGGTGGGCAAAGGCGCTGAAGAACGCGCGTCGGAAGGACGAGCGCGCTACCGAAGCCGCCTGAGTCACCCTCCAAAGCTCTCGGTCGCGTGTTGGTGTCTGATAGCGGACAAAGTCTCTGCCATGCCTCGGGCATGGCAGAGCGCCGGATTTCAATACCTTGCCTTGCCTTACACCAAAGCATCGGCATTGATCCGCATCTCCGATTGGGTGGTCAGCCCGGCTACCAACGCGTCCACCGCATTTTCGGCTGCCTGGATCGATTGTGTTAGTCGCTCGTCGGCAAACTCGTCATACTCGATCGCGATTGATTGGACGTCCGTAATGCCGATATAGGCGAACGCAGTGCGAATGCTGGCTTCCACGTGATTTTGATCGGCAACTCTTCCGGAGGGATCGTATCCAAAGTCGCCGCGTGAGGAGAGGATGATCAGCTTCTTGTTCATTTCGCTCAGCAAAGGCCAGTACGGCTCCCCTGATCGAGCCCGATCGAACCCAAAGGTTCGGCCGACGCGAACAACGTTGTCGATGTAGGCCTTGAACTGGGCGGGAACACTGAAATTGTACATTGGGACTCCCGCCACGATGATGTCCGCGCTGATCAGTTCGTCTACCAACATGTCGCTCTCGTGGAGGACTGCTTCCATCCATAGTGTGCGATCTGTCGGAGGGGTGAACGCGGCGTGAATCCACTGAGCGCTGACAGGCGTGGGCGGATTCAGCCCGACATCACGGCATAGTACGCGGTCGTCTTGCCGGCGCTCACGCCATTTTCGCATGAAGCGCCCGCTGAGCCTTCGCGTATGGGATCCGTAAGTCGCGACCTCCGAACCTCCCGGTCGGGCACTGGAGTCAATATGCAGAACTGTCTTCATGATTAAATATGCCTCATCTGCGTTTCTTGGATGAACTTGTTTGACACCACGCACTCATGCGTGACAAACCCAAATTCAGCATCCAATAGATGAGTTTAATTGATCCATGAGTACGCGTCGCCTTCCGCCATTAACCAGTCTTCGCGCCTTCGAGGCGGCTGCCAGAAATCTGAGCTTCAAGAAGGCAGCGGACGAACTTGCGGTGACGCCGACTGCAATCAGTCACCAGATCAAACTGCTTGAGGATGTGCTTGGGATACAGCTTTTCGTTCGGCACACACGCCGGATCGAACTCACCGAGGCGGGGCGGCAGATTTTTCCGGTCCTACAGGACGGGTTTGACCGCTTTGCAGCGGCAATCGACCGGATTACGGCTGACGCAACCACCGGTGTCACAGTCACGGGAACGACAGCTTTTTGCGCGCACTGGCTCATGCCCCGTCTGTCTGAGTTTCGCCAAGCACATCCGCATATCCAGCTTTCCGTTTGGGCAACGGAAGAGGCGATTGACCTGCACCGTAGCAACGCGACCATAGCGATACGCTGGGGCGGAGAGTCCAGTCCGGAACATGAGGAGGTTCCGCTGTTTCCTGACCGTTTCGGGGTGGTGGCCAGTCCTTCGCTGGGAGTCAGCGACTATTCCGATCTGAGCGGAGCCACCCTGATTCACCTCGATTGGTATAGAACGGACGCAGAAACCCCGGACTGGCCGAAATGGCTCCACGCGGTGGGTGCTGCCGGTCAGCTGAATGCTGCATCCTCACTACGCTTCAAAGATGAAAGCCAAGCGCTTCATGCAGCCATTGCCGGGCAGGGCATTGCGTTGGTCAGTCTTGCCATCGCTGACCAAGCATTGAAACAAGGCTTGCTGGTCCAGTGTTTTCAAGAAACTCTTCCTGGCAGGCATTATCGCCTTTTGCGAAGCAGCAGGCGCAATCCCACGCCCGATGCTGAAGCGGTTTGGGATTGGCTGAAGAAGAGTATTGCCCATCCCTGACAGCGCGGTTTCAGCGGTTATCGACGGTGACCGGCAAAGTCCCGCCCGCTATCGGCAGGCGCGATAGCCGTTGCTGCGGTTCTTGATGTCAAAGTGGAAATGGTCCGCGTGGTCGGCGTCGTAGCCCGGCCCGAGCACGGTCGTGAAGTAGCGGCAGCCGTTCGAACGCACCTTGTTGAGCAGACTCTTCTGGCGGAAGGCGAAGAAGCCCGGCCGGCGAACGTCGATCTCGCGTCCGTTGTTCAGCTTGATCGCCATGATGTCCAGCGCGTTGCCCTTCGCGTGTTCCGAGGCAACGCCGGTGCCGCGGATACGCCTGCAGGAATAGCTGGAGCCTTGGCGGATCGTGTTGATTCCGGAAAGATACCGCGTACGCGCGGTGGGTGCGAGTTCGTTCTTCGTCCAACTCGCGAAGGAAAGCGCCATCTGGCAGGTCAGGGTGGCTGCCGGTTGCACGCGAATGCCGCCGGACAGGCCGCTCACCTGGATCGGGTGATCGATGCGGCAGGCGCCGCCGTCGTTGATCGGTGCAAGGTCGCGGAATTCTACCCCGATCCGCTTGAGCTGTTTGCGGCAGGAAACCTCATGTGCCGGCATGACCGCGGAAGAATCGCGCGGCGACACGGCCCGCGGCGGGGCGGTCATCATGGGGTTGGAGGGGACGAGGTTCTGAAAGCCTACGGTTGAGACGGCCGAGGTTGTCGTGCCGACATCCACCTCCGGCCGCAAGACGGAATCCACGGTGCAGGCCGAGATCGCGCCCAGTGCTGCAATCGCAATGCCCACTTGTTTCCATTTACGCGCTAAAAGAGGTCTGGTGTCCACGTCAGGCTCCCCGTCACGGGAGGGACACTAGCGGGCAATGGTAAATGAAAGCTCAGCGCATCTCTTTACATCTACGGCGAAAATGGGGCGGACAGGCTGGCTACCGGGGTGTCTATGCTCTTTCGGGCGTGCGCTGGCGACGCAGGGCAGGGACCACTTCAACGAGCAGGATGGCCATGAATATCAGCCCGCATCCGGCCAGTCCGGTCGGCGGCAGGCGCTCTCCAAGGAAGATCGCGCCGAAAATGGCCGCGAAGACCGCTTCGGTCGAGAGAAAGATGGCTGCCTGAGAGGCGGTGGTATAGCGCTGCCCGATGACCTGAAGTGTAAAGGCGATGCCGCCGGAGAATATGCCGGCATAAAGGATTTCCGGCAGGGCGGCCCTGATCGCCGTGAGATCGATCGGCTCCAGCATGAAAGCGATGGCAAGGCCCGCGACCGCCGTCACGGAGAACTGAGCGACGGCCAGTGTTATGGGCCGACCGGAATGTCCGACGGCGCGGGCTATATAGATAACCTGAAGGGCCCAGAAGCCGGCACATAGTATGGTGAGCCAATCACCCGCGCGCAGGGCCATCGCGTTGCCACCGGAAAGCAACCAGATGCCGGCAAGCGCGCTCGCCGCAGCCGGCCACACCACCCGGTGTGGCCATTGGCGGAAAAGCAGGACGCCGAGAAACGGCACCATGACCACATAAAGCCCGGTGAGGAAACCGGCGTTCGACACGGTGGTCGTGAGCAGACCCACCTGCTGGGAAGCCATACCGCCAAAAAGAAGCAGGCCGATGATGGCGAAGGAACGCCAGTCCTCCGGTCGGAGGCCGTGTTCCGCGTGGCGGCTTTCACGCAGGGCGAAGGGCAGCATGGAAAGACTGGCAATCGCAAAGCGCAGGCCGATGAAGAGGAACGGACCGATCGCCGACATGGCCGTGGACTGGGCGACGAAACCCATGCCCCACATGGCGCCGGAAAGGAGCAGTAGACTGTTTGCCTGGCGACGGGTCATCGAGAGTTGCCTGAGTCACGCAAGCCGGCTTCTTAGCAGTCGCGGCTGCCGGCACAAGGTGCGCAATTTGGCCAAATGGGCAGCAAGGGTTGTACCAGCGTGACGGATGACAGCATCCGGCATCTCCTGCCGCGCACCGTGAGCACGCGCCTCGGATGATCCACGAGGAAGATTGCTTGTGTTGCTCGAGACGTCGCTAAATGTGAGGGGAACGGTAAAATTTTACGTGAAAAAGCCGCGATTACTGCTATATTTCGCGTGAGTCAGATGAAGCGGTTCCGTTGGCCACGGCTGCCGGACCGTTTCTTTTTGTGTGCCGCACGCGGTGTTCCGCCGTGCGGTGAACTAGCCCAGGAAGGTAGTTTGGAATGAACAAGGTCCCGATGACCGTACCAGGGTTTTCCTCGTTGAAAGAGGAACTTCGTTGGCGCCAGCAGGAAGAGCGGCCGCGGATCATCGAAGCGATCTCCGAGGCGCGCGCTCATGGCGACCTGTCGGAAAACGCCGAGTATCACGCGGCCAAGGAGGCGCAGAGCCTTAACGAGGGCCGCATCAGCGAGCTTGAAGACCTGATTGCGCGCGCCGAGGTTATCGACGTCTCCAAGCTCTCCGGCGAGACGGTCAAGTTCGGCGCCACCGTGGTTCTCGTCGACGAGGATACGGAAGAAGAGAAGACTTATCAGATCGTCGGCGACCAGGAAGCCGATGTGAAGGCCGGTCGCATTTCCATTTCCTCGCCGATCGCACGGGCGCTGATCGGAAAGGGCGTCGGCGACTCCGTCGAGGTCAATGCGCCCGGGGGCGCACGCGGCTACGAGCTCGTCCGGGTTCAGTATGGTTAGGCACTGCGCGGCGTGAGCTAAAGGACCGGCGGGCGATGGAAGAACATGCTGTTTCGGGATACAGCTTCAGGCCCGATGCGCTGAACGTCGACAAGCGCCCGCCCGGCCTCAGCGCCTTCATGCGCATCCGCAATGGCGAGGATTTTCTCGAGGCAGCCATTCGCAGCCATATTCCGTTTTTCGACGAGGTTGTCGCGGTCTATAACCAGTGCACCGACGCTACGCCGGACATTCTGGCGCGGTTGGCGCAGGAGTACGGACCGAAGTTGCGGGTGATCCACTATCTCGATCGGGTTCACCCGCCCGGCAGCAGCGAGCATGCGAGCGAACCACCCAATTCGCCGCACAGTCTCGTCAATTATTACAATTTCGCGTTGGCGCAGACGCGTTTCCAGATCGCGACCAAGCTCGACGACGATCACCTGGCGATCCCCGATGCCTTTCAGGCGCTTTGCAAGCAACTGCGCGCGGAGGGGATGGACGGATCCGTAATGCACTGCTTCTCCGGCATCAACCTCATGCGCGATGGTGACAGCGGGATGGCCATTGCCGGACACGACACGATTGCGGGCAATGGCGACCACGGCTTTTTCCGTGTGACGTCCAATACCTATTTCACCCACGATAAGCGGTTCGAGCGTCTGGAGCGGGACGGGGCGAAACGCGTCTTCTGGGGCTTCCTCTATTGGCACCTGAAATATCTCAAGCCGTCGCTGGGCTTTGCCAATTATGAGCTTAAAGCCAACCCGGAGAGCCGGTACGGCAAGAAACTGGATGCGGCCAGGCGTGCGGCAACGCTGGATCCGGATGCTTTTCTGAGTCGTATCGGGCGCTACGATCCGATGCTTGCCTTAGAGGCCGTCTTTTCGTCCAAGCAGCGTATTCGCCTCGCGCAGAGACATGCCCTGCGGGAGGGCGGGCTTCCGGAGCCGCTTTCGGCAGTGGAACAGCGCCTTGCGGCCTGCGTATATTAAAGGCCGAAGCGGGATATGAGTTGGCCCACGGCGGAGTTAGCGGGCGGCCGCGAGCGTTTCAACTCGCCAACTTTTTCGTTCCAGAGATGAACCGTTTGGGAGCGCTCGGTTAAAAAAGCTTCGATGGTCGAACCCGGTTCAAAGACGGAGCGCGCCTGCTTCGGCGGTACCGGATAGAAGACATCCGTCGGGCTGGCGTGGCCGACGAGGTCGAAGTCGCGGGCGAGGGCGGTCAGGCCTTTCGGGCCGAAAGTTCCGCGTGGCATGTCGGCCGGCTTAAGCGTCGTTCCCAAAGCCTTGCGCAGGCGCAGCGGCAGCGCCTTTCTCATCCGAACCCAGTGAGGGATCGTGTTCGTTTCAAATGCCGCCAGGGCGGCGTTGACGATCGAATGATCTGCACGAAAGTGGAGGATAGCTCCATTGATGTACTGTTTGCTTTCCCAACCAAACGTCGCCGTCTGTCCTAATTGGACGGGCTGAAGGCAAACCACGTCCATATCCGCCCACAGTCCTGCATTCTGCTTCTGCAATCGGTAGCGAAAAAGGTTGGAACCCAAAGCAAACGAGCCCGTCTTTGGGTATCTGAGTGTTTGTGCCTCATCCAAAGACATTGTTGCTGCAGCATCCTGCAAGACGACCCCCTCCGGCACGCCTTCGATGGCGTCGTCGTAGACGTGCAGGTGAACCGGGTGGCCAACCTCGAGGAATGACGCCGCAGACAATCGCTCGATCCAGCCGAGGCGAGGACCGATCCAAAGCATGTTGACCGTGGGCAGCGCGGCACCGGCATCTGCCGGGGGAGTTGTGGACAAGCCGGATTTCCCTTGTTTCTGCGGGCGTTTAATCAATCGCCACCAGACCTTCGTCCTTCATCTGGCGGATGGTCAGCGCGGTGCGGACCGTATCGACGTTTGGCGCAGAGGTGACTTCTTCGATGACGAAGGTCTGGAACGTGGCGAGGTCGGTGGCGACACAGTGCAGCAGGAAATCCGAATCACCGGACACCATCCATGCGCGCCGGACAATGGGCCATTTCTGCGCGCGGTCGGCAAAGATGCGCAGCTCCGCCTCCGACTGATGGTGCAGGCCAATGAGACAGAATGCCACGACGTCGAAACCCAGCATCGGACTGTTCAAGAGGGCGCGATAGCCCTTGATGATGCCGTTCTCCTCCAGCCGTTTCATACGCCTGAGGCAGGGCGGGGCGGAGATGCCGACGCGCCGCGCCAACTCTACGTTGGTTATCCGCCCATCTTTTTGCAACTCGCGCAGGATTTTCCAATCAATGGCGTCAAGTTCGGCCTTCAACGGCATGGTTGCCTCTGTCCTTCGGCATTTTGCGCACGAATCTGTCGCACATACGAAATAAAACTTTAAGACAATCGGACGGCAGAGCCAACCAGGTTGGCCCGCGAAGCGTATTTTGTTCAAAACGCAGATTCGGGTTAGAGATACTGCGACATCGTATGCTGTTGGAAATGCCTTCTTCGCCTTGCGCAGTCGGCTATGGAATACTTAGATCAATGCCGCGGTCGAGATCGTGCGGCTCCGCATGCAGCGAAAGGACATTGATACCATGACCACGCGCCACGCACCCGTCATCATCATCGGGTCGGGACCGGCAGGATACACGGCGGCGGTGTATGCCGCGCGCGCCATGCTGAAGCCTCTGCTGATCGCCGGTCTGGAGCAGGGCGGTCAGCTTATGATCACCACCGATGTCGAGAACTATCCCGGCTTTGCCGATCCCATCCAGGGTCCGTGGCTGATGGAGCAGATGCGAGCGCAGGCTGAAAACGTCGGCACGGAAATCTCGGCCGATCTCATTGTCGAGGCCGATGTCCAATCACGGCCATTCCGACTCGTCGGTGATTCCGGTACGGTCTATACGTGCGACGCGCTGGTGATCGCCACCGGCGCCAAGGCCAAGTGGCTGGGTCTGCCCTCAGAGCAGGCGTTCATGGGGTTCGGCGTGTCGGCCTGCGCCACCTGCGACGGCTTCTTTTACAAGGGCAAGGATGTGGTGGTGGTAGGCGGCGGAAATACCGCGGCCGAGGAGGCACTCTACCTCTCCAACCTCGCCCGGCGCGTCACCATTCTTCATCGCCGCGATTCGCTTCGCGCCGAGCGGATCCTTCAGGAGCGGGTATTCCAGAAAGACAACATCGACGTGATGTGGGATACGGTGGTGGATGAGATTCTCGGTGAGGCGCCAAAGCTGCCGCTGCCGCCGTCGGTGAACGGCATCCGGGTGCAGAACATAAAGACAGGTGAGCGCCGCGAAATGCCGATCGACGGTGTTTTCGTGGCGATCGGCCATGCACCCGCAGTCGAGTTGTTCGAAGGTCAGGTGAAGCAGAAATCGAACGGCTATCTCTGGACCGAGCCGGATTCGACACGCACCAATGTTCCGGGTGTCTTTGCCGCCGGCGATGTGACAGACGATGTTTACCGGCAGGCGGTCACCGCGGCCGGACTCGGCTGCATGGCGGCGCTCGAAGCGGAGAAGTTTCTGGCTGAAATGGAGATGCACCGCGAAGCGGCAGAATAACGCAATCGGTTACTCACCACATAATCGGTTATACGCCACATAATAATACGAGGGGAATTCGGCGTTGGACTGGGATAAACTGAGGGTTTTTCACGCTGCCGCTTCGGCTGGCTCGTTTACGCACGCGGCGGAGACACTGCATCTTTCGCAATCCGCGATCTCCCGTCAGGTGAGCGCGCTTGAGCAGGAGGTCGGCGTGCCGCTGTTCCACCGTCATGCGCGGGGGCTCGTGCTGACGGAGCAGGGGGACATTCTTTTCCGGGCCGCGCACGACGTGCTCATGAAGCTCGAGACGGTGCGCGTGCGGCTTTCCGAGACAAAGGACCGTCCCTCCGGTCTTCTCAAGGTGTCGACCACGGTGGGCCTCGGCACGGGTTGGCTCACCGAGCGTGTGCCCGAATTCGCCGACCTTTACCCCGATATTCACCTGCAGCTAATTCTCGATAATGCTGAGCTGGATCTTACCACCCGGCAGGCCGATTGCGCGATTCGGATGCGCCAGCCGCAGCAACCGGATCTTATCCAACGCAAGCTGTTCACCGTGCATTTTCATCTTTATGCCTCGCCGGCCTACCTCAACCGACACGGGAAACCGTCCTCGATCGCCGATCTCGACCGGCATCGCATCGTGACTTTCGGCGAGTCGGTGCCACCGCATCTCAGCGACATGAACTGGCTGGAGACCGCCGGGCGACCGGAGGGGTCAAAACGGCCGGTTGCATTGGAAATAAATAATATCCTGTCGATCAAACTCGCGGTGCAACGTGGCGCCGGCATTGCAATGTTGCCCGACTATGTCATCGGGAATGAAAGCGGATTGGTGCAGTTGCTTCCGGAGACGGCCGTTCCATCTTTCGATACTTACTTTTGTTATCCTGATACCATGAAAAATCAAGCAAAATTGCAGGTATTTAGGGACTTCCTCATCTCGAAATCCCGCGGCTGGTCATACTGAACTTCAGAAATTCTTAAGCATTGCAAAAATGCATGTCTGGGATGCAAAAATAAGTGGTTGTTATTTGGGCAATATGCGCCCATATATTAGTCACTCCCGGGGCGCGTTCTCCTCCCATTAGCCCCCGGCGAGTGTTCCCCTCTGGAGGTTTCGCCTTTATGGCACTTCCAACAATTAGCCGGATCTCCTTGATCCGGCTTTTTTTTTTGCCCTGTGGGGTAATCTTCTTCGGCTGAAGCCCGTTTCGCGTTATGCGCGAATCACGAGCGTTGTGGGAGGGGAAATGCGCGAATCAAATCCTTCTTCTTCGGTCAGGAACTATAGTTTTCCACAAGCTGTAGTTTCATATGGCTGCTAAATGCATCGAATGCGGGTTCTGGTTTTACTTTGACGAGGCACTTTGTCTCTCCGGCAGAACGATCCGAATTTGCTTTGCAGTTATGTTTTGCCGCTGCTTATCTTGAATGTCAGCACAACTGTAAGCTTAAACCTGATCCGTTATGGCGCGATCGGCACCCGACGTGCGGATGCCGCGATGCCTTCAGGCAGCTTTCCCCTTGCGGTTCAGGACCTCATCGGCCAAGCGGCCGGTGAGCTCTGCCATATGATCGAACCGGGTTCGGTATGTCGCAGCCCCGGCGGTTGCCGAGCGCAGCTCTATGATGAGGTCACCGATCCCGGCCTGGGGCAGCATAGCATCGACGCGGTCCCATCCGGGCCAATCCGTGCGCGTGTCGAAGCCGAGGATCTGGCCCCGTCGCTGTGACAGGATTGCTGTTATACGCGCCGTTGCATCAGAGGGGGTGTCGATTTCCACCTTCAGGATCGGTTCGAGCAGGACGGGGTCCGCGCTTGCCAAGCCCTCTCTCATGGCGAGGCGGGCAGCGGCCTGGAACGCCATGTCGGAGGAATCGACGGTGTGGTATGAGCCATCGGCCAAATTTACGGCAATATCGACGACTGGAAAGCCGAGTGGGCCGGCATGCAGCGCGTCACGCACGCCGGTTTCGACCGAAGGAATGAATTGCTTCGGTACGACCCCGCCGGTAATCGTATCGGTGAATTCAAAGCCGCCGCCGCGTGGCAGGGGCCGGATCTCCAACACGACATCGCCGAACTGTCCGTGCCCACCGGATTGCTTCTTGTGGCGGCCGCGCTGTTGTACCTGTTTGCGGATTGTTTCACGATAAGGGACGAGGGGGCGGTTTGCCTCCACTGTGATCTGAAAACGGCTTTCCAGCCGTTCGCGGGCGTTGCGCAGATGCATTTCGCCCTGGCCACGCAGGATGGTTTCGCTTGTGTCCTGGTTCTGCTCCAGGATCAGTGACGGGTCTTCCTCGGCCAGCTTTTGAAGCGCGGAGGAGAGCCTCACCTCGTCCTTGCGCTCGCGCGGGTTCACGGCCATGGCGAAAACCGGTTGCGGCGGCACGGCCTTTGCGAGGGTCGGTGCAGCGGTCTTGCCGGTCGAGAGGGTATCACCCGTCTGGACGTTTTCGAGCTTGCCGAGCGCTGCCGTTTCTCCTTCGCCAACGGACGAGCCCTTCGCATGGTCACGGCCGTTGAAGGTGTAAAGGCCGGAAACCCGGCCCGTACCGGGGATTTCGGCTCCATCACTGATGCTGCCGGCCAGAATGCGCGCGACGGAGATCTTTCCGCCATGGCCCGTGTGGACTGTCTTCATAACCTGAACCACGGTCTCGCCGTTCGCGTCGAGCCCGAGGCGCTGGCGAACGCGGGTAACATCCGGCACATCGTGGCGGATGGCCTTCAAGAGCCGCAGCACGCCGTGGCCCTTCTGCGCCGTCCCGATCAGGACCGGCGTGACCGACCCTTCCCGCAGGTCCGCCGTCAGATCATCGAACACCGCGTCGCGGGGCGGCTCGACGTCATCCAGCAATTGCTCGAGCAGAAGATCGTCGTGATCTGCCAGTGTTTCGAGCATGGAGAAACGTGCTTCGAGCTCGCGCGCCTTCTCGTCATCGGGAATGGCGGCTATTTCGCTCGGCGCATGTTCGCGATAAATATAAGCGCGTTCCAGTGCCAGATCGATCGAACCGACCACCGTGCCATCCTGGCGCATCGGGATTTGCCGCAGGAGAAGAGGCGTACTGCTGATCGGTTGAAGCTCCTTCAGGAGATCGCGGACGCCGACGCTCGTCTTGTCAATCTTGTTGACGAAGACCATGCGCGGCAACCCCAGCGCGTCCAAGCGGCGCAGGATGAGCTGTAGCATCGGTAGTTTCATGTCATCGGCATCGATGACGACGACCGCTGCATCGCAGGCGGCGAGTACAGCCTCCGCCTCGAAGGAAAATTCCACCGAACCGGGACAATCGACGAACGTGATGTTTTCGTCCATGAATTGCGTCGAGGCGAAGCCGGCCTCGACGCTCATCGTGTACCCGGCGGCGTCACCGTGGGCCGCACGGTCCGACCTCGTGCCGGTGCGTGCCAATATGGCGTCAAAAAGCGTTGTCTTTCCGCTTTCCAGGGGGCCGAGAATGGCGATGCATTTCGGCCCCTTATGTCTCTCTCCTGCGCGGTTTCCCATGACTGCCGGCCTCCTCTCACGTGTCTCCCAGTGAGCGGCGGCCGGCCTTTGCCGGCCGTCGCGCGCGGCGAAGCCCCTCCTGCATCCGCCGTCGGGTTATGGTCACACGGGTTTGGCTTTCCGGCAAGAGGGAAGGCGGGGCTAGCGGCTACAATTTGAGCGTCCAGACCTGTCCGACAAGATCCTTGCCGAAGGAGTGGTGGCTTTCCTCCTCCTGAAGTTCGAAACCGGCATTCTGATAAATCCGGCGTGCAGAGACGAGGACGTCGTTCGTCCAAAGTGTGATCGTTCGATACCCCTTTGCACGAGCGAACCGCAGGCATTCATCGACGAGACGCCGGCCAATGCCGAGACCGCGCGCCGAAGGTTCTACATAGAGCAATCTGAGCTTGGCGGTCTCGTTCGTTTCCTTGGCGATAAAAACGCTTCCAACGATTGCGCCATGGCGTTCTGCAACCCACGATGCCTCATACCTGGGATCGAAGTTGCGCACGAAAGTGCTCAGGATCTCCGCAACCAACGCCTCGAACGTTTCGCCCCAACCGTATTCCTCGCTGTAGAGGACCGCTTGACGGTGCGTGATCCAGCCAATGTCTCCCACCTGCAACGGGCGCAGGATATACGGCACCTTGTGGTCCGCGTCCTTTCCAAGCAGGCGTTGGATCGTCCCCATTGCGGAGATCAGCTTTTCCCGCTGGTCCTGGGCCAGGGGAGCCAGCATGGCGGTTACTTCACTGCGTGAAGCCTCATCGAGCGGCTTGAAGGCCGTGTGGCCCTTCGTCGTGAGCGCCAGGATCGCCCGCCGGCCGTCATCGGCCGAACGTTCGCGCCGCAACAATCCCTCTTGCTCGAATTTCATCAATATGCGGCTCAGATAGCCTGGGTCCAAGCCCAGGTGTTCCCCGAGTTCACTCGCAGTCTGCCCTTCCCGGCGCGCAAGCTCGAAAAGAATACGTGCTTCGGTCAGTGGGAACTTGGATTTGTGAAGGCCCTCTTCAAGAAGGCCGATCTGGCGCGTGTAAAACCGGGTGAACTCTCGAACGACGCCGATTTGTTCGTCGCTCGGTGATCGTTGATGCTGCATCGCCGGCTCTCCTCTTTTTGCTTAAAGTCAAGCATTTGATTGACTGAGTCAAGTGACGACGCGAGCAAAAAAGAACCCCGGAAAACCGGGGCTAAAACGCTGCTGGTGAAACTTGTGGTATGTTGAAGCGCTATCGCAGCGCCGCCGTGAAGCGCTGGATTCGGCGGCAGGCCTCCTCCAGAAGATCTTCGGAGGTGGCGTAGGAGATACGGAAGTTCGGTCCCAGGCCGAAGGCCGAGCCATGGACGACGGCCACGCCTTCGGTCTCCAGAAGTTCGGTCACGAAGTCCTCGTCGCTCTCGATGACCTTCCCGGACGGTGCCGTCTTGCCGATCGTACCGGCGCAGGAGGGATAAACGTAGAAAGCACCCTCGGGGACGGGGCATTCAATGCCGTTTGCCTGATTGAGCATGGAGACGACGAGATCGCGCCGGCCCTTGAAGATCTCCTGGTTGCGCGGGATAAAGTCCTGCGGACCGTTCAGCGCTTCCAGCGCGGCCCATTGTGAAATGGACGAGGCGCCGGAGGTCTGCTGACCCTGGATCATGTCCATGGCCTTGATGAGTTCGATCGGACCGGCCGCGTAGCCGATGCGCCAACCCGTCATCGCGTAAGCCTTGGAAACGCCATTCATGGTGAGCGTACGCTCGTAGAGGCGTGGTTCGATCTCCGCGATGGTGTGGAAGGTGAAATTGTCATAGGTGAGATGCTCATACATGTCGTCGGTGAGCACCCACACGTGCGGATGCTTCAGGAGCACCTCGGCCAAGGCCTTCAACTCTTCGCCGGTATAGGCGGCGCCGGAGGGATTGGACGGGGAATTCATGATGAGCCACTTGGTTTTCGGCGTAATCGCCTTTTCCAGCGCCTCGGGCTTAAGCTTGAAGCTGTCTTCCAGCTTCGTCTCGGCGTAGACCACTTCACCGCCGCAGATGGCCACCATCTCGGGGTAGCTCACCCAGTAGGGGGTGGGGATGACGACCTCGTCGCCGGCGTTGAGCGTTGCCATGAAGGCATTGAAGAGGATCTGCTTTCCGCCGGTGCCGACAATGGTCTGCTTCCAATCGTAGTCGAGATTGTTCTCGCGCTTGAACTTGGCGGCGATAGCCTCGCGCAGGGGCTGGATGCCGGACACCGGCGTGTATTTGGTCTCGCCGCGATTGATCGCGTCAATGGCCGCCTGCTTAACATTGTCCGGCGTGTCGAAATCCGGCTCGCCGGCACCAAGCCCGATGACATCGCGGCCCTGCGCTTTCAGATCGCGCGCTTTCTGCGTGACGGCGATTGTGGCTGAAGGCTTTACGCGTGAGAGGGCATCGGCAAGAAAGGCCATGATCCAATATCTCCGGTGGGATTTTCTCTTGCCCCCGCATGGACAGGGCAGGGACAGCCCCTTTTTGTCCCATCGCGCCCCGAATCTCAAGGCCATCGCCGGATAATCGGCATTAACCGCCACTCAATTGTTCGGGTGCAATGTTTTGCCGGTTTTCAGGTGCTTGCAGAAAGGCATCCCGTGGCGGGCAGAACGGACTTGGAGCAGATCACACGCGAGGGGGATGGGTCCTTCGTCGCCATCTGGGGCGTGCACAGGCTTTGCAGCGCCTTCCAGCCGCTGTTCGTCTTCCAGGGTGGCCGATTGAAGATCATCGGTTACGAGGGCCTTCTGCGCCCGTTTCGCGGTGCACAGACGATTGGCCCGGGGCTGTTCTTCTCCAGCCTCCCGGAGGAAGACCGCTTTCAAGTAGAGAACCTGACACGGAACCTGCATCTGATGAATGCTGGACGCAGTCTCGACGACAAGGGCGATGTTTTCGTCAATTTCGATCCGAGTCTGTTCGTCGATTGCGCGCTGGTCGATCCGGCGCTGGTAAGAATGCGCGCCGTGCTGGCTGAAGCGGGCATCGATCCGGAACGGGTGGTCTGTGAAATCACAGAACAGAAGGCCCGATCGGAACCGATGCTGGGGTGGTTTGTCGAGGCGCTGCGTCAGAATGGCTATCGGGTGGCAGTGGATGACTACGGCGTCGAGGACTCCGATATGCATCGGATCCTCTCTCTGCGGCCGGATATCGTGAAGTTCGACGCGCAATGGCTGAGAGCGCTCATGTGCTCGAAGTCTGGGTCGGACCTGCTTTTCGAGATGGTTCGCCGGTTTACCGGAATGGGCATTCACACCGTGTTTGAAGGCCTGGAGGAAAGCTGGCAGGTGGAAGTGGCCGAACGCGCCGGCGTCTCGATGGTGCAAGGGTTTGCATTGGCGCGGCCGGCGTTGGCACCCGCCGATTTCAGCGCCTTCGGCCAGCGCTATGAAGGGCACGGAGGGTAAGATGACGCGGGGTAAGACACTTGCCGAGAAGATCGACGCGGCCATTCTGGTCGATGAAGTCGGCATTGAGACCGGTCGCCATGGCCCTTTCCGTCTGAAGACGCTTTATCAGCCGGTGTTTCGCAACATACCGGCGGGTCTGGCGCCATGCGGCGTGACGGGAACGACACAGGCGCAGCATGAAGGCCAACCGATCTCGATGCAGACGTTTCTGGCCGAACTGTCAGCCGAAGACTGTGATTTCGTCGACTGCCTGTGCCGAGCGCTCCACCTGCGCAATCACGCCAATATCGGCGTGGACGGGCTGACACTCTTTCTGGATTGCAACCAGCAGATCTACGGAACGGGCCAGGTTCCGCCCGGTGCGTTCGACTATCTGATGAGTTGCCTGGACGAGATCGACTTTGATCCAGCACTACTTGTCTGCGAGTTCGCTAACGGCGATGAGGCGGGACAGGAAGACATTGTCCAGGGTCTGCGCCATCGCGGAATTCGCCTGGCCATCGGCGACTTCGGTATGAGCCAGACGTCGCTTTCGCGGATCAGTCTGCTCGATCCGGAAGTCATCAAGATCGAGCGAGCGTTTTTTCACCGGATCGCGGATATACCAACGGCGGCCAGACTACTGGCGCTGCTGATCGACGCCCTGCGGCGCGAGGGGAGGCATGTTTTCATCACGGGGATCGAAAAGCAGGAGCATCTGCGCGTGGCGCTCGAAAGCGGTGCGGATTTTCTCCAGGGGCAACTTCTCGGTGGTGCCAGGATCGCCGGGGCCATTTTCGACACCACTCCGTTTCAGCCGTCCACACTGCTCAGCTCGGACGAAAAGGTCATCCCGCTTTTCGGGAATCATTCCAGGGAACCGTGAGGGAGGAGCGGTTACGCTCGGCTTCAACTTTCTTGAATTAAGTCGCAAATATTTTCATTGGTCGGCGGCGTTGTGAACGGCCCATATCAAGCTCGAAACGGGAGGTTTCGATGAAGCTCTATGGAATGACCGACAGCGGCAACTGCTATAAGCCGCGCCTTCTTCTCGCCAAGCTGGGTACCGCCTATACGAATGTTGAGACAAGTTCGCGTGACGGCACGACGCGGCAATCCGACTTTCTGAACAAGAACCCGATTGGCAAGGTGCCCGTGCTGGAACTGGATGACGGGCGGTTTCTGGCTGAATCCAATGCCATTCTTCTTTATCTCGCAGAGGGCACACGCTTCCTGCCTGACGATCGGTATGAGCGGGCGTTGGTTTATCAGTGGCTCTTTTTTGAGCAGTACAGCCACGAGCCCAATATCGCCGTGCGGCGAGCATTACGAACCTATCCCGAGCGGGCCGAACTGGCCACACCGGAAAAGCTCGCCGCCACCTTTGAGGGCGGCAATGCAGCGCTCAGCGTTATGGACCGGCAGCTTTCACAGACACCTTTTCTCGTGGGCGATACGCTCACCGTCGCTGATATCGCGCTTTATGCCTATACGCACGATGCGGATTTGGGCGGCTTCGATCTGACGGGATATCCGTCCATTCTGGCCTGGCTTGGGCGGGTCGAGGCCGATCCCGGCCATGTGCCCATGCTTTAGATTTCACACAAGCAAAGTCTGATGACCGACCGCTGGCCTGGCTGTGGCCAGCGGTCGGTTTGTTTGATGCTGTGGGAACTGCTTCAGAACCTGACAGAAACTTGGATGTTTCCACAGAGGTTGCCTCTCTCTGTCATCCGTACGTCATGGTCCGCGTTGCATAGGCTACGCACGCAGCTATCCTTCACCCAATCATAAAGGGGGCAATAATGTCTTTACGAAGCATCACTATGGCGGCCGCAGTCGCGACGGCATTCGTTCCGATTTCCGGCGCGATGGCTCAGGATAAGACCGAAATACAATGGTGGCACGCCATGAGTGGCCGCTTGGGTGATCTTTTGCAGCAGCAGGTGGAGCAATTCAACGAGTCTCAGGATGAATATGAGGTAGTTGCCACATATAAGGGCACTTATTCCGAGACGCTGAATGCGGGTATTGCCGGCTTCCGTGCCGGTGAGCAGCCGCACATCATGCAGGTTTACGAGGTCGGCACCGCCACGATGATGGCAGCCAAGGGCGCTATCAAGCCGGTTTACCAGTTGATGGAAGAGGCAAACGAGCCTTTCGACCCGAACGCCTATCTTGCGGCCGTCGCCGGCTATTATACCACGACCGACGGCGAGATGCTGTCGCTTCCCTATAACTCGTCTACGCCCGTGCTTTACATCAATCAGCAGGCGTTGGAAGAGGCCGGGGTCGACCCCGATACGAAGCCCGAGACCTGGCCCGAGGTGGAGGAGCTGCTCGTCGAGCTCAAGGAAAACGGTGTCGAATGTCCCTTCACGACCGCCTGGCAATCGTGGATACATCTCGAAAATCTGAGCTCCTACCACAATCAGCCTTTTGCGACCGAAGAAAACGGTTTCGCCGGTGTCGATACGGAGCTGGTCTTCAACGGCGAGCTGCAGAACAAGCATATAGCGATGCTGGCAGACTGGGCGGATCGCGGGTTGTTCACCTATGGCGGCCGCGGCAGTGATGCCGGTCCGCTGTTTCGCTCCGGTGAGTGCGCCCTCTATACGGAATCTTCCGCGGGTTATGCGGGTGTGAAAGCCGAGGCCGAGTTCCCGTTCTCCGTGTCCAGCCTGCCTTACTGGCCGGATGTGGAAGGTGCGCCTTACAACACCATCATTGGCGGTGCGTCGCTGTGGGTGATGTCGGGCCACGATGACGCTGAATATGTCGGCGTTGCGAAGCTTCTTTCCTTCCTGTCCAGCCCGGAAATCCAGGCGCAATGGCATCAGGACACGGGATACCTGCCGATCACCAACGCAGCTTACGAGCTGACCAAGGAATCGGGTTTCTATGAAGAAAACCCCGGGACCGACATTGCGATCATTCAGATGACCGGCAAGGAGCCGACGCCGAACTCGAAAGGGCTGCGTCTCGGCAGTTTCGATCAGATCCGTGCCGTCATCAATGAGGAACTGGAGATGGTCTGGCAGGGTGATAAAGATCCCTCGGCTGGCCTCGATGAGGCGATTTCGCGCGGCAACCAACTGCTGCGCCGCTTCGAGCAGTCCGTCGAGTAAAACACCATCCATGCGCGGCCGGTTCGCCGGCCGCGCTTTTTTCTGATTGTTCCTCGTATGGAAAAACGCGTCAGCTTCAATAATAGGGCGCTGCCCTATCTTTTGCTGTTCCCACAGCTTGCCGTCACGGCTGTATTCTTCTTCTGGCCTGCAGGACAGGCGCTCTACCAGTCGTTTCTGCGCCCTGATCCATTCGGGCTGAGTGCCCGTTTCGTGGGACTTGAGAATTTCCGGTACATCCTGACCGACCCGCTGTATCTGCAATCCTTTGCGACTACGGCGATCTTCACCAGTCTCGTCACATTCGTGGCCATGGCCGTGGCGCTGTTCCTGGCGGCCATGGCGGATCAGGTGATCAAGGGGTCGGGGGTCTACCGGACTCTTATCGTCTGGCCGTATGCCGTCGCCCCGGCAGTGGCGGGTGTCATGTGGATGTTCATGCTGCAGCCCTCCATTGGCGTCATCGCATTTTACATGAAGCAACTGGGAATCACCTGGAATCCGTTGCTTGACGGTCAAGACGCCATGCTTCTGGTTGTGCTGGCTTCGGCCTGGAAGCAGGTGAGCTACAACTTCCTGTTCTTTCTCGCGGGGATGCAGGCGGTTCCGCGGAGCCTGATCGAGGCGGCGGCTATTGACGGGGCAGGGCGCTGGCGGCGCTTTTGGACGATTATCTTTCCGTTGCTTTCGCCGACCACCTTCTTCCTGCTGGTCATCAATATTGTCTACGCCTTCTTCGAGACGTTTGGCGTCATTCATACCATGACCTCGGGTGGTCCCGGGCGAGCGACGACGACGCTCGTCTACAAGGTTTATGCAGATGGCTTCGTGGGACAGGATCTCGGCTCGTCGGCCGCGCAATCAGTCATCCTGATGGTCGTGGTCAGCGTGCTTACCGTAATTCAGTTCCGCTATATCGAGCGGCGCGTTCACTACTGAGGCATCGTCATGGTCGAGAAACGGGGAGTCGGGACGGTTTTGACACATGTTGCCCTGATCCTGGGGATAGGGCTTCTGTGTTTCCCGCTATACCTGACCTTTGTCGGTTCCACGCATACCAGCCGTGACGTTCTGAGCGTGCCCATGCCGTTGTTGCCGGGGGACCAGATGGTGCGCAACTATACGGTGGCGCTGACATCGGGGGTCGGCGTCGGCGTGGCGAAGATGCTGGCGAACTCCATGGTGATGGCCCTGGGCATCGCGGTGGGGAAGATCGCGATTTCCATGCTGTCGGCCTATGCCATCGTGTATTTCCGCTTCCCCTTCCGAATGGCGGCATTCTGGGCGATCTTCATGACGCTCATGCTCCCGGTGGAAGTGCGCATCGTACCTACATTCGAGGTGGTCGCCTCGCTTAACATGCTCAACTCCTACACCGGCCTGATTTTGCCGCTGATAGCCTCGGCAACCGCCACCTTCCTGTTCCGCCAGTTTTTTCTGACGGTTCCCGACGAACTGGTGGAGGCAGCTCGCGTGGACGGGGCAGGGCCTATGCGCTTCTTCAAGGACATCCTCCTGCCGCTCTCGCGCACGAACATGGCCGCGCTCTTCGTCATCCTCTTCATCTATGGCTGGAACCAGTATCTCTGGCCGCTGCTGATCACCACAAGGGGGGACATGAACACCATTGTCATGGGCCTCGGCCAGATGATCCCGTCCGCGGACGACTATGGCGACTGGCCGGTGACCATGGCTGCGGCCACCCTTGCCATTGTCCCGCCGGTAGCTGTCGTCATTTTCATGCAGCGCCTTTTCATCAAAGGCCTGGTCGAAAGCGAGAAGTAGTCATGAGTGCAATCGCAATTCGCGATGTGAGGAAGACCTACGGCAAGACCGAGGTTATCCACGGAGTAAGTCTGGATATCGAGGATGGTGAATTCATCGTCATCGTCGGGCCGTCCGGATGTGGAAAATCGACCCTGCTGCGCATGGTTGCTGGATTGGAGACCATTACCGCCGGCACGATCGATATCGGCGGGCGCGTGGTGAACCAACTGGAGCCGCGCGAGCGCGACATCGCCATGGTCTTCCAGAACTATGCGCTCTACCCGCACATGAGCGTCTACAACAACATGGCGTATGGGCTGAAGATCGCCGGCTTTTCCAAGGCGGATATCCAGGCCCGCGTCGAAAAGGCGGCGGCCATGCTGCAACTGCAAGATTTTCTGGATCGCAAGCCGCGCCAACTCTCCGGCGGTCAGCGTCAGCGTGTTGCCATGGGGCGTGCGGTGGTGCGCGACCCGGCGGTCTTCCTGTTCGACGAGCCGTTATCGAATCTCGATGCCAAGCTGCGTGTGCAGATGCGCCTCGAGATCAAGCGGCTGCAGCAGTCGGTGGGCACGACCGCGCTCTACGTGACGCACGATCAGGTGGAAGCGATGACATTGGCCGACAGGCTTGTGGTCATGCATGATGGTATCGCCGAGCAGATCGACACGCCGCTTGCCGTCTACGAGCGGCCTGCCACTACATTCGTGGCGGGGTTCATCGGTTCACCGGCCATGAACATGCTTCCTGCAGAGGCGTGCGGGGCGGATGGGCTAAAGCTTGCCAATGGCGAAATCGTCAAGCCATCCGAAGCACCTCTGCCGGAAGCCGGGCGGCAGGTTACGCTCGGCGTGCGGCCGGAGCATCTGGAGCCGGCCTCGGAGAGCGCGGCGGAGCTGATGCTGGAAGTCTCTGCGGTGGAAACGCTGGGTGCCGATACACTGGCGCACGGTCATCTCATCGGCGTGAGCAATGGCGACGGCGAACTCGTCGCGCGTTTGCCGGGAAATGCGAAGGTGAATGCGGGAGACCGGCTGCCGCTGGCGATCGAACCGGGCATGGCACATCTCTTCGATGCCGAGAGCGGTAAGCGGCTGGGAAAGGACGCTTCGGGAGCGCGGCCTTTCCGTTCGAAAGCAAGCGCGTCGGCGGAGGCGTAAGAGCCTGACCTAGGCTCGGTTCGACGGGCTGTTGCTGGCGATTTTCTATGCTTCCGGTGCTCATGCACCACCATGTGCACCGCGTTCGCCGCCTACAAAAGTTCAGGCGCCAGGGCTCAGGCGACCGCCGAAAGGTCTTCGCTCCTGGGGGCCTCGGACTGCCGTTTTGCGCGCAGTACGATATCGAGGGCGGCGTTCAATTCATCGAGATCCACGTAGAAGATGCGGGCGAGGCGAACGGGGATGAGATCCTCGGCCACGCCCTGTTCCAGAAGTTTCTCGACAGCGATCCTGAGCTGGAACCTGTTCGTCAGGCGCGTCTTGATATTGTCTTCATGCGTATAGCGCATCACGTCCTCGGCCCTACCGATGGCAATCACTCGCGGCACAAACGGAAACACCTGGATTCCAGGTTGCGGGTAAAACTCAGCATCCCGAATCGCTTTTTGAAGGTTAGGCCGAAGATTGATTCGGGCGCAAGGATGATTTCTTATAGTTGTATAATCGCAGATTGACAGATCAGAAGGCAAAGCTCGCCTGATCTGGATGCGCATCAGGCGAAATGGCGCCTTCCAATCCCAGCATCTTCTGCTTGGTTGCGGTGCCGCCAGGCGCAGAGAAGCCGCCGAGCTTGCCGCCGGCAGCCAGGATGCGATGGCACGGGATGATGAGAGGAATGGGATTGCGCCCGAGCGCGACGCCCGTCTCTTGCGCGGACTTCGGAAAGCCTGCCTCAGTCGCCAGCGCGCCGTAGGTGGTGGTTTCGCCATAGGCAAGGCGGCGCGCGGCGCGATAAATCGCCTGGTGAAATGGCGGGGTGCCATCGAGGTCGACCGGGGTTTGCGCAAAATCCTCGCGCTCGCCCTCGAAGTAGCGGACCACGGCGGCGACCGTCTTCGCTATCTCGCCGGAAGGCGTGGCCGCACTGGAAGCGGACCGCCGCTTCGTCAACTCCTCTTCAGCCGGGGCAGGGGCATCCACCGGGAGCATAAAACGGCAGACGCCGCGCTCGCTCCAGACGATGCCGCAAAAACCAAAGGCGGTTTCGAAGACATGATGGAAAGACATCCCACGCCCCAAGATGATGAATGCGGATCATTCTAGTCTCGAGAGTGGCACAAATCAAGAACGAACTAAGGCGGTTCCGATGGATTGAACGGGCACCCCCGATGGGGTATTCAAAAGGCGGGCGGAGGTTGGAAAACGTGGGATTGTGAGCCTTGCCCGATATTCTCCGAACCTTCAGTCTTTGCATATTCCTCAGTCTTCCGATGACGGCTGCCTGCAGCACGGCCGGGAACGCTGAATTGACCGAGGACACGTCCGACGGTGATGAGGCAGTTGCGGCGGAAGCTTATGCCGCGGGGCAGGCGAGGCCGGCGGCACTGACGGCGTTCGAGGCAAGCGGCAAGGTGCGCCCGGTGGAAGCGCGCAGCGAGGAACTCGATGCGCTGATCGCCAAATATGCCAGGCACTACGAGGTGCCGGAGCGGCTTGTCCGCCGCGTGGTCGACCGGGAGAGCGACTTCAATCCCGCCGCGCGTAACAAGATCTACTGGGGGCTCATGCAGATCCGCCACGATACGGCGCAGATCATGGGCTATCGCGGGCCGGCAAGCGGGCTGCTCGATGCCGAGACCAATCTGAAATACGCGGTCAAATATCTGCGCGGCGCCTATATCACGGCTGGCGGCAACGAGGACCGCGCGGTGCGCCACTATGCGAGCGGGTATTATTACGACGCCAAGCGCAAGGGGCTGCTCAAGGAAACCGGACTGCGGAACTGAGGCGCTTCCTCCTGCCCCTCACGCCCAGCCGCCCTCGAAGAGCGGCTTCACCGGGTGGCGGGAGCGGACCATGCGCAGGCGGCGGATGGCTTCGGCGTGTTCGTAGTCCTCGTGCTCGGTTTCGAGATCGAGCCCGTATTCGCCTTCGGGGTTCGTGCGCGCGCCGACCAGGATGAACTCCGCGCCCTCGAAGTCGAGCAGATGCGCATCCTCGCGGGCGAAGCGGCGGTCGCGGAATTCCTCCTGCAGCTTGTCCGGATATTCGGCGTCGTCCTCCCCGCCGAGGCCGGCATTGGCAGGGCTGCCTTTCTCAGGGTTCTTGATCGATAGCGCGAAGCTCGCCTCCGGCACGATGCGAAAGGCCTTTTGCACCTCACCCGGCTTTTCCGGCAGTTCCAGCTTGTAGGACAGGTGCATCTGCCCGTCCTCCAGCGACAGCACGTAGACGCCCTCGCCAGCGGGGCGGGCGGCGGGCTGCTCCTGGCGCCCACGCGTCTTGGTGCGGTATTCCTCGCCGCGCAGCTCCGGCTCGATCTTCTTGGCGGAGTCGGCCACCATCTCGACAAAGCCCCAGAAGCGCTCGTGGCGCTCGGCATCGGGCAGGCGCTTGCGGCCGACGATCATCAGGCGCACATGCTCGCCGCCGACGGGCCGCAGCACCATCTCGAAGCGCTGTACGTCGCCGGTGCCGTGCGGCTCGTCCTCGTTCACCTTGGGCCGGTACAGGAAGAAGATGTCGCCTTCCTCCAGGATTTCGGTGTTTCGGTCGTCGGAGCGGGCCATGGTGCTTCTCCATTTCGTTTCGGTTTCGAACGAGGGCAGGGGTGAGGGTGTTCCTTGTTTGCGCTCACAATGCGCGACGGCCCCATGAGCACAGTTGGATTGGGGTCTTGCGAGCTTCACCCGGTGTAATGGCGCGCGGCATCGTCGCCACGCCCGGATTCTTCGCCGTCTGGCCTTTGGTAAATCGGGAAACGGGGCGCGTGGTCCGTGCCTCTCTATTAATTTAAGTGGCGCGTTCCACGCGCCCCGCCGGCTGCTGTCCCACGGTTGGCCGGTCACTCGGGCCTCCGCTCCTGCCCGGCTGCACCCAATTAGGGGGTGGTCTCGGCCGGGCCGAAGAAGAAGCTCTAGCGGCTTCTCCGCGGCTTCCGCGATGCTGTCTGGAACCCAGCATCCGTTTTTCCGAAACACTGTCTCTGACCCAGTGTCCCGGTGCCGCCGGCCTGTTGCGGGCCCTCACATGCCTGTGGCTACCGGAGCACCGCAGGGGGAGGCTGCCGCCGCCCTCCCTGATCCCCGGTCCGGACCCGGTTCCCGCGAGAGCGATGGGTGCAGAATAAGGGTGGCCGAGAGGGCGGGGATAAAATTCCTAGAAAAAATTTTGGGCTGCTGACACCTGGTGACATTTGGTGGCCAGCGCAGCGGCTACGGAACACGGTCGGGAGGGCCNGCAGAATAAGGGTGGCCGAGAGGGCGGGGATAAAATTCCTAGAAAAAATTTTGGGCTGCTGACACCTGGTGACATTTGGTGGCCAGCGCAGCGGCTACGGAACACGGTCGGGAGGGCCATCGTTGCGGGCGCTCAGGCGATAACCAAAGGAGAAAGACCATGGCCAAACGCATTTCAGCGCTGACGGGCGCGGCTATGGCCGTCGGCTTGATGATGAGCGGGGGCGCTGCGGCGCAGACGCAATGCGGCGCCTCCTACGCGGTCAAGCCGGGTGACACGCTCTACCAGATAACGCAGCAGTGCCGCGTAACGATGAGCCGCATCATGAACCTTAACCCGAGCCTCGGTAATCCGCGCGATATCGAGGTGGGCACCGAAATCCGCCTCGCCGCCACGGAAGGCCAGCAACGTGAGCCATCGCCGCGCGGGCCCCAGGGCGACACCTACCGTGTCGAACAGGGCGACACGATGTATTCGATCGCACAGGCGTTCGGCCTGTCGGTGATCGAAATGCTGGAGGCGAATTCCCAACTCGATCCGTTCGATATCGAGGTCGGTCAGGTCATCGAGCTTCCCGGCGACCAGCCCGCGGCGAGCGTGCAGGTACGCCCGACAAGCGGTGAGCCCGGCCAGCCCGTAACCGTTCGCGCGGACGGCCTGCGCCCCAACGACTGGGTGACAATCGGCGCCGGTCCGCAGGCGTCGGAATGGGAGGAGATCGAGTCGGTCCAGGTCTCCGATGACGGCGAGATCGCCGCGGAGGTGCGCGTGCCGAGCTGGGCGGAGCCCGGGGACAATCTCATCTTCGTGGTCGATACCGATCGCGGCATGACCTTCAAGTCGGGCGTCTTCAACGTCGCCGCGCGCGATGGCGGCGGGGAAGGCGGTGACGGCCGCACGCTCGAAGGCCGGGTAAGCCAGGGCACGGAATGCCATACGCTCGAAACACCCGATGGCGATGTCTGGTCGCTGGTCAGCGACCAGGTCGAATTCACGTCCGGTGAATATGTCGAGGTCACGGGCCAGAGGGCCGAAGCCTCCTTCTGCATGCAGGGCGTGGGGACGCTTCAGGTCAGCTCAATCGAGGAGGTGAGCCCGCCGGATGAGTAGCTTCCGGAAAACTCCGGTATCCGGCATCATAGGCGACGGGCTGGTCCCGTCGCCTTTTTTGTTGGCGCCGCAGGGGCGATGGGAGCATGAAAAGATCGGTGGCGGAGCTCCAGCTGGCGGAACGGACGTGACGTGCCCGCTTTGGCGTGAGATGTTCGCCTTGGACGCAACAGGATGGAGGCTCAAATGGGCGATTGGAAACTCCCGCGGGAAGGCGGGTGCCGCTGCGGGCAGGTGCGGATCAGGGTGAGTGCTGCGCCGCTGGTTACAATGGCTTGCCACTGCACCGGCTGCCAGCGCATGAGCTCCTCGGCCTTTTCGCTATCGGCCGCCATTCCCGCCGACGGATTCGAGGTGGTGCGGGGCGAGCCTACGATCGGCGGCCTGCATGGCGCCTCTCGGCACTATTTCTGCCCGCACTGCATGACGTGGATGTTCACGCGGCCGGAAGGGATGGATTGGATGGTCAATCTGCGGCCTACCATGCTGGACGACTCGTCAGGCTTCGCTCCCTTCATCGAGACCTGGACCAGCGAGAAGCTGCCCTTCGCGCAGACCGGGGCGGTACACGCCTACGAGGCGCTGCCGCCGATGGACGCGTATGAGGGGCTGATGAAGGAGTTTGTGGAGTGGGCGGGGAGGTGAGGCACGGGCTTCGCCTCATGCACCGTGCGCGGCTCTGGCGATTTCGCCCCTCTCTTGCGATTTCTAACACTTAGCCTCCGCTGCGCTCCAGCTAAGGTGTTGAAATCGCTTTCTCTCCCACAAGGGGAGAGATACGGTCGGCTTCGGCCTTACCGCTTATCGCAAAGTCGGGAGATTTGCTGAAGCGACTGCGCCGCCTGTATCTCGCCCCTTGTGGGAGAGAAAGCAAATTCTTGGGTTTGGCGCAGCCAAGCCCTTAGAATTTGCAAGAGAGGGGCACTTTCACCGTTCCTTCACTCGCGCCTTCGCCTCCTGGAGGATCGTGAGGCAGACGCCATTCAGATTTTCCTCCACCTCGTCGTTCCAGACGCGCAGGGTTTTGAGGCCGCGATTTTCCAAGTGTCGGTCGCGCACTGCATCGCGGGGCGATTGCGAATGCTGACTGCCATCCACTTCGATGATCAGCCGGGCTTCGAAGCAGACGAAGTCGAGAATGTAGCCGTCGAGCGGCACCTGGCGCTTGAACTTCAGGCCTTCGAGCCGCTTGGCTCGCAGAGCCTGCCAGAGCAGGTTTTCGGCCTTCGTCGCGTCGGCGCGCATTGTGCGGGCGAAGGTGCGGTGAGGTGGTGGGACGGATTGGTGCGGCATGGTGTGGCTCTGGCGGTTTTGCCCCTCTCTTGCGATTTCTAACACTTAGCCTCCGCTTCGCTCCAGCTAAGATGTTGAAATCGCTTTCTCTCCCACAAGGGGAGAGATTCCGCTGCCATCTTCTTTGCAGTTAATCGCAAAAGTTGGAGATTGCTGAAGCGATTGCTCCGCCTTTATCTCTCCCTTGTGGGAGAGAAATCAAATTCTTGGGTTTGGCGCAGCCAAGCTCTTAGAATTTGCGCGGTGCCTTTCCTGTCCGCGCCCGCACGGAGCCAAGCGGCTAGGCATTCGAGGGTTCGCCCGGCCTTGGGATCTGGCGTGAATTAGTTATCACCATTTTACCGGCGCCGGCCTCGAATACGACATCACCCACATGGACTTCTTCCGCTTGCTGGCTCCAAAACCACTCTGCAACGGCAGAGACTTGAAAACTCGTGGAAACGGCACTTGCTAATTCTCCGCCTGCTTTGGTCAGCTTAATCGCGTTGAGATTTCGAGACTCATTATCCGGAAAGAGAACGCCGATAACTTGTTTCCCCATTCGAAAATGCGCGATCTGATTCTGATTCGGAGTAATTGTTCGCCTAAGCTTTCCTCCTCCGAATGTGACAAAGCCCGCTTCTTCAAGAACGAGCCATTCGCCGTAATGGACTGCCGTGCCGACCGGTCCTTTGAGTATAAAGGAATCGTCAATGCACCAAGGAAGAACGGCATCAATCATCTGGGCCGTTTGTAGGTCAAGCATCGATGCAAAGTGCAATGTGGCAGGAGAGAACTTGCCAGGTTTCCTGATTTCCCCCGCAAGTATCTTACCAAAGAGGCTGCGCAGGTTTTCGGAAGATGCCCGCGATGCATAGCTCTCGAAGAGGTCAAGCCAATCGTCCCTTGGACCTTCGGAAGTCTCCGGGGCGGGATTGCTCTCCAACTCCTCAACTACCTGTCGAGCGATAGCATCACGATTTCTCTGCTCACGATAAACTCGACCCAGCAGGTTGTCGAGGCCCCGCTCAAGAAGCTGTCTGTCTTCAAGGCCGAGCTCTACTGATTTAGCCGCAAGCTCTTCCATAACAGTTCTTCGAGCGTCCGTCTCATCTCGGATCGCCTGCGCCTTCTGCTCCAACCATGCGGCAGGGATTTCGACACCCGCTCCTAAAAGGCGGCTAATTGCTTTCCCCGCTGGCCCTAGCAACAACTGGGGTAAGCCTCCGTCAGTGATTTTGTCTAGCCAACGTTGTTCTTCAGATTCTTCGGGCACGGCAGCGGGCCTCGGCGCGATAAATTAGCTATCCATAGTCTCGAGCACGAATGTCATCCAAGTTCCCCGATTCTACAAGCGACATAGGGCTTTTCTGCCCGTCTCACGTTTTGCCGTCGTCAGGTGCCTGCAATTCGATGGTGGTGAGATAGGTTTCGTAAAAGACGCGATCGACGCTGGCGCAGCGCCACAGGCCGTTGGCTTCCCGACGCAAGCCGGTGATCTCGTTCGGCTGGTCGGCCATGATCTCTGGTCGGCTGGCATGGGTGACCGCCCCCGAGCCGGTCGACTGCGTCAGTCGTTCCCCTTCGGAGTTAGCTGCATCCTCAAAAATACCCCTGCAACGGCCTGACCTCCAAGCTCCCCGCCTTCAACGCAGCAATCGCCTCGGCCACGGCTGCTGCCCCCGACATGGTGGTGTAATACGGCACCTTCTGCATCAGCGTGGCGCGGCGTAGGGACTTCGAGTCCGAGACCGCTTTCTGGCCGTCGGTCGTGTTGAAGACGATCTGGACCTGGCGGTTGCGGATGGCGTCCTCGATGTGGGGGCGGCCTTCGAGGACCTTGTTGATCTTTTCGGCGGGCACGTCGTTTTCGCGTAAGAAACGGGCCGTGCCGCCGGTGGCCAGCACCTTAAAGCCGATGTCGGACAGGCGCTTGACGGCGGGCAGGACGCGCGCCTTGTCCTCGTCGCGCACGGAGACGAAGAGCGTGCCGGAGCGGGGCAGGTCGACGCCGGCGCCGAGCTGCGACTTGGCGAAGGCCAGAGCGTAGTCGTGGTCGAGGCCCATGACCTCGCCGGTGGATTTCATCTCCGGGCCGAGCAGCGTGTCGACGCCGGGGAAGCGGGCGAAGGGGAAGACGGCTTCCTTGACCGCGATGTGGCCGGGATTGTGCACATCCGGCCGCGTGCCATAGGGGGCGAAGGCGGCCTCCAGGCTCTCGCCGGCCATGATGCGCGCGGCGATCTTGGCGATCGGGCGGCCAATGGTCTTGGCCACGAAGGGCACGGTGCGCGAGGCGCGCGGATTGACCTCCAGCACGTAGACCTCGCCGTCCTTGACGGCGAACTGCACGTTCATCAGGCCGCCGACATTGAGCGCGCGAGCGAGTGCTGCGGTCTGGCGCTCGAGCTCTTCCACCAGATCCGGCGCGAGCGAGTGGACCGGAAGGGAGCAGGCGCTGTCGCCCGAGTGGATGCCGGCCTCCTCGATGTGCTCCATGATGCCGGAAACGAAGACGTTCTCGCCGTCGCACAGGCAGTCGACATCGACCTCGATGGCCTCGGTCAGATAGGTGTCGAAGAGGAGCGGGTTCTTCGACAGGAGCGTGTTGATCTGGCCGGTCTTGTCGGCCGGGTATTTCTGGCGGATTTCCTCGGGCACGAGGCCGGGGACCGTGTCGAGCAGATAGGACTGGAGGCGCGTCTCGTCCGGGATGATCTGCATGGCGCGGCCGCCCAGGACATAGGACGGGCGCACGACCAGCGGGTAACCCAGCTCGCCGGCGACGAGGCGGGCCTGCTCGACGGAGAAGGCGATGCCGTTGTTGGGCTGCTTGAGGCCGAGTTTGGTGAGCAGCTTCTGGAAGCGGTCGCGGTCTTCGGCCAGATCCAGCATGTCCGGCGTGGTGCCGAGGATGGGGATGCCGGCCTTTTCCAGCGCGTCGGCAAGCTTCAGCGGTGTCTGGCCGCCATACTGGACGATGACGCCGACAAGCTCGCCCTTGGCCTGCTCGGCGCGCATGATCTCCAGAACGTCCTCGGGGGTGAGGGGCTCGAAGTAAAGGCGGTCGGAGGTGTCGTAGTCGGTCGAGACGGTCTCGGGATTGCAGTTGACCATGATCGACTCGTAGCCGGCATCGGCCAGCGCGAAGGCGGCGTGGCAGCAGCAATAGTCGAACTCGATGCCCTGGCCGATGCGGTTCGGCCCGCCGCCGAGGATGACGACCTTCTTGCGGTCGGAGACCTGCGCCTCGTCGACTGGGGCGCCGGCGAAGGGTGTCTCATAAGTAGAGTACATGTAGGCGGTGGGGGCGGCGAACTCGGCAGCACAGGTGTCGATGCGCTTGTAGACGGGGTGGACGCCGAGGGATTCGCGAGTCTTTCTGACCTCTTCCGTCTCTTTCCTCAACAAGGAGGCGAGGCGCGAGTCGGAAAAGCCCATGGCCTTGAGCATGCGCAGATTGGCGGCGTCGGCTGGCAGGCCGTGCTCGCGCACGCGCTCTTCCATAGCGACGATTGCCGCGATCTGCTCCAGGAACCAGGGGTCGATGCGGCAGATCTGGTGCACTTCGTCGAGCGAAGTGCCCATGCGGATGGCTTGGGCGACCATGCGCAGGCGATCGGGCGTGGGCGTGCCGAGGGCGGCGCGGATGGCGTTCTTGTTCTCCGAAGGATCGCCCTCGGAATCGTAGCCGGGGATCTCGATCTCATCCAGGCCGGTGAGGCCGGTTTCCAGGCCGCGCAGGGCCTTCTGCAGCGACTCGGCGAAGGTGCGGCCGATGGCCATGACCTCGCCGACGGACTTCATGGCCGTGGAAAGGACGGGCTCCGAGCCGGGGAACTTCTCGAAGGCGAAGCGCGGGATCTTGGTGACGACGTAATCGATGGAGGGCTCGAAGGAGGCGGGGGTGGCGCCGCCGGTGATGTCGTTTTCGAGCTCGTCCAGCGTGTAGCCGACGGCGAGCTTTGCCGCGACCTTGGCGATGGGGAAGCCGGTGGCCTTGGAGGCGAGCGCGGAGGAGCGGGAGACGCGCGGGTTCATCTCGATGACGACGATGCGCCCGTTCTCCGGATTGACGGCGAACTGCACGTTGGAGCCGCCGGTCTCGACGCCGATCTCGCGCAGGACGGCGAGGGAGGCGTTGCGCATCAGCTGATATTCCTTGTCGGTCAAGGTCAGCGCCGGGGCAACGGTGATGGAATCGCCGGTGTGCACGCCCATCGGGTCGATGTTCTCGATGGAGCAGATGATGATGCAATTGTCCGCGTGGTCGCGGACGACCTCCATCTCATACTCCTTCCAGCCGAGCACCGATTCCTCGATGAGGACTTCGGTCGTGGGGGAGGCGTCGAGGCCAGAGGAGACGATGTCGAAGAATTCCTCCCGGTTATAGGCGACGCCGCCGCCCGTGCCACCGAGCGTGAAGGAAGGGCGGATGATGGCCGGAAGGCCTACCGTGTCGAGCGCCTGGGCAGCCACGGCCATGGCGTGGCTCATGTAGCGCTGCTTGCGATCGGCCTCGCCCAGTTGCCAGTCTGTCTCAAGCGCATCGAAGGCGGCGTCCAGCTCCTCGCCGGAATATTTCTCACGCAGCTCGGCGCGTTTCGCCTCGTGCTTCTTGCGGTCCTCCTCCTTGGCGTCGGTCGCGTTGGCAAGCATGGAGGCCGGCGTCTCGAGGCCGATCCTGGCCATGGCCTCGCGGAAGAGAGCGCGATCTTCGGCCATGTCGATGGCCTCGGCGTTGGCACCGATCATCTCGACATCGTAGCGCTCCAGGACGCCCATGCGGCGGAGCGACAGGGCCGTGTTGAGCGCGGTCTGTCCGCCCATGGTTGGCAGCAGCGCGTCGGGCTTTTCCTTGGCGATGATCTTGGCCACCACTTCCGGGGTGATCGGCTCGATGTAGGTGGCGTCCGCCAGCTCCGGGTCGGTCATGATGGTGGCCGGGTTGGAGTTGACCAGGATGACGCGATAGCCCTCAGCCTTCAGCGCCTTAACGGCCTGGGTGCCGGAATAGTCGAATTCGCAGGCCTGGCCGATGATGATGGGACCGGCCCCGATGATCAGGATCGACTTTATGTCTGTGCGTTTGGGCATGGAAAATCCGTTCGTGGTGCGGCTGCGCGAGCGCCATGGTGTGGCACGTCGCACAGAGAAGGATCAAACTGTCAGGCTAGGCGGGCCTTATAGGCAAGGATGGCCGGCGACGGAACCCCGAAAATGTGAACGGGAATGCGGCGTTATGACCGGGTGCGGAGTTCGGGGCGAAAAAGATGGGGAAGACGCGTCAAACCTTCGCCGGCTCGCCTCGAAATAATGGCTTTGCGGAGGGGGACTGCACGAGCGTAGCCAGGATGCTGTCGAGCAGGCCGGGGAAGCGCGCGTCGACATCAGCCCTGCGCAGCGAGACAAGGCGGGAGGTGCCGCGCGGCTCCACATGGACAATGCCGGCCTCGCGCATCTTGGAGAGGTGATAGGTCAGGTTCGACTTTGACGTCGTTGTGTTGGCAAAGTGCGAGCAGGGAAGGGGCTGCCCCTCCTTGCGCGCGAGCTCTCGCAGAATGGCCAAGCGCGTAGGATCGCCCAGCACAGCAAGCACGCTGGCGAGGTTGATGTCTTCCGCGGGCGGGTGATGCAGTACCATACCGGGAAAGTAATCCATCTTACCCGGGATGCAAGTGAGAGCCGGGCGATGCGAGCGTGGCGGACGAGCCTGTTCGCAGCGCCGAGTAACCTGGGGCTCGTCGCTGCCGGGCTGGTGATCATCGCTCTCGTGGTGCTTGCGGTTAGTGCCAGGCAACGAGTCCGCGGAACGGCGGCAGCGCGGGTATAATCACCTCTACAGCCGCTGCGTGAATACTCCGCTCGTGGGGCGCAGCCATGACATGACTCCCTCGCGGAGGAGGATCAGCTGTCCGGCTATGTGCCCGAAGATGCGAATGAGAGCCTTGTAACCGATCCACCGCTTCGTGGGAAATCGCCACTTCTCCAGCAGGGCGGCGCTGATAGATGCGCTGGTCATGAGTTGGGTGGGACAGGATGCGGAGCGGCTGCGCAGCCGCTCTTTCTGGCGATGTCACGCTTTTTCACCCGCATTTATGTGTCCAAACAAAAGTCCCCGCCACAGGACGAAGCCGAACGCGTGCTGGCTCTCCTCGTGGCGGGGCTCAAGGCTGGGCCGTGATCTCGGCGATTAAAGTGCGGTTCGGTGAGGCCTGCCCACCTGTGCCAAACCGTGTGAAACGGCCCTGCCCACGGTCACCAGTGCATATTTCAGCGCTGCTGAACGCTTCCTGTTCGCGCGGTCGGCGATACCGCGTACGCCTGGGGTGGAGCGCATTCCGATTGTATAGTGCGACATTAGAACCTCCTGTGGAAGCAATGCCGCGGGTGCCGCCGTCCGGCAAAGCCGGCCGGGACCGCGCGCATTGGGCGTCGTCATCGGTCAGATGATCGGTTTTCGGGTTACCTGGGTGGCTTGGTTCGCTTTCGCGTCCCTAGCCTATCACTAAAGTAGTAAAACGGATTTCTCACACAAGAGGAAATATCTTTCCCGTTGTGTGCGTTATGTTAACATGAGGCCATGAATCGCCGCCTGCCCAACCTGAATGCTGTGAGAGCTTTCGATGCTGCGGCCCGGCATCAGAGCTTCTCCCGCGCTGCCGACGAGCTTGGCGTCACGCACGCTTCTGTCAGCCGGTACGTGAAGAATCTCGAGGAGGATCTCGGCGTCACACTGTTCGAGCGCAGGCATCGGCAGGTCGCGCTGACGGCGGCGGGATCGCGCTATGCGGAAATTGTCGCCGACGCGTTGATGCTGATTTCTCTGGACACGGGCACGAAGGTGACGCGCAAGGCGAAGGGGAGGGTGGTTGTCGAGGCCGATTCGGACCTCGCGTTCCTGTGGCTTATGCCGCTGCTGAATAAGGCCGCGCTTGATGCACTTGGCGTCGAGCTTGAATTGCGCCCCTATTCCGAGCCGCCACGCACGATTGCGCCCGACTCCGATCTGGCGCTCACCTGGGGCCCCATGGACGTGCCCGGTTTTTCCCGTGAGCTCTTGCTGAACTTCACGTCATTTCCGGTCTGCGCGCCGGAAAAGGCGGGTGAGGTGGTCGCCAAGGGGCTGGCCGCGCAGGCGCTCATCCACGACCGGGGGCTGAACGATTGGGATGAGGTGTTGAAGCGCAAGGGAGGCAACCTAGACACAGCACGCGGTTATCTCATGTTTCATCGGACCTATTTCTCCCTTGAAGCCGCCGCGAAAGGAATGGGGGTCGCGATCGGGGATGATGTTACGGCCGGCGCAATGCTGCGTGACGGCAGGCTGGTGCGGCCCTGCGGACCCAACCTTCCCGGCCGGAAGTCGTTTTATCTTTCGTCGAGTTCACGCCGGCCGATACGGCCCGCCGTCGAGGCGATGCGCTCGTGGCTGCTCGAACGCGCGGCCGAGCATACCGAATGGGCGCGGGAGGCGGGGTTTTCGAGCCTTTGACTGCTGCTTCTTCAGGCTGGCGAACGCGCTGACAGGAGAGACTGTCAGGAGCCTCTATAGGGCGTTCGAAGTTTGTCATGGAAAGCCGCCTCGGCACCGCGCACATTCCATCACAAGTACGTAACAGCCTATAGACAGCGGCTGCATGCTCATTTAGCCAAGACGGCAAACCTTTGGGATAATTCGAGATGGTGGCATTGGCTGAGCACGAAAGGAGGGATGACGGACGCCGTTACTTCATCCAGATGGGGATCGCTTTCCTTTTCCTCCTCGGACTGGCAAGCGTGCCGCTCGTCCTTAGCGACGCGGAAAAACAATTCTTTCTTAGCGAAGGTGGCCCGATCCAGGTCTTTTCGGCGGCGGGTTATCTGATCGCGATGGCGACGGTTGCCCGTGAGATACCATCCTCGAAGCTGTTCAGGCTCTCATACCTTCTCATCATTCCGATGGCGATGTGCCTGCGCGAGCTGGACTTTCATGCACATTTCACAACCGACAACATCACTAAGACCACGCTCTACCTTTCACCGGACGTGCCGCTTTTGGAAAAGCTGTTCGGCGTCTCTGTCTTGGCCGTCCTCGGACTCTCATTCTATGCGCTCCTGAAGGATCAGTATCGTCCCTTTGTCGCCGGCCTTCGCCGCGGGGAGCCCGTTTCCGTCGCGGTCGCTGCCGCGATCGGCTGTGCTGTCGTTTCCAAGGTCCTCGACGGAGCGGAGTCGAACCTTGAACCTCTCGGTATTCACATTTCCACGACTTACACCTCGACGCTTTTCGAAGAGGTTCTAGAACTCGGAATTCCGATCTTCTTGTGTATTGCGGTATTCGCGGCCTTCCCGCGTAACAGCAGCAACAGGTGAAGGCGCCGCCTTTGTTCCGCATTTGAGGTGATGCGTTCCGATGCTTTGCGCATCCGGGTAATGGGTCGCTATGGTATCTAAAATTTTCATCCGTTCCGCATGCCACGACGACTGGGCCAAACTCGGACCGCTCAAGCTGGAGTCATCGCTCGGCTGGGGAGATCATGTCGATGAGTTGCTGGCGCTTCCTGAAGCGAGACAGATTCCGGCTGCACATATGCCTTTCGTCATCGTCGCCGAGCTTCATGGAGACATCGTCGACTTTGCAACGGTCCTTCCGGGCGAGAATGCCCTCCAAGCCGAGTTGGAAGACCTGTTTGTCGCTCCCCAAGTATGGCGCAGGGGTGTGGGTGCAAAGCTGCTTGCGGAAGCCGAGCGCCGCGCTGTGGCACTCGGCGCACACGCATTACATGTCATCGCCAGCGAGCGGGCTCGTGCCTTCTACGAAGCGTCCGGGTTCCGGATGGTCGGAACAATAGCGACAGATTTCGCTCCTGCACCCGAAATGCGTAAGGATCTACGGTAGGCCCGCGTCGGGTTGTAAATACGCCCTCGCGGTCATTATGATGGCCTTCGCCGCGAGCCGTAGGCGACTCTGCGGCTTGTTTCCGGCCGATGCGCTTCGTAGGATGCCGGCGCACAACAGGCCGGTGGAAACCCCATGAGCATCGAATTTCTTTTGACATCGCTGATCGTTGTCGCGTCGCCGGGCACGGGCGTGCTTTACACGCTGGCAGCCGGGCTTTCGCGTGGCGCGCGGGCAAGTGTCATCGCTGCCTTCGGCTGCACGCTCGGGATTATCCCGCATATGGCGGCGGCGATTACCGGGCTCGCCGCACTGCTGCATACAAGTGCGGTGGCGTTTCAGATCCTGAAATATCTCGGTGTCGCATACCTTCTCTACATGGCGTGGATGACGCTGAAGGAGCATGGGGCGTTGAAGGTCGACAAGGAAATGGCACCGCGCACGGCCGGAAAGGTCATTCTGGCGGGTATTCTCGTCAATATTCTCAACCCGAAGCTTTCGATCTTTTTCTTTGCGTTTCTTCCGCAATTCGTCAGCGCGGGCGAACCGAGCGCGTTTGCGCGCATGCTGGAGATGAGCGGCGTGTTCATGGCACTCACTTTCGTGGTGTTCGTGGGCTATGGGATGTTTGCCGCGGCCATCCGCAACCATGTTATTTCGCGGCCGGGGGTGCTTGCCTGGATGCGGCGAGCCTTTGCCGGAGCGTTCGTGGCGCTCGGGGCGAAGCTCGCGCTGGCGGAGCGGTAGGCGACCGGCCCCCTCAAGCCGCCTTGAACAGGTAGCGGAAAAAGGTGTGCTCTGGAACAAACCGGATGAGCCGCGCAATGAGCGCCACAATGGCGATGGAAAATATAACGCGGCCGAATAGAACACTGGTAAGGTCGGCGCCCAGAGCCACGGCCACCAGCGTATCCTCGATGAGGCTGTGAGCGAGCCCCATCAAGGCGGCGGCGAGGAACACATCACGCGCGCCCAGATGGCCCTGCCTGGCTTCCCGGATAATCAGCCCGCCGCCATAGGATAGCCCAAGCAGCAGCCCCACCATGGTGAGCGGCGCGGCGGCGGGGCCGATGCCGGCCAGGCGCAATACGGGTGCAAGAAGTGTTCTCAGCCAATTCATCATCCCTACGACTTCCATAAGCCGCATCGTGATGACGAGGGCCAGCAGAATGACAAACATCCAGAAGAGCGCCTCCGCTGTCTCGTAGATGAAGCCAAGCCAGCCGGAATCGGAGCCGGCCGGGACCATGAGGGGGGAAGCGGGCTCCGACAGCCAGCCAGTGTACTGAAACAGGAGGTGGAGAAGGAGGCCGTAGACCAACCCGCCGAGGAGGCGCAAGGCGGAGGTCACCACGAAGCCCGGCCCCGCTTTCTGGACGATGCGCTGCTCGATCGGCAGGGCGTGCGCGAACAGGATCAGTGTCCAGAAGACGGTTACCTGAGCGGTGGTGAGGGTTTCAACAGGCACGACGGCGAACATCGCTACGGCGCCGCCCCATATCCCGACAAGAAGACCAGTGACCCAGGCGAAGCCGAGTTCGGGCGGCAGTCCGAGCAGTGTCATCAATGGGGCGAAGAGGGGTGAAAGCAGCTCGATCGCACCAAATTCGACGGCTATGCGGGTCAGCACCATGACCGGTAGAACGATCCGGACAAGAACCCAATAAAGTGAGAATGCCTCGCGCAGAAGCGCCCAGGCAGGCTGAAAAATCCGCATGTCACAAGCCTCGTCGGCAGGAAAAGTTTTCCAGTCTGGTAGCGCAGGTGCTTTCGAATTTGGGGTCAAAATTTGCGTGTAAATGCAATAATATTGCAAAGGTGCGCAGAGGGATTGCCGATGGACCGTCTTGATTTGAAGCTTCTGGCTGCCTTGCAGAAGGACGCTTCACGCACCAATGCCGCGCTTGCGGAGGAGGTGAACCTGTCGCCTTCAAGCTGCCTGCGCCGAATCCAGCGGCTGAAGGCGAATGGCGTTATCAAAAGGACCGTAGCGCTGATCGATCCGGCTGCCGTTGGGCGGGTGCTTAAGGCCATTGTCGAAGTGGAACTCGAACGGCACGGCGCGCACCATATGCGTACTTTCCTGGCCCATGCGAAGAGCGAGCCGGCGGTGACCCACGCCTACGCGGTGAGCGGCGAGGTCGACGTTGTCCTGATGCTGCGTCTCCACGATATGGAGGAGTTTCACGATCTTTGCGAACGCCTGTTCCGCGACGACAACAACGTCGCCCGGTTCAGGACATTATTCGTGATGCAGACGGCAAAGGAGGAGACAGGCGTTCCCTTCTAGGGTGTATTGATATTCAAGCCGCGGCGTTTCCGGTGCTCATCTATCGGTGTGTACGCTGCGTCCGGCCGCGCATGTAACCATTCTTACATCCACAGGTAGTAGAGCGGGAAGCATGACCGATGTGCATGACAGGGTGACATACCCGCCGCTCAATACGCTGAAGCCTGTGGCGGAGAACGTCTGGATCGTGGACGGTCCGATGATCCGCTTCGGCATGCCGTGGCCGAAAATGCCGTTCTCGACGCGGATGACTGTTATCCGGCTGGAAGGAAGGGCACTGTTCATCCACTCGCCGACGCTGCTGACGGACGGGCTGCGGGCTGAAGTTGAGAAAATTGGCGAAGTACGTCACATCGTTGGGCCGAACAGGATCCATTACTGGTGGATTCCCGAATGGCGCGCGGCCTTTCCAGAGGCGGATGTCTGGCTCGCACCGCGCATCCGAGAGCAAGCCAAGGACAGGATCGATTTTGACGCGCCGGAGCTCACAAAAAAGACCGGCTATCCGTGGGACGAGGAGATAAAGACGCTGCCCGTCGCGGGCAGCTTCATGACCGAGGTGGAGTTCTTCCATCCCACCAGCCGAACGCTGATCCTGACGGACTTCATCGAGAATTTCGAGCCGAAGAAGCTTGGCTGGCCGTGGACATGGCTGGCCAGGGCGGGCGGTGTGCTCGACCCGAATGGTTCGATGCCGCGCGATATGCGTTTGACCTTTTCCAGGCAGAGGCCGCAACTGAAAGGGGCGATCGAGAAGATGATCGCCTGGGGTCCCGAGCGCGTGATCATGGCCCATGGCCGCTGGTACGAGCGCAATGGCGCAGCCGAGTTGAAGCGATCTTTTCGCTGGCTGCTGGACTGACCGGAAGCCGGCGCGCTACCGCGGTGCGAGCTGCGCGATCAGCTCGTTGACCATGGGTGCCATCTCCATCGCGGCGGCAAAGTTGAACTGGTTGATGGCAACGAACACGCCCACATCGCGGGTCGGGGCGAAGGCGGCGTAGGAGAGAATGCCCTGCATTCCGCCCGCCTTCTGGAGGATCAGCGGCCGGTCTCCCTCGGGATGCATGATGACCCAGCCTAGTCCCATTGCGTCCATATGACCGGATTCATCCATGCCCAAAACGGGATCGAGGCCGTCGCGAGAGACGTATGCCGCGTGGTCCAGTAGCCGCATCTCGGCATTGGTGGGCGAGAAGCGGTCCATATGCCAGGACAGCCAGTGGAGCATGTCATTGGCCGAGGAATAGAGCCCGCCCGACCCATAGATGCCGGGATGGGTGGGAATGGAGGGCAGGGGACTTCCATCGGGCGCATGGCCCTGAAACAGGGTGTCTGCCGTTTCGTCAACGGCGTAGTTCGTTGCCGACAACCCGGCGGGTTTGAGCACACGCTCCGAGAGCAGATCGGGGAACGTTTGCCCTGAGACATCCTCAAGGGCCCAAGAGATCAGGTTGAACGCGAAGTTGGAGTAGAGAGCACCGTCTCCGGGTGCAAAATACAGGTCAGCATTGTCGAGATTTCGCTCGTAAGCCTCACGTGTATGTGGCTTGAATGGATCGTCCGGCGGACCAAAATCGACGTCGATCTCGCGCGGAAGCCCGCTCGTATGGGTGACGAGATCGATGAGCTTGATGGGCCTGCCGTCCTTCTGCGGGAAGGCGACATCCCATTCCAGGTGCTGCTCCAGCCTGTCGGAGAAGCCGAGCTGGCCGTCTGCCACCATGCTCGCCAGCGCCGCCCCGGTGAAGACCTTGGTGATGGAACCGATGCGCATGAGCGTGTCGCCGTCGGGTGCCTGGCCGCTGTCATCCGAGACGCTTCCAAATCCGGCAATGGCGGTTTCGCCGTTGCGTGTGGCGCCGATGACGAGGCCGGGGACGTCAATCGATGAAAAGAGGATGGCGCCGGTGAACTCGACGGTTTCCTTCAGCAGACGCTCGTCGGCGGCTGTTGGCCGGGTGAGTGCACACACGGCCAAGACAGACAGGAGAAGGAACTTCTTCATGCGGACAGTCCGTCGAGCCAGTCATAAATGACCGCGTTGGACAGGGGCAGGTTGCCGAGCTGGCAGTGCATGTCCGCGCCCTCGGCCTGGGTGAAGCGGCGGGACGTGACCGGCCCCGAGGCGGACTTGGCGAACTCGTCGAACTGGCGTATTGCCTCGCCACCTTCGGCTTCACCCACCATGGCGAGGGCAGGGCAGCGAATCTCTCCGAGATTGTCGACACGGTAGTCTTGCAGCGCCTTCAGCCATTCCGAAAAGCTTTGCACGCCATAGCGGCGGCAGGCCGATTTGAAGCTCAGCTTGACCGCCGGCGGCATGTACTGGTCGGGAACTTCGTCGACCTCATCAAGACGGACATCTTCGGCCGCCTGTTCCGGATCGTCGCCGACGCCTTCGGCGAAGGCGCCCATATAGGCGCCGAGGTCGATAATCGGCGAGTTGGCGATGACCGCCTTGATGCGGCTGTCGTGGCTTGCGCCGCGAAGGGCGAAATAGCCGCCGAAGCTGATGCCGTAGAGGGCGAGGCGCTCCGGGTCGATCTCTTCGCGGCCGAGCGCGAAGTCGATCATGGCGGCGATGGACGTTTCGTAATCGGGCCGGAACAGCAGGTCGGGATGGTGACGCAAGGTGCTGACCTGGCCCGGACCCTGGGCGGCGAGCACGGTGTAGCCGCGCTTGAGGGCGTCGAAGCCCGTCTGGAAATAAAGCTCCTCGCCCGTGCCGTCGAAGCCCGACAGGACAATGACCGTCTTGTTGCGGTTCGGCGCGTCCTGGGGGTGCATGAGATAGCCGGGGAGGTTCTTGCCTTCGAACGGAATCTGAACGGGCACTACACGCTCGGGAAGCTGCTCGATGGCTTTGACGAAAGCATCCTCGCTGGCCTTGCCATGGGCGCCCACCTCGGAGCCGAATGGGTCGGAGAAGTATTCGGCCGACCGGAAGTAGCTCGAGGCGCGCAGAAGGTGCTCGCGCGCCGTGACTTTGTGGCCATTCACGAGCGCTTCGTCAGCCTTTTCGACGAGCATAGCTGCCGTATTGGCGAAGGCGGGCGGCCACTGCGTTGCGTCATCACCTTCGATCTTCGCTCTGGCATCCATGATTTCGCCGGGCGCCCCGCCGCCCGCGGTGCACACACCCAGCATGCGCATGAGCTGGAAATCCATCTCGCCGGATGAAAAGCCCAGGACCTTTGTCGCGGTCCGCTCGACCTTAGCCATGTTTCCCCCTTTGCAATGTGAGGGCACGTCTGCCCTCGTTTACAAGCACGTACGCGCCGTATTGCGCACCATATTAGCGCATGGATTGTTTGCTGCTCAAATCTCGAGCGGACACGCTAAATTTCTGGTTACCGAAAGCGAAAAAAAGAGCCACCCGGCGGACCCGGATGGCTCTACGTGCTCTGAGGTCGCTGTCCTGCAGGCTGCGAGTTACCGTTCGGCGAGCGCCGGCTCGCCCTTACGCTCGCGAATGAGGTTCACGAAACGGCGGAAGAGATAGTGCGAGTCCTGCGGGCCCGGAGAGGCCTCCGGGTGGTGCTGGACCGAGAAGACCGGTTTGCCGGCGAGGCTGATGCCGCAGTTCGAGTCATCGAAGAGGGAAACGTGAGTCTCTTCAACGCCTTCCGGCAGGCTCTTGCCGTCCACCGAGAAGCCGTGATTCATGGAGACGATCTCTACCTTGCCGGTGGTGTGGTCCTTCACGGGATGGTTGGCACCATGGTGGCCCTGGTGCATCTTCACCGTCTTTGCGCCCAGCGCGAGCGCCAGCAACTGGTGGCCAAGGCAGATGCCGAAGATGGGAATATCGCTCTTCAGCAGCTCACGGATCATTGGAACGGCGTATTCGCCGGTGGCTTCAGGGTCGCCCGGGCCGTTGGACAGGAATATGCCGTCCGGCTCCATCGCCAGAATATCCTCAGCGGCAGTTGTGGCCGGAACCACCGTAACCCTTGCGCCGAGGCTGGAGAGCAAGCGCAGGATGTTGCGCTTCACCCCGTAGTCCACAGCGACAATGTGAAACGGGCTTTCTGTTGCCGAGCCATATCCTTCATCCCAGACCCAGGGCGTCTCGGTCCAACTGGAGGATTGACCGGAGGTAACCTCCTTGGCGAGGTCGAGCCCGACCAGGCCACCCCAGTCACGCGCCTCGGCTTTCAATGTCTCGATATCGAAGCGGCCGTCCGGCGCGTGGGCGATCACGGCGTTGGCCGCGCCCTTCTCGCGCAGGAGAGAGGTCAAAGCGCGCGTATCCACGCCCGAAAGCGCGACGATGCCGCGGCGTTTCAGCCATTGGTCCAGATGTTCGGCCGCGCGGAAGTTCGACGGGTCCGTGATATCGGCGCGGAAGATGGCGCCAACCGCGCCGGCTCGCGCGGCAGGGGTCAGGTCCTCGATATCTTCCTCATTGGCACCGACGTTGCCGATATGCGGGAAAGTAAAGGTGACGACCTGGCCCGCGTAGGAAGGGTCGGTCAGAATTTCCTGATATCCGGTCAGTGCCGTATTGAAGCAGACTTCACCGACGGCTTTGCCGGTGGCCCCAAGGCCTTTTCCTTCTATCACAGTGCCATCCGCCAGCACGAGAAGGGCCGTGGGCCGAACTTCATTCCAGGGCGCGGATTTTACCATGCGCCATCTCCATTATTGTAGCGGGGCTTGAAAAGGAGCCCCTCTTGGGCCATATCGCGCGTCTCTTGCGAGGGCTGGGCCTGCAGATTGCCGGTCCGCCTCGCCACTCGTAGATAATGTCCATGCAGGGTGCGATCAATAAACGACGGCCGATGCCGGGTCAATCACCGCTTAAGCGTTGGGTTGAACCCGATTATTTCAGTATTTCCAGAAAGTTAGCTGACCAGAAACGGTTTGCTTTGCACGCCGGCCGGCGTTATGCTCGCTCTTGCGACGGGAGATGAAAGCCATGCGCGAGGAAATCGCCCAGGCGCTAAAAGACGCCGTCAAGGATAAGGACAAGCGTCGCATATCGACGCTTCGCCTGATTCAAACGGCGATCAAAGACCGCGATGTCGCCAATCGTGGTGCGGGGAAGGACCCCGTCAGTGACGAGGAAATCACCTCAATCCTCATCCGGATGGTGAAGCAGCGCAAAGAATCGGCGAAGCGGTTCGAAGAGGGAAGCCGCCTCGAACTGGCCGAGCAGGAGCGCGAGGAAATCGGCGTCATCTCGGAATTCTTGCCCAAACCGCTGGGTGAGGAAGACATTAAGAAAGCCTGCGCCGAGGTGGTGGAAGAGGTCGGCGCGGACGGGCTGCGGGACATGCGGCGCTGCATGAACGCGCTGAAGGAGAAATTTCCCGACCGGGTCGATATAGGAAAAGCCAGCGGCATCGTGAAGGATATGCTGCAGTAGACGCTGCTTTTTCCGGACGGCTCCATTCCGATCCGGCGCGTTTGCGCGAAGTGGCGCGTCTCGTGTGAGCCAATTCCGGGCTGCTGGCGTAGGGCCGTATATCGCCACTCGCAGGATTCTTGCCGGGCAGGGTACCGTAGCCTGGCCATTTCCGCTGCCCGCGAGAGCCGTCGCTATATCATCCGCGCTGTCGTGTTCACGAAAATCGTCTGTTCAGACTTTGCCGCGTCCGGAAGTTATGCGACCGCTTGTGGCGCGGCTTGGTGGTTGGGGAAAAGTCGCCGTATGTGGATAACTGAACCTGGAAATGTGGGATTTTCCAGAATGTTGCAACGTGAAATTAATCGTTTCTCAGCCACGAGAGCTATATAACCGGGAAAACCTAGGCAATGCGCCTCCTCAAACTAGTTCGCTTCAGCTCATTCACATCCAGGTTCGTTATTCCGGTCGTCGTATGCGTGGTGGCAGTAAGCGTTGCTATTGCAGCGCTTGTGCTTTGGGCCAGCCGGGAGGCGGACAGCGTGGCCATGGAGAGGCAAAGCCGGCTCGTGCGCCTGGTGGTTTCTCAGCTTCGAACCACCATCGCCCACAACCAGGAAAGCGTGACGGTCTGGGATGATGCCGTCTTGGCCGTGCAGGAGGACAGAGGCGAGGAGTGGCTGGATTATAACGTCGGAAGCTGGATGTACGACTATTTCGGGCACAATGGCGCCTATGTGCTCGGCCCCGACGACAAGCTGATCTTCGGTTTCGCCACTGACGCGGGAGCGGGGGAAGGTGAGAGTTCATTTGCCGCTATTTCGGGACAGGTTGCGCCGCTGGTGGAGCGTCTGCGGCAGACAATGCGGGCCGGGGATACGGACGATCTCGAAGACCGGATGCTCTCGCCGGGCGAAGCGGATCTCACCGTCGTCCGGGGGCATCCTGCCGTTGTCAGCGTAAAGCCGTTCGTTTCGGATACAGGCAACCTCGAACAGACGCCCGGCGAGGAGTTTCTCCACGTGGCCGTTCGATATCTCGACGGTGAATTCGTCAGGGAGTTGGAACGGGACTACCTTTTCGAGGGAATGCGGTTCGCCTGGAGCGACAATTCGCGCGAGGGCGAAGCGAGCCTGCCACTGCTCGCCGGTTCCGGCAATATTATCGGTTATTTCATCTGGCAGCCCTACAGACCGGGATTGGCTATGCTTTCGAAGCTGGTACCGGTCTTGCTGGGGGCGCTCGGCCTCGTTCTCGTGGCGCTCTCGATTCTATTGACCGTCCTCCACCGCCGGTCGAAAAAGCTTCACCAGAGCGAGGCCAGGATGAAATATCTGGCGCATCACGATCCGCTGACCGGGCTCCCCAATCGCGCGCTTTTCAATGAGAGGCTCGACCGTTCATTCCTTTCACGCCGGTCACGGGAAATGATCGCGGTCCTTTATCTCGACCTCGACCGTTTCAAGCAGGTCAACGATACGCTCGGGCATCCTGCCGGCGATCTGCTCATCATGGAAATCGGCAACAGGTTGCGCGAATTGTTGCGATCGGTCGATACCGTTGCGCGCATCGGCGGCGACGAATTCATCATTACGCTTCCCCGGTTGAGAGAAGTGAAAGAGGTGGAGGCGATCTGTGAGCGGATCATCGAGGCTGTACGCAAGCCGTTCGTCATTCACGAGCAGCAGGTTTTCGCGAGCGTGAGCATTGGGGTCGCGCTGGCGCCCCAGCATAGTTCCGAGAGGACGGAGCTTACCCGAAAGGCCGACATCGCCCTCTATCATGCCAAGAATCACGGCCGAAACGGCTATGCGATCTTCTGCACGGATATGGACACGATCGTTCAGGAGCGGCGCAGAATCGAGCATGATCTTCGCAAAGCCTTGACGCGCTCGAACGAGATACAGGTTCATTATCAACCCCTCTACAACGCCTCCGACATGCGGATTACCGGTGCAGAGGCGCTGGTGCGGTGGAAACATCCCACCAAGGGATGGATAGCGCCCAACGGGTTCATACCGGTCGCCGAGGAAGCGGGTCTCATCGAAACATTGGGGCAGCGCGTGTTGCGCGAGGTCTGTGCCGCGGCAAGCGCATGGCCCGACCAGATGGTGGCCGTCAACATATCCGCACTCGAGCTGCGCAACCCGTCCTTCGTCAGACGCGTTCTGGATACACTCGATTCCTATGGTATCGAGCCCGGCCGGCTTGAGGTTGAAGTGACCGAAAGCGCCCTTTCCGGCAACGCTGACCAATGCGAAAAGAACGTCAATGCCTTGCGCGAGGAGGGTATACGGGTTGTGCTGGATGATTTCGGCACCGGCTTTTCCTCCTTCAGCCGCCTGCAGAAGCTGGAGGTGGACCGGATCAAGATCGATCGATGCTTCGTGAGCGGGATCGGCCGTGTTGCGGGCGACGAGGCAATCGTCCAGGCGATTGTCGACCTCGCGCACGCCAAGGGGCTGAAAACGACCGCGGAGGGCGTCGAGACGGAGGAGCAAGGCGACTACCTGAAGCGGATCGGTTGTGACGATTTGCAGGGCTTTCTGTATTCCCGTCCGGTAACGCTTAAACAATTCGACGGACTGTTAGGCGTCGAGAGGCCAGCGAATTCTTCGGAAGTCAGTGCTGCGTAGCGTCATGTGCCGACAGGAAATGCAGACGCCCTTTGAGCTTCCCTGTGAACAGTGGGTATAGGCGTAGTCTCCGGTCGCAGTGTTCTGACGATTGGGCTATAGGATCGCTACGAGAGAGCCCGAACCCATGCGCTTTTCCACCAGCTTCCTGGACGAGATTCGTGACCGTGTACCCATCTCACAGGTGGTGGGGAGTCGCGTTACGTTCGAAAAGCGCAAGACCAATCCGGGGCGGGGCGACTACTGGGCCTGCTGTCCTTTCCACGGCGAGAAGACGCCGAGCTTTCACTGCGAGGATCGGAAAGGCCGCTATCACTGCTTCGGCTGTGGGGTTTCGGGGGATCATTTTAGGTTCCTGACGGAGCTTGACGGGATGAGTTTTCCCGAGGCGGTGGAGCGCGTGGCGGAGATGGCCGGTGTGCCGATGCCGGCGCCCGACCCCGAGGCGCAGAAGAAGGAGAAGGAGCGCACCAGCCTCACGGAAGTGATGGATATGGCGACGCAGTATTTTCAGGAGTGCCTGCATGGGCAGGAAGGGGCGGAAGCACGGGCCTATCTGCGTGGGCGCGGCATTTCTTCGGCCACGCAGCAGGCGTTCCGCCTGGGTTTCGCTCCGGACAGGCGCAATGCGCTTAAAGAGTATCTTGCCGGAAAAGGCGTTCACAAGGAGCAGATCGAGGCCTGCGGGCTGGTCGTCAGCGGCCCGGATATCCCGGTGTCGTATGACCGGTTTCGCGGGCGTATCATGTTTCCGATCGAGGATACGCGCGGCCGGGTGATCGCGTTTGGCGGCCGGGCGCTTTCCTCCGACATACCGGCGAAATATCTCAACTCGCCCGATACAGAACTCTTCCACAAGGGCAATGTGCTCTACAATCATGCGCGGGCGCGCCGGGCAGCCAAGGGCGGCGCGGTGATCGCCGTCGAGGGCTATATGGATGTCATCGCCCTGGCGCAGGCGGGCATCGAGGCGGCGGTGGCTCCGCTTGGCACGGCACTCACCGACAACCAGCTTGAGCTTTTGTGGCGCATGACGGGCGAACCCGTTCTGTGTTTCGATGGTGATGGCGCGGGGTTGAGGGCGGCGTGGCGCGCGGCTGATCTGGCATTGCCAATGGTCAAGGCGGGGCGGAGCCTGCGGTTTGCGCTTTTGCCGGCGGACATGGATCCGGACGATCTCGTGCGCGAGGAGGGCAGGGGTGCCTTCGACACGTTGGTTACGGAGGCCCGGCCCCTGGCGGATCTTATATGGACGCGGGAGACTTCCGGGCGCACTTTCGATACGCCGGAACGCCGGGCCGAGCTGGAAAAGAACTTGCGGGAGCTGGCCGGGCGCATCCGCGACGAGAGTGTGCGCCGGCACTATTCGCAGGATTTTCGCGAAAGAGTGCGAAGCTTCTTTGGCACTGCCTATCCGCGCGGCAGCCGCGAACGCGGTGGCTTTTCCGGCGGACGCCAGTCGGGAAGGGGCGCTGCCGGAGGGCGCCTTGCCATGTCAGAAAACCTCGCGCGCTCTGCCATGGTCAAAGCGCCGAGCGGCGCCATGAGCTTGCGCGCGGCGGCCATCCTGGTGGCTCTCGTCAACCATCCGGCATTGCTGGACGAGTACTTCGATGCTGTGGAAAAACTTGCGTTCGACAATGCCGACCTGAAGAAGCTTCATGGCGCGCTCATGGATACACTTGCCAACGAGGTTACGCCGGAGCGGCAGGCCACGCGTGAGGCGATCACCGCCGCGGGCGCAGGGGATGCACTTGAAAAGGCAGAATTGCTGGTGCGACGTGCCAACCAGTGGACGGCCCTGGGCGACGCGGCGTTAGAGGATGCGCGGGAAGCCTTTCTGCAGGCCCTGCACTTGCACAGAAGTTCCGGCACTCTACATAGGGAGCTTAAAGCAGCCGAGCGGGCACTTGCAGAAGATCCAACAGAAGAAAATTATCGGCATTTGGTGGAAATCCAAGCAGAGCTACGTAATATCCAAGCAACCGAGGCCCTTATCGAGGGATTTGGTGTACTCTCAGGGCGTGTTGAGCGGTCCTAGCCGGTTGACGGCTTTTTTCGCAGGCGATTCGCTTTTTTAGTGCGAATCAGGCACAGCGGCTTGACCTTGGCGTAGAATGCGGGAATCAGGGTTCGATTCGGAACTAACCGCGCAAGGATGGTTTCTCGGCAAGCAGATTGATGGCATGGACGGTCGGCAAATCCGCCATAGATGTCATGGTTAATCAGGTAGTAACGCGACCGCGGATAAGCCGATGAACGCGGAGCGTACAGCGCAGCCGGACGGAATGCCATCCAGTTTGCTGCGATGAGCCGGTGGAGAAGGCAGAGCATGGCGACAAAGACAAAAGAAAAAGAAGAGGTCGAAACGGAGCGCGAGGGCGGTGACGGCCCGTTGCTCGATCTCTCCGACGACGCAGTCAAGAAGATGATCAAGGCCGCAAAGAAGCGCGGCTATGTAACCATGGACGCCCTGAACTCGGTGCTGCCGTCGGGCGAGGTGACCTCCGAGCAGGTCGAGGACACCATGGCGATGCTCTCGGACATGGGCATTAACGTCGTCGAGGATGACGAAGCGGCCGAGGAAACCGAGGAAGAAAGCACCGAGCTAACCGAGCAGGCCAGCACCACCGTCGCGACGACGACCACCAAGAAGGAGCCGACCGATCGCACCGACGATCCGGTGCGCATGTATCTGCGCGAGATGGGCTCCGTGGAGCTTCTGTCGCGTGAAGGCGAGATCGCTATCGCAAAGCGCATCGAGGCCGGGCGCGAGACCATGATCGCCGGGCTGTGCGAGAGCCCGCTAACTTTTCAGGCGCTCATTATCTGGCGCGACGAATTGAACGAAGCTAAAATTCTCCTGCGCGAGATCATTGACCTCGAGGCGACCTATGCCGGCCCCGAGGCCAAGCAGGCGCCGGTGGTGACGCGTCCCCTGGATGAAGAAAGCAAGAAGCCTGAGGAGAAGGCGAAGCCCACGCGTGACGACGACGTCACGAATGTCGGCGGCGAAGGAAGTGCCGAGGACGAGGACGAGGACGAGGACGACGAGGCCAGCCTCTCTCTCGCGGCCATGGAAGCCGAGCTGAAGCCCGGCGTTATGGAAAAGCTCGATTTCATCGCCGATACCTACGCGGAGTTGCGCAAGCTGCAGGACCAGAAGGTTGAGAGCCGGCTGGGCGATCGCGACACGCTTTCGGACGATCAGGAGAGCCGCTACAAAAAGCTTAAGAACAAGCTCATCAATGCGGTCAAGTCACTCTCGCTCAACAATGCCCGTATCGAGACGCTGGTCGAGCAACTCTATGACATCAACAAGCGGCTTGTGCAGAACGAAATCCGTCTTCTCCGTCTTGCCGAGAGCTATGGCGTGAAGCGCGAGGATTTTCTCAAGTCCTATCAGGGATCGGAACTCGATCCGAACTGGACGGGGAACGTCTCGAAGCTATCTCAGCCGGGCTGGAAGGAGTTCACCAAGCAAGAGGCCGATACGATTGACGCGCTGCGTGCGGAGATTCAGAATCTTGCGCAGGAAACGGCAATCTCGATCGGTGAATTCCGCCGGATCGTCAATCAGGTGCAGAAGGGCGAGCGCGAGGCTGCCGTTGCCAAGAAGGAGATGGTGGAAGCTAATCTGCGTCTCGTTATCTCCATCGCCAAGAAGTATACCAACCGCGGGCTTCAGTTCCTGGATCTGATCCAGGAGGGCAATATCGGCCTGATGAAGGCGGTGGACAAATTCGAGTACCGCCGCGGCTACAAGTTTTCCACCTATGCGACGTGGTGGATCCGGCAGGCGATCACGCGGTCGATCGCCGACCAGGCTCGCACCATCCGCATTCCGGTGCATATGATCGAGACGATCAACAAGATCGTCCGCACCTCGCGCCAGATGCTGCACGAGATCGGCCGCGAGCCGACGCCGGAAGAACTGGCGGAAAAGCTCTCAATGCCGCTCGAAAAAGTGCGCAAGGTGCTGAAGATCGCCAAGGAGCCGATCAGCCTCGAGACGCCCGTGGGCGACGAGGAGGATTCACATCTTGGCGACTTCATCGAGGACAAGATGGCCGTGTTGCCGATCGACGCGGCGATCCAGGCAAACCTGCGCGAGACGACGACGCGGGTGCTCGCCTCGCTAACGCCGCGTGAAGAGCGTGTGCTTCGCATGCGCTTCGGGATCGGTATGAACACCGACCACACGCTGGAAGAAGTCGGCCAGCAGTTCTCGGTGACGCGCGAGCGCATCCGCCAGATCGAGGCAAAGGCGCTGAGAAAGTTGAAGCACCCCAGCCGCTCCCGCAAGCTCAGGAGCTTTCTGGACAGCTAGAGCGCCATTCCAAGTTCAAACATTCCGAAGCCGGGCCTCGTGCCCGGCTTTTTTTGGTAGAGCGCGTGGATGCACCACTGAGGCGTCCTGCAGACGATCATCACGGTTGCCACGCCCGGTCCGGTGGGCCGCCTTTATTCCATCGGCTAGCCGGCCCTATGTGCGTCTCACGATTCCAGCAGGGTTTCGAAGCCGCCGTAGACCATGCGCTGCCCGTCGAACGGCATTTTCATATCGGTCATGCGGGGGTCCTGCATGATCTTTTCCCAGGCTGCATCGTGTGTGGCCTTGTCCGGCCAGGTGATCCACGAAAAGACCACGGTTTCGTCAGCGGTCGCCTGAACGGCGCGATGAAAATCAGTGACCTTGCCGTGAGGAACGTCGTCACCCCAGGCATCCACGCATTGTGTCGCACCGTACTCCTTGAAAATCGCGCCGGCCGAACGGACGTGCGCAAGATAAGCATCCTTGTTTTCGCTGGGTACGGCTGCCACCATCCCATTGATGTAGCTCATGGCAATCTCCTTTGTTTGGCTTGAGGAGTATGTTCATTTTGGTTATAATAAGCAACCATGAAGTTAGAAAAAATAACCACTAAAACGAAGCGGCGTTACGAAGATTCTTGTGGCACTGCGCATGCGCTCGATCTGGTGGGGGAGCGGTGGGCATTGCTTGTCATGCGTGAACTGATGCTTGGACCCCGCCGCTTCAGCGATCTGCGCGCGAACCTTCCCGGCGTCAGCGCAAACGTGCTGACGCAGCGGCTTGAAAGCCTCGAGGGAAGCGGTGTCCTGCGCCGGCGCAAATTGCCGCCGCCGGCGTCGGTGCAGGTTTACGAATTGACGGAGTGGGGACTCGAGGCCGAGCCGATTATTCTCAGCCTCGGCCGGTGGGGCGCGCGTTCACCTCTGCAGGACGATTCGCTTCCGATCAGTGCCATGTCAGCCATTCTCTCGATGCGCGCGATGTTTGATCCGGCGCGTACGGAAGAGAAGCTTGATATGACGCTTGCCTTTCACTTTGATCAAGATGCCTACACGGTGAACGTGCGCGAGGGGCGGCTGACGGCGGAGCGGGGCGAGGCGGATGAGGTTGATGTCGAGATTCGGGGATCGCCGAGCGATGTACTGGGCGTGGTCTACGGCCTGTCGTCGCTGGAGGAGGCGGAACGAGCGGGAATGCTGACAGTCACTGGCGACCGCGCTGGGTTCCTCCGTTTTGCAAGCGCTTTTGAGCTGCCGCCGAAGGCGTGTGCTTGAAAGGGCGGCTTCGGCAACACACTTGCAGTGTATGTCCTTGACGCGCTTAAGCATAAACACGACTGGGCCCGGCCTCTACGAGTTTACCGAGAAGGTCGCGGCATTTGTGCGCGATAGCGGCACGGATGAGGGGCTTTTGACCCTCTTCGTCCGCCATACGTCCTGTTCACTGCTGATTCAGGAGAACGCGGACCCGGATGTCAGGCGCGATCTCGATATGTTTTTCCGCAGGCTCGTGCCGCCGTCGGACGATCAATCGATGCGTTGGATCAGTCACACGACCGAAGGGCCGGACGATATGCCGGCGCATATCAAGGCCGCGCTGACGCAGACCTCAATAGGGATTCCTGTCGCCGGTGGCCGGATGATGCTGGGGACGTGGCAGGGGATTTATCTTTTCGAACACCGGGACCGGGCGCATCGGCGCGAGGTGGTGCTGCATCTGGCTTGAGGGGCCGCGCTTTCCGCAGCCCCTCCGCGCATTTACGGGAAGATTACTCGGCGCTCTGGTTTAGACCGAACGTGACGTTCACCCGGACCTGATATTCGTTCTCGCCGGCTTCCACCGGTACGGACGAAGCGGTGGCCGCTTCCATGCGCATCATCTGCGGGAGGGGGCGCGGCGGCTGGCCGATATTCGACTGCTCGGAAATCTCTAGAATATCGCCCAGCGAGACGCCGGCCGCCTCGGCAAGTGTCTGCGCCTTCGCTATCGCATCCTGAACGGCGTCCTTGCGCGCTTCGTTCAGCGCTTCGGACGGATCGTCGTTGGTGAAGGTGATCTGGCCACCCTGGTTAACCCCGAGCGAGACGACGCGGTCCAGGATCGCGCCGGCATTGTCCAGATCCCGTATGCGAACGGTGAGGCCGTTGGTGACCTGATATCCGACAATACGCGGGCTTTCCTCACCATTGTTGTCGTTGGGATAAACGTAGCGGGGGTCAATCGACAGGCCGCTGGTCTGGAGATCGCGCGACTCGATGCCCTCCTCGCGGAGGGCCGCGATGACGTCGTTCATGGCCTCGTTGTTCGCGTCCATGGCCTCGCGCGCGGTCTCCGCCTCGCGGACCACGGCTATGCTGATCAACGCCATATCGGGGCTGACCGAGGCTTCGCCCTCTCCGGTGACCATGATCTTCGGCTCAGGCACCATAGCTTCCTGGGCTGCGGCCGGTGAAAGTGCAAGAACCGAAGCCGCAGCGGCCATCGGAATGAAGGAACGAATCATGGCAATCTCCTTGTTCATCAATGCTTCTCCCGAATAGGAGGCGATTGTGCGCTGATTGCGGCACCTTTGCCTTGTGTACGGGTAAAAAACCGACTAAGTGAGCCGCTACCGGGCCTGTAGCTCAACTGGTTAGAGCCGGCGGCTCATAACCGCTTGGTTGGGGGTTCGAGTCCCTCCGGGCCCACCAGTATCCCTAGATTCCAACAACTTGTATGCGGGTTAGCCATTCTGGCTAGCCTGTTGGCTGGCGCAGAGAATCATCGGAAGGCGCTGATCTCCGATTTGATGCTTCAGTCGTCGTTGCCTCACTTGTCCTTACAACCTTGGTTGCGGCCAAGCAGCTTTCCTAGCCTGTGCAGCACTAGAGAAGACAAAGAAGTGCCTTCACCTGCATTCGGTTTGGAATTTGAATTTCGCGTCATGCTGCCGTCGGGACGAGCATTCGCCGATCGTCCTTGCAAAGGATATTGCAGGTGAGGAGAGAGCCTATGGAAGAAAACGCTATGATTATGATTGCCGGTCATCTCAAAGTTCCGGCTGCTCAACGTAGCGCATTCGTCAATGCGCATGCCGATCTGGTCGATCGTGCCCGCGCCTATTCAGGCTGCCTCGATCTCTCCATCAGCGAGGATCCTTTTGATCCGTCTCGTGTAAACCTGATGGAACTTTGGGAATCCGAAACCGTGCTTCAGGAGTGGAGAAAGGTCGCAAACCCGCCCAAGATGGATGTTCAGATCGAGGACGGAAATGTTCAGAAACACCATATCAGTCGATCCGGCCCGCCTTTTTGACGGGGGCCGCCGCGCCCACTCTCTTACTTGCAAAGAGTTCGACCGCCGATTCACAGAACTGATAAAATTCTTGAACCGAACGTCGTCACTTGTTTTCAATAATGCACCACCGCGGTGGCTTTTGATCGATGGACGGGATAAATTATCCTGGAGCAGGGTGGCCGAGCTTTTCCGACTTAGCACCCGCTGAATAGGAGTTGTATTTCAGCGCGACGGAGTGACATGACAGGCCGCACCGATTTTCGAGACGCTGCAGGTTTTCTGTTCCTTCTTCTTGCCTTCCTGTTTGCGGGCGGGTTTTCATCTGACGCACGGGCCCAATCGTCAGAGCAATCCGAGATCGTCGGCACGGTCTGTACGCTGATTGAGTCTCATGCCAAGAAGAACGGTCTGCCGGCGGATTTCTTTGCGCGGCTGATCTGGACGGAAAGCCGTTTCAATCCTAATGCGGTCAGCCCGAAAGGGGCTGAAGGCATTGCGCAGTTCATGCCCACCACCGCTGCGATGCGCGGGCTGAAGGATGCTTTCGATATCGAGCAGGCCATTCCGGCTTCTGCCGTCTATCTGGGGGAGCTGACGCGGGCGTTCGGCAATCTCGGCCTGGCGGCGGCGGCCTACAATGCAGGCGAAGCACGCGTCGAGCGGTGGCTCGCAAATGGCGGGTTCCTGCCGCTGGAAACGGAAAACTATGTGCTGCAAATCCTGGGAGAACCCGCGGAGCGCTTTAGCGAACAGAGCTACAGCGGCACTGTCCAACCGCTCAGTCCAGATGAGCCTTTCGGCAAGGCGTGCCGGGAACTTCCTGTCTCGCGCACGAGCCTCACTGTGGCGAGCGTACCGATCAAACCATGGGGGGTCCAAATCGCCGGGCACTTCCGCCGCGATGTCGCCATGCGTCAATGGGAGCGGGCTCGGCGGGAGCATGCGAGCTTGCTCGATGGCCACAAGCCGGCGATCACCCGTGTCCGTTCACACCGGGGAAAGAATGGCATTCACGCCGTTCGGATCGGCGCGGACAATCGGGCTGAGGCAGACCAGATATGCAGTCGGTTGCGGAGCGCCGGCGGCTCCTGTGTGGTGGTGCGCAACCGGTAGGCTCGTTCATTTCTTCTTGGGTAACTCGGCGATACCGCCATTGGCGGCTGACCATTCCAGCGGCCTCTTCAGGAATTTCTCGGCCTGATCCAGCGCCTCCTTGCCGAAGAGGTTTTGTTGGCGGCAGGCCTCCAGAATGTCCCACCAGGTGGTGAGATGGTGAAGACGCATTCCGGCTGCTTTCAACCGGTCCGGCGTGTCGGGAAAAATATCATAGTAGAAGACGGCAAAGGTATCCGAGACGGAGGCTCCGGCATTGCGGATCGCCTCGGCGAATTTGATTTTGCTGCCGCCGTCCGTGGTCAAATCCTCTACCAGGAGGACGCGCGCGCCTTCGGGAAGGTTGCCCTCGATTTGTGCGTTGCGGCCGAACCCCTTGGGCTTCTTGCGGATATAGACCATGGGAAGTCCGAGCCGGTCCGCCAGCCAGGCGGCGAAGGGGATGCCCGCCGTCTCCCCGCCCGCTACGGCGTCGAACTGCTCGAAGCCTGCATCCCGCAGCACCACCGAGGCGCCGAAATCACTCACTGCGGCGCGGATGCGCGGATAGGAGATCAGCTTGCGGCAGTCGATATAAACCGGGCTGGCAAGCCCCGAGGTGAAGGTGAAGGGCTCGTCGGCACGAATATGAACCGCCTCGATTTCCAGCAGCATTTTCGCCACGGTTTCGGCAATCAGCGCCTTTTCGGGGAAGGTGTTGGCGAACATGGGCGGCTCTCCTGATGGGCGTTTCTCGTGGCTAGCAAGCCGGCTTTCGCTTAGGAAGTCTCGCCATCCACTTTCCAGTGGATGGGAAACATCGGGTCGAAAACGGTGATTGTTTCATCGCCGGCGGTCACTTTGGTCTCGGTTTCGACCGGACTGTCGCTTCGCACGAGTGTGATGCGTTTTTCGTTGGGCGGCAGGCGATAGAAGGTCGGGCCGTTAAGCGAGGTGAAGGCTTCCAGCCGGTCCAGAGCGTTGTCCTCCTCGAAAACATGGGCGAGGCAGGCCATCGTATTCGGTGCGTTGAAAACGCCGGCGCAGCCGCAGGCGCTTTCCTTCAGGGGATCGATGTGGGGCGCGGAGTCGGTCCCGAGAAAGAAACGCCCGCTTCCGGAGGCCGCGGCCGCGCGTAAGGCGAGGCGATGTGTCTCGCGCTTGGCGACGGGGAGGCAGTAGTAATGCGGGCGGATGCCGCCGGCGAGGATGGCGTTGCGGTTGATTATGAGGTGGTGTGGGGTGATTGTCGCGCCGACATTTTCGTCCTGCGCCTGCACAAACTCGACGCCATCCCTCGTCGTCACGTGCTCCATGACGATCCGGAGCTCGGGCAGGCGGCGGCGCAGCGGCGCCAGAACGCGCTCGATGAAGACCGCCTCGCGGTCGAAAATGTCGATCTCGGGATCCGTCACCTCGCCATGCACGCAAAGCGGCATGCCAATTTCCGCCATGCGCTCCAGTATCGGGTAAACCGCCTCGATGTCGCGCACACCGCTTTGGGAGTTCGTCGTCGCGCCGGCGGGATAAAGCTTTACGGCCGTGATAAGGCCATCGCGAAAGCCGGCTTCGATGTCATCCGCGCTGCTTTCTTCGGTCAGGTAGAGCGTCATGAGCGGCGTGAAGGCGCTGCCCTTCGGCAGGGAGGCCTGAATGCGCTCGCGATAAGCTGCGGCGTCGGCCGTGGTGACGACGGGTGGCACCAGATTGGGCATGATGATGGCGCGGGCGAAGTGCGTGGCCGAATAGCGCGTTACAGCTTCAAGCACTTGGCCGTCGCGTAGGTGAAGGTGCCAGTCGTCGGGCTGGCGGATGGTGAGCTTTTTCATGGCAGGGCTCACTCAATAACCGGATTCGATGCGCATTCAATAGAAAATCGCCTTCGCGGGAAACTGCGGTCCAGCCGGTGCAGTGGGCGCGGTAACAGCACCGCAGCGAAGATCTTGACCGGATCATCAGGATGTGTTGTTTTTTGAACAGACCGGTCTGTCTAATTCAATGCAACGTTGAGGAGGATACAGCATGACGAAAAATCAACCGAACAGGCGGGCTTTTAAAGCCCGGCTTGTTGGGGGCGGGCTGGCCGCGGCTACCTTCGCCGCAATGCTTGGGGTGATGCCGGTTCAATCGGCGGAGCAGGCATTTATCTGGAATGGCGAAGACGAGAATCTGGAATGGGGTCCCTGTCCCGAATTCATGCCCGAGGGTTGCGGCATTGCCGTTTTGCAGGGTGATCCCGCGGAGCCTCCCGTCGACATCTTTTTTCGCCTGCCGGGCAACGCCACTGCCGAGCGTCACTGGCACAATTCGTCGGAGAGAATAGTCCTGGTTTCAGGCGAAATGGAAGTCGACTATGACGGGCAGGAACCGGTGATCCTGCAGCCTGGCACCTACGCCTACGGCCCGCCGGAGCTGCCTCACACGGCCGTGTGCCTTTCGAGCGAACCTTGCGTTTTGTTTATCGCGTTCGAGAAGCCGCTCGATGCGATGGCAGGGGCGCCGGAATAGCGCTACGACGACTTTAATGCTTCGGGGCCGTTGCGGTGCGCTTCGGCCCCGATGTTGCTTAGCGCGAGGAGACTATCTTCATAGTGGTGTGGCGGGTTGACGCCCGTGATATTATCTCCCGACGGTGGAGATAATGGCGGGCAGGAGAACGATGCAAAAGACGACGAAGGAACGCTTGCTGGAGACGGGGCTGACTCTGCTGCTCCGGCACGGCTACAACGATCTGGGCGTTCATTCCATCCTGGAAGCGACCGGGGTACCGAAGGGATCCTTCTATCACCACTTTCGCAGCAAGGAGGATTTCGCGCTCCAGGTCATCGACAGCTATATGGCCGAGGTCCATGGGGGCTTGGATGCTTCGTTGGGTGACCGCACCCTGCCGCCGCTCGACCGGGTGCGCCGGTTTTTCGAACTGACGCGCGAGAAATACCGGCACGAGGGCTATCTCGGCTGCATGCTGGGTGGACTGGGGCAGGAGTTGGCGGGCGTCAACGAGACTTTCCAATCAAAGATCGAGACATGCTTCTCCCAGATGGCCGACCGCATCGCAGCCTGTTTTGAAGAGGCGCGCGAAGACGGTTCTCTGTCGCCGCAGGCCGATCCGCTAACCCTCGCGGAGCTGGTGCTGAACTGCTGGGAGGGGGCGGCCCTGCGCAGCCGGTTGCGGCGCGAACGCTCGCCGCTGGATTCCATGCTGGACTTCTATTTCTCTTCCGTAGCGGCGACTACTGCCTGACTTTCGCGTTCACGCGTCGGCAGATTCTCGCTGTAAATTTCTCGACCGAGCGTGTCGGCTTGAGGCATTGTCATACGTCTTTCAACCAAATGAGGACTTCAATGCTCTATGCCCTTCTGTGCTATCACGACGAAGATGTCGTCAACTCCTGGTCGAAGGAGGAGGACGACGCGGTTCTGGCGAAGCGCGGGCGCGTAATCCAAGAGAAGATCGACGCTGGCGAGATGGGCCCGGCCATCCGGCTCGTGCCGACCTCCGCGGCGACCACGATCCGCGCGTCCGGCGACGAGCAGATTGTGCTCGACGGTCCCTTTGCCGAAACGAAGGAGCAGCTTCTCGGGTTTTACATCATCGATTGCGAGAACCTGGAAGAGGCGATCGCTTTCGCCAAGCGCCTGAAAGAAGGCGAAGCCACCACTTTTGAAATCCGCCCTCTGCGCATCTTTAAGAAGGGTGTGCTGCCCGAGAAGATAGAAGCGACCCCATGAGCGAAATTGCTTGGATCGAGACAACGCTAACCAGTGCGCGCCCACAGGTTATGGGCGCGCTCCTGCGCTATTTTCGCGATCTCGACCGAGCGGAAGAGGCCTTTCAGGAGGCTTGCCTGCGGGCGATGAAAAGCTGGCCGGTGAAGGGACCACCACGTGATCCAGCTGCGTGGCTCATCTTCGTCGGCCGCAATGCTGCGCTCGATAGTGTGCGCCGTGACAGCCGCAACACCGCGCTTCCGGAAGAGGCGGCACTCTCCGATCTTGAGGATGTCGAGGCCGACATGGCCGAGCGGCTGGACGACGCGCATTATCGTGACGATATCCTGCGGCTCATGTTCATCTGCTGCCATCCGGATTTGCCGGCCACACAGCAGGTCGCCTTGGCGCTCAGGATCGTCTCCGGGCTTTCCGTGCGCGAGATCGCCAGCGCCTTCCTTGTCAACGAGAAGGCGATGGAACAGCGCATTACGCGTGCAAAGCGGCGGGTGACGGGCGCGAATGTGCCGTTTGCGGCGCCCGGCGCGGTCGAGCGAGCCGAGCGCCTGGCCGCGGTTGCCGCGATGATCTATCTCATCTTCAACGAAGGCTACTCGGCAAGCGGCGGCGAAACGCCCGTGCGTGCGCCGCTTTGCGAAGAGGCGATCCGGCTGGCGCGCCTGCTGCTTCGGCTCTTTCCCGCCGAGCCGGAGATCATGGGACTGCTTGCTCTCATGCTGTTGCAGCATGCCCGCACGGCCGCGCGGCTCGATGCCGAAGGCAACATCGTACTGCTGGAAGACCAGGACCGAACCCTCTGGAACCGCAGTAAGATCACCGAGGGGCTTGCCCTTGTGGACAAGGCCATGCGCCACCGCGAGCCCGGTCCCTACCAGGTGCAGGCGGCGATTGCCGCGCTCCACGCCCGGGCTGCGAAACCTGAGGAGACGGACTGGCACGAAATCTCATTGCTTTACCGGACCTTGGAGCGAATGCAGCCTTCGCCCGTCATCACGCTTAACCGGGCCGTCGCCGTCTTTAAATCGGAAGGTGCCGACGCCGCCCTGGAACTGATCGAACCTCTTGCCGATCGTCTTTCGGGCTACTTCTATTTCCACGGCGTGCGCGGCGCTCTCTTGAAGGAACTCGGGCGCGAGGCGGAAGCACGTATCTCCTTCGACAAGGCGATATCGCTTGCGCGGACGCCAGCCGAGGCCTCCCATATACGCGAGCACATCGACCGGCTGGCGGCAGGGTAGCATTATCCCGCCAACGAAAAATGTCGACGTGTGATCTTCGAATCGCCCTGCGACCGCACGAGCCCCCGCATAAGCAGAGCCATCGATACGTGTGCCTGTCCACGGAGGCGAAGCAGAGCTGCAGGCGCTATCCGACCAGAAAACCCCTGAACTTACCCGGGGTTCCCTCGACTATGAAGGTCCGGAGCAAGACGCTTGAGGTCGAGTAGCGTCCAGTCAGATCCCCACTGCTACCTTGGCACTGAAATCCAGTCTTTAGGTGCCGAGATCCATTTCGAAGCGCGGGTGCACGAAAGCGTCGTAGCAATCATCCAGTTCAATCTTGCGGTGACCGGCGAGCGCCGGGCTGTAAATCGCGTGGAGAGCGCTATTGTCCGGCGTCAGCGGGCAGGTGGGATAGAGCACGAGATCTGTTTGCCTAACGGCCTCCAGTACTTCCATGTCCGGGTCGGGCACCGCGCGCGTCGGATCCGCCCCAATCGCAATGTACTTCGGTGCTGTACGGTCCAGCAGATACGGAAACGGATTAACGAAATTGAGGTTCATCAGCGTTTCGAAACGTTTGCCGCTTTCAGCCTCGAGTGCGCGGATGGCGGCAACAGCCCGGTCGAATGCCATCAGGTGCGTGAGCTGAAAGCCGAAATCGGAATAATACCCGTAGGTGGGAAGCTCTCCAGCCCGGACGAAATCACGATAGGCATCGCGGTGCACGGTATAGTTTCGCAACAGATCGCCAGCCAGCTTGATCATTTCGGGTCGCGCGTTGACACTGCCGATCGTCTTCAGGTTTTCGTTTGGCAGCGGTTCGTTGCGCACGGCGCTTATATATGCCGCAGCAGCCCGGTGAAGCACGTCGGTCAGCGGCAGGAAAACGGCGATCCCTGCGAGGATTGCGATTGCGCCGAATGCCTTCGGCGTTTCTGTGGCAGCCTGCAGTCGTGACGACACGATCCAGATTGCCACGGGCCAGAGGAAAATCAGCGCCTGGCTGCCGCTGTTTTGTGTTTCAAAGAATAGACCGGCAAAGAGAAGCACGCCCAGCCACATGCCCTCATGATCGAGGAATGCCGTCAGTCGTTGCCATGAGCGCTCCTGACGTAAGCTGCGCCAGGACGAGGCGATCCGATCTCGCGTGGTCCAGAACAATACAAGTACCAGGAGTCCGGCAGGAGCCATGACGCTGAAATACTCGGCCCCGGCCCGCAGGAAGCGCGGTAGCAGCTTGCCGGAGTTCATTATCGCGAGCGTCCAAATGTCGGCCATGTAACGGACCGTAAGGCCGTTCCAGAGCTGAAAGACACCGAGAATAGCGAAAAAGATCAGTGCGGCGGCAACGGCATGCCTGAAGGTCAATCTGCCAGCGAAAAAGGCGAAGGCGCAGATAAGAAGGCCCGCGATGAAGCCGGTAATCTTGATGAAGAAGAGGGCGGTCATTGCAAGCACCACCACTGATGCGAGCAGGCGCTGGTGCCGAATGAAGATCAACGCGGCGGCGAGAACATAAAGCAATTGCGTGACCTGACGGTTGTAGATGCCGTAGCCGTCCGATCCGGGATAAAGAAACGACGATTCGGTGTTGAAGGGCAAAAAGGTGAAAGCGAGGAAGGGCAGAAGCACGGCAAAGGCCATGCCGCGTCGCTGTCGGACCTCGATTTCCCGGCTGACGATCGCCATCAACGGCCCGGTAACGACAAACACGGACCAACTCACGAGCAGAAGCGGTTGCGCGTTGGGGAACAGCTTCAGACCGGCGGCGAACAGGTAGTATCCAAGAGGACCGACCGGCGTGAAGAAATCTACCACCGGGATCTGGGCATTAAAGATGCGGTTTGCCGCGTCGAGATAAACGACGAGATCCCAATACATACGGCCGATCGGAACGGTGCATGGCGAGAGCAGTATCACGACCATGAGCAGCGCTGAAGCTGCCACGATTGCAACCGACCAGCGACCTTTTCTGAGGCTGCTTCCCCTGGTGTCCTGCCCGATAGTTACCGACATGGTACGCCCCCGCTCCCCTAACTCAGAGTTGCATGCCAGATACGATTTTACATCCGGTAAAGGTGCCATGTCGGATTGGAGGCATCCCCTTCGTCCTTGGGAAAGACGATCGACAGATAAACGGAGGAAGACGTGTCATCAGTCGAGTTGAACGCTGGAGAAAGTGGGGACCCGCGGGGCGGTGTTATTCCCTATCTGATGGTGGATGGGGCGGTTACGGCCGCGGCATTCTATGGAAAAGCCTTCGGCGCGCGCGAGGTCGGCCGTGTTCCGGAGGATGAAAAAGGCCGCACCATGCACGTCCACCTTTATATCAACGAAGGATCCGTCATGCTGTGTGATCCCTATCCCGAGTACGGGCGCCCTTTGGAGGGGCACAAAGGATTCACGCTGACCCTGACGGTGGATGACGTCGATTTCTGGTGGAAGCGCGCGTCCGAGACGGAAGGCATGGAAACCACAGTGCCACTGGAGAAGATGTCCTGGGGTGATCGCTATGGCGAACTGAAAGACCCCTTTGGCGTGTGCTGGGCCATAGTCGGGAAATAGAAGGAAACTTGAAATGCTGCTACGTCGAGTGGTCCCGTTTGCGCTTTGCGCTCTCATCCTGGCGCCGGTGACGGCCGGAGCACAGGATGCGGCAGCTGCGCAGGACAATTTGAACCTCGTGCAATCCTACGAGGATCTGACCCCGGATAGCACCGGGTATGCGCCGGTCAATGGCCTTGAGATGTATTACGAAGTCTATGGAGAGGGGGAGCCCCTACTCCTGCTGCACGGGGCCTATGGCACGATTGGAAACAACTTCGGTGCTTTCATCCCGGCGCTCTCGGAAATCCGACAGGTCATCGGCGTCGAGCTTCAGGGGCACGGGCGGACCGCGGATAGCGACCGTCCGCTGAGCTACAAGGCCATGGCCTCTGATGTCGCGGGGCTGATCGAGGAGCTGGGGCTCGAGAAGGCAGATATCTTCGGCTATTCGATGGGCGGCAGCGTCGCGCTTCGTGTGGCGATCGACCGGCCGGATCTCGTAGATCGGCTTGTCGTCGCGGCAGGCGGCACCAGCACGGACTCGATGTACGAGGAAGTCTACGACGCAATCCAGACGATGACCGCCGAAGATTTCGCCGGGACTCCCATGGAGCAGGATTATCTGAGGTTGGCGCCCAATCCCGAGGACTGGCCGGTGCTTGTGAAGAAGCTCAAAGCGCTGGATGAAGAGGTCTTTTCGTGGCCGGAGAGCGAGGTCAGCAGTATCGAGGCACCCGCGCTCGTCATCGTTGGCGATGGCGATGTCGTGCGCCCTGAACACGCGGTCGAACTGTTCCGCCTCCTCGGCGGCGGTGTGCCAGCTGATCTTGTCGGCCCGACGGCTTCTCAACTGGCCATTGTACCGGGGGCAACGCATATCACGCTGATGCTCAAGTCTGATATGCTTTTGCCAATGATCCTGCCGTTCCTTGAACCGGAGAAAACGGGGCAGGGGGCGGAATAAGGCCAAAAAAACGCCGAGGGCGGGGTTTACATATGAGACATATGACCTACCCTCGTATGGAGGCTGCGGAGAACTATTGGCGCGGCCCTTTCGTCGGTGCGGTCGGAGTCCGGAAAGAACGTGTCCCGCACCAGAATGCCCACGCAGAATATTGAGAGCGCCATATGAGCCAGGCCAAGACGGGAGATGTCGTCCGCGTCCATTACAAGGGAAAGCTGGAGGACGGCACCGAGTTCGATTCCTCCGAAGGTCGTGACCCGCTGGAGTTTCAACTTGGCGGCGGCCAGATTATCCCCGGGCTTGAAAAGCGCGTTGAAGGGATGGAGACCGGTGAAAAATCGACCGTGACCATCCCCGCTGACGAAGCCTATGGAGACCGCGACGAGCGGCAGGTCCAGACGGTGCCGCGCGACGCTTTCCCCGAAGATCTCGATCTGAAGGTCGGTGCCAGCCTGCAGGCGACCACTCAGGATGGACGTCAGATTCCGCTTACCGTTGTCGAAGTCGCCGATAGCGAAGTGACGGTGGACGCCAACCATCCGTTGGCTGGGCGGGATCTGGTGTTCGATCTCGAACTGGTGGAAATCGTCGGCTCACAGCCCGGAGAGAAGTTCGGGCAGTAAAATCTGCCCGAGTTCTGGCGCGCGGGGTGCATGGTCGCGTGAGGCTATTGCGGCAGCGCGTCTGCTTCGTATTGCGCGGCGAATTCCGCTGACGGCGGGATAGGCTTGATCACGTCGATGAGTACACCGTTCGGATCGGCTGTGATGAAGTGGCGCTGACCGAAGTCCTCGTCGCGCAACTCCTGAAGGATAGGCAGGCCGGCTGTTTTGGCGCGTTCGTATTCCTCGTCAGGGTTTTCCACCTCGAAATTCAGGATCAAGCCCGAAATACGGCCGCGCATGGTCTCGGGCACCGTCTCATGGTTGCCCGAAAGGATCGCGAGATTGACGGTCTCGTCCTCGCTCGATTGCAGATGCACGTACCAGTGACTCTCGAAGAGCGGTTGGAAGCGGAAATGCGTGCAGTAAAAGGCGGTGGTCTTTTCCACGTCATCGGTCATGATGACGGGGTAATAGCTGGTGCATTTCATGGGTTTTCTCCTTGCTGCAACTAACATACAGTGTGTATGTTTTATTCAATAACATACAGGCTGCATGTATGCAACAGGAAAGACCACGCCGCTCCAACAGGGAACGTTCGCAGGAAACACGCGAAAAGCTGATCGAGGCCGCGCGACGGCTGTTCGTGGAAAAGACCTATGCAGAGACGGGAACCCCTGAGATCGTCAGGGCGGCCGGGTTGACGCGCGGTGCGCTTTATCACCATTTCGAGGACAAGCAAGCATTGTTCCGCGCCGTGGCGGAGCAGGAGGCGGCGGATGTGGCCGCGGAGATCGAGCTCCATGGCACAACAGAAGATCCACTTGAAGCGCTGATCGAAGGCGGGGACGCCTTTCTGGAAGCGATGGGGAGGTCCGGCCGCACCCGCCTTCTCTTGTTGGATGGGCCGGCCGTTCTCGGGCGCGCGGCGATGGACGAGATTTATGACCGTCATGGCAATCGTACGTTACGCGACGGGCTCGCAGAGGCGACGCAGGCGGGAACCATTCGCCAGGTCCCGCTCGAACCGCTAACCTCGCTTCTTGCCGCTGCGTTTGACCGCGCGGCACTTGCCATCGAAGCCGGTGCTGATGCGGATGCCTATCGCCTCGGCCTTTCAGCGTTGATCAGGGGGCTTGCCGCAGGAGAGGGAAAGAACGTCAGTTAAAGATCGTCTCGCCCTGCTCATCGACAATCTGCCGCCCTTTGCGAATGGCCTGCTCGGCCGCGAGATCTGCGCTTGGAAAGCGGTCGGCGCGAATGAATTTGTGTTCCTTCGTCGCGCCGTCGATTTCCTTCGAGATGATACCGCAGGTCTGATACTGGCCGTCCTGCGGAAAAGGCGTGGCACGGATCGTGAAGCCTTTGTGCTCGGCAGGCTCGCCGACAACTTCCGCTGTTCCGCCGCTCTTTTCTCCGCCGCCGAAAAGCTTTTTCAGAAGTGACATTCCGCTTCTCCCTTTGTTCGCTCTTATCTAGCGCGAACGGATAATCGGGACCAGTCGCTTATGAGCTTGCAATTCCAAGCGGCGGAAGAAATCAGCGGTAGCGGATGACCGGGCAGTCGCGGGTGCGGGCGAAGACAATGCTTCCGTAGTTGCGGCCCTTACGGCCGGAGACACGGAGGATCCTGTGGTTTGCCTGCGCTACACGAGCGTGGCGCAGCCCCATCCGGGAAGCTTTTCGCACTGCCTGCTGTGTCGAGCAAGAGCGCTCGTAGCGGGGCGCGTGGCGATGATACCGGCCGGAGCGGTGGCGAGGTGGACGTTGATAGCGGGGTTCATGGCCGGCATGGACCCCCGCGCGCGCACCGTTCCCGCCGAAGCTGAAGTAAATGCCATCTGCGTGAGCGCCGGCGGGGAGGGCGGTCAACGTGCCGAAGCCAATGACAGCCGAAAGAAAGACGAGCTTGATTTTATTGAACATCATCTGTTCCCGTTGAGGTGGAATATGCCCACACTCGCATGGGTCACCTGAACCGGGAGCGAACCGGCCATTCAGGTCTCATTCATGTTTCGGGCAAGAATTTTCGGATCGAAACAGATGGACAGCCGGGAAATCAGGCCGTCGTCATCGATGTCGAGAAATATCCCCGCCGGGAGCTGCAGGCTCTGCTCGTGTGCTTCGGGGAAACCCTCGAGAGTGGAAAGATAGGTTCCGCGCGCGGTGAACTCCGCAGCCGCACGAACCCCGCCCGGGGTGGTCATGATGGCAGCATCGGCGATTTGCATACGAAAATGGCGGGTGATTTCGGCCAGGCGCCAGCGGAAACTGTCGTGTCCGATCTGTCGTTCCGTGCCGGGAGAATCATGAGCGACATCTTCCGAAAGGCAGTTCAGCATCCCCTCATGATCGCTTGCGTTGAAAGCCTGGAGAAGACGCTCGACCAGGGCGCGCGTGTCGTTCTCGTTCATGGCTCTTCCTCCAGAATATAAGGGATATATTGCGCAGGCTCATCCAATTCATCTTCCTGAGCGGCGATGCGCCCGCGCATGGAAACTCCGGCTTCGTGCACGCTCTCAGGGCGACCGGAAACCAGCGGATGCCAGGACGGTAGGTCTTCTTCCGCTGCGACCAGGCGGTAGGCGCATGTGGCGGGAAGCCACGAGAGGTTTTGTACGTTTTGGGGCGTCAGGCGCACACAGTCGCGCACGCGATCAAGACGATGTGCATAATCGGAGCATCGGCAGGTGCCCGCATCGAAAAGGCGGCAGGCGACACTGGTCCAATGGATTTCGCCGGTGTCTTCGTCCTCGAGTTTGGCCATGCAGCATTTGCCGCAGCCATCGCAGAGCGACTCCCACTCGGCCTCGCTCATCTGCTCGAGGGACTTGGTTTTCCAGAACTGTTCCATGGAGACGATGTGGCGCGCCGGACAGTCAAGGTCAAGCACGCCCGATCTGCTGATACGGAACCAACAAGCGTTTCGCAGATTAGTTCCGCCGAAGGGACGCTCACCGAGGGAGCAATAGAGCATGACAACTTACAACCGACTGCTGGTCGGAACCGCGCTGTGTCTGTTTATGGCCGCGCCCAATGCTGCGCGCGCGGAGGCCGGTGGAGCCTCGGCTGCCGAGCTGATCGAGGAACCGTTCACCATTCTGGCGCAGGCGGACGATCCGGAAGGAGAGCCCGCCGCAACTGATTGCCCGGCGGGATCCGTGTTGGAAGGCGGGGAATGCGTTCCCGTAGAAGAGGAAGAGCCTACCGCAGAGTCTCCGGGTGAGGAGACGTCTCCTGAAGAAGCGCCGCCGGCAACGGAGGAGCCTGAAGCTGAACCCGCTGAAGAGCCAGTTGACGAAGCGCCTCCCGAGGAGGAAGAAGCCGCACCTGTCGAGACAGAAGAAACCCCTCCCGCCGAGCCGGAGGAGACCCCCTCCGAACCGTCAGATACCGAGGATGCGAGCGAACCCGAAGCCGAGACACCGGCCGAAACGGAGCCTGAAGCCGAGGTCGAAACGGAGATGGATGAGCCGACTGCGGCTGACGAATCGGCCGAAGAGCCGGCCGCGGCGGAAGAGGACGCGCCTGTGGAAGCGCAGGAGGCACCTGAGAACGATCCCGTGGCGGATGGATGCCCGGCGGGTATGACCATGTCGGCCACCGACGGTGAATGCGTTCCCGCCGAGGAGGAAACCACCGACGAACAGCCCACAGATGAAGTACCAGCCGAGGAAGAGCCCGCCCAACCCGCCCAAGACCCGGCTGAAGAAGAGCCTGCGCAGGTGGAGGACGCGGGGGAAGATGAGGCTGAGGCCGAGAGCACCGCTGACGAGCAGCCGGTCGACGAACAAGAGCCAACCGCGGAACCGGATGAATCTGCTGATGAACCGGCGGCCGACGCGCCGGTTTCCGACGAAGATACGGCGGCTGAAGAGGAATTGGACGGCGAGCCCGCCGATGACGCCACGCCGGAAGATGGCGAGCCGGTAACGGAAGACGAAGAGGGTGCTGCCGAGTCCGACGAAGCAGCGCCTGAGGCCGATTCCACCGAGGAAGGACTTCCGGAAGACACGGACGAAGAGCAGCCGGCAGACGCCGAGGAAGCGCCCGATAGCGATGAGGAGGCCCAGGAGGGGCTTCTGAATCCGGAACAGGTGCGCCAAGAGATCCGCGAGATCGTGGAGGAAGAAGGTGAAGCTATCGAGCTCGGCCAGACACCGGAAGATCAGCGGGTGCGGCGCGGGCAGTTTTACCAGCAGCGCGAGAACGCGCGGGTCGTCGAGGAATACAACGACAATCGTACGATCGTGGAAATCAACAACAACGTCTATGTTGAACACCCCGACTACGATCGCCTCGTCCTTCAGGACGACCACGTCTACTATGAGAGACTGCCCGGAGAGCGCGTGCGCGAGGTCATCGAGCGCCGGGACGGAACGCGTGTCATCACCATCCGTAATCGCTATGGCGATGTGGTGCGGCGCGTACGGGTGACGCCTGACGGTCGCGAATATGTCCTCGCCTATGTTCCGGATGACCGGTTCGACTCTGTGGTGCGCTTTGAGGATCCGGCGCGCGATCTGCCGCCGTTCAGGCTGACGATTCCGGAAAGCGATTACATTCTCGAGGCGCAAGCCGTTGAAGAACCGGATCGCTATTACACATTTCTCGATCAGCCCCCGGTTGAGCCGGTGCCGCGTCTCTATTCTCTGGAAGAGGTGCAGTATTCGGCGCGGGTGCGCGACATGATGGGGCGGATCGACCTCACCACGATCGAGTTCGAATTTGGCTCCGCCCAGATTGACGAGCGCGAAATCGCGGAACTTGAAGCGCTGGCCGATGCCATGCTGCGGCTGCTGGATGAAGACCCGGCGGAAACTTTCCTCATCGAGGGTCACACGGACGCCGTCGGGTCGGAACTTGCGAACCTGGCCTTGTCGGATCGCCGTGCGGAGTCGGTGGCGAGAGCACTGACGAATGTCTTCGGGCTGCCGCCTGAAAACCTCGTGACGCAGGGTTATGGCGAGCAGTTCCTGAAGGTCGACACGGAGGATCGCGAGCGGAGCAACCGGCGTGTGGCCATTCGGCGGATTACGCCTCTGGTCTCGCCTGTAGCAAGTCGATAACAGGCTTTCCTGCGTTCGCCCGAGACGGGGATTGCAGGTAAGAGCCCGGCCGGTTTCCCCTCCGCCGGTCGGGTTACTTTTGGGACCTAGGTCAAGTCCAGAATGCGAGGCTCAGGCGGCTGCTGCGGCTGGAGCCCGGGCGCATCCAGCGGCGGAGGACGCTTTAACGTCGGCCGGCAACTTGGGTAGATTCCGGTAGTGCCGGGCGGACACAGGGAGCGCACGATTGGTCGGCAGTTCGGGTGCTGCCCTGCTGTCCCTGGAGGGCATTGCGGCCCTGTTTGAGGCCTGACGCATTGCCCGCCGGCGAAAACCGATCCTATGGGGCAGCGGGGACCGATGGAGCGTTCTGGCGGGTTCCCCAGCGGACCCGCTTGGGCAAAGACCGCCGCAGAGCCGGCAAGACCGAACGTGGCCGCCAAAAAAAGGACGGCGACAAGATAGCGGGCGCGGTCTGACATTTGCGCCGACTGACCGGAAAAACATTCCATGAGACTATTTCCTGCTTTGATCGCCAATATGGGGATGCGCCGGCGCTTCTGGCAAGAGCTTAAAAAATGCGCGTGCAACTGCCTGAACTGGAAGAACGGAGAACGAACTCCAAAGATGCCGCAGCGTCAGGGGACCACACGCGTGCTATTGTCTGTCACCAACGGTAGTCCCGTTTCCAATTCGTCGTTCAGTTTGCGGCGTGAAAACGGCGCTATTGAAAGGTTCTTCAGAAAAGCTGCTATGGCTCTTTGACAAGCGTTGAGGAATGTTAAATGCTAAACGCTCGGTGAATTCTGAAAACCAATGAAAAATGGGCCAACCGATCACTGGGAGGGCGTCGAATGAAATTTTTTAAGAGCGGTAGCGGCCGAGTTCCCGCGCGTATAGAGGCGCTGGGCGAGAAAGCCCGGAAAGGCAAGATGGATCGGCGCGAGTTCCTTGCGCTGGCGAGTGCTTTCGGTGCGACAACCGCAGGTGCCTATGCGATGGCCGGGCTCGCGGCGCCGCAGGCGGCAATGGCACAGGACCCGAAGCAGGGCGGCGTGTTGAAGGTGGCCATGTGGGTCAAAGAGCCAAAGGACCCGATGACGGCCGACTGGTCTGAAATCGCCAATGCCATGCGCCAGACGCTCGAGCCGCTGGTGAAATACACGCGCGAGTTCACCTTCGAGGGCAAGCTGCTGGACAGCTGGGAAGTCAACGAGGACGCTACCGAGTACATTCTGCATGTCCGTCAGGGCGCGACCTGGAACAATGGCGATCCGTTCAGCGCGGATGACGTCATGTACAACCTCAATCGCTGGTGTGATCAGACGGTGGCCGGCAACTCGATGGCAACGCGCCTGTCTTCGCTGATCGATCCTGACACGGAGAAGGCACGCGAAGGGGCTATCGAAAAGGTCGACGAGTATACCGTCCGGCTTTCTCTTGAAAAACCTGACGTTTCGATCATCCCGGGCCTGGCGGATTATCCGGGCCTGCTGGTTCATCCCAGTTTCGACGAGACCGGCCGTAACTTCGTCGCCAATCCGATCGGCACGGGGCCGTTTGAACTGGTCTCCTACGAAGTCGGCGACCGTGTGGTACTGAAGCGCCGCGAGGATGGCGGCTGGTGGGGCGGCGAGGCCTATCTCGATGGCATCGAGTTCATCGATTACGGCCCCGATCCTTCCGCGATGCTGGCTATGTTCGAGGCTGGCGAGGTGCAGGGGAACTACGAGACGACGGCGGACTACGTTTCGATTCTCGATTCTCTTGGCCTTGATAGGTCCGAGGTCATGACGGCCACGACGCTGGTTGCGCGCACCAATGTCGAGAATAAGCCCTACGACGACCAGCGGGTGCGGCGGGCGTTGCAGCTTGCGGTGAATAATGAAACCGTACTGACGCTGGGCTACAACAATGCGGGCGAGGTCGCAGAGAACCACCACGTATCCCCGATTCAGCCGGACTATGCGGAAATACCGCCTTTCGAGCACGACCCCGAGGCGTCAAAGGCCCTTATGGAAGAGGCGGGCCAGATGGATTTCGAGCATACGCTCATCACAGCGGACGAGGATTGGCACAAGAATACCGGCGATGCCATCGCTGCACAGCTTCGCAAGGCCGGTTTCAAGGTGAGCCGTGAAGTGCTTCCCGGGTCGACCTTCTGGAACGACTGGACCAAGTATCCTTATTCAATGACCAACTGGAATATGCGTCCGCTCGGCATCCAGGTGGTTGCGCTCGCCTACCGCTCTGGCCAATCCTGGAACGAGACTGCCTATTCCAATCCAGATCTGGACGCTCTCATTGACGAGGCGCTGACGATTCCGGACTCGGAAGATCGGCAGTCGGTGATGAAAGACATCGAGCAGCACATCCAGGATTCCGGAATCATTATCCAACCTTACTGGCGAAAGCTCTTCAACCACTCCACCCCGGAAGTGAAGAATTTCGAGATGCATCCTACTTTCGAGATTGATCTCGCGGGGGTATGGCTGGACCAGTAACGATTCTTCGGGAGAAGCCGTCCCGGCTTCTCCCGCAACAAGAAAAATAAACCTCCGCGAAGAGGGGGAAGGTCGTGCTGAGCTTTATTTTTCGTCGCCTCGGTGTCATGGCGCTGGCGATGGCGTGCCTGTCGCTCGTGGTGTTCTTTCTGATCAACCTCGAGCCGAACCTGAAGAAGCTGGCTATCGGTCAGCTTACCCAGCGCGCGTCGGGCGCGGAGATCGAAAGCTGGTTGCAGGATAACGGCTATCGCCAGAACTTCTTCGTCCGCTACGGCCAGTGGCTCGGTGTGCTCCAAAAGCAGCCCAACATCGACCGGGAGACCGGCGAGGCGACATCTCGGTTCTCCTATTGCAACGAGCCGGCAGTGCCTCGCTATTCGGGAATCCTGCAGGGGGATTTTGGCTGTTCGACCAAGTTCAGGCAGCCGGTTACCGCGCAACTTCTGCCGGCGCTTGCCGCCACCGGCAAGCTGATGTTCTGGGTGATGGCGGTGATGGTGCCGGTGTCGCTGGTCATCGGCGTGCTTGCCGGCATGCGGGAGGGAAGCCGCATAGACCGCGGCCTTTCGGTCGCGTCTATCACAACTACAGCCACGCCTGAATACATCTCAGGCGTTATCTTTGCCGTCGTATTCGCTTCCTGGCTCGGCTGGCTCAATGCCTCGGCGGCTTCGGCAACGAATAGCGGCATCACCTTCTACAATTTTGCGCTGCCGGTGATGACCATGGCCGTCTACGGGACCGGCTATATCGCACGTATGACGCGGGCCTCTATGGTCGAGGTCATGACCCAGCAGTATATCCGCACTGCCCGGCTCAAGGGGCTCGGATTCAATGCCGTGGTTTTGAAGCATGCGTTACGCAACGCGCTGATCGCTCCCTTTACGGTGATCATGCTGCAGTTTCCCTGGCTGCTCACCGGTGTCGTGATCGTCGAAGTGATGTTCCGCTATCAGGGTTTCGGCTATACGCTCGTGGAAGCAGCGGCCAACAACGACATCGACCTGCTGCTGGCCTGCTCGCTGGTTTCGGTGTTCGTGGTGCTTTCCACACAGCTTATATCCGATATCGGCTATGCGCTGCTCAATCCGCGCATCCGAGTGCAATAGGAGGGTCGGGCTATGGAGTTCGACACGCTCGGTTTTTTCGGCATCCTTTTCGGAACGCTCGCGCGGTTCTGGCCTGTGTGGATTGCGCTGGCCACTATTCTCGTTCTCAGCCTGCGCTACAGGAAATACCTCGGCCTTTACGGTCATCTGTTCGACTCCAACGTTGGAATTGCGGGCCTGATGATCTGCCTCTTCTGGCTCTTCACCGCGGTCTTTGCCGATGTGATTACGCCATTCGGTGCTTTGGAGCAGGTGCCGGTTCTGAGGAATTCCATGCCCGGAACGATCGACCCCGAGAGCGGGTTGCCCTTCCTGTTCGGTGGTGACCGGCTGGGGCGGGACGTGTTCTCGCGCATGGTGTTCGGCAGCCAAATCGTGCTGGTCATCGCGCCGGCTGCGACCCTGTTCGCGCTGATGGTGGGAACTACTCTGGGCCTTCCGGCGGGCTATTATGGCGGGCGGATCGACAATATTCTGTCCTTCCTCGCCAATCTGGTTCTGGCGTTTCCCGTCATCCTGCTCTTTTATCTCCTGGTCACGCCCGGCATTCGCGAGACCGCCATTCCGCAATGGATGGCAGGGGTATTCTTCATCTTCCCCATGATCTTTTTCTCGACATTGTTCTACACGCGCTTCAGCAGGCGTCCGGGTCTCCTGGCTGTATTGCTCGCGGCCACGTTTGTGTTGGGTGGTTGGATCTATGCCGGTCTGGTTTTCAATGCTGATCCGCTCGGGCTCGTTTCGATCCGGCCGAACGAGCTCAATATCTTTGTGGCGGTCGTCTTCGCTTCCAGCCCCGGCGTTTTCCGCATCGTGCGCGGTCTCGTCATGGACATCAAGACACGGGACTATGTGTCGGCTGCGCAGACGCGCGGTGAGAATCCCTGGTACATCATGCTCTGGGAGGTTCTGCCCAATGCGCGCGGGCCACTGATCGTCGATGTATGCCTGAGGATCGGCTATACGACCATCCTGCTTGGTACGCTCGGCTATTTTGGCCTGGGCCTGGCGCCGGAAAGCCCCGACTGGGGGACGGGCATCAAGGAGTCGAGCCGGCTGCTGCGTGCCTACGTCCATCCCGCGCTGCCGCCGGTTTTCGCGCTCATGTCTTTCGTGCTTGGGCTGAACCTCCTTGCCGACGCTCTGCGCGAGCAATCCTTGAAAGACTGAGGGCAGTGTGATGAACGAAGCCATCAGCGATACCACCGTTCAGGCGAATGCCGAGCCCATCCTGGAAATCGAGAACCTTTCGATTTCCTTCTACACGCGGGCGGGGGAAATCCCGGCGGTGATGGATTTTTCCTGCAAGGTCATGCCGGGCGAAGCGATGGGAATCGTGGGCGAATCCGGCTGCGGCAAGTCCACCGTGGCGCTCGGCATCATGCGCGACCTTTCCAATGTCGGCGAGATCGTCGGCGGGCGGATCAAGTTCAAAGGTCGCGATATGGGCGAGATGAGCGAGGAGGAACTTCGCAATCTGCGCGGCAATGAGATTTCCATGGTCTATCAGGAGCCGATGGCGAGCCTGAATCCGGCGATGAAAATCGGCAAGCAGCTCATGGAAGTGCCGCTGATCCACGAGAAAGTGTCCAAAGAAGAGGCCTGGAACCGCTCAGTAGAGATGGTGCGCGCGGTTCGGCTTCCGGATCCGGAGCGCATCATGCGGGCCTATCCGCACCAACTTTCCGGTGGTCAGCAGCAGCGTATCGTGATTGCCATGGCTTTGCTTTCCAAGCCGTCGCTGCTTTTGCTGGATGAGCCGACGACCGCTCTCGATGTGACGGTTGAGGCCGGTATTGTCGAACTGGTGAAGGGGCTCGGCAAGGAATTCGGCACGTCGATGATTTTCGTGTCGCACAATCTGGGGCTGATCCTGGAGACCTGCGACAGGATCACGGTGATGTATTCGGGAGAGGCGGTGGAGACGGGCAGCGTCAGGGACGTATTCGACCGCATGCGCCATCCCTACACGCAGGGGCTTTTCCGCTCCATCCCCCTGCCGGGCGCGGATAAGAATGCGCGGCCGCTGATCGCCATTCCCGGCCAGTTGCCTTTGCCCCACGAGCGGCCGAAGGGCTGCAACTTCGGCCCGCGTTGTCAGCACTTTGTGGAGGGGCGCTGCGACGCGGCCGAGATCCCCATGATAGAGGTGAAAGGGCAGGAAAGCCACGAGTCGCGGTGTATCCGCTTTGACGAGATCGACTGGGCTGCGCTTCCTGAGGGTGCCAAGGTCGAGCGGGAGCCGGTTTCGCCCGGCGCTCCCATGCTCAAGATCGAAAACCTGAAGAAGTATTATCAGGTATCCACCAACGCGCTTTTCGGCGGCTCGGAGGCGCGTACAGTCAAGGCGAACGAGGCGATCAGTTTCGAGGCGCGCGAGGCTGAAACCGTCGCCATTGTCGGCGAGTCGGGATGTGGCAAGTCCACGCTTGCCAAGGTTCTGCTCGGCCTGGAAACCGCGACCGAAGGTACGGTCGTGCTCGACAATGCCGAGATCCAGGACACGGCGGTTGAGGATCGCGATGCCCAGACCGTCGGCGGCATTCAGATGGTGTTTCAGAACCCGTTCGACACCCTCAATCCCAGCCATTCGGTGGGTGGGCAGATCATGCGCTCGCTTGAGAAATTCAAGGTCGGGCGTACCGTGGCCGAGCGGAAGAACCGAATGCTGGAACTGCTCGATCTGGTGAAGCTTCCGCGCGCCTTCGCCAGCCGCATGCCGCGCCAGCTTTCCGGCGGTCAGAAGCAGCGCATCGGCGTGGCGCGGGCCTTTGCCGGAAATGCCAAGGTCGTGGTGGCGGACGAGCCGGTCTCCGCGCTCGACGTCTCCGTTCAAGCCGCCGTGACCGAGCTCCTGATGGACATTCAGCGCAAGAACAAAACGACCATGCTGTTCATCAGCCATGATCTTTCTGTCGTGCGCTATCTCGCCGACCGCGTGGTCGTCATGTATCTCGGCCATATCGTCGAGCAGGGCACGACCGAGCAGATCTTTTCGCCGCCCTATCATCCCTATACGGAGGCGCTTCTATCGGCGATCCCAATCGCCGATACCTCAGTGCGTAAGAAGCACATCGTGCTCGAAGGCGATATTCCCTCGGCCATGGATCCGCCTTCCGGTTGTCCCTTTCAGACGCGCTGCCCCTACAAGCACCTGGTGCCGGAGAATCGCTGCGAGCGTGAGCTGCCGCCTCTCAGGGACCTCGGGGGCGGGCACAGGAGCCTCTGCTGGCTGGAAAACGAAGTCCTGAGCAAGATGGAGCCCGTCATAAGTTTTGACGAGGGGAAAGAGGCCGAGCCGCAGAGTTGAGAGTTGCGGGAACGCAGATTGGCGGTACACTTCAGGCTTGGCGAATGGAGCCTCTCATGTATCTCAATTTGCTGAATTGCCCGTCTTCGACCAAGATCGGGCGATAGCCTTCTATACCGAGAAACTGTCCTGGACCGTCGCGGTGGATAGCGCTTATGGCCAGGGTGGATGGCGCTGGGTCGAACTGGCGCTTCCGGGCGCGCGTACGCATCTGCATTTCAGCTCGCGCAGTGATGATACGCCATCCGACAAGCCTATGCTTGTTCTCGTGACGGAGAACCTTCACGAAACGATCGACCAGCTGAAGGCGGAAGGTGTCGAAATCATCACCGAGCCTCGGGAGGCGCCCTGGACCAAGGGTGTTGTCTTCGCGGAGTTCCGTGACAGCGAAGGCAACCGAATCGTTATTAATCAGGAGTGAGTGAAGTGGGCGGCGCTGACCGCCGCCCCTTCTACAGTCAGGCGGCGGCTTTATCCATCTGCGCGAGCACACCGTCGTGCTTGTGCAGGAAACGGCGGAGCCGCTCATTGTAATCCGGCACCACGGCCGTCTTCACCGATGGACGCTCCGCCAGCGCCTTGCGCCATTTCTGCACCTTTGTCAGACCATCGAAGACGCCGAGATCGGTGATCTGGTCGATCACGTCGAAGTAGCGGAAGGCGGGAGCGAAAACAGCGTCAACGACTGAGAAGTTCTCGCCGGCGAAGTATGGCCCATCGCCGAGCTCATCTTCCAGACGGGTGAGTTTCTCCTTGAGCGCGGCAGTGGCCGCATGGAACTTCTCGCGCTCGGGCGTGGTCTCCAACGTCCAGATGTCGCCGAGCGCCGCCGAGCCGATCTCCATCCACGCCCGGTGGCGGGCACGCCTGATAGGGTCTTCCGGGTGGAGACGCGGTGGATAGGTTTCATCCAGGTATTCGACAATCGGAGAGCTCTCGAACAGCACATGTTCGCCGACTTTCAACACGGGGACCTTGCCACGTGGAGAGATGGCGAGGAACCAGTCCGGCTTGTTCTGAAGGTCGATGTCGATGCGCTCGAACGGCACGTCCTTCTCCTTGAGAACAATGGCCGAGCGCTGGACAAAGGGGCATAGGTCGAAGGAGACGAGGGTAAGTTTCTCTTGCATCCGAATTCTCCTGGGTGCTGGAACTTTAATGCAGTTGCATCTATATTGGCCTTGAGAGATCCTGAGTCAAGGTAGATGCATGTGCATCTAATAAATAAATGGTGAGGGCATGGCAGAGGACAAGCATGAAGCGGCCGTCGACGCCTGGATCGCTCTTGCGCGCGCTCAGCGCGTGGCGATGGCCCGTGTCGAGGCGCGGCTGAAAGAGGCGGGATTGCCGTCGCTGTCTTGGTACGACGCGCTGTGGGAGTTGGAGAAAGCGGGGGAGGCTGGACTACGACCCTATGCGTTGGAGGAGGCGCTGCTGTTCGAACAGTACAACCTTTCGCGGCTGGCCGAGCGCATGTGCAAGGCCGGTCTGATCGAGCGTCGTGCCTGTCCGGAAGATCGGCGCGGGCAAATTCTGCATATCAGTGCTGAAGGCCGCGCCTTGAGGCAGCGCATGTGGGCTGTTTACGAGCAGGCGATCGAGGAAGCCGTCGGCTGCCGGTTGACCGCGGAGGAAGCTGAGACGCTGAGCGGGCTCTTGAAAAAGCTGACGTGAGCGCCCTCGACCGGTCGCCTCTTCCCAGTTTCTCAGAACGCATTCCAGCGATGACACCAGAGGGTGGGAGCTCTTTTCTTATTGTGGACAATAAATATCCATGATAGATAATATCCAGGATTGGAGAAGGCGATGAAACTTAGCGACGGAGTTGAAGCGGCTATTCATTGCGCGACCCTTCTGGCCGGGCTGGAAGAGGGGCGCACCCTGCCGGCCAGCGCGCTGGCGGAGTATCACGGCGTTTCGCAAAGCTATCTCTTGAAGCACTTGCAAGCGCTTTCGGCGGCGAAGGTGCTTGAATCAGTGCCGGGTCCCAATGGCGGTTACCGGCTAGCGCGCGGGCCGTCGCGTATCAGCCTCCTCGATATCGTTTTGGCTGTGGAGGGGCGACAACCGGCGTTTCGGTGCGCCGAAATCCGGCAGCGCGGGCCGGGCGCGCTGGAGCCGGAGGTCTATGTGAAACCTTGCGGTATCAATGCCGCCATGTTGAAGGCCGAGCAGGCCTATCGGGCCGTGCTCGCCGAGACGAAGCTTACCGACGTGATCGCGGGATATCAGGCAGATGCCGATCCGCGGGCGATTGCGTTCGGTTGCGCCTTTCTGGCGCGTCACCAGCGGCCGCGAGCCGCATCCTCCCCAGAGTCAGAATGAAAGGACATATAGATGGAAGCACGTCTCGATTTTTTTCAGTCTTCGCCGGAGCTTATGAAGAACGTTCGGGCCCTTGAGATGGCAATACGGGAAGCTAGCGTGGACAAAGGCCTCCTGCATCTCATCAAGCTCAGGGCATCACAGATTAACGGCTGCTCCTATTGCGTCGAGATGCACAGCCGTGAGGCGCGCGAGGACGGAGAGAGCGAGCCGCGCGTGCATTTGGTTGCCGCGTGGCGGGAGTCGCCGCTTTTTTCCGAGCGTGAGCGCGCCGCTTTCGCCTGGACTGAGAAGCTCACAAAGCTGTCCGACGGGCCGGTGGAGGATGAACTATACGAGGAGATGCTCAAGCATTTCAGCGAGAAAGAGCTGGTCGATCTCTCCGTCGCCATCTCGATGATCAATACGTGGAACCGGCTCTGTGTCGCTTTCCACGCCATTCATCCGGTCTCCGAGAAACACACTCTCGCCGCATAGGACTGCGGACCGGCGGAAGCGCCGTCTAATGGCGGCGCATCCGACACCTGACCATCTAAGGAGTCTTTCAGTGCCTGCTGAAACCTTGAACCTGACTATCGCCCTCGGCCACCTGCTCCTCGGCGGGGCTTTTGTTTATGCGGGGGTTCGCAACGTGCGGAGCATCCCCGTTCTTACGCAAGTGATTGGCGCACGCGGCGTGCCGCAAGCCCGGCTCGTACTGATTGCTGGTATTGCTTTGCAGATTGTTTGCGGCGCACTTTTAGTTGCTGGCTTGTGGACATCTGCCGCAGCAATGGGGTTGATCGCGTTCCTCCTTGCCGCGACGCTTCTGTTTCACAATTTCTGGGACCATGCGGGGCTGGATCGGAGCAATCGTATAAACGGAGTCATCAGCAATATCGCCTTGGCTGGCGCCTTTATTCTGGTGATCGCGGCAGCGCGGTAGCCCCTATATAACAGTCCTAACGGGATGCGGAGGGTTTGAAGGAAATGCCTTGAGCCAGCTCCGTGGCGCGGAGCAGGGCCGCGCCCGTCGCCATCACCATCTGCGGCAGCAGCATCCATTCCAGCGTCCATGCGGAGCCGGACCGCTCATTTTCATGCACCAGCGCGTGGTGCAGGCCGGGAAAGAGCGTGGCGTTGAACCGGGCGAGCGTGACGAGCGCCTCCGCCTTCACGGGGTTCTTTTTATGCGGCATGGCGGATGAGCCGCCGCCGCCGGAAAGTTCAACCTCGCCCATTTTGTTTTGCGCCATTAATGCAACGTCTTGGCCCATTTTTCCCAGGCTTCCGGTGGTCAGCGACAGCACGGAAGCGAAATCGGCAAGTCCGTCGCGTTCGGAGTGGCGGGGATGATCAACGCGGTTGAGGTCCAGCGCTTTCGCCAGGCGATCTGCCACCGCCGGACCCTTGTCGCCCAGCTTGTCGAGCGTACCGGCGGCACCTCCGAAGTGAAGGATTTCGACTTCCGACCGCACCCTTTCCAGCCGTGTGCGATGACGCTCCAACGGCTCCCGCCAGGAGCGGATCTTTCGACGGGCGGTCACGGGAATGGCCGCCTGCATACGCGTATGCGCCATCACCTCGATGTGGCCGTCGCGTTCTTCGAGCGCCGCGAGCGCCTCGATCACTCCCTCGAAACGGGAGAGAAGCGACTCGCAGGCTTGCTTCAGGCGCAGCGCAAGACTGGTGTCGATGACATCCTGGCTCGTGGCGCCGAAGTGCAGGTTTTTCCTGTGCTCCTCGTCAAGAAGTGCGCGGAGCTCTGTAAGAAGTGCCGGCACGACGACGCCGTCGCGCGCAACACCAGCCGCTAGGGCACCCATATCGGGGGCGAACACATCCGTGGCGCGTTTGATGGCTGCGACGGCATCTTTCGGGATGATGTCTTCGGCCGCTTCCGCCTCGGCGAGCGCGATCTCGAAGCGCAGCATCTGCAGAATGTCCGTGCTCGCGGAGAAGCACTCGAGCAGTGCCGGATCGCCGAGCAGGTTGCCGAGAAACGGGTGGTCGAAAGCGGATGTGGTCATCGTCGATGCACTGCGGCAGCCATATGCAAACTCGCGCCCATTGTATCACACGTCGAAGAACACCGTCTCCTGATCACCCTGTAGATGGATGTCGAAGGTATAGGTGTTGCCATTGCGCGGCGCGACAAGGGTAGGCACGCGCTTTTGGTGTTCAAGGCGCGTCAGCACCGGGTCTTCGGCGTTCGCCTCTTCCTCGTCGCCGAAATACATGCGCGTCTGCAGGCCGATATTAATGCCGCGCGCGACGATCCACAGCGAGATGTGCGGCGCTTGCAGGCGGCCGTCGGTGAAGGGAACACGGCCGGGTTTGATGGTCTCGAAGGTGAAGACGCCCGTTTCCATGTCCGAAGCCTGGCGCCCCCATCCGGTAAAGTTGGGATCCGCCTTGCCGCGCGGCTCCGACGGTGAATTGTATAAGCCATCGGTATCCGCTTGCCAGACTTCGATCAGCGCATCCTTGATGATGGAGCCAGTGCCGTCGAAAATCCGCATCTCGACCGTGATCCGCTCGCCCCTGGTCTTCTCATTGACCATGTGCACGCCGAGATCCTCAGGGTAGATGCCATTGATATCGCACACATTCGGGGTCATGCCGATATGGACATAAGGCCCGCCGGTCTGGGACGCCGTCTCTTTGAGCCTTGTCAGTGTCTGCGCCATGATCAATTGCCCTCCAGCTTGTTCTCAAACATTGTCGAGCGGCGCCCGCGAAGCACGATATCGAATTTATAGGCGCGCGCGTCCATCGGCACCGTCGAATCCATGTCGAGTGCGGCGATCAGCCCCTCGATCGCCTCCGTATCGGGGATGGTGCGCACGATCGGGCATTGCCAGATCATCGGATCGCCTTCGAAATACATCTGTGTGATCAGGCGCTGCACGAAGCCGTGCCCGAACACGGAAAAGTGAATGTGCGCCGGCCGCCAGTCGTTGATGCCGTTGGGCCAGGGATAGGCGCCGGGCTGGATGGTGCGGAACCAATAATTGCCGTCCTCGTCGGTAATCGCGCGGCCGCAGCCTCCGAAATTGGGATCGAGCGGAGCGAGATAGCCGTCTTTCTTGTGGCGGTAGCGCCCGCCGGCATTGGCCTGCCAGAACTCGACCAGCACATTCGGCACCGGCCTGGTGTTCTCGTCCAGAATCCGTCCGTAGACGATGATACGCGGACCAATGGCGCTTTCACCGGATTTGGCGTAGTTCACCGTCAAATCGTTATCCAGCTCGCCCAGCATTTCACGGCCGAAGACCGGACCGGTTATTTCGGACGGCGTTTGCGGGAAAGCGATCGGCGCCTTTTGCGGCGCGCGCATAACGGTGCTTTTGTAGCCCGGCGCAAAGGCCGGCGGATGCCATTGGCGGACCCGCTGAAAAAAACCGCCTGCCTCGGGCTTCATGTTCTTCATTCATTCTCTCCCGATTCCATTTCGGCAAGTATCTCCTTGATTATCTTGATGGCGTGGTTGGCCGCCGGCACGCCGGCATAAATGGCGACATGGAGCATGGCCTCGCGCAGATCCTCCGCGCTCGCTCCGGTGTTCGCGGTAGCGCGGACATGCAGGACCAGTTCCTCGTAGCGGCCGAGCGCAGCAAGAATCGCGACGGTCACGATCGAGCGCTCCCGCTTTGACCAGTTCGGCCGCGACCAGACATGCCCCCAGGCGGCTTCCGTTATGAGTTCCTGAAAGGGCGCGTCAAACTCCGTCTTGTTCTGTTGCGCCTTGTCGACCCAAGCGTCACCCAGCACAGAGCGGCGTGTGGCCAGCCCTTCTTCAAAGCGTTTTGTTTTTTCGTTCATGTTCCGTTTCTCCGTGGCTTCAGTACGGCAGGCCGACATAATTCTCCGCGAGCATGGTAAGCGCGGCGCGTGACTGGAAAAGGTAGTCGAGTTCAGCGTGCTGGATCTTCTGTCCGAAGGTCCCCTGGTCGGGGAAGCGATGCAGGGTGGTCGTCATCCACCAGGAGAAGCGCTCGGCCTTCCAGACGCGGGCAAGCGCTTTTTGCGAGTAGGCTTCAATGCCGTCGCTGGAATTCTCCAAATAGAATTCATGAAACGCGTCAAAGAGATAGTTCACGTCGCTCGCAGCGAGATTCAAGCCCTTCGCGCCGGTCGGTGGCACAATGTGGCCGGCGTCGCCAGCCAGGAACAGGCGGCCGAAGCGCAGCGGTTCCGCCACGAATGAGCGGATCGGCGCAATTGACTTCTCCACCGAGGGACCGGTGATCATGGCCTCCGCGGTTCCTTCCGGGAGGCGGCGGCGTATCTCGTCCCAGAAGCGTTCGTCGGACCAGTTCTCGATTTTCTCATCCGCGGGCACCTGCACATAGTAGCGGCTGCGGGTCGGTGTGCGCATCGAGCAGAGGGCGAAGCCGCGGGGATGGTTGGCGTAGACCAATTCATCACCGACCGGCGGAACATCGGCAATAATGCCGAGCCATCCGAAGGGATAGGCGCGCTCGAAGGTTTCGATGGCCTTCTCCGGCACGGCTTTCCTCGAGATGCCGTGATATCCGTCGCACCCGGCGATGAAATCGCAGTCGATCCGGTGGACCTTTCCGTCCTTTTCGTAGGTCACGTGGGGACGGCCGGACTCGAAGTCATGCGGTTGTACGTTTGCCGCTTCATAGACGGAGAGTGCCTCGGAAGCCTCGCGCTTGTCCATCAGGTCGTGCGTCAGTTCCGTCTGTCCGTAGATGATGACGCGCTTACCGGTGAGTTCGAACAGGTCAACACGATGCCGGCGGCCGTCGAAAGTGATGTCGAACCCGTCATGCGGCAGGCTTTCCGAATGCATGCGCCCGCCGGCGCCGGTTGTATCCAGCATGGCGGCCGTGCCCTCTTCCAGAACGCCGGCGCGGATGCGCGAGAGCACGTGCTCCTTCGTCGTTCGCTCGAGGATGATATTGTCGATGCCGGCATTCGTCAGCAACTGGCCCAGCAAAAGGCCGGCTGGTCCTGATCCGATAATGGCGATCTGCGTCCGCATTCGCTTGAGCCTCCCGGTTCCTGAGATTGAAACCTCCGCGATGCGTTCACAATGGACTTTTGCAGCGTTCTATTGCACTTTCCGATCATCCTAGGGAGACGCAGATGGCAGCGCGAAGCATCCCCAACTACCGGCTTTATCGTGCAAAATCAGATGAATCCGATGACTTTTGGCTGCATAGCGAGACGCTTCCACTGCGTAGCCGGCTGCACAATTGGGAGATATCGCTGCACCGGCACGATGCGCTTTTCCAGATATTCATGCTGGAAACTGGTGAGGGGGAACTGCTCAGCCGTACTGAGCGGACAGTTTTTGCCGCGCCCTGCGCTATCTACATCGCGCCGGGAGCCGTCCACGGCTTTCGCTACTCGCACAATGCCGACGGACTGGTGCTGACAGTGCTGGGCGAACGGCTTTCGTCCGTACGCGATTGCGACCTTGGTATTGCGGCCTATCTGTCGCAATCCAGGGTCACTCCGCTCGGCGATGAGGACCATGAAGGCAGGGGGCTGGCTGCGATTGCCGCGCGCCTTCATGAAGAGATCCATGCTCCCGGCGCCGGCAGTGAAGTTCTGCTCGATGCGATGGTCACGGAAATCGTCCTGCGGCTTGCACGTGCGGGGGCAGAGGCACTGCAGGACCTTGAAAATCCCGCCCGGCCGCAACACGACCGTCATCGTATGAATGCCTTGGCAGCCTTGCTTGCCGCTCACTGCCGGGAACACCGGCCGGTGAGTTTTTATGCCGCGAAACTGGGGCTTTCACCCGCCCACCTTAACCGCATCGCACGGCGCGAGGCCGGCACCAGCGTGCGCGAGTTGGCCGCGCAGCATCTTTTGCGTGCTGCTCGGCGTGACCTGATCTTCACACCGACACCCGTTCAGACGATCGCCTATTCTCTGGGATTTCAGGACCCTGCCTACTTCAACCGCTTTTTCAAACGCGAAACGGGAATGACGCCAGGAGCATTCCGCGAGTCGGAGCGGCAGAAGATGGCTGCTTGACCTTTGTTAGCCGCGCGCATTCGGAACAATCCTGCTTGGTGAACTGTTTTGCTGTTGGGCGAGGCTAAAGGGTTGTAAAAGGGACGCGGGCCGTGCGTGATGCTCAGGACGGGAAAAGAAAAAGAACAATGGGCCTGCCTGCGCTTTTCACCCGGCGATGAGTAAGCTTGATCCGCAACGGAGTGATGGTCCTCCAAGTGCTGCGCGTGCCAGCGAGGATGGTCCGCATTGGACGATTGTCGGGCTTCTTCTGATCGCGGTGTTTGCGGCTCTGTCCTACGCGCAGGCATTTGTCTTGCCCGTGCTTCTCGCTTTCCTCGTCGCTCTTACGCTGAGCCCCGTCGTACGCTTCTTCGGCCGGCGCCGTGTTCCACCGTTTCTGACCGCAGCAGGGCTGGTGCTCGCAGTTCTGGCGAGTCTCGCGGTGGGGTTCTACTATCTCAGCAGCCCGGTAGCCGCGCTTCTGGATGATCTGCCGCGAATAGGGATCGAGATCGAGCGAAAGCTCAATCAGTTTCGCGCGCCGGTAGAGGAAGTCCAGCAAGCCACCGAGCAGATCGAAGGATTGGCTGCGACCGATACGGAACAGAGCCCGTCCGATCCAGAGGAAGTGGTGGTGAGGGAGCCTGGGCTTCTGACAGTGGCAGCGGCCAATGCGCCCGAAGCTGCGGCGCGCGGGTTCTTTGCCGTTGTTCTCCTGTTGTTTCTGTTATCCTCCGGCGATCTCTTCTACATCAAGATCGTCAGAGCCATGCCTACTCTGACCGACAAGAAGAAAGCACTGAAAATAGCGCGTGATATCGAGCGCGAACTCTCCCACTATCTCTCCACAATAGCGCTCATAAACGGTTCTCTGGGATTGGCGGTAGGGATTGGGCTATGGGCGATCGGGATGCCGAACCCGGCCCTCTGGGGGACGCTGGCGGCGGTTCTGAACTTCATACCGTATGTCGGGGCGGTTATCGGTATCGGGCTGGTGACCGCCGTTGCGCTGGGAACTTTCCCAACGCTCTCTCATGCCGCGCTGGTTCCGGCCTACTATCTTTTCCTCACGACCCTCGAAGGACAGTTCGTAACCCCGACCGTGCTCGGGCGCAGGCTCGCAATGAATCCGGTCGCCGTCTTCCTCGCCATTGCCTTCTGGGGATGGCTGTGGGGCATCATTGGTATGCTGGTCGCTGTACCGCTGATGGTCGCCATCAAGATTTTTTGCAGCCACATCGAGCCGTTGCGGACCTTCGCGGATTTCTTCTCTGCAGAGCAGGAGACTGAGCCGGGACAGCCGGAGGAAGAATCGCCTAGGGCATGATCTCCGCCGTCTCCACAACTGCGTGGAACAGCACATCCGCGCCGGCTTGCGCCCATTCGGGATCTATCTCTTCCGCCTCGTTGTGCGACAGGCCATCAACGCAAGGGCACATGACCATCGCCGTGGGTGCCACGCGGTTTATCCAGCAGGCATCGTGTCCCGCCCCGGAGACGATGTTGCGGTGCGAGTAACCAAGGCGGTCCGCCGCGTCTCGAACTGCTTTCACGCAGCCTTCGTCGAAGGTGACGGGATCGAAATGGCCGACCTGCTCGATTTCATGGCCGACATCCAATGCCTCGCAAATTGCGGCGGCGCCTTCGCGGATGCGCGCGTCCATCATGTCCAGGATCTTCTTGTCCGGTGAGCGGATGTCGACCGTGAACACCGTCTTGCCGGGAATAATGTTACGCGAGTTCGGATACACTTCTACATGACCGACAGCGCCGACTGCGTTGGGCTGGTAGTCCATTGCAACTTCGTGCACCAGCTCGGTCACGCGTGCCATGCCAAGGCCGGCGTTGCGGCGCTTGTACATAGGCGTAGAGCCGGTGTGGCTTTCGCGGCCGGTGATGGTCACCTGCAGCCATTTCTGCCCCTGACCATGGGTGACGACACCGATGTCGATATCCTCGTCCTCCAGGATTGGCCCCTGTTCGATATGCAGCTCGAAAAAGGCCTTCATCTTGCGCTGGCCGACGGGCTCGTCTCCCTTCCAGCCGATGCGTTGCAGTTCGTCGCCGAAGCGTTTGCCGTCCCTGTCGGTGCGGTCATAAGCCCAGTCGCGCTCATGCAATCCGGCAAAGACGCCGGAGGCGAGCATGGCCGGCGCGAAGCGCGTGCCTTCCTCGTTCGTCCAGTTGGTGACGACGATGGGATGCTTCGTCCTGATGCCGAGATCGTTGAGGCTGCGGACGATCTCAAGCCCGCCGAGTACACCCAGCACGCCGTCATATTTGCCGCCGGTCGGCTGGGTATCGAGATGGGAGCCGACATAGACGGGCAGGGCATCCGGGTCGGTCCCCTCGCGGCGCGCGAACATGGTGCCCATCTCATCGACGGAGACGGTCATGCCGGCATCCTCGCACCAGCGCTTGAAGAGCGCGCGGGCTTCACCGTCCTCGTCGGTCAATGTCTGGCGGTTGTTGCCGCCGGCAATACCGGGACCGATCTTCGCCATTTCCATGAGCGAATCCCACAGGCGGTCCGCGTTGATCCTCAAGTTTTCACCCGGTTGCGCCATCAGTTCCCCTCAATGCTTCAACTCGACCTCGACGAATGACATGGGCTCGGGCCCTCCATTCACCACATTGTGCTCGACGCCTTCGTCGCGACGATAGCTTTCGCCGGCCGGCATGTCGACGCGCCGGCTCTCGCCCCCGGGCTCCTCCATCAGAAACGTGCAAGGCGTCAAGGTGGTGATCACATAATCCATGCCGTGGCGATGCCAGCCGGTCTCCGCACCCGGCGCAAAATCCCACCGGGTGACCCGCACCTTCGCATCATCAACGAGTAGGGAATGTGTCGCCTGCGGTCGGGCCATCGTTCACTCCACCTCGTTAAGTACATCGCGCAGACAATCGACGATCTCGTCGATCTGGCCTTTCTCGATGATGAGCGGCGGCGAGAGCGCGATGATGTCGCCCGTGGTGCGGATGAGTACGCCTTTCTCGTAGGCTTTCAGGAAAGCGGAGAAGGCGCGCTTCGTCGGTTCTCCTGCAATGGACTCCAGCTCGATGGCGCCCACCAGCCCGATGTTGCGGATGTCCTTCACATTCGGCGCGTCTTTGAGAGAATGCAGCGCGTCCTCCCAGTAGGGCGCAAGCTCCGCTCCGCGCGTCAGCAGGCCTTCCTCATTGTACGTTTCGAGCGTCGCGAGGCCGGCCGCACAGGCGATTGGGTTGCCCGAGTAGGTATAGCCGTGGAAGAACTCGATGAGATGCTCCGGCCCGTTCATGAAAGCGTCGTGGATCTCTTTCTTTGCGAACACCGCACCCATCGGGATCACGCCGTTGGTGACGCCCTTGGCCGTGGTCATGATGTCCGGCACCACGTCGAAATAATCCGCGCCGAAGGGCGTGCCGAGGCGGCCGAAGCCGGTGATTACTTCATCGAAGATGAGCAGGATGCCGTGCTTGTCGCAGATTTCGCGCAGGCGCTTCAGATAGCCTTTCGGCGGGATGAGCACGCCCGTGGAGCCAGCCACCGGCTCGACGATCACCGCCGCTACGGTCGAGGCGTCGTGCAGGGTCACGATGCGCCCAAGCTCATCCGCCAGATCGGCGCCGTGCTCGGGTTCGCCACGTGTAAAGCTGTTCTGTTCGGGCAGGTGCGTGTGCGGCAGGTGGTCGACGCCGGTCAGGAGTGTGCCGAACATCTTGCGGTTGGCCACGATGCCGCCGACGGAGATGCCGCCGAAATTCACGCCGTGATAGCCGCGCTCGCGGCCGATCAGGCGGAAGCGCGAGCCGTCGCCCTTGGCCCGGTGATAGGCAAGCGCGATCTTAAGCGCCGTTTCGACGGATTCGGAGCCGGAATTGGTGAAGAAGACATGATCCATGCCCTCCGGCGCCATGTCGACCAGACGGTTGGCGAATTCGAACGCTATTGGGTGGCCCATCTGGAAGGCGGGCGCATAGTCGAGCTCGGCCGCCTGCTGCTGGATCGCCTCGGTGATTTTTGGCCGGCAGTGACCGGCGTTCACGCACCACAGGCCGGAGGTACCATCCAGAACCTGACGGCCGTCCTCGGTCGTGTAGTGCATATCCTTGGCGCCGACGAACATGCGCGGCGCCTGCTTGAACTGCCGGTTCGCCGTGAACGGCATCCAGAATGCGCTAAGATCGTTCGGCCGCTTGTTCAGACGGTCCGGCATCATGAGCCTCCTTCGTGTTCCCCGTGTCCCCGGCTTTGTCGGTGTCCACGATAGGTGGGTTCCGGCCGTTTGGACAAACAACAATCGCGATTACGCTAGTGGGGCGATTGTAGCGATTAGGACAAGCGGCCGCGCGAACCAGCGAGATCATTGGAGTGGGCCAGGAGGCGTACCGCTATCAGCAGTTCAACGCGTCTATCGCAGCAGGCTTGTGCTTGCGAAACCGCAGGGCCGTTTCCGGTGTTCGCTCAGGCTTCAGCCGGCCCGCATCGTCCCAGTCGGCCCAGCCGGGGAACGCAAGCGGGGTTTCGTCCTGAATGCCCGAGAGGCGGGCTATCCAGGCGTCTTGATAACCTTCGAGGCGTTCAATCTTCTCGCGGTCATCTTCATAGCTGTAGCCGTGTCCCGCGACGCTGAAGGAGAGGAAGGGCTCGAGCACGGAAAAGCCCACATAGTGCAGCGAATACTGGATGGGCCAAAGCAGCAGTTCGATATCGCCGCCGCGCCCACCCGGCCCAAACGCGGCCTCTGGCGCTCCGGTCGTGACGGAAAGGACAGCGCGCTTGCCGCGAAATATGCCGCGATCATAGCGCATCGAGCTGGTGTAGAGTTTTCCACTGACGAAGACGCGGTCGAACCAGCCCTTCAGAATCGCGGGCTGCGCGTGCCACCACAGCGGAAACTGGAACAGGACGAGGTCGGCACGCTCGATACGGTCGATCTCGCGTTGGACATCGTCGGGCAATGTGCCGTTGCGCCCAGCATGACGCTGTTCGGCGAGCGGCGTGAAAAGCGCCGGGTTGACCCGGTCAATATAGTGCGCGGCTTTTTCCGCCGGATCGAAACCCTCGGCATAGAGATCGGAAATCTCGACCGTGTGCCCGAGCGTGCGGAGGTGTTTGGCGGCGGCAGTTTTCATCGCGCCATTGAAGGAATTCGGCTCGGGGTGGGTATAGACGATCAGGACGTGCATGGCTTTCTGCCTCCATTGCGGCTGCTTCAGGTCTGATCTATGCTGTCCGAATTCGATAATCTATTCGCAAAATTCGCTAATCAAATTTGCAAAAATGAACAACTCGCTCGATTGGGACGATCTGAAAGTCATTCTCGCCATCGCTCAGACCGGCTCGCTGTCCGGGGCGGCGCGGGCGCTGGCGGTCAGCCATGCGACGGTGTTCCGCCGTCTGGGGGAGATTGAGCGGCGATGGGGCGTTGAACTGTTCGAGCGCTCGCGCACGGGCTATGCGCGAACTGTGGCGGGGGAGGAGGCGGCTGCAACCGCCCGACGCATCGAGGGTGAGGTGCACGGGCTTGAGCGGCAGATCGTCGGGCGCGACCTTCGTCCCTCGGGCACTGTCAGCGTGACGACGACGGACACGTTGCTGCATTTTCATTTCTCAAAAATCTTTGCGCGTTTCCGCGGCGTCTATCCCGAAATCGAACTTGAGATTGCCGTGTCCAACGACCTTTTCAATCTGTCGTATCGAGAGGCCGACATCGCATTGCGCCCCACATCGTCACCGCCGGAACACCTCGTGGGGCGAAAGCTGGGCACCATCACGCAGGCGGTCTATGCGCATGAAAGCATCATTGATGGTAACGTGGAGGCCTGGTCCGATGCGTCCTCGTGGGTGGGGCCAGATGAGCGCCTGCCTTACCCGGCTCTTGAAAAATGGATGGCGGAGCAGGGCGTCAATGCGCGCTGCGGCGTTCGCGTCAATGCGATCCTCGCCATGTATGCGGCGATCCGGGACGGGGCCGGTATCGGCATTCTCCCGTGCTATGTGGGAGAGTCCGATCCAGGCCTCGTGCGCATCGGAGAGGCGATCCCCGAACTCGAAGTCGCTCTCTGGCTCCTGACGCACCAATCCCTTCGCCGGACCGCCCGCATCCGTGCGTTCATGGAATATATGGCCGAGGCGGCGAAGGATTTGTTCCCCGGCAGTGCGTAGAACCGAACGGTTCCTCACTGTATGACTGCGAGATCCCGCTCGATTTCCAGCTTCAGCCGTTCAAAGCCCATTTCCGTGCCTTCCTCGCGGCCTTCGGCGCTGGCGAGACCATCCAGGAAAACCGCCTGCTCGGTAAAAATCATCAGCGATCCCGTGTCGGACGGGGTGAATTCCACCGTCGCAAGCGAGGTCGAAATGCGGTTGTCATCGGCGGTGATTTCATAAGCATAGATGATCCGGTGACCCTCGATGATATCGAGGAAATAGGAGCGCACGGCATGAACGGTGCCGTCGGGCGCTTTCAGGCGGCTTACCTCGGATCCGCCGATGCGGAAATCGAAGCGGTATTCGAGCTCCTGCCAGTCTGAATGACAAGAGGCCCAGCGGCGTTTCATCTCCGGTTCCGACCAGAAACGGTAGGCGTGTTGCGGCCGGCCCGGCAGGCTGCGCTCGATGACGAAGGTGGCGTGTTCGGCAGAGTGTTGGATCAAGGCTTCTGCTCCGCTTGTTCGGGATAAGCGATCATCGCTTCTTCCAGCCGGTCGAAGGCGCGGTTCCAGTTGCCTTTTCTCTCGGCGACCCACTGTTCGATTGCGCCGAGGGCTTCGGGCTGCATCCGGTATGTTCGCACGCGGCCGGACTTTTCGGACATGACGATGCCGCCGGCTTCCAGCACCTTGAGATGCTTGAGCACCGAAGGCAGGGCCATGTTGCCGGGTGCGGCGAGTTCCTTCACGGATGCCGGTCCCTGGCTCAGCCGTTCAACCATGCTGCGCCGATAGGGATCGGCCAGCGCGTGAAACATTCGGTCCAGACTTTGGCTGTGCTCTGGCAAGACTTCGATCCTATCTCTCGTTCTCCGCAAGAAAGCGCGGCGGAATCGCCTCACTATAAGGGAACATCGGGAAGAAGGGGCGAGCCTCCGCGATCACCCGCTCGACCGAGGGGCGGCCCATCAGGCGGTCGAAATAAGCAGCAAGGTTCGTGTGCTTCTCATCGAAGGGATGCACGATCGAAGCGAAAAAGAGAGCGGGTGCCGCAGAGCAGTCGGCCATGCTGAAGGATTTGTCGGCTGCCCAGCCGTCTGCAGAGACCTGCTTCTCGATCATGCCATAGGCCGTATCCAGCGTCGCACACGCGCTGTCTACACCCCGCGGATCCTTGTGGCCCTCCGGGCGCAGGCGGTCGCCGACGATCGTCTGCATTGGGGTGCTGACATAGAGATCGAAAAAGCGATCCCACAGACGCACCTGAAGACATGTGTCAGGGTCTTGTGGAAGCATGGGAGAGGGACCGGGATAATGCCGATCCAAGTATTCGATGATAATGCTGGTTTCGGGGATGGTCGTGTCGTTCGCGGAGGCATGCAAAACCGGCATCTTGCCCACCGGCCAGCGTTCCAGATGCGCCGCCGTGGAGCCTGTATCTCCGAGATCGACCGTTTCGGCAATAAAACGCGTATCGTTCTCGAAAAGCGCGATCAGCACCTTATGACAGAACGAGGCGAGGGGATGCATGTAAAGCGTCAGGGTCATGGCGGGCTCCCTAATAGTTTCCTATTTGGATAACTATTAGGGAGAGCTGTCGAGCGCAAGTAAAAAGTTTCCCATATGGGAAACTTTTGGCGCCCCTACTTGGCCGGTATGAACTTCAGCACGCCCACCAGATCGTTCTTCCCGACATCGCTTGGATGGTTCACGCCGTCCGTGACGGGAATCTCCTCGAAGTCGAACGGGCTGATGCCTTCGAGGCAAGCGACATTGATGCCGTACTGATTTGGATCGGAGCGGCGCTGGTGGTGGGTGTAGACGCCGCACTTCGAGCAGAAATAGTGCTTCGCGGTGTTCGTGTTGAACTGGTAAAGCGTGAGCACATCTTCGCCCTGCAGGATTTCGAGATCCGGCAGCTTGGCCGAAACCCCCACGACGCCTCGCATGCGGCAGTAGGAGCAGGTGCATCTGCTGGCGCTGTGCAGGCCGTCCGAGAGTTTTACGCGGAAGCGAACCGATCCACAGTGGCAGGCGCCCTTCACTTCTTCTACGTCAAAGTTCATCCGTCTCTCCCGTGGTGGACATGATTCGCCGAAGCCTTGTCGGGGCAAAACGTACCTGTACGGCGGAACGCTCCGACTTCCGACTGCACGATTTTTATCCCATTTTATCAGCGATTTGGATGTGGTCTACATCGTCCAGGCATGCGCGCGGCGGATGATGCGCAGCCAATCAAGGGCAACGTAGTATGATGTCTTTCGGTTTGCCCGTGGCTGCTTCGGGTCCAGGATCACCGAGAGGTGATAGATCAGGGCGCCGGCCAATGCGTTTGACGCGCCTGCGATCCAATAGGCGGCGCGAACGTCGTCTGTCAGCTTTCGTGGCATGCCGAAAGCCGAAAGGTAGCGCCGAAAATACGTGTCGTGCAGGCGCTGGGCCTCAAATTCCCAGAAACGCAGGGTCTGAAGCCACGAACTTACGTCCTCCAGCGGCGAGCCCATGCGTGCGCGCCCCCAGTCGATTAGAACGGGGTGGTCCTGCCCCCTTCTTCGGCGCACCAGGGCGTTACCGGGATGCACGTCGCCGTGGATCGGTCGGCAGCCGAAGGGCTGTTCGTTCAACAACTGTCGGCGAAGCCCCGGCAGTGCTTCGATCACGCGGCGGATGACGCGCAGGTTACGCGCAAGACTGCCTATTTCGGGATTATAGCGGTTCTGGTCGAGCACGGTATAGGCGCTGTTGCCCATCGTCACCAGTTCATGTTCGAAATCCCATTCGGGAAGCCTGACCTCGTTCGACCGGACCGAGGTATGAAAACGGCCCAGTTGCGTCAGCATGCCGCTGGTGACAGCGGCGTCTCCCCATGGCCACGCACGTGTCTTGCGGACGGCCTCGAGCAGGATGATCGCGCCGTCCGGTCCCTGCCTTCGAGTCGCCAGCAGTTCCGGCGCGATCTCCGGCGCATGGTTGGCAACGAGCGTTTCATAAACGGCGGCTTCGCGGGCAGGACGCCCTTCAAGCCGTTTCACTACGGTACGCATTGTCGCCGCACGGTCACGCGGGTCCCGATACCGTGCCGTTACGAGTGATGTCTCAACCGCTTCCGTCCCTCCAAAGACCTTCCTTTCGAGTTCCAGATTTCTAGGCCGAATGCCACTGCGGGCGGCGATGACATCACCGACCACCTGGCGTATTTTTCCCTCGATTTCCATGACCCCAGTCTGGGATCGAACTTAAATCCATTCAACCCTGCGCCTGCTTTTCGCGGTGCCGGTTCCATACACCAACGCTTGCCGACGCTAAGGAGTGGCTCAAACACCTGGCGGAACATGACTTTAGCGGTTATGCGTTCGGCTGGAAGGGCTGCTTCATTTGAGGCACTCGATGACGGAGCAATGCGCACGAAGGGCGTGGCAATGCCACGCAGGATGAGATGGATGACAAGTATTCCTCAATAACCGTGGGAATGGCGATCGGCGCTGCTATCGGCACAGCAATCGGTCTGTCGCTCGATAAACTGCCGGTCGGAATTGCAATCGGTGTTGCAATCGGCGCAGCCGTCGGCATGGCCTCCAATTCTGGCAGAGGAAAGTAGGCGCAGCAAAGCCTTGGCTATCGCCTCTAACTCCCCTCGCGGATCTGTGTAAGCGTGCGCGTCGGCGTCAGGGCTTCCGCATCGAGCTTGATTTCGATGATCGCAGGCTTGCCGCTTCGGCGCGCGCGCTCGAAGGCTGCCGCGAATTCATCCGTCTTCTCCACGGTTTCGCCATGTCCGCCATAGGCACGGGCGAGTGCTGCGAAGTCCGGGTTTTGCAAATCCGTGCCAGAGACGCGGCCAGGGTAATGACGCTCCTGGTGCATGCGGATCGTGCCATAGGTACCGTTGTTCACCACAAGCACGATGATCGGCAGGTCGTGCTGGATGGCGGTGGCGAATTCCTGGCCGTTCATGAGGAAGCAGCCGTCGCCGGCAAAGGCGATCACTTCGCGCTCCGGAAACAGGTCTTTCGCCGCCACCGCTGCCGGCGTGCCGTAGCCCATGGAGCCTGAGGTGGGAGCCGCCTGGCTGTTGAAGCGGCGGAAACGGTGGAAGCGGTGCAGCCAAGTGGCGTAGTTGCCCGCACCGTTGGTGAGGATTGCATCTTCGGGCAGGTTTTCCTCCAGCCATGCCATGATGGGCCCCATCTTCACCGGACCAGGACCAGTGGAAGGCGGGGTCGACCATTCCAGGTAGGACTGATGCAATTCCTCCGTTAGAGGCGCCCAAGCCGGCTGGTTGGCCGGGGAGAGCTCGGCAAAAGCCGAGGCGAAGGAAGCTGGAGTGGCGTTGATGGCGAGCGTCGGTCGGTAAACCCGTCCGAGCTCGTGCGGGTCGGGATAGATATGGACCAGCTTCTGGTCGGGGTAGGGGCTCTTTACCAGCGTGTAGTCGGAGGAGGGCATCTCGCCGAAACGGCAGCCGACGAGGAGCACAAGGTCGGCCTCCTTGATGTACTGGCCGAGCTTGGGATTGACGCCGATGCCGATGTCCCCGGCATAGCAGGAATGCAACTGGTCGCAGAGCGCCTGGCGGCGGAAGGAACAGCCCGCGGGAAGCGCCCAGCGCTTTAGCGCCGCGCACATCTGTCTCACCGCGTCTTCGCTCCAACGTGTGCCGCCCAGAATGACGAAGGGCCGCTCCGCGTCGGCCAGAAGTGCAGCCAGCTTTTCCATCTCTTCCGCGCCTGGCCGGGTTTCGACCGGCGTATAGGGCAGGGCGGCGGGTGCGTCCACCGCTTCAGTCAGCATGTCCTCGGGAAGCGAGACGACCACCGGGCCGGGGCGTCCGGAGGTGGCCACCGCGAACGCGCGCGTGACAAGCTCCGGGATTCGGGCGGCATCGTCGATCTCGACCACCCACTTCGCCATTGAGCCGTAGAAGGCCTTGTAGTCCACTTCCTGGAAAGCTTCGCGCTCCTTGATCCCGCGCGCCACCTGGCCGATGAAGAGGATCATCGGGTTGGAATCCTGCGCGGCGATGTGGACGCCGGCGGACGCGTTCGTCGCGCCGGGGCCGCGGGTGACGAAGCAGATGCCGGGGCGGCCGGTGAGCCGTCCATGGCAGTCTGCCATCATGGCCGCACCCCCTTCCTGGCGGCAGACAATGGTGCGGATATCCGAATCGTGGAGCGCGTCGAGCACGGCGAGATAGCTTTCTCCCGGCACGCAATAGAGCCGGTCGACGCCGTTGGTCTCCAGCGCCTCGACGATAAGCTGTCCACCCGTCTTCATGAATCTTCTCCCAGTTCGCGCAGGATTTCTTTCGTGTGTTCGCCCAGCCGCGGCGACGGCCGCTCATAGGACAACGGCGTTTGCGACATAACCATCGGCGCGCGGACGGAGGGCAAGGCATTGCCGGCGTCGTCCTTGAGCTTCAGTTGCATGCCGCGAGCGATTGTCTGGGGGTCGGCAAACATCTCGGCGATAGTGTTGATGGGACTTGCCGGTACCGAAGCCTCTTCCAGCCTTTTCAGAAGTTCGTCGCGGGTAAAAGTCTTCAGCACCGGATCGATCTCGGCGCGCAGCGCATCGCGATTGGCCACGCGCACGGCGTTGGTCGCGAAATCAGGATTGTCGGCGAGCACCTTCCGTCCGATGACTTCGCAGAAGCGGGCAAACTGCCCGTCATTGCCCACGGCCAGAATGAAATGTCCGTCCTTCACCTCGAACACCTCATAGGGCGCGATGTTCGGATGGGCATTGCCCATCCGCTGCGGCGCGTTGCCCGAAACGAGATAGTTCAGGTTCTGGTTGGCAAGAACCGAGACCTGTGTGTCGAATAATGCCATATCGATGTGCTGGCCCTGGCCGGTCTTCTCGGCATGGCGTAGCGCGGCCTGAATCGCGATGACGGAGTAAAGTCCAGTGAAGATATCGCTGACGGCCACGCCCACCTTCTGCGGCTCGCCTTCGGCCGGACCGGTGACCGACATCAGGCCGGACATGCCCTGAATGATGAAGTCGTAGCCCGCGCGTGGCGCATAGGGCCCGTCCTGGCCGAAGCCGGTGATGGAACAATAGACGAGGCGCGGATTGATCTGTTTCACGCTCTCGTAGTCCAGGCCGTATTTCTTCAAGCCGCCAAGCTTGAAATTCTCGATCAGGATGTCGGCCGATCGGATCAGTTTCAAGAGTCTTTCCCGGTCTCGCTCTTGGGCGAAGTCCAGCGCGACCGAGCGCTTGCCGCGATTGGTGGCATGGTAATAAGCGGCCGAAAGGTTCTCGCCCTCCTCGCCCATGATGAAAGGCGGGCCCCACCGGCGCGTATCGTCGCCGCCATCGGGATTTTCCACCTTAATGACATCGGCGCCGAGATCGGCCAGGAGCTGGCCGGCCCAGGGACCGGCGAGAATGCGCGCAAGCTCGATGACGCGGATGCCTTTCAGCGGCGATTCTGCCATGGATCGGGATGCCTCTCGGGTGGTCGTTTTGCCGGTTTGCCTAGCAGATGCGCGCGCACGCCGCCAGCCGGACGGCCATATCTCGAATTGAGCCTCAGCCAACCATACGTTTGGCCCAGTGTGTAAAATCCCGCATTGCCGTGCGGCTGTCCTTCTCGTTTAGAGATTCGTGGCGGAAATTCGGATAAATCGTTGTTTGCAGATTCGAAAAGCCGCCTGCCCGCAGGGTCTTTTCGAGGCGATACACCGCCTTTCCGAAGTCGGTGGAGGGGTCATCTCCGCCGCCCACGAGCTGTATCGGCAAGGGCCTCGGGACGGCGTCCATCGCGTCCCGGCTCGTGATCATCAGGTTGAATTCGAAGATGTCGCGCCACATGCCGATCGCAGGGGACCAGCCGCATAGCGGGTCATTGAGGTAGTCTTCGATCGCCTTCGGGTCCGTGGAAAGCCAGTCAAACGGTGTGCGGGCGTCGGGCACTGCTCTTGCCCATGGCTCGAACGTCAAGCGTGGCAGTAGCCGCGAGGGCACGTCGGAGCCCAGGCGAAAACGCTCCCAGGCAAGAACGAGCTGTGCCGCGCGGGCAAGCAACCCGTTGGCGTAAGGCATATTCCAGAGCGCGGCGCCCGCTATGCCGTCGGCTTGCCGCATCACGGAAACGAGGCCCACCATCGCGCCCATGGAATGGCCGAAGACGATCATCGGCAGGTCGCCATCCATCTTGCGGATGCGCCTGTGAACGGCGGCAACGTCCTCGACCACCTTTTCCACCGCCGGCCCCGCCCCGAAGGCGCCAAGCGGCGCGTCCGGCGCCTCGGTGTGGCCATGGCCGCGATGGTCATGCGCATAGACATGAAATCCGCGCTCAGCCAGATATGAGGCGAACAGCGCATAGCGGCCGGCGTGTTCGGCCAGCCCATGGTTTATCTGCACGACGCCGCGCGGCTTGCCCCGCGCCTTACAAACGTAAAGGCGCAGTTTGGCCTCGGTGGGTGTCTTCAATGTGGTTGCGATATCGAATGCCACGTTGCTCCTTGAGCGCGTTTGGCCTACATACGCGGTGGTTTCAAACGGTGAATAGTGAAATGGCCGATGGTGAGTAGTTTCGGCGTCTGCCGGACGAAGGCGGGTTCGCCAACTGTTTTCCATTCACCATTTACGAGTTCACCATTCACTTCCAATCCACGGAGCAGATCCGCCCCATGGCACGACAGTTCATCTATCATATGGCCGACCTCAGCAAGGCCTACGGGGCCAAGAAGGTCCTGGAAAACGTCAACCTGTCTTTTTACCCCGACGCGAAGATCGGCATTCTCGGCCCGAATGGCGCGGGTAAGTCGACCGTGCTCAGGATCATGGCCGGCCTCGATAAGGAATTCACGGGCGAGGCCTGGCTGGCCGAGGGCGCCACGTCCGGCTATCTGCCTCAGGAGCCGGAACTCGACCCCACGCTCGACGTCATGGGTAACGTGATGGAAGGGGTGGCCGGGAAGAAAGCCATTCTCGACCGCTACAACGAACTCATGATGAATTACTCGGATGAGACGGCCGAGGAAGCGTCGGAACTGCAGGACAAGATCGACAGCCAAAACCTTTGGGATCTCGACAGCCAGGTTGAGATGGCCATGGAGGCCTTGCGCTGCCCGGCGCCGGATGCCGACGTGACGAAGCTCTCCGGCGGCGAAAAGCGCCGTGTGGCGCTCTGCAAGCTTCTCCTGCGCCAGCCGGACCTGCTGCTGCTCGACGAGCCGACGAACCATCTGGACGCCGAGACGACCGCGTGGCTCGAAAAGCACCTGCGCGAGTATCCCGGCGCCGTGATGATCATCACCCACGACCGCTACTTCCTCGACAACGTGACGGGCTGGATTCTCGAACTCGATCGCGGGCGCGGCATTCCCTACGAGGGAAATTACACGGCGTATCTGGAAAAGAAGGCCAAGCGCCTGCAACAGGAGGGCCGCGAGGAAGCCGCCCGACAGAAGGCGCTTTCGCGCGAGCGCGAGTGGATTTCTGCCAGCCCCAAGGCACGGCAGGCAAAATCGAAGGCGCGTATCCGCGCTTATGACGAGCTTGTCCAGTCGGCGGACGACCGCCGTCCCGGTGATGCGCAGATCGTTATCCCTTCGGGAGAGCGGCTCGGCAATCAGGTGATCGATGTCGAAGACCTGACCAAGGGGTACGGCGACCAGCTTTTGATCGACAATCTCTCCTTCAAGCTGCCGCCCGGCGGTATCGTCGGCGTGATCGGTCCGAACGGCGCCGGCAAAACCACGCTTTTCCGCATGCTCACAGGGCAGGAGCAGCCGGACAGCGGCGAAATCCGTATCGGCGAGACGGTGAAGCTCGGCTACGTCGATCAGAGCCGCGATGCGCTCAACCCGGAAAAGACGGTTTGGGAAGAAGTTTCCGGCGGCAGTGACATTCTCAAGCTCGGCAAACATGAAATTAATTCCCGGGCCTACTGCTCTTCCTTCAATTTCAAGGGCGGCGACCAGCAGCAGAAAGTCGGCACGCTTTCCGGCGGACAGCGTAACCGGGTGCACATGGCCAAACTCCTGAAGGACGGCGGCAATGTTCTCCTGCTCGATGAGCCTACCAACGATCTCGACACAGAGACACTATCCGCGCTGGAGGATGCGCTCGAAAACTTCGCCGGCTGCGCCGTCATCATCAGCCATGACCGCATGTTCCTCGATCGCCTGGCCACGCATATTCTCGCCTTCGAAGGTGACAGCCATGTCGAGTGGTTTGAAGGAAACTTCGAGGACTACGAGGCTGACAAAATTCGGCGTCTGGGACCGGACAGCGTAAATCCTAGGCGGGTAACCTATAAGCGGCTAACGAGATAAGGTCATCCGTCGGTCGGCGCAGTCGTTGAAACTATTGCTGTCGTAGCGCGTTTGTGTCCGATCAAGTCGGGGAACCGCGGGGCTAATGATACCAACAATAAACCACCAGCATTTGTTCGAGGTGTTGCCGAGCCCTCACATGGTGCTCGACCGACACTTCAACATTGTTGCGGTGAATAACGCGTATGAGCGCGCGACGATGCGTGCGCGCGATGAACTCATAGGCCGGTATCTGTTCGATGTGTTTCCGAATGAGGAGGAAAGCGGGCGTCGTCTGCGGGCTTCGTTCGAACGTGTATTCAGGACGGGCAAGCCAGATTCGCTGGCATACATCCCATATGACATTCCCAAACCGGCCGATCAGGGTGGTGGTATGGAGCAGCGGTTCTGGACCGCTGTTCATACCCCTTTGCAGGACGAGCAAGGAAGGGTCGCCCATCTGCTCCAGAATACGGTCGATGTGACGGAGATCGTGCGTCTGCGGCAAGCGGTCAATCTACCGTTCCGTTTTCGCGAAACACACCTTCTCGAACGGGCGCGTGAAGCCGAGCGCCAGCGTAGTACACTGATGGCAGAGGGCGAGGATTTCAGGCGCCTTTTTCAGCAGGCCCCCGGCTTTTTTGCGGTTGTCTCCGGTCCGGAGCACGTTTTCACTTTCGCTAATGACTCTTACCTGCGTGTTATAGGCGGGCGGAATGTTCTGGGTATGAAAGTGCGAGATGCCCTTCCGGAAATCGAGGGCCAAGGTTTCTTCGAATTGCTCGATGGCGTTTATCGCACGGGAACGCCTGCCAGGGGCGAGGCGGTCCGCGTGATGGTGCAGCCCGAAGAGGGTGGGGAATTGCGAGAGACATTCCTTGATTTCTCTTATGATGCAATTCGCGATGACGAAGACACCATAATTGGCGTCTTCGTTCAGGGGATGGATCGAACGGAATCAGTGAGGGCGCATCGCCAGCAGCGCCTTCTACTCGACGAATTGAACCACCGGGTGAAGAATACGCTTTCAGCGGTGCAGTCCATCGCGGCACAAACGATGCGCTCTGCCCGTGACCTGAAGAGCGCGAACAAGGATCTTGAGGCGCGGATCGTCGCACTCTCGAAGGCCCATAATCTTCTCAGTGCGAAGGAGTGGACCGATGCGGAGTTGGCAAACGTCGTTGATCAGGAACTCTCCGCCTATGACCAAAGCCGTATCGAGACAGGCGGATCGAAAGTGGCGCTGGATCCCAAAACAGCGATCGCTCTCGCTCTGGTTCTGCACGAATTGACTACCAACGCGGCGAAGTATGGTGCGCTTTCATCGTCGCAGGGACATTTGAGCGTGACATGGCAAGCGTTGCCAGATCGGACACTGTCTCTCGCCTGGATGGAGCGGACCGACAACCCTGTCGCTCCGCCTGAAAGGCATGGTTTCGGTTCTCGCATGATCGAGCGGGTCATTTCCGGCGAACTCGGTGGTACTTATGAAAACCGCTATGCTCGTGAGGGTTTTTCCTGCCGAATTTCGGTGCCCCTCCGTACGAGGGAGTTGAACGAATGTCATTAAATACGACAACTACAAACTATGACGGCCTGCGTGTCTACGTGGTCGAGGACGAGGCCTTGGTGGCCATGAATCTTGAAATGATTCTGGAAGAGCTCGGCTGCGTCATCGCCGCTACCGCGATGCGATTCGACCAGGCCGAGCAAATGATCAATGAGGGTATCGAGGCGGACGTGGCTATTTTGGACGTTAATCTCGGCGGCCTGAACGTGTTTCCCCTTGCCGAGCGTCTCATCGAAAGAGGCATTCCGGTGGTATTCGCCACCGGTTATGACGAGTCAGGCATCGATGATGCGTGGCACGGGACGCCGACCTTGCAAAAGCCCTATACGGCCGAGGATGTTGACCGCGGGCTCGCGATGGTGCTCGCGGCAAGGCAATCGTAAATTTCTCACGAGGAAGTTGCAGTATTCGCATTCCCTTAGGCATTTGAAAGTAGTATCGGTCTGCAAGGGGGAGAGGGGCCAACTCGGGCCCCGATCCGGGCACGCAATAGAACGGCAGGTCGAGCATGCTACGCCGGACGAGCGAGCGCGACGCGCAGGAATTCGCGCTGATGAAGGAGCCGAAACCGCTTAGCCGGGTGTCCCTGAGCGGAATGGGAGTGGAAATTCCCCCGGACGTCATCACCAACGAAGAACTGGTCGAATCCTATAACCGCTGGGTAGAAACAGAAAACCCACGCCGTGCCCGGCGCGGCGAGGACCCGTTGGCGCCGTCGGATGCCGATTTCATTTTGCATGCCTCGGGCATACGCCAGCGGCACGTTTATGAGCGCGCCGGCATCCTCGACCCAGAGCGTATGGCGCCGTTCATTCCGGCGCGGGACGATGCCTCCCTCTCGGTCATGGCTGAGTTCGGCGCCAAGGCGGCGGAGAAAGCTTTGGCCGATGCGGAGCTTTCCGGCAGGGACATCGATCTCGTCATCTGTTCTGCGGCGCATCACCAGCGCCCGTATCCTGCGCTCGGCATCGAAATCCAGCAGGCGCTTGGAGCGCAAGGTGCCGCCTTCGACATGAATCTCGGATGCTCGTCGGCGCTGGGAGGACTCCACACGGCGGTCAATCTGTTGCGCGCGGGCGCGCACCAACGCGCGCTCGTCATTACTCCGGAGCTGATCACCGGGCATCTGAACTTCCGGGACCGGCAGACCCACTTCATTTTCGGCGACGCTTCGGTTGCCGTCGTTGTCGAAGCCATGGACGAGGGGGCGGAGCGCCCCGGCGCCTTCGAGATCGTCGATACGCGGTTGTGGACCAAGTTTTCCAGCAACATCCGAACCAATTTCGGTTTTCTCAGCCGACTCGCGCAGGAAGACCCCTCCGCCCTCGATATGGCAGGCAATCTGATCAAGCAGTCCGGCAACAAGGTCTTCAAGGAAGTCACTGTGGCCGGGCATCGTTTCATCGTCGATTTCCTGGCCGAACACGGGCACACGCCGCACACGATGCGTCGTTTCTGGCTGCATCAGGCAAACAAGCGCATGAATGCAATGATTCTGAAGCTGGCTTTCGGAGAAGAAGTGGGGCAGGACCGCGCACCCACCGTGCTCGAAGAGCTGGGCAACACGGCCGCCGCCGGAGCGATCATCGCACTGGAAAAGAACCACCGGGACATGCAGTCCGGCGATTTCGGCCTTTTGTGCGCCTTCGGCGCCGGATATTCGATTGGCGGTGCGCTGCTCAGGATGATGTAGGAGCGCTATGGTGGCGGCGGGAGAAAATGTGGAAAAAATCGTCCCCGCGGCAAAGCTTAAGGGCCGTGTCGGCGGCTTGTATATTGCTTCACACGGAAACTTTCAGACCAGTGCCGTTGACGCACTTCCCCTGACGTTCGAGGGGATCGACGGCGACCTGCATTCCGGCACCACGCGCCGCTCGGGCGGACGGGAGCCCTGGTACAAGCGCGGCACGGAAATTCGCAATGAACGCCAGCTTTCGATTGTCGCACCCGATGAACTGACTGAGGCCGCCGCACGCATGGGAATTGCGGAAATCCGGCCGGAGTGGATCGGTGCCAATCTCGTGATCGAGGATGTGCCGAGACTTTCCATGTTGCCAGCCGGGACGCTTCTGTTCTTCGAGGGCGGCGTGACACTGAAGGTCGATGCACAAAACGGCCCGTGCCGCATTGCCGGACGTGCGATCGCTGAAAATGTGGGGATGCCCGATATACAGGAGGGTGCCCTTCTCTTTCCCAAGATGGCGCGGCGGCTGCGCGGTATCGTCGCCTGGGTGGAAAAGCCCGGGACGATCACACCGGGCGAGGGCATTACATTACGTATTCCTGAGCAGTGGATTTACAGGACTGATTGAACTGGCTGGAGCCTATTGCTCCTCATCCTCCTCTGGTTCAAGCAGCCGCGTCGCGCGCCAGCGGGTGAGCACTTCGTTGATCTGGTCCACGACGAAGAACCGCGCGGCATCCCGATCGTACCCCTCGTTGAGCAGATCGTCATAGTCGCTGTGCTCGTGGCGCACATGGGTGACGGTGGCGAGCCATACCGCGACGGAGGGCGGTAGGCTGCGCAGTTTGCGATCGTTGGCGAGCGCACGAATCTTCTCCGTGTCGGAATAGGGCGCCTGTGAAAGAAGCATTGTCAGCGCCTTGTTCACCGCGCGTTGTCTCCCGGTTGACACTTTTGACATGTCCGTCCTCCGCGCGTGTTTGAGCGACCTTCAGAATTTCACAGGGCACAAGGCTTGCCAAGCCTTCCTTTATTATATAAACATATCTTTATATCTTTCTGGAGAGGTGAATGCTGACGCGCCCGACAGTGCAGCTTGAAGAGATGGTGGAGCGGCTGAAGGCGGCCGCGGAGTCCAGCCGGCTGCGTATTCTCGTGCTTCTGTCGGAAGCGGACCTGACCGTCTCCGATCTGACCGAAATCCTCAACCAGTCACAGCCGCGTGTCTCGCGTCACCTCAAGCTGCTGCTCGATGCCGACCTGATCGCGCGCTATCAGGAGGGTTCCTGGGCGTTTTTCCGGCTTTCGGAGTCGGATGCCGCACGCGAGTTCATCAAAGGCGTTGTCGGGCGGATCGACCGTACGGATCCGATGACCGACCGCGATCTGGAGCGGTTGGAGGCCATCAAGCTGCGGCGGCAGGAGCGGGCAGCCGAATATTTTCGCAAGAATGCCGCGAGCTGGGATGAGATCCGCTCCCTCCATGCGCCGGATGCCGCCGTGGAAGCGGGAATGAAGGCGCTGATCGGTGACAAACCCTTTCAGACCATGGTCGATCTGGGCACCGGCACGGGCCGGTTGCTCGAGCTCTTCTCGCCGCTTTACCGGCGCGGCGTCGGCGTTGATCTTTCGCGCGAGATGCTGGCCGTGGCGCGCGCCAATCTGGAGCGGGCCGGGGTCACTCATGCGCAGGTGCGGCTTGGCGATGTCTACGCGCCCCCGGTGGAGCGCGACGCGCACGATCTCGTGACCATCCATCAGGTCCTCCATTATCTGGAAGCGCCGTCGACCGCCATTCGCGAGGCTGCCCGTCTGCTGCGGCCGGGCGGGCGGCTGGTGATCGTGGACTTCGCGCCGCACAGCCACGAGTTCCTGCGCGAAGACCATGCACATCTGCGCCTCGGCTTTACCGACCGGCAGATAGCGGACTGGCTCGATACGGCGGAACTGGATCTTGAGGGAACCCGCGCCTTCGCTCCCGATGGGAAGGCCGCCGAAGGTCTTACGGTCAAGCTGTGGCTGGCGCGCGACCGGCGCATGGCGATTGCAACAGATGAAATCTCCACGCAAACGGAGATGGCGTGATGTCCTCTTATGCTTTTTCCCGCCGCCTCGACGCGGGCGGCAAGATCCGTGTTTCCTTCGAGTTTTTTCCGCCGAAGACGGACGATATGGAACGCCGTTTGCGGGATACGCTGCGGCGGCTCGCACCGCTGGAGCCGTCGTTCGTATCGGTCACTTACGGCGCCGGTGGCTCGACGCGCGAGAGATCGCTGCACACGGTCCGCCACATTGTAGAGGAAACGCATCTGGATGCGGCCGCCCACTTGACCTGCGTCGATGCGGACCGGTCATCCGTCGATGCCGTCATTCGCGAGTATGCGGCAATGGGCGTGAAGCGCTTCGTAGCGTTGCGTGGTGATCCGACGGAAGGTGTCGGCGCGGCCTATCGCCCTCATCCCGATGGCTATACCAATGGGGCGGAATTGACCGCTGCCCTGTCGCGACATGGCGATTTCGATATTTCGGTGTCGGCCTATCCGGAGAAGCATCCCGAGAGCCCCGATTTTGCTACCGAGATCGAGATGCTGAAGCGCAAGGTGGACAATGGCGCCACCCGGGCTATCACACAGTTCTTCTTCGACAATGATGTCTATGAGCGCTACGTCGAGCGGGTACGCCGCGCCGGCATCTATATCCCCATCGTGCCGGGAATCCTGCCGGTGCAGAATTTTCGGCAGATGGTGCGCTTTGCGGGCAGTTGCGGTGCCCATGTGCCGGCCTGGCTTGCCGAGCGTTTCCATGGGCTGGAGGACGACCCCGAAACGCATCGGCTGGTCGCCGCCGCGGTTGCGGCCGAGCAGGTGCTCGACCTGATGGAGCGCGGTGTCTACGACTTCCATTTCTACACGATGAACCGGGCCGATCTGGTTTTCGCGATCTGCCATATGATTGGCATCCGGCCCGTGCGGGCAAGCATGCAGTCGGCGGCGGCCTGACTTTGATCGCATGAATCAAAAAAGGCCGGGTGGTCCCGGCCTTCTCATTTTCTCTCAGCTTTGCGCTGTTTTTGTCTGTTTGGCCGCTTAGGGCAGGACACCCGTGATAACTGCGCCCACAAATGCAAAGGCAGCGCATATCATCAGTACGTTGAGTGGCCGCGTCAGTCCCATAGCCTAGCCTCCTCTACAGACCGAAGCCCCGGATTTTATAAGTTAAGCAGCGCTTGCCAAGCATTTTCTATGCTGCACTGCGGGCAAACTGTGAAAATTCCATCCAGAGCGTGCTCTTTGTCTCTGTCTTTATTGGGAGAATCGGCGCGTTTACAAACAGTTAACGGTAGAAATCTCAAGAGCTGTTAGCGCCTGCGAAAAATCCGCCCATCGATGGTGACGAGACCAAGGGCGATCAGGCCGACCCCCACGATTTCAGACGATTCAAGGCGCTCGCTCAAAAACACCGTGCCGAGAAGGATTGCGCTTGCCGGCACAATGAGCGTCACCAGGGACGTATTGGTCGCGCCGGCCGATGCCAGAATGTGGAAATAGATGATGTAGGCGAAGGCGGTCGCCAGCACCGCCAGCGCAAACACGGCGGCCCAAACATCCAGACTTGCCTCGAAAAGCCCGTGTGGGCCATGAATTATGAGCACGAGCGGGATCATGATCACCGTCGATGCGGTCAGTTGCCCGGTAGCGACGATCGGGGCGGGAACCTTCTTGAAGCGCCGGGCGAAGATGAAGGCCAGCGCATAGGAGACCGCCGCGCCGACCAGCGCCAGTTTCGCCCAGATCGGGCCACCCAGGCCGGCCAGGAGGCCGGGGCCGATCATCACCGCCGTGCCGGCGATGCCGAGCCCGATGCCGGCAAACTTCGTCCAGGTGAGCTTTTCGTCTGCGGTCAGCATATTCGCCAGAATGACCGTCCAGAACGGCGTCGTCGCGTTGAGAACGGAGGCGAGACCGGCGCCGATTTCCGTCTGGCCGGTGAAGATGAGCGAGAAGGGGATGACGTTGTTGAGGATGGCGAGGGCGAAAAAGCTGCCGGCCATGGGAAATGCCAGGCGGAAGCTCGGCCCCCTCCATGCGAGCCAGAGCTGGAGCACCGCCGCGGCGATCCCGACGCGGAACATGACCAGCGCGAGCGGCGTGATTTCGGCCACGGCAATGCGGGCGAAGAAGAACGAGCCGCCCCATATCGCACCCAGAAACACGAGCAATGCCCAATTCCTGAGCGACATTTGCCCGGCTGGGATTTTGGATTCGATCTCGGCCGCCATTCGCGTTCTCCGTTTAATCCCCACGTCATTATCACCGCCGATGTATGCCTCCACCCGATTTTCACTTCTGGCGTAAAAAGACCGGGTAAGCTGGCATGTTTGAGAACAGCGGTTTGATCCCGCGGCTTCGCGCACTACGCTCTCGCCGACCGGAGGATGATTCATGCAACGATTCGAAACCGCCCGGGACGTGGCGCTTAAAATGCGGCCCGACGATTCCATCTATTGTTTCCGGCCGGAGGTGCTGAAAGCCGACGCCAGGGACTTTATGGCGATGTTTCCCGGCAAGACCGCCTATGCGGTGAAGACGAACGGCGAGCCGATGGTGCTTAAAGCGCTTTCTGAAGCCGGGGTTACCGCCTTCGATGTGGCCTCGCCGGCGGAGTTCGCGGCCGTCAGGGCGGTCGCCCCAGGGGCCGAGATGCTCTACATGCATCCGGTCAAGGCGCAGTCGGACATCCGTCTCGCGCTGGAGGCCTACGGCATCAGGGTCATCGCCGTCGACCATGAGGACGAGGTCACGAAGCTGACGCGCGTGGTGCGCGCACTCGATATCGATCCCGGCTCGCTTACCGTCTTCGTCCGTATTCAGACCAAGGGCCACGCCGCCTATGAGCTGTCAAAGAAGTTCGGCGCGGGGCCGGCAAACGCGGTGGAGCTTTTGAAGCGGCTTCACCGCAATGGTTACCGGGTCGGCATCTGTTTCCATGTCGGCAGCCAGATCGAGGATCCAGACGTCTATGAGCGCGCGCTGGCTTCGGCGGACTGGGTGCGCGGACGTGCCGGCCTGCCGCTGTCCGCGCTCGACGTCGGCGGCGGCTTTCCCGCCGAATACGGCCACGACCCACGCCGCAAGAAACGCGAGATGCCGTCATTGGAAGATCTCATGGCGCGCCTGCGCGACGACGTCACGGAGTGGGGGTTTGACGATATTCCGCTGGTGGCCGAGCCCGGCCGCGTGATCGTCGCGCGCGCCTTTTCCCTCATCGTGCGGGTTCTCCTGCGCAAGGGCAGGCGCCTTTATATTAATGACGGTATCTGGGCCTCCCTGTCGGATTCCTGGACCGGCAAGATCACCCTGCCGGCGCGCTTCATCCCCGATCCGGCCATTCGCAGCCGCAATGGAGATCCCGAGCGCATCGTGCCGTTTCGCGTTTGCGGGGCCACCTGCGATTCCGTCGACATCCTCTCGCGGCCTTTCTTTCTGCCGCAGACGGTGGACACCGGCGACTGGATCGAGATCGGCCACATCGGCGCCTATTCCATGGCGCTCAGGACCCGCTTCAACGGCTTTTATCCGGATTCATTCGTGGAGGTTACCACCCCCTTCCACGAGGGCACCGCGCCTGAAAGCTTCGCCAGCCTGGAGACCATGGCGGATTAGGGCTGTTAGCGATTTTCCAGGGAGGATGCATTGGTGCGGGCAGCACCCGGAGGATGGCCTACCACTCGTTTGAAGGCGCGGCTGAAAGCTGCCTGCGAGCCATAGCCCAAACGATGCGCGGCAATCTCGATCGGCACCTGGTCACGCCCGATCCATTGCGCGGCCAGCCGCATTCGCATTTCCGTGAGATATCGGACCGGGGTCAAGCCAGTGACTGCCGCAAAGCGCTCGGCAAATACAGAGCGTGAGCTGCCCATCTCTGCGGCCAATTCGTCCAGAGTCCAGTTTTTGCCCGGGTCGCGGTGGATCGCGAGGATCACGCGGCCGAGGCGCGGGTCGCGCAACGCGGCCACCCAGCCATTGGCTTCGCTACAGCCGCATTCAACCCAGGCTCTGACGATCAAAGCTGAAACAACGTCGGCAAGGCGCGCCAAAATCCCGGCAAAACCCGCGCGTCTATCATGCGCTTCGCGCTCCATCGCCTCCAGCATCGGCGGAATTTCCGGGTAGCGGTCGAGAAGGGTGTGGACGAACATCACCTCCGGCATGAGTAATACGAGCGGATGCATGCTCCCAAGATCGAGCTCCATGCAGCCGCTGAAAATCACGGCGTCGGAAGTTTTGGATCCGGCATCGGCACGATCATCGATCGCGCAAACGCTCGTACAGAGTGGTGCGGTCTGGTAACCGGCGACATCCCGGCTGGGCATGTCCGGCTGAGAAACAAGGTCGTGCGTGCCGCCGTGTGGCAGAAGCACGGCATCGCCTGTTTCCATTTTGCAAGCTTCTCCGTCCGCCCTTCGCAGATACACCGGCCCTTGGGCAACGAAATGAAACTGTGCCCGCCCTTCCGCGACCTCAAACCGGATGCCGAAGGGCGGGGTCACTTGGATGCGGCGATAGTGGAGGCCAAACAGGCGCATTCCCATCAGGAGCTCGCTGACGAGATCCGCAGGAAGGGGGGCTCTTTGCCGCTGTGTTTCGGACTTATGATCAAGCATTCCGGATTTTCTGGCATAGTTAGTCCGACTTGTCCATTCTATTTCTGCTCGCGGCAAAGATCTCTTCACGGAAGGATAAAACGGATGAGCGATTCATTGCAGTCTGCAGATGCTGCCCACGTGCGGACTGACCCAGCTTGGGCCGCCGTCTTTTCGATGGCGCTTGGTGTATTCGGTCTCGTGACGGCCGAATTCCTGCCGGCCAGCCTTTTGACCCCGATGGCGGGAGACTTGAACATCACCGAGGGCATGGCGGGACAGGCGGTTACTGCAACCGCGGTGGTGGCGCTGGTAACCAGCCTTGTAATCTCGGCAGCGACAAGACGTATTGACCGCCGGCTCGTGCTTTTGACCTTTTCGCTTTTCCTTATCGTCTCGAATGTCTTGGTCGCCTTTGCACCAAATCTGCCTCTTCTCCTGCTCGGGCGCGTGCTTCTGGGTATTGGGCTTGGCGGGTTTTGGACGATGTCGGCTGCGGTAGCCATGCGGCTCGTCCCTGAAGCATTCGTGCCTCGCGCGCTGTCGATGATCTTTAGCGGCGTTGCCGCTGCAACGATTTCGGCGGCTCCCGTCGGCAGCTATCTTGGTGGCGTTGTGGGCTGGCGTAATGTCTTTCTTATCGCGGCCGGTTTGGGTCTCGTCACCTTCATCGTGCAGTTTGCAACCCTACCCAAGATGGCGCCGAGCGGGCTAACGCGGATGCGTACACTGGTTGACGTTCTGGCGCGCCCCGGCGTCGGGCTCGGTATGCTGGCCGCGATGCTTGTTTTCACCGGGCACTTTGCTTTCTTCACCTACATTCGTCCTTTCCTTGAGACGGTCACCGGCGTCGAGATCACTGCGATAGCCGCCATCCTCTTCGGTTTCGGAATCGCCAACTTCCTCGGAACACTCATGGCTGGATTGCTCCTGGAGCGCAGCCTCAGGTTCACGTTGATGTCGATGCCCCTGCTGATGGCCGCTTTAGGCTTTGGTCTCGTTGCCTTGGGCAGCGTTCCGGTGGCGAGTGCGGTCATGATAGCGCTGTGGGGGCTCGCTTTTGGCGCTGTGCCCGTTGCTTGGTCGACCTGGCTCACCCGCACAACCCCAGATCAGGCGGAAACGGCTGGAGGGTTGCTCGTGGCTGCCATCAATTTGGCGATTGCCATGGGCGCGGCAGTCGGCGGCGTCATTTACGACGCAAGTGGCGCGACAGCTGTTTTCACTGCAAGCGGTACCGTACTCCTCGTGGCCGGGATCATGATTCTCGCAGGCGTACGTCCCAGGGTGGTGCCCGCTGCAGCCTGAACCTGTGGCAGGTGCCTCGTTCGATCCTACCGGACGTTTGTCAGACAAAAAGCCAACCAATGGCTTTTTGTCTCCTGCGCGGACCATGCCTCATCCCCGCAAAGGGAGAGATAGAGGTTCGCACCAACGTCTCGCTAGTCGCCTGTGTATGCGATTGACGGGAAGGCCATCCCGCCTTCGTCATACCAGGGTGCTGAGCACAGCCGAAGCAACCCTGGTATTCATGCCAGAGCATTGACGACACAAGCCGGCGTTTCCGGAAAACATCCTCCCGCGCGGGGATAAAAGTTGGCGCCTCAGACATTTTCTCGGC
>NZ_JAKCWP010000009.1 GCF_028767125.1 Chelativorans sp. YIM 93263
GGACTGGACTTGCGTCCGCAAGGTAAAGGAGGGCGAAATCTCCACCGATCTGTTCGGCTTCCTGACCACAGAGCCGAACAGCGTTGTTGCACCCATTCACCCGAAGGCGATGCCTGTGGTCCTTTCCGAGCCGGATGAGATCGAGGGCTGGCTGACGGCACCATGGGAGGAGGCGAAGGCACTTCAACGCCCGCTTCCTGACGACAAGCTCATGATCGTTGATGCACCGGCCATGCCGGATGAGGAGAAGCCGGCGCAGGCCAGCTTGCTTTAGCGGGCGCCGACGCTTTTCGATGGCCGGCCGTAGGGGCGATTATGCGGAAAGCAGATGCCAAGCAGGAGTTGCTTCGCCTTCTCTCGGTGGATGGTCCCGTCGACCAAGCCCAATGCCGGCGGCTCATTCTACGCGCTACCAACAGATTGATGGATCTCGACAAGGCGTCTGCACTTGCCGATGAACTGGGGCTGCTCGTCGCTGAGGTTGACATGGCCGAAATACTCGGTGGGGAGCGCCAGTTCCCGATCGACCGGATCATGGAGCGTCTTGACGATCTCGAGGCGCTTGATCAATCGCATTAACAAACCCGCGTAAGCAGTGCTAAAGTTTACTATATTCTACAGACCACCCATAACAATGCCGCTCCGTGGACGGGGACTTTAGGCAATGTAGTGGGGTATAATCATGTTTTCAGTAGAAATCCACTTTCGGCCAGGCTCAGAGATTCCTCCCGTGGAAGAAGGAGATCTGGATACATTTATCGTCGCCGTGCAGAAGGGCGATAGCGAAGTCTTCTGCTTTGCCGCCGACTATCTGAACAACTTTCCGCTTTGGGAAACCGCCAGCACCACTGGCTGGTTTGATCATCTTCCTGGTGATGATGTCGCCATCGTGCGGCCGATGTATTTGGGCAATGACCAAAGATTGGTCGGTTGGTGCTCGATCGAGGATGTAGCTCGCGAAGTCCAGACCTTACGCTAGTTCACCAGACCACTTGACCTCGGTCGCGACCAGCCGCAGGGGCGATTCTAGATCGTCCCCGCTCGCGCAGCGCCCTTGCCGGCAATCGTCGTAATCGAGGTCATTCAGGATGCTCGCGGGGGCAACATTTACCCCTTGTGCTTTCTCGACATCCTGGGTGCGCCGGTTGGGGGCGACAGACGCAGCCCTACATTCTTCCTGCCGCACTTTGAGCATCTGAGGAGCGAAGCCAAGTCCCAATGCATGCTGCCATACTCGCGGCCCAGCCGCTCGGCCAGTGCCGAAAGGTCGAGCCTGGAACTATGTTGGCACTCCAGGCTGTAGCAGTAAGCAGTAAGGCTGTAGCCACCGTCGATCACCGCGCCGAGCGTGTTGATCACAAGAGGATCGACCGGGGGCATCGGTCAGGCCGATTCATCACGCCAGATCGGGCGCCGGTATGTTTTCACTTCGACCAGCCGCCTTACGCGGATGTTGGCGCGCTCCGCGGCCGTAGGATAATCCAAGCTGACTTGAAGGAACTTGCGGGATCCGCAATCTTCGCATTTCCGTATGCGCTTGTGCAGCAAGAGGACCGGGCAATCGCCAAACACCTTAATGAGATCGTCCGGAACATAATAACGGGTACGACAGCATCTGACGCGCACCAGGAAGTCACGCCGATCGCTCAACATCACTCGCAACGCTTCTCGGCTCGGTCTGTATCCTTGCGGCATGAGAACGAATTAGGAACAAATGCCTGCGATGGCAAGGGGAACGCTCGACTGAATGAACTGGAGGATGACTATATTGAAGAATCCCTTCAACGGAATGCGAAACGAACTCGTTGCAGTTCGATGATTTTGCTATCAACAAACGAGTTGAACAAATGCTCGATTAGCGCGATCGCAACGTCGTAGCGAACTCGTCGGAGACTGACATGGTGGATGTCGCACGATTGCTGCGGTACGGGGTAAGCTCGTCTCTCGCTGACGAGGCCCAGTCGCGAGGCATTGGCGTGACCCAGATTCGGGCGCTTTCGAGAAAGGTGCTTGTCGACCGCTATGGGTTTGATGCGGCGACCGCCGCTGAGCTCAAAAAATGTGTCCAGCGCCAACCGATCCACGGCGAGGTTCTCAACCTCCTCCTTGACCGTAGCAATCACGTTTGCTGCGTTTGCAAGGGGACGAAAGGGGCCGGCGTCATCGCGCACCACATCAAGGAATATGAGCGGTCAAAGGACAACAGCTACGACAATTTAGCGGTATTATGCCCGAGCGACCACGACCGCGCGCATAGCAAGGGACTAACTTTGGGACTGTCACCGCAGCAAATCTTTAAGGCGAAGGGCGACTGGGAGCGCACTGTCGAACAGGAGAATGCTCGTCGCGCCGCTCAGGCCGTGGACGTAGACGATGACGGTATCGACTACATCAATATCAAACGTATCGAAGACATGTGCCTGAACCGGTACGGCGCTATCCCGACGACGACCATGGGAACTCAGTTGGTGCGAAGCGGCATCTTGAGCTCGAATTTTACCTTCGATGAGAGGTATGTGCGCGAGAACCTCTCTGACGGCTACTTGTTTGGCTATATCAACAGCTCTGAAACCGAGCACTACCGCCAGCTGCTAACTCGTCTTTCTGAAAGCGTGAGCTTCGAGGACTTGGATTCGGCCGCGCGCTCCGGCATTAGACGACTGCAGTCGCTTGAGGGGAAATACACCTTCTTCATCGGAGCCGTAACGAGCAGGCACCCTGGCGAACCAACCACGCACTCGGCTCCGCTAACTTGGCGGCACAAGACTTCGAAGGCTGAAATCTGCTGGGACGGCGACGCGAAGTATCTCATGTCGCTATCAGCGCTCGGGCGGCAGGGTCGGACCAATCGCTATCTTATCTATGGTCTCGTCAGAACGGTGCTCAAAACCGGTCCTGGCAAGGTTGAGGTGACATGCAGTCCGCTCCTGGTCGCGCAGCCAAAATCCTACATCGATCGAACTCCGGCTATAGCTTGGCAACGCCACTTGGATGGTTAGGGCGCCGCGTACGCGTCAGTGAGCCAGGGGAGTAGCGCCTTTGGTCAGACAATTGTCACCGACACGGCCACAGGTCCTTTGCGGTTGAATCGGACCTGAAAGCGGACGTTTGTCCCGATTGAAAGATCCTCGAACTCTCCAAGAGAGATTGACGATTTGTGGGAGAAAATCTCCTTCGGATACGCGCCGATCCGGATGAAGAACATGTGCCCGGAAATGGATTGGACATACCCGGTCTGCTCTGCAATGCGCCTCGTAAAGTGATTTTCGCGATTGGCAACTTGCCGAAACGTTGGTGGGGCCTTGGCGTCGATCTCTTCGAATAAGGCCGCAGCTTTGGGCATTTCGCCGCGGACAAAGAGAAACTGGGCGAGGTCGAAGCGCGCCTCATAATTTGCGTCGCCGGTTGAATAGGCGCGCCGCAGATGGTCTTCAATGAGGTTATCGTCGCCAGTATGTTCCGCCAGGTGATGACGGGCGATCTCAGAATGGACAGCTTTGTCATCTGGGCTACGGGCTAGGGCCTCGCTCAGCACTTTGAGCGCATCGCCGGATCGATCTCGCGAGCGGTAGATGCGCGCAACCCGTATAGCCGCGCCTGAGCCTTTCGGGTTGAGACGGAGCGCCTTCTCAAGCGCGCGCAACGCTCGTTCCTCTTGGTCGATCTCTTTGCGAAAACGGGCCTCGATCTGGATGATGTCGGGATCATCGGGAAATTGCTGGAGCGCCAGCCTGATGCGGTTCTCTGTCTCCCGAGTTTTCTCCGCAAAGAACATTACCTCGTGCTCTGGAGCGTCGTCGCTCAGTTCGCGGTTAAGTTCGACGATCTCATCAACGAGCATCTTGCATCGACTAGAGACCGCGAAACGACTGCTGTTCGACAGCAAATTAAGGCGTTCACGTGCTCTTCGTCGCAATTGGTCTTTTAGAAGCGGCGCGTCGACCTTGGTCGCACGGATTCGGTCGATTTCGGCCTGCGTATGGATGACGGCAGTATTTTTCTCGTCGATGGCATGAGCTTCGTTAGCCCGCCGTTCTGCCTCATCAAGCGAACCACGAGGATGGTGGAGCTCAAAGAGTGCCCACTGCTGGTAGAGGAACGCTTGGTTTGGAGCGACGGCGATCGCTGCTTCATAAATGCGCCGTCCCGGCGGGGGCTCAGCAAAGGTGTCGGCAAGCGCGCGTCCCTTGGTGATCTGTTCGAGCGCCCTTGAATCCGAGGAGTAACCGAAGTCCAGTCCCGCAATCAGACGGGCGAACTGGTCGGCTTTCTCATCGTCACTGGGGCACGCCTGTCTAAAGACCAGTTGTGCCACACGTGCATGACGAGTGCGATAACTGTAGTCGCGCGAGTACTTGTCTACCTCTGCGCGAACGATGTTCTGCAGCGGGGCAAAGAACTTCTCCTGATAATCCGAGAAGGTAATCCCGGAGATGCGTGAGATGGTGCCCGCGCGCGCGCTGACCGAGTACTGGTGCATAGTCGCGATATCGAGGTAAAGCTGCCTTGCTTGCTCGGGGCTAATGCGTTGGTGCTCAAGACGGAGGACGTCTTCAAAGGGCCTGCCTTGAGTTAGCTGATGCATGGCGACTAGCAACTGGCGTTCCGCGACGCTCTCAAATTGCCGGATGCGTTCGTCCCGTGTTTCATTGGCAAGGAGGCCTAGGCAGTTGTGCTTCTCGAGAAGGTCGAGTAGGCCGCTGATCTCCTTTCGGGACAGGTAGCGCACCTTGAGCTCAGGACCTGGAAATTCGCTCTCAAGTGGACCGCAATAGGTGTTCCAGTCCGAGTCTCTCTCGGCCCCTACCACCACAAGCGGCAGTTTCGCGGCGCGTGCGTGTCGAAGCAGGGCGAGCAAGCCGTCCAGGTGAAGGGCGACGTCGTCGACGAACAAGTAGATCGTCTTGCCAGTTAGCTCATGCAATTCGGAGAGCACATCTGGCCGAAACGCGCCATCCGGGTTGAACCAGACGACCAACATATTCGATGCTGTGGCCGCCTCCCAGGCAGATCGTTTGAGGGCAATGGTCTTGCCGGCGCCGGCAGGGCCTTTGACCGCTATCAGCACGGGGCCGTCAGGAGCGTCGTTTTCGAGGACGGCCTTGAAAAGGATATCCTCTTCCACCTGTCGGCGCACGTCGAGCCGATTGGTGATGGCGCCCCACCCGGTGTCGTATCCTGAATAGAACTGCTCCGGCGTTTGGGGCTCGAACGGCATCTCTGCATGGATAAATGTCAGATCGTCGCGCAGCGACCGGTTCGTAGTATCGGATTCGAGGCCGTGCGTTCTGAATAGTCGCCGGATCGGGAATTCTGCCACATCCGTGGAGTGCGAGAGGCGCCGGAAAAGCGGAGGTATGGCCTCATCGAGAGCCGCCATGAAGTCCCCGAAATAGGCTTTGATCAGCTCGACGTTCTTCGTCGCCCAGAATGCTATATCCTCCACCTCCGCGTTCGGCGTCACCATGTACCATCGGGGTCTTCGACCGGCACCCAGATTGTAAATGAGATCCCGGATGTGGGCGTCATCCAGTCGATAACCAACAAAGATAAAGGTGTGTTCGAACGCCATATCCTGGAGGCGCAGAAACAGCCGTGAGCGATTTTTTGAGTAGGTCGAGTAGACCTCTCTGGAGAGTACGGGCGGTATATCGGCGTCGTGGATGTGATTCAGGCAGCCGTGCAGCTTGAGGTAAGGGACCGGGTTTGAAAACTCTCGAAGTCTTTCGTCGATGGGCTCGTCATCTTTTACCAGAGGCACGATCTGCTGAATTCTTGTCGTGACCTCTTTGTAGGTGTCTTCGACGATCGTGTCGTAGTTCGTGGTCGCGATAGCTCTCCAGCTGAAGGTTGGAATGAGGCGATGGGTCGCTTGGGGGGCGAAACCCGTGAAGGCCTTGCGCACTTCCTCGTAGACCTGAGGAGCAGAGCCGCTGGTGGCGATGGCCATTTCGGCCACCGCCATCACGTCGCGATTTGGTATGGGCTTCTTAAAGAAGCGGTCCGCAAGAATATCGCGGAGCTGATCGGCATCAGGGGGTTTGCTGCCGTCGGCGTTTCGAGCTTCCTTTGAGGCACCGGCCCCGAGAAAAAGAACGCATCTCTGCGCCTTCACAGCTTCGATCAACGGACTCGTTAAGGTAATCTTCAGTTCCTTGGCTGCCACATAGCCCCCCTTCGCCAGCCAAGATGCGACCGGCATTGTGGTTCGCGGCGGTGCCGTGCGAACGACAAGTTGCCGTTATCGTATAGACTTCGACTGTGTTGCTCAACTCGGAACTATGGTCTTGGCACGCCGCCGATTTGATTGGTTGACCAGCTGCTGGATGCTGCCATCCGCTGGGCGCATGCTGGCGAGCCGGCGGACCTGTCACTCAATACAGAAGCGTCATTTGATCTGGAAAGGGGCACCGTCTTGGGGAGGAGAAATCGGCAAACCATAGCCGAGTGTATTTGTTCCCGGCCTTATTCAGGGTGGCCTGCTTGATCGATCGATGAAGTTGTCGAGGCGGTCACGGATACCGCGCATGTCCTGGCCGATGTCGCCTATGGCCTTCATGATCTGGTCCGTTGATTCCCGGTGGCCGGCTTTGGAAACATAGTTTTCTGCCACGTGGCGCTGATATTGCGCCAGTTCCTCGCGCGCCGTGCTGGCAAGTGCTGCGGCTGCATCAGCCTTCATTTTGGCGTCATCGGTCTTTCGATAGGCTGATACTTTCGCCTCGTTCACCTTGCTCTCGATACGCCACCAGATAGCGAATGCGGCGATAACAACAGCCATGATCGCACCGACAATGAAAGAGATTTCCTGCCAAGTCACATTGCCTTCCAATATTCCCGCTCCTGCTCCAGTGCGTGGGACGATAGCCCTAGTAAAGCCCGGCTTCCTTGTTGGCCTTGAAGTAGACAGCAGCCCAGTTGATGAGGCCCTGTAGAGCTCCGACAACGACATACCCGAGGATGGTCATCTGAAGATCGGCGCCGGCAACGCTCTCCGCGCCGGCAACAGCGCCAGGAGCACCCAGCGCACCGACAATGGCGGCAATGCCCGCCTTGGCGGCGCGGCCCGTGAAATAGCTTGCGATTGTTGAAAGCATGGTCGGTTCCTTTCCTATAGTCCGAGGTATGAGGCTGCACCCACGATGGCCGCGATGGTGAGGAAGATGACGAGAGGCGCGATGCTTCGGCCCTGCTTGGCCGTGTGCTCGCGTTCTGGCTCTGCGGGAGGCTGCGGGATGGAAGGTGCTGGTGGCTCCGGATGGTCCGATATGGCCGAAACACGATCAAGCAGGCTCTCTATGGCGCGAGGCTCAACCAGTGCTTTGTTCAATCCGTCGCCGGCGTAATAGCTCTGACCGCGCGCGACATAGCGCTTCTGCCCTTGCGTGCCCTGGAGGACGGGAAAGCTCGCCCATTCGCACGCCAGCTGCTTGGCAAACTCCGTCTTGGTCATCCGGCCGGACATGAACTTGTCGTATCCACGACGCTTGAGCAGGTGCCAGGCAAGCCGGTCCTGCAGGTCGGGATCGAACCTCTGCGATCCGCGCAAACCGAGCTCGGCAACCAGGCCGCGAAGCGTCTTGCGGATGAACTGATACCCGCCGGCTGCACTGGAGCCGTGATGATGCGACCAGGTGCTTTGCGCCGCGACCACCTCGTCGAGCGTCATCGACGTGATCGGCTTGGCGAGCTTCCCCTGCTTGTGGCCATAGATTACGTCATAGGATGCGCGGTCGCTCCGGCCCGTCTCCGTTTTGCGCACGAAGTCGAGCAGGATCGCCGCGCCTTTCGGCACGGTCCTGTCCATTGCGATGTCCTTTGATTTCAGATTAGGTTAGGGGACTGCTTCGCTGGTAGCTAAGCAGTAGAACCGGTAGGCACCCCATTGCAAAGCCATTGCAGCCTGCCGGTTCTCATGCGCCGAAATCGACGCACATAGCGCTTCCTTTCTCTCGAAGGAGGATGTGGCGTGAAGGACGAGAAGATCGAACGCGTAGCAAGGGCGCTGTATGAAGCCAAACCGGGGCACGTCTGGACGGAAGCAGATGAAGCGACCAGGCAATACTGGCGCACAGTCGTTCGGATGGCCGGGCTAGACGAAGCACCTGAGGCGCTGTTAGCTCCGAAACATCCGGGTGCGACGTTCCACTGAGGCAAAGTAATCGCCATCTCGGTGCTGCTGCTGGTGCCATCATAGCTGTCGCAATGCGTTCTACGGCGCTGGCGAGCAGAATCTTCATCTGGGGCATGGATTTGCGGATCCAGTGTGACAGCCCGGCTACCACTGCGGCAGCGTTGCAATCCACCGTCTTCCCGCAATGATGGAGTTTATTCGAAGCTTGGCTCCTCCGGCCACGCCGGGCTTGCCGGATCTTCTGTCGCCTCCGGCAGGTCGCGCAGCGCCTGTCGGTAGACCATTAGCTCCTGGTATTGCGCATCCGTGATCGTGGTCGCGACGCCCATCTCTTTCTGGTCGCGGTGCCGAATGATGGGCTCGTCGGTTTCGCGAAGCCGGCGATCACGCTCGACCCGGAGGCTCGAGAGTGCCTGCTCCTGAGCCTCGGCATCCTTCTGCTCGGCCGTGATTATGTCGGCGGGTTCAGGCTTCCACATTGTTGTCTCCAGAGTCCTGCTTCGGAGGATCAGGTTCGAAGGTCTCCTGGACCTCCGGCTCCTGGTGCCAGCGGTGTGTGGTAGTGGTGATGCGTGTGCCGCCCTCGACCTTCTCCGTCTCAACGGTCTGGTAGGTGTTTGTCGGGAGATCAATGTCACCATCGGGAGGATCAATGATCGGTTCAGGATCAGTCTGCCATGGTTCCGGGCGCGGTCCACGAGGCAAGATCAGCGTCAGGTGCAGATTGCCGTCGACCCGATGCACCGGTCCGAGGATACACTCACAAGGGATCGCATCTTCCGGGACTGTTGCACCATCCGGAACGGACGAAAAGTCGAATTCCTCACCGTTGATAGTGAGGACATCCCCTTGTCGCGACACGACCAAGGGGTTGTCGTTCCGCTGCGGAACTAGCGTGATGTTCATCAGTACCATCTCCCGATCGCAGTGTAAGCATATCGAACGCTGTCACCGACGCTGATAGAGTAGGTGCCTCCGTTCCCATCCGTGGAGGTGTCCGCCCTGACCTGGTGCGAACTTGGACCTGCGGACGCTATTTTCGGGTTCACTCTCAGCGCAACATCCGTACCCGACGCAACAATCGTGGCGGTCATGTACGGGCCAGTTGCAAAGTTCGCGGGCCACGCCTGTGAGGGAAGGGTGGAGCTTGAGCCACTTGTAGGAGCGTTTGTGCTGATCTGACCACCACATATCTGCGTGCCATCAGCGTATCGGACATACCACCCGCTATTGCCGCTACCACTCTCAAAGAGTGCCCCTGTCGGAATCCCATTCGATCGCGACACTGACCCGACAGCATTCCCGGTGTGATAGAGATCGAACCAGTTGGTCAGGTTCCCGCTGGTGTCACTGTTGGCCCGCAGGGCAAGGCGCGGAGGATCCTGATTAACTGTCGAGAAGACGAGTTGAGCGTTACGACCTGCCACGCGAGCCAGATTGAGTAGGATCGCCCAACTGAAAGGGGTATTGACGGTAGAACCATCGCCGCCCCTTATCTGTGTCATATTGAGGGCATCGTTGAAATCGGGGTCACGTGTGTCATTGTCATCGCTACCCCAACCAAATGCTCCTGTGATGAGACCACGTCCAGCAGTCGCATCGTATGGATCGTCCTGCTGCTGCGCGACGTCTAGATCACCGCGCATATCGGCCGCGGCACTGCGCCCTAGTATGGTCCGCGAGAGGGGAGAGAGTCCGGTGCGCCCCATCGTCCCCGGACCCGTGAAGTACGGGAACGTGTTCTCTTCACCCGCCAGACCTGCCAGCGCCGAGACATTCCCGCTTTGCAGGATCCCGAGGATTGTCCGCACCGCCTGCCGGTATGTGATGATGTACGGGCTAAAGGCGATCTCATAAGGCGCCGCGGTCTGCGATGGTCCGGACCACGGATAGGCCAGGGTGGCTTGCGAGTTTGCCATATCGAGCGACGCAATGCGCGTCGGCTGGCCAACATGCGCTCCGAAATTGTCGCCGGCTTTCACTACATCGAACAGGTTGCCCGCATCCTGGAAGGTCACGAGGGTGTCGCCTTGGGCGATGGTAGCCGTTCCAGTGTGATAGCCGGTGGGCCCCGGTTCATTCGCCATCGTTGCTATCCTTCGTTCTCTCGCTGGCGCGCACGATCCGCTTGCCTTTTGGCTGGGGCGGCTCTTCGCCTTTCAGCCTGGCGATCTCCTTGCGTGCCTCGCTGAGCTCCGTCTGGAGTTTCAGATTATCCTCGATCTGGAGGACGAGCTGGTTGGTCAGTTCGCGATAGCTCTGCTCCATCATGGAGCGGACGATCGACAGCCCCGAGGCAATAGACGCCGGGCTGACCGACACCTTCTTCGGTGTGTCAGACATGAGATTTCCTGTGTGGTTGGGCTTAGTTCAGGCTTGCCAGAACGGCTTTGATTTCGGCCACGCTGCCGGCGGCACGAACCTTCTGTTTTGCGGCCCGGCGCTCCCGATCGAGCCGGGCCAGCTCCTTGTCCTGCTCGGCGGCTCGGCTGAGGATCGCCTGGCGATCGTCATCGCTCTCGACCAAGCCGCCGTTGCCGCTCAGAGCGGAGGATCTCTTCAAGGCATGGAGTGCTCCCAAGGGACCGATGACATGATCGATCTTCCCGCCGAAGTGTCGATCGATCTCCTGCTCAGCTTTGCCGCGCAGCGTCTGCACCCGATCAAGCTTCAATCTCACGGCGCACCTCCTGCAGCGGCCAAGGCGGACGAATGACGATCCGAAGTTTACCAGGCTCATCGATCTCGATCGTGATGAGCTCCCCGTCTGCCTCGAATGTCTGGGTATCTTGCAGCTCGCTATCTGCCTCGAGCACGATGGCGACAGCAGAACCGGCCGGGACGCCGCTGATCCTGATTTCGCTCTCATCTTGTTCGAAGTCGACAGACGGTGAAGGGCGCTCCGCCAGTTCCCCATCCACAACGTAGTGCGTGCTCAGCTCGCACTCGGTATACGTCATTCCTGGCGACTCCATGAGCGGCTCGTAATGCTTTTCGCCGGTCTCCTCGTCGACGATCTCCTCGAACAGCTCCTCCCCTGTGTCGGGGTCGATGGCGTGCTCCTCCGGTAGAGGGATCGGAGGCAGGTTGAGGAAGGTGGCGCCGTTCTCTTCCATGGCTTGGACAACGCCAGGGGGGACCGGATCTCTCATGATGTGGAAGATGCGGCCCTTCTTGTCGTACTCGATAATCATAGGTCAAAGTTCCATATGAAGTAGCGAACTCTCAGTTCCCAGGATTCGGGACCGACGATGTTGTTTGTGAACACAAGGCGGTCGTTTAAGACGCGCCCGTAGTAGGACCAGAGCGTACCATTGATGTTGAAGGAGCGCCGATGTGAGCCGATGTGCTGGTTGCCTCTGACTTCGGTGTTCTTTTCCAGATCGACATAGAAGCAGCACAACGGTACTTTTGAGAATGTCCTCCCGAAGTTAACTGTGATGGGCTCCGGAGGCTGTCCCGTGCCGGGCCGCGGTTCTGAGAGGAAGTTCCCCTTCAGGACTGGAACGATCATCGAGTAGGCGGAGTCGAACGTGACCTGAGCGTCGGTCGCCGTCCTCACGTTTACGCCGGGCATCGAGACCCGCAGTCCCTGTGCGTCGAGTAGAACTCGGTCAACCATCTGCGCGCTTCCTGACTACAACATAGACGACCTCGGCACTTGGATCATCAAAGGTACTGGGATTGTTGACGTCTATGGTGACACTGGTGTTGGAGTTGTAGGTGATCTTCGGACTCCAGTCGGTCGCGTTGCCGCCTGGGAAGTTTCCATACGTTGTGTTGGGAGCGAGGAAGATCATCGGTCGATAGCCGAGGTTGGGTATGGATATCGTGACCGGGTTCCCGTTCGTGATGTTGACAGACCCGGTCACAACAAACTGCAAGGAATCCTGGTCGGGGTGGAACAGCAGATTGTTGATCCCCGCCGTCAGCACATTGAAGCCAGGTTTGGAGATGTAGACCCCGTACTGGCTGCCCCCGCGGGCACCGAACACCACGCGATTAGCCATAGGGGTTCCTGCACACTGCGTAGACGAACGTCCTCGTGAGAGTGTCCTCGTGATAGAGTAGAAAGTGGTCGGGTCTCAGGTACACAGGCGACGTCACACCGGGTCGGACAAAGCCCGCCTGGACAGGCTGCCACCTGTTTGGCGTATCCGTAGACCTGAACACGAACACGACAGGAGCCTGCGACAGCGTCTCACCGAAGTTGACCCGCGTCGGACTGGCCCCTGATGCGCGCGTGATGGACCCTGTGAGCATGATGTTTCCGACCTCATCCCATCGACTGTCGAAGGAGAGGCGCTCGACGGGGAGGCCCGTGCTCAGGACATTGTAACCCGGGCGGGAGCAGCGCAGGACATAGGTGCCGTCGAATGCCCCCAAAACAACGCGATTGGCCATCAGTCGGAGACCAGTATTCTGTCATTGTCGAGTTCGATGCGCATCTTGTTGCTCGAGCCGCGCACCAGGCCGGCGGTGACCGTACCGACATTAACGACGTTCAAGGTGGCGACGCCGTTTTGAAACACGAATGCTTGCCTGATATTGGTCCCATCGGTGATTACGAACTGATCGGAGATGAAGACGGTGCGACTCTGGTTGCCGTTCACATCGATGTAGAAAGCGCCTTGAGACCAGTCATTGCCGCTCCCTACGCGAACATCGACGCCATACCGCGCCCACCCTCCACCAGGTGATGACTCGACCTGTCCGCGCACAGTGATGCTCGACTCGACGTTATCTACTTGCGTCCTGAGCTGCTGGATGGATTGTGCATTCGCGGTCACCACATCGCCAACTTGGCTGATCTCGGTCTGGAGCAGCTCGACAGCGCTGGCGACATCCTTTTCCAGCGTCACTTTGACTTGCGTAAGCTGCTGCGCGAGCGCCTTTTGCTCGCCGGTCAGCACTGTTATGTCTTCAGTTACTTCAGCCCTCAGCCGGCCAGTGGTCGAAGCCACCTCACGGCGAAGTTCCTGCTTGTCCTCAAAACCGGTTTCTTCATCCTCGATGTCGAGCGCGGCGTTGGCAAGCGCCTCTTCCAGCTCCTCACGCGTGTTCCAGTTTGCCCATCGTGTGAGATCTTCGACCGCCTCTTCAATATCACCGTAATCGACGTCGTCGGGACCGAGCTTGACGTTGTCCGTGAGGACGGAGAGCCATGCGGACCACTTCTCGCGGCGCCCGCTGTAAGGCACATAGATCCCGCGCGCCTCATATTGAGTATCAGGAAGGAACGTGCCGTTGAGAAGGACGGACCTGATCGGATTGTCGGGATCCGGGTCGCCATAAGGCTGCTCGCCGTCAAAAACGTCTACCTGGGAAGCCTTCAGACGCACCTGCACGCGCACGGCGCGCACGTCGTCCAGATCCCCGTCGAAGAAGACCTCGATCGTAGGGCGGCGCGCTTTGCCTTCCGCATCATAGATTGTCGCCGGTCCGACCTGCCACCCGCTCATCAACTGAGCCGGCGGCCGCACCGGTCCGATCACACCGCTTACCCCGGTCGGCTGCTCGTCTGTCGCAGGGTTCCAGTCGTAGTCCGAGGGGTCCCATTCCTTCAGGAGGACGAGCTGGTTCATGCCTGGCTCGCCTACGATCCGGTCGACGCGGAATTTCTTGTTGACGTATCCATTGCGCGGCGAGGTCCAGGAGACGACGTCGTTCGGCTCAAGCAGCCACGCTTCCGGGGGCAAATAGAACGAGTGGATACGGAAGCGCCGTTCCTCCTCGATCATCGGCTTCAAGAGCCGCTGTACCTGGACTGCATAGGGAGCCGCTGCGAAGTTCACGCCCGTGGCCAGGCGCCGGTCCCCGTCTTCCGCCTCCAGCTCGGACGAATAGCGCGCCGGCGCGTCCTTCGTGCCCCAGGCCTCGGCAGGCTCGGGATAGGTCGCCTCTACCGCGTTGTACGTCTCCTCGAGCGAGGGCCACGGCCTCAGGCTCTGACCCTGGGTGACGACGATATCGTCATCGGTGAAGGAATAGACCGCCGTGCCCGGGGCACCGACCTGCATCTTGAAAATGCCGCCCATCTCGACCACACGGCCGGAGCAGGCCTTTTCCATCTCCTCAATCACTGACAGCGGCTCTAGTGTGCCGCGAATCTCATAACCCACCCGGAACTGCGGCTCTTGGGTGCCGTCCTCGCGGTTGACCAGAACGTCGCATTCATTGGCTGCCGCCATCCAGTTTGCCGCCGGCAGGCGAAAGGCAGGCAGGTTCTGCCCTCCGAACATCCATTCGCCCGCGCCCGGGATGCCATAATAGATGCCGCGGATGATGTTGTAGATGATGATGGCGGGGTTGCGCGTCGGCTCCCATGTCGACGGATCGTGCCAGCGGTGCGGGCCATCCCCGCCAGCGGACGAATCTTTGCGCACGTCGTAGAACGCGACAGGCGGTGGCATGCCGATCCACTGCACCTGGCCAGGGAAGAGATCGCGATTGAACTGCGCGGTGATGATGAGGATCGGGCAGCCGCGCCCGATCATGTCACTCTTCCACGGCCGGTCGGGATCGTTGCCGAATTTCTCCAGAAGGAAAGCGTCCGCCGCGTCCTGAGTGCCGTCGAGGTACTGCACCCACAGATGGTTTTTGCCGGACTCCGTGCGATACTCGAGCACGGGATGTCCTTGCTGGTAGCTGTCGTCATCCCAGTCGATCGTGCAGAGTTCACCGTTTACCCACAACTCCGGGCGTCCCGGTGCCGGCATGTCGCCGATCTGGATGACGTCGGTCAGAAAGGCGTTAGGTGTCTTCCCCGCGCGACCCCACACGCCGATATATCTGCGCGTGCCCGCCGTGGCGTAATCGCCCACGATGAAGCCGATCGGGGCATCGTCTCCGACCTCGACATCCAGCTGCACGCCCGACGGAACGGGCTCGTCCTTCTTCAGTAAGGCTCTTTCGAGGAGGCTGACGCCAACGTTGAACGCCACCGTGAGAGCGGTCTTGAGAAGCAGCGCGCCGAGCCCGGCCGCGCCGATCGCGCCGGAGATCGCGGACGCAATGGCGCCGACGGCGGCAGCGACGAAGCCCGCATGGGCGTGCGCTGTCGTCGCCAGCAAAAGCGCCAGCGCTAGAAGGACAATGCGGAGCATATGACTATCCGACCTTGAAAGCCCGTTTCGCCTTGAGCAGGCCCATGGTTCCGAGGTGATCTTTCTGCATCACGAACACTCGATCACCGTTGACCGGACCGAGCGAAAAGCCAAGCTCGGTGTCATCGGCAAACGCGGCGATGTCGGCGATCTTCGCCTGGGAAGGATGAATCTCGGGGAGCATTGAGGCGACCAGATCGCCCAGATTGTGATAACCTTGTTCGCGCATTACACGCACTGCTCCGCGATATGTGCGATATCGGCCGCGGTAGGGCGCTGCGAGATCCTCGCCTGTGACGGCCTCGACCACGCGGCCAACCAGCCAGGGCCCGCAATCGCGCTCTCCCCATGCGAAGGAGCTGTATTTGATCTCATCGATAACGGCATCGAACCGTAATCGCCAACCGGGAACCCGCTGCATCGCGATCATTTTCCAATCCTGAACATGTCCCTGAAGCGCGCTGCCAGTTCGGAGGAGGACGTTGGAGGTTTGTCATTCTGTATCTCCATCCCCCACGGAATCTGCCAGGTGCGCACCACGTTTGAGTAGCGGCCTAGCTGATCATTCTGACGCCGCTTCTGCCCCTCGTAGCTGCGCTTGCGCGGGTTCTTGCGCGTCAGCATCAGGATGCCGTCGGATCGGACGGAAAACCGCACCCGGCTTTCCCCGCCGGTTGCAGCGGTCTCGATCGGGGCTTCATCGATCTGGCCGAGAAACTCGATCTCCGGCGGCGACACAGCCATGCGCGTGTCCGGATGGAGCAGACCGGTGTGAATCTCGACCGGCGCAAGCCGCGCATTGTAGCCGCGCACCATCTCCTGCACTTCCGGAAGAATCGCGCTGAGCGAGACATCGATCGTCTGGATCGTCAGGTTGGAAACACGCGGGATGGAACCCACCTGCAGGTCGGCGCCGCCGACATATGTGCGCATCTCGGGCATCCCCGTCTGCCCGCTGATCACCTCAAGCATCACCGTATCGTCGCCGGACCAGAATCCTCGCTCCACGACAGCGCCGGTGACGCGGTCCTTTACGCGCGCCCAGAGGAATTTCGGCGGCAGGATGCCTTCCTCGCGCGCTCTCTGAAGCGCCGCGACAAAGGCCGGATCGGAGTCGCGCATCAGTTCGCCCTGATCGATTGCAATGCAGTGAAGCTAATCGCCGTCGTGCCGAAATCGTCGGTCACGCCGATCTGAAGGGTGCCCGGCACGATCAGCATCTTCGCGGCCGGCTTGATGAGCATCACATCGAGGCCTGCCTCGACGCCCGGGCGGAAATGCGGCCGCACATCGAAAAGCGGCGTCACACCCGAGCTGCTCGCCGTTACGGTCTCGTTCAGCTGATGCAGCGCCCGGCGCGCCGGATCCGCGTAGTTGAATGCCAACATGTCACCGCGCGTGAGTGTGTAGCCAACCGGCAGGCCCGAAAGGCGCATGGCATGATTGCTGGGATGAACGCTGGAAATGATGGGTGTCGCCGCCCCGAGTATGGACCCGTCCGGGTCCGCCTTCGGATGCGACGTCCGCGGATCGTAGAAGTAGAAGGTCTTTAGCACCCCGTTGAGGCTCTCGATCAGCGCCTGGATCTCTACCGCGTCGTCCGCAAAGGCGGAAAAGAGCCGGACATCCGTCGTCCATAATGGCGCGGATAGTTCCGCACCGTACACCTGGCCGGAGCCGAGGCCGGAATACTCCTGGTTCTCGCGCAGCCTGAACGGCGCTGCGGCAACATTGATGACGTCCTGGAAGACGTCCGTCGCGAGCGGAAACGTCAGTGCCATCAGCGCATCCTCGGCCGCCGGTTGATCTGCTGCACGCGATCGGGCAGCGCCCCGTCGTATTCACTTAGCGCCTGTCCGCTCACGCGCACGGCAACGTCCTCGCTTTCGGCCCGGATCGTCGGGCGGAACATGGGACCTTCCTGGCCGATGACGCGAAGTGTGATTTCGCCGCCACCTCCGGCGCTCCCGGCCTCCATCATCGGCCTCATGTTGAACATGCCGATGTTCCGGCCGGCGTTCATGGCGTCGAGGATGGGCCGGTATTTCGCCGTCGCGTCGGCGTCGACGACATATTCCTTGCGGTGCACCAGGCCGGCGACATCGCTCCTGCTGCCGTCGCCGGTATAGCCGCCGCGGTCGAACAATCCGATAGCGCCGGAGGGGAGTGAAGAAAGGCCCGACGACGAGAACCCTCCGCCGCTGAAGAGACCGCCGCCTCCGAGAAGGCCGGCGAGGGGTCCGGAACCTAGCAGTGCAGCCTGTGCCGCAGCCACGGCAAGTTGCACGCCCAAACGCTTGAGCGCCTCTTCACCGTCCTCCGACTTGTCGATGAGGTCCTGGATCGCATCGCCGCCAAGCTCGAACAGATTGGAATAGGCCTCCTGCCGCCCCTCGAGCAATTCCTTCTCGCGCTCGATGGCCGCGTTCTGTGTTTCGATTTGCTCTACGAGTTCCGCAATCCTGCGACCTTCTTCCGTTGTCGCGTCCGCGCCGGCCTTGCGCAGCTCGTTCATGATACGCTTTTGCGTCTCGGACTTGCCGATCAGCGAGAACTCGTGCTCCAGGGCCTTGATGACATTGTCGATCGCCCTTTGCTGCTTCTCCAGTTCCGAGATCGCGCGGCTCCGGCTGCCGCCCCCGCGGCCCGTTTCCTTGTCAGGGATGATTGTGCCGATATCGGTTGCCTCACGAGTGGAGTCACCATATCGCTTTCGAAGCGCCTCGGCGAGCCGCTCATCCGCTTGTTGCTCTTCGCCAGAAAAGGCATCGCGAATGCGGGCATCTGCATCCTTGCCAAACAACATGTTCGTGGCTTGCTCACCGAACCAGTATCGAGACAGGTTGCGAAACGAAGGATCGTTCCAGAGATCGGCCGCCGCATCTGCTAGCCCGTCCATCTCGCTCTTGAACTCTCGCGCCCCTTCCGAGAGCGCTACGAGGGCAGCAACGCCCCGCACCCTGAACTGCTGCCACGTCTCCGACCATTTCCGGTCCAGCTCGTCGGCACGATCGATAATGTCTTTCTCGATGACGATACCCAAGTCTCGCGCTTCCTGGCGGCTGCGCTCCAGACCATCGGCGCCTTCCTTCAGTGCATTGACCATCGCCGCACCTTCGGAATCGAAGGCGATGAATGCGAGGCGCAGGCGATCCTGTTCGTTCCGCGCGTTTTTGATCAGGTCGGCGTAGTCGGCAAGCAGATCTTCCTGCCGCCGCAAGTTCCCCTCCTGGTCGCGAAGTTGAACGTTGTTCGCCTTGAGCACCTGGGCAAGATCGTTATTGGCGCCGGCGGCTACTTCCGCAATCCGCCTGGCAAAGCGCTGCATCGCGGTGTCCATCGTGCCCGCGGACACGCCGACCTCCTCGGACGCGAAACGGAGTTCCTGCAAGGCGTGGGTGGTCAGACTCACCTTGTCTGCCACGTTCCCGATCTGCCCGACTTCCGTGACCATCTGCCGGATCCGGGACAGCCCAATGCCGACCCCGATCGTGCCCAACGCCCCCTGGACAGTCCTAAGCGGCGCGATCAGAGAATTGACATCGGTGCGTACGCTACCCAGCGCTGCACTCATTGACGCGCCCGCAGAGCGCGCGCCACGCTTTATCTGGCCCCATGCGGCTTCGATGCCGCTTACATCGGCACCAAACCTGTATCGAAGATCGTCTCTGGGCATCATAGCTCCAGTCGCCCAGCCGGTCAGCTAGACTCTATAGTTCAAACCTGATTTCCTCTCGGCAACCATGGCGAGGGGAGTGCGAAATGATGGAACTGATCTTGGCGACCATGATCGCCACAAGTGACGTGAAGGTCGAGATTGATAGCATCTCTGTCGAGCATCAGACCCCAGAGGTCATGCTAAAGGTCACAAATGCGGGCACGAGATTCGCGCGAAGCGTATTTATCGACTGCGTTTTCTTTGATGAGGAAAGAAAGGCAGTGGACATCGGCAAGGCACTGATCCGCGACCTCGGACCCAATCAGACGAAGTACGGATCGGCGGCAACGACTAAATCTACCGCTCACAGCGTCAAATGTAATGCCGCGAGTGTTTGGCCGAACTGACATGAATTTTACTCGGTACCGCAGAGGGTCTGCCCCGGGCGCTCGGCGCGCCGGCCGGTAGGGGTCTACAGTTTTAAGCATAGCGCTTCTCACGGCCTGCTCTCTTTCGGTCGCGCTCGGCGAGCGCAGCCTTGGCGGCCTCATATTGGTCTCGTGTCGGGGCTTTGCCGTGGAGCTTCCGCGTGCCATTTGCGATGGCGTGCCCTTCAATCGCTGCACGGAAATAGGGGAAACTTGCCGACCAGAATTGCTCTTCGCTCCAACGGAGGATCCCCCCGGCAAAGCTCATCCACTCTCCGAAGGGGAGGCGCTCGAACGGCCGCTCGCGTTCACCAGCAGGTTGAGCGCCAGCGCCTGCATGCTTCTTTCGCGGGCGGCCTCGGCTTTTTTTGCTTCTTCTTCCTCCGCCGGCGTAAGACCGGATACGACGCCCGAAACGGCGATATAGACGGCCGTGAGGCCGGACGCGCCGTTCACCCGTGGCCAGACCGCGCCCGTCTTTTCTTCGCCGATCAGGATATCCAGCGCGCCCTTTAGTGTCTCCGGATTGCGAGCAAAGAGCACGTCCTGGAGCCCCTCCAGCGTTTCGGTCTTCGTCGCCGCCATGAGCCGAGCGATGTCGTCGAGCGAGGCGGAAAGCTTGATGTCCTTTCCACGCGGCAGTTTCAGAAGGCGCTCCCCGCGCCAGGGGTTCGGTGCGGCCATGGCTCTACAGGGCCGTGTAGGTGATTTCGCCGGCGGCCTGGACCTCGCTCGAGAAGTTCATGTCGTTATCGAGATCGCCGGAAAAATCGAAGTTGGCGAGAACCCAATCCCCCACGAAGTCGCCGTAGCCAGGAACATGAACGCACCATCCGCTGAGAACGGTCTGGCTCTTGGCGGCGTCGGCGAGGAGCTTTCCTGCAGGTTCGTCTTCGAAGACACCCGACCCGGAGAACGAGAAGTCCTGGCCACCATACTTTCGAACGCGAATAGGAGGCTGCGCCCGATCGGTGCAGTTGGCCTTCTTGGTCTCGACGATGTCATTGAGAATGCGGAAATTGGTTGTGTTGATCCCGCAGACATTCTCCCAATCGTCCGGTGCAGGCTGCTCAGTCGGACGCCGGAGGATGAGAAGGCGGCCAAGTACGGTGCTCATGGCTATACTCCTGGATTATGCGGGTCAGGAGACCCGCAGGTTATAGGTGAGGGTCATCTCCCAGACGGGCGTTTCACCGCCGGCATAGGGGGCGATTTCAGTGTTGGCGTGGGTTGCGTCCTGGCAGACCCCGCCAAGCGTCGGGTCTGCATCCAGTGCCGCCTCGATCCATACGGCGGCATCGTCTGATGCCGTATCGCCGTCCTCGCCTTCGGCGATGTAGGTGGTCACCGTGAGCACCGGCTCGCGGCGTTTGCGTTGCGCGCCGCGCTGGGTGGGCTCGTTCGGTATGGCGAGTTCCAGAACCGGACATTCCTCGATCGAAACGGCACGGCCGCGCCCCTTCCGCAGGGTCCATCCAGGCGGGGCGGCATCGTCAAGGATACTGAGTGCCGAATTGCGAATGGCCGTGCGCTCATGCATCAGGCCTTCTCCAACTCACAACGCACCATGCCCCGGCCGTCCGGCAGCGGTTCGCGGATCTTCCAGGTCTCGCCCTTGAACGTCATGGTGTCGCCGTCCTTGAGGCCCGGCACGTCACCCTCGAAGAAGGATGCTTTGGGCGTCATGCCGTTGACGCCGCCCTCGCCATAGCCGGCGTTCGGGACGACCTCGCCGAACGGCCCGCGCGCAATCACCCGGACCGAATCCGGCAGCTCCACGCCGCCGATCGTGACGCGCGCGCCGTCCTCGCCGAGCGCATCGAGAAACGCGCCCGGCATGTGGCCAAAGACGGGATGCGGCGGAACGGTCATCAGCTCTGCCCTTGGGCTTTCGCTGCCTGGGTCTGCTTTTCTTCCTCTGGCAACCGGCCGAAACGCCGGTCGAACTCGGCGGCCTTGGAGATGGTGACCGTGGCTGCGTTGCCGGGCTCGACACGCTTGCCATCCTTATCATAGACGGAAACGGGCCACCGACCCGTCACGGTCTCTTCAGACTTCCTGGCGGCCATCAGTTCGACCCTTCGCCTTCATTCCCGGCCGCCTTGCCGGCGCCCTTGCTTGCCTTGTCGAGTTCCTCGACGCGGGCGGCGAGGACGGCGTTGTCCTCCTCTGCCTGCCCCAGCTTCTGCTGGAGCGCCCCTTTGTCCTTCTCTGCCTGCTCCAGCTTCTGCTGGAGCGACTCCATACCTTCCCCGGCCCGCTCGAGCTGTTCCTCCAGGTCCTGCTTGGCCTTAGTCAGAGTAGCGATCTTCTCGGCGTCCGAAAGCGTGCGTCCCTTCCATTCGCCAAACTGAGCCTCGATCCGCTCGACCTCGCCTTTCGCCAATCCGCTCTTCCCGCCGATCGGCACATCTTCGCCAGGCGCATAGCTTTTGCCGCCAACCTTGACGGACACATTGAATCGCTGGGTATTCGCCATGATCTTCTCCTTGGGTTGCGTCTCCCGCAACCCTCCGCCGTCCTGATCCTGTCGAAGGGACGGCGGAGGGTTGAAGGCGGCGCAACGAGGGTCAGCGAACGGAAATAAACGCCGTTGCGTTCGGATCGACAGGCACCGGCAGCGGTGCCGATTGCGTCAACAGAAGCTCACGGGAAGGATTTCTCTCCTCCCACTGTGTGGCGAAGCGCTGTTCAGAACGAAGTGCCTTGACATCGAGGATCGCGCCATAAGCCATCGTACCCAGCATCTGAGGCGCGACGGCGCCGACACCATACTGCGGCCAGAAATGCTGCGTATTGCCGGCGTCGTCATCGAAGGTCTGGGCGTATTCCCAAAAGCGCAGGCTGCCGTCGATCGTGCCGACATAGCGGGCAACATCATCCACGCCGCCAGACGTAACGCCGCCAAGCTCCATTTCGCCGCCGCGTTGGCGCCGGTTGTCGAGGATCTCGCGTACGTCGATATCCTTGGTGAAGATGTCGGCCGCACCGTAGCCCATCACAAAATCGCGCACGACCCCGCCGGACTTGGCCGCCACGAGCCGCGCCCATTCGCGGATGTTGTCCAAAGGCGCGACACCGACCTCGCCCCAACGGTCTGCACCGGCGAGCGCTATCGTGAGGTCGGGATCACGGTGATAGTCGACAACGTCATCAATTCCGTCGCCCTGTACGGTTATCGTGCCGGTCTGGAGACCCGACGAGCACATCAGTTCTTCGCGGCCGGTGATCTCTTCATCGTGATCGGCAAGCGCCTGCATGACCATCATGTCGTAGCGGTCGAGCATGGAGAGCTCACCACCAAAAGCCTCGCCCACCTGTCGCGCTTGTGCGTCTGATGGGTTCAGCGTCGACAACGGTTTTACGTATGGCGGCTTGTAGACGCGCACCTCGCGCCCGCGCTGTTTGCGCTCCCGCGCCGGAACGTTAGGGGAGACGAAGGGCGCGATTTTGCGCCGGCGACCAAGCTTGTCGAATAAAATCTCTTCTGTCTCGAATTGGATAACGCGTGGGAAGAAAGTGTTGCGGAGCCAGGGCGTGAAGCGGTCGAGCGCCTCGGCCGCGGCCACCACCTGGGCGGTTGTATAATAGGTCGGTGCCATGGGGATGCCTTTCCTGTCAGGCGGGTTTCAGAGTTCCGGCCGAATGGCCGAGGCTGAGCGCAACGCGCCGGTATGCCCGGCGCATTGCGGATGTCAGACGAGTTCCTTGAGGAAGATCGAGCGGCCGGCTTTGGCGAAGGCGGTCTCGGCGATCGCAACCGTGATACCAGCGCCGAAGGTCAGCTTCGACGCATCATAGCCGCCGGTATAATAGGCCAGGGTGTCGACGTCCGCGGCGGTCGCGTCGATGTCGGCCGCCAGGATGCACTCGGGTGTTTCCGAGCCGTCGCCGGCCCCATCGATTGCGGTGAGGAACTTGTCGTTGGCGGTGACACGTCCGAGCACGGTGCCGCGTTTCAGTTCGCCGGCACCGGAAGCAACGGTGATCTTTCGCGTCATGACGGGGAAGGTGCCGAGGTTCATGTCCCCCGGCTGGAAGGTTTCCAGTGGCATGGGAGTTCTCCGGTTTTCAGGAATCAGGTTTGAAGCGGCGCGCGGACGCGCCGGTATGGAAGAGCGTCAGCGCTTCTTTTTTGCCGCGATCATCTGCTGGGCGGCGGCCTGGATACGGGAGGGCCGATCCTTCGGGCTTGCCGCCGGCGCAGGTCCGGATCCGATCTTCGGACTCTTGTCCTTCATGCGATTGGCAAGCCGACCACCGCCACCGCCTGCGTGAACAAGCAACGCGCCGGCCTCTTTCGCCGAATAGAAGCGTTTGCCGAAGGCCAGTTCGGCGGCGAGACCGGGATTGGCGTCAGCCTTGGGATGCATCAGGATAGACCGGATGCGGGTCTGCTCGGCACGGCGCACCTGGGCGCTGCCCGCCTGCTTTTGATTCTCCTCATCGTCAGCGTCGGGATCCACGCCGTCATCCTCCGCCGTAGGCTCATCGTCATCGGCTTCGGCATCCGGATCGCGATCCTCCTCTTCGGCGGTGGTTTCGTCTTTCTCGCCCTCGGCGTCCTTTTCCTCCTCCTCGATTTCCTCCGGCAAGTCCCGGTCATCCTCGAGGCGCGAGGCCTTTTTGCGCCCGCGCACGGCGGCGAGCACACTTGCAGTGAGCGTCGACATCAGTCTCTCCTTTTGCTGGGTTGTCCTGAGCCTGTCAGAAGGATCAGTCTTTTCGGCCAAGCTCTTCCTGGAAGGCGGCAAGCACCTGGCTCGGCCGCGCAACAACGTCGGCAACGCCGGCGTCAACGGCGGCCTGTCCTCGGAAGACATCTGCTTCCGTCGCCAGCGCCGCATCTTTGGTCAACCGCGCGCCGCGATATCGAGCGACGGTCTCGGCGAACTCGACCCGGATCGCCTCCAGGTCGGCGAGTTCGCGCTCCAACACATCCTCGGGAAGCGGCTCGTAAGGGTTCAGATCAGCCTTGTGCGCACCGGCCTTAAGGATGGTGACGGCAAGCCCTTCTTTCGCCAGCCATTTGCTCATGTCGACGTGAAGCGAGATCACGCCGATCGAGCCGGCATAGCCATTGACCGGAATAACGATCTGGCGTGCCGCGGAAGCAAGAAGGTAACCCGCGGAGCATGCGTGGTCCGTGAGGACGGCAATGGTGGGCTTGGCCTGGGAAAGCTCGAAGAGCCGCTCAGCGCAATCGAATGCCCCTGTTACTTCGCCGCCGAAGGAATCGATTTCGAGAATGACGCCGCTTACGGAACTGTCGTCAATGACAGCGTTCACTTGGGTGATAATGCCCTCATAGGTGGTTTGGCCCGAGGACTTCCCGATCCACTTGCCCTTGTTGATGAGGGAGCCTTCGATTTCGATGATGGCAATATTGCCATACCGGGTGGGCTGGTAGTAGCGGTCGCCTGCCTCGCGCCACTGCCCCATGTCATCGCCAACAAGCCCCATCCGTTCGCCGCCGCGGACGTCAATCTGCGCCTCCGGAAACCCGAGTACGCGCGGACCGAAGGCGCGGGCGATGATGTCGCCCTTCGCCTCGTGCAGCATGAGTGGCGTGTTGAACATGCGCGCGGCGATTTCGGGGTAACTCATGCCGCTCTCCTGCGAATGGACGGGATGCCGAGCGGGTGACGGCGGGCGGATTTGTCCTCGCCGCCGTTAACCTCTTCCTCGATCTCATCGTCTGGATCTTTGGTTTGCGTGACCGTGGTGCTTTGTGTGCGCGCTTCCGGCCGTCCAGCATCCGGATCAAGTCCCAGCTTTTGGTAGAAATCGCGCTCGCGCTTGCGCTGCATGGCGTCGAGCTTCCAATCGCGACCCTGCTCCGACGCTTCCTGCTGAAGTGTCGTAAGGTTCGACGCCAACCGCTCACCCGCCGCTTGTGCTTCGCGCATCGGATCGATCCATCCACGCCCCGGACCGATCCATTCCGCATGACACCAGGCGGCGGGATTTTCCTCGAACGGAACCGCGCCGGCGGGAAGATCGATCAGACCCCTGTCGAAAACCTCTTCAAGCCACGCACGGTAGATCGGTCCCATGAACTGGCTGGCGATGTTCGTTTTCTTGCTTGTGAGGCCGCGCCATATCTCTAGAAGCGCTGCCCGGGCGGAGGAATAGTTTACCTTCGACCAGTCCATGGAAAGCTGCTCGTAGGTGAGCCCGACAGCGCTGGCGATCTTGCGCAGGGCGGCATTCACGAAGACATCGAAGTTCGCGTTCGGATGCTCCGGCCGCGTGAACTTGGCCTGCTCGCCGGGCTGAAGCGTGTTGACGCGCGCACCCGGCAGATCGATCGGGGCGGCGCCGTAATAGGCTTTCTGCGCTTCGGCGATCGCGCCATACATACCGGCCACACCCGACTGCCCATCTACGCCAAGCGAGTCCATCAGCTCGTCTGGATCGAACGGCGTCTCGATGAAGGCGGCCATGGAGGCATTGAGGAGGGCCGCCTGGACCTCGAAATCCTCATAATCCGTGTACTGCTTGATGGAGCGGATGACGGGAGCCCAATCGGAGACGCCGCGCGTCATGCCCGCGCGCTTCTGCTCGAAGGCATGGACCACGATAGGGCGCCCCCATTCGGTCTCGCGCTCCACGAAATCCCATTGCCACGTTTTCCCCTGTCCGAGAAACACATCGCCGGGGTGGTACTTCCGGAAATAATACCCCGTTGCCGCGCCGTATTCGTTGATCTCGACGCCGTCGCGCAGGGTCACATCATCGGCGCGGCCGAGCGGATTAGAACATCGCGCGGGATCGACGATCTGCACGGCGGTCTGAAAGCTTGGGGCATCTTCCTGCCAGACGAGCAGCCCGAACGCCTCGCCGTCAGGACCGAAGCGGTGGCGGGCCGCCAGGCCGAGAACGCCGGCCATAGTCTTGGAGCGCTCGGCATCGCACCACTTGTCGACGTCCTGGGTGTAATCTCGCCAGAGCGCCTCGATCTGGTCGGCAACCTCTTCCGCCTCATCATAGGTCATGTTGAGGGAGCGGAAGTTCGGCCGGGCCGAGAGCGTCCAGCCCGAGCCGACGATGTTGTCGACCAGGCGCGACACGCCGGCGGACGACCAGCCGTCATTCCGAGCCGCATCGTTCAGCCGATCGACAAGCTCACTACGGTCCCCGCGGAGCGCGGACTGCCCGGAGTAGGATCCCGGCCGCCACTTCGCCAGTGAAGGATTGTCGAAGCCTGCCCCCTGATAGGCGGTCGAAGCCATCATACGGTTGCGCGCGGCCTGGAGCCTGGCGGCATTGCGAACATTGGCCGGCAGTGGCCGACTGTCAGGTCCGTAGAGCGTCGGCCCGTTGCTGGTGACAGTGGGGTTCATCCGAAGATCACTCCACGGCTGCGGGCACGGGCGCTCTTGCGCTGGCCAAGTTTGGCCTCGAGGTCGCGGATGAACTGGCGCAGTGAGCCGATGCTCGACGCACGAAACGAAACGCTCTCGCCCTCATAGGTGACGCTCGCGGTCATGGCGCCGGTTTCCAGTTTGAAGAGGGCGTCCCGCGCCTTCTCCAGCTGCGCCTCCAATTTGGCGCGCTGCTCGGGTGTAAGAGCCATAATCATCCTATCGGTTGCGTTGGCGTGCGCGTTCGGCCCGCGCGAGAGCAGCGGCCACAAGCGCGTTCTCCGCGCTCTTCTCCGCAGGTTTTGCGGCCGGTGCGTCCGGTACCGGCGTGATCAAGTCCTCGAGATCGGCCTGGGCGGGCTTCTCCATCTTCGCCAGGCGCTCGGCGATCATGTCCCATTCCTCGTCCGTCCAGTACGTGACACCGAGGCGGATGGCGCCGGCATGCGCCTGGTTCATCATGTCGAGCGCTTCATTGCGCTGGCCGCCGGGGAGCTTCCACACATAGCGTGAATGGCCGGTGCGCGTGCGCTCGGCCACGCGGATCTCGGACGTCACCTGCTGGTAGAAGTCATCGCCGAGGCCGATCGCGAAACGGATGTAGCCGGTCTGCTCGGGATCGGTTTTCTTCATGTCGCGGTAGAGCCCGATCTTCATGATCGAAGCGTTGAAGTTGAAGAAGCGCGAGGCCCACTTCTGTTTCTTCGGCTTGCCCTTGCGGTCGAACTCGCGCACCTGGCTGAGCATGCGCGCGGTATCTTTGTTGTCGCCGCGCACCATGATGACGCGCGATTTCGGGTGCTTGCGGACCCAGCCCCAAACGTCTTCGGTGTATGCATTACCGTCGACCGCCACGATGTCGGCCGAGCGGCGGTTGCCCCATTCGTCGGGCCATGTGCGCATCACAAGGCGGTCGAGTCCGGCGCGGACTTCCGGCTCGGAGATGTGGCCGGAATGGACCTTGTAGCCGGGCATGTGGCTGCCGGCGCGGTTATCGATCACGCCGCAGTCTATGACTGCGCGGTAGCGCCTGCGACCATAGCCGACCAGCTGCCACTCGACGCGGTCGCCCTGCACGTCGATGCCCATCGACAAGGCCAGCGCTTCGGCCGGAATGATGCCCCGCTGAAACCCGGTCTCCTCGGCGCGGTCGCGCAGGTCCTCCCAGCCGATTGCCTTGTTGTCGGCCTCATAGGGCAGGCCCAGCCAGTCGTTGTAGAAGACCTGCTCGGCGCCGGCGCCCTTTTCCTTATCGTCGGGTCCGCCGGTCTGGACCTTCAGCCACGCGCGCGCCAGCGCCTCCCACGACTCAAGCGGAGAATAGGCGACCCAGATGTGGAACGAACGGTTGTAGCGGGCCCGCTCAGGATATTTCGCGACCCACTTCGCGCCATTCTCCGGGGCCACCATCCAGGCGCGGTGATGCTCGTCGATCTCGCAGCCGCAATGGATGCAGACGAAGTGTGCCTTCTCCGGGTGCTCGGGATCGATGTGATCCCGCATGTTCTCCCAGCGCAGTTCCTGAAGCTCATGGCAGTGCGGGCAGGGGACATGATAGGTCTCCTGCGTACCGGCATGATAATTCGTCGTGATGCGGCAGCCCGGCGAAATCAGAGCCGTCGAGATCTTGAACGCCTTGCGGTTGAAGAAGGCTTTCGAGCGGCTGTCGGACTGTGTCTCGGGGTCACCCGCCTCGTTCATAGACCACTTGGCCAAGTCGTCCTGGACCTGCTTGCGCGGCGAGATCATGGACAGCCCTGCCGGCGAGTTCGCCCCGGCCGCCTGGATCGCGCCGCGCCCGTCGACCCGTTCCTTGTAGAGAATTGAGTTTCCGCCGTCGCGGCTCGATTCGGAGAAGAGCGCGCGGATCGCGTCCGTTTCGCGCACGAGCGGCATCAGCTTGGTTTTCGACCAGCGGGCCGCGTTCTCCTCGGTCGGGTGGACGTAGAGGAAATCGCACGGGTCCATATCCAGGGTCCCGAGCGTGAAGATGTTCGCCAGAATCGTGCCGCCAACCTGCGCCGATTTGCGCAAGGTGACGATGCTGCACGGATCATCGGGCGAAAGGGCTTTCAGGATCTCCGAGAAGAACGGAAACAACGCCTCATTGTAGGGGCCTGGAAACGCGGAGATGCGCTCCGAGAACACGATGTTGCGCCTGGCCCAGTCGAGATAATCGACGGGCGGCGGTGGCTCCGCGGCATCGGCCAGGGCCTCGAAGGCGAGCCGCCGCGGATTGAAGAGCATCGTCATGACGCGTCCCTCATCTCCGTGCCGCCATCGTCGGCCACCATGGGCTGTACGGCCTCGGCCTGGACGCGGAAGCTCTGCGCCGCCTTGGTCCGGATATCGCGGAAGGCTTTCTGCAGCACCTGGTGCGCGTCCCTTTCCGAGATGCCGAATTCGGCAGCGAGCGCGTTCGCCAGATCGCGCAGGCCCTGATCCATGACCTTGAAGGCTTCCCCGACCGCGCGGCCCATCTCGCGCCGCGCATCTTCGGCCAGCATGTAGCGACCGGCCTCCAGCGCTTCCGCGCGCTCGGCCTGCGCCGTCTTGAGGCGCATCTGCTTCAACCGCTCGGCCGCGAGGTCATCGTGGACAGGCTCGGCCGCCGCCGGCGCAAGCGGCAGCGCCTCGCTTTCCCTGCGCGTCTTCACGCTGCGCAGGACCGCACCGTTGGCGCCAAGGCGCTGCGAAGGCTCCAGCGTCTTGTTGAGCTGGGCGCGCGCGACATCCGGCACGATCTTCGCCGAGCGCCCGTTACCCACGAGCGCCTCACCGTAGATCTTTCCCTCGCCGATATACTGCGACACACGTCCAGGCGACACGCCGATCAGCTCCGCGAAGTCGCCCTTCGTCATCGTCTCGACTTTAGCCGTTCCGCTCATCTTTAGGCTTTGACTTTAGGCTTCAATAAATCGCTCAGACTGCCGACAACCCGCGGTCCGAATTACTCGCTGGGCGAGGTGGTGCAGGAAGGACCCGCGAAGCGGAGGGGGCGCACCCCCGCTCTTGGGCCAGCACGGGCTAGCCGAGTCAGCGGTTCGGCTTGCGCAAGATCATCGCGGCCGATCGTCTGAAGTTGATTGGCAGCCGCGCTCGTGTGGTCTGCTGCGCCCATCGCTTCCAGTCGAACACGTCGGCATAGTTCGGAACACGAGGCACGAACACGAAGACGGGTGATATCTTCCCTTTCCGGTCGCGCTGCCAGATACCCCGGGGCAGGCTTGTTGGACGAACATTTCCAAGGCGGGGGGCGTTCTTCCCATAAGAAACGAAGTAGCGAGCCGCCCCGCGCCGCCTTTTCGTCGAACGCGATCGCTTGCTCTCGTTTCCCGTCCCGTTGGTCCCCAGCTGCAGTTGGGCGATGATCTTGGCATATGTGCCGCGCGGTACGTTGCCATAGCGGTCGAGCTTCAGGGCCTTCCCGGGCATGGCATATTCGTTCGCGCCCATGATGCTTTGATGGATCAACCGCTTCTCCCAACGAGTGTGCGGCCTCGGTCCGCCTCGGATGTTGGTTAGAAGATACTTGCCCGCCGGCGTGCCCTTCGGTGCGAAATCCTTGAAGTAGACCTCGGCAACCAGCTCTCGCTTCTTCGCCGGCTTCACGAAGGCGGCATTGACCGTCCAGCGTTTCGGGCGATCGAAGACGCGCTTGATCCACTTCTCTGAATTCTTCTCGACGTCCTTCGCCGTCCACGTCAGAGCACGCGCCGCGGCGAAAGGCAGGTCGCGCCCGAGGTCTCGTGCCAGCCGCGACTCGAACTCCCGCCGGTTATAATCAACCGATATCTTCAACGCTCTCAATCCACGCGACAAGCAGGTGAGAATGGCCCAACATCAGCGTGGCGACATACTCGTGCCGGCCATCCCTGATAACGAACCGATCGCCTTCCCAGTATCCGTTGGGGCAGGGCCAGGGCTGTTTGCTTCCGAGCTGCAGGCGCTTTTGATAGGCCCGATCCACATCGCCGATGGCCATACGTGCACGGCAGGCGAGAATAACGTTCTCCACCTTCACATATCCGGTGCGGACGATCGAGCCGGCGGGGACCGCGATGCCGCGGTCCATCGCCAGCGTAAGCGGCTGGTTCACGAAGAAGCTCTCAGTGTCTCGACAATAATCGCCAATCGCGGCGAAGCGGATCGGCTCTTGCCTGAATGCTTCGCCTGGGTCTGGCCTACGCTCGCCGTGGGGCTTCTGCCCTCTCGTGCATCATCCTGTGATGCGCCTCAAACGGTGCGATAAGGATCACCAGGTCGTCCTAGGTGAAAATGGCTAGTCGAATTTCTCGATTTGCGCAAGCGTGAGTTCCACCGGAACCTCGCGCCCGAACAGCGATGCAAGCACGCGCACTCCGCGAGAAGCGGCATAGCCCTCCAACACGCCGGTGAAATCGGCGAAAGGTCCGTCCTTGACCCGGACGGTCTCACCGATTCTGTAAGGCCGCGCGTTCTTCTTCTGATCGAACACACCGGCCTTCACCAACCCCATGAGTTTGTTCATCGTTTCATCGCTGATTGGGAAGGGGCCGCTCCCGCCGCCGAGGACGGCGCGAACCCCTTTGATCCCGAGTAACCCATGCCACGCTTCCGCGCTCGGCACCGCTCTCACGAACACATAGCTGCGAAACACAGGTCGATGGGCGGCCCGCTTCTTCTTGCTGTGGAAAACAGTGCGCCATACGGTCTTAACAGGCGCCCAGGCCTCTAATCCCGAATCGTCCAGCTCCGCGACCACCTCGCGTTCAGGGCGATGAGCAACGCGGAGAACGAACCACCGGCGATCGTACTCCGCGCCCGCCGCAGCCTTCAGAAACCGTTCGTGCATCTTGCGCTTCTCGTCCGCCTTCCGTCCAGCTTCCAGCGCCCGATCGATGCTGATCGGTTCGGCCTCATTCAGCTGCTTTGCGCGCGTCGCCATCATTCGCCTCATCCTCGCTTGTCGGCCTTTCCGGCCTGTTTCACCGCTTCCTCGAATTCCGCCAGTCCCGCCGGTCCGCCGCGCGGGAAATAGACCACGCGCATGGCGCCGGGATCCGGCACCCATGGCCAGCCCCGCCGCTCGTGCTCCATCCGCCATGCCTCGTAGGTGTCCGAGCCGACAGGCACGGCCTCCATCGTCTGGCAAAGCCGCTCCAGCTCCGGCGCCACATGCACGCCCTTCCTGTCGAGCGCCCACTGATGCATGGTGTTGATCTCCGGCCAGCCGGATTTCGCCTGCTGTTCGCGCCGGATATCGGCCTCGCTTGCCTGCCCGGTCTCGACCATGCGGCTTTGGAAGGCCGTCATCGGCCCCGGTGTCCGTGACGGTCCGTGCAAGAGCCGCTTCATCCGCGCGACTTGCCAGAGCGGCCCGAAGGGCTTGGCCTCCAGCGCTGCCGGTTTTTCCTCTTCCGGCTCCGGAACGTCAGCCCAGAGCCGCTCCCGGAAGTAGGTCGAAGGCGCCGGCGTGTGGCTCTTGCGCTGGGCCTTCAGCAGCTTCAGCCACTCGGGCAGCTTGCGCTCGGCCTCCGCCCGATCTTCCGCCGAAAGCGCAAACCACGCAGCCTTGGCCGGTTCTTTCGGCATCCCGGCAAAGCCCGGCCAATCCTTCACCAGCCGCCAAAAGGATTTCTCCACGGCTTTCGGGTCTTCCGGTTGGCTGTCTTCCCGCTCGCTCTCGCGCGCATCTCTCTCAATGGAGGGATCAAGGGAGGGGTCTGGAGGGGTTGTATGACATGCATTGTCACCCTTAGGTGTCTCAGCTGTCACCCTATCGGTGTCGCCCCTGTCACCCTTAGGCGCCTCATCTAAGGGTGACACCGTGTCACCCTTAGCGCCAGCGGCCACGCGCTCCGCATAGGCATCCCACCCGTCTTTCGAAATCGCGGCCAGGACGTCCAGAACGAGGGCATATTCGTTCGTCGAGCGGCGTCCCTTGCCGCCCTCGCGAACGATCTTCAAGAGCCCGATATCGACGAACGCGCGTATCTCCCGCTGCACCTGGCGGCTGCTGCACTGCGCCGCGCGCGCCACGGTGGCGACGGCAGGGAAAATACGGCTGCCGTCATCTTCACAAGCGTCGATCAGCTTCAGAAGCACGAGCTTACGAATGCAGGTTCCCATGTCGGCGCGGAAGCCGGTCCCGAGCAGAAATGCGCTCATACCACCACCTCCCGCTGGAGGAGGGTTCGCCGGGCGAATGGCACATGGGCAGCCGACGAATGCTTCGCTCTCGTGGGAACTGTTTGCGCCCGAGCGCATTGAAGGCCCGCCGGTGCACTCGCGCCGTAAAAACGAATAACAATATCCAAGCGGGTAGAACCCCTATGAATGACAAGCCATTTCCGCGGAGCGTCCGCGTCACGCTCCCAGGATCCACATGGACTGTTTCTTCGGCGTACCAGGCCCTTGAGTGCTTGCTCGGGCCGTGGCCCATCACCACGATTCCGGAGTACCGCTCCGCCGTCCGCGCCTGCCGCGATTGTTTGGACGGGCTGCGCACGCCAAAGACGGCTTTCAACGCTTTCAAGAAGGCCTGTCGCGCCACCGAAGGGCTGAATGCCGACACGCGCGTGTCGCCTCAGCCCACGGTAAGCGAACGAGAACAGGAAGCCGAAGAGCTCAATATTTCCGCTCACGCTCATACCGCCGCAACCTCCGTGTCACAGGCGCGTTTACGCGCATGGCAAAAAGGGGATGGAAAAAGCCGCTCGCGGTCCACGCCGGCAGATACGGCCATATCCGCTTCACGGTCGGCTCCGCTGTCCGCGCCGCCGAAATCCTGATCGATCATTGGCCCGAGCGCGCGAAGCAAGGGCCGGAATACACCGAAGCGTGCCGCGTCTGCCTCGCCTGCCTGAGCGGCGAGTGCGATGCCGAGGCAGCGCGCAAGGCGTTCGTCGCCGCGGCGATGGAGGCCGATATCTTGGCTGACTGACATCATCCCGCCCTCCGCCATGCTTCAAAATCGGCCCGCAGCTGTTTCCAGCGCTGCGCCGCAGCGCTGCTTTCATTGAGTTCCTTGCGCGAGGTCACACCGAGCACGCTGCGCAGCCTCGAGGCCGCGCGTTCGTCGGTGAGCGGGCGCTCCAGCCCGTGCCGCGCTTCCAGATAGGCCTTGAAGGCCGGGGCATGGCATTTCATGGCCGCCTCGGCGGCATAGTCCTTTGCCTTGCCGCGGTCCTGGGCAGGGGCGCCCCCGTCGCGCAGTGCTGCGATCGCCCGGTCCACAAGGCCGAGCAGGAAATCCACGTGCCGGGGCGCATCGGCCACGAACTCCATTTCTTCGCTGGTCGCGCCCTCAGAGAAGCGCACGATGCAGTTCAGCTCGCCGGCGTCGCCACGCGCCTCGAGCAACATCCCGTCGCTGTCGGCGGCGAGAGACCAGTCGCCAGGCGCTATGGCCGCATACTGGACGCGGATCTTCTGGAGGCGTTGGGCTTCGGTGGCGCGCGCGGTCGCCTGAGGGGAGACCTGTCCAGACGTCACGGCATCCTCCCGTGCTTGGCCATAACCGTGCCAAGCGCCTTCGCTGCGCGTTCCACTTCACGCCGCGCGCGGATTTCCTCCGGCGTGTACTTTGCCTGCTCCAGACGGTCTGCCGCTTCCCCCACACGGCGGCAGGCGCGCATGATCTCGGCCTCGCCCTTGGGTACGCTCAGCTCGGCCATTTCGTGGAGAACCATCTGCTGGATCTGCGGAAGCATGCGCACCGCGATCTCCCGCGCGCGCTCTTCCAACCGAGGGGAAGGCCGCACCGTCACGCCTTGCCCCCTTCAGTTCCTGCGAAGGCCGCGAAGCGCGTGCGGGTTTCCTCAAAAAGGGGGTTCTTGTGCAGCCCATCCGGGCCGCGCGTGGCTTGCCAGGCGGCGCGCCGCACAGCGATGTATTCCAACCCGCGCTCAAATCCGGTGCGCTCGCAGGCCTGCTCAAACACCGGGCGATATTTCATCAGCACCGCGTCCGAGACCGCGAGCAGGAGGCGCGCGCGCTCTTCATCGCTACGCGCCTCGTGTATCTGCCGAATGATGGGGAGCGTCGTGTCGAGAGATTGTTGTACCGTCATGCGCGCCTCACTTTCCGAGCCTGCCGAGTGGATCGGGTTTCACGTTTGTCGCCTTGTGTAACAGCCTGTTCCGAAAGGCTTTTCGCGATATCGCGCAGGTGTACGCGACGGCCTTTGTCGCGCTTCAGAAAGCGATAGGGATCGAGTTCAAAGACGGCGCAGACGAGCAGCAGATTCGCCGCCGAAAGCCGTTTCTCCGTGCACGCACGGGAAAGCATGGCCTTGTCCAGCTCCGGCCAACCCGCGACGGCATCACCGAAGGAAAGCCCCCGGGCGGAAAGCTGCTCACGCACGGCACTGGCGAACGCGGTACGGTCGATCTCAGCCATCCTGCCCCCCATGCGTAAGCGTCACGCCATAATCGGTGGGACAGTGCCCGAGCACGGCCCAAAGCCGCCCCCGCGTCACGGGGCAGTTGAGCCAGCCCATCCAGGCCATATGAAATTCCATATGGGTGACGTCGGCACGTCTGCGCGTTTCGGCCTTGAAAGCCTTCACCGTTTCTGTCCGCCGCCACGGCTCGCCGGAATCGATCACGCGGAACTCAGCGCGGGCGCGCAGGAGGACGCTAAGCATGGCGGGGGAGAAGTCGGGCTTGTTTGCGGTCACAACGCGCCCCCTTGCCACCGGTAATGGACTAGGTAGCTGCAGGCGTGTATTTTCGGGGTAAGGGGATCGGGATGGAAAATGATCGCGAAGAGAAGCCTGTTCGACACTTTTACGAACAGGAGGGATTTTGGTTTGCCGTTGTGGTAGTGGCGGCCGTGGTCGCGCTGCTTGTTGCGTTTGGCGGTCTCGTCCACGTTTTTGGCGGGAAGCCCGGAACCACAATCATCGAACGCGTCGATACGTATTACAAGCTTATGCTGGTCTTGGCCGGCTTTGTTACATTCTCCACGATTGTATGGCGTGGCCTCATCGCTGCACGACAGGCGGAAACTCAGCTTGAATCCACTCGGCTGCAGCGGGAGCAGATTGATCGACTGTCGGAGCAAATCACGGCAACGAAGGAAAACAATCTCGCCCAGCTTCTGCAAAAGGGATCTGAACTGATCGCAGAGAAGTACAACCCAGCGCATGTCACAGCTGGGATTGCAACACTGCGGTTTGTGGCAACAGCGGAAAATGGAAATTTTGCAGTCGAAGCGATGAACTTGCTTGCCGAATACCTGGAGCGCGAATTCGGCTCTGGGCATGGAGGAAAGCTGTTTGCGAGTGCCAATGCAGCCCTCAAAGCTGGTGAGGAAAAGGGGCGTATTGCCGAACGCGATATTGTCTTTAGCTGTGAAGACGAGGAGATAACTGGGTATCCGGATGACCAATCGAATTGGCATCATGTGTACGGTGTGAGGTCGCTTCGGTATTTCTACGGGGATGCCAGCTCCGCGCACCTTTTGCCGGATGGTCGCGGTGCAGCAAACGCTGAATATTGTTACGTAACGATAGGTGGAGGTGAGGTTTCGATAGACGATCGATTTCGGCGGTGCGACTTCTCCCGCGTAAAGGTGGTTCGAGTGGCAGGAGATTCGATCTCCGAAAATAGTTTCAGGCGCTGCGACTTCTCGAACGCTCTGATATATGCAACGAAAATCCCCGACCTCCGGCCGGGAGAAAACTTTTTCAGTCCCTCTGAGCCCCCTCGATGCGGCCAACAGTTGAATTGGCCCGAGTTCCTCTTGGACGCAACACCAACAGAACTCTTCCCATTTTGAAACGGAAGTAATTTGCCCCCCATCGGTGACCCACGCTGCCCTGTGCGGGCACGCGCAAACGGCGCTCGCCAAAGTTGAATAACCCGTGCTATGTAGCCGCTCATGGGTAGGGGCAATGTCATCGTGGCCGTGGCGGCAGGACTGTTTGGTAGTCTGTTCTTCACCGTGCTCGCCAACTTCTATGGTTTTGGAGGTCCATGGTGTAGTGGCGATGAAGTGCTCGCCACATGTCGGAGAGAATGGGTTGGCGCGTTGAGCGGGTGGGTAGCTGCAGTTGCCGCCGGAGGCACAATAGCCGTTCTCATGATGCAACTGCATCAGCAACGAATTCAGACGAAGATCGCCGCCGGGGATGCCGATCCCACGGCCCGCTTTTCGATAATTCCCGGCGACAAAACCGTGACAGAAATGTTTTCGAACCGATTGCGCATTGAGAATTGGAATAAATGCCCGGTTCGCATTAGTAAGATTGCGCTCAAGGACGCTCCGGATTTGGAGCTGCGGAACATAAAGCGCACTGAACATCCGTTTGATGATCGGCAGACTCTGGCTGCGGAAATGGCTTGGGGGGAGGTGGTGATTGACGGTTGGACAGATCGTGGCGGTCCTCCTCCCCATCTGGATTTCGACCTGTTCATCATCAATATTGGTGATGGGAAGTGGACCGGACATCGCGAGCTTTCGCTTGATGTCCGAGCGCAGATTATGGGCGCACGGTACCGCGAGGTGCCACTGACGGTGACCTGTCCTAATGCGCGGTACCTTTGAGCGAATTGAATAATTCATTCCGCCACCTCAAAGCCCCAGGCGTCCCACCCCGGCCGAGGCGTGCGGCAGAAGAGCTCCAGCCGCGGTATGTCGGGATAGAGCCGCTCGATCGTCTCGGCAAAAAAGTCCGGCTTGGCCGAGTGCTTGCCCTTGCGCTCGCGATGGACCGTTTCCGGCTGTGAGCCGGGTAGGGGCGCTGCGATGTCGCCGCGCCGGCCGATCAGCAGCAGCTCGTGCCGGTCACGGCCCCAATAGCCGGAGCCGGCGACTTCCTTGTCCCAGATCCAGTGATGCACATAGGTGAAGCCGCAGGCCTCCATCACGCGAAGCGCATCCGGCAGCATCGGGTTCGTCGCCCAGCAGAAGAAGACAGCAGGAATGTCGCCGCCGATCAGATCGGTCAGCAGCGCGACGATGTCATCGGTCGTCATAGTCGGATAGTGGTTCTCCGCGCTTTTCTCGCGGCCCGTCACTTCCGAGCGAACGCCAAACTTCCAAGGCGGGTCCGCATAATAGACAGGATAGGCGCGATCGAGCTTGCCGGGCGCTGTCGCGGCGCCTTTCTCCGCGATCATGGCCATATGCGCCAGGCGCACCGAGTGTTTGGCCTGCTGATCCTGGGCGCGAAGGTCCTTCGCGACCTTCATAAGTTCGCGCCGATTGCCGGCATCCGGCAGGAAGGCCGTCTTGATCGGCTTGCGGGCAGGGCGACTCTTTCCGTCTCGCCCTTCTACCTCTTCCAACTGCGGAATTTCCGCAGTTGATTCGAGGCGGCGGCGCACAGTTGCCACCGTCTTGTCATCTACCCCAAGCATAGCCGCGATTGCGCGCGAGGAAATTGAAGGCGTGTCTCGCAATTGGCCTTCAATGAGGTCGCGCTTCTGCGCACTCGTGAGGTGCCGGCGGGACACGTTGAGCTCGCGCGCAATCGTCCGCTTCTCCGGATCGCTCAGACCCTTGCGGACGAGGCGTGGCCAGTCGACGAGGCCGAGGCTCTCGCAGATCTGTACGCGGTGATGTCCGTCCAAGATATTGCCAGCGTCATCGTACTCGATCGGTACGAGCACGCCGTGTTCGACAATAGACGCTTCAAGAGCTGCATAGTCTTCCGTGGAGAGCGGCGGCAGGAGCTGATACTTCATCGCTAACTCATCCCCAACGCGGCTTTGTAAAGGTCGAGGATTGCTTCGGCTTCCTGCCGCTCTGCCACGTCCATCTTCCGCAGTTTGACGAGGGTGCGAACGGCCTTGGTATCGAAACCCATGGCCTTGCATTCGGCATAGATTTCCTTGCGGTCGTCCGAGAGGGCGTCGATGTCTTCCTGCACCCGTTCGATACGCTCGATGAAGGCCCGCAGCTGCCCTGCTGCTACCGCCTGCGGACCACTCGCCTCTTCGCTCTCGGAGGCCAGCTTGGCACCGGCACGTTCCCGTGCAGGGCCGCGCGGCGCGTAGGGATCGTACTCGATGTTCGGCTCTCTCTCTTTCCCCTTGGACATCACGTCCCTCCAAGCCATTCGAGCGCATGACGATGGGATACCGTCAGCGCCGCCATCAGCTTCCGCCCGCGCCAGCGATGATCGCCATGATCAGGGCACAGGCGGCGATCAGTGTGCCTACGGCTATCGCCCCTGCCATTGAGTGCGTCGGCTCCCGCTTCATTTCCGCGCCCTCCGTGAGGCTGTCGAAAGGCGGCGGTGTTCGCGCAGGCCGTCGAGGATCTTTGCCACGCGCGCTTCGGCCACGCCGGTCGCCTTGGCGATCGCGGCCGTGTCGGCCTGGCCGGCGCAGGCGAAGACGAGCCGCACCTGTTCGTCCAGTTCGGCGTCACTGGCGGGAGTGCCGCGCTCCTGGCCGACGCGCGCGGCAAAGGCAGCGTCAAAGAGAAGCTGCGCATAGGCGGTGGGCTTGTAGCCTCGCGCCTTCGCACTCTCGTGCAGGCGCTGATAAGTCTTCGGCGGCACCTGGAGCATGACGGGGACGGGGTTTGCCGCCATCAGACCAGCCCTCCCACTACTGCCGCCACACGGTCGCCATCCGGGCAGGCATAGGCCCGTCCGGCATTCATTCCGCGCCCCCGTTCACCACCGCGAATCCGCCTTCGCCGCGCACGCTGGCGGCCTGCTTGCGGCAGGCGGCGATCAGGTCGGAAAGTTCGGCAAGACGTCGATCGTAGGCGGTGGCCTCGGCGGGCGTTACACGGCCGTCCGCCAGCGCATTCGCCATGGTGGCCATCAGCTCGCCAGCCTTGGTGCACAGATCCGCATAGCCGCGCATGATGTCGGCCGCGGTCTCGTTCTCCCGCTGCAGATCGGTGAGCCGCCGTCCGGAAAGCTCCGCCAGGGCGGACGTGACCAGCGGCGAGGAGGTCTCCGCCTCCAGCATCCACACCGCATCGAGCGGCATCAGGTCGGGGCTGTCCCCATGGTTCCAGCGGCCCACCGTTGATTTGCCGTAGCCGACGATTTCGGCAACGCGCTCTATGCCGCCGGCGGCCGCGATCAGGTCGCGTTGCGCGGCCTTGATGCGGTATAGGCGGGCATTGGCATTGGGGATCATGGCTTTCCTCGCATCCGCCCTTCCGGGCAAAAATCATTCCCGCGCCGGGAAAACCCGGCGTCGTTTCCCGTAGCGGGAAGGGATTGGCTGGTTCAGTGTGTGGGCATGAACACACGAGACACGGCCCACGAAATCATCACGTCATGGCGGCGCCCGCACCGCATCCCCGCCGGCCGGACCGCCGCCTGCGGGAGCGGCCGGATTGCCGCCCCCGCCGTGGTCTTCGCTCTCGGGAGTTATGTCGGGAGCAGGGGCATCGCCCTGCCGCGTAAGGAACGCGATACCGATCTCCTCCGCGCGCCGGCAGACGGCGCGGGCAATGAACTCGGCAGGCGAAATGCGATCATGCGCGGCCACGACGGCGAGAAGCGTCGCCACCTGGTCGGAGAGCCGCAGCGATTGAGAGGAAAAAGCCGCACCCACCGCCCGGGAGGCATGGGCGGAAGGCGCGGCAGGTGCCACAGCGAAAGCGCGTTCGGATCTGCGGTCTTGGGGGGAGTGTTTGGCGGCGCTCATTCGGCAGGCTCCTTCAAGGTATCGGCGAGCCGCCGAAGGAGAATGTAGGCCGGTCCTCTGGTGGGGGGCTTCGCCTCCCAGTTGGAGATCGTCGAGCGATCGACGTCGCAATGGTCCGCCAGTTGCTGCTGGGTCCATCCAAGGTCGGCTCGTAATGCTGTCACGTCGATAGGCGTATCAAGCATGTTCAGAAGTGTGAGAAAGTCACATCATTCTGTCAAGTAGAAACTCACACCAAAAATGTGAATAAGTCACGCCATGACGGATGTAACCCGAGTTGACAAGCAGGCGGCTCGCCTGAGAGAGGCGCGCAAGATGCGAAACTTCGCCACTGCGAAAGACGCGGCGCTCCGTTTTGGCTGGAACTACAACACCTATTCCCAGCATGAGAGAGGGCATTCCGGCATCACGCGTGCCGCCAAGGACTACGCGCGCGCCTTCAAAGTAAGTGAGGCTTGGCTCCTCACTGGAGAAGGTTCTCCCGAGGATGCCTTTGCGGGTCAAAGCGAAGAACTGCGGGAGGTCTTTACCCGTTTGGCCGATGCACCTCCGGCCGTCCAGGCGCGAGTGTTAAGTGTCGCTAAGGCGCTTCTCGAAGACTACGAGCAGTCGCGAAATACCGCCACGACTCCCACCTCGTGATCCACATGCACCACCCATGTTCCGCCATGGGCGACTTGCATTGATGAGGCTAGTGCCTCAGCAGCAACATTCACATCGCGATAGGGATTAGACGACGCCGTCCCCGAACCGAATGCGGCAGCTGCGATCAGGCCACCAAACACCGCTCGTCTATCCACTTTTCCGTCTTCAGTTGTTTCCCCTTGCAGCTCCGTCGTTTCGGCCCTCATTTGCCTCGCCCGCATTTAACCTTTTCCTCAACCCCATTTCACTCCGCCAGAACAGAATAGGAACAATTTCCTGAATTCTATGTCAATCTCGAATTCCACCGGAGATTGTTCCGTTCTCAGGCATTCAAGCCGCCAAGTCATCGTTTACAAGCGTTTCAATTCGTTCCGATTTGCAACAACCTGTGAAGATCCTCGTCAAGAGTACCCATAAGGCACGCACAAAGCCCAGAGATTCGAAATCCCGGTAAGGCTCACGCGCAGGCAGACGTGAGTTATTCACATTTCATTTGACATTGTGATGTGAGTAAATCACATTAACGTTGCATCCTTAAAGGGGCCGCGCCGTCACAGGTTTCGCATCCGGCGCGGCCTACTCGGGAGGATCAAGCAAACGGAGCGCTGCTATGCCCGACCACCACGGAACAAGTCTGACACTCCGCCTCTGCGGAAACACGGGGATTATGACAGATGACTTGCTCGCAGGGCTCAAGGAACTCCTTGCCCGGCATGGCCTGCGTCTTTGTTACGTGACGCCGGTGCAAGAGACGCGTGACGGTACAAGGTCCCTGCTGTCTCGCCGTGGACGATACGAGCTCCAGTCGGTCAACGACGAAGGAGAGGACTCGTGAGCGCGAGCGAACATTCAAGACGGCTCGGCCGCCGGGCTGCTTGGCGCGGTGTTTCGATCTCGGCGGATGACCCCGACATGCGTTCTCTATCCTTCTTGTTAGAGGACGACACTGTCCTGCGCCTGCGCCTTCCGGACGCCGATGCCCGCCAACTCGCCGGGGCGATCCTGGACATGTCTCAGAAGCGCCGCCTGTCCGATGCCAGTCGGAAGCTGCCTCAGCCGCAGAGCCGTTTCCATTCCGAAAGATCCTCTGGCAGATCGAGCTTGGACGTATCGACGCCGGATGATGGGGAAGCGGTATGACCGCCCAGGAGATCGAGCAGCGCGGCCTCCGGCGCATGGTAGAAGCCGACGGCATCCCCGTCGACCGACGCAACGAAGCGGGGGCCTTGGCGCATGATCGCTACCACCGCACCGCGCCTTTCGATCATCCAACCGTTCATACGGCATCAGCTCCTCGTGTTCGTTTGCGTTCGAGGGGTTGCGCGAGCCGCGATGTTTGCGGCAGCCGGCCCGCATCTTCTTTAGCTTTATCGTTCAGCGGCAGCGCGTGTCACGCGCCAAATCCGGAACAAGCGAGGCTGCGCCCATGAAACCCCTCATGCAGACACCCGGGGCCGACGAGCCCTTTTCCATCACCGGCCTGCTCACCGATCTCGCTGCCCTTGCTGCGGTCGGCGCGTTCGTCGCGGTCGCATGCGCTTTCATCATGGGGGCGTTCTGATGCTGGAGCTTCTCACTGCCGCCGCTTCCGGCCTCGCTCTCGGCCTCATCTGCATGGTCATCGCCGTTGCGATCATCAAGCGCCGCGAGGGCCAGGCGCGAGACGACTTCATGGCCAACAAAGATCACTGGGGAATGTAATCGTGGAGAAACGTCAGACGGGACGACGGATGCTAGGAAAGAGAGTTCTTGTCTCGCACATGCTCGTCCAGCAGGCTAGCAAACTTGCCCCACTCTTTGTGAAACGATTCGAGAAATTTTGCGGTAGTTTCGGCTTTGGCTGGGAGATCAGCTGCACTTTTTGCCACCTCTGGATGCGTCCGCAGCAATTTCGCCATGTACCGAACACCGTCTTGGGCCTTCAGTGTACTAATAGGAATTATCTCTCTCACATCCTGCAGGTGCTCACTTTCAAGTACGAACTTGGCGCAGCTCAAACTAAGAGACAAATTAATGGCGAGCTCGTCATCCACGGGTGCGCCGAATTTAAGCTGTCGCAGGTCGTAGACGGTATCCGGAACAGCTTTTTGCAAATTGCCGGTAGTGATCTCGGCATCACGCAGTGCACGCTCCAATTTGCGAAACTCACTTCTTTGGCTGAAACCGATCAACTGAGAATGTCGCCGCTCCTGCAACTCATCAGAGCGTCTCATGGCCAACACGCTCAGTGTTCCTGCGAGGAGAGCGAGGGCGCCGGCAATCAAAGTCTGCCATTTCTCAAGCCAGCCAGAGACGTCACTGAAGGTCGAGAGCGCCAGCCCAAGAGCCACGCCAAGTATGATGCAAACTGCGTTGCTCGCAGCGCTAAGCGCTCGATCAATGTCCATACTGCTTGCCCGCGTCTCCCCTCAATTTCCAATCATGCGGCTGAAACGCACCGATGACAAGGAGCGGAGTTTCATGATCCAGCACCACGAAGGCAAGAGCCAGGTCAGCTGCGACCACTGCCCAGCGAGCTATCCCAATACATACGCCCACGAGGATTTCCGGGTGATGATCGCCGACGCGAAGACGGCCGGCTGGATCATCCGCAAAGCCAAGCCGCCGAAGGACGGAAGCGATACGTCCGACCTGTTCGGGTCCGCACCCCGACTTGCGCGGCGCGAGAGCGGCGAGGAGCAGCCCTACACGCACACCTGCCCGGAATGCGCAGCCCGGGAGAGCATCGAGGGGAGGCTTTTTTGAGCGATCTTCCTCTGGCGAACGGGCCGACATGCAAGCGGGTAAAGGAATGACGGCTCGCGGCTTCATTGATCGGCCGGTGCCGCGAATCGGCATGCGGATTAATGACGTCGCGCTTTCGCTTGGTGTCAGCCCGAACACGATCCTGAAGCTCGTCGAGGAAGGACGGCTGCCCCGGCCTCGCGTCTGGAATCGGACGAAGATATGGCGCGTGGCGGAGATTGACGCCGCGCTTGCCGAATGGCCTACTGACCGCCCGGTTGACGAGCCGGAACCCGAGGACCTCGAAGAATGGAGGGCCGAGGCGTGACTGCTCCCGAGCTTCTGGACGAGGATTTGGCCGCGATCGACCTGCCATACATAGAGAAGAACGTTTCCCGCCACGGTGGCGTTCGCCGCTATTTCCGCTACGAGGGAAAGCGCTACGGTCGTCTCCCGGACGATCCGGACAGCGAGGAGTTTTCCAGGGAATACTGGAGACTGCGCCGTATTGCTGAAGGCGAGGGGCAAGCTGACGACGGCGCGAAGGACGATCTTTCCGGCCGTCCGCAGCCTGGCACCTTTCGCTGGCTTTGCTCTCTCTATCTCGCCTCGGATGCTTATCGCCGGCTGGACAAAACAACCCAGGCCAAGCGGCGGGCGATTATCGATGCCATGCTGCTGGAGCCGCTGAAGCCAGGAGGCAAGCGGCTCTACGCGAACATGCCCCTGGCGGCGCTCGACGTGAAGAACATCGAGGTCCTTCGCGATCGCAAGGCGTCAACGCCGTTCGCGGCGGATGAGCGGCTGAAGGTATTGCGGCAGGTATTTGAGACCACACGGCCGGGCAGGGACGGCAAACGCGAGAAGATCGTCAAGGAGAATCGCGCCAGGTTGGTGCAGCCCTTCCGCAAGAAGTCCGAGGGCCATCATACGATTACGGCGGAAGAGATTGGAAGATATATCCAGCACCACGGCACCGCCTCAAAGGCGACACTCGCGATCGTCATTTTGATGTACACCGGCCTGCGTGTTTCGGACCTTGCAACGATCGGGCCGCAGCATCGTCGCGGCGACATCTTCCAGCTACGGCTTTTCAAGAACCGAAACCGGGGACCGGTAACGCTTCAGATCGCCATTCATCCGATCCTGGATACGGTCCTTGCGATGCATCCGGCAAAGGGCATGAACTATCTGCTCACCGAATACGGCAAGCCTTTCTCGATCAAGGGCCTGGGCAACAGGGTGTCCGACTGGTTCGACCAGGCGGGCCTTCCTCACTGCACCGCCCACACCGTGCGCAAGGGACTGGCGACCAGCCTGGCCGAGAGCGAGGCAACCGACTCGATGCTCGACGGGCTGTTCGGTTGGAAGGACGGCAAAACGTCCAAGATCTACACCGCCAAAAAGCAACAGGCGAAGCTCGCCAGGCAAGCCGTTTTGCGAATCGATTGGGGTGAAATGGGGAACATACTGCCACACCCAAATGGAGGGGTGGCGTCCCAGCCCGAAAACGCCGAGAAAAAAGCTAACTAGATCAGTTGGTTATTGCCACAAGGTGTGGCAAGTGGAGGCCTCGCCCGGAATCGAACCGGGGTGCAAGGATTTGCAGTCCTCTGCGTAACCACTCCGCCACGAGGCCGTGACAGCGTTCATTAGGTTGTGTCGAATTTTCCGTCAAGGCAACAGATGCCATTCGAGGCGGTTTCTTCAGCTCATTTTTTGAAGCGTCCCCGAACTCTTCCAGCACCAGGTGCGTGTAGGGCCTACGGACGAGGTAGGAAATCCGGCTTTCATATCAAGGACCGGAAGGGGTGAAGTGAAATCGGCTGGCCGCCGCTCTTGCTTTTCGCTCTCGTTTCCGGCTAATTCCCGCCGCATTCTCAGCAACAACAATCCGCCGGAGCGGAGAGTGCGATCATGTCTCTTCCCGAAAAAGCCTTTCCCGTATCCTGGGACCAGTTTCACCGTGATGCGCGGGCGCTCGCCTGGCGCCTGGCCAGCAGCAACGGTCGATGGAAAGCGATCGTCTGCATCACGCGGGGAGGGCTTGTTCCGGCAGCGGTCGTCGCGCGTGAGCTCGGGATCAGGCTGATTGAAACCGTCTGCGTCGCTTCCTATCACGAATACAGCGAGCAAGGGGATCTGGAGGTTCTCAAGGAGATCTCGGCGGACCTCCTGGTGGACGAAGGCCGCGAGGTTCTGATTGTCGACGATCTGACCGATACCGGCAGAACGGCGGCGATCGTGCGTGCCATGATCCCGAAGGCGCATTTCGCCGCAGTCTACGCAAAGCCGCAGGGACGGCCTCAAGTCGATACGTTTATCACCGAGGTCTCGCAGGATACCTGGATCTACTTTCCCTGGGACATGGGCTTTTCCTATCAAAAGCCCATCGCCGACAACGCAGACGGCTGAGCAGCGGCTCGCCTCTTCCTTCCCAATTATTTGCCTATGCGCGTAAGCGCCATATGTTCCATCCAACGATTCGTTTTTGTTCGAAGGGAGATCATGGGCCACATTGCGCGCATCAATGTTCTGGAACGGCTCCGCCAGCTTTTTGGCGGCAACCCACCGCACGTGCAGGTTGCGGCGTTGCCGTGGCGGCGCGGACAGGACGGTGTTGAAATCATGCTGGTCACCAGCCGTGGCACCGGCCGGTGGGTGTTGCCCAAGGGATGGCCGGAGGGCCGCGAGGAACTCTCCGAGGCGGCTTCGCGTGAAGCTCTGGAGGAAGCGGGCGTGGAAGGAAGGACCGACCTATCCCCCATCGGGCACTACTTTTATGGAAAAGAGACTCGAACCGGGCTGCGCCGGCGCTGTGAAGTGGCGGTATTTCCGCTGTACGTCGAGCGTGAAGCAAAGCGGTGGCGGGAAAAGAAGAAGCGCACCCGCCGGTGGCATCCTCCGGAAGAGGCCAGTCAACTCGTTGAGGAGCCGGATCTGGCCGAACTCATCAGCGAGTTTGCCAAAAACTCGACGGTACAAAGCGCTTAGTGGCGTCTTTTCACGACTTTCGGGCCACCGGTCCTTGTACCGCGTGAAGGAACGCCTTAGGCGATCATTGCATGACGACGCTCCATCCGGGGAGTGAACGACAGGCTTTCCATGAGCAAGACTTCCACGAACCTAAAGAAACAGACGCTCGACAAGGATCTGGACAAGCTGGTCTATGTCGAGGAAGCGGCAAACACGCTCGCGCGCGGTCTTGTGGCCCCGGGCCTGGGACTTCTTTTTCTGGCGCTGGTCGCCTTTCTCGCCTCGATCTACGTTTCCGGAGAGCCGCGCGCGCTGGTGATCGTGGCCGCGGCGGCGCTGGGTGGCTACATGGCGCTGAATATCGGCGCAAACGATGTGGCCAACAATGTCAGTCCGGCTGTCGGCTCGAGGGCACTCAGCTTGGGCGGAGCCTTGGTTCTCGCCGCAATTTTCGAGAGTGCGGGCGCGCTGATCGCCGGTGGTGACGTGGTCGACACGGTCTCGAAGGGCATAATCGCACCGGAGGCGGTAGGAAGTCCGGGGATTTTCATACGGGTGATGATGGCGGCGCTCGTCTCTTCGGCCTTATGGATCAACCTTGCCACTTGGGTCGGTGCACCGGTTTCGACAACGCATTCGGTGGTAGGCGGCGTGATGGGGGCTGGCATTGCGGCCGCCGGATTTGCCGCCGTAGACTGGTTCACCATGGCGCAAATCGCGGCGAGCTGGGTTGTCTCGCCGGTGATGGGCGGAGTCGTCGCCGCTCTTTTCCTGGGCTTCGTGAAAACGTTTGTCATTTACCAGGACGATAAAATCGCTGCCGCGCGGCGCTGGGTGCCGCTTCTGATCGCGATTATGGCCGGTGCTTTCACGGCCTATCTGGCCACGAAAGGCCTGAAACAGATTGTCCCTATCGATACCTCGACGGCCATGATCCTCGGGGTGGTCGCCTTCTTCGTATTCTGGGGCGTTTCTCATCCATTCGTACGCCACCAGTCAAAAGGGATGGATAACCGCAATCAGTCGCTGCGCCGGCTGTTCAACCTGCCGCTCGTTATTTCGGCGGCACTTTTGTCGTTTGCTCACGGGGCCAACGATGTGGCGAATGCGGTGGGACCGCTGGCGGCGATCGTGTTCACCGCACAGGCCGATGCAATCACGACCGAAGTTTCCATTCCACTTTGGGTCATGGTGATCGGTGCTTTCGGCATTTCCCTCGGGCTGGTGCTCTTCGGGCCGAAGCTCATCCGCATGGTGGGCGAGCAGATTACAAAGCTCAATCCCATGCGGGCGTTCTGCGTAGCGCTGGCTGCCGCCATTACAGTTATTATCGCTTCGGCACTGGGCCTGCCGGTCAGTTCCACACACACCGCGGTCGGTGCCATCTTCGGCGTCGGGTTCTTCCGCGAATGGTACACCGCGCGCTCAAAGCGCCGCCGCGCATATCTGGAGCGAAAGGGACTACGGGTTAAGCAGGAGCGTGCCGAAAGCGGAGAGACCAGTGCCTTTGGCGTTCTGTTCTCAGATGAGGAGGAGCCGTCGGGCAAAGTCTCACGCGAGGAAATCCACCGCCGTCGGCTGGTGCGTCGCGCCCATGTGCGGACCATCGTCACCGCTTGGGTTACGACAGTCCCTGCCGCGGCCGCGCTTTCCGCGGCGATTTTCCTGTTATTCAACCTGATTGGATAGGAATACCATCTGAAGAGTGGTGCGGACGGCGGGGATCGAACCCGCACGGGCGAAGCCCGAGGGATTTTAAGTCCCTTGCGTCTACCAATTCCGCCACGTCCGCGCAGGTCCGTTTGTCACGGCTTCGGCCTCAAAGGTCAATGCTCTTTGCAGCCAATTCAACTGACCTGATCGTGTTTTTCAGAGCGAAAATGGCGATGCCGGGCCTGAATTCCAGCGAGTGGTGGACAGGAGTCGCGTCACAATTCGGCTATGTCGCAAACAGGCCGGGGGTGCGTTCGGGCCATGCATAATCTCAACCTGGGAAACGGCCGGCGGCCGCAGGAATGTGAGGAGCATTGGCATGAAGAGCGAGGCGCGGGCAGTGGTCATTGGAGGAGGGGTGGTCGGCGTCTCGACCCTCTACCACCTCGCCAGAAAGGGCTGGTCGGATGTGGTGCTCGTGGAGCGCAGGGAGCTGACATCCGGCTCCACCTGGCATGCCGCGGGTCTGCTGCCGTTGTTCAACGTGAGCTATTCAGTCGGCCAGATCCATAAATACTCGGTGAGGTTTTACCAGGAGCTTGAACGCGAGACCGGTATGAATGTCGGTTTCACCCAGTGCTCCAACATTCGTCTGGCGCGGACCAAGGACCGTTGGGACGAGTACTTGTACTATGCCGGTATCGCCGAGACCATCGGCGTTCCCTACAAGCTCCTGGCCCCAAAGCAGGTAAAGGAAGTCTGGCCATTGTGCGAGACGGACGGTCTGATCGGCGCCATTCAGCATCCGGACGACGGTTATATCCAGCCCGCCGACTTGACCCAGGCGATGGCAAAGGGCGCGCGCGACAAGGGCGCCACCATCTATCGCAACACGAGGGTCACCGCGATCGAGCAGCAGGGCGACGGAAAGTGGCTGGTGAGAACCGACAAAGGCGATATCCTGACAGAGCATGTGGTCTCCGCGACGGGCAATTTCGCGCGTCAAACCGGCCGGATGGTCGGACTGGACGTTCCCGTGATTCCCGTCGAGCACCAATACATCGTTACCGAACCGCATCCGGCTATCGTCGAGCGCAAGAAGCAGGGCTTGCCGGAAATGGGCGTGCTGCGCGAAAGCGATTCCTCCTGGTACATGCGTGAGGAGAATGGCGGTCTGCTGCTCGGGCTATATGAGGCGGGCGCGCCGTGCTGCTATGTCGACGGGCCGTCGGAGAACAGCGAATACGAGCTGTTCCAGGAGGATCTGGACCGGCTGATGCCACATGTGGAGACCGCCATCGAGCGCGTTCCCGCTTTCGGTGAAGCCGGAATCAAGGAAATCTACAACGGCGCGATTGCCTATACGCCGGACGGCTCGCCCATCGTCGGCCCGGCGCCGGGGCTAAAGAACTTCTGGCTAAACGAGGGGCACTCGTTCGGTGTCACGGCGGCTGGGGGCGCGGGCTGGCAGATCGCCGAGTGGATCGTGGAGGGTGAGCCATCCATCGACATGATGGGTGTCGACCCGCGCCGCTTCGGCCCGTACGCGACGGAAGGGTACCTGCGCGAGAAGAATGAAGAGGCCTACGCCAACGTCTTCACCCTGCACTATCCGGACGAGGAAAGGATTGCAGGGCGGCCGCTGAAGACCACGCCCAGCTATGAGCGCCAGAAGAAGCTCGGCGCTGTTTTCGGCTCCGTCTATGGCTGGGAGCGAGCCAACTGGTTTGCGCCGGAAGGTTACGCGGTGCCGGAAGAGGAACTGGGCGTCGGCGCGGACGTGATCACCAAGCACAATCACGCAGCTCCCCTGGAAGACGGGCGGGTCGTAGAGAAATGGTCCTTCCGCCGTTCGAACTACTTCGAGCATGTCGGCGATGAGGTGAAGAACGTTCACGAGAACGTCGGCCTGCTCGACATGTCTCCCTTCGCTAAGATCGAAATTTCGGGGCAGGGCGCGCGCGACTGGCTAAACAGCATCTTTGCCAACCGCGTCCCGAAGAAGCGGGGCAGGGTGGCGCTTTGCCACCTTCTGACGAAGAGCGGTGGCGTGCGCTCGGAGTTTACAGTCTACGAATGGGCGCCGGACCGCTTTTATCTCGTCTCGGCCGGCGGGTTCGAGGCGCACGATCACGATGTCCTGTTCAAGCTCCTGCCGGACGACGGCTCGGTCGTGCTGCGCCCGATTACGGAGCAGTACGGCGTTCTTATCGTTGCCGGGCCGCGGTCGCGCGATGTTCTGAAAAAGCTGACGCGAACCTCGCTGTCGAATGCCGACTTCCCATGGCTCTCCGGCAAGAAGATCTCGCTGGGGCATGCAACGGCGCATGCGCTTCGCGTCAATTTCGTCGGCGAGTTGGGCTGGGAGCTGCATCATCCGATCTCGATGCAGAACACGATCTACGACATGCTGATGGAGGCGGGCGCGCAGTTCGGCATCAAGCCCTTCGGCATCCGCGCGATGACGGCGATGGCGATCGAGAAGAGCTACCGGCTGATCCCACGCGAGCTTTCCATCGAGTACACGGCCTGGGAGAGCGGGCTGGACCGTTTCATCCGCCTCGACAAGGAGGACTTCCTTGGCCGTGATGCGCTCGTGCGTCAGCGCGAGGAGGGACTTCGCTGGAATTACGTGACGCTGGAAGTCCACGACGTGACCGATGCCGATGCCCGCGGCTCGGAGGCGATTTACAAGGACGGGAGGCTGGTCGGCCGTGCGACGCACGGCGGATACGGATGGCGCGTCGGAAAAAGCCTGGCGCTCGCCATGCTGCGCCCGGAGCACGCGCAGGAAGGCAGCGAGGTCGAAATCAAAATACTCGGCACGTTGCACCGAGCCACGGTCATCGCGGAAAGCCCGTACGACCCGGCCAACGAGGCGCTGCGGACCGACGGCTGAGTGGATTCCGAGCGATTTTCGGCCTCTCGCGTAAAAGTGATGAGCTAGCGGTCCGATTTTTGCCTGTGGCGGATTGCCGCTGCGCGGGTTTGGCATAAACTTCTAAGTATGTTCGCTTACCCTCGAGATTTGCGCTCGCTGGCTTTAGGTGCACTGACCGCGATACCGCTCCTGTTCCTGGCGGGTGCAGGTCAGGCGCAACAGAACGTCGATGTGGAGTTGGTTCTTGCTGTCGACGTCTCGCTCTCCATGTCGCCCGGCGAGATGGAGATCCAGCGCCGGGGCTATGCCTCAGCACTCACGGATGATTCGGTGATCGGAGCGATCGAGGCCGGGCGGCACGGCCGCATCGCCATCGCGTATTTCGAATGGGCAGGCGATTTCTCCCAACGCCTCGTGGTGCCCTGGACCGTCATAGCGTCGGCGGAGGACGCGGCGCATGTCGCCGATATGCTGGAGATAAATCCCCCACGCAGCGCCCGGCGCACCTCGATATCGGGGGCGATGAACTTCGCGGCGGATCTTTTCGCCGAGAGCAGCTATAGCGGAGAGCGGCGCATTGTCGACATTTCCGGGGACGGTCCGAACAACCAGGGCGCGCCCGTCGAAGAGGCGCAGGGCAGACTCATCGAAGCCGGTATCACGATCAACGGGCTGCCGCTGATGACCGATGCCGGGGCCACGTCCACATACGATGTCGAAAATCTAGACCAGTACTATACCGAATGCGTAATCGGCGGAGTGGGAGCCTTCATGATTCCGGTGAACGACTGGTCGCAGTTTCCCGAGGCCGTCCGCCGCAAGCTCGTGATGGAAATCGCAGGGTACACGCCGTCACCCAGAGAGTTGCCGGTCATCAATGTGCAAGCGCAGGCATCGACCGATTGTCTCATAGGTGAGAAGATGTGGCAGGATCGCATCTGGAGATGGCGCGACGACCCGACAGTCGGGCCTAGCATCCCGTAACCATTTGCCCCGGTTTTACTCGCGTTACAGGTCGCGCGAAGAGCGCTGACTGTCTCGCAGCCAGTTTCTCACTGTCATGCTAGGCCGCTGCGAGCTGTTTGCGGTTGGCGCGTTCCTGCTGTGGCGAGCGGGCGTAAAGCTCGCGGTAGCATTTCGAAAAATGCGACGCGGAGACAAAACCGCAGGCGACGGCCACTTCAACCACGGGCATGGTGGACTGCACGAGCAGATGACGTGCGCGGTCCAGCCGCAGCTCGAGATAATAACGAGCCGGCGAGCGCCCCATCTCCTGGCGGAAGAGACGCTCGATCTGACGCCGGGAAAGCCCGACCGCCCCGGCGATTTCGACCAGAGACAGCGGCTCTGACAAGTTGGCTTCCATCAATTCGATGATCGTCAGCACTTTTGAATTCTGAACGCCGAGACGCGCCCTGAGCGGCAGCCGCTGCCGATCGGAAGGATTGCGGACGCGGTCGGTCAGCATCTGTTCGCAGACGCGGTTCACCAGGTTTTCATCGAAATCTTCGCCGATTAGCCGGAACATCATGTCCATGGCTGCGGTCCCGCCGGCGCAGGTGTAGATATTCGTATCAGTCTCGAACAGATCGGCGAAGACATTGGCCTTCGGAAATCGTTCCGCGAAACCCGGCAGGTTCTCCCAATGGATCGCACAGCGTTTGTTGGCGAGCAGACCGGCCGCCGCGAGGACGTATGCCCCCGTGCAAAGGCCCCCAAGGGCCACCCCGCGATTATACTCTTCGCGCAGCCAGGCGAATACCGACTTCTCGGCATAGTCTTCAATACCGAGGCCGCTGCAGACGATGACCATGGTAGGGCGTTCCTGACCCATCATCTTCTGCCGTTCCTCGGCAAGCGAGGTCTGGACGCTGATCTCGACGCCGCTCGAACTGCGCACAGATTGGCCGTCGACGCTCGCAAGACGCCATTCATAGGCGGTATAGCCGGCGAGACGATTGGCCGCCCGCAACGGTTCGAGCGCGGTCGCAAAAGCGACCATCGTGAAGTCGGGGACGAGAAAGAAGACCAGTGAACGCTTAAGCGGTTTGTTGTCCCGCATGCCTGCCTCCTCCGCAGGTCAAACATAGCGTCGCAATTAGAGCAATGGTGCGCCGGTAAAGCCTTTCCTGTCAATGAAATAACAGGGCGCGCACAGAAAAATCATCACGGCCGATAAGGCGCTCTAAATCGCGCGGGAATGGTTCAGGGACAGAGCGCCCGTCAGTTTACAAGCATACCCAGGCGCAGCGCGGATAATGCGCCGGTCTCGCCCGGCATTGTGCTTGCCAGCCGCGCGCGATCGCCGAATGCCTGGCGAGAGCGGTGGTGTCTGGTACTGCAAAAACGGCGCAGAAATTTCATCATCGCCTCCATCGACTGGTGCGGATGCAGCCGTCACCCCTCACGAACAGAAGGGGCGACCTCAAATGTTGCCGCCCCTTCTAGCGATTTGCTGTCACTATCCGCCGCTGAAAATGCGAAGCGGCCGATAGGAATTGCGACATGCCGAATGCGTTTCAGCGCGGCTGTGACAGGTCCGTGGGCTGTGCCTGACGCGAAGCCGGCCGGCGGCCGGTGCGCGCATGCTCACTGATCTCACGGAATTCACGCAGGAAGTTAGTGATTGTCTGCAGGTATCTCATGGCTCGACCTCCAATTTTCGCTTTCATTTAGGGTGCGTTGATAACACTCGCCATTCTCAAAACGACTCCGGTTGATACAACTTGCGACGTTGTTCTCTGTTGCTGTCAGGCCACCCGATATCCTTTTGAATTTCCAGCGGAAGATTACGGATGATGCGGTTGGTGCGCCGACGCCGCCAGCGTAAGAATCCACGGTGCAGATAGTCCGATACAGATGAATACATAGCCATTGTCTCTCTCCTGGTTTCCGACCGGCTCTCCGATGTTGGACTTGACTATGGTTCACCCTTGATGTTCAATCAAACGAAATGGAATGATGTTTTGTTTCAGATAAATTGAAAGCTGAGCCATGAACGCGCCCGTCAATCACCCGCTGCCGCTCCTGGAACTCGATGTGCTGCGTACCTTTGTAGCGATCGCAGAGACCGGCAGCTTCACCTCGGCCGCCAATGCCGTTTTCCGCACACCGTCTGCAGTCTCCATGCAGATCAAGAAAATGGAGGAGATTCTCGGCCGACCAGTTTTCGTGCGCGATGCAAGGTCGGTTTCGCTGACGGCGGATGGCGATCTGCTGCTTGGCTATGCGCGGCGCATGCTGGCGCTCAATCGGGAGGCGGTTTCAAAGTTCGTCATGCCGGACATCAGCGGTGTCGTGCGCTTCGGTTCGCCGGACGACTTTGGCGAGCGCGTCCTGCCGAGCGTGCTCAGGCGTTTTTCCGAATCCCATCCGGCGATCGCTGTCGACGTTGTGATCGATCAGAGCGTGAACTTGCGTAAGCGCATGGCCAACCGGCAGCTCGACATCACGTTGCTGACCTGCTCGGATGAGACCATGCGGCAAGAGCCGGGCGTCGAGGTGCTGCTGACGGAACCGATCGTTTGGGCCGGCAAGAAGGGCGGCTGTGCGCATCTGCGCGAGCCCGTGCCGGTTTCTCTATGGGAGGAAGGCTGCATCTGGCGGAACGCCGCCGTGAAAGCACTTGGCGAGTTCGGGCGTGAGTATCGTGTCGCGTATATGAGTGCACATACCGCCGGCCAGCGGGCCGCCATCATGGGCGGGCTGGCTATTGCACCGCTGCCCAAATCCTTCATCGGTGAGGATCTGGTTGAGCTTGGGGCCGAAGACGGCTTACCGGCACTGGGCAACTACCATCTGGGCATGCTCGTCGCGCCGCATGCATCGGCGCCGGTTCGTGCGGCGGCCGATCATATGAGGGCGACGTTTGCGTTCTTCGGCGAGACCGGGAAGTTTTAAGACTGGAAGAGCGGCAAAGGCTCTACCGCCAACGGTCGAGAGCGTCTTCGTCAGCCGGTTTCGCTTCGACCCATTGGCTAGCCGCCCCGTCGGCGGGGTGTTCCTTCTTCCAGAAGGGCGCGCGAGATTTTAAGTAGTCCATGAGGAAATCGGCCGCGTCGAGCGCAGCGCGCCGGTGCGTCGAGGCCGCGACCACAAGGACGATGTTCTCACCCGGCAGAATCTTGCCGAAACGATGAATGATCGAGAGGCCGGAGAGCGACCAGCGCTCCGCAGCCTCCCGCGCAATCCGGCATATCTCGGCTTCGGCCATAGCCGGATAATGTTCCAGTTCGAGAGCGGCGAGTCGCCCGTTCTCGTCCCGGCAAAGGCCGGTAAAGGTCACGACAGCGCCGATATCCTTGCGCCCGCCGGTCAGTTGGTCGATTTCGGACGCGACATCAAAATCTTCCTGCTGGACACGCACGCGCGGTTCAACGGCCTCAGGCAAGGCTCAGCCTCCCGTCATGGGTGGGAAGAGGGCAATCTCGCCGTTCTCAGGCAATCGGCTGTCATGGGTCACATGCTGCTGGTCCACGGCCACGCGGATGATTTCAGGAACCTCGAGTGCAGCCGCATAGCCGTCGCCACGCGCTTTCAGCCACTCGAGCAGATCAGCCACGGTCTTCACCTCGTCGGGAGGGGTGAGTGTCTCAGCCTCTTTGCCAATTCGTTCGCGAACCCAAGCGAAATAGACGAGCTTCATTGTGCCTCTAGTCCTCGACGATGTGTTTCAGCCCGGCGCGGAAGTAGTCGTACCCGGTGTAAAGGGTCACCAGCGCTGAAAACCACAAGAGCGCAATGCCGGCCTCGGTAATATACGGAACAATCTTGTCGCCGGCCGGGCCGGCGAGCAGGAACCCGATGGCGAGCATTTGGATGGCCGTCTTCCATTTGGCGAGTTGCGTTACCGGAACGCTCACCTTCAACGCTGCCAGATACTCGCGCAGGCCCGACACCAGGATTTCCCGGCACAGGATAATGATGGCCGCCCATAGCGTCCAGCCGGCAATGGTGCGGTCCGTATCTGCCGCAAGCAGCAGCAGACATGTCGCGACCAGCAACTTGTCGGCAATGGGATCCAGCATTTTGCCGATATTCGAGGTCTGCTGCCAGGTGCGGGCAATGTATCCGTCGAAATAGTCCGTAATACTCGCCGCGAGAAAGATGGCGAGCGCGGACCAGCGTGCGAAGTCGCTCGACTGAAGCCGTCCTTCCAGGAAGAAACAAAGCACGATGAGCGGTACCGCCACGATACGTGCGTAGGTCAGGAGGTTTGGAAGGTTGAAGGCGCGCTGCTGCATGTATCTGCTGCTTTCAAAACAATTTTTCAAACCAGAACCGGGTGCATGTGGCAAGCACGAGCATGTGTCACGGTGATGAAACCAAGTCCCTAACAGCTCTAACCGTTTTCATGAAAATGGCTGTAGACCTGCCGGGCGATCGATTCAGATATGCCCTCGACGCTCATCAGATCCTCCACACCCGCGCGGCTCACTGCCTTTGCGGTTCCGAAGTGGTGCAGAAGCGCACGCTTTCGCCCCGGACCGATCCCCGGGACCTCATCGAGCGGATTCCGCGTCATTTCTTTCTTTCGCCGTGCCCTGTGAGAGCCGATGGCAAAGCGGTGCGCCTCATCGCGCAGCCTCTGGACGAAATAGAGCACCGGATCGCGCACCGGCAGGCTGAAGGACGGGCGCCCATTCATGAAGAAGCGCTCGCGCCCGGCCTCCCGGTCCGGCCCCTTGGCGATTCCGATGGCGGTAACCATCTCCGCAATGCCCAGATCGGCGAGAATTTGTCGCACGGCGGAAAGTTGCCCCTGGCCACCGTCGATAAGGATTACATCCGGCCATGCGGGAAAGGCCTCGGCATCGTCCTGCGGGTCGGCGCCATTAGCGGGAAGGCCGTGTTCCTTCACGAGACGCGAGAAGCGCCGCCGCATTACCTCGCGCATCATGCCGAAGTCGTCCCCCGGCGAGATCTCGGTCGAACGGATGTTGAACTTGCGGTATTGGCCTTTCACAAACCCTTCCACGCCCGCCACGATCATCGCGCCAACGGCGTTCGTGCCCATGATGTGGGAGTTGTCGTAGACTTCGATGCGGCGCGGAGTGCTCTCCAGGCCGAAAGTCTCGGCCAAAGATTCCAGAAGTCTCCGTTGGGAGGAGGTCTCGGCCAGCCGGCGGCCGAGCGCCTCGCGCGCGTTCTGAAGCGCATGCTCGGCGAGATTCTTCTTCTCCCCGCGTCGAGGGGCGGAGACGAAGACCTTGCGGCCCGCCCGCGCCGACAAGGCTTCGCTCAGCAGTTCCTGGTCTTCGATCTCATGCGACAGGAGCAGCATCCTGGGGCAAGGCTTGTCATCATAAAACTGGGCAAGGAAGGAGCCCAGCACCTCGTCGGGACCAAGCGCGGGATCAGCCTTGGGAAAATAAGCCCGGTTGCCCCAGTTCTGCCCGGTACGGAAGAAGAAGACCTGAATGCAGCTCTGCCCGCCTTCCTGGTGAATGGCAAAGACGTCGGCCTCCTCGATTCCTTGTGGATTGATGCCCTGATGGCTTTGCACATGACTGAGCGCAGAGAGACGGTCACGATAGACCGCCGCCCGTTCGAAATCGAGCGCGTCGGAGGCCTCCTGCATCGCGTCGGAGATATCCGCCTTCACCCGGCTCGAACGCCCCGAAAGAAACGCCTTCGCTTCAGAGACGAGTTTGGCATAGTTCTCGGCGCTAATCTCACCGGTGCATGGGCCGGAGCAGCGCTTGATCTGGTAGAGCAGGCAGGGCCTGGTGCGGCTCTCGAACACGGAGTCCGTGCAGGTACGGATGAGAAAGGCTCTTTGCAGAGAATTTATGGTTCGGCCAACGGCCCCGGCAGAGGCAAAGGGGCCGAAATAGTCGCCTTTCCGCGTGCGCGCACCACGGTGCTTGAAAATGCCCGGAGCGGGATGATCGCCCGTCAGGAGGATATACGGAAAGGATTTGTCGTCGCGCAGAAGCACATTGAAGCGCGGGCGCAAATGCTTGATCAGGTTCGCTTCGAGCAGCAGCGCCTCGGTTTCGGTGCGCGTGACGACGAACTCCATGGACGCCGTTTCGCGGATCATCCGCTCGATCCGGTTTGAGTGGCCGCGCCCCTGGGCGTAATTGGTGACGCGCTTCTTCAGGCTGCGGGCTTTGCCGACATACAGCACGTCACCCTTGGCGTTCATCATACGATAGACGCCGGGCGCGTTCGGCAGGCGTTTGACCACAGCCTGGATGACCTCCGCGCCGGCCGCGGCTTTCTCGCTGCCCGCGCTGTCCCATGCTACCAATGTGCCGGACAGGGGGATGGTCTCGGGAGGGGAGGCCGATACACTCATTCGGCGACCCCAACCACGTCCGGGGTCTCCCACGCAAGATGCTGGCCGCCATCAAGCGCGATCATCTGGCCCGTAATTGAAGGCGTCTCCCAGAGATACCGGATCGTCGCACCGAATTCGAAGAGCTCCGGCCCGCGGCGCAAGGGAAGGTTTTCGGTCTGCCGCCGGAAATCCGTTTCATCTTGGCGCTTGTTGGGCAGGGTCGGGCCCGGACCGATGGCGTTGACGCGGATTCTCGGCCCCAGCGCCTGCGCAGCCGTATGTGTCGCGGTCCACAAGGCCGACTTCGACAGCGTGTAGCTGAAGAAGCGGGGCGTCGGCCGCCAGACGCGCTGGTCGATCATATTAACGACCAGCCCTTCGCGCTCCGGCGCTAACAGATTGGCAAAGCGCCCGGTGATGATGGACGGCGCCTTCACATGCATGGCGAAATGCCGGTCCCATATCTCCTCGGAAAACGCCTCTACGGAATCGTCCTCGAACACGGAAGCGTTGTTAATCACCAGTTGCACCCGGCCGAGGCGGCTGACCGCCTCGTCGATCAGGGCCTTGGCCTGCGACGTGTCCGTGAGATCCGCCTGCAGCACGCAGGCCGAACCGCCTCGAGCCGTGATCTCTCCGGCGAGTTCCTCGGCATCGCTGCGTGAGCGGCTGCAATGGATCGCCACGCCGAAGCCATTGGCAGCGAGATCGCGAACGATCGCCCGCCCGATTCGTTTTGCCCCTCCGGTAACGAGTGCGTTTACTCCGGTCGATTGCATGATTCTCCCGCTTGCCTTTCCTCATATATAGGCTCGGACCATGTAAAATCACAGCATTCCCGGCCGGCTTCGGGCCACGGATTCCGAGCAACGGTAATGACGACGCGCTTGCCGGTGCTGCTTCGTTCGATTAAAACTGTGTCCTTTCCGTCACAGTCATTCGCGACGCAATTGCGAATATGGAATACTTCGATCTTTGGTCATCATCCGGCCACGTTTCACCCGTTCTGCTTCGGCCTGTGGAACCGTGCGGCCATGACATTCGTTTTGGACCGCCGGTGTGGGGGCATTTGAGGGAGATGTTGCCGGCCTCCCTGGCATCATCCCCTTCGTAGATTTACCGGGTTAAGGAGTGTACGAATGAAACTCAACAAGAACTGGATGCTCGGCGCAACAGCCGGAGCACTCGTCGCCACCGGAATGACCTCCGCTTATGCCGCGGACGTCGTGATGGAACAGCCGCCCCAGCCGCCGGCTGCCCCGATGGCGGTTGCTCCCGTGGCAACCTGGGCGGGCCCTTATGCGGGTATCGCGCTTGGCTACGGCTTCGAGGGCAAGTTCGAAACTGACGACGTCGAGGTCGAAGAGAGGGCCGATGGCTTCGTCGGTAGTGCTTTCGCTGGTTGGAACGGCCAGTCCGAAGCGTTTGTCTACGGTGTCGAGGGCGATGTCGGCTATAACGGCATGGACGTCGAGGACGGCGACGACGAGTTCAAATATGGTGTCGATGGTTCGCTGCGTGCGCGCCTCGGCTATGCCATCACCAACGACGTGCTGGTCTACGGCACGGCCGGTGGTGCAGCGACCCGCATCAAAGCCGAGTCGCCAATCGACTCTGACACTGCCACCGCGATTGGCTGGACGGCCGGAGCTGGCACCGACGTCAAGCTCACCGAGCAGTCCTTCGCGCGGCTCGAGTACCGCTACACCGACTATGGCAGCGAGACTCTGACGTACGCCGGCACCGACCAGGACGTCGACGCCAGCAACCATCGGGTCATGGTCGGCTTCGGTATGCAGTTCTAAGAAACAGACTACCTCCAGTCTAAAGCCGGGCCTCGTGCCCGGCTTTTTTATTGGCTACGCACCGCCGGCATGAGTGCCGTCGATCGTCGGCAGGCGTTACGATCGACCTCCTCGCAAGAGCGGAACTCCAGGTCACGCGTCATGCAAATGCGCACCTCGCGAAGGAAGCGGCGGTCGCACGTCACCGTCACGCCGTCCTCCGGAAGGCCGGGATTGGCATCGATGAACTGTGTTTCCACATTCTCCGGCGCGACCCGTGTTGCATCGGTCAGTCGCATATACGGGGAGGGGATTTCGACCACTTCCCGTGCCTTGCGCAAAAGCGCGAGATAATCAGCCTGCGTCAGCCCCGAGCAGGAGCCGTGCTTGCGCCATTGGTGGCCGATCAGTCCGGCGGAGGGCACGATGTCGAGATATTCATGCACCAGCCTGTCGGGTACACGGTCCGGCTGGTGGGTCGGGCAGAATTCGGGATAGCTGTTCTCATACTGTGGCCACAGGCCGTGAACGATAAATGCGTAAGGACGCGCTTGAGCACCGCATTGGCGCGGATTCGCATCAGAGCCTTCGGCCGCGCAATAGCTGGGCGACCACGACAACGAAAGAACATAGAAGTCAAAGTTGCCCGGCTCCGCACCACGTTCGCCTGCCATGGCAGAGGTGATGAACGGCAGTAGGGCAGCAAGGGCGACAAGGGCGCGCATCAGCGCCTCAGACCTGCCTAACGCAAGACACGGCACGCGGCATCATAAACATTCCAACGGTCAAAGCCGGACACGCAGAACTCTACATTGTCTCCTATCCCGGCAAAGCCCTGGCCGTATTCGATCAGGTACCAGATCGGGCGGTTGTCTCCACTGGAAAGGAGGGCGGTGGCCGCGCAGTAACGCCGCTCGATCGGGCTGTTCGGCGTTGCCGGCTCGTAGCGTGTGAGGCGCGCCCCGTAAAAGTCGACAATATCGACGTTCGGCAAATGCGGCACGTGCGTGACCTGATGCCGGAAACGGCTCCTAATGGCGCCGCGCACGCTCTTGTGAGCGCAGATACCATCCTGGGGCACGACTTTCTTCGCAATGAAGTCCGCGGCCTGCGCCTGCTCCGAGTGCATGGGCACGGTTGAAAGCGCAATTGCCAAAGCTGCGGCGAAAGCCTGGATACGCGCCATCCTATTTTCTCCTGGAAAATTATTGAATCCGAGAAGTGCAGTCTCGGGCAGGTGAGCGCGCCCGTCAAGACACAACAGATATCAGGAACGCTCGGGCGTCAGCTGATCTATTGCAAAGCTGCCGGGAGCGTTGTCTCCAAGAATTTTAGCCAGAGTTGGCAGTAATAGATCGAGCTCCTGCCGGAGGAGATAGGGCGGATTGACGACGATCATGCCGGAGCCGTCGAATCGTTCCTCTGTGGAGCGGCGAATCTCCAGCGAAACATCGAGAATGTCGGGAATGCCGCTTTGTGCCAGGGCTTCACGGAATGCCGCCACCGCCGTGCGGTTCTTGATCGGATACCAAAAGGCGTAGATACCGCCCGGCCAGCGGCGGTGAGCTTTCTTCAGGCTTTCCAACATCCGGTCGAACTCACCAGGTTTCTCGAAAGGCGGATCGACCACCACCAATCCGCGCTTCTCCTTCGGTGGCACGTGCGCGCCGAGCGCGAGCCATCCGTCCAACTCAATCACGCGCACCTGATGATCTCCGGCGAAAACCTGCCGAAGCAGCGCAGCATCCTCCGGATGCAGTTCGATCGCGGTCAGCCGATCCTGCTTGCGCAGCAGGTGCCGCAGGATGGCTGGCGAGCCCGGATAACGGCTGCTCGCTCCGGATTCGTTCACCGATGCAACACTATCCAGTAGAGGAATGAAAAGACTACGGGTTTTCTCGTCGAGCTTTGCTTCAATGAGCCGACCTATGCCGCTTCGCCACTCGCCGGTCCGCTGGGCCTGATCGGAGGACAGGTCGTAGATCCCGGCACCGGCATGGGTATCGATGACACGGAAGGCTTTGTCCTTGCGTTTGAGATATACCACGATGCGCGTAAGCACCGTATGCTTCACCACATCGGCGAAGTTTCCCGCATGGAAGGCATGACGATAGTTCATTCAGAGGTGGTCCTCCGACCAATCATCCAGGGCTATTGATGGTGTAAGCATTTTTGCTCGATCTGGCTCTACTCTTTAGTGGCGGAAGCGACTAGTTTCGCGTGTCATGAATACACATCCCGGCATCCATATCGGCCATTCAGCCTGTCCGCATGATTGTCCTTCCACCTGTGCGCTCGACGTGGAGATCGTCGATGGCCGCATCGGTCGTGTCCATGGCGCCAAGGACAACAGCTACACCGCCGGCGTGATCTGCGCCAAGGTCGCTCGCTACGCCGAGCGGGTACATCATCCCGACCGCCTGCTGAAACCTCTCGTACGCGCCGGCGCCAAAGGAGAGGGTGCCTGGAAGGAGGCGAGTTGGGAGGCTGCGCTCGACCGCGTAGCCGAAGCTTTTCTGGAGGCGGAGCAAAAGCACGGCAGCGAGACCGTATGTCCTTATCAATATGCCGGCACGATGGGTCTCGTTCAGCGCGATTCGATCCATCGCTTGCGCCATGCAAAACGCTACTCGAATCAGTTCGACACGATTTGCACAAATCCGGCCTGGTCGGGCTATTTGATGGGCGCCGGTGCCCTGCGCGGTCCCGATCCGCGGGAAATAGCCAAGTCCGACTGCATCGTAATTTGGGGCACCAACGTCGTCGCCACGCAGGTCAATGTAATGACCCACGCCGTGCGCGCTCGAAAGGAGCGCGGCGCGAAGATTGTGGTCATCGACGTCTATAATAACGCGACCATGAAGCAGGCCGACATCGGTCTCGTGGTGCGACCCGGTACGGACGGCGCACTGGCCTGTGCCGTAATGCACGTGCTGTTTCGGGAGGAGCTCGCCGACTGGGACTATCTCACGAAATACACAGATGATCCAAAGGGTCTTGAAGCGCATCTGGAGAGCCGCACACCGGAATGGGCCGAGGCGATCACCGGCATACCGGCGCCGGAGATCGAGGCGTTCGCCCGGCTCGTCGGCGCGACAAAACGAACATTTTTCCGGCTTGGTTACGGTTTTACCCGCAATCGGAACGGCTCTGTCAATATGCATGCGGCGCTCTCGATTGCAGCGGTTACCGGCGCCTGGCAGTTCGAGGGTGGCGGTGCTTTCCACACGAATTCGGCGATCTTCGGCCTCGACAAGTCATTGATCGAAGGGGATGCCTTTCGCGATCCTGGCATAAGGTCGCTCGATCAGTCGCAGATCGGCCGGGTCCTGACCGGCGATGAAGCCGCACTTTATGGCGGCCCACCTGTGACGGCTATGCTCATCCAGAATACGAATCCAGCCAATGTCGCGCCGGAGCAGCGGCTGGTGAGGCAGGGATTCATGCGCGACGATCTGTTCGTCTGTGTGCACGAGCAGTTCATGACGGAGACGGCCGAACTGGCCGATGTCGTTCTGCCGGCCACGATGTTCCTGGAGCACGACGACATTTATCGTGGTGGCGGGCATCAGCATATCCTCCTTGGCCCCAAACTTATCGATGCACCGGGCGAGGCGCGGCCCAACATCGAAGTCGTCGAGGAACTGGCCAAGCGCCTGGACGTGGCGCATCTGCCCGGATTTGGCATGTCGGCGCGCGAGCATGTGGATTGGATTCTAGACCGGCGCGGGCTTGGGACGTTCGAGAGCTTCAGGCACGAGAGGTGGGCGGATGTGCAGCCCGATTTCGCGGCGGCGCATTACCTGAACGGCTTCGGTCATCCAGACGGAAAGTTCCGTTTCCGCCCGGACTGGACCGGGACCTACGGATCGAACCGCCCACCGGAATCGATGGGCATCCTCGGACCTTACGATCGCCTGCCCGAATTCCCCGATCATGTTGATTTCATCGAGTCCGCCGATGCGGAGCATCCCTTCCGGCTCGCGACATCTCCGGCGCGCAATTTTCTCAATTCGAGTTTTACCGAAACCCCAAGCTCGCGAAAGCGGGAAGGGCGGCCGGAGCTCATGCTTCATCCGAGTGATGCGGCTGCCCTGGAAATTGCGGATGGCGAGCGCGTCGAGATCGGCAACCATCGCGGCGAGGTGGTGCTCCATGCAAACCTATCGGATGTAGCGCGGCCCGGCGTCCTGATCGCCGAAGGCATCTGGCCGAACGGCGCACATGAACGCGGCGAAGGCATCAATGTGCTGACGGGGGCGGACGCCGTAGCGCCGTTCGGCGGCGCGGCGTTTCACGATACGAAGGTCTGGCTGAGGAAAGCCTGATTTACGCCGGCTGATCGACCGTTCCCGGTCGGATCCGGCACAACATGGCGACCCCGGCGTGACTCGAACACGCAACCTGTGGATTAGAAGTCCACTGCTCTATCCAGTTGAGCTACGGGGCCGAGTTCCCGGACCTAATGGGTCCAGGGAATTTTACGGTCGTACCGGAAATTTTCGGCGTAGGAAACCTGCCGCCGCTTGGGCTTTTTCTCTTCTTCGACCCGGTGCGGAATACTGTGCTTTTGCGCGTAGGCAATGGCTTCCTCCTTGGAGGAGAACCTGAGCTGTACCTGGCGCCGGGTATCGGACGAACTCGTGTATCCCATCAGCGGTTCGATACCGAGTGGAGATTCGGGTTCGAATTCAAGGATCCATTGCCCGGTCTTGGCTGTGCCGGATTGCATGGCCGTCCGCGAAGGGCTGTAGATACGTGCAGACACGTCCCAATCCTCAATTCTTATCGCCATGCCTCATCTATATCGCGAGGCGGCGAAGTCCATTCTGGTCGGAGCGGCAGGATTCGAACCTGCGACCCTCTGGTCCCAAACCAGATGCGCTACCAGGCTGCGCTACGCTCCGAAGCGCTGAAATCCCTATATTCTTGGCGGTAGAAGCGCAAGACCAAAGTGTCCGCGCGGGACTGTATATGGGTCTTTGCGGTGGAGGGGAAAAGAAGGCAAGGCAGAGAACAGGAACCGTTCAGGCTCTCGCCGCATTGCGGTTGAAGAACAAGCGAGTAACGATGCGCGCGATTCTCGACACACTCATCTGGCTGCTTCTTTTGCCCGGAGACTGGGTTTCGGACAGACTCGGTGTCTCGAAAGAGGAGAACCGGGATTTGGTGCGGATGCTCATTAATGGCTTCTTCTGGATCACGATCGCCATTATCGGCTTGGCCATCTGGACGTCGACATTGCCGATATACGAATAGCGTTTCCGACGCATAAAAAAGCCCGTCGCCAAAGGCGACGGGCGTTCGGGGGCCTTAAGCAGCCTTACTGCATGGTGCCAGCGGCGCCGCCCTGTTCATTCAGAACCTGCGAGACCTGACGGTCAGGCGATTCCTGACAGGTGCTCATTACGCTCTCGACGTCCACATCCGTGCCGAGAATACCGCTCAGCGACCCGGTGGTCGAAGCAGTGGTTCCCGTGTCCATTCCGGAGTCCGTGCCCACATCCGATGTGGCAGCTGTAGTGCTGGTATCCAGATCCGTGTCAGTTTCAGCCTCGGCGGCAGTCGTTGTGCCGTCGCCCGTCGTGTCATCCGCGGACGTGTCCGCACTGGCCGTGGTGTCCATATCGGTATCGAGATCGGCTCCGGTGTCCGTAGCCGCAGCGGTATCGCTGCTCGATTCGATCGACATATCATCACCGGCTTCCGCGCTGGCTGTGGTGTCCGTCGAAGCGTCTAACCCGGTGTCAGCGCCGGTGCCAGTGGCAGTGCCAGTGCCAGACGCTGCGGCTGTATCCATGCCCATGCCCTGGTCCTGGCCGGCATTCAGGCCAGCGACGTAATAAAGCGCGCGTTCCGCTTCATCGTTGTCCAGCGCCAGAATGTCGGAGCAGGTGATGTCGGATGCCATCTGCTGTGTTCCGGTCTGGCTCGTGTCCTGAGCCGTCGCCATGCCGGCCCCCATCATCAGGGCCGCAATGCCTGCTGAGGCCTTAAGAAGGCTTTTCATGATTCATCTCCGTCGGTTAATTGCTCGGCCGTGTCCATCGGCGTCCTATCCAACAAAGAATTGACGTAGAGGTTCCCAAAACCGCAAATTTCCGATGAAAGAAAACATCGGGAACTGTCGCGCTGCCCATTTCAGATCGGGTGCTCTCGACCTTCTTCCAGAGCCGACAGGATCTCTGAGGCAAGCCCCCGAGTGACGCGCGCCTGGCGCTCGAGCGCAGCCTTGTCAAGGTGCTCGACGAGCATTTGTGCCGTGGAGAGGGACCGTTCCATCCGCCGCACAATGAACTGCACCACATGCGGCTCGACGCCCACCTGGCGGTCGGCGAACAGTTTCACGATGACGCCGCTGAGCAGCATGTCGTCGGGTTCCTGAATTTCCACAGTCGCCGCGGCTTTCAGCCGCGAGAGGAGATCGGGCAAGCTTACACCCCATCCGGCAGGGAAGCGCCGCGCGGTCAGAAGCAGATGCGTTCCGCTCGACCTCACCGTATTGATGAGATGAAACAGCCCTGTCTCGTCGAGATGCGGATCGTCGGTATCGTCTACGAGGATTGGCCGGTGTTCCGCTGCGGCTAACGCATCGGCGTCAGTCTGGGCCGCAGGAACGCTGAACGCACCGCTCTCGGTCCGCCAGATATCCGCCAGGTGCGACTTTCCGGAGCCGGCCGGGCCTGCCAGGACAACGACCGGAGCGGGCCAGTCCGGCCAGCTTTCCACGAGCGTCACAGCCTGTTCATTGGCCGGCGTGACGATGAGGTCATCGCGCGAACGCGCTTCGCCATGCGCCAGGTCCAGGGGAAGTTGCCGCGGTGAGGGGTGCCTTGCCTTCACTTTCCGCCCTCCGAGTCCGGTTCTTCCACCTGTCCGCTATAAAGTGGCGACGCCAGATACCGCGCCAGAGCGAAGCGAACCAGAACCGCAATCGAGGCGGCTGTCGGAACGGCAACGAGCAGGCCGACAAAGCCGAACAGATAACCAAAGGCGAAGAGCGAAAACATCAGCCACACCGGATGCAGGCCGACACTGCGGCCCATCAGCCGCGGCTGAAGGATATTGCCCTCCAGAAACTGACCGCTGAAGAACACGATTGCGACCGCGGCAATCCAGTACCAGTCCGGCCAGAACTGTACGAAGGCGACACCGATCGACAGGATTAGGCCGATCAGCGAACCGACAAAGGGAATAAAGCTGATCAACCCGGCAAAAAAGCCGATGAGGAGCCCGAAATTGAGGCCGAGCAGGGTGAGACCGATCGCGTAAAACGCTCCAAGGATGAGACAAAGCGTTCCCTGTCCGCGCACGAAACCGGCGGTCACGGCGTTGATGTCTCGCGCGATGCTGCGTACCGTTTCCAGATGGTCTCGCGGAATCCAACTATCGACGGTGTCGGTCATCCGATCCCAATCGAGCAGCATGTAAAATGCCACGACCGGGGTCACGATAAGGAGGCTGACGAGATTGACGAGCGCCATTCCCGAGCTCCACAAGGAGCCGAATAAGGTGGCAATGAACCCGGTGCTCTGACTGAGCAGTTCGTTCAGCCACTCCTGCAGCGACTGCGTGTTCACCCCGACCGTTCTCTCGAACCATTGCGGGTCGAGGTTAGTGATCAACGATTGAAGGCGTGACACATATTCCGGCAGTCGCCGTGCGAACTCGGCAAGCTGGTTGCCGAGCACCGGGACCACGATCATCAAGGCGACGGTCAGGATGAGCAGAAACGTGACGAGGATCAGGATACTTGCGGCAAGCCGCGACAGACCCAGTCGCTCCAGCCGGTCAGCGACGGGATCGAGAAAATAGGCAAGCACCATTCCCGCCAGAAACGGAAGGAGAATGGAACTGAAGATGTAAAGAAAAAGGATCAGTGCGAGGGCCGCGGCAACCCAGAAGGCAATCTGCCGAGCGATAACACTGCGATGGGACGCACGTTCATCCTCATCCTTGTGGGGTGCCGGTATCGACATAGCCGCCCATGTGTTTGATCCAGCTGACGAGATAGGCCGCGCCGGAAGCCACGGTCAAGAGCGCGGACAGAAAGATGAGCGCCGTATAGACGGGGCCGAGGGAGAAGGCAAAGGACAAACTGGCCAGAACCAGCGCCGCCAACAGAAACTGCACAAGCGTATTGGCCTTCGAGACAAACAGCGGTTTCATGGCAACGGGATTCCCCATGATCGTGGCCAGCACCACGCCGCCGACAATCAATCCGTCGCGCGACACCGCGGCGATTACGAGCCAAAGCGGCAGATGCTGCATATAGCCCAGAACGACGAAAACGCTGACGAGCAGTAGTTTGTCTGCGATCGGATCGATGTAAGCGCCGAGTTCGGAGCGTTGATCGAAATGCCGCGCAATGAAACCGTCCAATCCGTCCGATATGGCAGCGACGACAAAGCCTGCGAATGCCCAATCGACCTCTTCAGTCATCAGTGCGAAAATGACAGCTGGGACAAGCAGAAAGCGCGCTAACGTGATAAAATTCGGAATGGTCAAAGAACTGTCTCCACAGTGACGTCCGTATGGCTTTCTGCAAAAATCTTGCGCCCAGCCTGCATAGATGGACGGCTCCAGCGGGCTCTGCAAGTGGAAAGACGCGGGCAGCGCCGCAACCGGAGGGCTTTGCGGCTTGCAGTGTTTGGCGCCTCATGCCAAGAGCGCCATAGCGTAAGAGGGCCGAGATGAGCGAACGAAAGAACGGATTGAGCTACGCCGATGCGGGTGTGGATATCGACGCTGGTAACATGCTCGTGGAGAAGATCAAGCCGCTGGTCCGCTCTACCCGCCGGCCGGGCGCCGACTCGGAGATCGGTGGCTTTGGAGGGCTGTTCGACCTCAAGGCCGCGGGGTTTTCAGACCCCATTCTGGTGGCGGCCAATGATGGGGTGGGAACAAAACTGAAGGTAGCTATCGAAGCCGGCAAGCACGACACGGTCGGCATCGATCTCGTGGCCATGTGCGTGAACGATCTTGTCGTGCAGGGCGCGGAGCCGCTTTTCTTCCTCGACTATTTCGCCACTGGCAAGCTCGATGCCGAGCAGGGTGCGGCGATCGTCGCCGGCATTGCCGAGGGCTGCCGACAGGCCGGTTGTGCGCTCATCGGCGGCGAAACAGCGGAAATGCCCGGAATGTACGCGCAAGACGACTATGATCTGGCCGGCTTTGCCGTTGGCGCGGCCGAACGTGGACAGCTTCTGCCGAGCGACGATATTGCCGAAGGTGACGTGATTCTCGGCCTGACGTCGTCGGGACTGCACTCGAACGGTTTTTCACTGGTGCGCAAGATCGTTTCAGCGGGCGGATTTGATTGGCAGGAAAAGGCGCCTTTCGATGACAGCCGGTCGCTCGCGGAGGCGATGCTCGAGCCGACGCGAATCTACGTCAAACCGCTGCTTCAGGCCATTTCCGCCACTCATGGAGTAAAGGCGCTTGCGCACATTACGGGTGGCGGTCTCACCGAGAATTTGCCACGCGTCCTCCCGGATGCCATCGCAGCGGAGATCGATCTGGATACGTTCGATGTCCCGCCGGTCTTTTCCTGGCTGGCGAATGATGGCGGCGTCGTGTCCTCCGAGATGCTGCGCACTTTCAACTGCGGTGTGGGCATGGTGGTAGTCGTCGGGGAAGGGCAGGCGGCGCAGGTTGCGGCTCTGCTTCAGGAGGCCGGCGAGGAAGTAATCTCCCTGGGACGCATTATTGCACAGCGGGAAAACGGGATCATTTATCGGGGGAAGTTGGCGCTATGACTGCACGAAAGAAAACCGCGATTCTGATTTCCGGCCGCGGCACTAATATGCGCAGCCTTATTCAAGCCGCGGTGGAGAATGAGTATCCGGCGGAAATTACCGGCGTGATCAGCAACCAGGCGGATGCGCCGGGCCTTGCGGCCGCGGCCACGCTCGGCATCTCTGCCATCGCTCTTCCGCGTTCCGACTATGACGACAAACGCGCACACGAAGCCGCCATTGAGCGAGCGCTGGCGGAACAAGGGGCCGAGATCATCTGCCTGGCTGGCTTCATGCAGATGCTGAGCGTTGACTTCGTCGCGCGATGGCAGGGGCGGCTGCTTAATGTCCATCCCTCGCTCCTGCCTCTCTTCAAGGGGCTCGACACACATTCCCGTGCCTTGGAATCGGGCATGCGGGTCCATGGCTGTTCCGTCCACTTCGTGACTTCGGAAATGGACGATGGTCCGGTCATCGCTCAAGCCGCCGTTCCAATCCTGCCGGATGATACCGAAGAGACCTTGCGTGAGCGCGTGCTGAAGGAAGAGCATCGGCTCTACCCGATGGCGCTGGCGCTCGTCGGCTCCGGACGGGCGCGGATGGAGAACGGAAAAACCGTTTACCACACGACCGAGATCGGCTGGGGCGAACGGTCGAGCCTGCACGTGCCGTCCTCCATCGAGGAAATCGCCAATCTGGAAGATCTGGCACGGCGGACGCCGTAACGTTCGTTGGGCCTGAGGTGCTATTTCCCAGTACGCGACATGCTGTGGTGAAGAAACCGCTTTGCTTTCGCGACACTGTTTTCCAGCCTCTCGCCGCGGGCGAGGAGAGATGCTACCGCGCTTGAGAGAATGCAGCCGGTTCCGCGCATTTCGACGGTCAACTTCGGAAGTGAAAACCGATGCACTGCCGCGCCGGGGCGCAGGAGAATGTCGGTTGCCTCGTCTCCTGCCGCATGGCCGCCCTTGAGCAAGAGTGCCTGGCAGCCGGCCAGAAGAAGCTGTTCGCCTTGCCGGATGGTGTTGTCTTTGTCAGCCGCTGTTTCCTCCCCGGCGAGCAGAGCAAGCTCGTGCAGATTGGGCGTGACGAGTGCTGGGAGCGGCATCAGAACACGTTTCAGGCGCGCGATGGCGTCCGGCACCAGCAATGCGCGTCCGGAAGACGCTGCCAGCACGGGATCCAGCACCGTCGGAATATGAGGATGATCACGGAGCACTGCAGCCACGGCTTCGACCGTTTCCGCCGCCGCCAGCATGCCGATCTTGATGGCAGCGACAGGGTTCGCCTCAAGTGCTGCCCGCATCTGCTCTTCGACAAGGAGAGGGGGCATCGTCTCGACTGTCCGCACCGCGTCATGAGTCTGGACGGTGACGGCCGTAACGGCGAGACAGGTCCGCATGCCGAAGGCGCCGACCGTTTCAATGTCGCGTGCGATGCCCGCGCCGCCGGAGGAATCCGAGCCGGCAACGATCAGTACATGAGGTGCGTTCATCGCCACGGATCAGTTGCCGCGACCCATTCGCGGGCGCGGGCCTCGGGGTCGGGATTGAGCGTTATGTCGGTCACCACCGCCGCACTATTGGCGCCGTTGTCAAACACACCAGACAGGCGTTCCGGGTTGAGGCCGCCGATGGCGACCAGCGGGCGGTCACCAATCTTCTCGCTCCATTCGCGCAGACGTTCGAGTCCTTGCGGCGCCCACTTCATCTTCTTCAGGATGGTGGGGTAGATCGGACCGAGTGCGAGGTAGTCGGGGTCGGCGGCAAGCGCGGTCTCCAGTTCTACATGGTCATGCGTGCTGATTCCGAGCTTCATATCGGCCTTCTTGATGGCGGCGAGATCGGCGGCAGCCAGGTCTTCCTGGCCGAGATGGATGAAATCGCAACCCTCTTCAATTGCAAGCTGCCAATGATCATTGATGATGAGTTGGCATTGTTGCTCCGCGCAAATCCGTTTCGCCCGGCGAATTGAGAACCGCAGAGCTTCTTTCTCCATATCCTTCAGGCGAAGCTGGACGAGCTTTATGCCCACGGGTACGAGGCGCTCGATCCAGCGCGTGTCGGGAACGATCAGATAAAACGGGTCGAGCTTCATGACAGCAGCGCCCTTCCGAGAAGGGGTGTGGAGGGGGCTGCCATGTCGCGCGGCTCCAGCATGCCCGCTTTGCTGGCCGTATGGCCGGCGTCTGTTGCATTGGCGAAGGCTTCGGCCATGCGGACGGGGTCACCTGCTTTGGCGACCGCCGTGTTGAGCAGCACACCGTCAAAGCCGAGTTCCATGACCATCGCGGCATGGGAGGGCCGGCCGAGCCCCGCATCCACGATGAGTGGGGTGCCGGGAAAGTGGGCACGCATGGCCCGGAGCGCGTCTGAGTTGAGCGGGCCCTTGGCCGAGCCGATAGGCGCACACCAGGGCATGAGCACCTCGCATCCCGCCTCCATCAGTCTCTCAGCCACCACGAGATCGTCGGTCGTATAGGGGAAGACGGCGAAGCCCTCCTCGCAGAGAATGCGTGCGGCCTCGACAAGGCCGAAGACATCAGGTTGGAGCGTGTCCTGGTGGCCGATAACCTCTAGTTTTACCCAGTTTGTGCCAAAAACTTCACGTGCCATCTGAGCCGTGGTGATCGCCTCCTTGACCGAATGGCAGCCGGCGGTGTTCGGCAAAACGTGCACGCCAAGATCCTGAATGAGCTTCCAGAAGTCGCCGCCGGAACCGCTCCGCGCGCCCTCACGTCGCAAGGAGACCGTCACGGCGCCTGCTGCGGAAGCCTTCACCGCCTCTGCCATTATGGCGGGAGATGGATATTGCGCCGTGCCGAGCAACAATCGGGAGGAAAGCTCGGTGTTATAGACGGTCAAGGGCATTTCATCCTCCTTGCCGGGGTGTGACGATTTCGATGCGGTCGCCTTCCGCAAGCGGTGTTTCCGTGCGCCGAGGGCCGGGGACAAACTCGCTGTTGAGGGCGGTTGCATACCAATCGCCCTCGTAGCCGAGCTCGGCAAGCAAGCCGTCGAGCGTATCGGCTCTCGCCTCAAGCGGTTCGCCGTTGACGATCAGCTTCATTGAACGATGCCTCCTCGTTTGAATAAAGGACTTCTGCAGCCTGGCGGGCGAGCGCGGGCGCGAGCAGAAAGCCGTGGCGGTAAAGGCCGTTGACGTAGGCCGTAACGCCGCGCTCGACGATGCGCGGGAGATTGTCCGGGAACGCCGGGCGAACGCCGCTGGAAAGCTCGAGAATGCGCGCCTCGGCAAAGGCTGGATGCAAGGCGTAGGCAGCGTTGAGAAGCTCAACGAGCGAGCGGGCAGAGGGCGGACCCTCATCGTCCGACTCGATCATGGTAGCGCCGACCATGAAGCGCCCGTTGCCGCGCGGCACGATATAGACCGGAAAGCGCGGATGGATGAGGCGCACGGGCCGGGAAAGCGTGATCTCGGGCGTCTCCAGATAGAGCATTTCGCCGCGTATACCGCGGAGTTGGGGTAGGGCGGTTTTGGCCGCCATGCCGGTGCAGTCCACTACGCGGTCGAAGCAGGTGTGGTCGGTCTCATTCGCCGGGCCGAAGGCGAATTGTACGCCCTTGCTGGCGAGTTTCACCTGAAGCTTCTCAAGTGCCGCGCGCGGATCAAGGTGAGCCTCCTCTGCGAAGAAAAGACCCGCCTGGAAGCGCCCGTCGAGATCGGGTTCGAGCGCGGCGATTTCCTCGGCCGAAACGGCGGCGTACCCAGTGGTACGCGCGACGAAGTGCTTAAGCTCGAACGCATTACGCGGCGGCGCCACCACGAGCGTACCTTTGAAATTCACGATCCCGGGCAAGACGCGGTCCCACCATGAGGCCGCACCTTTTCCCAAGGTGATAACGTCCTCCTCCGCGCTCTCGCGTTCGCAGTAGGGCGCGAGCATCCCGCCCGCGCACCACGAGGCACCTGCCCCCAGGGAGGACGCCGTGTCGGCGACCGTCACCGCCGCGCCGCGCTGGACAAGCTCGTACGCGACCGCGAGGCCGGCGACCCCTGCGCCGCGGATGAGAACATGCACCGGTCACTCTCCCGGTTTCGCCGAGGAATCGGCCTCCGACGCGGCAGCCTCCTCCACCGGCACATAGAGCCCGCTACCCTCGCGGTATTTCTCCGCCATGGCCTCCATACCCTCCTTCTGCGCCTCGGCGCGGATGTCGTGGGAAATCTTCATGGAGCAGAATTTGGGGCCGCACATTGAGCAGAAATGGGCGACCTTGTGCGCCTCCTTGGGCAACGTCTCGTCATGCATGGAGCGCGCCGTCTCGGGATCGAGCGAGAGGTTGAACTGATCCTCCCAGCGGAACTCGAATCGCGCACGCGAAAGAGCATCGTCGCGGATCTTTGCGGCCGGGTGCCCCTTGGCGAGATCGGCGGCGTGAGCGGCGATCTTGTAGGTGATGACGCCGGTCTTCACGTCGTCGCGGTCGGGCAAGCCCAGATGCTCCTTCGGCGTCACGTAGCAGAGCATCGCCGTGCCAAACCAGCCGATCATAGCTGCGCCGATGCCGGAGGTGATGTGGTCGTAGCCCGGTGCGATGTCGGTCGTGAGCGGCCCGAGCGTGTAGAACGGCGCCTCGCCACAGACTTCCAACTGCTTGTCCATGTTGTGCTTGATCTTGTGCATGGGGACGTGGCCGGGCCCCTCGATCATCACCTGGCAGTCCTTCGCCCAGGCGATCTTGGTCAACTCTCCCAGCGTTTCCAATTCAGCAAATTGTGCCGCGTCGTTGGCGTCGGCGATGGAGCCGGGGCGCAGGCCGTCGCCCAGCGAGAAGGAGACATCATAGGCTCGGCAGATGTCGCAGATCTCCTCAAAATGCTCGTAGAGGAAGCTTTCCTTGTGGTGGTGCAGGCACCATTTGGCCATGATCGACCCGCCTCGGGAGACGATGCCGGTCACCCGGTCGACCGTCAGCGGGACGTAGTGCAGCCGCACGCCGGCATGAATGGTGAAATAGTCCACGCCCTGCTCGGCCTGCTCGATCAGCGTGTCGCGATAAACCTCCCAGGTGAGGTCCTCGGCGACGCCGTTCACCTTCTCCAGCGCCTGATAGATCGGCACCGTACCAATGGGTACGGGCGAATTGCGGATGATCCATTCGCGAATGTTGTGGATGTTGCGCCCGGTCGAGAGGTCCATCACCGTGTCCGCACCCCAGCGCGTGGCCCAGACCATTTTGTCCACCTCCTGGGCCATGGATGAGGTAACGGCGGAATTGCCGATATTGGCGTTGATCTTGGTGAGGAAGTTGCGGCCGATGATCATCGGCTCGGTTTCGGGATGGTTGATGTTGGCCGGGATGATGGCGCGCCCGCGGGCCACCTCCTCGCGCACGAATTCCGGGGTCACATGGTCCGGGATAGAGGCGCCGAAGCTTTCGCCGTCGCGTTCCAACTCCTCTGCCAGCACTTCGCGGCCGAGATTTTCGCGGATGGCAATGAACTCCATCTCCGGCGTTATGATGCCGGCGCGCGCATAGGCAATCTGCGTGACGGCTTTGCCGTCTTTGGCGCGAAATGGGCGGCTGCGCGCGGGGAACTCTGGGGTCAGCCGCTCGCCGCTTACGAAGCCGTTGTCTTCCGGTTTGACGTGGCGGCCGTCATAGCGCTCCACGTCGCCGCGCGCCTCGATCCAGGTTTCGCGCAGGCGCGGCAGGCCGTGGTCGATGGAGATCTCGACAGACGGATCGGTGTAGGGGCCGGAGGGGTCATAGACGTTGACCGGCGGCTCGCCAGCCGTGGGGTGCACGGCGATCTCGCGCATCGGCACGGCGACGCCGGAATGAAGTTTTCCGGGTTTATAGATTTTCCGCGAAGCGGGCAGGGGACCAACGGTCACCGTCGGTGTGATGGCATCCATCATGAGACTCCTTTGCGTATCTCGGCAAGGCGAGGAAAGCCCTGCCGGCATTGGAGACCCAGTTCTGTGCCGGGGAAGAATGAGCGCGCCGACCCGTGCAGAAGATATTGGCTTCTGCATGCAAGGAAATATGTGAGACGTGTCCGGTCAAGCGCTGCACCGTCCCTACGCCAGTATGAACTGGATCAGGTTCTTAGGGTCACTGCGCTGCGCCTTGCGGCACCAGCAGTATCTCAGTTCCTTGTCGGAACCCCCCTGGTGAAAGTGTGCAGGGTGATGACAGGAGGGACGGATGTCAAGGGCAATCGGAAGACCACCGCCCGCCGGCTCCGCATCCGTATATCGCGAGATTGTGGGAACCGTGGGTGTTTCCGATGGTTCGGGCTGCGAAGGAGGCCCCTATGACCGTTGGCGAAGTTTTGGAACAATTAAAAGACCTACCACCCGACACGCTCCTTTGCGTTGCCGAAATTGATGAGGCATTTGCGGTGAACGTTGCGTCGGTGGAGATCGTAGAAGACGCAAAAGCGCAGAGTCGACAGGCCAGCGGCCGGGAGGCCGTCGAGCTTGGCCATGGCGACGACCAGGTGGTTGTGATCCGCTGGTGAACGCGGACCAGGGCAGGCCTGTCAGGCGTTGTTGCCGGATGTCTTTTTCTGCCTGCGGCGCCACCAGACCTCGAGACGGCGGCGCAGACGCCGGATCGTGGCAATATCATAGGACAGGATGAGAAGCCCGACGGGGATCATCCAGAAGCCAAGGATGGGCAGGAACCCGAACAGGCCGAGAAGAGCCAGCAAACTGCCGCTCAGTATACGCACTAGCCTCGTCCGCGGGATGGGTACGCGCCGTTGCCCAATGGCGATGGAGGGGCGCGGTCGGCTGTCGCCCGCATTTGGCGTTTCATTGTCGCTACGTTGTTTCATACAGGAAATTCGCTCTCGAAAGCGCCGCCGCTTGCAAGGCAGCGAATGATCTCCCATATGTATCGGCACGGCGGTAATTGCGAGCCTCTGTTTGGCAAATGGTGAAAAAATTCCCGAAATTTGCTTTGCAAACCGAGAGTGCTTTGCTATAGGCACGTCCACGCCCGAGCACAGGTATTCCCCGGTAGCTCAGCGGTAGAGCAACCGGCTGTTAACCGGTTGGTCGCTGGTTCGAATCCGGCCCGGGGAGCCAGTTTTCCTTTTGGTATCGAAGTGACATCCGCCCGCCTTGCTCGCGAAGTAGGGCGCGTTTCTGTTTTTCGGAATCTGATTGATAGCGCGGAGACTCGCGGACTGCAGATGCGCCGAGTGTCTTATTCACGAGTGCCCGAAGGCAAGAAAGAATCCTAGAAATTCAGGCGCCAAGAAAAGTTAAAAAGAAAAGCATGAATGCAATCTGCGATTTATCACTAAGGTGAAAAACACAACCGCAAGCTTTATTCTTATGCACTTCCGTGGAACACTCGCGCTCGTTCGACCGGGTAGATGGTCGGGCCGGTGCAAGTAATCAAGCGGAGAACTTCAATGCGTGTTATTTCCCATACCCGTCTTACGGTACTTACTTTGGTTTGTAGCGCTGCTCTCGCCGGGAGCGCTGCGATGGCACAGACGACGTCTTCTGACAGCAGCATGCAAAATCAGATCAATCCTTCGTCGGATCAGTCGAAGAGCGTCTTTGACAGTCTCCGCGGGCTTGCCACGCAGTCCTCGTCCAGCTTCATGAACCCGTCGGTTGGGGACACTGTTCCCGACGACGTAGAACTGCAACCGATGCCTAATGCCGCCGCGGATGCACTTCCCGCCGCCAAGGACCATCATGTTGCAAAAACCGACGATGACACGGCCATCATCGCCCATCCTGAAACCCGCAAGGTGCTGGGTGTGATCTCGGGCAGCGACACCACAGCAAGCACCGGCGGCGATTCGGACGCCTCGACCGCCGGCTCGGACACGGATTCCGACTCTAACAACTGAATTTCTACGGGTTAGTGAACCGGCAGATCAGCGTTTCACTCGATCATGATCCATAATGTCATCTGCCCGAAGGACTTGAAGTCTTCGGGCAGATGGACATCGTTTCGGCGAAACAGCCGCTCAGCGATAGGTAGCCACGTCTTCCGCCGTCGCATCTCCCTCAAAATCGTTTCCGAGTTCGGACCGGATGAAATTGACCAGCGCCGCCACCTGCTCATCGTCATAGTATTGCCCGAAGGCAGGCATGGCACGTTGTCCGTGGATGATGACGTAGGCGGGATAGGCCGGGTCCTCGAGCATCGGATTGCCGCTCAGGGCAGGGTATTCGCCCGCACCCACTGCGCCCTCTCCCTCAGGCATGTGGCATCCCTGGCAAGCTGACCGGTAGAGGGCCTCACCGTCTTCATAGACGAAACGCTCGGGATCGGCGAAGGACTCCGTCGGTGCTTGTTCCTCCATAGCTTGCTCTTGCGCCTGCGGATCGGAATCCTCCTGCGCAATCGCCCCGATAGTGGTGCCGAGGGCGAACAGAGCCCCGATGGACACCAGTTGCATTGGATATCGCATGGCCAGATTCCTCGAATTACTCGTTCATGACCCGCTCGTGGAGCCGTGTAATGGCGTCGAGCGATGACAGGATCGCGCCCTCCATCCAGGCGGGGATATATGAAATATGTTCGCCGGCCATGAGCACGCGCCCGTCGAAGTCGGCCGCTGTCGGGTAGTGCTCCTCGCGCGTTTCCTCGGTCCAAACGCCGTAGCAACCAAGCGTCCAGGGCACACGATGCCAGCCAACGGCGATCCCGTTCTCGAACTCGTCATTGTATTGCGGATGGATACGCGCGCCCTGCTCCACGGCCAGGCGCACACGCTCCTCGGGCGCCATTGAGGTGAATTCGTAGGCGTACGGCCCCCAGGAGTATCCGCCCAGAAGAACACCCTTTCCGCCGCTGTTGAAATCCGTCGACGGGTAGCCGATCAACGAAATGGGGAGATTCGTGTAGCTGATGCCACCGAAAATGGCTTCATCTTCTTCCCAGAAACGCCGCCGCATCTGGAGCCCGAATTTGACCGATGCCGCATAAGGCAGTGCGGCGATGGCGTTGTTCATGGGACCGGAGAAATTGTTCTCGATCTGGCTGAGGATGGAGAAGGGGATCGTGCAAATGCACCAGTCGGCGGTGGCCGTTTCGGTTTCACCTTCATCGTTCGAATCGGTGTATGTGACCGTCACCCCGTCTTCGCTCTGGTTGATCTCGATCACCTTGGTATTGAAGCGGATCAGGTCTTCGAGTTCCCGCTGGAAAGCCTGACCGATCATGTCCATTCCGCCCACCGGCTGGAACATCGGCATCTGGAACTCGTAGAGGTTCCCCGTGGACAGGTACTGCCACAGGTGTGAACTTAGAAGATCGGACGTGCCGATCGGGGCGGACGGCTCTGGAACGCCCGTAAGTCCACCCCCGGGATCGCGCCCGAAACCGCGGAATTCACTTGTGTGCTCGCTCTCGACATATCGTAAGTCGCTGTCGAGGGCGCCCCATTCCCGCAGCGATTCAAGGAGGAGTTCTCGGTCCTCGCCCGTAACGTCCTCATCAAGAGCGTTCTGGTTCACCGCCTTGGACAGAAGTTCGGCGACGTTTCCGCGAAAATCGCTGTTGATGTGGCGGAAACGCTGCGGCTCGCCTCCGAAGGCGTCCATCGAGTGAAGATAAGCGTTGTGGTTCACCTGGACGAAGGGTTCCAGACGGACGCCAAGCCGTTTGCAGTAATCGAGCACGGCATGGTGGTGATAAGGAATGCGCCAGGGGCCAGGATTGAGATAGTGGCCCTCGTCGAACTCGACGTTCTGGGTGAAGCCGCCGAGCTCGGTATAGGTGTCGCCACCGCGCAGGGTCCAGTTTCTACCGCCGGCCTTTTCGCGATACTCGAGTACCTGCACGTTGTAGCCCGCCTGGCGTAGTTCCAGGGCGGCGACCATTCCGGCCAGCCCGGCCCCGAGAATCAGCACCGACGCGCCGTTTGGATCGCCATCCAGGTTGATGGGTCCCTGGTAAGGGGATTCCTGCGCAACACCGAGGGTCGTCATAGCCTGGTACATGGCCGCACTTCCGGCCGCGGTGCCGATCATGGCCAGCAATTGCCGACGGCTCATGCTCGGCTTAGAAAAATCAGACATTGCTTCCGTCCGTTGTTTTGCCCTTCACAAGCGCAGCTCTTCGGGCGCTGCCCTGCAGACGAAACAACCGGAGTTGCGCGATGTTCCATCGAAACTGCCGATCTTTGCGGACGAATTTTACGGTGCGTGAATGTCGTCAGCCTGTTTTTGACATGGCCCTGCGAGCGCATCTGCTTTATTGACGCTCGTATCATTTTTTGCCAAACCTCCGCCGACATCTTCAGGTCATGGGTTGGCCTCCTTCGACAGTCGGGTGGGACTTCCATGTCGTATGCGCGCCTGGCGCGCGATTAACGGGAACCAAGGTGATGAACGCCGATTTCGCCGTGCAGCGCGCCACGATGATCGAGGGGCAGCTGCGTACGCAGGATGTGAACAGCGTGCCGCTTCTCGAGGCAATGCGCGAAGTTCCGCGCGAGGTGTTTGTGCCGGGGCGGCGCAAGAGCCTGGCTTATATGGATGAGGATCTGGAGGTCTCGGCTCCTGCCGGCGGTAAACCGGCGCGCTATCTCATGGAGCCGGCCCAGTTCGGAAAACTGGTCCAGCTCGCGGGTGTAAAGCCGTCGGACCTCGTTCTCGACATCGGCTGCGCCACCGGGTATTCCACCGCTGTTCTCTCCAAGATCGCCAGCTTCGTCGTGGCGCTGGAATGCGATCCGCAATTGGCCGAGTTTGCCGGATCCACACTTTCCGATCTGGATTGCGTCAATGTTTCCGTCGTGACCGGGCCGCTGGAGCAGGGACATTCGGACGAAGCGCCGTACGACGTGATCTTCATCGGTGGTGCGGTGGAAGAAATTCCGGAAACTCTACTCGATCAGCTTTCGGAAGGTGGCCGACTGGTCGCAGTTGTCGGCCACGGCAACGCGGCAAGAGCACATCTCTACCTCAAGGAAGATGGTATCATCTCCTCGCGCACGGCCTTCAATGCCGCAGTCAAGCCGCTTCCGGGATTCAAGAAGGAGATCGGCTTCGTTTTCTGATACGTATGGAGGGGATTGTTGCGCATCCGCAACGGTTTTGATCGTCGATATGCTGTAACGTTCGGTACTCAGAATCGACAGCGGTTTGAGCATCGCGGTCGTAGCCCTGTGGCGAAGACGGGGACGGAAGTGTCTACACCAAGGTGAGGTGGGTCGTGAAGTTTATGCGAAGCCGTGTACTGGCAGCTTTGACGCTTTCAGCCCTTGTCTTTGCGCCGGCTTCGGTCAGCGCCGAGACGATAATGGGTGCGCTTGCCAAGGCATATCAGAATAACCCAAGCTTGAATGCCTCGCGCGCCGGCGTGCGGGTTACCGACGAAGATGTTGCGATCGCCAAGTCTGGCATGCGGCCACGGATATCTGCTTCAGGCTCATATCAGTTGGAGCGCCGGGGCGGGAACGAGATACGTACCGGGCAGTTCGGGCTTTCTCTGGAACAGCCGATCTTTGATGGTTTCCAGACGCGCAACAATGTGAGCGCCGCGGAATCGCGTGTGCGCGCGGCGGTGGCAAGCCTACGCAATGATGAGCTGAATACGCTTTTTGATGCGGCAAGCGCCTATATGGACGTCATTCGCGACCGGCGGATTGCTGCGCTGACGGCTGAGAACCTGGAATTTTTGGAAGAGCAGGTGCGCTCCTCGCGTTCGCGCCTTGAAGTGGGTGAGGGCACGCGGACGGATGTTGCCCAGGCCGAGTCACGCCAGCAGGCGGCTCTGGCCCAGCTCTCGGCCGCTCGAGCGCAGGCGGAAGCAAGCGCCGCAACCTATCGGCAGGTGGTCGGGGAGGATCCCGGATCCTTGAGAATGGCTGATCCGGTCACCAATCTCCTGCCGTCGAGCCTTAACCAGAGTTTGGCGATCGCCTTGTCGGAACACCCGGTCATCGCCGCGAGGGAGCATCAGGTCGATGCGGCTGCGTTTTCGGTGAAATCCGCAGAGGGGAGCCTTCTGCCAAATGTCAGCGCGAGCGCAAGCGTGCAGAGTACGGATACGCAGTACAGTGGGCTTCCTACAGCTGGTACCGAGGGAACGACGAACTCGGCGCGCGTCGGCTTGAGTCTTAATGTCCCAATCTATCAGGGCGGACAGGCCTCTGCGACCGTCCGCCAATCCAAGGAGTCGCTGGGCCAGGCCCGCATCAATGTAGATGTCAGCCGCGATCAGGTTCGCCAGGCGGTAGCTTCTGCCTGGACGCAGTATGAAGCCGCCAGACAATCGGCAGCGGCGAACCGGGAGGTGGTCGAGGCTGCCGAACTCGCGCTCAGCGGTGTCATCGAGGAGCGCGATGTCGGGCAACGGACCACGCTCGATGTCCTTAACGCGCAGGCTGATGTCATCACGGCGCAGATCGATCTCGTAACCGCGCAGCACAACGTCGTTGTCGCGAGCTACGCGATTCTCTCGGCCATGGGGCGTCTTACGGCCGATCGCCTTGGCCTGCAGGTTGCTACCTACGATCCTCAGGAGCATTACAATGCGGTCAAGGACAAGTGGTTCGGGCTACGGACGCCGGACGGCCGGTAAGCGCCTCGTACGGCAGCAATCAGGAACTGTTGGATCGTAGCAGCAGGACTGATTGACCGCTAAGCCGATTCTCGTCTCACGATTTCCAACCCGACATCGAATGTGGAGCATTCAACTGCCGGGCTCCTAAGGCGAGAAAGAAATGATGTGAAGCGGGCGCGAGGCCGAAGCCGATGAATCTTGCCAAGGCGCAGGCGGCCGGTGACCTGCACATCATTTGGGTGGGCGGACTGACCGAGCGTTGGCACCAGCTTCTATGCTGTCTCGGTACGGGGCTTCACCTCTCCTTGCACCAGAGTGCATGCATGCATTCAGCGAATGGCGCAAAGCACGCCAAGTCGTGTGATTGTTACAGTTCGTCCGCCGCAATGATTCGTAATCTTGTGTGAAAGCGATAATTTTCGGATCTGGGGATTCTCACCCGCCTATCGCTTCGTTACGCTAACACCATGATTCGTCTTGATTGCCTGATCAGCGAACGGCAATCGGGGTAGTGGAAAGGCGAAAGCGGCGAAAATGGCACAGGCTAGCAGCATACAGCGTGAACCCTCGATGGAGGAGATCCTGGCGTCGATCCGGCGCATCATCGAGGACAACGACACTGGCGCAAAGGATGCGGAGTCTGATCCGGCCAGCGCGGCTCCTTCCGCGGAACCTTCCGGTGAAGCGGAGGCGTTCCGCCCCGAGTTGAAACCGGTTCCAGAGACACCGGCCGAAAGTGCCGAGCCGGAGACCCCCACGGAGTCCCATGTTTCCCGGAAGAGCACGGAAAACTACAATGACTGGCCGATGGGAGAGCCGCGGGTTAACGACGACGTTCTCATGGAGTCCCTCGCTGCGGCCGATGCACACCCCCAGGGGAATTTCGCAAGCTCCAGTCCCTTCAATCTAGACCGCCCGGAACGCCGTGCCTCCGAGACTGAGGAGAGTCTTGCCGCCGCCATGGCAGCAAACACGGAAACAAAGGGCGAGACTGGCACCAGTCAGGCTATCGTTTCGGAAGCCTCGGGCCGGCAGGTCGCCGCTGCGTTTCAGGAACTCAACGAGGCCCTGCAGGCAAACCGGCGCAAAAGCCTTGACCAAATGGCGGAGGAGATGCTCCGGCCCATGCTTCAGGAGTGGCTCGACAACAACCTGCCGCGCCTTGTGGAGCGACTGGTACGCGAAGAAATTGAGCGGATAGCCCGCGGCGAGTAATCGCTTCCGCTGCGGCATCGCCATGTGGGGTGTACCCTCCACCGATGCTGACCCAAACGGCCAAGCGGAGGGCACCGTTGGCGGTGCTGCTGTTTCTCGCTACCAGGTTCTCGGCGTTGCGTGGTTCCGCAGCGCCCGGCCCATTGATCTACCTGGGTTTGTCGATCTAACAGGCGTGGCGTTGGCATGCTGCGATCGCGATCCCTTGGCCAAGTAAGATTTAGAGCGGTATTCAAGGCTGACATACTATCGAAAACGCGTTGACTTTCCGCCACACCTCACATAGGTAGCACCTCAGCGCGATAGCTGAGTTGCTGTCGCGCTTTTTGACGTGTCCCGTGGAAATCGCGCGAAGCGTGCGCGGATTTCCTGTCAGGTCTCGAAAACGGAGGCCAGAGGAGGGCGCGTTTCCTTTGCCCGGAACGTGAGGTTTCGGGTGCAATTGTTTGAAAGGGAATGCGATGAGCAAACGCCATTCTGCTAAGTATAAACTCGATCGCCGCATGGGCGAGAATATCTGGGGCCGGCCGAAGTCGCCGGTGAACCGCCGTGAATACGGCCCCGGCCAGCACGGTCAGCGCCGCAAGGGCAAGCTTTCCGACTTCGGTCAGCAGCTCCGCGCCAAGCAGAAGCTGAAGGGCCATTACGGCGATATTTCCGAGAAGCAGTTTCGCCGTCTTTATGAAGAAGCCAACCGCCGGAAGGGCGAGACGACGGAGAACCTCGTCGGGCTTCTGGAATCGCGCCTTGATGCCGTCGTCTATCGGGCCAAGTTCGCGCCGACGCCTTTCGCCGCGCGGCAGTTCGTCAACCACGGCCATGTCAACGTGAATGGCCGTCGGGTGAATATCCCGTCCTACCGTTGTAAGCCGGGGGACGTGGTCGAAGTTCGCGAAAAATCCAAGCAGCTCGTTATTGTGCTCGAGTCGGTTCAACTGGCCGAGCGCGACGTGCCGGAGTACATCGAGGTCGACCACAACAAGATGGTAGCGACATATATCCGCGTGCCGGCGCTAGCCGACGTGCCTTACGCGGTTCAGATGGAGCCGAACCTGGTTATCGAGTACTACTCGCGCTAATCGATTTCGCATTGTTTGAAAAAGGCCGCCTCGTGCGGCCTTTTTCTTTGGCTCCGGCGGCGCTATGAGGAGGTATGATGACGATCCATCAAACGCCTGACCACGAAGCGCCGGCGGGTGAAGCCTTGCACCAGCTGTTCGCTGATGCTCCATCCTCCCTGGAGTTCAACAAGCTGCGCAAGCGGCTGTTGCGCCAGACGCGCCAGGCCATGGAAGAGTATTCGATGGTTGCGCCAGGAGAACGTTGGCTCGTGGCACTGTCGGGTGGCAAGGACTCTTATGGCCTGCTTGCCATCCTTCTTGATCTGAAATGGCGCGGGCTTCTGCCCTTGGAACTGCTGGCCTGCAATCTCGATCAGGGGCAGCCGAATTTCCCAAAACATATCCTGCCGGAATTCCTCAGCAAGCTTGGTGTGCCGCACCGTATCGAGTATCGGGACACTTACTCGGTGGTGACGGAAAAGATTCCGGAAAGCCGCACCTATTGCTCTTTGTGCTCGCGTTTGCGGCGCGGGCACCTATACCGCATCGCCAGGGAGGAGGGGTGCTCGGCGCTTGTTTTAGGGCACCATCGCGACGATATTCTCGAGACCTTTTTCATGAATCTTTTCCATGGCGGCCGTCTGGCTTCGATGCCGCCGAAACTCGTCAATGATGACGGAGACGTCATGGTGTTGCGGCCCCTGAGTTTCTGTGCGGAAGAGGATCTTGCGAAATTTGCCGAAGCGATGCGCTTTCCGATCATCCCCTGTGATCTATGCGGCAGTCAGGATGGCCTTCAGCGAAACGCGATGAAAGCCATGCTGGCCGACATCGAAAAGCGGATGCCGGGCCGAAAGGACACGATGATCCGGGCGCTCGCCAATGTTCGCCCCTCTCATTTGCTCGACGGGAAGCTTTTCGATTTCGCTTCTCTAGCAGTGGAACCTAGCTCGGCGGATTGACTGTCTGGAACAGCCGTCCCCGTTCGGCGATCAGCACGAGTATGAGACTGATCACCGACACGCTGAAATAACCGGTGGCAAGCGGTGTCAGCGTTCCGTCGAAAGCTTGCCCGATCATTGCTCCGAACAGTCCGCCGCCAAGCGTCGTCATGAAGCCCAGGACGGCGGCCGCTGTTCCGGCCACGTGCCCGAGCGGCTCCATCGCGATGGAGTTGAAGTTGGGGCCGATCCACCCGAACTGGAACATAGATAGGGCAAACAGCAGGAAAAACAGCGGGAAAGACACCGGGCCGGCAAGCGCAACAGCCAGCCATATACCATTGACCAGACAAAAACCGATGAGCGCCCCGTGCGAGAGTCGCCGCATCCCGAGGCGGCCGACGAGGCGCGAATTGGTGAAGGATGAAAGTGCCATCAGCCCAGCGCCGATCGCGAAGAGAAGCGGAAACCACTCACCCATGTCATAGATTTCGACGTAGATCTGCTGGGCGGAATTGATGAAGCCGAAAAGCGCCCCGAAGATTGCTGTCGTCGCGAGCGCATAGCAAAACGCGATGCGGTTTGTGACGACATAGCGAAAGCTCTCGGTGACGACCTTCAGCGAGAGCATGCGCCTGTTTTCCGGGGCAAGAGTTTCGGGCAGGCGGAAAAGCGACCAGACCGTGACAATGGAAGCCATCGCGGCCATCAGAACGAAAATCTCCGGCCAGCTTCCAAAGACCATAACCGCTTGGCCCAGGCTGGGGGCAATGACAGGGATGATCATGAAGACCATCATGACCATGGACATGACTTCGGCCATTTGCCGCCCGCCGAACACGTCGCGAATAGCAGAAATCGCGACCACCCGCGTTGCGGCAGCGCCGACCCCCTGGAGGAAGCGCAGTAACAGAAGAACGGTGAAGCTCGGTGTGAACGCCGCCGCCAGCGCGGCTCCGACGTAGACGACCAGCCCGAAGAGCAACGGGCCGCGCCGCCCAAAGCGGTCGCTGATGGGGCCGTAGAAGAGCTGCGCGCCTCCGAAGCCGACGACATAAGCTGTAATGACGAACTGCCGGTGATTTTCATCGGCGACGTTCAAGGCAGCACCGATCTGCTGCAAGGCAGGCAGCATGATGTCGATGGCCATGGCGTTGAGCGCCATCAAGCCGGCTGCAAGACCGATGAATTCAGCCTTGCCGAGGCGCATGGGTGATCGGGCCGGCTCTTCCTGCGAAGCGGAATCGTCCATGCAAACCTCCTGCTGGCGCACGCGGAGAGACGCGTGCCTGCGAAACAAAAGCATACCCGTTCCCTCGGAAGAGGATGGAGCAGGGCACGCACTATATGCGTGCGCTAATCAGATTAACGCACGATGAAAATGAAAACCGTTCTTGTCATTCCAAAACGTTACCGGGATACGATTAATCCGGTAGGGCTTTTCCGATCAGGCGGCGCCGCGCGCGCTCACGCCCTTTTCCGCGAGGAACGACTGAAGTTCCCCCGCTTGGAACATCTCGCGGATGATGTCGCATCCGCCCACGAATTCGCCCTTTACGTAGAGCTGCGGAATGGTCGGCCAATTGGAATAATCTTTGATGCCCTGCCTCAGCTCGTCGGAGGTGAGGACGTTCACGCCCTTATAGTCGACACCCAGGTAATCGAGGATCTGTACGACCTGGCCGGAGAAGCCGCACTGGGGAAAGCCCGGCGTGCCCTTCAGGAAGAGCACAACATCGTTCGCCTTCACCTCGTTATCGATGAATTCGTTGATTCCGCTCATCGCGTCGTCCTTTCATCACCGGTTGACCCGGCGCTTGCCATGCTTTGCCCATATCTATTGCACCATACGGCTCAACGCAATGCGCCGGGGTGGATTCTCTCTCCCCGGAAGGCGGTGGGACAAGCCAGTGGCGGTCGGATACGCGTGGATCACGTGATTGATTCTCATCATCTTTTCGTCTATCTGCCGGTGCGGTCAGCAGAAGGAGTTTTATGCGCAGGGGCTGAAAATCGGAAATCCTGCAAATGCAGGCGGGCCCGCAAGGGTCCTTCACCCGATTCCATTATTTTATCGGAGACAATCATGTCAGCCGAAAATTCTCTGCGCATCCGCCGCCTGGAAGCGGTGGATACCGACCGCCTTGTCGAGATCTGGTTTGAAGCTTCGTGCCAAGCCCATCATTTTCTGCCGCTCGAAATGCTCGAGCAGCAACGCGATCTGATCCGAAAGGTCTATTTGCCTCGGGCGGAAACTTGGGTTGCTGTTTGCAAGGGCAAGCCGGCAGGCTTCGTCAGCCTGCTTGATTGCCATATTGGCGGGCTTTTCATCGATCCTGCAATGCAGGGCAGCGGGATCGGCAGGCGTCTGGTCGATCACGCGTCGAGGGACCGATCGCCGCTGACGGTCGAGGTATACGAGGAGAACGCGCCGGCACTGGCGTTTTACAAACACCTGGATTTCGTTGCGGTGGGCCGTCGCCCTCTGGACGACAACGGGTTGCCTCATCCTTTAATCAGGATGAAACGCGGCTGAACGTCCCGGATGTAGCCGGACACGCGAGAGGCCTCCGCCGGGCCTCTCGCATAAAGGTGGTTAAGCCATCGTCGGCTGGCTGACCGTCGGACCGTGTCGAGCCGCTATGACAGGATCGCTCTCGGGCATGAGAATGCCGTGCTTGCGTGCGAAGGCGAGGAAAGGCTTGCGCGCCGTGTCGGCTTCGATCTCACCGCGGAATGCGGCGCGGCATGCATTCGCCGCTATGGTGTATGCGGCGTCGCGCTTGTGTTGCGGCCACTCGCAAAGAAGTCCATACGCCGCCGCCACAGAGTCGATGCGCGCGGGAAAGCTCAGGCCGACAACCACCGAGACAGGTTCGCTAAACACTAGATTATTCATCTTCCTCTCCAGGTTAAAGCGGAGGCCGACCGCCTGGGAAGGCGGTACGGCCAAGTGCAGAATCCGGCTCACACGGACTTCAGCTCTTTTCATTGATGGCGATACGCTTCGCCTTGCTTCGCGCCTTCTCCATCTTCGGCAGGCTGATGGTCAGAACGCCGTTCTTGAAACTCGCGGAGACTTTATCTTCGTCGATCTCCGTGCCGAGCGCGATGCGTCGCTCAAAACGTCCGTAAAAACGCTCGCTGAATTGCCGGTCCTTGTCTTCAGTTTCGGTTTTCTTTTCGCCGCGCAAAACCAGCGTATCGTCGTTGAGCAGGACTTCTACATCGTTCTCGTTGAGGCCGGGAAGCTCGGCGGAAACCCGAATCTCACTGTCGGTTTCGCTGGCCTCGACGCTGGGCCAGGAAGTCCAGCCCGACATGTTTCCGAACGTGGCAGGTGCATCGAAGCTCCTGAACACGTCCTCGAACAGCCGGTTCATTTCCCGGTGCAAGGTTAGGAAGGGATTGTCGTTGTCCCGATAAGGGGCAGGAGCCCTTTGGGCAGTACGGCTCCAAGGGATAAGGTCACGCATATACATTGTCTCGCCTCCATCTCTCGTGTGACATCCAAAAGCCAGAATTCACGCTGCCTGCGAGCAGCGGCAGCTCTCAAGAAATTGCTTAGGGAAAGCCGGTCAGGCCCAAGTTCGACCGCTGAAGAGATGGTTTGGCAATTGTTTTCATAACCACATCCTCCATTGAGCAACATGGATACGAGGAGCGCCAATCGACTGGCGCCCGGGGCCGGTCCCTCTCGGCGACCGGCACCTGAAAATTGGGAATTGAACATGCGGCTTTCAAGACGCGCAGAGGCGCCGTAGCGCGCTGAACAGCCGGATCACAATCCTGAAGGAGAGCCGAGTTCTTTGCTCATCCGATAGTAGGCACTGCCGTCCCAGGCGCGCTCTTCCGAAATCACGCTGTAGCCGCTCCTTCGATAAAAACCCGCGGCGTAGAGGATCACATTGGCCTGGATCGTCGGGACGCTGGTGCGCTTCTGAAAATCATTTTCTGCGTGAGATAGCACGGTGCTGCCGATGCCCATTCCAGTCATCGCCGGCTTAACGTAGACATGTCTGATGTGCTCTCGATGCCAGCCTGCACAGGCAACGATGACGCTGCCAGTTTCGGCAACGAACAGGCTGCCGTTTTCGATCATGGCGAGTGCTTCTGCCGCATCGAAGTTTTCGAGAAGGTTGTCGACCTCCTCCGCCGAGTAGTGTGCCGGGGCAAAGTGCGCAAAAGTTTCGCGCCGGACACGCTCGATCATGACGAGATCGCCTTTGCCGGCGGGTCGGATGTTCATCGACACAAGCGGATCGGCTCGTGGTAAACTTTATTCCGGCACGCTCGTCTGCAAGGCCAAGGCGTGCAGTGCGCCGCCCATCTCGCCTTTCAGGGCGTCATAGACCATCTGGTGCTGCTGCACGCGGGTCTTTCCCCGAAAACTTTCGGAGACAACTTCGGCGGCATAGTGGTCGCCATCACCGGCGAGATCGCGAATGGTCACTTTCGCGTCGGGAATGGCTTCCCTGATCAGGCGTTCGATATCACCGGCGCTCATTGCCATCGAGTAATCTCCCCTTGGGTTCCCCTTAGTCTTGCATAAAGTGCGGGAACCAGCCCTCATGGGCTTCTTCAATCTCTGTGACCGATATGGCACGCGCATCGCCCAGTTTCAATTCGCTGCCGCCAGTCGTACCGATGGTGAAAAGCGATAAATCAGCCGCGCGCGCGGCATCGAGCAGTTCATCCACGTCATCTACCTTGCAGGTAAGGACATAGCGCCCCTGATCCTCGCCGAAAAACGCGGTGCTCGGATTTCCGGGCGGCGAATCGATGTGCGCGCCCATTCCACCGGCCACAGACATTTCTGCCAGCGCGACCGCCAGGCCGCCATCGGAGCAATCATGCGCGGCCGTGACCTTGCCGGCGCGAATGAGTCCGCGCACAAAATCGCCGACGCGCTTTTCATGCGCAAGATCGACCGGCGGCGATGTGCCTTCCGCCTTACCGTGCACCTCTCGCAGATAGGCCGACTGGCCCAAATGCTCGCCCCAGTTCTCCGGCGCGCCGGCAAGAAGTACGGCTTGGCCTTCTTCGGGAAAGGCGATACGCGCCATGTAGGACCAATCCGGAATGAGGCCGACGCCGGCAATGGTTGGCGTGGGCGGGATCGGCTCACCCAGAGTCTCGTTGTAGAGCGAGACGTTGCCGGAAACGATGGGGAAACCGAGCACCCGGCAGGCTTCGCCCACACCCTCGATCGCACGTACGAACTGGCCCATGATGTCCGGCCGCTCCGGGTTACCGAAATTGAGATTGTCGGTAGCGGCCAGCGGCTCGGCGCCGGTGGCGGTCAGATTTCGCCAGCACTCGGCAACGGCTTGTTTGCCGCCCTCATACGGGTCGGCCTCACAATAACGCGGCGTCACGTCCGAGGAGAAGGCCAGCGCCTTGGTCGGATGATCCTCCACACGCACGACCCCGGCATCTCCACCTGGAATTTGCAGCGAGTTGCCCAGGATGAGCGTGTCGTACTGCTCCCAGACCCAGCGGCGGGAGGAAAGGTCCGGCGAATCGAGAAGTTTCAGGAGAGCATCTGCGATATCGGTCGGCGGCAGGCCTGCGGGATCAAGGGCAGGGCGCGTTTCCGGGGCCACCCAGGGCCGATCATACTCCGGTGCCTCGTCACCCAACTCCCTGATCGGCAGGTTGGCGACTTCCTCGCCCTGATGCAGCACGCGAAAGCGCCGGTCATCGGTCGTCTTGCCGACAATGGCGAAATCGAGCCCCCATTTGCGGAATATCGCCTCGGCTTGATGTTCCTTTTCGGGCCGCAAAACCATGAGCATGCGCTCCTGGCTTTCCGAAAGCATCATCTCGTAGGCCGTCATGCGCTCTTCGCGCACCGGCACCTTGTCGAGGTCAAGCTCGATCCCGAGATTGCCCTTGGCGCCCATTTCGACCGCGGAGCAGGTAAGCCCGGCCGCGCCCATATCCTGGATCGCGATGACCGCACCGGTCTCCATGAGTTCCAGACACGCTTCCAGCAGGCATTTTTCCGTAAAAGGATCGCCCACCTGGACGGTCGGGCGTTTCTCGTCGATGTCCGCGTCGAACTCGGCGGAGGCCATGGTCGCACCGCCCACGCCGTCACGCCCCGTCTTGGCGCCCAGATAGACGACCGGCAGGCCGACGCCCTCTGCTTTGGAGTAGAAGATCGCATCCGTGCGGGCGAGGCCCGCCGCAAAGGCGTTCACAAGACAATTGCCATTGTAGCGCGCATCGAAATTGACCTCGCCGCCCACGGTCGGAACGCCGAATGAGTTGCCATAGCCGCCAATGCCGGCCACCACGCCCGCCACCAAATGGCGGGTCTTTTCATGCTCCGGCGCGCCGAAGCGCAGCGCGTTCATGGCTGCGATGGGCCGCGCCCCCATGGTGAATACGTCGCGCAGGATGCCGCCGACCCCCGTGGCAGCTCCCTGATAGGGCTCGATATAGGAGGGGTGGTTGTGGCTCTCCATCTTGAAGACCACCGCCTGTCCGTCTCCGATATCCACCACGCCGGCATTTTCACCCGGCCCCTGAATCACCCGCGGACCGGAGGTCGGCAGGGTGCGTAGCCACTTCTTGGAGCTTTTGTAGGAGCAGTGCTCGTTCCACATCGCCGAGAAGATGCCAAGCTCGGTAAAAGTCGGTTCGCGGCCGATGAGGTCGAGGATACGTTGGTACTCGTCCGGCTTCAGCCCGTGGGCGGCGACGAGTTCCTCGGTGATGCGGATGGTGTTCGGAATGGTCATGGCTGGTTATCGATTCCAAGGCGCTGATGCCCGGGCCTCATAGCGCAGCTTGGCGCGGGTTTCACCGTCTATGTGTGAAAAAACACGCAAAGATATCCAAAACGCCGCACGGGGCAGCAGTCGAACGTCGAAACCGTCGAGCGCGGAGCGCATCATGGCAAGGCGTGGATTATTCCCGCGATGCACTTCTCGCGGATCGCTGCGGCCACGTCGATTGTACCAGCCGCGCGCGCAGTTCAGCCAACAGGAAAGGCATGCCGCCCGTTTTGGAATTGAAGCGGAGTCTCTACGCTTGACAGGTAAGAGAACCCGCGGACCAACGCCCGATATCCGCATTGACGCGCTCACCGCTTGGAGTGCCGGAGAGCGGACCGTAGGTCTCGATTTTCACCGGCGCACCGGAAGCTTCAATGACCATGAGTGGCAATCCACGCGTCTTGCCCTTTTCAAGGAGAAGCAGGCGCGGGCGCCCGACAGTGGTATCAAGCTCCGGAATAAGCCGAAGATCTTCAAATCCGGCCGAATCCATCCAGCATTTCACGCCAGCCTCGTTGACACGCTGTAGAGCTTGGATGGCATCATCGGAGTCGGTCCGCATCGAAGAGGAGCCGCCGGTCCCCTGACATCCCGCGAGCGACAGCGCGATGATCATCAGCCCGGTGAGCCGGCGATGGCTCGGCCCTCGCGCCCGTTCCGCTCTCCTCACGCGGCTTTGCCTAGCACGCTTTCAAAGAGCAGGCGCCCATCCGTCCCGCCATGAGCAGATTCGATGAGGTTTTCCGGGTGAGGCATGATGCCCAGCACATTGCCGCCTCTGTTGACGATCGCCGCGATATCGTTGATCGAACCGTTGGGATTAGTGCCTTCAACGTAGCGGAACACCACCTGTCCTTCACCCTCGATCCGCTCCAGCGTCTTAGAATCGGTGAAATAATTTCCGTCGTGATGGGCGACAGGGCAGCGAATGATCTGGCCTGGCGCATAGCTACGCGTGAAGGCGGTGTTGGCGTTAGCCACCTGCAGTTTCACTTCACGACAGACGAATTTCAAAGAGGCGTTCCGCATCAGCGCGCCCGGCAGCAGCCCCGACTCGAGCAGGATCTGAAAGCCGTTACACACGCCTATGACCATGACGCCTTTGGCAGCCTTCTCGGCCACTGCCTTCATGACCGGCATGCGTGCGGCAATGGCTCCGCAGCGCAGGTAATCGCCATAGGAGAAGCCGCCGGGCAGGACGATGAGATCCACATCCGGAATTTCCGTTTCGGTCTGCCATACGGTCACGGGCGAACGGCCCGAGACTTTGGTAAGCGCGGCGATCATATCGCGATCGCGATTAAGTCCGGGAAGCTGGATAACGGCTGATTTCATAAATTGGAACCGTGAGGTTTTTGCGGCCCTTCGGCCATTTGGCGCCTGCCACTTCAGGTAATGGCTATACTGTAATCTTCAATTACCGTGTTTGCCAGCAAACGCTCGCACATGCCTTCCAACGCGGCTTCCGCCTGCGCGCGGTCAGCCGTATCGAGTTCTACGTCGAACACCTTCCCCTGCCGCACTGAACCGATGCTGGAAAAGCCAAGGCCGCCCAGTGCGCCCTCGATGGCTTTGCCCTGGGGATCGAGCACGCCGTTTTTCAAGGTGACGATGACGCGCGCCTTTATCACTTCAGCCAACTCCGCTCATATGTCAGTGGTATATCAATGCCGCGTTTCGCCATCGGGCTTTGATGAGACCAGAACCGGTCCGCTCGCCTTTGGGGTATCGTTCTCGTTCATGATCCCAAGGCGCCGGGCCACCTCCTGATAAGCTTCGAGCAACCCGCCCAGGTCCCGGCGAAAGCGGTCCTTGTCCATCTTGTCCTGTGTCGTCACATCCCACAGACGGCAGGAATCGGGCGATATCTCATCAGCCACGACGATGCGCATCATCTCACCCTCGAACAGGCGTCCGCACTCGATCTTGAAGTCGACAAGCTGGATGCCGACGCCGAGGAACAGGCCGGAGAGGAAATCGTTCACGCGGATGGCCAGCGCCATCATATCGTCGATCTCCTGTGGACTGGCCCAGCCGAATGCGGTGATGTGCTCTTCCGAAACCATGGGATCGTGGAGCGCGTCGGCCTTGTAATAGAACTCGATGATCGAACGCGGCAAAACCGTACCTTCCTCGAGACCGAGCCGCTTCGCGAGCGAGCCGGCGGCGACGTTGCGCACCACGATCTCCAGAGGAATGATCTCCACCTCGCGGATGAGCTGCTCGCGCATATTCAGCCGGCGGATGAAGTGTGTGGGGATGCCAATCCGGTTCAGATGCTCAAACAGGTATTCCGAGATCCGGTTGTTGAGCACGCCTTTTCCGTCGAGGACCTCATACTTTTTGCCATCAAAGGCCGTAGCTTCGTCCTTGAAGAATTGAATGAGTGTACCGGGCTCTGGGCCTTCATAAAGAATTTTGGCCTTGCCTTCATAAATGCGGCGGCGACGGTTCATGGCTTTCTCTGCTTGTCTGCCGGTCTTTCAAGCGCCTGGACACTAGCCGACTCGGCAAGAGGGCGTGCGCCAACTGGCTCCGCGGGTCTGTAGCGCAAACGGGACATCACCACAATGGGATTTACCGCATCTCTACCGGAATTGTCCTGTCGACATTATCCTATTGACCGTCTGCCGGAGGGCTGTCTCTATCTGGGTGACGATTGTCCGTCGGTGTGGATCGGATACGGAAGAGGTAAGAATTCATGTCCAGTATGAAAGATCGTGAAGAGACGTTTGAACGCAAGTTCGTACGTGATGAGGAGTTGAAGTTTAAGGCCGTCTCGCGCCGAAACAAGTTGCTCGGCCTTTGGGCCGCCGAGAAGCTCGGGAAGGCGGGCGCTCAAGCGGATGAGTACGCTCGAGAGGTCATCCGGGCCGATTTCGAGGAGGCGGGCGACGAAGACGTTTTTCGCAAGGTTCGCAAGGATTTTGACACGGCCAGTGTGTCCGTTTCCGATGACGAAATCCGTCAGAAAATGATCGAACTGCTCAACCAGGCGATCGATCAGGTAAACTCCTAGGTACAAACGGATGATTGCGGCTCCACATTGAACGGGCCGCTATCCGCTGTCTCTAAAAACGGATATGGCGCTTGCGCCGCGCGCAGAGCGCTGGCCGGAGGCAAGGCCATGTCCCCTTTCAAGGAACGTGAGCGACGTTAGAACGCGAGTTCGTCACGACGAGGACCTGAAGTTCAATGCGCTTTTGCGCAGCAAGGGGCCCGATATCTACTGCGGCGACAGCTTCGCCAGAAAATGCGCGAAAGTGAGCGTTCCCTCGGGCCATGGGCCGAAGCCCGATTCTGCGTTGATGTGACCGGCTTCGCCTGCATCCAGGAACTTCGAGCCCCACGCCGCAGCGATGTCCTCCGCGGCTTCGAAGCTGCCAAAATGGTCGTCGCGGCTGGCCACCACGATCGACGGAAAGGGCAGGGGATCCCGTGGGTAGGGACCGAACGTCATCAAGTGTTTCGGCCTGATCCTGGGATTATCCACCTCTGGCGGAGCAACGAAAAATGCGCCGACCACCTCATTTTTATATTCCGGAATGCCGTGAATCGCGCAGGCAATCCCCAGCGAATGTGCGACCAGGACGACCGGCCGCTCCGATTCGTTGACAGCTTCCACGACCCTTCCGACCCAGTCTTCGCGGACCGGTTTCGACCACTCGGCCTGCTCGACACGGCGCGCGGTCGACATGCGCGCTTCCCAGCGGCTCTGCCAGTGATCGGGACCGGAATTGGTGTATCCGGGGATGATGAGGATATCGGCGTCTTTCGCTTTCATGCCGCCGCATCTAGCGAGCAAGCAGAAGAGTCGCAACCGCTTTTGGGCGATTTGATGAACCGCCGGTCCCGCGAGAAACCGGCGGTATCGAATTAACCTGCAGCCGCTTCCGTCTGTCCCTGCGCCGCCTCGACGTCCATCCACATCACCTCCCAAATGTGGCCGTCCGGGTCCTCGAAGCTGCGACCGTACATGAAACCGTAGTCTTGCTTGGGGCAAGGATCGACCGCACCGCCGGCAGCTTCGGCCTTGTTTACCAGCGCGTCTACCCCGTCACGGCTTTCTTCCGAAACACAAAGCAGCACTTCGCTCGTCGTTTTCGCATCCGCGATCTGCTTGGGCGTGAACTGCTTGAACTTGTCGTGGGTGAGCAGCATCACGAATATGGTGTCGGACAGAACCATGCACGAGGCCGTCCCGTCGCAAAACTGCTCGTTCTTCTCCGCCCCGATGGACTGATAAAAGCGGGTCGCTTTATCCAGGTCGCCCACGGGCAGGTTCACAAAAATCATCTTTGGCATAGAAGACTCCTTTCTGCTGTTCCCCCTCAGGACGGTTGAGGGAACTTCGCTCCGACACGCCTCCAGACTTTTTTAAAGGGCATGCAGTTGAAACTGTGAACAGCGTGTTCGCGCCGAAGGTCTTGTTGCACCCTCGGGGCGCACACAGATGACCAGTAGCCATGGCGGACCAATCACCAATTCGGAAGATGGACCATATTGCAGCCTGCCTCCCAGGAGACTGAAATGAAAGAACTTCCTTTCGCCGCGACCACCCCGGTGCATGTCGCCGATATCGGTCTTAAGGCGCGCAATGCGGACCGGACTGCCGCCTTTTACAAGGACATTCTCGGTTTGGTGGAGCTGGCCGCGGCCAGTGATACGATCGTCCTGGGCGCTGGTGAGCGGCCGCTTCTCACGATTGAGGAGGATAGCGGGGCCAAACCCGACGACGACCGGGAGGCGGGCTTGTTTCACACGGCCTTTCTTTTGCCTTCCCGCGCCGATCTTGCCCGGTGGGCGCGCTTTGCCACCAAGAGGCAGATCCCACTCGAAGGGGCTTCCGACCATCTGGTGAGCGAGGCAATCTATCTCAGCGATCCGGAAGGCAACGGCATCGAGATTTATGCCGACCGTGCGCGCGAGGACTGGCGATGGGATGGCGGCCAGGTCGTCATGAAGACCCTGCCGCTCGATTTCGAGGCTCTGTTCGCCAGCGCGGGCGAGGGCACCTGGAACGGGGCACCGGACGGCACGGTTATCGGCCATGTGCATCTGCGCGTCGGCGACCCGACGGAAGCGGAAACCTGGTGGCGTGAGACACTCGGTCTGGACACCATGGCGCGTTACGGCGCCCATGCTTCTTTCCTCGCCTCTGGTGGTTACCATCACCATATCGGCGCCAATTCCTGGCATAGCGCCGGCGCGGGGCGGCGTGATCCCGACCGCGCTGGGTTGGCCTGGGTGAGCCTGCGTTCCGCGGAAGCTCGAGAAGGGCGTACATTGGACGATCCATGGGGCACGATTGTTCATATCGTTCATTGAGATTAGACGCGCGCGTCATCGTCGCCACGCCCGGCTTGTCACCGTCTGGCCATTTCAAAGATCGGGAAACGGGGCGCGTGGTCCGAGCCTCTCTATTAGTTTAGGTGGCGCGTTCCACGCGCCCCGTCGGCCGCTGTCCCGCGGTTGGCCGGTCACTCGGGCTTCACTCTCCTGCCCGGCTGCACCCAATTAGGGGGTGGTCTCTGCCGGGCCGAAGAAGAAGTCCTAGCGGCTTCTCCGCGGCTGCCCGACACCGTCTCTCACCCGGTGCCCGGTTTTTCCGGCGATGCTGTCTGTCACCCAGCACCCCGGCGCCGCCGGCCTGTTGCGGGCCCTCACATGCCTCCAGGTACCGGATCCCTGGAGGGGGAGGCTGCCGCCGCCCTCCCTGATCCCCGGTCCGGACCCGGNTTCACTCTCCTGCCCGGCTGCACCCACTTAGGGGGTGGTCTCTGCCGGGCCGAAGAAGAAGTCCTAGCGGCTTCTCTGCGGCTGCCCGACACCGTCTCTCACCCGGTGCCCGGTTTGTCCGGCGATGCTGACTGTCACCCAGCACCCCGGCGCCGCCGGCCTGTGGCGGGCCCTCACATGCCTCCAGGTACCGGATCCCTGGAGGGGGAGGCGGCCGCCGCCCTCCCTGATCCCCGGTCCGGACCCGGTTCCCGCGAGAGCGATGGGAGCAGAATAAGGGCGGTTGAGAGGGCGGGGATAAAATTCCTAGAGAAAAGAATTTAGCTTGCTGACATCAGCTGACAAATGGTTGAGGGGCGGCGCCCTGCTTCTTCAGCGGCCGGGTCAGCAAACGCTTGCTGTTACGGTGGGTCTGATCTGGTCGAGTACATACCCGTCCTGATCGACACGAGCCGCAGCCAATCCTCCTTGCCGGCGATCGGTTTGCGGAGTTCTTCGTTCTGCGAACCGGCCTAACAGCTTCAAAAGATAGAACTAACTTCGGCCCGACATCTCTCGGTTAGCCCCTCGGAAGCCGGACGTCCGGGCTGCTTGGATGTCACATAAGTGTGACATTGGCATCTTACGAATCTGCTGATCCTTTCGCGAACGCACCCCGTACGACCAACCGATTCTTTGCTTGATACACGGTACCGATGCCTTGACGGATGTCTTCCAAGGAGTCCCCTGGCTCGGCGGTAAAAGGTGCTGTCAATTCGGGCGGGTACGCGAGAGAGCAGCCTGTTGGCTGATGCGAACCGAACCTTCGGAGTATTTGCGATGATCTCTCGCGTGTTGTTACAGGCCAGTAAAATCATCAACACAATGCGGTTGGAGGCGAAATCAAAGGCTCTGTTCGATCAGATTCAACTTGCCAAGAACAGGCCTGAGACTAATTCGCAATCGCCAACGTACAGCAGGCCCAGTGGGGATTATTCATATCCGCGAGTTTCTCAGTCGCCGCCCTCCTCGGGTCACAGCTTTTTTGAAGCAGCGACACCCCAGTTCACGCCGATGCCGAGCGTTTTCGAAGATTCCACACCCGTGCGCAACGAACCGGTTAACGCCGAACCGCTGGTGGACGCTGATGAAATAATCGGTGACGTTACTGACGGATGGAGCATCGATCAGATTGCTGAAGACCGGGGGATGACCAGGGACGAAGTTATTGCGGCCCTGGAGAATGGTGGAATGGAGGTTGGTGAGACCGAGGCGGAGAGCGCCAATGGAGACGTCCAAACCACTGAAATACATGATCCCGATTCCGGTCAAACGGTGACCGAATACTACGACCATCACGACGATAGTTATGAGACTCACATCGATGATGGGGACACCGAAACCACTTTGCCGAGGCGTGACGGTTCGGGTCGCAAAATCACCACTGATTATGATTCCGATTCTGGAGTGTTGACTACACGATATGAGGACGACCTCGGATCGGGCACGATCACGGAAGAAGTTTTGCTGCCGAATGGAACCAAGGTCGAGACGGTAACGCCGACGGGGGAGGCAGCGACCACCACGGTGTACGATGATGGCGCGGCGACCGTTCTTGCATCTACGCAGGACCAGAACGGTGGGAATGTGGATGAAATTAAGGAGCAGCTAGCGGCTGGCAAGAGCCTGCGGCAGATTGCTGAGGACAGGGGGGTTACGACAGAGCAACTGGTTGCTGAGCTTGAGGCAACCGGAGTGGAGGTCTCAAGCGAAGATCCCGAGCATGCCAATGGGGACGTTCAGACAATAACGCTTGATGATCCGCACACGGGCGACACAACCGTTTACTACCACGACTATCATCATGATACGAGCACGACGGTAACGACAGTAGACGGCATCGAGACGACGGTATCGAAAAACGGCAACGGCGTTTCACGACATACCGTTCACGACCTCGAGACGGGTGAGAAAACCACGACGATATCGGACCCGAATGCCGGCACCGAAACCGAAATCGGAGTCGATGAAGACGGCCGGATTACGAAAACCGTAACCGAAGATATCAATGACGGCGAGCCGGTGGAGTACGAAGTTGCGCCTGGCGACAGTCTTATTGAAATCGCGAACGATCACGGCGTGACTCTTGAGCAATTAAGGGAGACCAACCCAGAGTTTTTCGAGGGTGGGCGCGATCCCGACCTTATTGACGTCGGCGAACAGGTAACTATCGAGGATGGCACTCGCACGACCGTGGAGGTCACCTTCAACGATCACACCCTGATCACGAACCCGGACGGCAGTGTCACTCTGCGCAACAACAATACCGATACTGAATTCGACATCGAAGCGGGCAGCCTAGAACATTCGATCGCAGAGACGCTCATAGCCGTAAATCCGGATAGTGCCGATCCGGCAGAGGCGGAAGAAGCTCAGATCGTCAAGACCGTGATCGAGGGTATGTTCGCCGGTAAAAGCTATGGCGAACTGATGGAGCAGGCGGGCGCGAAGCGGGAAGAGACCGAAACCGCCATCGAGGAATATGGCCTTGGCGCCGAAGCTGTACCTACCGTGGAGGAGGATGACGCAGGCAATCCGATAGTCGTCGATTTTCAAGGTGAGCGGCCCGAAGGCGTGGATCGGGACTGGGGGCCGGTTCGGATCGAGGGCGTCTGGCGCTGGGTCCATCCGGAAGTGGCGCAGGCTATCGCCGCCGAAAATACCGCGCTTGGTGAACTTGAAAAAAGGCAAGCGGAACTGGAGGAGATTGGCGCGCAGATCAATCTCTGGGCTCTTGATCCTGATTCCGAGCAGGCACTTGAAGGTGCTGGCGAAACGCTCGACGAAGCCTTGGGCAAGCATGGATACTCTTGGAAGCGGCCCGAACCCACGGGCAACCTCTCAGATGCCGAAGCAGATCTGGCGAATGCGGAGGCGCGCCTGGAGGAGGCGGGCGACGCGCTCGAAGCATACGAGGAAGCCGAGCGTCTGCAGGGCGAGGCCATCAGGCAACAGGAAAATCTGCCTTACAAACCCGACCCCAATGCTGAGTACGTTTCCGAAACCGGTAGCGGCTCCGACCTTACGCGCGATGCGAAGGAGTATGAGGCCGCTCTGGCGAACATCAAAAAGCTGTTCTATCAGGCGGATTATCAGCGCACCCGCGGCGACGGACTGATTAAGGACTCGATGATCGCGCACCTCGAAAGCCAGTTCGAGGGCGTCGACGGGCTTCCCGAGGGTGTCGACCCGGTGGAGGTCGTTATCGGGGACGAGAAAGTCCAACTGGCGCCTGATATCGCGGACGCGTATGAGAACGATGGCCTGGCGGCACTTATAGAAGGCGGAAAGCCGGTCAGGATACAGATTGAATCCGACGGGGAGAAGGAATGGCGCTGGGTCGATGCCGAACTGGCGAGCACCTGGCTGGAGCTCAAGGACCAGCAGAGTATTCTCGATAAGAGTCTGACGATCGGCGAGGCCTACGTCGAATATTTCGATGCACACGGCGAGAGCGCGGACATCGAGTTGCAGGCGTATGATTTAGAGCAGCAAATGCGCGCCGAGTACAACGAGCAGAACTCTCACCTGTTCGAGGAAGATAAAAAGCACAGCCGCTTCAATGGCGATTATCTCGGGTTGTTCACAGGGCAGGAGGTCGTAGAGGAAGACGGGCAACTCTGGATCGTCAATCATTTCGAGCATGGCGACACGCGCAGCCCGCTGACCTTCAGCCTGGAAAAGATCAATCAGGACAAAGACTTTTACCAGCGGACGCTAAGCGAGGAATGGCTGGCTTCCAACGCGGAATACCAGGCACTTTTGGGAGGAAAGTTGGGTCAGCCTCCATTGGAAACGATTAAATCGGACGAACTGGCCGCCGGTGAGAATGTCAACCGTGTTCTGGCAGAGCAACTGGGCGTGCGCCTTGAGGACCTTGACGGTCAGATTGAGGAACTTGAGGCCGAATTCAACGATCTCCTCGAAGAGCATGGTCCCGGCACAGTCCGTCCTCCCGATGTGGACATTCCGACTGATTTCGAGCCCGTCGAGATCGAGTTCGAAGGTCAGTCGCTGAAAGTGCACCCTGACGTCGCCGAGGCGTATCAGGAAATAGGCGCTCAGGCGCTCAGTGAGAGCGACCTGCCGGTGCAGATCGAGATGCCGGGCGGCGAGAACGACGAACAGCGGGAATGGCGCTGGATGGATCCGGAACTGGCGCAAAAATGGCTTTCGCTCGACGGGGAAATTTTGAATGGCTTCGGACCGATAGACGTGGATCTCGCGGGGCGGACCATTAGGGCACATCCCGACGATGCCGAGAGCTACGAAATGGATGGCATCCAGGCACTCGGCACCAACGAGTTGCCGGTTCAGATCAAGATGGACACCGACGGAGACGGCGAAGAGGATGAATGGCGTTGGGTCGATCCGGAAGTCGCTCAGACTTGGTTCGCTTTGGACATGGCGCGGGAAATGCGCTCGGATCTGGAGAGTACGCGCGCGACCGCCGAGTCCGCGGCGGAATGGCTAAATTTCCAGCGTCAACAGCCGTTGAAGCTGCGCGATGACCCAACCACAGATGATCATCTGATGCGCTTGCAAAGCGCGTATTTCGACGAAAACAGACAACAGGTGCTCGACGACGTTCAGGTGGAAATGCAGGACCTCTACGACCGGGGTTATGATGATACGTTTCAACCGGTGGACAGCGACACGATCGCCGAAGCGTTGAGCCTTGATGTAACCACAGACGAAGGCAGGGAGGCACTCGACAAGGTCGAGAGCGAGATCCGCGACATCGGCGGAGAGGACGCCAAAGTACGCACGGTGCCATTCTTTTACGTCGATCCAGAAATGGGAAGACAGCAGAGTGCCGTGTTCGCGGTGGAGAATGATGAGGGCAATATCCGCTACGTCGATATTGCCGGGAAGTCCTTCAGCAGCGTTGAGGATTTTCAGGACAACAACAATCAGTTTTCCGAAAACGGTCATCTGATCGTGCCGACGGAGTTTCGGATGTCGCCTGATGACGATGGAAGCATTGTTCTCGATGTCGTTCAGGCGCGCAACGTTTCGACTTTCGAGAAAGTGGTCGATCCCGTTGTCGGCATAGGCACGGCGCTGGCGACGGCCGCTTCGTTTACAGTAGCCGCCCCGGTCGCCGCTCCGCTTGCTATCGCGGGAGCGGCTTACCTCGGCGGGCGTGCGGTTGTGCACCAGGTCAACCATCTTCAGCATGGCGGCGAGTGGGGCGAGAAAGAATCGTTTATAAACATGGCGATGATTGCCACCACCGCTCTGCCGATGGGGGCCAGCGGTCTTCGCATGGCTGGCATGATGCGCAATCTGAACCTCACCAAGGGGCAGGCCTTCCTGGCCGGCATGGGCGCGGTGCGCGCCGACGGCGCACTCACCGCAGCCGCCGACGCGGGGAAACTGAGCAGGCTCTGGCACAAGCTGCCCTACGGCCCGGGGCAGGTCAGCACATATATGCGGACCGCCGGTGGCCTGAACAAAGCCGCATACGCGCTCGACGGGAGCGCGATGGTGATCGGCGCACCCCTCATGTACGTCTCAGCCGAAGATCTGGTGCTCCACTATGACCAGATGTCAGGCCTTCAGATCGCCGACGCGATCACCGGCTTCACAACCGGTCTCGCAGGTACGGGCATGGGCGCGGCAAGCTTCGTTTCCTATGCTGGCGCCAATAAGACGCCCGCGCCGTCACCTACGAGGGTCGGCGATATGTCGACATCGTCCCCCGGACGAGGGGATGGCGAGGAAAGCACAGCCGACACCTATGCCGGCCGTTCGGGGGACGGATCAATCCCCATTGCTTCGGCAGACAAACAAGCCTCTCCGGATCAACAGGCGTTCCCGGTCAAGGTGGTGCCGGCGGGCACTGATGATGTCGGCGCTTCGGGGCTACTTGGCATCGCCAATGGTGGACAAGATTGGCCGGCTGGCGGTGACCCGATCGTGTTGCCAAGCGGGGCGGTGGCAAGGAGCAACGACTTCCCGCGCGCCGTGTGGGATCCCGACACGCAGACCTTAAGCGGTATGCCTGAGCGTGACACGGGAGAATATATCTATACCAGCGCTAAGGATGGTAAGCCGAGTGGGATCGAAGGAGAATCTCCTTACCTGCGCGGGCTGAACAACGAGCAGCTGGTGGAACTTTACAACAACGAGAAAGCATACATTCCGTTCGATGAAATGCTCGAACGGTATGGCGCGAACGGCCCGGTTCTCACGGAAAGATCGATACAGGACATGCTCCCAGACTTTCGGCTGGGGGTGTCGTTGAAGGTCGTTTACTATGGAGGCTACATCGGTTTGGGTTCGCCGACCAAGTCGGCTTATGGGTTCGGACTGGGCACGAAGTCGGACTATGGCGCAATTGCATGGGCGGTGGCGGACAGCGTGAGCCAGCGCAGCTTGACGCCGCTTAAGGATCAAGTGAGCATTTCCGGCGCGGTTTCCAACCGACCGCAGGAAGGCAGCAATCCCAATTTGCGGGAAGTCGGACTGTCGACTCACTCCCATCAGCTCGCGTTCCCGATCCGTGCCAGCGATCTTGCCAAAGTCGCAAGCAAAGCACTTTTCACTGAAAACTCTGGCTTTGATGTCCAGTTAAAGAACGGCAGGGAAGTCGGAATGACGCGGGACGGCTCGGCTGCCGTGGTCGAGGTGACCTACAGCCCGTCTTTGAAAGGCACGGAATACACGCCTGCTGTCGGCGAACACGACTTTATGGGCGTACCCGCCTCGGAGAAAGATAAGTTTGTCCGGTTGGAGGGAGAGCTGCCTTACGATCGGGTGATGACGGAGTTGAAGGTTAAACCCCGTGTACGAGCTTTGACGAATTTTAGTGAGCTGTACGCCGGGCTTCCTCGTGTCGGCATGGAAAGGCGGCCTGAATCAACGATCAAAGATGGTCCTCGTCCAGGGGATGCTTTGATAAAGCAGCACTTTGACCAGGCCCAGTTCGCCTTGAGCAAAGTCGAGCTCAAGACGCAATTGAGGGTAGAAGATCCCGCAAAGGTGCCCGATCTTTTAACTGCAATAGAGGAGGGGGACCTGGGCACGATTCGTGCAATGGCGAATGATGGGATCATCGACGCGGAACAGGCTCTGTCACTGGTCGGCCCTCCGTCGGAAAGTGGTTTCCGCCTATCGGCCGTGCCCAACAAGCTCCCGCATAACTACATCAGAACACTGACAGGTGACATTGTCCGGGTGCCGAACCCCAAATCGATGCTTAAGGACGTTATCTTCAACACCAGCGCGCCCGACCGGATGCTGGCTGCGGGATACTACAAGCTCAGGAATGGAATCAGCGCGAAGTTCCGTCTCGATGGTAACTCCCCGACTCCGGCACGTTACATACCGAATGGCCGCAAGGTCCACGATAATGTGTACGGCGATTATGACAGGCCAGCCATTCGTACAACTGTGTCCTTCTCAACGCCTCCCGTGCCTCTGCTCTTGTGGGGGGTCACAATGGAAGTTCGCGGTCAATACAAAAGCAGTCCCAAAACCCCGGCCCGGCCAATCGCCCAGAACGAGATGACGAAGGTCACCTTCGAAAGTAGGGGCGGGCACATTGAGGAACTCCAGGCACCCGTGTGGTTGTCGGAGGTCGTCCAGACGTCGAGCGAAAGATCGCCGATGATAATTCCGAAAGGAGGGAAGGACTCGCTCAATAACTGGCTTAAGGGGCTGGCGGATAATGCGCGAAATGATCAAAAGCCGATTATCGACCAATTCCGCTCCAAGTTTGGAAAGGTCCTTTCCGATGGCAAGTTTCTGCGAACCAAACAAGCCGATGATGTTCTAACGTTCATGTCCTCTCAAACGGGCAGCAAGGAAGAAGGCGTCATTTTCGTCCGCGATGGGAATGGACAAGGTGTCGTCGCCAATCGGTACGGCTTACCACCCGCGAGTGCCGATAAGATATACCTGCTGCCTGACGACGGTGTGGCGCCGCAGCTAGGTGATCCGGCTTTGACCGATAAAACCCATTTATTTTACCGGGACCCGCAGACTGGCGAACCCACAGTAGTTCCATGGAATAATGGTGAACTGCGGGATCCTGCAAGCGGTGACAAGCCATCTCCGGATAGGCACGCGTAGGTCAGATTTTGCGTCCAACCATCAAGCTGGCGCCGTGGTTGGACCCGCCGCCTGAGGATTGGTTTAAGCTTATCCAGAGATACTTGACTTGCGTGCAACGCACTCACATCGACATCGCAAGTAGAGCGCGTCGGGTTTGTTGCCCCACGCATCCCACGCTGTAACGGCTTCGGCGAGTTCTAATTGCGTCGCAAGGCCCTTTTCCATGAGTTTGGGGCCGAGAGATTTCAGGCTTTGTTTTGCGTCTTCTATCGTTTCCCGGCGGGTCTCGTCATCCATGCTATGATTGACAAAACTCGCTCCGGTCCAGATCGGCAAGAAGCCATTTGCTCGCAAGATTTCGCCTTGCCGCCGTCCAAAATTGATTGCGTCCGGTTCGTCGTGCTCATACCACCGCTGCCAAAGATCGAGCGACGTTCTCAGCCCGGGGAGATCGGGATAGAGAACATTACCGCCAACATCTGCGTCCCTCGTCGCAAGCAGGCCGCCAGGACACAGCACTCGCTTCGCTTCGCTCAACGTTTTGGTTAGCGTTGGTGTGTCCAGATGATAAAGTACGGCGTGGAAGAAGACGGCATCGAATTCTCCTGCCGCAAACGGCAACGCGGTCATGTCGGCTTCAACGAACGAGAAATTGCCGCCGCCTTCCGATCCGACGAGTTCGTTCGCCGCAGCGATTGACCGCGCTTGGATATCCACACCAACCACCGACTTTACATGTGGCGCCATAGTTGCCGTGATTGTTCCGGGACCGCACCCAACATCCAGGAGACGCATATCAGCTCGTAGGAATGGGATGAGGAAGGCTGATGACTCCTGCCCTCTCTTCTGTTGAAAGCTCAAAATTGAGCTATCGTAGCGGGCTCGTTTCAACTCCATCATCGGCCATCTCCGTCGAAGGCAAATCCGCCCTCAACGATTGATCATGCAGATGACCGGCCTGTGACGATCGACAGTTCATTACTCATGGCAGTTGGTCGCCGGCAAGCCGCTGAAACGTGAGTGGGGGACGCTCGCGTAGGAAACGAGCGGGCCGCATACGGGAGTAAAACTCGCCGAACAGCAGGGCGCGACCGCAATTCATTCCATCATGCGCTATCCAAACACCCGGTTGAAAATCGTGTCCACATGCTTGGTGTGATAGCCGAGGTCAAATTTCTCCCGGATTTGCTCTTCCGAGAGGGCTGCGCGGACATGCTTGTCGGCCAGTAGTTCCTCAAGGAAATCAGCGCCGTGTTCCCAAACCTTCATGGCGTTGCGCTGGACGAGCCGGTAGGCGTCTTCGCGGCTGACGCCGGCTTGCGTGAGTGCCAGGAGAACGCGCTGGGAGTGCACAAGACCGCGGAACTGGTTGAGGTTCTTTTCCATTGCGTCCGGGTAGACCACGAGCTTTTCCATCATACCGGTCAGGCGGCTGAGGGCGAAATCGAGCGTCACCGTGGCGTCCGGCCCAATCATGCGCTCCACGGAGGAGTGGGAGATATCGCGCTCGTGCCAAAGTGCGACATTCTCCATCGCCGGCATGGCGTAAGCGCGGACCATACGGGCAAGGCCCGTCAGGTTTTCCGATAGAACCGGATTGCGCTTGTGCGGCATGGCCGACGAGCCCTTCTGGCCGGGCGAGAAATATTCCTCAGCTTCCAGCACCTCCGTGCGCTGGAGATGGCGCACTTCGACGGCCAACCGCTCTATCGAGGAGGCGATGACGGCCAGCGTGGCGAAGAACATCGCGTGCCGGTCGCGAGGGATCACCTGGGTGGAGACCGGCTCGGGTGTCAGCCCCATTTTCTCCGCCACGTGTTCTTCGACACGCGGATCGATATTGGCGAAGGTGCCCACGGCGCCGGAAATAGCGCAGGTGGCGATCTCTTCGCGCGCGTTTACAAGCCGCTGGCGACAGCGGGCGAACTCCGCATAAGCCTGCGCCAGTTTGAGCCCGAAGGTGATGGGCTCGGCATGGATGCCGTGGCTGCGGCCGATCGTGATCGTGTCCTTGTGCTCCAGGGCGCGCTTTTTCAGGGCTGCGAGCAGGGCGTCGAGGTCAGCCAGCAGAATGTCGCTGGCGCGCACGAGCTGCACGTTGAAGCAAGTGTCGAGCACATCCGACGATGTCATGCCCTGGTGAACGAAGCGCGCGTCCGGGCCAACGATCTCTGCCAGATGCGTGAGAAAAGCGATGACGTCGTGCTTGGTCTCCCGCTCGATCTCATCGATGCGGTCGATGTCGAAGGTCGCCGGACCGCCTTTCTCCCAAATGGTCTTCGCGGCCTCTTTCGGCACGATCCCGAGTTCGGCCATGGCATCGGCGGCGTGAGCCTCGATCTCGAACCAGATACGAAATTTCGTTTCGGGCGACCAAATGGCGGCCATTTCGGGCCGCGAATAGCGCGGGATCATGCGTCTGCCTGCTCCTCATGAAAGACAGGGTGCGTCGTAGCAGAAGGCGGGCTCAAGTCAACGCGGGCGGCCACGAAGCTCACAACCGCCCCGTCACCGCCATAAAGCGGTGGTCCGGACCCTCAAAACCGAAACGGCGAACTGCGATAATGACGGCGAAGACTGCCGGCTCGCCCCGGGGGTGGTAGGTCTGAATCCCGGCGATCGAGTAGCCAAGGGGGCAGCCGCGGCTCGACGGAACTCTTTTGTCCTCATGGACGATCCCGGTCTGCTCTCCTCCTGACGTGCCGATCCTCAGCAGGCGGAAGCCGAAGATCCGTTCTCCGAGGTCGCGGCAGTTTTCAGGATACTGCAGGCTCAGTTCCTCGAGCCGGAATTCGAGCGTTTCATCGAGCGGCGGCATGATGGGACGAGGATTGACCATCATTCGATGTGGCTCGGCGGACAGCTCGGTCACGGCGTTCCAGCCGGCACGGAATCCTTCCGTCAAGTTCTCGTCGGAAATAACTGACTCTGCTTGATCTTTCGCATCAGCACGCGCCTCTTCGACAGTTGCCTGCCCATCCTGAATGTGCACGCGGACGGGCGTGCTGGGCAGGAAGCGGTCAGCCGCCGTGTCGATGTAATAGCGGTTCGCGTAGGGAAAGCCGGAGCCGTCCTGCACGCCGTATTCTTCGAAGGCGAAGATGGCCCCGTCGGGGCTGAAGCCCAGGATGTTCAACGTTGCCATGTCACCGGCTCGAGCGGTCACTCCCACGAAGAGGAATGCGGTCAGGATCGCAATCGGGCGCAGCACTCGCATCGGCAGGCTCCTGTTTGTTCACGGTTCAGATGGGTTCCGGTCCGTTGTGCCTCTCCGACCATACCGGAAACACATCGCCCTCGGCTTTTTCGGCGGTGAAAACGCCACGTGCAATGGCGCGGGCCATGACGGAAGCGGCGGCCGCGTGGAGCTCGATGCTTGCAGACATCTCCAGATCCACGCCGCTGCGCCCGGTCGCGAGCGAAAAGATGAGGTCGCCGTCAAAGGGCGTGTGCGCCGGCCAGATCGCGCGGGCGAAGCCATCATGCGCGGCGATGGCCAGCCGGCGGGCGGCGGCTTTGTTGAGCTTGGCATCAGTGGCGACGATGCCGATGGTGGTGTTGCCGCCGGGCGCGGCGCTGTCGAGCTTGGTGACGACCTTGCGTGCGTCGGCGGGAAACGGGGTGGGGAGGCCAAGCCCGCCGAACTCCGCGCCCACCTCGAAAGGGGCAGCCCAGAAATGGCCGGTTTCGCCTATCGTGGGAGAGCCCACCGGGTTGACCGCGACCAATGCCCCGACCGTAACGCCGTTCGGAAGCACACAGGAGGCAGAGCCAAGTCCGCCCTTCAGCTTCGCCGTCGTGGCGCCGGCGCCGGCGCCATGAGAGCCGAGCCTGAATTCGATGGCGGCCGACTTTGCCGCGGCATGCCCGAGCTCGCGATAGGGCGGGTAGCCCTTCCAATCCTTATCGCCGCCATTGGCGAGATCAAAGAGGATGGCGGCGGGAATTATCGGGACGCGCTGGCCTGCGACCTCGAAGCCGACGCCCTTTTCGCGCAGGGCAGCCTGCACGCTCGATGCCGCATCGAGACCGAAGGCGGAGCCGCCGGAAAGGACCACTGCATGCACGCCTTCGACGAGATTATGCGGCGCCAGAAGGTCCGTTTCGCGCGTTCCCGGCGCGCCGCCGAGCACCTGTACGCCGGCCACCGCCGGCTCCTCGCACACAACGACCGTAACGCCGGATTTCAGCCGCGCGTCCTGGCTGTTGCCGACCGCGAGGCCTGCGACATCCGTAATGAGGTTCCGGGGGCCGGGCTCGAACATCATTCGACCTCCACGAATTCTTCGCCGTCATAACGGAAGAGGCGGTACAACTCTCGCGAAAGATCGCCCTTGCCATCGAAATCAACCGGCCCGATGGCGGTCTCGAAAGTCGTTGTTTGAAACACCTCCTCGATGGGGAGGCCATCTTGTTGCGCGATGCGCGCGGCTGCCGCGGCGACCTGCAGCGCCGTATAGCCCGGGATCACGTAACCCTCCGGGACGGTATCCGCCGTCTCCAGGGCGGAAAGCACATCTTCCTGGGCCAGATCTTCCCACCGCGGCGGGCCGATCATCAGAACACCTTGCGAAAGCGGCACCTCGCCGTCAGAGGCGCGCAAAGCCTCGCCGCCGGCAAGCACGACATCGTAGTCGAGTTGTTCGGCATCGCGCGCCATGATGGCGATGTCGGCGCGGTCGCCGCCGACGAAGACGTGCGTTGCTCCTGCGCGGCGCAGGCGGCCGAGCAGGCCGATCTGATTGTCGAGCTGCGGACGAAACGTATCGAAGAGCACCGGCTTTAACTCTGCGCGTTCGGCCGCCGCGCGAAAATGCTCCGCAAGCTCGCGCCCATAGATCGTTCCGTCATCGACAATGGCGAAGAACACATCCCGCCAGCGGCTCACCAGGATATCCGCCACCGCGTCGCGCTCCCCATCAGCACGGGGACCGAGGCGGAATACAGGCCAGCCGGTGCGTTCCTTCCCGTCGGTGAGACTGTCGGTGCGTACGGGCGTGATGACCGGAATGCCGGCTTCGGCGAGGAGGGGCAGGGCGGCTTCGACGGCCGGTGTGCAAAGAAAGCCGATTACGAACTGGACATTTGCTTCGAGAAGAGCTTCCGCAGCCTGCCTGCCACCTTCTTCGGTGCATGCACTATTGGATTCGACAAGTTCGACGCCATCATTCTCACGTATGGCGGCGCGCGCGCCTTCGGCAAATTGTTCGCCGAGAATTGCGAAAGTCTCCTCGACTGGCGCAGCCAGGCCGATCGTCACCGACTGTGCATGGGCGTGGCCGGCGGCTGCAAACACGCCGAGGTAGAACGCGAGAAGGGCATAACGCATTATGACAGGCCGTAAATCCTCGTGGACAATCTCCCTCTCTGGTAAATGGTGGCGAGGCTTGGCGCAACACGCTATAGGCGCACGGACGCCCCACTTTCAAACGGCGGGGCAGCGACCTATCTGTAGCGAGGAGACGGGGAGTTCTTGTGCTGAAGACCAATGACATCGCACCACAGGATTATCGGGACGCAATGGCGCACTTCGCCGGCGCCGTGCATATCGTCACGACGGACGGCCCGAACGGCCGTCGCGGTGTCACGGCAATTGCCGCCTGCTCGGTTTCCGATAGCCCGCCGATCGTGCTGGTTTGCCTGAATCGCGAAAACCCCAACAACAAGTGTTTTCTCGAAAACGGCGTCTTCGCCCTGAACACGCTCGCTGCGGAGCATCAGGAGTTGTCAAACGCGTTTTCCGGGCTGACCGGCTTGCCGCCCGACGAGCGCTTTGCCTTGGCGGAATGGGAAACATTATCCACCGGCGCGCCCGTGCTCAAGACGGCCATGGCGGCATTCGATTGCCAGGTGATCGATACCAAGGACCTTGCCACACACCGTATATACTTCGGGAAGGTGACAGGCCTGCGTGTGGGCGTTAACTTACGCCCGCTCCTTTATCATAACCGGGGCTACCGCGTTCTGTAGAGATTTTCTCCCGGAGATATCATGCCCGAAACCACCGCACGCGCCGTTCCGCAATCGATCGACGAAACGCTCGATCTGTTGTCGGGGGGCGGCTATGTGGCCGATCGCGCACTGGCGACGGTGCTCTATTTGAGCCTGGCTATGCAGCGCCCACTCTTTCTGGAAGGCGAGGCCGGTGTCGGCAAGACCGAGATTGCCAAGGTGTTGGCGCAAGCGCTGGGCCGCCGCCTGATTCGCTTGCAATGCTATGAAGGGCTGGACGTCTCCTCCGCAGTCTACGAGTGGAACTACGCCGCGCAGATGATCGAGATCCGCATGGAAGAAGCGGCAGGCGTGACGGATCGCAGTGCAATGGAGCGCAACGTCTTTTCCGAGCGGTACCTGATCCGCCGGCCGGTCATGGAAGCCTTGACGGGCGAGGCGGGTGCGGCGCCGGTCTTCCTGATCGACGAATTGGACCGCACGGACGAGGCTTTCGAGGCTTTTCTTCTGGAAATCCTTTCCGACTATCAGGTCAGCGTACCGGAGTTGGGCACCATCCGTGCCGAGGAGCCGCCCATCGTCATCATCACCACCAACCGCACCCGCGAGATCCATGACGCGCTGAAGCGGCGTTGTCTTTATCACTGGGTGGACTATCCCGATGCAGAACGGGAACTGGAAATCGTCCATCGTCGGGTGCCGAAGGCCAATGAACAGCTCTCGCAGGAAGTGGTCGCCTATGTCCAGCGATTGCGCGAATTCGACCTTTTCAAGGTGCCCGGCGTGGCCGAGTCAATCGACTGGGCGAGCGCACTGACGGAGCTCGACAAGATTGCTCTGGATCCGGAAACCGTCTCCGACACACTGGGCGTGCTGCTGAAATATCAGGATGATATCGCGCGTCTACAGGAAGGCGAGAGCGCAAAGATACTGAGTGAAGTTAAAGCCGAGCTTGAAGCTGCAGGCTGAATGTGGCCAGGGCGAAGGGAAAGAAATCCACGGAGAGCGCCGATCCCCAGGGCCGGCTTGCCGATAACATCGTCTATTTTGCGCGCACGCTGCGCAAGGCCGGCCTGCGCCTCGGGCCCGGCGCCGTAACGGACGCGATCCGCGCCGTTCTGACGGCCGGCATTGGAAGCCGAGACGACTTTTACTGGACGCTGCATGCCGTTCTTGTCACCCGGCACGAGGATCACGCGGTTTTCGACAAAGCATTCCGCCTGTTCTGGCGCTCGCGCGAACTCGTCGAGAAGATGCTCGCGATGCTGTCGCCGGTCGCGCCCGATCGCGCGCAGAAGGAAAAGCCAAAGGCCGGCGAGACGCGGGCGAGCGACGCGCTCTTCGAGAACCGGCAGCAGGACCGCCCGAAGCAGGAAGAGGTGGAAATCGACGCTCGCCTGACGCTCTCCACGGAAGAGGTGCTGCGCGAGAAGGATTTTGCGCAGATGACGGCTGAGGAACTCTCCGCCGCGCGGCGGGCTCTTGCCGGTCTCGTCATGCCGAACGATCTGGTGGTCACGCGCCGTTTCCGTTCGAACGCGCGCGGTAACCGGGTCGATCCGCGCGCGATGATGCGTTTCGGTTTGCGCACCGGCGGCGATCTCATCCTGCCGAAGTACCGCTCTGCGCGGCAGGTGCATCCGCCGCTTGTGGTGCTGGCGGATATTTCGGGCTCCATGAGCCAGTACACGCGCATCTTCCTGCATTTTCTGCACGCGCTTGCCGAAAAGCGCCGGCGCGTGCACAGCTTCGCGTTCGGCACGCGGCTGACCAATCTCACGCGGCAACTGCGCCACCGCGATCCTGACGAGGCGTTGGCCGAATGCACCGCTGCGGTGCAGGACTGGTCCGGCGGCACGCGGATCGGCCAGACGATCGGCACGTTCAACCGTCTATGGTCACGCCGTGTGCTGGGGCAGGGCGCAACCGTCCTGCTGATCACCGATGGCCTGGAACGTGACGACATCGAAACACTGTCACGGGAGATGGAGCGCCTCCAGAAGTCGTGCCGCCGGCTGATCTGGCTCAATCCCTTGCTGCGCTTCGACGGGTTCGAAGCGCGGGCGCGCGGGGTTCGCGCCATGATGTCTCATGTGGACGAGTTCCGCCCGGTCCATTCGCTCGATGCGCTTGCCGATCTGTGTACTGCGCTTTCCGCCGATCCTCCGCGCAGGGCTCGGGCGCGTGCGCGCCATCGGGGACTTGGCAAGGAGGCCCTTGCGTGACCATATTGATGGCCTGGTGAGGAAACGAGAGAATGCCCGAATACGTTGAAACCGATCAGCCACTCGATCCCCTCATGATCGCCGAGGACTGGATGCGGTCCGGCAAGGATGTGGCAATCGCGACGGTCGTGGAAACCTGGGGATCGGCGCCGCGGCCCATCGGCAGCCATCTGGTCATTGATAAGGAAGGGCATTTCGAAGGCTCGGTTTCCGGCGGCTGTGTCGAAGGTGCTGTGGTGGCCGAAGCCGTGGACGTGCTTGAAGACGGCACGCCGCGCATGCTCGAATTCGGCGTTGCCGACGAGACCGCCTGGGAAGTCGGTCTTTCCTGCGGCGGCCGTATCAAGGTTTACGTCGAACGGCTGGGTTAGCCCATGGACCCGTACTCCCTGAAAAAGCTCAACCAATGCCGCCGTGAACGTCGCGCTGTGCTTCTTCTTACCGACTTGAGTGATGGTCGCGACCGGGTGGTCGTAGAAGGCGATGCCGTCGCCGGCTCGCTTGGGGATGCGATCGAAAAGGCGTTTCGCTCCGGCAGATCCGGTTCGGTTGAGGTCGACGACCGAAACTTCTTCCTGAACGTCTATATACCGCCACCGCGTCTGGTGATGATCGGGGCGGTCCATATCAGCCAAACGCTCGCGCCCATAGCGAGAATGGCCGGCTTCGATACACATATCATCGACCCGCGCACGGCTTTCTCTTCTTCCGAGCGCTTCCCGGGTGTTCGGCTGGACGCCGAATGGCCGGAGGAGGCGCTGAGGCAAAGTCCGCTCGATCCCTATTGCGCGCTCGCAGCCCTCACGCACGATCCCAAGATCGATGACTTTGCCTTGAAGGCGGCTCTGGAGGCGGGCTGTTTCTATGTCGGTGCGCTGGGAAGCAGGAAAACCCATGGCAAGCGTGTAGACCGACTGACGGCGGATGGGGTGCCGCAGGCCCAGCTCGATCGCATCCGCGCGCCCATCGGCCTGTCCATCGGCGCGGCGAGCCCCGCAGAGATTGCCGTTGCCGTGTTGGCGGAGGTGATCGAAGCACTGCGCTCGCGCGGGCTGGAACAACGCGCGGGCAAGGCGGCATGAAATTCGGCCCGATACCCGTCGAGAAAGCCGAAGGCGCGGTGCTGGCGCACGCGACCGTGGCCGGCGACCGGCGCTTCCGCAAGGCGCATCGCCTGACCGCGGATGACATTCGCCAGTTGTCCGAGGCCGGCGTGCAGGAAGTGATCGCGGCCGTTCTCGCAGCCGACGATCTCGACGAGGACGAGGCAGCCGGGCGCATCGCTGGCGCCCTCGGCACGGCCTATGTCCAAGCGCGGGCGCCGGCAACGGGCCGGGTGAATTTTCACGCGGCGGAAGCCGGCGTCTTCCTGGTCGACCGGCAGGTCATCGACGCGATCAATCGCATAGACCCCGCCATTACGATCGCCACGCTGGAACCCTACGCGCGGGTCGAGGCGGGGCAGATGGTGGCGACCGTGAAAATCATTCCCTTCGCCGTGCCCGAGGCGCTGGTGGCGCGCGCCGAGGCCGCCTGCGCGGGCAGCGATGCCTTTGCCCTGCGGCCTTTCCAGCCCAAGCGCGTTGGCCTGATCCAGACCACCTTGGCCGGCGTGAAGGCGAGTGTTCTGGACAAGACGGCGCGCATTACCGAAGCGCGCCTTGCGCGCTCCGCGAGCCGGATCACGCATGAGGAACGTCCCCCGCATAAGGAAGAGAGTGTTGCTCGGGCGATCCGCGCGCAAGCACGCGAAAACGACATGGTGTTCGTCTTCGGCGCCTCGGCTATCTGCGACGAGGAAGACGTCATCCCGGCCGCGATCCGCCGCGCCGGGGGCACGGTCTACCGCGTGGGGATGCCCGTCGATCCCGGCAACCTGCTGGTCGTCGGATCGCTGGACGGCAAGCCCATTCTGGGCGCGCCCGGCTGTGCCCGCAGCCCCAAGCTCAATGGCTTCGACTGGGTGATTGACCGGCTGATCGCCGGGATGGATGTGACCTCCGAGGAGATCGCCGGCATGGGAGTGGGTGGCCTGCTGATGGAGATTCCAACGCGTCCGCAACCGCGTGAGGCAACGCCGAAACCGGCACCTGCCAAGGTCTGGACCGTCTTGCTTGCCGCCGGCCAGTCACGCCGCATGGGCAGGGGAAACAAGCTGCTTGCCGAGTTCGACGGCAAGCCTTTGGTTCGCCGCACCGCCGAGCGTGCCATTGAGAGCAAGACTGGCGGCACGGTGATCGTCACAGGCCACGAGGCCGAGGCCGTTTCGGGGGTGCTGTCGGGACTGGACTTGAAGCGAGCCCATAACGACGCTTTTGCAAGCGGACTGGCCAGCTCGCTCAAGACCGGTGTTCGCGCACTTCCACCTTCGGCCGGCGGGGCGCTGATCATGCTGGCTGACATGCCGGAGATCACGACGACCGACCTGAACCGCCTGATCGAGGCCTTCACAAAGGCCGGCGGCAACGCAGTCATCCGCGCCACGCATTCCGGGAAGCGAGGCAATCCAGTCATCCTGCCGCGCGCGCTGTTCTCCGAAATCGATCTGCTGGAGGGCGACACCGGCGCACGGCAAATCATCGAAGGCGCACCGCTGGAGGTGATCGATGTGGAATTGGGGCGCGCAGCGAGCGTGGATGTCGATACGCCCGAAGCGCTGAATGCAGCTGGTGGTGTCCTTGATCCGCAACACTGACCGCGGTCTAAGCTCTAGTCACGAAAGTCGAGCAGCACCTGCGGATTGACCTCGGCGTCGTAGGATGCGTCCACCTCGTATTTCACGAGCGTGAAACCGCCGGAGCGGAACTCCCAAGCACCGGAGGAGGAGGCGTCGCCAAGCCCTCTCCATCGCATGTGAGAAACGATCTCCTGTGCCTGCGGATCGAAATGCGAATTCACCAGCATTTCGACCGTCTCATATCCCGTGAAACGGATGTCTTCCACACGCTCGTTCGCGTCGTCTTCGTAGCGGATATCAAGCGCCGGTGTCGCGAAGGTCAGCGGGCCAAGCTCTCCGCGCTGGTTCTCAAGCAGATAGGCGTGCGTCACATTGTAAGCGCCTCGGGTGCAAAAGAAGCGGAACAGATGCGCTTCTTGCGGCGGTTCATCCGCGTCCTGATACGGATACTTGAAAGAGAGCACATGGTGCTGCGGCGCTTCCGGTGACGCGGAGCCGGTCTGGCACCGGTCCGCGTAAAGCCTATCAAAGAGTGCCTTTGCTCTTTCGAGCGGGCGATCGTCAGGACCGGAAGGTTCGGTGGCGAGTGCCAAGGACGGCAATAAAAAAAAAGCCGCCGCGGCCAGGAAACGTCTCATGAACTGCTCCGCTTGATGTGATCTGAATAATTTTCACGCGTAGCATGAAGCCGCGGTCATTCGAACGTAGCTCGTTAAATTTGCGCCGTGCACGCAGACTTTTGTTAACGCGCGCTCGCTAGGCTCGGTCAGATTGCATTGATGGGTGATCGGATGACGACAAAAGGGGCGCCGCGCAAATTTGCGAGCATTCTGGATGATCTGCTCGGCGACCGTGCGAGAGAGCCTGATCGCGCGCACCTGGTTTCCCTGGATCATCTCTCGGTGGCGGAAGAACTGCATTCCGGCCGCATCAGCATCGCCGAAAACTTTGTGGAAGCGGCTTATAGCATGTTTGCGCACGGTTCGGCTGCACCCGAAAAGGCCGAGAACGGTGATAATGAGGTCGAGCCGGAACCTTCGGTGGATCCGGGCGATATCGCCCGTGAGCTCGGACTGGTCAAACGTTTTCGGCCGCGGGATCTGGATAGGCTGCGCCGCGATTTCGCACTGCGCAATCATCCTGACCGCGTGCCTGAACACTTGCGGGCGCGCGCCATGATCCGCATGCAGGTGGCGAATATGCTGATCGACGACGCCAAGAGCGGCAGCTCCAAGAAAGGCTTTAAGAAAAAGCCATAAGTCTCGACCGACCCAGCCAGCGAACCAGAAGCATCACGGCAACCACCGCAAGCCCGGTGAACAGGCCAAGCCAGATCCCAGCGCCCTCGAGACCCATCGGGAAGGCAAGTATGACGCTGGTCGGCAGGCCGATGCCCCAATAGCCAATGGCGGCGTATATCATCGGCACGGTCGTATCGTGCAGCCCGCGCAGCATCCCACTGGCCACGGCTTGCGCGCCATCGACAACCTGAAAGAGCCCGGCAAGCGCCAGAAAGGTGACGGCAAGCATAATGACCGGCTGGTTCTCCGGAGCGCCCAGATCCAGAAAACCGGCGATCAGCAGCCGCGGCGCGAACAGCATGATCAGCGCCATCAATGCCATGAAACTGACGCCGAGGGTAAAGGCGGTCCAGCCGGCACGCGTCACCGCCTCGGCGTTCTGCGCTCCGTAAGCGCGACCGACCCGAACGGTTACGGCCTGCCCGAGTCCCATGGGTACCATGAAGCTGACGGATGCAATCTGAATCGCAATGGCATGGGCAGCCAGCGAAATCGCGTCGATGAGGCCCATCAGGAACGCGGCCGCGTTAAAGATCGAAACCTCGAAAGTGAGAATGGCGGCGATTGGCAGGCCGAGCTTCAAAAGCCCGACATAGCGCGGCCAGTCAGGCCGCCAGAAGCGGCCGAACAACTGATAGCGGCGAAACTGCCGGTCGAGCGAAACCACGATCACCAGACCGAAAAACAGAAATATGCTGGAGAGCGTGGTTGCCATGCCGGAACCCGCAATCCCGTAGGCCGGAAAGCCAAGATTGCCGAACATCAGACACCAGTTCGCCAGTACGTTGAAGGCCACGCAGAAAACTGTGATCACCATCGCCCAACCCGGCCGCTCGAGGGCGGAGGTGAAGGATCGCAGCACGATATATCCGAAGAAGGGCAGGGCGGCCCACTGCAGTGTTCGCATGTATTCGTTGGCTGCGGCACTGAGCGCCGGATCCTGTCCCATGGCCAGAAGAATGGCCTCGCAATGCCACAACACGAACCAGATCGGCACCGAGATGGTGATTGCAAGCCACAGGCCCTGGCGGGTCGTGCGCCGCACTTCACGCAGCGCACGCTGGCGGCGCCCGATAGCGCTGGCCATCATGGGCGAGGTGGCCATCATCAGGCCGAGACCGAAAATGATCGGCAGGAAATAGAGATTATGACCAAGCGTGCCGGCGGCAAGCGCCTGGGGCGAGAGCCGGCCCATCATCATCACGTCGGTCACATTCATGGCCGTCTGGGCGAGGTTGGTCATAACCATTGGCCAGGCGAGCACGACCATGGCGCGCGCCTCCGAAAACCATGATTTGACCGGCGGTGCACCCGCGCCCGAGGCCAGCACTGTCATGACCTGACTGTCCCGAAAGAATGATGTTTCTTGTTGCGAACTACTCATGGCGGGGCGTTCTGCCCGCTGGCGGCTTTTATCTGCTGACGGCGTGCTGACAAGTGAATTTTCTTTGCGTGATGCAGCAATTCTCCTGATGGATCGGATCGTTGCGCGCGCTCGCCCGGATCTATAAATATCGCGAAAGCCTACTGAAACAGTTTACCGGAGATTCTTCATGGAAAAGCGCCGTCTCGGCCGCACCGATCTTCTCGTGACCCGGATATGCCTCGGCACCATGACCTGGGGTGAGCAGAACACCGAAGCCGGAGGTCACGAGCAAATGGATCATGCCTTCGAGCGGGGCGTGAATTTCCTGGACGCGGCGGAGCTTTATCCTATTCCGCCCAAGCCGGAGACGCAGGGGCGCACGGAGGAGATCATTGGCACCTGGATGAAGGCGCGCGGAAATCGCGACCAGGTGATCGTCGCCTCAAAGGTCGTCGGCCGAACGGCGAATGAGTGGTTCCGCGGTGGCCGGCCATCGAAACTGGTGCGCGCGGACATCATGGATGCGGTCGATAAATCCTTGAAACGGCTTCAGACCGATTATCTCGATCTCTATCAAATCCACTGGCCGGACCGTACCGTACAGTTCGGTGGCAATCCGACCCGCCTTACCGCCATTCCCGAGCAGCCCGATGACGAGACGCCGATTGCCGAGACGCTTTCGGTGTTCGATGAATTGGTCAAGGCCGGCAAGATCCGCCACTTCGGTCTTTCGAACGAAAGTTCGTGGGGGGTGATGCGCTATATCGCTGAGGCCGACAAGGGCGTCGGGCCGCGCGTGGCCTCGCTCCAGAACGCCTACAGCCTCGTCAACCGCACGTTCGAGGTAAACCTTGCCGAGACCTGCGTGCGTGAGGATGTCAGCCTGCTGGCCTATTCGCCCTTGGCCCAAGGCTATCTGACTGGAAAGTATGACCACGGCGCACTGCCGGAGGGCTCGCGCAAGCAGCTCTTCGATCGGCTGAAGCGTTATGAGAAGCCCGGCGCGGCGGAAGCCATTCTGGCCTATAACGAGATTGCCCGCACATTCGGGCTCACCCCGGCCACCTTCGCCCACGCATTCGTGAACTCGCGGCCTTTCCTGACTGCGAACATTGTCGGCGCCACCAGCATGGCCCAGCTCAAGGAAGCGCTGGATGCGGCCGAGGTTGAATGGACGGAGGAAATGCAGGCGGCGGTGGACGAGATTCATCAGAAGGTCGGCAATCCCTGTCCTTAGGCGTGTCGGAAAACGCCTCCCTCCTTCGTCCTTGGGGCATCGAAGCCGGCAGACGCCGGAGAAAGAGGGAGACTAAGATGTTTACAAAAACGCTGATCGCCATGATCACGGCAGCCGCAGCCATTTCCGCCATGCCAGCGGCTATCGCGCAGGACGGGGAGACCACAACGGACACGCAAGCAGCCAAGAGCGGTTATATCGAAGCTAACGGCCTCGATTATTATTACGAGGTTCACGGCGCGGGCGAGCCGCTGCTACTTTTGCACGGTGGGCTCGGAACCACCGACATGTTCGACGCCGTTCTGCCAGCGCTCACCGCTGAACGCGAGGTGATCGCCGTAGACCTTCACGGCCATGGGCGCACAGTGCTCGGTGATCGCGATATCGATTTGATCGACATGGGCAATGACATGTCCGTGATTCTGAACGAACTCGGCTATGACAAGGTCGACGCCATGGGCTACTCCATGGGCGGGGGCGTGGCGTTCCGGCTCGCGGTGCAGCACCCGGAGATGGTGCGCCGGCTGGTGCTGGTTTCCACCGGTTTTGCGCGCGACGGCTTCTATCCGGGAATTCTGGAACAGCAGGCCCAGGTTGCCGCGGATATGGCCGAGATGATGAAAAATACGCCCATGTACCAGTCCTATGCCGCGGTCGCGCCGCATCCGGAAGATTTCCCCAAGCTGCTCGACAGCATGGGTGCGCTGATGAGCAAGCCCTATAATTGGGCCGAGGACGTGAAAACGCTGAAAATGCCGGTGATGCTCGTCTATGGCGACAGCGACATGTATCGTCCGGAGCATATAGTTGAATTTTATCAGTTTCTCGGCGGCGGTTTGCGGGATGCCGGCTGGCAGCGCGAGCACATGTCGAAAAATCGCCTGGCGATCCTACCGAACCTGACCCACTATGACATCTTTCTCGCGCCCCAACTGACAGACACTGTGCTTTCGTTCCTGATGAGTGAGAGCACCGTAAAGAGCTGGGCCGAGCAGGTGGAGGAGGGGCGGTAGACGTCGCCGCGACAGAGTGCCGTCATTGGCGGCAATCCAACCCGATTTAGCGCCTTTCCCGACCAGCCCGAGGACGAAACCCTGATCGCGGAGACGCTCTCGGTGTTCGCTGAACTGGTGAAGGCCGGTAAAATCCGACACTTCGGTCTTTCGAACGAAAGTTCGTGAGGGATGATGCGCAGTGGGGTACCGCTCAACCGCCGGCTGTGGAACACTGGTGCCGTCCCTGTCGAGCTTTACGAGGAGAAGCAGCATGAGCGATGAAGACGCAATCGAAAAGGTGCTGAGGACCTTACTGAAGGGCTTCGCCGAGCGCGACGCCGAAGTCCTGCGCGACGTCTATGTCGAGGATGCGGACTGGACCAATGCCTTCGGGCGCACGCTCTCCGGGCGCGAGGCCATCGTCGATTATCTCAAGGAGCTGTTCGCCGATCCGAATTTCGCCCAGGGCGAGATCGTCGCCGAGCCGGAAATCTCCGTGCGGCCGGTGGGCGAGGACACGGTGGCGGTGAAGACTTATACCCAGGTAAAAGGGCAGGGCACCGTCGAGGGCGGAACGCTGCCAGTACGGCACAATCATTCGCTGAAGTTGCTGGCGCGCCAGCCGGACGAAAGCTGGAAGGTTGTCTCGGAAATTTACATGGACGCGCGCCAGGAGGTGACGCACGTCCATCCCGAGTGAGGCCGTAGGGTCAGGCGGCGCGGCGCTCGTGCCGGCCTTCGCGGATTTCCTCGCTCAGCTTTTCGCAGAAGGGATCGAGATCGCCGGGATGACGGCCGGTGACGAGGCCCTGGTCGGTGACGACCTCGCTGTTCTCCCACCTGCCGCCGGCGTTCATCACGTCCGTCTTGACCGAGTTATAGGAGGTGAGGCGGCGATCTTTAACAATTCCGGCCTCGATGAGTACCCAGGGGGCATGACAGATCGCGCCGACGACCTTGTTGTCGTCCCAGAAGCTCTTGACGAAGTCCAACGCCTTTTGCTCAACGCGCAGAAGATCTGGATTGATCTGACCGCCCGGCAGAACAATGGCGTCGTAATCCTGCGGACTGACGTCATCGAGCGTTTTATCAACCGGGACCGGCCGGCCCCAATCCGTCTTGTCCCAGCCCTTTATCTGGCCGGGTTCCAGCGAGACCACGTCCACTTCCGCGCCTGCCCCGCGCAATTTCTCGAGCGGTACCTCCAGTTCCGATTGCTCGAAGCCGTGGGTCGCCAGAATGGCGACGCGCTTGCCCGAAATGTCCTGCATGACTTTTCTCCATTGTTGGGATGTCTCCCAACTGAGGAAGGAGCGGTCAGTTCCCCATGCGCGCGGCGGCGAAATTAACGAATCGATTCAAACTTTATTGGCAACTCTGCGCTAACGATGACGGCTTATCCGCTGCAAGGCATCATCGCGCCTTCGCGCTGTCTCGTTACCCGCGTACAGGTCGCCATGCGAATATCCGTGATTGCATTCATTCTTCTGGCTAGCCTGGCTGTTGCCGGCTGCTCGGCCCGATCGGGCGTCGATGCTCTGGAAAGCGTGAATACATCGCCGGAGGTCACAAGTTCCATCGCCACGGTGGACGCTGCTGTCGCGGCAGGAAACGTAAACGTCGAGCAGATCATACAGATGACTGCACTTGCCGAGCCCGAGCACCTGAATGCACCGGCACTGGAGCAGGTGGCGATGCGTGTGCCGCCGGCTCCCGCTACCCGGTCGCAGTCAAACAAGATCTATAAGCAACGTTTCAGCGACGCGCATCCGGTGAATTTCGGTAAGGTGACGCCGCAGCACCATCCTGTCCACGGCGTCGATGTCTCGCGCTGGCAGGGCGAGATCGATTGGCAGGAGCTGCGCCGGCAGGGCGCGAACTTCGCCTATATCAAGGCGACCGACGGGGGCGACCATGTCGACCCGATGTTCAGGAAGAACTGGGAAGCCGCGCACCAGGCAGGCATCAAGCGCGGCGCCTATCACTTCTTCTATTGGTGCCGCACGGCTGCCGAGCAGGCCGACTGGTTCATCCGCAACGTGCCCAAGGTGAAGGGGGCGCTGCCGCCGGTGCTGGACGTGGAGTACAACCACCAATCCAACTGCAAGCGCCGCTGGTCGACAAAAGACGTTCGGGAAAAGATGCAGGTCTTCATGGACCGGTTGGAGCGACATTACGGGCAACGGCCGATCATCTATACCCCGCCCGATTTCTACGCCGACCATCTGAAAGGCGCGTTCCCAAATCATCCTTTCTGGCTGCGCTCGGTGGCCGCGCATCCGTCAAAAGTCTATCCGGGGCGGGACTGGGTGTTCTGGCAGTATTCCGGCACGGGGCTGAGTCAGGGCGCCAACGGTCACATCGACCTCAACGTCTTCCGCGGCGATGAAAAAGCCTGGTGGCGCTGGGTGAACCAGGCAGCGGGTTGAGGGTGCGTCCGTAGGCTAACCCTTTAGGACGCTGGAGGAAACGATGTCGCAGGAAGGCTCTTTTGCGGTCCATGAACTGACCGATGACGACATGGACCTGTTCCGCAAATTGCTTGCCGTCTTCGGGCAGGCATTCGAGGAGCCGGAGACCTACACAAGCGCACAGCCCGGTACGGCCTACCTCCGCAAGCTGCTAGGCGGCGATCAGTTCATTGGCCTGGCCGCTATTGAAGACGATGCCGTTATCGGTGGGCTCGCGGCCTACGAACTCCAGAAGTTCGAGCAGGAACGGAGCGAAATTTATATTTACGACCTGGCCGTTCTCGCGCAGCATCGCCGCAAGGGTGTGGCAACCGCCCTTATCAACGCGCTCAGGTCCATAGGTGCGGCACGGGGTGCTTATGTCATCTTCGTTCAGGCCGATCCTCCGGACGCGCCTGCCGTTGCGCTCTATACCAAGCTCGGAGTGCGGGAGGACGTTCTGCATTTCGACATTCCCGTGGACTGACCTGGCGACGCGGCGTCACTCGACAAAAGCCGCGAGGTTGGCAAGCGTCGAGTTCAGGCCGGCGTCGTGATCTTCCTTTGAGATGCCGGTCGGGACGTTTTTGGCCGTAATCGTCACCTCCGTACCGCCCGGTACGGCGATGAGGCTCCACGTCATCGTCATCTCACCGGCAAACGCCGGATCGTCGGCCTCGAAGGTGATGGCCTGCACGATGCGCTCGTTCTCGACCAGCTCGACGAAGCGCCCTTCGACAATGTCGGTGTCGTCCGATGTCTTGCCGGCACGGGACGGGTCGGGAGCCTCATAGATCAGCGCTATGCGGAAGGCTCCGCCCGCGCGCGGCTCAAAGGCGAAAATCTCGCCCTTCATGCCGGTAGGCGGAAGCCATTCGACCAGCGCATCCGGGCTCACGAAGGCGCGGTAAGTGGCGCGGGGAGAAGCCTTGATGAGGAGAGAGGCGCGGTCTGTTCTTTTGGTCCCGTTGCCGGCCATGGCGGTGGCTCTTTCTTGCGCCCGTGAATCAGGCAACTGTACTGCAGTAAGGCGGGCGACACGAGCGTAGGAGGGCTCAATCGCTCGGTGGAGGCGAGGAATCTTCCTTGTCCTTCGATTCCAACAGATGGCGCTTCCGGGGCAGGTAGATTCCTCGGTCAAGGTCCCTGAGGTAAGCGATCAGCGCCTCCTTCACCTCGTTGTGCAGGTACCAGCAGGAGAAGGAATCCGTACCCGAAATCCAGATCCACAGCACGGCGGTCTCGCCGGTGACTTCGGCCATCTCCACCAGCGGCCTGTCGTCCGTCGAGCGCGGGTCTCCTTCGACGACCTCCACGACCTTCGCCCGAATCTTGTCGACGTCGATTCGGTAGTCGACTGGAAGCTTGATGATCCGCTTCACCGCTTCGCCGTCCTTCGAAAAATTCTCCAGCGGTCGGGCGATGAACTCCGAATGCGGCACGATCAGCCGCGTGTTGGTATATGTATGGAGGATCGTATGAGCGAAGGAGATGTCCTCGACCGTCGCCCAATGCCCGTCGAAGAGAATGATATCGCCAATGCGAACGGGGTCGGTCATTGCGATCTGCAGACCGGATACCAGGTTTCCCAGCAGCGGGCGCGCCGCGATGGCCACCAGAACACCGAGCGCGCCCGCCGAAGCGAGAACGGAGATTCCGAAATTTTCGAAAAGGCCCACCCGCATCAACACGTAGCCGATGCTCAGAAGGGCGATGGCAACGAGCGCCAGCCGCCGCGCGATATAGGTGGTTGTCTTGGTGCGTCGGTTTTCCGGATCGTCTACTGCAAGCGATACCACATAGCGTTCGCTCAGCCTCAACGTGATGAAGCCGACTGCCCGCACGAGCAGCCAGGCTCCCGCCGTCAGCGCCACGCCCTCGGAGATTACGTCGAGATAGGCTGCCACCGGTCCGGTCAGCAGGAACAGATGCCCCGTTCCGGCGCGAAATGCGAGTGCGCTCGTCAATATGGCGAACGGCCAGGCGAGCTTTCGTGTTTTCCGCCCTCGCGTCGGCCTCAGGCGCCTAGCGAACCAACGTACCAGATAATGGACAATGGAGCCGACAAAGAGAGCAGCCAGGAACAGAACGGTGGCGGCCGACCATTCCCAGACCGAAGGCTCGCCGAGCGTCCGGAGGCGTTCTCTCAAGGGTATCCAGCGGCTGAGGAGGCCGGGCTCGATCTCACGGAAGATCGCATCCACCCGCTCCACGGCAAAGGGCGAGAAAAGCCAGGCGGGTTCCTCTTCACCGGACCGGTAGCGCTGGATGCTGAAGGGGATTGGCCGTCCCTCCAGACGGACTTCGCCCAGTTCCACCGAGCGTCGGCTGTAGGGGCCGACCGACTGCTGAAGACCCGGCAGGACACGGGCGTCGGGCTGGTCGGGCAGTTCGCTCCAATCGATCAAACCGTACCGCCTCAGGACAAACGCCATCTTGAGGGCAAGATCGGGCCCCCGTTCGGCCTGCTGGTCGACGGGGATTGCATTCAGATTGAGAGCATGTGCGGCTCTGGCGAAATCCTGATTGCGGATTGCATTGAGGAAGGACTCGACGGCGGCACGGGGCGTGTCGAGGCGCAGCGGATCACTGAGATCCGGCAGCCCTTCATTGATCGCCTCGACCTCGAACGCCAGCGACGACTCTTGTTCCCCTCCATTCTGGGCGAGAGCTACCGCCGATAGCGCCAGGGAGCAGAGGGCGAAGGCAGCTAAAACGAGAAAACGGCGCACGCGCTCCAGCCTCATAGTTTCTGCTGAAACAAGGGGTAACGCGGCGGTGATGCGCCCGTTCCGCATGAACTTGCGGGGAGGGTGGAGGGAGGGCCTGCCTACGTCCCGCAGGAGTGTTGAAATCGCCGCAACGGCGAGCGGATGGCTCGTCGGTGAGTTCCACCAACATTCGGCTATAATCGAATGAAGGCGGCTCCTCCCGGAAAGCTACTTGTCGATACCCCCAAAATTCCCGGCGATCTACAAGGCCGAGGCGCAAGGCGGTGTGGACTTCCTCAACAAACTCAGGGGCAAAGATGACCTGGACTGGACCTTTCTTTCGCCTTCAGCCGCCTTTGTCCCCGGTGGGCGCACTGGCACCTTCCGCCTGGACAAGGACCAGCTCCTGACCAACGAGAACGGCAGCAGCATCTCCTTTGAAGATTTTGCCATTGCTCTCGCGGACGAAATCGAGACGTCCGGCAGCGTTTCACCGTAGGCTACTAAGCCCCAACCCTAAGCCTCAAAAATTGTGTGCGGCGGCTTGCTCGCAGCACCTTTGCACTACGCACCCTGCCTACGAAGGAGGCCAACGGCAGCTTTTTGTACCTCGCCTCGCGAGGTGCGAATGTGTCGCGCGACAAGCCAATGGCCATTTGGTCAAAAAATCCTAGCTATCATTCAAAGGATCGTATCACCCATTCAAGAGTTGGCCAGTGCAGGTTCCCCAAATGAGCCATGGACACAACGAGACACAGGTTCCGGCGGTAACAGGCATCCGAGGGAAGTGCCCACGGTGCCAAGAAGGCGACCTGTTCGAAGGCTTTCTCAAGCTCGCTCCAAAGTGCAAGGTTTGCGGTCTTGACTTCAGCTTTGCCGATCCTGCGGACGGGCCCGCCTTCTTCGCAATGAGCATTGCTGCGGTACCCGCACTTGCTTTCGCTCTCTGGTTCCAGTTCACCTTCGAACCACCCATATGGGGCCATATGTTTACAACATTGCCGCTGACCGTCGGCGCATGCGTGCTGCTGCTAAGGCCGTTAAAGGGGTGGCTCGTCTGCTCCCAGTATTATCACAAGGCCGAAGAAGGTGTCATTGACCGTGAGTGGCATACCGCTGAGGCGCGTCGCCGGAAAAACGAAGGCTCCGGAAGCCATTGATCCCACTGTAGTTCTGTAGCCTGCCACAATTCGCGACCCAAAGTCCCTTACTTCACGGACCTAAAGTTCCATACCTGGACCGCCAGAAAGGGGATAACGAGGTCGGTCTGTGCGAAGAGAGGGTGGTAAGTATACGTCACCAAGTGGCAGTTAAATGCCCGGTGAATACAGACACGAGGAGAGCAATGCCGTGCACAGGCGCGATTAACGATTACTTCAACTCGTGCTGGACAGCCTGACACTGCGCGCTAGTATTGCTGGGCAAGGAGAGCTTCTATGATCTCACAGATCGTCACCGTACTTCGTCCCGTTTGCGTAGCTGCGACAATCGCACTCGCGGTCGTCTTGATTCTCTGTTTCTGGGGCTGGGAAGTTGTGTCTTGGGAAACGTTCTGGAAGTTGTTCTTCTCCTACGTCGCTCTTATGGTGGCTTCTACGTTGATTTGTTATATTGACGATCCTGCCCGACTCTCTGGCCGGCAGCAGTAGCACCATCGTCCGTTGTCGGGACGGGAATGACCTCAAGATTCAGTTCGGAACTTAGGCTCCTAGAGTCTGAACTTTGGGTCTCCCACCCCACCAACCCTGTGAAGGCGGGCATAGTTTGTCCCAAACTCACATATAAGTAACTGAAATCGTTAGATGTGAGTTGAAAAGCGGCAATGTGGTTTGTCCGCAATGGCAGCTTGGCGATGTCCCAAAACATCGGAGTGAGATTGGGGGTCCGTTCAATATGGATGAAACTGCTGGAATACAATTTGAGGCTTGCCGCCGGCCGTTTTACGATTTCGAATGAAATGGGCCGTTTCGAGCTAGCAAGATGTATGTCGATGAGCGAAGCAACATCGAAAACTTTATCGTACCAACTCTCAAACTGCGTATGGAGATGGGGTGGATTGGCCCCGTTGAGAGGCTGATCAATTTCTACATGCCAACTATTCGAAAAATTTGTTCCGAGGAAACAATTTCTATTTTTGAAGAAGCAAAATTATGGCTCGAACGTGCCATCGAGCATGAGCGTATACACGGAAAAAATAGCCTACTGAACTACGATCATCCGGTTTGCAGGAGAGCGTTAAAACGTATCGAGAAGAGTTCACATTCTCATTGAGGTGGTCTGATCTTCATCAATCATACTCGTTAGGTCATCCCGTTCATCAAAGCGAGAAGTTAGTATATCTCCACTACCCAGATCGGTGCCATAGTACCACGACTCTGTTGATACCGACCCATCAGGATGTGTAACAACAAGAATAGATCGCACGATGCATGTTTCTCGATATTTACTATCATAGACTAGGGACAGCTGCACATTGATTGCATTGGCGGCGGCGAGCGCCTGTGCTTCAGTGAAGAAAAAGCCAACAAGTCTACCAAGAGTGTCCCTTGAACACCACTTAATAATTCCCGATACCAAAACAGTAACAGCGATTGGACCTCCGCGGCCGGCAATTTCCTTGGTTTGGTTATCCATTCAACGCTCCTCTGAATTAAGATGCTGCCTACTCACCGGTCGTGAGTGATTCGAATTAGCGTATTTTCGGCTGCATACCTGAAATAGAACCGGGCACCAATGATTACTGGATCGAAAGCTGGCTTGATTTCGACCGATTCCAGACGTGCTTTCATCCGCATGAAATGCTCCCCGCGCTCTTTGGCGAGATTCATAAGGGAGACATAGGATCGTTGGAACCGAGCCAAGTCCTCTGGCATGACGATCGTTTGCGGGCACCGATTGATCGGGTTCACCGCAGTGCGTGCGGGGAGATACCCGTGTTCGATCAAAGCTTTCACGACCTGCGTCTTCGTTCCCAATTGGTGCTCAACTTCTCGAAGCGACAATCCGCCGTGGTCCTCGAGCATCGTTTTTTCGCGAAGCTCATCGGGGTCCACAAGCACCGCCATGTAGCCACGCTCGTTGGCATCACGGAAAGCACGCTCCAGCTTACCCGCCAGCAATAAATCCAGGATCTCGACCGCTTTGCAGTTCGCCTTCCGAACGGCCTGAGGGACGCTGCACAACCCGTGTTCCTGGTCCGTCAACAGCTTCGTGTTCGCCAGCAGTCGGTCAAGAAACACGCTGATATCTTCGCGACGAAACCGGAACTGGAGACCATGTTCGGCTCCCGCCTTGACATGAGGAGCAAGGTAACCCCGGTCGACCAGGATACCCCAGTGAACCCGTGGTGCATTTACGAGTTTTCTGCGCCTCCTTCGCGGACACGGTGTCCTTGACCTCCGCAACAAATTCCGCGATCTCCTCAGCATCGAGCATGATGCGGGCATTGGCCAGCGTCGCAGTATCCTTGGAGAGGACATCCGCTTCGATGAGAAGCTTTCGCAGGCGCTTTGGGTGCACACCGAATTCCTTGGAGGCCGACTGCACCGAATGCCAGCGTCGATCTGTGATCGGGCCGAAGAGGTCATCACCCGGGCCGAGAGGAAGGGTGTCAATCGCGTGCTCGCGGATCAGCTTTCGAACCGGGTCGTAAGCGGGGTCGTCGGAATCGTGTGCGAGCGTCTCGTACAGACGACCGTAGAGCGCCCGTCCACCAACATCTCCGGTCTTGCCCCCGAAAGCGGCCTGCTTCTCCGACAGCCAGCTACGGATTCCATCCTCACCACAGGAGGTGATGGAAAAGCCGGCTGCCCCCGCCTGCCACCAATCGTCCCCGCTGAAGCTGCGGATCGGAGCCTTGAGGCCGCGCGTCACCACGGCACCCAATAGCTCGGTGAACCTTGCGGCGACATAGAAGGGCAGGGCGTCGAGGAAGGGAGCGGCACCGACGTGTCCGTTAATCCGGTCGAGGAGATAATGTTCGAAAGCCGAAGGCTCGCGCACAACCGAACGCTTAGCCGCTTCCGGGATTTCCCAGCGGTCCACTTGCACCATCGCAGCAAAATCATGGATCATCGAAGGCTCCTGCTGCACGGAGCACTCGACAAGCGACACGTTGTGGACGTTACATGTCCGGATGAACGAGATCAGCCATTTCCTGCGGCCCCATGCCCGTGCCAGGGGGTGCTCATCCTGGCGGCGCATGTCTTCAGCCAGGCATTCGGGACAGAAACGCAGGCGGTTGCGGATCATCAGGTTCCGCGTCATCCGCTGGCCGTCGACTTGGTACCCGTCCGCCGTTTTCAGGATCGCGCTGTCTCTGAGAGAACTCACGTCGATGTCTGCCAGATATGCAAGTCTCGAGAGGGCAGCGTCACGGCCATCCACCACGTCCTGAAAGTTGAAGCCCAGATCGGCGCAGAAGTGGCGTGCTTCCAGGCGGCCGTTCATGGCCGCCAGTCTGGAGCAGAAGCTTGCCGGGGTTTCGCCGGAATGAAGACGGGTTCTGATAGTTAACTGGGTCATGTCCGTCTCCTCAAACCTTTCGGCGGCGTTTCGGGGCAGGGGAGACCTCTTCGGCTGGACGATCTCGGACAAGAGCAGCCGAAGGCTGAAGCATTTGCCAGTCGGCGCGAAGAAATACGTTCTCGTCCTCAGTACAACCGGAGAAGCGGCTGTAAGCCGCCGCGAAATGTCTCGCCTTCACCTGTCCGCCTGCAGCTTCATCGAACATCGCTTGCTCGATCGCGCCGCGGACGAGTTGAATTACAACGCCGAAGCGGCCGTAGGCGGCGTGGAGCAGGCGGTGGATGAACTCGTCTGGCAGGGCCGAGGCGAGCTGCATTTCGGCGTGCTTTGTCACCATGTGTTCGATCATCTTTCGTACGGAGACGGCGTCTTTCGCAAATTCCAGGTTGCTGAACTCGAAGATGCGGGATCTGCGCATCAGCTGCACATCGGATGAGACCAGGCGCGCGAGTGTCGGAATACCAGACAGGATGAAACACACAGGCCAGTCCGGCTGTTGCATGACGTTCTTGATTGTATCCGACAGCTTTTGCCGTTCGGTGTCGTTCAGCGTGTTCACGGCATGCTGCATCTCATCGATGTGAATGAACATCACCTTGCGAATCCGGATCTGCTGACGGACGAGCTCCCACACCATGTGTTCTTTGATTTCTCGGGAGAGGGGATATCCCAACGCCCTAAGTACTTCCCGCCCCAATTGCTTCAGCGTGCAAGGGGAGGGGGCCACGACGCTGATCAGGGGAGATGTCGAGATGCCATAACGGTCCTGGTAGGGCTGAAATTCGGCTCTTTTCGCGATGATGCGTTTGAGAAGTGTCGTCTTCCCCGCCCCGGAATCTCCGATGACCACCAGCGCCGACCCATCGCGGCGTACGCTGTCGTGCGAGCTGGCGGCATTCTGGATGAGCATCTCGATCTCAGTTGCAAGAGCCGCATCCGTTGGAGTGGAAACGTGCTTCGAGTGCAGCTTTGCAAGGCGTTCTGCCCGGTCACGTGTTTTGTCGGGCATTGCCGATCTCAGACGGGCGAGCGCCTCTGCGGCGTCTTCTGGAAAGTGGATTTGTTCCAAAGTCTCCATAATTGAGTTCCTTTCTCTTCATCAGTCGTCGAACGACCAGTCATCAGTGCGACCGGCTTTATCGGATCCGTCGTCATCATCGGCGTAGGGTTCGACGTCCATCGCGTAAGGGGACGGTTGCGGTTCCGGCATTACAGGGGTGGCGCGAACGTGATCGTCGTCGGGATTGAGGTCGTCGACCGGTGGGTCTTCCCACCATCTTTCCGGAAGGGTGATGATTTCGCCACCCGGGGGCGCATGGACCTCACCGTCATCCATGATCTCGAATGTACGGAAGTGGGTACGATCGACTTCACGGAAGTATTCCCTGTTCATCACTGGTGAGCCAAGTTCGGCGCGTTGGGCAGCCATTTCGCCGTAGGCCCGGCATTCGGAAATTGCCTCGGCGACTACTGCTTGGGAAACACGGGCATTATCGGCGTGGACACGGGAGAGATGTTGGACGGCGGCAATCCATTCCCACACGCTGACGCCCTGAAATCCGTCGAATCGTGGCAGGGCCGCCGCCCATCCGCCGCGCTCCTCGTGCCAGAACGAGATCTCGCCGAGATCGAAACGGTTCACGCGGATGTGGATGGAGGGATTTGCCTTCGAGGCCCGGATCTTTTGGAGCAACGGCGACTGGTAATGGATCCCGAGGAAGCGGACACCTTTGCTGCCAATTCTGCACTCGCAGTGGACCCCGAAGATGCTCCGACGCTGAAATGGAGCTGGCGGTGGAGTGACCGGATCCCGCTTTGTCATGCGGAGCCACGCGTTGCGGGGCGTTTCGCCGGCAAGGCCCGTATGCGGCGTATTGTGATAGGCATCCACAATGGCGCGGACGAGAAGGCGGTTCAGTTCCTCCACGGAGATGGACGCGTTGCCTTCCGAGTCATAGTTACCCCGGAGCACGACGTTCGCAAATGTCTGTCCAGTGTACCAAGCGAGGAACCGCTGTCGAATGGTCAGGAACATCCGCTCCACGGTTCCCCGCAGGTGTGGCTTCCCTGAAGGCGGGATAACAGCGTTGCCGGTCAGCGCCAGAACCGTCGCCTTGAAAGAGTTGGCCACATAGGCAGCGCCGGCGTCCGTATAGACGCATTCCGGCGTGCCATGCATTTCCCAAGGCGTTTGGGCTCCCACTGCGTCTGCGATGTACTGCTTGTCATGGACCGCCATCTCCAATGTAGCGATGGACGACTCCGCCGACGGCGGCTTGTCGATAAACCGCATTGCCAGAATGCAACGCGTTGCAACGTCAATCGCGATCGACAGCCAGACTCGGGCGGGTTTGATCGCTTCTTTTTCTTTTTCGGAAAGAGTGTTCCAGATGCCGATATCCATAAGGATCGTCATCAACTCCACTTCGTACTCATCCATCTCCACGCGCTGCAGAGGACGTTCGACGTCGATGCCTGTCTGGGTGATCTGGAGCTTCCTTGTCGCGTAGTCCGTGCCCATTCTTCCGGCCAACACGAAAAAGTGGTCGAGTTTGTCGATCATGGTTTCGAAGGTGCGGCGGCTCGGCGAACGGAGAGGTTCCAGGCCTTTCAGCGCCCGTTCCTTGTTCAGCAAAAACAGCTCCGCATTCATGTCTCTGAACAAGGTGGCCTTCGATGGCTTGTTCGAGCTGGCGTACCCCGCCGCCCACTTGCGGTGGATTTCAGTTTCCTCGGCCGTGAAACGCGACGGGCGCGTGCCGGGATACCGGTAGCCGTCTCGGAGAGAACGGGCGTCAAACCCGGCTTGCTCGTATCTTTTCAACCAGCGACGGAATGTGCGCGGCGATACGGCAGCGCGCCGTACTTCTTTGGTTCCTCCGCGAGGTTTCCTGCCCTTTGCGCACGCCTCGGCGTCATCGAGTTCCGTTTGCCGTGCACGCATGTATTCGGCGAGGGATTCATCCGAGCGGGAGTAACGGCCTTCGGCTTCGAGGCGGAAGAAGTCATGGATCAGAGAATGTCGCCAGAGGATAGTATCTTGGACCTTCTCGCTCAGATCAGTAACCGGAAGTGCGCTGTGTTCGGCGCGAACATGCGCGTCAGACCCGCGAAACCAGTCCGTGTCGACGTTCAGTTCTCCATCGGCGATCTTGCGGTAGACGAGTTCATGCGAGAAGTGCTCGACCAGTTCCGGGTTGTCATGGCGGCGGAAGACATGCCCGCTGGAACTTTTTCGGTCATACATGTACGCCGTGTTTCCGATCTTGATACGATCGTGCCGCCCGAAACGGTAAAAGGGAACAACCGGAGCGTGCGATCCGATGGATGCAATGGTGTTTTCAGCGAAGCTCATCTGAAATCTCCTTGTGCTGCGGCAAGCACGTCGTGGTTCACGCGCACGTACGTGTGGCCACCGATGCGCGTGTGCAGAGAATCGCGCGCGACCGGTTCGAGGACGCCCTCATCGATCAGGCACCAGAACGCAGTCCTGGCGAGGCCGGGATCCAACGCTGCTTTCAGCAGGTCGTGGACACGGACCAAGCCCTCGATTGTGGAGGCGATGCGCAGAAGCCTGGCGCAATCCTCCTCGTTGCGCATCCGCCGTGCCCTGAGTACATTTTCAGCGTTGTACACGCGCGCCCGGCTAATCTGCCTCTCGGTGAGGATGACCGCCTTGTCCGCGATGCGAGCCAGGCTCTGCCGCCGGATCAGCTCAATCTCGACGTCAAGGCGTGTTCGTCTGACGCGCCAGAAAGGCTTTACGGCATAGGCTACCCGGCAGCCGTCGTCGAACACCGCGAGAAGGTCAAAGGTGTGTTTGCGTTTCACCCTCTCATGGTCGACGTACCAGACCGCTTTCGGCTGCTCCCAGAGTTCGCGGACGTCACGTCTGGCCAGCAAGACCGTCATCGCTTTGGCCTCAAGGAGGCTTTCTGCGATCATGCTGCGGTTCGACGCGGCGTTTGCGACGCTAGCGCGCGCAGACGCCTTCGTTTTCCAGTCGAAACGTCGGGAAGCGTTAGAGTCTCCGGGCGGCACCCAAACTTGGGTCATGCTCAAGACCTCGTTCGCGCGGAAGGCACGGTATTTCGCACCCTCCTCCCGTGGTCTCGATCACCCGACCCGTGAACAGGTGGTCAGGACGCAGAAACGTCGTCGTCGAGGTAATGTTTCCCGACGCCAGGGCAATGCCCGCACGACGATCATGGAGATGTTTCAGAAAATGCCGTTCACTCATGAAGCTGTCCTTTCAATGCAATGCCGTTGATGCTTGATGAAAGGACGATCCGGACGCCGATGCTGGACATCGGCATGAACACATACCGATGTTTAGGCCTTCGCCGTGCGGTCGTCCCGCTCAAATATCGATATGCGTTTCGTCATGGTGTTTCGACCTGTGGCTGCCGATGGGGCGCATCGGGAGGAGGCTTATGTCAGCATGAGGGAGGAAGATCAAGATCCCGAAACCGGCGGGATGTTCTCTACAAATGTCATGTGACGATTCGGCAACAGTGAGGTGTCCGGGCTTAAACTCTGTGCTTGCGGGATCTTGGGCGCATGGCGATCACGTGCAAGAAGGATACCCCCTATTTCCGCTTCCGCCCCCTACAAGCCGTCGAAGATTGGCTCGCCTATCCCTGTGGCTTCTACGAATCCGGAGCGGACGTGATATTGGCCGGACAAAAAGGTTGGTAAAGCTGATGGAATGTCCCAGACCGCCTTGGGCGCTCCGGATCAGGCTGAAATGTAAGGTGGTCGATCTCCAGCGCCCGTTCGAGATGTGCCCACGTTGCCGCTTCAAACTCTTCCGGCCTCCTCATGGGTAGAGCCGATCCGTGCACCTTTTTCGTCTAGACAATGAAAGCGACCAGTCAAACGGCCGAATATGATCAGAATACGTTTTACGAGGCGTGGAGACTCATTATCCGGCGCTACGGGATCTACAATCCATACACGCAGAGTGGAGTCGAGCTGTTGAGCGAGAGGATCCGGGTCGATAGCGTTTCCGAGTGACTTGCCAACTTTCTTGCCGTCCACGGTGACATAGCCATGCACGAGGATACGCGTTGGAAGCGGCAACCCAGCCGACAACAGGACGCCGATGGCGTGGAAGCGTAGAATGCCCTTTCCAATAACGTGCTCACGAAAGGAGGCGGTGAGCCAAAAACGAGAGAAGTTGTCGCCAACAGTCGCGAGAACGTGATGAGCGTCTACGGCCAATCGCTCGCCCAGCAGCTCAACGCTTCGTTCAGCTCCGGCGGCCGGAGGTGAGGGGAGTAGCCATGGACGCCCAGCGCGTTGGCGAAGCGGCTCGCCATCATCGACATCATCCTCCTTTTGGGGGGCTGGTGATGCCTAACACCGAAGTCCACTTCATTCTTAATGCCGCAAGCTCTCGAGGACCGCTATGTCTTCGAGACCGCTGACCGTGGCCTCGCCGTCAAGGCGTCGACGGGCAGATACGATGACCACATGCTTCAGTTCATCAATTACGTGGTCGCTACCTACACAGCCAACCCTCCCACCAACCGCATCGAGGTGCCCAGTGATTGCAGCCTGCTTATTCAGACTCCTGGTTTACTGGCGGTCTCGGTTTTGTCTTGGGCGGCTTACCTGTGAAAAGCGATTTGGTTGCGAGTCCCTTCACTTGATCCGTGAAGCCTGGAATAACTGCTATGGCTTGCTTCACCACATCCGACGAGGCAAGTTCATGCCATGGGCTGCCATGGGTATCCGTCTCCACAAGACGCAGGGGAAGTTCATCAAGGCGAGATAATGCTGATGTGAGCAGCTTCGTCTCCATATCCTTATCAAACCTCGCGGCCTCGCGCCGAAAACCTTCATATGCGCGAGAGATAGAGGCTTTGAAGGCATAGTCCTCCGCGAGCCGGAACCGCTGACCGATCTGTTTCGTTGCCAGCCACGCAAACCAGACCGGCGCGCCGACGGACAAGATAGACAGGACCAGATTCAGTACTATGATCGACGTAGATGCGTTTGGATTCCTGAAAAGTTCTGAGAGTGCGCTCAACTGCTCCGAACCAAAATAGCTACCGGCAATAAGAGCGGTGACGAGACCGACGACCCAAATCCACATCGATGTAGCCAAGGCGTTAGATCGCTAACTAAATGCGGCAGCCAACCCAACGCTGGTGGCGGCAGAGTAAGCTGTCTCGCAGCGCTCTAGAACGGCGTTGGCTTCTTCCAAACTCCTCTGTAATTCCTTGTCGAAATTGTCCGCATCCGTCCGTACGTCTACAATGCGCCCCTGATCTTGGGTGGCCTCTCGGAGGAGATCCTCGATCTTTTGCCGCGCTTCGGACAGCGATTCCAAGTCCGTGGGCAACTGATCGGCGGCATTGTAAGCCTTCTCAATTCTCTCCACCATCGCCGCTAGCGAAGCAGTGCGGGGACTTAGGTCTTTCAGTCGAGCTTCCATACCGCGCAACTGAACAGTCAGCTTTTTCAGCCTGCGTCTAGCTTCTTCATGATCATCTTGCCTCAGCACTGGGGAAAGTGCTTTTTCTAGGCCTCTCAACGTAAACAGATACGCTGGTACGGCTTGATTTGCGTTGGTCCATAGCTGAACTACTGTGCCAGACTGTAGATGCTGCAGACGGCGCACGTAATCTTGTAGACGCGCCTCATGATCGCCAACCTGATCCCCACCTTCTTCCTCTATACGATCAATGATAGATTGAGTTTCTTCGATCAGTTCTACACGTGTAAGACCCGGAAAACTCCAGTTGTTATGTGCGATTCCGAAAGGCTCGTCATTCGGAATTTTTGTTTCCAGTACTGCTATGATCTTCTCTAGCTGTTCCTTGATTGCCGTGAGTGCCTTATGCAAGTCCCCCCCCATTGATGGTCACCGTTGCTGAACGAGCGTCACATAGGCGGCGCGGGATGTCTAGCGACCAGCTTCTTGCCACTTGCCCACGGCAGAGGCTCAGGCCCTGCCGGGGGCAAGCAGATTACCCTGGGCAAGGGAAAGCCTGCGCAAGGGCATTGAGGCTCACGAGGAACCAATCCTTAGAGGCGCTTTCTACTGGGCCCTGTCCGGCGGGACGCCTTGGGGCAAGCCGAGCCTGTAATACCTGGATAATGTCCTGGCATATCCGAGCGTCGGTGCGAAAGCGAAAATCGCGGTCGTGATGCCGAGGTCGCCTTCTTCGATATGCGGGTGTCCCAGAACTCTTCCAGACAAACATACGGAAGGCCTCAATTTCAGGCTCCAGCCTTCGATCATCGGCGCATTCGACAACGCCGCATCGTCGGGATGATTTCCATTGCGGATTTGCTCGAGATCGTTGGCGAGCCTGCGAAGTCGCTCGATTTCGAACTCCAGACCGGGAACATGTGCCCGGTCGTCGGATACCATGATCATGAATGTCTCCTTGCGCCAGCGGACCGTCGCTGGCGTGAATGTTCTATTGTTGGATATGTGAGTGTGTGGGGAGACAGCGTATGAGAGGGCCGTGCTTTGCGAGCAGCTCCGGAACCTTGGCTTGTAAGCTCCGTGTACGCTTCACGAGGACCGAAGAGGGGATATCCATTGACATCCTCCCTAAGCCATCTTCTTTTCAGCGCCGGGCATGCGTCCCTGGAACGACTGCCGTGCGAAAATTTCTGCGACTTCGTCTCCGGATAGCTGCCGCCGTCGTAAGAGTTCTTCTGCGATCTTTTCGAGCACAGATCGGTGTTTGCCAACGATACCCTTGGCGCGTTTGAACTCTCTGGACAATACGTTGTCCACCCGTCGCCGAAGGTCGGGAACTCTTCGGAGCTGAGCCGGCACGTCGTCCTCGGTCATTCCTACGAGATAGGTGAGATGCTCCCCCAAACCGAAGGAAGCTTCCATCAGCAACGCGTGGACCGTGGCTAGGTGGAGGTCAGCCCCCTCTCGGCCGCCTCCGCCTGCAGAGCGGGATCCTAGAATAACTTCCTCTGCGGCGAGTCCCCCGAGTTGCATGGCGATTTTGTTCAGGAGATTGGATTTTGTCATTTCCGGAAACGTACTTTCGCTGAAGCACATTCCACCCCCGGACTGCAGCGTGTCTCCCCCGAGTTCGAGCGATTTGGCAATGGAGACATGTTCAAGCTGGCCGATCTCCAGGACATGTCTGACGACTGCGTGCCCGGATTCGTGCACCGCGTATCTCCAGAGCAGTTTTTCAGGAAGAGCAAACCGCTTCGGCAGGCCTGCGACCAAGTCGGCGACCGTCATCGAGCGACGAGCACGGCGCGCGTAACGGCGTGCATCACGTGAGAGCTGTTCCAGTCGAGCTCCCGTCCAGCCTTCGGTTCGATCAACGACTTCGGACAGGTCGACACCGACAAGATTGTCTCTCAAGTGCCACCTCAGGATCCCGTCGCGAGCATCCCGATCGGGGAGGGGAATGCGGATATGCCGATCAAGTCTCCCCGGCCGGACCAAAGCCGCATCCAGCTTCTCCGGATAGTTCGTTGCTCCGATCACGACGACGCCTTCACGCCCACCCACGCCATCGAGGCACTCTAGAAGCCCATTGACGACTTCCGTGCTGTAGTGGGTGTTGTCGCCCGAAAAGCGGGCCCTGTCGCCCACGCTATCGATCTCGTCGATCAGAAGGATTGATGGGGCATTTTCCATCGCTTCCGCGAATGCCGCGCGCATCGCTTTCAGTAGGTCACCTAAGTGACCCCGTGCTTGCCACTGTGCCACTGAGGCCGCTACCAAATGGACATCGCAGGTACGCGCCAGAGCTTGAGCATATGTGGTTTTGCCACACCCCGGAGGACCGCTTACCAGAGCTCCACGATCTACGTCGTCCCAAGGAACATTGCCTGCTCGCCAATCGTCGAGGTCCGTAGCAAGCTCCTTTCCCCAATCGCTGGCTTCGCCCATGCCACACAGATCGTCCAACTTCGGCCCTGATACCAAGCTTCGCTTGGGACCGGCGACCCGCGTCATGGCCTCAATGGTTTTGGTGATGTTCCTTCCTTTCCGCCACGCAGCGGCGGCGATCCGGAGAGGGAACTCCGCGATCTGGGTAGCCTGTTCGCCTGTAAGTGTCTGGCCGAAGAAAAGCTTTGCCGCCGCTCGGACATGCCGCGTGTCCGGTTTCTGAATTTGGATGACGGCATCGGCAATGCCATCCACGCCGTCGGGGAGGGACTCGCAGGAGTCCGCCAACAGGATGAGCTTCTCATGCCCGGCCACCGCCTCCAACAGATTGTAGCTTCGGTTGAATTTTCGTCGGGTGGCTTGAAACACTTCGATCCATGCATCGTCGATCTTCGTCCGGCGGCTCGGTTGCCAGCCATGAAATGCGCGGTGGACGACCTCGTGGTAGAGATCGAAATCCTGCGAATTGGGGACAAGCAGCGCCAGGACCTGCGGCTCGCCATTACGAAAGATCTGCTCCTGCCGGACCGAATGGACGATTGAGCAAAAGGCCAGGAACTCGGCTGGTTTGCGCAGCTGTTTCGGTACTTTGGGTTTTCGCTTACGGCTCATTGGAGTGACTCCGGATACGCCCGGGACAAGGTCCGGTTCATCAAGTTTCGGGGAAAGGACGTTGTCAGTCGCGCCAGCGTCTGACGGAGGTTTCCGGTCCGATCAACGCTTCATCGAGATCGACTTCGACAAAGCGGTTCAGGATCAGCGAGGAGAGACCTGCTATCGGCCGCGTCTCCTGGAACGCCGGAAGGCAATCGGCCACCGACAGTGCTCCGTGTTCGCCCAGCGCCGCCAGAAGACGGCTGCGGTCTCCAAGAGCGCAGTGCCACCGGGAATCTCGAAGCAGGTCTATGGCGTTCCGCAGCCGGTAGCCGCTGCTGACTTCCTCAGCGCACAAGGAGGCATATCGATATCCTCGGGACGTGACCTCATGGGCGATCCATGAGGGTGGAGTTCGATCCTTCGCCTGTTTGACATCCATGATGACCAGTTCACCGTCCTTTTCGACCAGGAAGTCTGGGATGTGAACGTCGGTGCCATTTTCCAGCACCAAAGGCAGACAGGTCCATGAGATCACCTCCCGGTCGACATCCAGCAGGCAACCGAGGTTCCGGGCTGATTGGTTCCGGAACAAAGGATGATCGAGGCATCGGACCGTGCCGTAGGGATGAAACGAATGTTGAGTTGCTTCGGCCCGGATGGAGGCAAGAAGAGTCTGATCGGCGGTGGGGAGAGTGGTCACAGGACACTCCATACGCAAAACACAAGCATGAGACGCCGCCAGTCAGCGGTGTCGGCACCTGGTCAAACGTATGAGGCGTATGAGCATCCTGTTCATAATGACAAGAACAAATAGAGAACAATTTTCGGGCTGTCAACCCGAACCAGGGCCCATTTGAAAACCGGCGGGAAGATGCCCGGTTTCGGGGAGGGTGATAGTTTTCTCGATGCGCTTTTGCTGTCGGGGTGGAATCAACCATCGGTTCTGCTGTGGGTTGAACAGGCCCGGCAACGTGAAATACCGATGAATGCGCAAAAAGTCCTTTGTATTCATCGTTGCGACAGGGGCGTCTTTGACAATGGCCGTAGCGGCGATCGCGAGATCCTGCCCAAGCTTCAACCGCTTCGCATTCAAGGCGGGTACGCAAAGATGTCGCAAGGCTGGAACGCAAGTCATTCGGGCATAAAGGCGGGCTATTCTCGCGTCCATTTCAAGGAACGGAATATCCGACGCAAGGATGTCATCGAGCCATGAGGACAATTCTGATGCCTTTTCGGGATTCGCATCTTCCAGCATGGTGATTCCCCGCTGTATTTCGAATACAGCGGAAAACGGAAGGGATATTGCTCTCCCTTGATAGTCAATCCAGCGCACGAGATTAAGGTCAGGATATTTCTGCTTCAGATTGCTGAGGACGCATGTGTCTAGAATGAACATTAAGACGGGCCTTAACGTGCCTTGAGATCGTTATTTTCCCGCCAGGTCTGTTTTCTGGAAAAAGTAGTTAATAAACTGCAAATAGTCATGCGGGGGCTACTCAATTGAGTTTTGACAGCCGCAGCTGACATGATCCGTCCTTGCCGACTGCAATGCGAACGCCGAACACCCTCGAGTTGACGAATCAGTCTGGCCGGGGAGCTGACACGCCTGGCACCAAACGCAGATGACGGATTCGGGTCGAGAAATCCTGTTAATCGGCCTGGAACAATTATCCCGTTCTGAGCCCCGGACGACCTCCTCCACAGTGCGGGCAGCGGCGTTGGAAGATGTCCGAGCATAAATGCCGGCAGGTGACGCATTTTGCCTGCCGATAACCGAGCCGAAAGAATTCGCCATGGACTTTTCATGGCTTCGCGAATTCTTCTATGGGCTCTCGCGTCACAGCCGTAGTAGTATCGGTTCTGGGACTCAGTCCCAGTTTGGGTGCTAATTCAGAACGCGTGATCCTGCAAAGGCGGTAAGGATTTCCTATGGCAAAGAATCCATCCAGGAGAGGTCTTGAGCAAAAGGATTCGAATTCGTGGATGGTCGAGGACGCCCGCGTGCATTTCGATGCTCTGCTTACGGCGGCTTCTCAAAGGGGACCGCAGCGAATTATTGACGATGACCGTGAGTTCACGGTCAGCTTGTCTCGTGCTACGGCGACGCCGATAGGTAACAAGCTGTTGTCGAAGGGCGGTCCAATCGAAAATCACTAGCCTCTATCACCGTGACGGTCGGACGGGGGAAGCCGTCTTGATGGATAAGTGGCGCATTCTGCTTCGCACGGACCAAGCGAGTACGTATCCCAGGGTACAGAGATCATGGTCCTCGGCGTCAACCAGCGCCCATGCGCTATGTCTCCGGAAGCTGAGACTGACGCAGAAACGTTTTCGGCAACGGCTTTTCATCTTCCTGCAGGCTTTCGACCATCTGCTCGTATTCGACATTCGGGTCCAGCATCGCCGCAAAAGCACCACGAGCGTACATCATATCGTCGTCAGGAAAGAGTTCGGCGCGCACGTAAGTTTGAAACAGCTCGAACTCTGCGAGGTTCACCAGTGCCCTGCGTAGTTGTGACCTCCTTACGGTGGACATCTTATTTGCCGCTGTTGCCGGCAGAGATTTAAGGGCCCTCAGCTCTTCTTCTGCGCTTCCGAGTTTCCGCACGTGCAAAAGCTTTTTGGCGGCGCGGAGGTCCGACAGTTCCTGACTGATGTCTTTGCCCCGCAATCCCTTGGCAGTTTTAAGCCAACGTTTGTACCTTTTGAGTTCGACAGCTTTCATCCTCCATTCGGCTTTCGCAATCGCGTTGGGTTCGATTGGATTGGCCGGAACCTTTCTTCTGGCATGATCGACAATCGCGCGTCCTATCGCTTGGGCCAGCGGTGGAGGAACGGAATTCGCCAGCATCTGCTGCCGGCTGCGCGCGACTGGAGCAAGCTCGGTTTCGGACAAGCTCCCGTCTTCTGGCGAAGGGAGCTTCCAATCCCACCACTCAGGGTATCCTGCGAGGCGCGAGAACTGATGAAACGTAAGCTGCTGTAGCTTCCTGAGGTCGACAGGATCACCGATGGTAGGCCGATAGTACTTCGACAGCCGGTCAGTCGATGTACGGATAAGGGTAGGGGAGGGCCTGTCGGTTCTCTGAATCGCTCCTGAGGCCGCGCCTCCGGGTGAACGGTAGTAAAAGCGTGTGTTGGGGTCTCGCTCTGATAAGCATTTCAGATCGCGCTTGCGCAACCGATAGCTCCCATATTCGGGACTATCCTTTGACACCAGGTCTGGGCATTCTGCGTCCAGGGAAAAATCTTCAAATTGGGTACCAAACTCGTTGCCCAACAGATCCGCGACGGACATGCGTTCACGAGATTTGTACTGGTTCAAGTAAGCGTGGAGCCACCCGTCTGTCTCTTCTAGGCACCCGGCCAAGATAAGACGCTCTCGGTTCTGTGGCGTGCCGAAATACGAAGCGTTCAATACAGTTTCAGTAAGACCGTACCCGCCAAGTTCGAAAATGGCACGTGCTCGCCAGTAGACCTCGGAGTTACGAAGTCCCTTTACGTTCTCCATGACAAAGTATCTCGGGCGTGCAGCGGCCACGAGAATAGCGAATGCTTCCGTCAAGCTCGAAAGCGGACTCTCATCACCTTCTCCCTTGCCTGCCGCCGAAAACGGTTGGCAAGGCGGACCGCCGAATATGATATCCGGACGGTCCAATGCGATTTCCGGAGCTGTGTCGATCACCGCCAGCAGATCGGCCACATGATGTGGAAGATGACTTTTATGTATGCGACCGCGTTGCGACTTTCTTCCAGCCTCTGCGGCCGACTGCTCCACCGGCGGGCGAAACATTTGTATCGGGTTCTTCACGTCCTTTATGTTTGCCCGGTGGATGTCGATAACCGCTGGGTCGTGATCCAGGGAACGGATGATCTTCACGCCTGCAGATTGCATGCCATAGGCGAATCCGCCTGAGCCGCAGAAAAGGTCGATTCCTCTCAATGCCAGCATTCCAAGCCCCTGTTTCCCCGCTTGGGAAATTGGCTGCGGAAAGTTGATGGCTCGTTAATCCGTACTCCTGGCAAGACCGGACGGGCTTGCGGGCGATCTCCTTGGACCTGCCTCGCTCGCCAGAATGCTCGATCGTAGGCCGCTCCCCCAGTTTCGCTCAGAGCGTCATCCCGATCCGGCATACCGATTGGGATTGATGCTGAGCGGAACAAACCCGATTCTCCATCCCATTCGACACAGCGGAAGCGGTCCCGGCAGTCGAATCGCCGTCTATGCGCAGCAGGGGACAACATGCGCTGTTCCGGCGGCTACGACGTCTGGCATCGATCCATGAGGCGGAAGGCTTTCGATTTCAACGGAACGGCAGCATTTGACGCATTCTATCCGACAGCCGACCGTCTCCGAGCCAGGGCCAGCTTTTCGCCGAACCAATTATGCGCGCCCACGTGCCCGCGTTTCCAGAGCGAGTATACTTTCGGCTTGTGTGGGGCCGACTACAGTCGGTCCGGGTTCGAAGGATTCGGCGGTTATCTGCCGTTCCGCCGCCGAACCCAGTTCAGCTGTTCTGAGCTGGCCGCGCCAGATCCACAAGCCGTCGCAACAGAATTTTGGACGGAACGATTCCAAAAATCCGATCTTCCTTGAAGCAGTGGTGCTTTGGCAAACAGCGCATTCGACAGCAAGCATTCCAGGTCGTTGCACTCGAGAGAGATGAGTCAGTATCTGCTGAACTGCCCACGAGCCCTGATGCCGAGCAGCATGCGGTGTTACATGTCCTCTGTCCATACTTCCTTTGCGATCAACGATGCCTCGAGTCTGTTCCTCACCTTGAGCTTCTCCAAGATACTGGAAACGTGGAATTTCACGGTTTTCTCAACGACGCCCAATTCGGCGGCAATTTCGCGATTGCTCATGCCAGTGGCGACCAGGCGAAGAGTACGTTCCTCCTGTGGCGTCAACAGATTCAGGGCGCTAGATTTTTGCTGCTTGTCCTTATTCCTGGCGACCAGCCGCATCGCGAGGTTGGGCGTGACGAACATTTCGCCTGCCGAGATCTTCTTAAGCACCTCAATCAGGTCATCGGTAGTAATGCCTTTCAGGACATAGCCGACTGCCCCTGCATCCACGGCCTCAAAAAGGTCATTACCCTCTTCCGAACCGGTGAGCATCACGACTTTCGGAGGATTATCCATCGCTAGGGTTTCTCGAGCTGCTTCGAGCCCGTTTCCCGGCATCTCGATGTCAAGTAGAGCGATGTCCGGCTTTCGGTTCCGGGCGAGTTCGATAGCTTCTTGCGCCGTTCCGCCTTCGCCGACTATATTGAATTGGCGCTCGAGTTTAAGGGTCTGAATCACTCCGGCCCTGAAGAGGGCGTGGTCGTCGGCCACTATTACAGTGGTTTGCTTATCCATCCTAATCTTCTTCCCCAGACAACGACAGCCTCATTTCCACCCTCGTGCCTCCCCCCGGCATCGAACTGACGGTTAAGGTTCCGCCGAGGCTTTCCACCCTCTCGTGCATTCCGATCAAACCAAGCCCGGCTTCAATGCTCGATCGGGATTCACCACTCCCTGCGTCGCGAACGGAAACTGTCAGCATCGAGCCAGACCAACTCGCGGACACCGACTGTCCTAGGCCGAGGGCGTGTTTGAAGGCGTTGTTGAGACCTTCTTGGACAAAACGATAAACGCAGATGTTTACGGCTTGAGGGAAAGTTTTGGTCAGCGTCTGGCACTCAACCGAAACGTCTGTATCCGTGCGCTTCTTGTGCGAAGCGACGGCAAGGCCCACCACCTCGCATAGTGGCAAGTTTTCGATCTCCGGAAGCATCAAACCTTTGGAGATTGTCCTTATGTCATTAATTGCTTCTGCGATTGTAAACTCAAGCGCGTCGAGATTGCCTTGCCGCTCTTCGGGAGACCTCGCACGGCGAATATGCCCCACCTTCAGCGCTGCCAGCCCCATCAACTGTGTGGGACCGTCATGTAGTTCGGCACCAACACTGCGAAGGTATTTCGCGTTGAGTTCAGCGAGGCGGCTGGACGCGCGTTGTGCACGCTCCTTCAATGTCCTGTTCTGTTCCGACACAGTTCGGACATGTCTTATCTTCGCGTGAAGGTCCCTTCTTTGCTCCTGAATTGTGCGGTTTGCCCGATAGACTATGCCGAACAGAGCGGCCATCACCATTGCTGTAACCACGATGGTAGCCATCCAAGCTTCGGCTCGCACACGAAACAATTTGGACGCGAGTACCGCGGGCTGCTCGTGGACTTCGGCTACCGCTATAATTCTGCCGGTGAGATACTCGCGCAGCGGGACATATATTTCCAGGTACTTTTTTTCGAACTGCCGCGACACATGCTCCGCGGCATCAAGATCCGTGTAACGCGCGGCAACATCTCCATTCAGCGCCGCGAGTAGCCCCTCGGGCGGGGGAAATCGTTGGCCGACAATCTGCCTTGATTTCGAATAAACGACCAAGCCGTCAGGCTTCCAGATGTCGATATGAGGATACCTGTTCTCAAACGTCTCGGAACCGAGCAGGTCATCAAGAGAGGCTGAGGCCGTTTCGGGGAAAACCCTTTCATTCGCCAGCTCCTGCACAAGGGGGGACAAGATATTCTCCATGAACAGTGCCGAGGATGTCGCGGTATTCTCAACAGCTGCTTTCGACACGATCCCCGCAACCAAATAGCCGGCGAGGGAGGCTGCGGCCAGCATTACCAATCCGCCTGCAACGGCAAACTGGCGCATCAGGCTCCACGATCGGAACCCCTCGACAGTGCTCTTCATCCTGTTAGCCATCCTCCCCCTGAGGGCTCAGCAGGACGTATATAAATGAAATACAGTTCTTATAACACGGCGAAAGGTCTGATTCAGATCTGGACTTTGGTCCAGACAGCATCCCCGGCTAAGGACCAGGAGCCACCCTGAACCATGGCCCGGAGACGTTCATTCGTCCGTGCCCTCATTTCGTTACACTAACGGGCATTACGGACCCGCCCTGCTTTTTGCATCATTTCACCGAGTTTGCGCCGCTACCTCCGAATACCGGGTCGCGACGATGGATCTGCCCTAAAAAATGGGGCGCGAAAGAAGTGGGGAAAGCACCATGGTAAAGCTGGTCAAACACGACCTGGAATTCATTCTGAAACAGGTCAAAATCGCAGAACAGCACTCAGCGGGGACGCCGCTTGATGAACTGGTGGACAGTGCACTGCTTCCCTACGGTCTCCGCACGGTCGACGGAAGCTATAATAATTTCGGAATCGGGCGCGAGCAGTGGGGCGCGTCGGGCGAGCAGTTCAAACCAATCGTTGACCCGAACTACATCGAGGGAAGCGGATCACTGCCTCCGGGCTACCCCACCAACAATGACTACGGGCAGCCGAATGACGTTGTAGACGCAGAACCACGCCTGATCTCCAATCTCGTAGTGGACCAAACCTTGGGCAATCCAGCGGTCATTTACGCCGCGCTGCAACATGGGGGGGTGGCTACCAGCAGCGAGATCATGAACGCCCTCGGCCAAATCCGCGATGCCCATACCCTCGTGGAGGGTACGGAAGAAGGCTCGCCCGCCAACGTGATCGCACAAGCGGATTTGGATAATCTCCTGGAGCAATACGGTATCGAAATGGACGGTCCCACCGTCATGCTCCCGAACGTAGCACCCGACGACGGGATTTCGGCCTCCTACAACTCCTTCTTCACGCTGTTTGGTCAATTCTTCGACCATGGGCTCGACCTTGTGGCCAAAGGCGGCAACGGTACCGTATATATGCCACTGTCACCGGATGATCCGCTCTACAACCCCGACGCCCCGCACACCAACTTTATGGTGATGACGCGCGCGACGCCGGGTGATGAGGCGGCAAACGTCACAACGCCTTGGGTCGATCAGAACCAGACCTACACCTCGAAGCCCTCGCATCAGGTATTCTTGCGCGAATACCACGTGGTCGATGGCGTTCCTGTCGCGACAGGGCGTCTCCTCGACGGTGAGCGTGGCCTCGCCACGTGGGCGGATGTGAAGGAACAGGCACGGACGCTGCTGGGAATCGAGCTTACAGATAAGGACGTCGGGAACGTGCCCGTCATTGCCGTCGACCCGTATGGCGAATTCATACGCGGTTCAAACGGCCTTCCTCAGCTTGTGGTTGGATTCGACGGCGACGGGCACCCTCTGCTGATGGAGGGCGACCTCGACAATCCTGTCGATCCCTCAGCAGTAGGAGCCGCAAGAACCGGGAGCGCGTTCCTCGACGATATTGCGCATAACGCGGTACCAGTCACCAACACCGACGGCGAGCTTGTCCCGGATACTGACGGCACAATCGAATCCGTCATGGGCCAGAACACGGAGTACGATGCGGCCCTACTTGACGCGCATTACATCACTGGCGACGGGCGCGGCAACGAGAACATAGGATTGTCAGCCGTCCATCACATTTTCCATTCGGAACATAACCGACTGGTTGATCATACGAAGCAGGTCGTGCTCGAATCCGGGGATCTGGAATTCCTCAACGAGTGGCTACTCGATCCAGTGGCGGACTTTCCGGCGACCGCGGCGGAAACCGAGGCTCTGGTGTGGGACGGTGAGCGCGTTTTCCAGGCGGCCCGCTTCGCAACGGAAATGCAGTATCAGCATCTGGTCTTTGAGGAATTTGCGCGCAAGGTACAGCCGGACGTGGACGTGTTCATTGTCCAGCCTGACGCGGAACTTGATCCGACTATCTTCGCGGAATTCGCGAATGTTGTGTATCGCTTCGGACATTCAATGCTCAACGAGACCGTCGACCGTATAAATGCGGACGGCACCCGTGAGGATATTGATCTTTTCGACGCCTTCCTTAATCCGCTGGCGTTCGGGTCTGAGAGCGTCGACCATTACGAGGCAACTGGCGCGATCATCCGTGGAATGACCGGGCAGGTCGGTAACGAGATCGACGAATTCGTCACCAACACACTTCGTAACCAGCTTCTGGGAATCCCGCTCGATCTCGCGGCGATCAACATCGCCCGCGGCCGCGACACAGGTACACCGACGCTCAACGAGGCACGGGCAGCGTTCATGGAGATGGCTGGCGGCGACAGTCAGTTGAAGCCGTATGAAAGCTGGTCGGACTTTGGTCTCAACCTCAAGAATCCGCTGTCTCTCGTCAACTTCATCGCCGCTTACGGCACACATGCGTCCATTGCAGAAGCCTCCACAGCCGCGGCGAAGCGTGAAGCCGCCTGGGACTTGGTCATGGGTGCGGCAGGAGAAACCGCCTCGGAAAAGCAGGCACGTATTGACTGGCTCAATGCTTCAGCTTCCGAAACGGGTGTCGACGAAATCGACCTGTGGGTCGGCGGTCTTGCCGAGAAGAAGATGTCCTTCGGCGGCATGCTCGGGTCGACGTTCTCGTTCATCTTCGAGATGCAGATGGAAAGCCTGCAGGATTCCGACAGGTTCTATTATCTTTCCCGTGTCCAGGGCCTCAACCTGCTTACTGAGCTGGAGAACAACTCGCTGGCAAAGATGGCGCTGCGCAACACCGATCTTGGCGAGTCCGGCTTCGCTATCCCGGCCGACATCTTCGCCGCGGCGGACCACGCCTTGTATATGGATTATGACAAGCAGCTTCAGCTGACGGGCGAGGAAGACCCCGTACATGATGATCCCGTGCTCGAGGGCTATTCAAGTCTCGTTGAGCGCCGCGATGCCGACGATGACGGCATTGCTGAATACATCCGCTACAACGGAGCCGACCATATTGTCGTCCAGGGAACTGACAATGACGACACGATCGTAGCAGGCGATGGCGACGACACCGTCTGGGGCGGCGACGGGGCTGACCGGATCGAGGCAGGGTACGGCGTGGATCTGATCAATGGCGGTGACGGCGACGACATCATCACAAATTCCGGAACCGACATCGGCGAAGTGGACATGCTCAAGGGGGACGCCGGGGATGACGTCATACATGGCGGCAGTGGACTTGCGCTCATTTTCGGCGGCGAAGGCAAGGACTTCCTGATGACCGGCCCGGATGGCTCGGAAGTGCGTGCCGGAACCGGAGACGATTTCGTGATGGGCGGCGACGGGCCGGACGTGCTCTTCGGCAACGAAGGTAATGACTGGGTCGAGGGTCACGGGCGTTTTGAATACATTGCAGGCGACAATGGTGAGCTGTTCTTCAACTCAACCATAATCGGCCATGACGTGATCAATGGGGGGCAGGGCGATACCGACTACGATGCCGACTCGGGCGATGACATCATGGTCGCGGGCGAGGGCATTCAGAAGAACATCGGCATGTGGGGGCACGATTGGGTCATCTACAAGGGCCAGCAAGTCGCCGGCGATGCCGACATGAACTTCCCGATGTTCCCCAACTTGCCGCTGGAGGTGCTGCGCGACCGCTTCAGCCAAGTCGAGGCCTTATCCGGCTGGGAGAACGACGATGTGCTGCGCGGAGACGACCGCGTGTTTGACGACAGTTTCGAACTTGATCTCGAGATCGAAATCGAGGATGAGGAAGTAGAGGATCCCGAAGAGGAAGATCTCGACGGCGATGACGTGGATCCCGGCACTGACACGCCCGGAACTGTCACACCGCCCACGGAAACGGTGGAGGTTATTGAGAGGCCTGGGCCGGATTTCTACGATCCGACGCCGGAGGGCAATTTCGTCCATAATGAACTCGATGAGTCAGGCATCGCGCGCATCGCCGGACTCGATCAGATAGTCACGTCCGACATGCTACGCGAGGTCGACTACTGGGCCGATGGTTCAGGCGACAGCAAACTGGCTTTTGTTGGCGGCAACATACTGCTCGGCGGCGGCGGCAGCGACTTCTTCGAGGGCCGCGGCGGTGACGACGTCATCGACGGGGATGCGTGGCTCAACGTCCGCATCTCCATACGGGATGCAAACGGCGTGGAGATCGCCACGGCCGAAGGCATGGATGCCGAAGTACGGGGAGCGGGCGGCCAACAGCTTCACGACGGAAAGCCGTTGACTGCATTGATGCTCGAAAGGATCTACAATCCGGGCCAGCTCCACATCGTGCGAGAAATTCTTCACGACAGCCGCGGTACCGATACGGCCTACTACTGGGACGTACGCGAAAACTACTCTTTTAACGGCACCAGTGATGGACGGCTCGTTGTCGAGCATGTGGAGCAGACAGAGCAGGCATTCGATCCCATAACCGGGAAAAACCGGACGTCTGACGGCAGTGACATCTTGTCCAATATTGAGCAACTCGAATTCGGGGATGGTGTGGTCGATGTGACGACCGGGAGCGAAGCTGGCGAGACGCTCGAAGGGACGGGTAACGATGACATCATGCTCGGCATGGGCGGGGATGATGTCATCAACGGCCACGGCGGTGACGATGTCCTCATCGGTGGAAGCGGAGACGACACGATGAACGGCGGAAACGGTGACGACCGCTTGGTCGGTGGTGCAGGTTCCGACACGATGAACGGCGGCGCTGGTGACGACACCTACATCTTCGGCACTGCAGACGGATCGGATATCGTGGGCGAAGCACCGGATGGCGGCGTTGCAGATAGGATCGTCATTGAGGCGGACGGTGGGCAACTCGGCTCCCTCAATGCCTATGATGACGATATCGGATCCGACAGCGGAGATTTGGTGGTCGAGATCGATGGGCAGCAGATAACCGTGGAAGGCCACTTCGAGGGGACCAATTCGGAAACTGGCATCGAGCGCATTAACTTCAACGGCGCAACATTGGCTGGGTACGAACTCGGCAATGAAGATTATTTCGTCAGCAAGGCGGACCCGGGCGACAATGTTCGCACTGGGTCCGGAGACAACGACTTCATCGTGGGCGAGAATGGTGTCATTGACAGGCTCGAAGGCGGCGAAGGGAGCGATATCCTGCTGGGGGGCAGCGGGGGCGACAGGCTTGACGGTGGAGCCGGAGCAGACCTGATGCTCGGAGGAACTGGGAGCGACACCTACGTCGTGAATGACGAAGGCGATGTTATCGCGGAAGCTCCCGGGGGTGGAACTGCCGATACAGTGCAAGCAAGCATCGACCATACGCTTGCCGATGAAGTGGAGAACTTGACGCTCGTCGGCAGCCTGCTATCGGGCACAGGCAACGATCTCGACAACGTCATCACGGGTACGAATGCCGGAAATACACTGGACGGCGGAGCAGGTGATGACATTCTCGAAGGTCGAAATGGCAACGACATCCTGATCGGCGGCGCTGGGAACGACGAGCTCAATGGTGGCAATGGGGTGGACACTGCCTTGTATGCCGGACCGGTCGGCAACTACGACTTTGGCCTCGACGGGAACAGTATCGTGGTGACCAACACGACCGGAGCTGAGGGCTTTGATATCTTGGATGCGGTCGAGCGGCTGGAGTTCGAAGGCCAAGTTTATACAATCGTCAGCGGCACGGATGCGGGTGACGATGCGCTGAACGGGACCAATGGGGCCAACGGTGCGCAGGCAGTCCTCGGAATGGGCGGAGACGACACACTCAATGGAGGGGGCGGCCCTGACCTCATCGTGGGCGGCGACGGAAATGACACCGTCAGCGGCGGAAACAGCAACGATACCGTTCTATGGAGCTCCCGTGACGGACGCGACGTGATCGACGGCGGCAACGGCATCGACACAATCAATATTTCGGGCGATGCCTCTGCCGAAACGTATCACATCTGGACACGAGACGCCTGGATCGACGAAGGCAATGACGGAAACCAGCTTTCGCTCGATACCGAGATTGTCGTTACCCGGAACGGGATCGACAATGCCGCCGTCATCGCGGAACTCGACAACGTCGAAGAGATCGTCATCAACGGAAAGGGAGGTGGGGACACCTTTGTACCGCACGGTGACTTCGCTCCCACGAGCCTCTCGACCAGCACCATCACGGTAGAAGGTTCCGGTGGCAACGATACAGTCGACATCACGTCTTTGCTTTCGGCACACCGCATCGTGTTCAAGTCGGGTGGAGGGTCCGACACGATCATTGGTGAACTTCGTCCCCAGGATGTCGTCGTGCTCGGTGAAGGGAATTCTGTCGAAGACTATGAGTTTACCGATAACGGGGACGGTTCAACGACGATCGTGTCGGATGGACATTCGGTCACCTACTTCGGCACGCCGACCTTCAATGAGACGATGGATGGTGATGACAGTCACCATGCAGGGAACGACAATGATGACGGTCCCGAAGATGATCACGATGATAATGGCAGTGAGGATCATGACGATGATAACGGTGGTGAAGGTGATCAGCAATCATGCGATAACGGCGAAGACCAGGGTACAGTAACGCCCACGGCTCCCCCGACGGCCGCCATTGTTGGCACCGGGAATGCGGATGCCTTGGTGGGTACCGAGGGAAACAACACTTTCATGGCCCTCGGGGGAAGGGATGTCGTCTTCGGGAAGGAGGGCAATGATGACCTCCTTGGCGGCAGCGGAGCCGACATGCTTTACGGCGACGGCGGTAACGACCGCATCCTTGGTGAAAACGGCGACGATTTCATCAATGCCGGGGCAGGCGGAGATACCGTCTTCGGAGGCAATGGCGACGACTTGATCGTGGCGGAAAGGGATGACGGCGACGATACCTACTATGGCGACGACATGGTTGGGGGATCGGGCACCGACACGCTCGACATGTCGGCAATCAACGCCAACATCACTGCCGATCTCGGCACCGGGTTCATGGGACGCGGCAGCGCCTCCAGTGCCCAGACCGGGAATGATACGATCTGGGGCATCGAGAACATCGTGGCCGGATCGGGCGACGACACGATCACCGCGGGCAGTCCTGTAAACGTCATCGACGGAGGGGAGGGCGACGACACCTTCCGCTTCCTCTCGGCCGCCGATGCGGACGGGGATACTGTCATGGGTTTCCAGCCCGGCGACAGGATCGACCTCAGCGGTATCGACGCAAACGAATGCGCCTCCGGCAACCAGTCGTTCACCCTAGTTTCCGATGCATTCACGGGGTCTCGTGGAGAACTCCTTGTCTCTCACGAAACACGGGACGGCGAGGATTTCACAATCGTCCAGGGAAACACTTCGGGCGGCTCCGAAGCTGACTTTAAGGTCAGCATCAAGGGATCGCACAACCTGACCGGCAGCGACTTCAACCTCTAGCGCGACGATCCCGGGGCAGGCAAAGACCTGCCCCGGCGTGACGGCAGCAATTCCGGGGGGACTGGCGATGCGTTCCAAGGAAACAATGACGGCTTCAAAGCGCAGGAGTGCAGAGAGCCTCACAAAAGGCTTCAGGGGCATCTTCGGCTTTCTGTTCGGGATGTCAGGGATCATCAACATTCTCGCGCTTACGGGCGCGTTCTACATGCTTCAGATCTATGATCGCGCCCTCACCAGCGGAAGCGTACCGACGCTTTTAGCCATCTCGGTTTTGGCCATAGGCCTCTACTTTTTCCAGGGTCTCTTCGACGCCATCCGTTCGCAGATACTCGTGCGCATTGGAGCGCGCCTGGACAGGAAAGTAGCACCGCTGGCGCATGAGGTGGCGATAGATATGCCGCGTTTCGGCTTTTCGACCGCGGAGGCGCTCGAGCGGGGCCGCGACGTCGATACGGTACGCGGCTTTCTCGGCAGCCAAGGACCGATGGCGCTTTTCGACCTTCCCTGGATGCCACTCTTCCTCGCTTTCGTCTACATGCTCCACCCGTGGCTAGGTGCCCTCACGATCGGAGGGGCATTCGTCCTGACCATGCTTACGATCGTGGCTGAATTGCTGACACGGAGGTTGAGCTACGCCACCCACCAGGCCGCGGTCACCCGCAATGCGATTGCAGATTCCAACACACGCAACGCCGATGTCCTGAAAGCGATGGGATTTGCCGGCAGGGCCATATTGCGGTTCCGGCGGGCCAACGAAGAACATCTGGAGCTGCAGACCCGAACCAACGACATCAGCGGCACGTTCGGCGCATTCTCCCGCGTACTGCGCATGATCCTGCAGTCAGCCGTTCTCGGGCTGGGAGCGTTTCTCACCATTCAGGGAGAATTGAGCGCGGGCGCAATTATAGCAGCCTCGGTAGCATCCGCCCGCGCGCTAGCTCCCATTGATCTCGCCATCGGCAACTGGAAGAACGTCGTATCGGCGCGGACCGCCTTTGGACGCCTCAAGGAAACGGCGATGGCTCTAGCGGACAATGAAGTCCCAATGCCGCTGCCGGAACCAAAAAAGTCCCTGAAAGTGGAGACCATAACAGTCGCTGCTCCCGGTTCCGGCCGAGTCCTGCTGAGCGATGTAAGCTTCGAGATGAAAGCTGGACAGGCTCTCGGCATTATCGGCCCCAGCGGCGGTGGCAAAACGACGCTAGTTCGTGCCCTGACCGGCATCTGGCCTGTCTTGCGCGGGAGCGTGAGGCTTGATGATGCAGAGCTTTCACAGTGGGATGATGAGGCTCTCGGACAGTATGTCGGATACCTTCCACAGGAGGTGGCGCTGCTCGACGCGACGGTCGAGGAGAACATCTCGCGACTCCACGAAGGACCCGATGCCCGCGCCATTGTCGAAGCGGCAATGGCGGCGGGTGTCCATGAAATGATTGTACGGATGCCGGAAGGATATCGCACGGAGCTGGGACCGCTCGGCGTCTCGCTCTCAGGGGGGCAGCGGCAGCGCATCGGTCTGGCTCGCGCCCTATTCGGCAATCCGTTCGTCGTGGTGCTCGACGAGCCGAATTCAAATCTCGATGGAGAGGGGGAGCGGGCGCTCACCGCAGCAATCGAAGACGTGAAGAGTCGCGGCGGCATCGTCGTGGTGATCGCCCACCGCCCAAGCGCACTGGCTGCCGTGGACTTAGTAGCTGTCGTCCAGAACGGCAGAATGACAGCCTTCGGTCCCAAGGAAGAGATAATGGGCAACGCAAAAGCGCGGGAAGCTCCGGCCGCGGAGCTTAAGACCCGTCAAGAGGCGCGGCCCATGGCCGCTCGGGTGATGGCATGATCGAAATCAAAGGAACGAGAACGCAAGAAGCGGAATCCAACGCTGCCCAGCGCTATTTCTTTAAGAACGCGAGCAAGAAATCGAAGACACCCGCCATTCTGGCCATTTCTATCACGGGCCTTGCCCTTTACCTCAAATCGCTCTTTCCCGGCAGTGCAGAGGAGGAGGGAGAAGAAGCGGCCGGATCGGAAGAGAACGAACTGGTCGCGGAAGCCGATCCGCTAAACTTCCAAGAGCTACCACCGGAATTGTTGAACCAGAATCCCACAGGTACCGCAGAGGAGCCGACGGGGCCCGAAGGTTCGGGAGGAAGGCTGCTCGAGGTTACGCCACCAATGGATTTCACGCAGGTCGAGACGCTGGATCTGGGAGATTTTTATAGTCCCGAATTGAGTTGGGATGACTTTCAATCGCTCGGTGTCGAGAATCGGGCTTACTTGGCCGCAAACGATAATTCTGTCAGCCGCCAAGCGTTCGATCCGGTTGTGCCCGGTGCCGTAGTCGTCGAAAAAGAAGTTGACGGCGAAACCGATGGCAATGACAGCCAAACGGACGACGACATTGATGACGGAAAAGACGATGAAGCCGATGAGGACAATAAATCCGCGACGGACCGCGACAGCAACGACGGTAACTGCGGCGGGGCCTCCCAAACGAGCAACCGTGCCCCGAGAGTTGCAGGTCCTGTCTACCTCACGGATGTGTCAGGCTGCGCCATTCTCGCTATCGGTCTCTCAGAACTCTTGCAGAACGCAACGGATCCTGACGGAGACGCGCTCGCGGTGCAGAACCTTACGGTCTCATCGGGTTCGATTACACAGACGGATGAAGGCTGGGTTTTCCAGAGTGGGCCACAGATGCTCGGTCCCGTCACGATCTTTTACGATGTCACTGACGGTGGAGCCTCAGTATCACAGACTGCGCATTTTTCGGTCGTGAAGTCACGCCTCGAAGGAAGTTCCGGAGATGACGCGCTCCTGGGCAGCATGTGTGCCGACGAAATCGATGGTGGTAGCGGCGACGACAACATTGACGGCCGCTGGGGCAACGATGTTGTCGTCGGCGGGGATGGACATGATCATATCGTCGCGGGAGCCGGAAACGACATCGTATTCGGCGGCAATGGCGACGACATAATCTTCGGCGGTCAAGGCAGCGATCATATAGCCGGAGGAGCGGGCAATGACCGCCTCTTCGGAGAAGACGGTGATGATATCGTTTTCGGTAACGATGGGAACGATCGCCTGAGTGGGGGGCACGGCGACGATCTGATGTCTGGAGGCGCGGGGAACGACATCGTTGCAGGGAATTCCGGAAATGACACTATCTCCGGCGATGAAGGCGAGGACATCCTGGAAGGTGGCTCCGGCAACGACGTCGTGGACGGCGGCTCGGGGGACGATTCCATTATGGACGGTACGGGAGAGGATGTTGTCTACGCCGGAACGGGCAACGATGCGGTGGTCGCGAGCCTCGACGGCGAGAATGACCTTTATCACGGCGGAGAGGGTTGCGATGCGATCGACTATTCCGAGACCGTTGAAGGCGTAGCAGTAGACCTCGCGAAAAAAACCGCCGTTGGCATCGAGATAGGTAATGACAAAGTTGCGTCCTTCGAAGCGGCATATGGCGGCAGCGGCAGTGACGAGTTAACGGGAAACGAGGGCAGCGACACCCTGTACGGCAACCAGGGGGACGACCTGATCGATGGATCGTCCGGTGATGACGTGCTCTACGATGGAGAGGGTGAGGACACGGTTCTGGGCGGGGCCGACAACGATCGCTTTATGGCTGCAGCCGATGGAGACGACGATCATTTCGACGGCGGAAAAGGATGCGACACGCTGGATTATTCTGCGACGAAACAAGGTGTGACCGTCAATTTGCACAGCGGCACTGCGTGCGGCGTTGAGATCGGGGAGGACACCATTTCCGGTTTCGAGACCGCCATCGGGGGAACAGGGGACGATTATTTCATCGCCGGAAACGCGCCCGCTGTGCTGGTCGGCGGGGAGGGGGAGAACACGTTCGAATTTCCACCCTCTCAGCCCCATGAGACCCCGAACGCTTCCAACTACGCGATTCTCGATTTCAAGGTCGGCGACCTGATCAGGATATCCAAATACGACCTATTCGAGGAAGTACTCGACGAACTGGACGACCGTTTCGAGCAAATATACGGCGATGACGCCGACGACAATATCCCGATACGTTACAGACACGAATGGAATGATGAAATGGAGCGGACTGTGATCGAGGCCGACCTCAACGGAGATGACATCTACGAAATCTCGCTCTCGGTCCACGGGCACCGCGAGCTTGTAGTCTCCGAAGGCACCTTAAGCTAGGACATCGGCGCTTAAAGTACGGGGGTTGCGAATGAAACATGAGAACAGCAAGGAACGGACGTTCACGGTAAGGTCGCGGGTGTTTTTGGGCTGTACCCTCGGGTTTCTGCTCGTCGCGGGCGCTGGAGGATGGGCCGCAACCGCTCAGCTCGAAGGCGCTGTCATTGCACAGGGATCTGTGGCGGTGGACCAGAACCTCAAGTCGATCCAGCACCGAGACGGCGGTATCGTCTCCGAGATCGCCATACGTGAAGGAGATGGAGTCGAGAAAGGCCAAATACTGATCAGGCTCGAAGATGCACAAACGAAGGCAGAACTTGCGATTGTGAAGTCACAATTGATCGAGCTTGCTGCAAGGAAAGCCAGGCTGCTGGCCGAGCGAGACGGCCTTGAATCTATTGAGTTCCCAGAAAGCCTTTACCTTCAGCATCCCGATATCACTTTGTTGGTGAACGGCGAAACCAGACTCTTCGAAGGGAACCGCTTAAATCGCGAGAGTCAAAAGCAGCAGCTGGAACTAGGCGCTGAGCAAATCGGCGAGGAAATAAAGGGACTGGAAGCGCAGCGCGCCTCCAAGGACGACGAAATCGCCCTGTTGGAAATCGAGTACGAGAAGATCAAGGGACTCGCTGACAAGAAGCTGATCGAGAACACGCGCATATACAATTCCGACCGTGACAAGGCACGGCTGGCTGGTGAGCGCGGCGAGATCGACGCGGCGATCGCAAGGGCTAGAACCCGCATGAGCGAAATCCGGCTGCAGATAATTTCAGTTGACGAGACCGCCCGAACTGAAGCGCAACGTGAGCTAAGTCAGGTCGAAGCCGAAATCTCCGAACTAAATGAACGGCGGTATGCTCTTGAGGATCGCCTCTCGCGCACTGATATTCGGGCACCGATTTCCGGGACGATCAATGAACTCAACATCCACACGATCGGCGGCGTTATCACCCCTGCGGAGGTATTAGTGACGATCGTGCCGCAGGATGCGAAGCTGAAGGTCGAAGCAAGGTTAAGTCCAGCTACCATCGACCAGGTGTCGTCCGGGCAGGCGGCAAGGCTGCGGTTCACGGCCTTCAACCAAAGGACCACGCCGGAACTCAAGGGGGAGGTGGTCCGCGTGTCTCCTGCCACCACTCGTGACCAGTCGACCGGTGAGACATTCTATCTCGGCGATATCCAAGTTTCAGAAGAAGAACTCGAAAAGCTTCGCGGCGAAGCTCTTCTCCCCGGCATGCCCGTCGAGGTTTACGTCACCACCGAAGAACGAAGTGCCATTTCATATCTCGCGAAACCGCTCTCGGACCAGCTAAACCGCGCGTTCAGAGAGCGGTAAGGGATGGGCGGCCAGCCCCCTGAAAGCAGCCCATCCCTTTCAAGCTTGTCCTGCTGAAGCCCATTACGCAGGTAGGCTTCACTCTAATGAAACCTTTCGCTAGTTCCGCCAAGCATCGTTCACGCTGCCTGCCGCTTCAGCTTGGCGCAATGCGTTTGCAAGCTCGAGGCGGTTCTTTACGCTGTGCTTTTGCAAAAGGACTGTCATGTAATGCTTGACGGTGTTTTCCGTTAAACCCAGCTTGTTTGCAATTTCCTTGTTGGTACCGCCCTTCAAGAGCAGTTCGGCAACTTGTCGCTCACGGGTACTAAGCCTTGCCCGCCGTTCGGCAGCTTTCCGAATTTCGGCATGTCGCATGGAGACGATTACCTTGCCCGCAATGCCGGGGCTAATGAAGGTCTCGCCCGAAACGACTTTTGCAACAGCATCCTTGACCTCGTCGCCAGTGCATTCAGCAGCGAGATAGCCGCCAGCTCCGGCCTCAATCGCCTTTATCGCGTAGTCGATCTTGGTCACGGTGGGGAAAACAAGAACCTTGATGCCGAAGATCACGATCTTCGAGATCATCCGAATTTCGTGATCCCAATCCACGCAGTCCATCAACACCACTTCAGGCCTATGTTTCACCGCAAGATCGAATGTCCTTGTGGTATCCAAATCTGCATGGACGAGCCTGTATGTTTCATCTTCGCCAAAAATTCGCATGAGTCCCTCGAGAACGATTGGCTGTCGTTTCACGAGCAGGATTCCGTGCTGTTCCACCTATTCCTCCCCCGGCCTGGTGAAGAGAAATTTTAATGGTTTGCCGATTCCCGCGCTACCGGATTATTAAATATTGATTAACACAAATGTGGAGGTCTGTACGTCTTGCGAGGTAATGAGCGGCACGTGACGTGGAACACGCGGCCATTCGGCTATCTCCATCCGCTTTAGTCACACTCAGCCATCTCAAGAGGAACTTCCGCCGTGCAGTTCACTCCGGGATCTAAACATCAGCTGGTCCGTGACGATGTGAGCTTCGCAATTAAAATTTTATGACGCAACTATTGCATAACGCAATTATTCTGGTGTTTGATGGTTTTATGACGGTCGAACGCAATCCGAAAGATCCCTCCTCGAAGTCAAGCGAGAGCTTGGCGGTGCTGGGTGTCGATGATCTGGATTGCCTGGAAGACCTGTTGAGCTTCTACGTACGATCGGTGAACTATGCGCTTTCGGCCGATCTCGATGCGCGCTTGGAGAATCTGGAAGTCGCGCGAGGCACAGGGAAGATAACGGCTCTTTTGCTGATTGACTCCCATCCGGGGATACGTCCGTCCGCGATTGCAAAAGCCACGCTGCGTGATCGCCCAAGTGTAAGCCGCATCATCACGCACTTGCTGCAGCACGGGCTTATTGCAAAACAGGAGACCCCGAGTGAGCGAAGGGCTTTCGCGCTCTACATCACGGATGCGGGGCACGATCTGGCCCAGAAGGTCAGGAAAATCGTGAAAACGCAATCGGATGACTTTTTCTCCAGAATTCCCAAGGAAGATCAGGAGGAACTGCTCCGGATTACACGCAACCTGTTCACGAAACTCCTGGAGGACCGCGCACCATGACGGGGCGTGTCGCACTCATCTCCGGTGCGACACGAGGGATCGGTCTTTCCGTTGCGCGCCTCCTGCGGCTCGACGGCTGGCAGCTATCCCTGGGAATACGGGATCCCGCAAGGGCGGGAGCGGAGACCTCGGAGGATCACGTCATATCCTACGACGCCACCTCCGGGAGCGAGAACGAATGGGTTCGCGCGGCCATGGATAGATTCGGCCGCATCGATGCGGTCGTCTGCTGTGCAGGAATTATGACGCCACGCAACATCATCGAGATCGATGACGAGGCGCTAAACGAAATGCTCGAGGTTAACGTGAAATCACCTCGGCGACTCGTCAGCGCGGCATGGGATGCCCTCAAGACTTGCGGAACCGGACGGGTTGTCATCCTTGCCTCGCTTTCCGGCAAGCGCGTCAAGTCGTCCGGCTCATCATCATATGCGATGACAAAACATGCTGCGGTCGCGTTCACTCACGGAATCCGGCAAGCCGGATGGGATGACGGCATCAGGGCCACTGCGATATGTCCCGGTTACGTCAATACGGAAATGGCACGGGCCATCACCGACTTCCCGCCAGAGGAGATGACGCAGCCGGAAGATGTCGCCAAATTGGTGCATCTCGCACTGAAGCTTCCCAATACCGCATCTGTTTCAGAACTCGCTATCAATTGTCAGCTTGAGGAGTCCTTTTAATGCCCGGCCCGACGCCTGTTCCTGTTCACAGTGATCCAGACCTGCCGGAAAAGGTGGACGTTCTGGTGATTGGCGGGGGAATTATCGGCTGTTCAACGGCACTTGAGCTTGCGGAAAGTGGCTATCGGGTGGCCGTTTGCGAAAAGGGCGGTATCGGCCATGAGCAGTCGAGCCGTAACTGGGGCTGGGTCCGCATCACCAGACGTGACCCGCGGGAAGTGCCCCTGATGGCAGAGTCACTCCGGCTCTGGCGGAATCTTGACAAGCGGACCGGACGTTCGACCGGATACCGGACAACCGGCATCACCTTCGTCTGCGACGATGAAAAAACCTTTGAGAATTACCGTAGGTGGAAAAGGCACCTGGAGCCTTTCCAGATCGAGAGCATACTGCTCAGCGCGCAGGAGATGCGCAACCTGAACCCTCGTAGCTGCCTCGAGGGCGCAGGTGCTCTGCATACTCCCGGCGACGGTCGCGCCGAGCCACAGCGAGCCGCACCCGCGATCGCCGAAGCGGCTCGTGATCGCGGAGCTTTTATTCTCACCGAATGCGCCGTCCGGACCATTGAAACCGAAGGCGGTCGCGTTTCGGGGGTGGTGACAGAACGCGGCCAGATCAAATGCTCGACTGTCGTGCTGGCCGGCGGCGCTTGGTCGAATCTCTTTCTGGGAAATATGGGTATCGACCTGCCTTCACTGGGAGTTGTCAGCCATGTGCTTCGCACAGATCCGATTGACGGGGGGCCAAAGGACGCTGTTTGGACAAGCAGGTTCTCCATTCGCAAGCGCGAGGACGGCGGATACACGATTTCTCGCGGCTCCGGAACGACCGTTGAAATTGTCCCGAACTCATTCAAGTATGCCGCCAAGTACTTAAGCGCTCTGAAAATGCAGGGCCGGGAACTTCACTTTCGGCTGGGCAAACGCTTCCTTCATGAAGCCATGCGCCCGAGGACCTGGAAATCGAGCGAAACGAGCCCCTTTGAAAGAGAGCGCGTTTTCGATCCGCAGCCCTCTCCACGTATGCTCAAGCGCCTAATTTCCAACGTCGCCATGGCTTTTCCCGCGCTCAAGGATGCGACAGTGGCACAGCGCTGGGCCGGCTGCATCGATGTGACACCAGACGCGATCCCTGTCATATCCGACGTCGCGGCCACACCAGGACTTTATCTCGCGACGGGGTTTTCAGGGCACGGTTTTGGAATCGGCCCGGCGGCTGGCGGTCTGATGGCGGACCTCGTTGTCGGCCGTCCACCGCGGGTTGATCCCAAAGAGTTTCGGTTTTCGCGCTTTACGGACGGAAGCCGAGTGGCCCCCGATCCTGGCTATTGATCGGGATAACTTCGGAAAAACAATAACAAATAGGGAACAAGAGAGGAGTATTCAGGATGAATCCCACCAAGAGCGAAAGAATGGGCGATTTCGACAGGCGAAAGTTCCTGAAGACGGGTGCCGCGGGCTTAACTCTGCTAATGTCCGGGCTTGCCAGCAAGCGGCTTGCTGCTCAGGAAACCTCCGGTCAAGTGATCATCGGATTTTCGCAGGAACCAACCGTTCTTCATCCGCACATGCCGCACATCGAGGTGGATGAAGGCGTTCATTTCAACCTTTTTGATCCGCTCTTTATCGTGGATTCCGAAGGCAATTTTCAGCCGGCCCTGGCGCGGGAAGTTCCCACGGTCGAGAATGGCGGGATCTCGGAGGATGGCCTGAAATGGCGTGTGAAGCTTCGCGAAGGTGTCAAGTGGCATGATGGCACGCCATTCACGTCGAAAGACGTGAAGTTCACCATCGAGCTTCAAAAGGATCCGATGTTCAGCGCCATGCGTCGGACTGGCCACGAACTGGTCCGGAACATCAGGATTGTGAACGACCACGAGATTACCTGGGAAATGGCCTCCCCATTTGCGCCCTATGCCTCGATCCTATCCTGGACTTTCATCGTACCCGAGCATGTCCTTGGCGGCGCTGACGACCCCAATAAAACCGATTTCGGGAATAACCCTGTGGGCACGGGTGCGTTCAAGTTCGGAGAGAGGGTAGCCGGCAACTACATCCTGCTCGATGCCAACCATGACTATTTTGGTGACGGCCCGCATGTAGAACGTGTCATCTTTCGGTACATTCCGGACATGACGGTTCTCTACACCCAATTCCGGACCGGTGACATCGACGTTATCGGGCTGCAGGGCATACAGCCTGACCGTTATGAGCAGGCAAGCCAACTTCCGGAGCGGGAGATCGTAGTAACGCCTGCGGCAACGATCGAATCCATCAGCTTCAACCTGGGCAAGCCCCAGTTCCAGGATCCGGCCGTGCGTGAGGCGCTATACTATGCGCTCGACAAAGCCACCATCATAGATGCCATTTACTATGGCATTCCTGAGCCGACCGAGAGCTTCCTTCCTCATGAATCCCCTTATCACAATGATGACCTGCCCGCCGCGGAGTACAATCTTGAGAAGGCAAGGCAAATCCTTGATGAAGCGGGATGGAAGCCCGGACCGGACGGCATCCGCGAGAAGGATGGAGTTCGCCTTTCCTTCAAGAACTCGACCACGGCGGGAAACAGCGTTCGAGAGCAAACGCAACAATTTATCCAGCAGAGCTATGCGGATATCGGCGTCGAGATGGAAATATCCAACCTGCCACCGGCTGTGATGTGGGGAGAATACTGGCAGATGTCGGAGTTCGACAGCGCGATGGTTGGTATCGTCTACACGACTGGACCAGACCCAGACGTGTCAAACTACCTGGATTCCTCTGCGATCAGCGCCAAGGGCGGTGCCGGTCAGAACACCTGGCAATACGAAAACGAGACCATCGATGAGCTTCTGGCAAGGGGCGGAAGCCTCTTTGAGCCAGTGAAGCGCAAGGAGGTCTACAACGAGATTCAGGAGATTGTCCGCAAGGATCTGCCGTTCCTTCCCATCTTTCAGTACGCCAATTTGCGCGGTCACAAGACCGGCCTTGAGGGTTTTGATCCCAATGTGAACGTGCGGATCGAGACTTGGAATGTCAACGAGTGGCGCTGGACCTAAGCCTCCGCAACCAATTGGCCTGGCCGTTCAGGCCAGGCTGTCACAAACAGGGAGGCAGCCATGTTGAGGTTCACACTGTACAGGCTTGGGCACAGCGTGTTGCTCCTGTTCCTGGTATCGCTAATTGGCTACACCATCCTGCATCTCGCGCCCGGCGGGCCGCTTTCGCAGTACGCGCTGTCACCGGGGATGTCCCAGGCAGAGTTGAACCAGATTGCAGAACGGATGGGACTCAATCGGCCTATCCCAATCCAGTATCTTGACTGGCTTTCCAGTTTTCTCGTCGGAGATTGGGGAGAGAGTTTTCGTGACGGCCGAGCGGTTCTCTCTGTCATTTCCGGGCATCTTTTCGCCACCATTCTCCTTGTGCTGAGTTCCAGTGTCATTTCGATAGGATTGGGCACCCTGGTGGGAGTTCTCGGAGCGACGCGACGCTACTCGGCGTGGGATTATCTCGCGACCGTCGGAGCCATGATCGCTCTGTCCATACCGACGTTCTGGTTCGGCCTGGTGGCCATTTACGTCTTTGCCCTTCGGCTGGACTGGTTTCCCTCGGGCAACATGTACAGCATCGGGGATGAAAGCTTCCTGGATTACGTGCATCACCTCGTGATGCCGTCGCTGGTTCTTGCCTTGGTGAACGTCGCAATCTGGTCGCGCTACATGCGATCGTCGATGCTTGACGTCATTGGGCAGGATTTCGTGCGCACTGCGAAGGCCAAGGGAGTGTCCGGCCGTCGGGTACTTTATGGCCACGTGATCCGGAACGCTCTTATACCGATGATCACGCTGGCTGGGATTCAGCTTCCCATGCTTCTGTCGGGGGCGCTGGTAACCGAGACAGTCTTCACCTGGCCCGGCATCGGACGCCTGTTTCTGGATAGCCTTGGCTACAATGATTACCCGGTCATCATGGGCGTACTGATGTTTACTGCGATCTTCGTACTCCTGGGTAATCTGATCGCTGACATCCTGGTCGCAATTGCTGATCCACGCGTGAGGCTCGAATAATGACAGCAGCAGTAGAGCAACGGGCGGCAAGCTCCACAGGGAGCGACTGGCTAAAGTCCCGCACGGTCAAAAGGTTCATTCGCCACAGGCTGGCCATCACCGGCGTGATCATGATTTCACTAATCACCTTCATGTGCGTGGTGGGGCCTTGGCTACTCCCGTACAATATGCTGGAGATTCATATCAGGGACCGCTTCACTCCTCCTTTGACAGGTGACTACCTGTTCGGCACCGACGAGATGGGGCGGGATCTCGCGGCCCGGCTGTTTATGGCAGGGCGCATTTCCCTCATGGTGGGCGTGGCCGCCATGCTTCTTTCTACACTGATAGGAACCGTGATCGGTCTGGTGGCTGGCTACTTCGGCAAGGTGACGGGCACTCTCCTGATGCGACTCACGGATTCATTCCTGTGTTTCCCGCAGGTCTTCCTTCTGCTCACATTGGCTGCCTTTCTTCAGCCTAACGCCTTCATGATCACGCTTATCATCGCGGCCACCAGTTGGATGGAAGTTGCACGTATTGTCTCGGCGGAAATTAGGTCTCTTCGTGAGAGGGATTTCGTGACCGCCGCGAAAATCAGTGGCGCGTCGCACACATGGATCATGTTCCGGGAGCTCCTCCCGAACACTGTTGGCCCGATCATCGTTGCTGCCACGCTCACGGTGGCCAAGGCAATTCTGCTCGAAGCCTATGTGAGTTTCCTCGGCTACGGTATTCAGCCTCCTCTCCCGAGTTGGGGTAACATGCTGAACAACGCCCAGCAGTTCCTGGATACCGCGCCGTGGCTGGCCATCGTTCCGGGCGTGGCGATCACGGCGGCAGTCACGAGCTTCAATTTCATCGGTGACGGTCTGCGGGACGCCCTCGACGCACGGAGTGATATGCCATGACGAGAGTTCTCACGGTCGAAAACCTCAACATCGGCTTTCGCTCGGAGGGCAGGGAACTTCCGGTAGTACATGATGTGAGCTTTACGCTCGAGGCCGGAAAAACCCTGGCTCTTGTAGGAGAGAGCGGGTCCGGAAAATCCGTAACGAGCCTCGGCATTATGCGGCTCTTGCCTCCTCCGCCACAATCGCGCGCGCGAGGAAAAATTATCTTGCACTCCGACGAGGACATTGACCTGCTTTCAATCAGCGAGGCGCGCATGCGTCGTCTTCGCGGCGACAGGATCGCGATGATCTTCCAGGAGCCGCTAACGTCGCTGAATCCCGTTTACACAATCGGGGACCAGATCATCGAGGCGATCCGAAGCCACCGTGCAATATCAGCGAGGAAGGCCCGGGAGAGAGCCGTCGAGTTGATAGACCAGGTCGGCATTCCCGACGCGGCGGCGCGCCTGACCACCTATCCGCACGAGCTCTCGGGCGGCATGCGCCAGCGGATCATGATCGCCATTGCGCTGGCACTGGAACCCGAGATCTTGATCGCCGACGAGCCGACAACTGCACTGGATGTGACTGTCCAGGCCCAGATTATCGACCTTCTGCGCCGTCTTCAGGCGGAGACCGGAATGGCGATGCTCTTCATCACCCACGATTTCGGCGTCGTGGCCGATATCGCCGACAGGACCATCGTCATGTATGCGGGACAGATGGTCGAGCACGGGCAGACTGAGGCCGTTCTGGAGACGCCGCTGATGCCCTACACCAGCGGTCTCATGCGAGCAGTACCAGAGCTGGAGACGGCCGGCCTGAATCAAGGGGAGCTTCAGTCTATCGAAGGCTTTGTTCCCAACCCGGCAAGTCTGCCGAATGGATGCGCATTCCACCCCCGCTGCACGCACACGCTCAGTGGAATTTGTGATGTGCCGCCGGTGCCGTTCGAAGACGCGGGCAATGGCCACTTGGTGCGCTGCAAGCGCTGGCAATCCATTCTGGAGAATGCCGAATGAACGAGTTACCCCTGATTCAAACTGCCGACCTCAAGCAACACTTCCCGCTTCACAAAGGTCTCTTCGGGGGACAGGGACCGGTCATACGTGCCGTTGACGGAGTATCGATAGATATCCCCCGCCGATCGGTACTCGGGTTGGTCGGCGAAAGTGGGTCCGGGAAGTCCACGCTCGGCAGAGCCATCATGGGGCTGTCCCGACCCACTGCTGGAACCATGACGTTCGATGGCATTGACATGGCACGAGCTTCATCGAGCGAGTTGAAGTCCCTGCGACGTCGCATGCAGATGGTTTTCCAGGATCCGTTCAGCAGTTTGAATCCGAGAATGAGCATCGCTGAAACGCTTAGCGTTCCGCTTCGCTTTCACAATCCAGGATTAAGCAGGTCCCGTCGCAAGGACCGGGCAGCGGAAATGTTGGAGCGCGTTGGACTTCCCGGCCAGTATATCAGCAGGTTTCCGCATGAGTTCTCCGGTGGGCAGCGCCAGCGTATTGGAATCGCAAGGGCTCTTATCGTGCAACCAGACTTCATCATGGCCGATGAGGTTGTTTCCGCGCTCGACGTGTCAGTCCAGGCCCAGGTTCTGAACCTCTTTGGCCGGCTGCAGCGGGATCTTGAGCTCACGATGCTCTTCATCACGCATGACCTGGCCGTGGTCGGACACATCTCGGATTTCGTTGCGGTCATGTATCTCGGAAGGGTCGTGGAATTCGCGTCTACAAGGGAACTGTTTTCGAACCCCCGGCATCCTTACACTGAAGCGCTTCTTTCCGCAGCTCCGTCTCCGAAGTCCGCGAACAGGAGAAAGCGGATAGTGCTGAAGGGCGATATTCCGAGTCCCCTGAACCCGCCCAGTGGTTGTCAGTTCAGAACGCGGTGCCCTTACGCTGTGGAAGATTGCAGCCATGAGGTTCCAAAGCTGCGAGAGCTTTCCCCAGAACACAAGGCGGCCTGTATTCGCGATGATCTTTCACTTGCGCCTGCAACTCAACAGTGAGGTCCCACTTGCGTCGTTTTTCACCCATCGGTGATGTTCTTTGGCGCAAGACAGCGCCTCCATCGGAGTTTAAAGAAGTTCTCTCAGGCCACCGGGAAGCTGAAATTTGCATCGTAGGCGGGGGCTTTTGTGGGCTTCACACCGCTCTCAACTTGGCCAAAGAGGGCCGCAGCGTCATTCTTCTCGAAGCCGAGGAGATCGGATTTGGGGGATCGGGGCGAAATGCCGGTCACTGCACGCCGACCTTCCATCACTATAGCCTGAACAGCATAAGGAGGCTGCTGGGCGAAAAGCGGGGCGAGAAGCTTATTCAACTGCAGCTCAACGCTGCAGACCGGATCGCCGATATTGTCCACGAACACAACATCGATTGCGAGTGGGTGCAGAACGGATACGTTATGGCTGCACCAACTCCCGGAAATCTGTCGGCCCTGCAAAGCAAAGTCGACAGCTACAACGCGGCCGGTCAGTCAACTTACCTCGCCGATGCGGAAGAGGTAAGGAAACTAACGGGCATGAAGGGTCAGTTCGGGGGATGGGTTCATCCTGGCGGTGCTCATCTCAACCCGATGGGTCTGTCCCGAGGTCTGGCTATGGCCGCCCGCCGCCATGGAGCAGGGTTGTTCGTTCGCTCGCGGGTTACGGAGGCGCGCCGGACGGGACGAAAGTGGAAAGTTTCCACCACCGAAGGATCCGTGATCGCCAAACGCGTGATATACACGACCGGGGCCTACACCCAAGCGGCTTGGCCAAAACTTGATAAAAGCTTCCGGATAATGAGGGTAATGGTTGGAGCCACCAAACCATTGCCTGATGCGATAGACGTACTTCCCGAAAACGTCACTGCCCATGACGGGCGAGGCAACATATTCGTTTACAAGCGGGATGCATTCGGCCGCATTGTAGCGTCGATGTTTCCGCGGCTGTTCGGCGGTCGAGAAAAGATGCTCCGGCTTCTTACACGCCGATTGCAATACCATCACCCCAGCCTCCCGGCGGATATCGAATGGGATTGTCTGTGGACGGGAGAGCTCGATATGCAGCCATTGACGATCCCGCGCCTGTATCACCTCGAGGAAGGAGCCGTCGCAGTTACCGGGCTCTCGGGAAGGGGAGTGCCGACAGGCTATACTGTCGGTCAGGTACTTTCCGACTGGGCCCGCGATATGCCTCACAACGACCTCGCCTTGCCGATCGAGCCGCTGCGGAGAACGCCCTTGTACATGTCCTTCGGCCCGCAATTGGCGCTCCGGGGCTACGAAATGCGAGACCGGTTTTCGGAGTGGCGTTCAGGTCAGAAGATGCGCCCGTGATAGTACTGACCGCAGCGGCTGCACCCAACGTGAGTGACTTCGTGCATCTCATCTCTTGACGGACTCCTCGGTCGATAGCGCGAGTGTTGGCGAGTCGGAATTGCTTCCACTTGGCTGCGACGGACGCGGCGAAAACGTTAACAGCGGCGGCACAATATCGCAGGGCTTCGGAACAGGCGCGCGGGAGTAGGGGAACTCAGCCGCGCTTTCACTGTATCATTTATAACCCAAGGTTCCCTCATGGCCCGTTTAAAGCGCTGCAAGTCCGATATGAATACGCGGAGGTGGTCCTTGAGTCCGCCGATGCGGCTCAGCAGTGGCGGCTAATTTGCGCGGGGGCAAATTGGTAGCATCGGATCAGCGCACTTTTAAGTTCCTGCTTCTGGACGTAGAGCGGCGATGTTGCCGACGCACTCAAGTATCAAGGTTATGGCCCCTTCGGGGATACCATCCTGTCGACGTGTCCCGAGGTAGCCTGTGCTAACAGGGCTTCCATTTCTGCTGCACTGACGACACCTTCTGAGATGGCCATTTCAGAGAACGGTACTCCAGCATCGCGGGCTCGGCGCACGATCTGGGCAGTCCGCTCGTAGCCAATCCGGGGCACCACGGCCGTCGAAACCGCGCTTGACAAAGTCAGGTTAGACATAGTTTGCGGCGCGTCGGCTCGCAATCCGGCAACACATTTTTCCGAGAACAACCGGATCTCGGATGTCATGAGACGGAGGGATGAGAACAGAGAACTGGCGATGAGTGGTTCGTAATGGTTGACCTCAAGCTGGCCCTGCTGAGCCGCCATGGCCACAGCTGTATCATTGCCCGCCACCACCATGCTCGCTTGGCAGAGCGCCATTGGCTGCACAGGATTAACCTTGCCGGGCATGATTGATGATCCCGCTTGCAGGGGCGGCAGCTGCAGTTCACCCAACCCCCCTGAGGGACCTGAGGAGAGAATTATGAAATCGGATCCGATCTTAGCCAGGGACAGCGCACAAGTCTTTAGCTCGCCAGAAAGGCGTGCGAAGCAATCGACGTTTTGCATGGCGTCGAAATTATCCTGCGGTGCGCGCCAGGCAACCTCCGTGTGCTCGGAAAGCTTATCGAGGACACTGTTCCTAAACCTATCGGGCGAACCCAGGCCTGTGCCGATCGCCGTCCCGCCAAGCGGAAGTTCCGTCAATTCACTTCGAAGTAGCAAAAGTTTTGCTTCAAGCCGCTCGACGAGCGAGGCGTATCCGCCAAACGCTTGTCCGAGCATCATGGGTTGCGCGTCCTGCAGGCAGGTCCTTCCGAGACGCATCAGATCGGCATACTCTGCAGCCTTCCTCAAGAACTCGTCGCGCAGTCCGCGCAAGACGGTGGCGAGTTCCGCCAGCATCTCGTGGCATGCGAGCTTAATGGCTGACGGAACGACGTCGTTCGTCGACTGAGATAGGTTCACGTGGTCGTTCGGATGTACCCTTTCGTAATCGCCGGGCAGGCCGCCGAGGATGGCGGCGGCCCTGCTTGCCAGCACCTCATTCACGTTCATGTTGGTGGCAGTTCCGCCGGTTCCCTCGAGCATGTCGACCACGAAATGCTCGCGATGCTTTCCCGCGACGAGCTCATCGCATGCCGCAGCTATTGCTTCCGCAATCTCGTTCGGGAGGATGCCCGCTGACCGGTTGGCTTCGGCGCACGCCTTTTTGATGAACGCAAATGCACGAAGGTATGCGGGTTCGTCCCCGAGAACCCTGCCGGAGAATGCAAAGTTTTCCCGCGCGCGAGCCGTGTTTACGCCATACAGCGCGTCGGCCGGAATTTGGATTGCTCCGAGAAAGTCCCTTGCCGTCCTCGTCCTTTCGCCCATGCCGAACTCCTCAGTGTACGAGTATCTGATCTAGAAAAGCTTTTGCCCTTCCGCTTTTCGGTGCGGAGAAGAATTCGGAGGGAACCGCTTCCTCGGCAATCTTCCCTTCGTCCATGAAAACCACGCGGTCCGCCACTTCGCGCGCGAATCCCATTTCGTGGGTGACGCAGATCATCGTCATCCCGGTTCCGGCGAGTTCGATCATCGTGTTGAGCACTTCCTTGACCATTTCTGGGTCGAGGGCGGACGTGGGTTCATCGAACAGCATGACCTCGGGCTTCATGCAGAGCGCCCTGGCGATGGCGACACGCTGCTGCTGGCCACCGGAGAGCTGGGCCGGGTACTTGTACGCCTGATCCTCGATCCTGACCTGCCTGAGGTACGCCAAAGCCGTCTCCTTCGCCTCTTCTCTCGGGCGGCCGAGAATCCAGGTCGGTCCGACGGTGAGATTCTTTAGCACCGTCATGTGCGGGAACAAGTTGAAGTGCTGGAAAACCATGCCGACCTTGCGTCGCACCTCGTTCAGGGACGCCGATTTTCCGTCGAGCCTGGTGCCGTTGACAGTCAGGTCGCCTTCCTGATGCCGCTCCAACCCGTTGATGCAGCGGATCAGGGTCGACTTTCCCGAGCCACTTGGACCGCAGATGACAACCCTTTCCCCTTGGTTCACCTGCAGAGAGATGCCCTTGATGGCATGAAAGTCGCCGAACCATTTGTTCACTCTGGAAAGGCTAACGATGGGGTCCCGTCCACCCGCACCTTCCGCTGTGGCAGCTGATGCCGTCATCGCTTTCCTCCTTAGAAGATCATCTCCAGGAAGGCCTTCGTCCGGTCTTCCCGAGGGGACGTAAAGATGACTTCCGGCGGTCCGATCTCCACAATCCTGCCCTTGTCCATGAAAACAACCCGGTCGGCCACCTCGCGGGCGAAGCCCATCTCGTGGGTCACGACCACCATGGTCATGCCCTCCCGAGCCAGTTCCTTCATCACCGCGAGCACCTCGCCAATGGTTTCCGGATCGAGTGCCGATGTCGGCTCATCGAAGAGAATGGCCTCGGGTTTCATCGCCAGCGCCCTGACGATCGCGACGCGTTGCTGCTGGCCGCCGGAGAGGGCGGCCGGAAAATCGTTCGCCTTGTGCGCTAAGCCGACCCGCTCAAGCATTTCCATGGCGCGCTCTTCTGTTTCGGCGCGAGTTCCAACCCTTGCGCGCACCGGGGCGAGACAGATGTTGCTCATGACCGTCATGTGGGGGAACAGCGAATAGTCCTGGAACACCATCCCGATTCGCCGCCTGGCCACCTGCCAGTCACGCCTTGTCGAAATTGGCATTCCGTCGATAGTGACGCGACCCCCATCAACCCTCTCCAAGCCGTTGAGGCAGCGGATGAATGTTGATTTGCCCGAACCACTCGGACCGATGACGACCACGACCTCGCCCCGCGACACGTCTGCGTCGACGCCATCGAGCGCGCGCATGTTGCCGTACTTTTTGACAACGCCGCGGACCGATATGACAGGTCCCTCTGCTGTTGCCGGACTGTTAGGCATCCTCCTGCCTCGCTAATTCATTGAAGTCGGCGACAAGGACGGCATTGCTCTCCTCGACCTGCCGCTTTCGCCGAGCGAGGACCGCAGCGTCCTCCCTGAGGTTGGCTTCGAGGTCGTCCGCCATAGTTGCGATATCGGCAGCGGAAGGGCCGCCGGACCCCGTTTTCGCTTCCATTGTCTTGATCGGGTCGAGCGCTGCCTTGAGGATTGGTTCGGGCAGCCCAATCTTGCGTCCGACGGTTTCCGACGCAGCGCGGTCCAGAAGGTCGCCGGTAATCTGGTCCGCCTTCAACTCCTCGGCTATCGCAATTCGAACGACCCTGCCGACGAGGTGATGGGCTTCACGGAAGGACATTTCCGTTTCCCGGACCAGCGTGTCGGCCAGATCTGTCACCGTGGAAAAGTTGCCTCTGACAAGCTCCAGCATGCGCTCCTCGGCAGGCTCGGCTCGCTCTGCCACTAGCGTCGCGACCGGAACCATCGCTACGACTTCCTCGAATGCATCCCAGGTCCAGCGCATGCCTTCCATGTTGCCGTCCTGGGCGTGGCTGTAGGGAACTGCCTTATAGGCACTGAGCGCCGTCACCAGCGCTCCCGTCATCGCTGCGACCCTACCCTTCAGGATCTCCAGCGCAGCCATGTTCTTCTTCTGCGGCATGATGCTGGAAGTGATTGCCACGCTGTCGGGCAACGAGAGCGTGCCGAACTCGTAGGTCGTCATCACATAGAAATCTTGAGCCATCCGACCGATGGTCTGCGACAGCAGCGTGCAGGACGAGAGGAGTTCTATGATCGTGTCGCGCGTCGCGATGGCATCCTGCGCGTGATACGCGACGCCATCGAAGCCGAGTGCGAGTGCCGTCATCTTCCGGTCTATGGGAAAGGAAGTTCCGGCAATTGCGGCTGCGCCGAGAGGACACTTGTTGATGCGCGTGTAGCAGTCCGCGATACGTTGGTAGTCCCGCTCAATGCCGTGGGCCACACCAAGTAGGTAATAGCCGAAGGTGATCGGCTGGGCGGGCTGGAGGTGCGTGTAACCGGGCGCTATCACCGAGGTGTAAGTCCTGCCCTGCCTCACGAGCGCCGATCTTAGATCGAGCAGGTCTGCCATAACCTGGAGCGCGACCTTGCGCGCACGCATTCTGTCCAACGTGGCTTTGAGGTCGTTGCGGCTGCGGCCGATGTGGACCCGGCCGCCGACGTCCGGCCCCACCGTCTCGATGAGCCTAGCCTCGTAGTTGAAGTAGCTGTCCTCAAGTGCTGGGTTGAGCGTGAACGACGACGGGCCGCCAGCCTGCAGGTCTATGACGGCCCGTGCCAGCTTGCTTGCCGCGTTGCGGTCGATAATCCCCTTCTTCGTGAGCATTAGCACGTGCGCCATGTTGATCTCGGTGATCAGCGGCAGGTGCACAGGGAACGTTCGTTCGAGGGCAGGGGCCATCAGGTTGTTCTGGATTTCGGGAGCCATCGCTTCCTTAAGAAAGCCGCTAACCTTGGACTCCATTTCGAACCTCATTTTCATCAGATGCTTTCGTTGGCAGCCTGCGGGATGGCAGCTTTGCGGCCGCCACGGCGGGACTGCCGTTCACTAAGACTTGTCTCGAGCCTTTTGGTCAGAGCGCTGAGCGATGCGCAGATCACGAAATAGACGAGGAGCACGAAGCCGTAGACAAGGAAGGCGGGGCTGTAGCCCGTCATCATCGTCGTGCGCTCGACGATGATCTGCGACGTGCGGAAGAATTCCATCGCCCCGACCATGGAAGCCAGCGAAGTGGCTTGGATGAGTAGGCTAAAAAGGCCAGTGAAGGGCGGGATGATAGGAAGAAGCGCCTGCGGCGCGAGCACATACCACATGACTTCCCACGGCTTCAGTCCCAGCGCGACTGCGCTTCGCTCCTGGTGGAGGGGGACCGAGTTGAACCCGCTGCGCACGATCTCCGCACCGTTGGCCCCACCCCAAAGGGAAAAGCTGATGGTGGCGGCACCGAACGGATCAAGGGAGATCCCGATCAGGGGCGCGCCGAAGTAAACAAAGAGCACGTTGACGATCAGCGGGATGTCCCGGAAGAACTCGACGTATGCCATGCTCGTGGCCCGCAGCACGCCGGAGCGGGCAACGCCCATGAGCCCGAAGGCAACGGAGATCACGGTTGAGCCGAGCAGGGTGACTATCGCAAGCTGCAGTGTGTGCCACAGGCCTGTCAGGAGGAGGGGAAAATTTTCAATGATGAGCTGCATCGGCTTCTCCCTATGGCCTGAACGGCTTTTGGAGGACATTCTCGAGCCGGCGAACCGCAATGGACAGCGCCAACACAAGGACGAGGTACATGACGCCGATGGCTGCAAACATCTCCAGTGTCCTGAATTCTAGCGAAACCTTGTCCATGGCGACGAAGGTCAATTCGGCAAGGCCGATTGCCTGGAGGTACGCCGAGTTTTTCAGGACGGACACGGAAGTATTGAGCATTGACGGCAAGCTAACGCGGACACCCAGCGGCACGGCGACGAGCCAGAGATAGTGGAGCGGCCCGAAGGCCAGCGAATCCGCGGCTTCATGCAGTCCCTTCGAAATCGAGAGGAAACCTCCCCTGACATTCTCGACGTTGTAAGCCCCGCCCCACAGCGACAGCGCAAACACGCCCGCCCAGAAAGACGAGATGGGCAATCCAACGGACGCCAGTCCGTAAAAAATGAAAAAGATCTGCGGTAGGAGTGGCGTCGATCGGATGAAATGCACATACGCGCCGACCACCTGCGAAAGAACTGGGACCTTGAGCAGTCTCACGGCAGCGCCCGCAATGCCGATGAGCGACGCGATTGCGATGCTAATGACGCTGACCCGGACCGTCACCATAAAACCGTCGAATAGGACGGGCAGGTTCTCGACAATGTATACGAAGCTGAAGGCGTAATTCATCGTGAATTCCGGCAGGAGGCTCGTGGCCCGGCAGTTAGCCGGGCCATACTACGGAGTACGCTGTCTTATTCGACGACTGGGGCCTTGGACGGATCCCAGAGTTCGATCCGCGCCTCGACAAGGTCGGGTTCCTCATATTCCTCAACCCACTCAGCAATCACGCCGTCGGCACGGACCTTCTCGAGCGCCGCATTCACATACTCCCGCCATTTGTCCTCGCCCTTGCGCAATCCGATGCCGCGGTACCCAATCATGTATCTGTCGTCGAGCATCCGGACTTGGTCGTTGTTCCTGTCGATAGCGATTTGCACCGCGAGGTCATGGGCATATGCCGCTGCCCTTCCTTGGCCGAGAGTCTGCAGAGCATCGGACACGGAATCGAGCTTCATTAGAGCGATCTCGGGGTGGTTCTCCTCGAACCAGGGAATCTGCCACGCCCCTTTGAGCAACACCACGGTTTCCCCATCGAGGTCCGCGATCGACTGAATGTCGCTGTCTTCCTTCACCAACAATGAACTGGCGCTCCACGTATAGGGGTCGGAGAAGTCGATGACTTCCTTGCGCTCGTCGCTGATGCCTAGAGTGGCAATCAGCATGTCAACCTTTCCACCGACGAGGGCGGGCACCCTGTTGGCCGAAGTCACGCACATCAGCTCGGCGTCTTCTTTGTCGCCGAACGCGTACTCGGCGATCTGCTTGGCGAGCGAGACTTCTAGGCCGACAGGGTTACCGGAGGTATCGAGGTATCCGTCCGGCGGGTAATCGCACTTTACGCCGACGCTCAGGACGCCCTTCTGCTCAATGGATTCGGGAAGCGGCGGCAAATCTTGCCCCGCCGCCATTCCGGGGTATGCAGCTGCGCTGATAAGACCCGCGGAAAGAACTGCCATCGCTCGTATCGTGGAACTGGTCATTTCTGTATCTCCCATTTCAAGGTACCCGACCTGTTATCGCCCGTTCACGATGAGGTCTGGTCCGGGAACATCCCTACCTCCGACTGGTGGGCTGAGCTTTTTGAACCAGGTTCGTTGCTTCTGCCTTCCAGCCGATGCCCTGCAGCAGAGAAGCTTGGCCCCCTTAAGTCAAATTATTTTTCGTGCTTTGCATATAATCTGATATTATATTAGGAAGGGCCATGATCAGTTGGCGGCAAATCGAGGCTTTCCGTGCGGTTATGCTTACTAGAAGCATGACAGATGCGGCTCACATGCTATCAGTCACCCAGCCGGCAGTGAGCCGCCTGATTCAAGAATTTGAGTTCGAGGCTGGATTTTCCCTTTTCTCGCGCCGTAAGGGAGGGTTGCTGCCGAGTACCGAAGCTTCGCGATTGTTCGAGGAGGTACAGCGCAGCTTCAAGGGACGTGACAACATAGAAAGCGCGATCACGCGGATACGCAACAGACAGGAGGGGGTGCTCCGTGTTGCCGCGATGCCTGCCATGACGCCTTGGTTCCTGCCCAAAATCATCAAGCATTTGCTCGACCAACACGATGGACTGGCCATTTCCCTTCAGACCCACAACTCGCCCACGGTCGCGGATCTGGTGCGGGACCGCAGTTATGATGTCGGCTTCGCTATGACACCGGTTGATACCCCCGGGCTGGAGGTCGGGGAGGTTCAGCGAGCGAGATGCGTCTGTGTGCTCCCGAAAGATCATCGACTGGTGAGGCACTCAGTCATTGACCTGCATGACCTCGAAGGTGAGTCGTTCATATCGCTTGCCGAAGGCACGACGACACGAATGAAGATCGACGCGGCTTTCACTGCCGCCAACGTCAGGCGCAGGCTCGTTCTGGAGACACGCACTTCAGCTACGGTTTGCGGCATGGTCTTGCATGGCCTCGGCGTGGGCATCATCGAGCCCTTTAGCGCGATAAGCTTCGCCGAGCGTGGCGGAATCGTTAGGCCTCTTCTCCAGGAAATCGACTTCAGTTTCGTCAGGATTCTTTCGCCTGGCGCGCATCGGCCTGCGGCCCTGACCAATTTCCTCGAACTGGTAGACCGTTATGCCGAACCCCACCTCGCCCCACCGGACGTGCTGACCACGGGTAAGTGATGTGGCAGCACTAGCGGACTCAACGGTTTGAGGCCGGTCCAGTCGTTCCCGGCACGCCTCATTACGACCGCAGTGCGCCGCATAGCGGCCGTAGCGCCCGCATAAGCCGGTTCCAGAAAGCAGCCATTTGGGCGGTCAGTCATCATTTGCGAGGCGGTAAAATCGGTGATCAATTCTGACCGATCCACACCCCCGCTTCATTGAAATTGGCCAAGAAGTCAGCAGCGCTTGCAACGCCCACAGCATTGAACAAGGCGTCGATTGCAGGCGCGATGGCAGCACGATAACTGGCATCAGTTCCGAAGTCGGCGATCACCTGCATGGGTAGCACCAGCGTGGGGCGGTCTATCGGGTGTTGAAAATCTAGTCCCAACGGATTGTTGTTGATCCCAAGATGGGACCCCTCGACTCCGGCAACTGTTATCGAGACTCCGAAGGGCGGCGGCACGTTCAGCGCTTGCAGTGCGCGTACGTACTGTGGGAGTCGCTGATAAATCGGCTCTACAAAGCTCCGCATGGGAATCCGCATACCTAGCTGAGGGTGATCCGCCACGACTCGCACCTTGGTCGCCTCTACGACCCCGTTCCGGAAGACCTGTGTGTAGCCGTGCGGGATATCTGCTGGGCGGACCACCATGAAACCGTCAAAATTGATCCGCGAGTTGCCAGTTGCCCCGAATGGTTGGAGGAGATTCGCCACCTCCATAGCGGCCGCGACATCAACCTGTGTGCCGCCCGCGAATGCCGCGAAAGGGAGAATGTGAAGTACGAGACGGCCTTCGGTTCCGTCGCCAACGGCGAGCCTCACAACCCCTTCGTTATCCGCAATCTTCTGCACCCGCCCGGCAACGTAAGCCGTCATCCTTTCACGCATGTCTGCACCGTTCGCAAAGGCCGCTCGCAGTTCCTCAACACTCGCTTCATGCGCTCCGGCTGAAGATCGCAGATAGAATCGATTGGTGTTCTGGAAACTCACTCGATGGGGCGGATTCCAACTTCGCGGCACACGCAAGATATAGACGAAACCGCCTCCACCGATCGGCACCGCGCGCGTCTGTAGACCTACAATTCGCGGCTCCAGACCAGTGCGCGCCATCTGCTCAAGGCGCTGGAGGGTCACGTCGGGATCGCCAACTATCGGCGAAATCGCGTTCGCTGCGCCTTGAAGTTCATCGACGCCGATAAGAAGCTGTCCGCCGGCCGAATTGGCGAATGCCGATAAATCCTTTAGGAATTCCTTCTTGTCGGCGTCCGCGTTGCCGTACATGTCGCGCTTGAACTCGACGCCGAGTCCTTCGTGCTGCTCGTCCGCCAAAAGTTGCTGGATATCTGCCTCTGCGACTTCTTGCAAAATTGGCTTAAAGATAGACATAGAGGTCCGCGTCCCAAGACTCGCATTACACTGGACTGCCATGCCAATGTTGGCAACCCAGCGCAGTGAAGGTCTCTTGCATGGCGGAAGCCCACAATCATCACTTCGTGCCGCAGGGTTATCTACGTTCGTTCGCGGAGGGCGTCGGCCGTCAAGCGCGCATCGTTGCCGTCGATCGAGTAGAGCGTAAGGTCTTTCGCACCAAGGTGCGCAATATCGGTGCCGCTCGCGATTTCAACCGAGTGGATATCGACGGCGTTGACCCAAATGCTCTCGAAGCTGCCTTCGCCGAATTCGAGGGCCCGGCGGCGGCTCCTTACGACGCATGCAGGATTCCGGATCGTTTGCGGTCGAAGAGGACCGTACTCTCGTCCTGAATCTTGTCGCGCTTCTTGCAGCCCGCAACCCTCGTCTGCGTGGCCGGATGGGAGACTTCCTTGCCGGAGTGGCGAAGAAGATGGCGCGCATGATGGTGGCGTCCAGGGAGAGATGGGAGGGGATCGACCGTAGCGCCCGAAGAGCGTCGGACAAGGCGCGCCACCGGCCAGAGATCAGCTACGAGGACATGCGCGAATTTATCATATCCGACCGATACGAGGTTGTCCCGGATCAGACCTTCCAAATCAGTCTGGAAATGCAGATGGTTGATACCACTCTGCAGACACTTATGCCTCGAAAATGGAGCCTTCTCGTCGCGGACAACAGCGCCGGAGATTTCGTAACGTCGGATCACCCCGTCTGCCTCTTGGATGTGTCAGGCAAGTCTTCGGGCGGAATCTACGGCGTCGGCTTTGGAATGAGCCAGACAGCAGTGCTTTTTCCCGTCTCGCGGAAATTGATGTTGTCTGGCCAGTTCGAGGGAAAAGATGGAGTGCGCAAAGCCAGCGCGATCGACGTGGCGCAATTGAACTTGCAGATCATTCAGCGGGCAGGACGTCAGGTGTACGCGTACGATGACACCTTCGCCTATTTTCGATGGGGCAAGCTTGCCAAAGATTCGGAGTTGATCGGCGACCCTCTTTTCTTGGAACGTGCGCCCGCCGGGTGGAAGTCCGACAATGCACGACCGAATCGCGCGGAGAGAGAGCGCAACACGTAAGCCAAAACTCCTGATCCTCGGGCAACTCGGCACCTCAACACGAGCGTCGATTTTAGCCGATCTTTCGCCAGTAGCAGTCAGTCCGCTCCCGGTCCCACATTTGTTGTTGTCGCAGAAATCCTAATCCTGCGACAACGGGGGGTGGCAACTTTCGACCCCAAATAAGCTGTTCCCAATCGACCCTGCGAAACCTAGAAGCCGCCAATCGGCCAACTGGTCATCCGGCAAGCAATAACTCATAGCCGAAGCTACAGTCCTACTCTCTGCCGGCCTCGCTCGATCTACCGACAGCAATCCTTGGCACACCTATAGCGGCCAGATCGTCGACAACGACCACGAAAGCGGCTTCGACGCACAGCTCACGTTAGTATTTTGAGGCGTGCGGCGAGCACAGGTGATGCTTTCGACTAGCTAATGTGCGGCGCGCGTCCTGCCGAACAAATCACTCCGGCAGAATGCGCACCGCTCCCTTGTCAGCAGACGCAGCAAACGTGGCATAAGCCTTCAGCGCCTTGGTCACATTGCGCTTGCGGGGGCCCGCGGGCTTCCAGCCAAGCTTGTCCTGTTCGGCGCGGCGGGCAGCCAACTCCTCATTCGAGATAGCAAGATTGATTGTCCGGTTGGGAATATCGATCTCGATGGTATCCCCATTGCGCACCAGGCCGATTGCTCCGCCCTGTGCCGCTTCGGGCGAGACATGGCCGATAGAGAGCCCCGAGGTGCCGCCCGAGAACCGCCCGTCCGTGATCAGCGCGCAGGCTTTGCCGAGCCCACGTGACTTCAGATAGCTGGTCGGGTAAAGCATCTCCTGCATTCCCGGTCCGCCCTTCGGGCCCTCGTAGCGGATCACCACCACGTCGCCCTCCTTGACCTCTCTGCCAAGAATGCCCTTCACCGCGGCGTCCTGGCTTTCATAGACCACTGCCGGCCCGGTAAATTTCAGGATGGATTCATCCACGCCTGCCGTCTTCACTATGCAGCCATCCAGCGCAACATTTCCCTTGAGCACTGCCAGCCCACCATCCTCCGAGAACGGATGCTGGACCGAACGGATCACGCCCTTTTCGCGATCAAGATCGAGCTCTTCCCAGCGGGCATCCTGGCTGAAGGCGGTTTGGGTCGGAATACCGCCCGGAGCGGCCCTGTAAAAGTCGCGCACGCTTTCGCTTTCCGTGCGGTCGATGGCCCACCGGTCAATCGCCTCGCCCAGTGTGGCGGTGTGGACCGTCGGCGTGTCGCGGTGGATCAAACCCCCTTCGTCCAATTGACCAAGGATGGCCATGATGCCTCCGGCGCGATGGACATCCTCCATATGCACGTCCTGCTTGGCCGGCGCGACCTTTGAGAGGCAAGGCACCTTGCGCGACAGCGCGTCGATGTCATGCATGGTGAAGTCGATCCCGCCCTCATGCGCGGCGGCAAGGATGTGCAGCACCGTATTGGTGGATCCGCCCATGGCGATGTCGAGCGACATGGCGTTTTCGAATGCCTGCTTGCTCGCCACGTTGCGCGGCAGAACCGAAGCGTCGTCCTGCTCGTAATAGCGCTGTGCGGCGTCCACGATGAGATGGCCTGCCTCGACGAACAATCGCTTGCGGTCCGCGTGGGTGGCGAGCGTCGATCCGTTGCCCGGCAGCGAAAGGCCAAGAGCCTCGGTCAGGCAGTTCATCGAATTCGCCGTGAACATGCCCGAGCAGGAGCCGCAGGTCGGGCAGGCCGAGCGCTCGATGGCCGACACGTCTGCATCCGAGACATTCTCGTCAGCAGCAGCGACCATGGCATCCACCAGATCCAGCGCCTTGGTCTTGCCATTCACGACAACCTTGCCGGCCTCCATGGGCCCGCCCGAAACGAAGACGGTGGGAATGTTCAGCCGCATCGCCGCGTTGAGCATGCCAGGCGTGATCTTGTCACAGTTTGAGATGCAGACCATGGCATCGGCGCAATGGGCATTGACCATATATTCGACGCTATCCGCGATGATCTCGCGCGACGGCAGCGAATAGAGCATACCATCGTGCCCCATCGCGATGCCGTCATCCACCGCGATTGTGTTGAATTCCTTCGCAATGCCGCCTGCACCCTCGATCTCGTGCGCGACGAGCTGGCCGAGGTCCTTCAGATGGACGTGACCTGGAACAAACTGGGTAAAGGAATTGACCACGGCAATGATGGGCTTGCCGAAGTCGCCATCCTTGACCCCTGTTGCGCGCCAGAGGCCACGGGCCCCGGCCATGTTGCGGCCGTGAGTAGTTGTTCTTGAGCGATACGCGGGCATTTGGCTGTCGTCTTTCACTTGGTCATGTAGCTCTGATCCGAACAGGATTACCGGATCTGTGTAGCCGAATTCCTGAACTCTTGAAATGCATTCAATCTGAATGGCCGCATTCTGAGAGAGTGACCGGGAGACATATGCGCAATAGAACCTTGTGGCCGTGCGCAAGGATGGGGTGCTAGCGACCTCGTTACGGCCTCGGGTAACGATCGAGCACCGCACCAAATCATCTGACCCGATCAAAACCGCGACCACCGTGGGCGGTGCCCAGTCAAATCCAGACCAAATTGATCAGTACCCGTTTGCATCAACGGACGGCAGCCAACGGGAACTCGACTTAGTTCCTTGAACGGTAAACATGGGGCGTAGAGCTGAAACCGCTGGCTTTAGATGCATGACCGCTTCCGCTGGGCATCCGACCAAAAGCTGCCTGTCAACTCTCCACCCCAAACGAGCCGGTGCGTTGAGCGAAACGCATAAGA